>CAWBQF010000006.1:0-93973 GCA_963791025.1 uncultured Chloroflexia bacterium | reverse complement strand
CTACCCGATACCATCGGGTTGACCCTTTCTGCGCTTATGGATCGTCTCGACCGGATGGAATCCGTTTTGGCAGGGAATGTCAGTGACCACCCCTATGTGGGCAGCCTTGCCAAGTTAGAAAAACTGGAGATGAAACTGCGCCACCTCGAAGAGCGTCATGGCAACGGCGGCAGTCATCATACCGGCAAGTCAAACAATGGCTTTGGCGGAGGCCAGGAACAGCACACGCCGCATGCCCCTGAAAAGGGCCTGTGGCGCGGCGAAGATTTTAGTATTTAGCAGTACAGGAAGTTCGATCTGTTTGAACAGGTGATTGTGGAGCGAAAGCGCCACAATCACCTGTTTTTCTTTCGTTAGAAGTTAATCGGGTGACCTTCCGCTGCTTCAGCAGCTTCGGCCAGGGATTCACTCAGGGTGGGATGGGCGTGTACATTGCGCGCAATCTCCTCTGAGGTCATTTCCATCATCTGCGCCAGGGTTAATTCTGGCAGCAGTTCCGAAACATCCGGACCGACCAGGTGCGCTCCCAGGATTTCTCCATAGCGCGAGTCCGTTAAGAGCTTGACATAGCCGGTATAGTCGCCCAGCCCTAACGCCTTGCCGTTGGCCTGGAATGGGAACCGTCCAACCGTCACTTCATAGCCTAGTTCTTTGGCTTCCGCTTCCGTATACCCAAACGAGGCGACCTGTGGGTGAGAATAGGTGGCCCGCGGCATCATCTTATAATCCAGAACAATCGTTTCCACCCCGGCGATATTTTCCGCCGCAACAATGCCCTGCGCGGAGGCGACGTGCGCCAGCAGCAGTTGGCCTGTCACATCCCCAATCGCGTAAATACCGGGTACGTTGGTCGCCATGCGCTCGTCGATCTCGATGAACCCGCGCTGCGACAGATTAACGCCGATCTCTTGCAGCCCCAGGTCGCCAGAGTTGGGCCGGAAGCCAATTGCCACCAGCGTCTGTTCGGCTTCCAGGGTCTTTTCTTCCTGGCCTTCCCCTGGCGAAACGCGCACGCGCACGCCTTCGTCTGTGGTCTCCACGCTTTGCACGCGGTGTCCCGTCAGGATCTTGATGCCGCGCTTCTGGTAAGCCTTGGTCAGTTCGCCGGAGCTTTCTTCATCCTCCAGTGGCAGAATGCGCGGCAGCATCTCAACAATCGTTACCTCTGAGCCGTAGGCGTTCCAGACGGTAGCAAACTCTACCCCAATCGCCCCAGCCCCAATAATAATGACCGACTTCGGCAGCTTTGTCTGCAAGATGGCTTCCAGGTAAGTGACGACCTTTTCGCCGTCCACTTCCACCCCTGGAATGTTCATGGTGCGCGCGCCCGTCGCGATAATGAAATTCTTCGTTTTGAGCGTCTGGGTTTTACCGTCTTTGTCAGTGACCTGCACCGTGTTTCTGTCTTGCAAATAGGCCGTGCCCATATGCACATCGACCTTATTCTTGCGCATTAAAAAGCCCACCCCACGCACCAACCGGTCCGAGACCTGCCGGCTGCGTTTGACGGCGACGCTGTAATCCAGTTTAAGGTTATCGAACGAGAACCCAAACTCTTTACTGCGCTCCCGCAGAGTATGAGCAACATCCGCATTCTTTAATAGTGCTTTGGAAGGGATGCAGCCTACGTTCAGGCAAACGCCGCCCAACCACTGTTTTTCGACAATGGCCGTTTTCAGGCCTAACTGAGCCGCACGGATCGCCGCTACGTATCCCCCCGGACCCGCGCCAACTACGATGACATCATATTCTTGGTTCTCACTCACGTTGACCTCTCATTTCAAAACGTTTTCCCCACATTTTTGAGACTTCTGCCCTAATTGTACTATGGGGATATGCTCCTCGCAACTTTCGGTTAGAATTGGCTTATGCCTGTTTCTGAAAAAAGTGTGTTGTATTTTGACCAGCATGCCCATCCAATCCGTTGTGAATGGGGTCTGGCGGGTGTAAATCAACTCGCGCCCGGTAGTGATGCTGTCGTGATTGTGGATATTTTCTCCTTCTCCACCTGCGTCGATGTCGCCAGCAGCCGCGGCGGGATGATTTACCCCTATGCCTGGAGAGACGAAAGAGCCTACCAATATGCTAGTTCGCTCGATGCGCTGCTGGCAGTCGCCAGCCGTACCGACCCGCGGGGCTTTTCGCTGGCCCCTTCCTCGATGCTGCGCCTGCCGCCCGGAACCAAAGTGGTTTTACCTTCGCCGAACGGGGCTGCGCTCTCCCTTGCCACCGGCGCGACTCCCACCTTCGCGGGTTGCTTGCGCAACGCTCAAGCTGTGGCGGCGGCTGCCGCCCGCTTGGGTCGCCAGATCAGTGTCATCCCAGCTGGAGAGCGCTGGCCCGACGGCGGGCTGCGTCCCGCGCTCGAAGACTGGCTCGGCGCGGGCGCGATTGTTCATTTCCTGCCAGGAGAACGTTCCCCCGAGGCGGCGGCGGCAGAAGCTCTGTTCCTTCACTTTCGCGAACAGTTAGCCTCCGTCCTCAGCGCCTGCGCTTCTGGCCTGGAGGCGGCTGACCGCGGCAGCCCGCGTGATGTGGCCCTGGCGGCCGAACTGAATGTTTCTCCGCACGCGCCTTTCCTGGTCGAAGGGGCTTACGCCTGAATCGGTTCCATTGTCCAGGCCGTCACCCGTTTCACCCGCACCGCGCGTTGATTGGCAAACAGCGCCGCGCCCTGGCTGTCGGGGCGGGTGGGGTAGATGCGTGCGGTGATTACCACCCGCTCATTTGCATATACTTCTAGAATCGACTGATCCAAAAATATCCGCAGCCGCAGTTCGCGTTCGCCGGTGATATCCAGCGGAATATCATGATGATGGCCCTCGGCTTGCTCGCTCAGGCTGGATTGATGGGTATCCACGCTCAGCTGTTCCGTCGAAAGGTCGTACCGAATTTCGGTCTGCTCTGCGCCGTTTGGTGAACGCCGTACCAGCAGCCCAAACGCCCCCGTCTCGTCGCCGTGCAGCCCTTCCAGGTCGAAGACCACTTCCAGTTCCAGCGCGCTGCCATACAGCCCTTGCAGCGGCAGCAGCGCGCCTTCCTGCGCCTGCAAATCTTCCCAGTCCATCCGGTCACCACGCAGCAGCTCTACCTCTTGTGCCGGGCGAATACCCATCCAGCCATCCGGACGCCATTCCAGCAGGCGTGGCAGCGTCATTACCCCGGCCCAACCGGCTTCCACCTGTGCTTCCGGGCTGCGCGCTTCGCGCGACCACCCAAACAGGATTCTGCGCCCGGATTCATCCAAAAAGACCTGCGGCGCGTAGCAGAAAACATCACCCCCATCCAGCCTGGCTGCCACCTCTGGTATGAAGCGGTAGTCTTGGAAGGTACCCGCATAGTACAGGCTGTACAGGCTGCGCCTCTGTTCAGTATCCACTGCTGAAAGGATCAAAATGTGCCGGTCGCCCAGCGGGAAAAAGTTGGGACATTCCCACATACCTCCGGTAGGCAGCGCTCCCTGGAGCGCGGACTCGCCCACATACAGCGGTCCCAGGTAAGCCCAGTTCTCCAGGTCGGCGGAGGAGTACAGCAGAATCGCTCCACCCACGTTCTGGATGCCCGATCCTATCACCATCATCCATACCCCATCCTGATTCCAGACATACGGATCGCGGAAGCCCGTTACTTCCAGATCGGGCGGCGGCCCACCGATAACGGGATTGGCCGGGTTCTTTTCCCAGGTCATCAGCCCGTCTGTGCTGGAGGCCAGGCAGACCGTTTCTCGCTCTGGGGTCCAGCCGGTATAGACAAAAGTGGGCACCCGGTTCCAATCGACTGTACAGCCGGTGAAGCAGCCGCCCGAGTCGGGTCCACCTGGGGTGGGTGCCAGTGCAATGGGTAAGTGCCGCCAGTGAATTAGGTCTGGGCTGGAGGCATGCCCCCAGTGCATATCACCCCAAACGGCTGCGTTGGGGTTGTGCTGGTAAAACAGGTGGTATGTGCCTTGCCACTGAACCAGTCCGTTCGGGTCGTTCATCCAGTTTTGCGGCGGCATGAAGTGATACAGCGGTCGGTAAATCTCGTGCATCGTACACCTCGCAGGTCAGAGATTGAAAAGATTCAGCTTGCCTGGCTTAGGAAGCTCCCAGTTTTTCCAGGTTTTGGCGGATGGCTGCTAGTCGTGGATGCCTGGGCGGTAGGTTGGCTGAAAGGATCGTCAGGGCCTGTTCAAACGCTGCGCGCGCATCCGTTTTTGCCCCTTGCAGTGCCAGCAGTCCCCCCAACTGGTTGAGCGTTTCGCCCAGCCGCAGGTGCCGTTCGCCAAAGGCGCCTTTTTCAATGGCGAGGGCGTGTTCGTAGGCGGTTCGCGCGCCGTTCAAGTCGCCCATTTCTTGCAGCCGCTGCCCATAGCTTTTTAAACGCTGCGCCACGCGGGGATGGCTGGCCCCATACAAACCTTCATCCATCTGGATCGCCCGTTCAAACTGCTCTCGAGCGGCTTCGTTCTCGCCCTGTGATTGCAGCACCAATCCCAGGTTAAACGTGATGCTAGCCACCTCGGCGTGCTGGTCACCATATGCCTGTCTGGCAGTCGTCAGCGCCCGTGTCAAGGTGGTGCGCGCCGCTGCCAGTTGTCCCATCTGGCGCTGCACAAGCCCCAGGTTGTTCAACCGGGTAGCAATTCGCGCGTGTTCGCTGCCATAGTGCGCTTCGTCGATCTCCAGGGCGCGCTGGTAGGCCTGGCGCGCTTCTTCCAGTTCGCCCATGCCTTGCAGCGCCCGCCCCAGGTTACCCAATCGCACAGCGACGTTTGGATGCTCGCGCCCTAACAGTTTCTCGTCAATTGCCAGCGAGCGTTCATACGCCCGCCGCGCCGCCGGTAGATCTCCGCTCAGGCGCAGCACTTCTCCCAGATTGTTCAACATGACCGCTACGGTTGGATGATACGATCCCAGGTGTTCCTCGGTCACGCGCAGCGCCTGGTCCAGCGATACCCGCGCTGCCATCAGCTTGCCCTGCACCAGCAGCACCGCGCCCAGGTTACCCAGCACCAGCGCCACGTTGAGATGGCGCGGCCCGTAGCGTTTTTGCAAGATCACCAGCGCCCGGTCAAAAGCTTCCTTGGCCCCAGCCAGATCGCCTTGTGACTGCAAGATATGCCCCAGGTTATTGAGCACCGTCCCTACCACCGGGTGACCTGCCCCTAGCGTCTGCTCAAAGATGCCCAGGGCGCGTGCCGCCGCCTGGCGCGCCGCTGGGTAGTCGCCCAGGGCGCGCAGCGCTTCTGCCAGGTTAGCCAGGTCGCGCGCTACGTTGGGATGCTGCGTCCCGAACACGGCTTCGTCGATGCGCAGGGCACGCTCATATAGCCCTCGTGCTGCCTCTGTCTCTCCAGCCGACTGAAGCGCCACGCCCAGGTCGTTCGCATCCCGTGCTGTATTCGGGTGCTGGGTCCCAAAGATCGCTTCATCCATCGCCAGTGCGCGTTCATGGCTGGCGCGCGCTTCATCCAGCGCGTTCAGATCGCGCTGCACGCTGCCCAGCCCATCCAGGTAGCGTGCGGTCTCTGGGTGCTGCCCGCCGTTGCATTCTTCTGAGAGCGTTACCGCCCGCGTTAACAACGCCTGAGCTTCTTCCAGATCCCCCAGATCTTGCCACAGCAGCCCCAATCCATACAGATCCCGGGCCACATCTGACGGGTTTACCTGCGGCTGTTCCTCGTCGATCTGCAAAGCGCGTTCCAGCAGCGGCTGCGCTTCGGCTGCCGCGCCGCGTTCTCGCTGCAGCATCCCCAGGGTATGTAAATCTCGTGCCAGGCCGGGTGTGTCAGGGAAGTTTTCTGAAATGGATACCGCCTGTGCCAGCATCCGCTCAGATTCCTCAAATTCGCCCCGCACCATCAGCACCATCCCGAGATGATGCAGGGCGCGCGCCTGATCTGGGTGTGGCGCTTCCAGGGGATTGTCTATTGGCAGTGCTTTCTGAAAAGCCGCCTGCGCCGCCTCGAAACGGGCCTGGTGCTGGCGTAAGCGCCCAACTTCCACCCACAATGCGCTGGAGGTTTCCCGGTCGCTGGCTTCCAGCAGGCCGGCTGTTCGCTCCAGATCCTCTGCCGCTGTTTCCAATACCAGCGGTTCCACTCCCTCATTAATCTGACTGGAGATCGCCAGCATCAGTTCTGCCATCAGCGCCAGGGCCGGGCTGGGAGTGCGCCATGTCTTGGGTTGGTTGAGGGTTTCCAGCACATCCGGTGCGGACTCCTCAGGAAGCAGCGGCGCCAGCAGCGCGAGATCCGCTACACTGGCCTGGCCTACCATCCATCTTTGCAGGGCCGCCAGTTGTTCTGTGGATGAAGAGGAAGGAGAAGGGAATGCAGACATGGAAGATTGAGCCTTTCGCGCGAGCCGCCTGAGTCAGTCTTGCGTTCGGGATGTCCGGCGCAGGATAGCGTCTGTCATCCGCGCCACCCGCACCATAGCCTCAACGTCATGCACGCGCACGATATCCGCGCCGCGCATAATGCCAACTGCCACTGCGGCGGCTGTGCCTTCTGCGCGCTCGTCAGGCGGCAGATCTAATGTATACCCGATGAAGGACTTGCGCGAAGGTCCTAACAGCACCGGGTAGCCTAGCGCGCAGATCTCATTCAGCCGGTCGATCAGCTCCAGGCTTTGCGCCACTGTTTTGCCAAATCCTACGCCCGGGTCCAGGATGATCTGCTCATCCACGATACCCGCCGCGTGGGCACGTTCAACACTCTCCATCAGCTCTTTTTGAATATCCCCAATCAGGTCATCGTAATGCACGCCCACGTAGCGCCCGCCCAGCCGGGCTTGCAGTTCAGCCGTCGCTGGTTTCAACCGGTTATGCATCAGCACCACCGGCGCCTGGTGTCTGGCGATCACTGCCCCCATGTCTGGATCGGCCCGCAGTCCCCACACGTCGTTCACCCAATCTGCGCCCGCTTGCAGAGCGGCTTCGGCTACTGCCGCCTTATAGGTATCCACAGAGATCAACACATCATAAGTCTGGGCGATCTTTTCGATCACTGGCGCCACCCGCGCCAGTTCTGCTTGCTCTGAAACCAGCGCTGCTCCGGGCCGGGTGCTCTCGCCGCCGATGTCGAGAATGTCCACGCCTGCTGTGACGAAGCGCCGCGCCTGTTCCAACGCCGCGGCTTGCACGGCTTCTTCTGATGCCGTTCCTTGTAAAATTCCATCTCCAGAAAAACTGTCGGGAGTCACATTCAAAATGCCCATCACGAAGGTGCGCGCGCCAAAGGGCAGCATCTGCTGCATCACGACCCGGATGCCTTCACGCGCTACCGCTTGCAGCATTTCCCGTACCGTGCGTCCCAACAGCGGGTGGCGCAGGTCAGGGGCCAGGTCGGCCAGCGGCGCCAGCACGAAGGCGCGTTCGGACAGGTGCGGGTGGGGAATTTGCAGCGCCTCTTCCTGCACCACCTGGTCATCGTAAAACAACACGTCCAGGTCGATCAGCCGCGGCCCGTACTGAAAGGTTGGCGCGCGTCCTAACTGGCCCTCACGTTCTTTTAAGTCTGCCAGCAGTTCCTGCGGAGACAGCGTGGTGGTCGCTTCGACCACCTGGTTATAAAATGGGGCTTGTTGTTCGTAGCCCCACGGTTCGGTTTCGTAAACCGGAGAGACCCGCCGGACGCTTACCTTCGGCGGCAGCGCCCTCAACGCGGCGCGTAAATTCGCAGCCCGCCGTCCCAGGTTGGTTCCTAGTGCCAGATAAACGATATGTGCCAATTTGTCCTCAAACGCGTTGAACCAGCGTCACCAGCCCGCTGTCGTGCGGTCCCTGGCTGATCAGCAGCCCCCAGTTTTCCTGCTTGCTTTCGAGCGCCGCTGCCAGCCCATCCAACTGCGCGTAAATTCCGCCCGGCTGACCTTCTACCCACTCCGCTTGTGGAAAGGTTTCTGCTAAACCAGCCGCCCCGGCACTGCCTGCCAGCAGCTTAATTTCTTCGATCTTTGGGAAATCCTCGCCTTGCTCTGGCTCTTCTCCATCCACTGTCTCAGTCGCTTGCCGGACCAGTGCCCGGGCGTGGCGCTCTAATGCTGCTTGTACGGCGGGCAGCAGTCCTTTCTCACGGGTGTTGACGCTCAAGCAGGCGGCCAGACGCGCAGTTGGAACTGCGTTATAGCGTCCTACCGCTGTAGGCGACGCCAGCAGGAGGGCCGCCTCCTGTCCTTGTGTGGTCTGTCCTACCACCATCACGTGCCGGTCTTCATTCAGGAGGGCCCGAATAGCGGCCTGCAGCGTGAAGTGATCGAGCAGCGCCGTCGCCTGCCATTGGAATACTGCCAGGTTGGAGTTCAGATCCATCTGTCCGGCCTGCCAGGGCAGAGACTCTGGCTGATCTTGCAGCCAGTGGATTTCCTGCACATGGCGCGCGGCCAAACCAGCTTTGCGCAGAACCTTTTCCAGCGCTTGCGGGCTGCTTTGGGCCGCTTGGGCCGCGCTCGTCAGTAAGTAGGCTTCACTCATGTTCACATTCCTCGCACCGCGTTAATCAGGTCTGCCAGCAGCCCGTAGGCAGTGGTTTCGGGGCCGGGATTGCTTTCCACAATTCCCAGTCCGGGCAGCACGTCCAGTTCAAACTGCACGTATGAACTTGTGCCCTGAATGCTGTAGAGCGGCGAACCTGGCGCTACCCGCTCTGGTTTCACCTGCGCCAGCATCTGCCCGTCCGCTTCGCGGCGCGCGCGGCACACCAGCTTCCACCGTTCGCCAGCCTGCCGGGCTTCTGCCAGCATCTCAGGAGTAATTCCGCGGATGCCTTCGCGTTCGATATCCTGCGGCTTGAGCGGCACTCCCATCAGCACGGTTGCCAGCGCCGCCACTTTAATAGCCGCATCCCACCCGTCGATATCCGCGCTCGGATCGGTCTCAGTGATTCCAATCGATTGGGCATACCGCACGGCTTCATCAAAGGACTGGCCTGCTTCCATCCGCTCTAACAGCAGGTTAGTGCATGAGTTCAGGATCCCGTGGAACCCCTTTAATTCTGCTGCTGGCAGCGGCCCGCGAAACAGCGAGAAGATCGGCGCGCCATCCATAACTGCCGATTCAAACAGAAAACGCCGGCCCTGCGCTTGCGCCAGTCCGGTGAGTTCCGGGTAGGCATGTACCACCGGGCCCTTATTGGCGGTGATGGCATGCATTCCTTTTTGCAGGGCAGCTCGCAGGTAATCCGCGGCGGGCTGCCCGGTATGGTGATTGACAGGGGTATTCTCGAATAAAACATCCCCACGACAGGCTCGGATGAATGCCGGTATATCCTCTGGCGCGGGTTCTGTTGAGAGGCGCGCCAGGCTTTGTCCGCTTTCGGCCAGCGCCAGGGCTTGCTGTAGATCGATTCCGTCAGGGTTGATGGCTTTCCCATGCCGGCCTGTTGCGATACCGGTCACCTGAAAAGTCAGATCGAATGTTTGCGCCAGTGTTTCGCGCTTGCGCAACAACAGGCGGGCCAGGGCCTGGCCCACATTGCCAAAGCCCACCAGCACCAGAGAAAGGCTAGCCATGTTGCTCTCCTAAGTGAACACAGGCACGCCGGGCCTGTGCGGGTTCATTGTTGTTTTTCCTTAAACAGGCGGCCAGGGATACGATCGCCGCGAAGTTGGCGGGGAGGGAAACCTTTCCTTGTCAGCCAGGCGGCTTGCGCGAGCTTGCAGCGAGGCGATTTCACCCGGTCGCAGATAAGGCTGTAGCGACTTATAAAGATCTTCGCCCTCTTTGGTTTGCGCCACCAGCCGCTTCAGATCGTTTACCAGGTCATTCGGAATTTCCTCGCCGCTGAAATCCCAGATCACCGTCCTCAGCTTTTCTTCTGAGTGAAAGCACAGCCCATGGTCGATGAGCCATACATGCCCATCGCTGTCGCGCAGGACGTGGCCCCCTTTGCGGTCCGCGTTGTTGAGGATCAGGTCAAACACCACGACTGGGCGCAGCTGCTGTCGGTCTTTTTCATCAAAGTTAAAGTAATGATCATTGGGATCATGCTCGATGTACTGCTGCAGCGACCCGGCCCCCAACGGTCCATTCTTCCGCAAAATCGTGGGCGGCACCAGGTCCCATCCTAACGCCTCGCTGACCAGGTAGGCAGCCACTTCGCGTTGCGACAGGCTGCCGTGTGGAAAGTCCCATAAGGGCTGTTCCCCCCGCACCGGTTTATATACCACCTGAAAGCACATGCTTTCATAGGTAAGCCGGGCCAGAAAAGTGTAGTTGGAACCACTTAAGAACTGGCCTTGCAGATCAAACTCACCTTTCTGCAAGGCCTTAATGATAGTAGGCTTATCTAACAGATACGACTCGGTCATTCACACTTTCAACCTTTAAAAGTCATCAAAAACAATCCATCCTACAGGGAAGTAAGGCATAGGATAGATAGAAAGAGTCTTTACTTGCCGGTTCTCCCTTCTCCTAATTGAAGCATTAATGTTTGTGTCCATTGCGTTTGGGGCAAAAATGTCCGGCAGGATCAATTGCCTGACCGCACAATGGGCAAACTGGCCGGCCTCTTCCAGAAACCTCCAGTCCCCAACGACCCATCGCATAAAGCTGCGAGCGGGTGCACCAAAAGCAAATCACCCCCACTTCTTCAGGGTCTGCGTTTTCAGCGCTTTGGATCTCGCGAGCAACTAACACAGCTAAATCCTGGTCCGCATCATACGCCAGGCCCAACTCACCCACCCGGAAAATTGGGTCTACTGGTGGTTGGATATGCATGCTTAGCTCGTCATATTGAGGCGTTACGGCGGGCAGTTCCGGGTAACGCTGAGTAATCTCAGCCAGAAAATCTTCCACGCCCAGCGCCAGTGTCTGAATTTGTACTTTTTCGACAATGATGGTGACCACTCGATCTGTGGTTTGACCTTGAATGTAGAAAACCCGCTGCCCTGGCGGCCCAATGGCATCGGTCGTGATGTGTACGATCGGGTTAAGATCTAACTCTATGCGTGGCATACACTATCATTTCTCCTTCCCTGCTATAGTATACACCTTCTCTATACTAATTTTCTATCCTGCCATCCTATAAATTGTATAGGGTAATATTCCCCGATAAAGATTGGGAGGTTCCCTACGAACGCAGACAAGTCTCCTGTGGTATAGAAGCGCATGGCTGCTTTCGGAGCGGGCGCCGGGCTGCTGTTGAGATTGGCGCTCCACCCCCGCGCTTGCAGCAGGCGCTCGGCTTGCCGGGCGATGGCAGGTGCAGGATCAATCACCTGCACTTCGGGTCCAACAATCTCCTGAATCAGCGGGATCACAAAGGGGTAGTGGGTACAACCCATCACAATCGTATCGACGCCTTGCGCCAGCATGGGCTGCAGCGCCCGTTCTAAAATGGCCCGGGTAGTCTCGCTGTGCAGTCGTCCGGCTTCGATTTCGCACACCAGCCCCGGGCAGTCATCTTCCAGCACCCGCACGCCTTTTGCAAAGCGTTCTACCACCGAGGCGTACAGCGCCCCCTGAAAAGTCACGGGAGTCGCCAGCACCCCCACTACGCCGCTGTGTGTAGTCGCTGCCGCCGGTTTTACGGCGGGTTCCATACCTACAAATGGCACTGCTGGAAAGGTAGACCGCAAATAGTGTAGGGCTGCTGCCGAAGCTGAATTGCAGGCGACCACCACCAGTCCTGCGCCCTGGCTTAGAAAGAAGCGAGTAATTTCTTCGCTGTAGGCGCGCACTTCTTCTCCACTGTGCGCGCCATAAGGCACGTGGGCCTGATCAGCCAGGTAGAGGATAGGCTGGCACGGCATTTGCTGCCGGATGGCGCGCAGCACCGAAAGCCCACCTACGCCAGAATCAAAAGATGCCAATGGGAGAGGGTGTGGAAAGGACGCCTGCGTTCATCGCTGCTTCCTCTGAATGGAGATTGAATTTTCTTTACTTTGCGGCTGCTTCCACAAATGCCCGGAACAAGGCCCGCTGCGCGGCGTGTGCTTGCAGGCATTCCGGATGCCACTGCACTGCCAGCCCGAAGGGATGCCCTTCTAGCTCTACGCCTTCGATCAGATCATCCTCGGCCTGAGCCACAGCCTTGAGCGGCGGCGCCAGCCTTTCTACGCCCTGGTGGTGCAGGCTGTTGACCTGTAGCGTTTGCCCTTGTAACACCTGGCTTAGGCGGCTGTCCGGTGTCACCATCACCGAATGCGCCAAGTAATCGCGGGGTTGATCGGGGAAACAATCGTGTTTCAGTGCCCCCCTCATCTGATCGTCAATGTCGGTGTACAGCGTGCCGCCTAAGGCCACGTTGACCACCTGAATCCCCCGGCAGATCCCCAGAAACGGCTTTCCCTGTTCCGCCGCCATCTGCACCAGTTCGATTTCCTGCTCGTCCCGCTGCGCGTCAATTCCGTAAACGCGGGGATGCGGCTTTCCTGCAAACCGTACTGGGTCAATGTCGCTGCCGCCCGAAAAGAGAATCCCGTCCAAGCGGGCAAACAGGCTTTTCAATTGGCTGCCAGTATAAGCGGGCGGCACAATCAACGGAATGCCGCCCGCCTGGATCACAGCCTGCACATAAGCTTCAGATAACGCAAATTGTGCGCTTCGGTTCCCCTCAGCGGGGATGGTATTGGCAGTAACACCGACGATGGGAGCAGCCATAATTCCTCGTTAGCAAAGAGAAAAAGGGCGCAGTCATCATTAACTGCACCCTTACGATTGGGGCTTCCTCAACTCTAGAAACGCTGCTTGAGGCGTGCGCGTTTGCCGGTGCGCTCGCGCAGGAAGTACAGGCGTGCGCGGCGGACTTGACTGTGCCGCTCGACCACGACCTTATCCAGGCGCGGGGAACGGGTCAGGAAGGTGCGCTCGACGCCGACGCCATTGCTGGCGACGCGGCGTACGGTGAAGGTCGAATTCGTGCCGTTGCTGCGGGTGTAAAGAACAGTACCTTTGAACTCCTGAATACGTTCGCGGGTTCCTTCTTTAATTTTCACATGCACACTAACAACGTCACCGGCACGAAGCTCCGGGATATTGGGGTTTACGGGTGCTTGAATGGCTTGCAACTGTTCGCTCATCTGACAAAATCCTTACCTGATGGTAGACTGGAGCGTTTCCGTTGGGATGTGACCCATCTGAAACGCGCAAAATAAGTGCATTTACAACAAAAATCGCCGAGTTTAGGCGCGAGGGCAGATTATACCATGTTCCCCGGGCCACGTAAAGGAAGTGTTTTTCAGCGTTTTTGCTCTTGTAGTATCACCTTATTAATGAAGCCGAGATGTGGAGCCTACAGTCGTTATTATACCCGCTCTAAAGAACCCGTAAAGGATCAAAATCTGATTTCAAAAGCCGTGTTATACTTTCCCCTGTTCCACAGCCTGTATCACAGGCAGGGTCTTACGATTTTATGCCATCGTTCCACATGCTTTCTACTCTACGAACCCGTTTTCAAGTCACTGCCAGGACCTTGTGTTTTGCCCCCTGGAGCGTGCCTTTGGCGCTGCTTGGTCTTACCATCCTGGCGTATGGGTTGCGCGCGCTCTCTTTGGGCTTCTTCTGGGACGACTGGCCCTACCTCTGGTTTTATCATACCCTCGGACCGCAAGGCATTGTCAATGCCTTTTCCGGTGATCGCCCCTTCCTCAGCTTCATTTATACGTTGAGTTTAGGCGTATTGGGGAACTCAGCTCCTGCCTGGCAGATCTTTGACCTGTTTGCCCACTGGGCCACCAGCCTGGGACTTTGGTTGGCGCTGGCCCTCACCTGGCCGCGCAGCGCTCATAAAGCAGCCTGGGCCGCTATGCTCTTTGCCGTCTATCCTGGTTTTACACAGCACTGGATTGCCGTCATCTATGGGCAGGCGTTTGTCCTGTTTGCGGCGATGTTCTTTTCGATTGCGCTGACCTTATGGCTGGCCCGTTCTCCCGCGGCGGGAACCCTGCGCCGCTGGCAGGCGCCGGTCACACTGCTGGCGCTGCTGCTTTCGGCCTTTACCATGTTTTCGACAGAATACTTCTTTGGCCTGGAACTGCTGCGCCCGCTTTTACTATGGTGGATCTTCTCCAGCCTGAATGCTCCCCCACACCTGGGCCGCCGCCTGCTGCGCCTATTGCGCTGGTGGGCGCCCTATCTCGCCCTCATGATGGTGTTTGTCATCTGGCGCGGGTTTATTCATACCTTCCCTGGGAAAAGCCTGGTGGTGGTGCAGGGGATAACATCGGCTCCATTCCAAACGCTGAGCAATTTGGTTGTAACGGTCTTTGGCGATTGGATCGAGTTGACCCTGGTCGCCTGGGGCCAGCCCTTACAGCTTGGCGGCCTTTTAGAAAATAGCGTCTCGTCCGGTTTGCGCCTGATCGCGCTGATCCTGTTCGCTGGTTTGCTGCTGGCAGTTTACCTGGCGCGCCTGCGCCCAACGCTGAGGTCGCTTCCGCGTGTTGCTGCCTTCCCCTGGGGGCGTGAGGCCATTTTTACCGGTATGTTTGCACTGTTGGTCGCCGGGTGGCCTTTTTGGGTTACCGGGCTGCCCATGCGGATGAGCTTCCCCCAGGATCGTTACTCGCTCCCGCTGGCTGTGGGCGTGAGCTTGCTGCTCGCCGGGCTAATCGATGTCTTCGGCCGCAACCTGACGCGCAAAGCCCTTCTGCTCAGCGTGCTGCTGGCGCTGGCGGTTGGTTTTCAGTTTCAAACTTCTCTGGCTTACCGTGAAGATTGGGACCGCGCCAAAGACTTCTTCTGGCAGCTCACCTGGCGCGCCCCTGGCATTCAGCCCCATACCTTGTTCCTGGCGGATAGTCTTCCCTTTCGCTACTTTGAAGACGACTCACTTACTGCGCCGCTCAACTGGACGTACGATCCGAATAACCGCGAGAGTAAGATGAATTACCTCTTCTACGATCTGCTCGTGCGGCACGCGTCCCTCCCCAGCTTGCAGCCCAATTTGCCTGTCGAGCGTGATGTCCGCGGGGCCGTCTTCCAGGGTTCCACTTCCCAGTCTCTGGTGGTCTACTATGGGCAGTCTGGCTGCCTGCAAGTTCTCGACCCCGTTTACGATGCTGATCTATATCGTCTACCAGACCGCTTGCAGCGCGCGCTGCCGCTCTCTGCTCCCCAGCAGCAGATCGTGCCAGATGCGCCCGCCGCTGTTCCGCCCGCTGAAATCTTCGGCAGTGAGCCGGCCCACCGCTGGTGTTATTATTATGAAAAAGTGGAGTTGGCCCGTCAGGTTGGCAACTGGGAAGAAATCGTGCGCCTCACCGACCAGTCGATCGGACAGGGCTTAAAACCGGATGACCCGGCTGAATACCTGCCTTTTATCGAGGGGCATGTCCAGTTCGGTTTGTGGGAAGACGCCTACCAGTTGAGCCAGCGCGTCGATCGCATGTCTCCGGCTTTGCGACCGGCCTTGTGCTCCATCTGGCGGCGCTCCGTTCGTGCCGATCAGCCCATAAGTGACGGTCAGCGTACCGTGTTAGGTTGGGTCAACCAGTCCTATGACTGTGCCATTCCCTGATATAAAGAGGAACACTTGGAAAAGTACCCCAACTGTTCAATTGTGATCCCGGTCTATAACAGCGCGACAGCCCTACCCGCGCTCGTCACCCGCCTGGCTCAGGTGCTGCCAGATATCATCACAACCTTTGAGGTCATCCTGGTCAACGATGGCAGCCCCGATACCAGTTGGGACGTCATCTCTCGCCTGGTGCGCCAGTATCCCTGGCTGCGCGGCATCAATCTCATGCGTAATTATGGGCAGCACAACGCCACCCTGTGCGGCGTGCGCGCCGCTCAATACGAAGTGATCGTCACTATGGATGACGACCTCCAGCATCCGCCTGAAGAACTGCCGCTCCTGCTCGAAAAGCTGGAGGAAGGTTACGACGTTGTCTATGGCGTCCCTCAAAAAAGGCCGCATTCCTGGTGGCGTAACGGCTTCTCGGTCATGACCAAACGGGCCCTGGCGCGCGTCATGGGCATCAAGACCATCCGCGATATCGGCGCATTCCGCGCCTTTCGCGCCAGCCTGCGCCCGGCCTTCGCCACATACCAGAACCCCAACGTCATTCTAGATGTGCTGCTCTCCTGGGGAACGGCCCGCTTCGCTGCGGTCACCGTGCGCGAAGATCCCCGTGAGGTCGGCCAGTCCAATTACAACTTTTACAAGCTGTTCAAGGTCACGATGGTCGTGTTGACCAGTTTCAGCACCGTTCCCTTACGCTTTGCCAGTATGCTCGGCTTTGGGTTCACTTTGTTTGGAATCCTGGTTTTCCTCTACGTGGTCGGCACCTATCTCTTTCTCGGCAGCATTCAGGGCTTCCCCTTCCTGGCCTCGCTCATCTCCATCTTCAGCGGGGCGCAGATGTTCGCCCTCGGCATCATCGGGGAATACCTGGCGCGCATCTTCGACCGCAGTATGGATCGCCCGGCCTACATGGTCGGCCAAACTTCCGGATTCGGGCAGCCCCATTCCCTGCCTGCCGCCGTCCAGCCAGACCCTTCTGACTCGCAAAAAGCCTATTCCCGTCCCTGACCCCTTTCGATCGCTTATGAACTGTGTCATCCTTCAACCTTCCTATATACCCTGGCGCGGCTACTTTGAGCAGATTGGCAAAGCCGATCTGTTCGTCTTTTACGACGATGTCCAGTACGACAAGCATGGCTGGCGCAACCGCAACCGCATCAAGACGCATCAAGGCGGGCAGTGGTTGACCATTCCAGTCCATTCTAAAGGGGTGGTGGTGGAACAAACCCCGATCAATCAGGTGGAGATTGCCTGGCAGCAGCCCTGGCCCGAACGCCATTGGCGCGCCATTCAACAGGCCTACAGCAAAGCCCCCTACTTTAAGCAGTATGCCCCCTGGCTGGAAGAAGTCTTCACGCGCCGGCCGCGCTTTCTGGCCGACTTCACCATCCCCCTGACGATCGAACTGGCTCGCTTGCTGGGCATTCAGCATACGCGCTTTATGCGCTCCTCAGAACTGGAGGTTAGCGGGCAAAAAACTGACCGCCTGATTCAGATTCTCACTCAGTTGGATATCACCCACTATGTTTCTGGACCATCGGCCCGCGATTATATTGACCCCGCTCAATTTGAGGCTGCCGGAATTTCGCTGGAATATATGGAGTACAATTACCCCGAATATCCGCAGCTTTACCCACCTTTTGATCCATTTACCAGTATTCTGGATCTGCTGTTTATGACCGGGCCGCAAGCGTCCGACTATATTTTCAAACACGTTAACAACTGAGGTATTTATGGGCAGCGATATCCCCAATTATCAACAGGCGAAAAATTATTTTGAAGAACGTTTAACCACCCACGGAGCCACGGCCCGCGGAGTTGATTGGAATTCGGAAACGGCGCAGGAACTACGTTTTTCGCAGTTAGCCAGGGTATGCACTCCGCAGGATCCTTTTTCGCTCCTCGACTATGGCTGTGGTTACGGCGCTTTAGCAGATTATCTGCTCCGCGCAGGCTATCCGATGACCCGTTATATCGGCTTTGACATCCTGGAGAGTATGACCGCCAAAGCCCGCGAAACCTACGCTCATCTGCCGCAGTGCAGTTTCACTTCCGACCCAGCCAAACTGGCCCCGGTTGATTTCGCCATTGCCAGCGGCATCTTTAACCTCAAGCTGGAGGTTTCGCACGACGACTGGACTCACTACGTGTTGCGTGAACTCCATAAGATGGATTCCCTTTGTGAGCGCGGCTTTTCCTTTAATATGCTGACCAAGTATTCTGACCCTGAGTACATGCGCCCCCATCTATACTATGCTGACCCGTGCTTCTTGTTCGATTACTGCAAAACCCACTTCTCACGAAATGTAGCCCTGCTGCACGACTATGAAGCCTATGATTTCACCCTTATCGTTCGGAAATAAGGCCTCCCGGCCGTAGAGAAAGATCATGTCAGACATTCGTGTTGACTTTAACAAACCCTGTCTCATGGGCAATGAGATGGCCTACATTCAAGAAGCCCTCCAAAATCGCCATATTTCGGGTGATGGCAGTTTCACCAAACGGGCCCAGGAGTATCTCCAGCGCGCGTTGGGCGTGCCGCGTGCGCTCCTGTCTACCAACTGCACCCACGCCCTCGAGATGGCTGCCTTTTTGCTCAACATCCAACCCGGTGATGAAGTCATCGTTCCTGCCTTCACCTTTGTTTCTACCGTCAATGCCTTCGTCATTCGTGGCGCTCACCCGGTCTTCATCGACATTCGCCCGGATACGCTCAACCTCGATGAACGCCTCTTAGAATCGCGCGTGACTTCTCGCACCAAAGCTATCCTGCCGGTCCACTACGCCGGAGTCGGTTGTGAGATGGATGCCATTCTGGCAGTCGCCAATCAACGCGGCGTGGCGGTAGTGGAAGATAACGCGCATGGCTTGTTTGGCAAGTATCATGGTAAGCACCTGGGGACTTTTGGCGCGCTGGCGACCCAGAGCTTCCACGAAACCAAGAACATCACCTGCGGTGAGGGCGGCGCTCTCCTCGATTAACGATCCGCAGTATATTGAGCGCGCCGAAATCATCCGCGAAAAAGGCACCAACCGCGCCCGTTTCTTCCGCGGCATGGTCGATAAATACACCTGGGTCGATCAGGGCTCTAGCTACGTTCTCTCTGATATCCTCGCGGCTTTCCTCTATGCCCAGTTAGAAGTCAGCCAGCAGATTCAAGAGACCCGCCGCCGCATCTGGAACTTTTATGATCAGCACCTCCGCGATTGGGCCGCGCAACACGGCGTCTGCACCCCTACCGTGCCCGCTGACCGCGAGCAGTCCTATCACATGTACTACTTGCTGCTGCCTTCCTTAAAATCGCGCCAGGCTTTCATCGCCTCCCTACGCGAAAAAGGCATTTACAGTGTCTTCCACTACCTGCCGCTGCACCTTTCGGATATGGGCCGCCAGTATGGCGGTCAGCCCGGCGACTGCCCGGTGACCGAGTCGGTCAGCGACCGGTTGGTGCGCCTGCCCTTCTACAACACCCTCAGTGAAGTGGAACAGGGCCGGGTGGTTGAAGCCATTCAAGAATTTCATTTTTCCTAAAGAGCATAATCTCGCATGAAGTTTTCATTTAAGCCCTGGACGGTTCCCCTGGCTGTAGCGGCGCTCGGTTTGCTCAGCTTTGGACTGCTCATCCCACAGCTTGGCTTTTATTGGGATGACTGGCCCTTCTTGCTGATTGCTAAACAGCAGGGGATCGTTGGCTTTCAACAGTTTTTCGCCTTCGACCGTCCCACCACCTACCTCAGTTACACCGTTCTGATGCCGTTGTTTGGCACACAGCCCCTGGCCTGGCAGATTTTTGGCTTGCTGCTGCGCATAGGCGCTGGCACAGCCTTATGGTGGTTCGCCAGCGTTTTGTGGCCTACCCACAAGAACATTTCCGTTTGGACGGCGTTGCTGTTTGTGGTTTACCCTGTGTTTCGCCAGCAGCCCATTGCTTTGGTCTACCATCAGGTCTGGATGGAATATGTCGTTTACCTGGTTTCATTGGCAGCCATGGTGGCAGCCATCCACAGCCTCCCTACGCGCCCGCGTCAATTCTGGTTGTTCATCCTCTTATCACTGGCCTGTCTGGTAATAAACCTGCTGATCTCCGAATATTTCCTCGGTGTCGAACTGGTTCGCCCGGTCATCATCTGGTTAGCGCTGGGCAGCGCGGGGTTCCTGGCAGGCTGGCGCAAGCGCTTAGGCCGAACTTTTCTGCTTTGGGCTCCCTACTTAGCCATGGTTCTGGTATACGTCGTCTGGCGGCTGTTCATCGTTCAAATGCCCGCCGAAGATCGCAATGATCCCGTCCTCCTATACGGCTTGTTGAAGACTCCGCTTCAATCGGGCTTGCAGTTAATCCAGATGGCGCTGCAAGATAGTTTGCATATCTTCTGGACCAACTGGTATGATGCCCTGCGCCCTGACCTGTTTGATTTGAGCGTGCGCTTCAACCTTCTGGCCTGGTTTGTGGCGCTGCTGGCTTTGGTGTTTAGCTTGGTGTACCTGCTGCGCTTCGCCAGGTCCGCCCGCGTAGAGCCAGAAGGATCTTTCAGCCCATATAGGCAGGCCGCTTTGCTTGGCGCGCTGCTCGTCCTCACCGGCCCGATCCCTGCCTGGTTGACGGATCGCCAGGTCATTGTGGGCGCTTATTCTGACCGGCTGGCGCTGCCGGCGATGTTTGGCGCCAGTCTCTTGTTTGTGGGCTTAATTGGTATGTTTATCCGTGGGCGCGCGCGACAAATCTTGCTCCTCAGCCTGTTAATCGCCCTGGCCGTCGGCAGTAATCTGCGTGTCGCCAACGACTTTCGCTGGGTGCGCATTCGCCAGAACCGCTTTTTCTGGCAGCTTTACTGGCGCGCCCCTTATATCCAGCCAAACACCGCCTTGCTTTCGGATGGCGAAGTACTCTCCAAGATGGGCTTGTACTCCACTGCGTACGGCATCAACCTGCTCTATCCCCTTACGCAGGGTTCCACCGATGTAAATTACTGGTTCTATTCGCTGGGGCGCGAATTTAGCTACCGTATGCCTGAGTTTCTGGGCGGCATGCCGCTCGAGTTGAAGTTCCGCCAGCTCACCTTCCGTGGCGCCAGCCCCAACAGTCTGGTCCTCTACTATCAGCCTGACGATGCTGACTGTTTGCGCGTTCTGACGTCGCAAGACGGTCAAGACCCGGCGATTCCCACAATCAGCCAGCAGTCGCTGCCACTGGTGAATTTAGATCTCATTACAGATCAGTCTCACGCGCCCGGCCCTTCGCCCCAAATCTTTGGCCCTGAACCGCCCCACGATTGGTGCTATATCTTTGAAAAAGCCGATCTCGCCCGCCAGTATGGCGATTGGCAGCGAGTGGTTCAGTTCGGGGACCAGGCGCAAGCCGATGGCTACAGCCTGCAAAATCTTTCCTCCAACACCCCCCAGGAGTGGCTGCCTTTCATCGAAGGGTACGCCCATCAGAACCGGTGGGAGGAAGCCCGCCAGATCACTCAACAGGTGCTGGAAAAAGAGCCGCGCTTGGCTCCTCGCCTGTGTACTCTTTGGGTAGATCTGCGTTCCACCGGTGCTAAACCGGTTGAGGATGTCCTCCAGGAACTCTCCTGCCTGCCCTAAAAATCGTTTACCAGGTTAACGAATCTTAACTGGACGATCGCCAGTAGACGTGATATACTATGGCGCGCTGCCGGAGGGGCAAACCCTGCCGGGCTGATTTGTGCGGGTTCCACTCAGGCAGTAGACACCCTATTTTTTTATTCCACACGCCTCCTGACTGATCCTGCGTGCTTCCCGCCTGGGAATGTGAGGGATCAGGACGAAGGGGCGGAGGTAAAACGCAAAGGAGTTTTAAGCATGGCTACTGTTGTTTCTATGAAAGCGCTGCTTGAAAGCGGCGTACACTTCGGGCATCGCACGAACAAGTGGGAGCCCCGCATGCGCCCTTATATCTTCACAGAGCGCAATGGCATTCATATTATTGACTTACAACAGACGGTGAAGGCCCTCAACATGGCCTACAATGTCGTTCGCGATTGTGTAGTGGACGGCGGGACGGTGCTGTTCGTCGGCACCAAGCGCCAGGCCCAGGAAACCATCCGCGAAGAAGCGATCCGCTGCGGTATGCCCTATGTTACCGAACGCTGGATGGGCGGCATTCTGACGAACTGGTCGACGATTTATCAGCGTATTCAGGAGCTGGAGCGCCTGGAGCACCTGCGTGATTCGGGCGAGATCAACCGTCTGACGAAAAAAGAAGGCTTGCTGATTGAGCGCGAAATCAACCGTCTCGAGACCCGCTTGAGTGGTCTGCGCAACATGAAGCACCTGCCCGACTATGTGTTTATTGTCGACGTGTGCCGCGAAGAAACCGCAGTTCACGAAGCCAATAAACTGGAAATCCCGATCATTGCCCTCGTTGATACCAACTGCAACCCGACTAACATCGATTACGTGATCCCTTCTAACGATGATGCCATTCGCGCCATCAAACTTCTGGTCGGCAAGATTGCCGATGCGGTTATGGAAGGCAAGGGGATGCGTAAGGATGATCAGGAAGAAGAAGCTTTAGAGGCTGTGCCTGCTGGGCGTCCTGCTCGTGTACGGGAAAATATCGATCTGAATGATGAAGTAGATGACAGCGACTTGCTGGGCGAGGCCACCCTGGCGAAACTCGGTGGTCGTCCGGCTCCGGATGAGAACCAAACTCCGGACGAGGCGGAACTCGAGCAGCAAAGAGGAAGAATCAGACGCCGCTGAAGCGTAAGATCTCTTGAGTAGAAATCGAGCGATCAACACCAGGATCGATAGAAATAGCTTTTATCTCGACATTTTAAAAAGGTTAGGACAGGCATGGCAATTACGACTGAAATGATTAAGCAGTTGCGCGAAGCGACTGGGGCTGGTATTCTCGACTGCCGCAAGGCTTTGGAACAGGCGAATGGCGATTACGAAAAAGCCGTGGACTTCTTACGTGAGAAGGGTCTGGCATTAGCTGCGAAGCGTGCCGATCGCGCCGCGTCGGAAGGTGTCATTGAGCTTTACTCCCACGGCAATGGCCGGGTGGGTGTCATGATCGAAGTGAACTGTGAAACAGACTTCGTCGCTCGCAGTGAAAACTTCCGGAAGTTTGCCCATGAACTCGCACTGCAAATCGCGGCTTCTGCCCCGGAATATATTCGCGAAGAAGATATTCCCGCCGATGTGATCGAGCGTAAGTCGCAGATTGCGACTGCCCGGGCGCGCGAAGAAGGGAAACCCGATGCAATCGTTCCGCGCATCGTTGAGGGTTACATCAATAAGTTCAAGGATGAAACCGTCTTGATGCGCCAGCCCTACATTCGCGATGAATCCATTCGGATCCAGGAACTTTTCAACCAGACCCTTGTCGCTTTGGGAGAAAACCTCGTGATCCGGCGGTTCGAACGCTGGCAGTTAGGCGAGGCTTCTGAGTAAGACTTAAGGCCAACCATACGGTTGGCCTTTTTTTTCATCTGAGCATAACAAGGAGGGTAAATGGAGAGCCTCAAATATCACCGGGTTTTGCTGAAACTGAGCGGCGAAGCGCTGGCAGGCGAGGACGGTTCGGGCATCGATCCGGGCCGCGCGCTGGATATCGCGGATCGTGTGCGAAGTGTCCGTGAGATGGGTGTGGATGTAGCCATCGTAATTGGGGCAGGGAACTTGTGGCGTGGGCGCGAGGGCCTCAACCAGGGCATGGATCAGGCCACAGCCGACTACATGGGCATGTTAGCCACTGTGATGAATGCGCTCGCGCTCATGGATGCGCTTGAATCACTCGGGGTCGTCACCCGCGTGCAGTCCGCCATTGAAATGCGCTCGGTTGCCGAACCTTATATTCGCCGGCGGGCGATCCGCCACCTTGAAAAAGGACGGGTAGTCATTCTCGGCGGCGGAACCGGGAATCCCTACTTCACCACCGATACGGCAGCCGCCTTGCGCGCCACAGAGATCGGCGCGGATGTGCTCATCAAAGCCACGAAAGTCGACGGCGTTTACGATAGCGATCCCAAAACGAATCCGGATGCGAAGCGTTTTGATAAGATCTCCTATATTGACGCCATTAATAAGCGCCTCAGAGTGATGGATACGACTGCCCTCACCCTGTGCATGGAAAACCATCTGCCCATCCTGGTCGTCAATTTATGGGACAAAACTTCACTGTCGCGCGCCCTGCAAGGTGAGCCTGTGGGCACCATTGTAGACGATTAGGCATAGGCATCATCCTTTGCCCTTTTTGGGATAGGGGATAATCCTGGTGTAAACCATCCACGGGTTATCCCCATAAAAGTTTCTCCCTTCCAACCGAGGTTTTGCCGTTGGCAGGGCCTTATGCTCGTATCAGCGCCAGAATCTTTCTAACTCTTGCTATTCAATATCGCCAGTCGTATAATAGATGGGTTAGATTTTTAAGAAGACAATACAAAGAAAGCTTGTTCGTTTGAGGTCGTTATGCCAATTTATACGTATCGGTGTGAAGAATGTGGTGTGCAATTTGAGCGTAATCAAAAATTTTCAGACGCTCCCCTGACGCGTTGCCCTGAGTGCGGCAAAAAGTCGCTGCGCAAGGTATACACGCCCGTGGGGATTGTCTTCAAAGGCTCGGGTTTCTACTCAACAGATCACCGGTCCCCCTCAGGTGGTGCGCGTGCAGGTGGTGCGCACGGCGAGGAAAAGTCTTCTTCTGAGGAAAAGTCCTCTTCCGAAAGCAAGCCCACCACGACCGATACCAACACCTCCTCTTCGTCCAATACTTCATCGAATTCTGAGAAGAAATCCTCTTAGCACAGTTCGGTTTCGCTGCGTCTCAATTTGCACGATCCCCCTCGCTCTGAGTGGTTCTGAATGAATTCGTAAAGTCGCTTCCTTCTGGGGAAATGGAAAAGCCTATCAGAAGGTCAGCCTTGGGGCGGGGGTGCCTTGATCACATTAAGCCCGGGTAACAACCCGGGCTTTTTAATTTCTGCCTTTTAGAACGGGGAGGAAGTACGTTGATGCAACAATCGCTTTCGATAAAAAGTGGGGTCGATCTGGGGGAGGGCCTTCGAATGCGCCGCAGCACCCCGGCTGATGCCGGGCGCCTGTCCGCGTTTAACGCCCGTATTCACGGTGAAGATCCGCGCGATGCGGCTGGCGTCGCCGCCTGGACGCGTGACCTGCTGGAAGTGGCCCATCCAACCTTCAAGGCTGATGACTTTTTAATCGTTGAAAACACGCAGACCGGCGAGATCGTTTCATCGCTCAACTTGATCTCACAGACCTGGACTTATGCGGGCATTCCGTTTAAGGTCGGGCGTCCAGAACTGGTGGGCACAGACCCGGCTTATCGCGGGCGTGGACTGGTCCGCCGTCAGTTCGAGATCATCCATCAATGGAGCCGTGAACGCGGCGAGTTGGTGCAGGTTATCACCGGCATTCCATTCTTCTATCGTCAGTTTGGTTACGAGATGGGATTGAACCTGAGTGGAGGTCGGGCCGGATACGAACCGCAGGTACCCAAATTAAAAGAGGGGCAGTCAGAACCTTACCAAGTTCGCCTTGCGCAAGAGGCCGATCTGCCGTTTCTGATGCGCATGTACCAGCGTGAGGCCCGCCGCTCGCTGGTCAGTGCCGCCTGGGATGAAGCCCTCTGGCGTTACGAAATATCCAGCAAAAGTCGTCTGAACATCAACCGCTGGGAACCCTGTGTCATTGAGACGCCCCAAGGCCAGCCGGTTGGTTACCTGGTTCATCCTGGGAATATTTGGGGATCAATGATGCCCGCTACCCGCTACGAGTTAGACGAAGGCGTCTCTTATCTGGCGGTCACCCCCACGGTTATTCGCTATCTATGGAATATAGGTCTGCGCTATGCCGCCGATTGGGAGCATAACCTGCAAACTTTTGGCTTTTGGCTGGGCGAAGATCACCCAGTCTATCAGGTCATCAGTGATCGCTTGCCCTTCCAGCGCAAACCCTACGCTTATTACGTGCGTGTGCCCGATCTTCCTGCCTTTCTGCGCCAGGTGGCCCCCGCCTTGGAAGAGCGGCTGCGCAGCTCAGCCTGCGCCAGCCATTCCGGCGAACTCAAAATCAGCTTCTACCGGTCTGGCATCCGGCTGGTCTTTACAGAAGGGCGTTTGGTTTGCGCCGAAGACTGGCAGCCCCACGTCAAAGAGGATGAAGGTGCAGCCTCCTTCCCCAACCTGACCTTTTTGCAGATGGTCTTTGGTTATCGCACCTTCGATGAAATTCAATATGCTTACGCCGATGCGTATGCCAGTCAGGAAGCCCGCGTCTTGCTCCAGATCTTGTTCCCCAGGCAGCCTTCCAATGTTTGGGCGATCTCCTGATCGCGCAAGATTGCGCCGCTGTTTGCGCCGTCAAGTCACCCTTGTAAGGTGAAAATGATGTTCATTTGATAGATTAACTTAAGATACTTGTCAGTTTACAAACGCTGCAAGCCCGGTAAAATCAGTCGGTATGGTCTTCATTCTTGACCCTACCGGCTGATTTTCTCTTATTAGCGTTAAGGTGTTTTTATAGGAGTTCATGTGGGCATTGCAGCGATCTTTCTAACCGCACTTGGTCTCGCGATGGATGCTTTTGCCGTTTCGCTCGGTGTGGGCACCTCAGCCCGTGGTAGAGATCCACGCGCTGTCTTTCGGATTTCATTTCATGCTGGTCTGTTTCAAGGTCTCATGACCTTTCTGGGTTGGCTCGCTGGCAGCACCATTTCGCGCTGGATTGAGGGCTGGGCGCCCTGGCTGGTTTTGGTGCTGCTTGCCTGGGTGGGCATCCGCATGATTCGTGAAGGCCTCGATCCTTCTGAAGAAGCTCATAAGAACGATCCAACCCGCGGCGGCAGTCTGATTGTCGTTTGCGTTGCCACCAGTCTCGACGCAATGGCCGTTGGCCTGAGTATGGCGATTCTCAACGTCGACATTCTCTTTGCCAGTCTGGTTATTGGTGTGGTCGCGTTAGTCCTTTCGCTGGTGGGCTGCCGCATTGGCAATGGTCTTGGGCACCACTTTGGCAAGCGCATGGAAGTGCTGGGTGGACTGATCTTGAACGGCATCGGCCTGCGTGTGCTGCTGGCTCACCTGCTGTTTTAACCCGCGCAGCGCACGGCTGTCTTCCCCCTCAGGTGCACCTTTTAACAGGTTGTGTTTGCACCCCCTTTCTCATAAACTTATCCAAAGCTGCCTTTGCTGAGGTCGCTTCGGTTTCAGCGGGCATGCGCCCTTGCTGGATACTTCGCTGTGGCTGCCCTGCGGCTGTTGAGGAAAATGTCCACAAAACAAAAAACGAAAAACGAAAACCTGCTGATGAGAAATCTTTAGAGAACAACAAAACAACAAAACAAATAAAACAATAAAACAACGATGAACAGCCACAGCCGCGTTGAAGACTTCTGAACCATCACGAAAAAGAAAAGGAGTTGCCGTTTTGTAACCAGTTATAAACAAATTGATCACGAATTATTGACAAATCGTAAAATTCGTCCAATCCAAATTTGAAAATGGTTGTATAATTTCTTATTAAGAGTATGGGCTTTGGTGATTTTTTCCAAATCAAAACAAAAACGTAAGCAAATAGTTCCAAACGGGAAGTCTGTTTGGTTGTACCACAAATGGTATCAATACATTGAAGTGACTGTTGCAAGTTTAGTACCAGGGAATAGCAGAACCGATTTCCCTCGGGGTTGGTTATTAGTGGATAATCGGGTGCAAAAGTTTATTGTCTTACAAGTTTTGCCTGATAAAACCGGCGCAAACCGGCTTTTCTGTTTATCGTTGTAGAGAGAAATAAATCTAGAGGAGACAACGATGCGCGACAGGAAGCTCAAGAATATAATAATCATGATCGTACTGTTCATCACAGCCTGGATGCTGTCCGCCTGCGCTGATGAAGGGGCCGGTTCTATAACGCCGGTTCATTCTCGTGCTTTTCCTGTCGACTCAATCTTTAAAGAGTTCTATCAAACGCTCGGCGCTGAACAGGTGCTTGGTCCAGCTATCAGCCAGTTAGAGCTTCGTGGAAGCAGCCTTAAGTGCCAGTTTACAGAACGCGCGCTGATGTGCTTTGACCCCTCAGCGCTCGATACCAGCCGCTTTAGTTTGTACCCGCTTGGCGAAGAGTTGAACGTTCAGGAAATATCGCATGTAAGCGAAGCCGCAGCATCTGGCGGTACGCGTATGGTAGATGGCTTTGTGATCTACGAAAAGTTTCTCCCGCTCTATGATCGTCTGTATGGCGCTCGCTACGTGGGCCGGCCTTTAACCGAACTGCGCATCAATCACGAACTGGGGCGGGTGGAACAGTTCTTCTCCAATGTCGGTTTTTACCAAAACGTTAACGACCCCAACGGTTCCGTCTTTCTCATCCCCTATGGCGCTTATCTGTGCGGCGGAGATTGCTCTTACCGTCTAAACGAGTACTGGTCCATTGTAAAAAGCAACCTGGTCGAGCAGCCCTTCGCGCAGGGTGTCGCTCGGCTGGGCGGCGCGGCGGTGGTTGGTGAACCACTGCTCCAACCCGAAACCACCACCGCTGGTTATATTCAACAGCTCTACTCCAATGTCATGTTCTATGCTCCACTCGATAATCCCAGCCTGGTAGGGCTGCGGCCTCTGCCCGCGATGCTGAATTATGAAACCAGTCCGCTCATTACGAAAAAGAATCATGACCAGTTGGTTTTCTATGAAGTAGAGCCTGGTCTGGGGCATAACGTTCCGCGCCCGTTTGACGCTTATATCGCCCGCCACGGCGGCCCCGAACTGTCTGGCCGTCCGATTTCCGAAGTAATCCTGCTGACCGGTAAAAACCTTTACCGCCAGTGTTTCGAAAATTACTGCTTGCTTTTCGACCCTACCGCCAGCGAACCACTGAATGTGCGCATGGCGCCTCTTGGCGAAGAGTATATGCAAAAGAATCAGATCCCCGAGAATTTGAAAGTTGTCAACCTCTTCTCACCAGATCGCATCTCAGTGATGGTGTCCGTCGATAAACCCAACCTGAACACGGATGAAGAGCAGTTTGTGCGCATGGTTGTCCAGCAAAAAGACGATGGTCAACCGCTCGAACGGGTAGAAGGCACCCTGGTTTTGAACATTGCCGGGCAGCCCTCCTCGCGCTTCTTCTTCCCTCCCACCGATGCCAGTGGCATGTCCGTGGTGGTGATCCCACCCCAACCGGACTTGGAACATGGCACACGCCTGTCGTATCAAGTCTGCCTCAACCTGCCATCCGAGCAGCCCATTTGCAGCATGGGCAGCTATCTTGTCTGGAACGTTAAATAACGCCGGTTGGCTGGTTAGGGTCTGGCTTCGGCAAACACTTCCACCCGCTTAATGGGCTCATCCACACTGTAGACTTGCATCTCTATGGTCATGGCCTGTCCTGGCTGTAGGGGCTGGTCATCTTCATTTTCCCAGCGCCGAACCCCAACCACGTTTCCGTTGGCGTCATAGGCCACTACGGCTGCGCGCACCCGCCCGGCTTGCGCCTCCTGCTTCTTCAGCCTGACTTCCAGTCTGGCGGTTGCCTCGAGTTCCACCTTCGGGGATGTCCACCGTCAGATTCTCAACCTGGGTGTCCTCATAGCGTCCATCCCCAACCGGGTTAGGCAGCCCTGTGATGACTTCCGCGCTCGCCTGGAATGGCTCTGGCAGCGGCGGTGGATAGTAAACGACCAGTGGCAGGGTAGCCCCAGGCGGCAGCAAATCCAGCGGCAGAAAACCGGTCTTTGGCAGAATAGACTTCGCTTCCGTATCCGCCAGCCGGAAGACAGCGCTGATGTTTTCCAGGGGGACATCTTGTGCATTATGCACCGGCAAGAAGCACCAAACCCCGCCTTCTTCCGAACGCGCGCAGTGCAACTGCCCCACTTCAACAGGCATAGGAGTAGGCGTGGGCGGTTCACTGGAAGGCTCCGGCAGCAGGGAAGCTGGAATCACCAGCTTGGCGCCAACGCTCATCATGTTCGGGTTCACGTCTGGGTTAGCGGCCATTAAGTCTTCGACACTTACCCGGTAGCGCCAGGCAATTCCAAACATATCTTCCCCTTTAGCGACGATATGGACACGCGGGGTGGGCGTCGGTGAAGGCAGTGGAGTCGCTGTCGCCGGGTCAGTCGGTGAAGGAACTCGGTGAAGGGGTGGCAGAAGCGAAAGGCGTCAGGCCGCCATGAGGAGCGGTTGTTGTTTGGTAAACAAGTGGTGAAGGCGCTTCATAATTATTGAGGTTCTCAGTAGTGCAGCCTGTAGACAGGCAAAGCAGCACCAGGAACAGAAATGAGATGATTTGTCGAATCATTGTCCCAATTATATCCTTACTTTTACTTTTCAAAATCCTGACTGTTTCCAGGCGGCCTTGTTCATGCACAGACCCTGTGCTAAACTCTTGCTATGCCCAGCCCTGAAGAGACAATGTTCCAAGAGGCACTGTCGGCCATTGATGCCGGCGAGCGGGTGCGCGCCCGCGACTTGCTGACCCGTTTACTCAAGACCAGCAAGGATACCCCCGATTACTGGATCTGGATGAGCGCGGTCGTGGATACCGCGAAAGAGCGGGCTTACTGCCTGACGGAAGCCCTGCGTCTGGATTCACAAAATGTGGCCGCCCGTCGTGGCCTGAGCATGATGGGCATGATGCCCCTCGACGAAAGCCTGGTTCTCCCTGGACGCTACCAGAAACGCAACTGGCAGAAGCAGTTGGACGAGGATGCCAGGAATGCTTTCAAGTCGCCTCCCTGGTACCAGTACGTGCTGATGGGGCTGGCGTTGGTCGTGGTGGTTGGGTTAGTGCTGTTTGCCTTCCTCAACATTAATGCTCGCAAGACGCAGCGCGTGGCGATCGTGCGTAAACCCACAGCGACTGCCATGCCTACCAATACCTCCGTTTATGCGGCTGCTACTGCCAGTGTTCAGCAGACGGCTGGCCCTACCCCCCTCTGGATGCTGCTCGACGCCACATACACACCTACCCCGCTGTATGTCAATACCCCACATCCTATTTCAGAGGCTTATCGAATTGGTTTACATGAGTATGAAAGCGGCAATTGGAAAGCGGTTTCCACCTACATGCATCAGCTTATCTCCGACGAGCCGGATGCCGTAGACGGGCTTTACTATATCGCTGAGACGTACCGTCTGCAAGAAAAGTACAGCCAGGCTCGCGGTACTTATGCGGAGATTATCCAGCAGAACCCCGATTTTGCTCCAGCCTACTTGGGGCGGGCGCGATTGGCGTTGGCTTCCAGTAAGGGAAACGCACAGGCCCTCAAGGATGCTCGCCAGGATTTGGAAACAGCGATTGAGAAAGACGCCAATCTAGGAGAAGCCTATCTCGAACTGATCAGCCTTCTGCTGGAATCGAATGAAACCGAAATGACCGTTGCTCTGCTTGACCAGGCCGCCCAGATCCTCCCCGATTCGCCCCTGGTCGAGCTTTACCGCGGCCAGATTTACTTACAAGAGGGCGACGCGGCCAATGCGCTCGAAGCAGCCCAGCACGCGAACCAACGCGATATCACGCTCCTGCCAGCCTACCGCCTGATGGGTGCGGCGCTCCAGGCTTCCGGTGATCTGAAGGCTTCCCTCGACCCACTCACCACCTATACCCAATGGGAAGTCAAAGATGCGCAGGCCTGGGCCTGGCTGGCGGCGGCTCAACAAGCCAATGGAGAGGTCCAGGCTGCTTTGAAGTCGCTGGATGCGGCTCTACAGTTAGACAGCAGCCTTCCCGAAGCGCTGCTGCAGCGTGGGCTGATTTACCTGGACCGTAGGAACGGCACTGGCGCGCTGACAGATTTTCGGGCCGCACTGCGCCTGGAGCCCGAGTCGTTCGCTGCCAGTATAGGGGAGGGGAAGGCCCTGATGCTGTTGGAGTACCCCGGCGACGCCTACATGCAGTTCGAGAGCACGCAGGGACTGGTGCAATCGGAGGCCGAACAGGCGGATCTGCTGTTCTGGCGCGCTCAGTCGCTGGAAGCGCTGGAAAAGCCCGAAGTAGCCCTGCGTGATTGGCGCGCATTAGTGGAACTGACCAGTGAAGATGTTCCCGCCGCTTGGGTAGCTTATGCCAGCACTCGCATTAAAGCCCTGGTAACCGCCACTCCTACTCCGACTCAAACAGTTACTGTAACTGCCACGCCCACCAGCACAGATACGCGCCAACCGACTCGTACTGTTACCGCCACTGCCACCCGCAAGCCTTCGGCTACGACGCGGCCTTCGGCGACGCCCAAACCTTCTGTGACGGTCAAGGCGACCCGCAAGCCGTAGGCAGCAGCTTTCGCTGCATCACCTGGAACCTGGATCGGCAAAGCATTGCGCCATATTCATGTACATTCCCTGATAGACCGTCGCCAGCGCCGCAAATTGGCTGGCGCACAAAGCCGGCGCCGCCGCCTGGGCCGGATTGGTTTCGGTTGTGGGGCCTTTGTCATGTTGATGCTGGTGTCCGCTTTACTGATAGTAGGCGTAGCCTACACCAGTCTGACCGCCGGGCTGCCTTCTACCCGCCAGTTATCTGGATTATTGAACCCAGAAACCGGCTTGTTGATGCAGCCCACCCAGCTGTATGACCGTTCCGGTCAGCACCTGATCCTCAGTCTCGAAAACCCTGGCGTTCCTCGCCACTACTTATTCCTCAACCCTACCCGCGCCAATCACTTTTCTCCTGAACTGGCGCGTGTCACGGTGGCTTTGCTCGACCCTACCTTCTGGCAGAATCCCGGCTTTTTGCCGCTCAATTTGCTTTCTCCCCAACCGCAGACGATTGCTGAGCGCTTGGTGAGTGACCTGTTACTGGAGCAGGAGGAGCCGGGTTTGCGCCGTTCGCTGCGCATGCGTTTGCTGGCTGCCCAATTGGTGCATCAGTATGGACGCTCTCAGGTGCTGGAATGGTACTTGAACAGCGCTTACTTTGGACATCTGGCCTACGGCGTGGACAGTGCCGCCCGACTGTACCTGAACGAATCTGCTGCCCAACTGGATCTGGCTGACGTCGCGCTGCTGCTGGCTGCCCATGAAGCTCCGGCTCTAAACCCTTTGGATGCTCCCTTGGCTGCCGTTGAGCGCCAGCGGCTGGTGCTGGATCGCCTGCTGGCACAGGGGACCATCACGCCGCAGGAGCATGAGCGGGCCGGGGCTAGATCGCTCAGCTTCCCTACGGTTACTTCAGAGAGCAATTTACCCGCGGCAGCTTATGCTCACCTGGCGTTGGATCAACTTTCGGTCCGCTTTGGTCGTCAGCGCCTGGAACGCGGAGGCCTGCGCATCATCACCTCACTCGACTACGGTTTGCAGCTGGAGTTGGTCTGCCTGGTGCGTACCCAATTGGCGCACCTGGGCGCGTCTGCCAAACTTGCTTCTGATCTACAGCTTCCAAACGGCCAGGAATGTCAGGCGGCGCGCTGGCTGCCTGCGCTGCCAGCAGATGCTCAGGCTTATCCCAGTGGGCTTGCAGCCAGCGGCGTGGTTCTCGACCCATCCAATGGACAGGTGCTGGCGCTGTTAGGCGACACCAGCTCAGACGGGCAGGCCCAGCGGATGGACGCGCATGCTCCAGGTTCACTGCTCTCGCCCTTTCTGGCAGTAGCCAGTTTCGCCCGCGGGTACAGCCCTGCCAGTCTCACCTGGGACATTCCCGTCAGCTCATCAGCGGCATCTGGCAGTGCGCCCAGCTTCGATGGCAGGTTTCATGGGCCGGTGCGCTTGCGTACGGCGCTTGCTAACGATTACCTGTCTGTCCAGGCCCAGTTGTTGGCGCAGATGGGGGCCGCCAATGTCTGGCGTTCAGCGGCGGCGCTCGGCCTCACCAGCCTTACGAACGAAACGCGTCCTGAACTGCTGTATGGGGAAGGAAAAGTATCCCCTCTGGAACTGGCCCAGGCCTATGGCGTGATCGCCACTGGAGGGGTGCGGAGTGGTACGCGGCTCATTCCGGGAGGAGACCTGCTGGCAGTTCTCACCCTTGAGGTGGAGGACTTGAATGGTGTGCCGCTGCTCGATGCGCGCCAATCTGAGGCGCAGCCCGTTCTCGGTCAAACCCTGGCCTACCTGATCCATAATGTGCTCAGCGATTCTTCTGCTCGTGCCGCCAGTTTGGGGTATCCAGATCCGTTGGAGATTGGCCGCCCGGCTGGCGCAAAAGTTGGGCAGGTGAATGAGGGCGGGCAGGTCTGGACGGCTGGCTATTCGAAGCAGCGCGTGGCCCTGTTTTGGCTGGGTTTACCGGAGGGTGCCCAACCTGCCGCTCCACTTGATCCACGGCTCTCGGCTGGCATGTGGCAAGCTATGATGCAGTATCTCCACCGCGATCTGCCTGTAGAAGACTGGGCGGAACCGGCGGGTATCAGTCATGTAGCTGTATGTGATCCTTCTGGTCAGCTGCCCAGCGCCGCCTGCCCGGAGGTCGTCAATGAAGTTTTTCTGGAAGGCGGCGAACCTACATCTGCCGATTCCTTATACCAGGTGTACCAGATTAACCGTGAAACTGGACGCCTGGCGACTGTCTTTACTTCGCCAGTTTTGATTGAAGAAAAGACCTTCCTGGTAGCTCCGCCCGAAGCGCGCGACTGGATACTCTCCGCGGGGCTGCCGCAGCCGCCAAAAGATTATGACGCTATTCAGCCAGCGCCAACTTTGCCAGATGTTCAGATTGCCTCCCCGGCTTCATTTGTTTTTGTTCGCGGCATCGTGGACCTACGGGGTGTGGCTGCCGGAGAAGGCTTCCAGTTTTATCAGCTTCAGGCCGGGCAGGGATTGTACCCGGATTCCTGGCTGCAAATCCCCAGTGCTGCTGATGGCTCAGTCCAGAATGGGCTGTTGGGTCAGTGGGATACGCAGGGCTTGCAAGGCCTCTATGCGGTGCGCCTGATGGTTGTCCGGCAGGATCAGCGTGTAGAAACGGCTGTCATTCAGGTGACGGTGGACAACGAAGCGCCTAATGCGCAGGTCACTTACCCGGCGGAGGGCGATTCCTTCCGCTACCCACAGGAGCGGGCAATTACCTTTCAAGCGCAGGCTTCAGATGCGGTTGGGATTACGCGTGTAGTTTGGACGGTGGACGGACAGGTAGTCGGCGAAAGTCTTCAAGCGCCCTATCTCTATACCGATTATGTCGCCAAAGGGGAGCATACCCTCCAGGTGACTGCTTATGACCAAGCGGGTAATGCCAGCCCTTCTGAAGCGGTACACTTCTCGCTAAAGTAAGAGAAAAAGGAATAAAGGTTCCAAACGGCATACGTCCCGTTTGGAACCTATATCAATCTGCTTTACTCCGCCATCAGGCGCGAGCGCTTGAACCGCGACATTGCGAGGCCGATGAGAATAAGGTCGGCGGCAACGATCAAGACGGTAAAGCCAATCAACAATTGTGACAAATTCAGCCCCATTAACCAGGCGTTCACCTGGGCTTTCGCACTTTCGGGCAGGAACTGCGGCCCTAAGATGAGCGGCAGCCACAGCACCAGGAACCCCAGGCTCATACGCTGGTAAGCCTGGCGTACATTCTCAGCGCGCAGTGATATTAGCACCCCCAAACCACTGATCAGTAGCGACGCCAGCAGGCTGAACCCGAGTGCGCCCAAGAACAACGCTGGGGGGTAAAACCCGGCCCCAGGGAACTGCATGTTGACGGTCGCTGCCCCCAAGAGCAGCCCCAGGAGGCCCAGCGTGACGCTGTAGGTTACAGCGCTGGTCATCTTCCCAAAGAGGATGGCCTGATCGCTTAAGCGGCTTGCCAGCAACGTTTCAAGGGTGTTGCGCTCGCGTTCTCCGGCAAACGAGTTGGCGATCACGCCCATTGCCATGAATAGCGGCAGCCAGATCACAGAAACCAGGCCGATTGGGCTTCGTACCCATTCCACACCCCACTGCAAAGGAAAGAGGATGCCGATGATCCCTAACGTGATCATGATATTGGTCAGGCCGCTGCGCAAAGAGCCGCGCTGCACCAGGATTTCTTTCAACTCTTTCTGCGCGATGGTGCTGATGTCGTAAATCATGCTTCGCCTTCTTTCTCTTCCACCAACTCTAAAAATGCCTCTTCCAGGCTGGCCTTGCTTTTGCGGACCTCTTCGACCATGCCGCCGTTCAGCACAATTTGTGTGACCACTGGCGCCAGGTCCATCCCTTCTTTTGTTTCCAGGGTAAGGCGTCCATCCTGGGCAAATGCCGAAACCACTTCTCCCATCTGGCGGATCTTCGCCAGCAGTTCGGGCGTGAAGTTGCGCCCCGAAATTTCGGTTTGCGTGCTTCCTTTACGCCGTGCGATCTGCGACTGCAAGTCTTGAGGTGTGCCAACTGCCAGCAGTCTGCCGCTTCGAATGACGGCGACTTGCTTGCATAACCGTTCGGCATCTACCAGATTGTGCGTGGTGAGAAAGACAGTGGTCTGCCCACCCTGCACAAGCTTTGCCAGATCTTCGCGCAGTGCAGCCGCTGCTACCGGGTCTAACCCGGCGGTGGGTTCATCTAGAAAGATGAGCTTAGGCCGGTGCAGCAGGGTGCGGGCAACTGCCAGTTTTTGTTTCATCCCGCGGCTCCAGCTGCCTACGGTTTCTTTGCGCCGTTCCCATAAGCCCATATGGGTAAGCAGTTCCTGAATGCGGGCCTGCCGTTCGGCGGAAGAGAGATGGTAAATGCGCCCGTAATAATTCAGGTTATCTTCCGCGGTAATCCGTTCATAGAGCCCGGTGTGTTCTAACAGCGCGCCGGTTTGTTCACGGATGGCGGCTGCCTGAGTACGGGTATCAAGCCCAAGTACTTCGGCCCGGCCTTCGTTTGGTTCCAACAACCCTAACAGTAAGCGAATGGTGGTGGTTTTCCCTGAGCCATTCGGTCCCAGGAACCCAAACACGATGCCCTGTGGGATCTCCAGGTCGAGGTGATCCACCGCGCGAAGGCTGCCGCCATTCGGCAGGCGGAAGTCACGTGTCAGGTTTTGAGTGCAGATCATTGTGTTCATACTTTATCCTCAGAGAGTCGATTGACGATTTGTTCTAGTTGAGTGCGGTATGCCTCAAATGCAGTTCTACCGCATTCGGTCAGGCTGATGATTGTTTGCGGTATCTTGCCCCGATAAGTCTTTTCAATTTCGATGTAGCTGGCTCCTTCAAGCTTAGAAAGATGGGTAGATAAATTGCCTTTTGTCAGGCCGGTCTGGTTCAGTAAGAAGATAAAGTCCACTTTCTCAACGGAGTAGAGGATGGTGACGATCATCATCCGGGCAGGCTCATGAATCAGGCGGTCCACTTCTGTGAATTTGCGCAGTTCTTCATGCATTGTTCATCAGACCTCCCTGGAAGGTTGGTTGGGTGCTTCATAATCGTCGTCGGCGCCAGCAGATTGTGTGCGCCTCAGATAGCTCCATAGAGCGCCGGCGCCAGAGAAAAGAAACAGTAAACTGAACCCCCCAAAAAAGAAGGCTGTGCCAAACGATTCGCCAACTGGGAGCAGCGCTACCGCACCCCCGAGCGCCAGGGTGAGCGCCGCAAGTACAAACATGCGCATTAAATCAAAGTGGACACCCAGGTAGACCAAAGCGGTTCCTAGAATGATGCCAGTGATGAGCGCCACGCTGGTGGCAACCACGCCGAAGGCGGAGAGCAGCCCGATCAGGGCGGATAGACCGGTTGCCAGCAGAACCATTACAAGGATGCGGCGGGCACGGCTCAACGGGGCCGGTTTGTGGTAACAGACATAGCCAGTGCGGGGGTAAGTGATGCGCTCTTTCAAGAAGCGTACCAGCCGCCCGACCAGCAGGAAAACGATGCCGATGCTGGCAACTTGCAGCAGGACTAAGATCCCTGCGGGGAAGTTGGTTTTTGCAAGGCTGACAACCAGGAAGTTAACGCCAGCCAATACTGCAATCGCCAGGCCGAAGCTTATCTCCCAGATGCCGTCCTCATACCAGTAGCGCTCTGTGCGCTTGCGTACTTCATCCACTGTGTTCCGATTCATTGTTTATATCCATTTACTCAAACAGGTTTGTAATGCAAACTAGTATGCAGATGATAGCGTGGGTTTGACGAACTGTCAATGTGTTTTGTCATGGATATTTGTCATATTCTGGTTTTTGTATCTTTTTGAACACAACATTCTCTCTTTTCCTCAAACGTTCCAATCAGCAGGTAAGTCTAAAGCGCAACACACAAATGCACGACATTTTTTAGAATTTTGTGTATAATATTATAAATACTCTGTTTAATGGCCTTTTTGTTTGATTTGGGTGATCCAAAACGAATAGGAAGGTATTTGTATTACGATTTATCAGGAGTTTTGCATGGCACTTGACCGGTTTGGTAGGAATATTCACTATCTTCGCATCAGTCTGACGGATCATTGCAACCTGCGCTGCGTTTATTGTATGCCTGAGGATATGACCTTCCGGCCGAACGCCGAACTGATGCAGGATGATGAGATTCACCTGCTGGTGCGCCTGTTTGCCAGTCTCGGGTTTGATAAGATCCGTTTGACAGGCGGAGAGCCTACCGTCCGCGCCCACGTGGTGGATCTGGTACGGGATATCGCAGCTGTGCCTGGGATCAACAATCTTTCAATGACGACGAACGGCGTGCTGCTGAAGAAGCTGGCAGCGCCGTTAAAAAAGGCTGGTTTGCAGCGGGTGAATGTAAGTCTGGATACGCTTAACCCGGCTAAGTTTAAACGCCTGACACGATGGGGATCTCTCGAGCAGGTTTGGGAAGGAATTGCTGAGGCTGAGCAGGTTGGCCTTACGCCAATGAAGGTGAATGCGGTAGTGGTGAAAGGCTATAACGAGAAGGATGTACCCGAACTTGCAGCGCTGACCCAAGAACATGACTGGCAGGTTCGCTTTATTGAGATGATGCCTTTTGCTGGGGCGACAGAACTACAGCAGACGCAGGTGGTGAAGACATCTGAGATGATCGAGCTAATTCAAAACCAGGTTGGCCCGCTGGAGCCAGTGAATGGGGGACAGTTGGATGGTGAAGCGCGGCTGTATCAACTGCCGGGAGCAAAGGGCCAGGTCGGTTTTATTTCCTCGGTCACTTTGCCGTTTTGCGCGGCCTGCACGCGGGCACGCCTGACCGCGGATGGACGACTGCGCCTGTGCTTGCTGCGTGAAAAGGAAGTAGATCTGCTGACGCCGCTGCGGCAGGGCGCTACATTAGAAGATTTACGCCAGATTATTCTGGATGGCATCTGGTATAAACCCTGGGGGCATGGTTTGGCGCAGGGCGAAGTGCCTTTGAACCGGGTAATGAGCGAGATTGGGGGTTAATCCGGTCCCTGTGCTTTGAACCAGGCGTAGGTTTCTTCAATCGCAGCGCGCACGGAACGGCTGGCTTGCCAGCCTAATTCCACTTGAGCTTTCCGAAGGTCATAAAAGAAAAAGATGCCCGCCATACGCAGCATTTCAGGCTGGACGGGCAGATCTAAAAAGCTGTGCAGCCAGCCAGCGGGTACGGCGGCGCGGCGCAGTATCCAGGCAGGGATGACCTGAGCGGGGGAAGGGGCTCCGGTCACTTCAGCGATTTGCTGGATCAACTGCACAAAGGTGAGGTTTTCACCGCCCAGGAGGTAGCGCTGGCCTACTTTCCCATTGTGCAGGGCCGCCAAATGCCCGGCGACAACATCAGCGATGTGGGTGACGTTGATCCCGCCTTCAATGGCGACGGTCACCCGCTGCCGCGCCACCTGCATCACCAGCGAACGCGACTGGCGGTAGGCATCGCCGGGGCCAAAGATGAGCGTGGGGTTGACAATCACCACATCTAGCCCCTGCGCCACGGCTTTTTGTACTTCTTGTTCAGCCAGGTATTTGGCGTATCCGTATGGGTACCAGTCAGGACGGTAGTTCCAGGTATGATTTTCATAAATCAGGAGCGGCTCAGCCTGCTTTGGACCGCCGACCGGCACACCCAGGGCGGCGGCTGAACTGGTGTGAACGACGCGCTGCACGCCGGCGCGCCGGGCGGCCTGCAAAACATTGCGGGTGCCTTCGACCGTGACAGCGTACTGTTTACCGGGTTGGTCAGGACCGCCCAGCCAGGCCGCAGCATGGAAAACTACTTCGATTTCCTCCATCGCGGCGGACAGGGTTTCTGGCTGGGTCAGATCCCCTATGGCATGTTCTACTGGTAAGCCCGCCAACAGGCGCAGTGGGCTCGAAGCACGATGAAAAGCGCGCACCGTGTGCCCGGCTTCAAGCAGCGCGCGGCACAGGTTTGACCCGACAAAACCGGTTGAGCCGGTTACCAGCACCTTCATGATCTAATCCAACCACTCCACCAACGTAGATTCTCCCTGACCTACGCCGACACACAGGGTTGCCAGTCCGTAGAATGGACGGCGGGCCTGAGGCGCGCGGCGTTTCATTTCATGGAGGAGCGTGGTTAAGATGCGGGCTCCTGAGCATCCAAGGGGATGACCGAGGGCGACCGCACCCCCGTTGACATTGGTAATTTCTGGGTCCAGGCCAAGCTCGCGCATGACGGCGAGGGACTGTACAGCAAAAGCTTCGTTGAGTTCGACCAGGCCGAGATCGGCGACGGTGAGCCCGGCGCGTTCGAGAACCTTGCGCGTGGCGGGTACCGGGCCGGTGCCCATGATGCGGGGCGGAACGCCAGCGGCAGCGGAGGCGACAACGCGGGCCATGGGTTTGAGCCCGAGGGATTGGGCCCGTTCGGCGCTCATGATGAGGAGGGCGGCAGCGCCGTCGTTGAGGCCGGAAGCATTGCCGGCAGTGACGGTACCATTTTTTCGGAAGGCGGGACGCAAGCGAGCCAGCGCTTGCATGGAAGTGTCGCGGCGGGGTCGTTCGTCGGTTTTGAAGAGGATGGGATCGCCTTTGCGCTGGGGGATGGGGACCGGGACGATTTCATCCTCGAAGCGGCCTGAGTCGATGGCGGCGACGGCGCGCTGGTGGCTTTGCAAGGCAAAAGCATCTTGTTCTTCACGAGTGATGCCTGTCATCTCAGCGATGTTTTCGGCGGTCTCACCCATCGACTCGGTTCCATACAATTCTTCCATTTTGGGATGGGGATAGCGCCAGCCAAGGGTAGTATCCCAGGCGGTCAGGTTGCCGAAGGGGAAAGCGTTTTCGGGCTTGGGCAGCGAGTAGGGGGCGCGTGACATGCTCTCGACGCCACCGGCGATGTAGATTTCGCCTTCGCCGACGCGAATGGCGCGAGCAGCCTGGTTGACGGCATTCAGGCCAGAAGCGCACAAGCGGTTGAAGGTGACTCCGGCGACGTGAACGGGAAGCCCAGCCAGCAGGAGGGCCATGCGAGCGACGTTGCGATTGTCTTCCCCGGCCTGGTTAGCGCAGCCCAGGTAGACTTCTTCGACCAGGGCAGGGTCTACACCCGTTCTTTCGAGGATGGCGTGAATGACGAGCGCAGCGAGATCGTCGGGGCGGACGGCGGCCAGGCTGCCGCCTAACGCGCCAATGGGGGTGCGAACAGCATCAATGATGACGGCTTGTTTGAGTGTATCCTGGCTCATAAGGGCTCTCCTTGTGTTGATTGAAACTATTGTACCATCGCTGATTATTCGCATTTGTTTTTTGTTTTTCGTTTTTTTTCTTCTTCTGTTTTGTTGGGTGGAGCAGGCGCGATAAATCGAGCGGGCGCGCCCGTACAGGATGAGGGTAGGGGAAAAGGAGTGCATGAGGAACCTGTCAAAAGGTGCATGACGCCGAATGTTTACCATTGGGTTAGCGAGAAGAACATGGATCTGTTTTATAGGGGGCTGTGGTATAAAAGGATGAATTCAGCGAAGGAGAATATGACGTGAAACTGTTAATTGCAGTCGATATGGAAGGGATTACGGGGGTTGTGACCTGGGACCACGTGACGCCGACACACCCAGAGTACCAGCGCTTCCGCAGGCTGATGACGGAAGATGTAAATGCGGCAGTGCGGGGCGCAGCCGAAGCGGGAGTGGATGAAATTGTGGTGACGGACGGTCACTGGAACAGCGACAATATTTTGATCGAGGCATTGGACCCACGCGCCCGGCTGAACACGGGCACGCCTTCGCCGCTGTCGATGGTAGAAGGGGTGGATCAGGGGGTAGACGCGGCCTTTTTCATCGGTTACCATGCGCGAATTGGCACGCAAAACGCGATTTTGGACCATACTTGGTCGAGTACGCGGGTGCAGAATGTATGGATTAATGACCGGCCGGTGGGGGAAATTGGCCTGAATGGGGCAGTGTGCGGGCAGTTTGGCGTGGCGGTGCTGATGATTTCGGGCGACCAATCGGCGACGGCAGAGGCGGAGGAATGGCTGCCGGGGATTGAGAAAGTGGTGGTCAAGCAAGCCAAGGGACGGTGGGCGGCGGAAGTGCTGCCCCCAGCAGTGACCCAAACCATGATCTGTGAATCAGCCGGGAAGGTGGTGCGGGACTTCCAGGCAGGACGGCACCCAAAGCCGCTTAAGGTGGAAACGCCGGTGAAGCTGGTGGTGGAATTTTTCTATTCGGATATGGCGGATAAGGCGGCGCTGATGCCAACAAGCCGCCGGTTGGATGGGCGGCGGGTTGAGATTGTGTCGGAAGATATGGTGGGCGCCTACAAAGGCTTCCGGTCGGCAGTGACGCTGGCACAGCGAGCCTGAGGATGACGGCGGAAGAGATCTGCTCGGAGGGCGCTTTTCGCATCCGGCGAATGCAGGACGCGCCGGAGGATTATGCGCGCATGGCAGGCTGGCTGTCGGACCCGCGCGTGCTGGCCTATTACGAAGGGCGAGACCGTCCTTTTACCGCTGCAGAAGCGCAGCAGGTTTTAACCCGGTGGCGCGGGCGGCAAAGGGCGAAACGGCGTGCATACTGGTGTACGAGGGCAGGCCGGTTGGTTATCTCCAGTTCTACCCGGCAGAACGGGAAGAATACGCGTTCGAGGGGGAAGGCGTGGTGTACGGGCTGGACCTGTTCATTGGCGAGCCGGAGCACTGGAACCAGGGCCTGGGGACGCAGTATATCCAGATGCTGCTGCGCTACTTGTTCGAAACCCTCCAGGCGGATTGGGCGATTCTGGACCCGCATATCGATAATCTGCGGGCGATCCGGGTTTATGAAAAGTGTGGGTTCCGTAAGTTAAAGCTGCTGCCGGAGCACGAGCGGCATGAAGGACGGTATGTAGACTGCTGGCTGATGGCGACGCAAAGTTCTGCGGCGGCGCGAAGATCTGCGGCGACGCGAAGATCCGCGGCGCGGAAAACAGCAGCAGAGTAGAAAACGGGGTGACAGCCATTTTTTAGCTGTCACCCCGTTTTGTTTAAGCAGCGATACGATATTCGACGGGAATGGTCTGGCCGGATTCGGGCGGCGGGAGGGCTTCTTGCTGATAGGGCTGCCCATTGAGCCAGCAACCAGTCTGCTCACCGGTCTGTACGCGGCGCACGGTGATGTCGTAGACGCCGCCACGATAGGGACGCTGTAGACGGAACATGGGCCATTCCTCAGGCAGGCCAGGGGAAACGCGCAGCCCATCGGGCGCGGCTTCTACCCCCAGGACGCCCTCGATCATGACGCGCAAAAACCACTGGCCTGAGCCAGTATACCAGGTCCAACCGGCGCGGCCAGGGAAGGGGGAGAGTGGTCCATCCTTGTTGCCTGGGGTGACGTAAGGCTCGGCTTGATAGCGGTCGGGCTGCATGGCGCACAGAATGGGGGACATTTTGCGCCAGAGGTCGTAAGCAGCCTGGGCGCCTTGATTGGGGTCGCTGTGGAGCTTGCGCTCGGCGAGGATGGCCCAGCAGGAAGCGTGGAAGTAGACGCCGCCGTTTTCACGGAGGCCGGGCGCGTAGCGGGTGAGGTAGCCGATTTTGGGATCGGGTTGAGTGTAGGCTGGTTTAAAGATGAGCGCTCCGTAGGAGGTGTAGAGATGCTCGCGGGCGGAGCGCATGGCTTGCTGTTGGCGATCGCGGGTGGTAATGCCGCTGAGGACGGCCCAGGTTTGGGCATTGAGGTAGATCTGGCCCTCTTTGGATTGGATTGATCCCAGTTTTTCGCCTTCGTCGGTTGAAGCGCGCCAGAACCACTTGCCATCCCAGGCGTATTCATTGGCCGCGGTTTTAAGGGCTTCAGCTTCAAATAAGAAGTTCTGGCGAGTCTGGTCATCGACGGCAGAGATGCCCGCCCAGCGCACCAAGAGGTAGTGCAGGAAGTGCGCCATCCAGATGCTCTCGCCGCGGCCTTTGTCGCCGACAGCGTTCATGCCATCGTTCCAGTCGCCCGCCAGGATGTGAGGCAAACCGCGCCCGCTGCGGCGTTTGAGGGCCACGCGGATGGCAAGCAAGCAGTGTTCCAGGAGGGTGGCCTGGCCTTGATCAAAGAAGGGGATCTGTTGGTTAAGGCAGTCCATATCGCCGGTCTCGTAGAGATAATGGAGGGTGACAAAGGGCAGCCAGAGCAGGTCATCGCTGTACTTTGACTTTTGGCCTTGATCGGCGAGGGGATGCCACCAATGGAGGACAATGCCTTCTTGATATTGGTGGGCGGCGTGCAGGACGATCTGGGCGAGGGTAGCTTCGGGCTTGCCGAGCAGGAGCCAGACGAGACTATCCTGAAGCTGATCACGGTAGCCATAAGCACCGCCGGTTTGATAGTAAGCGGTGCGGCCCCACAGCCGCCCGGCGACAGCCTGGTAAACCAGCCAGGTATTGCCGAGCAGATTGAAGGCTTCATCGGGGGTAGTCATGTGGAAGCTGCCGGTTAATCCCTGCCAGAAGCGGCGCGTTTCGAGTAAGGCGGCGCGGGCAGCGGCAACGTCTTTGTAACGGTTGGCAAGCTGGACGACTTGTTCTTCCTCTTCGACGGCGCCGAGGACAAAAACGACTTCCTGGGTTTGCCCCGGCTGGAGATCGACCTGGACGCACAGGCTGCCGATGGCATCTACCCAGCGGCCTTGCTCGCCCGCCATCTCTCCGGTACGCAGGGCTGCGGGCGTTTCGAGATCATTGTTGCGGCCCATGAAGGTTTTTTTGTTGCCGTCAAAACCCTGGAGGGGGAGAGAAGCGCTGTGGAAGGCGACGTAGGGCCAACTGGTGTTCCAGGCAGGGGTGACGCCGGGCACTTCCCACAGGTCTTTGGTGGCGAGGAGGATTTCAGCTTCGGGACGATAGGTAACATCGGTGAAGAGCCGGTGGAACTCGCGGTGCCAGTCGGGGGACGCGCCCAGGTTCCATTCGAGGTAGGTGTATAAGCGAAGGGAACGGGGCTGGTCACCGGTGTTTTGCAAGCGGACAATCCATAATTCGCAGGGATCGTCGAGGGGGACGGTGTAGGTTAATTCACTTTGAATGTCGTGGGCTTCGGCTTCAAAGGTGGTGTAGCCCATGCCGTGAATGACACGGTAATCTTGTAAGTGATCCCCGGCGGGCTGGCGGGCCAGGGACCAGTACGCACCGGTGTGCTGGTCGCGAATGTAGATGAACTTGCCCCAGCGGTCACGAATCATATCCTGTTCCCAGCGGGTGATGCGGTTGAGGCTGGCATGGATGAGCCAACTGTAGCCGCCGCCCGCCTGAGAAACGACCATGCCATAGCGGCTGTTGGTGATGACATTGATCCAGGGCATGGGGGTATCGGCGCGGGTAATGATATATTCACTCCCATCGTCGCTAAAGCCTCCGTAATCGGTTTGAAACTTCGTCATAAAGGAATCCTCCCTATTCAGTATAGGAACTTGGAAAAGGGAAGTAAAGAAAATGGATGCGTGCTTGACTGGGCACGCATCCATTTTGACTTCTTATTAATCTATGCTGTTAGCGGTACGATTAGGCTACGCTACTGCAACGACCGTGTTGTAGTAATTGCACAGGTCGCGCAGTGGACAGGCCGGGCAGTCTGGTTTGCGCGCGTGGCAGATTTCGCGTCCGAGGCGGATGAGGTTGATGTGGCCCGGGCCATACTGGTCGGGGGTGAACAGTTGGGCCAGATACTCGTGGGCTTGCTCGACGGAGATGCGCTCGGGGCGGAGACCAATGCGCCCGCTGACCCGGTAGACGTGAGTATCGACCGGGAAGGCGGGCTTATCCAACGAAAACTGAAGCACAATTGAGGCGGTCTTGGGGCCGACCCCTTTGAAGCGCTGTAACCAGGCCAGGGCTTCCGGAGCAGATAGGTCGCGCAGGAACTCAATATCTAACTCACCGCGTTCCTCGGTAATCTGGCGCAGCACGCCTTGAATGCGAGGGCCTTTTTGGTTCGCGAGGCCTGCTGGACGGATGGTGTCGACCACTTCCTCGGGGTCGGCATCGCGGACAGCCTCCCAGGTAGGGTAGCGCTGGCGGAGACGCTGGTAGGCCAGGTCACGGTTGCGATCATTTGTATTTTGAGAAAGGATCGTCGAAACCAGCTCGTTCAGCGGGGGGAGCGGGTGGCGCCAGTCTGGCAGGCCAAAGGCTTCATTCAGACGCCGGTAGACGGCCTGCGCTTTGCTGCGCCGGGCTTCCAGAGTATCCTCTGCTTGGGGCGGACTTTGATTTTCCATCCAGTTCGGGCCGATTGTCTTTCTAGACTGCTTCTTTTTGCAGGGTAAAGGCGGGGCGAATTTCACCGATTTCGATGTGACGCCAGTTATAGAGCGGGCGAGCGTCGAACTCTTGCAGGGCTTCTAACTGCCCGGCATTCAACGCGCCCAACTGGCGCAGAATGGCCAGGCCAACGACTGGACGGGCGCGACCAGAGGGGTCGCCATCAGCGATTTTGTAGGTGATGCCGACAGCCGGAGAACCCTCTCCCAGCGCGCCGGGCAGCAGCCCCATTGCCTGGTAGCCTTCCGCGCCGCCTTTGACGACGATCTGACCCGCGCCTACTTCCATGAGGCGGGTATCGAAGCGGTGCGGGCCGGCGACCATGTCGGGGTGGCTGGTCATGGCGCGGCAGATGCGGCCCAAGGCAGACGCGCGCGGTTCAGGCAAACTGCTTGGGTCGGCCAGGCGGGCGTATGCCAGGGCGGCGTTATACAGTGGGGCGGCGAAGGTGGGGGCGGAGCAGCCGTCAATGCCGATCAGGACTGCCTCGGGCGCCATATCGACCATCTCGGCGAAGGTTTGCAGGATGGTTTGTTGAACAGTGTGGCTCTGGTTGAGGTAATCATCTATTGGCAGGTGGCGCAGCATGGCATGCCCTAACATACCCGTATGCTTGCCAGAGCAGTTGTGGCGGAGGGAGGTAGGCGCTTCGCCGCGCGCTTGCATGGCTTTGTCGGTCTCTTCGTCCATCGGGTTGTGGAGGCCGCACTGTAAGTCGCTCTCTTGCACACCGAACTTGGCCTGCAAACCACGCAGCACTGAAACGTGGTCGTCTGTACCAGAGTGGGAAGCGCAGATGACAGCAACTTCGCGATCCATCATGCCAAAGGTTTCGGCTCCGCCGCGCTCAATAAAGGGCAGGGCCTGGAAGGGCTTGGCCGAAGAGCGCAAATTCGCCACGTTGTATGGATCGCCACAACTGGCGAGCAGGTGACCCTGAGCGTCGACGACCGTCAGAGCACCAAAGTGAACGGACTCAACCAGCGGACCGCGGGTGAGTTCAACCAATACTTGATAGGGGTTGGAGGACATCGATACCTTCTTGAAGGTGAGGTTGAGGATGAAAAACTTACCTTTTGATAGGCCAACCGTCAAAAGGTAAGTTGGGTACAGCCACTTTTACTCTGTTATCTCATCACTACTGGGCTGGTAGTGGCGAACGTAATAATGGTAAAGCCCATACTGCAGCCGCTGGCGGTACTGCGCGCTGCGCTCAGGGGGCACTTCGAAATCACTGAGGAGGGTAGATACCAGGCTTTCTGTTTCAGAGGCGGTGGCTTTTTGCTCGGCAAGGCGTGAAACATGCTGGTAAGCCTTTTCGAGGTGGTGGAGCTGCCTGCGAACCTGCTGCTGTGCTACCGGGCCGCCGCGCCCACTGATAATGAGATAATCTTGATATTCGGGGGTGAGCAGCAGCCGGACGCTGTCCATCCAGGCTGGCAGGTCTGCGGTGGCATAGAAAGGCGGCTGATTAGAGACGACGGTATCGCCTACAAACACAATATGCTGCTCGGGCAGGACTGCCCAAATGGAGCCAATGGCCGGGCCGGGATGATATTCCAACTGGAGGGGACTTTCATCCCAGTGGATGACCATCTGTTCACTAAAGGTGATCTCTGGCACAACCCAGCGAATGCTGCCTAACCCGTTGTGCAGTTCCCATTCGGCCCCGGTTTCGTTGCCCTGTGTCTTGAAAGTGACCGGGCGGTTGCGGAATACCTCAGCCATTTTCTCGTGACCTACGATCATGCAATCCATTGCCCTGGCGCCCAAGGTGCGATCAAAGTGGGTATCGAGGTTCACGAGCATGCGATCGACGCCGCCGCCTAAATTGAGCAGTGAAGAACGCCAGGAACGCGCGTCTTCTGGACGGATGGGGGGATCGATTAAGATGAGTCCGTGTGACCAGTTAATGGCTCCAAGCGTAACACCGGGATAAACTGTTTCAATATAAACATGATGTGCAAGTTCTTGCATACGACTTCCTAAATCTTGAATTTGTCTGCCTGGGACGGTGAGGATGAGAGGATCATACCCTGACCACAGGAACAGAGAAGAAGAAGCGGCTGCCCTGGCCTGCTTCACTATCGACGCCTATTTTACCGCCATGTGCATGAACAGCCAACTTGCAAAATGCCAGACCCAGCCCTAACCCGCGCGGAAGGTTTTCGGCTTGCAAGCGGGTGAACTTGTTGAAGATGACATCGCGCGCTTCTGTGGGGATGCCGGGGCCGTTATCTTTTACAGAGAACAGCACCCAATCCGCTTCTGAATGCGCCTGAACGGTGATCACGCCTTCCACCGGGGTGAACTTAGTGGCGTTTTCTAGCAAGTTGATCAGCACCCGGCGGATCATATCTTCATCCACCCAGATCTGCGGCAAATTCGATTCCATCTCGACCTCAATCTCCTGGCGTTTGGTATTAATAATCGGCGAGATGGTATCGAGGGCCTCATGGACCAGCGAACTGATTTCAACCGGCTTACGGTTGGCAATCGGCTGACCAGCTTCCAGGCGGTTGATGTCGAGCAGCGAATTGATCAGCCGCTGCATGCGCTCTGAAGAGCGGATGGCGATCGAAAGGACTTGCTGCGTGACCAGGTTATCGTCATCGGCTTCAGGGATGAGGGCGCGCAGCATATCGAGGCTGGAAACAATATTGGCGAGTGGCGAGCGCAAGTCGTGATAGATCATGGCAGAAAGGTCGTCACGCAGTGCGTCCAACTGCTTGCGCTCAGAAATATCGCGGATGATCCACTGCAGCCAGTCATCGCCCCCAAAGCTAATTTTGCGGACATAAAACTCGACCGGAATAGAGGGGCGGTTGAGCGGCAGGATTTGCGATTTGTAGCGGACGGTGGCGCCCGCCTGGATTGATTCCAGGTTGGCTGCCAGCCAATCTGGTTTGATTTGCTGCAAATCCCATATAGACAGGCCTTGCAGCATCTCCAGAGAGCGCTGGCTGACGTAGGCTGCCTGCCGGTTGGTCTCTTGAATCTTTCCTTCCAGGTTGGTGACGATGATGGGGTCGATGCTATCTTCGAACAGCTCCTGATAGCGCCGGTGCGCGGTTTGCAGGGATTCGTATAGGCGGGCGTTGTGGACGGCGATTCCGGCCTGGTCGGCTATGGCTTGCAGCAGCGCCAGGTGTTCTGTGTCAAAGAAGTTGGGGGTGGCGTGCACCATTGTGAGCACCCCCACCAGATCATCACGCACCGTGATGGGTACGCAGATGGCGGACTTGGCCCCGGAACGCTCGTCTGAATCGTCTGGGCGGCGCAGCCAGCGCGTATCCTGGCTGGTGTCGCGCACCAGGGCGGACTGGCGCTGGCGCACAACCCAGCCCGCGAGACCTTGTTCGAGCGTGGTTTTCAACTGTTCAACGGTATGAGGCACCAGCCGGTTTTCGTAGACCATTGCCGCATCGACCGGGCGCTGGTGTTCATCCATGACAATGACGGTGCCGCGCTCGGCGCCCACATTACTTGTCGAGAGGAAGAGTACCCGCTCCAGCACAGTGTGCAGATCCAGCGCGGAAGTTAGCTCACGGCTGACGTTATAGAGGAGTTCGAGAGATGCTCGTGTGTAGTCTGACATGTCCTGGTTTCGTACTTCCCCTCTCTGCGGAAGCGGATCAGTTGGGCTTGATGGAGCGGCGCACAGCCTCGCAGCGCAAGCAGTCGGTGTTGTGGCAAAGCAGCGCGGTAGGATCGTTTTGCAGCAGATCGGTGAGGGTCATAATCATTGGGGCCAGCGGCAGCAGGCGAAGGGTGGCGCTGCCAATCTTGGCGGTTTGGGTCATCAAACTGAGGTAAGGGCTGGCCTGCTCAAAACCCTCCGAACAGCCTGGAAAGCCGGGGCACTGTTTGACGCCCTGCGCCGTGAGCGCCCAGCGCACGAACTGCTTGCGGCCTGCTAACAGCTCGGCGTAATGAATGCTGGTGTTGACGCTGTGATTCACACCCACTAACAGCACCATGCCGTTGTCTTCCGTTAGGACGCGAATGGGAGCCAACGGCTCTTCAATGGTTTGCGCGTCGATGGCCTGGTCGACACATACGCCGGTAAAGGATAGGATGGGGTGGCAGGAGCGGTGCGCTTTGGGGTGGCTGCGCAGCACTTCTGGAAAAACGCCCATGGTGGGATCGACGGGCATTTTAGGATGAAAAAACTCAGCCATGCGGTTCTGATCTTTGCCCGAGCCGTACAGGATGGCATTATCCGGGGGGCCAACTTCAGGGGTGATCATGGTTTTATCGGTGAAGGAGGGCGCCATGACACCGTCTGTCACAGACAGCAGGGCTCCTAAGACGGTTTCCGCGCCTCCGCGCACCTCACCGAAAGCAGACAGCGACATATGAACCATGACAGGCTGGCTGGGTTGGAGCCCAAGCGCCTGGAATGTATGGATGAAATCGCGGTACGAGAGCATGCGTCGCTTCACTCCTCAGTGATATTAGTGGTTGGACGAAGCGCTGTTGGAAGCTCGATCCGAAAGACCTGTCCGGAAAGGTTGGCAGCAGCCGGGCTGCAAGTAAAAAGGGCAAGGTCGATGAGCGCCTGGTAATGCTCATCGGGCGCGGTAGGGTTGGTCCCCCCGCTGGCTTGAAGAAGAGCATTCTCCAGGCAGAAAGCATATATACGAATATTATAAGCGATTAATTCTTGCCACACGGCGCGGGTGAGGGCTTGCAAACCCATTTGGCTGGCCGCATACGCGGTGCGCCCAGGCGCTTCTAAGGCGGGACTTTGCGCTTCGAGTATGTTCAGAATGATGCCATGACCCTGGTCGCGCATCATCCGGCCCACCAGCTTGGTCATTAAAAATGGCCCCCCCAGGTTTACTTCCAGCGTGTGCTGCCAGTCCCATTCGTCCATCTCCAGAAGGGGGGTGTTGGGGGCGACGCGGGGATTATTGATCAGGATGTGAATATCACCCAGGTCGGAGAGAATTTCGTCCACCATGGCGCGCGCGGGCATGCCGCGGGAGGAATCGGCAATGTAGGGCGTGATCTTGCCGCCCTGAGCGTGGATGCTATCAACGAGCGGGTCGAGCAAGATTGGGGTGACGTCACAGGCGGCGATGGTGGCCCCGTGGGCCGCCAGGGCCTGAGCCAGGGCTGGGCCAGGCGCGCGCCCGGCGCCGTTTAGTAAGACAACTTGCCCTGCGAGCGAAAAGTCTGCATTCATGGTTGGTCTCCTTGGGCTTGCGGCTTGCAAAGCGGAATATCAGTGGTTTGATGGGCGTTGAGAGTCAACCCCAGGTAGGGCGATGGGTCGAGCGTGTTATTAATCTCCAGTTCATTCAGGTAGCTGCCCTGACCATCGTCCAACACAATCGAAAAGTGCAGATGCACCCCTACCGGCTGGCCTGGGGTTCCCGAATAGTTGCCCTGATGACCGAGCAGCGTTCCAGCCGTGACGAATACTTCGTGCGTGCCGGGCGGAAAATCGGCGGCGATGAGCGAGTCGCCCTGCGGATCTGCCATGTGGGTGTAGTAGGTCCAGATTTGACGCCCAGGATGGAGGGGGTCTTCGGGCAGGCGAATGATGAGACTGGATTTCCAGCCTGCTTCGCGTGTCAGGTAGCCATCGACGGCGGCGATGATGAGCGTCTCGCCGGGCTGGCTGCCACCAAAGATATCGATGCCTTGATGGCGGTGACCGGGCTGAAAGGAGTTGTCCCATAGGTAACCGATGTAACCGTTGGTGGGGAATAGGAAGGGCGCTGTTCCGCAGCGCTCTCCGGCTGATATGGCCCAATCAGGATGATCGTCTGGGCTGCGAATCCAATCCAGCACGCGTTGGTCACGTAATCCGGAGTGGACGCCTGATTTCGATCCAAACCAGATCCAGGCCGCCACACCCACCAACACAATCACAAAGATGAAGATCCAGGGCAGTAAGCGTAACATTCTTTTCATAAAGGATGGTTTCAAGAGGGACTGTAACTTTTTGGTTAGGTTCAAGACTAATTCTAAATTATATTAGAAAAAGCGGGCTTCGGCAGGAAGGAAAAGCCGAAGCCCGCTAACAAACTCATGATTAAGTTTATGAAAGCTGACCAATCATAGACCAGGGACCCGTCCAGTCGATTTTAACAGGATAGGTTTGCCCTTGCAGATCGTCTTGTGATTCGAGAAAAACCAGTTTGTTGGTAGGGGTGCGGCCCTTCCAGCGCTGCTTCACTTTTTCTTCAAACAGCACGGGAACTGTCTGATGCAGGTAGCGCGCGTTGATTTCACCGACGACTTGTTCTTGCAGTTCTTCCAGCAGGCGGAAGCGGCGCATCTTTTCTTCTTCGGGGATATTGTCATCCATGCGGCGCGTGGCGACCGTGCCGGGGCGGGATGAGTAGCGCGCCAGATGCGCTACATCGAGCTTGAGTTCGGCTAACAAGTCGTAGGTATGCTGGAACTGTGCTTCGGTCTCGCCGGGGAAGCCGACGATGATATCCGTAGCAATCGATACCCCAGAGATGCGGCTGCGAATGCGTTCCACCAGGCGGCGGTACTGCTCGGCGGTATAGCCGCGGCGCATATTTTCAAGCACTTCATCATCGCCAGCCTGCACAGGCACTTCAATATGCGGGCAGACTTTGGGCAGGGCGGCGACCGCGTCGAGCAGTTCGTCCGTCATCCAGTTGGGGTGTGAGGTGAGGAAACGAATGCGCTCTACCCCTTCGATGGCGTGCAGCCGCGCTAATAACCCGGCCAGCGTAGGGAAGGCTTCTTCGTCTTTCCCGTAGCGATCCACGATCTGTCCCAGAAGGGTGATTTCCTTGACGCCCTGCCGGGCTAAGGAGCGCGCTTCTGCCAGAATATCCTCAGGGGGGCGGCTGTGTTCTACGCCGCGGCGGTAGGGGATGATGCAGAAGGTGCAGGCATGAGAGCAGCCATAGACGACCGGGATGTAGGCCGAGATCAACTGCTGGCGCTCTTCTTCGGGCAGCACCAACTCGCCATCCATATAGGCAAAGCGCTGGCGCGTGTTGAGGGTTTCCATCTCGCGAACTTCTTGCTGCGTAAGGTAGGCAACCAGCGGGGCAGGGTCGGAAGGGGGTGAAAATACATCCACAAAGGGGAAGCGCTTGCGCAGCACCTCGTGGCTTTTTACGCCGACCAGGCAGCCCATCAGGTTGATGACCAGATCGGGTCGCTTTTCCTTTAACGGACGCAGCGAACTCAGGCGTCCGTAGGCCTTATCTTCCGCGCTCTGCCGCACAACGCAGGTGTTTAAGACAATAACATCCGCCTCTTCAGCCGCGGGCGTACCGCTGTAGCCTAAGCGCTCCAGCGCCGATGCCACCCGCTGTGAATCGGCTACATTCATTTGACAACCTTCGGTCCAGATGTGGTACTTCATAGCTGGCAATTATATCATGAAGGTCCAGTGTTTACAGACTTGTTAGGTCTTAGTGTGCACGCAAAAGTTGTCAAACGGCTAAGGGAAGGGTGTCCCATTCACCGCTCAACCAGGCAGCCCGGGCTTTCGCTGTACGAATAGCGCCATCGGTGGTCCATTGTGCACCGGATTTACGCAGACGCTGGACAACGATCTGTTTGCAAGCGCTTTCAATGGTGCCACTGCCAATGGCATACCCAGCTGCGCGGAAACGGGCATAGTCCATGCGCGGTTCATTATTGACAAAGTAAGCGATTTCCGGCAACACCTTGGGCTGCCAGGGCACCAGTTCTTGGCAAGAGCGGATCACCTCCTGCACCTGACCGTTCCAGAGGGCTTCCTTGGCCTCTGCCAGCCAGGCCTGGCGTTCCTCGGCTTGCGGGAAGGCAATCGCAGCAATCTTCTCCAGATGCTCGGTGGCGTGATACCAATCGACAATTTGCACGGCCTGCGGATAATACTGCTTGACCAGGTTCCAGATCCAGACCGCGCCATCGCATACAAAAACCAGCTCGGGGGCAAAATCAGCCAGCACCCGGCAACCGGTGGCCCAGACGAGCTGACCGAACTTTTTTGCTTCCTCTAAATCACAGTAATAACGCAAGTTTTTGGCCCGAAATACCTGTTGTTCGCGATCATACTTGTCCCGTTGGCGGTGCGAACGCTGGGACGGAGGAACCGCTTCCAGCTCATACCAGCAGCCCACCTTGAGATCTCGAAAAGCTTCTTCCCGTTGGGCTTTCTCTTCCGGACAGCGCGGCTCAATCCGGGTCTTGGCAGCATCGATGGAGCCATACAACCGCTGGGGCGCCCGACTGGCGCTCTGCAAGCGAGCTTGTAACCACGCTTCATCCTGGCTGTTGGCCTTCCACGCCTTTTCCTGAGCCTGACGCTGTGCGCCGCGCGCTTCGGTGGCGCTGCGGATCGTATTCTCCGATACGCGGAACAACAAATACTTCTCCAACCACCGCTGCCCTTGCTCGAAGGCCAGTTCAATCCCGCCCAAGGCTAACAACTCTGCCAGCCCGGCACTGGCCCCACCCGGTTTTAGACCTAACTTTCGATCCAGCGGCGCTTGCCCTTTCCCGCAACTACAGCCTGCATAGTAGCTCCGGCGATACTGCACCCGCCCAAACACGCTCAACAGGCTGGCTTCCCGCTCTCGTTGATACACCATTTCCCCGCCGCACGCACAGGCGATCTTCGCCACTTCTGGAGTCGATAATCCGCTCAGATACTGCCCCAAAGCCGCCGCCCCTACCTGGCGCAAAAGCTCGCGCATCTGTATCTCGATCTCGCCGATCCCTTGATTGACCCCGCTGGTTTCCAGTGTCTCTTTCATCACGCTCACCACCAGGCCTGCAATCGCCGTGATCTTTTCTGTGGTATAGTCCATTTCAGAGTGCCTCCTGTTCGATTTGGTTTGTCGCAACCCATATCTTACTTGGTTGGCACTCTTTTTGCTCCCTGACAACTTTTGCGTGCACACTAGGTCTTATATAGCTAATTCAGATGAAAGAAATCTGGTAAAATATTCGGTATGCCTGTCAAGCCAATACAAAGAAAGATTGCGCTGTTTTTACTGGGCTTTGGAGGATTGGCCATTTTGGCCTTTTTTGTTTACCAATTTCCACAAGTTCAGAGTCGACTGGCCTGGCGCATCGACCGCACCATGACCTTCTTGCGTGGGGTGGTAGATCCCGTCAAACCGATGCCAACCGCAGCGCTGTCGCAGTTAACCACGCCCGGCGCTTCCGACGACCCATCCAGCATCCCATCGCTGACAATGCCTACTGTTACACCGACCATACCGCTCACCGCGACTCCTAAGCCTACCCTGGAGCAATCTCCGACGCCCGTCCCTTCGCCAACCGCGCTGCCTGCTAAAGTGGAATTACAATCACCAGACTATGAGCTGCAGGATATTAACAACTGTGGTCCTGCCACTCTGACAATGGCGCTGCGCTATTATGGTTGGGAAGGCGACCAGTTCACAATATCGGATATTTTGAAGCCGAAACGCGAGGATCGCAATGTGAACGTAGAAGAGCTGGTCTCTTATGTTCTGACTCAGGCGGCCTGGCTGGAACCACAGTACCGGGTGGGTGGGGATATTCAGATGCTCCGCAAATTGGTAGCCGCTGGGTTCCCGGTAGTGGTCGAAGAAGCCTTCATCATGGAGGATAGTTACTGGTACAATGATGACCGGTGGGCTGGACATTATCTGCTCATAACAGGTTATGATGATGCGGCTCAACAGTTCATTACCCAGGATGTCTTTGTCGGTGCGAACCACAAAGTATCCTATGCCACCCTGGATAAAAACTGGAAGGCGTTCAACCGCGTTTATCTTTTAGTTTACCCGCCAGATCAGCGCCCGCTCGTGCAAGAAGTGTTAGGGGATCAGTGGGATCAAACGCAGAATCGCCAACATGCTCTGGATGTGGCGAACCAGGAAGTTAAGAAAGACTCTACAGATTCGTTTGCATTGTTCAATTTGGGAACAAATCTGGTATATTTTGATCGATACCAGGAAGCTGCCAAAGCATATGATACCGCCCGTAGCCTCGGTCTTCCGCAGCGTATGCTGCGCTACCAGTTTGGCCCATTTTTTACCTACTTTAATATTGGGCGAAATGACGATCTGCTCGCACTGACAGAATACGCGTTGAAACGTACCCCCAACTCTGAAGAAGCAATGTTATGGCGGGGATGGGCGCTGTACCATCTTGGAAAAAAGGAAGAGTTGTTAACTTTATTTCAAGAGGCGCTGGACGCGCACCCGGGCTACCCGGATGCACAGTATGCACTGGACTTTGTCCAGAGTAATTAAATTGGGCACGTTTTATATTCGTAGTGATAGAAAGAGAAGAGTGATATGAGAAGGCAAGATCAGGATCCAAGAGAAGAGCCCCAGCCAGAAAACCGGAATGGGCTTCAAGCGTTTGAACTCTTGAGCAGCTATCTGGATGAGGATGAATGGTTTCCTCGCCGGATTGATGGCAAGTATGCTTACAGCATGTCCTATTCTGGCAAGAATGGCGACCTGCGCTGCTACGCGATTGTTCGTGTTGACCTGGAAGAGTTTCTTTTTTACTGCGTAGCGCCGGTTAAAGTTCCGGAAGAGGTGCGGATCGCGTTGGCAGAGTATATTACTCGCGCCAATTACGGCCTGCGGATCGGGAACTTTGAGATGGATTACTCGGATGGCGAAGTGCGCTACAAGAGCAGTATCGATTTTGAAGGGCAAACGCTTACTCCTGAACTGATCCGAAATGCCATTTATCCCGCTGTTCATACGATGGATCGCTACCTGTCTGGTTTGCTGCGGGTCAGTTTTGGCGGCGCTACGCCTTTAGAAGCGATTGAAGAAGTGGAAGGCAAGCATAACGCTTCAGAAGATTAAGCTGGCCTGAGACAAGCTGGCTTTTGCGCAAAAAGGGAGGACGGATGGCGCGTCGCATTTGGTTATCTGCGCTGGCTTTATTGGTTGCGTTCTGCATTGGTCTCAGCCTATGGGCGGCGATTGGTGCAGTGGTGGTGATACAAACCGAAAACGCTGCCCCCATGGAGGTGATTCCAACTCCACAGGGCAGCGTTTTCGATTTCGCTTACTATGGGGCAGATTTGGGATAAGAGGATTTCTTTGGCTCTGGATGTTTCGCGCGTGCGCGCTCTTTGTTTTGATGTAGACGGCACCCTGAGTGATACGGACGATCAATGGGTCGCTTCCTTCGAGCGCCGGTTACTGCCGCTGCGCCGCCTGTTCCCACGCGGCGAGGTGCGCCCGTTTGCGCGTTGGGCGATTATGTGCGCTGAAAGCCCTGGCAACCTGATCTATCATTTGCTGGACCGGACTGGGTTGGACAGCCACGTTGGGCGCGTGTTTGACTTCCTGGCCCGGCGGCAGGTGGGGCGCCAGTCCTCCAAGTTTTTGATTGTCGATGGTGTCCGTGAGGCGCTGCTGATTCTCCGCCAGCATTATCTGCTGGCGGTGGTGAGCGCGCGCGGCGAGGACAGCACTCGCTGTTTTTTACAGCAGTATGATCTAGAAGATCTGTTCCCGGTGGTAGCTACTGCTCTGACCTGCCCCTATACCAAGCCGTTTCCGGACCCAATTCTGTGGGCTGCTAAACAGATGGGGGTCGCGCCGGAGGACTGCTTGATGATAGGGGATACCACGGTGGATATTCGTGCTGGGCGGCAGGCAGGCGCGCAAACGGTGGGGGTGCTGTGCGGTTTTGGTCAGGAAAGCGAACTGCGGCGTGCGGGGGCTGGTTTAATTCTCCCCAGTCCGGCGGCGTTGGTAGGCGTGCTGCTGGCGACCAGCGGTGTTGTCGAGAATGTAAACATCGAGTAAACAAACTTAACACCAACTTTACAGTATCCCCCTAACCCCATTTATTAAATTGACTTAATCTTTGGATTCGCATATTATCTTCACAGTTCAATTTGTTTGGGTAATTCAACCAGTTTCATAACGAACAGCTATTTAATCGAAAGTAAAGAATTGCTAAGCGCTACCCGAGATGTTTCTCTCGGGCAGACTGCTGTGTCATTTAATGTTCCTTGCAAAGAGGTGCCATGGACGACCAGGGGAAGACCAAAGAGCAGGTTCTCGAAGAGTTGAGGCAGACGCGAGTTGAAATTGAACGGTTGAAGCGACAGGCCGCCGAGAACCAGGCAGAACCAGAATCGCGTTACAGAGACGCCATACGATCCATTCCAGATATGATGTTCTGGTACGATGCGCAAGGCGTCTTTGTGGATTATAAGGCGGCTGAAGGCCAGGAATCCTTTATCCCGCCAGAGGTCTTCTTGGGGAAACGTTACCAAGATATTTTTCCACCCCAGGTAGTCAGTAAGATGGAGCAAGCCTCGCAGGCTGCTTGCCAGACAAGGACGGTACAGGTATTCGAGTACGCCTTGCCAGGAGCGGATGGGGAAGATGCTGTATTTGAAGCGCGCGTTTCACGTTTGGACAATAATTTGCTGTACAGCGTTGTTCGCGATGTTTCAACCCGTCAAAAGGTTCAACAACAGCTCGATCAGGAGCGCAATCTTCTGCGAACGGTGATCGATGCGCTGCCAGACTCCATTTATGTGAAAGACCGCGAAAGCCGGTTTTTGCTGGCAAATAACTATGTTGGCGACCTGATGGGTTCGGCCCCCGATGGATTGATTGGCAAGACAGACTACCAGTTCTTCCCGAATGAACTGGCTAACGAGTATTACACTGATGAGCAGCGCCTGATGGACACCGGACAGTCTGTTCTGGCAAAAGAGGAACGGACGCAGGATGCGCAGGGGCGCGAGCGATGGTTGTTGACCAGCAAAGTGCCTTTGCGCGATTCTTCTGGCAATATCGTCGGTGTGGTAGGCACGGGACAGGATATTACCCAACGGAAGCACGCAGAAGAGCGCACGAACCTGTTGAGCCAGGTGGCGGATCAGTCGCTGGATGGCCTGGCTGTAGTGGATATGCAGGGCACGTTGATTTATATCAACGCTGCCTCGGCAGAAATGCACGGCTACACGGTGGAGGAGTGCCTGGGCCAGAACCTGTCTATCTTCCAGAATCCTGAACAAATGGCGCGTGAATCGGGTCCCGCTATTCAGCAAGTCATGGAAAAAGGTTCCTTCCAGGGAGAGATGGGGCACTGTCGCAAAGATGGGAGTACCTTCCCGACCTGGATGAGCATTGCTTTGCTGCGCGATGAGCAGGGTCGCCCGGTTAACATGGTTGCCACGGCGCAAGACATCACCACACGCAAACAGCAAGAAGAACTGCTGGCAAGGCGCGCGGAACAACTGGCTATGGTGTCTGAGGTGAGTGCGGCCATTTCCACTATTCTTTCACCGGATGAAATGCTGCAAAAAGTGGTGGACCTGACAAAAGAACGATTTCATCTGTACCACGCCCATGTTTACCTGTTGAACGAGGCCGGAGATACCCTGGTTTTGACGAAGGGTTCTGGAGAGGTTGGACACCAGATGGAGGCTGAAAGGCGCTCGATCTCGATGCGCGCCGAACAGTCGCTGGTGGCTCAGACAGCACGGAATCGGGTGGGCACGATCGTAAATGATGTCCAGCAAGACCCGGCGTTCCTCCCGCACCCGCTGCTGCCCAACACGTGTTCTGAACTGGCTGTGCCAATTGTTCTTGGCGATACGCTGATGGGTGTGTTGGATGTGCAGGGGGACCAGGTAGACCAGTTTACGCAAGAAAGCATCCGTGTACTCAGTACATTGGCGTCGCAGGTAGCGGTAGCGCTGCAAAACGCGCGCCAGTATACCCGCGTTCAGGAATCGGAACGATTAACGAGCACCGTGATTAATGCGACCCCGGATTGGATCTTTATTAAAGATCGCGAGCACCGCTACCGGCTGGTGAATCAGGGGTATGCAAACTCCTTGCATATTCCAGTGGAAGATTTTATAGGGAAGACAGATCTGGATTTGGGCTTCCCAGAAGAACTGGTAAAGGGCAATCCAAAGAAGGGTATTCGTGGGTTCTGGTCGGATGACTTTAAGGTGATGGAAAGTGGCGAGACACAGCACTTCCCGAATGATCCGGCGACAATTGATGGAAAGGTTCACTTCCACGATACGTACAAGACGCCTTTACGCGACGCGAGTGGAAACATCTGGGGCGTTTTGGGGTTTGCTCGTGATATGACCGAACGTCAGGAGTTGGAAGAAGCGTTGGCTCATGAACGGACTGTCCTGGCGCAGGCTATGGAAGCAGCCAATATGGTGAATTGGGAACTGGATGCTGCTTCTCAACAGTTTATCTTCAATGATGCGTTTTACAAGTTCCTGGGCACTTCCATAGAAGAACAGGGTTCTTATATGATGTCAGGGCCTGAGTTTTCTCAGAAATTCAGCCATCCTGATTCTGTGGATCTCTCGACTGAACGTTTCCTAAGGGCATTGACAGTCAGTGATCCTGATTACCGGGATGAGTTTGAAACACTGGTGAAAAAACCGGATGGGGGCTACCGCCCGGTGATGGTTACGCTGCGGGTTGAAAAAGATGCGCAGGGGCAGACTGTCCGTCTGTATGGTACCAACCAGGATATCACAGATGTCAAGCTCGCGACTGAGGAACTGCGCCGCACAGAACTGCTGTACCGTCAGGTTTTAAACTCTCTGGTGGATATGGTGTTGGTGAAGGGTGAGAAATCGCAGATGGTGTGGGCGAACAAAGCCTTCCGCGAATACTACGGCATGTCGAATGAGCAGTTGAAGGATATGATCGATGCGCCGATCGTTGAACCGGATGTGACAGACAAGTACGTACAGGATGATCAGTATGTACTCGGAACAGGGAAAACTCTGTTTGTGGCTGAAGAGCCGATTGTCCGCTATGACGGCAAAGTGACGCCTGTACAAACGATCAAGTCACCCATCTTTGATGAAAATGGCAAGGCGATTATGACGGTAGGGGTGTTCCGCGACATCACAGAAGCCAAACGGCAGACTACGAATATGGAAGCGCTGTACCGGACCAGTCGTCGTTTGAATGAGGCCCCGACGATGCAAGAAATGCTGGCGGCAGTGGTCGAGGAGCATCCCATTCCGGGCGTTAACCGGGCCACGGTTTTCTTGCTGAACCGCAACGAACAAGGTGTGCTGGAATCGATGCTGGTAGCGGCGAACTGGTACAGCGGAACTGGTATGCAGCCCTTCCCTGTAGGGACGCGCTTCGGTGTGGATCACTTCAGCTCCATTAACATACTGCAAAGTAAATTACCCGTTTTCCATTCGGATGCACAACATAAATCGCTGTTACTAGAAGATCCAGCGTTTGCTCAGATTATGAAGATGCAGCAGATCGCTTCGATTGCTTCTGTCCCGATGTGGGTGGGCAACCGTCAGATTGGAACCATGGTTTTGATGGGAGAGGAAGTGCATGACTTTACACAGGAAGAAGTCAACGCTTATCCCGCAATCGTGAGCCAGTTAGCGGTGGCGGTGGAAAACCGCCGCCTGTTTGAGGTGACACAGACGCGTATGCGCCAGGAACAGGTGCTGCGCGAGATCACAGCGCGGGTGCGTAATTCGATGGACCCTGATACGATCCTGCGCTCAGCAGTGCGCGAGCTTGGAGAAGCGTTGGGCCGCCCAGCCTTTGTGCGGATGGGCAGTGCAGAACAGTTGGTGCAGAAAGGCGAGAACGTCAGCCACTCTGAGACCAACGGCGAAGGAGGTAAGTAGTCATGGAAAACAACAAGGAAACGGGTCGCAAAGGAGATCGCGCCAACATGCATGAGGCTACGTTCCAGACCTTGTTTGAGCGTTCAGCAGACGCCATGTTCGTACTGGATGGCGACCATTTTATCGACTGCAATCAGTCGGCGCTCGACTTGATGCGCTGCACGAAAGAGCAGTTAATGAGTCTGCATCCCTCACAAATTTCTCCTGCCCAGCAGCCAGATGGCTGTGATTCGGTTGAAAAGTCAGAAGAAATGATGCGAGCAGCTTATGAGCAAGGCAGTCACACTTTTGATTGGGTGCATCTCCGTTTTGATGGCGAGACTTTCTTTGCTGAGGTAAGCCTGACGGCGGCCTCTTCTGGTGGACAGCAGTTCATTCTGGCGATTGTCCGGGATGTCACCGAACGCAAGCTGGCGGAAGAACAGCTTCAGCAGTCTGAAAACTTGTACCGCACGCTGGTCAACAGCCAGCAGGGCGGCGTCTTCATCATTCAAAAAGGGAACATCATCGTTACCAACCCGATTTTAGCAGCCACGGTTGGTTACCCTTTAGAAGAACTTTCGGGAATGCCCTTCATCAAACTGATTGCTCCAGAAGATCACGAAATGGTTTTGGATATCTATCAAAAGCGCCAGTCAGGCGCGAAGGCCCCGGATGAATATCTTCTGCGCTTGTTGAAAAAAGATGGCGAAACGCGTGTCGCGACAAAAGTTCGTTCGATTGCCGTTCCTTATAATGGCTATGTAGCGACGGTTGGCACCATCATCAACGTGGATGAGCAGCTGCGCATGGAAGCGGAACTGCGTGAAAGCGCTGAAAAGATGCGCGCCATGTTCGAATCCATCACAGACGGCATCACCCTTTCAGACCTCTCCGGTAAGATCGTTGAAGCCAACGAGGCGATCGTGCGGCTGCATCAGTACAGCACCCGGGAAGAAGTTCTGGGCAAAGAGGTAACTGCTTTCATTTCACCCGAAGATCGCGAACGGGTGATGGGGAATATGCAGCGTACGCTTGAAGCGGGCACCAGTGGGAGTATTGAGTGCAAGCTGCTGCGTAAAGATGGCACGATTTTTGATGCAGAACTCAATTCCTCTGTGGTGAAAGACGCGGAAGGAAACCTGTCTGGTTTTCTCACCACCACGCGTGATGTGACAGAGCGCAAGCAGGCTGAAGCTGAACGCAGCCGCCTGGTGAATATTCTGGAAGCGACCAACGACTTTGTGGCTATCGCGACCCTGCAAGGGTCAATGGTTTATATCAACAAGGCCGGCCGCAGCATGCTGGGTTATGGCGAAGATGAGGATATGTCGAACCTGCGTATCCCCGATACACATCCGGCGTGGGTAAATGAGTTGATGGGGCGCGAGGCGATTCCGACGGTGATGCAGAAAGGCATCTGGTCGGGTGAAACTGCGCTGCTGACGCGTGATGGACGTGAACTTTCCATTTTGCAGACACTGATGATTCATAAGGACGCTGAAGGCCGGCCTGAACTGCTTTCGACGGTGAGCCGTGATATTTCGGACCGCAAGCAGGCAGAAGTGGAGCGCGAGCGGCTGGCGACGATCATCGAGTCGGCCACTGACTTTATTGGCACCTCGGATATGGAAGCAAATCTACTGTATCTAAATAAGGCTGGGCGTGAGATGCTGGGTCTGGGTGCGGATGAAGATCTTTCGCAGCGCAAGATGCTAGAGTTTAGCCCGCCCTGGGTCGGCGAAATGATGTTTGGGAAGGTTTTCCCGATTGCGCTGGAGAAAGGAGGGTGGTCGGGTGAAGCGGCTCTGACGGCCCCGGATGGAAGTGAAATTCCGGTTTCGCAATTGGTAATGATCCATAAGGATTCGACAGGCAAGCCTTTGTACATTTCGACCATTGCCCGTGATATTCGCGAGCGCAAGCAGTTTGAAAAGCAGCTGCAAGAAATGGTTGCGCTGCGCGGATCGCAGGTGGAGACCAGCACGCAGATTGCGCAAGAGATTGCGTCGGCGACGGAGCTGGAAGAACTTTTCAACCGCGTAGTTACCCTGGTGAAAGACCGGTTTGGTTACTATCACACGCAGTTGCTGCGCTACGAACCCGCTTTGAATATGGTCGTATTGGTCGTGGGTTACGGAGAAACCGGACGCCAGATGGTGGCGGCTGGTCACCGGATGGAGATGGGGCGCGGCTTGATCGGTGTGGCGGCGGCGACCGGGCAAACCGTCATGCGCGCCAATATCGTCGAGGATGCTGACTGGCGGCCTAACCCGCTTTTGCCGAATACGAAGGGTGAAATTGCGGTGCCGATCAAGTTCGGTGAACGGGTGCTGGGCGTGCTGGATGTGCAAAGCGACCAGGTGGATGCTCTGACCGAAGATGATCGCTTGCTGCTGGAAGGTCTGTGCGGGCAGATTGCGATCGCGATTGAAGGCACCAGCCTGCGCCAGGAAATGCAGGAACGTTTGAATGAGTTGAACAACCTGTATCGGGCGACCAGCCGGGAAGGCTGGCAGGCTTTCCGTGAGAACGCGAACCTGCAAAGAGGCTACTTGTTTGACCGGATTGAGGTTCAAGAAGCCGCGGATGTGTGGGTGGAGCAGATCGAAGCGGCTATCCAGGAGAAGCGGCTGGCGGTTGGAGGGCATGCGCCTGACCAACCGGATTCCGCGACGGTTGCGCCGCTCTCTGTGCGCGGTGAGGTGATTGGCGCGCTGGGTGTGTATGATGATGTACAGAATCCACTTACGGATGACGATTTGACGCTGATTGAACAGGTTTCGGATCAGGTGGCGCTGGCGCTGGAAAGCGCGCGACTGTTTGAGCAGGCGCGGGTGGCCCTGGGCGAGACGGAAGAGCAGCGCGCGTTACTGCAGCAGGAACTGGTCGAACGCCAGCGTACTCAAGAAGCCCTTACTGGCGCACTGCGTACGGCGCGTATGGGCTATTGGGAGCTTGACCTGGCGACGATGATATTCACTTTCAATGATGAGTTCTACGCTATGCTGCACACCACAGCCGAAGCCGAGGGCGGCTACCAGATGTCCGTTGAAAAGTATGCGACGAAGTTCGCATATCCAGACGATGCCTCACTGGTGGCAGAAGAAACCATGAAGGCCATTCAGACTACGGACCCCAATTACGTCAGCAACTTAGAACACCGCTTCTTGTACGCGGATGGCGAGATGGGGTACATCGACGTTTCGATTACCGTGGTGAAGGATGAGAACGGTAAAACGGTCAAGACCCGCGGGGCTAACCAGGACATTACAGAGCGCAAGCTCGCCGCTATGGCAATCGAAGAGCAGCAGCGCACACTGCAGGTGGTTCTGGATAACATGCCAGCCGGTGTCTTTATGGTCGAAGCGCCTTCCGGGAAACCTATTCTTTCGAATAAGCGGGCTGAAGCGCTGTTGGGGCGTGGTATTTCGCCAGAAGCAACGCAAAGTGATATCAATCAGGTTTACCAGGCCTACCGATATGGTACCGAAGATCTCTATCCGCCCGAAGAGATGCCGGTGACGGCTGGTTTATTTGGGGAGGCGCGGACAATCTCGGATATGGAAGTTCGCCGCCCAAATGGCACCCGCGTTTTGCTGGAAGCCAGCGGCACCCCGGTTTACAACGCCAGCGGCGCGCTTGTCGCCAGCCTGGTGGTTTTCCAGGACATCACCGAATCGTTCAAGGCGCAGCAAGAGATTGCCCATCAGCATGCTTTGCTGCGCAGCTTGATCGAACTCTGTTCCAGATCTGATCTTCTATAAGGATTTGGATGGCGTTTACCTGGGCTGCAACAAGGCGTTCGAAGTCTTCTCGAATACGAAGGAAGAGAAGTTGATCGGTATGACCGACTTCGATATGTTCCCGCAGGATGTGGCGGAGGACTTCCGTGAGCAAGATCAACAGATGATTGCTCAGCGTGCGTCTCGCAACAATGAGGAATTGGTGACCTACCCAGATGGTCACCGGGAACTGTTGGATACCCTAAAGACCCCCTTCTATGGGCCGAATGGTGTCGTGCTTGGCCTGATTGGCATCAGCCGCAATATTACGGAACGGCGCAAGGCAGAAGAGACGATTGCCAAGCGTGCAGCCGAACTGGCTACGGTGGCGGAAGTTGCTACCATGGTGGCGACCATTCTTTCACCCGAGGAAATGCTCCAGACGGTGGTAGACCTGACCAAACACAGTTTCGAGCTGTATCATGCGCACATCTACCTGTTAGATGAGAGCGGCGATCAGTTGGTTCTGACGAAGGGCGCTGGAGATGTGGGACGCCAGATGGTGGCGGAAGGCCACACGATCTCGATCAGTGCGGAGAAGTCGCTGGTAGCGCGGGCTGGCCGCTTGCGGCAGGGTGTAATCGTGAATGATGTGCGCGAAGATCAGGACTTCTTGCCGAACCAGCTCTTGCCGGAAACGCACTCTGAAATGGCGGTGCCGTTGGTGGTGGGTGATACGCTGATGGGCGTGATCGATGTCCAGTCTGACCTGGTCGGGCGCTTCTCGCAAGAGGACATCAGCATTATGACCACGCTGGCGGCGCAGGTGGCGGTTTCGCTGCAAAACGCGCGTTCTTACGCCCGCGCGCAGCGCCAGGCGGAACGCGAGGCTTTGATCAACTCGATTAGCGAGCGCATTCAATCCACCAACTCGGTGGAGTCGGCCCTGCAAGTGGCGGTCCGTGAGCTTGGGCGGGCATTGGGCGCGCAGCGCACGGCTGTTCAACTGGGGCTGGAACATAAGGGCAACGGGAAAGAATAATGGGAAAAGAACGGACGGGGAGACCGGTGAGCGTGCCTTTCACGCTCACCCTCTGTCACCAGAAAGGCGGCGTTGGAAAGTCGACGACGGCAGCCGCGCTGGGCGCGTGCTTCGCTGAGATGCAGCGCCGCGTTCTGGTGGTTGACCTCGATCCTTCGGCGAACTTGACTGCTGGATTGGGCCTCAATCCGCGTGAGATCCAAAAAACCGCGGCGGATGTTCTTTTGGGGAAAGAGCCAATTGCTGCTGTGGCGCAAGCCACCGCCATTCCAGGGCTTGCAGTTTTGCCTTCTGGCCCTGATATGCTCTCTATTCCGCGCTGGCTGTACACTTGCCCTGGTTATGAGGTTTCACTACGCACGCTCTTCCAGCAGGAGCCGTTTCCGTATGAAGTGATTGTGATCGACTGCCCTCCGATGTTAGATGCGCTGACGATTGCTGCGCTGACGGCGGCTGATCTGGCGGTGATTCCTACGCAGTGCGAGTACTATTCCTTGCAGGCTTTGGAGAGTATTTTTCAACTGATTAAAGTGGTCCGGATGAAAACCAACCCGACCCTCAGGTACCGTTTGCTGGTCACGATGTATGATCAGCGCGGGCTGTTCCACAGTCAGATCTTAGGCCAGATTCGCCAGCATTATCACCAGGCTTTGCTAAACGCCGTGATTGGTTTTGATAGCAAAGTGCGCGAGAGTCAGCTTTCTGGGGAGCCGATCATTACTTTTGCTCCCAAAACCCGGGCTGCGGTGCAGTACCGGTCTTTAGCTCAGGAGCTTCAGGGGTATGTCCAAAGACAAAGTTTACAACCGGCTTGAAGAATTATTTTCAAACATAGACGCCGTTGACCCCGAACCGGTGAGCGCCCATTTGCCAGAACCGGCTGCCGTTCCTGAAAATGGTTCTGGTTCAAACGGCAGCAGTCAGCCCGCCGCGAAGGCAGCCCGGAACGGGCGGTTTACACGCGCGCATGCGAACTGGGATTCAAGCGTGGGTGGTTGGGCCGAATTTTTAGATGGTGTTCATCGCAGCGAGCATTTGGGTTACTTGTTTGACAACCAGGAAGTGAATCCGCTGGTGGAGCCGTTAAGCGCAGCTTACGCTGGTCCAGAGAGCCTGACTGTTCCAATTGCTGTGGTGGATGCGCCGATCGGCCAACTGCGTCTTGATTCATCCCCTGACCAGTCCTGGAAAGCGGAAGACGTTGAACTGGTGAACACGGTGGTTCAGCAGTTGGCGCAGCAGTTAGAAACACTGCGCCTGCTGGATGAGGCGAAGCGTTCGCGTGAAGATGCTGAGGAGGCCTTCCGGCGGTTGGCCCGCCAGGGTGGGCGCACGAAAGCCGAAGAAGAGGCTATTCTTTCGGGCTTGAACAGTTTTCAGGGCTGGACGGAGGGCATTTATTCCACTGGGCTGGTTTTTGATGGTTGCGAGGTCTTGCCTGTCAAAGAACTGCCATCCGCGCAGACAGGCTTACAGACGCCCATTCGCGCAGGCGAGGCGTTGGTGGGGCATTTTCAGATTGAGATGCCGGAAGCGAAGCTGGTCGATCAGGAAGATAGCGATCTGGTTGATACCATCGCTCAGCGCCTGGCGCAGCAGGTGGAAAACCTGCGGCTGCTGGAAGAGTCGCGTCACTACCGCAGTGAAGCCGAACAGGCCATTCGCCGCCTGACCTATCAGAGCTGGCAAAGCTACCTGGAAACGGCGCGTATGGCAAACATGGGGTACGCCTACCATCTGGAACAAAAAGTGGTTCCGCTGGATACGGATGCTCCAATCAGCGGCCCAGAGATTCCACTGAGAGTGCGCGAAGAGGTGATCGGTCACCTGGCCGCCGAAATTCCAGACAGCGAGCAGGAAGATGCCGCTGACTTGATGCGCGTCATCGCGGACCGCCTGAGCAATCACCTGGAGGGCTTGCGTCTGGCCGAGCAGCGCGAACAGGCTTTGTCTGAAACGGAGCTGTTGTATTCCATCAGCGCCCGCCTGAGCACAGCGCAGTCTTTCGAAGATGCGCTTACTTCTGTGTCACAGCCAGCCCATGAATCTGGGGCCAGTGACAGCCGCTTGTTCTTTGTGACCCTGGATGAAAGGGGTCAGCCTGAAAGCCTGACGCTGGCGGCTGTGTGGTATCCGGATGAAGGCTCGCAGTTGATCCCGGTGAACGCACAGTTTATGCTGGTAGATTATCCCGCTTATTGGGAGAGCCTGTCTGATCCTCAAAACCCCACCCTGGTAGAGGATATCGAACAGGATGTAAACATGGGGGAGGACGCGCGTGAACTGATTCGAAAAACGGGCGCGCGCGCGGTAGCTGTGCTGCCTTTGGCGGTCAGTGGGCGCTGGGTGGGTGTGATCTTTATCAATTGGGAGCAGCCGCATAAGTTCAGCGACCAGGAACGCCGTTTCTATACCACTCTCTCGCGCCAGGCTGCTGTGGTGGTCAACAACCGCCTGCTGCTAGAGCAAACGCGCAAGCGCGCTCAAGAGCTGCAAACAGTGGCGCAGGTGTCTACGGCGGCTTCTACTACCCTTGATCCACAGGAACTACTGCAATCGGTGGTGGATCTGACCAAGTCCAGTTTTAGCCTTTACCACGCGCAGGTGTATCTTTACCGGCCGGTAGAACATATTCTGGAGGTGGCTGCCAGTGCGGGTGAGTCGAAACGCCAGCAGGAGAGCGGCAGCCAGTACGTGACCTGGAGTTCCTCTTCTCCAGTGGCGCGCTGCGCGCGTGACCGGCAGGTCATCATTCTAAACGATACCCATCTTGACCCGGACTATACCGCCGAAGCGGCTGTTCCGGATGTGCGTTCTGAGATGGCAATTCCTATGGTGGTCGGTGACCGCCTGATGGGTGTCTTTAACGTTCAATCCAATCAAGTCAACCGCTTTACACGCGAAGACGCCCGCACCTACAACACGTTGGCGTCTCAGGTGGCGGTCGCTTTGCAGAATGCCGAACTCTATGCAGAGCAGTCGGCTACTGTAGAACGCCTGCGCGAGCTGGATCATCTGAAGTCTTCTTTCCTGGCAAATATGAGCCACGAACTGCGCACGCCGCTCAACTCGATCCTGGGGTTTGCCGAGGTGCTGCTGCTGGAACTGGATGGTCCGCTCAATGATATTATGACGAACGACATTAAGCTGATTGAGAAGAATGGGAAGCATCTGCTCAGCCTGATTAATGATGTTCTGGATATGGCGAAGATTGAGGCGGGGCGCATGAACTTGGCCTTTGAGCGCTTCCCGCTGGGTGAACTGCTGACGGAAGCCATTGATATTACCAGTTCTCTAGCACGTGAAAAAGCACTTAGTCTTACGATTACCCCAGATTCCGAAGATAGCCTGGAACTGACGGCGGACCGGGTGCGGATGCGGCAGGTGTTGATCAACATCATTTCAAACGCTGTCAAGTTTACTGAAAAGGGCGGGATCGCCATCCGGGCGGTTCAGCATGGTAATTTTGTGCGGATCAACGTGCAAGATACTGGTATTGGCGTTCCGCAAGACAAACTGGAAATGATTTTCGAAGCCTTTAGCCAGGTGGATACCTCTACCACGCGTAAGGTGGGCGGCACTGGTTTGGGCCTGCCGATTAGCCGCCGCCTGGTTGAAATGCATGGTGGGCATCTGTGGGCGGAGAGTGAAGGCGCCGCGGGGAAAGGCTCGTTGTTTATCGTTGAACTGCCATTAGAGGCAGTGAAACCGAACTGATCGGTAAACTGCAGAATCGATGGGTTCTCTCCAAAAACTTGGGGATGACTCAGACCCTTGTCGGAGATTATTGATATATGGCCGTGCCTCTGTTTATTAAATGTATGCAATGTGGGTTTGAACAGCCTTACCAGCCGCTCGCGCCGACCACCTGTCAGCAGTGTGGCGCTTCGTGGATGGAGCCGCATTATGACTACCGTGCTTTCAAGCGGGAAGTCTTTCGCGGTTTGCGCAGCAGGCCGTATAACATCTGGCGCTATCATGACATCCTACCTGTCAATGAACCAGATGGGTTGGACTTTAAAAACGTCGGTTGGACGCCTTTACAGCAGGCTCGCCGGTATGGGAAGTTGTATGGTCATCCAAATGTTTATGTAAAAGACGAGCGTTATGGGCCTACCAGCTCATTTAAAGATCGCCAGGCAGTCATTTCTGTGGCGGCCATGTACCAGCGGGGCGTGCGCGAGTGCGTGATTGCTTCAACCGGAAACGCTGCTGTGGCTTATGCGGCGGCCTGCGCGCGGGTGGGCATTAAGTTATGGGTGTTCATGACCAGCCTGGTCCCGCAAGAAAAGTTACGAGAAGCGGCGCTCTATGGCGCGGAAGTGATCAAAGTGAGCGGGACCTACGATCAGACCAAGGAGATTGCCGCCGAGTTTGCTTCGCGGCGTGGTTTGCTTTATGATCGTGGGGCGAACAGCATCCCGGCGCGCGAGTTGATGAAGACCATTGCTTATGAAATTGTCGAGCAGTTGGGCTGGCGAGCGCCAGATTGGTATCTCCAGGCGGTCAGTGGGGGGCTGGGGCCGCTGGGCGTGTATCACGGGTTTCAGGAACTATTTGAGATGGGCTTGATCGAGCGCATCCCAAAGATTGGGATCATTCAGGCAGAGGGCTGCGCACCGATGGTGAAGGCCTTTAAAGCCGATCAGAGCACCGCTGCACCTGTCATTCCTGAAACGCGCATTGCCATTCTCTCTACAGGCGACCCGGGCAAGATCTATACATATTTGTATACTCTCCTTAAAAAGTCAGGTGGTACAATGGAGAGCGTATCCGACAATGAGGCATTTACTGCCATGCTCACCCTGGCGAAAACCGAAGGGACGGCAGTGGAACCAGCGGCGGCGGTAGCCTTTGCTGGAACCGAAAAGCTGATCCGCCAGGACATGATTTCGAAAGATGAGCTGGTGGTGGTGAACTGCACGGGCCATACCTTCCCAGTGGAAAAGCATGTATTGGGTGATCAGTGGCGCGTGGATATCAGTTTGAGTGAAAAGCAAGCACCTGTTCCGCGTGAAGGCCTGGTTTCGGCGCTTGAAAATCTGGACGAAAAGACGACCACCGTCTTGATCGTGGATGATAACTCGGATGATGCGCTGTTAATCCGGCGTTTTCTCGAATCCAGAAAGTCGTATCGCGTCTTTCATGCCGGAGACGGCTGGGAAGGGCTGACGATGGCCCGCCAGCGCCTGCCTGACCTGATTGTTTTAGACTTAACCATGCCTGAGATGGATGGCTTTAGTGTTATCGAGGAACTGAAGTTTGATCCCCGCACAAAGAAGATTCCGGTGATTGTGGTTAGCGCGAAAGATATTTCCGAACAGGAGCTTCAGCGCCTGAATGGACATATTGAGGGCCTTTATCAAAAAGGCTCTATTCCGGTCCGCGCTTTTGTCAATCAGGTGGTTGAGGTTATCGAACAGAAGGGAAGATTAGAGGACAAACAAACATGAGTGCCACCGTTTTGTATATTGAAGATAACCCCGACAATATGACCCTTGTCAAGCGCGCGATCGAAGCGATTGGATATCGGTTCGTCGGTGCTCCGAATGGCACAGATGGTTTAAAGACTGCGGAAGCGGAATCCCCAGATCTGATCCTGCTGGATATTAATCTACCAGATATTGATGGCTATGAAATTGCGCGCCGCCTGCGCGGCAGCGGCAACCACCATCTGCTTTACGTGCCCATCATTGCCATTACCGCGAATGCGCTAAAAGGGGATGCGGAGAAGGCGCTGGAAGCTGGATGTGATGTGTATATGTCTAAACCCATTAACATCCGCGAACTGTGGGCGCGGGTGGAAGGTTTGTTGGAAACGACCAAGTATTAGTCATTCTGGGCTGATTAAGAACACCGGCGGATCTTTGTTTTCACAAGGATCCGCCGGTGTTCTTTGATTCGGCTTCAGGATCAGATTAAGGGCCGCCCGTAGGCCAGGAAGGGCCAGGGGATCGCCAGCAAGATCACCAGCAGTGAAAGGCCATAAAAGATAGCGGCATTGCGATGTTGAACTTTGCGGTCTTTGCCCTTCCGTGAGAGGGCGCGCCCAATATGGGCCAACACGACAGCAACGAGCATCATCAGCACGTGTTCGATCGCAAAGAAGCGGACAGGCGCGTTGCTCATCGCTCCACCAAAGTTTTGCAGGGCTGCTGTGGTAATTGGACTGAGGAAGAAATACAAGATGAGCCCAACTAACACCTGAGTATCCAGGGTCATGGTGTAGAGCATTCCAGCCCGGTTATCCATTTGTTCAAAAGGCCGGCGGCGTGAATATCCCGTCCATGCACGGATGATGGCAAACAGACCAAACAGCAGCACCAGCCAGCGCAAAATGGAGTGGATTGTAAGAAAGACTGTGTAGAGAATATCCATGTATTGTTCTCCTAATGACAGCAAAAATAGACCGGGACAGGCAAATCCAGTTAATTGTAGCCGCTGCTTGAAGAGAGTCAAGCAAATGTGTACTCTTTTTCACAAAATTTCAAGTACCCCAGCGAAAAGTTTGTTGAGATAAACCTGCGCTAGCGTTACAGGCTTTGCAGGTATGGTTGGGCCAGAAGCAGTGTCGCCAGCGTTTTTCCATCGAGAATTTCACCCCGCCGCACCATTTCCATCACTTCCTTGACCGGGATCGATTCGCGTTCCAGATACTCATCTTCGTCAGTGGGGAGGGGCGAATCATATAGTTCGGTTGCCAGGTAAATCGTCATTTTTTCTGTCGAGTAACCAGGGACCATGTAAAACTCTCCCAGCTTTTCCATCTTTTTGGCCGCCATGCCGATTTCTTCCTGTATTTCGCGCCGGGCTGAATGTTCGGGGGTTTCACCTTCTTCCAGCACTCCCGCTGGAATTTCCAGCAGAGACTGCTCGGCCCCAATGCGGTATTGGCGCACGAACCAGATTCGCCCTTGCGCATCAATTGGCAGAATGGTGACGGCGCCATGATGCTTCACAAGGTCATAAGTGTGTTCTCCGCCGGAAGGCGTGCGGAAGCGCACCCGGGCCAGGTCGAAAACTTTGCCTTGAAAAATCACGTCTTCATGTAGTTTTTCGAATTTCATTTTCCACCTCCATAAAAAGATGCACCCCTTTCATTATAAAGTGAAAGGGGTGCGTGTGCTCGAAAAAGGGTATGACCGCGAAAGTCAGCCGCTTCGCTAAGAATAAGGGTGCGGGTCTGTCAGGCCCTCCCGGGTTTACGGGATCGTGATCGTCGTCCCAGGCTGGAGTTCGGCGCCGCTGGTCAAGTTGTTGGCATTCAGAATCGCTTCTGGGGTCACATCACCAAACTTGCAGGCAATGCTGTTGACTGAGTCACCAGCGGTGACTGTGTAGCTGGTGGGATGTGGGAGCAGGGAGCGTGAACCAAACTGCGGACCCCAGGCGCCTGACTGAGGGATCGTGAGCGTTGTGCCAGCCGAGGGCTTGGAATTCATGTTCAGGCCATTGGCAGCAAAGAAACTGCTCAGATCCAGATTAAAGCGCCTGGCGATGCAGATGGGCCACTCGCCGCGCTGGAGGGTATAGCTGCTGGGCCGTTCTACAACGGGTGTGGGTCCCAAGGTGGGGGCTGGTAAGGTGGCAACACCACCGCCTGAGTTCTGGTCTGTCGTCGGCGTGTTGGCGACTTCTCCTCCGCCCGACTCAGGCTGCGCAGGTACGGGCGTTTCGATTTGCACCTCTCCCGTGCTGGTAGGCAGTACCGGGATTTGGGGGGTGCTTACGAAAGCGGTCTGGGTAGCAAACTGCGAAACAGTATCTTGTGTTTCGAATGGGAATGACGGTTCACCAGCGTTGGTGGGTGTGTTTACGGTGGCCCGTGAAGCTGAGCGTGCGCAGGCTGCCAGCGTGAGCATAAGGGCGAGGGCAATCAGCGCGACGATCTTTAAGTGGTGTTTCATCTCTGAATTCTCCTTCTAATAATCAGACCATCGGACCCGGCGGGCAGAGTTGGGAGTATTCGCGGCGTTATTACATATTAGTTATGAGATGAGTAGATCCTAATGATAGTAGCATAACCTTAAGAGGGCGTCAAGCAAATCGATTTTGCGAAACTGTCAACTGTGCTTTGTCGATTTGTTAAGTGCCGGGCCAGCGGAACAGCCTTCATGCCCTTGATAAGAAGATGCCATTCAACAGGATTTGGGCTAAATATTTGTCAGACAGGTTTGTGAGCAAAGTCATTTTTATGGGATGACTTTGTTCAATGGCATAAAAAAAGATTTAGGGTAAGATTCATAGCGAGACGGGAAAATTGGATACCTCCAATACTTTCATTACTGTCTCCTCCTTTGGCGAACGCCTCCGCTGAGATACCTCACCGCCCTCAGCGGAGGCTGTCATTTAAATCGGTTACAATAGTGTTATCGGTGATTTGATTAAAAGCCTGTTCCCAGGTGGTCGTTTGGGTCTATTGTAAGTGGCACAACGATCCCCACTAAATCCATAAAAGTACCGTTTTCGTTTACGCCAGGGAGTGAGAAGCATGAACGCGGAGTGGCTGAAGATTTTGGAACTGGTTCGCTCAGGTGACTTGTCTGCTGCCGAAGGAGCGCGCCGTTTAGATGCTTTTGAAGAAGCCTCTCAAGTGGAAGTGATTTCACCGCCGCTGCCTGAAGCAGAAAGCACGCTGGATGCCGAAACCGAAGCAAGTATTCGCCGCTGGAAAAGCTGGTGGCAGATTCCATTTTGGGCAGGCGCGGGCATCTTTCTCTTGAGCGCTACCCTGATGGCCTGGGCGTATCCTGCGGCGCATTTCTTCTGGTTCTACTGTTCGATCCTTCCACTGTTGTTTGGTTTGTTGGTTCTGTTGACCGCCGCCTGGAGTTGTCAGGCGCGCTGGCTCCATTTGCGTGTTCGAGAGAGCGGCGCGCGTAAATCCAATGTTTCGATCAGCATGCCCCTACCTACCCGGCTAGCAGGATGGGCGCTGCGCCTGGCGGGTCCATTCATCCCAAAAGAAAAGCTGCCTAACTTTGATCTGCAAACCCTGGTTCCTCTGATTGATTCCTTACATCAAAGCCGCGAGCCAGTGATTGTTGAGGTGAACGATGATAGCAGCCATGTACAGATTTATATTCTCTAAGAAATCGTCAGATTAAAAACAGGTGCGCGCCGCCGGGTGAAGGACTGCGCGCACCTGTTTTATTTTAAGTTTTTAAGTTTCTAAGATCAGCGTCGGATGAACCCGCCTAACAGCACGGATAGGCCGATTCCGATCAGAATGAAGGACCATAGAATTTCCCAGCGGATAAAACCGCTCAGTCCAATGCCGATCAGGATCATCCCAAAGATCAGGTTGCCAGGGATCCGGTATTTGACCATGCCCGGTACGAGGATTTGTAGGATGCCTTCTAGCAGGACAATGACCCCCGCGCCCAAAAATACCAGAGTCCACGCGTTAGGTTGGATGAGGGAGAAAAAGTCCCCCTCCACCGGCCTGCCTGTGGCGAATATACTGGGGAGGGTAATGCTGTTTAAGTAGCCGGTGTTATCGGCTAGAAAAACCAAACCAGCCCAAATCAAGATCATTGCCCAGGAGATCATTCCCAGGCGATCTGAATCACGATGTCGAACGGAACGAGTATTCTCAATCATCTGTGCACTCCTTACTTCTTCCACTTGGCTTCACATCTTATTTACGCGCTTAGCCAGGAAAAGTTGCAGTCAGATTAAAAAAACCGGACAGCACGCGTCATCTGCGGCTGTCCGGTCCTGGCGCTTAATCCTGCGAGAGCGCGAGCGGGGCATCTCCTGGTTTTTCTGGAGAGGGAAGCCCTTCTAGAGCAGGGCTCATGCCGTTGGTGCTCTCTACTTTCAGTTTGCCGAGATACTCGGGCAGTTCTATACCTACCATGGATGATAGGTCTTGCAAGGGAGGAACGCTCTTGAACAGGTTGGAGAGGAAGTTGGATGTGGTCGAGCCATTCCCATCTCCCGAATCCCAGACGGTGATCTTATCGATCTTCATCTTGCTGATTGCTTCTACCTGCAAGCGGACCAGTTCTTCCATCTTTTCAATCATTAACAGGGTGGCGGCTGCTTTGGCGTCGCCGTTGCAGCTTTCGATCAGCCGCTGGTAGCCGGTGGCTTTGCTTTCCAGCAGGCGGCGCAGGCCTTCGGATTCAGCCTCGTACTTCATGAGGATGCTGTCAGCGTTACCACGCGCTTCACGGCGGGTGCGCTCAGCCTGCGCTTCGGCTGCGATTTCCATCTTGCGCTTTTCGATCTCTTGCCGGACGACTTCTTCCGCTGTCAGGCGTTCCTGTTCCGCCAGGTACTGAGCGCGCTGAATCTCGACAATCGCTTTACGGCGGGCCACTTCTGCTTCTTGCTGCGCGGAGGCTTCACGAACTGCCAGCTCTGAGTTCGAGACTGCCATATTCGCTTTCGACATGTTCTCACCGGCAATTGCTTCAGACTCGCGTTCTTGCACGTAAATACGCTGGTCGGCTTCGGCGCGTTTGCGCCCCTTTTCAGCCTGTGCAGTATTTTCGGATACCCGGATGGCCTTTTCCCGGTTGGCTTCGGCTTCGCCGATCGCACCAAACTTTTCCTGCTCAGCTACGTCCACCTTCGCTTTGTTGATGGCTTCTGAAGCCGCCTTCTTACCGATGCTGTCGATGTAGCCGGACTCATCGGTGATGTCGGTGATGTTAACGTTGATCAGGTACAGGCCGATCTTGTTCAGTTCGGGCTCTACATTCTTGCGGATAGAATCCAAAAAGCTTTCGCGATCCTGGTTGATCTGCTCAATGGTTAGCGAGGCGACCGTCAGGCGCAGCTGCCCGAAGATGATCTCTTTTGCCATATCTTCGATAGCGGCGGGCTGTAGTTCCAGTAAACGCTCGGCTGCGTTGGTCATAATGTCCGGTTCGGTGCTGACGCCGACCGTGAAAGTGCTGGGGACATTAATGCGGATATTTTGCTGCGAGAGCGCGCCCTGAAGGGGGATGCTGATGGTCATAGGGGTGAGGCTCAGGTAAGAATAATCTTGAACCAGCGGCCAAACCATGGTGCCGCCGCCGTGGATACACTTGCTTGAGCGGCCCTCGTCCACGCGTCCATAGATCACCAGAATTTTATCGGATGGGCAGCGCTTGAAGCGGCTGGAAAGATAGAGCAGCGTGGTGAGGATGATCAACACAAACGCGCCTACCGCTAAAACGCCAAACGATGATGTAAACATGAATTTTGCTCCTGTTGCTATAAGAGGTTAGAAGCGGTGAGTTTCTCGACGACAAGAACATTCCCGCTGACAATATTCACCACGCGGATGCGCTCTCCGGTTAGGATGCGCTCATGGTTGACCGAAACGGCGTCGAAGACTTTAAGCCCACCCTGAACCGCTACCCGGACCTGCCCGCTGCCCTCTGTGGGGATAGACAGGTAAACCGTGCCTTCTTGTCCGATCGCGTTTTCGATGTGCATGGTGCCATCGGACTGCAAACTGCTCATAACTTGGAAGAGCTTGCCCACAATCCACAGGGTTACCAGGCCGGCTGCGGTCGATCCGCTCAGCGCCACCCAGGTTTGCGAGCCGCCGCTCAAGAGCGCCAGCCCGACCAGGCCGAACATCATAAAAAACCCGGCGATCCCTTGTAGTGAGATGAACTGAAAACTAGAATTGCTGCTTCCAGCGCTTCCATCCAGGTGCGCGTCCAGATGGCCTGCATCCAGGTCATGCATTTCACTGCCAATGAAGAACAGAACCATGCGAATGACGAACAGAATGCCGCCCAGCACCGCACTGGTGCCAAAAAACAGTTCGAGAGAGATATTGCTTCCCATGAAAAAATCCTTGTCATAAAAATTGTATCATGAATTTTCTTTAGGGGAATCCCTACCGCCTGAAAATGAAACGTCCCCATTGAGACATGTACTAAAAAATATTAACCTTATAGTGGTTATCGTACAGGTTATAAGGGGGATTTATGGTCTATAGCCTGTTCGATAACCGGGTTATTCTGAAAGTTATGGATTTCTACCCAATAAAAAGTTCATTTTGTTTTCTGAAAAAGTTGCATCTGTATCAGAAAACAGAAGGAGGAAGACACGTGAGACACAATGATGTGCGACCAAAAGCTTTATCTGCCACAACCTTAATTGGCGATGGCGTCGTAAATGCGCAGGGCCAGGATCTTGGTAAGATCGAAGATGTTATGCTTGACCTGAATTCAGGGCGAGTGGCCTATGCCGTTTTGTCTTTTGGCGGCTTCTTAGGAATGGGTGATAAACTGTTTGCCATTCCGTGGGAGGCGATGACTGTAGATACCAACCGTAAGGTTTTTATCCTTAACGTCGATCAGAGCACGCTGAAAAATGCGCCGGGCTTTAATAAGAATGACTGGCCTGAGACAGACGCCGAAGATTGGCTGACCGGTGTCTATGAGTATTACGGCTATCAACCCTATTGGAAATAGGAGACCTACAAGGAAGGGACTCTATTCAATGTAGAGAATGAAGCTCAGGGTTAAGGCAAACCTTGCCTTTATTCTAAGTAAAGAGGCGGCCTGGTTTGGTCGCCTCTTTTTTGGAGCCCTTACATTCAAGAGTGCATACTGTGCAAACGGAAGGAAGTGCCATGCTTAAAGTGATGACGTTGAACTTAAATTATTACGTTGAGAAACACGGCTCCTGGGAAATTCGCAAGCGGATGATCCGGGATGCGATCAAAGATATTTGGCCGGACGTGGTCGCCTTTCAGGCGGTGCGGCTGGACCCAGCCGTGGAAAATGGCATTCACCAGGCGGACCAGTTGAAGGAACTGCTGCCGGACTATTCGCAGGTGGTGTTTGAGCCCGCGCAGGCGTATGAGGGGCCCAGTGCAAATGGCTCTGCCTTCCTTTCTCGGCTGCCATTTGTAGATAAAGGCAGTAAGATTCTCAAGCTTCGCCCAGGAGAGGAAGATTTACAGCGTCGAATTGTTGTACATGCCCAGCTTGACCTGCCACAAGGCCCGCTGCATCTATTTAATACTCACTTCTCGTGGATCGAATCACAGGCGAAAGATAATCTGGAAGAAACGCTGGCCTATGCTGATTCTTTTGAGGGGTTTCGCCTGCTCATGGGGGATCTCAATAATCCACCCAATACCAACTTGTTCGAGCGTTTCCGGTCGGCTGGCTGGTTCGATACCTGGGCGATGAAGCATCCTGACCGGCCCGGCCTGACTTTTGAAGCCGGGAACCCGACCAAGCGGATTGACTATGCCTGGGCCCATGGCGGGCTGCAAGACTACGTGGAGGATGTCCGTATTGCAATTGATCATCCGGATCAGACCGGCGCTTATGCCTCTGATCACTACGCCCTGGTCGTCACACTGTCATTGGGATAAACAGCGAAAAAGTTTGAAAGGGATATCTCGTTTTGTATGACTCGGAAAATGGGCCGTACAAAACGAGTTTGCTTTTAAAACCGTCCTGAGGTTAGATAGGCTTCAATCAGCCCAAGTAAAATGCCCCACACGCTGCCTAGAACGGCTCCAGCCATTACATCGCGCGGATAGTGGGCCCCCACATAAATGCGTGTAAAGCCCACCAGTAAGGCCAGCCCGTACATTGCCAGGCCGACCAGAGGACTGACCTGAAAATACTGCGCAAGCAGGGTGATCATAAAGAAGGTTTGCGAGGTATGCCCGCTGGGGAAGGAAAGCCCACGTTCGCGCCACCCGACCAGGTGGGTGCCCTCGATGGCAATGAACGGACGGCTGCGTTCAGTGATTGCTTTCAGGATTTCTACGCCCAACCACAGGCTTAGAATACCAAGCAGCATTTCTACCGCTAGCCGCCGTAAATTGATAAAGTACAGCACAATTGACAGCAGGATGCCAAGAAAGCCGTTGCCAATTTGGGTGGTTAACCACATCAGCCGGTCCAACCATAAAGGGTGATGTCCACGCAGATTGAACAGTGTGAAAATCCAAACATCCATGCGCTGCCCGGCTGACCACAACAGAGAAAGCATCAGCAGGCTAAAAGCCAGCAGTAAGATGAACAGCGTGCGATTGGCAAACAGGCCGCGCACCAATGAAGTGCGGGTTGCGGGTTCAAGCGATGTAAAAAGGGCGACTAATGCGATAAAGATCAACACGGATAGGATAATGCGCCGGTAATCGACCCAGACTTGCAGCATCTGAGCGAACAGGCTTTGGGTTGTTTCACTGGTATCGGTTACTTGTTCATCGTCACGCATTTTCAAACCCCATTCCCTAATTATACAGGCAATACATCCATATTCAGGGAGGGTTGCTCGGCTGGATCGATCGTTTGGATACGACGAAGTTACTTGTTAAAAACGTTGCGCCCTATGGATTCACAGGGCGCAAATCAAATGACCCGGTATGGATTACCGTCTGCCGAAGTTGCGCGACTGTGTCGAAAGCCGCCAGCGCCGCACCAGTTTTGCCAGTTCTACCTGGTACATCGAGCGGTTCGCGGCGGCTCGTTCTGCCTCTTCCCCTTCTGGTGTGGTCGCGAGTTTCTGGCGTATTTCTTCTGCCAGGTCTTCACTCATCGCGCCGTCTCGGATCCGTTCGATCCAGCTTTCTTTCTCTTCAGCCGGGACCGGCATTTTTTCAACCAGTTTTAATAACTGACGTTCTTCTTGCGTGATCGTTTTAGGCATGGTACATCTCCTGATCGAACCAGATTAACAGAACTGCTGGGCTGGGCCTGAACATCTCAGGCGCGCAGGTTCTTCCATCCTTTAAACACTGCATACGGATAATGATCAATTACGTGATCCAACATGAAACGGCCCTTCGAGCGTGCTTCAATCAATTCTTGATACGTTTCAGATGGAACGTTCAGGTATTGATATGCCTTACCACTATTATATAAGACAACCAGGGCCTGAAGGTTCTCATCATATCCAATGGCCGCCAGCATGCTGGATTCCACAGAGTCCAGCTGCATCTTTCCTCCTTGCTAGTCTGTGTGCTTCAAAGTCATCTGTTTGCGCGAGCTTCACACACATCCCCCTCCAATACGTTTGTTTCCAGACACCCGCGATATATCGCCGTGATGTATCGCCGCGATGTATCGGCATCTTCGGGCTATTCTTAATTTTACCAGGGAGCGTCCCGATTTGCACAATAGACGTTTTTTGCACTGAACGTCCTGGAGGGCTTTGCTGTGAAACGTATGGCGAGACTGCTGTTAAAGTCAGTCTGTTTCCCGATCCTGCTCATCCTGCGCTTCGAAGCGAATCAGATGGAAATCGCACACGGGCCGGTAGCCTATCTTCTGGTAAATGGCATTGGAGGTGGGATTGGCGAGGTCAGTAAATAAGTTGCAGAAGGCCTTGCCCTGATCTAGTAACAACTGTGACAGAGCAGCCACGCACGAGGTGGCGTAGCCCCGCTGACGGAATTCGGGCGGGGTATAAACAGAAGTAACTGTGATCCCGTGTGGCGTGGGGCGCGAGCGCATGGCCATCGAGACAGGCTCACCATCTTCCCACAAGAACATGTCTCCCGCAGCGATGCGCCGTGCAGACACTTTGCGCGCTGTTTCCAGGTCTTCGCCTTCTACCGCTTCTTTCAAAAAGGCCGTTCGCCAGCGGGCTACCAGTTCCAGGTCGTTTTCGACGGTGAGGCGCAGTGTCCCTGGGCTGTATGAGAGGCGACTGACCTCGCGCAGCTCGTACACGCGCTCACGCATCCGCACCCGATAACGCCGTCCGTTCTCTTGTGTCCAGGCCTGGGCAAAGCGATCTACCAGCCCAGATGGGCCATTGACGCCTGGCGGTTGCCAGCGTTCTGCCCGCAGATTCTGTAGCAGCGCCTGCATGGCTTCTCCTGAAGGCTCTTCACTGCTTGCCAACAAGACTTCTTTGGGAGGAGTCATCACGGCTGCCAGTTCAATCTGGTTGGGTTGGCTCTCGACCGTCGCCAGGTAGCAAGGGAAGGTGTTCCAGTCGGGGTGCTCACGCAGCCGGATGGCGATACCCAAAATCAGGTTATTGACCGACTCGCGCTGTTCTAAAAAGGGCTGAGCTTTTTCAAGGAAAGCGGTTGCTGTGGTGTAATTTTGAACAAGCATGATCTTTGAAGATTTATCTAATAAACTGGCGAATATAGTTCAAGTAGCCCTGCGTGCCGCTTTGTTTGTTCCAGGTATCTACCGATTTGCGCAGGCGTTTGATCACTGTGATGATTTCATCAACGGTAAGCGGCTCTAAAGAGAGCGGCTGTTCTTCTTCGTCCACAGCCTGTACGCGCCCTAAACGCCACTCGCAAACACTTTTCACTGCGCTGTATACGATCCTGGATTGTTCGCCGCGCGGAAGGACGGCGCTGCGCCCGCTGATTTCGCCCTGGTAGGTGCGCTGTAAAGCTTCAAACGCGGATTGAACCTGGTAATCTGTGAGATCGGGGTAATCCCGATAGATTTCTACAATGCTCGCTTCTATATTTTGAAACACATCTAGATATTCATCTTCAACTGGCATAGGATCATCCTCTTTTTAATTATGTGTTAAAGGACTTCGTAACGGAATTATAAGCCAAAGAAATCGCTGTGACTTGCTTTGTTGTTGACAGCCTGCCAGGATTTTCGTACTATCAGTTTAAAGTAGACTGTTTTGGTAAATGGAGGACAACTTGGCAAACCAGAAAGCAGAAAAAGTTCGGGTTGGCCTGGTAGGCTGCGGTGGAATCAGCCACGCTCACTTAGATGCTTACCGCCAACTAGCAGACCAATTTGAAGTGGTTGCCGTGTGTGATGTGGTAGAAGAAAAAGCGCGCAAGCGGGCAGCCGAGTTTGATGTGCTGCGCGTGGTGACGGATGTGAATGATCTTTACCGGATGCCTGAAGTGGATGTCGTCGATATCACCACGCCTCCCTACCTGCACGCGCCGATGGCAATTGGGGCGATGGAAGCTGGTAAAAACGCAGTATGTGAAAAACCGCTGGCCGGGGCACTGGCGGATATTGACCAACTGGCCGAAACGGAGAAGCGTACGGGACAGTGGGTGATGCCCGTTTTTAATTATCGCTTTGGTTTTGCGCTGCAGCGTCTCCAGCACCTGATTCGCAAAGGTATTCCGGGACGGCTTTATCTTTCCACAGTAGAGACGCACTGGCGCCGCCCAGCCGGCTATTTTAGTGTGCGCTGGCGGGCCGGTTGGCGGACGGCTCTTGGCGGCGCTTTTATTGGGCACGCCATTCACGCGCATGATGCGCTGTATGCTGTGGCCGGACCGGCGAAGAATGTCTTCGCGCGGGCCAAGACGCTGGTGAACGATACCGAGATTGAGGATACCCTCTCGGTGTCGCTTGAAATGGCGGATGGTTCGCTGGCGGCGCTGTCGGTGACGTTTGGTTCGGTAGTCGAAATTTCACGGCACCGCTACTGCTTCGAGAACATGATTGCCGAGAGCAACACCAGTCCCTATGGATCACAGACCAGTGACCCCTGGACTTTTAAGGGCGCTTCAGACGAAGTGGATGGGCGCATCCAGTCGGCGCTGGCAGCGTTTCAACCGGCGCCGCCGGAGGGCTTTGTGGGGCAGTTTGACCGCTTTTATAAAGCGCTGCAATCTGGCGGCCCGCTGCCGATTAACCTAGAGGATGGCCGGCGCGCGATTGAGCTGGTTACGGCGGTTTACTACTCGGCGGATACCGGTCAGCCGGTGGACCTGCCGATCTCACCGGATCATCCTTATTATGCGAGCTGCATCCCAGAGAATGCGCTGCCGGTCGAGGAGTTTACGGATTATGCGTCTCACGCGGAGAAGTCGGGCTGGCGGCCAACGGACGTGTAATGTTAACGAAATTCTAAGGATGCTCTGATGGGTTTCTTATTCCCCCTGTGTATGATAGATACGGATCAGTTTCTGATCTCATTGGTTATTTGCGGGGTGAACTCAGGCAGTTTTGCCATGGAAGTGACCCTTGCTTATGAGACGGATGAATTTTGAAGAAAAAGTGCAGGTTTTGGTTTACCTGTGGAAGGAAGGAAAACTTGGCTCGAACATTTGATACCCCCATTCATACCAGCGACCAGAGTATCGATCGCGTCTTAGCGGCTGGTTTGCCGGTGGTGATGGTATTTGTCAACAGCCCGGCTCCTGCCAACCTGACGGACGCCATGAACCGCATCGCACGAGAGCAGGCGGGGAAGCTGTTCGTGGTGGAGGTACCAGCGAAAGACAGCCCGCAGTCGATGGGCCGCTTTGGTGTGCAGAACACCCCGGCTGTGGTCACTTTCCGCGACGGGAAGGCGCAAACGAAGAGCGTGTCGATCACCGCGGCTGACCTGGAAGAGCATGTTAATTATCTGCTGGGGAAAGGGCCTCGGCCAGCCGAACGGCAGCCCGCTCATGCCAGCCAACAAGCCGGTTATACTCAGGGCCCATCTTATCAGGGAGCGCGACAGGCTTCTTCGGCTTCTGGCTATAGCAAGCCGGGTTATACCAGCTCAGCGGCGGGTAGTTCTGGGCATCCTTTCCCAGTGAATGATGCCAGTTTCGACCAGGAAGTGATGGGTTCACAGCAGCCCGTATTGGTCGATTTCTGGGCGCCCTGGTGCGGCCCGTGCCGGATGGCAGAGCCGATTCTGGAAAAACTAGCCCATGAAATGTCAGGGCGCTTAAAGGTGGCGAAGGTGAACGTGGATGAAAACCCAATGTCCGCCGGGCGCTATGGCGTACAGGCTGTGCCGACAATGATGCTCGTCAAAAATGGACGTATTATCGACCGGTGGGCGGGGGTGCTTCCTGAAGCTTCTCTGCGCACACGGCTCGCCAACCATATCTAAAACAAGTTCTTTGGATCAACGCGATCCTGACATCTCTTGTGGGTTTGTCTTTCGTCCTTCACGACGAAGAACAAACCCACAATGCGTTTAAACTACTGCTTGGAAGGCCGGGTAGCCAGATAGCCCTCCAGGAAGGCTTCGGCCAGCTTGGGCAGCATTTCAATGGCGTAACCGCCTTCTTGCACGAACAGGGTGGGCAAGCCCAGGGCGGCGATGCGGCTGCCTAGCGCGGTGTAAATGCCCGATTCGACCTGGAAGGCGCTGAGGGGATCACCATGATATGGATCGAATCCGAGTGAGACCACCAACGTGATTGGGTGAAAAGCGCGGACCGTTCCCAACAGTTCATCCAGTGCATGCAGGTACGTGCTCGAGTCCGTGCCTGGCTGCAAGGGGAAGTTAACGGTGCTGCCAGGGGCGCTTACCCCACCAGTCTCGTGGGCGTAGCCAGAGAAGAAGGGGAAGTCGATGTTGGGGTCGATGTGCAGAGAGGCATACAGAACGCGCGGTTCATCCCAGAAGATCGTTTGCGTGCCGTTGCCGTGGTGATAGTCTATATCTAGAATAGCCACACGGCCCAGGTTCATCAGGCGGTGAGCGGCCAGAGCCGCATTGTTCAGATAGCAGTACGAGCCAAAGAAGTCTGGACCGGCGTGATGTCCGGGTGGGCGGCATAAGGCATAGACGCAGTTGGTTTCGCCGCGCAGCAGGACTTCGGCTCCTTCCAAAGCCAGGCCGGCTGCGGAAATGGCGGCTTGCCAGGTTCCATGCCCGACCGGGCTGTAAGGGTCGGTGCAAAACTCACCCATACGGCCGATCAGACCGCGCGGCAAGTTGCGCATGGAAAGCCGGATGGGGAAAAATTCGGGGTAAATGTACTGGTCGCCAGATAGGGCCGAAGACGCCGCGCGCAGTTGATCGAGCATTTCCTCATTGTGAATCAGTAGTAAGTCATCAATGGAGGCAGTGCGGTGCGAACGGATGGGGTTTCCAATGCCTCGGAAGGCCAGATAGGGGTAGATTTTTTCCACTCGCTCTGGTGATTCGCGGTAGGCAACCAGCGTGCCCTGCTCGAACTCGCTGACGGGTGCGTGTAGGAGATGGTTGGGGGAGTACAGCAGTGGAATGGGACCAGACATATTTGTACACTTGACCTTTCAATCAGTTAAACTGAAACCAAAAATCTCCCCTACTACCGCGTCCATGCAGTGGTAGGGGCAGGCCTGGGTTTACGGAGATATTTATGGCAGATGCCGGTATTCTTTGACCGCCTGATACAGCGCGACCAGGTTTTCCGGTGAGATTTTGGCCTGAATATTGTGAATGCTGTTGAATACAAACCCTCCGCCGCGGCCAAAGATCTTCATCCGTTCACGCACCTGCTGGCAGATTTCATCAGGGGCGCCAAAGGGCAGGGTTTGCTGGGTATCGATACCGCCGCCCCAGAAGGTGAGCTGATCACCAAAATGTTCTTTCAACCCGGCGGGGTCCATGCCTGACGCTGAAGTCTGAACCGGATTGATGACATCGAACCCGGCTTCGATAAAGTCGGGGATGAGCGCCGCGACCGACCCGCAAGAGTGGATGAAGCTCTTCCAGCCAGTGTTTTGATGGACCCAGTCGTTTACTGTCTTATGAAAGGGCTTGAAGAGCTGACGGTACGAGCGAGGTGAGATGAACGGCCCCGTCTGAGCGCCAAAGTCGGCGCCGGTTACAAATACAGCGTCGACGCGATTCCTCACCACCTGATGAATTTTTTCCAGGTTTTGCAGCCCAATTTCACACTGCCGCTCGAACACCTTCCATACATAGTCGCGCCGTGCGACGGTGCTCATATACCACTCTGCTACATCGCGGATGCCGCGTGGATGCTTCAGCCAGGGGGCCGGAACCAGGGCAATATCGCCAAAGGCAGTCCCGCCAAAGCTCGCCAGAATGGCCTTGTCGGTTTGGGTGTAGAGCCATTCGGCTTCGTTTTGAAAATAGGCCAGATCTTCATCAGAGATTGGGCCGAACTCTTCCAGATTATCTTCGGGGTTCAGATGGTCTTCATTGATGGGCGGCTGGCGGATGATGGAGTCGAAGTAAAAACCACCGGCGGGCATGCGGCCACTGGGCGGTACAGACAGGTCCCCTTCGGGATATATCAGGATATCGCCGTTATCCTCTGGGGTGGTATTAAAAGCCTCTGGGACAAGCACGGGCGTGCCGTCGAAGGTGGTCCAGGGCTTCCAGTTTTCGTTGCGAAAGCCGAATAGTGTGCGCGGCGAGGGGAGGGCGAGAATATCTACTCCCAGGGCATCTATTAGATCAGGGGCAATTTCGCCCAGCATCTGATAAGGTTCGATCACCTTTACAGGCGTACCGGGTGAGTCCAGGTGCAGCGCCTGACGCAGCAGGTAGACGGAACTGACGTGCATGCCGGTTACCGCGCTGCCACCCAGGTCTAAGGGCACATAATCTGGCTGCTGGTGGTTTAAAGCCATTCGGACGCGCTCACGAGCGTTCATATGGAATTTCCTTTCCACACAAGATGCTGACTTACCGTATTTTACTTTTTTTTCTGCCCAGAGAGCAACTCCATTAACGCCGCCAGTGTGCGAATCTCATGGGTGGGAGTGATCTGAGCGTTGGCTGGCTTTTGGTTGGGATTGTACCAGCACGTATCCAGTCCGTAGTTGAGCCCGCCTTGAATGTCAGAAGTCAGGCTGTCGCCGATGACCAGGGCGGTTTCTTTGGGGGGCAGCCAATGCGTTCGAAGACGATCTGGAAATAGCGTGGGTCGGGCTTGGCAACGCCCATCTCTTCTGAAATCGCCACTTCTTGAAAGTAAGGGCTGATCCGCGCGGCGGCCAGCCGGGGGCGCTGCACATCTTTAATCCATTGGTAATGAGGGCTAACTGGTACTGGTCGGCCAGGGTCTGCACGGTTTCTTCCGCGCCGGGCATCAGGTCGGTCTGGCGCGAGAGGTTCACCAGGTACTGCTGGCTGAAGGCCTGGGCATCGGCTGACAGTTCGAGCGCCTCGAACATCAGCTCAAAGCGCCGCAGCCGCAGCGCCTCAGCGCTGATGCGGCCCTGCTCAAAATCCAGCCAGATTTGCTGATTAATCTTGCGATAGATCCCTGCGCCTTGCGGGGTAACTTGCAGGTGAAAATCGCGGAAGGTGGCTTCCAGGGCTTTTGATTCTGCTAAATCATAGTCAAAGAGGGTGCCGTCGGCATCAAAGAGCAGCCATTGATAAGTCATGACTCTATTTTGGCAGGAATTAGAAGGTTTGGCAAGCGCATCTGTAGTTGGGAACTTTTTCAGCACCGTCTTCGTCTTAATTGTAGAAAGATGATCCTGATAAAAAACATTCCCGTCAGGAAAGTACGGAGGTAAATTCTATGTTTCGCAAGTTCTTCCAAAAATTATACCGGTGGGTAGCCGTTTTTCTCGCCGTCATTGTGATGGGGGCATCTCTGCCCCAGGCTGTTTTTGCGGCAGCGGCTCCCTATATTGATATCCTCTCCATCAAAGCGGATGAGCGTGTGACCATTCGCACACATAACTTTCCGGCCAACGTGAACTACACGGTACGGATGGACCGGTCTGGGAACCAGGCCATCAACGGCATTGTCGTCGGCGAGATAAACTCGGGCAGCGGTGGTTCCTTCGATATCATTTTTCGCATGCCGGCGGAACTGAAGGGCGCTAAGACGATCTCCATTCGTTTCGAAAGCAGCGCGAACGGCGCTTACTTCAACTGGTTCAACAATAAGGACATGGCTGCTGCGGGGAATGGTGTTCCGGTGACCGGCAGTAGTGAGAAACCCTATATCAAGATTGTGGGTGTCAGGCAGAACGAGCTGGTGACGGTGGAAACAGGTAACTTCCCGGCGAATGTCAACTTCCGCGTGCGGGTAGGCCCCTTTGACAGCTTCTTCAAGAACTATGTAGTCGTTGACACGATCAACTCTGGTTCGGGCGGCGCCTTCCGCTTTACTGTGAAACTGCCAGATGTGGTGCAGGATGTGGATATGGTGACGATCCGTCTGGATGGCTCGCAGGGTTCTTACGCCTTCAACGCCTTCCACAACACCGACAGCGGTACGACGGATGTGGTGGTTGTACCAACTCCGCTGCCCAGCGCGACCTGTGAAGTGGTCTCAGTGAGACCGGCGCGCACCCCCAGCCTGCCCATGCATTATGACTTTGACGCGGTTTGGACGATCAAGAATACCAGCAGCAAGACCTGGGATAGCAGCTCAGTGGACTACGTTTATGTGAGCGGCGCGAAGAGTTACAAGTGGAACAGCGCATATGATCTGCCGCAGACGGTCAAACCAGGTGAGACGGTAAAGATTGTGGTCGATATGCTGGCCCCCGGTCAGGCTGGACAATATACCAGCAACTGGGCCGTGGTTTCAGGCAGTACCACGCTGTGCAAACTACCGATCACGTTTACTGTAAGATAATCTGCTAGAAAACAGATTCTGTAACATATCGCCCCTCCGATTGGAGGGGCGTTTTACGTACTTATCCGCCAGCGGCTGGCGGCGATTTTACTGCCTGCCACTCATGATCCAAAATCGCGTAAACCAGTTCATCGTTCCAGCGCTCATCCAGCCAGCGCGTTTCGCGCAGGTGACCTTCCAACTGCATACCGATCTTCTCCATCACTCTGGCAGAGGCAAGATTACCGGCATGGCACCAGGCCACGACGCGGTGGGCTTGCAGCGCTTCAAAAGCAAACTGGAGCACGCGTCGCGGCTTCACTGGCATAGCCCTGGCCCCAGTAAGACTGATTAAGCATCCAGCCTGTCTCCCACTCGCGCACGCTTTCATTATTGAGCTGCAGCGAGAGCCGGCCATGGACGGTATCCTCTGGGCGAATGGTAACGGCGAAGGCATAATGATGGCGAGGAGTCTCTTTTTCATCGCTTACGCAGCGCGCCAGCAAGCTGTGCGTTTCTTCTTTAGTTGGCGTCGAGCGCTCATAGCGTTCCACAACGGGATCGGCGTGGAACGCGCGTAGGGCGGGATAGTCAGACGGAGAAAACGGACGCAGAATCAGGCGAGAGGTCTCAAGGATAGGCATGAGTGAATACCTTACGAAAGTTTTAGGGGACAAAAAAACATCAAAGCCTTTCTTCCTTGCGGATAGGTTTGGCTTTGATGTTCTTCTTTTCTAAACTAAGTTAGCGACAGCGACGAAATGAAATGATCTGTTTCAAATCCTCTTATCAGTGAGAAAAGGGGCGTTTAGTAACGCCGGTTTCCGCCACCCCGACCGGAGGAATTACTGCGATATCCACCACCGCGTTGGTTGCTGTCGTAGCCACTGCGAGGGCGTTCTTCCCGTGGGCGGGCAATATTCACGGTAAGCTCACGACCATCCATGCTCCGTCCATTGAACTGCTGAATGGCTTTGTTTGCTTCATCCTGGCTGCCCATGGTGACAAAAGCGAAACCTTTGGATCGGCCTGTGTCACGGTCCTTAATAAGGGCCACTTCGCTTACAGTTCCAGCCTGAGAGAAAAGGCTGCGCAGATCATCTTCTTTCGTTTCGTAGGAAAGATTCCCTACATAAAGCTTTGCTTCCATTACTCTGTAACTCCTAATAACCAAACATTTTTTTTGATGCCACCGTTACTCCGGTGGATAATATCCTCTTTTCGAGGCACGTGCCTTGTAGGGAAAAAACCATCCCGCCATTTGAAGAATGAATGGCAGGCAATCATCTTTCCAAAGGTATGAGAGTATTATACCATAGGACTTGAAGATTGTTTCAGCCAATTTGAACAGATTCAGATCGTTAACCCATCATCGAAACATTAATGGTATACTAAGCCGTCCACGTTGAATATGGATGCTTTTTATCCGTAATAATTTTTCAACGAGCCAGGGTGATCCCTGGTTTTATTGTGTAAAAATGCCGCTCTTTATTATTCATTGGTGTGCCCGCAGTGCGGGGCGATGAGCGGACGCTGCTGAGCAAGTTTTAGCGGCGAAAGCAGCAGCACCATTAAGGAAATTTTTGTGAGTTTCAGTACATTCTCTTTTCACCCGCAGATTAACGCGGGTATTTTAGCGGCTGGTTATTCCACTCCGACCCCTATTCAAAGTCAAACTATTCCTGCCATTTTAAGCGGCAAGGATGTGCTGGGGTTGGCCCAAACCGGAACGGGAAAGACGGCAGCATTTGTTCTGCCGATTTTACAACGGTTGATGAAAGGGCCGAAAGGAAAACTGCGCGCCCTGATTCTTTCGCCGACACGCGAACTGGCTGAACAAACCCATACTGCCATTATGCAGCTAGCCCGGCAGACGGGCCTGCGCAGCATCACTGTTTATGGCGGCGTGAGCGCGCTGCCTCAGGTAAAAGGCTTGCGTAACGGGGTCGATATTGTGGTGGCATGCCCTGGCCGGCTGCTCGATCTGGCAGGCCAAAAGGTTATTCACCTGAGTGGGATCGAAGTGCTGGTGCTGGATGAAGCGGACCAGATGTTTGATATGGGTTTCTTGCCCTCCATTCGCCGCATCATTTCTATGCTGCCGCAAAAACGCCAAACCCTGTTGTTCTCCGCGACAATGCCAGACGCCATTCGTTCTCTGGCGACAGAAATGCTGCATGAACCGGTAACGGTGGAAATCAGCATTACCGAGCCGATCGAGACGATCAGCCATGCTATTTACGCGGTGGAGCAAACCCGCAAGCTAGATATGCTGCTGAACCTGCTCCACGACAGCGGCAGTGGTCAGGTGCTGGTCTTTACACGTACCAAACACCGGGCGAAGAAGTTAGCCATACAATTATCTGGGGCGGGGCTGTCCGCAACTTCGCTGCAGGGTAACCTGTCGCAAGCCAGGCGGCAGGCCGCAATGGAAAGTTTCCGCAAGGGGCGGGTGAAAGTATTGGTAGCGACTGACATCGCGGCGCGCGGTATCGATGTGACGCAGGTCTCGCATGTGATTAACTATGATTTACCCGATACAGCAGAAGCGTATACGCACCGCACCGGGCGCACAGGGCGCATGGAGCGGCTTGGCACGGCCCTTTCGCTGGTAACGCAAGATGACTTGCCGATGGTGCGGACGATTGAACGGCTGATGGGCTGTAAGTTGGAACGCCGCGAGATGGACGGGTTTGAGGTGGAACTGAGCGCCGATAACCGGTCTGTTCCGGTGAAAAACGGCAGTTCATCCAGGCCGAGGACGAACCCGAACCAGCGCAGAACAACGCCGAACCGGCAGCATTCTTACGCAGGAAACCGGTAGATCAACCCGAATATAGAATAAGAGACGACCGCCAGTTAATGGTGGTCGTTTTTTAATGCTTAAACGCTTGAAGAATCCTAAGTTTGTAAAAGTTTCAAATCCGGAGTAAGATTGTTATATCGTCCAAAGGATGGTTGTAGAACGCTCGCATAGATCGAAGGGGCATTTGGAATGCGGGAGTCTATTCGATGAAAGCACCTAATGAGGCAATGATGTTAATCAGATATTCTTGTAAGGACATGGGGCTGAACTGCTCGTTTATTGTAAAGGGAGAGACGCTGGAAGAGGTGACTCAGAAGGCGCTGGAACACGTGCGAGAAAAGCACACAGAAGACTTTAACAGTCTCCGTTCTCCGGCGCAGCTTGAGGAAATGCAGAAGGCCCTGGCCCGCTCGACACGGGTGGTGGCTGGGTAAGATTTGCCTGGAAGAGACCGGTTTCAGGTCGTCTCTCTGATGAACAAAATAAGGAAGGAAGCTTTGGCTAAGGGGGAATTCTAGAGCGTATTTTTCTGCGTGCTGCGTGTTCTGGAGAGAAGGACCGCTTGGAGATAAGGCCAGTAAAGCCACAACAAAACACACAGAGGAAAGAAAACCATCCCATTCCAGGCAATTTTTGTTCCCAGAAGGGGTGAAAGAAAGCCGAGGAAGGCAAACAGGCTGCTCCAAACGGGTAGGGTAAAGCACAATAAAGGGATAGTGCTGTAATAAGGCATATAGGGGGAGATGAGAAGCCCGGTAGCCGTAAGGGCCACCGTTCGTTGGTATGGATTTAGTTGAAGGCGGAGCGCTGGAACCAACAGTGGCAGAGCCAACAGACCCATGGAAGCATTCCAGGGCTGGTATTGGGTCTCGTTCGATATCCTTAGGACGCTTTCAATGAACCAAAGGGGCCAGGGACCATAGATCAATACGCTGCTGATGATGATAATGATGAAACCTGCCAGAGACTTCCAACGATCTTTGCCGCTAGACCACCATATATAAAGGAGGGGAAAGATACCCATTTGTGGTTTCAACGCAACCAGAAGCATGGCAAGCAGCATGCGTTGCCAGGATTGCCTTTGCAAGGCTGACCAGGCCAGGGCGATTCCAAAGACGACGAAACCTTCTATCTGGCCCCACCAGAGGATCCAAAAAAGCTGGGACGAGAGGAGAATGAAGGGCATTTTCCCGTTCAGTTCACGTGCGGATAACCAAAACAACAGGATGGTGACCGCCATAAACAGGAGGTAGCCTGAACGACCGGGCATGGTGATGAAGGGCGACAGGAGGGGGGCTAACCAGGGCGGATTGTAGGTTAGTGGATGGTGGAATACACTGGATAAGCTTTCGGGCGAGAGAACAAGTAAGCGATAGGCGTTAAAAAATTCGCTGCCCGGGCCGAGGAAAGCATACAGCAGCCATATGGCTGCTGCCAGGACGGCGACGAGCAGTTTTTGATTTCTTGGCTTTTGGATGGAAGCAAACACTTATATCCCCCTGACGCAGACAGTGATGAAAAAAGGAGAAACAACAACCGTGACGATCGGGATGGCGATCATTTCATTCGCGGCGAGGTAATTGTTAAGATAGGTGTGCGAATAGGGAAAAACATGAAGTGGTGATGAGTGGGC
>CAWBQF010000005.1:0-353675 GCA_963791025.1 uncultured Chloroflexia bacterium | reverse complement strand
CGGTCCCAGGCCTCAAAACCGTCTGTAACTCATTCGCCCTTTCCTGCGCGATGACGCAGTTTACTTTTTCCATTTATCTTCGTAATGACCAGAGGAGCCGGATCATCAGATTTGTCATTCTTACGAAACTTGTTTCGCCTAAATAATTTGCATATCAGGTCCCAATACAGTCTTGACTCTCAAGTTACTTGAGGTTGTATATTAAAGGCAGATGATCATCACACAGTTCCTTGCGCACGGAGAATTATTCAATGATCCGAATTGGTGAATTTAGTCGCCTCAGCCAGACGCCGGTCAGCACCTTGCGGTACTACGATGAGGTCGGCTTGCTCAAACCGGTCGAAGTCGATCACTTTACTGGCTACCGCTATTACACGTTTGATCAACTGGCACGCCTGAATCGTATCCTGGCGCTGAAGAATCTGGAATTTTCCCTGGCGGAAATCACTCATTTGCTGGCAGACGATCTGCCAGTCCGTCAGGTACATGAGATGCTCAAGAGCAAGCGGATGGAGCTGTTGGGGCAGGCGCAGGACAATAACGAGAAAGTCGATCGCCTGGATGCATGGCTGAATCAAATCGAAAAGGAGAACAATATGACTGCTTATGCAATTCGCAATGCCCATATCGACACAGACATGAGCGATATTGTGCGCATTACCAATCCTTATGAAGATCAACCAAGAACGGTTGACGAGATGCGAGAGTGGTTTCAATATTCTCCACCAGGACGATTGCATCGACGATTGGTGTCAGTGGATGAAAAGGACGTCGTCACTGGCTACGGCGGATATGTCCACGAAGCACATAGTCCTGAGGGCCACTTCACAGCCTGGGTCATCGTCGATTCTGACTGCCGCGGCCAGGGGATTGGATCAGCTTTATGGGATCGTTTGTGGGAAGATCTGAAGGCCAATGGGGCTACTCGCCTGGTTTCAGATGTGCTTGATAAGGACACACAAAGTCTGGTCTTCGCCCAACGCCGTGGTTTCGCCATCGACCAGCACTTTTTCAACTACGAGCTAGATCTGACCACCTTTGACGAAACCCCTTTTCTGTCGGACATCGACGCTCTCGAGGCCTCAGGCATCCGCTTCAGTGCTCTGTCTAACTTTCCCGATACACTTGAGATGAGGCACAAACTTTATGATCTGAACACGAGCGATATGCTTGAAAACTCGAACACAAGCACTCCCTGGACGTATCCTATTTTCGAAAAATCCGTGCTTCATGCGCCGTGGTTCCGCCGTGATGGACAGCTTTTAGCCGTTGAGGGCGATCAATGGATCGGGATGGCCGCAGTTGGCCTGTTTCCCGAAACTTCCAGCGCATACAACGAATATACTGGGGTGTTGCGCCAGTATCGACGCCGGAAAATCGCCACATCTCTCAAAGTGCTGGCCGCTCTTTATGCGCGTAAGAACGGAGCGCAGAAAATATTAACCGATAGCAACCTACGAAATGCACCGATTCTGGCGATCAATCGTAAATTGGGTTATAAACCGCAACCCGGAAAATACACACTCATCTGCGAGTGTCGTTAATCTGGGCGGTTTCTAAGGATTTTTTTGAAGGGGGACTTCTAGAATCCTCCTTCAATGGTAATTGCTTATCCACGTGCATGGGCATCATAATGTACACAGGTCTTCCTCCTCTCCCGCCGGGCGGATCCCCGTCGCTGGTAGGCCATCTCCGAACCTGTCCAGGGCAGGCTGGGGTGCAGAACTCGTATGCGCGCCGATGCGCCGTGAAGCAGAAAACAAAGTATTGTAATTTCTACAAGTGGCTGGTACTATGTACACTGGTTAAAACCCATGTTCCTATGGATCCCCCTTCACGAAGCTCAGGAAGGTGAATCAGGTTGATAAAACCTTAAACCAACTCCGAAAGGCATCCTGATGTTAACGTTATTATTCGGGGTCGATGTCCTTGTCAGCGGTTGGACGACAGCTCTTTTCCTGGCTATTCTTCTGGCAATTTTTTTCGGGCAGACCCATCTCTATCAATCCACCGTCCGATCCAAAGAAGCAACTACACAGAACCGTTTTCACAAATTTTATATTCGTTGGACGGCACGGTTTACAGTTGTAGGGGTGTTAGCAACAGTTCTGGCGATTTTACTAAGCCTGGACCCTGTTCCGAACAGCGGTTTGGCTCCAGTCTTCGAGCTCTTTCGAAATGACTTCTGGCAAGGGAAAAACCGCTTTGTACTGGATGATCTTGAAGTTACGTTCATCGTGCTGTTCCTTATACTATTCGTAACGGTGACGAACAGGCTCTATGATTTTTGTACCAAAGCATTGAAAACTGGGGGCACTACCATTTTCGGACCGTCCGCATTCAAAAGCTTGATCTTCTCACCCGGGCACAGATTGCGACCGCGCTGATACAGGTTGTCAAAACTACCCGGTACGTGCTCCTCTCGCTGGTGATATCTGCCGGCCTTCTTATCATCCTGAGCCTTTACACGCTAACCAGCGGTATCTCTCACGTTTTTAGCGATTGGTTTTCCGAAGTAGGCGGATCGCTGTGGGCAGGTATCCAGGGCTTTCTCCCCAACCTGCTTATACTGATCTTGATCAGTATTTTGACCCGACTGGCGTTGAAAGTGATGGCTTTCTTCTATGATGCGATATGGGGGGAAAGATTTGGGTAAATACGCTTCATCATGAACTGGTGGAGCCGACCTACCAACTGCTGCGGATGCTGGTAATTGCGTTTGCCCTGGTGGCAGCCTTTCCTTACATTCCGGGGTCTTCCTCGCCAGTCTTCAAAGCGATCTCTATCTTTATTGGCTTCTTGCTGTCGTTAGGGTCTACCTCACTGGCCAGCAATGTTGTTGCCGGGATTGTGCTGACCTACACACGCGGGTTGAGGGTTGGGGATCGGGTTCAGGTTGCGGACGCAGTGGGGGATGTCATTGACCGGACGCTGCTGGTAACCCGTATTCGGACGATTAAAAATGTGGTGGTCACCCTCCCTAACGCGATGGTGATGCAGAATCAGGTCAATAACTACAGCGCCGATGCAGAAAACAAAGGCCTTATTCTGCATACGGCGGTAACCATCGGGTACGATGTGCCCTGGCGGCAAGTTGACCAACTGCTGGTTCAGGCGGCGCTAAAAACACCAGATATTCTCAATTCGCCGCCGCCATTTGTGCTTAAGACCAGTTTGGATGACTTTTATATTTCATACGAGTTGAATGCCTATACCGAAAAGGCATTCAAGATGGCGGCGATCTATTCTGCGCTGCATGAAAATATTCTCGATGAGTTTAATCGGGGTGGGGTGGAGATTATGTCCCCCTCCTACTTTGCTGTGCGAGATGGTGAGCAAACGACCATCCCGAAAATGGAGACGATCAGGAAGCATGGGTGGGAGCCAGGGAATGGATCTGCTGAACCGGAGACATTTGCCAGTACCACTCCTGCTGGGCCAGTACCGCCTCGTAACGGCCGGGCTCCATTCCGACCATACGATGGCTAACCAGCAAGAGCCGCGATCTTAACCTGAGCCATGTTATACTTTCGCTATTATTAAATCAATTACAGGGACGCAATCATGGAAAATTTCTTTGTTCGCCCTAAGCTGCAATCTTCCGCACGGCTTCGGCTGTTTTGTTTTCATGCGGCTGGCAGTGGGGCATCACAATTTATTCCATGGGCGCAGTTATTGCCACAGGAAATCGAACTGTGTGGTATCCAACTGCCCGGACGAGAAAGCCGTTTTCGAGAACAACCTTACTGCCATATTGAGCCGCTGCTTGCTGATCTTGAAGAGAGCATTTACCCGCTGTTAGACCGTCCTTTTGCAATATTTGGGCTGTCTTTAGGCGGCACGATCGGTTTTGAACTGGCGCGCCGGCTGCGCCAGGCATACCATATTCAACCGGATCATCTGTTTGTCGCAAGCCGGCGCGCCCCTCACCTGCCGGAACGCTTCCCGCCCATTGCACACCTGCCCGAAGAGCAGTTTATTGCCGAGATCCAGAAACGCTACAATGGCATTCCTGAGGTCATCCGCAATGATCGAGATCTGCTCGATCTATTTCTCCCTACGCTGCGCGCTGATTTTCAAGTGCTTGAATCATACCAATACCTCAACCAACCGCCGCTCGACTGTCCCATCACAGCATATGCCGGCACGCAAGATGTCGTGCTTACACAAGAAGAGTTGGAAGGTTGGCAGGAATATACCTATAGAGATTTTACGCACCAGTTCTTTTCAGGAGGCCACTTCTTTTTCAATGGACAACCTGCAATGATTGTCCAGGCAGTGATGGAAAAACTGTGGGGGAAGCCTTACCGGCACTACAATTAAAATCATAAATATCGTATTGACAGATCTGACACATTTGGATATATTATTGTAGGTGACGAATCCAGTCAACTTTTTTGAATGATTATAAACTAAGTTAACAACGAACCATATGGGTGGACAGTAGGGGGTTTTGTAAGTGTCTGGGAAACAGCCGTATTCTTAAGAAATTTCATTTCCTCCAGTTTTATCTTCTCCTAATCTCCTAACAGGACACTCGATCGCAATACGGGTACTGCAAGCGGGAAACCGGGTACTTCGTAACGGTAGCCCTGGCTGTTAATTAGTCAATGTTGGGAACAAAGGCGGAAAAGCATGAAAGACTCTCGTAAGCCAACAGATAATGAATTTGAGGTGGTTGCCATTGTTGGAATAGGCTGCCGGTATCCAGGGCAAATCGATTCGCAGCAAGCATTTTGGAAATTTCTGACCCATTCTGGCGATGCCATTCATGAGATTCCTCCCTCGCGGTTTAATATTCAGTCCTTCTACGATCCGCGGCCTGCCACGCCAGGGAAGGTGATGTCTCGTTGGGGAGGATTTTTGGATGGAATTGACCAATTTGACGCCGATTTCTTTGGCATTTCGCCGCGCGAAGCTGACCGGTTAGATCCTCAACAGCGCCTTTTACTAGAAGTAGCCTGGGAAGCGCTGGAAGATGCTGGGGAAGTTCAGAATACGCCAGCGATGATTAACGGCGGTGTTTTTGTTGGGGCATGGTTGAATGACTATGAGGCGCGCCTGTTCCGCGACCCAGATCAGGTCGACTTTTACATGACTACTGGCAGCGGGCGCTATTCACTGTCGGGGCGGTTGTCTTACTTTTTTGGCATGCAGGGGCCCAGTCTGACCGTCGATACGGCCTGCTCCTCCTCGCTGGTTGCTGTGCATCTGGCCTGCCAGAACCTGTTAAACCGGCATTGCGATCTGGCGCTGGCTGGGGGGGTAAATGTCATCCTACAGCCCAATATTTCGATTGCTTATTCACAGTCACGTATGATGGCGCAGGATGGGCGCTGCAAGTTTGGGGATGCGCGTGGTGATGGCTATGTGCGTAGTGAGGGGTCTGCATTGGTGGCGTTGAAGCGTCTTTCGGATGCACTGGCCGATGGTAACCCCATTTACGCAGTTATTCGCGGCGGGGCCGTGAACAACGATGGGCGCAGCAGTGGTTTTCTGACCACTCCCGGCGGTGCTGGACAGGAAGACTTGCTGCGCAAAGCGTACCGCAATGCGGGGGTGTCGCCAGGGCAGGTGCAGTATGTAGAGGCACATGGGACGGGTACTCGCGCCGGTGACCCGGTTGAGATTGAGGCGCTTGGGTCAGTCCTGAAAGAAGACCGGCCCAGCGGGAATTTTTGTAAGGTGGGTTCGGTAAAAACGAATTTTGGACATACCGAAGGCGCTGCCGGGATAGCGGCGTTAATTTAAAGTGGCGTTATGCTTGAAGCACCAGTACCTACCTGCCAGCCTGAATTATCAGAGTCCTAACCCTGCGGTTGCCTGGGATGACATTCCGGTCCGTATTGCGTCAGAAGCCGGTCCCTGGCCAGAACATACAGGCCCTGCCATTGCAGGCGTAAGCGCTTTCGGTATCACAGGCACTAACGCGCATCTCGTGTTGGAAGAACCGCCTCGTTCTGATCATCCTTCTCAAGCTGTGTCAGGTCATATGCCGGCCTATTTGCTGCCGCTTTCTGCTCGCAGCACGAAGGCGCTTCGCGCGCTGGTTGAGGCATACCAACAGAAGTTTAAAGAGACAGACGCTCCTGATCTTTACAACCTGTGCTATAGCGCTGCTGTACGGCGCAATCACCATCTCGCGCGGACCACTTTTGTGTGCCAATCTGTTGGAGATCTCGCCGATCAGATGGACATCTTCCTACAAGAACAGCCGTTAGAGGGTGAAGTTGTGGAAGAAGAAAGTCCGCGCAAAGTATTGTTCATCTTCCCTGGCCAGGGCTCGCAGTGGGCAGGAATGGCCCGCCAGTTGATGCAGACACAGCCGGTGTTCCGGGCTGCGCTTGAACGATGCAGTCAGGTTATTCAACCCCACACTGGCTGGTCATTGATCGAGATTTTCAACGGCTCACAAGTCGCAGATTACCTTGAACAAATTGACTTTGTTCAGCCTGCGCTGTTCGCCATGCAGGTATCCCTGGCGGCTCAGTGGCGAGCATGGGGCATTGAACCCGACGCGATTGTTGGGCATAGTATGGGTGAAGTCGCGGCGGCGCATGTAGCGGGGGTGATCAGCCTGGAAGACGCAGCCCGCGTGATCTGCTACCGCAGCCAGTTAATGAAGACGGTCAGCGGCAAAGGCGCAATGGCTGTCGTAAATTTAACCATCGCGCAAGCGCAAGCGGCGCTGGCAGGCTTTGAAGATCAGCTATCCATCGCGGTCAGTAACAGTCCGCAGTCTACTGTCATTTCTGGCGATGTCGCTGCTTTGGATGTGCTAACCGCAAGCCTGCAAAGTCAGGATATCCTCACCCGGCGTGTAAAAGTGGATGTAGCAGCGCACAGTCCCCATATGGAGCCGCTGCGCCCACAGTTAGAGGCTGCCCTGGCAGGACTTGAACCACGCCCCGCTTCTGTCCCGATCTTCTCCACGGTGACCGGACAAATACAGGATGGACTTTCCTTCGATATAGCTTATTGGGGCCGCAATCTGCGCCAACCTGTGTTGTTCTCTTCCATTATTGAGCAGGCCATTGAACAGGGTTATAACACTTTCATTGAACTTAGCCCGCATCCGGTTTTGCTCGCTGCCGTCGAGCAGAGCTTCCCCTCTGGTGATCATGGTCTTCGTTACGCGGCGCTGCCTTCGCTGCGGCGCAACGAAGGAGAAAATGAAGCGATCCTCCAGTCGCTTGGACAACTTTATCAGCAGGGCTATTCGGTGGACTGGAAGAAAGTCTACCCTTCAGGTGGGCAGATTGTCTCTCTCCCCGCATATCCCTGGCAGCGTGAGCATTTCTGGTTGGAGATCGAGCCGCCCAGCGGCAGCCGCCAGGCGCTAAAGCCGGGTAGTCATCCCTTATCTGGATATCCGGTGGAAACTGCAGCATTGCAGGGTACGATCATCCGCCAGATTCGCATTGATCACAAAACTTTCCCTGAGCTTTATGCGCACCGGCTGTACGCTTCTACGCTGCTGGGCGCATCTGCTTTCCTTGAACTGGCGCGGGCCGCAGCCGATGATGTAATGGGCGCGGACTGGCTGGTGCTGAAAGATGTGCATTTTGAACGCGCGCTGATCCTCTCCGAAGAGCAGCCCACTGAGCTGCAAATCCAGCTCGATCCGCTTGGCCCCAATGCGTACCGCTTCCAGATCTTTAGCCGAGATAGCCAGGGCTGGGTACGCCATGCCGAAGGCTCGGTGGGAAAAGAGGCGGAGCCATCTCATGCTGCAATCGATCCAGACCGGGCAGCCAGCAGCTGCCCGCTCGAATTGGACTCCACTGCTTTTTACCAGTCGCTCAAGAACCGCCAAATTCACTATGATGCGCCCTTGCAGTTGATTCAGACTGCCCGGCGCGGCACTGGAGAAGCCTGGGCAGTGCTAAAAGAAGAGGACGCCCCGCGCTTACTGGCGTTGGATCCGCTCTTCCAGCTTCCACTGGCCGCACTACCTGAGGCGCAGCCAGACTCTTCGCCTGAAATTTTCATCCCGGTGTTGGTCGACTCTGTCGTTATATTCTCGGCAGCGCAGCCGGCACACCAGGTTTATACCCAGGTATCTGACAGCAGCCAGTTGACTCAGAACGTGACCATGCTGGACGCGGAAGGCCGGGTGGTTGCCGAACTGCGAGGGATTCACTTCCAGCCCTTTGGGCAGTCGGCAGTACAAGAACCTAAAGATTTCCTTTACAAACTCAAGTGGCAGCCAGTCGAGGCTCCGGCGCCGCTCTCTAACGCGCCACGATCCGGGAACTGGCTGATCCTGGCGGACGAAGGCGGCATGGGCAGCGCCCTGGCGGACCTGCTGACACAGGCGGGGCGACGTTGTGAAGTTCTCCCTTCCAGTCGTATGGATCAGATGGAAGACTGGATCCGCGAACAGGCGACCAGGCTTAACAGCAGCCTGGAAGGGATCCTCCACTTGTGGAGCCTGGATATTCCTTGCGACCACAGCCAACATCCTATGCGGGCCTTTGAAGAAGCGCAGAAACTTTCTGCAGTAAGCGCGCTTGAGCTGGTAAAACAAGTTGCCACAGAATCCTGGAAAAGTGCACCAAAGCTGTGGTTTGTGACCCAGGCAGACTTCTCCGCCGGAGGGCCTGGACTGCCGCCATCCGATCAAGCGCCTTTATGGGGCCTGGGACGGGTCATTGCTGAAGAGCATTCCAACTTGTGGGGCGGTCTGATTCACCTGAACGCAGCGTTATCTCATGAAGAAGCTGCGCTGCGGCTGTCTGCGGAACTGCTCCAGCCCACCGAAACGCAGTTAGCCCTCGATATTCAGCAGCGTTATGCACTGCGTGTGGTTCGTTCCACGGAGGATGAAGAGGCCTATCAGGGCAAATCTGGGCAGGGATTCCACCTGCGGCCCGATTCTGCTTATCTGATCACCGGCGGCATCGGCGGCATCGGGGTTGAAGTCGCCAGGTGGATGGTTGAGCAGGGAGCGCGCCGCCTGGTCTTGATGGGGCGCACGCCTTTGCCAGATCGTAAAGACTGGCTGGGAGTGGACCCGGAGAGCGAAATGGGCCGCCGGGTTGCCGCAGTGCGGGCGTTAGAAGCGCTTGGCGCGGCGGTGCATGTGGCCGCAGTCGATGTCGCGGATGAAGAGCAGCTTCGTGCTTACTTGCAAACGTATCAGCAAGAAGGCTGGCCGGCGATCCGCGGGGTGATGCACGCCGCCGGTGTGGTGCGTGATCGCCTTGTTATTCATACCAGTGCGGAAGACTGGCAGGCGGTTTTGCGGCCCAAGGTACGCGGCGCATGGCTGCTGCACGAGATGCTGCCGGACCTCGATTTCTTCGTACTCTTTTCCTCCATTGGTTCGGTTATGGGGCTTGTGGGTCAGGGAAGCTATGCCGCCGCAAATGCATTTCTTGACTCCTTCGTCAGTACCCGGCGTGCGATGGGCCTGCCCGGCGTCAGCATTAACTGGGGGTTCTGGAAAGAGACTGGTATGCAAAAAATGGCCGGGGCTCAAGTTACTTTGCAAAGTTATGAAAAACGAGGCTTCTACTCGATCCGGCCTTCTGAGGGAATTAAAAGCGCTGGAGATTATCCTGAAAAGGGATATGCCTCAAACGATTGTGATGCCGGTCAATTGGGAGAAGTTCCGCGATGGTTTATCCACAATTCAACAAAATCTTTTCGCCGTCCTGCTGTCCGAAAAACAAACCTCCTCAACTATGTTGGCGGTAGCAAAAGAGGAAGAATCATCAGATATCCGTGCAGAGATCCTGGCGCTGCCGCCCGATCAGCGCCAGGCATACCTGGAAGACTGTTTGCGACAATTGATCGCGCAGGTGTTGAAGCTCTCTCCTGCGCGGATTACCCCTTCCAAGCCGTTAGGCGCTTTGGGCCTTGATTTGCTGATGGCAATTGAGTTGCGTGGTAAACTGGAAGAAGCCCTCAAGATTAGCCTTTCCGCTACTTTTGTATGGAGTTACCCAACTCTCGCGCAGTTAACGCCGTACATTGTCGAGAAGATGGATATTTCTTCCGAACAAGAAGACATCCAGGTGGGTGAAGCGCAGGCAGTGGACGAAAGACCAACGCCTGCCAGCCTCGAACAGGCGGACTCTTCATTAGATGATCTTCTGTCTGCCATCGAAGACCTCTCCGACGAAAACATTCAGCAGTCTTTCCAAAATCCATCTCCTCGGGAGAACCCACATGGGTAATCGCTTCGAGCGTATCGCTCAACTTTCTACTCTCAAACTGGCACTCCTGGCAAACCAGACCTATGATCAGGTGGATGATGTTTTACATGCTGAACCCATCGCCATCGTCGGGGTGGGCTGCCGGTTTCCGGGTGAGGCTAACACGCCAGACGCTTTCTGGAAGCTGTTGATTAACAAAGTCAGCGCGATGCGCGAAGTGCCCAAAGACCGTTGGGATATCGACCAGTACTATGACTTCAGACTTTGCTGCTCCCGGCAAAATGAACAACCGCCGGGGCGGGTTCCTCGACCAGATCGATCAGTTCGACCCGGCCTTTTTTGGTATTCCTGAACGCGAAGCTGCTCAGATGGATCCTCAACAGCGAGTAGTGCTGGAAGTGGCCTATGAAGCGCTGGATGATGCTGGAATCACCCACGAGCGTCTGGGCGGAAGCCAGACGGGGGTTTTCTTCGCCAGCTTCCACAACGACTATTCTCGCCTGGTATACGCTCACCCCCATTCGATTGATCTGCGCACCTTGACCGGAACCCTACACTCAATCACCTCCAACCGTATCTCTTACCTGCTGGATCTGCACGGCCCCAGCGTAACGTTGGATACGGCTTGTTCCTCCTCGCTGGTCGCTGTGCATCTGGCCTGTCAGAGCCTGCGCAGCCGTGAGGCGGATATTTGTCTGGCGGGTGGGGTGAATATTGTTATTACGCCGGAGATGAACGTTGCGCTCTCTAAAGTCGGCTTTATATCATCTAATGGACAGTGCCTGACCTTCGACGCCGGCGCGGATGGGTTCGTACGTGGTGAAGGCTGCGGCATGATCGTGTTGAAGCGGCTTTCAGATGCTTTGACCGACAATGACCGCGTCATCGCCGTCATCCGCGGCAGCGCCGTCAATCAGGATGGGCGCTCAACCGTACTGACCGCGCCTAACGGACGCGCGCAGCAAGAAGTGGTGCGGCGCGCTATCAAGAACGCTGCGCTGACTCCTGACAAGATTGGCAACGTGGAAACGCATGGCACCGGTACGCACCTGGGCGACCCGATCGAAGTGGAGGCGCTTGCGCAAGTGATGTCTTCACGCAGCGCGGGCGATCCACCTTGCTACCTGACTGCGGTGAAAGCGAATATTGGTCATCTGGAAGGTGCTGCTGGAATTGCCGGTGTGATCAAAACTGCCTTAAGCCTGTGGAAGGGACAGATTCCAGGCCACCCAACCTTTACCCGCCTCAATCCCAATATCACCCTTGAAGGGACTCCTTTCCGGATTCCTACGGATACTGTGGATTGGAAGCCTGGAGATTTTCCACGCAATGCGGGCGTCAGTTCATTTGGGGTGGGCGGAACCAACGCGCACATCGTGCTTAGTGAAGCGCCCGCGTCGAACGCCCCTCAGCCGGAAAATGCGGCGGATCGAGCTGTTCTGCTGCCGATCTCGGCGCGGACTCCGCGCGCGCTGGTCGATTACATTCGATCTTATGCGGCATTCTTGCGAAGCGGCGAACAAAGCGCGCCGCTCGAAGCAGTTGGCGCTACTGCCAGCTTGCGCCGCAATCATTACGACTATCGTTTCGCCGTTGCTGGAGCCACCCCGGAACAGATCGCGGACCGGTTGAGCGGTTTCTTGCAAGACCCCGACCGGCTGGAAGCGGAAATTGCGCGCGCCCCGGTGGAGGAACGCCCGCGCATTGGGTTTATCTTCTCAGGACAGGGCACGCAGTGGCCTCGTATGGCGCGTAACCTGATTGATCAGGAACCGCTGTTTCGCGAGATGATTGAGACCTGCGACCGCTTGCTGCAACCTTTGGCCGGATGGTCGCTGCTTGAAAAATTATCTGCGGGCGAGGAAGATGCGACGCTCGACCAAACGGAAGTGGCTCAGCCGGCTATTTTTGCTGTGCAGGTTGCGTTGGATGCGTTATGGCGCTCGTGGGGCATCGTACCAGATGCGGTTGTAGGGCATAGCCTGGGCGAAATCGCCGCCGCATATACCTCAGGGGCGCTCACACTGGAAGAAGCCATCTTCCTGGTGTACCAGCGTGGGGTGCAAATGCAGCAAGCCACCGGCAAAGGGAAAATGGCTTCACTGGATTTGCCATCTGAGGAGGTCAGGCAGCTCCTTCTTCAGGGGCATCCTGGTGTCTCGATCGCCGCGATCAACAGCCCGCGCTCCACGGTGATCTCTGGGCCACCGGAAGATATGGATGCTGTTATCGCTGAACTGAAGGCGCGCAGTATATCTGTTCGCCCGCTGCATGTCAATTACGCATTCCACAGCCCGCAAATGGAACCTTACGCGCGCGCGCTGACCGGGCTCATCACGGACATTTCTCCCGGTTCCACGCAAACCCCGATGGTTTCCACCGTAACGGGAAAGGAAGTGCGTGGAGATCAGCTGGACGCGGCTTATTGGGGCGAGAATATTCGACGGCCCGTCTCCTTTGCCCAGGCTGTGGAACGCCTCTTTGAGATGGGGATCACGGTCTTTGTTGAAATCAGCCCGCATCCTGCCCTCTCTGCTATGGTCGAGCAGTGCGCCTCTGAAAAGAGCTTGGATATCCACGCCGTCCCATCTCTGCGGCGCAATCTACCTGAACGCGATTTGCTGCTGGCATCTGCCGCGAAACTATATCAGTTTAGTGCGGATATTCACTGGCAGGCTTTCTATCCGGCTGACCAGCCGCCCGTCACACTGCCGCCCTATCCGTGGCAGCGCAAACGCTGCTGGCTTCCCGATACTCAGGCCCAGGCACAGGTTACGCAGCTTCCGGATGATACCCATCCTCTGCTGGGTGACCTGCTGCGCTCTCCTGTTATCCAGGGCGTGCTTTTCCAAAAGCACCTCCAGGCTCACGCGGTGGGTTACCTGGCTGACCATCAATGGATGGATCATCCGGTTCTACCCGCCGCCGCTATGTTAGAGATGGCTGCCAGCGGAGCGACTGCCGCGTTTGGCGCTGTGCATCCGATCCTTGAAGAAGTGATGTTCCACGAAGCGCTGTTTCTGCCCGCGGAACTTTCACGTGCGCTCCAGATGCACTTCCAAAAAGATACGCTTGAACAGGCGGCCTTCGAAGTGTACGCCGAAACTGCCGATCATGAATGGGTACGCTACGCTTCCGGGAAAGTTCGCCTGGCATCCTCGCCGCCCGCGATGGATAAGGCGCTGAATCTCGATGCGATCCGGCAGCGCTGCTCAACGTATATCGATCACGCCAGTCTATACCAGTTGGATGGGAGCGCGGAAGCCGGTATTGTGTTTGGGCCGGCTTTCCAGGGCGTGCGAGAAGGATGGCGTGCGGATGGTGAAGCGCTGGCAAGCGTCTCTCTGCCAGAACAGTACGCGCCGGAGAAAGAGCGTTACACGATCCATCCAGCCCTGCTCGACGCGCTTTTGCAGCCTCTGGCGATGGCGCTTCCCACTTCGGCTGCTGACAGCGCATATCTGCCCTGGAGCGTCCAGCGGATGACACTTTTGGATCGCCTTCCCAGCCAGGTATGGAGTCATGTCCGTCTGGAGGCGGGTCCATCCCACTCCGGAGAAACCTTCTCCGGGCATGTTGAAGTTTTTGATTTACAGGGCAGATGTCTGCTCGAAATATCTGGCATTGTGCTCAAGCGGGCCAGTTCCGCGGCGCTGCGCAGGGCAGAAGAACGTGGCAGCCGGGGTGAGCTAAAAGACTTGTTCTACAACCTGGACTGGGAGCGCAAGCCCGCTGCTGCTGAAGTTCAACAAGAAGGCCGCTGGCTCATCTTTTCTGATGGGGAGTCTTTGGAAGAGGGAGCGCTTGGCTCAAACGGTATTGGGGCGGACCTATCTGCACGGCTCCAACAGTCTGACAGTGAAAGTATCCTGGTTTATCCGGGTGAAAGATTTAAGGCTGTAACCGATGGGCAGGCGACGGTAAACCCCTGCCAGCCAGAGGATTTTCGCCAGTTGATGGAAAGCCTGCGGGAAGAGAAGCCTTTCTCACATATCCTCTACCTGTGGGGCCTGCAAACGCCCCTATTGGAGGATGTTTTTCTCCCGCAAATGCAGCAGGAAAGTCTGGGCGGGCTGCTTGCGTTAGTGCAAGCCGTTCATAAAGTGCGGCCAACACAGCTTCCCGCCATTGTGATTGTCACCAGCGGGGCGCAGCCGGCCGGGCGGCCAGTCACGCATCCTGAACAGTCACTGGTATGGGGATTTGCTAATACACTCCGCCTGGAACATCCAGAACTACCCTGCCAGTGCATCGATCTCGATCCACGGATGGCGTTGCAGGAACAGACGCGCGCCATTTTACAGGCTGTTCATGAAGCTGCCGAGACAGGTTCTGATCAGCGCGTGGCCTATACCCAAAATCCTGCTGGAAACAGTGTAGAGCGCCTCGTCGAGCGTCTTGACGTTCTGTCCCCAGGCGTTGAAGCGCCGCGAGATACTTTGCGGCTGGAAATCCAGAACCTGGGAAACCTGGACTTGCTTGTTTTGCAGCCGATGCAGCGGCGCCAGCTTGGTCCCGGTGAAGTGGAAATTGAGGTGATGGCTACCGGGTTGAACTTCCGCGACGTGTTGAAAGCCTTGGGCAGTTATCCCGGAATGGCCCCTGGCGCGCAAGTGTTGTTAGGGGATGAATGCGCCGGGCGGATCAGCGCTGTGGGGCAGGGGGTTAGCACGCTTTCTGTCGGCCAGCCGGTCATTGCCCTGGCGTCCGGCGCGCTGGCGTCGTATGTCACGACACCGGCTGCCCTGGTGGTCGATAAACCGGCTGAACTTACTTTTGAAGAAGCCGCTGCCCTGCCCATAACCTACCTTACCGCCTGGTATACTCTTTACCACCTGGCCCGGCTCCAGCCTGGGCAGCGTGTTTTAATCCATTCTGCTGCCGGAGGGGTAGGCCTGGCGGCTGTCCAGCTTGCCCGGCGGGTTGGCGCGCAGATCTTTGCCACTGCTGGCAGCCCCGAGAAACGCGCCTTTCTGCAATCATTAGGGATAGCGCATGTGATGGACTCGCGTTCTTTGGACTTCGCTGGAACAATTCAGCGTATCACGGACGGCGCGGGAGTAGACGTGGTGCTTAACGCGTTGGCGGGTGAGTTTATCCCCACCAGCTTATCTGTTCTGGCACGCGGAGGCTGCTTCCTGGAAATAGGCCGCACCAATATATTATCTGAATCGCAGGCCAGAGAAATGCGGCCTGACGTACGCTATTACCCGGTTTTCCTCGGTGACCTCTATACAACCCATCCTGAACTCGTGCGCGAGATGCTATCGGGCATCCTGAAAGCGATGCTGTGCGGCGAGATTCGGGCGCTTCCCCGGCATACCTTCGCAATCCATGAGGCAGAAACGGCCTTCCGCTTAATGGCCCGCGCGCGTCATGTTGGCAAGATCGTCTTGACTCAGCCAGCACCGATCGCGGATGAATCTCATCCAGTTCCGCTGTGACGGCGTTTACCTGATCACCGGCGGGACGGGTGGAATTGGGCAGGTGGTTGCGCGTTGGATGGTCGAACGCGGCGCGAAAAAGCTGGCGCTGGTCAGCCGCAGGGGAGCGCAAAGTCTTGCTGCGCAGCGCATGGTGGAAGACCTGCGTGGAATGGGCGCCGATGTAAGTGTGTATCAAGCCGACGCGGCAGATTTTGAGGGGCTTAAAGGCGTTCTGGATACGATCCAGGCAGCGTCGGGTCCACTGCGCGGTGTAATTCACGCAGCAGGGGTCAATGAAGACGGCGTTATCCTCCAGCAGGATTGGAAGCGCTTCGAACGGGTTGTGGCAAGTAAAGCCAGCAGCGCCTGGAACCTTCACCTGCTCACCCGCCATATTCCGCTCGACATGTTTGTCCTCTTCTCTTCCATTGCCGGGCCATTTGGTTCACAAGGACAGAGTAACTATTCGGCTGCTAATACGTTTTTACAGGCAGTGGCCCACGCCCGCCGGGCAGAAGGGCTGCCCGCGCTGTGCCTGGATTGGGGCGCGTGGGACGCGGTTGGCATGACCGCCCGCCTCAATGAGCATAATCAGCAGGAGCTTCTCCGCCGCGGCCTGGATTGGATCACACCAGAAGTTGCGGTGCGGGCCTTCGAACAGGCGTTAAGCCAGCCCCGCACAGAGCAATTGATCCTGGCTGTAAAATGGGCCGAGTATTTAGAGCATATTCAATCGGCTTCGCAATCTTTCTTTGAACGGATCGCTGAACGCGGCAGGACGCGCACTGTGCATCAGTCCTCGGCAGTGCAGACCGGACAGGTCAAGGACAGTGGCCCTTCAGAGCTGGTGCGGCGCTTTTTGGAAACGCCCACGTCGCGGCGTAAGGCCTATCTGATCCTCCAAATTCAGCAGGCTGTGGCGCGTCTGGTAGGTTTCCCGCTCGACACCGCCATCGACCCGCAGACTCCCCTCAACACGCTGGGGCTTGACTCGCTCATGGCAGTTGAGATGCGTAATTATCTTAGTCAATCGCTGGGTACATCGCTGCCCGCCACACTCTTGTTCGACTATCCCACCAGCGACACCTTATCGGCTTATCTGTTAAGCAGCGTTCCAGCCCTGCAAACCCAGGGTGAGGATATTGCGGCTGAAGATGCTGCGTCTGATACTGCGCCAGCCAGTACAGAAACCCGGAACGTTCAGGATCTTACTGACGAAGAAGCCGAAGCAGAACTACTCGCCGAATTAAGAAAGGGACAGGCCCATGACTGACACTTCAAAACCCACCGAGTTATCGCCAGTCAAACAGGCCTTGCTCGAAATCCGCCAACTGCGGTCTCGGCTGGCCGAGGTGGATGAACAGAAGTTCACCCCCATTGCGGTCACTGGTGTGGCCGTCCGCTTCCCTGGGGGGGCTAATGACCCTGAGCAGTTCTGGAAGCTGCTTGTGGAGGGCGTCGATACGGTTGCCGAAGTTCCGGCTGACCGTTGGGATATCGGTTCGTATTACAGCCCGGAACCACAAACGCCAGGGAAAATGAACACCCGTTGGGGGGCTTTCCTCGACAAAGTGGATCAGTTCGATCCGCGCTTCTTTGGCATTTCTCCACGTGAAGCTGAAACCATGGACCCCCAACAGCGCCTGCTGCTGGAAGTGGCCTGGGAAGCCCTGGAACGAGCCGGGCAGTCGCCTGATGATTTGTTTGACAGCCAGACCGGAGTTTACCTGGGGATCAGCAACAGTGATTATTATCGCAAACTGTTGAGCGATGTTGAATCACTGGATGTTTACGTCACGACTGGTAATGCCCTCAGTGTGGCGGGCGGCCGGCTTTCTTACCAGTTGGGCCTGCACGGGCCGAATTTGTCCATAGACACCGCCTGTTCCTCCTCGCTGGTAGCCGCGCACCTAGCCTGTCAGAGCCTGCGCAGCCGTGAGACGGACGTGGCGCTGGTGGGCGGGGTAAACCTGATCCTGTCGCCTGAAATATCGGTGAATTTCTCGATCGCCAATATGATGGCCCCGGATGGACATTGCAAAACGTTTGACGCCGCTGCGGATGGCTACGTGCGGGGGGAAGGCTGCGCGGTGCTGGTGTTAAAGCGCCTCGCTGACGCGCAGGCGGATGGAAGCCCCATTCTGGCGGTCATCCGCGGTACAGCAGTGAACCATGATGGACGCAGCGGCGGGTTGACCGCGCCGAACGGACCGGCTCAAGCCGCCGTGATTCGTAAGGCGCTGGAAGACGCAAGGATCCAACCCGAAGACGTGAGCTACGTAGAAACACACGGCACAGGTACTTCACTGGGCGACCCCATCGAAGTGGGTGCCTTGCTGAACGCGCTTTGCAAACAGCGCGGGCCGCAGCAGCCGCTTTACCTGGGCGCCGTAAAGACGAATATTGGTCACCTGGAAGCGGCGGCAGGGGTTGCCGGGCTGGTCAAGGCCATTCTGGCGCTGCAGCACGGGCAAATTCCACCTAACCTGCACTTCCAAACGCTCAACCCGCACATTCAGTTCGGCGGTGCGCCGGTGATCATCCCCACTACGAATATCGCCTGGGCGAAGTCCGCAGATCAGCCCCGTGTAGTCGGGGTTAGTTCGTTTGGATTGAGCGGTACGAACGCGCACATCATTCTCTCGGAAGCGCCGCGAGCGGACAACCAGGCGGAGACTTCTCCCGGTCGTTCGGTTCACGTACTCACGCTTTCCGCGAAATCGGAAGGTGCTCTGCGCGAATTGAGCGAGAGAATGTCTGCGCATCTGGCTGCTCATCCTGACCAGCCGTTCGAGCAAGTTTGCTTTACCAGCAACACCGGTCGCGCTGCCCATCCGCACCGCCTGGCAATCGTCAGCAAGGACGCCGAGGAAGCGCGGCAGAAGCTGGGTGAATTTATCGCCGGGCAACCCGGGATAGGGACCTTCCAGGGGTACACGCCCCCCTCGAACCAAACCGAAGTAACCTTTCTGTTTACCGGGCATGGTTCCAGCTACGTGAATATGGGTCGTAAGCTGTACGAAAGCCAGCCTGTCTTCCGGGCTGTGATCGATGAATGTGACCAGCGGCTGCGCGGGCAGCTCGAACTACCTCTGGTAGAAGCGCTTTATCCGCAGGGACCAGTGGACGTAGACCCGCTTAAGGATATGCGTATCGCTCAACCGGCGCTGTTTGCTCTGCAAGTGGCGCTGGCGAAGTTGTGGCAATCCTGGGGCATTTCACCGACATTTGTGACCGGTCATAGCGCAGGAGAATACGCGGCTGCCTGTCTGGCTGGGGTACTCACCGTCGAAGACGCCCTCAAGCTGATTACTGCCCGTGGGCAGGTACTGCAATCTCTCGCGTCCGGTGGGCGTATGGTCGCGGTATTTGCGCCAGAGAGCCAGGTGGCAGAAATGGTAGCCCGGTACCCGAACAGGGTCTCGATTGCTGCTCTCAATGCCCCGACCAACACCGTCATTTCTGGTGAAAGCGCAGCCATTGCGGAAATTCTGCTCCAGTTGGAAGAGCAAGGGGTGAAGTATCGCGCACTCTCCATTGCTCAGGGGGCTCACTCTCCTTTGATCGAACCTGGACTGGACTCATTCGAGCAGCTCGCGGGAACCATCCACTACGGAGCGCCCAGCATCAGCCTGATCTCGTCTGTGACTGGCGGCCTGGTCGAATCGGACACAATCGCTCAGCCAGCTTACTGGCGCAAGCATCTCCGCCAACCTGTCCAGTTCCTCCCGGCCATGCAGTCGCTGTATCGATATGGACAGTCCATCTTCTTGGAGATCGGCCCTAACCCGGTTCTGACAGCTTTAGGTCAGCGCTGCCTGTTGGATGGGAACCAGACCTGGCTTGCTTCGCTGCATGAGAACCTTGCTGACGATTTGCAAATGCAAGAAAGCCTGGCTCTCCTTTGGACCCAAGGCTTTCCTGTTAACTGGCGCGCCGTGGAATCATCCGCTCATCTCCGCCGGGTGATTTTGCCGACCTATCCGTTCCAGCGCAGCCGTTACTGGCGTGAAACCCGGAATGGCGCTTCGCATAAGCCAGCCGCGCATCCCGTTTGGGGGCAGGTGATCCAGGCTGCGGGGCAGCAGAGCCAGCAAGGGCCTCATGACCTGATGACGTTGGCTTACCCAGGCCGCTGGGCGATGCTCGAGCGGCTGGTGACTGCGTATGTTGCGCGCGCCTTCCGGCAGTGGAACGTGTTCTGCACGGCTGGCGAGCGCTGGTCGCCCGAAAAACTGATCGCTGAACGGGGCATTCAGCCCGTATATCGCGCCCTGGTCGGCAGGTGGTTCGATCTGCTTGCCCGCGCAGGCTATCTACAAGAGATGGAAGGGCAGTACCAATCGGCGGCCCCGCTGCCTATGTTCGAAGTCGATGCCCTCCTGCAAGAAGCCGCCGGCGCTATGGCTGACTTGCCTATGGTGATCGAATACATTCAGCGCTGTGGAGAGCGCCTGCCCGCGATTCTTACGGGGGCCAGCAGCGCGCTGGACACCCTCTTCCCGGATGGCTCATCGCGGCTGGCAGAAGCCTTGTACCAGAACTGGGCCGTTTCACGTTACTATGCCTTGATTGTGCGCGCTGCCGTAGAAACTGCGGTGAAAGCGGCGTTGGCGATTCGCCCGGCAGGCCAACCGGCGCGTATTTTGGAAATTGGGGCCGGCACGGGCGCAACCACCACGCATGTGCTGCCTGGTTTGCCTGAGGATCGGGTGATTTATGACTTTACCGATATCTCAGATCTGTTCCTCAACCGCGCCGCCAAAAAGTTCCAGGCCTATCCTATGATGCGTTTTCGTAAACTGGACATTGAGAAGGACCCGGTTGAACAAGGGTACGCGCCCAACAGCTTCGACGTGATTATCGCTACCAATGTTCTGCACGCAGTGCCTGACCTGAACCGGGCAGTTGAGAACGCTCGTGATCTTCTCGCACCGGGTGGACTACTGGTAATCAACGAAGTGACCACACATCTGGCCTGGTTCGATATTACTACCGGGTTGATCGAAGGCTGGCAGAGCTTCGAAGATGATCTGCGCAAAACTAGCCCATTGATTTCGCAGCCAGACTGGATAGAACTGTTACATCAGACGGGTTTTGAAAATGTGGCAGCATGGCCTGAACCTGGACAAACTGCCTGGGCACTGAGCCAATCTGTACTCATCGCGCAAGATTTGCGCAAGATCTCAACCGTTGACCTTACGCAGTCAGAGAACAGCGCGGATGCTGGTGTTGACTTTGCTCCTGCCGAGATGGCTGCCAGCACGGACGAAACGCCGGTCAATGAATGGCTTACACAACTGGCGCAAGCGACTGCTGATGAACAGTTCGAACAGGTGCTTGCTTTCGTACGCCAGCAGCTTGGATTGATCCTCCGGCTGAAGTCGGCCCAATCGCTTGAACGAGGGCAGCGCCTGATGGACCTGGGCCTGGACTCGCTGATGGCATTAGAGCTGCGCGCGAAACTAAACAAAGGGTTGGGCTTAAAGGAGAACGCGCTTTCAGCGACCCTGGCTTTTGATTACCCAACCATTCAAGCACTGACAGAATATATCCTGAAAGAAACGCTGTCAGACACGGCTCAGGAGCTTCAACCTTCCACCACGCTCCCGCAAGAGCCTCCGCGCTCCTCAAGAGAGGAAGAAATTGCTGGTATGTCGGACGCGGAAATTGAAGCCATGCTGATTCAAAAATTAAATAAACGGCAAAGCGAATGACTTCGCGTCTCAGCACAATATTCATTGCCCGAGGACAATAAATGACTGACCAACCACAAGCCTCTTCTCAACTTTCCCCTCTCAAACAGGCATTTCTCGCTATTGAGGAAATGCAGGCACGTTTAGACGCAGCCGAGCGCCAGCGTACTGAACCTATTGCTGTAATTGGCATGGCCTGTCGTTTCCCGCAAGCAGAAACACCAGAAGCGTATTGGGAACTGTTGAGCAGCGGCACTGACGCGATATCCGAAATCCCTGAGGATAGGTGGGACGTAGACGCGTATTACGACCCTAACTCTTCTCACCCTGGAAAAATGGTGACGCGCCTGGGCGGCTTCCTTTCGCAGGCAGTGGATGCATTCGATCCGCAGTTCTTCGGTATCTCGCCGCGCGAAGCGAACAGCATGGATCCGCAGCAGCGCTTGCTGTTAGAGGTCACCTGGGAAGCCTTAGAAACGGCTGGCCTGCTTCCTGAACGGTTGAACGGCACGCGCACCGGCGTCTTTATCGGCGCGACCAGTTTTGACTATTCCTACTTGTTTATCAAGAACAGCGAACCCACTTTGTTGGACGGCTACTACGCCTCAGGGATCGCGCACAGCATCATTTCGGGGCGGCTTTCCTACACGCTGGGGCTTCAAGGACCAAGCATCACAGTAGATACCGCCTGTTCTTCTTCCCTTACTGCGCTGCATCTGGCTTGCCAGAGCCTGCGCAGTGGTAAATCGCGGATGGCGCTGGTGGGTGGGGTAAACCTGATCCTGTCTCCTGAGAATTACATCGCCTTTTCAAAGTATGGGATGTTGGCGCCAGACGGTCGCTGCAAAGCGTTTGACGCTTCTGCCGATGGGTTTTCACGGGGCGAGGGTTGCGGGGTGGTGCTGCTCAAGCGTCTTTCGGATGCTGAGGCAGCCGGTGACCGCATTTTTGGGTTGATTCGCGGCAGCGCGATCACTCAGGATGGCGCCAGCAGTGGCCTGACTGTGCCCAACGGGCCTTCACAAGAGGCTGTGATCCGGGCCGCACTGGAGAACGCGGGTCTGCCTGCTTCTCAGGTCAGTTATATTGAGGCACACGGGACGGGTACTTCTTTGGGAGACCCGATCGAGGTGCGCGCACTTGGAAATGTGTTTTCTGCGAGTCACTCTTCCGACGCCCCACTGCTGTTGGGGTCGGTGAAGAGCAATATCGGCCATCTGGAAGGGGCAGCGGGGATCGCCAGTGTCATTAAGGCCATCCTTGCGCTCCAGCACGGTCAGGTGCCTGCTAACCTGCACTTCCATAACCCCAGCCCGCTTATTTCGTGGGAGACACTGCCGTTTGTCATCCCCCAGCAGATGACCCCCTTGCCAGAAATCGACGGCAAACGCATCGCTGGGGTCAGTGGTTTCGGTTTCAGCGGCACCAATGTGCATATTGTCATAGAAGCGGCCCCTGCACCACAACCCCTGCCAGCCTCAACAGACAGTTCAGCGCACCTGTTGGCGCTGACGGCGAAAAGCGCGCCTGCCTTGAAAGCGCTCGTCAGGCAGTACCACGACTTTCTCGCCGACAGCCGCGATTCGTTGAGCGATATCTGTTACACGGCAAATGCGGGGCGCTCTCATTTTCACCATCGCCTGGTGATCAGAGGCAGTTCCATTGAACAAATGCGGGATAAACTGGCCGCCTTTAAGAGCGAGAAACCCGCTGAGGGCATCACCAGTGGAGTCTTCCCTGGTGGGGATCCGGCTAAGATCGCTTTTCTCTTTACGGGCCAAGGCGCGCAGTACAGCGGAATGGCCCGCCAGCTTTACCAAACCCAGCCTATCTTCCGCGCCGCGCTGGATCATTGCAGCGCAATCCTCGAACCGCTGCTCGACCGGCCGCTGCTCTCGGTGATCTTTGGCCTCACGCCAGAAGATGCGGCGCTGTTGGATCAAACAGCCTACACTCAGCCAGCCGTGTTCTCGATCGAAATGGCGCTGGTCGAACTATGGAAATCATGGGGAATCCGACCTAACTTTGTATTCGGTCACAGCGTGGGTGGGTATGCCGCGGCTTGCACGGCAGGAATCTTCAATCTGGAAGATGGCCTGCGGCTGATCGCCGCCAGGGCAAAGCGAATGGGTTCGCTCCCTGCGGGCGGGTGCATGGCGGCAGTCTTCACCGATGAAGCTTCCACTGCCGCGCAAATTAACGCGCTGGCTGTGCCTGTGTCGATTGCTGCGGTTAATGCGCCTGATAGCACGGTAATCTCTGGGCTTGCCCAGGATGTGCAGTGCGTTCTTGAGGCGCTTAAAGCCCAGGGGATCCAGGCGCGGATGTTGAAGGTGTCCCACGCCTTTCACTCCGACCTTATGAATCCGATCTTAGCAGATTTGGAACAGGCCGCGCAGTCTGTGAAATACGCCGCGCCGCGCATTCCGTTTGTTTCTGACTCCAGCGGTAAACTCGCGCGCGGAGACACGGCTGCTAACGCTGCTTATTGGCGACAGCATACCCGCACAGCGGTGCGTTTTGCTGCTGGCATGGAAACGCTTTACCAGCAAGGCGCGCGCATCTTTGTCGAGATCGGCCCGTCGCCTACGCTGACCTCGTTAGGCCAGCGCTGCCTGGACACAGTGGAAGATCCAGTCGTCTGGTTCTCATCGCTCAAACCTAAGGTGGATGACTGGCAGCAGATTCTCACGACGCTGGCTGGGCTGCATGTGCAAGGGATCTCAGTGGATTGGTCCAGTTTCCCAGACGATGCGCCCCACCGCAAAGTCAGCCTGCCTACCTACCCATTCCAGCGTTCACGGCACTGGCTGCCAAAACAGTCTGCCAATGCGCAACTGCCGCGCGAGCCATCTTCTGAAGCGCAGCTTCACCCGCTGCTTCACCGGCGGATCAAAACGGCTTCCCCCAGTGCTATTTTTGAAGCAAACCTGCGTCCGGCAGATTATACGTTCTTCCGGGATCACCGGGTCTTTGGAACGACTATTTTGCCCGCTGCCGCCTATCTGGAAAGCGCGCTGGCTGCCGGAAAGATGCTCTTCCATAAGGGTTCAGTAACGGTGAACGACCTGCTCATGCACGAACCCTTAGCAGTAGAAGAACAGGATGAATGCACCGTGCAGTTGGTGGCGACGCTTGATGAAGACGGGGCATATAACTTTATATACAGCCACTACGATCCATTGCAGGACGCCTGGCATAAACATGCCTCAGGTCAACTGTCAGCCAGCCGCGCTGAACCACTGCCGGTATCCCTGGAAGATATTCACAAACGGTGTGCCGAAAGTGTCTCTGCCGAGACCCACCAGCAGGCACTATTGGAGCGCGGATTTGTGTTTGGCCCCAGCCTGTTGGGTGTGGAAGCCATCTGGCGTGGGAACGGGGAAGCGCTGGGTAAGATTAGCGTTCCAGAAGCCGTCGCTGACGATGCGGGCCGTTACCTGCTTCACCCTGCCACGCTCGACGCGGTTTTGCAGGTATCTGCCAGTGCTTTACCAGAGGGTTCTGGCGCATACCTGCCTTTCTATATTTCCAGCTTCCAGTACTTTCAGGAAAACACAACGCCTGTCTGGTCATATGCTCGTCTGGTAGATAGCGGCGCAGATTCTAACATCCAGACGGTTGACCTGTGGGTACTCGACGCGCAAGGAGCGGGCATCGCAGAAATTCAGGGGCTTCAGTTTAAGCAAGCTGACCCGAGCGCCCTGCTGCGCCTGTCTCATGCGAATCTCGTGGATTGCTTATATGATATCGAATGGGTGCCCGCCCCGCTGGATGCACAGGCTGTAGTGAATGAGCCAGCTGGTATCACTCCAGAGGAAGCTGTCCAGTTCGTCACACCCGATACGGTCGCCGCCTCAGCCAGTCTTATACAGGCGCAGCAGGATGTTTTGGCTGAACTGAATGTGTACGGGCTTCAGGTGCTCCCCACTCTGGAGGAGATTGCATTTCAATATATCGTCCAGGCGCTGTCTCGTTTAGGGTGGGCCCCAGCGCCCGGCGAGCGATTTACCACAGCACAACTCGCCGCGCAGCTTGGCGTTTTAGCGCGTTACACAGATTTGCTCAGCCGGCTATGTGAAATCCTCAGTGAAGAGGGCCTTCTGAAGAAAACACAGGATGGGTGGGAGGTTTTGATGCCTCTCCAGCCCAGCGACCCAACCAGCCTGGTTCAGCCCTTGCGCGCGGAACATCCCGCTTATCAGGCAGAAATTGTATTTGCCGAGCGATGTGGGCGCAGCCTGGACGCCGCGTTGAAAGGCGCTGTAGATGAACTTCAGCTACTGTTCCCGAAGGGCGATCTGTCTGATGCGGAGCGCCTCTACCAGCACTCGCCCATGTCGCATGTCTATAATGGGCTGTTAAGCCAGGTGGTTCGAGCGGCCCTATCGTCAGATCAAGAAACGCTCGCCTCACGTCGTAAGGTTCGGATCCTCGAAGTAGGCGCGGGAACCGGTGGAACGACTGCCTATGTGGCCCCACTTCTGCCCGCCGCTCAGACCGACTATCTTTTCACCGATGTGTCACTGCACTTCGTTTCGCGGGCGCAGCAAAAGTTCGCTCAGTACCCGTTTATGCGTTTTAGCGTGCTAGATTTGGAGCAAGACTTCGCTGCGCAAGGGCTGTCTGGCGAGAAGTTTGACTTGATTATTGCCGCGAACGTCATCCATGCGACTGCGGATTTGCGCCAGACGCTCGCGCGCCTGAACCAGATTCTTGCGCCGGGCGGTCTGCTGGTGATGCTGGAGATCACTGCCCCACAGCGTTGGGTCGATATCAGTTTCGGATTGACGGAAGGCTGGTGGCGCTTCACGGATCGTGACCTGCGCCAAAGCGGCCCCCTACTGAGGCGTGAAAGCTGGCTGCGCCTGTTCAAACAGTCCGGGTACATCCAGCCCGTTTCGATCCCGGGCAGCAGCTCACCGGTCGATCAGGATGTGATCCTGGCCCAAAAGCCTGTGGCCTCTGTATCACCGGAGCAGGAACAGAATGTAAGCTGGTGCGTGTTCGCCGATTCCACCGGCGTTTCCGGCGGCCTGATCGATCAAATTCGCGCTGACGGTCAGCGCTGCGTGGTGGTGCGGCCCGCTCAAAATATTGAAGACAGCGGTGACAACTGGTGGGTAGATCCCACCAATCCGGAGCACTTCCAGGATTTGCTCGAGAGGGTACGGCCTAGTCAGGGTATTCTCCATCTATCGAATCTGGACCTGGAAAACGCGGCGGATTCACCCTATTTCAATCCACTACAAGAATTGTCGTGCGCTAGTGTCTTACACCTGGTACAGGCGCTGGTCAAAAACTCTACCCAGCCAACCTCTCCGTCGCTGCTGCTGGTTACGCGGGGTGCGCAGTCGCTTCCCAATGAAGGGAGTGATCCCCACCAGGCAGCCATGTGGGGACTGGCGCGCACAATACAATTAGAACATCCTGAACTGCATTGTGCTGTTGTGGACCTGGATCCACGGGAAACTGACCCGGACGTGCTGCTGCGGGAGGCCATGCTGCCACGTGGTGAGAACCAGATCCTTTGGCGGGCAAACCAGCGGTATGCGGCTCGCCTGAAGCAGAGCACATATCATCCCAGTGAGTCCATTCAGCCTGACCATCCGATGCACCTTGTTATTGACAAGCGCGGCTCGATGGATCGTCTCACTTATCGATCCATGCATCGGCGCGCACCTGGACCCGGTGAGGTGGAAATTCGTGTGATTGCAGCCGGCCTCAATTTCAAAGATGTGATGAACGCGTTAGGAATGGTCTCGACCGAACCAGATGTGCCAGGAGGGGAGTGCGCGGGTGTAATCAGCGCAGTGGGTCAGGGCGTCGAAGGTTTGCTCCCTGGTCAACCGGTGGTTGCTGTCGCTCCCAGCACCTTTGGCACTTATGTGACAACCTCAGCAGACCTGGTCGTTCCCAAGCCTGCCTGTCTGTCCTATGAAGAAGCGGCGGGCGCAGCCATTCCATTCATCACCGCCTGGTTTACGCTCGAGACCCTGGCTCAACTTAAAGCGGGTCAACGTATCCTCATTCACTCGGCGGCGGGGGGAGTTGGTTTGGCGGCTGTGCAGTTGGCCCGGCGGGCTGGTGCGAAAATTTTCGCCACCGCAGGTAGTCCTGAAAAGCGGGCCTATCTCCAGTCGTTGGGGGTGTCTCACGTAATGAATTCGCGCACGCTCGACTTTGCCACCGAAATCATGGATTTGACTCAGGGGCAGGGCGTCGACGTTGTTCTTAACTCGCTGTCTGGCGATTTCATTCCACGCAGCCTCGCGGTTCTGGCCCCGGAAGGTCATTTTATTGAACTCGGTAAGAGCGGGCATTTGAGCGTAGAGCAAGTTGCGCAGCTCGGTCAAGATCGCCGCTATACGATTGTGGATTGGAGTGAGACAGCGCAGGAAACCCCAGCCCTTATCCGCGGTATTCTGATGGACATCCTGAGCCTGTTTGAAGCGGGCGAGCTTGAACCGCTTCCGCACAAAGCCTTCCCCATTGAAGAAGGCGCGGCTGCTTTCCGTTTTATGGCTCAGGCGCGGCATATCGGCAAGATTATCCTGAAGGTATCGTCTGAGTTGGTGGAAAATAGTATCCGTCCCGATGCGAGCTACCTGATCACCGGTGGATTGGGTGGTTTGGGCCTGTTAAACAGCCGAATGGATGGCGCAGCAGGGCGCGAAAGACCTGGTGCTGGCTGCACGCAGCGAACCATCCGAACAGGCAAACCAGGCGATCCAACGCATGCAGCAGCAGGGCGCGCGGGTCACCGTGATGCACTGTGATGTCTCACGAGAGGAAGATGTGCGCCGGGTTATATCCGAAATTGATCAGCATTTGCGCCCTCTGCGCGGCGTGATCCACTCGGCCGGAGTGCTCGAAGATAGTGTGTTGACCAATCAGACTTGGGAGAAGTTTACGAAGGTGCTGGCCCCTAAAGTAATGGGCAGTTGGAACTTGCACCGCTTCACAGCCGGTACGCCTTTAGATTTCTTTGTGCTTTACGCCTCGATCGCGGGCGTGTTGGGTTCTCCCGGGCAAGGCAACCACGCCGCCGCAAACAGCTTCCTGGATGCGCTCGCCGCGCACCGCCGGGCACAAGGACTCCCCAGCGATTAGTATTGACTGGGGGGTATGGTCTGATGTGGGAATTGCCGCAGCGCGCAGTGTCGATACGAAAGTGTCTGGGCAGGGGATTGGGGCGATCACTCCAGAAGAAGGCCTGCTGCTGGTAAAGCATTTCTTAAAGGATACGCCAGTGCAAATACTGGTCAGCCGTTTCGATTGGTCTTCTTTCCTACGCCAGTACGCGGGCGGCAGCCAGCCGCGCCTGCTGGAAAACTTCCGGCGTGAGACGGGCAGTATTCTTGCGACCACGCGAGACGCTTCTTCGCGGGTGGAACGATCAAACGGGTCATCCTTCATAGATCAACTGACCCAGGCTGCTCCGGCGCAGCGCCGTAACCTGCTCAATGCGTTTGTTACCCAACAGGTTATGCGCGTGTTGGGGTTGGAGGATGATCAAAGTATTCTCGAACGCAAACCATTAAATGAGATGGGGCTTAACTCGCTGATGGCTATTGAACTGCGTAACTTGTTGAGCGATGGGTTGAAACTCAAAAAGGCGCTCCCAGCTACCCTGGTATTCAACTATCCTACGATCGTCGCCATCTGTGATTACCTTTCCACTGAATTGGTGGGTCTTAATGAAAATGAACGGAACAGTGACCATTCTACGGATCAAAGCACACTCGTCAAAGCTGCGGAAACTGTTGAAAAGCAGTCTGGGGATGGCGCGCTGAATGATATGATTACAGATCTCGAAGAACTCAGTGATGAAGAAATTGATCGCCTTCTGGCTCAGAAGTTTAAAGGGGATGAAGCATGAGTGATTTTATCCAGAGGATACAAAGTTTATCACCACAGCGACTGGCTTTGCTTGCCATGGAACTGAACACCCGGCTAGAAGCAGCCGAAGGTGCGAAAAGTGATCCCATTGCTGTGATTGGCCTGGGCTGCCGCCTGCCTGGCGGCGTTCACGATGCGCAGTCTTATTGGGATCTGCTCAGCGGCGGCATTGATGCGATTTAAGAAGTACCTTCATCGCGATGGGATATCGACCAATATTTTGATCCTGACCCGGATAAACCCGGTGCGATGAATACTCGCTGGGGTGGTTTTCTGGATAATATCGATCAGTTTGACCCACAGTTCTTTGGTATCACCCCCCGCGAAGCCAGTTCAATGGACCCACAGCAGCGCCTGACTCTGGAAGTGGCCTGGGAAGCTTTGGAAAATGCTGGGTATGCCCCCGATCGCATGTCAGAGAGTGCTACCGGTGTGTTTATTGGCGCGTGCAACAACGATTACTTCCAGTTATTGTTAAAAGCGGGTGACTCGGTCGCTGACATGTACCTTTCCACTGGCAGCGCGCACAGTGTCATTTCGGGCAGAGTATCATACCTGCTCGGCTTGCACGGGCCCAGCCTGACCCTCGATACCGCCTGTTCCTCTTCGTTAGTGGCGATTTATCTGGCAATTCTCAGCCTCAAAAAGGGAGATTGCCGTCTGGCTCTGGCTGGGGGAGTCAACGCCATTCTTTCACCTGAAACGACTGTGGCTCTATCTCGATCCAAAATGATGGCTCCGGATGGACGCTGCAAGGCTTTTGATGCTTCCGCGGACGGGTTTGTCCGGTCGGAAGGCTGCGGATTGGTTGTGTTAAAACGCCTGTCGAACGCTGTGGCAGATAACGATCGAATTTAGCTGTTATTCGCGGTTCAGCCATCAACCAGGATGGACGCAGTAATGGATTGACCGCTCCGAATGGACCTTCGCAAGTGGCTGTCATTCGCGCAGCGCTGGCAGAAGCGAACCTTAAGCCAGCCGACGTTACCTACGTGGAAACGCACGGAACCGGCACTTCTCTGGGCGATCCGATTGAAGTACAGGCGCTTGCTGAAGCATTGGGGCTAGATCATAGCCAAGAACAGCCTTTGATGATCGGCTCGGTCAAGACCAATATCGGCCACCTGGAATCGGCGGCGGGCGTTGCGGGGTTGATCAAGCTCATCCTGTCACTCCAACACCGTGAAATACCACCCCACCTGCATCTCAAAGCGCTCAATCCCTACATCGCATGGGAACAAATGCCCATTTCCGTCCCGACCGGGCGCACTCCCTGGCGCCCGGTCAACGGGCGCTGGATTGGCGGATTAAGCTCGTTTGGTTTCAGCGGCACCAATGTCCACATCCTGGTCGAAGCTGCTCCTGAGGAAGTGAAGAAAACAACCGCCGCGCCGAACCAGCCACTGCATATGCTGCGCCTCTCGGCGCGTACACAGCCAGCGCTCCAGGAACAGGCTCGCCAGCTTGAGCAGCACCTGGCGCAAAACGCTGAACTTCAACCGTGTGATGTAAGCTTTACGATCAATACGGGGCGGGGAACCTTCAACCATCGCCTCGCGCTGAGCTATACGACTTTATCCGAAGCCAGAGAGAAGCTGGCAGCCGCGGCGGAGGGGAATGAGGACGGGGCTGTTCGCAGCGGCGTGGCAAAAAACCGCCGTCCAAAAACGGTATTCCTCTTTACCGGGAATGGCGCGCAGTGGATGGGGATGGGCCGTAAGCTGTACGAGAACCAGCGTGTGTTCCGCGAGGCATTGGACGCGTGCAGCCGGTTGTTTAAGTCTTACCTCCCCGAGCCGCTCGTCAATATTCTCTATCATTCTGGCGACAGTACTGAACTGTTTAATAAAATGGTCTACACTCAGGCTGCCACCTTTGCGATTCAGTACGCGCTCGTACAACTCTGGCGATCCTGGGGCGTAGTTCCTGACTTGATGATCGGACACAGCCAGGGCGAATATGCGGCAGCGGTTACTGCCGGGGTATTCAGCCTGGAAGATGGCGTCCGTCTCGTGGCAGCCCGTGGGCGGCTGCTCGAACTCGCTCACGCAGCCTGGGACTATGGTGGCTGTTTTTGCTCCTGAAGAGCAGGTGCGCGAGGGGATTGCTCCCTATACAAAACAGGTTTCAATCGCTGCTATCAATGGTCCACAGAATATTGTCATCTCTGGCGCCACCGAGGCGATTGAGGAAATCGTCTCCCGGTTTGAAAGTTCTGGCGTAAAAACGCGCCGGTTAACCATCACTCAGGCTGCGCATTCGCCATTGATTGATCCAATCCTGGACGAATTCGAACAGACAGCGAGAACGATCCGCTATTCCAGCCCGCAAATCGAAATCGTCTCCAGTTTGTATGGTCGCATTGTGGGTGAGGACGAGGTTTGCAGTGCCACTTACTGGCGCAGACACCTGCGCGAACCTGTCCAATTTGCGGCAGGAATCCAGTCTATCCAGGGTCCGAATCAGGTTTGTATTGAGATTGGCCCCGGCCCAGTGCTGACTGCTATGGCGCAGCGCTTCCTGACCAGCGACGATACGGTCTGGCTGCCCTCTATCCGCGAAGGCAAGGACGATTTGCAGCAAATTATGGATAGCCTGGCGGCGGCCTGGGTAAACGGTGTGGAGATCGAATGGGAGCAAGTTTCCCCTGCGGCCCGGCGGTTACCCTTACCCACTTATCCATTTCAGCGCCAGCGTTGTTGGATACAGTATCCTTCCGCGTCACAGCAGCGGAATATATCGAGACCTAATGACAAGGGTATTCACCCATTGATCGAACGCCAGGTTCAATCTATGGCTCTGACTGATACTGTATTTGAAACCCATCTCAGCCAGAACTGGCCGCCCTTTCTCGAGCATCACCGTATTTTCGGCGTTGTCATCCTTCCTTCACCGGCCTTTTTGGAGATGGCTTTAACGGCTGCTGAACAGGCGCTGCACACTGCGGCTCTTCATATCGAGAACTTCAGTATCCAGACAGCCCTGCTGCTGCCAGCCGAGGGCGAGCGAACCGTTCAGATCATCTTAAAACCGGCTGTAAAGGGCCGTTCTGCGTTCCAGATTGTCAGCTTGGATGGAAGCCGCCAAGAATGGACTGTGCATGCATCCGGTGATGTTCTCATTCAAGACCAACCCGAGATACAGCCTGCATCACAGGGGCTGGATCTGGCAGCGATCCAATCGCGCTGCGCAACCCAGATATCCAAACAGGATTATTACCAGCAGCTTCAAGCACTGGGGTTAGAGTTCGGTCCCCGTTTTCAGGGCTTAGATCATATCTGGCGCACAGATGGTGAAGCGCTGGGGCGCGTCATCTTGCCTGAAGCCCTGGCTGATAAATCTGGGAGCTATCATATTCACCCCGCTTTTCTGGATGCCTGTTTGCACCTGATTGGCGCTCCTTTGCCCGGCGATACCTTGCAAACCGCCTATCTGCTCATTGGCATTGACAGCATCGCCATCTACCACACGCCGGGGCGGCTGTTGTGGAACCAGTACGATTCTGGAGACAATGCCGGCTAAAAACCAGGAAATCTTTAATGGAACCGTACGGCTGTATGACGCCGATGGAACATTAGTCGCCGAGGCGCATGGGGTTCAACTGAAACGCGCCAACCAGGAGACACTCATGCGAGCGGTCCACCGCCTGCCCGAAGACTGGCTCTACCGGGTAGCCTGGGAACCCAAGGTGCTGGAAACACTGCCTGGACCGAAAATGCTGGCGCTTGGGCTGCATGAGCAGGCGGCGCTCAACGAGCGTGAACCAGATTATGCTGCTTACCGTGACCTCGCCCCCCAACTTGACCGGTTAAGCGCGGCCTATATTCTCGAGGCCTTTAAAGCGCTTGGTCATCCACTGCAACCTGATCAGCATATATCGACAGCAGATCTGGAGGCTGCCTTACCCATCCTGCCTCGCTACCAGCCTTTGCTCAAGCGTATGATGGAGATTTTGTGTGAAGCCGGGATGGTAATGGCGCTGAAGAAGGAAGCGGGCTGGCAGGTCACTTCAGCCACCAGCGATCTCGCTGGGCAAGCTGTAGTGGACGAGATGATCAGTCGTTTCCCTGCCTACCGGCCTGAAATCACGCTGCTTGCGCGCTGCGGCGCAAACCTGGCCGATGTGCTGCGCGGAGCGCAGGATGTTCTTCCGCTGCTCTTCCCGCAGGGTTCGCTAAGCGCCACAGAAGATCTATACGCACGTTCGCCGTACGCGCGGGCTTTCAACGCGCTGGCTGCGCAGGCAGTTGCCCGTCACGTTCCGGCAGATGGACCGGTCCGCATTCTCGAGATAGGCGCGGGGTCAGGAGCCACGACCGCGGCAGTCCTCCCGCATTTACCTGGTGACCGCGCGGTTTATACTTTCACCGATCTCTCGCCGTTGTTTTTGGAAAAAGCCCGCGCGGCATTCCACGATACCAACTTCATGCGCTATCAGATTCTCGATATCGGAAAAGACCCGCAAGCGCAAGGTTTCGCAGAGCGTTCCTTTGACATTGTACTGGCAGCCAACGTCTTCCACGCCACCGGAGACCTGCGCCAGACTGTTGAAAACGCCCGCAAGCTGCTCGCGCCTGGTGGTTTGCTGGTGCTGCTCGAAGGGATCCGCAAAGAAAGCTGGGTGGATCTGACATTCGGTCTGACGGAAGGATGGTGGCAGTTTAAAGATGCCGGGCTGCGTCCTGATTACCCGCTGCTTTCTCGCGACTCATGGCTGCGCTTACTCGCGCAGGCCGGGTTTGCCGAAGTGACCTCGCTCCCCGACGCTGATACCGGCAGCCTGTCAGGACAAGAAATTTTCTTCGCCCAGGCGCCGCTGGAACAACTGAAAGCCGAGCGAGGAACATGGATCATCCTTTCTGCTGCGGATGAAGATCAGGTAAGCAGTCACCTGGCCGCGAGCCTGCGTCAACACGGACAGCGTTGTTTGCAGATTTATCCGAAAACTGGTAGCAGCAGCGCTGAGGCGGGTGAGTTTGCTGCGCAGGGCGCGGACTGCTGGGCAGCGCGCCTGGATGACGCTGCCAGCTACGAGCGCCTGTTGGCACATGCCGCGCAGGTGACCGGCGCGGAGGTGCAGGGGATTGTCCACCTGCACGGCTTGAGCAATGACCCAGAGGCATACGATGCGGTCCACCTGGGTGGCAGCGCGCTTTATGCCATGCAAGCGCTTCTGGCAGCCAACCAGGGTCAAAAAGGACGGCTCTGGCTGGCAGTGCGCGATACGCAACCAGTGAATGCGTCCGGCGAACTCCCTTTACCAGATTCAGCCGTGTTGTGGGGGTTGGGACGAACCATTGCCCGCGAACAGCCAGAATTGTGGGGCGGCCTGGTGGCGTGTGAAGGAAACAACGATGCCGATGACGCTGCGCGCTTATTCTCTGAAATTTGGAACGGCGACGGTGAAGATCAAGTCGTCTTTCGAGACGGTCAGCGCCTGGTTCCACGCCTGGAAAGGAGCCGCTTGCCCGCCGCGCATCCAATCCGCTTCCAAGCGGATGCCAGCTATCTGATCACTGGTGGACTGGGCGGATTGGGTTTGAAAACAGCGCAGTGGATGGCCCGCCAGGGGGCAAAGAACCTGGTGCTGGTCAGCCGCAGGGGGCTGCCGCCCCGTAACCAGTGGGACAGCCTATCTCCCACTGATGACCGGCTTCGTCAGATTGAAGCGGTGCGCGCGATCGAAAGCATGGGTGCGCGCGTCGAAACGCCGGCGGTCGATATCGGCAGCCAGGAAGCGGCGCGTTCGCTGTTCCAACTGATTGGCGAGCAGATGCCACCTCTGCGCGGAATTATTCACGCGGCGGCTGATCTCACCAATGTCCTGCTTGCCGATCTTAAACCTTCGCAAATACAGGCGATGTTCCATCCCAAAATTCAGGGTACCTGGAACCTGCATCACTTGAGCCAGAATGCAGATCTAGACTTCTTCGTTATGTTCTCCTCTACGACGGCTCTACTTGGCTCTCAGTACCTGGGGCATTACGCCGCCGCCAACAGCTTTTTAGATGCCTTTGCTCATTACCGCCGCAGCCTGGGACAGCCAGCCGTCAGCATCAACTGGGGAACATGGGACACTATGCGGGCCGCTTCAGAAGCGGAAAAGCAACGCGTCAACCTGACAGGTATGGAACAAATGCCATCCGAAGTGGCGCTCGACCTGTTAGGGCATTTGCTCAACCCTGACCAGGAAGCGCAAGTGACTGTCGCTTCAGTAAATTGGGAGAAGCTTAAGGCGCTCTACGAAACTCGCCGCAGCATGCCACTATTGAAAAAGGTGGCCGATCTACGCGCTCCACAGCCAGTGAAAAACACGGTACAGCCTGTGGTGAACACTGAGCCTACGCTCATCGATCAACTACAGAGCATGAGTAGTGAAGAACGCAAGCGTGTATTAATCACCAGGGTGCGCGATCAGGTAGCGCGTGTCATTGGCAGTTCTGCTGATTTAATTAATACCCAGCAGGGCTTGTTTGAAATGGGCCTTGACTCGCTCATGTCGGTGGAATTAAAGGGACGGCTTGAAAAAATAACAGCTTTGACGCTTCCCAGCACGCTGACCTTTAATTATCCTACCGTAGAGGAACTCGCCGACTATCTATTGGAGCGCATCCAGGGAAACCTGACGCCCAGTGAACAGCAGCCAGATCTTCCCGCTCCCGCGCAGGAATCCCCTGCCGTGGTAGAAACCGAAGATATCGACGATCTTTCGGAAGATGAACTGGCCATGCTGTTAAGCATGAAACTAAAGGGGACTTTATGAGTAGCCAGCAAGAGAATGACCGCAAAACACTGCTCAAAAATGCGCTGATCGCGCTGAATGAAATGCAGTCGAAGCTGGATGCGATGCAAAAAGCACAGCGAGAACCGGTGGCAATCATCGGAATGGGCTGCCGATTTCCAGGCGGAGCAGACAGTCCAGAGGCTTACTGGAATCTGCTTCATAATGGCGTAAATGCTGTACGGGCAGTTCCGCCTGAGCGGTGGGACGTAGCGGCCTTCAATAACCTGGACGTCGAAAAACCGGTGGCGTGGTTTGGCGGATTTTTGGATCAGATTGATCAGTTTGATCCGCAGTTTTTTGGCATCTCACCACGCGAAGCGAACAATATGGATCCACAACAAAGGCTGGCGCTAGAGGTGGCCTGGGAAGCGCTCGAAAACGCGGCGCTGCCACCTGAAAAACTATCGGGTAGCCAGACCGGTGTGTTTGTGGGCGTCACCACCAACGATTACGGTCAGCTTGTACGTTTGACCGATCCTGCTCAGATGGACGTATACGCGGCCACGGGCAGCGCGCTCAATGTGATCTCGGGTAGGTTGGCGTATTTGCTGGGGCTGCATGGGCCTTGTGTCTCGGTAGACACAGCCTGCTCCTCTTCCCTGGTGGCAATCCACCTGGCTTGCCGTAGTTTGCGCAGTCATGAATGCGACATGGCCCTGGCGGGAGGGGTCAACACCACACTGACCCCCGAGCCCTTTGTCTGTTTTTCGGGGTGGGGGATGATGGCCCCAGATGGGCTCTGTAAAACCTTTGACGCTCGAGCAGATGGCTTTGTGCGTGGTGAAGGATGCGGGATGATCGTGCTCAAGCGTCTCTCTGATGCCCTGGCAGATGGTGACCGGATTCTAGCCGTTATTCGCGGTTCGGCTGTGAACCAGGATGGGCGCAGCAGTGGGCTGACCGTTCCGAGTGGGCGTGCCCAGCAGACCGTCATCCGCACCGCGTTGAAAGATGCCGGGGTTTTGCCGTCGCAGGTCAGTTATGTGGAAGCGCATGGGACGGGCACCTCCCTCGGAGATCCAATCGAAGTGGAAGCGCTGGGGATCGTCCTGGGAGAAGGCCGCCCGCGAGATCTGCCGCTGGTCATCGGATCGGTCAAGACCAACATAGGTCATCTAAAATCGGCATCTGGGATCGCTGGCTTAATCAAGGTGGTCCTTGCCATGCGCAACCAGGAAATTCCACCGCATCTGCATTTGCAGGAACGAAGCTCCTCCATTCCATGGCCTGACTTCCCGGTTGAAATTCCTACCCAATCGTTGGAATGGCTGCCTGGAAGTCAAAAGCGTATCGCCGGAATCAGTTCGTTTGGTTTCAGTGGAACGAATGCCCATTTGATTATTGAGGAGGCCCCGGCTGAACCATCCCTCGCGGGACGTGAAGAGCCAGTTCAAGGCATGGGCGAAAGGTCTGTTCACCTGCTGGCAGTTTCGGCCAAGTCGCCACAAGCCCTGGCTGTTCTGGCCGGGCGTTACGCTCGCCAACTCGCCAGCCAGACGGATGTCTCTCTCCAGGCCGTATGCAAAACCGCGGCGACAGGCAGGTCGCAGTTTGCTCATCGCCTAGCGCTAACCGGTTCTTCTCGCGCCGATTTTGTGGATGCCCTGACTGCCATTGAGCAGGGTTCGCTCCTGCCCAATGGAGCCAGTGGACAGGTGGAACGCGGCGGGATGGGAAAAATTGCGTTCTTGTTTACCGGGCAGGGCTCGCAGTGGGTGGGTATGGGCCAGCAGCTTTACAATAGCGAACCCGTCTTCCGCCAGGCGCTGGACGCATGTGACGAGATTCTGCGCGCGGAACTAGATCAACCACTACTTTCCGTGCTGTTCGATCCAACTAGCGATACAACCCTGTTAGACCATACCAGCTATACTCAACCGGCGCTGTTTTCTCTCCAGTATGCGCTGGTTCAACTCTGGAAATCGTGGGGAATTGAGCCCGCTGCTGTGTTGGGGCACAGTGTAGGAGAATACGCGGCTGCCTGTGCGGCAGGCGTGTTCAGTTTGCAAGATGGCCTGCGCCTGATCGCAGCGCGCGCCCGGTTGATGGGCGCCTTGCCCCCTGGTGGGGGCATGGCTGCTGTGATGGCGGACGAAACTCAGGTGCAGGAAGTGCTGGCTGGTTTCCAAGGTGCGCTTTCGACGGCGGCCTTCAATGAGCCAGAGAGCATTGTCATTTCTGGCGCGGAAGCTCCTTTGCGCGCCGCACTGGAGATCTTCGCTCAGCGTGGAATTCAGACCCAGATGCTGAAGGTCTCTCACGCCTTCCACTCGCCGTTGATGGACGTCACACTCGATCCCTTCGAGGCCGCTGCTCAGAATATCCGTTATCATCTCCCCACAGTCACGTTCATTTCTAACGTCACAGGTCAGCAGGAGACCAGCCGGGTTACTTCGGCGGCCTACTGGCGGCAGCATATTCGCCAGCCTGTGCGCTTCTACCAGGGCATCCAGGCGCTGTATGATGCGGGCTGCCGGGTATTTATCGAGATTGGGCCTGCTCCGGTGCTGAGCGGCATGGGCCGCCGCTGCCTGACAGATACGGAGAACAATTTGCTTTGGCTGCCATCCCTACGGAAGAGCCGCGGTGATCTGGCGCAGATCCTCGAAAGCGTGGGTACGCTGTGGGTACGCGGCGCAAATGTGAATTGGAAATCCTTTACAAAAGACCTGCCGGGCGGCATTGTCGATCTGCCTACTCACCCCTTCCTGCGCGAACGCTACTGGTTGACAGATACAGCTAGTCAACCAGCTGCGGCCCAACCCGCTCAGGCATCTATGACCGGTGCTTTTCTGACCCGCCGTCTGGACTACGCTGCTCAGGAAGACATTTGCATTTGGGAGGGTGAGGTTTCCGGTCAGCAATACCCCTATTTGCTCGATCACTGCATCCAATCGACAGCTATCCTACCAGCTTCTGCATATGTGGAAATTGCCCTCGAGGCAGCCCGCCAGCAGTGGGGCAATGTACCGCTGGTATTAACGGAAATTGACAATCGCAAGATTATGGTACTTGGGGACAACCGCACCTACCAGATTCAGATTGTTTTTAACCTGCTTTCAGAGGGAGAGGCATCCTACAAGATCTTCAGCCGGCTGGTTGACGACACGCAGCGCATTCAATGGACGCTAAATCATACAGGTCATGTTCGGATTGAGCCCAACTTGAAACCTGCTGTACAGCTAGATATAGCTGCCTTCCGCGAGCGCTGCACGGTACCCGTTTCTGCGCGTGAATTCTATGAGCAGCAGCACCTCAAAGGCAACCAGTGGGGACCTGCTTTCCAAGGGATTCGCCAGCTGTGGAAAGGAGAGGGCGAAGCGCTCAGTCAGGTTGGCGATCAGGAAGGTTACGAGCATACAGAAACTGTTTTCCATCCTGCCCTGGCCGACGCGTCCGGTCATGTACTGGTTGCCGCCGCGGACGCATTCGGGAGAAAAATAAGCCCAGACGGCGCTTTTGTGGGCGGCGCGATTGACGAGATTCGCTTTTATCGCAGCCCGCAGAGCAGTCGTGTATGGGCACATGCTGAAGTCACTCCTGACGCATCTACAGCCGACAATATCCTGGTAGGTACAGTGCGAGTATGGGATGAAGCCGGAAACCTGGTTTCCGAAACGATTGGCGCGCATCTCTACTATCTTGATATACATGCTCAGCAGGCGCTGGTTTCTACCCTTGACGATTGGTTCTACCAATCCGTTTGGGAAGCAGATAGTACCAGGAAAGACGCGCCTGTTTCCCTATCGGCCCAACAAACGTGGCTTATCTTCGCCGATCGTGAGGGAATTGGGGCAGAACTTGCCGAAAAACTGCGCGAAGCAGGCGTTACGACGGCCCTGGTTTATCCCGAAGAGGTTTACGCAAAAAACAATCAGCACGTTTATCATATCCATACACAGCAGGTAAACTCCTGGAAGAGTACCCTTCAGGTCATCTTGCAAGATTTACAGCAGGCTCCCACCCACCTGGTTTACTTGTGGGGCCTGGATGCTGCCGGGTTAGAGAAAAACAACCTGGAAGATATCCAAACGGCACAGCACCTCACCTGTGAAAACGTACTCCTGCTTGTTCAGGCGCTCAAACAGGTTGGGATATCACCCAGGTTATGGCTAACAACTCGTCAGGGGCAGCCTGTTGAGCAAGGCGCATTCGTCGAACCCACCCAGTCCTTGCTGTGGGGTTTTGGCCGCAGTTTGTCCAGTGAGCATCCAGAACTATGGGGTGGGTTGATTGATTTAGACGCAGCCTCCAGCTCGTCCGAAAATGCGGTTTGTCTTTTTGAAGCCATACGGCAGCCAGGGAGTGAAGATCTGCTGGCATTCCGTGCTGCAAGCCGGTATATTCCCCGGTTGCGCCACAAACGAATTACCAGTCAGGTAGATCAAATTGTCTGTCGTGAGGATGGAGCCTACCTGGTTACCGGCGGCTTTGGGGGGCTTGGCTTATTGGCTGCCCAACGTATCGCCGCAAGGGGTGCGAAACATATTCTCTTGATCGGTCGTTCGGGTATTCCTGATGAAGCAGCCTGGGAAAGTGTCGAACCCGCAAGCCGCCTGGGGAAACGCATTGCCCAGGTCCGTCTCCTAAAGGCAGCCGGTACATCCGTCTATCCTTATGTGGCGGATGTGGGTAATCAGGAGCAGATGCACGCTGTTTTGAATGATTTTCACGGTAAAACCAATTTGCCTATTCTAGGTGTGATCCACGCTGCCGGTGTTCCTCAGTATAAAACGATCCAGGATCAAACCGTGGAAGAAATGCGCGCCATCTTGCAGCCTAAAGTGAGCGGCGCCTGGACTTTGCATACTCTGCTTAAAGATGAACCGCTCGACTTCTTTGTGCTCTACTCGTCTGCCTCTACCCTGATCAGTTCACCGTTTGCTGCCAGTTATGCTGCTGGTAACGCCTTTCTGGATGGCTTAGCCTACTTCCGTAAAGCCAAAGGGTTACCCGCGCTCAGCATCAACTGGGGCTTTTGGGATGAGGTCGGTATGGTAGCGGACTTTACCGAGGGCCGCATCGCTAACCAATCCCGGGCGATGAAGTTCATCATGCCTGAGCAAGGGCTGCGGGCTCTCGAACTCGCCTTCCATCAGGATTCCCCACAGTTAGGCATTTTCCCCGCCGACTGGCGTTTAATGGCACAAACAGGCGAAGGGCAACCCCGGGCATTCCTGAGTGAGCTGATCAATACACAATCTGGCGTTGAAGTACAGGGAGCACACGAAGAGACGCTTTATCAGCATATCCTGCAAGCCAGCGCCGAAGTACGCCCGGAATTGGTGCGTAATCACCTCTACACGCTGATTGCGCGTGTTTTCCGATTACCTGTCGAAAAGCTTATCCCCAGCGAACCGATCGCTAATCTTGGGTTAGACTCGCTCATGGCGCTTGAGATTAAAAACAGCATCGCAAATGATTTGCATGTAACGATCCCAATCATGCAGATGCTAAAAGGACCAGTCATTGGCGAGATTTGTGACGAAGTTTTGGAAAAGATCGCGGAAAACCTGCTTTCTCAAAAGCAGTCGCCGAAGGGTGAGGAATTGCGCTCTGTGCCCGAAATCTATTTCGAACACGAGGAGACTCCCCTTATCTACCCGCAGTCCTATAACCAACGAGCGATGTGGTTCACGAATTTGCTTGATCCCAGCAGCGCCGCGTATAACGTGAGTTTTTCGGCCCGCGTCCGTTCTACCGTGGACGTTTCCTCACTGGAGCGCGCGCTGCTAGAACTAATGCGGCGGCATCCTGTGCTGCGCACGACCTACCAGCTGGACGGGGAAGAACCTGTTCAAGTGATCGGGGCACAACCGGCTAAGATCTTGGAGATCATCGATGCATCAGCATGGGGCGAGCAAGATTTGCACGAACAGGTGCAAGCTGCTTATCGCTTGCCGTTCGACCTGGCCAATGGCCCCCTGCTGCGGGTTAGCTTGTTTACCGCTGGCCCTGAAGATCATGTTCTGCTCATCGTTGCACATCACATCGCGATGGATGGTTGGTCAGTGGGGATTCTGCTGAATGAGCTTGAGGCGTTGTATAGCAATCAAGGAAGCTTCCCCTTACCCGAGAAAGATTATACAGACTTTATTCGCTGGCAGCACAGTCTCATCGACAGTCCAGAAGGAAAACAAATGGAAGCTTACTGGCTTAAAACGCTGGCAGGGGAGCTTCCAAACATGGCGTTTCCTCACCCTGCGAATGCCACTGAGAATGCAGCCGAAGATGAGGCGTCTTTCCCCTTCGTGATTGAGCGCCCGCTATCTGACCAAATTCGCAGTTTTGCCAGAGCAGAAGATGTCACCTTATTCATGACCCTTCTGTCTGCGTTCCAAATTATGCTCATGCTCTACACGCAGCAGGAGGATATCCTCGTTGGCTGCCCGGTTTCGGGTCGCAGCCAGACTGGTTTTGAAGGGATTATTGGCAATTTTATCAATATGGTAGTGATGCGCTCACGCTTAACCTCGAGCCATACTTTCCGCCAAGTGTTGAATGAGGTGCGCGAAGTTGCCATCCAGGCCATGCAGAACCAGGACTACCCCTTCCCGCTGCTTGTCGAAAGGATGGGCATTCCACGTGTCAGTGGAAAATCGCCTATTTTCCAGGTGATGCTCGATTTCCAACGACTCCAGGGATTTGAACGCCTTGCCCCACTATTTACCGCTGATGAACAAAACAGTATGGTAAGTTTTGGTGGGCTGGTGTTGACGCCTTACTATCTGCCACAGCAAGAAGGCCAATACACACTTGCGCTGCAAATTGCCGAAACAGGTAGCACTTTTAGCGGCGTGCTAAAATATAGCCAGTCTCAATTTGACGCCCCCTCCATTCAGAAATTTCAAAAAAATCTTTTCCGTTTAATCGAAAAGATGGTTGCAAATCCATCAGAACCTATTCCCGATACATCCTTTTTGTTACATAACATGAATCTTAACGAACTGATCGCTCACTTGCAAAAACTCGATATCCAGATCACAGTAGATCAAGGTAAATTAAAAATCAACGCGCCCAGCGGTGTGTTGACCCCCGCTCTACAAGCGGAACTCATCCGCCACAAACCAGCTTTGATCAATCTGTTGACATCTGCATCTGACTTTGTCCGAACTGATTTGCCAGCTATTCAGCCCGCAAATCTGCCTGGAAACCTGCCGCTTTCCTTCTCACAGCAGCGCTTGTTTTTCTTGAACCAGTTTAATCCGAATGACGTCGCCTACATGGTTACCTTTGTTATTGCCATGAATGGTTCGTTGAACCTGCCAGTGCTAGAACAAAGCATTGCGGAAATCATTCGCAGGCATGATTCGCTGCGCACTAATTTTGTATCGACCGCTGGCAAAGAACCCTACCAGGTGATTCGTCCCTTTGATGCTTTTACCTTGCCCGTTATTAACCTGTCTAATGAACAAGATGAAACCATTGAAGACAAAGCTCGCGAGAATATCATTTCTACGGTACGGACGCCATTTCGACTCGCTATCGATCCGCTGTTTAGAATGAAGATATACAAACTGGCGGAAAACCAGCACTGGCTGATGGTGAACATGCACCATATCGTTTCTGATGGCTGGTCCGCGACGGTATTTATCAATGAATTGCAGCTCTTATACACTGCTTACTTGATGGGCAAGGCTTCTCCGCTGCCAGACCTGGCTATTCAGTATACAGACTATGCAGTCTGGCAGCAGAACTGGCTGCGCCCTGAAACGATGCGGAGCAAGCTGGATTATTGGAAACAAAAGCTCAAGGGCTCTTTGCCAGTCCTTGAACTGCCTACTGATTATCCACGGCCTGCTTTCCAAACTAATAAAGGCGCGAACTACCGCTTCTCCCTGCCTATGGTTTTGCTGGAGCGTTTAAAGCAGCTTGCCAAGAGAGATCAAGCATCGCTCTTCATGGTGATGTTAGCGGCATATAAAGTGCTGTTGTTCCGCTACTCAGGGCAGGAGGATATGATTGTTGGCACACCGGTTGCGAACCGAGCCAAAGTTGAAACAGAAGACTTGATTGGCCTCTTCGTTAATACCCTGGCGCTGCGCTCTGATCTTTCTGGTAACCCAACATTCGATCATTTGCTTGCTCAGATACGGGGCACTGCCCTCGAGGCCTTTAGTAATCAAGATGTGCCGTTTGAAATGCTCGTTCAAGAGGTGCAGCCAGAACGGAGTACCAGCCATACGCCTATCTTCCAGGTGTTCTTTATATTGCAAAATATCCCATTCCAGTCAAAATCGATGCCTGGGGTTGATTTCGAACTGGTGATGATTGATAACAAGACAGCCAAGTTTGATCTTACTCTGGAATTTTATGAAGAGGTAGATGGAAGCATGATGGGAGGTTTTGAATATGATACTGAGTTATTCAAACCTGCCACAATCGAGCTCATGGCCCAACACTTCCTCACCTTGCTTGAATCGTTTTGCGGCAATCCTCAGCAAACCATTGGCGAAGCGCCCCTTTTGGCTGAGGCAGAGCGCCGTCAGATCTTGCAGGATTGGAACGATACGCAGGCCAACTACCCGCGAGAGATGGGTATCCAGCAGTTGTTCGAAGCTCAGGTTGAGCGCACACCAGATGCTATCGCTGTCACCTTTGGCGACCATTCCATCACATTCGGCGAACTGAACCACAGAGCGAACTGCCTGGCGCGCCATCTCAAAGATTTGGGCGCGGAGGCTGAAACATTGGTAGGGATCTGCCTGAACCGCTCCATCGATATGGTGGTGGGCCTGCTCGGTATTCTGAAAGCCGGTGGAGCCTATATTCCGCTGGACCCGGCATTCCCAGTGGATCGCTTGCGCTACATGTTAGAAGATTCTGGCGCCCGGCTGCTGCTTACCGAAACGGCGCTGGTCGAGCTGCTCCCTACGCAGAACATTCGCAAGGTATGTATCGACAGGGATTGGGCGGTCATCGCACTGTGCGATGGTAAAGACCTTGCCAGCACAGTCAAGCCGGACCAACTGGCGTATGTCCTGTATACCTCCGGTTCTACGGGCCGGCCTAAGGGTGTGCAGGTGACTCAGCGCAACGTGGTCAATTTCTTGACCTCCATGCAGCGCCAGCCAGGGATTTCTGCCGAGGATGTGCTGCTCTCGGTGACCACGCTGTCGTTTGACATCTCAGGTTTGGAACTATATTTACCCCTCATCACTGGCGCGCGTTTGGTGCTGGTAAGCAGCGCAACCGCCGCAGATGGCACACAATTGTGGCGCGCTATAGAACAATCTGGCACGACCATTATGCAGGCCACGCCAGCTACCTGGCGGCTGCTGCTGGCGGCTGGTTGGCAGGGCAGCCAAACCTTGAAAATCCTATGCGGTGGAGAAGCTTTCCCGGCGGATCTCGCGGCAAGCCTGGTTGAAAGATGCGGCTCGCTGTGGAATATGTATGGACCCACCGAGACCACCATCTGGTCTACCGCCAGCCCCATCCGCAGCAAAAACGAGATCATTACCATTGGACGCCCCATTGCCAACACGCGCACGTATGTTCTAAACGAGCAGCGCCAACCTGTACCGGTAGGCGTGCCGGGCGAGTTGTATATTGGGGGGGATGGTGTCTCGCGTGGATATCTCAACCGCCCCGAACTGACCTCCGAAAAATTCCTCGCAGACCCATTTGTAGAAGATCCACACGCGCGTATGTACCGTACTGGAGACCTTGTTCGTTATCTGCCGGATGGGAACATCCTGTTCTTAGGCCGCATTGACAATCAAGTGAAGGTGCGCGGGTTCCGTATTGAACTGGGAGAGATTGAAACTGTGCTGGCGCGCCACCCGGCTGTACGCCAGGCGGTCGTCATCGCCCGGGAAGACACTCCAGGAGACAAACGCCTGGTTGCATACCTGACAGCCTACCCTTCAGCGCCCGCGCCGACGATCAGTGACCTGCGCCTGTTCCTGAAAGAGCATCTGCCCGATTATATGATCCCCGCGATCTTTGTAACTTTAGCCGCACTCCCATTGACTCCCAACGGGAAAGTGGATCGTAAATCTTTACCTGCTCCTGAAACCAACCGGCCTGAACTCGGAAACAGTTTTTCGCCCCCTCGTAATGAGGTCGAGCGTATGTTGGCGAGCATCTGGCAAGAGAAACTTCGCTTGGAAAAAGTGGGTATTGATGATAACTTCTTTGAACTTGGCGGACACTCGCTCTTGATGGTGCAGATCCACAATCTAATTTGCCAACAGTTCAATTACAATCTGACGATTGCTGAAATGTTCCAGTATCCGACCATCCAGTCACTGGCGCAGCGACTTCAACAGCAGTCGCAGCCAGAAGATGAGAAAGTTAACCAGCAGGTGCTCGAGCGAGCAAGGATGCAGAAAGCTGCTCTGGAGCGCCAGCGTCGATCAGAAAGACCAGGAAACCGCGGAGGCAGCGAACGATGACTCAGGATTTTAATAGTGAACAACCTGAAGCCGTAGCAATTATTGGGTTAGCCGGCCGCTTCCCTCAGGCCAGAAATTTGGATGAGTTCTGGCAAAACTTAAAGGAAGGTCGAGAAGTAGTTACCTTCTTTAATGAAGAGGAGCTTCTTGCTGCCGGCATCTCACCCGAAACGATTCACAACCCCAATTATGTCCCTGCCCGTGCCATTCTCGATGATGCGGCCTTGTTTGACGCCGCTTTCTTTGGCTATAATCCACGCGAGGCTGAAACCATTGATCCGCAGCAGCGCTTTTTCTTGGAATGCGCATGGGAAGCCTTAGAAAATGCTGGTTCCGATCCCGAACGCTACCCCGGTTCTATTGGTGTTTTTGGCGGCCTGAGCATGAATTCGTACCTGATCGCCAACTTGCTGGCGAACCCGGATGCCATGGAGGCTGCTGGGGGGTATCAGGTGATGCTTGGCAACGACAAAGACTTTCTTACTACCCGAGTATCCTATAAGCTTGACCTTAAAGGCCCCAGCATTAATCTGCAAACGGCTTGCTCCACCTCGTTGGTCGCTGTCCAGCTGGCCTTTCAAAATTTGTTGACTTATCAATGCGATATGGCGCTCGCTGGCGGCGTCTCGATAGGTTCGCCGCGCACTGGGGGCTACATCTACAGTCCTGGCATGATCCTATCCCCGGATGGCCACTGCCGTCCGTTTGACCATAAGGCCCAGGGCATTGTTCCGGGTGAAGGCGTCGGTATTGTGGTGCTCAAACGCCTGTCTGAAGCGCTGCGCGACGGCGACAATATCCACGCGATCATTCGTGGAGCCGCCATCAACAACGACGGCGCGCTCAAAGTGGGTTACACAGCGCCGAGCGTCGATGGGCAGACTGAGGCTATCCTGATGGCTCAGGCGGTGGCTGGCGTTGACCCGCGTTCCATCACATACGTAGAAACCCATGGCACAGGCACTGACTTGGGCGACCCGATTGAAATCCAGGCGCTGACCCAGGCCTTTCGCACAGGGACAGCGGATAAAGGCTTCTGCGCCATTGGCTCTGTTAAATCTAATATGGGCCACCTGGATGCCGCAGCCGGGATCGCGGGATTGATCAAAACAGTGCTTTCATTGAAGCATAAGATGATTGCACCCACAGTGCATTTCGAAAAGCCCAATCCGCGCATTGACTTTGCCAACTCGCCCTTCTATGTAAACGCACAGCTCATGCCCTGGGAGACAGACCAGCTTCCGCGCCGGGCTGGGGTGAGTTCTTTTGGCATCGGTGGTACAAATGCGCACGTTGTTCTTGAAGAAGGACCGCAGCAGCCTGCGTCTCAAGCCAGCCGATCGGAGCATCTGCTGGTGCTTTCGGCCAAAAGCGCTTCCGCATTGGCTGCGGCGACTCGCAACCTCGCCGCCTGGCTGCGAGAAGACTCACAAGCCAGTCTGCCTGACGCGGCTTACACCCTACAAGCGGGCCGGAAGGCCTTCGCGCACCGGCGGATCGTTTCTGCTAATGCGAAGGAAGACGCGGCTCAGGCGCTCGAAACGATGGACCCAAAGCGCGTCTTTACTGCCCAGCAGGAGTCGAAAGATCTGCCAGTCGTTTTCCTGTTCTCGGGGCAGGGTTCGCAGTACGTCCAGATGGGCCGCGAATTGTATGACTGCGAACCCGTTTTTCGCGATACTGTGGATGCTTGCGTTGAGCTTCTAAAATCCCATCTGAACCTGGATCTTCGGACGATCCTTTATCCTGAAGAGAATCTGGAAGAGCAGTCCCAACAACTCTTGCAGCAGACCTGGCTTACCCAGCCAGCCTTGTTTGTGATCGAATACGCGCTGGCTAAACTGTGGATGTCTTGGGGCGTGCAGCCTAAAGCGATGATTGGTCACAGCATCGGCGAATATGTGGCGGCCTGCCTTTCAGGTGTTTTCTCTTTGGAAGATGCACTGGCGCTGGTGGCTGAGCGCGGGCGGCTGATGCAGGGTTTGCCCACTGGCAGCATGCTCACTGTTCCTTTGCCAGAACGAGAAGTCACTGCTTTACTCAGTAACAACCTCTCGCTGGCGGTGATTAACGGTCCGCAGATGTGCGTTGTATCTGGGCCAGACGATGAAGTTCAGCGGCTGCAGGAGCAGCTTGCTGCACGCAGCGTTGCCTGCCGGCGGGTGCATACCTCGCACGCTTTCCATTCCTCCATGATGGAGCCCATTCTACCGGCTTTCACCGAATGCATGTGTCAAGTCGAGATGCACGAGCCGTCTATTCCATACCTGTCAAACTTGACTGGCAACTGGATTACTCTTGAGCAAGCAGTCGATCCGGGGTACTGGACCGCGCACTTAAGGTCAACGGTACGGTTTTCACAAGACATGGAGACCCTCTTTAAGGATACCTGGGTCTTTCTGGAGGTTGGCCCGGGGCATGCGTTGAGTTCACTGGTTCGCCAGCATTCGGCCAAACCTGCTAACCAGGCGGTTGTTTCCTCGATGCGCCACCCGCAAGAACAAGCGTCTGACCTGAAGGTGTTGATCGACGCGCTCGGGCGCCTGTGGCTGTCCGGCGCTAGCATCGACTGGTCTGCGTTTCATGCTGGCGAAGACCTTCACAAGGTCCCGATGCCCACTTATCCATTTGAACGCCAGCGTTTCTGGGTGGAGCCAAAGGCCGGCCAGGCGGCGCCCCTAAATGGGGACAACCTTTCGTTGGTGAAGCGAAAGGATCTGCAAACCTGGTTCTACCAACCCTCCTGGCAGCGTGCGCCCTGGCCCGCCGTAGAAGCGCGGCCTGATGGTCAACCGGAAACTTACCTGATTTTCCGCGAAACCGGCGGGATTGGGCAGGCCATTGCTGCGCATTTGGAGCGGAAGGGCAGCCCGGTCGTAACTGTCCTGCCCGGATCCCGTTTTCAGCAAGTCAGCAGCCTGGTTTATACCATTGCACCTGATTCGCCCGACGACTACACGGCGCTGTTTCAGGCGCTCACTGGCCTGGGGCTTGCGCCCAGCAGAATCATACACGCCTGGCTGACCACCGAAAAATCTGCTGCGCGCCTGGAAGTTGAACAGGTAAAGGATCTGCAACGGAAAGGTTTTTACAGCTTGTTCGGATTGGCTCAGGCCCTTAGCGGCATCCTATCCCCAGTGGAACTGCTCATTCTGACGTCTGAACTGTTCGAGGTGATCGGGAACGAGTCCATTTGTGCGGCGAAAGCCACTGCCCTAGGCCCTTTCATGGTCATTCCGCAAGAGATTCAGAATATTCACTGCCGAGGGATCGACCTACCAGCCGGTGACCTGGAAGACACGAACTCAACGGTCTTGATCGAGCATATCTTGCAAGCGTTCCAATCACCGCCTGGTGAACCGTTTACTTCTTATCGCGGAAGTCATCGTTGGGTTCAAACTTATACCCCTGCTCCACTCCCGGAGACCCAGCCGGAACGCCTGCCGCTGCGCAAGAATGGTGTTTATCTGATTACGGGCGGTTTAGGTGGCATTGGGTTGTCCCTGGCCGGCTACCTCGCAAAAGATTATCAGGCGCGTCTGGTCTTGATCGGAAGGACTGCGCTGCCTGAACGGAACGCATGGGCTGACTGGCTTGCCAGCCATGAGGCGCAGGACGCTACCAGCCAAAAAATCGCTGCTATTCAGAAAATAGAAGCGCAAGGCTCCGAAGTGCTTCTGGCGTATGCTGACGTTGCTGATATAACAGAAATGCGGACTGTGACTGATGCAGCTGCGCGCAAATTCGGTTCGGTAAACGGTGTCATCCATGCTGCTGGCGTTCTAGGTGTGGGAATGCTCGAGTTGAAAACCGCGCAGCAGGCCGCCTCGGTCCTCTCTGCCAAAGTATACGGCACGCTGGTGCTCGATAGTCTGCTGGATGTGCAGCAGCTCGATTTCATGTTGTTATGTTCTTCGATCAACGCAGTCATTGGCGTACCGGGGAAGATTGATTACAGCGCCGCCAATGCCTTTTTAGATGCTTTCGCTTTTGAAAAGAACCACAATCTAGCCAGTCCGCGTGTGATCTCAGTTAACTGGGATGCCTGGCAGGATGTGGGCATGGCAGTAAACACAGTCGTTCCGGATCGAACTCAAGGGCATAAGAAAGGAATTATTAAGCAGATCAATCCATTCCACTGAAGGCGCCGAAGCTTTCAAGCGTGTGTTAGCCCATCCTGTTTCACAGGTAGTCGTTATTCCGGTGGATCTGCTCATCTCTTTGCAAAGATCCAGGGCGCAGCAGCTTGTAAAAGCGGAGCAAGACTCAACCGAAGAAGCCGCTGTAGAAGCAGCGCCATCGCCGAGTGGGCCAGAGAACCGGCCCAACATCTCGACGGACTTTACCGCGCCCGAAACCGAAGTCGAAAAGAAAATTACCCAGATCTGGGAGCATCTTTTGGGGACGCGCCCCATCGGTGTCAACGATAACTTCTTTGAATTAGGAGGGCACTCTCTGCTCGCGACGCAAATTCTGTCTCGCATTCGAGAAATCTTATCAGGTGGACCTGCCACTGCGGACATTCTTTGAAGTGAGTACAGTCGCGGAGATCTCGAAACGGATTGAGGCAGCGATTTGGGTAGAGCAGAACAATGAGGCGCCGGCTTCATCTTCCGAGGATCGCGAAGAGTTGACACTGTGATCTTTGGGGGGAAGTGGCGGGAGAGGTAGCCACAAGCCCTTTATTCCTTTGTGCTTTCCCGTTCGAGCAGCTTTCGCTTTCTTTCAATACCCCAGCGATAGCCGCCCAGTTCGCCGTTTTCTCGTATGACGCGGTGACATGGGATGGCTATCGCTAAACGGTTTGCGGCGCAAGCTTGGGCAACAGCTCGCGCTGCTTTCGGCTGCCCTATGCGCCGGGCAATCTCGGAGTAACTCACTTGGGTTCCACGTGGAACTTCTCTGAGCGCCATCCAAACCCGTCTTTGAAAGGCTGTCCCTTGGATATCCAGCGGGAGGTCTAAGTTGGGCGCAGACTGTTCGAGGAAAGTTAGTGTCTCTTTTACCCAACTGGAGAATAACGGATCCTCTTCTGTGTACGCTGCCAGTGGAAAGCGCGTTTTCAAGGTTTCTTCAAGATCCTGCGGATCATCTCCAAATTCAATGGCGCAAATGCCAACCTGGGTCGCGGCGATTAAAACCCAGCCGAGGTAAGAAGGGTGGATGGCATACAAAATGCGGGCTCCCTTGCCGCCATTTTGGTATTCAACAGGTTTCATGCCTAAGATTTCCTCAGCCTGATTGTAAAACTGGGCGCTGGACCCAAAACCAGCTTCATATAGCACCTCGGTGACGGTATCGCCGAGTGGAAGACTGGCCTGGACGCGCACTGATCTTTTTTGCGTAAAGAACTGCTTCGGGGTCACGCCCACTATTTTTCGGAATAGGCGTTGAAAGTAAAAGGGGCTTAACCCAACCGCTTCAGAGAGTGTCTGCAAGGAGGGGCATTCATCGGCTTGTTCCATCATTTCGCAGGCCTGGATAATGTGCTGCGTATGGTTTTCTTGAGCAGAGGGTTGGTCTGGGTGGCAGCGTTTGCAGGGGCGAAAACCGGCTGATTCCGCTGCCTGTGGGGAATCAAAGAAGCGGATGTTTTCCCGGTTCGGCATGCGCGAAGTGCAGATGGGCCGGCAGTAATTGCCGGTCGTCTTAACAGCGTAGAAAAACTTTCCATCGGCGCTGGCTTCTCGCGCTGCGACCGCTTGCCAGCGTTCTTCCGGTGTCTCAAAAAGACGACCCTGATTGACTTCCATTCTCATGTTATACCTCAAATCTAATCACCCAGAGCGGCTATTGTCTGGATTTAAAGTTTGGTTTGCACGTCGACTTCCTTATGCAGATCATAGCTGTTTCCATTGGCTATGGCTATCCATTTCTTGCGCTCTAATTCCAACGCCATGCCAGCCCGTGACGGTTGTTATCCGTTAGCTGGGGCGGTGTAAAAGTCCATTGAAGCCAGCGCTTTCGCCTTCTTGAAAATCAATGCTATACTTTCATGAGCATAGCGAACAAATCCCCCCTATTCATACAGTGTTTCAGAGAAAAGAAGGAGAATAATCATGGCTGATATGGTTTTACAATCAAAACCCATCCTGGAACGCTTTCGCCTGGACGGCCGGGTCGCTTTGGTGACGGGTGGGGGGCAGGGGATTGGGCGCGCCTTCGCGCACGCTCTGGGAGAAGCCGGGGCGGCGGTCGCCGTCGACGATATCATTTTCTCTAGAGCGGAGCAAGTCGTGGCGGAATTAAAAGCCAAGGGCATCGACGCCCTGGCGATTGAAGCGGATGTGCGTCAGGCCGACCAGGTACAGAAGATGGTCGCCGCTGTGATAGAACGATGGGGGCGTCTGACGATCGGCGTTAATAATGCTGGCGTTGGCGCCTGGATCGCTGCTGAAACCCAAAGTGAAAATGAGTGGGATCAGATGATGAACGTCAACCTCAAAGGCGTTTTTCTGTCCGCCCAGGCCGAAGCCCAGGTGATGTTGAAAGCGGGGTATGGGAAAATCATCAACACCGCTTCGATGTCGGCGCACATCGTCAACCGGCCCCAAAATCAATCGGCGTATAACATCTCCAAGGCGGGCGTTTTGCACTTAACGCGCAGCCTGGCGACTGAATGGGCCTCGCGTGGGATCAGGGTCAACAGTATCAGCCCTGGGTATACCCGCACGCGTTTAGTCGATGATTTGCTTCAAACGCCTGAGGGCAAAGAGATGCTGCCGCACTGGATGGCTCTCACTCCTGTCGGGCGGATGGCCGAAGTGACGGATCTGCAAGGCGCCGTTGTTTTCCTGGCGTCCGAAGTCTCAGATTTCATGACCGGCAGCGACCTGGTGATCGACGGGGGATACTGCGCCTGGTGAGGCGCAGCGCCGTTCCACTAACTTCTCCGCGCCGTGAGCCGGGTAAATAGTTTCCGGATGGCTGCGCGCGTGCTGTAGATATCATCTGGCGCTACCTGCCCGTATTCAACAAGACCGTACACCAGCAAAACAAAGGCCAGCAGAAACAGCAGTGTATGACCGTCGACCACAAGCCTTCCGAACTGCGCCCGCATCCCTGCGCTGAAAGAAAGGATCCCCCCGGCTAACAATGGCGCGGTCCCACCAGTCAGGCCCATCCAGGCATAGTAGATCGCCGTGTACGAGGTGCTCTTTTCTTGTGGGACGACTCCATTGAATAATAGCCGACCGGCTCCGATCGACGAGCCGTTTGCAACCACACCATATAAAAAGTAGAACAACCCGCACCAGATCACCGGGTTGGCGATCTGCCGGGGCAGGAACAGCCAGCCGGCTGGAACCAGCAGCCCAACAGCGAGAGATGACATTAAGACCGGACGGCTTCCGATCCTGTCGGCTGTCCAGCCCCACAAAATACTGGAGAGCGCGCCCCCTACCATTACGACTGTATCCAGGATCACCACAGTTCCGGCGGGCAGCCCAAGTTGTTCTTTAAGATACAACGGCAGGAAGCTGGTCAGGAGCACGCTGCCCAGCATCACCCCGCCCATCCCTCTCAGATACGCTGCCATGTTGGGGTTGTGAAGCGCTTCGATCATATTGGCGTAGTGAGATGCGGATGTCCCCTCCCGTGGGTCCGGCGCGCCCCCTGGAACCCATTTCATCACGATAATTCCTACCAGCCCGATCACTGTTCCCAACCCGATTAACCACAGGTAGCGTTCTAGCCCAGTCCCTGCCCCCACCACCGCTCCTGCCACGAGCAGGGCCGCTGCTGAAGCAAAAGTGCTCAACGCGGTGAAGACTGCGGTATATGTGCCCCGCACACTGTTGGGGATAAACTCTTGCGACCACGGGTAGTATGCGGTTTCGCCTAATGCGCGCAGAATTGCCACGAGTATCATGATGCCAAAGACGAAAGCGATCCCGCCAGATTGCCCCAGGTGCGTCAAGATCCAGGGCAGCAGCAGCAAGTTGATGATTACGAAGTACCGCCCGCCGTAACAGGCCAGGAAAACCCGTTTCCGCCCAATCCGGGTCGCATATGGTGCAAACATCAGGGCTAACAGGCCGCTGAAAGGGAAGAATGAAAGCATCACGCCAATTTGCCCTTTTGGCAGGCCCAATTCGCTCAAAAAGAGCAAGAAGACAGAACCGCCAAAGGTCCACAGGAAGAAAATACTGGTCAAGGCTCCGTGGGCCAGGTGCCAGGGTAAAGACCGGATTTTCGACCGGTCGGCTTCAGATTGCACAGTATTAAACATGGCTCTCTCAATTCTAATCGTATTCTGAGGATTGAGTCCTATGAGAATCAATAAGGCCTTACTGCCATGTATGAACAATCCAGGGGGGCGTTTCCACTCGCCTGGATCTCTCTGGATTCGGAAGATAATGACCCGGTCCGTTTTCTGGCGTACCTGGCGGCTGCCTCCGGCCAACTCCAGGCCGATTTGGGAACTGAAAAGGATAGACCTCCTGCCCTAAGTTAGCGTTGCAACCGCAGCGAAAGCAGGAGGTCTATCCTATAGAACAAGAGCGTTTACATCAGGGTCCTTTTACTGCTGGCTGTGAGCCGTCTGAACCTGGATGCGATTGGTAGACAGAATTTCTTTCAGCCGCTCGATAATGATGCCTTCCTGCCCGGGTTGAAGAGTCTGCGGGTTAATGAAGAGACCCTGTTGCCCAGAGGGGGCCAGAGAGATGGCTGGGCGGCCCTCCAGAAGCTGGCGTAAAACTTCATCCCGGGTAATGCCGCGTTTGGGTTCATCCAACAGCAGTTCAGCGCGGGGCATGGGCTGCCCGGCTTCGCTAGGAAAGCTGCGGCGAGCGGTGATACAGGCGTCGCCAGCAAAGGCTTCGATGACCCTTCCAACCTGTTCTTCGTAAGTCTGCATCAAGGCAGTATGATCCAGGTCCAGATACCAGCGCACAGCTGTCATCAATCCTACGATCTCTTCCTTGCCAGCTTTCATCGGCCGGCCCACAAACGGACGCGGACAGGCATGGAAGGCACAGGCTTGAATCAGATCCTTGCGCCCCAAGATCAGGCCGCTGCTCTGCGGACCGCACAGCCCTTTGCCTCCACTAAACAACACCAGGTCCGCGCCTTGTTGCGTGAACCACCATAGGTTCTCGACAGGTGGAATTTGGGCGGCCGCATCGATGACGATGGGAAGGCCATGCTTTTTCGCGATGGTAATCTGCTGCTCAAGGGCAACCTGGCCATCCATCAGCAAGTTTTTGTAGAAGACAAAGATGGCTGCCGTGTTTTCATTGATGGCGACTTCTATGTCTTGTGGCGTGGCGCCCTGATCGTCACCGACTTCTACCAGTTTGCCGCCTGCCTGGCGGATGGCAAAGTCGTAGCCAACCCGTCCGCATTTGTGCAGGATGATCTCGTTTTTTAGACCGTCGCTGTAAGGCAGTTGAGCGCGCTTTTCGGGGTTCGTACCCGCGATGCAGGCAGCCGTGCTCAACACCAACCCGGCAGCCGCGCCGCTGGAAACATAGGCAGCCTCATTGTGGGTCCATTCGGCAATCCTCTCGCCTACCTTCTCTTGAAGTACGTCGATTTCTACAAAGTGCTGAGCCGCCTGTGCCATGGCTTCGGTTACCGTGGGCGGCATCAGCGAGCCTCCGAGGGCGGTGAGGGTTGCATTCCCATTGATGATCTTGCGGACACCCAGCTCGTCGTAAATATCCATTTTGGGGTTCCTTTTCCGGTTCGCGAAGTTAGTGCTGGAGAGTAGGGGCTTTCCAATAGGGCGCTGGCGCCTGTTCCCATTCGGGCATGCTCAGGCCGGTGGGATCGTAAACAATTTGCCCAGCACGCAAGGTGAGCAAACACTCTAGTTTTTGGCTGCCCACCAGTTTGGCCTTGCCGCAGTCGGTGAAGCCAAACTTTCCTTCTTGTTTTTGGAAAACAGCCACATCCGCGCCTGCGCCAACCGAGAGCGTCCCCAGATCTGCCCGCCCCACGAATTGCGCGGGCAGGGAAGTGGAGCGTTGGATCAGCTCGTTCAGCGGCATACCGATGTTGAGAAACTTATTCATGGTGTTCAACATGCTGATGACCGGCCCATTAATATTGCTCATGTGCAGATCGGTCGAGATGCTGTCGGGTGGGAAGCCGCCACGGAAAGCGGGGACAGCATTGCGGAACCAGAAGCTGGCCGCGCCATGCCCCAGGTCGAAGCGAATGCCTTTCTGGCGGGCTTCAAAGAGGAAATCATTCACCTGACCTTCATCATTTAGAATAGGGAACTGCTGAGCGAACACGTGAGTATGAATGTCGCCAGGCCGCAGTTTTTTCAGGAGCAGGTCTGGGTAGGATCGCTCGGGTGGGCGCGGCCAGAAATCGACCATGACGGGCTTGCCGCACATTTCCCCCGCTTCGACGGCGTGTTCTACTGAGGCCCAGGGGTAGTGCTGATCGTCCCAGGGTTGGCTGGTCCAGTAGTGAGCGGTTTTGATCCCAACCAGGGTTTCAGGGAAGGTTTGCACCAGGCTGGCAGCAGTAGCAGGGTTCATGTCTGGCGTGCTTTGCTCGGATTCGCCGTCTACCATGCCCCCAGGAGCAATGTTGAGAAAGGCCAGGATGCGCACTTTTGCACGGTCGATAAAGTTTTCCTTAAAATCGAGAAAGTGTTTCCAGCCAGATGTGCCTGCGTCTACAGTGGTAGTGACACCAGCGTGGAACAGGTGGGCATCTGCGTTCACGCATTCGACGTAGGTGGTCGGCGTGGGCCGGAAGGGATAAACGTGGGTGTGAATATCGACCAGGCCAGGGGTGAGGTACAACCCAGAAACATCGATGGTTTGTGCGGCGGTGTGGGGGGGAATATCGGGGGCAAGCGCCGCGACTTTTCCGCCAGCGATGGCGAGATCGATCAGGCGATCTACCTGATTGGCCGGATCAATCACGTGGCCGCCTTTCAGCAGCAGATCGTAGGGCTGGGTGCTGTTGGCAGGAGCAGTAGTCATGCCATTTCCTTTTTATTTAAGCTGATTTCTTCTGGAGCGACTGTTGATAAAGGGCTGTTCCGTAAAATTCGTAGGAAGCGGCCTTATCGGGCACATCCACCAGATGGACAGTGAAGCGAGCCGGAACGCCGTTATCGGGTAGATAATCACGGAAGAAGCCCTGGTAAGCCTCAAAGTAAGCCTTGCGCAGGCGGTCTTGTTCGGCGGCGTAACCTGCCGGGTCGACCAGCGGGTTGGGCGACTTGGGCTGGCAGCCAAAGGCATGGATTTCGGTGAAGTCAACATCCTTCAGCGAGTCGCAAATCCCAGCGTCTTTCAGCCACTTTTCCCAACACTGGAAGACCAGGGGAATCTCGCGCAGGGGATCCATTGTTACCAGTTCATCCAGGCCTAAGACGCCCTTCGCCGAATAGCCGCCCGTCAATCCGGCAAAGTAAATCTCCAGGTCGCCGTTGGGCTGCTCTTCAGTCACTAACGAGGAGAGTACTGGATGCTCGCCCTCATAGTAGTAGGTCAGTCTGCCGCGTTTCTTGATGTTGAAAGCCATTTTGCATCTCCTTTTTTAGTTTGTCTTGCCTGTTATCCAAAGCAAGTCGCTGGCATCACGGGTGTTGGAATGGAAGGGATCTGCGTCTTCCCCCATCACGTTCGAGATGACACGGAAGGGAGGATCAAAGCGCAGCGCAGGAACATCTGAGCAGGCGATCAATTCGCCAGCTTGTGGCGTGTAAACTTTCAGGCGGGGAATGTCATTCACTCCCAAACCAGCCTCGGCAGCCACTTGTAGATAAATCAGGCGGAGCGGGTCGAAGCCCATCAGGTAGCTTGCCAGGCTGTCTACTGCAACCATATTTACGCCAGCTACCATGATCCCCAGCGCGCGGTTGCGCCCACGCTGAAACCCGGTCCCTTCGCGGCCAATGATGCCTTCGACAATGTTGAGGGCTGGTTGGATGATTTGCGCCGTATCGACCAGTCGGTGCGCCAGCCCTGTCTGCCACTGCTCGTGTAGTTCCTGGCTCATCCACTCGTGGCGCGGGCGCTGGTTCGAACGGTCTGGCTCGGGGAACGCTTGCCAGGCTTGCAGGCAGTAGTGACGCTCGAACACGCTGACCAGGCCCATCAGATTTTTCATGCATAGGGTTGTGATCGCCAGGTTGTGGGTTTTTAGCTTGGGTACATTAAACAAGATGGTATTGGGGGCGATTGCCAGGCGGCTAACGTTGAGCAGTCGGTGCGCCAGTGGGTGCGGTACCGGCTTACGAACACATGTATAAGTGCTGGGGCTATGCAGCCGCGCGCCTGTGGTTTGGGCCACACGTTCATAACCGGTGCCCAACCAGTGACGGGGCGTGTTGTCGTCGGAATTGCGCGGATCTTCTACAATGGTAACGGCTTTTCGGCGCACACCATGTTTTTGTAAATAGAGCGCCATTCCTTCTACGAAACCAGGATGGGTAGTGATGCCCAAATCTGGGTTGGCGAAATGCTCCCCAGAGGTCACGTTAGGCTTGATGACCGCTTTTTCATCCTCTAATTCAACCTGCATAGCAGCCATGACTTGCATGGCTGCTGTACGGTAATCTTCCCAATGAACCCGTTCAGAAAGGGAGGTTTGAAACACCAGGACAGCGTTTGGATCCTGAAGGAGCGGATGAATTTTCATATCACCAATCCCTGGAAAAGCCGGAGGCGCCCAGGCGAATGGGTCCGTTGGAGGAAGCGGCTCTTTTGCTGCTGGCAGACAGGATCAGCTCACCTGGACAAAATCGTGATTAAAATGGATTGTATATCCAGACAATTTTGCAGGCAAGTTGTTTGCCTCACCCAAAAAAAGAGGCGGCGGATCTTTACCGCCACCTCTTGCTCGTTTACTTTGCTTGCTGAAGATATTCTTTCAGCCTGGGGTTGCCCTCATAGTAGCCCCAATAGGCGGGCGGCAGCAGGGAGGCAATGCGAATCATGATTTCTTGGGTGTCGCTCTTGAGCTGTTCATCGCGCGTTTCACGCTGGAGCGGGGCCAGGATGAGCGGCGGGCCGAAGCGAACCATGACGTGCGGGCGGCGCAAGGTGAGCAGCTTGCGGAAGAAGCTTTCTGTCCCCGCAATGCCCACTGGCACGATCTCGGTTTGCGTGCGCGCACCAAGCAGCGCCACACCGGGTTTCCCTTCTTGCAACTGCCCAATCGTGCTGCGTGTGCCTTCTGGGGCAATGCCCATGGCAGCGCCTGCCTTGAGCGCTTCTGCCGCTTTTCGGAAGGCGCCAAAGTCAGCTTTATCGCGGTCCAGCCAGATGACTCCGCCAATTTTGAGTATCCAGTTGAAGACGGGATACTTGAGATACTTATCAGCCACCAACGCAGTAATATCTGGGCGAGCCGGGTTGATGAAAAGGAAAAGCGTATCCATCCGGCTCATGTGGTTGGTAGCAACGATCACTGCCCCTTCTTTGGGAAGGTGCTCTAGGCCGTAGTATTCAACGTGAGATACCAGCCGGAGTAGAAAATTAAGGATAGACCACAGGGTTTCGCAACTCATCGTTTAACTTTAAGCCAGCATTTGGTTTTGCTTTGCGTTCCTTGACGACTTCAACGACCGCAGGAACGAGCGAAAGGACGATGATTGCCAGCACAACCAGCGAAAAGTTTTCTTTAACCACTGGCAAGTTTCCAAAGAAGTGCCCCGCCAGTAGGAAGAGACCGGTCCATGTCAAACCGCCGATGATGTTATAACTGATGAAGTAGCCGTAGTGCATGCGCCCAACACCGGCGACGAAGGGGGCAAAGGTGCGGATGATGGGGATAAAACGCGCCAGGAAGATGGTTTTGCCGCCGTGTTTCTCATAAAAGGCATGGGTGCGTTCCAGATACTCCCGCTTGAGCCAGCGCACGTTGCTGTTGAATACCTTTGGACCAATAAAATGACCAATCCAATAGTTGACAGTGTCGCCCAGGATAGCGGCCCCGGCCAGCAGGACATACAGCAGAACGGGGTTTAGCCCTACTTCGGGGTTTGCTGAAATAGCGCCCGCCGCAAAGATGAGCGAATCGCCGGGTAGGAAAGGCATGACGACCAGCCCGGTTTCGATAAAAATCACGGTGAAAAGTGCCAGGTAAGTCCAACTGCCGATGCTGGCGATAATGAGCGGCAGTTGCTCATCCATATGCAAAACAAAGTTAATGAACCACTCAATGACTGTTTTCAGCGTCTCCATGAATAAATTGTCTCCTAATTGAATTAATCAGAGGAAGGCGTAGGGGAATAGGGTGCTTCAGGCTGCCTGCGCAGGATCTGATTCCCTCCCCACAATAAAAGGAACAGAATAATGACGAGTACGGCGATCCCAAAGGGCGCAATGGCGGCAACACGCATCAGCCACTGCATCGATTGGGGGGGATTTTCCAGGACGACATCCAGGGCTGGGAGGATGCTGAGGGCATTCCACATGCCGTGTAGGGCAGCCGCGAGCAGGTAACCTACCCCCAGGCGGATGTAAGTGCCGTGACGCCAGACATAGGCCAGTGACCAACCCATCAGCGCGGTGGTTGTAATATGCAGCAGGGCGGTGCCTGACCGGCCAACCATTAAACCGGCCCAGCCTTCAGCGAGCGGCGTCGCGAGATTGAGCAGACTTTCCAGCAGGGCGAAGGCCCCACCACATAACGCCCCCGCCGCAAAGCCCTCTGCTGGGGTAATTTGACGCCCGGCTAACGGCCAAAGCGCGATTGGTTTGATTAATTCTTCTAGCATGGGTATAACGCCAGCGATTAGCGCCATGCCACCGTAAACGGTGAATGGATTGCGCAGCAGCGGGCGGAGCAGAGTCATCAATTCTTGCGGGTCTGGGTTTCCGTTCAAGCGCATCGCCAACTGCTGCACAGCCTGCAACCACTCGGGACGCAGACTGATGGCGGCAATGAACAGCACCGCCAGCAGCAGGAGGACACCCAGTTCGACGATAATCGCGGTGGGGGTGGAGACAAACATCGTGATGTTAAAGATTCCCCAACCGCGTTTCGGGCTGCGTATGGGCAGCTTCCGGCGGGCCACTTCGATCAGCCACCAAACTGGAATGCCGATTGCCAGGATTTGCAGCGGCGGCATGACCAGCCAGGCCACCTGTTGGATCGTTTGCAGTTGGCTGCCTAAGAGCAGTACGAAGGGCCAAAGCAGAAATAACAGGCTGGCTGACCCAAAGCCAAAAGGTCCACGTGTGCTGAGCCAACGGGGTTCGCGGTTCATCACCCGCATGAGGCTGTAGGCCAGTGAAGGCAAGGCCAGGACTGCCATGAGCGCAGCGACCCAGGCCATAAAGAACAATGGCTCTGCCTGATCGAGCGGAACAACCTCGCCAAGTATCCCCGCCAGTCCAAAGGCAGCCAGAAAAAACGCCGCGACAAGCGAGACAATCAGTCCCAATCCAGTGACCAGGAGCTGTAAGATGGTTGCGAGATCATTCCGCCCGACAGGCTGTTGCATTACTTTTCCTCAATCGTTATGGTTTTGATCTTATCCCCTGGCGGCAGCGTGCCACCCTGAGAGGGATCACGTGCAGTTAGCTGTTTGAGCACATCCATGCCCTCAAGCACCTCACCAAAAATGGTGTATTTGCCATCCAGGTTAGGGGCGGCAGCATAGGTGATGAAGAATTGGCTGCCGTTGGAGCCAGGGCCGGAGTTGGCCATTCCCATCAGGCCTGCTTTATCAAACTTCAGGTCTGAAATTTCATTGTCAAAGGTATACCCCGGGCCACCAAAACCTGATCCGCTGGGATCGCCCGTCTGCGCGACGTAGTCTGGCAGCACACGATGGAAGGTGATATCGTCGAACCAGCCATTCCGGGCCAGAAAAACGAAGCTGTTGACAGCCAGAGGGGCATTGTCAGGCAGCAGTTGGACTTTCACATCACCCTTTTCGGTCTAAATCGTAGCGATGTACTGCTTTTTCGGGTCGATCTGCATGGGGGGGCAGTATGTAAACTGGCGCTTTTCCAGTTTAAACAGGTCAATAATCAACTCCAGGCTGGCGAGATCCATAGGGCCTTGGTACGGGCGTCCGTTGATGACCAGGAAAGGTGTGCCGGGCAGACCAATATCCAGCGCGCGCTGTTGGGCCTGCTGCACCTTATCTTGAATGGCCTTGCTCTGAAGATCTTCTTTGAACTTAGCCTCATCCAACCCAAGAGCTTTCGCCTGATCGACCAACCAGGGCTCGAACTGCTCGGGCGTTAGCGCGGCCCAGTTGCCTTGTTCGGCAAAGATCTTTTCCGACATATCCCAGAATTTTCCTTGCACGCCTGCCGCTTCACTGGCATAAGCTGCCGTCAGTGAAAGCGGGTGACTCGGTAGGGGGAAGTGGCGGAAGACGACACGGACTTCATCCGGATGTTTTTCATAGAGTTGCGCCATCACGGGCGCAAGCTGAGCGCAGTATGGTCACTGATAGTCGCTGTACTCGATAAAGGTAACCGCCGCCTCCTGGTTCCCCTTTACCCAGTCATCGTCGCTGGGGGCGGGGAACAGGGATGCTTCTGTTGCTTCAGGGGTGGGCAGCATGCTGACCACGTTGCAGGTCATTTTGACAGCCGAGGGGTCTTCAGTGGGAAGGTCAGCCCCCGTGGATCCGGTGGTAGGCGTGGGTGACGCCGCCTGCCCACAAGCAGACAGCAGCACTGCAGCCGCTATCATCAGAGAGAACCACAGTTTACGCATCAATCTTTCTTTCTATAAAAGGGATTTTAGGCAGCGTTTGATGATACCCGGGTCGACAGCCGCTGCAAAACTACTTCCCGGATTTGCGATTGTACAACTTCAAAAGGTTGGCTCGCATCAATCATAACCCAACGATGGGGTTCTTGCTGTACCAGTTGCAGATAACCTTGCCGGACGCGCTGGTGAAAAGCCAGTTCGTAAGCATCCAGCCGGTTCCACTCGCCGCCGTGCTTTTTCCGAAGCAGCCCTACTTCGGGATGGATATCGAGTAACACGGTCAGGTCGGGTTTCAGGCCGCCGGTGGCAAAGAGGAGCAGTTGGTGGAGCTGGTCCAGGTCGGTGCCGTGACCGTAGCCCTGGTAGGCCAGGGTCGAGTCGGCGTAGCGGTCGCATAGGACCAGGGCACCCGTGCTCAGTTCGGGCCGGATACGCTGCTCCACCAACTGAGCACGGGCAGCCAGAAATAACAAAATCTCGGTGCGAGGATGCATAAGCGTGTTATCCAGGCGCGTTAAGACTTCGCGCACCTGATTCCCAATTTCTGTGCCGCCTGGTTCACGCATGGTTTCAATGTTATAGCCCTTTTCCCGGAGGAATTCGGCCAGCAGCTGGATCTGAGAGGTCTTGCCGCTGCCCTCAGGGCCTTCGAAGGTGATAAACATATTTACTCGCGGTAAATGCGTACGCGCCGGTTCGGTTCCTTACCATAGGAATGCGAGACCAGATGCGCCTGGCGTGCCATTTCGTGCTGCATACGCCGGATGGGTGCGGAAGCAGGTTCCAGATCGACATAGCGCTCACCGTTCAGAACGGTCTGAATGGCCGCCTGTGTTTGCACGGTGTAATCATCCCAACTTTCTGGGCTGGCAGCGCTCAACGAGAGGTTGAAGATATCGGCCAGAAGCTGCTCGATCTGATTGTTGGTGTTGGCGCGCAGCACATAGATGGGCAGGCCGCGCTGTTCCGCTTCCAAAATGGTTTGCTGGCGACCGCGATAGTAAGCGCGCAGGGTAACCAGCGCATCCGCTTCTGCCAGATCTTTCACTACAATGGCAGGAACGGCCATTCGTTTGGCGCTCTGCATCAGCCGGTTGCGGGCGACCCCATAAGGGTAAATCCGAATTGGCTGCTGCGTGGCCTGCGCGTTTTGACTGCGGGGCAGTTCGGCAGGTAAGCCCAGGCCAGCATCTTCGCTCACCGCAGACAGGATGGCTGAGGGGCGCGTGGGTACGGGTTCGCGCGCGCTTGTTCTTGGTCCAGCCACACCAGCGCCCGGACCTCCTTCCAAACGGCGGAATCCGCCTGGCTGCTGCGCTGTCTGCCGGGTGACGGCAGGCACAGGAGGCTTTTCGACGTGAACTTCACCGTCGGCATCGCGGAAGCGAATTTCAGGTGGTAAAGGATTCCCGCGCACGAGTGCATCGACTGCGGCGGAGACATCAGGCTGCACAGCCAGACGGTCGCGGTCTTGCATTTCGATCAACACATCGAAGGTAGGCGGCGCGCGGCGCTCTAACACCGTCTTCTGCGTGCCGCGCCGGCGAGCTTCTTCATCCGAAAGGGTCACTGCTTCAATGCCCCCTACCAGGTCAGACAGGGTGGGGTTGAGCAGCAGGTTTTCGAGCGTGCGCCCATGCGCGGTGCCGATGAGCTGCACGCCGCGTTCCGCAATGGTGCGGGCCGCCATGGCTTCCAGCTCACGCCCAATTTCATCGATGACGATGACCTGAGGGTTATGATTTTCCACAGCCTCAATCATCACTTCATGCTGAAGCGACGGGGTAGCCACCTGCATCCGGCGAGCGTTTCCAACTGCCGGGTGGGGAACATCACCATCACCGCCAATTTCGTTGGAAGTGTCGACGATGATGACCCGGTTCTTTTCGGACAGAATCCGCGCTGCTTCACGCAAGATCGTCGTCTTGCCGATGCCAGGGCGGCCTAAGATCAGCACGCTTTTTCCAGATTCAATCAAGTCCTGGATAATATCAATTGTGCCATAAACAGCCCGACCTACACGAGCGGTCAGGCCAACAATAGTACCTCGCCGGTTGCGAATGCCCGAAATTCGGTGCAGCGTTCTTTCCAGACCGGCGCGGTTATCCGCGTCAAAGTCACCAATGCGAGTGACCACGTAATCAATATCCACGCGGGTAACTTCTTCCTCCGAAAGAATCACTTCGCCATCGGCAAAACGCGCCATCGGCCGGCGGCCCAGGTCTAAAACGATTTCGATCAGGTTATCGTTGTTATTGACCTCATTGACCGCTTCTGCAATCCTTGGAGGGAGCACACTGAGTAGTGCTTGTAGATCATCCGTTATTCGTCTTTGTGTCATACGATCTTGCGTAAAACCTCTTACATTAATACAAAATGTAAAAACTTATTGTACCTTCTTCATATCGCTTTTGCCACTGTTATTCCCCCACATTGTGCTAACTTACATTCAACTTCCTCTTTACTCTTGCAGGGTAGTGGAGTTATGAACAAGAGGTACGGTGGGTTCAGGCGTATATTTTTCGAGGACTGAGTGTCGCGCTGCCAGTACCGCAGCCCTTTGTTGAATTACCAGGTGCTTTACCATCAGCGCCTGGCGCGGGCCAACCTGACATTCCAAATCGCGCACCACTGTTTCTAACCAGGCTTGATAAGAACGAACAGCAACATAAACAGGGCGGTTGAGCAGCCCCGGTTGGCGAACTAAGAAGTTAGCGATGACATGACTGACATTTTCCACAGCGGGATGGATGAGCGGCTGCAGATAGACGCCGCGTGGGCCATAGATGCCTTCAATATAGGCCATCACTTCGCCCTCGTGCCGGTAAACCCAACCTTGCAGCCGCCGTGATGTTAACGGTTCAGCCGACTGCACCAGGGGCGGAACCAGGGATTGGTACAGGCTGCGAATCACATTTTCATCCAGGCTGGTCGCTGGGTGCCACAAGATCGCTTCGTTTGCATGGTTTTCAATTTCTGGGTGGAACTGCCAGATACGCTGCCAGGCATATACCGAAAACCCAGAACGGCGAACGCCATCCATGGCGATACTATCTTCTTCGATTTCAGCTAACAGGTGGAAAGCGCCCCAGGCGCCTGCCTGAGCGGCCATGTTCTCTAATAGATAAACCAGGCCAATATCATCCAGCGCTTTGCCAGGCATTAAGTAAACCAATCGCGCCGAGCGTTCCCCTGAGGCATACTGCATTTGCCCAATCAGAGGAGGTTTGCCATTGTCAGGAAGGAAAACACCCGTATAGGTTTCAACAGCCGGGTGCAGCCGGGCCAAAAAGGCCATCGGGCCGATTGGACTGCCGTGCGTCAGGGCCTGCGCGATATCGGTACAGAGGACTTGCCGCCGGTACCGATAGAATGTTATTAAGTCTTGCCAGGCAAACGAACGAACGCTAATTTTAATTTCTCCAGGGTCATGTGAACGTTCTTATAGAGCCAAAACGTTCCAGGTTCAGAACCATTGTTGTCAGAACCACTTGTCGATTTGGATGGTCAGGTTGAAAACAGGCCGGCCACCAAGAGAACGGCACAAATGGTCCTGATATGATTCTACCACGCCCTTAGATTGGAGACAACTCAGGTGAAATTTACACTGGCATCAAAACCATTAAGAACCTGTTAAGATGAGCAGAATCAGATGGTAACGGGGAAGAGATAGGTGAAAATCACCCAGGAGACCAGCAGCGCCAGCAGCGTGTTGAACACGGTGGCGCTTAAGAAAACGGCGACCGGTTTCCATCCCATCTGGCGGAATTCCATGATCGAAAGCTCTAAACCCATCGAAACAAAGGCCAGGGTGAATGCCCAGTTTTTCAACGCGTCGATGGCCGAGCCTTTGCCTCCATCGATAATACCGAGCGTGAAGAGCAGTGAGGCCAGCACAAAGCCCAGTACGAACTTCGGAAAGCGTTCCCAGATGACACGCAGTTTGATCTTGCCACTATCCTCACTGTTCTTGTTGGTGAAGTATAGGGCCAGTAAGAAGGCTACCAGGCCAATCAGGGTATTTTGAGTCGATTTGACAATTGAAGCTATTTTCTGGGCCTGTTCTCCGTAAATGGTCCCGGCGCCAATAACTGCCGCGGTGGTGTCGATGTTCCCGCCAAACCAGGCCCCGGCAACTGTCTCTGGTAAGTGTAGGGCGTGACCGATGATGGGTGTCAGCACCATCATGGGAAGCGCAACCAGGATCACCAGCCCAGTCACGTAAGTGACCTGTTCTTTGCGCGCCGAAACCGAACCGGCGGCAGCAATGGCTGCTGAAACGCCGCATACCGATAGGGCAGTGGACATCACTGCGCGTAGTTTATCTTCCAGCCCCAGTTTGCCTGAAAGCCACCAGGAGAAGGAAAAGACACTGGTAACCAGTATCAGGGTTTGCAAAATAGCGCCACCGGCAGTGTGAGCGATGAGGGCCAGGTTGATCCCGGCGCCCATTAGCACCAGGCCAATCTTTAAGAATAACTCTGTGCGGATGCCTGGCTGGAAGGTTTCGCGCAAACCAGTCAGCCGCAGCGCCAGATTGCCCACCAGTCCGGCCAGCGCGGCCCATAAGGGATATTCCAATACTTTCCCAGGGATGTTCCAGGGGAGGGTGACCGCATACACCTGCCTGGTTAGCCACCAGGCCAGGATGGACAGCAGGCCAACGAGCAGCAGCCCTGGCACAACAGGAAAAACAGACGCCAGCCGAGTGGAGCCTGGGGTGGAGGAGGGTTCAACTGTTTTAATCATATTAAAAAGTAATATTGATTCCGTGTGGACCTAAGATGCCAACTGCTGATAGGAGCAAGATGAGAAAAGCGAGAAAAACAGATAACCAGTCTTCATTTTTAAGGAGATGGTTTGTGAGAAAATTTCGTTTTGAAAACACGTTCATAGAACCTCTATAAAGATGCTGGCATACAGGTAATGGGTAATTTTATGGTAATTAATCGTTGCGTTTATAGTTTGATTATACAGCTTTCTCGTTTGGAAGGGCATTACAGCAGCATTGCGATACTATCGGAGAAGTGTTGCTACCCCCTGGTAATTTCTTATCCAAATAGGAAGTGACAAAGCTCATTAAATTTGTAAGGCCGTTTTGTCGAATTTTAAGAGAGGGCATTATAATTAGTGTCAGAGGCTAGATCTGAATATGACGAATGATGAAAACTTGAGCGAGTTGATTCAAGATTACCTGAAGGCGATCTATGAGCTTTCACCAGGCGGTGGACCCACTTCTACCAATCAGATTGCTGAACGCTTAGGCGTGGCTCCGGCTTCAGTGACAGGCATGTTGAAACGGCTTGCGGGAATGGAGCCACCGCTGGTGGATTACCAAAAGCATCACGGGGTGCAGCTCACGGACGTGGGCCAGCACGTCTCTCTGCAGGTGATTCGAAAGCACCGCCTGATTGAACTCTTCCTGGTGAAGATCTTGGGGTATTCCTGGGATGAAGTGCATGAAGAGGCGGAGAGCCTGGAACATGCTGTCTCGCCGCTTTTTGGAGAGCGTCTGGCGCGCCTGTTAGGGGAGCCGAACTTTGACCCGCACGGCGACCCGATTCCTGATCGTGATTTACAGCTCCCTGAAATGCAGACGGTTTCGCTGAGTGAAGTGCAAGTGGGCCAGCATGTGGTGGTACGGCGCGTGCCCATCAGCAATCCGGCTTTGCTGCGCTACCTGGGCGAATTAGGGATTTAACCCGGAGCGAAGCTGTATGTGCGCGAGCAGATTCCGTTTGATCGAACAGTGCATATTGAGGTGGACAATGATCCAACCCAGCGTGTTTTAGGGCCAGAAATCAGCGCGCTACTGCAAGTGGAACTGATTTGATCGTGTAGATTGACCCTTCGATCTGCATTTGAAATAACAAGAGATCTTGTCATCGGGCAAGATCTCTTGTTTTCATTCCTTGAGGATAAAACTGGTTTTAGATCCAGCCGCGCAACTGCATGGCTTTGACAACCCGGTCGATAGCGACCATGTAGGCGGCGTCACGCATATATACGTTGACGGTCTGAGACATATTCAGCACGCTGTGGAAGGCGGTCGTGATGCGGGTGTCGAGTCGCCCAAGCACCTCATCAAGCGTCCAGTAGAAGTTCATGTCGTTTTGCACGCTTTCAAAGTAGGACACGATCACGCCGCCAGCGTTGCATAGAAAATCGGGGATCAAGAAGATGCCGCGGCTCTTGATGACTTCATCAGCCTCGAGGGTAGTGGGGCCATTAGCGCCCTCAGCGATAATGCGTACGCGTGGGTGAATGGATTGAACGTTGTCGGCGTTGATCTGGCTTTCCAGCGCCGCTGGAATCAACACGTCGGCTTCCTTCTTAATCCACTCGCCGCCCTCTTCGATGCAGTAGCCGGCTTCTTGCGCCATCGCTTTGTTGATCGAGCCGTACTGGTCGGTAATCGTCATCAAGAAGTGTGGGTCAATGCCGTCCGCTTTGCTAACTGTGTATGAAGTGCGGTCTTCCCGATCCCAGTAGGAAACGCATACGACTTTGCCCTTCAACAGCTCGGTAAAGCCGATCGCCGCGAACTGGGCCACGTTGCCAAAGCCCTGAATGGCGGCTGTCGCCTGTGAAGGGTCAATCCCTAATTGATGCATAGCCTCGCGCACATTGTAGATGACGCCAAAGCCGGTCGCTTCAGTGCGACCAAGCGAGCCGCCGCTGCCCAGCGGCTTGCCGGTGATAACGCCGGGGGTATATGCGCCGGTCAGTTTGGAATATTCGTCCATCATCCAGCCCATCATCTGGGCAGTTGTGCCTACATCAGGAGCGGGCACATCCTGGCGTGGGCCAATGTTGCGCCACACCTGGTCCATATAACCGCGCACCAGGTGTTCTTTTTCAGTGCTGGAAAGGGTGGCTGGGTCGAGGATGACGCCACCTTTCCCACCGCCTAGTGGAATATCAGCGACCGCGCACTTCCAGGTCATCCACATGGCCAGGGCTCGCACAGTGTCAACGGTTTCGGCTGGGTGGAAGCGGATACCGCCCTTGTTGGGGCCGCGCGCGTCATTATGTTGTACACGGAAGCCTTCGAAAACGCGGATTGTTCCATCGTCCATACGGACGGGGATGCGGAAGTGAAGCTCGCGCATTGGCCAGCGCAAAAACTCGGCCACTTGCGGGTCGAGATGGAGCAGCTCGGCCACGTGGTCGAACTGGCGCTGCGCCATTTCAAAAGCATTGGTTGTTGCTGCCATCGGAACTCCTATGAGTTCTAGCTTGGTTTGATTGAGTTCATCAAAAAAACATAAGCGGGCACCTCGGTCAGTGCCCGCTTATCTCCTTATGCATATGTCGAGTTGGTTATCCACTGGATTCTCTACCCGTCATGACGCTGAAGCTCAGATTTCTTCTACTCTTAGGGTATCAAAGTCCGAGTGTGACGTCAATATGACGATACTCGCCCTTCCTTATGATGACTCTCCGAAGTTGTTAGACAACTTGCCAGACGGCAGGTTATGCAGCGCTTTCGCGCGCCTCAGAAAGCTGGCGTTCCAACTCAGCGCGTAAGATTTGCGGATTCGCTTGCCCACGCGCTGCTCGCATCACTTGACCGAAGAACCAGTTGGAGAGGGTTTCTTTTCCAGCCAGGTAACTGGATAGCTGCTGCGGATGATCTTGCAGCACCTGTTGGACCATCTCTGAGATGGCGTTTGAATCGGAAATCTGCTGCAAGCCACGCTCGCGGATGATGACCCGGGCGCTTTTTCCAGTCGAGAGCATTTCGGCAAGTACAGCTTTGGCTGTGTTGAGGTTGATTTCCTGGTTAGCTGCCAGGCCTAACAACTCAACCAGGCTGGCAGGCGATACGCAAATGAGATGAATGTTCTGCCCGCTCTCATTCATCCAACCAAACAATTCTCCCAGAATCCAGTTGGCAACCATGCGCGGTTGAACATCCTCCCCGGCTTGCAGGGCTGCTTCGAAATAATCGGCCACAGCTTGCTCTGAAACCAGCAGCAGGGCTTCAGCCTGGGGCAGTCCATACGATTCCTGGAAGCGCCGCAGCTTTGCTTCGGGCAGTTCCGGGAGTGTGGCGGCTACGCGTTCAATCCACTCCGGCTCGACCACCAGCGGGGGCAGGTCCGGTTCAGGGAAGTAGCGGTAGTCGTGGGCTTCTTCTTTGCTGCGCTGAGCGTAGGTTTTGCCCAGCAGATCATCCCAGCCCAGGGTTTCCTGACGGATCGACCCACCCGCTTCGATCTGTTGGATCTGCTGGTCGATCTGGTAGGCGGCAGCCTGTTCCAGCGCGCGGAAGCTGTTTAAGTTCTTAATCTCAACACGGGTGCCGAAGGTCTGGCTGCCCTGAGGGCGGACGGAGATATTGGCTTCGAAGCGAATGACGCCCTTTTCCATATCTCCTGAGTTGACTTGTAGGTAGCGTAAGATGGCGCGCAGCGTTTCGGCATATGCCCGCGCTTCTTCTGTCGAGTGCATATCCGGCTCAGATACAATCTCCAGCAGGGGTACGCCGGCCCGATTTAGATCCACCAACGAATAATTTTCGCCTTCTTTCGAGAGGTGAGTCAGCTTACCGGTGTCTTCTTCCAGGTGAACACGCCGGATACGAATATCTCGTTCGCCTTGAGAGGTACGGATGCGCAGATGCCCCCGCTCTGCCAGCGGGTATTCATACTGAGAGATCTGATAGCCCTTGGGCAGGTCGGGGTAGAAATAGTTTTTCCGGGCAAAAATGCTGGTATTCGCAACTTTGCAGTCCAGCGCCAGGGCCACTTTGATGGCGTACTCCACGGCTTGCTGGTTGATGACGGGCAGCACGCCCGGCATGCCGATGCAAACGGGACAGACTGCGCTGTTTGGCTGCGATTGAGTGGAGTCGACCACCTGGCAGGCGCAGAACATCTTGGAGTTTGTCATTAACTCCGCGTGAACTTCCAAACCAATAACGGGTTCGTATTCCATAAGCTTTGTTTATATGGCAAAACGGATATTCAGGATATCCCCATCCTGCACGATATAGTCTTTTCCTTCCAGGCGCACCTTGCCATGCGCTTTCGCTTCGGTCATTCCGCCCTGTGTGATGAGGTCTTCATAAGCGACCACTTCGGCGCGAATAAAGCCCTTTTGCAGGTCAGTATGAATCTCTCCAGCCGCTTCGGGGGCAGTAGCGCCAATGTGAACGGTCCAGGCGCGGCATTCATCCGGGCCGACCGTAAAGAAGGACTGCAAGCCTAACAGATCGTAGGAGAGGCGAATCATGCGGTTGAGGCTGGGCTCTTCAATCCCATACTCTTCTAAAAAGATTTGCATTTCATCTGGCGGCAGTTGGGCGATATCCATTTCCAGCTTCCCTTGCAGGGCGACCACCTGGCTGTGCTGGTGAGGGTAGTCAATCGTGGGGGCTGACTGGCCTTCAGAAAGATTCAACACAATGAGGATCGGTTTGCGGCTGAGGAGGCCAAAGCCAGAGAGCATCTTTTCTTCATCTGCGGAGATCTCTACGTCGCGCAGGGGGACTTCTTGCTGGAGGACCTGTCCCAGGCGTTCAAACAAGACAATCTCGCGGTCGATTGTGGTTTTGTCGCGCCCACCGCCTTTTTTGCGCTCATCTGCAAGACGTTCTAACTTGCGCTCCACGGAAATCATATCGTTGAGGATGAACTCGCTGTCCATCATTTCGACATCTCGCCGTGGGTCCACGCTGCCCGAGGGGTGCGGAACGCTTTCATCTTCAAAAACACGCACGACATGAATGAAGCCATCCATCTGAGTGAGCTGGTTGAGCAGGGACCCTGAGATACCGCTTTTGCCAGCAGAGCCATCCAGCCCAGCAATATCAGCATAGGTGACCTTCGCATAGATGGTTTTTTTAGGGTGGAACATCTCTGACAGCCGATCAACACGCGTATCAGGCACATCTACCACGGCGGTATGAACTTCGATTTTGCCAGTGGCGTTGCCGGTAGGCTGGCTGCCGCCCGTCAGGGCATTATATAAGGTGGTTTTACCAGATTGGGGAAGACCAATGATTCCAAGACGCATAATTGAAAAATCTTTATACCTTGACCCTTCTAAAATGATACGATATACTACACTCATTCCACGCCGGAGTGGCGGAACTGGCAGACGCGCACGACTCAAAATCGTGTTCCGAAAGGAGTGTGGGTTCGATTCCCACCTTCGGCACCAAACAGGTATATTTTTCTTGGAGATCGTGTTTCCTGCATCAAGTCCAGATGCAGGAAATTTTTTTGTCTGAAAACCTGTTCTGCCGCTTAAGAACCCCTGATTGCGGTTATTGTATCATATGAAGAGGTAGATTTTCGTAGTTTCCCGTAGGTGCCCTACCGGGAGATTTTTTGATCACAGATCGGTTACGATCTTGATTTAATCATTCCTCACCTTCCTGTATAATAAATAGAGAAACGAGTAGATGAAGCAGTTTTGTTCTGGAAATTGTGATCAGCTTGCACGCGGAGTTTGTGTAAATGGTGCGGGGGCGTTTCCAGGATTCGGAAAGTCTTGTTGGGGCATGATCATCAACAGGTAGTAGGGGAGAAAGGACAAGAATATGCCATCTTTAGATAATGTGCTCGCTGTCATTTTAGGGGGTGGGCGTGGGAGTCGTCTCTATCCATTGACCAAACTGCGCTCGAAACCGGCGGTTCCTATCGCAGGAAAGTATCGGTTGATTGATATTCCAATCAGCAATTGTATTAATTCTGGCATTTTTCGGATTGCTGTGCTGACGCAGTTTAATTCGGTGTCACTGCACCGGCACATTGCTCAAACCTACAACTTTGATGTTTTCCACGTGGGTTGGGTGCAGGTGTGGGCCGCCGAGCAGACCATGCAGAGTACGGATTGGTATCAGGGCACTGCGGATGCTGTGCGCAAGCAGTTGTTTGAAATCAAGTCGACACGGACGCCCTATGTGTTGATTTTAGCTGGAGATCACCTCTACCGCATGGACTACGCCGCCATGGCGAATTTCCATTGGGAGAACAATGCGGATATCACCGTAGCCGTGCAGCCGGTGGCTACCGAAGATGCGACTCGCTTTGGCTTGTTGCATCGAGATGCGGATAATCGCATCACCCGCTTCGCAGAGAAGCCAAAAGACCCGGCAGTACAAAAGGAAATGATCAGCCGCGATGATCCAAAGCGTCCTTATCTTGGGTCGATGGGCATCTATATGTTCAAGACTTCGGTTTTGGTGGATATCCTTGAAAGCCGTTCGTTTGATGATTTTGGCAATCAGGTCATCCCCTTTGCCATTAACAATGGGCACAAGGTGGTAGGCTATGACTTTGAAGGCTTCTGGGAGGATATTGGAACCATTCGCTCATTCTACGAAGCCAACCTGTCATTGACCAGGCGTGATGCGCCCTTCAACTTCTTTGACCCAGTGCGAGCGATTTACAGCCATCCTCGCTTCCTACCCGGCTCCATTGTTGAAAACAGCACCCTGGAAAACGTGCTGCTTGCGGAAGGCTGCTTTATTGAAAATGCCGAGATTCGACATTCGGTAGTAGGCTTGCGTACCCAGATTCATGATGGTGTGCGAATTGTAGATACGGTTTTGATGGGGGCCGACTATTACTCGCGTACCAATAGTGATGGTTCGTCGCTGGATGAGCAGAAATACCCCCCCATTGGGATTGGACGTAACTGCCAGATCGAAGGCGCTATCATCGATAAAAATGCCTGCCTGGGCGAAAACGTTATCATTAAGCCCTTCCCGCGCGGGACCGAAATCGAGACGGATAACTGGGTGGTCGAGGATGGCATAGTAGTCATTCCGAAAAATGCGGTCATTCCAGATGGCACCGTCATTGCGCCTGAATAGCCTTCCGCTGGAACTTACCTTTGAATATTGAAAGTAATCTGAACAAACATCCTGGAGCAAGCCAGGATGTTTTGATTTTGGTTATAATTAGGCTGTAAGGCAGGTACTCAATATCCTGAAAGGCATTGCAACAGAACATTGAAGTTTTCGTTCAGGCGACTGCCTGACGCGTAGCTGAAGCATACCTGGAGGAGGAATGCCCAGCCAGCGTGTGGAATGAGAGAGACTGCCAAAACGACTATAACAGGGAGACTGACTTAGATGGAACAGACTGAGAAGGACGTTCAACAAGAATCAGAAGTCTCCGTCACCTGGCATGCCATGAGCACAGAAGAAGTGCTCACTCGCCTTGAAACCCGCCAGCAGCAGGGATTATCCTCGAAACAAGTGGCCCAACGGTTAGAAAAGTATGGGCGCAATGAGCTGGCGGAAAAACCCAGAACATCCTTTTTAAAGATGGTGTTTGATCAACTGAATAATTTTGTTGTCATTCTGTTGATCGTCTCGTCGATTATTTCGGCTGCGCTTGGAGACTGGGTTGAAGCGGGAGCGATTTTACTGATTGTCGTCTTGAACTCTGTACTGGGCGTCATTCAGGAAAATCGCGCGGAAGAGGCGCTGGCAGCTTTGAAAAAGCTGGCTTCGCCCGAAGCGCAAGTGCTGCGTGATGGACATCGTGTTTCTGTACCGGCTCCAGAACTGGTGCCGGGCGATATTGTGTTTTTGGAAGCCGGGAATTTCATTCCGGCTGATATTCGACTGACAGAAGCTGTGAACCTGCGCGTTGAAGAGGCCGCGCTGACAGGCGAATCAGTGCCAGTGCAGAAGAATGCCGCCGAGGTGCTGGACGAGAATATCTCGTTGGGTGACCGGAAGAACACCGCTTTTATGGGTACCGTGGTTTCTTACGGGCGCGGACGGGGAGTTGTGGTGGGCACCGGTATGACAACCCAGTTGGGTTTGATTGCCAATATGCTGCAAAATGTAGAGGAAGAAGAAACACCGCTGCAGCAGCGCCTGGACCAGTTGGGGAAGATTCTGGGCTGGGGGGCGCTCTCCATCTGTGGGGTGGTGTTCCTGGTGGGGCTGCTGCGCAGCAGTTTCTCGATGGAAGCCGTGGTAGATACCTTTATGATCGCCGTCAGTTTGGCGATTGCAGCCGTGCCAGAAGGCCTGCCAGCGGTCGTCACCATCAGCCTGGCGTTAGGCATGCGCGAGATGATTCGCCGCCATGCCCTGATCCGCCGGCTGGCTTCGGTGGAGACGCTTGGCTCTGCCACTGTGATCTGCTCAGATAAAACCGGTACGCTGACGCAAAATGTGATGACGGTGACTCGCCTGTGGACCGACAGTATCTTTGTAGATGTGACCGGCAGCGGTTACTCACCCGACGGTAAATTTGTGGTGGATGGGCAGGTATCTGATCTGAAGCAGTATCCGGCGGTGACTACATTGCTGTGGGTGGGCGTGCTTAACAACGACGCCCAGCTTGAACAAACCGGCAGCAACGGCAAAACCGCTTACCGCATCATTGGAGATCCAACGGAAGGCTCTATCCTCGTGGCAGCCGCTAAGGCTGGCGTGCTCCAGGAGAGCCTGAATGAAGCGTACCCGCGCAAGCAGGAAATCCCATTCGATTCGGCCCGCAAACGTATGGTGACGGTGCAAAAGATTGAATCGCCGCGCCCGGAGGACAGCTCGCCGCTGCAGGATGACACGCGGCGTGCATGGTATACGATTGCCATGAAGGGGGCGCCAGATGTGGTGCTGCGACTGTGTTCGCAGTATCAAGGGATCAAGGACGATGTGCGCCCATTGGACGATGCGATGCGCCAGCGTATTTTGGAAGCCAACGATCTGATGACACAGGATGCGCTGCGTGTGTTGGGGCTGGCTTATCGCCTGGAACCGGTGCTGCCTGAAGAAATTAACAGTGAAATACTGGAGAAAGATCTCGTTTTTGTGGGTTTGATCGGCATGATCGATCCGGCGCGTCCTGAAGTGCAGCCAGCCTTAGAAAAGGCGCGCCGCGCGGGGGTGCGCACGGTGATGATTACTGGCGACTACCCCAACACTGCTCGCGCAATTGCTGAGAACATTTCACTCTTGCAACCTGGACACCATGTATTGACTGGCGCGGACCTGAATGAAATGGATGATGCTGCGCTGGCGCGTGAAGTGCTGGTAACAGATGTCTTTGCCCGGGTTTCGCCAGAGCATAAGATGCGCATTGTAGACGCTTTGCGAGCCAACAACCAGGTGGTGGCGATGACGGGCGACGGGGTCAATGATGCCCCGGCGATTAAGCGCTCAGATATTGGCGTGGCGATGGGAATCACCGGGACGGACGTAGCCAAAGAAACGGCGGACATGGTGCTGACCGACGATAATTACGCCAGCATTGTCGCCGCAGTAGAGCAGGGGCGCATCATTTATGCCAACATTCGCAAGTTTGTGTTCTTCCTGCTTTCTTCGAACGTAGCCGAGATTATGGTCATCTTCCTGGCGACCCTGGCAGGTGTGCCCACTCCGCTGACGGCCATTCAACTGCTGTGGTTGAACTTGCTGACGGATGGGGCCCCAGCCCTGGCACTGGCAATGGAAAAAGGCGACCCGGATGTGATGATGCGTCCGCCGCGCCCCAAGCATGAGCAGATTATTAATGGCAGTATGCTCTCCGGGATCGTCATTCAAACGATCGCCCAAACCGGGGCGGTTCTGGGCGCTTTTGCGTTGGGGTTAGTCTGGCACCTCGGCAGCCAGATCCCGGCAGGTGCGAATACACTGCTGTATCTGATTCAGTATGATTGGACAGGGATCGACGTGCAAACCGCTGAGACGATGGCCTTTGTGACGCTTTCGTTGTGTGAGCTGTTCCGCGCTTACACAGTGCGTTCGGAGCGCGCTTCGATCTTCGATCTGGGTGTTTTCTCCAACCCTTATATGCAGTACGCGGTTGGCTTCTCAATCCTCCTGCTGCTGATCGTGGTTAATGTGCCGTTCTTCCAACCGATCTTCAACACGCACTTCCTGGCCTTGAATGAATGGCTGATCGTGTTGGGGCTGTCGCTCATCCCGGCTGTCGCAGAGGAAGTCACCAAGTTCGTGATGCGCCAGCGCGATAAACGCTTCAGTGAAAGTCAATCGCCAGTGTAATCTCTGGTAGATCATTAGAGAACCCCAGTCGAAAGAAATGGCTGGGGTTCTTTTTGTGGAGGGTGAGTTATCGAAACGATTCGCGGAGACGATTTCAGGATCGGTTTTTCAGGGGGGCAAAGCTGAAGCGGTGGAGGACGCATGGCCCATACTGCTGCAGCGCCTGCTGGTGCCTGAGCGTGCCGTAGCCTTTATGGCGCGCAAAACCATACTGCGGGAAAGACGAATCCATTTCAATCATGAGGGCGTCGCGCGCGGTTTTGGCTAATACCGAAGCCGCGGCGATGGATAGGGACCGGGCGTCACCCTTGATAAGGGCCGTTTGCGGAATGGGGGCTTCGGGCAAGCGCACGGCGTCGATTAACAGGTGGTCTGGGAGCAGGGTAAGTTGTGCCAGGGCGCGCAGCATCGCCAGCCGGGTGGCGGGCACGATGCCAATCGTATCGATTTCCTGGTTGCTGGCAAAACCAATCCCCCAGGTCAGCGCCACATTGCGAATTTCTGCGGCCCAATAGGTTCGCTGCGCAGGAACCATCTGTTTTGAATCGCGTACTTTGCAAAGCTGCGTGATGACATCATCTCGTGCTGGGAGAATGACGGCTCCCGCCACGACCGGTCCGGCCCAGGCTCCTCGCCCGGCTTCATCGATCCCGGCTACATACAAAGCGCCGTGTGCCCATAGTGTGTTTTCAAAGCGCAGATCGGGAGATTTGGGGATTTCAGCTGGATCGAAGCGGCGCGCCATACAGCCCCTCTGAAGCGTTGCGCCGGATGGTGAGAAGGTCGAGGAACATGCGCAGCGAATCATTTACCAGGCGAACACGGCTGTCGGCGTTGAAGTACCAGTCAATGGGCACTTCTTGAATAGCATAACCGTGCAGCTGGGCAATATATAACACCTCAACGTCGAAGGACATTCCTTCCAGGGTTTGTTTGCTAAAGACATCTTCAGCCACATCTGCCCGGAAACACTTGAACCCACACTGCGTGTCATTCAGGTGGGGCAGCGCCATCAAACGCACCAGACCGTTGAAAACCCGCCCAATCAGATGGCGGTAGGTCGGCTCGCCGTAACGCACAGCCCCATCCACTTCACGGGAGGCAATGGCTACGGCTGGATTTTTTATCAAAGGAGGGATAAAGCGGTTGACCTGCTCGATAGGCATGGAAAGGTCGGCGTCGCAGATAAAGCGGTATTGGCCGCGTGCTTCGAGCATCCCCCGGCGTACAGCCAGTCCCTTGCCCCTTTCGGCCTCGTGCAGCACGTGAACATAAGGCGCGTGTTGGGCGAACGCCTGGGCAACCGCCAGAGTCTGGTCGGTGCTGCCATTTTCTACCACCAGCACCTCAGCGGAATAGGATTGTGTTTTTAGAAATTGGTCAATTTTTTGAAGGGAAGGCGGCAATCGCTTCTCTTCGTTATGGGCTGGAATGACAATAGAGAGGAAGGGCAGAGACAACGCTTTTACCTGGCATTCTAGTTTAGACCAGTGGGATGCCTTCCAAATTGTCGCGGTTTTCAGCGGCTTGAGAGGTATACAACAGATCCTGCCCATCGTCGGTGGACATGATCTTCACCGGGAGCGTCACTTTAAAAGTCGCTTGCCATGTATTCGATGCGCTGGCCTGCCGACATCGATTTGCCTGTCTTTAGCATTGCAATCAAATCTTCCCGCCTGATGAGCATCCGGTCGCTCCAGGTCGGTCCACGCCGTAGATAGGCTCGCACAAATTCAACTTTTCCATCTGGTGCGTAGCGCACAGCTTCAATGACCCCATCTATTTTTTTTGCTGCCATACGATCTCAATCCTTTGCCGACTGATGATAAAACACAACCGCCGAGATGAATTCTCGGCGGTTGGTAGACAGTCGGGGTGGGCGGACTCGAACCGCCGACCCCTGCGTCCCAAACGCAGTGCGCTACCAACTGCGCTACACCCCGTCGGTTCAAGAGTATAATCGGAATGCGATCAAAAAGCAAGATGCATTCCTGCAAGGTTACTGGTTGTAAGGTAGATAAAATTGCGCCTCATGAAACAATGTCATCTTCTGCCACGGTTTGTACTGCTCTTCTGTTTTGTCTGCGGATTGGCGGCCTGTCAAAGTCAGGCCTCTTCTCAAGCGATCAGCCCGTTGAGCTTACTGCGTTCCGCTACCCAAACGTACACCCCATTTCAGGCTGTGCCGCCTACAGCGACTCATACGCCCAGCCCGATGCCAACTGTTTCGCCTACCCCTACCATTACGTTTACGCCGACAGTCACTTTTACACCAACCGTTACACTGACGCCCACGCCGCTGCCTTGCATTGAAGAGCAGGGGCATGTCGAACGGCATGAAATGACGCTGAGCAGCGGCCAATCATTGGCCTTTCGCATTTATCTGCCGCGCTGCTATGGCGTGGATGAAGATCTGCGTTACCCTGTGCTGTATATCCTGCATGGGCAAACCTTTGAAGATGATCAGTGGGACCGGCTGGGCCTGGATGAGGCCGCCGACGCGCTGATTGCTGCTGACGAAGCGCCCCCTTTTCTGATTGTGATGCCATTAGAAGCAGACACGCTGGCAGATCCCTTCCAAACCATGTTTGGATATCTGGTCTCAGATGAACTGGCGCCGTGGATCGACCAGAACTATCTGACCTGTGCGGAGCGCGAATGCCGGGCAATCGGTGGTCTCTCTCGGGGGGGAGCCTGGGCGCTGCACGTAGGATTAACCCGCTGGGAACAGTTTGGCGCGATTGGCGCGCACAGCACGCCGCCGTTTTTAGGAGACCCTGGCTATCTGTCGTTCTGGTTGCAGGCCATTCCCGCCGATCAACTGCCTCGTATCTATATGGATATGGGTCAGGGCGACCCCTATCTCAGTTATGCGACTGAATTCCATAACCGCTTGAAAGGATATAATGTTCCCCATGAGTGGATTCTGTCTGAAGGTTCGCATACCGAAGCGTACTGGTCCTCGCATGTCAGCGACTATCTGCGCTGGTATGTCATCCCCTGGCAAGCGCGATTTGCGGAAAGCATGAAAAATTCGAGTTGATGTGGTTATAATAAAAACTATGAGCCTGAGCCAAGAAGAAGTTGAACATATTGCTGAACTAGCCCGTCTGGAGTTATCGGAGGCTGAGAAAGCACGCTACCGCGAACAGCTTTCCGCCATTCTGGATTATGCCGCCAGCCTGCAAGCGGTGGACACTTCACATATTCCGCCGACCTCCACTGTGCTGGCCCAACGCAGCCCGCTGCGCGCTGACCAGCAGGACAGTGGGTTGACGGTGGATGAAGCCCTGAGCAACGCGCCGCAGGCAGAACAGCGCCAGTTCCGCGTGCCTCCGGTTCAGGAGTAACCCGATGCCTGTGCCTGAACCCTTTACTGTACGCCGTTCGTTAGAACTGCTTCGCGCCGGAGAGGTCTCCAGTCGTGAACTGACGCAGTCCGCGCTTGAACGAGTGGAGCGGCTGGAGCCGCATCTGCACGCTTTTCTCACTCGCATGCCTGAGCGCGCTTTGGCGATGGCCGACGAAGCGGATCGGCGCTGGCAGTCCTGGCGCAAGGATCCGCAAGGAGAGCCTCCGGCCCTGTTAGGTCTTCCCATCGCAGTGAAAGATGTGCTGACGCTGGCAGGGGTGCGCTGCACCTGTGGTTCGCGTATCCTCGAGAATTTCATCCCGCCTTACACGGCGACTGCTGTGCAGCGTTTGCTAGACGCGGGCGTGGTGGTGTTGGGAAAGACCAACACGGATGAATTTGCGATGGGTTCTTCTACTGAAAACTCAGCCTATGGGCCTACTTCTAATCCCTGGGATCTCAGCCGAGCGCCGGGGGGATCGAGCGGCGGCAGCGCCGCCGCGGTGGCGGCGCGCATGGTCCCGGCGGCGCTGGGTACTGATACAGGCGGCAGTGTGCGCCAACCAGCTTCGTTCTGCGGCGTAACAGGCATAAAGCCCACTTATGGGCGCGTTTCGCGCTATGGGCTGGTGGCCTATGGCTCTTCGCTGGATGTTGTCGGCGCGTTAGGAACGACAGCCGAAGATGTATCGCTGCTGTTTTCGCAAATGGCCGGTTACGACTCGCGAGATGCCACCAGTATGCAGATCCCGTCTGAGCCGATTGACCTGAGCGGCGCGCAGGGTTTGCAGGGGCTGAAGATCGGCGTGCCTGAAGAATACTTCATTGCAGGAATACAACCGGAAGTGGAAAGCGCCGTGAAAGCGGCGATTGCCGCGATGGCATCCCTGGGGGCAATGGTTGAGCCGGTGCGCCTGCCGCACACCGAGTATGCCGTCCCGGTGTACTACTTGATTGCCCCCGCCGAAGCTTCGGCGAACCTGGCCCGCTATGACGGCGTGCGCTTTGGGCTGCGCGAATCGGGAGACTCGCTGTTGGATATGTTCCGTAAGTCACGTGGGACCGGGTTCGGTTCGGAGGTAAAGCGCCGGATCATGTTAGGTACTTATGCCCTCTCAGCGGGCTATTATGACGCTTACTACGGGCAGGCCCAAAAGGTGCGCACGCTCATGCAGCAGGACTTTGCGCGCGCTTTTGAACAGGTAGACGTCATCGCCGCGCCGGTGGCGCCCACGACAGCCTTCCGCCTCGGCGCGCATACCGATGACCCGCTGGCGATGTATTTGGAGGATGTCTTTACCCTCCCCGCCAACCTTGCGGGTGTGCCAGGGTTAGCCTTCCCCTGTGGGTTCGATTCACAGGGGCTGCCGGTGGGGATGCAGCTGATGGGGCCTCACTTCGGTGAAGCGGTTCTGTTCCGCGCCGCCCACGCTTATCAGCAGGTGACTGACTGGCATCTGCGGAAACCGGCCCTGGTAGAAGCGGCATAAGTCAGCGCTTCGGTTTTGGGCGTTGTTACCGATTGGTATTCGATCTTTCTAAAGTTCCTAAAACCAAAACCCCTTCAGTATGAATGGAGGGGATGGTGATAAAATCGAGAGTAAGCTAAGGGAGGTTATTTATGGATTCAACAACGTTAAAAATTGCGATCCCGATGGCGGGTCTGGGGACTCGTATGCGGCCGCATACCTGGAGTAAGCCGAAACCGCTGGTTTCGATTGCCGGAAAGACGGTACTCGACTACGTGTTGGAACAGTTCAGCACAGTGCCTGACCCGGAGAATGTGGAATATGTGTTTATCATCGGCCCACAAGGTGAGCAGGTGAAAGAATTTATGGAAACGCGCCACCCTGATAAGAAAGTGCATTATGTCCTTCAGGTTGAAATGCGCGGGCAGTCGGATGCCCTGTGGCAGGCGCGCGAATACCTGACAGGGCCGATGATTATGGCTTTCTCAGATACCTTGGTGGAAACCGATTTCTCATTTCTGAAGGAAGAGGCTGCCGATGCGGTTGCCTGGGTGAAGCCAGTGCCAGATCCACGCCGCTTTGGTGTGGCTGAGTTGAATGATGAAGGATGCGTCAGGCGGCTGATTGAAAAGCCCAAAGATATGAGCAATAACCTGGTAGTGGTGGGTTTTTACTACTTCAAGAGCGGCGAAAGTTTGATCAGTGCGATTGAAGAACAGATGAACCGCCAGGTATTACTGAAAAATGAGTTCTTTCTGGCAGACGCAGTGAATATCCTGCTGGAAAAGGGCGCGTGCATGGGAACCAAGCAGGTGGATGTCTGGTTGGATGCTGGCACGCCCGAATCGGTGCTGGAAACAAACCAGTATCTCTTGGAGCATGGTCACGATAACAGCCAGGTGATGGCGCAGCAGTCGGGCGTAGAGATCATCCCCCCAGTTTTCATCCATGAAAGTGCCCGCGTTGAATCCAGTGTAATTGGCCCGAATGTGTCCGTTGGCCCGAACTGCGAATTGAAACAATCTGTCATTCGTAATTCGATTATCGGCGAGAGCACCTTCGTGCAGCAGATGGTTTTGGATGGCTCGTTAATTGGCCGCAACGTGCACCTGCGCGGTCAGGCATCTCATCTAAACCTGGGAGACGAATCTTGGGTGGTGAGCTAAGTACAAACACAGAAATTGGAAATGTCGTAGGCGGTTATCTAGCCGAAAATCTACATAGACACCTAACAATATTTTCGTGATTGTCTTAGTCGAGTGCCATTCTGGATATGAATATGCTCAAAGGCCGCTTGCCTTGCGCTGGCAGGGCGAGCGGTTGGTGATTGAGCAGGTGGAAGCAGAGTGGCGCACCCCAGAAGGAAAACACTTTCGGGTTCGCACACAAGATGGTGGACTGTTCGAGCTGGTTTATGAGCCGTCGGCGGATGAATGGCGGGTGAATGCGCTTGGACGCAGCGCCAGCCTTGCAGACTCTGAACGCCAGGAATAAAGGAATAAAGATGCGTGATTCGTACCTTTCTAGCCGGGTGGCTAATTTAAAACCTTCTGGAATCCGGAAGTTCTTTGATATTGTTGCGACGATGGATGATGTCATTTCGCTTGGCATTGGCGAGCCTGATTTCACCACGCCGCGTCCTATCGTGCAGGCCGGGATTCACTCTCTTGAAAAAGGGGAAACGCATTACACTTCTAATGCGGGGATGTTGGATCTGCGCCAGGCGTTATCGGATCACTTGCAGCGCCTGTATGGCGTCCACTATGACCCGTTGACCGAAATTGTAATCACGGTGGGTGGCTCTGAGGCGCTTTACCTTTCTGCGACGACCCTGCTCAACCAGGGAGATGAAGTCATTATCCCTACGCCGTGCTTTGTGGCTTATCAGGCCGAAGTGGAACTGGCGGGTGGGGTCGCTGTGGAAGTGCCTTGCAAGCTTGAAAATAACTTTGACGTAGATCCCGACGATATCCGCGCAGCCATTACCCCTCGCACCAAAGCGATTCTGTTAGGATTCCCGAACAATCCCACCGGGGCCGTGGCCTCACGTGAAACGCTGCTGGAGGTGGCTCGCCTGGCCGAAGAGCACGATCTGATCGTCATGTCGGATGAGATCTATGATCGTCTGGTGTATGGTGTGCAGCATACTTGTTTTCCCTCTCTGCCCGATATGCGCAAGCGCAGCATTTTACTGGGCGGGTTTTCCAAAGACTATGCGATGACGGGCTGGCGCATTGGTTTCGCGGCGGCGCCCGAGTCGATCTTGCGCGGGCTGCTGCGAGTGCACCAATATTCTCTGATGTGTTCTGCAACAACAGCACAGGTAGGCGCGCTCGAAGCCCTGCTGCATGGCGAACCGTATGTTGAGCAGATGGTGGCAGAGTATGACCGCCGCCGCAAGCTGATTGTCAATGGATTGAACACCATTGGTTTGCCTACCTTCGAGCCGCTTGGAGCCTTTTATGCCTTCCCGCAAGTGACCCCGACTGGCCTGGATGAAGATACCTTCGCGAATCGCCTGCTGCAAGAAGAGCGGGTGGCAGTTGTGCCGGGTACAGCTTTTGGGAAGGGGGGGGAAGGTTTTGTGCGTTGTTCTTATGCCACCGCTTACGATAAGCTGGAAGAAGCCCTGGATCGCATTGACAGCTTTATTCACCGGCTTTAATTCACGAGCGTGCCAGTCTCATTCTCATTAAATCGATAATAAAATTCCTGGATAGGCCATCAGGGATAAGCGATGCGGTGTGCGGCATTTCTCTTGCGCCACACACCGCATCGCTTCATGATACCGATTTGGGTTTCTGTTTAGCTTTTGCTGGAGGTGCGCAAAGACTGCTCCAGTTGGTGAAGGTCTACGCGTGATGTCATGTCCAGGCTGAGCGGTGTGACCGAAACCACCTTATCAAACAGCAGCGCATAGATATCTGAGTCACGGCGGACTTCATCGGGGGAGACGCGCGGGACGCCATCCATATAAAAAGGCTCATTCCAATTACCTGGGCGTTTGCCTGCTGGCTGATAGTAGCGGTGGCGCGCCAGGCGGGTCACTTTCCAGGGCGTCTCCGGTGTGGCGCTGGCAGGTACTTCTATTTTGAGCAGGTCCACATCAGGCGGCAGCGATCTTTCAAGCATCATTTTCGCAAACAGGTGGGTGAAGAATCCTGATGCTGAAAAATCGAGGTCAGTGTATGAAAGATAATCGGTATTCATGAGTTGTAACGAGATCGCCAGCGCGGGGATCCCCATCGCTGCGCCTTCCATTGCTGCCCCTACCGTGCCAGAAATGGTGATGCTGTGCCCCAGGTTTTCGCCATAATTAATGCCCGAAACCACCAGGTCAGGTGGCTGCGGCATAATTTCCAGCACGGCATGCAGCACCACCTGCGCCGGGGTGCCGCCGACAGAATAAACCGGCCAATCTTGTTGGTTAATATTCAGCACAGTGCGCTCGATGCGCCCATCTGAAGTGCGGGGCATGCTGCGCCCGGTGCTGGAGACCTGCTCGCGCGGCGCGGCAATTGTGACATAGCCCAACGCGGACAAGGCCGCTGCGGCAGCCCACAAACCGGGTGAGCGGATGCCGTCATCATTGGTTAGCAAGATTTGCAAGCGTTTGTTTTTCATTTGTTAAGGTAGATTCTCACAAGCCAGGCCATCGTGATCTTCGTCTAGTTTAGAGCTGTAATCATTGCAGGCATTAAAGCAAGCCTGCGCGCTTTCATGGGTTTGAAAATCGCTGCACGTCCAGCGGATCGCGCAGTCACAGGGCGCATTTAGACGGTTGTCGAGGACGACTGTGGGAACAAAGGTGAGGGTAGGAATGCGAGTGGGCTGCCACAGCATCAGGTGTTCGGTGCGCGCGTTCTGTTCAGCCTGTTCTAAGACTGCCGCGCAGGCCGGGTCGCCCAGGTGATCCGCGACTGCATAGCCCTGGCGAACGAAATCATAATTGATAAACTGATCCTCTATAAACACATAGCGCATCAGGCGTTCTGGTTCATCCTTCACTTCCACGCCCTTGACCAGCACTACCTGCTGCCCGGCGGTCCATTCCATGTTTTTTTGGAAGGTCCGATCGCCTGGCAAACTTCCTGGTATCGCCACGCCAGCATAACCAATAATCTGCTTTTCGCCTTCGACCTGCACCTCAATGGTATCGCCGCTCAGGACAGCGGTGACGATGCCCAGTTGGATTTCCGTATTTCCTGGTACGCAATCGCCCGGAGAGGAAAGGGTAGGCGTTTGCGCATCTACAGCAAGCGGGTTAGCCAGGGGCGTTGGGTTGGGCGCCATCGTGGGCGTGAACAGCGGTGGTGCAAGCGCTTGTTCGCCGTTGATCACTGTGGGCGGTTGTGAAGGCGCCGCCGGAGAAGTGGGGGTGAGGGCAGGCGGTGTAAGCAGTTGAAAGGCCGCCAGGCCTAATGCTGAAAGACTGAGCAAGCCAGCAAGAACCAGGATGAGAACTTGCGTGATCGTGAAATGGGTTGGAAAAGCGGATGAGGGGCTTTTGGGTTTTGGTTTCATTTACGGGTAATCAACTCATAAAGGTTTCACCTCATTATAATGAACTTTTTCGAATTGTAAAATGGGTGGACAAGAAAAGAGTTTGATTAGAAAATTGTATAAGGATTTCTTTTTTAAGGCTGCCTTAATATAAGCATAATATTGTTATAATTATTTATTAATACTGAAATAAAGGGAAATGATAGAATCTATCCTGGTGGAAAAGTGGCAAATTTCACAATTTTTCAGATGCCTTTCTTTGGGGCTGTCGAAAATGCTTTATAATCGGCGCAAATTACAGAGGCTAGAGAGGTTCATTAACAGGACAGAACGAGAAACGAAGAATCCTTTATCGATGGATTTTCATTCGATCCTCTAGAAATGTACTGCGTGTCCGAGTGGCAAGGGTTGGTTTTTAGATCGTTGTAAATGTTGGTTGCGTTGCGGGTCCGTTAACCTGGTGAGGGGAGCCATTCTTTTTGTCAGGGATTATGGCTCCAAAATAGACCAGAATCGACAAGATTTGGTAAATTGAGGACCAGTTTGGTTAAAATACGTGACGCAATATGCGATAATAGATATAATTGGTAGGCATTCGAGACTCACAGTGGAACGGGTGGAAACAGGAACAAGTACTGAGTCTTCAGAGGCCGTCTAATTGGACTGTATCAGCCCAATGAGTGATCCCCTTACTCAGTGGAGCTGCTCTTTATAAAAAACCGGATTGGAGGAGTGGCTTGAACGAAAAACGAGTTCAACAAGTGCTTGACATTGAGAAGCAAGCACAAACCGTATATGATTCAGCCGTCAGTGAGGCAGAAAAACTGCCCCGGCAGGCTGAACAAGAAGCCCAGGCACTGCTTGAGAAGTCGCGCAGTGAAGCGGAAGAAGAGGCGCGCCAGATGATTGCCAAGGCCCAGGCTGAAGATGAGGTGGCGCGTATTCTGTCTCAGGCAGAAGAACGCAACCATCGCGTAGAAGGCCTGGCGAGAAGTAACTTTGACCGGGCTGTGTCGTATGTGTTAGCTCGTGTAATTGGTAAGGAGTAGCCTGAATGCCAGGGAGCGGCGTTTCTGGATATGCAGCCATCGTGTCGAGAGTCAGGGTCATGTATTCTGAACTGCTCACGGCGAACGATCTGGCTGAGCTTAATGAAGCTCCAGATTATAACCAATTGATCAATCAGCTAAAGCGGACACCGTATGGGCCTTATCTGGACCGGGTGAAAGATAAGGAACTCAGCCCGCGGCGCGCTGCTTTTCAACTGCGGGGCCGGTTGGCCGAAGACTATACTTCAATCATCCGCATGGCTCCGCCTCATACGCGCCCATTGCTGGCCCAACTGTACCGCCATTTTGAGATTGATAATCTTAAAGCAGTGCTGCGCGGAATTATCGGCGGCGCTTCGTGGGATCGGATTCGTTTTGTTTTGTTCCCAACCGGAGATATGGGGGTTTTACCGGCGATGTCGATGGTTGAAGTGGCGAATGTGCCGGCCGCGATTGAAATGCTGCGCGATACCCCTTATTATGAGACCCTTTCGTTTGCCATGAGGCGCTACAGCGTTGAGCAGAACCTCTTCCCGCTGGAAGTCGCGCTAGACTTGAACTATTGGCGTAAGTTATGGAGCGCGATGAATGCCCTTACCGGGCAGGATCGGACCCAGGCTTTGCGAATTATTGGTTCGCTGGTGGATATGAATAACCTGATGTGGGCCATTCGCTACCGGGTCTATCACCATCTCTCGGAAGAAGAACTAATCAACTATACACTTCCGTTTGGTTTCCGGGTTCAAGACCGCGATGTGCGTGCGGTTGCGGCGGGGGCTGATATTGGTCAGATTGTTTCGCGTATTTACCCCGAACTGCCAGACGTGGACACTTTGCTTCAAGAACCGCGCAAAGGACTGCCCCAGTTGGAAGTCCTGCTTCAGCGGCGGGTGGTGGAGCAGTGCCGGTCGGCTTTTGTCGGCGATCCTTTCCATATTGGCTTGTTGTTAGCTTATCTGGTACTGGAGGAGTTTGAAATCCAGGACCTGACGATGCTGATTGAAGGGAAGTCTACCCAAATGCCCATTGAAGAATTCAGATCTTTCTCTCAGATGGGTACATTATCGAGATAAAAGAAACATTTATCCTGCTTTTCACCGTGAATCTTCTCAGTTGAGCAGGTCTGGATAAATTGGAGAGCGTATGTTTTATCCGCAATCGATGACTGAAATAGAGCTGATCGTCCCGGCGAAAGATCTGGTTCCGGTGACGAGGGTGCTAAGCGGTCAGGGCGTTTTTCAACAGACGGATAGCAACTATCTGAACCCGGATACGGATCATAAGCCGTCGAATTCATGGCAGGAGACTGCCGCCGCCTATGCCGGTCTTGAGCGCCGCATTCAAGCCATCATGCAGAATTTAAGAATGGAGGAAGCGTTACCGCCCACCTCCGACTTCGAATCACTGGCTGACCTCGATAAGATGCAGCCAGAAGTAGATTGTATTGAACAAGCCGTCAGAGAGACCAGCGATCAACTGGCGGCGGAGCAGAAACGGATTGAGCAGTTTGATCTTGCACTGCGTGAGCTGGAACCGCTTGCAGATGTTGATCTGGATATCAGTGAACTGCGTAAAGCGCGCTACCTGTCCATGATGCTGGGGTCCATCCCAGTTGCGAATATCGAACGGCTTCAAACCAGCCTGACGCGTATTCCGCATGTGTTCGTTGTGCTGCGTCAAGAGCACCAGACGGCAATTGTATGGCTGGCTGGAACGCATGACAATGAGCCTATTCTGGATCGGGCTGCGCGCAGCGCTTACTTGAACCCATTGACCCTGCCAGAAGGTTACCAGGGTACACCGGCGAAAGTAACCCAAGATCTGCACGCCAGTATTCAAGAGGCGCGGGAAAATATTAACCGCCTGAATAAAAGGCTGGCTGAACAGCGCGCAGAGTACGGAGAGCAGCTGTATGCGATTTTGTGGGATGTGCGCGCCAGCCGGATGATGTCGGATGCGATTGTCCACTATGGGCAGCTTAAGTACACTTACCTGATTGTCGGCTGGGTGATAACCTCGGCGCTGGATGAATTGATCGATCGGCTGCGTAGGGTCTCTAAAGACATCTTGGTGGAAACTCACGTGGTTAACCGCAACAGTGGCAGAAACGACGTCCCCGTGTCCCTCGCTCATTCGAGGTTGCTGCGTCCTTTCCAGCAGTTGGTAACCACTTATGCCCAACCTCGTTATGAAGAATTAGACCCTACCCTGCTAATTGCCGTGACCTTCCCCCTCTTATTTGGGGCGATGTTTGGCGACGTGGGCCAGGGAATTGTACTGGCTCTGTTAGGCGCCCTGTTATCAAGCCATCGGATAAAGGCTCTGGAGAGTCTCTCGAGTCTGGGAGGGCTGATTACTGCCTGTGGCGCTTCCGCCACCATATTCGGTTTTCTTTACGGCAGTGTGTTTGGCATTGAAACCCTTTTGCCCGCCTTGTGGTTCCACCCCATTGAAAATATCATGACGATCCTCATGGTGGCGATTGCTGGCGGTATTGTCCTGCTTAGTCTGGGCTTCTTAATTGGGATGTTCAACGCCTTCGCCGCGCGTGATTGGGGGCGGCTCTTGTTTGCCCCGAATGGTTTGGCCGGGTTTGTACTGTACTGGTCGATGATTGGCCTGGTCGGAGGCGCTTTCCTGGGTACATCACCGCTCCCAACCGGTCTGCTGGCAGGTCTGGCAGTGGTCGCCGCGTTGATAGTCGGTTTCTCGGAAGTACTGATCCATTTGATCAGTGGGCACCGCCCGCTGCTTGAAACCGGAGTAGGTTCGTATGCTATCCAGGTCTTCTTTGAATTGTTCGAGACGCTGATTAGCTTCCTGAGTAACACGCTGTCCTACGTGCGTGTGGGCGCTTTCGCCGTGGCGCACGCCGGGTTGAGCTCGGTCATTTTCATTCTAGGCGAGATGGTCAGTCCCGGTCATGGGGTTGGATACTGGATTGTAGTAGCCCTGGGAAATCTTTTCATCATTGGTTTCGAAGGGTTGATTGTAGGCATCCAAACCATGCGTCTGGAGTACTACGAGTTCTTTAGCAAGTTCTTTAAAGGCGGCGGTATGCGCTATGCTCCACTTCAACTTCGTCAAAATGTTGAAAAGTAAGGCGCTTTCTGCATCATAGTCACAAAGCTTTAAGATTGCATTATAAAAATAAACCGAGGAGATATATACAATGTTGAAACTGATCGTCGCATTTCTGGTAAGCCTGATACCCATGATTCCGGCTGTCATCTACTTCCTTCACCAACGCAAGAATGGTCCATTGAGCGCTACCAAAGGGTTAGTACAGGGTCTGAAAGGTGTCAACCTGGTATTAGGCTTAATGGCAGCAGGTGTTGGTCTGGTCTGGCTGGCCTCCCCCTCGACAGTCATGGCTTCTGGACTGCTCCAAGAAACGGGTGCTTTAGCTGATCCCTATGCCGCGCTGGCGGCTGCTATTTCGACCGGCCTGGCCACCGTGGGCGCCGGTATCGCTGTGAGCGGCACCGGTGCTGCTGCCATTGGCGCGACTGCTGAACGGCCAGAATCCTTTGGTCGGGCCCTCATTTTCGTGGGTCTGGCAGAAGGTATTGCGATTTACGGTCTGATTATCGCCTTCATGGTCCTGAACCGGTAGGATCACAATGAAAATGCTTGTGATCGGCCACCAGTCAGCCGTGCTAGGGTTTTCTCTTGTTGGCGTGGAGGGCCATGTGGTTACTTCGACGGATGAGGTTAACCAGGCGCTGGATGATGCCCTGGCATCGCGTGACATTGGGATTGTGCTGGTAACCGAAGATGTCGCTGATTTGACCCGAGCGCGCATGGAAGATCTGAAGCTTTACAGCACTGAGCCGCTGGTTGTTGAGATCCCGGCTCCTGGTGGCGTTCGTGAGAACCAACCTTCGTTGAGCGATTTGGTCTTCCGCGCTATCGGCGTCAAGATATAAGTTTGTTACCTGAAATGCTTGTTTTCTTATTCCCTGATTGGATCCAATTGGATCCAATCAGGGCGAAAGATTGGTAGTTAAGCTATGGCTATGAAATCAATCGACGATAATATTGATTCCCTTTCTCGGGCTGTCATGAATGAAGCGCGCGCTGAGGCAGATCGCATCCTGGCGGAGGCCAGAGAAAAAGCAGCCATCACGCGAAAGCGGGCTGAGGAACAGGCTGCTGCTGAGCGAAAAGCGATCCTGGATCGCGCCCGGCAGGAAGTGACCCGACTGCGCAGTCAGTCGATCGCTACAGCCCAGTTGAAGGCGCGCACCGAGCAGTTGGAATCTCGTGAAAAGCTGCTGAACGATGTTTTCCAGGCGGCGCGTAAGCAGCTGCCTACTGTGAAACAGTGGAGCAATTATGATCAAACCGCTGAGCGATTGCTGCGAGAGGCGCTGACTCATCTCCACGCTTCAAGAGTGATGGTTCGGGCCGACGCGGAAACTCGCCAGGCGCTGACTGAACGGAAGCTAGATGCGCTTTCGAAAGAGTATAACGTAACAATTGAGTTTGGAGAGCCGCTCACACAGCAGACCGGGGTTGTGGTGGAGTCCTTGGATGGACATCTGAATTATGCCAACACCCTGGACACCCGGTTAAGCCGCCTGCAGAACATCCTTCGCTCCCCGGTCTATCACATCCTAGTTGGAGAGACGCTATGAATCAGCAGATTGGCACGGTGACCTGGATCAATGGTCCCGTGATTCGCTCGCGCGGCTCGCGGAAAGTGAGCATGCTTGAACTGGTCCAGGTTGGCGAGGAGCGTCTTGTAGGTGAAGTCATTGGGCTGGAGGGGGACACGATCACTATCCAGGTCTATGAGGAAACCTCGGGAATGCATCCTGGCGTGCCTGTATATGGCACAGGGATGCCGCTTTCGGTGGAACTGGGGCCGGGCCTGCTAACCAGCATTTTCGATGGCGTGCAGCGCCCGCTGCCGGTGATCGAAATGCGCACGGGCTCGTTTATTAACCGCGGCGTACACCTCACCCCGCTTTATCGCAAAGCCCGTTGGAGTTTTACGCCTGTTGTAAAAGAAGGCGATTACGTACACGGGGGTGAAATTCTGGGAACGGTTCCAGAAACGCCCTCTCTAGAGCATCGGGTGATGGTTCCGCCGGACATGGAAGGCGAACTGACCTGGATTGCTCCTCCCAAGATGTACACCATTGAAGAACCGATTGCCCGTGTGATGACTGAACGCGGAGAGCATGAAATTACCATGCTTCAGCGTTGGCCGGTCCGGAGACTGCGCCCCTACCGAGAGCGCCTGGGCCAGACCATGCCGTTAATTACCGGGCAGCGTGTCTTGGATACTTTCTTCCCCCTGGCGAAAGGTGGCGCGGCGGCGATCCCAGGCGGTTTTGGGGCCGGTAAAACGGTCACCCAGCACAGCATTGCGAAGTGGTCAGACGCGCAGGTGGTAGTTTATATTGGCTGCGGTGAGCGTGGGAATGAAATGACGGAAGTGCTGCAAGAGTTTCCGCATTTGATCGACCCGCGCACCGGCAATCCTTTGATGGAACGTACCGTGCTGATTGCCAACACTTCGAATATGCCTGTAGCAGCCCGCGAGGCCAGCATTTATACGGGCATCACCATTGCCGAGTACTATCGCGATATGGGCTACCATGTTGCGCTGATGGCTGACTTAACTTCTCGTTGGGCTGAGGCGCTGCGTGAAATTTCGGGCCGTCTGGAAGAAATGCCCGCTGAAGAAGGTTACCCGGCTTATCTGGCTGCTCGCCTAGCTGAGTTTTACGAGCGGGCTGGCTATGTAGAGACTTTGAGTGGAAAAGAGGGCTCGGTCAGTGTGATTGGGGCCGTTTCCCCGGCTGGTGGTGACTTTTCTGAGCCAGTCACGCAGCACACCAAACGCTTCATCCGCTGTTTCTGGGCGCTGGATAAGTCACTGGCTTCGGCCCGCCACTTCCCGTCTGTCAACTGGTTAGATAGTTACAGCGAATATCTGGAAGATGTAGCCCCCTGGTGGCAGCAGAATACTGGACGCGACTGGTATGGGCTGCGTAATAAGGCCATGGAACTGCTCAGTGAGGAAAACCGCCTTTCGCAAATCGTCAAACTGGTAGGGCCTGACGCCTTGCCTGATGAACAGCGTCTGACGCTCGAAACGGCGCGCTTGCTGCGCGAAGGGTTCTTGCAGCAGAACGCGATGGATGATATTGACGCTTTTTCGTCCATCGAAAAGCAGGTCACCATGCTGGATCTGATTTTGCATTTTCATGAGAAAGCGCATGAAATCATCAAGAGTGGAGCGTCTATTTCAATGATCCACCGTCTGCCCGTGGTGAATACGTTAATTCGTATGAAAACACGCGTTCCGAATGATGAGCTAGAAAAATTAAAAGAAATCTATCAAGAGATTGATGAACAATTGGGGCAGCTTGAAGTGGAGTACAGATGAGTGAATTGATCGATCACGGTGGACAAGAAGTCGTTGGTGTAAGCCGCATCGAAGGCCCCATTATTGTGGTCGAGAAGGCCGGGGCGGTTGGATACGATGAGGTGGTTGAAGTAACCGACGCTCAGGGACACCTGCGCCGCGGCCGGGTGTTAGAAGTTGGCGAGACAATGGCTGTGGTGGAGGTCTTTGCCGGCACCACCGGGCTCTCGATTGATGAGACCCGCGCGCGCTTCTTGGGCGGTACGCTTCATATTCCTGTAGCAGAAGAAATGCTGGGCCGTGTGTTCGATGGCCTGGGGACGCCGATCGATAACGGGCCAGAGCCGCTGACAGATAGTTATGCCGATATCAACGGCGAGCCGATTAATCCGACGGCGCGCATTTACCCGCGTGATTATATCCAAACCGGGATTTCCGCCATTGACGGGATGAACACCCTGGTGATGGGCCAGAAACTGCCGCTCTTTTCAGGCGCAGGCATGCCCCACGATCAACTGGCGGCCCAAATTGTGCGCCAGGCTACCCTGGGCGCAGCGGCAGACGAATCGAGTATTCGTGAAGAGGAGTTTGCGATCGTTTTTGCCGCGATGGGCGTCAAGCACGATGTGGCGAACTTTTTCCGTAATTCCTTTGCCGAAAGCGGCGCGCTCACCCGTGTAGCCATGTTCCTGAACCTGGCGGATGACCCGCCCGTAGAACGTCTGGTGACCCCACGCGCCGCCCTGACGCTGGCCGAGTACCTGGCCTTCAAACGGCAGATGCACGTGCTGGTCGTCTTCACCGATATGACCAACTACTGCGAAGCCCTGCGGCAGATTTCTAACATTCGCGGTGAAGTGCCCAGTCGTAAAGGATATCCTGGCTACCTGTACAGTGACCTGGCTTCGCTCTACGAACGCACCGGGCGCATTCGCACCAGTGAGGGGTCGATTACGCAGATCCCGATCTTGACCATGCCCAATGACGACATCACCCACCCGGTGCCTGACCTGACCGGTTACATTACCGAGGGCCAGATTGTGTTGGGACGCAACCTCAGCTACCAGGGCATTTACCCGCCAGTGGCCGTTTTGCCTTCTCTGTCGCGCTTGATGAAAGACGGTATTGGCGAAGGCCGCACGCGCGCTGACCACCCTCATCTTTCGGCCCAGTTGTACGCTGCTTATGCTCATGTGCAGGAAGTTCGCTCGTTGGCCTCGGTTATCGGGGAAGAAGAGCTAGGCAAGGTGGATCAGCAGTACCTGGAGTTCGGGCGGGCCTTTGAGCACGACTTCATCAATCAGAGTCACACTGAGAACCGGCCGATCGAACAAACACTCGATATCGGTTGGCGCCTGCTTTCAATGCTGCCGCGCGAAGAACTGACCCGCGTCAGCTACGAAGAGATGGAAAAGTATTACGAGGACGGCAATGGCTCGCATTAATGTTCCGCCCACGCGCAGTGCCTTAATCCGCCTCAAGCAGGATTTGCAGTTTGCGCGTGAGGGATATGAAATCCTTAATCGGAAGCGCGAGGTTTTGACGACCGAGTTGATTACAATGGCGCATGATGCTCAGGAACTTCAAGATAAGGTCGAAGCATTGATGGAGGCTGCCTACCGCGCTCTGGAAAAAGCCCAGCTAACGATGGGCCGCGAGCATGTAGAATGGGCCGCGCTGGCAACGAATAAGACGGTGGATGTGAAGGTTCGCTTTCGCGGGATTATGGGCGTCGCTGTTCCGGTGATTGAAGCCACTGGTGAACCACCCGAAATGCCTTACAGCCTCGGCGATACCTCTGCGTCGCTGGATGAAGCCAGCGCTGCCTTCCGCGAAGTGTTGAGCAATATTCCTGAACTGGCTAAGATAGTGACCTCTGTATGGCGCCTGGCAGGCGAACTGCGTAAGACGCAGCGCCGGGTGAACGCTTTGCAGCATATCTTTATTCCTGACTATGAGGAAACGGTCAGCTTTATCGTCAGTTCACTGGAAGAGCGCGAGCGCGAAGAGACCTTCCGTCTGAAGCTGTTGAAAAACCGCTCTGAAGAAGACGATCTCGAAACGCCTCATCACGATTACGATCAACCCTTCCACGATATTTTTGGTGGTGGTTTCTCGGCTGACGACTTCTAAGTGCTGGGCGAGACTTAACCAGAATCAAAACCGGGGTCGTCCAAATACACTTTTGGATGGCCCCGGTCCTTTTTAGCAAGGGGATTTTATACCATTTTCCCCTTTTTCCCGACAGGTTGTTTGGTCGTGTTGTTCAGGGCCTGCTGGATATTGGTCAGTGCTTTTTGCATGTCATCCAACTGTTGTTTAAGATCCGTGCCTGCTCCTCCCAGCGTGCCCAGCTCGCCGGCCAGGCTGTTGAACTGAGCTTGCAGCTTTTTACTATCCGCCTGGATCTGGCTGACGCCCAATAGAATGGAATCTAGTGAAGCGGTTTGATCCTGACTCTGGATAAGTTTGCGCACATCTCGACCAAAGCCCATGAGGGCCGGGCGCTCTACATAAGTCACACGGTGCAGCACACGCCAGGTTTTGTTGGGTTTCCCGGCCTGCACCTGGCGCAGCGAACGAGCTTCTTCGCTGTTGCTTTGAAGCCATTCCGGATCCACCACCTCCCGAAAGAAAGTATTGTAATGGTCAGTCGAGCCTTCGAGGAAGAAGCTCATCATGCGGTAGCGGTTCACCTTTTCACCCGGTAAGATCGGATAGTCGTTCGAGTCGGTAATGCCTGTGCTTTCCAACCCGCTGAGGTCTACATTCACCGCAAACCCACGTGAGTTACTTTCGGTTTTGGTCATGGTCTGTGTCACATGAACAGTAGCCTGTGCGGTCAGTCCCAGGGCAAGCCCTAGAATATCAAAGTTGCCTTCGAAACCGAATGCACCTTCCAGGCTGAAAGAGCCGCCTACGGTATGCTCGAGGGTATTCGCGAAGGATTGGCTTTCAGCGCGCAGCCCACCATCTGAGTCCCAGACATAGGTGTTGACGATGTTATGCTTCCCTGCCAGTACCTGCAGGTCTTCCATCTTTCGCTGCCAGGCGGCAAAGCTCGCCTTGGCGTGCGTTGCCAGTTCCTGATCCTGGATCTTCTGCTCAATCTGCTGCTTGCGCGCTTCCAAATCGCTGGCGCTGGGCATTTCCGTGGGTTTACTGATATTACGATTTAGAGAGCCTTCGTCTACCAGGAGGCTGTTGAAGTTCTCAAAATAGGATTCGCGCTGCTTGTCCTGGTTTGTGATTTGCTGCTTCAGGTCATACGCCTCTTTAACACGGAAGTAGCTGGCTGGGTAGTTCGAGCCGTAGCGGGCGCGCATCTCTGGGACGTTGCGGAAGAAGCGGTCATTGGCGGCTTTACTGCCAGTTAATCCGTCCAGACTGCCGTTCATGACGTAAGCCGGGTTAATCATAAAGGTGATGGTGTTGACATCTAAGGGAATATCTGGATTGGGGAGCACCTGGTAGGCAATCATCTTCCCGCTGCGCTTTAGTCGTAGGATATAGACATCTGCCAGACCCGACACCACCAGGGCATATCCCACATTCTTGGGGATGAAGCGCCGTCCCAGGATCTCGAACTTAACCTGCGATTCGGGGGTGCCGCTCAATGCAATGCTGTCACTGCTGCTGATACTGCTGGCTGCCGAGATGGTGCTGCTGTTCAAGAAGCTGTACCCGGTGGTCAGATCTCCCTTGAATCCCAGATGCTCGCTGGCCCCAGTCTCAATCGTGCCTACCCCGAGCGGCGCAGAGACAATAAATTGCTCCGCGTCCGATCCCAGGTACATCGAAAGATTCATGCCCAATCCGGCATCTTGCTCGCGTGTCCAACTGTAGGCCATATCCTGCGAGACAACCATCTCCACGTGGGTGGCATGATTGTAATCATCTCGTTCGGTCAAGTTTTCACTGGGAACCGGTGGCGCGCCCTCGATAAAGCCCAACAGCGTGGGTTTAAACTGGGTATTGCCAATCCAGACCCGTTCCAGGGTTTCGATGCGTTTTCCGGTTAATAATTGTAGGCCGCCGTGCGTGGGGAATGCTATGAACCGGCGCATCATGGCTGTTTGCTTACCAGTCGCGTCTGTTCCCAGGGTGCTGTATTCTGCTGTGATCACTTCACTGCCTATCAGTGGCAGCGCGTTATCCGCACGAATGATCGCTCCGTTCATCGGAACTTGATCGTCAAGTTCTTTCAAGGGGTAGTAAGCTACCAGATCATACGTTGTCCCAGAGATCCGCCTGCGCATATTCTCGCGCAGTTCTCGTTCGATTAACTGTCGTTTCCAGACGCGAACCTCAGTGATGGCGCCATTGAACGGATCATCGATCAAGGTGCTGTCGGGTCGGCTGCGCGTCCAACCGATGCGCACGTGCGTATCGGGTTGAATATTCAAGGACGGTGTATCGCTTTTGATTCGCTGACCATCCAGGAAAACGCTGCGGATCACTCCATCAAAGATCACGGCAATATGATGCCACTCGCCGGTTAGCCCATCTACCTGGGCGGACAGCCCGTTTAACTCGATGCCAGTGGAACTCAGGCGCAGCCAGATTCCACCGTTAACATCACTCTGATTGCCCCAGGCTAATATGCCCTGGAACACCTGGGGGTCTTTCTGAATAACGTCTGTGCGGAACCAGGCCTCGATGGAGAAAACTTCTCTTGCAGCGGGCAAGGTTTGCGGACTGGGCTGGCTGATGCTGCCTGGAGAATACTTCATACCATGTGGAAGGCTGACAGGGGCGGAAATGAAGTCATCCACGCCATCGAAGCCGGTCACAGTATAGCCGGGGTCACCAATTGGCGCGGCGCAGGGCCACCAGGAGGCTTTTCCCGCCAGGGCAGCATCATACCCGCTGCTGTTCGAAATGGTGTCCTCCACTAAACGAGCAGCGTTACGTACGTCGACGCCTTTTGCTTCGTCCATCCGATAGTAAGCCGCCAGGCCGGGTTCATTGCCGCTCAGGGTTACCTTACTATTGATCTCTACTTCTTCGGCGGTAAGCGCTGTTTGATGTATGCGCACCTCTGTCACTTTCCCGAAAGGTTCATCGGGTGGTGGAACCCAAAGCGGTACAGGCGTGCCGCCTGGTAGAGCGGCAGGCGGTGGTTCTACGTTGGTGTTGCCGATGGTGCGAATATCACTCTTTACCTTAAAGGGTTGGTTGGCGATGGTATCCTGCTCTTTACGCAGATCGTCAATTTGCTTCTGCAAGTCTTTAATTTTGATCCCATTACTGAAGGGGTCTACTTGCAGTTTAATCAATTCATTCTGAAGATCTGTGATTTGATCCTGCCTGCTTTTTAGCTGTGTGGCTTTGGTATCACCAACAAAGCTGCCATCGATATAGAAGCAAGTGGTGGAAGTCTTATCCATCCCTTTGCCCACGACGGCTAGATGATGCCAACCATGCGTTAACTGCCTCACCATGAAACCGGAGGGCCAGAATTCATTCCCCTGCATACTGCCTAACATGCCATTTTGAACTGTTACATGACGGTCACCGCCTGCACTGCTAACCAGCGTGTTGGCTTTTAGCGGCGCCCAGGATGGATCAGCCTGGTTAGACAGGATGCCTTTATTTGCCAGCGGGTAGGCAAACCAGGCTTCCAGGGTCCATTCTTCCCCTAACTGCACCGGGTGATTGAGCACCATTCGCCCATTGTTGACTTCAAAGTTTAAACTCACCCGCAGCGCATCTGGCACCCATACCTGATAAGTATCATTGCGGCTGCTGTCAGAGGTGGCATCATAGATGGTCTGGCGCATCCTTCCGGTCATATCGAAGTAACTGAGCAGCAGGTTGCCCTCGCTGCTTTCGATCAGCGTTATTCCACTGGCGGGATGGACAAACCCGAGTAATCCTCCACTGGTAGTCAGACTGCGGCTGTCTGTTTGCAAGTCTGGCAAACTGAGTGGTTTAGGCGCTGCAAAGGCTTTCAGATAACTGTCACGTAGTGCGGCAATCTGGTTTTGCAGATCATTGAGTGCTGCCACCACCTCAGCCCGGCGTTGGATCCACTGTGGTTTCTTCGACTGTCTGTCCAACTGAATCTTTTGCAGCATGGTAAAGCGTTTCTGCACGCTGCTCACCAGGTCGTGATATTCGTTATAAGCGTTTTGTGCGAAGAGAATCAGGTTGTTGATCGGCGCGCCCCACTTGCTGAGGAGCCAGTACTGACCACTATAGTTGCCATAATCTGCGAGCAGGGCCTGGAAGTTGGTAGGATTGACATCCAGCGGTTTGGAATTGCCCCAGTGTTTGTTCGCCAGCCGGTAATATTGACTGTTAACCAGGATTGGCAGCCAGGCCTGAGTATCTAAGTTGGTGTCAGGCGCAAACACGACCAGTAGAGAGGCCGGGTTAACCCCCAGGCTCCATCCGGGGACACCGCTTTTTCGAATATTGTAGTAGCCATCGGGTCTTGGATCAAAGTACCAGGTTACCGGTCCCCGCTGTTCAGCAATGGTCCTGTCAACAAGCTGCACGCTCCCGTTTAAGTTGTCTACGAGGATTTTGCCTGGGCCGGTGAACTGAGTCTCCAAATGGAGCGCGTAGTTGAGCGGGTTATTCAACGCATACTGATACCCTCCCAATAACTTTTGTAAAACGGGCGCTTTATTGTCAAGATCACCCTGCAAGCTATTAATCTGGGCTTCAAGATTTGGGTCATCTGCCAGGGCGATCAGGTCATCAAGCCGCAGCTTCTCAGCGATCAGGCCTGGCTCTTCCATCTCTTTTTGTGCTATAGCGCGCAGGTTTGCTTCCAGTGCTGCCTGAGGCATCCCCAGCGTGTCCAGGGTGAGGTGCTCGGTGTAATGCGTCTCGGTAATGCTGCCCGAAGTCATGCGGATATGGTGACGGCGGATATCTAGCTGTTCCCAATTGCCGTGTACCTCGCCAATGCCAAACGTGCGCACCAGGTTGACGCCATCTGGCACGGTGAAGGTGCTGACTGCTTGATACCAGCCGCTCTCGGCAGCCGGTTCAAACTGGTTTGTTTGGCCATCAAAGGGGAGCAGGTCGGTCGCATTCTGGGAAGTTTTGCCCCAGTAAGAGAATACAAACAAGGGTTTGCCATCCCGATCAGCCTGGTTGGGATCAATGCCTGGCGATACTTTAAATTCAAATGTCTCCAGGTACGTGGCCCGTTGAGTGACCGAGAAGTACGCTTCGGTGATGTACTGAACGGCGAGGGTGGTGTTGTCCCCTAGCTTGCGGCTGAGGCTGCGCGCGCCTACGTAGGCATTGCCGTGTACAGTAGCATCGTGACCCAACACGGAGAAATCAGTGGTCGTGCGGACGTTCCCTTCAGCAATTGCTTCTAAGCGCCAGTACCCGGCCAAACCGGTCTCACGCCCCAGAAGCTGCAAATACATGCTGTTTTCGATATCACGCGGCGTCCGTTCGATGTCCCAAACCTGGCAGTCGGCCAATCTTCCTGTAAAGCCGCGCTGCACGGTGGACATGCCGCTCTGGCTGTCGTCGGCGACTAGAGCACCGCCGATCCAAAAGCCCGGCATCCAGGTCATTGAAGTCTCCGGTAGATGCGCTACGGTGAGCGCCGGTCCGCTGTCCAGGCTCGGGCTGCCGTAGATCATACCGGGGTTGTTCTGGCGTGAGCTGTCATCTACTTGCGCATCCTGGCTGGGCAGCTTACCGTCCTTGTCGAGCTGTCTATCAAGCATGGTGAAGGTCCAGTAACCTGCCAGTCCAGGCTCGTCGCCTAACAGGCGAGACCCGGCTTTGTTCTGAATATCCTCGGCGCTGCGCGCTGTGCGCCAGACGCGTACCTCATCTACCAGACCGTGGAAAAATCCGCCCTGCCCCTGGCCCCACGCGCCGATGGCCCAGGCCCTGGTTGTCTTGTTCGCCCCACTTGTACTCTTTAGATCACTTACTTCCCGCCCATTTTTGTAAAGATGCCAGGATGCGCCATCATACACGCCCGCCAGGTGAATCCACTGCCCGATATCGGCTTCTTCCAGTGCGGCGCTTGCAACCTTACCCGTCCCATCATCGATGCCAACTTCATAGGTTTTCTCTTTAATGCGTAAGAAAGGCCCTTCAGTGTTCGGATTGCTGCCGGTCTTATCCGGGGCGCCATGCGCAAGAATGATTTGCTCTCCATCATATGTCGTTGGTTTGACCCACGCTTCCAGGGTGATCCGTCCGGCGATGTTCAACACCTGGGGATTGAGCAAATCTACATAGTCATCCTTGCCGTCTAGCGATAGGCTGAAAGAGGCGGCCTTGCCAGTCCGCAGGGTATTAGCCAGACCCTCGTTGACTACACTGCCATTACGGCACAGGCGCAGGGTAGTATCGAGTTTTTGCGGATCATAGGCAAAGCTGGCTGCGTAGTGGGTCCATTCTCGGAGAGGAACTGGCTGAGGATCTTCAAGGATCACTGGCCCACCAGCGAACTGCACTCGCAGTGCGGCTTTCCCCTTGGGGGTGATCATCACTTCCATCAACCCATCTTTCCGTCCGGCGATCAACTGCTCTTGCCCGGAAGCCGGATTGTTCGCATACACCCAGGCGGAGAGTGTTTCTCCCCCGCTTTTTAGTTTGGATAGCTGGGTCAGGTTTAGTCCATTGGTTTCAAGATAATCGGCCTGCCCATCCATGGCAATGCCGCGCCGTTTGCGCGACTTGATTTTTAAGTTCACCCCTTTCCCTGGCTGCCAGGGAATATCCAGGGTAAAAGACTTGCCCAAGATGGATAGGACCGGGTAGACGCCGTTATAATCGCGGGTGTCTTTGATTTGCACTTCATCACCCGCTTGCAGACCATGATTGGGGGCATGGATCCGCAGCTTACCATCCTGGGTGACTTCGTAGGCAGTAATCATACCGTCAAAGATTACGTTCTGATCCCCTGGCACGGCTTGCCAGTGGCCGATCTCCCTGCCGTTAAAAGCTGCCTGGATCTCGAAGGCCCCGTTGTTTGTGGTGATGACCCGATAGTGCCCATCATAGCTGGCTGTTCCCCCAATGACCACCGGGTCGCCTGGTTTTATCGTCAATGGGTTGTCGGTGAGGATGGATAACCGGTTTGCATCGCCGCGAGCGATGCCGGTGATGGCGCCCTGCGGGATGGGGGTGGCGCTGCCCAACGTCTGGATCTCATCGAGGGTATTGATTGGCAGCAGAACATCTTTCGAGCGGTTAACCAATAGATGGGTGTTATCCGGGCTTTCTTCGATCATCGAAAGCGTTCCATCTATGGCTGCGGCGAAACTCAGGGTGGCAACCCCCTGGTCGGTGGGGATTGCCAGCATGACCCGTGTAGACTCGCGCAGAAGCTGCGGGCCTGCCTGGGTATTGCGTTCTACTTGTAAGTCGTACTTGGTGGCTGCCGGACCGCCGGTAACACTCAGATTATCCAGAAAGATGGTGCGGCGTAAAATGCCTGGGGTTTGCTGCCAGGTGTCTATGTTCTGCGGCCCGGCTCCCGAGAGGAGTTGCAGATCGTCGCGCACGTCAAACAAGCCGTCCTCAGAGGCGCGGATGGACACAATCTCGATTTGCTGATCTATATTGTTGAATAAGAAGAAGTGCCATCGATAGTGATCGTGTTCTGCGGTGGGCAGCAGCACGACGGCAAACCAACCCTCTTGCAGCGAGCCTAACTGGCTGAGTTCAAGGGTTGGTTCATAAAAGTAATTGCCGTTAGCATCCCGAAAGTCGAGTGAATTGGCCTGAAGGTTGCCGTTGGCTTGACTGGCAGCCAAGGGCTTATACTTCTGATGGCTGCCCTTAAAACGCACATCCAATTTGGGGATCAGCTTGTTGTTCAGCCCATCCAGTACGAACCTGTCGATAAATAAGGTGTTGTAAGGAGACTGGCGGAAAACATACAAGTATCCCATCGCGGACACAAGTTGAATGGGGGTTGGAGCGGATTGTCCGCGGCCTTGAAAGACTGAGCGGATGATTAACTGCTTTTCGCGTGGGTCAGATTCGGGTCCCCAGGATAATTCCTGGGTTTCCTTGTCGATGACCGACGAATTGACCTCCATATCGCGCAGGCTCAACTCGTTCCAATCTTCCCAACCATCCAGCGCGGTTTTCCCGTAGTTGTCCTCAAAGCCATCCTGGCGGATGGTGTAGAAGATTGTTCCACTGCCGTTAACGGCAGCGACGATCACTTTGCCTTCATGCGTAATACTATTCATATGTTGCAAATCATCTTTTTCCAGAAACATTGGAACCTCTTTTCGGCTTTTAGGGCTTCACTGGACCGCCAATCGAACTGCCGGGATGAGCTGCTATGAAACATTAAACCGCTGCGGTCTGTTGCTTGCGGTCCTTGATCTTGTTATGCTTGTTTTTTACACGTTAAAGCATGCATACTAAACAAATCGCACGTTGAGACTCACATAACTTCTGCGCGAAACTATGTAGATTTCATGTCGCGATTAGTTTAGATGCGCTTCCTGGTCTCCCCCGAAGGCCATCTATTGAGCAATCGTTTCGCCAAAGATGAAACGATGATGTGTTAAGACTATAATATGTACATTAAATATAAAAGTAATACACGATGATTGTAGCCCTTAATATTTTAAATACAAGTAAGCTTGGGAAATTCTAATGATTATTTTCTTGGGAGTTGTGGGTGGTTCGTAAGCTGGTCTGGATTGCTGTAAATGGTAAAAGTTACTTTGATCAACCGGCCTATCCCCCATAAATCGGCAAAAAAAGAGGCGGTGGACTATTTCCACCGCCACATGTATCTGGTGCCCCCGGGGCGACTCGAACGCCCAACCTTTTGCTCCGCAAGCAGACGCTCTATCCATTGAGCTACGAGGGCTGGTTGCAAACCCAAATATACCTTCTCTCGCTTGATTTGTCAAGGTTTAATCAAAAAAGCTTCATCCATTTACTGGTGGAAATATATGTACTGTCCCTGGCTGTCCCTCAGCGCCATCGATTTTGATTTCAATGGGGAGGAACATTTGAATGATCTGCGCCTGGGTGAGCAGATGCCCTGTCACGCTGGCGGTGCGGTAGTGAGAAGGGCCATTGGCAAAGGCCAGCGGCAGCAGTAGTTGATCCGCCAGGTATTCATCCACTGCGCCATCCGAGGCCAGAAAGTGCTCCAGTTGGTCAATCGCTTCATCAGCCACCCGCTCTGCGCGCTTACCAATTGCGCCTAAGCCAAAGTAACAGGCCGTAAGAGGGCCGGGTTGACTTGACTTCAAACTCCGCCCGCGCCAGGAGCAGGGTGCCTTTACCAGGAGAGGGCAGGGCGCTTGTCTCGATTTTACTGTCCCGGCAGATAGGCTCTAACCGGCGCAGTGCTTGCAGCTTTTGTCGTTTCGCAATCGCTGGGTCGAGGTTGGCCGCGGCTGAGAACCCCCGGATGCGCAGCAGCGCCCCTCTTTCCAGGCGCTCTAGCAGGTTGTCGGAGAGGGAGCGGAAGGGAAGGATTTATGAAGCTGGAATGGCCCGCAAAGCGAAAACATGCAATCCAGGCGGTCTAAAGGACGCATTTGAGGGGAGAATGATCCTAAACTTCTCGCAACAGGCGCGCTAATAGAGTGCTTGCGCCAGCCAGATGGAGTGGATGCGTTTCAAATTGAAGGCGAGGCAAACCAAACACCATTCAGCGGTCACATTTTTTAGACCCCGCAGCGAAAACTGGCGAAAGCCGAGGATTTCCTTAATGATGCCGATCACCGGCTCAACGGTACATTTACGCAAGCGATAGATTTCCTTGCCGATCTCCAGGGCCAGTTTATAGGCCATTTTCTCTTTGGGGCTGGCATCGGCGGCGGGCGTATCGGGCAGGTTGCCCAGCAAGGCATCCACGCTCTTGTAATGCGCCTCGCGCCCGGTCGCAATGTAGGGCTCCAGCTTACGTTGTTCGCAAGCCACAATGTTGCTGGCACTGAAATAGCCATTATCCATGGCAATCCCCCCTGGCTGACCTAATTCGGTTGGCAGCGCATCCAAAGTCGGTTCCGCCTCTTGTTTATCGTTGGGGTGATTCGAAAGCGAAGTGGCCACAATCAACAGGCTGTTCTGGGTCACCGCCACCTGCACGTTGTAATGCTGGTCATATCCCTGATCGGTGCTGTTTTTCATAATCCGCGAATCCGGATCGGTAAAATTGTACTGGTCTTTATCGCCTGGTCTTTCTTGGGGTGGTTTGGGGGCTTTTCCGCGTGGTTTTTGGTGCCGTTTGCGGGCTTTGGCTTCGCGCTCGCGCAATTTTGCGTCGTACTCGGCCTTTTCAACGGCATAGCGCTCCTGGGCGTGTGCGTCCAACGCTGCTTTGGCTTTGGCCAGGTTCTCCAGACGCTCTTTGCGAAAAGCGATTTCATCCTCGATCACCAAACCTTCGGGCAGTTGCACTTCGCCCTGATCGGCGCGCTCTCCCAAGGCAAACAGGCTGGCCACTTCTTCGCGTAAGGTTGTTTCTAATTCTTTCAGCCGTCCGTAACTCACCGCTTTACTTTTCGAAGCATCCGCGTGGATTTTGCTGCCATCCAAACTCAGATTGCCCACCTTCAACACTCCCGAAAGTTGGGCCATCAGCAATATCTGGACAAACAAGCCTTGCAGTTCGGGCAAAAAGGTCTTGCGAAAATTCGCGATGGTATCGTGATCTGGATGCAGTCCCCCGGCCACAAACCGAAATCCCAAATCTTCGTAGGTCGCCTTTTCGATTTTCCGCGAACTGAACTTCCCGGTAGCATAGCCATAAAACAGCAAGGCCAGTAAGACTTCAGGCGCAATGGCCTCTCCACCGGAAGCAGCATACCGCAGATAAATCAAGCTCAAATCTAGTCGGGCCACGATGTCCACTACGAATCGCGCCAGATGGTTCGCCGGGATGGCTTCTCCAAGGCTGATAAGCGCATTGGAGGTCGCTACGTAATCGGGTTTTGTGAATTTTCTCGCCATGCCTTGAGTCTATCATCTTCTTACCCTTTCAGCCTCTCCGACAACCTGCTAGTGGGTGAATTTCCTTCACTGGGCGAATATGGGCCTGGATGACGCCGCCTCCATGGGGATAAAAGCCGGCCTGTTCCATCGACAGGCGCGCCCAAAAGCCCAACGTTTCCAGCGTTGGCAGCCACTGGCTTTGTAGATAATGGTAGCATGGGCTGTGTGGCACATGCGTGCCACCTGTAATGGTCACGTTGGAACTGTCATCCGCCAGGGCCAGCGGCAGAAACACAGTTTGCAGCACCAGGGTTACTGCGCCCGCCGTACCGATATCGAAACGATAGCGTCCGGCGTGAACTGGCCCCGGCTCAAAGAACACCTCACGGTTGTTCAGGGCTGCGCCTTTCAACTGCCCGCTGCAAACAGCGGCGGCTGCTTCGACCGCTTTTAAATGCTGCGGCTGTAAACCGGGTTTCTTGCGACCAGCCCGAATTTGGTAAATGTGAATAGGTTGTTGGGTCAGGATTGCCAGGGCCAGCGCGGAGCGCAGCACCTGCCCACCGCCTTCACCGGTTGAACCATCGATTTGTAGCATAAAATCCCCGTGTTGTATGCGCTATGAAACCGTCGGTGACTTGCCGATCTCTCCCGGCAGCAGTAGTGTGAAACGGCTTCCCTGTCCGGGTTGGCTTTCTGCCACTGCCTGCCCACCGTGCGCTTGCACAATGCTTTGTACAATTGCCAGTCCCAACCCGCTGCCCGATTCGCGGCCGGGCCGGGGTGGGATGCTGCCGCGGTAGAAGCGCTCGAATACGTGGGGCAGATCTTGAGGGGCAATGCCGGCGCCGTTGTCTTGCACCCAGATTGCTACCCGCGCGGGCTGTTCCGCTTGCAGTACTGCGCCCAATTCAATCCCGCGCGCTACCGCGCGTTCATCTTCAATAATCAAAATTCGTTCAGCAGTCATTATGAAAATTATAAAGCGATAAGCTGAACAAGGGAGAAAAGTTGCCGGGAATGTTAAAAAGGGCTTATAGATTCTGGAGATTTGTCATCGGGAACCAGCGGCACGTGTCCCTGGTTCTAAGGTATAATTTTTCCCGCTAGAACTTATTGAGGAGATAAAAAAGATGCCTCTGGATATTATTGTTGGTACCCAGTGGGGCGATGAAGGCAAAGGCCGGATCGTGGACCTGCTTTCCAGGGAAGCTGAAGTGGTAGCGCGCTATAATGGCGGGGACAATGCCGGGCATACAGTGACGGTTGGTGAAACGACATTTAAGCTGCACCTCATTCCTTCTGGAATCATACACAGTCATACCATTGGCGCCGTCGGCAATGGTGTGGTTGTAAATCCCGAAACATTGTTATCCGAGATGGATATGCTGCGCTCGCATGGTATCCAGGTCGATGAAAAGCGTTTACGGCTTTCACACGCGGCGCATCTGATCACCCCAGCCCATCGAGCGCTCGATCGTGCCCAGGAACAGGCGCGTGGGAAAGGCTCTATTGGCACCACCGGGCGCGGGATTGGCCCGGCCTACACCGAGAAGACCGCTCGTACCGGGCTGCGCCTGGTGGATATGTTGGACGAGGCCGCTTTCCGTGCAAAGCTCGAAACCCATATTCAGGGCATCAATCATTATCTGACTGCTCTTTATCAGGCTGAACCCCTGAATGCAGACGGCATCATCGAGACATATCTCGGGTATGCTGAAATCCTACGGCCTTATATCTGTGACGTCAGCAGCCTGATCTATGAGACCTTACAGCACGGTGGACGGGTGTTAGCCGAAGGCGCGCAGGGCGTTTTGCTCGATATCGATCATGGGACGTATCCTTTTGTTACCAGTTCATCGCCCACTGCTTCGGGCGCACTGGTCGGCCTGGGGGTTGGCCCGCGGCAAGTCGATCGGATTGTTGGCGTGGTAAAGGCTTTTCAGACGAGAGTTGGCGCAGGGCCTTTCCCCACCGAGCTTAATGATGAAACGGCGCTGCGCCTGCGCGGCACAGGCGAGAATCCCTGGGATGAATATGGCACCACTACAGGCCGCCCGCGCCGGGTTGGCTGGTTAGACCTGGTGCTGCTGCGCTATGCTGCTCGCATTAACGGCCTGACTGAGCTGGTCATCACCAAGCTAGATGTACTCAGCGGGCTGCCTTCATTAAAAGTCTGCACAGCTTACCGGCTGAATGGGCAGAACTACCCTGAACTGCCCTTCTGGGCGGTGGATCTGGAAGGCTGCGAGCCGGTTTATGAAGAACTGGCAGGCTGGCAGGAAGATCTGAGCAAGGCGCGCCGTTGGGAAGATCTTCCAGATGCTGCCCAGCAATATTTACGAAAGATTGCTGAGTTTTGCCATCTCCCGGTACGTGAGGTTTCGGTTGGCCCCGAACGAGATCAGGTGGTGGAAGTTTGAGGTGGGTTCGTTTCGTTCGATTTTGGCTTTTTCAGGTGCTCATGGGGACTTTGCTTCTCCTGAGCGCCTGTTTGCCTGAGCCAGCCACGCCGCTGCCGCCCACTGCCACCCTCAGCGCCACTCCAAGCGTTATGCCTTCGCCCACCATCACAGTGATGTGGTTTCCAGCGACCATTACTCCCACTCCGCTGCCCACGCGCGAGCCTGAACCCGTCGAAGATATGCATCCGGCGCTGGGAGCTGTCATTCTCAGCGATGACTTCAGTGGCTCGGACTTATGGCAGACCACGCGCACCGCTGTGGGGAGTATGGCTTATGGTCAAAACGACCTGACTCTGGCTGTTTCTGAACCGCGCGGCACTTTGATGAGTTTGCGATCGCAGCCCCAATTAAGTAACTTTTACCTGGAAGTGGATGCTGACCCGAGTTTGTGCCGTGGAGAGGACATGTACGGGCTGCTGCTGCGGGCCGAGTTGGGCCAGGATTTTTACCGTCTGTTGGTGAACTGTGATGGTGAACTGCGGGTGGAACGCGTGAAAGATGGGCGCGTGCTGCCGCTGCAAGATTGGACTGCCAGTGGTCAGGTTTTTGCTGGCTTCATGATGAAAATTCGGTTGGGTGTGTGGGTGGCGGGAAATGACCTGCGCGTGTTTGTGAATGATGTCTACCAGTTTACGGTGCACGATACAGTCTTTCCGCAGGGGAGCCTGGGGGTATTTGCCCGTTCTGCGGGAGAAACGCCTTTGACCGTCAGCTTTTCGAATCTCAGCGTGCGCGAGGTGGATCTGAAAAATATCCCCACGCCTGTCCCCACTCCGACTTCAACTTCTCGCCCTACGGCTGTGCGCATGGCTTCGCCTACCCCCGCTCCGTAATTTGGCCAGGCTCCTATTGTCAAAAGCGAAATAATCCTTCTCCAGCGGTTTCTAATCAAACCTTAATTGATCTCGATCGCAATAAGTCTTGTTTTTGTGAACGAATGTACTATAATACTTCCTACCTGTTCCCATCAGGCCTCTCGAGACATCAAGAGAGGGTTAAAGTTTATATCGCTCGAATGGGCGACTCGACTTTTCTGTAAACTCTGGTAGAATCAATCTAGACTTAATCTATCGTGATCGGTTGGGAAAGAAGGGCAGGACATTGAGAGTTGCCCCGCACTCTTTTCCCGGTGATTGATTAGCTCTGGTCGTAGTCCGGTTGACTCTTCCCGGGACCAGGGTGATTAGAAAAAGAGGAGGAATACCTTGTCTGGAATGGAACGATTTACCCAACGTGCACGGCGTGTTCTGAGCCTGGCCCACCAGGAAGCAGAACGAATGCGCCAGAATGTCATCGGCACCGAGCATTTGCTCCTCGGCCTCATTGAGGAAGAGGGTGGTGTTGCGGGCCGAGTATTGCGCGAATTAGGGTTGGAACCAGAGCGGGTACGTGAGATGGTAGAGCGGATGAGCGGCTTCGGCCAGTACCGGGGAGGCAAGATTGATTTAGCCCCGGGAACCCAGCAAGTCTTAGAATTCGCCATTGAAGAAGCCCGCCGAATGGGCCATCATTATATTGGTACGGAGCACTTATTACTTGGTTTGGTTCGTTCACAAGATGGACTGGCGATGGAAGTTCTGCGCAAGTTAGGCGTCACTTCTGAGCAAATTCGCCGCCAAACACGCCGTATCTTGCAAGAGAGCAGTTCCACACCTTCTTCGGCCACCCCTGCCGCTACCAGCCGTCCGGCTCCGCGACAGGAACAAAATAAACCAAAAACTCCGCTGGTAGACCAACTGGCGGTTGATCTGACTGCAAAAGCGGAAGAAAATAAATTAGACCCGGTGATTGGTCGCCAGATGGAAATCGAGCGGCTGATCCAAATCCTGGCTCGTCGCACCAAGAACAACCCGGCCCTCATCGGTGAACCGGGTGTAGGTAAGACTGCCATTGTAGAAGGTCTGGCCCAGCGTATCGTCGAGGGCGATGTCCCGGCGCTGCTGCTTGGCAAGCGTGTTCTACAGTTAGATGTCGGGTCGTTGGTCGCAGGGACGATGTATCGTGGTCAGTTTGAAGAGCGCCTGAAACGGGTGATTGACGAACTGAAAGCCTCGGGCGCGATCCTGTTCATCGACGAAGTCCATATGCTGGTAGGCGCTGGCGCCGCCGGTTCTTCTGTAGATGCTGCCAATATCCTCAAGCCCGCGCTTTCGCGTGGAGAGCTGCAGGTGATTGGCGCGACCACCCTCGAAGAATATCGCAAGCACATCGAAAGCGACGCCGCCCTTGAGCGCCGGTTCCAACCCATCGTGGTCAATGAACCGACTATCGAAGAAACCATCGAGATCCTTAAGGGAATCAAGTCCGCTTACGAAGAACATCACCGCTTGCTGATTTCGGAGGAAGCGCTTGAATTGGCTGCGCGCCTCTCGGCTCGCTATGTTTCTGACCGCTTCTTGCCTGATAAAGCGATTGACCTCATTGACGAGGCTTCCTCGCGCGTGAGAATGTACAAGAGCGCTGCCGCCACCTCTGCGAAAGACCTGATGACTGAGCTGCGCCAGGTGCGTGTGAATTACAACCTGGCCCTCGAAGATGGTCGCCACGACGAAGCGCAAGAACTGCAAGAGCGTGAGTATGAACTGGATCGCCAGTTAGAAGTGCTGCGCAATACCTGGGACCGTGCAGACAGCCCGATAGTAACCCCAGATGATATTGCTGAAGTGGTTTCGATGTGGACGGGCGTGCCTGTCATGCAGATGGCTACAGAAGAATCGAAGCGCTTGCTGGAGATGGAAGGTGAGCTTAAGAAGTTCATCATTGGTCAGAATGAGGCGATTGAAGCCATTTCGAAGGCTGTCCGCCGCGCGCGCGCTGGTCTGAAAGACCCTCGCCGCCCAATCGGTTCCTTCATCTTCCTGGGCCCAACCGGCGTCGGGAAGACGGAATTGACCAAGGCGCTTGCGCGTTTCATGTTTGGCAGTGAAGATGCCCTCATTCAGTTAGACATGTCCGAGTTCATGGAACGGCATACCGTCAGCCGTCTGGTTGGCGCGCCTCCCGGATATGTTGGCTATGAAGAAGCTGGTCAGCTCACTGAAGCCATTCGCCGCCGCCCCTACTCGATCGTCGTCTTTGACGAAATTGAGAAGGCCCATCCTGAGGCGCATAATATGCTGCTTCAGATCATGGAGGAGGGTCACCTCTCGGATGCGAAGGGTCATAAAGTGGACTTCCGCAACGCCATCATCATCATGACCTCCAATATCGGCGCGGATCTGATCAAACGCCAGACTAACTTTGGCTTCACGCTCGCGCGCGATGAATCAATGGAAGAAAAAGAAGCCTATGCAGACATGCGCAAGAAGCTGCTCGATTCGCTGAAGCGCGTCTTCCGGCCTGAGTTCATCAACCGTCTTGACTCGGTTATCGTCTTCCGCGCATTGAGCCGCGAGGACATCAACCGCATCGTCAAACTGGAGCTGGACAAAGTAAGTGATCGTTTGCAGGAGAACGAGATTAAACTGAGTGCTACGCAGACTGCGCTCGAACGCCTTGCGCATGAGGGCTACGACCCAGAGATGGGCGCCCGTCCGCTGCGCCGCGTCATCCAGTTGAAGGTGGAAGATCGCCTTTCGGATGCCGTGCTAGGCGGACAGTTCACAAACGGAGACGAGGTATTGGTGGACATCGATCCTGAAAGCGATGACATCATCCTGCGCAAGAAGGAAGAGTTGACTGAACCTGAAGAGCCCGTTGAAATGGGTGCGTAAGGCGAGGCCGATCTACCTTTGAGGTAAAATAAGAAAGGGCTTTTGCGGATAAAAATCCCGCAAAAGCCCTTTTTACAACAATTCACCCAATCCAATTAATCTGGCTAGAAAACGGTTCTTTCTTCATCATGAGCAAAGTACAATCTCGATATGTCTGTCAGAGTTGTGGGCGCACCTCGCCGCGAGCGATGGGTCGCTGCCCTCAGTGTGGTGGTTGGGGGACGATGGTCGAGGAAGTGATCACGCCAGCCCTGATGCCAACTAAGTCCGGCCCCCCACAGGCGGGCCTGGGTATGGGGCGTTCTGTCCCACGCCGCCTGCATGAGATTGAAGGGGATCAGGAAGACCGCCTTTATTTGCCCATTGGTGAGTTTTCGCGTGTGTTGGGGGGCGGTATTGTGCCCGGCTCTATCGTTTTGGTAGGCGGCGACCCTGGCATTGGGAAATCCACGCTCATGCTGCAAATGACCCTTGAAATGGCTGCTCAGGGGAAGGTGTTGTATGTCTCGGGAGAAGAGTCCGAGCGCCAGGTGAAAATGCGCGCCATGCGCCTGATGAACTGCTCCAACGGCGCTCAGGCCCAACCTCCTCAACCTCCTGTGCCAGAGGATCTGTTCCTGGTATCAGAGACCAATCTGAGCGCCATTCTGGAGCATGTCAGCACCGTCCAACCGACGCTGGTAGTGATCGACTCGATTCAGACAATGTATATTCCTGAATTTAAGTTCTTCAGCTGGTTCTGTTTCTCAAGTGCGCGAATGTTCCAGCCGGCTGCGCGACCTGGCCAAAAATACAGGCATCGCCGTGTTTGTCATTGGTCATGTCACCAAAGAGGGAGTCATCGCTGGCCCGCGGGTCTTAGAGCATATTGTCGATACAGTGCTTTATCTGGAAGGGGACCGGTACCAGTCTTATCGCCTGCTGCGCTGTGTAAAAAACCGCTTTGGGGCCACTTCAGAAGTGGGTGTGTTTGAAATGCGTGAAAGCGGCATGGTGGAAGTGCCTAACCCCTCTGAAATGTTCCTGGCAGAACGCATGGTCAACGTCCCCGGAACGGCAATTGTGGTGACGATGGAAGGCACCCGCCCGATTCTGGTTGAGGTGCAAGGCCTTACCAGTCCCACTACATTAGGGAACCCGCGCCGCACCCCTAATGGCGTAGATATGAACCGCTTGCTGTTAATTGTGGCAGTGCTTACACGCCGGATGGGGGTACACCTGGGAGAGCAAGATGTATTTTTGAATGTCATCGGCGGTATGCGTGTCAGTGAGCCAGCCGCTGACCTGGCAATATCGGCGGCGCTGGCTTCTTCGCTGACCGATCGACCGGTGCGCGCGGATACCGTTTTGATTGGCGAGGTGGGCCTGTCGGGTGAACTGCGCATGGTGGGGCAAATGAATAACCGTCTTCGCGAAGCCGCCAAGTTGGGCTTCCGCACTGCCATTGTGCCGCGCCGCATTCGCCAGGCGGGCGAGCCCTGGCCGCAGGGCATTCAAGTGATCGAAGCCCGCTCTCTGCGCGAGGCGCTCAGCAGCGCGCTGATTTCCGAAGCGGCTCCTTCCACAGGCATGGAGGATGCACCAGTGGAGGCAGGTAGTACACCGCGAAAAAAGCGTTACGCAAAAGGGCAATGAGGACTGGTACAATAACTGAAAGGAGTCGATATGTCAGTTTTTGATCGTTTCTTAAACTGGGGGCCTTTCTCGCGCGTACGGCGCAATCATGCTTTAGAGCATGCTACCTTACAGGTAATGGGGGAGAAAAATCAGCATCTGCGGGCTGCTGGATATTCTGATCCGCAGGGTTTTTGGCTGATGGGCAACCTGGATACTGGTGATGTGGAACAGGCTGTTGCAGAGGCGCTTACTCGTTTGCAGGCCGGTGAGTCGAACCTGGCTATTCATCCAAACTGCGGCACGAACCTGGTTGCCACCGGCTTTATGGCAGGTTCTTTTGCCTGGCTGGGTATGTTGGGCGCTGGCCGTTCGTGGCGAGACCGTATGGAGCGCTGGCCGTTAGTGGTCTCGCTGGTCATCCTGGGGATGATTCTTTCGCAGCCGGTTGGTCCCTATCTTCAGGCGCGGGTAACTACAGCCGCTGCCACGCAAGGGTTGGAAGTGGTGAGCATTCAGCGTTCGCAGCGCGGCGATATGCCCGTACACCGGGTGCTGACCCGTTATTAAGTGAGATTTTGGGTAGGAGGCCAACAGCCCTCCTACCCGCTACAGACACCCTCTGGTTGGAGGCCCGCTTGGTCGGAACCGCTCAAGTTGAAAAACCGGTGGTCTATGTGCTGCACGGTGATGATCCACTCAGTATCCGTCGTTTCTTGGATCTAATGGTGGAGCGCATGGGCGAACCTACCATTGCCGAGCTGAACATTACGCGTCTGGACGGACGCCAATCAAACGATGATGCGCTGCGCATGGCTGCGAATGCCATGCCTTTTTTGGCAGAGCGCCGGCTCATTATCGTTACCAATCCCCTGACGCGTGTCACAACCGACGCAGCCCGCAAACGCTATCAGGCGCTGCTGGATGGCTTACCTGAATCGACGGCCCTGGTGCTGGTCATTGAAGATTTTTCGAGCGCGGCCGTTGGAAAAGCCTGCATGATCGTCACTGGCTGCGCCGCTGGTTAGAAAAGGCTGGCCGGCTTGGCTACTATCAGTTGTGCCAGCTGCCAGACGTGAACCACATGGCTGAGTGGATCCGTGAGGAAGCTCGCCGTCAGGGCGGGCAGTTTACGCCCGCTGCCGCTTCTGCCCTGGTAGAGCATGTGGTCAATGACACCCAACTTGCCAGTCTGGAAGCCGAGAAGCTGTTGAACTTTGTGGATTTTAAGCGCCCCGTCGAAGTCGAAGATGTGGAAGAACTTACCGCCCAGGGCGGCCAGGCTGACGTCTTCAAGATGGTCGACGCGCTGGCCTCTGGCAATGCTCAACTCGCGCTGCACCTGCTGCACCGCTTACTGGAAGAGCAGGAGCCGCTCAGTTTGTTTGGCATGGTGGCGCGCCAGTTTCGACTGCTGCTGCAAACTCGTGAACTGCTCGACGAGGGTGGGGGGCAAAGTCTCTCGCGCGAACTGCACGTGCCTTCGTTTGTCGCTGACCGGTTAATTAGCCAGGCGCGGCGCTTCACAATGCCCCAGTTGGAAGCTGTTTACCACCGTCTTTTAGAGATGGATGAAGCCATGAAAACCAGCCAGATGCCCTCCGATCTGGTTCTGGATACCTTTGTGGCTGAAATGAACCTTTCACACCTTTAAATATATGATTAGTAAACCTATACGCTTATAAACGTGTCTTTAAGTTGTTTTTTTCGGAAAATTAACACGTTTTTCTCCTCAGCTTGCTAAGATAAAGATGCGTCTGGCACGGTCTTTTTCTAGGTGAGACGGCCAATCCTGTTTACATTATCCTTGCTGACGCTGTTCCCTTCCAAACTTGTGTGTTCTGGCATAGTACCTGCACCGTTCCAATTGAAAGCTGGAGGTGTTCTTTTGGAATGGGGTGAGCCTTTTGAGGCTCATTCGAAGCGTTTAATTAATTTAAGGAGCAGCAAATCAATGAAAAGACACGTGATTGGGTCACTCCTAATACTCATTCTGATCTTACTAGGGGGGAAGCAGACAATCCCAGTAACCCTGGCAGCTTCTTTACAAGCTACCCCTTTGCCGCAGCAAGATTCAGAAGGCCCGGCTGTTGAGGCCGCTCTGAATACCGCTCTGCAAACAGCCATTCATAAAAACGAAGAACTGCGCGCGCTCGGTTTTCTTATTTATGATGTGGTCGTCGACCATATCCAATATTCACAGGATGGTTCTACCGCCCTCATGTGGTTAGCCTTGCGCGACCCGCATACCCAGGAGGTCATTGCTACTGAGCCTGGGCTTTCGATTGCCAACAATCCCACGCTGGCTGATCCGCGCCTGGCAGCCAACTGGCAGGTGACTTTGCAGGATGACACAGACTGGTTGAGCCAGTTACAGACCTTGCCTGCCGACTTGCAGAGCGAAGAGCTTCTACAGCGCTTCAACGAAGCTTCTAGTCAGACAGCCATAGATCCGCAAGCCGCCCCACCGCCATTGACGGGTTATAAACTGCCCTGGTCGAAAGATCTTAAGAATGGTAAAAAACTGACGGGCAGCATCGGTCATTTCTTAATTTACAACTCCTGCTCTGAAGCCTCTTGTCGCTATGCTTATGATTTTGCAGATGGCACCATGTTCCCCCTGCTGGCTTCAAAGGGCGGCGTAGTCAAATATGCCAAGTGGATCTGCGTGAACGGAGACACGAGTTGCACAAACTACCTGGTGTTAGAAGATCAAAGCACCACCCCTTACAGTTACCAGCTCTACTACCACCTGGCGAATAACAGCATACCAGATGACCTCCGTGTGCCAGGTACCATTGTGCGCCAGGGCCAGTTTATTGCCAATGTGGATGACACAGGCTACAGCACGGGTCATCACCTGCACTTTCATGTCTATACTTCACCCACTGGTTCCAATTACTCCTGGGGCAACTCGGTCAACTACATTTTTGACGATGTCACCATCAACGGCGGCTATCCACGCACTTGCTATGAGGCCACCAACTACCCCGGGTATGGCACAGAGTGTAACGCTGGCGCGGATAGCAAGCGAGGCACTTCGGACGATGACTGGTTTGTCTCGGGCAACAGCGGCGCTAATCTGCCGACCGGCGAAATCACTTCACCTGCCCCAGGTACTAACATCCTGACGCCCACCATCACTGTGAATGGCAGCTTTTCAGATGATATAGGCGTCCAGCGTGTCCAGATTTTGGCGCTTTTTAACGGCGACTGGAACGTTGTTAAGGATCAGAGCGTGGATAAAATCCCGGGAGCAACCTTCTCACTTTCCTTTGATACCTGTCTGGTGAAGGTTTCCTCTGGGCCGTTTCAAGTGGCAGTCCGCTTCTGGGACTACGAAGGGAATGCTTCTATAGACTATATTGGGCAGCGCACGCTCACCAAAGGCTACCCTTGTTATGAACCGCCCCCACCGCCTGCCTGCACACCCGGCACAAATGAAGCTTCTTTATACGCCAACCCCGACTTTACAGGTGCATGCAAGAAATTTGCATTGGGGTCTTATGATGCCAGCAAGTTGGGCAGTCTGGGTGACAACAACGCGGCTTCTATCCAGGTCGGCTCAGGAGTGCGCGCCATCTTGTATGACAATTCTGCTGACCTGAAGAATGTCCCGGTGCAGGGGCGTATTGAAACCTTTGATGCTTCAGACACCAGCCTCTCTGACAATCGCATTGGCGCAGATAGTGTGTCTGCTGTTGTGGTTGCTCCACAAAAGATCACGGATACCAGCGGCCTGGAACCAATTTTGAAGTGGCCTGGAAATGTAAAAGGGATAAATCCATCCGTGGACGATTCGTTGGTGCTCTCCTGGACGGGTGGCGAGGGGGCTAATCAGTTCTTATCAGAAGTCAAGGATAAGAATGGCGTGGTGGTGAAGAAACTGGATTGGCAGCCCCAAACGAGTTGGTCGATTGGCAACCTGCCCGCTGGTACATTCACCTGGAGCGTCAAAGCCCGCAACAGCGCCTATCCCACGCTGACGAATACGGATAGTTTGACTTTTACCGTGGATGCCGTTTCGCTGAACTCTACACCGAGCTTGAATCCTCCTTACAGTCAGGATTTCCAGGGAGGAGCGGGGGATTGGACTGCTTCCGGCCTGTGGCGTCAGGATACGGTGGAGATGGGCAACCGCGGCGCGATGAATGCCTGGATCTACAATGACAAAGCCAGTAAAAACTATGCCGACAGCATCCGCCGGGCTGGTGACTTAACCTCACCGCCTATTCTGATTCCACCCACTGGCGATTACTACTTGCGTTTCTCTTCCTATTCAGCGGTGGAAAGCGGCAGCCCTTTTTGGGATCAACGCCGGGTGCAGATTTCGGTAAATGGCGCTCCATATGTAGATCTATACCAGTTTTCCGATGATATCCAGCAAGACTCAATCTGGATCGATTCCCCAGCGATCCAATTGGAAGATCCAACTTACAGTTCAGGTGACCCCAATCGAAAGGTGAACGGCAAGAGTGTGCGCATTCGCTTCCATTTTGATACAGTGGACAACCAGAACAATAACACCTGGGGATGGATGGTAAGTAACGTCTCCATCGGCGCCACCGCCCCTGATCTCTCCTGTGCAGATACGAATAATTCAGTAGCCGAGGCTCACGCGATCCAGGTGGGCGATTCGGCTGCTGCTAACCTTTGTCCGCAGGGAGACATTGACTACTTTGCCTTCGATGGCATTGCCGGACAGACCTTACAGTTTGACATCGACGCGCGCGTGGACGGCTCTAAGCTCGACAGCTACCTTTCTTTGCTCGATTCAGATGGGGTCAATGTTCTGGCGGAGAACGATGATGAAGTGCGCGGCGAAGGCGATTCTCTCCTCTCGTATGTTTTACAACGCACCGGAAAGTACTACCTCAAAGTGCGCGCCTGGAATCATCCAGGGGCAGGAGGCAGCGAGTACACTTACACATTAAAGATCACGCCCTGGGTGGGAAATATCGATCATGTTTTCCTACCGGTGCTGCTGAAATAACCTTTTGTAAACTGTAAAAAATAAAGCAAAGCCGCCTGATCGACGCCAGGCGGCTTTGCTTTAACAGGGTTGTCTTGATTGGTTTTGCCTACGGCTGCGGCCGGTTGTGATTGTTGTTTAATCCCGTCTCATGCTGGTCATCCAACGGAACCTGGGCGTGATAGATCTCATCGTACAACAACTGCAAACTATGTGACACGTCGTTATAGTTGAGCGTTCCTCGTAGATACTGGGTTCGAATATACGAGAGCTGTGCTGCCCCATTCTTTACCAACTGGTCGATAGCCTGTATCATTAAGGCGTTGTCCGGCGCGGATTGAGCCATCAACTGCCAGCGTTCCATCACCGCTTTAACCTGCTCTTCCTGGTCAGTAATGCGCTCTTGATCCTGAGTCACTCGCTCGATCAACTGTCGGGCGTATTCTTCCACCTGGCGATACTGTTGAGTCAGGCGGCCCATTTCGAGGATGGCCCAATCTGAGCGCACGTGCTGCTGTTTCATCACATCCCACTTAGCGTCAACCGCTTTCAATCTCTGGCTTTCTTCCAAAGGCGCCTGGTTTACAGGCGGCCAGTTTCGCCGCTGAGGTAAGTGTTCATCCACCTTCCTCACCTGTTCCTGGGCGCTGGTACGGGCTGCGATAGCCTCGCGATAAGCCACCAGAACCGTCTCGCTCTTTTCATCAAGTGCCTCGAGAGCGGCGATGAAAGTTTGCCAGAGATCGTTCTTGCGCTTAATCTCCGCGCTTAATTCTTGGGCGGTCGCATAGTTTTTGCTGGCAGACCGGCGCTCCAGGCTGCGCCCGGCAAAAGAAATTCCCGGGCGCGAATCTTCACGGCTCAACAGATTGCGTGCATCCTGAAAGGGCGGGTCTTCTAGGATGGCAATCGCTTTAAGCTCTGTGAGTTGTTCGTTAATTTGCTTGCCTAGCGCGCTGATTTCATCGTTCAAACGCGCCAACCAGCCGCTCATGGTCTGCATGAGTGTGCTGCTGAAAGACGCAACCCGCTGCTGTTTCTTCTCAATCGTTCCCTGTTTCTGGTCATTCAACAGGTTCCCCAGAGATTGCAGTTCGTTCTTCAGATTCTTTATTTCTGGTGCGGCTGTTTGCAGCAGTTCGTTGCTATCTACCAGAATTGCAACCGTTTCAAGGGCCATGTTGGCTTCTTTGAGCTTTCCAGCCGCTTCTTTTTCGAGGGCCTCAATCTGGTTCAACCTGGTGCGGATCGCTTCAGCCCGCGGGCGCAGCTGTTTATGCATCTCAGCCAGTTGCTGCGTTTCCTTCAGACGTTCTACCAACTCTGATTCTTTGATCACCGCGAATGGATCTTCTGGTACCAATCGTTCTTGCAGCGCAGATAGTGCGTCCAGGTCTGCCTGTAGGGTTTGCAGCGCATCTGGCTTCTGCCAGCTTTTCGGGTCGTAAACTTCGGCCTGTCGGATCATCTCGCCTGTTTTGCGGCTCCAGGCTATACCTTCCTGGATTTCTGGGCTTGCCAGCAAGCTAACCAGCGTCTCGTACTGCGCCGCCATTTTGGGATCGTGTTCAGCCAGTTCCTTCTGCCGCCCCTGAATCTGAGCCACTTCTTGAATAGCGGCGTCAATCTCTTCGGGTGTGCGCTGCTGTTCGGCTGGCCCCAGCGCTTGCAGGCGCTGATAGAGGCTCAGCAAAACCGGGGCGCTTTCATTCCACACCAGTGGATGCGTTTCTTTCTTTTCGAGTGCATCCAACTGGCTGGAAAGCTGGTCCAGGCTGCTTTTCAAGGTAGCGCGCGCCTGGGCCAGTTCAGTCACCCGTTTACTGGCGGTCTCAAAGCGCTGCCCGGCATCTTCTGCCAGCCGCCGCAGCCGGATAATCTCTCGCAGCAGCGCTTTGAGCTGTTCGGCTTCTGGCTGAGAAAGACGCTCTCCCAGGCTGGTCGTGTTTTCGACCACAAAATCCAGCCGTTCTTTAATGGGCGTAATCAGCAGCCCGGCTGGAGGCTGTGCAAACGACTGCCGCAGGGTCGTGATCGTTTGCTGTAAGGCCGCGAACTCCTGCCGCGAATTATCGTACAGTTCTTTCCAGCCGTGCAACTGCGGCAGCCAGCGTTCGATATTGGGCTGAACGCGCCGGATGGATTTATACACCTGGCCCGTTTCACCATGATCTGCTGAAGTCAATAACTCACTTTGCTCTGAGCTCAAAAAGACAGGCGGCACGCCTCTCAAAGCCTGCTGTATGACCGGTATCTGCGAGAGGATGGCTTGCATCATCTTGCCGCCCACGCCATTTTGTTGGAGCGTCTCGACCAGTTGGGTAATTTCTTCCACCTGGTTTGCTACTTTGCGAGATTCCATGGCGACCTGCCAGGGGAGTCCGTGAATGCGCTCTGTTTCGTTTTCAGCCGCTGTCAGGCGCGAATTGATCACTGCGCTCTGCTGCCGCAAATCGCGTGCTTGCCGCCAATGCATCAGCCAGTGATAAGGCGCGTTGATGATGTTTTGAAGCTGGTTCCCCCCGGTATCTTCCATGTTGGCTTGAAGCGCCTGGTTCGCGTCTTGCAGATCTCTAACCTGAGCCTCGATCTGCTCGGCCTCTTTTGATAGATCCTGCACGGGCGTCGCGAAGGGCTCCCAGCTAAGGTCGGCGTATAGATGCAAAAATTCGCGGAGGCGTGTGATTTGTTCCGCAAACTGCTGAACCTGCTCTCCAATTTGCACCACCGCTTCCTGGGTTTTCTTGCGCAGCCAGAGCACCATTCCAAGCGCCGAAAGGAAGACAATGGCGTTGGCGAGCAACACCAATAACACAATTACGAGTGCTGAAGGACCGGTACTTGTCATACATTAATTATATATAAAATACTGGTTGTCCGATATAGTGGTTCGGACAACCGTTCAAGGAATTTTCTTTTCAGGGTGGGCAAACTGCCTGAATGGGAGGGCTAAACAAATCGCAAGATGAAATCCGCACCGTTTCAGACGGGTCAACTTGTGGGTTACAGGATGCGATTACCCGTCTTTTTCGACTCTTGGACGTAACTTAGCCAGCGCGCTGTCTGCCTCCGTGATCGCAGGCGCAGCACCTGTAAGTGCGCATATTCTGGCTGCCTGAGGATCTGCGGATAGGTGGCGTGTTGGCGCTTGCGCGACGGAAATATATAGAAGAACAGCGAATCTCTGCTAAAGAAAGTGCCTCGCCAGGTCTCGTAGTTGTTATTCCACAGTTTCTCATGGACCGTCACCCGCTTGAGTGTGCGCCAGAGTAACTGTCCCAAGATCACTGGCAGATCATAGTCCAGCCACACCAGGGTAGTCGCCTGCCCCCAGGTGAGCGGGTGCACTTCGCTGTAGTTGCCATCTACTACCCAGGCGGGGAAATTCAGCGCCTGGGCCACCTTTTTTTGAAATTCTGCTTTTGGTCGTTCTTGCCAGTTAGGGCCCCAATGCAGGGAATCTAATTCGATCAAAGGAATGTTGAGGATCTGCGCCAGCCGTGCGGCGGTGGTAGTCTTTCCACTGCCGGTAGTGCCTACCACCGTGATGCGCGGGCAATCCGTGAGGAAAGGATAATCGGTCTCTTTCATTGATCAGGTCCTTACTGATTCTGCCTCTGAAACTGAACGCCAGAGAAAGGCGGCGGCGCTTGCAGCAGAGGGGCGCTTTCTCCCTTTAAGTACTTATCGAAGAAAGCCAGGCTGTAGGCATTGATAATATCCTGGTCGGTGTAGCGTGAAAACAAGCGCCCGGTGCGGATGCGGCTGATGAGGGGTGTGAACAGAGGCACATCGGTAAAACTATCGTGATAAGCGCCCTGCAAGATGACCCGATAGGCATCACTTTGGAGATGGGTAAAGAGTGTATCGACCAGCGGCGGGTTGCGGCGCGCCAGCCAGTGTTCGCTCTGCATCATCATAAACGGTTGGGGCAACCCTTCGGTCGGGATAGCGCGATCGTAAGGAACCAACCAGGCATCCATACTCAGCCCAGCTTTACAGCGTGCGTCCACCCAACAGGTTTCGACGACAGCGCCGCCGCCGGTTGAATGTCCGAGAATGCCGACTCGTTCCAGATCCAATCGCTGCGTCAGGGGACTGGGCAAATCGCCTGTATTCAACCGTTCAGCCTGATCCAGCACAAAGCGGATATCCCCGACCCAGCTTTGGCCCAAGAGCCGCGCTGCCTGGTCATACGCTTCATCTGGCAAATCCCGCGGTAGGGCTTCAGGCTGGTTAGGGACCACTTCGCCGCCTGGAAAAACAACCCCGCTCGCGCCGTATGTGTGATCGGCTGAAAACAGGATGTAGCCATGACTGGCCAGTTCTTCCATCTGGTAGGTGTTCTGCGCCCGCAGCCCGGTCCAGCCGTGCGAAAAGACCAGCACCGGGAAGGTCTGGCTGCCGTCCACAGCGGGTGCATTCATAACAGAATGAGTGCGCGCCAACTGTAAGTGACTGAGCAAAACGGGCGGCAGTCCTAACTGGGGGGCCAGGGCCGGCAGCAGTAGGGACAGATCTTGCAAGTAAGGGCTGCGCCTGGCTCCTTTCTGTGAAGCCGCCGGATACCAGACCTGCACCATCAAGCGGCGTTTATCTCCTGCCTGTGGACTGTAAATTTCGTCACGGCTTTCATCGATCCAGTAGAAAGTGGTACTGCCCACCGGGTAAGGCCCGCTGGGCTTTGGCAGCACGGGGACGGGCAGGAGAATGGGCAGTATGGCCGCCAGCACCAGCAGAAACCAGGTCAACGCCTGCCAGCCTGGGCGCTGCAAGCCGTTTAGCGCGGCACGCCCGTTAGAGAAGTGCGCGATTTCTACTGCCAGGAACACCAACGTAAACACATACAACGGAATCATTTGCCAGCGCGGCTTTTCCAGCAGCAGCGAAAGAAGCATCACTGCCAGGGCTGCGAAGGGCAGGTAAGCCGCCAGCCGCGGCTGGCGCGGCCCCGCGCGGCCTTTCAAGGCCAGGTAGAGCGCGTTGATCAGGAGCAAGAGAATCTCAAAGAGCCGCATTTCGTCCTAGCCCTCCTTCCGCCGCAGTTCATCGTCATCCATCAGGCCCGAGATCAGTTCGGCCGCTGCCCCAGAGAGATGTCCGTGCCAGCCGAGTGAAACCAGCCGCAGTTCTAACTGGGTACCCACCATTTGCCCTTGCAGTTCGGTGATAGAGCAGTTGTTAATGATCTGGTCGGTCAGTATTGCCGGATCTGGCTCGATACAGAGATCTTTCAAGGTGAAGGAGACCATCCCCCCGTGGCAGGCAATGACGATATTTCGATTGGTTTTGCCCCGCAGGACGGTTTCTAGTCCGGTTCGTACCCTTGCCAGCAAATCATAATAGTTTTCTCCGCCGGGAAAACGCTGTTCGGGCGCGCCCCGCTTCCAGCTTGCAATGACCTCGTTGTGCAGCGTCCACAGCGCGGCGCTCACTGGCTGACCTTCCAGATCACCCACGTTCATCTCGCGGAAGTCTTCCACATCTGTCACGGGCAGGTGCAGCGCCTCAGCTATGATATCAGCTGTTTCACGAGCGCGTTTCAGCGGCGAGCTGTAAACTTCATGAATGTCACGATCGAGGAAAAATGCTGCGGTTTGGCGGGCTTGTAGCACGCCCTTCTCTGTAAGCGAATAATCAACTTTGCGGTAAGAGAATTCTTTGGTTAAATTCGCCAGGTTCTCGCCATGCCTGACGAGATAAATACAATTCATCACATGCCTCTTGTACGTGCAAAATTCCTTGCATCAGAGACATGATTGTATCTCAATTTTTTCGAGCAAACCTTACTGTAAGAGAATCAGTTCATAGACCCCTTCCCCCTGCTCCCTGGCGTAAATCTCTCCCTGGTTCACGCTCAAGTCCAAGTCAGACTTGAAACGGAAGAAGTAAGGGTTGCGGCCTAGCCAGCCAGATAGGGCGCGATTCCAGGTTGGAAGCTGCGCTAACAGGCTGCCAGCCTCGATGATGCGGGGACGTGCGAGCGCCACGGCAATCTGGCTGTGCGGCGTCATCCAATCCATTTGCAAAATCTGAGGATAGGTACGCCCACTCCTGTGTTTGACGAACTGGTCACGTTTCAGCGCCGCCGGGCCGCCGCCTGCGCGTAGGAGTTGGCTGCCTTTCGCCAGCATAAAAATGGGGATGCGCTGATAGCCATACTGCCGGCCCGCTCCCATCTCTCCGAACAGGAGCGTAAAATTGCCCACCTGCGCCCGCCCGAGATAGAAATAGGCCAGCGCCTTGCTCAAACGAACATTGCCCCAGGTGTGGTCGTGGTAGCAGGTTCCTCGAACGGGGTGGGGAATGCCATCATAATATAATTCGCCAATCGCTACACCAAAAGGAATGGCAGCCAGCCAGGCGTAGTACTGCCGTTGGGAACTGTCAAAGTAAACTTTTCCGGTTCCCAGCCGCCAGGGTGGGCCAAAGCTTTGCAGCGCCAGTGTAGCCGAGAGATCCTGCGCCTGTACTTTCAGTTGGTAACGTTCCAGGTCGCCAAAGGCCCAGGAACTGCCCGACCGTAGATCACACCGGCCCATCGAGGCAGAAAAAGCCTTGTCAGGCGTCTGAACATCCCGCCGGATCTGGCTGCCGTCTGGTCGCGTAATGGCGATCTGCAAACCAGGATTCAGGCTCCCAAAGTCTTGTACTGGGGGGCGCGTGTAAAAAGAGATGTTGAGGTACGTGTCATCCTCGAATTGAGCCGCGAAGCGCCATTGTTCAAACGTGCCGGGCTGAAAGTTGGTGCGCAGCCCGTTTTCCCAAACCTCTGGCTTTTCGTTTAATCCTTCCCGTTCCAACTCTTTTAAGGAGAGGGATAACTGTACCTGTTTACTCACTTTTCCCCCTTATCAACAGTTAAGACAACAGTTCTACATATTATAAACCGGATAAACCTCGTGGAAATTACATCCGGAGTAAAAAAGGCGTAAGTCTCCAGCGGGCTTGCTCTTTTACAGCGCTTTATGTTATCTTTGAAGGGGGATAGGAAAATAGGAGGTGTTTTTTGACCGTAACAATTGCGCCCGAAACGAAGATTGGCGAAGTTCAGTTGTTTGTAGCGGACCTGCAGCGGTCGATCCAGTACTACCAGCAAACGTTAGGTTTTACGCTTCACCAGCAGCAAGAAGGACAGGCTGCGTTAGGTGCGGGCAGCCGCCGCTTCCTGGTGTTGAATGAAAAACCCGGCGCCCGTCCGGTTCACCACGTAACGGGCCTGTACCATTTCGCCGTGCGTTTGCCCGACCGGCGCAGCCTGGCGCGCCTGATTTATCACCTGGCTGAGAATGAGATTGAGGTGCAGGGTGTGGCTGATCATGGCGTCAGCGAGTCGATCTATATGACCGACCCAGACGGCATCGGCATTGAACTTTACAGCGATCGCCGTCCTTCGGAATGGCCCCGCGACGATTTACAGCGTGTGCTGATGGGCACGGAGGAGTTGGATTTGGAGGATCTCATCCAGGAGCTGCAAGGGGGCGTTCCAGAGTGGCAGGGTCTCCCGGATGGAACCATCATCGGTCATGTGCATCTTCATGTCGCCAATCTGTTAGACGCTGAACATTTCTATCATCTGGTTTTAGGTTTTGATCTGACCCAGCGTTATGGCGGAGCCGCCCTCTTCCTTTCTGCGGGTGGCTATCATCACCATATTGGCGTCAATACCTGGGCCGGTGAGGGGGCTCCACCACCGCCCCCTGACGCAGTCGGTTTGCGCTGGTTCGAGATCATACTCCCTGACCCGGCTGCCTATGAGGAAGTGCTGCAGCGGCTCCAGTCGGCAGAGGTGCCCTACGAGCAGCGCCAGGACGGAATACTGCTGCGCGATCCTTCTCGGAATGCTATTCTGCTGCGCGTCAAGCCGTAAATGTAAATCCTAAATCAACAGGGGCTGTCCAAGTCGAGGGACGGAACGGCCCCTGTTCCTGTTTCAGCTTTGGGTTTGTTCAGATAAGCTCTGCTTCAGGATGTCTACAAATCCGGGGGGATCGCTCTGCGTAACCGCTACCTGGGGCGTACCATGCCACCGCGCGCAGCGCTGGATAGCCCCACTCAATCGCGCTGCCAGGGCGTTACTCACCTCAACGCCCTCTTCCAGGTACAGTGAGCGCACCTCAAAAATACCCTCTTTCCGGTGTGCTTTCGGGTCCAACCGCCCAATGAGTTTTCCCTGGTCAAGAATGGGTAGGCTGAAGTAACCATAACGCCGTTTTTCCTGCGGCAGGTAGCATTCCAGTGCAAAGTCAAAGTTAAACACTGCGCGCGCCCGTTCTCGGTCCCATACAATTGGATCAAAGGGCGAAAGCAGCGTAGTGACGGTGGCTTGTAGGTTGCCCGTTGTAGCCTGATCGAGCAGTAGCAGGTGGTCAGGATGTACATAAGCCGTCTCTTCCCAACCCTCGACCATCACACGCTGCAAATAGCCTTCATCCGCCAGCCGCTCCAGCCGTTCTGGCATGCCTCTCTTAGGCAGCCGGAAGTAATCTGGCACCCAGCGGGCGAGGGATGCTCCCAACGCGCGTACGGCTTTCAGAGTCAATGCATCCTTTGCCGCTTCGGCTGGCACAGCTTGCGCTTCATCCCACTCCGCCAGCACCCGCTGGCGCAGGTCGTATACCCGCTGAAATTTTTCACGCCGGGCGATCATCAAATCGCCACGCGTGAATAAATATTCCAGCGCCCGTTTCTCCACTTTCCAGTCCCACCAGCCGCTCTTGCGACCATCTTTACGCTCAAAATCGGCTGAACGCACCGCGCCTTCTTGCTGGATGCGCCCTATAACATCCGCAATCGTGTCCCGGTGAGCCGCATGCCAGTCACTCCCATAATGCTTTTTGGAATATTCCGCCATTCGAAACGTATACAGCGGATAGTCTTCGATGGGTAAGAAGCAAGCCGCGTGCGCCCAATATTCAAACAGTGCCCCTTCTGCCAGAAGTTGATCCAGCCAACCCGGATCATAACTGCCCAGGCGGCTCCACAGCACCAGGTACGGGCTGCGCGCGATCACATGAATGGTGTCGATTTGTAAGGCTCCCATCCGTCGAATAGCATCCAGTACGTCTACCTGGGTTGCTGGATGATCGGGTGGCGTCAGCAGCCCCTGGGCTGCCAGCAGCATCATACGAACCTGAGAAGGGCTTAGGGTCTGTTCTGTCATTTTTCTCGGCTGAACTGCGTTTGGTAGAGATGCGCGTAAAGCCCTTGCTGTTCCAGCAGTTCTTCGTGAGTGCCGCGTTCTACAATTTTGCCCCGGTCGATAACTAGAATGAGATCCGCCGCCAGAATGGTGCTTAACCGGTGGGCAATCACAATGCTGGTTCGTCTCGCCATGACCCGTTTGAGCGCGTCTTGTATCAGAGCTTCCAACTCACTGTCCAGGTGGCTGGTAGCCTCGTCCAGCACCAGAATGCGCGGATCTTTCAGAATCACCCGCGCCAGGGCCAGGCGCTGTTTCTCACCGCCGCTCAACCGGTAACCGCGCTCGCCGACCACTGTATCGTAACCGTCTGGCAGGCCCATGATGAACTCATGAATGTTCGCGGCCCGCGCCGCGGCTTCTACTTCTGATTGGCTGGCATCCAGGTTGGCGTACAACAGGTTGGTGCGGATTGTGTCATGGAATAAATAGGTTTCCTGAGTCACCATTCCAATTTGTTCGTTCAGCAACTCCAGGGTCACATCGCGTAGATCGCAGCCGTCGATGAAAATTCGCCCGCTGGTGGGGTCATACAGGCGCGGAATGAGGTAGGTAAGCGTCGTTTTCCCGGCGCCGCTGGGTCCCACCAGCGCCACTAACTGTCCCGGCTCAACGTGAAAACGCACATCCTGCAAAGCCACTTCACGAGCCTGTGTGTGAACAGTCTCTTCGTCGCCATTTGCTTCACCCAGCGGACTGCGCGCGTTCTCGCTGCCTGTGCGCCGCTGGCCCCCGTTCTGACGTCCATCCTGATCGTCTGACAGCACCGCTTTCACGTTATCCATCCGTCCAAAGCGTTCCACTTCGCGCAGTAAGGCCGCGTCCTGCGCATCATACATGAAGGTGACATCTTGAAAGTCAAGCTCGCCGCGCACATTTTGTAACACGGTCGCGTCTGGTTTTTCTACAATATCATACGGCAGGTCGATCACTTCAAACACGCGTTCGAAACTGACCAGTGAGGTAGCGAACTCCACCGGCGCGTTCGCCAATCCTTGCAAAGCGCCATATAAGCTGGTCAGGTATGCTCCAAAAGCGACGATGGTCCCAACCGTGAACGTTCCAAGGATCACCAGGTAACCGCCCAGGCCGTAAACCAGGGCAGTGCCCACCGCGCTGATCAGGCCGATGATGACGAAGAAAGTTGCCCCGGTGAAAGCACGCATAATCCCCAGATCCCGCACCTTCGAGGAGCGTTCTTCGAAGCGATGGACTTCGATCTGCGTACGCCCAAATAGTTTCACCAGCAGCGCCCCGCCGATGTTCAAGGTTTCGTTCATCATGGCGTTCATGCGTGCGTTGGCTTCCATATGGGACCGGGCAATATCGCGTAAGCTGTTACCCAACTGGCGCGCCACCAGGATGAACAGCGGCAGGATGATGATGCTGATCAATGTCAGCCGCCACTCCAGTGTCATCATCACACTTAGCACGGCGACGGCTTGAATGATATTGGTGACAATGCCAACAATCGTATTGCTGATGGCGTTTTGCGCGCCGACCACATCGTTGTTCAGGCGGCTCATCAGCTCGCCTACTTTGGTATTCGTAAAAAAGCGCAGCGACATGCGCTGCAGGCGCGAAAAGAGCGCCACCCGCAGATCATAGATAACGCCTTCACCCACGTGAGCATTCATCCGCCGTTGGACGACGTTGATGACCCCACCGATGGAAGGGATCAACAGCAGGGCAATCGCCAGAAGAACCAACCGGTTCAGGTTATGATTGGGGATGGTACGGTCGATCAGGTCGCGCAAAATGAGTGGGGTGAGCAGAGTCAGGCCCGTGTTTGCCATGATCATGATCAGCATTGCAGTAATAGGCCAGCGGTAAGGGGCTGCGTAATCTAGCACCCGCCGCATCAATTCTCTTGTTACTTTTGGTTTTTCTCCGGTGGCCCTCAGGTAGCTCCACCATCCAGATCCATGCATACCTTTATCTATCCTTCAATAACATACTATGTTCACAGCCGATTTCGAGGCTGGGTTTTGTTTTCCAGGCGAGCAGCAATCGCTATAATAATGATTGATTACTCTCTCATTTGTGAGTATATCTTATCTATGGGGCGAATGCAAAAAAACGGTTTTCTGCAACCCGCAACCTTCCGCAGTTTTCTTCGTAATAGATAATGTGACTGAATCATTTGAAGTTGTTTGACAAAAGGAGAGTGCCATGTCTTCACGAAAATCGGTTTTGTTCGTTTTACCGTTAATTATGCTGGTAATGATGTCTTGCCAGGCGGTTACTTTTAGTAACGAGCGGGTGCGTGGTTCTGGAAACGTGACTACAGAAGAGCGCCAGGTGAGTGGTTTTAACCAGGTTTCTTTGTCTGGCTCTGGCGATATGACCATCATCCAGGGCGACCAGGAAAAGCTGGTCATCGAAGCCGAAGACAATATCCTGCCGTTGATCCAGACGGAGGTCAGAGGGAATGAACTGCGCATTGGTTTCAAGAATGGGGTCAGCGTTTCCACTACTCAGCCGATTCGCTACACACTGTATGCCAAAGATCTCTCGCTCGTCAATGTAAGCGGCTCCGGCAATATTTCAACTGATTCGCTCCAGACCCAAGACCTGCGCCTGGGGGTGTCCGGTTCGAGTAACATGAATATCCAGAACTTGAATGCAAACAGTCTGAATGTCACAGTCAGTGGTTCTGGAAACTTTGACTTGAGCGGTCAGGCGAACACGCAGGATATCAACATTTCGGGTTCGGGCAACTATCGCGCTGGTGACCTGGAAAGCAGCAATGTCACCATTATCGTAAGTGGTTCGGGCGACGCCACCGTATGGGTGAAGGATGAACTGACGGCTCGTATCTCAGGCGGCGGGAACGTCAAGTACTATGGGCAGCCGCGCGTGCAGCAGACGGTTTCGGGTTCTGGCACGATTAACAGCCTGGGCGATCACCAGTAATCGATCTGTGAATGCGAAACGGGGCTGGGCCCAGTCTTGCGGCCCAGCCCCGTATGTATTTCATTTACAGCACCGCCGGGCCTTGTAAGATGCGCTCGCGCATCGCCTCTACTGGCCAGGCCCCCTGCATCTCCCACCCGAAGCGCCAGGGGTTGATGTTTTCCAGCCACCAGGTGACCCCCGCCGCCGCATAAGCCGCGATCCGCCCGGCGTCCTGATCCGAGTTCTTACCTGAAGTAAATCCGCTGTGCGCCACATCAAATGGCGCGTCCACCGTGCCGCAGCGCTCGCGCTCAGCTTGAATGAGCGCCATCATTTCTCGGATTTGCGCTGGAGTCATAAACGCTTCCTGATCCTGGTTCAATGGGAAGACACCGTCCCAGCGCGCGGCTCGCCGGAAGGGGGCTGGATTGGGCCAGAACCCGCCTACCCAGATGGGAATGCGTGGTTTTTGCAGCGGGCGTGGTAGGAACAGGGCTTCTTCAACATGGTAGAAGCGGCCCGTATAATGGAAGTTCTCGCCGCTCCACAGTCCGTTCAGCACGTCTAATCCTTCATCCAACTGCGCGCCTAATAGTTTGGGATCGCTGGTTTCACCCAGCGCGGCAAACTCCTTTTCTCCCCCGCCAATTCCCACCCCCAAAATGAAACGCCCGTCCGATAAGTGGTCCAGCGAAACGGTTTCGCGCGCCACCTTCCAGGGCCGGCGGCGCGGCAGCGGCGTCACCAGCGGTCCAAACCGGATGCGCTGGGTGTTCATCGCCATTGCGCTGAGGGCCACCCACGGGTCTACCACCCGGTCGAGCCAGGGCATCACCATATGATCCCAGGTAAAGAAGCCATCCCATCCAGCTTCTTCTGCGTCTTTAGCCAGGTTGGCCAGGGTGCGGGCATCAGCGTAGTCACCCAAAGGGGGAACATAAAGGCCAAACTTCATACCTGCCTATCCTTTCAAAATTTAGAGGGTTCGCGTACCTTTCTTGACTTAACTATGAGGGTTGGCGTTAATTTGTGACAAGGAGGGCATGGTAAGATTAAACTGGAGGAGGAAGAAAGTATGCCTATACCAGAAACCTTGTTGAAGGATCTTCAGTGTGTCCCCCAGGACCGTCCGGTCGCATTACTGATGCGTCATTCGAATCGCTTTCCGATTACCGATCCTGAAAAAAATTACATGGTTGGATTGACAGAGGAAGGGGTGCGGTTAGCGGAGCAGTTGGGGGGTGTGTTGAGAGAACAGTTTCGGCCGGGCCGCGTCATGTCTTCCCCCGTAGGGCGCTGTGTGGATACAGCCCAGGCTATTGCTCGCGGCGCCGGCTGGCCGGTGGAAGTCATTTCAAACCAGCGCCTGAGTCATGAGTTTATTGCGTCTACCTGGTCCATGCTGGAAGCGGGGCAGGTCAATGATTCCTTGCCCTGGCAGGTGCTGTCGACGCTCGAGTTTTTACTCGATCACGAACAGCCCGGCCCGGTGCTGGATGTGATGGTTACCCATGATACCGTTCTGGGGGCTGTGGTGGCTGCCTTGCTGGACGCGCCCGTTACAGGTGAAAACTGGCCGCGTTTCCTGGAGGGAGTTTTTATCTGGAAAGATGACGAAGAAGTACATTTGCTCTGGCGTGGTGAAGAACACCAGCTTCCGGAGGGGGTCATTTCATAACCGAATGTGAGGGCAAAAGATGCGACAGATTTGGGTAAAAACCCCTGAGGGGAAAGGTCAACAGATCTTGGATCTTGCCAAGAAGCATGATGGCGTCAACCTGATTTCGTTCAATGCGCATGACTGTGATGAGCAGCTAGATGTGGTGGTGATGAACGTTGCCAATTACTGTGTGAGCGATGTGATCCAGGATCTGGACTCGATGGATAAAATCGAAATCACCTTGTTCCCACAGGATGTCTATCCTTTTACCCCGCCCAACTCACAGGTTCCTAACGAGATCACCCACGTCACCCAGCGCAGTCCGGTTGAAATCTGGCTGAACGGCTTGCAAAGCATCGGCTCCTGGAAAGGCTTTATCGGTTATGCCGTGGCCGCCAGTATCATCGTGTGGATTGGCATGTACGCCAACACGGTTTATCTGCTGGTAGCAGCCATGCTGGTGGCCCCTTTCGCGGGTCCGGCGATGAACTTTGCCCTGGCAACCTCTACCGGAGATTCGAAACTTTTATGGCGTAACCTGCTGCGTTACTTCACCTCGCTGGGAGTCACCATCCTGGTGAGCTTCCTGCTCAGTCTGGTTTTTCAACAACAGATTGCTACCGGCATGATGGTGCAGGTCAGTGAGATCTCAGCCATCAGTGTGCTCCTCCCGCTGACCGCCGGGGCTGTTGGGGCTTTGAATCTGTCTCAGGCCACCAACAACAGTCTGGTGCCCGGCGCAGCCGTTGGCACCCTCATCGCGGCTTCGTTGGCTCCCCCCGCCGGGTTAGTTGGCATGGCCGCTGCCATCGGTCGTTGGGATTTTGCGCTGAGCGGCGTCTTTCTCTTGCTCTTGCAGTTGTTTGGTATCAACTTTGGTGGTTCGCTCGTCTTCCGTTATTTTCATCTTTCGCCGCAAGGAGCGCGTTTTAAGCGGGGAAAGACTTACCTGTTTTATGTCTCTTTAATTAGTAGTGTGCTCTTGTTAGCCGGTATGGTGGTTTGGCAGTTCTCGTCTTCTCCTCAATTCCAGCGCTCTACCCAGTCCCAAAAAGCGGCGGCGGTCGTGAAGCAGTTGATTAACGATTATCCTGCCGCGGATCCGGTCGAAATTGATATGCGTTTTACACGCGCCAGTGTTCAAGGACAAAATACCCTTTTAGGCGTGATCTATGTACAGCGCCATTCGGGTGCGTCGCAGTCAGACGAACAAATCCGTCAAGCGTTGACTCAACAAATTCAGCAGCAGTTGCTTCAAAAGGGCTTCAAGGTCCAGCCTTTAATTTCGGTGACCGTCCTCGATCCCCCCTGAACCGGTCAATTGTCTTGGCTTTTCACGGCGGCCCGTATCCATCGGCCGTCGTTTTGGTTGATGCAGTCTTTATCGAGTACAATAGTCCATCATCCCACTTTGGGTATTCGTTAACGGTTTTTTTGATTTTGAGGGCTGCTTGTGATGCGTTGGAAATCAGATTTGATCTTACTGTTTGTGGCTGCGATTTGGGGGAGTGGCTTTGTGGCGCAGCGGTACGCCGCTGCTTATCTCAGCGCTTTTTACTTTAACGGCGGTCGCTTTTTGCTAGGTGCCTTACTGCTTTTACCGTTGACCCGCTTTCGCTGGCGTATGCATCGTCGCCAGCTTCCCTGGGTCATCCTGGCGGGCGCGCTGCTTTTTACCGCCAGCTTCTTGCAGCAGGCGGGCCTGGCGACGACGACCATTGGTAATGCCAGCTTCATCACTGGTCTCTATGTGGTTCTGGTGCCGATTATTCTGTTTCTCGCGTGGCGCAAGCGGCTTTCCTGGCTTTCCTGGCTGGCGGCGCTCATCGCCGCGGTTGGGGTAGCCTTACTCAGCTTACAGGGTGAGTTTCACCTTTCACCCGGCGACGTGCTGGAATTGATGGGGGCCTTAATCTGGGCCTTCCACGTCATCCTGGTGGGCCACCTGGCGGAGCAGGGCATTGATGTGGTCTGGTTTGCCACCTTACAGTTTGCCACCTGTGGGTTGTTAAGCATGGGTTTTGGCCTGGGCATCGATCCACACGGCCTATCTGCGTTTCAAATTACCTGGCAGGCAGTGCTTTACTCTGCGATCTTCCCGGTTGGTTTGGGCTTCACCCTGCAAGCGGTTGGGCAGAAGCGCGCCCCGGCGGTGGATGCCGCCATTATCTTGAGCATGGAAGCCGTCTTTGGGACCTTGTTTGGCTACTTTATGATGAACGAAGCGCTCACCCTGCGCCAATTGATGGGCTGTGTGCTCATCCTGGTCGCTATGATTCTGGCGCAGTTGAAGCAAGAGCCTGCTTTGGAGTTGGAAACGGCCTGACTTAATCGCGGTCATTGATTCAGCGCGGAGGTAGGGTTTTCCCTACTTCCGCGCTGCTGTTTAATCCTTCCTGACGGACAGAAGAAGAATCGGTAGAATCAATTTCTCAGGGAGAATGAATTTTTGCGTGCAAACGTATCCTGCACATTAAAAAAAGAAGGTCACTCGTGTGCGAGACTGTCAGTCGCGGGCCAATGTGCTGCCCTTTTACTGGTGAGTTTCATAACGTTCTGTTTGTGCCCGCTGCATCACGTCTGACTGCCTCCCTTCTGTTTGCCAACAGGATTCGCTCAACATGCTCGAACCAATCGGATCGGTCTCGTAAGATCGAATAACAATATCGAAACAAGGAGAAAGAGAATGATTACAAGTATTGAAACGGGTAGTTCATTGGATGATCATCCTGAAATGCAGAGTGTTCGCGGAAAGGTAGTGGTTGTGGTCGGTGGCGCGACCGGCGTGGGGCAGGCTGTGGCTCGGCTGCTGTTAACCCATGGCGCTCGTGTGTTTATTACCGCCAGCGGTGCAGAAGAACTGGCAGCGGCGCTGATGGATTTGCGCCGCGATGGGACTTCAATTGACGGAAAAGTGGTGGATCTTAGCTGCTCAGAGGATGTGCGGCGTTTGTTCGATGCGGTGGAGCGCGAACTGGGGGGCTCGAGGTGCTGGTGAATCATCTGGATGCCCTGGCCTGTTCTTCTGAAACAGGAACCTTCGAACACTGCCACAATTTGTGTTTAGAAGAAGCGATTAAGCGCATGCACCCGCGGGGAGAGAAAAATAGCGCCGGACAAATTATCAACATCCATCTGCCTCCGTTGCAGATTCCGCTAACCGGCCCGCAGACATCCTTCGCTCCATACCCATCTCTGGCAGAAGTGCGCCGAATCTCTGCGGCTTTACGCCGCCAGGCCTATGAGCTTGGCATTCAGGTCACGCTGATTGAGCCAGCCGAGCGGTTGGACTCCGCCCCTGGGGATGCTAGTTCGGTGCTGCAAGCTGATGACGTTGCCCGCTGTGTGTACGACAGCCTGATCCAACCCTTTGGGATGGATCTGATTTTCCTGCACGGTCAGGTTCAGTCCCCGCTTCTATAACTGCATCCGACAAGAGCATTTGTCATAAACCCGTCCATCTCCTCGGTTCCATAACCAGAGGAGATGGCTGCTGCCTGTTCCCTGCGCAGCTTTGGGGGCTTCTTTCCTGTGGTAAAAACTCCCGAGTTCTCATTTCAGCCAGTTACGGCCCGTGATACAATCGCTGTAGAGAGGGAGAAACAGGCAATGGCGGTAATTGAAATCCAGGCCAAGACCATGCTTGCGCATATCAAGCAGCCCGACGATATCTTTGCAATCAAATACAACATGAATCTTTACCGGGGCTGCCAGCACCAGTGCATTTACTGTGACTCACGCAGTGAATGCTACGGCATTGAGAATTTTGCCGATATTCTGGTCAAAGTGAATGCCATTGATCTGCTGGATCAAGAACTGCCGCGTAAGCGCGTCAAGGGCACGATCGGCACGGGGTCAATGAATGATCCCTATATGCCTATCGAAAAGCGGTACTGCCTGACCCGGCGCGCCCTGGAACGGATTGCGCGGTATGGGTTTGGGGTGCATGTCATCACGAAAAGTGATCTAGTGCTGCGTGATCTTGACCTGCTGCGCGAGATCCGCCGGGTACACGCCCTGGTTTCATTTACCATTACCACCACCGATGATGCACTGGCCCGCAAGCTCGAACCGGGTGCGCCGCCGCCCTCGGCCCGCCTGCGGGCCATGCAAACCCTGGCGCAGCAAGGCATTCTCACTGGGGTGTCGATGATGCCCATTTTGCCCTTCTTGGAAGATAGCCTGGAGAACGTCATTGCAATTGTAGAGGGTGCCGTGGAAAGCGGCGCAGCATACATTGTGCCCTGGTTTGGGATGTCGATGCGCGACCGCCAGCGCGATTACTACTATACTCAGCTCGATCGACTTTTCCCCGGCTTGCGCCAAAAGTACGAGCGTCGCTTTGGTGAGCGCTATGAATGCCCGGCCAATCACGCCGATCAGTTGTGCGCCCGCTTTCAACAGCTCTGCCAGCAGCATCACCTGGCTGCCGTCGCTCCCCCTTTCCCTACCAAGCCCAAACCGCAGCAGTTATCCCTGCTGTAAAATCTTGATCATCCCCTGCTAGGGCTTATGTCAATGCGCTTGTGAGGTAGCCAGTTCCACCCTATTGCACCTTTTACCAGGGTCTCCGTGCACTCCATTTCACATATACTCAGTACACTTATCACAGATGCATCTCGTGAGGTACTCTGTTCCGTTACCAATCATCATAGCGTTCATCCCATCACCTTTTCTTTCGAAACTGACTGATCAACGTAAAAGAACGAAAAACGAAGAACGAAAAACGAACATCATCAGGAGCATCCCGTGATCAAACACAATAGTAAAACCTTCTATCTAATGGCTGGAGTCAGCGCTGGGCTGCTGGGCAGCCTGCTGGTGCAGGCACAGCGCGCCCGTAAAAAGCAGCAGTGGCAAAGCCACGCTACGATTGGAACCGCCTTGATCACCGGCGCATCCAGCGGCATCGGCGCGGACTTTGCCCGGCATCTGGCGTATGAAGGCTACAACCTCATTTTGGTGGCGCGCCGTGTAGAGCGCCTGCAAGCCCTGGCGCAAGAACTGCAAGCGCTGCAAGCCGCCCTCCAGGTTGAGGTGCTGCCCGCCGATCTCGCGAAACCAGAAGACATCGAACGGGTCGCTGAGGTGATCGCAGACCGCGCGGACCTAAGCCTGTTGGTTAATAATGCCGGGTTTGGCACGGGTGGAAGCTTTGTTCAGTTGGATATCCAGCCTGAGTTAGATATGATCCGGGTTCATGTCACTGCCAGTGAGCGCCTCACGCGGGCGGCCCTACCGGGAATGATTGCCCGGGCGCACGGCGCTGTAATCAATGTTTCTTCCCTATCGGCTTTTTTGCCGTTGGTCGGCAGTTCCACCTACAGCGCCACCAAAGCCTTTCTAAATTCCTTCAGCGAGTCCCTTCAAGTGGAACTGGCTGGCACAGGCGTCCGTATTCAGGCGCTCTGCCCTGGCATGACCGTGACAGAGTTCCATGATCAGGCCGGTATTACCCATTCGCGGATCCCCTCTTTTATGTGGATGTCTTCAGATGCTGTTGTGATGGAATTGCTGCGAGGGCTGCGGGAAGGCCGGGTGATTGTGGTGCCCGGGACGCTTAATAAGCTGCTGGCCCTGTTGTTCACCAGCCCCCTGCATGGATCAATCATTCGGCTGACTGCCCTCTTTCAGCAGATTTTTGCGCCGATTACCTGAAAGGGGAAACTGTCTCTTTCAGGCCGCGGGCTGTGGGAGGGTTCGCAGTAGTGACTGCGCCTGCCGCTTCACGTGCGACTTGTTGGTCACCTGCTCTGCCCGCTGAAAGTCAGCGGCGGCGTAAGTGTGCAGCCCCAACTGTTGGTATGCCTGCCCGCGCCCCAGGTACAGCTCGGCTTGCTGGGGCGCCATCGCAATCGCGCGGTGATAATCTTCTACCGCCCAATCCGCTCGCCCGTTCACCAGCAGCGCATCTGCCCGCCCCTGGTAGGCCTGATAGGTATTGGGCATCTGCTGAATGGCGCGTTGGTAATAATCCAGCACCCAGTTGAGGTGTCCTTTGAAGTTATCGATGAAGACTTCTGGAAAGGCCAGCATCCATTCTGGCGCATACTTAAGGGCCTGTTCCTGGTCTGCTTGTGAACCCGGTAAGTCTCCCATTTCATATCGCAAGATGCTGCGTAGCACATAAGCCACAACAATCCCCTGGCCTAAGCTGATCGCCTGATCCAGATCGGCCTGGGACTGCGTGAGATGACCGGTCTTATGATATAACCCGCCCCGGTCCGCATACGAAATGGCCCAGCCTGGTTTTAGTTCGATAGCGCGGTTATAGCTTTCTAGCGCCTGTTTATAATTGCCAGATAATTCTTCCAGTTCTCCCAACAGCGCCCAGGCCAGAAAGTGCTTTAGATCAATCTTCAGGGCGTGTTCCAGGTCCGCCCGTACTGCATCAAAGGCCATCAAGTTCAGGTAGGCCACTGCCCGGTTGGCGTAAAGCCCGGCCCGGTTGGGGCGGCGCTGAATGGCGCGGCTGTAGGCCTGGACAGCCTGGTCGTAATCTCCATTTTTGAGATAGTATCCCCCACGATCCAATACAAACAGCGTGCCCAGTGTCATCACGTTGGTCATGCGTGCGTTCAGCGAAATGCTCGCCAGAACCAACATCAACCCGGTCAGCAGGATGATGATATCCAGTGTCACGATTCCCAGCACGGTCACCCCCAGCGCCAGCGGCAGGCTGATGAGCAGCAGCAGTTGATCGGCCCGTTTTTCGCCGAATATCAGCTTCAACAGATCGCGTGCAATCTGCCCGCCATCCAGGGGATAAATCGGGATCAGGTTAAAGACTGCCAGGCTGAGGTTGGCGATCAGCAGACCCACCAGGAAAGGAAAGATTTGGAGCTGCGAAAGCCAGAGGGATAGGTTTGGTAGGGCCAGGCTGCGCAGCAAAAGCCTTTCGCCGATTGCCAGGATCAGAAAACCGACCGTCAGAATCAAGTTGACGAAAGGCCCCGCCGCTGTGATGATCAGGTTGGGCAGCACCGTCGTAGGGCGCTGGCTCAAGTTGGCGAAGCCGCCCAACGGCCACAGCACGATGCTTTTGACTTCAATCCCGTAAAACCGAGCTGCCAGTGTATGGCCTACTTCATGCAGGGTGACACAGAAAAAAATCGCCGCAATCAGCAGCAGCATCCGGGCGGCCCCACCCACGTTAGAGGGGCGAAACGCGAGCAAAACGTAAGGGATGAGCAGCAGCAGTGAGGCGTGCAGCTGGATTTCCGTCCCCCAGAAGCGGCCCACCACCAGCGACCACTTCATGCGGCTGCCTCAGTGTGGACCACTCGCTCTTCCAGTCGGGCTTGCTCGGCTGCAAATGCCAGCAGGTGACTTTGCAGCGCTTGCCGGGCGGTGCTGCGGGCGGCCTGGGTCTCGCCCTGCAGGCTACGCACAAAGGCTTCCATCAAGCCGCTGTCCCCTCCACCATGCCCATCTCCAGTTTGCGCGCTGGTATTGTAACGCGTGCTGCGGTCCGTTCGATGATCGTCCACCACAATCCGCGACCCGCCCATTCCAAATTCGGCTGTCAGCCGCCCGCGTGTCCCTTCGATGCGGGTGGTGCGGTATTCGATGTGCGAATGCCCATGCATCGTCAAGGTCACCGGCAGTGCCCCTTCAAACTGCATCAGCACCGTCTGATGATCGACGACATTATTGTCACAGTGATAGACACAGCGCCCATAAGGCCCCTCGCGTAACGCTCGCTCGATGTTCTCTGGACTGGGGTCCTCCGCCAGGTACATTTAACGGCCAACCCTGGTGTTCTGTAATCTGGCGAGCTGCTGGTAACACCGCCGCCAGCGCGCGCACCAGTTCTGGACGGTTGAGATAGGTGCGCGCCGCACCTGCTTGCCAGCCCTCAGCGGTTTCTGCAAAGGTGCGCCACATCGGTGTCAGTTCTTGATAGATCCAGGCGGCGTTGTAGATGCACGTTTCACCCACCGGGCAGCCGTCGCTGCATCGCTCAGGCGCTCCCTCGGGCGCGTTTTCGGCTCGGAAGTGAATGAGCGCCCCGCTGCTGCTGAGCCACTGGCAGTCGCGGTCTAACATCCACAACAGAATGTCAAAGTCATGACAGCACTTCGCCAGGATCATTGGGCTGGCCTGCTGGCTGTTGCGCCAGTTGCCGCGCACGTAACTGTGCGCCATGTGCCAGAAGGAAACATTCTCACGCTGGGCTACATCGATTACATCTCCCAGCGCGCCGCTCTGGATTATCTCGCGCATCTTCTGAAAGTGCTGTGTGTAGCGCAGCACATGACAGATGTGTAACTGCCGGTCAAATGTTTCACTGGCTTCTACCAGTTGGCGGCACGCTTTGGCTGTGGTCGCCATCGGTTTTTCCAGCAGCACATGGTATCCCTTCTGCATGGCTGCCAGGGCTGGAGCGGTATGCTGCCAATCTTGCGTACAGACCAGCGCGGCTTCACCCAACTGGGGTTGAGCCAGCAGTTCTTCCCACGCAGAAAACTGCCGCTCCTGCGGGATATGATGCTCTAGCGCAAAGCGCGCCCGCCGGGCAGGGTTGGGCTCGGCCACAGCCACAAACCGCAGTTGGTCTGGGTGGTGCAGCGCGTAAGGCGCATAGGCCTCCGCGCCGCGGTTTCCTGCGCCAATTAAGACGGCTTCAATCGGTCGATTCATATCACTTCACCAGTTTCGAGATTTGCTTAAATCGCGCGCTGCCCGCTGCTCGCAGCATTCCAAACGCAAACACTTCGCTAGAGCCAATCACCGCGCCCGCCTGGCGCATCAGATCCAGCCCAATCTGCCGGTTAAATGCTGTCCGGCTGCATACCGCATCCGCGGCCACATAAACCCGCCGGCCTTGTTCCAGCAAGTCCAGCGCTGTTTGCAGTACGCATACATGCGTCTCGATTCCACACAGCAGCACATCGTGGTCGTCCAGATCTTTCAGAATCGGCTGAAAAGCAGGCTCGCCGCAACAGCTAAACGAAAGCTTCTCCACTGGCTTTACCGTGGAGGGCAGCGCTGCTCGGACTTCATCGACCGTCGATCCCAGACCCTTCGGATACTGCTCGCTAACCAGCACCGGCAGTTCGAACTCGCGCGCTGTCTCAATCAAGGTTACTGTGCTGCGAATGACCCCTGTGATCCGCTCCGCAGGCATAGCATTCATCAGCCGTTCCTGCACATCCACCACCAGCAGCAAGCAGCGCTCCGGGTTGGGGAGAAAGTCATTGGGAGAAACTGGGTAGGCCATACCTTATGCCTCGCCGTCTGCGTCCGGCAGCCAGACCCCATCCAGCCCCATTTGTTCCAATGCCTGTTGTTCTTCTATGGATTGGCTCGGCCAACCGATCACACCCAGGCCAGCCGCGTGTATTTGCTCTACCCACGCCTTATTGACCGGCCCCATCCCTTGCGCGCCAGGCTCTTTTTTCAACAGGATCAAGGATGCCCCGCAGGACTTCGCCAGTCCCAGCGGGTCAGGCTGCTCCAGATCCATCGCCACGGCGATCCGCGTTTGAGGCACCAGATCTCGTAAGCGCGTCAGCCAGTCGATCTGTGGGGCCGTCACGACTGCGTACTGGTACAGCTTTTTCTCCCGCATAAACTCAGCCAGCGCCGGGATGCAGTCGGGCTCTTGAAGGTTCAAGAAGGCGCCCATCGGCTCGCTGCGGCAGAATCGGAAGGCATCTTCCAGGCTGATGGGCAAACCGCTTGCTCCCCCTTCAGGATTTAAACCCGGCTTTCCGTTTGACAGGCTGTAAACCGGCAGCATCACCGCATCTGGTTCTCTTTGTGCCGCTGCTTGCAGGCCAGGCAAAGTGCCTTCTACCTTTGCCAGATGGAGCGCCCGGTACTGGTTAGCCGGTAAGCTGCCTTCCAGATAATCCAACCAGGTGTTCACCCGCCTTGGAATCCAGCTACGCAGCGCTTCCCAAGTCACCATCTGTTCTGGTCCAAAGGCAAAGCGTTGCGAATAATCCCAGGCGGGTTGAAACGCTTGCTGCAACAGGTAGCTGCGCGCCAGGGTCTGGTCAAAAACGCGCTGGCGGATCTTTCCGGCGAACATCTCATTGATCAGTACGTGCGCGTGTGCCCCCGAGAATTGTGTTTCGACGCGCCGGTAATCTTTTTGCCGTTCCTGAAAGGCTTGCACAGTAGAGGCAAAGGCGTGCTTGCCCGGCTCTGAAAGAACCACTGCCCGCTCACCTTCTAACTGCAGCGCCAGTTCATTGAATCTGCCGTGCCAGCTTCCCTCTACTCGCACGACCTGATCCTGCTCGTCCAGGTATACCCACACGTGTTCCAGTTCATACAGGTGATGGATATCCCAATCCCACCAGATGGCGTACTCAATTGCCCGCGCCGCGGCTGGCTTTCCCTCTGTGTGCAGCCGGATGTCGCGTTTCATCGATTGAGAAGCCCCATCTGTGTTGAAGATCGTGTAACCGGCTGCCAGCGGCAGGAAGGGTTCACGTGCGTCGAAGCACAGCACCGGCGCAAATCGCGCCGCCAGGGTCTGTTCTTGTGGATTGCGCTCCGTCTGATATAGTTCGTTCAGGTTGGTCTCAAGAGAGGGAATCATGGTTCATGCTTTCCAATGTTGCGATAACATCCAGAAGTTCCAGCGGATTTTTGATGGTAATGCAGGGGCATTCTGTCTCGTCCGCCGGGATCTTTGCCCGGCGCGGCGCCCAGTCCAGCCATACGCTGATTAATCCCAACGCGTTAGCGCCTTTAATGTCGCGCTCCAGGTTGTTCCCTACCATCACCACCCGTTTGTAATCTTCAGGGGCAATCTCTAGTTGTTCCAGAGCGTGTAGGAACATGCGCCGGTCCGGTTTTTCACACCCCAATAGGCCCGAGATGGCAAGGGCATCAAAGAGATGCGCTAATCTGTGCTGCGCAAACACATTCCGGAAGGTGCCTTCGGGGCCGTCGGCAACCAGCGCCAGGCGATAGCCCTGCTGCTTTAATCTGTGCAACATCTCGGCTGCCCCCGGAATCAATTCGGCCTGCTGCGTAACCCCGGCTTCGTTTTTAACTTCGGTTCCTTCATCTACCAGGGTGTCGCCGCAGTCGAGTAAGACCGCTTTAATGGTGTGCATATTGCTATTCATTTTATCATCAGGCTCAATTTCAAGAAAACACCAGCGCCAGTGCGCCTACCAGCAGACCGATCAGAATTCCCCAAAACAAGGTCAGCCGTAACACATCTCCCTCGCGGCCTTTCAAACCGACTGTGCTGCAACCCACAGTGATTTTTGCCGGCGCCAGCATACTGCCCAGCGCCCCACCTGCTGTCTGCGTCGCCAACAGGAGATAGGTGTTGATCGACAGCAGTTCGGCCACACTCTTTTGTAAGGGCGCAAACAGCACATTCGAGTTGTTGTTGCTGCCGGTAGCAAACGCCCCCAGGATCCCTACCAGCGGCGAAATCAGTGGGAAGGCAGCCCCCATTACAGCCGCCATCCCTTGCGCCAGTAACTGGGTCATGCCGGTATGCTCCATCAGGGTCGAAAGCCCTACCGTCGCGATGATCCCAACACTGGCGGGAGCCGCCGAGCGCCAGGTGGCGGAGAGCGCCATTTTGAAATCTTGGGGAGCGCATAAGTGCGCCCGCCGGAAGAAGGCAAAGCTGAGCAGAGCCGCCAGGAAGATCGCCGTGCCTGGGTGAATCCAGGGACGAAATGCCTGTCCCGGCCCAGCCGCAGTGACAAAACCGGACAGCGTCGCGACCTCGGGAAAGGCTGCCTGCCAGACGTGCCCTGCCAGCTGGTTGCGCAGCGGCCCAGGCCAGGCAATCACTGCCATCACTGCCGCCAGCCCGCCGTAGCTGCCTAACGCGCCCATTAAAGGGGCCGAAGTGAGTTTGTTTGCGCCGTAGGCAGGCAGACTGATGGACTGTGGACGGCGCAGCACCATACCGCCGATAATGCCAGCCAGCCCTGCCCCAAATGCTGCCAGCGGCGCCAGACCTGCTATTACCATTCCATACTGCACGACCGCCATCAGGGCGCCCAGGAGGATCGCATGCAGCCATAGCCGCCGGAACTGCCCCAACAGATGGGCAGTGACCAGCCCACAGATCAGGCAGGCCGCGCCCAGAATCAGCCCGGCTACTGGGGCAAGGAGCACCGGGTCCGTGTAAGTCACGGCAGTCAGGGTTTGGAAAATCACGCCCATATCCCCAAAAGTCACTGACCAGGCGTGCCCCACAGCCACCGCCGCCACAGCCAGCACTGGCTCAAGCCCTAATGCTACCAACATGGGCGATACCACCGCGATCGGCAGGCCAAAACCAGCCAGGCCTTCCAGCATGCCGCTAAAAGCCCAGGCGATGACTAACAGCAGCAGCCCGCGGTCGGCGATGACGCTTTGCAAGCCCTCTGCCAGTGCGCGAATCCCACCGGTGCGGTCAACCACATTGTACAGCAGCAGCGCGGGCCACAGCACCGCCAGCACATACAGTGAAAGCAGCAGTCCGCGTGCCTGCGACACCCACCACACTTGGGGGGTCAGGCCAAAAGCAAACACCGCGATGATCACGCCGATCAGCCAGCTTGCCGGACCGGCATATTGCGCGCCCCAACGCAGTACTACCATGAAACCCAGCAGCGCCAGGATGGGGAGAGCCGCCAACAGATATTGTAAAAGTAAGGACAGGTTGGTCACCTTTCCATTCTAAAGGAAAAACCTCGATTTGTGGAAAAATCGAGGTTTTTAACAATCCAGCCAACCCACTACCGGCAGCGCTGCAGCAGTTCTGCCAAAATGGCAGCCGTGTTCCAAGAGTCAGCCTTCGCGCGGTGGTGCTCCCCCTCGAAGGGCAGATGCAGCAGTTCCATCGCTTCCATCAGGTCGATCTTGTTGGGTTGGTTCAGGGCCAGGTTCACCAGGTTCTCAACGTTCAGATACGTTTCTCCAAAAGGATACGCCACCTCAAACGCCTGGCACTGCTCCTTCATCCGCTCCCGGTCCGAATCGCTGTAACCGGCGCAGGTGCGTTGATCAGAATGATACCTTTCACGCAGTTTCTGGCAAGCCTCATCAAAGGGGATTCCCTTTTCTTCTAACTGCTTCTGGCTGAGGTGTGTCAGCTTCGCGCAAAATTCGCTCAAGGTAGAACGTTGGGGCCGGACGAGAATATTTTCGCGCCTGGTTCGCGTCAGCTTGTTAATATCCAGCAGGCAAACCCCAATCTCGATAATCTCATTTTGCTGGCCTGGGGGCGGCTGCTCGTCTTCCCAGCAGGTCCATTCCAGATCCACCAGCACCACTTGATCCAGCAGGTCAGCCATACAGCAGCCTCTTGTCTACCGGTCTAGCAGACCAGCCCGGCGTAGTTCGTCATGCAGTGCTGGCAGCCGACGGTATTCCTGATTGAGACTCGAGATCAGGCTGCCCCAATTCTCAGCTTCACCCAGTCCCTGGTACAGCTTGCGCACCTGCTGTAAGAAGCGCGCCGCTTCGGCGTAGCTGCCCCTGTTGCGCCGCTCAATTAGTTCTTCCGCCAGCAGCAAGTACTGCCTGATCGCTTCTCGTGGGCGCGGCTGCTCCACAGCCAGGGCTAGCTGGCGTCGAAGCCCAGAGATGCGGTCCCACCAGATTTCAGGGTTCACCCTTTCTAGCGCGGTTAAGGCCTGATCGATTTCATTTTCCAGCAAATAGATTTCCACCAGCAGCGAGAAGTTCCCCGCGCTTTCCAATCCTTCCAACACCTGCCTGCGTGTGTTCTCCCCTTCGTTCAAAGTCTGGGCGGCTTCCAGCAGGGCATTATAGTTTTCCAGTGACTGCGCCCGCCAGAAGAGCAGTTCGGCCAGGCGCAGCGCTTCTTCTGGTTGATTGTGCCGCACTGCGTAGTGCTTCAGCCATTCCAGCAGCAGCACTTCACTTTCACTGCCCGGCTGTTCTCGAACAAGCTGCTGTCCAATTTCTGGGCGGTTATGTTTTTCAAACAAATCTGCCATTGCCGTGATGTAATAGCCCTGTTCGGCGCGCGCGACTTCCAGCGCTTCTTCTACCCGGCTCAATGACAGCAGGCGGTCGACCATATCTTGCGTGCGTCCCGTTTCTTTACAGATACGCAGATAGGTTTCATCGTTCATCCCGTCCGCCAGCAGGTTCAGCCATAGCCCGCCCAGCACGCGCCGCTGGTACTGGATATTCCACTCTTCCCCTTCTGGCATCTCTGTTTGCAGCCAGTCGGCCATCTGCTTTTTTTCTTCAGGACTGGATTGGTTCACCAGGATAGAGGGCGTTTCGTCGGCAAAGCCTAAACCACCTTCGTGCAGATCCCACAAGAAGAACTCATAGAGCGTGCGCAGCAGTGAAAGACGTAGTTCGGCTTCCTCTGAGGCTTCCAGGCACTCTTGAATGCCCTGTTCGCACTGCGCCAGCACCTGATTCAGGTCGCCGCCTTCATCATTAAACAGCGAGACTTCATAAGTCAGCAAAGTATCCATCAGGTTCTGGAAGACAATCGCCGCGTTCTTGAGATCTTCCTTCTCCAGAAAGTCCTCGCCCAGGTCCAGCACAGACTGCAAGTTCTCAGCGATGATGGCGTTATCCCCCCATTCTCCTCCGGCGCTTGAGAAAGCTCGCCGCACCTGCTGGATGATTTGATCAGGCTGAAGTTCCTGCCCTTCTGGAATATTGCTCATCGCCGAGAGTTCCAGCAGTTGTTCTAGATCAGGGTGCCGTGCCACCATTTGCTGCATCAAGGCAATTAATTCAGACTTCGATTGATTTTCGAGAACTTTTTCTAGCTCGGGAACTTCACTAAACGATTCCGGTTCAAATACCCATGTCAGCAGCAGCGCCGCAGCGTGCTTGCAGTGTCCGCCTTCACCGCCCGGACAGGTGCAAATTCCCCACGCAATTCCTTCTGAACTAAGATGGATTTCAACTCGGTAAGGCGCTGGCTGTGACCCCTGACATTCAGCGATTAGCCCTGCGCCTCGTTTGCGCGGATTCAGGATCGCTCCATCCTCGTAGTAGCGGAACCCACGCTGGAAGGCTTTGGTCCCGACCCACGCTGCAATTACCTCTTCACTTATTTTCGGAAGCACAGTCATACCTTCTTTCTATTGGTTGACGGCTGATGAAAAGCCACCAGATTGAAACATGGGGGATGCTGGCTGCGACCTACAAAAAACCGAATAAGAAGCTGTTGTTAGCACCGTTTGCTAATCAGGTTCGTTTACAACGAAGCCCAATAAGCTTCTATGCGAATTATAAACAAAAAAAGGACTTGTGGATATGATAATTTCGACGAAATGGGGAAGGATTTTTTAATTTATCTTTCTACCTTACGATCTTCCCACGGTTGTACAACAAAACGGTTGGGTGCTTCAATCGAAACATAATAAAGTTGGTCGAAGCCTTCTTCGTAACTCGGGCGTTCCATCCGGTGATACTTGGCGATGATGCCCTTCTCTACAATAACGGCTTTTCCTGTCCGCTGCTGGTTGCGCTGGAGCGCTTCTTTCAGCGTAGATTGAAAGTAGTACCCAATTACCCGAAACCTGGCGGCTTTTGCCAGCGCGATATATTTTGCTCGCTCGCTGGCGAGAATATTCGTGTTATCTACCACGAAAGATTGCTGCGCCTGAATACAGGCTTCTAGCAAGAGATCTTCTCGGCGGCGGGTTTTGAGCATGTCTAAATTAATGCGCACATGGGTGTTGAAAAAGCGCTGTTGGTAGAAGGTGGATTTGCCCGTTGCCTGTATCCCTACAAAAATAACCGCTTCCATGCCTTCATTATAGAATGTCCGGCCCGCTTTGGGCGCCGGGCATTCTTATATTAACCAGCTTGCGCAAGATATTGCCACATCGAACCCATCCGAAAATGGTTTTATGTAATTGTGATGGGTGGTGTAGCCATACCTCACAATCATACAAACGGTGTTTTTCAGAGAGCTACTTAAACTTGCTCCTGCCGGTTGAAGTCAATTAATCCCAGGAGGGTAAACAACAGGCCAAGGCCCAGGCTGAGGAACAGGATTTGCGCCGTTTGCTCGATCACCAGGTAGGGGAACGCCCACAGGCTGATAAACCATAGTCCCAAGGCGCGCAGGATTATACTGATCACTACCCCAGCCACCCCAATGGTAATCGGCAGGGCAAAGCTGCTAAAGCGTGTTCCTAACCACACTTGCAGTGCCAGGATCGGGAAGGTTGCTGTCCAGGCCAGCAGCGGACGCCCCAGCACCAACCCCCAATCGACCGGGACGCCAAACCGGAACAACAGGCCGATCACCAGGTAGCCCAGGCCAACAAACATCATTCCCAACAGCACCAGGCCCATCACCCCTATTAACTGAGCCAGGTAAAGCGCTGACCGTGAAGCAGGTTGGGTAGACACAAAAGACCACATGCGGTTAGCGTGCATGTTTTGAGTCGCCAGGGCTGCCAAAATCACGACCCCAAAGGGAACGACCAGGACAATCCAGGGCGTATCGAACATGCGGGCGGCAGCTTGCCAGGGTGTTTCGGTATCCATATAAAAGTGTTCGCCCCGGTGGCTGAGAATGGAGTACCCAAGAAACAGCACAATCAAGCCCAGGTAAATGATCGGTACGCCAAAGGTCAGGTAAGTCACCATTGAGCGGCGGAACTTCATCGGCTCCGCGGTAAGTACGCGCATCAAACTCATAAGGTTTTCCTCTCTAGCTGTGTGATTTGCAAGAAAACCTGCTCCAGGCTGGCCTGGAAGGGGTTCAACATCTGAACGGTAATGCCGCTCTCAACCAACTTGCGGTTAATCATTCCCGCGTATTCGGCAGGAGCCTGCACTACCAGTTCGCATCCATTTAAAGCCTGGACAGCGTACTGTCCTTGCAGGCATTTCACCGCCTGCTGCCGGTCATCCACTCGAATGCGAATGGTGGCTTGGGCCTGAGTGCGCAGTTCATCCAACGAGCCCTGGAAGCGCAGCCGCCCGCTGTGAATGATGCCAATATGCGTGGCGACCTGCTCCACCTCGCTGAGAATATGACTGGAGAGAAAAATCGTCAGGCCGTGTTCGCTGGTCAGGCGGCGGATCAACTCACGGATCTCCATAATGCCCGCCGGGTCCAGGCCGTTCGAAGGCTCATCCAGGATAAGCAGTTCTGGTCCATTGAGCAGTGTGGCGGCAATCCCCAATCGCTGTTTCATACCCAGTGAATACTGCCGGAACAGCCGGTCGGCGGCGTCGGTCATCCCTACCAGTTCCAGCACATAGGCCACATTGGCGCGTGTGCCTCCGCGCAGCCGCTGTAAATATTCCAGGTTTTCACGCCCGGTCAGGTGACCAAAGGCCGCCGGAGTTTCCACCAGTGTGCCTACTTTTTGCAGTAGTTGGGTGCGCTCGCGGCGCAATGAACGCCCAAACAATAGGACTTCTCCCTGGTTGGGATGGATTAGATCCAGCAGCATGCGAATCGTGGTCGTTTTTCCGGCCCCATTCGGTCCTAAAAACCCAAAGATGCTGCCCTGCGGCACAGCCAGGTTTACTTCCTCCACCGCAGTCAGCTTTCCAAAGTGTCGCGTAAGGCCGCGTGTTTGAATAGCCAGCGTATCCATGCGGATAACCTCCGTGTTATTAATCTGGCTTCAGTGTAACCACGGCCTGTCATAGGCTTATCTTCAAATTGTCTCAACTCTGTCTCAAATGGGGGTGTTCAGGGGCAAAGAAAAGATCGACCGCCATGCCTGATCTTGCGGCCCGCGCTGCATTAACTGTAGTATTCGGATGGGTGCTTGCCCGGTCTCTCGATTTAGTTCACTCGCTTGCAGTTCTGTGACCATCTCCCATGATTTTTCCCAGGATAGGCGCATCGCCAGGGTAAGGTGTGGGTTAAAGTCACGGTGTTTGTCCGCGCCAAGCACGCTTAACAGCAGGCGGCGCGCTTCCATCAATTCATCTGTCACTTCAACATGAATGTAAACCACGGGTCGTTTTCCAGGAAAGGTGCGAACGCCGCCCAGGTAGAGCGTAAACGGCTGGATCAGTCCCTCCAGGATTTGCAGCCTGCGGATGCTTTTGGCTTCACTCTCTGCTGTTGCCGGACCGCTGCGCCAGTAAGTGCCCGCCAGGGTGACGTGCGGCGCGGTGATACGCGCTGTGACGGGATCATACTTCTCCCGTACCGCCTGGATGCGCTCGGCCAGTTCGCCTTTCACAAAGGCCCCCACAAAAACACGGTAGTCTTTACTCATGCGGTTGTTCTTCCTCCTGGCTGGGTGGGCTGGGGTGATCGGCGGAATCGGTCTGCTGAACCTGCCGGATCAGGTTTTGCATTCGCTCGTAGTGTGAGCCTTTCCAATAAATTTGTTGGCAGTTCGGGCAAATATGAAACTCATCAAAGTACTGCCGGGTGAGTGGTTTCAGCCGGTGCAGTACAGCTTGTTTTGCCACAGGCCGCAGCGGCGTATTACAGTGCAGGCAGCGCTGAAATGGCTGAACCTGCTCGAACAACTGGTAACGTTTCATTACCTCTGTCAACTGCTCATACAAATCGAGGCTGCGTGGGGAGTAACCATAGTGCACTGCCCGCCGCATCAGCAGCCGCCGGTCACGCGTCAACAAGATCCGCTTTTGTTCGTCGGCAATTTGGGCCAATTCTTCATCCTGATAGTCGTTCTGGTACAGTGCGTCAAAGCCCAGCATCCGCAGATAAGCCGCCAGCCGTCCCAGGTGATTATCGAGCACAAACCGGGCTGCGGGTGGGGGGCTGCTGTTGGCTGTGTTGGCCGGGTAAACCTTTATTTCATCTCCCGGTTGAACCTGCTGCTCAAACCCGGCGGGCTGTCCATTGATCTCCAGACTGCCCACTTCGGTGTGGGGCACCCCTAATGACTCAATCAGATGCTTCACAGACGGATTCCCCTCGAAAGGATAATCGAAGGTATTTTGCTGGTAAGGCGGCGTAAGGAAAAAGTCCAGGTCTGGTGCAAACCAGAAGTGTGCCTGGTTCATCATGCTTCCTCTTTTACTTTTTGACAGGTTGTTCGTGCACTCATCTTATGATAAAACCTTACCATATCCGGCTCGCTGGTCGCCTTTTAGAGGATTTGTCGCACCTTGTCCTCCTATCTGGCGCCTAAAAAAAGACGAAAAACAATAAAACAACGAAACAATAAACCCCTGGTGTCATGATAACGATATCCAGAGATTGGGGAGGAGGGCAGGATGGACGGTATAAAAACCGTGGTTTCCAGACTGGTTAACAGTCTGAAAACCACGATAACCGAGAGCCAATCAGGCAGTCAACAATCTGTCTGTGCTGCGGCTTCCGAAAACAGATTAGCTCTGTTCGTTGTTGCGCTGGCGCTGGCTCTGTTTTTGTTGCTGCCCTTGCTGTTCACCCTGCTGGCCCTGGTTTTCCTCGACCTTCAGTTGGTTGTGAATATCTTTGACGCCCGAAACAGTATCGGTCACATCTTCTGCCATGCGTTTCGCCCTGCGGTCTTGTACTTTCCCACTCAGCGTTACTTCGCCGTTTTCGACCTTCACCTGAATATTGCGAGCATCAATTCGTCCATGATGAGTCAGGCGTTCATTTACATCTTCGCTGATACTGTCGTCGGAGCGCTGATAGTCTTCTGGCCCGACGCCGCTGTAAGGTCCTGGCATGTACCAGATTTCGGAGTAACTCCAGGTTTCAGGAGTTGTATCCATATCAGTGTCAAAGTCATAGTCGCTGCCATAGCCGCCTTGTGTGCCATAGCCGCTCTGCGACTGTGTTCCATAGTTGCTGCGGTAGCCATAGTCTCTACCGTAGCGTCCGCCATATCCAGCGTAGCCACGGTTCGTGCCATAGTTACCGCCATAGCCATACCCCCGATTGGAAGTGTAGTCGCTGCCATACCCGCCGTAGCCGTAGCCTTCATCGAAGTCATAGTTCCGATTGCTGCCGTAGCCATATCCCCGGTTATAACGGCCTCGATTGAACTGGTTGCGGTTTCGCATCCCAAAATCCTGATCGTAGTCGTAATCATAACCCTGGTCAAAGTCATAGTTGCGACCGTAATTACGGTCATAGTTACGGCCGTAGCTTCCATAGCCACGGCCGTAATTGCCACCATATCCTCCACCGTAACTGCCATAGTTTCGGTCGAAGTCACGGTCGTAACTATAACCACCGCCGTAACGTTGGCCTCGGCCATAATTCTGGCCTCGACCATAGCCTTGATTGCGATTGTAATAACCTCGGCCCTGGTTCATGTCAAAGTCACGGTCGTAGCCTCGACCATAACCTCTATCTCGCATGTTATAGTCAAAATCTTCTCCACGGTTCTCGTACCCCTCGTCAAAATCGCGATCATAAAATCGATCTCGATCTCGATTATAGAAACGGTCAGCCATTTAAAGCTCCTTTCGTGCTTGTTTAATTCTCCGGGCGCATTCACACGCCTGGAATGGCGAATTAGAAACGCAGGCCCCTGTGGACCAAAGTATAGGTCCCCTGCTGACTTGGTTTCAGCCTTTCGAGGGATCGAAAGGTTAGCGGTGTTTATGTATCTTCTATTTCAAAAAACAAATGATACTTGTCACCGCAAAACTTATCTTAATCCAGCGGTTTTGATTTGAAATGAGGTGTCTTCCCTAAAGATAGGGTAGGGAGTATCCCCTACCTGGTTTGCCGCCTTGTTGGACGTTTTCTATCGCTTGGAATCCATTTTGAAAAACAAAGGAAGGAAAAAAAGATGGCATTCTCCTGGCAGGCTGGTTATTGCGTTTCGTACTCTTTATGAAGCCGCGATGTTTCTAACGTCCATCTTAGAAGCGATGCGAGAGCCTGTTAACACTCTCTACAAGGCAGCCGGTCTGTGCTTAAAGTGAAACGGCGCAGCCACCTTACACGTGACCGCGCCGTCGATTCCCTTTAGGGAAGATTACAGATGTAAGCGCACCGTCTTGACTTCGAATGGGCGGAAGTCAAGGCTTAGGCCGCTCTTTTGCCAGTCGAGCTGGCCTGTCTCTTCTTCCACCATGTTGGTCTGGCTGGCGGCTTTGACGGGCAGCGAGCTGGTCAGCGTGCAGCGGGTGGCCGAGCGCATGGCTTCATACATGCGAACGATGATATCGGGCGAGCCATCCTCGGCGGGCTTGACCGCTTCGATGACAATGTTGTCGGCATCTACCCCAAACATCGAGCGCGTGCTATCGTTCTTGGGACCCGCCGAGCCCTGCACTACCATTGTGGGCACGTTCAAGTCATAAGCCTCACGCACCACCCCGCTTTCGGCCAGGCTGCCGTTCCAGGCATAGAGGGCATAAGTGAACACCTGAGTGCCCTTGTCGGCGGTCATATCGGGGGCCAGGGCCGACTTGAGCAGAGTCAGGTTGATGGTGTTCCCCAGCGCGCTCAAGCCGTACTTCGAGTCGTTTAGTACAGCCACACCCCGGTTTTCTTCTGTCAGGGCCGACCACTTGTAATTGCAGACTTCGAAGCGGTCTGCGTCGTAGGGGCGTGAGCGGTGATTGGGGCGTCGAATGTGGCCGAACTGGATTTCACTGACTACCTCAGTCGTGTAGATGTTGACTGGGAAGGCCACCTTAACCATGCGGTGTGATTCCTGCCAGTCGACTGTGGTGGCAAAATCGAGGCGGCGGCTGCCGCGGCGCAGGCTGATGGTCTGCGAAACGCTAGATTTGCTAAGCTGGCGATTGAGCTCCAGACGGGCCAGAACCGGCCCTTGACTCACTACCTTAACGGTGACAGGTTCATCGGTGACTACCGGCTGCTGCTCGGCCATGCTGTCGATGTCCCAGGCGTCCCAGCGATCCGGAACATCTTTGTAAAGGCACAGGCGGTTACCGGGGGCAGCCATTACTTCGCGGTTCGCTTCTTTATCCCATAGGCTGGTTACCTCACCACGCTGGTTGAACTCAGCGCGCACCAGCTCATTTTCCAGGAAGAAGCCCTGCTCTGTTTTTCCGGCTGTGGCAGCGCCTTCTGCTTCGGTCACCTGTCCGGCTGCCATAGAAGTCCATCCGCAGGCTGGCACACTGACTTCCACCGGTCCACTGGCCGTTTCGACCAGGGCTGTGCGCGGCCAGGAGAGTGAGTTGAAGATGGTGCAGTCGTCAGTCGAATCGGTGAAGGTGTTGGCGGCTGCGTGGGCCACTTTTTGGGCCTCCAGGATGGTCTGGTCGAACAACGCTTCAGCCTCTTCATATACCCGATGAATAGAAGAACCGGGCAGTACATCGTGGAATTGGTTCAAGAGTACATTGCGCCAGGCGTCCGTCAGCGTTTGCGGCGTGAAGTCGAAGCCGTTCAAAGTGCGAGCCGCCACCCCCCACAGCTCGGCTTCGCGCAGGGCGAACTCGCTCTTGCGATTGCCGCGTTTGGTACGGGCCTGTGAGGTGTAAGTGCCGCGGTGCGCCTGGAAGTACAACTCTCCCATGTAGCGCTCTGTGGGCAGACCGTGCTTGCTCAGGTCACGGAAGAAGGCCTCGGGTGAAGCCAGCTTAACACGGGGTAGACCTTCCAGGTCTTGCTCGCGGCGCAAGAATTCCAGGTGGTCGCGGGTGGGGCCGCCGCCGCCGTCTCCATAACCAAAGGCCAGGATCATGGAACTGATGCCATTCTTCTGCAAGCGAGTGTTCCAGCGTTCCATCAGGTTGGTGGGGCGGGTCTGGCTGTTATAGTCTGTAAAGATGTGAGCGGGGATGGTGGAGCCATCAATGCCTTCCCACAAGAAGGTATTGTAGGGGAAGGGATCACCACCATTGTAAGCCCAGGTAATCTTCTGAGTCGTGAATCCGATCATGCCACAGCCACTCAGGATTTGAGGCAGCGCACCGGAGTAACCGAAGACATCAGGCAGCCAGAGTACGCGGCTGTCGACTCCCAGTTCATTCTGGAAATACTGGCGTCCATAAAGGATCTGGCGAATGAGGCTCTCACCAGAACTAACGTTGGTATCAGCCTCTACCCACATGCCGCCATCTGCAATCACCTGACCGCTCTGCACCGCGGCTTTAAAGCGCTCATACAGCTCAGGATAGTGCTGTTTGAGCATCCAGTAAAGGTGCGGCTGAGACTGAAGGAATTTAAACTCAGGGTACTCTTCCATCAAAGCAAGCTGGTTGATGGCGGTGCGGGCAATCTTGCGCTCGGTTTCGGCTAAGGGCCACAGCCAGGCCACATCGATGTGTGCATGACCAAAGGCAAAAAGAGTGGGCATGGTGGGGCCGTTATGCTTTTCAAGGAGCGGCTTGAGACATGCCCGTCCAGCGCGTACGGTTTCGAGCATTTCTTCTTCGGGCAGTTCGGGGTCAATGATCAGGGTGGCTGCCATGAGGGCTTCGTCAATTTCAGAAACCCGTAAGGAAAGTGGATCGAGCTTATTGCGCAGGTCGAGGAGCGTGGTCAGGTCGATGACGGTTTGGTAGACTTCTTCTTGCCAGATGCCAAATGTACTCTCGCCAACATTACGCTGCGTGGGACCTGGCTCGGGCACTGTCTCGACGCCGTAAGGAATGGGGCCTTCTCCAACAGTAATACGGCCGTGTCCGGCGTAGGCCTCAAGCAAGAAATCGTAGCTTTCGCCCGGCTGGGCGGCAAAGGCCAGGGTGATGGGGCGCTGAGCGCGGCCTACTGACCCAGAGATTTTGCCATTGATCCACACCAGGCTTTCACCGCCTGGGTTTAGGTCCACGACAACGCGCTTTCCGGCGGCTGATTCGGGTAGGGTAACCTGGCCTTTGAACCAGCCATACTCCCACTTGCCGCCCCATGTGGCGCCAGTGGGCGTGGGAGCGAACTGCTGTGATAAGGCTTCGTCAGCGGTTAGCTGTTCGCGGGTGGTAAACCCTTCCAATGCAACGCTGCCGACTGGTCGGTAGCAGAGCTTAATGAGGGCTTCCTGCCATCGTTCGATGCGGTGTTGCCATTCTATCGTGAGTGCCATTATTGTGTTGCTCCTTATGGTTAAGTGGGTTCATAAAGGTCGATGAGTGGGGTACTCCAACCTTTAAAATCAGCAAAGGGACTAGCTGGTTTTGGATATCTTCATCAGCAGATCATCCGCGTGGTTGGGTAAGAGGATATTATAATATTCGCCGTGGTGCTCGATTATCTGCTTCTGAAAGACATTTCCAAGCGTAGGGTTAATCCATTCCAGTAAATACTTGCCAGCTGGCAGCGCCAGCATTTGCGTATTTCCGGGCGAGTTGTTGGCGAAGTAGGCAAGATAGGTTTGATGGGGCTTGCATAAAGCTTGCGCCTGTACCTGACCGGCATTCCAGGCAAACATTTCGTTGTAAGGCTTCATCTTCCAGACTTCTTCTTGCTCTAAGAAATGGCGCATAAAGGCCAACTGCTGGCGCAGATCTGCGCCGCCGTAGCCAGGCGTGCTGCCTTCAACCGGGGCGCTGCCTTCAGGATGTTCGACAGTAAAGGAGTAGTCGAGATGACTAAAGGCGCCACCGCCCGCCAGCATAAAGCTCCAGGCTTCGCGCCGGTAGGGGGAAGCCACCTGACCTAAGAAGCCTGTTTCATCATCAGCGATGACACAGCCGTAATGTGCATTCTCATGCACGGCAGAAGGCAGGCTGTAGTGAAAGTTGCAAATGGAAACGGCAGGATGTTTGTTGGGAATCTGGAGCGTGCGGTTTTGATAGTTGATGGCGATCAGGTGCTGGTTGGGGAGGGATTCTTCTGTGGCGGTAATGATCTCAGCCATGTGGTGCTGCCAGTCGAGGAAGGCGGTATGATCGTGACGGCTGTAAGGCTCATTGCAGATTTCAAGGTACAGGTTGTCAAACCCGTTTAGGGCTGTCACCAGTTTTTGCACCAGGGCTTCTTGATAGGGAAGCAGGTCATTGTTCCTTAAATCATAGACGCCCTCTTTTTCAGTTGGTCCAACTCCTTGAATATTATTGGCGGGATGCATGGGCGAGGCTTCCCACAAACGGGGGTTGTACCAGAAACAGAACAGGCTGAATTCGACTACGATGGCGCGCTGGGCGGCATAGGAGAGCAGGTCGTGCAGACGGGAGAAGTAGACATCATTGTACTGGTCGAGGTCATACTTACCGCCAGGAACTTTCATCCAGGGAGAGATGAAGCGGTCGTGTTCTGGAGCGAGGGTGTTATTCTGAATGCCAAACTCACCGGGCATCTCCCGGTAGGTGCCTGAGAAGATGCGCACCAGGTTTAAGCCCTCCCTGGCGAGGGTATCGAAGTAGGGGTGGTAGTCGAAGTCGGCGTTGAGGAGCGCACCGTAGTGTTCGCCCGAGCCGACCAACAGGACTGGCCTGGCGTGAAACTCGACATAGTGAGGATTATCTGACCAGAGGCGCATGTTCTGATATCCTTCTTTTTATTCGTTCTTTGTTCTTCGTTTTTCGTTTCGCAGCAAATTGATGTCTGCGACACAAGCTGAAAACAGACCGGGTTTTCAATCTGTATGGAACGTTGTTTTGAAGTGGTCGACTATCATTTTATATCCATTGTTATTGGAGTAGGTCTCAAACTGAGGTTTCGTCAAGAATGAGTACCAGGGCGGGTTGAGAGGCATCCTCCAGGAGGTTGGCAGACAGACCAACTTGTTCGAGGAGGCTGCCATCGAGGCTGATGCGGCGGCCCTGGATGTTGGCACTGGAAGTCAGATCGTGGACGGGGCCACCTGCAAGATCCTGAGCGTAAACCCGAATGGTTGTGCTGGGCGGCTGGGACAGCCGCAGTTCTAGATTTTCATAGAAGCCAAACACACCAACAGGCGCAGAGGGGTCGGCAACCGGCAGGGTTACCCGGGAGCGAGGGGAGAAACGGCTTCGATCGGCGTCGATACGGGGCAGGGCTGCTACCGACACAGCGCCATTGGGATGCTGCGAGGCCAGGACAAAGGGCGGCTCGCCGTCGCAAGCGACTTCTGGCAAGGACATGCCGCGGGAGACACGCGCGGGGGCACCCTGGGTGATCACCCGCCCGTCCAGCCAGTCGACCCAATCACTGCCAGGTTGGAAGCGGAAAGAGTCGAACAGGGCTTGAGAGTCCAGGTGGTTTTCGGTCAGGCCGACGCCGAAAGCCGGGGCAATGCGCTGCCAATGGGCGGCGCGAATGTGGCTGCCGCGTTTGGAGGGCTTTTTATCAGGGTGATGCATGATGCCAAAGGAGCAGCCCAGGACAGCGCCGAGATAGGGCTCGTCTTCACAATTGATGAGGCAGGTTTGCTGCGGTTGGTCTGAAAAAGTGCCTAGCAGTTGGGCTACCCGGTCGAGCATGGTGGCGGTGGTGAGCTGATAGGAGAGATCGTAGGCGCGGAAGACATCACTGAAGGAGACGGTCTCAACGGAAACGTCGAAGATGCGGCCCTGATCCCAGGCGCGGAAACGACCGGTGTGGCTAACTTGAGCCGAATCGTAGGGGCAGGGCTGATCGTTGAGGGGGCCGCCGTTGCGGGCATGTTCTACCAGCAGTTCAGGATATTCTTCGTGTCCTATGCGGGTCAGCATAGCGCGGAAAGCCAGGTCGGCGCAGTATTTGCCATAGTCGACTTTCCAGTAGGTAATGCCAGCTTCTCGACACCAGATTACCCGCTCGCGGAAGTAAGCTTCCATTTGTTCAAAAGAGGGCGTTTCGGCGCCGGTCAACTGTGAAGCAGGTTGGACATGTACCCACAGGCCAGCGCCGCGCCAGCCCACCTGACGGGTGAGTTCATTGAGCTTTGCCAGGCGTTCAGCAGGCGTGCCGGTGCAGGAAGGGAACTTATCCTGAGCGACGATCATGGAGCCTAACCAGGATTTCCAATCGGCGCCTTGCAGGTTGACTGAAAGCGGGACATCCCAACCGACATCGTAGACGAGGTAGAGGTCGGGTTTGACGGGGGCAAGATCATCTCGGACGGCCCAACCAGGATTGTGAAAGACGCGCTCTTCGGTGAGTGCTTCGGCTGGGGCTTGATGTCCTTCCAGTCCAAAGGCCTGGGCCGACTGCATTGTTTGGGCAGCGTAAATCTGAGCATCCCAGGTGCACTAGTAAGAAGGGGTTTGGCCGGGGCCAGTGGGGATTAAACGATGATGGGGCATAGAACTCCTGGGAGAGGGAAGGGATTGGGGCTTGAGTCAAGTTTATCATGAAAGGAAAAGCGCCGTTTTATTTCTTTGCACCTGCCCGAGTTCATGCTAGAATTTAAATAGTGCTCAGAGATTGGATCAGCGCACAGCCCAAAGCGCCTCATTTATGTCAGGAGGGACTTATGGCGGAAGACAAATGTGTGACACCGGCAGGTGGGATCATCGCGCCGGAACAGACAACCGCGAAAGCGAGCGTTTTGGAGGGGGGAGCGAGGGAGGAATCAAGGATGATCGCAAGGGTTGGAAAAGAAGCGCCCAACTTTGAGTTGAGCGCGTACATCGATGGGGGGTTTAAGAACATCAAGCTGTCTGATTATAAAGGCAAGTGGATTGTCGTCTGTTTTTACCCGGGCGACTTTACTTTTGTTTGACCGACCGAATTGTCGGCAGTTGCCGTCAAATATGATGAGCTGCAATCACTGGGCGTTGAAGTATTAGCAATCAGCACTGACAGCCGTTTTACGCATAAAGTCTGGCAGGAACAAGAACTATCGAAGATGGTTGAAGGGGGCGTACCCTTCCCGCTGCTTTCGGATGGCGGTGGGCGCGTTGGCGCCGCTTTCGGTGTCTACGATGAAGAGGCCGGGGTGGATATCCGCGGACGGTTTATCATTGACCCAGACTTTGTCTTGCGGGCCATGGAAGTCTTGACGCCAGAAGTGGGCCGGAATGTCAGCGAACTGCTGCGCCAGATACATGCCTTCCAACTGGTGCGAGAAACGGGAGAAGTCACTCCTTCTGGATGGAAGCCTGGTAAGCCGACACTCAAACCCGGGCCTAACCTTGTGGGGCAGGTTTGGAAAGAGTGGAAGCCGGAATACGCTTTCGATAACGGCGAGCACGTGAAGTAGCGTTTTCTGATCTTTGGGCGCTTTGGGCAGGAAAGAAACAATCAACGCCGAGGACAATACTCCGGCGTTGATTGTTTCTTGTTAATCGGAAGGGTGGCTACCAGTCGACGATCAAGCCTTCGTATGGGCGGAGATGCAAGGAAGATAGGGATTCCTGGCCCTGGCGGTCGAGGTGGGTGGAGAGGATGACCTTCCCGGTAGATGCAGTGGGGATGGCGACAGTCGCTGACTGGGATGAGAAGTTGAGTACCACTAACTTTTGCTCCTGGCCTGCTTGACGAACGAAAGCGTATAAGTCACGATCGACATTAATGGGCTGGTAGCTGCCGCTGTGCAAAGCCAGACTGGCGCGGCGCAGCCAGAGCAGTTGGCGGTAGAAGTTGAGCATGGAATGCGGTTCGGTAGACTGGGCAGCAACGTTGCGGATGGGGTAGTCGGGCGAGACGGGCAGCCAGGGTTCGACATTGGAAAAGCCAGCATTGGGAGAAGCGTTCCACTGCATGGGTGTGCGTGCTACGTCCCGCGTGCGCTCGGGGCCTAGATTGATGCCCTGCGGGTCCTGGATTTTATCGGGTGGGATGACGCCGTTTTCCATGCCCAGTTCATCCCCGTAGTAAAGGGTGGGCGTGCCGCGCAAGGTGAGGAGGAGCATGCCCGCCAGTCGCGCCTGGCTTTGTCCTCCAAAGCGGGTTGCCAGGCGACCATTGTCGTGATTGCCGAGCACGTAATTGGGCCAGGCAAAAGCAGGCAGCGCGCCCTCAAGATCGTCCACGCACTTGCGGATCGCTTTTGCCTGCCAGGGCTGCCACATTAGACGAAAGTTGAAGGGGAGATTAAGCTCTTCGCCCTGTTCTCCGTAATAGCGCACCCAGCGGGTGAGATCCCCCCACAATTCACCGATACAGCAGCGATCTTCAAACTTGTCAATCGTACTGCGAATTTCACGAATGATCTCATGAACGTCATCTTGATCTTCAGTATAGACATTCAACAGGCGACCGTGTAGATCATTGGGATGCAGGTTGGGGTTGGCGTGCGGGTTGGCAGGGTTATCGCGCAGATCGGCATCTTTGATGATCAGGGCAATCACATCCATGCGGAAGCCATCTACCCCGCGCTCCAGCCAGAAGCGCAGCACATCGAGCATGGCGGCGCGCAGCTCGGGGTTGCGCCAGTTTAGCTCGGGCTGCTCTTTGGCAAACTGGTGCAGATAATACTGCCCGGTCTTTTCGTCGTAGGTCCAGGCTGGCCCACCAAAGAAACTGCCCCAATTGTTCGGGGGCGCGCCTGCTGCGCCATCGTTGGATGGTTTGGGATCGCGCCAGATGTACCAATCGCGCTTGGGGTTGTCGCAGCTGGAACGGGATTCGAGGAACCAGGGGTGCTGATCGGAAGTGTGATTGGGAACGTAGTCGATGATGATCTTCATGCCGCGGAGGTGGGCTTCGGTGACCAGACGGTCAAAATCGGCAAGACAGCCAAACATGGGATCGACATCGCAGTAGTCGGCGACATCGTAGCCGAAGTCAGCCATGGGAGAGGGATAAAAGGGACTCAACCAGATGGCATCCACGCCGAGGGAGTTTGGGGTGCCGTCATTGAGATAATCCAGTTTTTGAATGATGCCGTTCAAGTCGCCAATGCCGTCGCCATTGGAGTCCATGAAACTGCGGGGATAGACCTGGTAGACAACGCCGCGCTGCCACCATTTGAGTAGCTGGTTATTTGGGTTCAATGGAATGCCTCAAGTATTCGCAGAATGAAAAAACTGAAGAGATCAGCTTCCGGTTATGGAAAAAACCTGGAAAACAGACTGTCGATAAAACAGACTGTCGATAAAACAGACTGTCGATAAAACAGACTGTCGATATTTTACCTTTCTTTGGCGGTTCTGCGATGAGGCTGTAACAGGTTTTGATCGTTGGATTGTTTCGTTGTTTTGTTGTTTTTTTGTTTCTTTTGAGAAAAGTTTTCACACCGATTCGTTCTTTGTTCTTCGTTTTTCGTTTCCTTATGATTTCTCCAGCAGGCAGCGGCGGCTGGCTATGCCTGGGCGCCGAAATGGTAAGTTGTATTTGGTTTTTAAGGTGCAAGGCCTTCAGAAGGTGACTTGGCTTGAGAAGGCTTGTGGAAAAGGTCGCGGTGGTACTGCGTTGCCGCGGTGGATCAGCGCCGCGATAGTACTGCGGTGCCGCGATAGTACTGCGGTTCGCGTATGTTGAGTGTATGCAAAAAAGAGTGCATTTTTTACCTGTCAAAAACTGCACGGAAGTGGAAATGAACATCCACCAGCCTTATTCGGTAGGGCTGGTGGATGTTCGCGGGCTGACTGTAGAAGCTAATGAGAGAGCATCCCTTCGGCTGTGTGGTAAACCTCGTTGACCTGGATGTTTTCGATGAACGAGATTTCGTGCATGCAGGGCCGGGGGTCGCAGCTGACGACTTCAAAGTGAGTGAGGAACGTGCCGCACAGGGGGCAGTGTTTGTCCCAGGCGATCAGGGGGTGGAAGTTGGTGCGAGTGAGCGGCAGGGATTTGATGATGTATTCGGACCAGAACAGGCCAATGGTTTTTGTGCCGACTGCCAGGGCAAGGTGCATGGGGCCGGTATCGTTGCTGACGACCAGTTCGGCGCTGGCGAGCAAGCCGGTTAGACCTGACAGAGAGAGCTGTCCGCTCAGATTGATGGGCCGCGATTCCATCAAGTCTTCAATGACATTGGCAGTGTCATCGTAGACTTCATTGGTGCCGGTCAGAACGACTTCCAGTCCGAGCTTTTGTTTGATGCAGTCTCCCAAGGCGGCAAACTTTTCTGGGGGCCAGCAGCGGCGGATGTCGCGCGCGCCAGAGTGCAGCACAACAAAAGGGCGGTCAATTTTCTTGAGAAAAGGGGCCACGGCAGCGCGGTCCGAATCAAGGACGGACAGGCGTGGGTTGAAATGCGGCGTTTTGGCGCCGACCAGGGAGACCAGATCGAGCTGGCGGATGATCTCATTTTGATGAAAGTGATGGGGCTGCCAGCGGTCGAGGTCTGGGGCGCCGGGTTCGCGCGAGCCCACGCTGAGCCGGGGTTTTAGATAACGGATAAAACGATTGGAATTAAAGCCGCCGCCTTGCATCTGGATGGCGATATCAAAGGATTCAGCCTGCATCTTTTCAAAGAAGGGACCGGCTTCATCGGGATCAATGAGAAAACCGAGGTCGGCGTAATCTTGTTTGGCAGGTAAAAAAGGATGGACCTGGGTAACACCGGGGATGCGGCCCGGAATATATTCAGCATGCCAGGGACGGCCGAGATAATGGATTTCCGCATTGGGGTAGGTGCGATGAAGGGCATCTAAGGCGGGCAGCGAAAAGATTAAATCTCCCAAGACGAGTGAACGCAGTACGGCAATTTTCTTTACATCAGGTACGACTAAACTTTCCATGATCCTATCTTAATCAAGCAAAGGTCAAGAAAAGGTAAGGGGATCGGGGGATGATGTAAAACTTTGTTACAAATTGAGCTAAGTGGGAGAAATAGAGACCAGTTTTGAACCTTTTGCGCGTGAGAGGAGACATATTAAACAGATGCCCCAACTATTGGGATCGACGATTGTTGGGAAGGTACAATACAGGAGGACTGGCCCGCTTGCAGCAGTTGATCTGCTGGAGCAGGTGTTGAAAATGATGGAAATTCTGCTGGACCGGAAGATGCCTTATCAAGATCAGGATGTACAGGTTGTGCGTCAGATTGCCGCGGGCGATGCAGAGGCGCTGCGGACCTTGTATGCTGCCTATGGACAGCGTCTGTATGCTTATGCGCTGCGCCTGACGAGCGACCCGGTTAGCGCGGAGGAAGTGCTGCAAGAGAGCCTGGTGGCGGTGTGGCAGGGGGCGCGGCGTTTCCGGGGGGAGGGGCGGGTGCTGGCCTGGCTGCTGGGGATTGTGCATCATAAGGCGTTGAGCGCCCGGCGCACCATTCAGACCAACTTGCAGCGCAACCAGGCATTGGAAACCGGGGAGGATGAGGGGACGGAAGTGCCGGACGGCGCGCCGCTGCCGGATGAGCAAGCCGCGCAACACGAGCAGCGCACGCTGATCGCAGCAGGGCTGGAGCGGCTGTCGTTGGAACACCGGATGGTATTGGAGCTGGTGTTTTACCAGGGGCTGAGTTTGAATGAGGTGGCGGAGGTGTGTGAGTGCCCGCTAGGCACGATAAAGAGCCGCCTGAATTACGCGAAGGCCAGCTTGCGAGGGCTGTTAAACCGAGAAGGGCTGCAAGTGGAGGATGTGGAATGAAGCATGATCACGCTCAGTACGCGGATTGGCTGCCGGAATACGCCGCGGGCGGGTTGGATGCAGCTCGGCGGGAGACTCTGGAAGCTCACCTGAGAACCTGCGCGGCATGCCAGGCGGACCTGACGCTGTGGAAGTCGGTGGCGAGCGAGGTGCGGGCAGCGGACGCGCAGGTGGCAGCCCCGGTTGGACTGGTGGATCAGGCGCTGGGGCAAGCGTGGATACCGCCGCAGGCGCCTCAGCGCGCGCAGAAGCACTGGTCGGATGGGCTGCGGCGGGCCTGGGTGGTGCTGCGGTCGCAGGCGCCGCTGGTGCACCGGGAGATCTGGCCTGCTTCGGCAGCGGTGATCGGGATTGGTTTCATCGCGGCGGTGATGTCGGACAGCGCGGGCGCGGTGCATTTGCTGGCGCCGCTGGCTTCAGCAGGGTGTATCGCCGTGATTTATGGGCCAGAAAATGACCCGGCGATGGAACTGGCTCTGGCGACCCCGACTTCGGCGCGCCAGATCTTACTGGCACGGCTGGCGCTGGTATTTGGCTATAACCTGGTGCTGGCGCTGGTCGCCAGCCTGGGGCTGCTGCCTTTCCTGCCGCATGTGATGTTGGGCAGCCTGGTGCTGGGATGGTTGGGCCCCATGGCGTTTCTTTCGGCGGCGGCGCTGGTGTTGTCGCTCTATATTGGGACAAGCAACGCGCTGTGGGTGGCATATATCGCATGGCTGGCGCAAATTGGGGCCAATGGTTCTTTTCCGAGCCTGACCGTGTTGGGACAGCAGATGCCCTTGCTGCTCGCAGCTATGGGGCTGTATAGGAGCTTTTGGGCGAACCCCGTTTTGATGTTGGGGCTGGCAGCCGTACTGGCAGCAGCGGCCTTATGGCTGGTGGGCAAACAGGATGTGCGCCAGGCGTATTGGGCGTGAAGGCGGATTCTACACAAGTTTCTTTCACGTGAGGCATTTTGCACTTGGGGAGGTTATCGATGAAACGTTTTTGGGGTGTGGTGAAGTATGAGTATGGTATGTCGATCCGGCGTTGGGGACTCTGGCTGGCGTTTGGGCTGATCTTTCTGCCTTATCTGTTTTCACTTTCTGTGAATGAGCCAGGGTCAGGGCCCACGATGGCGGTGGGAGCTATGCGGCAGTCGGCGGGGACGCTGGCGCTGCAGTTGAATCTGTTGATGCCTGTGGTGGGGGGTGTGGTGCTGGCGGACCGGCTGGCGCGAGACTTCCGGCTGGGGGTATCAGAACTGCTGAACAGCACAGCGCTGTCGCGCTGGGCTTACCTGCTGGGCAAGTATGTGGGAACGCTAGGCTCGGTGCTGACGCCGGTGCTGTTGGCGGTGATCATCATCAGCGGATTTGGGCTTATCTATGGCTCACCGCTGCAGGTGGTGGGATTTCTGGGGTGGGCGCTGCTGGGGTTCCTTACGATCAATGTACCGGCGTATGCATTCATCACGGCATTTTCGCTGGCATGCCCACTAATTATGCCGGTGCGGGTGTACCAGGTGCTGTTTATCGGATATTGGTTTTGGGGCAACTTTTTGAACCCGATGGTTTTTCCAACCTTGAATGGGACGGTGCTGACCCCGGCAGGGCACTTTGCGCTGCAACGCTTTTTCGGCACAGAGATTGGGTCGCATGGGCTGTACAGCGGGGACCTGGCGCTGCTGAACCTGGGGGTGCTGGCGCTGTGTGTGGTGCTGGTGATGGCCGCAACGGAGCGTTTTTTGGCCTGGAAGGCGCAGCGCGCCTGAAAGTGGGATGAATGCAAACGAAGCGGTCAATTTTACCTGCGCGATATCTTTTTATGACCTACCGGCTGGATCAGTTGGTGCTGCCAGTGGCTTTGTGGGCGCTGTTCGGCTTCATCGCCTGGGTGATGCGCGATCAAAATGGGTTCAACGCAGCGGCGGGTTTTCTGGGATGGGCTTTGCCGCTGGTTAGCGGCGTGATGGCGGCTTACGCCGTGTTGGATGACCCGGTGCTGGAACTGCAATTTGCAACGCCACGCCCGGATTGGCTGATGCTGGGGGAACGCCTGGGGCTAATCCTGGTGGTGCTGGGTGGGGCGGCGCTGAGCTTTCAGGGGTTGATGGCTTTGATCGGACTGGACCTGAGCGGGATGGGCGGCCTGGCTGCGCGGCAGTTGGCCTGGTTGGTGCCCTGCATTGGGTTGATGGCGTTAGGCAGCGCAGCGGCTTTTGGGCTGGCAAACAGCATGGCAGGGGCGCTGCTGGTGGGCGGCGTGTGGATTGTGGAAGTGATTCTGCGGGGCTGGTTTTTGCAGAACGCGACTGCCCGTTCTTTCTACCTGTTCCTGGGAGCGGAGAAACCGGAGAGTGTAGATCTGCTGGTGAACCAGGGTGTCTTGCTGGGGCTGGCGTTGGTCCTGCTGCTGGCTTCATGGGTGATGCTGCGGCGCGAAGAACGGTATATCTAAACAAATCGCAAGATGAGGTCTGTATCGTTTCAGACTGGTCAGCTTGCGGGTTCCATGATGCGATTGGTTCGGGGAAGGTGAATGCAATGATTACGATACAAAATTTATCGAAAGCGTATGGCAGCGGTTCAAAGGCTGTGATGGCGCTGAATGGTGTGGATTTAGAAGTTGGGGAAGGCATGTTTGGGCTGTTGGGACCCAACGGCGCTGGCAAGACCACCTTGATGCGGATCCTGGCGGGGGTTGTTCACCCGAGCGGCGGGCGCGTGCAGGTGGATGGGCACGACCTGGCGACGGAGAAGGGCCGGGAGGCGGTGAAGCAGATGCTGGGGTACCTGCCGCAAGAACTGGGACTGTACCCAGAACTGACGGCGCGCCAGTTTGTGGATTATATGGCGATCTTAAAGGGGATGAACGAGCCAGACGCGCGCCAGCGGCGGGTGAATGAAGTGCTGGAAATGGTCAGCCTGGGTGAAGCGGCGGACCGCAAGTTGAAAGGTTTTTCGGGCGGGATGAAGCGCCGGGTAGGAATTGCCCAGGCACTGGTGAACGACCCGCATATTTTGATTGTGGATGAGCCAACGGCGGGACTGGACCCGGAGGAACGTATCCGCTTCCGGAATTTGCTGGTGGACCTGGCGAGCGAGCGGGTGGTGATCCTGTCAACGCATATTGTCGAGGATATTGGGCAGACCTGCCGGGATATTGCCGTGTTGGGGCAGGGACGCATTCTGTTCCGAGGCAGCCCGACGGCGCTGACTCAGGCCGCCGAGGGGCGGGTGTGGACGGTGACAACCCAGGAGGCGCGTAAGCCTGATAACGGCCTGACGGTAGTCTCGATGCTTCATATGACAGATGGCGTGCAGTACCGGTTGGTAGGGGCGGAAAGGCCGCATTATCCAAACGCAAACACGGTCCAGCCAGGACTGGAAGATGGGTATGTGTGGTTGATGAAGGGTGTGGTTTAATAGTGAAGGCCCCCTTGATTTGGGGGCCTTCACTATTAATAAGGAGCAAAACTAGGAAGTGGGATAACGACCGTCGACATCGACCAGGGAGGAGATGCGCGCGATGGCGTGGTGGATGTAGCCGCTGTCTGCGATGGTGAGGTGGATGGCGTTCTGGGGGCAGATTTCGACGCAGCGCCCGCAGCCGCGGCAGGCACCACTGATGTGGGCATGACCATCGACCAGGGCGATGGCGTCTACAAAGCAGCCGGTGCGGACGCATTTGCCGCAACCTGTACAGGCTTCCTGATCTACCTGCACGTTGACCCCAGGCAGGCGGCGGATGCGCTGCCCAATGGAGGGATCGAGGTCGGGCAGAATGCGAAACAGGCAGCAGCATGGGCAGCAGTGGCAGATGGTCATCAGCTTGCCGAAGGGTTTCGCACCCAGCCAGACGGAGTTGAGGCGGTCGCGCCCGATGAGCTGCACCAGACCCGCTTCGCGGGCGCGGCGCGCGTGAGCCAGGGCCTGCTCTTTGGTGACCAGGCGGCCCATTTGAGGGTTGATCTTGAGGACGGCTTCTCCGAGGAAGATGCAGCCCAGGTCGTGAGGAAAGTCCTGGCAGTTATCGCCTTCACGACAGATGCAGTAATTCATAATCCAGTGGTAGCTGGCTTTTTCAATGAAATGATCCACCAGGGTAGAGGGCAAGACGGTGCTTTCCGGCTGGTCGATGGTTTGCTGGATGACCACGCGGTCTTTGGGAAGATAAACGATCTCATCTCCTTTAAACAGCATATGATCCATCACTGGCTTCAGCAGGGGGAGGCGCGTCAGGCGGGCGAGGGGCTTTCGGAAGGGAAAAAACGTTTTCAGCAGCTTTGCGATCCAGACTGGAGTTGCCACAGAGACCTCGTTTACAACGATAACGGTAATACCGGGGCGCAAGCGAACAGGCTGATGATCCCCAGGTTTTGTAAGGGGCTTTTCTAAGTTAGAAGCGACCCTATTATAGGAGAAACGGATAAGGCTCGCCAGATTAAGAAGGGATTAATGCGGCGTGCATTTTATCCTATATTACGGCAGCGGCTCCCTTCTACTTTCAGGGAGCCGCTGGGTGGATGGGGATTGGGAGGCGTCAGTCATGATCCCAGGTTTCGTCGCCAACCGATTCGAGCAGGGCAGGCATATCTTGATAAGTCTTGTCTTCCAGCGACTTTAGCACCTTCATGACCCGCTCGGGAGCTTTTTAAGAAGGTAGGAAAACTCTGCGCGGGGGGAAAAGCAAAAGAGGATGTCCTCTTTTTGAAAGATGCACGAATTATTATATAAGAAGGCAAAACAAGATCTCTGGCCAGGAACTTTCCACCTTCACAAAACGTCTAATCTATATCAGATTTTCCTAAGGAGTATGAGATGTTCAGTAAGACTATTCATCGTATCGTTTCTCTGGTGGCATGTGTCGTTATCCTGGTGACGGCGCTGGCCAGTGTGGCTCCCGTTTTCGCCGACAGCGGCACTGCTGACTACGTGGTCAAAGGCAGTGACAACCTGACCAAGATTGCCAGGCGTTACGGCCTGACCGTGGATCAGATTCTGACGGTCAACCCGCAAATCAAAGACGCGAATACCATCCGCACGGGTTCGGTCATCACCCTACCTGCTGGACGGAGTGAAGGGGTGGTGGTGGTTCCGCAGGGCCGCTTCATGCGCGCTTCAATTGAGAAGAACGGCGGCGAGGTGAGGGGCGAGGATCGCTTCTACCTGGTGAAGGGCGGCGACAACCTGAGCAAGATCGCGACGGCTTACGGAATTTCGCTGCAGAAACTGCTGGATGTGAACCCGCAGATCGACAACGCGAATATCATCTACGGCGGCGAGCTGGTGCGCGTCCCGGTGGGTGTGGCTGAGAAAGTGCCTTCCTTCTATACCACGAACCAGTAAGCAAAAGCCCGCAAGGCTATGTAAGCACAAGTCTCCTCCTTCAACAAGGTGTGAAATCTGACTTCAGGTTTCACACCTTGTTTTGTTTGGAGGGCAAGTCGCTATAATCAATATGGCAGCAGGCTTTGGAACGGCGGGGAAACTCGAAGGAGGCAGGGCTGAGGGTGACGCCTGAAGCCGCTGCAAATTTGAGCATGGTGAGAGGTGCGTATGAATTCAGAACGAGCGTATGTAACCAGCAATACCGGCCAGCATGGACGAGACGAAGAACAGCAGTGGCTCCGGCTGGTGTCGTCAGATGACCCGGTGAAAGGGATGGTGGTGATCTTTGTGCAGAAGATGTGCACGGCCTTCCATGAGTTTGAACCGGCCTGGAAGGCGGGCGCGTTGAAGGCTGAGCAGCTGCCTTACTTCCGGGAGCGACTGGCAGGGCGGGTGCAGAAAGTGATTGAGGTGATGTGGCACAATGGGCTGGAGCAGGTAAGGGGTTATGCTGCCTTGCAAGAACTACTGAGGCGCGCGCAGTCGGCGCAAAGCATGGATAATCTAGCGGAACTGGCGGAGGAAGTTCACGCGGCCAACCACACGATCAGCGACGCGCTGGAAGCGTGAAACCAGGGCAGGTAGGGTGGGCGCTGGATAGCCCGCGCCAGACGGACAATTTCGCGCTTAGAGTGGGAAGGCTTCATGTTGGGGTTCCTCCTGGGTAGGTTTGAATGGTGTCGGCTAACGCGTAGGCCAGCCGCCAGGCGGGGGCCGCCGGACAGGGACGCAAGGGGCAGGCTGGATCGGGACGGCGAAAGACCGGCTTCATTTCCAGGTGCAGGGCGGGAATCCCTAACTGCCCGGCGTGGGTGAGGGAAAGGGTTTCGAGGGCCGGGTGCTGAAGTTTGGCAGGAGTCTGCCCGCTGGCGCGGAACAGGACCGCCGCCCACTTGCCGGGTTGAACCTGCGCGGCCAGGGTGTGATGGGCGTTTAGGTACTGGAACAACAGAGCGGCAAAGTCGAGGGGCCGGGCAAGGGGATTGGCGCCAGCAGAAAGCTCCAGGCTGTGAGGGCGCTCCTTGCTGGAACCATGCAGTTCGAGCAGCAGGCCGGGCAGCGGCGAAGTGAAGACTTGCTGAAAGTAGAGGCTGTCGCTGGTTTTGTTGGGATCATGGTCGGTGGGATGAACGGCGATGATCAGGCGGCAGTCCAGGCCACGCTCGACCAGGGCGGTAAAGACTGCCAACGCCGTCAGGCCGACCATCTCGTCGGCTGGGCGACCGGCGCGCCCGGTTTTGGGGTTAAGCCAGTTTTCGGCGATTTGGGTATCACCGACTTTGGCATGGTGCGGTACACCCAGCACGACTGAATAGGGTGGGCTGCCGGAAGAAAGCTCAAGCAGCAGATTGTCGGTTTGTAAGTGCTGCCACAACTCAGGATACAGCCCGCCATCCTGCCAGATGGGACCCGGATAGGGTTGAAGCTGAAAGCGGTAAGGCGAGTTGGAAGACATGAGATGGTACAGCTTGTTCGACGGACTTACAGTCCCTGGGCCTGGATCTCTGCCAGGGTTTTTTCGTAGACTTCGTAGTGTTCGTCTTCCACATCTTCTGGGTCAATGTACTTGAACCACATGGCCTCATCTGGGTTGTTGCCCGCGATGGTGCGGCGGCTCATCCCCAGGCGGCCAGACTTATCGTGCCAGCGCACTTCGCCTTGTTGGAGCAGGATATATTCACCAGCATAACGATCCATCAACTGTTTGCGGTGGTCGCGGTAATAGAGGGCTTGCTCGGCAGTGGTGCGCCGCCAACTCACCACACGCTGGCGCGAGTCGGTGCTATCGGCGTGAAACTCGGCCAGGGGCGGCTGGACCTCGAACTCATAATCTATCAGGCTGAGGTCGGTGGTACCCCAGCCTGATTCACTGGCGACCTGCAGGGCGCTGCGGTCGCGGTGGAAGGGCGGGGTGAGCCAATCGGACTGCGGATCGTGGCCCATCAGCGAAGCGCCAACGGCATCGGTCGTGATGGGATGGTCGCCCGCGATCAGCGCGTTCGTGATGCGCCCTTCGCCGCCCCATTCACGCCCGGCCTGCCCGGTGAGCGCATCGATGATGTTGAGGGCCGGATTGAGAATGCGGCCCAGATCCACCAGCATATAGGGCATGCGTACCAGATGGTGGTAGTAATGGCGAGGCCGACCGAGCGGTTCGGTGGGCATGAGGCCAAACAAGTTCTTGAGCGAGAGGGTAATGCCCATGAAGGCGTGATTTTTCATCTTTTGGACCGAGATGATTTCATCCGCTTCGAGCAGGCAGCGCGACATAAAGTAGCGCCGGAACATGAGGCCACCGCCGGGCACTTCACATACGTCTATTGGGGGGTGGTTGGCATAGACGTATTCCACGCCGAATTCGCGGAAGACTGGCAGCAGGCGAGCGGACTGGTCCGGGTCGCCGTTTTCGTAGGCTTCAAAGAAACTGGCGTCGGCGGCGAAGAGCTGGGCGCCGGTGTTTTCGCGCAGCAGGCGCAGGGTGGCGCGAGCGAACTTCTCGCTCACCAGCTCGCGGAACTGACCTTCAAAGATGGGCGGCTGTTCCAGCCAATCCTGGTTGAATTTGATGCCGATGCGTTTGGCGGCTTTCAAGCGCCGCCAGGATTGGGTCAGCGGGTCAGTGGCTCGTTTGAGGGCCTGGTAAATCTCTTCTTCACCAGAACGGTAATCGCACTGTACGGCGCGCACACGGTGTTTCAACGAGTTCGTCATAACCTCTGTCCTCATCTCTCCGATCATTCAGCGGGTAAGCTGGGATCGATCCTACAGTTGTGGTTGTGGGCGGCGCAGATGCGCTCAGCGTAGGCACCCATCCTCTTAAATTATAGGCAGATTGCGATCAAAGGGACAGTCCTTCTATCGTCCCTGCCCTAATCGACGACTTCGAAGGCGGCGGTTTGATCTGCGACGTATATTTCAAACTCACCCGGCTCAATGACGCGCTGCATGCGGGCATTGTAAAGCGCCAACTGGTCAGGTTGAAGCGTGAAGTGAACTGTCTGAGTTTGGCCGGGTTCGAGGTGCACGCGCTGAAAGCCCTGAATCTGGCGCACGGGCGTCGTGACGCTGCTGTAGCTGTCGTGCAGGTAGAGCAAGACCGCTTCATCCCCAGCGCGATCGCCAATGTTGGTGACCTCGACCTGCACCGGCGCCGGCTCGCCAGAGATTACCTGAGCAGGGACTTGCAGGTGGCTGTAGGCAAAGCGGGTGTAGCTCAGGCCGAATCCAAAGGGGTAGAGCGGCTCGTTGGGGGTGAGGCGGTATTTACGGAAGTAATCGGATGGACGGTGATTGTAGATGGCGCGGATTTGCCCGACGGTATACGGAACGGTGAAAGGCAGGCGTCCGCTGGGGTTGGTGACGCCGAACAGCACTTCGGCCACGGCCTGACCACCCTGCATGCCGGGGTGGAGGGCTTCAACGATGGCGGGAATATGGCCTTCCACCCAGGGGATGGAAAGCGGGCGACCATTCACCAGGACCATCACGACGGGTGTGCCGGTGGCGGCGATGGCTTGCACCAGTTGAAGCTGCTGACCCGGTAGGTCGAGATCGCTGCGGTCGACATTTTCGCCCTCAGTTTTGGTTTTGGTGTAGCGCAGTGGGTTTTCACCCACCACCACTACGGCTACGGCTGCCTGGGCCGCCATCTGCGCGGCTTGCTGAATTTGCTCCTCGCCTATGGCGAGTAGATCGCCGCAGTCGTAGTAAGTGACTGCGGTGCCGCTGCCAGCCAGGGCGCGGATGCCATCCAGTACTGTCACAATATTTTCGGGTGGCTGCGGCATGACCCAGTCGCCGAGGATAGACTGGTTGTGCGCATTTGGCCCGGTCACCAGGATTGGGCCGCGAGTGGGCGAGAGCGGCAGCAGTTGATCTTCGTTGCGCAGCAAGATGATGGATTTGCGGGCGGCTTCGAGCGCCAGGGCCTGGTTTTCGGGGCGGACTGGCGTGGGGGGCGGCTCCACCTGGAGGTGCTCAAACAGGCCCAGGCGGAACTTGGCGGTGAGAATGCGGCGGGCGGCTGCGTCGATGACAAATTCGGGCAGCGTGCCCGCGCGGACCTCCTCACAGATGGGTTCTAAGAAACCGGGGCCATGCATGTGCATGTCAATGCCTGATTCTACCGCCATACGATCAGCCTCTTTAACAGAGGTAGCGACGCGGTGGAGGGTGAAGAGGCGGGGGATATCGGTCCAGTCGCTGACGATAAAACCCTTAAAGCCAAGCTCGTCCCGCAGGACTTCGGTCATCAGGTAAAAGTTCCCGTGACAGGGGATGCCGTTGACATCGTTGTGGGCAGCCATCACGGTTTCTACCCCGGCTTCTACAGCGGCCTGGAAAGGCGGTAAGAAAACTTCGCGCAAGGCCCGTTCGGAAAGATCCATTGAAGCGATATTGATCCCGTTGGGGGGTTCGCCGCCAGCGATAAAATGCTTGGCGCAGGCCAAAACCTGCTCGTTGGGATTGGAAAGATCACCCTGGTAGCCGCGCACCATGGCTTTGCCCAACTCGCCGATCAGGTAGGGATCTTCGCCAAAGGTCTCGCCAAAGCGTCCCCAGCGTCCATCGCGGGCCACATCGACATTGGGTGAAAAGGTCCAGTGCAGGTTGCTGGCGCGCAGTTCCAGCGCGGTGGCGCGCGCAATTCGCTCAGCCAGGTCGCAGTCCCAGGTGGCAGCCAGGGAGATGGGGGCCGGGTAGACGGCAGACCCGGTGTGCATGGCGTTGCCGTGAATGGCATCCGTGGCAAAGAGCAGGGGCACTCCCAATCGCGAATTGGAAGCCAGGCGCTGCAAGGCGTTCAGGCGTTCCGGGTCAGTCTCGCTGAGGATGGAGCCAATACAGCCGCGGCGGATGAGATCGGGGATGACCTGGCGTTCCTCGGAGGTGTATTGAACGGAAAAGTCATCAGCGTCAGCGGCTGGCGGGTCACCAGAAACGGAGACATCTTTGGGAAAGACATACTGGCACATCTGGCCGACTTTCTCTTCGAGGGTCATCCGCTGAAGCAGGTCATTTACACGGTCTTCGATGGGAAGCTGCGCATTGAGGTAGGGCAGCGATTGGGTTTCGGGATTCATCAAAATCTCCACGGGTGGGCTGAAGGGTAACGCTGCATTTATTATAGACGAGAGCGAAGCCGAGAGGGTGGGTTAATCGAAACTGGCATTATACTGGTGTGAGTGAAGCTTACAATCAAAACCGAAAGCTAACCAGAAAGAAGGAGCCATGAAAGGTGATGTGATTCGATTTGAACAGCTCCGTCAGAAGGATGCGTTGACGGGGGTTGAAGTCACACGATTGACGGACAACCAGGGCGACATGGACCATCCCTACTTTACTGCTTCGCAGGTGGACCCGGCGGGAGAGTTTGTTCTGGGCGTATCTGCCCGTTCGGGAAAAAGCCAGCTTTACATGGTGTGTTTAAAAGAAGGAAAACTGGTGCAGTTGACGGATGGCGAGCAGGTTCACAGCGCCTGCCTGGACGCGGCTAACCAGCGCGCGTATTTCTTTGATGGGCGGATGTTGAAGTCGCTGCGGCTGGATACGCTGGAAGAGGAAGATTTGATGAGCGTGCCCGCCGGGTTTGAGGCCAGCAGCTTATCCTGCACGCAGGATGGGCGTTACCTAGCCTATACGATGATTGAGATCGCGGATATGGAACTGAGTACGGCACGCTATGAGGCAGAGTTTTCGGGCGGGTCGAAGGGCTTTCGCGAGAAGTACTTCCGCTGGCCTTCGAGTGTCATCATCCGCTACGATACTCAGGAGAATACGGGCTACGTCGTCACCGGCGAACTGCGCCGGATGACGCATGTGATCATTCATCCGCAGGATGGCAACACCGTGCTGTTCTGCCATGAAGGGCCGTGGAAGCTGGTGCAGCGCATGTGGATCGCCAAGGTGGCGACGGACGAGATTTATCCGCTGATCAAAACGACGCAGCTATTGGAAAGTGTGGGGCACGAGTTTTTCACCGACTCGGGGCGGATCGGCACGCAGTATTCCTATCGCTACCGGCCAGACATCGACTTTTTCCTGCACGGCGATATTTACGTTTAACCCGGATGGCTCGGATGAGCGGCGCTATTACTACCCTTATCATCGCCCGGTACACGTACACGCGCATCCATCGGAAAATGTGGCGGTGGGGGATACGGCCCAGATCCGCCAGGAGGACCCGGATTACCGGAACTATATCGCACTGATTCGCTACGATGATGAACATCACCGGGCGGTTGTAGGCCGGCTGTGCCGCCATGATACTTCCTGGCGCAAGACCAGCCACCCGCACCCGGTTTTTGCGCCGGATGGCGAGCATATTATTTGGGGATCGGACGCGGGGGGGCGGATGAACCTATATATGGCACGCGCTCATTGGGACGCTTGCATTCTAAGTGACCGGTAAAGAGCGTTTTGTTCGGCATGGGTGCTGAGGATAGCTCCTCAGCACCCATGCCTTTTCATTGGACAGGAGTGTTCTTATAGGCATTTTTGGGAATGCGTGTAACGAATACTTGTATAATAAGGAGGAATGCATTGGTTGGGGGGTAGTGAAGTCGGTTGAGGAGGGTATATCACCGATGACAAATACAGCTTTACCACATATTTTGATATTAGGGGGAAACTTTGCTGGGCTGACGGCAGCCCGCTTTATTCGGAAACAGGTTGGCGACCGGGCAAGGATGACGGTAATTGACCAGAAGTCTTACTTGCTGTTCATTCCCAATATCCCGCTGACCGTGTTCGAAAACCAGGACCCAGCCGAGTCCTTGCATATGCAGGAGATCGACACATTGGAAGATCATGATATCCAGTTCATTCAAGGGAAAGTGGAGGAAGTGGATATTGTCAAGAGGCAGGTGCGCTTCTGCCCCAATGAACGTCCAGGGGCTGCACCGGAAGTGATCCAATATGACTATCTGGTGATTGCATTGGGCGCGCAGCTGGCATACGACCAGATCGAAGGATTTGGGCAGTATGGGCATACTGTGTCGGATACGTATTACGGAAACCAACTACGCAAATACCTGTTTGAGGGTGGATATAAGGGAGGCCCCATTGCGATTGGTTCAGCGCGATTCCATCAAGGAACGCGTGGAAAACCCGATTGGTTACCGATTACCCTGGCGGCTTGCGAAGGTCCGGTACTGGAAGTAGGCCTTTCAATGGATACCTGGCTAAAGGATCACCACCAGGGGGACGCGCACAAGATCACTTTGTTTACGCCGGGTGAGATGATTGCTGAAGACGCGGGGGAGGAGATCGTACACGCGTTTTTGAAGATTGCTCAAGAGATGGGTTTTCACTATCAAAACAACACGCAGGATATTCAACGCATCTATGAAAACGGGGTGGAGTTTAAGAATGGCAGCAGCCTGGAGGCAGAACTGACGATTGTGATGCCAGACTGGGTGCCTTATGGTTTCTTGAAAAACCTACCGATTACAGATGAAGTGGGCTTTATCATAACCAATGAATTGATGCGCAGCCCAGACTACCCGGAGGTATTCGCTGTGGGTGATTGTGCTGCTCTGACAGTGCCGAAGTTGGGTGGACTAGGGCATATGCAGGCAGAAATTGTCAGCCGCCAGATTGCAAAAGATCTGGGTTTGATGGAGGCTGAGAAAGCGGATCAGCCCTTCCAACCAGAGATTGTCTGCTTTGGCGACATGGGGGACAGCAAGGGCTTCTACATTCACTCGAATACCTGGTTTGGAGGCAAGACCAGCGTTTTTAAGATGGGCTATGTCTACTACGCGATGAAGATGGCTTTTAAGGAGATGTATTACCGCACAGGCGGCGCTCCGCCTTCGTGGGGGATTCCACTGACAGAGGCATTTGCTGATCACCTGATTCCGTAAGCGTAAAAAACGGTGTGTCTTTAGGGTGGGTAGCAGTCTTTGCTTGCAGAGACCTTTCTGCAAGCAAAGACTGCTACCCACCTTTGTCTTTAAAACGGGTTTCCTATTTCGGGTAGAAAAACAGGCTTGAGTAGGGTTTTCCCTACCCAGGAGGTGGGAGGTCTACAAACTATACATTTTCCATAAAAATAATAGTATTAGGGTCAAGGGGGAGAAGGAGAGCCGGACCAGATAGTGTTTGTATAGCGTTTGTGTATCCTGCTAACTGAAAAACCTATAACAACTTAGGCTTTTTGTGCTTAAGCTGCGATTTCTTGAGTAGTGCAGGATTACTCAAAGAGGCAGCTTATTTCGTTTGGTATTCCTGGTTTAGCGAATGCGAAAACGCTTCCTAAGGGAGGTGGTGATTGAACGTTTCTTGGATGAAAAAAATCTTAAGCGATTGCGGAGAGACCGGGGCAGGTTGTTTCCGGGGTTATTGATTGTGGCAGGGCTGCTCCTGGCAAGCTGCGCGGTGGCGCCAAACTGGACGACGCCTTCTGCACTGGCCCCGGCAGGCCCGAAGGCGGCGCGGATTGCCACGTTATGGTGGATCTTTTTGGGCCTAGGGGCGATTATCTACTTCATTGTCATCACTTACTTGTTTATGGCGCTGTTTCGCAGACGGCGCACGAATCTGGAAGATGAACTGACCCACCCAAACCGGGGCTTAAGTGTGGTGGTTGTAGGGGGGATTGTTGTTCCGGTGGTGGTGCTGCTGTTTTTGTTTGGGGCGAACATTACGACGATGGCAGCTAACGAAGCCAGCGGCGCGAATCCAGCCGTGGTGATTGATGTCATTGGTCACCAGTGGTGGTGGGAAGTTCATTACCCAGACCTGGGCGTTGTGACGGCGAATGAAATTCATATTCCGGTTGACCAGCCGGTTGAAATCCGGTTGACTTCAGCCGATGTGATTCATAGTTTCTGGGTGCCTGAATTAAGTGGAAAGCTGGATGTGAACCCAGGGAGCCTCAATCACTTTACGATTGAGGCCAGCAAGACCGGGCGGTATCGGGGGGAGTGCGCCGAGTTTTGTGGGGCTGATCACGCCAAAATGAATTTTTATGTCGTAGCAGACTCACCTGATCAATTTGCAAACTGGGTGCAGGTGCAGCAACTACCAGCAAACCCGGCGGCTGACGGCTTAGCGCTGCAAGGGCAGCAGGTCTTTTTGGGATCGGGGTGCGTTTACTGCCATACTGTTCAAGGCACGAACGCATCAGGAAAGATTGGCCCGGACCTGACGCATCTGATGAGCCGCGAGACGATCGCGGCTGGCACGCTGCGGAACACTCTCGGAAACCTGGGCGGCTGGATTACGAATCCGCAACAGGTGAAACCGGATAACCTGATGCCTGCCACGAACCTGACCGGCCCAGAGCTGCAAGAGCTGCTTTACTATCTATCAACGCTAAGGTAAGAAACAAGGATTAGGAGTTGTAATGGAAACATCTGCTGCACCTGGCGCCCGCCCATATCCTCAAAAGGATGAACAGGTTGAGGAGACCAGTTCAAAGACTATTCCAGAGAAACTGCAGAAAATGTGGGGGAATAAACCGGGGCTGTACGGCTGGCTCAGCGCGACCACCAATGACTCGATTGGTCTGCGTATTATGGTCACGGCTTTCACTTTCTTGCTGTTGGGCGGGATCAACGCGATGATGATTCGCACCCAACTGGCTGTACCAGAAAACACCTTCCTGACGCCAAATCAGTATAACCAGGCCTTCACGATGCACGGCTCGACCATGATGTACTTGTTCGCCGTGCCCATGCTGGAAGGGTTCGCTATTGTGCTGCTGCCTATGATTTTGGGTTCGCGCGAAATGCCCTATCCGCGCCTTTCGGCGTTCAGCTTTTTCCTGTACCTGTTTGGCGGCCTGCTCTTTTACTTGTCGTACCCCCTGGCGGCGGTGCCCAATAACGGTTGGTATTCTTATCCACCTTTGAGCGGCGACTTCTCGCCTGGAATCAGCATGAATATCTGGCTGATGGGCCTGACGATGGTGGAAATCTCGGGACTGGCGGGCGGCGTAGAGATTATTATGGTGATTCTGCATATGCGGGCCCCAGGGATGACGATTAACCGCATGCCGCTGTTTGCCTGGTCGATGCTGACGACCGCGTTCATGTTCCTGTTTGCTTTTGTGCCGCTGTTGGTGGGCAGCTTGCTGCTGACGCTGGATCGCAGCTACGGCACCCACTTCTTCGACCCAGGATTGGGAGGTTCTCCGATTTTATGGGAGCATCTTTTCTGGATCTTTGGCCATCCAGAGGTGTATATACAGTTCATCCCAGCCGTAGGGCTGGTTTCGATGATGGTGCCGGTGTTTTCTCGCAGGCCGATCGTGGGCTACCCATTCATCGCGATGGCGGTGGTCTCGATTGGGATCATTAGTTTTGGACTGTGGGTACACCATATGTTTACGGTGGGTCTGCCGCAGGTGGCGATGACTTTCTTCACTGCCGCCAGCACGATCATCGCTATCCCCAGCGCGGTACAGTTCTTTGCCTGGATCACGACTATGTGGCGCGGACGGCCAGTCATTCGAACCCCCATGTTGTTTATTATCGGTTTCATCGTCAACTTCATCATCGGTGGAATTACCGGGGTGATGCTGGCATCGGTGCCTTTCGATACGCAGGTGCATGACTCCTTCTTCCTGGTGGCGCACTTCCACTATGTTTTGATTGGGGGCGTCGTTTTCCCGCTGTTTGCTGCTTTTTATTACTGGCTGCCAAAGATTACGGGGAGGATGATGAACGAGAACTGGGGAAGGTGGCACTTCTGGTTGATGTTTATCGGTTTCAATGTCACTTTCTTCCCAATGCACATTGTGGGGCTGATGGGGATGCCGCGGCGGGTTTATACCTACCAGGCGGGCATCGGTTGGAGCGCCTTGAACCTGATCGAGACGTTAGGCGCGTATACCATCGCCATCAGCATTATTTTGTTTGTCATCAACTTTATAAAGAGTATGGCGAACGGCGCGCCCGCAGGGAATGATCCCTGGCAGGCGGACTCGCTGGAGTGGACTTCTTCTTCTCCGCAGCCCGCTTACGGTTACCTGACGATCCCGATTGTCCACAGCCGGCACCCGCTCTGGCAGCAATCTTCCTTAGAAGAAGGGCCAGAACTCGTGGCAGAAGCTGGTGCGCGGACTGGCGCAGTATCCGACCAAGTGGCGGGCAGCATTGATCACTTCTCTGCTAGATGGCAAGCCGGAATATGTTTTTGCCATTCCAGCGTCATCGATCTGGCCGTTCTTTAGCGCGGTGGGCGTGGCAGTTGCGCTTGGCGCGCAGGTGTGGAAAGCACAGTGGGCCAGCCTGATTGGCCTATTGATTCTGATTGTCTCGGTTTTTCTTTGGATGCGTCCACCTTCCAACAAGAAGGGCGACGAGGAGGAAATTGAGCAGTTCGCGCGCGAACACGGCATTCCCGTCAATAATGGCAGCGCGCCGGTGCTGTCGCGCGGCGCTGTCTTCCTGACGGCGCTGATTATTGGGGTCCTGTTCGCCAGTATGATCTTCGCGTACTTCTACCTGCGAATACAAGTCACGGCCTGGCCGCCGGATGTTTCGCAGCTGCCAGGGCTTGTGCTGCCGATCGTGGCGTTGATTTTCTTGATCGCCGGAGGCGGCGCGACCTACTGGGGCGTGCAAGGCATCCGGAATGGCAACGGTGGATCGCTGCGGGCGGCGTTAGGGATCGCTTTCGTTCTGGGCGCTATCGCGGATGTGCTGCTGGTCTACGATACCTTTACGTGGAACTTTTTATGGACTTTCAACGCTTACACCTCACTGACGTACTTGTTCGTCTATACCCTGATTGCCGTTATTACCGCCGGGTTGGTTTTAAACATTTTCGTGCAAATTTGGGCCTGGCGAGGACATTACAGCCCGGTTAACTATCAGGGCATTGAGGTACACGCCATTTACTGGTACACCATGGTGGCCTCGGGCGTACTGGTCTTCCTGGTGGCGTATCTTTCGCCATACTTGATTTAGGTGGGAGGTAAAAATATTTCAATGGCTGAAACGTTTACAACTAATCAAAGCCGGTCTAACCGGGACCGGCCTGGGTTGCTCAAACTGTTTTTTGTGATGGGGGCCGGACCTGGGGTCTGGGCAGTTTTTCTGATTATCAGTTATGCAATTGTCGAAGCGGGCTGTCGATCCTTCGCGTGGCAGTCGGAGGTGCTGGGGATCTCGATGATGGGCCTGGTCATCGTTATCCTGACCTTGATCGCGCTGGCAGTTGTCTTGTACGCTGCTTTTCTGGGATATACCACCTGGAAGAACATGGGCGCGGTTGGGGCGGGCGAGGTGGACAGCGACGATGAGTGGCTGGACAATAACGGTGAAAGATTTACGTCGAACCGGGGCAGGTTTATGGCTTTCGCGGGGATGCTGCTGGCTTCGATTTTTAGCCTGGTTATCCTGATTTCTGGGATTCCGCTGCTCGTTTTGAGGCCTTGCACATGGTAAGGAAAATAACTTTTGAAGACACAGTATGCCTGGATGGATTCGACGGTGGTGTCTTTCAGGGGGGAACTGAAGGAGGTATGTAAGATGACATGCTGCAAGCCAGCAGGAAGGCGCGCTGGTTTTTTCCTGCTCTTCTTTCTTCTCGTGTTGGGTCTGCTGTTAAGCAGCTGCGCGCAGCAGGTGAACTTACCGGCGCGGGTGGTGGATGGGGGTGACGCACAGCGCGGTTTGGTCGCCATTCAGGAATACGGCTGCCCCACCTGCCACACCATTCCGGGTGTGCCGGGGGCAAACGGCATGGTCGGCCCACCGTTAATTGACTGGTCTGAGCGACAGTACATTGCCGGTTTGATGCCAAACATGCCAGATAACTTAATCCAATGGATTATGGATCCGCAGCAGTTTGAGCCGGGTACGATTATGCCGAACATGGGGGTCAGCGAGCAGGACGCGCGCGATATTAGCGCTTATTTGTATACGATTGGTAAGGGCGGAATATTTGGTTATGGGAGATAGAAAGATGAAGAAAAAGAAAGAAGAAAAACCCACCCTGGAAGAGTTGAAGGCCTTAAAAGAGCACTTGCTTTCACGGCGAAGATTTTTAATTTCTGCTGGAGTGACCACACTGGCGGGCGCATTCGCGCTCTCTTCCTGTGAGACACTGCCGGCGAGTGAAGCGGAGACACAGCCGACGCCACAGGTGATGCCAAGCGGACAGGAGCCGCGCCAGACGTACGGACCTGCTTCACAGTATCCTGAAGTGCCTGGGCCATCCGAACTACCGCCAGCGGGTGTTATGGCCTTTTTTACGCCCCATGAGGCGGCGACAGTGGAAGCATTGACGGCGACCATTTTGCCAGGTTCGCCAGGAGACCCGGGCGCGCGGGAGGCGGGCGTGGTCTATTACATTGACTCGGCTCTTGCCTATGAAAATGGGTTTACTGAGCGGACCTATTACAAGCCGCCCTTCGCGATGTCTTATGAAGGAGACAGCCCGCCCACTTCGGAAGATCTGCCTGGATTGGATATTATTTGGGTTCCGAAGGATGTATTTGATCGATACGGATGGCAGTCCATTTTGACGCCGCGTGAAATCTACCGGATGGGGGTCATCATGGTAGATAACTATGCACAGCAGCAGCACAACGCGCAGTTCGTGGATTTAACGGCCCAACAGCAGGAAGATGTGGTGGGGGCGATGGCGGACGGCAAAGTGGCCGATTTTGGACACCTGGCCTCGCACACCTTTTTTGAAGTGTTACGGAACCATACCATTGAGGGTATGTTCAGCGACCCGGTTTACCGGGGGAACATCGACATGGTCGGTTGGAAGCTGGTGGGGTACCCGGGCGCAATGCGCGCTTACACCCCCTTGGATTTGCGAACAGAAGGTAACCAGCGCGGTTATCAGGATCTGGCACAACTGCACCCAGTGAATCCTGGGCAGAAGACGAGTCCAAACGCGATTGTGCCGGTGAGCGGCGCGGGTGAACCTGGAAATCCGCAGCGAGATCAATATAACTTGTATCCTAACCTGAATAACAAAATGCCGGGCGATCAGTATCCTCCTTATCATCCGAATCAAGATCAGGATCACCAGCCTTAAATAGAAAGGAAGCATGAATGGCAATTACACATCCAAAAGTTGATGTCGTTACGGTAGGGGCTGGGTGGACTTCGAATGTTTTTTCCTGGAAGCTTACCGAAGCCGGTTATAGTGTGGTTGCTCTGGAACAGGGACCCTGGCGTTGGGCGTATCCTGACTTTGCACACAACCATGACAGCCTGATGTACTCGGTACGCAAGCGCATGATGGTGGCGCTTTCGCAAGAATCGTGGACCTGGCGGCCCAGCGCAAAGTATCCCTCTTTGCCCATGCGCCAGTATGGCGCGTTCCATCCGGGGCAAGGGGTAGGCGGATCCGCGATCCACTGGTCGGGCATGTTATACCGCTTTTTACCGGTGGACTTTCAACTGCGTTCTTATACGGTTGAGAAGTATGGCGCGGACAAGATTCCGGAAGGAATGACCATCGCGGACTGGCCGGTGACCTATGAGGAACTGGAACCGTATTATGAACAGGTGGAGTGGGATATTGGCGCTTCGGGGCTGCCAGCCTATGTGGATGGCAAAGTTCTTCCCGGCGGCAACCCGTTTGAGCCGCGCCGGCTGCCTTATCCGAATCCTCCATTGGAAGTGACCATTCCTTCCACTGTTTTTGCAGAGGCCTGCCAGAAACTGGGGCTGCACCCATTCCCACAGCCTTCAGGGATCCTTTCGAGGGCTTACAAAGACCGCTTCGGCAATATTCGCAGCGGCTGCCTGTACTGCGGGTTCTGCACGCGCTTCGGTTGTGAGGTGGACGCTAAGTCGACTGGTGTTACCACTCATCTGCCGCTGGCGCTGAACACTGGGCGGTTAGAAGTGCGCCCGCAGTCGCATGTGACATTGGTCAACGTGGCAAAAAACGGGATGGCTACTGGGGTGACTTATGTGGACACCCTCACCGGAGAGGAACACTTTCAGCCAGCAGACGTGGTGATGCTGAGCGCATACACCCTGACGAATGTTAAGCTGCTGCTGCTTTCGCGCAGCGAACAGCACCCGAACGGGATTGGGAATGACCGCGGGCTGGTGGGAAAGCACCTGACTCACCAGATGTGGTATTCGCCAGTGGTAGGAACATTTGATAATCACCGTTTTAACCTTTACATGGGCAACACCAGCACCATGAATGTGATTTTCGACTATTATGGCATGGTGTTCGATCACAGCGACGTCGACTTTATCGGCGGGGCGGGAATCTTTTCGACGATTGGGGAGCGCGAACCCGTTACCTCAGTGGGCGGGCTGCCGGTGGGCAGCGGCAGTGGAAATATCCTGATTAAGACGGTTGAAACCGGAGAAATGCCAAGGGGGAACGCGAAAAACTGGGGTAAGGATTGGAAAGAATCGCTGCGCAATCATTGGGATAACTTTGTGCCGATTACGATGCAGGGTGACAGCCTGCCTTACGAGTCAAATTTCTTTGATCTGGATCCCAGGTTCCGGGATGCTTTCGGTATGCCCCTACTGCGCCTGACCTTTGACTGGCAGGAGAATGATCGCCGCCGTTACCGTTTCTTAACCGAGCGAATCTCTGAAATTATGCGCGTGATGGGAGCGAACAAAATTTCCGCAACACCAGATTTGCCAGACTACAACCTTTATAGCTATAAGAGCACCCATATTACCGGAGGAGCCATTATGGGGACAGACCCCGGTAACTCAGTGACGAACAAGTACGGGCAGTTGTGGGATACGCCGAATGTGTTTGTGACCGGGGCTGCGCTCTATCCTCAGAATCCGGGCGCTAATCCGACAGAAAACCTGTTGGCGCTGGCGTATATGACTGGCGACGCGATGGTAGACAGCTACTTCAAGAACGCGGGTGAGTTGATGGCGTAGTCCTCACGCTGCCGTTGCTTGATCAAGCCGTGCTGTTTCTCTGTATCATTGGGAGCAGCACGGCTTTTTGATCGCTTTGCCAAGCCCTCGCGCAGGATGCGCAGGCGAAGGGTCGCTTCGGAAACATATCACTGTTCGGCGATTTGTGGGTTAGAGAGACCCTGCCAAATTGAACCTGGACAGCGGCTTGCGTTTTAGCGGTTTTTCCCCTATTCTTTGAGCTATGCAAATTCCGGAACGCAACATTACCCTGGCGGAACTGCGCCGAAATAACGGCGACCGCGGCTCGCAAAAGTTTATTGCTTACAAGGGGATTGTTTATGATGTGACCGACTGCCCGCGCTGGCGGCTGGAGATGCACGAGCGGCTGCACTTTCCCGGGCAAGATTTGACGCCTGCGCTGCCGGACGCGCCGCACCAGGAAAATGTGTTCACGCGGCCCTGTGTGAAGGTGGTTGGAAGATTGGTGGAAGGATAACAAAAGATGACGAGGACGCAAGAAGCTTTATTTGGCCCGTATGGTAGTTCGGCGCTAGCGTTTATTGACCACTTTGCCGAATATGGAGCGAATGCCTTTTGGTTTCACGGTTTTGATCCCCAGGCTTTTGAGGCCTGCCAGAAACATGGCGTCGCGGCGTGCGTGGAGTTTAAGACTTTCCGGGCTGACTTTGCGGCGCACCCGGAACTGGTACCGGTGGGTGTGGACGGCAAGCCAATTCGCTACGGCCAACTGGTGCAGGGGGTGTGCCTTTCGCAGCAGGATTTTCTGGTGGAAACGGAAGCCAACTTGCTGGAAGGCCTGCGACAGTACCAGCCAGCCGGCGTGTGGCTGGATTACCTGACCTACGCGGGTTGGTTTGAAACGCCTGCGCCCGACTTGCAAGAAAGCTGCTTTTGCCCGGCCTGTATCGCTGATTTCAATGAAGCTACTGGGCTGGACCTGGATACGCCGCAGGCGATCTTATCTTCAGCGGGGGAAGCCTGGACCCGGCATAAGTGCGAGCGGGTGGCGGGTTTTGCCAATCATTACGCCGGGTTGATCCGGGAGCATTTGCCGGGTGGGTTGGTGGGGGCGTACATGTGTCCCTGGCAGCCGGCGGAATTGGATGGGGCGCTGACGCGGATTTTTGCCCAGGATTACGCGCTGCTGGCCCCGGCCATCGATGTGTTCACGCCCCTGATCTATACAACCAAGAGCGGGCGCTCCTCTGACTGGGGGCGCGCCTTTTTAGAGGCGGCGCGCGGCTTTGTCCCGGTGGAGCGCAAGGTGCAGCTCATTCTGGATGTGCTGGACTTTCCGGACAGCCTGACATCCGCCGCACACTCCAGCGTTCCGAGCTGGGGACTGCAACTATATGGCGGCGCACAGGTACTTGGCGACCCGGCGCAGGCCAGGGTCTTTGCGGAAGCCGTAAATCAAATCCGCCAGATGCTGGCGGATTTGGGTGGGTAAGTATAAGGGACCTATCGGACACAAGCTTACCTCAAGGCACTCACTGATCCCATGCGCAAGTAAGTTTGAAGCTGTTCACGCGCCCGAGCCAGGCGGCTTTTGAAGGTGCCCAGGCAAATGCCCATGGTGGCTGCCGCCTGGGCATAATTGAGGTTGTGCAGATCTACCAGCACCACAGCCGTCCGGCTTTCGAGCGGCAGGCGGCGGATGCACTTCATGATCCAGTCCCACTCTTCAGTACGTACCAGGGTTTCTTCAACCGAGAGGGCAGGGTCTCGTAACCAGGGAGAGCTTTCCACTTCTTCGCCGTTTTCATCCAGCACCTCTAATGAAGTGTTTTTTCGTCTTTTCTTACTGCGTAATTGATCGTAGCAGTAGTTGGTGGTGATTCTGAGGATCCAGGGCAGAAAAGGGCCGCCGTTAAACAGGTGCATATTCTGGTAAGCACGTAGGAAAGCCTCCTGAGCAGCGTCTTGTGCGGCTTCTTCCTCTCCTAAAATCCAGTAAGCATGCCAGTAGACAGTATCCTGGTATTTCAGAACAAGATCATTAAAGGAATCGAGATGGATCTTGCTTGCCTGTTCTTTTGGCAGTACAGCACTGGTGCTGGCTGGATAACTTCTCATCGAGACTGTTGGACTTGAAACCGCGACCATTTCTAACTCCTGGTTCTTGATTTGAGCTGTATTCAATATAGCAACCGGAAGGGATTAATCGCATCGGGCAAAAGCATTAATATGGGGATTAATGCTGTTCAAGTCTGGCACAAACATGAAGTCGTTTTTGGTTGTCGGCGAGGAGGGGAGAAGCCGCCGTGAAGCAGACAGGTTAGATGATCTTTAACTCCCGGGCGCGGTTTACTGCTTGCACCCGGCTGTGGACATCTAGCTTACTGTAGATATTTTGGGTATGCGCTTTGAGCGTATTGGGGGATAGGTAGAGCTGTGTGGCGATTTCTGCGTTGGATAAGCCATCAGCAAGCAAGCATAACACCTCAATTTCGCGATCTGAGAGGGGTTCAATTAGATCCTGGTTACGAGAGGCAGGCTTTTCGGAGGCTGGTTTGGAGGGGGAGTGGGAGAACAGTGACAACAGTTCTTGAACAAAGGTTTTTAAGTGAGGACTTTCAACGCGTGGGGCACACTCAAGAAGCAGCAAGCGCATCGGTTCCCCAAGGTCCAGGAAGGAGCGCACGGCGCCCGCGGGATAGGCAATCGTCAGCGCATCTAGCAGAAATTGATAGGCTTTGGTTGGGCTGGCGGTCCCCAGGGCTTGCAGCACCCTCACCTGAAGCCGGGGATATTCCCAGCCGGGCTGTTCGGCCTGGCTGAGGGCTGGTTCCAGCAGTTTTAACGCTTCTTCTGTCTTTCCCAGTACCAGCAGCAGGTGAACGCGCGTCGTTTCCGGGTAGAAGGCAAAGGGGTACACGCCGAGTGAGTTGGTCACGCGCGGCGCAGCCAGCTCTGCTTGACGCAAGTCGCCATCCGTCAGGGCCATTTCCACTTGTAGGGCGGCATTGAGGCTGAGGGTCAGGGGCGAAAGATCATAACCAACGGCCAGTTTTAACGCTTTCTGCAAATATTCTTCCGCTTCGGCGGCGCTGCCTTTCAACTGATGCAAGCGGGCTTTCAGGCGGTAGCCGTAGGCCCGCATTTCAATGCTGTTGCTGCGGTTGTTGGCTTCCATGCCCTGCGTTATATAGTCCTCGGGTTCATCAAGCGCATTTTGCTCGTACTTCAACATCGCCAGATCCAAAAACGGCATGTCGCAGCCTGGGTAGGGCTGCCCATTCGACCTGTACTGGACGGCACGTTGAAAATAAATTTCCGCCTGGGCGAAATCTAACCGCAGTACGGATATTCTTCCAAGCTGCGCCAGGGCATTAATGCAGGTGCGTTCGGCGCCGGATTGCTGGCCAGCCCGCAGCGCCTCCAGGCAGGCCGCCTCCGCATTGTACGGGTCACCGCTGTGCAGCAGACCCATTCCCAGGCTGAGGGCAGCAGAGCCGCGCATCCAGTCATCTTCCGGGTTCAGCAGTTCCAGCCCACGCCGGGCTAACGCAATTTCCTCGGTAAACTCACCCCGAAAGAGCGCATTGTGGGAAGCAAAGACCAGCATCCGCCCTAGATGTTCGGGATCATTCGATAACCCCTGTTCTGCCAGATCAAAGAGCGCTTTGCCTGCTTTCAACTGCCCAGTTTGGGTCAATGCATAGCCATAATCGCGACACAGGTAAGGATTCTGGTGAACGGCCCATTCCGGCATCGCTCGCAGCCAGCGCAGCAGGGTCATCAACTCACCCTGGCGGATGAGTGGTGGGGAGTATTTGAGAATTAACTGCCCGCTCAATGTCCAGTTCTGAGCTGCCTGGGCATATTGAATGGCCTGTTCTGGCAGGTGGTTGTCGTCATACCAGCGGCTGGCGCGCTGTTGAAGTTCAGCCACAAAGGCACTACCGTATGAGGTCTCCAGCCGGTAGCGCAGCAGTTCGGCGAACAGGTGATGGTAACGGTACCACTGGCGGCGGTTGTCGAGGGAGATCAGGAAAAGATTGACTTCCTCCAGATAGGCTAACTGATTGCGTACATCACTTATGCCCTGCTGGACTGATTCGCCAGTGGTTGTGCCCAGCACGGCCTCACACAGTGAGGTATTAAAGCGCTCCAGGACAGCGGTTTTCAACAGGAAGTCTTGCACGTCGGATGGTTGGCGGCAAAGCACTTCGTCCACCAGATAATCCATCACAAACCGGTCATCTCCGGTAAAAGCCGCGATGAAGGCAGAGGTATCTGTGTTTTCGCAATCCGGGCCCACCTGCTGCAGCGAAATCGCCGCCATCTGAAGGCCGGCGATCCAACCTTCGGTGTGCGCTTCGAGAGCAGAAATATCACTGGCGACCAGGTTAAGGCCCATCGTCCGGTTCAGAAAATCGGCGGCTTCAGTCTCGTTGAAGCGCAGTTCGACCAGGCGAATATCGGTTAACTGCCCGCGCGCGCGCCAGCGTGCCAGGGGCAGAAGAGGATCCTGGCGAGAGGTTATGATGGTATGAATGGCTGGCGGCAGGCGTTCCAGCAAATAGGCCACTGCTTCATGAATGGCAGGATCTTGAATGGAATGGTAATCGTCCAGGATCAGAACGGACGGCTTTGTGAGGGAATACAAATCGTTTAGCAGCGGCAGCAGAAGCGTCTCATGAGGCGGCAGCCGGTTGCTTTCTAGCATCTCGCGAGTTGCCTCACCCATGCCTGCCTGAATGGTTTGAAGTGCAGCCAGCAGATAGCGCAAAAAGACGGGCAGGTGGTTATCTGACCGTTCTAGAGACAGCCAGCCAAAAGGAAGCTGATCTGGCTCATCTGCTTCGCGAAATTGGCCTAACCATTCCGCCACCAACGTCGTTTTCCCAAACCCGGCTGGCGCACAGACAAGTGTCACTTTGCGTCCAGAACGAAGCCCGTCATTGATTTTTTGGGTTAGCCGAGGTCTTGAAACCAGGCTAGTGCGATAGGTGGGAGGAAATAGTTTTGCCGCCAATAGAGGAGAATGGGGCATACCTCATTTTATCACGCCAGCGGCTTTAATCCTATATTGTTTCTTGTTCTGTTCTATTTTTTGGGCACATTTACCCTCTGCGCTGAAATTAATCCTGGCATTAATCCTTTCGTCTGATGGAAGCGATCTGAGAAAGCGATATGTTAAGAGCGTAATGATAAGGAGGAATAATGAGTCCGAAAATGACATTAGACAACCCAGGCGCCTATCGTATTCGCGTGCAGGGTAGGTTAGGTGAAAAATGGTCTGGATACTTTGATGGTATGGTGATCACCTTCCACGAGGATACAGATGGGAATCTCATCACCGAACTCACTGGCGTGCTGCTGGATCAGGCGGCAGTACAAGGTGTGCTTCAAAAGCTCTATAACCTGGGCTTTCCGTTGATTTCAGTGGAAAATATTCTGCCTGCCGCGCCTACCTCGAATGCGTGTTGATTGGGTACTGAACTAGTTGGCGCCGATGAGGTGTTTTCAGGGGAGAAGGATTTCTATTTTGTGTGACTTGGTAGAAAGATTGCTATACTGAAATAGTGACCACGTCGTGGAGGAACAGTGAAATTTTCAGCCTGGTATTCGATTGTGGTTGGTGTCCTCATGATTGGACAGTGGGCGTTTTTCCTGGTAGTGGGCGCTGTGCCCGAACTACAGACTGAACCTATCCGCATTCGCTTTCACTTATTGGGTGAACTTGTGACGGCTCTCTTCTTGATTGTGGGTGGGCTGGCTGTGCTGCAGAAGCGCGATTGGGCCAAGCCAGCGGCGCTCGTTGCCGCTGGTATGCTGGCTTATACTGCCATTGTCAGCCCTGGTTATTTTGCACAGCAAGGACAGTGGCTGCTGGTGGGGATGTTTGCTGTCATCCTGGCGCTGGATCTGATCAGCGCAGGGATCCTGTTAAAGGCCAGGCAATGAAAAAAGCTATCCAGCAGTATCAATACCTTCGCCATTGTGCCAAGAAAAGTCCGAGATATAGGGAAAGGAGATGAAGAAAGCGTAGCAAATCCTAGAAATATGTCAATGTTGTCCAATGGGTGCGAGCCGAGTATCACGGCGGAGCTCAAATCCCATCTGATCAAAGCCTAGCCAGCAGGTCAGTAGTGAGACTCACGTGCAAAACCAGTAATGGAAGTACGGAACTGAGTGGAGCAAGAACGCAGGCCGTGTGATAGAACCCCGAAATAGTATATGGTCGTGGACTAAGGATAACCGGGAAAGGAAACCGGGAAAAGCCGACGTTGTTGGCGAAACGGAAGGCAGCAGTCCTGAAAGCGAAATGGCGAGCGAGCAGGACACCACCGGGGTCTGAGAGCAGGGCATACGTTCAAAGGGACAACGCGGAAACTTGGGAGAGCCATTTGCCTCCCCCCAGGAGCGCCAGAAGAGCAAGGGTACTGGCTGACCAAGAGCCTTGGTGTCATAGGGTGGCTTCCAACCGATATGACAAGCCGGAAACGGGACACAAAGGAAAGGGAGCAGGTCAGGGTATCGGGGAACGACAGCGAAAAGCGAAGTGAACCGAGACGGGCAAATGGCAGTCGTAGCGGAGCATAGTACCGATGATCAGGCATAAGACCGGATCGAGAAGGTGGGGAACTGAAGACCCAAAGGACCCACTGGAGGGAAGGCGAAGCCGGGCATAACGTTCAGTTGGAAGGAAAGACGAGAGATACAATGGGATCACAAATCGTCTCAACAAAACTTCAACGGATTGCAGAGCAAGCAGCCAATGAGCCAGACAAAGTATTCACCAACCTGATGAATTTGGTGGATGAGGACTTCCTGAAGGAGGCCTACCAGAAGATCAAAAAGGATGCGGCACCAGGGCTGGACGGGATAACCGCCCGGCAATACGGTGAGAAGCTGGAAGAGAACCTCCAAAACTTGTTCGAACGAATGCGAACGGGACGCTATCGCGCCCCGGCCGTGAAGCGCATTTGGTTGGAGAAGGAAGACGGAAGAAAGCGACCGATCGGTATCCCGGAAATCGAAGACAAGATCGTGCAAAGAGCCGTGAGCATGTTGTTGGGAGCGGTGTACGAGCAGGATTTTTATGACTTTTCACACGGGTTCCGAGCGGGGCATAGCCCCCACCAGGCAGTGAAAGAAATCTGGAAGCAGTGCATGGGAATGAACATTGGATGGATCATTGACGCAGATGTGAGTGGATTTTTCGACAACCTGGACCATTCCCTGTTACAAGACATCATCAAACAGCGGGTGAACGACGGGAGCTTGTTACGCTATATCGGGAAATGGCTAAATGCGGGGATCGTGGATGGGAAGAGCCTCAGTTACCCTGAGACAGGCACCCCACAAGGTGGCGTAGTTTCACCAATACTGGGGAATATCTTCCTCCATCATGTGCTGGATGAATGGTTTGTGAAAGAAGTACAGCCTCGGATGAAAGGGCGCTGCTTCTTATGCCGATTTGCGGATGATTTTATCATCGGTTTCGAACGAGAAGAGGACGCCCAACGGGTGATGGAAGTTCTGCCCAAGCGGTTTACCCGCTATAAGCTGACGATCCACCCGGAGAAGACCCGGTTGGTTGCATTCAAAAAGCCAAATGCCCAGCAAGCCGCCGGTAAGGGCGAAGACACCTTTGATTTCTTGGGGTTCACCCATTACTGGGGAAAATCTCGGCGGAACAACTGGGTGATCAAACGCAAGACAGCCGCAAAACGGCTGCGCCGCTCCATGAGAAATGTCTGGGATTGGTGTCAGAAGAACCGCCATTTGCCACTACGAGAGCAGTATCGCATGTTGTGTTTGAAGCTGAAAGGACACTATCAATACTATGGCATCCGAGGAAACTTCATGATGCTATGGGTGCTCTATAGAAGGGCTGAAAACGCATGGCGGTACTGGCTTAGTCACCGTAGTCGGAAAGGTGGCATACCTTGGGAGAAGTTCGATATGTTGAGAATACTGTACCCACTCCCGATGCCGAGAATTGTCCACGCCATCTAAAGCTTGCAGGGTAGCAAAGTTATGCGCCAGAGAGAAGTAAACTCTGGTTACCGAAGAACCGGATGAGTGAATTGCTCACGTCCGGGTCTGTGGGGGGAGCGGACGGGTAACCGCCGCTCCTACCCGGCATTAGCCCGATGAAACGGGCAATTTAGCGGTATGTATGCTCCCCAAAGTGGCAATTTTTTGTAAAAGCTGGGAAACAAAAATAGCATCAGGTTTTTGCGGAAGCATTTTAATCAATTCGGTCGCATATTTGCACCCTCGAAAGTAAGCTTTCAGGTCAAGAACGCTAAAGTCAGGATCGGATTGTCGAAACTTGCTCATTAACAAGTGCGATACATTCACCATGAACAGAGACAGTTGGGCCGCATTGGTAACAGCCGTTTGGCTCACATTCATAAAGTCTTCTAAACCCCAGAACTGTTTGGCATCTCGAAAATTAAACTCCAGTTGAAAGCGCAGGCTATAGTATGCGATTATGTTGTCGCATGATAACGAAAGGTCACTGCTGAATAGAATGATATGCGCCCAGGCGTTCGTGGTAAGATTGGTCTTCACGATAATCACCACGTTCAGCGGGTCAGGAAAATCGGGATGAAGCAGTTGCGCCTGATATATGCAGGTTTTGATATTTCCTGAAACCGTTGTAGATTTTAAGTATTTTTCTGGGATGTGCTGGTAATCAACCCGATCCCCGTATTTGGGATGTGGCCCCTTGCCCTTATATTCTCCTGCAAAGGCAAAACAGAGCGCAGCATCCCAGCGCAATTTTGAGATCAGGTGCAAACCGCACTGACGCACCATCAGATACGTCGGATAGTTGCCAAAATGCCCATCCAAGGCCAGGTAGACGGGTTGGAGTAAACTGCTGATTAGCAGAAGTAGTGATTTGATCATCTTTTGAATGCGCAGCAACTCTGGGTTCAGGCTCACCTCGGTCTTTTTCTTATTCTTGCTGCCTTTGGGCCTGCCTCGCTTGCGCTTTGGTTCGGCTGCTTTGCTTTTTTTCTCGGCTTTCTTTGCTTGACTGGCAGCCTTTTCTTCTGGACTACGGATGGTTTGCTCCATCGAGAGTGGGTAGGAGTGACGTTGCTGGACACTGACCAGGGATAGGACGAAGAACGATAGACTGGGGATGACTTTCTGCTGCAAACCAGAGAAGAAGTAATCTAAGCCATAGGTCTTTTTCCCAGCTTTGCTCACCACGCACTCATCGCCCGCCAGAATGTAGACATCCTCTTTCTGCCATAGACTTTGTGAAAAGAATTGCCAGAACAACTGTGTCCAAGGAATGGCGGTCTGGTAAAACCGTTGAATGGTACGATAACTACCGCCCTCTCCAGCCCAACGCGAAAGACCTAACATGGTTACTCGACCTGTGATGGCCAACATCGCAAAGATGATGCGGCTCATCTGTCGAAGGGCAGTTATGGGTAAACAGCCACTAATTGGCTGCAATAGTGCTAAAATTTCCATATGGGCTTCTCGTTGTTTCGGTTGTTGTCGTGGTTGACACAACTCTACTACAGAAGCCCTATTTCATTATTATGACAATTTCAAAAGCTTGGAAATGGTCAGCACTATTAATTTATAGAGAGACATTAAGATAACCCCCCTAGACCAACATAATGATCAACATACACATCTACGTTCCATAAAGGTGCGAATCGTTGTTGAGATATTAAGTGGTAAAGTAAATTCAGACACGAAACAGGGCAGCGGATAGGTAGAATCATTCGCATGAAAAAGCAGTATAGTGCCAAACAAAAGGCCCAAATCGTGCTAGAAATCTTTAAGGAAGAGAAAAGCATCGCCCAAATCGCGGCAGAATACGGGGTGCATTCCAACCAGCTCTACCGCTGGCGCGACCAAGCGCAAGAAGGCTTGGCCGGGCTGTTCGAGAAAGGCGCGAAAACGGAGAAGGCCGAAAAAGCCGCCCACGAGCGGGAAAAAGAGGAATTGTACGCGGAAATCGGACGACTGAGCACGCAGTTAGCCTGGCTGAAAAAAAAATCTGGCCTCGACCCGATCGAGAAGTGAGCGGATGCAAATGATCGAGAAGGATAATCGGGACGTGCCGCTCAAAACCCAGACCGCCTTGCTGAGCCTGAACCGCACCAGCCTGTACTACCAACCGCTTGGGCCATCGGCGGCAGAACTCCAGGCCAAGCGGCGCATTGATGAACTCTACACCGCCCACCCGTTCTATGGCTCGCGCAAACTCACGGTGCTGTTGAACCAGGAGAAAATGCCCATTTCCCGCCCGACCGTGCAGCGCTACATGCGCGAAATGGGCATCGCCGGGATCAGCCCAGGCCCAAACTTGAGCAAACCGGGGCCGGAGCACAAAATCTATCCCTATCTGCTGCGCGGGCTGGAAATCACCCGCCCCAACCAGGTGTGGGGCATCGATATCACCTACATTCGCCTGCTAGCCGGGTGGATGTACCTGGTGGCGGTACTGGACTGGTTCTCCCGCTACGTGGTCAGTTGGGCGCTCGATCAGACCCTGGAAATCGATTTTGTCCTGCAAGCCGTCGATCAGGCACTCCTCCTGGCGAAACCGGAGATCTGGAACAGCGACCAGGGCAGCCATTTCACCAGCCCGCAGTATCTCGACCGGCTGAAGGCCGCCCAGGTGCAGATCAGCATGGATGGCCGCGGACGCGCGCTGGACAACATTTTCACCGAACGCTTGTGGCGCTCGGTCAAGTACGAGGAGGTCTACCTCAACGAATATGAGCATCCCCGCCGCGCCCGAGTGGGCATCGGTCACTACCTGTCCTTTTACAATTTGGAGCGCCCGCACCAGTCCCTCGATTACTGTACCCCGGCCCAGGTGTACTTTGCTTAGACCAGCGGGCTGGTCGGCACGGCGTTAAGTTTTTCGCTTTCTGGCCACCGGCAGGGCAGGCAGAAAAGAAGGGCAGACAAACCACCTTCCGAAGAACGCGTCTGCCTGCCCTGCCGTGTGGCGCGCCGGTCGGCGCTCAGGTCGGTCTTCACCGGCGCCCTATCCTCCGCCGGCGCTCGACCATTGTATCACACTCATTTTTTAAGGTTCGATGAAACGAGCGAACCTTAACAAACCTAGAAAGGAGAATCCTACCTTAACCTACCTCGATTCCGTGTCGAAAAACCTTGACCACCTAAATAAAAAGCAGCACCCAAAATCGCTTTAAACTGATCGCGGAATGAAGCCCAGATATTTTTCAAGATAAATCACGTGGATTCTCTCTTGCGGTGATTTTAAATGAGTTCGAAAGCATTAGTGAGGAAAATGCCAGAAAGTCCCATTCCTCCACAGAAGAAAGGATTGCGTCATTGCACACTGGGCATAAAAAATAAAAAGGCTGCTCCAGGTTGAGCAGCCTAATTGACCACTTTATCGACAGGGCTAGGCGTGAACCTCTAAAATGATCCACCCGGCAATGTACCACTGGTTATTGATTTTTACCAGATGGAATTCATTCACTCTAGGACCATCATCAAATACGGCTGTTGCCATATCTCCGTCTATTTTGATCGAATGAAAGATCAGCGATACCTTTTTATCAGGTCCTGTGGAACGGTGCATATTCTCTGCCATAGCTTTCTTTTCATCCGAGGTTAAATCCCGATTTTCTTTTTTGGCTTTTTCTTGAATTGCCTCCGACTTTACCGCACCTGTCTGCCACAGTTCAAAGTAGGCTTTTTTGTAGTCGAGAAACCCATAGTCGTCTTTAAGCGTTTCACCTTTTTTGATCTTCACCTTTTTTACAAATTCTTTTGTAGACTTGTCCAGTGGGACACGATCATCATTGACAAACACCGAAGAGAATTCGGATGTATCGAAATCTCGGGCCGCTTTGACCTCAAGATCATATGACTTTTGAATTACGGCTTGAATTTCCTTCGCATCTTTTGTATCCGGTATGCCCGTATCTGCACTACTCAATTTCACCGCAACTAGGGCTGTGAGAATCATCAGAACGAGAAGCCCACTTATTCCTAGAATCCTTCTGCCTTTCATATCTGTCTCCTTTTGTCATAAAAAATCATAGCATTAACAACTGCGAATTGCTTATGGAATCACATGCCAGTACCAAACTGGGTTATTTGCGAAAAGGTTATAGTCATAAGCCACATGCCGACGATCGACGCAATGTTGATTTGTAAGCCAAGTAAATTCCGCAGGTGGAATAGTAAGATAATTTCCTTGTGCACTGAGATAATCATTTTGATCGGTGCTCGTGATATCATACCCAACGAATACCCTTGCATGGTCAGGAATTCCATCGGGTGGAGTGCCGTCTGTGGGACCACGCAAGTCCATAACCATAAAATCACCGCTTTTTTGGTTGTTCACGTAATCAAAAAACGCAAATTCGTTTTGATATTGAGTAACGTAGATGTTGATCCAATCCGTCGTACTCCAAGTTTTTGAGTTTTTCGCTTCCCAAGGCCATATGGTATTACGGACCCACCATTCATATGGACTGTTTTCATCCCAGTTGCCGGTTTTGTAGGCTAATCCACCAGCTCTCATGGATTGCGACACGTAATTTGTGCAATCGTTGCACGCCCCGCTTGTTCCGAAAATGGGAAAATCAGGGTTTCGATCATGCGCCCATTGATCCGCATATGCCGCAGCTCTAGCCCTGTCATAAGACTTTAGAACAAGAGGCAGGAAGATGCGAAACGGTCCCCCCTGTCCGACAGCCGCAGGAGTAGGTAAGTCATTCAGTTGAGGCGCCGGATATGAAACCCTGATTCCGTAGTGCTAGCAGGTAGCTCCTCGGTCATTCCCCCGATATTAGGTAACCCATTCTCGGTAGAAACACCGCCGTCTTCTCCCGGTGCTGGGTACGGGCCCTGAGCATAGATCGTTTTGGGTGAGGGTAAATAAAACAAAATTGTTGCCAGAATGATTATTGGCACAACATACAGAACAAACATTATTCGCGGCTTCATTGTTCCCCTTATCGATGCTTCTTTGTATTTTTTTTGTTACGGTTTTAAATTTAATTTTACGCAAATTCAAAGAAAGAGCAAGCAATAAGAGCAGTGTAATTTGGCTTTGGGGATACTATATTTGCTTCATCAGCATATCATGTTCACCCGTTTTAAATTCATTGTCTACCTGTCATAAAAAGTAGTTATTACGTTACTATCACTAGGTATCGCATTTTTTATGCGCTCTAAATTTTGGCGAAGGTATTGGCAGTATCTGATCCTATTTTTAATCGCTGGTGTAGTGATCGCGCTCGACCAGTGGACGAAAGCCCTGGTTCGGGCGAACCTGGCGCCAGGCGAAATGTGGGTTCCGTGGGACTGGCTTGCCCCTTACGCTCGCATTGTGTTCTGGCATAATACCGGCGTGGCTTTTGGCATGTTCCAGGGCATTAGCAGCTTTTTTGCTTTTTTTAATGGAATCATCGCGCTGGTGATCCTCTTCTTCTATCCGCGCGTCGCTCAAGGTTACTGGCTACTGCAGGTGGCGTTAAGCCTCATGTTGGGGGGCGCTGTAGGGAACCTGATTGACCGGATCACGTTGGGATATGTGACCGACTTCATTTCAGTAGGTACTTTTGCTGTTTGGAATATCGCCGATGCCAGCCTGGTGCTGAGCGTTGGACTGATCCTTCTGGCGGTCTGGCTGCAGGAACGCGGGCAAAATCTCCCCCTGGATGGGCAGTAGAATATCGTTAATCCCCGTTTAATCCGTTTTATAGCCGCATTCTGTATATGGTTTCTGTACGTTTGTAGGTGAAGACAAGCATGAATCCTGAAGAATGAACTGCATCAGTCGAAAAGAGGGATGCTGTGGATTGGGTGATTGACACGCTTGCTTTGAGTAAGTCCTACCGCAGGGTGGATGCGTTAAAGGCGCTCAGCCTGCAAGTTCCCAAGAACTCGATATTTGGATTCTTAGGTCCGAACGGAGTTGGGGAAATGACCACGATCAAACTGCTGTTGGGGTTAATCCGGCCCACGTCTGGTTCAGCCAGCATCTTTGGGCTGGATTTTGTGCGCGATTCGGTTGATGTTCGCGCGCGAGTGGGGTATCTTCCGCAAGAACCACGTTTCTATGAATACATGACCGCTCGCCAGATCTTGAATTACACTGCGCACTTCTTCTTCAAAGGTCCAAAATCAGAGATTGAGGCTCGCACCACAGATAGGAGCGCCTATAAACTTCTTCAACCCGGGTCAGAGCGGATTAGCGGAATGAGAAACTGGACAGATTGAACAGCCGCCCAGGACGTCCGTAAAACACCAGATACAGGGCATGGGCGCCTTGTGCGCCGTTGACCGGACATGTGAAGGTTTGCCACTTCTGCCAGGCCCCCGTGCGCTCGACCTCACAGGTTCCCACCAGCGGGCCATCTGAGCTGTCTAAATGCACCTCAATGGTCCCACCATATGCCAGACTGGCGGCCTGCGCTTGAAAGCTGGTCACGCCCGAACCAAAATCCACATATTTGTAGGCTGCCCAATCTCCGTTCTGGATCAGGGTAAGATGTTCGCTAAAGTCTGAGCGGTGTTCGTCTGGTCCGACTGCTTCCGTGCGTACCTGCCCTGACAGCAAGCAGGCCCGCCAGGCTTCGATCGTATCCGACGCTGCTAATGGACCGGAGACGCCCTGGGTAGTCATCTCAACCTCGTCGATGCTGCCATCTGGAGTGAAGTGGAGCGGCTCGACGCACACGCGGCGGTTAAAGTTACTGGATTGAGAGGAGCGGTGGTAGAAAACATACCACTGCCCGTTGAATTCAGCAATCGAGCCGTGATTGTTCCATGTCTGCGGGTCGCAGCCAGTATTATCGATTAGAATGCCGCGCTTTTCAAAAGGTCCCAGCGGGGAGCGGCTGGTGGCATAGGCCAACGAGGTGGCCCGACCCCGGCTGATGTCGGTATAAACCAGGTAATAAACACCGTTGCGCTTGCGAATGGACGCACCTTCGTGAAAGCCGTGTTCTGCTTCTGTGAGCAGTTCAGTGTGCAGGGTATCTGGTTCAATCCCCTTCAGGTCTGGACGCAGGCGAGCGCCGCGCAGGTGAAACTGGCCCCAGTAGTAGTAAACCTGCCCATCTTCATCGACCATTACAGAAGGGTCAATCCCAATGCCGTCCGCGCCTTCCACCGGTACGGCATTGCTGAAGCGACCTGCCGGGTGAAGGCTTTCCGCTACTCCTTCACTCTTCTTAGAGAGACAGAAATAGAGGTAGTAGCGCCCGTTGGAATAGATGCAGTCAGGCGCATACAGCGGCTGTTCGGCCCAGGGCACATCTGTGTTGGGGCCAGTGGAGCGGAAGCTCTCGCCATGGTGCTGCCAGTGGATCAGGTCATCAGATGAGAATACATGATATTCATAGCTGCAGTAGGTGACGCCGCCGCTGATATCATAGGAGCCGTAAAGGTACACGCGCCCATCTTGCCACTGCCGGGCTTCGACATCGGGTACAAAGTGTTGGATTGGGAGAATGGGATTTATAGTGTTACCTGTGAAAGATTTTCGCTTTATGCTGTTGATTGGCAGTCGTTAGGGTAGATTGCCTCTTATAGCAGGAGTAATTGGAGAACAACGCGCCAACTCACATACCGCTGTCAGAATGCCAAAAGAAACCCAGTAGTAGGGCAGCGCGAAGGTATCGACGCTGAAGCCTTCGATTAGGAAGCCAATCAGCACAAAAGCCCCCGCCATGCCAATTGTCTTATATAGGCGTTCCTGTCTCGATATGAGAAAGCGACTAGACTTCCATAAAACATATAACCAGCTTACGAAGACGGCAAAACCGACAATGCCTGTTTCGGCGAGCAGGCGCGCCCATAAGCTCTTAATATTTGGTAGGGTGGTCCAGTGATAAACCAGCGTTCGAATTTCGGTCAGGCCCCAGCTAAAAGCACTGAGTTTTTGTGGGAAAAAGAAGCCAGCATTCCCCAGTCCAACGCCAAAGATTGGGAAATCGTTGAATACTTCCCAGCCAGCCTGCCAGAAGACCAGACGCTCGGCAATCACTAACTGGTTGGCATAATAGAAAAAGGAATATTCCTTGATGGTGCTGAAATCAAAAAAGCGCGCCATACGGGGGTCGTAGCGGCTCATAACATAAGCTGCGCCGAACATCAGGCCCACATAAAAGACCAGCAAAACCAGGAGGCTGGCGATCACAAACCAGCGGCGAATCACTTGCTCCCAATGGACAGCGCCGCTAAACCGCCGGAGAAGTCGCTTTTGGGCCCAGCGGACAAAACGCAAGTTGAGCAGCAGCATCAGGTAAGCCACCATACACAAAAAGGCCAGCCATCCCACACGCGAGACTGTGAGGAAGAGCGCTGCTAATCCGCCTAACAGTAAAACATCCTCAAGGTGGATCTTCCATAAGTGGAAACGATGGGCAGAATAGCGGTTAACGGCTGCTGCCAGCCAGTAGGGTAAGTAAAGCATATTTAATTGGTGCGCCATCCAGGACGGCTCGAAGGCAAACCCGGCAACCCGTTTCGGAAACAAGAGCAGACTGGTGGAGAAGTGGCCTTGTAAGTCCCATATCCAACTGGGGTAGGTACCCATACTGTACCAGACGCCAGCTTGAATAAAGGACCACACCAGGATTAATACGCCGCTCCAGTTCACCCAGCGGAGCAGGAAAGCAAACCGGTCGGTGCTGTTTAGCCAGGCGGAAAGAAGCAGATAGAAACCCACCCCGACGGCGAGCGTTAACAAGGCTTCGACTTCTTGTTTTAGCACAGCCTGATCTTTATAAGGTGGGATAGGGAGTGTGAAAGCAATGATGCAGGAGATGAGTGTGGCAATGAGAAACGCAATCAACACTTTTGACTGCGGCGGAAGCGAGCCTCTTTTGAGGATATAAGGCAGCAGCCAGAACAGCAGCATCGCACCCATTGGCAGCAGGGACAGCGGAGCGACCATTGATGAGCCCGTCAGGCGAGCCACCAGCGGAAAGCTGGTGAACGGGAGGAACAACGCCAGCAGGCCTATTCCGACCCAGGGAAGCGTTGAAACAATTCGCTTAACCACGGGTCAGCTTTTCATTCGACGGTATGGATAAGGGCTTAATTCAAGGAACGCAATGGCTAATAACAAGCCTAGCAGGCTGCCCAGGAAAACATATTGGTTTCGATCCGAAGTGACGGGCCTTGCAGAAACTTCGGGTGGATTAAACGGCCCCAATGTCAAACCATAGAAAAGGCCCCAACTCGCTTGCTTTTCTGCATACAGCGCTGCGCCAGCAGCCAGTAAATTGTTCTGGATATCGGTAAAATTGGCGCCACTACACAGCGCATACGAAGGCTCGCTCGCTCCTGCTTTTTCAAGGCAGCTTTCTTGTGATTGGATATAAAGTTCGAGTTGGTGTGCTTGTACGGCGTGCTGATAACTCTGTAAAAGAGTATTTTGCCCTTGATCTATCCAAATTGTGGCAATTCGCTTTGCCATCTCTGTATCGGGATTTCGTACCCGAAGATTCCAGGTGCTAAACTGGCGCTCGAGGCTGATCTGTTTGGCCAACTCCTCCAGGCTAATGGGAATGCCTTCTTTGTTGGCCTGGTTCACAACGTTTTGCAGTACAGCGGTGGAATTAAAAATGTGTCCAGCGGAGTTGATCGCCAGATCCTCCTCATACTGCGTTAACGATCCTGTGCTTACATAATCGATGGCAACTGAAAATTGGGCTCTGGCTTCATAAAGGGGAGGATGAAAGGAGTGTACGAGCAGTCCGCCTAGCCCGCCAACTACAATTAATAAAGCGACAACCCACCAGTAACGGAAGGCATTCTCAAGGACGGCGAGGGGAACAAAAGCCTCCTGCCTTTCCGTTATCTGCACTTTATTCGTAAGCAAAAGGTTTCCTCCTGAAAATCAGGTTTTCTAGGGTCAATGGTGGACACATTATACCCTTTTGGGTCACAAGATAGGAACCCTTTGGTACTGCCCGCGCAGTCAGGCGGCGGACGGCTTTCGATGATTTAGCAACTCTTGGTAAACTGAAAATATTTCCCGATTCACCTGTTGGTCGGTAAACTTTTCCAACACCATCTGCCGCCCGGCCTGTCCCATCTGCACACGCTTTTCAGGCTGGCGGATTAAGGTCTCGATCGCCTGAGCCAGTGCTTCTGGTTGATTGGGTGGAACGAGAAGTCCATTCACGTTGTTTACAACGACATCACGGCAGCCAGAAACATCTGTTGTGACGATCGGACGACCGCAGGCGGCGGCTTCAATGAGGACTGTAGGTAACCCTTCTCCCAGTGAGGGCAAGGTCACAATATTACAGTTTTGATATACAGAACGCATATCTTTCTGAAACCCCCACCATTCCACTAAACCTTCTTGCTCCCAACCTTTCAACGCGCTTTCTTCTACCGAGGTGGGGTTTCCGCGATCCGTATCGCCAACCAGGGCGAAGCGCGCTTTTACCCTCCCTTTCAATATTCGAGTGGCTTCAACTAGCGTGCCGAGCCCTTTATCATAGAGCATTCGAGCAGGGAAGACTACCAAAGGTTCATCAAGAGAAGGTTCGGGTGCTGGCTGAAAGTGTTCTGCGTTCACCCCTGCTCCTCGCACAACCACACTTTCGCTGGCTTTCACCAGGCCAAGTTGCGTAAAGGTTGATCGATCATTCTCATTCTCAAAGATGACGCGCAGGTACAGCCGTGAGAACGCAAACCGATAGAAGGGGAGAACCAGCGACCGCATCCGGTCACCCTGCCATCCTTCTTTGAGAAAGACGTATCCCAAACCGGTAACTGAGTTTACAACAGCAGGCACTCTCGCATACTTTGCGGCAAGAGAGCCATAAAGGACAGGTTTAATGGTGAAATGGTGGGCGAGGACTGGCTTTTCAGCCTGGTAAATTTTAATCAGGCCAGCCAGGGCTTGAAACTCCCCAGGTGGTGAGATTGTCCGCCGGCCCACGTTCCACTCAATAAAACGAAACCCTTTTGCCTCGATTTCCGGCGCAAAATTTCCCCCCGGTGCCACCAAAACGACTTCAAATCCTTGTGCTTGTAAAAACTGCGCCAGGGCCAGGCGAAAGTTGTATAAGTACCAGTCGGTGTTAGCGATCAGTAGAATTTTCTGGGAGTTCATGCACTATCACTGGATTCTTTTGGAGGATCTGTAGATAAAACGCTTTCAGCCGTACCTGCATTTTTTGCCAACTGTAGGTTTCATCATACGCGCGCCGTGCGTTTGCGCCTAATGTTTCACGTAAGTGGGAATCGTTTGCTAACAAGGTCAGGGCATTTTCTAATGCGGGAATCTCTCCATAGGGGACGACGATGCCACAGTTCGCTTCTTTGATCATTCGATCCATGTTGGTATGCTCTGCTACGATGATCGGTTTCCCCAGCATCATGCCTTCAAATACCTTATTGGGGCTTGAAAACCGGTGATTTGGAATAGAAGGATCGTATGTGGCAAATAGAATATCTGCCTGACGGCTGAGATCTAACGTCCGTTGGTAGTTTATTCTCCCGTGCCAGGTGATATTCGGTATATCCTTGATTAAAGCAACAATCTTATCTTCATCTCCACCGAAGCCAGCCAAATCTAAGCGCCAGTCAGGATGACGACGAAGGACATCAACCATTTCAAAAATGCCGCGTTCTACCTGTAATAATCCAACATAGGTAATCCGCAGCGCATTTTCTGGATGTGGGAGTGGTTCTTTAGCATCTTGGCGGAGAATGTCATTTGGGCTGTTATAAATCGAGATGCAGATCTTTGGATGCGATCCGCGGATTTGCTCACGGCGGGCTTCATCCACCAGGATTACACCATCTGCTTTCCCGATCGCCCAGTAGTCGATCCGACGAATAAGCTTCTTAAGGAAACCAGGGGTACGACGGAGGTGGTCTGCGTAAAAATCATAGATATCGTAGATGACAGGCTTCTTCCACAACAATTTACAGACCAGCGCTGGGATAATGGTGTCAAAGTCACAGGCGTGAATCACCTGGTAAGACCGATGATGCGTAAGCAACCACCATAAAAGCCCGATTTGCCAGAAGAGCAGTGCTGGTAGATTTATCAGTCCAGTGCCGTAGCGGGCGGGAATGCTGAGGCGGGAGATATGCAGCCCATTCAGATCCTGTTCTGTGGGCAGCTTTCCAGAGCGGTCCCAACCTAAAGCAACTACATCAAACCCATCCATTGAAAGACTGCCCGCAGTCTTTTCAACGCGTGGGTCGGGGGAGATCGGATTAGAACGTATAATGAGGATGCGCATTAAGTTTGATACTACTCGACAAAGTTTAGATGCAAATTTATTTTGGGGAAAAGAATGCTTAATTGACAATCATACCATAGTAGAAGTATAATTCATGAATTCGAACCATACGAACACGATATCCTTTCGATGCTATGCTGGCTCACTTGTCCAAAGATAAAGCTGAACTGACTTTATCATGGGGTTATGCTGCAACACGCTGCCAGTATAGAGATACTCTCCCACTATGATTGAAGAAACAGATCAAACGGAAATTAACATCTCGTCATCCTTGTTCAATTACTGCGGCACAGCCGTCTGACCGAATTTAAACCTGAAGGGATAATGGGAAAGGGACTATGTTAAACCATACGAAACGCCGACTAAACCTGCTGATTGTGTTTTTTGTAATGTTCTTGAACACCTGTTCTGCTGCACCTTTGACATCACCGGAAGTGACAGCCTCTGCGACAGGTCGTCTAAACAGTGCTACTCAGTCAACTTTCAGTTTGGAAGCGACTTAAACCGTCGCAAAAAGCGGAGATGATGGCATTGTTTCTAATGAAACGTCGACACAGGTGGCAACAGGCATTACCCCGAGTGAAGTTCCAACACCGCGCATCTTTCTTCCCACTGTGGTTACTCCGGAAGTAAAGTTTTTTGGTATCTGATTTAAAACAGTATTGGAACAGCGAAAATGTTCAAACCTACATGCCGATTGCAGATCAGGCGGCAGGGAAGAAGCATACTTCCGTAGGCTGGTTTATTGATTTGGAAGATGACGCGTTGACCATACCGGTATTTAACATGCCTAAGAATAACCTGTATCGCCAGTTGGAAGAATTATGGAAGTCTGGCTATATTTCGTTTGTCAATCTTGGCACAAGTGCAACGGCAGGCGAGATCATCAGTGGACAACGAGACCAGAATATTGCCTATATGGCCGAATTTTACAAGACCTGGCTCGACCTGGGCGGTGGTCGTAAGGCGATGATCGCTCCCTTGCAGGAGATGAACGGTGATTGGACGACTTACGGAAAAGTTTCTACCCCGGAAGAATATAAACAAGCTTATCGCCACATTCTCGATATTTTTAGCCAAAAGGGAGTTGGTCGCTATGATGTTTGGTGGGTCTTTGCTCCAAATGGTTGGAACGATCCCGCTAGCCCCCAGCGAGCTTTCGAGAACTATTATCCTGGTGATGATGTAGTCGATATTGTCGGGTTTAGTTCATATAACTATGGGTATTGCCCAGCAACGGTAGATGTATCAGGGAAGTGGGAATCTTACGCTCAAATCTTTGATCCCTATATCAAGCGTATGCAAGCAATGGCTCCTTCGAAGCGCATCATCATTGCTGAGACATCTACCTCCGCCTATTATCAGGCTGATCAAGCAGATGCCAGTTATAAGAACCAGTGGTTGGTGGAAAACTATCGTTACTTTGCTTCACAACCGTCCGTAATTGGCGTTTACTACTTCAGTTTCCCTGAGTTTGATGGATTCAAATGCGACTTTGAAATCAATCCTAACGGAACATACTTCGACGGCTATCGAGATGGACTGGCAAACTCAACTTATAAATACCTTACTGCCCAAGATTTGAAAAATTTAGGGCGCTAGTCGTCCAACCCGGGATGGGAGTTTACGAAGGAGTCCCCTCTCTTAAGGAGTGTATTTTTCTGTTAGAATAGGGTGCGCATAAGCGTTTGTATTCGTACACAGTTTACGCTAGAAGGTGAAAGTAATGAAAGTTTCATATCTGCGATTTGCAGTCTTGGTCAGAATCTTTATTGTGATCACGATTGCCATCGCTGCCAGTTTTATGAGTAGTGCTCAACTTGTGGGCGCTCAAAGTGCACGGGGCCGGCATAACATCTATTTGCCTCACGTTGTTAGCGGTGGTAGTGGTAGTAGTGCAAGTGGTTTTTCGACTTCGAGCAAATGGATCGGCATTTACATGCAGAAGTATTGGACCAGTTCTTCTGTGTCAACTTATATGACTCAGGCTGATCAGCTCGCGGGGAAAAAGCATTCAGTCAGTGGATGGTTTATCGATATTCAAGATCCCCACTTTTCTAAACCACCCTCAGATATTAAGACGAATAACCTGTATCAACAACTGGAATCTTTATGGAGTAAGGGCTACGTTTCGTTTGTCAATATCAATTCAAATGCCACGTCTTATGCAATTGCTTCAGGACAATATGACAGTAACTTGAGGGAAATGGCTCAAGTATATGCTGCCTGGATCCGCTTAGGTGGTGGACGTATTGCCTATCTTGCGCCGCTCCCCGAAATGAATGGCGATTGGGCCAGTTATGGAGGCGACCCTTCCAATTTCAAACTGGCATACAAGCATATTATGGATGTCTTTGCTCAACAAGGGGTAGCGCGCGCCAACGCGTGGTGGGTGTTTGCTCCAAATGGGTGGACTCTGAGTGGGGGAGAGTTTGAAAAGTATTATCCAGGCGCCTCCACTGTCGATGTTGTTGGTTTTAGTTCCTACAACTATGGTTACTGCCAGGTTGCAATTCCCTGGCAGCGTTGGGAAAACTACGACACCCTGTATGCTCCCTACTTAGCGCGGATCGCTAAAATGGCGCCGAACAAGCCGATTATTATTGCTCAGACTGGAACAACGGCTGAATATCAAAGCACCGGTGGCATTAATGTCAGCGCCAAAAATACCTGGCTGCGGACGAATTATGAGTACCTTGCCAAACAGCCGCAGGTGTTTGGGGTGATATATTACGATATTAATCAATCCAGTTGGGAATGTAACTGGGAAATTACGACGGGAGGGAATTATTCGGGATACACTAATGGGGTTGCTGCCCCAGCTTTTCACTATCTTAGCGCGCAAGATATGAAATCTGTTATCCCTTAAGCGAGAAAAGGTCTCGTAAGAAAGTAGATGTTGATCTTGATGTTACTGTTTGTGTTGGTAAAGCTGCACAAACAGTAACATCATTTTATATGCTTAAATGGGCAAAAATAGATTCATAACTCGATATTCGTTATATAATTCGCTTTCGATGAAATGAACCCCGTACTGATAGGATCATGGTTAATGCATTTTCTTACAAAAGCTAGATCTTTACTACTACACCTGATTTTCCTTAGCAAAAGTATTCTTTTGAAGGTTTATCGCCTGTTAATGCCGGATCCTCTTAAGAAGCTTGTTCGAAAAGTTCTTCGCCTTGGCGAAAGGAAAATCATTGCTCAAAATCGGGCAGTTTTAGAACAAATTCTTCAGAAAAAAAATCCTGGCGAGGATTATCGAGCTGTCATTATCTTTCCGCCCAGTTTGAGTTGGGATGTGCAGTTGTTCCAGCGTCCGCAGCAGTTGGCCTTGGCCCTGGCAAAGAAGGGGGCATTAGTTTTTTATATCCAGCCCACGCCAGACCGTAAGCAAGAACCTTTCCAGTTAATCAGTGAGCGGCTATACCTTTGTAACGTTCATGTGGATACTTTCCAAGAGCTTTCCTCTCCCTTAATTTACCTGCTCACCTGGAATAGTGACTACGCCTCTTGCTTTCGTAATCCAAGGATTCTTTATGACTTTGTGGATGATGTCGATGTATTCTATGGTGATCACAAAAAAATCGTAAAGGGTCATCAAATTTTATTAAAGAACGCATCGCTTGTGCTCGCGACAGCCCATAAACTGACCGAAGAAGCCAGCCTTCATCGTTCTGACGTGGTCTATTCACCGAATGGTGTTGTATACGAACATTTTGCCTGCCCTGCTCAGCATGACCGTCCTTTCCCTCCTAAAGACTTGCAACCTATTTTGACTAACGCGAAGCCAGTGATTGGGTATTATGGCGCACTGGCGCGCTGGTTTGATTATGAACTGTTAAAGTCTATTGCTTCTTTGCGGCCAGATTACGAGTTTGTCTTAATCGGTCCGGATTACGATGGTACGCTTGAACCGGCAAAAGTATCCAAATTCCCCAACATTCACTGGTTGGGAGTCAAGCCTTATGCCGAACTGCCTGATTACTTAAGATACTTTGATGTCGCTACCATTCCCTTTATTGTCAATGAAATCACCCATGCAGTATCTCCCCTGAAGTTATTTGAATATATGGCAGGGGGTAAACCGATTGTGATTACACCGATGAGGGAGAGTATGCAGTATGAAGGGGTTCTGATTGCGGAGGGGCCAGAAGCGTTTGCAGCCCAGTTGGACCACGCTTTGTCCCTTTGTATGGATACGAAATATATAGAAACGATAAAAAGTACCGCTCAGAAGAACACCTGGGAAAGTAGGGCGGAAGAGATCCTTTGCAGGATTGAGGATTAAGTTTTATCGACTTTATGGGTTGGGACAGCGCTGTCCCACTGCCAGACAGACTCCATCGACCAAAATGTTTTCCGATCCACCTGGCGAAGCATACACTTCAGCAAAGCGCGCGTTCTGAGGTGATTGGCTGAATAAGTTATACCAGTGCCAACCAGGAAAGACGTTCTTCCAAGTTTCTTCTTTGGCAATTACATTCCCTTCAGCATCCAGCCATCTAACCTGCATCAGGAAAATTGCCTGCTGATCAGACTTTAACCAGTATCCTAAAGTATAAAACTGATCTGCTTCCACAGGCACTCTTTGATAAACGTAGCTGGCGCCATCCGCGGATAAAGGCGCGTGAAGCAGCAGCGCATTATGCCCTTGATGGGCACTTTTTGAGACTTCTACAGCCCCAAACCTTTCCCAATTCGCAACTTCATTGTTCCCAACGACATCCTCAAAGCCCTGGTTCGCTAACAGATTTTGTGCGGGGGGTAAGCGCATACCAGACGGCTCAAAACGATACACATACACACCCTTTTCTATGAAAACCAGTTGGCTGTAGGCGTTTATAAAATCCGAGTTTTTGAGGATAGGGTATGGATCACTGTACTTCCACAACCGGAAATCAACTTCTGGTTGATTAATCAAAATATAATCGTAACCGCTTTGTGCCAAAGATTGGGCTAAACCGGCAGGTGTTTGCGCGGTAGATACCATCTTGTTCGCTTCTGCCACGTCATAGATTCCATCAATTCGCGATTGGGTATATAAGCGAAACTCATTACCAATCGAGAGGACGCGATGTGGCCCATTCGGCTGTGAATCGATGAACTGGAAAGCATCATACACGACCAAGTTTCTGGACAGATAGTGGTCGAAGCTTTCGCGCCCAAGAATGTAATTTACTGGCAGGCGTTGTGGCAGGTTATCTGAAAGGCGAACAATTAACGGCAAGCGGGTAGAAAACGCGTATAGGAGAACGATCAAGAAGATGGCTGTTATCCCCCACCTGCTTCGTTTATCCGCTAACCAACAATATAGTTCTTCTATATTGAGAGATGCACCAATTGCCAGCCAGGCAAAGGTGGGTAGTGCGTATCGGATGACGGCTACATGGGTGAAAAACATCACCCCAACTGTGACTACACTGGCTGCCAACATACTCAATCCTACAACCTTTGCAGATCGTGAAAGAGATGGCGCAAAAATAAACAGAGGTACAGCTAACAACGGAAGTGCTGACGCCATTCCGCCTGTGGCTTCGGAATAATAAAGCGTGGAGTTGAATACCAGATCGAACGGATATCGGAGAAACAGCCTTACCGTTTCTAAGATGGACGGTTGCCCATTTGCCGCTCCTGCTTGCGCAGTTCCCATAGCAGCGGTCATTTTATGGAAGAACATGATGCCATAAGGATAGAAAGGGTCACCTGTCCAAAGCGCATCCCGCACCAGCCAGGGCAGCGCTAAAACGAGGATTAAGCCCAACATTGCAAAGATCCATGGAAGGTTATTGGAAAGGCGGCGTTTGATGAGTACTGCCAGAATCAAAACAAATGCCAGCCCAGCAATCATCAGCCCGGCGGTCAGCTTTACTCCTAAACCAAGCCCGCCTAATATACCGGCGACTAACAGCCAGCGCGGATTATTCTCTTGCCACCCTATTAAGAGTACCAACCCCACGGCAGTGGTATAAGCGGTTACAAAAAGATCGATGTAAGCCGTTGCTGTTTCATATCCAATGATGGGTACAGCAAAGAACAGAATCGACGCGACCGCGCCCACTCGCACGTTTACGAGGCGCCTTCCAAACAGAAAAATCAACATGACGCTTAGCGCGCCCATCATCAGGTGAAGCAAGCGCGGGAGCGGCTGTCCTGCAGTTTGCATCGCTAATGTATACAGCATTTCAGCATAGTGCATCCAAACGGTAGCGCCTCCTTCAGGATAGGGGACAATACCGCCCTTATGAAGATACAACAGGGGCGCCGTTAGGTGATAGGTCATTTCATCATAGCGGTTGGCAGGCGAAAGTGCGATAAGCCACGAGGGGATCCAGAGAACTGCTAATATGCCAACAGCCAGTGCCCAACCAGATAACTGGTTATTTGACCAACGACGGTGCAGCCCAAAGGATATTTGCTTCACCTCCAGGAGCCAGTGCTTTAAGTTAGGCAAAACGAAAAGAGCTGTTAGAAGTCCTATTCCGAGCCATGTGACAAGAGAAGTAAACGCAAATAACGCTCCTTGGATCATCACCAGGAACATGATCAAGCCGAACCCAAGAAGAATGGCAAGCACGAGCTGTTCTAAACCATCTTGCGGCGTCTTTCCCAAAAGCTTATGCAGTATATATTCACCAGCACCACGCGCAATGAATACGAGCAGTAAAAGCATCAGGTAAGCTGCCCCCACGCCGATCGTAAAAACAGGCAGGATGATTAACACGCTGATGCCAATTAGTGCAAAGGTAATTAGAATCTTATACTTTGATATGAGGAACAGGAAACCGACTGACAAAAACGCTGTCGCAAAAAGAACAGCCCAGGGAACATCCCAATGAGAAGACGGAAAAGGTAAGGGGTCGAGCAGAACTTGAAGCCCAATTTTCAAGTTCAGGAAAGCTAGAACTGTAATGAAAACAAAAAGAGTAGTAATAGGAATTAAAGCTTTTTGCCGCATGGAAGATGATTTTATCATTCTTTGATCCACTTACGCTTGAGCCACTTTTGGAAACCTGCGCTTGTTTTCCCTAAGCGGCTGCTTAGGAGACGTTCAAAGATGGGCAGGGAAAGCTGCCGAATCCAGAGATAGAACCAGTGGGACGGTGGTTTTGGCTGAAGAAGCTCGAAGTATTTATCTGATAAATCGGCAAGTTTGTGCATCAGGTCTTCGTGTCGTTCATTCAAACTCCGCCACTCCTGGCGCGCCTGCAAATACTCCACTACATGCTGCGTTTCTCGCAAGAAGCGTTCTTCAGAGGGGAGGACTGGCGGCGCAAGTTTCCCTTCTTGTTTGAGATGGATGACCTCGGCAAGGACTTTGGATATGCAATCGCCCATATGATCGAGCGTAAAATTACTGAGGATACGTTCGCGCCCGGCAGTCCCCATTTTTTGCCGCCGTGTTTTGTCTATGATGAGTTCCTTGAGCGCATTCGCATAAACCGCAGGTTGTTTTTCTTCTGGCAACACTGAAATCAGGATACCACATGGCGGCGTTACCAGTTCTGCTTGCCCACCCACATCTGCTCCTACCACTGGCAAGCCACAAGCCATGGCTTCGTATACTGCTGAAGAAATACCTTCATTTTGCGAGGGGAGGAAGAAAACATCTCCAGCCGCTAGCAGTGCTGGCATCTCTGCACTCGCAACGGCTCCCAGTAAGTTTACTTTTTCACCTAATCTATTTTGTTGAATGAAACGTTCCAGTTCTGCATGTAAGCTTCCCTCGCCTGCTACGAGAGCATGAAACTCAATGCCCTGTTCTTGCAGCAGGCGAAGCGTTTCTGCAAAGATCATAGGCTGTTTTTGCATCTCTAGACGGGCTGCATAAATTAATACGACTTCATCATCGCCTATTCCCAGGCTTTGACGAACCCTTGCTCTACCAATCGAATCGGGTTTCCAGCATTGGGTATCGACCCCAATTGGACAAACCCGCAGACGGTTCTCCTCTGCCCCTTCTTGGATCATCCATTGTTTCACTTGCTGACAGGAGGTAATTGTTAAATCCAACCCGTCGCGGTACAAGTAGGAGAGGCGTGGAAAACCACCATTCATCCAGTCGGGTGTAATGAAGTGTAAGTAGTCCAGGATGGGTAGGTGTGGGAAAAGCGTACGCAGGGTGGGGAGCAGGCGATAACCCTCGATGCTGCCTTGCAGCAGAAGGGCGTCGAAGTCACGCTGTTCAATTAAGTAACGTAAGAAACGCGCGTAACTTCGGACTGGCAAAACGTCTGGTAAGATAAAAGTCTCGCTGGCGCGCCTGGTAAATTCCCCTTGCCAGCCGCTATTAGATGGCGCTGTGCAAACTACACTGAACTTCCAACCGCGCTGCTGGAGTTGATCCATCATGTTGATTGTGAAACGCTCTGCCCCACCCATAACCATCCAAGGCAAAACAAGGAGAAGATGAAGGTGGTTTTGTTTATCCCTTAAGACAGTTGGAGATTGTAAGGTGATCTGAGTTAGATCAAGATCGACGCCGAAACTGGTGGTTCCAAAAACATTGGGGGGACTTTTTATTGGCGGCGCTGGGACTTCGGAGTTCTGAGTGTGCATATCCTCTAGGCCCATTGTCTCCAATTGTGCCCGTACTCTTGGAAATGCCTTTATACGATCCAAATACATCTCACAGAAAAAATTCCAGTAGTCTCCCCATTGTAAAGATCCTGGCGCAAGTGAGTTTTTCGCCGTACGCACTTTCGTCAGGAAATCTAGCATTAATTGCTCGATTTCTTGATTTACCTTATCCAGGTGGGTCTGGAGGGTGCCTTGTTCGTGGATCCGATATTCCAACAAGATTTCATCCACAAAGAGCGGTTCTTCTACCAACATCACACGTAAGATGTAATCCCAGTCGTGGCAGGTGACATAGGCAGCAAAATCGCCGACATTTTCGAAGATACTACGATGAAAGAAAAAATTACCTGTTGTCGCTGCGATGTTACTGCGCAGCAACTCAAAGGAAAGGGTGGGGAACTGTTTCGCTTCTTCGACTTGCCGGAGGTAATGATTCTGATAAGGATGGGGTAAGCCACTTGAATCGATATGGCGTATTTTCGAAAACGCAAATCGCCTGTTGGCGTTTGTCAATGCATTGAAGAGGATTTGTAAGCGGCCGGGTAGAAACCGGTCATCGGAATTCAAAATTGCGATGTACTCCCCCTGGGCCAGCTGCATGCCGCGATTGAGCGCAACGTGCGCCCCGGTATTTTCCTGACGGATCAGGCGAAAAGGTCGCATCCCTTGTTCAAGCGTCTTTTGGGCTACTGCTGCTGTGTCATCAGATGAGCCGTCATCCACAACAATGATCTCCAGTTCCGGGTAGTCCTGGTCGATTACCGATTGAAGGGCTGCCTGAATGTATTGAGCGTGGTTATAGGCTGGAATGACGACAGAGATGAGGGGGAGACTTTTCATGGGACTGTTGCAGTACCTTTACGGGAGCATCTTTAGTTTATTCAAATGGAAGTTATCGAGCAGCAGTTTTGGCTGATTGATCTATACAGGTGGGCTTCTCTTGTGGTGAAGGCCCTTGGGTGGTTCCTATATCTGTATCTGTCATGACTTGATAATCTCAAACATGCTACGGGTAATCCACCTGGATCGAAAAATATTTATCGAAGATCATAGGAAAAATGGATAACGGATCAATATCGTCTGCTAGAGTAGTATAGTCGATACCTGGCAGGTATAGGGCATTGAGTATCTTAACCTTTTCGGATTCTGGGTAATCTTTAACGATAAAGTTGGCAACGGTTTCTGTCGATGCATCTGAGACGTATGGCCTAACTCCATGATCAGACTGCAAGATGATAATAGGCGGATTTTCAGAATTTGCCCTGGAAAGAACCGATTCCACCATTTCCGTAGCCACTTTCGTCGCATACTTATACTGTCCAAGATAATAATTGAAGTCTATACGGTGTTGTGATGGAACCATGTATCCATCTTCGTCAAAAACAAAAGGTGGATGGGGTAGATTTAAATGAATATATACAAAAACAGGAGTGGGATAATCGTTCAGATTTAAAAAATGGTTAACAGCACTTACGACGGATTGACGGATTGCCATATCACCTGGATTGACATTTTTTGTCCACTTATCCCAGATAGGATTTAGTAAAGAAGATTGTATATAGATCGTTGCGAATTCGCTCAGCCCTAAACTAACATTTTCACTATCAACAGCAAAAGTAACATCAGCGAACTGGTTCGCATTTATATTGGCAGTGTCCATTACGATTGTTGTATAACCTAGTTCTTTTAAAATTTGAACAGTTTTATTGTTACCTATTTCTCCATGTAAATAATTCCACTCATCTTGATATTCTAAATAAGAATGAAAGTTTAGGCGGCTCGCAATTTCAACTCTTGTAACTGGGGATAGCCCTTTACTATTTTCTGCAACAAAGAAACCTTTGTCAATCAAGTACTGCTCGAAAGCAGTGTTATCGTATTCAAAATACTGTTTGATTGTGCTAAAACTTGAATACTCATCGAGAATAATATAGTAGATATCAGGGTAAGTGTTACTCCGACTAGATGTTACTTCTTGAGAAGTTTCTTGATATGGGTCATTCGAAACGGAGTTGGAGACCTCGCCGATTATTGATGGTACCAAGTTGACCAATAGTAACCCACTGGAAACTAACAAGATGATATCAGCGAAGTTTTTCCTGGTTTGATCGTTGGTCCTCCTAAAAAACCAAATTATATAGCCCGAGATGACCAAAAGTAGAGGGAGTAAGTTGTAGTGATCGATCGTAAGTAACGGCTGGCCCTTTAAAGCTTCATAAACTGCTCCATACGTTCCAAAATTCAATAGAGTTACACTTGAAACCAAACAAAATAATGCATTAAGTTTCTTGATAATGAGGAACAGAACGGCGAAAGTTATTGCACCTACACATAGGCTAATCCCTAAAGGTAGAAGTATATCTTGGGGATTTACTCGTTGAAAGTTCCTGTTATAAATAAATGCAATCGGAAATAGCAAAAGGATAACTGGTTGAAGTAAATAACGTAGTTTAAGTTTCATGTTCTCTATATACCTTTACCAATATCGTAATTCTCCTAAGGCTTACCAATTTCTTCAGAGTGATTATAAGGTTTACCCTGATTTTTACTTAATGATATAGATGTCCATAGAAAATAATCTTCTTTGGTATAAGCTATTCTCAGCCCAATCTTTGATTCATTTTTGGACAGATCATTAATAGGAATACACCCCAGGAAACCCGGATCGCCAATGTCGGCTCTTTTATAATAAATTGGAACACCCGGATTATGGAAGGAGGTGGTCGGATATTCGACTATCTCATCTGCAGTGTCCATTATTAATGATATTGTTTCAGGCTGCTGGTTGAAGAGTTCCGTTGAGAAAACATAACCACTTAAACGGACACACTCACTACTATTGCTTTCTGTAACAGCTAACTTATCAAGATCATAAATAAACATATCTGCTGGCGTATTGGTAATTGAGACTGGGGATGCTTTTGCAAGGGTTGCATCATTCAGCCATCCATCAAATGATGCAACAGATATTTTACTAGGGATAAATTTCAATACCTGATTTGTTTGAGTATAGTATCCATCTTTATCATTCGTGAAAAACACTCCAATTCGATATGTTCCAAGAGGAACAGCGTTCTTTGCGATCATCGACTTCAACCCAGCGTATGAATAAGGATCTGGCGTGAAAATTGATTTAAGGTCATCGCGTTTATGAGTTCTCAATCGGAAAAAGGTATTGTGATCTATCCGATTCTAGAACAAAAAATCTCTGATAATTTTTCTCTAAATCCCACGGAAAACCCCACCCGTCAAGCTGGTACAATTCCTCTCCCTCAATCCAGGTAAGGGTTAGACCTATTGGACCAATAATCAGTTTATTGGTAGCGGGGGGAACTTCTATCGCCGTGGATACTGGCTTTCCATACTTTTGGAAAAAATGTGCATAGATTGTTGGGGCAGCGAAAAAATATATTATGGTTAAACTAATGATTGCTACATGGATCCAAATATGTTTAATTGTTCGCATCGTTATCGTTTTCCATTAAATGGTGAGTGAGTAGCGAGTTGATATAAGACCTTCTCTAGGATATTAATAATCATACTTATCTAGCCACCTCATAGTATGAGGATATCAAGAGAGAGTTGAACAGGAAGGGCGTTACCAAGTGTACCAGCAAATTGACCGGGTGGATTTCGCTTTCCATCAGCCAACCGCGGCCCAACCAGCAACTTTGCTCAGGTTTTTTCGCCCAACTTTCTCAGCACATCCACCGGTCTGAATTCGCATTCACCGACCCACAGCCTCACAATGCGGGTGGCAACAAGGCCGTTTACTCCTCAGCCAGGTTCTTCTGTAGTAGACATACTGTCTTTATGGCGTTCTTGGCGAAAGCCCCACCTTTGAAGTTTTTCCTTCTAGGGCATGTTGCACTCTCCGTATATATATAGCCCGATGTTATCAATTCGACAGTATTCCAGAAAGCTTTTGTACTTATCATCGAACTCTAAAAACTTGGAATTAGCAACCAGTATAAAGGACTTATTTGTGTTCATAATAGGGTCCCAGTAAGTCGTAAAATTTTGTTGAGTTTTCATAGTGTATTCGATATCAGCGGCTGTAGCCCACCATTGGGTAATAAACGGCTTTTTATCTCCTTGAGAAGATAACAGGCCGCTTATTTCTGCAAGAGAACGAGTTTCTAAATCGGGCTGATATAACTGAATATCATGAAATGGATATAACATGTTTATGTTTCTAACACTGACGAATGTAAGTGAAACTAACACCAGTGTATAAAGTAAAACCCAAATACGTTTTGCCTGAGTTGAAAGGAATGGCAAAGTCAAAGTGACGATTATCAAGATTACAGCAAGAACATAGTAACGAGCCCAGCCTACAGAGAAGAAAAGCCAGTATATCGAAAACAGAAAGATAATAAAGCATAAGGAACTAAACAGTAAAAATAGCTTTTTTTCTTTTCGTAATAGAAATCCAATTCCAGTAAAAATTAAGAATATGTTGGGAAGATAGATTCCGAACCTACTTTTGATTAGATCAATTCTTTGGATGGCTTCATTAATTGAAAGAGCTTCGATAGCCCCTCCTTTCTTTGTTATACTCCTCAAGTAATCTGTCCAGTTATCCATATAGCCATTAAGTCCAAGGGCTACTAACTTCCAAAGCTCAAAAACAGCAATAGGGATAACAAATCCTAGGAGGATAAAGAACAAAGAGAGGAAAGATTTCTTAAGAGCAAATTTGAGATCGTTTTTACTGCGATAAATATTGAAAAAGGTTATAAATAGTAAAAAAAGGGCGAACGGAAGAAAAGCTATTAATTTTGCATAACAGGCTAGAGAGAATAGAAGGCCTGTAAAGAAAAGATTGATTTTAGAATCGCGATCAAAATAGACCAATATAGCTAATACGATTAATAGCGCAGCAGGTACTTCACCAAGCAGTGCATACCATTGCTCAAAGTGATATGCCATAAAAACGTAGGACAAGACAAAGAAAGTAATCGTTGTTCCGGTAAGACTAATCTTTTCTTTAAGAAACTTATGTAGAAATAGACCTATCAGTAATAGCAAAATAGTCCACATGCTCACAATTGTGATGCCAGGGGCCCAGTAAGTGTTCCCAACCAAACGAATGACAAGTGCTGCAGGTATGATAATTGTTGGACCAACCCCTAAGCGTGGATCGAACATTCGAACCGAGTATTGAGCTCGTGCTTCTTGTATCGTTGATGCATATCCAACGCCGCTTGCTAAATTCTTGGCTGTAGACGCATTATGTGCATCATCACCACAACAAGTACCTCTTGCAAAAACAACTCCTAAGGAAATATAGATAAAAGCAATTAAAATCAGAAACTGGAGTCCGGTTTCAAATAACCTTATTCTTTGAAGATGCAAGGATGCCATCAGAATGTCAGTCCTCTCAAGGGAAGGTGAAACTTATTAGAAGTATGTTGTTTAGCGCATTTGTTTGGTATGGTATTATGAATACTGGTAGGAAGATTGGGTATGCATGATAAAAGCACTAATGGATAACATCACACCCATTCGCCCACCTCTTTCTACGAGATGTTTGAGCCGGTGGGAGTCTGGCACTTACTTGTTGTACTCGGTGTTCTTGAATTATTGAACTGATTAATTTCAGTTTCCGTTATGAAGCGATCAAGTTCTGCTTGTTATCAAGTGAAATCAGTGAAACGTAGTTTGATAAACAGTATATGAAGGCAGTTACAGATCCTTGTACGAATTAGCCTGTTACTGTTTAACCTTTATCCTTTCATTGACTACACTTTGATAAATTTCCTTCATCATGTCTTCTACAGGCAAATACTGATGAATCTCCTCGTATGGTTCATTTGGAGCGAATGTTCTCCATAGTTCTTGGATATACTCCTCTACTTTCCTGGGGAAATTAGGGGAAAGTCTAAAATTCCTGGCAGTGTAAATATGATTAATATAAAACTCTTGGAAGAAGCTGTGAAGCTTTTGTTCATCTTGTTTTGTTAAAACTTCTCCTACAATACTGCTAGAATGCCTGCGATGATAATTCATCGCTCTCGCTTCGTAATATACTTTTCCTTCTTTAATGGCATACAAGATTAGAAAAGAATCTCCTCCGATTCGCATTCCTGACAGTACCTTCTTGAAATCATCATCCATTTCAAACTTGCGGAATAATACTGAACTGATGTTCAGGATCGTATTCTTAATTCCTAGCGCCTCGTTAATCTCTTGCTCGGCTGGGATACAGTAAGATTGCTTCCAACGTGTAGGCGAAATGGAAGTTAAATAGTCCATATCGCTGTACTTCCCTATGATAATGCCTTGACTATCGATGGCGTAAGAAGCACAGTAAGCCAGTTTCACCTCGGGGTTGTTAAAAGCAGGAAGTAGTGTTTCCAAGAAGTCGGGTTCACAAATGTCATCTGATTCGGCAATCCAGATGATCTCTCCCTTTGCCAGTGGAATTGCCTTCAACCATTGTTTGAACGGACTACCACTATTCTCTTCATTAAGAATAATGCGCACATTCCTACGGTCAGCATATCGTTCGAGGATTTCCTTACTGCGATCAGTGGAAGCGTCATCCATCAAGATCACTTCAAAATCCTGATAGGTCTGACTGAATATGCTGTCTAACCGTTGGGGTAAGTAGTTTGCATGATTGTAGTTAGGGACAATGATCGAAACAAGAGGATTTCGGCTCGAGTTACTGCTGATTACGGGGTGGGATCTATTCCTAAGTTCAATGCTCGAGTTAATAGTATCCTTACCGGCGGCTTTATAACAGTAGCTCATAATCTTTGGCATCACATGGTCAACTGTAAACTCACTTAATATCCGTTCACGCGCTTTTAAGCCCATGTGCTGCCTAACTTCATCGTTTTCCATCAAATACTTAACTTTAGCAGCTAATTCCTGCGTATCTTCAAACGGTACTGTGAAACCAATATCTTCTACGACAAACTCTGGCCCCCCACCGGATCCTTCAAAGCAGAGAACAGGTAATCCACATTCTGCTGCTTCCATCATCACAAGAGGGAAAGGATCTTCTCGAGAAGAAAGAATAAAGATATCTCCTAGCCTAAGGAATACTTTTGGATCATCTATAAACCCCAAGAATGTGACAAACTGTTGTAAATTCTCTTCTGTAAGTTTCCTTAAGAAATCTGACCAAACGCCATATTGAGGGTCAGTATAATTTTCATCAAAAACGCCAATCCAGTAAAAGTGGAAGTTCTCGATCCCACATTTGCGTAACCAAAGGGCGGCCTCAATGAACAAATCGGCCCCTTTACGGAAAGGCATCCCGATACCACAACCAAAGACGAGAAACTTATCTCTTTCCAATCCGAAGTACTGGCGTTTTTGCAGCTTTTCTTGAGGGCTTAGAAGCTCTTTCCCTGAAAGATTAATAAACTCATGCGCAGAATATAAGTTTTCTGGTGAGATTCTATAGTTCTGGATCAGGTTTTGCCGTACTGAACTGGAGCAGGCAATATAATCGTTTGAGAACTTTAGGACGTCTTTGATGTAGTCAGAAGCATATTGACGTATTGCAAATTCCAACTCATGAACATGCGTTAGAATAGGGACACCCAACTTACTCAACCAGGGATAGACTTTCCCAGCAACCACCGTATTTCCATAAATAAGATTCGGGGTTCCTTCACAGAAGTCGAGTAAAGCTTTCGTTTGTTCTTTTAGAGATAAGTGTTCAATGCTTTTATAAATTAACGTATCGGCCGCATTCTCAAAGCTTGATAACAACTTTCCATCATCTAAACAAAGTACTTTTAAGTTTATCGTCGAGTTGTTTTTCAACCACTGTACGATATACACCAGTATTAACTGTGCCCCTCCCGGATTAGCATCATGGGATACAAACAGAATTTTCAAATTCTTTGATCTCCGCATGTACTCCTTAAGAGCATTGGCGATAGACTGCAAGTGAGCATAACCGTATCTTCGATCCGGTTCCAGGTGTGTTCCTTCTGCCCATTCATTCCAGGCATTAATAAACACAAACCGTTCGGGGGGTGAAAATGTGTCTAATGTATATTGAATGCTCTCTGATAACCAGGATTGGAAACGGGCAGGTGAAGCATTAAGGAATACTGTAGAACTATCTGACTTTCTTGCAGTGTTATCCCAAGAAGGCATAATCGTTTTAAACAACAAATAGTCTGTACTAGCCCTATTCTTACTCATGTGGCTGGCGAGTTCACCGTAGTCGTATACTCTACCTTGATACGCTGGATTTAACTTTTCCACTTGATTGGCGATATCATTGACTACGAAAGTATTGGGGGGAAACTCAAGCGCAGCATCAAAACCTATTGAGCGTGGGTCACCTTGAAAACCAAAGACATGCAAGACGATGAGATATAGATCGCCAATCCCTTCTGCGATGGCGTACTCTCTCCAACGCTTCGTCATTTCCAATGGGTCATCTATGATACTGACCTGGTAAACTAAAACGACTGGTCTTCCATCCATTCGAATATAACGTGAGTCTTTGAGATAAGGAGCAAGATCATATATAAAGCGATAATCACTATCTGGCGAATAGCTTTGAGCAATAAGAATATCTTGTTCTCGTCCATCCCAGCGGCGTGTCCAATTTTCATTTGCCCAGCATAAGCAATATGGAAAGTCGATTTCAGGATCAGAAACAAACTGATCTAGAGGTTGCTCGAGTAGTCTTTTTCCATCGAACCAATAATAGTAGAAGCAAAATCCGCGCAAACCATACTTCTTTGCCAGTTCCACCTGTCGGCGCTAAGTCTCTCGGACCCGGAGATCATAAAACCCCAATTCACCAGGTAGATGAGGCTGATAGTGACCTACGAACTGAGGTACTGCCTTGGAAACATTGATCCATTCCGTAAAACCCCTCCCCCACCATTTATCGTTCTCTGGAATTGGGTGAAACTGAGGTAGGTAAAACGCAATTAATTGAACAGGTAAATTTTCTTTCGATAAATCAATCGTGGAAATATCGACAAATTCCGGCCCTTTTTCTCCTTTGGAGGTTGAAACCATTTCATTATATACAGCCTGAAGCTCATCAATATAAACTAAACTCGAGTCACTTCCATTAGAACCTTGCGCTTTACTTGCTATTCTTTCTGTTGCATGATTCGAAAGATTATTTTGGGTTGGTTTGGATTGGTTCCTTTTCGTTGCACGTCTATGTAGCTTTAGAGGTACCCCGACCAGTGATCGTCCAACCTTTTCTCTCCAACTCCCCTTTGGCGCCAACCATAAGCGTATCCTCCACATCAGTTGGATAATCTTCCAGGCTGTACTACCATATATTTCTAGAAGTTTTAAATTAAGGTCTTGTAGAATTTGCTCACGTTGGTTGATATACTGTTTGAGTGTGGTTAATTCCTGTTGGAGGCTGGTTGTCTGTAAACTGTCTGTAGAAGCTCGCTTTCCATGTTCCGCCAATTGAGCCTGTAGAGACACTTTTAGTTGTTCAAGCTGGAACAACTGCGTTTCCTGCTCGGCTAACTGTTCTTGTAAAGCCACCCTGTGGTGGTCAAGCTGGAAGAACTGTGTTTCCTGCTCGGCTAACTGTTGTTGTAACGCCGCCTTCTGGTGGTCAAGCTGGAACAACTGCGTTTCCTGCTCGCCTAACTGTTCTTGTAAAGCCTTTGAATTCTGATCCTGCTTTAATAGAGCTTCTTGAAAAAATTGCACTGACTTGATCAGTTCAAATACATCAAGATCCGAATCGTCAACAACAACTGAGGAGACATCCAGTGCTGCCGTTCCATTCAACTTCTTTTCCCAGGTAGTTACTTGTTCACTTGTTCCAGTAACGATGCGCTTATTAAGCACATTTTTATCCGGTGATAATTTCTTAATGGCGCAGTATGAATTGAAAAACTCGATTGAGTGGATTCTCGATAAGTCAAGATCGCTAAATTGAATGTTTAAATTGGTAGCAAAACCATTCAGGAAACTTTCTCTTGACTTATTGTTTCTCCAGTGTTCGAAGTTCAGGACATCGGCCAGCCTCTTAAAGAATGTCATTGCAGAGAGGGGATTAAAAAGCCCTCCGTTGTAGTCTTTCCAATAGCTGCAGTGAAGATCTTCTACAAGGTAAATTCCACCTTCATTCAAGTAGGGAAAGTAACGTGCAAATGATCGAATAATATCATCCGAGTTATGTGAGCCATCGTCAATTATTAAGTCGAACGTTGCTGATTGTAATAATATGTTTTGTTCAGTGGTATCTGTATTTGCATCCCCAACAATAACTCCAATACGAGTATCGTCGTACTGGAGATTTTTGCAGCTTTCGTTAATATCGCAGCCAATTATTTTCTCTGCTTTTGGAAAATACTTACTCCAAATTTCTAGTGATCCCCCATTTTGAACACCAATTTCAAGAAGACGAATAGCCTCACTTCGATAGGGGGCCAGCAGACGATCCCACTCTTCCAGGTAAAAAGACCATTTATCCGTTAATTTACCTTTGTGTTCGCTGTATAACTTTTTTAATGATGGTTGTACTGCCATAGTTAGTGATCCTACCACTTCAAAATACTGAATGGAACAGGCGCTAGTTGAAGTGAAACTGCGCCTGTGTGTTTCTGTTGATCCATCTATCGCTCTAGAATGAGCTCTTCAAACCTTATGAGGGTAGTGGAACTCCCATAAATTTCTCAAACTGGTTTACAACATCATTCGCAGCACCGGCTTGAATGAGTTTCCCATGATCCAGCCATGCAGCCCGGCTACACATACTCCGAATGTTTTCCATCCCGTGCGAAACCAACAAGATGGTTGCCCCTTGCTCTCGGAACTGCCGGATACGGGCGTTACTCTTTTCTTGAAACGCAATATCACCGACCGAGAGTACTTCATCCACAATCAGAACATCTGGCATTTCTGCTGTTGCTACGGCAAAACCTAGACGTGCCATCATACCAGAAGAGTAAGTGCGTAAAGGTGCGTCAATGAAATCTCGTAGTTCGGCAAAATCAACAATTTGATCAAAGCGTTCTTCGATTTGGCGACGCGTGTACCCTAACAAGGATCCATTTAAAAAGACGTTTTCACGCCCAGTTAATTCTGGATGAAAACCAGCGCCCATTGCTAAAAGTGGCGCTACTCGTCCGCGCACAATGATCCGCCCAGAAGTCGGACGCATCACTCGTGCCACCAGGCGCAGCAGGGTTGTTTTGCCGGCGCCGTTTGCGCCGATTAACCCAAACACTTCTCCTTTGCGCACCTCTAAACTAACGTTGTTCAGCGCGAGCAGTTCTTCGAACTGTACTTTTCCTTGAACACGACGAATCGCAAATTCCTTTAAAGTGCGATAACGCTCACGTGGAACACGATATCGGACGGTAGCATCTTCTATTGCTACAACAGCTTCATCTTGAGTTTTTAATTCTGGTACTGAGGAAGTTTCAGGTGCGGTAAGCAAACTCATCCGACTTCTCCGTAAAAATCAGCCATCCGATAAGAAGTGTTCCAAACGCAATGCCTATTGAAATCAACCAGGTTTCAAAAGTAGGTACTTTACCGTAAAAGACGAGGCTTCGGAATAGTTCTACCAGATGTAACAATGGGTTGAGTTGCAACCAGCCTTGCATATTTTTTGGAAGAATATCTAGTGGATAAATGATGGGTGTTAGATACATCCACGCCATGAGAGCAATGGCATACATTTCCACCACATCAGCAAAGTAAATTCCAATTGTGGAAATGAGCAAACCAATACCAAGGCTAAACATGGCCAACAGGATCATCGCTAAGGGGGCTAGAAGAATAGTTGGGTGAAGGGGAATATTGATCACGATCATGACACCCAACAATGGAACAAGAGAAAGAAGTAGATTTACCAGTCCGGTGCATATTGTGGAGATGGCAAATGCAGAACGAGGTACATAAATGCGCTGCAGTAGATCACCTCCCCATACCAATACGCTGATTGAACTTGAACTGGTCTGGGTAAAAAACGTCCAGGCAATCAAACCACTTAGCACATATGCCGGATAGCCCTCTACAGACATCCGAAACACGTGGGAAAAGACAAACGATAGCACAATCATCATTCCCAACGGGTTAAGCATCGTCCAGGCAATCCCCAACACCGAGCGCTTATATCGTGCGGTAATATCTCGCTGCACGAGAAACATGATCAGATCGCGATAGCGCCAGGCTTCTTTGACTTCAAGCAACGATGTAAGACTATGCTGCGAACTGTCATATATAGGTTTGTTATCAACAACAGGTAGATTGTTTAGAGAGGTCACAGTCGGGCATTATAACATAAATCTCATATATCTTGTCATACTTTTGGAGATGAAGATGTTGAGCTTTAAACGCTGTACTTTGAGCCACTGAACATAATCTCTTGTGGTCACTTCATCATATTGCAGGGGGTCTATAAGGAAACCGAGTATCACTAACTGGCGCAGAATATAGCTATCAAACTGATACGAACCAGAGCGGATAAGGGACTTGTTTAAAAGGAGGGGAAAAAGGCGGAGGGAGAGGGATTCGAACCCTCGATGGGTTGCCCCATACCTGTTTTCAAGACAGGCGCCTTAGTCCACTCGGCCATCCCTCCAGAAGTCTTTCAGTGCTACGGTGGGGAATTTTATCATAACAACCTCTACCGGACAAGACAAATACAAACCAGGCGCACGCTTTTCTTAAAGTCGAAAAGGGTTGAAAAAAACGACCTTCTTGGGTAAATTGTAGGCTCCTACACCAACAAACACCAAAGAAGGTCACTATGGAGTTTAGCACAAAAGAAACCCAGACGGAACAGACCGCGCAGGCGGAAGGCAAAATCATCAATATTCACCACCTGTTGAGTTATTTACGGCAAGTGAAAGATGGACGCAAACGGCGCGGGAAGCGCTATCCGTTGGAAATCGTCCTGATCCTCTTCATCTTGGGCAAACTGTGTGGGCAAAACAAGGTCTCCGGGATCGCGGATTGGGCGCAACAACACAGTGCATACTTGATCGGGGCCTTGGGATTGAAATACAAACGGTTACCCCATCACAGCACCTACTGGCGGGTACTGGCTGAAGAGGTGGACGGGGAGGATTTGGAACGCATCATCGCGGCATACCTAAGCCAACTTCCCCGGCATGGACAAGATACGGTGATTGCCATTGATGGCAAGACTGTCCGAGGCACCATCACCGCCGAAGATCCGTTTGGTTTGCATCTGTTAGCGGCTTATCTACCGGGCGAAGGGATCGTATTGATGCAAATGGTGGTAGAAAAGGAGAAGGAAAACGAGATTGTGGTGGCTCCAAAGCTGTTGGCCTGTCTGGATTTGCGCAATAAAGTGGTGATCGGCGATGCGATGCAGACCCAGCGCAAGTTATCGCTTCAAATCGTGGCAGCGGGAGGTGATTTTGTGTGGGTCGTCAAGGATAACCAAGCCAATACGCGTCAGGCAATCGAGCAGTTGTTTGCCCCTGAGCCAGCACGCCCCGGTTTTGGCTGAACGGTTAACCGTCCGCCTGGTTCTAGGATTTCAAAATATCTAATCCGCAAGTAGATAGGCCAGAATCCAGCGGGTGGTGGCGATCAGGGCTTCCATATGCGTTCGCTCATAATTGTGCGAAGCATCCACCCCAGGGCCAATCAGGGCTACTGCCACATTGCCGCCGGCTCGCCAGTAGGCTTCACCATCTGATCCATAGTAAGGGTAGATGTCGACTTTATAATCGATATCATTTTCATTCGCCATCTGACGCAGCTTCTGGTTGAACCCGTGGTGGTAAGGCCCACCTGAATCTTTCACACACAAGGTTGCATGGAATTCATCTGAGGTCTGCCCATCTCCCACCGCAGCCATATCCACCGCCAGCAGTTCAACCATATCTGCTGGGAATCCGGCGGATGCTCCGTGTCCAACTTCTTCGTAGTTGCTGACCAGCAAATGGGTACGCTGAACCGGTTTCAAGCCGGCGTCGTGCATGGCTTTGACCGCCGCGACGATACAGGCCATACAAGCCTTATCATCCAGATGTCTCGAGCGGATAAACCCGTTCATTACTTCTACGCGCGGGTCCAACGCTACGAAGTCACCGACTTCAACACCTAATGCGCGTGTTTCTTGCGCGTTAGTGGTGCGTTCATCCAGACGTACTTCGAGTGTGTCTTCATCCCGTTTGCTTTCGCGCACTTGCTGACCATAGACATGTGCGGAAGCCTTGTTGAGCAGGACTGAGCCGCGCAGCAGCGCTCTATCCTGGGTGAAGACAGTAACCCCTTCGCCTTCAATCGTATTCCATGCATAGCCACCAATCTGGGTGAGCTTCAGGCGACCGTTCGACTTTACTTCCTTGACCATCGCTCCCAAGGTGTCTACGTGGGCCGTCATTCCACGCGGCGCGGTTTCACTTTCGCCGGTCCATTCGCCCAGCAGCGCGCCTTTACGGTTGCGTTCCAGCTTTACTTCAGGAAAAACGGAAAGCGTTTCCTCAGTGTATTCAACCGCTTTTTGGGCAAAACCAGTGGGGCTGGGGGTTTTGAGCAGATGGGTGAGGAAGTCGAGCAAGTATTGTGTATCAATGTTGGGTAGGGTCACAGTTTCCTCCAGATAGAAAATGCTCTGAAATTATACTCACGGGCTAAATAAGTGTCCAGCAAAGTAAAAGGTCATCCCAGTAGGATGACCTCTGTCACTTGCTTGATATGATCTGTTCGAATAAACTGTTACAATAACAAGAGTAATCTTACCAGTATTACCAAAAGAGGAATATTAAAATGCAAATCACCCGTCAGGCTGACTACGCACTCCGAGCAATGCTATATTTGGCTCAACTTGAGCCCAGTCAACGTGCTGCCACCAGTCAAATTGCTGAAGAACAGCACATTCCGCCCTCTTTCCTGGCCAAGATCATTTCGCAGTTGTCGATTGCAGGGCTCATTCACACTTCGCGCGGCGCGCGCGGTGGTGTTTCTATGGCTCGCTCTCCCGAAGAGATTACTATCCTGGAAGTGGTTGAGGCAATTGATGGGCCAATCGCCTTGAATGAATGCACTCACAGCACTGGTTCTTGCCCATTCGGCGATACCTGCCCGCTGCGCGCGCTCTGGTGCGACACGCAGGATGAGCTGGTTGATCGCTTACGCAGCACCACGTTTGCAACATTCTTACCACAGTCCATGCCCCTCTCTTCGGAAGCTGCCTGAGCCGCTGCGAAATAAAGATTCCTTTGGGAAGAGTAGTGCCAGCGGGGATGCCTGCTTGGGCGTCCGCAGTTTGTTGTATGTGATGGGAACGGGCCGCGGTTAACTGGAGCAGTAGAATTTTCCAGGATGCCATTTCGGGTGATTTTGTGTGTTCGGCGGAGGAGCAGATAGGCTGCTGTACACAAGATCGCGGCCTGGCTGGTAAGAAGCATCGGTAGGGTGGATCACGATGATGCACATCAAGATTTCTTTTTGGGTCTGCCTGACTGATGGATTACGACTGGTGAATAAAGAAGAGGTCGAACGCTTTTGACCTCTTCTTTCTTGTCATTCTCCACTGTTATCCCTTATCATTGAATGAACCGAATCACCCAAACTCTGGTTTGGGGTGGTTTCGATCTTATCCCTTTCAGGAGCCTTTAAATGTTGAAATCTCTCACCCTGTTTTCCCAAAAGACAAACTGGCTGCTGATGATCGTGGTGCTGGCGGTCATTGGCCTGCTGGCAGCCTTCGCGCCTATTGAGCGTACGCTTGGCGCGGGCGCCCGCCTGGTTTACTTTCATGGGGCCTGGGTTTGGGCTGGCAAAGTCGCTTTTGGCGCCGCAGCATTGGCCGGATTAGGCGGTCTGGCGCTGCGCAACCGTCTCTGGCAGCGAGCTTCACTGGCGCTGGGGCGCACCGGCCTGTTCTTCTGGCTAACGTATCTGCCGCTTTCACTGTGGATTCAGCAAACGAACTGGGGAGGAATTTTCTGGGACGAGCCGCGCTGGCAGGTTCCCCTCGCTTTTGGCATCGCGGGTGTACTTTTACAGATTGGGCTGGCGCTGATGGATGATCTTCGGCTGACAAGTGTGGCTAACCTTGGGTTTGGGGTGGCCTTATGGTATTTCCTGGGCATGGCACAGAATGTGCTGCATCCGGATTCGCCCATCTATGGTTCCGGTGCTATCCATATTCAGATCTTCTTTAGCCTGCTGCTGGTTTTCTCGCTGCTGTTTGGTGCTTTGCTGGCCCGGCTGCTCTACGGCCCTGTCCGTCCGCGCTAGGCGCATACCACGAAGCATCTTCTTCTCTGATTCAATCAAATGTCACCCCGTCCTGTTTCGCTGCGAATACAGGTGGCGCTGTTTACTACAGCGCGTCTGTTCATTAACGCCACCTACCGAATGATCTATCCCTTCTTACCCGCTCTGGCGCGGGGCATGGGTGTTTCACTGCCAGAGGCTTCACTGGCGCTGAGCGGACGATCGCTGGTGGGCGCGTTTGGTCCCCTGCTTGCGCCTGTCGCGGACCGCTATGGGCGGAAGGCAGGCATGTTGTTGGGGATGGGGCTGTTCTGCCTGGGCGTAGGCATCGTATCTCTCTGGCCTGTGTTTCCCGCGTTCTTTGCGGCTTTGCTGCTGGCGCACCTGGGCAACCAGGTTTTCTTACCGTCTATGCAGGCCTATCTGGGCGACCGGGTTCCTTACCAACGCCGCGGCAGAATCCTGGCGCTCACTGAGACCAGTTGGTCGCTCAGCTTTATGATTCTGGTTCCACTGGCTGGTCTGTTAATGAACAGACTGGGTTGGGCCGCTCCATTTCCATTTATGGCTGGTTTGGGTCTGCTGATACTGGCTCTGCTGGTTTGGCGGATTCCATCCGATTCGCCTGCTGTAGAGGAGGCCCGGCCGGCTGTCTGGCACAGCCTGGCCCAGGTGGTTCTAGAACCTAATGCGCGAGTAGCCCTGTTGTTCAGCCTGTTGATTACCACTGCGAATGAAGTTGTCAACCTGGTATTTGGCGTTTGGATGTTCGATACCTTTCACCTGGAAATTGCTGCCCTTGGGGCGGCGGCTTCGGTGATAGGTGCGGCGGAGTTGTGTGGCGAAACCGCTACGGCCTGGCTGGTTGACCGGGTGGGCAAAAAACGCGCCGTTAGCGCCGGGCTGCTGCTTACCAGTCTGGCGGCGCTGGCGCTGCCGTTGTTCGGGCGGAGCCTGCCTGGGGCTCTGTTTGGCCTGTTCTGGTTTTACCTGGGCTTTGAGTTCACCCTGGTCAGTTCCATTCCAATGATGACTGAAGTGCTGCCGCAACAGCGCGCCACGCTGCTGGCGGCTAACCTGGCGGCGTTTTCCTTTGGGCGCGCGTTAGGCGCACTAAGTGGACCCTGGTTATATACCCTGGGGTTTTATGCCAATGCCTGGGCCGCTTTGCTCGTGAATGCCCTCGCGATGTTCGCTCTTAGCCGCTTGCGGGTAGCGGAGGATCGCGATTAAATGCTGAAGGCGTCATCATTGGAAGCAGTGATGACGCCTTCAGCTATCTCCGTTTTCTAATGCAGCAGGGTAGATAGGTAGAGGGCATATGGCATGCTTTCTACCACGCTCAAGTTGACCTGGACGACTTTCGACTGGCTGAGCAAGTCCGTCTCACCGGTCACCCAGAAGGTGATGTGCCCGGTGTAGCTGCCAGGCGTTTGCAGGATGCTATCGTCTAAGGTCAGGGTGAGAAGATCATCCGGTGATGTTCCCGTGGTGGGGGAGAGATGCAGCCAGTTTTCTTCGGCCCGCGCTTCCCATTCCATGGCGCCTGTCCCTGTAATATTCTGTGGGTTCAGCGTGATCACTGCCGGGGAGGAGGTGCCTTTTTCTTGATTGAAGTTAATTTTGATGGATTCTGGCAGGTTACCAAGCACCGGACCTTTGTACCCCGCCATGGTTAAGTCAATCGTGTCGCTGCTGGAAACGACTTGCGAAGCAGCCGAAGCCGACTTACGCAGTTCAACAGTTACTTTACGCGTACCGGCGCTTAAGCTTAAATTCCAGGCAAGTGATGTTTGGAACGGCTGCCAGCTTGTCCAGGCTTCGGTGTCGTTACGCAGGCGCATCTCGGTGAAGGTCCCTTGCCCGTAAATATATAGTTCTACCTGCGGCACATCGGTTTTGGCGTCCTCACGATTAATAATCACCGGGTAGCTGCTCGCACCAAAATCCTGCACCCAGTAATGGCGGTACTGGCTGGACCCACCGGACGCATAGCCCACTCCGATTTCACGATAGTTTGGCGAAAGAATATTCTTGCGATGCCCGTCCGATTCCATCCAACCGGTCATTGCTGTAGCTGGGCTGGCATATCCTGCGGCAATGTTTTCACCAAGATAGTTGCTGGTGTAAAAATGGTCAATGCGCGTGTCCCAACTACAGGCAGCTACTAACGCGCCATTTTGGCGGTCATAGGAGTTATGTTCAAAGTAATTCTCATCCATCATGTCTTTAGCGTGGTAGCGCGCGGCATAATCGAGCGCTACTACGCGCTTGAGCGGTGGCAGGTTATTTTCTGCCCGGCGCTGGTTGACTAGTTCCACAACTTGCTGTTCGTAGTCATTATTGAAAGCATCCAGGTAGACAGCGCTGCAGCCGGTATACATTGGCTGGATGAGCGGCGGTTCTCCTGTCGGCGAAATGACACCAGGATCCAGCAAGACGGCAGAAGAAGCCGTCTGGAAGGGGAGGAAGGCAGCCATCACTGCCAGAGCAATCAACCATTTGTGAACGGATCGAAGAAGCGGCATAATGAACCTCCTGTGTTCATGCTAACGGATCCGCGGCGCTTCTCGACCTTGCAATCAGTTTACAACTGCCGATCGGGATTGTTTCAAAATGAGGAGAATCAAAAGTCCCCACCCATGGGCGGGGGCTTTATTCTTCCTGTTGTATCTTCTACTGTTGTTGGCTGGCCCAATCCTGGCCCAGGACCACCACCAGATCTACATCTGAATTGGGGTCGAACCGGTTGACGACGCGCGCGTTCTCCAGGTTCATTTGTTTAATCAAGTAGTTAATCGTATAAGGCTTGCCGGTGTAATCGTAGATAATGGTGTTGGCGTAAACATTATCAGCGTTCTGTTCACCGACAACATTCATCCCTTGCCCGCGCAGCACTTCGCTGGTTTTTCCGGCCAAGCCCACTATTGAGGTGCCGTTTTGCAGCATAATGCGCGCGTTCTCCGTTTTCATCAATTCTGAGGGATCTTCTGCCACCTCAGCCGGGCCAACCGGGCCTTCCGTGGCAAAGATCTGGTCGCGCAGTGTTCTAATCTGATCTGGCACCGGGATGAGCACAGCCTGCGGCCCTTCCGATGTCTGCACGGTGGCATACTGCACATCTTTGTGGGGGTCGAACACCCCACGTTTGATCTTATCATCCGGAACTTGCGAAGCCAGGTAAGCCAGCTTAACAACCTGGTCAATCGTCAGATTGGTGCGAATGCCAGCCGAAAGCTTCTGATAAAGGGCAGGGGCTTTCGTAACCAGGGTCGGAAGCATGTTGAAGGTTAGGATCTGCTCTCGAATTGCCATAATCACTTCTTGCTGACGAGAGGAGCGCGAGAAATCGCCTTCGCCCTGGTGACGGTTGCGCGCGTAGGCCAGCGCAGTCGCGCCGTCTAAAGTCTGGACGCCGGGGTAGAGTGTGATTGTGTTGCCTGGGCCAATCGGGTCAACCGAAATTTCTTCTCTGATATACATATCCAGCCCGCCCAAAGCATCGATAAAGTCGGCGAAGGCATAGAAGTCGATCAGGGCATAATACTGCACGGGCACGCCCACCACACCTTCCACTGTTTTCATCGCCAGCGTTGGGCCATCCGGTAGTTTGTAAATTTCACCCCACCGGTAGGCGGTGTTGATCTTGTTGTTTTCCATGCCTGGGATGGTCACCCACAGGTCGCGCGGGATCGAGAGCATTCCGGCTGTTTTGGTAAGTGGATCGACCGAGAACAGAATCATGGTGTCTGTGCGCGGCACGTCCGCCCCTTCTGACCAGTCGCGATAGTCCAGCCCCATCACCAGGACCGTTACCCGGCTGGCTCCATCCCAGGGAATGGGGGTGGGGCCAAGCTGGTTATCCAGTGACCCACTGGGCTTTGGAGCGTTGCTGGGCAGGTTGTTAACGGGCGCAGTAGGCAGATTTTTCCCACCTGTGCTCTGATTATCAACGATCGCAATGCCGGGTAAGTTGGTCATCGACCATGAAGCGAAGAAGCTTCTGGCCCAAAAGAAGGCCAGGATGGCCGTGATACTGGCAATGACGATGAACGCGGCGAGTACAATGAGCGTAAGGCGGTCGAAGGTGCGTCTTAAACGAACCGGGCGTGCTTGAGCGCGTGACATGCTTAATGTTTACCCTCTTGTTGCTGGATGATCGAATTTACCTGTGTGAGTTGCAAGAACGGTTCCTGAGGCGGAATTGCGTTGGCGGGTAGTTTTCTTAACCAGCCTTGGGCGGCGGTACAGGTAATGCATCGACGGATGTCTGAACCCATTTATCCCCTTCGTCAATGAGCATCACCGGGATATCTTCAACGATGGGGTATTTGCGACCGCAGTCCTGGCATACCAGCCAGGTATCTTTGACAAGTTCGAGCTTTCCTTCTTTTCCTGGCTCGCGTACACAAACCGGGCAACGCAGGATTTCAAGTAAATCAGGATTGACCATTTTTTTCTCCAAAACAGCGAAGTTTCTTGAACAGGATACACTCATTTTACCACTGCTGACAAGGGAGGAGAATCGGGCTTTTATTTAGCCCCAGGGCTACCCCTCAGGTTTACTGCCGGAATCGCCGCTTGGAATATCTGTGCCTGGGCCATATTCATATACATCTGCCCAGGGCTCATAATGTGTGTAAATGGTATCCTGCAGGTAGATCTGCCCATTGCGTGTCACGGTGCGGTTGACCGTCACATCCGAGCCATCCGCGGACCAATCTACCTGCTTGATTTGCCCGTTGGCTAGCTCGGGATTTTCGCGGTAAACCGGTTCGGGGGCTGGAACGACGTTGGTGATTCCGGTGGTATTCCAATCGACACTGCGCCCGTCGGAAGTCGAGTAGAACTTCCAGGTCAGTGAGCTGTTGGATGGATTGACGTATGTTTCCATCAGCAGCCAACTCGATGTGTCATTGGTAAATTTGAAATCAACAATCGGAACATATACAGTCGCGTCTAAGCCAGCCAGGTCGGTGTTGATGTGGTTGCCCGCCTCTTTTTCATAGTAGTAAACCCGGTACGCGTGAGCATGGCGTTCGACAATCGGAAGTCCTCCGAAGAAGGCGGTGCGGAACAGGGTGGTGCTTACCTGGCAAACGCCGCCGCCTACTCCTGCAATCGTTTGCCCACCGATGATAATCAGCGCTTCGGCATATCCATTGTCCAGGGTAATATCGCCAATTGCGGAAGCCATCGAGAAGGTTTCGCCTGGAGCCACGAGCAAACCGTGAAACTTACTTGCGGCAGTCGTTATGTTTTGGACACGCGAGGAAGAGGAACCGTAGAAGTAGGAAGTGTAGGAGCTTACCAGCTCGTGAATCCCCAATGAATCCGCCGTTGCCTTATCAGTGACGGGTGGATCGACATACTTGATCGCCAGTGGAATGCTATGCTCACCCGCCGGCAGCTTTTCTTCAACAGTCTGGATGGTCCCATCAATATCCAGCTCGCGCCCAGTCACTGAAGCCTGGAGTACTTCTAACTGATGGGTATCATCATTAAATGTGAAATGCGCATTTTGTGACTGGCGCAGCAGCTTGGGCGATAGATCATTCAGGAAAGAGCGCAATTTTTCGCCGTCCAGTTTGACCTGGTACAGCGCGCCATTATCATTCTGCACCCGTTCAAAGGTCAGCATGGGAGCCAGGGTCTGCGGGTCAATCGTCCAGGGCCCGGCCTGGCCTGCTTCCGCTTCTGGCATGGACAACGTTAACGGCTGTGAGAGGATCTGGCGGGCCAGATCAGCTTGCTGTGAAGCATCCAGAATGACGGGAGGGTTGTCACTGATGGTCAGGTTGATGACTCCGTCACGCATTGTCTGAAGCTGTGCAGATATCGCTTGTAGATTTTTCGTCAAATCTAATGAACGGCCTATCTTGCCAGGTTGGGCGACCACTTCTGTGCCGTTCATCGAAAGACTGGCTTCGATCGTAGGCTCGTTCACTTCTTTGGAGAGGTTTAGCAGGTACGCATAGGCGGCGCGCTCATCGAACACCATGGAAGGAGGCAGGTCTTCTCCTGAGTACCAGGTATAGAACTGCGTGCGCAGGCGGTCGACCATCCACTCGCTGCGTCCTACCTCAAAGGCATTCGTTGCGGAAGTCTGGGGGTCGAGATAAAGCCCCAGTTGAGCCGGTGAAGCCAGCCAGATGCGCTCGCCATCTCGCAGCAGAATCTTTCCGTGCTGGGGATACTGCATCCCTTCATTGACGCGCAGGTCAGCTTCAGAAGGCTTTAGCCCACCTACATCAATGCCACCTACCGTTACACCTGGAAAAATTCGCCCGGCATATAAGAACTGATAACCGATCACCAGCAGTGCCAGACTGACGCAAAACATCAGCAGGCCCATGAGTAAAGCGATCAGGGCCTGCTCGAATGAAAAGCGGCGCGGACGGGAAGTAGGGTAAGATATCGAGCTCATAATTTGTGATTATATCATTTCCAACCTCTTTTGGATGAATTCTGGCGTAGTAAAGAAGACCAGACTGGTATTGATGCCCGTGCTGGCTGCCGTACGAAGCCGGGATGAAAAATCACCGAATTTTCAATCCAAATCCAGAACGCTCTTCATCCAAACATCTCGTTCAGTTGTGCCATTTCTTGTGGACTTAACGTGATATCCGCCGCCGCGAGGTTCTCAGCCTGATGTTGTGAATCGAAGGACATTGGAATGGTGATCACCCGCGGTTGAGTCGTCAGCCAGGCCAGCGCGATTTGATGCGGTGTCACGCCTCGCGCCTGAGCTATGGCTTTTAACACCTTATTGCCCTGGGTAAACCGGTGTTTCACCGGAGTGTACGCAGTCAGCAAAATATCGTTTTGCTGACAATATTCCAGAACACCGTTCTTTACATACTTCCGATCAGGGATGCTATAGGGAACCTGGTCGGTCAGCAGTGGCGTCTCTGAGAGTGCGGCAGCCTGTTTGAGTAGTTTTAGATTAAAGTTACTCACCCCCAGGTGACGCACCTTTCCCTCTCGTACCAGTTGATTAAGGGCCCGGAAGGTATCCTCTAGCTTCATGCCCACCTTTGGCCAGTGGATCAAATACAAATCCAGGTACTCCATCTCCAGCCGGTGCAGGCTGTCCTCACAAGCGCGCAGCACATCCTCATCTTGAAGGTGATAGGATTTAACCTTGGAGGTAATAAACAATTTCTCCCGCGGCATGCCTGCTTCCTGGATGGCCCTGCCAACCAGTTCCTCGGAGTGCCCGGCTGCATAGTTCTCGGCGGTATCAAAGTGGGTATAGCCAAGTGCTAACGCTGAGCGCAGCGCCAATAATGACTTTTCATCCCAGGACGGATCGGCGTGATCCCGCCCGCCAATTGTCCATGTTCCGAATCCGATCTTAGGTATTTGAAGGTTGTGAATGTTTTCGTAGCGCATGAGAGAATTATAGCATCGGGAGCATTTACCTAAGTCTGTCATAAGCTTTAGTTTTGGCAAAAGGCTTGACGAGCAGCAGTAGATGCGTATAATACAGCCCGCTGCAGCGATGAAAGACCAATTCACAGCGACAGCATGGTTTCGCCCCACAGTGGCAGACCTATGACAAAAAAGGCAAAAACCAGTTTTGGATAACCCTTGACAAAGGGGGGTAGGGCAGGTAGAATTGCGTCTCGTTGCCCGAAAGAGATCGTGACCGGAAACAACCGGTTGGCAGTCTCCAAAACAAAATCAAGGTGACCCTTGACAAAAGCGAGAAAGGATGTATAATCCTGAACCTCGCGATGAACGAGAGACTGCGCTCTGACGGGCGCAATCGATAACAAACGAAATGGCGCAAGAACGTCGGGAAGACGGAAAGCCGATGCCAGGAAGAGCAAGACGGGAGGCATCGGATTTTTTGTCGCTCAGGACGGAAATGCGAGCACCTTAACAACTGAAGAGTGATAGGAAGACGAAAACCTGTTGTTCGTTTGAGTAAATTTTGAAATAATCATTTGCTACGGCAAGTGAGAAACAAACTCTTTTATGCGGAGAGTTTGATCCTGGCTCAGGATGAACGCTGGCGGCGTGCCTAATACATGCAAGTCGAACGGATCTCCTCGGAGATCAGTGGCGAACGGGTGAGTAACGCGTTGGTGACCTGCCCCGAAGGGGGGGATAACGAGCCGAAAGGCTCGCTAATACCCCATGTGCTCAAGGGAGTTAGAGAAGCTTGAGGAAACGGTGAAAATCGCTTCGGGAGGGGCCTGCGTCCCATCAGCTAGTTGGTAAGGTAACGGCTTACCAAGGCGATGACGGGTAGGGGACCTGAGAGGGTGACCCCCCACAATGGAACTGAAACACGGTCCATACACCTACGGGTGGCAGCAGTAGGGAATATTGGTAATGGACGCAAGTCTGAACCAGCAACGCCGCGTGTGCGATGAAGGCCTTCGGGTTGTAAAGCACTTTTGTGAGGGACGAGGAAGGACGGTACCTCACGAATAAGCCTCGGCTAACTACGTGCCAGCAGCCGCGGTAACACGTAGGAGGCGAGCGTTATCCGGATTTACTGGGTGTAAAGCGCGTGCAGGCGGTCTGATAAGTTGGGTGTGAAAGCTCCTGGCTCAACCGGGAGAGGTCGCTCAAAACTGGCAGACTGGAGAATGGTAGGGGAAGGTGGAATTCCGGGTGTAGTGGTGAAATGCGTAGATATCCGGAGGAACACCAGTGGCGAAGGCGGCCTTCTGGACCATTTCTGACGCTCAGACGCGAAAGCTAGGGTAGCAAACGGGATTAGAGACCCCGGTAGTCCTAGCCGTAAACGATGTGAACTTGGCGGTGGTCGGGTAGAACCGATCACTGTCGAAGCAAACGCGATAAGTTCACCACCTGGGGACTACGGCCGCAAGGTTAAACCTCAAAGGAATTGACGGGGGCCCGCACAAGCAGCGGAGCGTGTGGTTTAATTCGATGCTACACGAAGAACCTTACCAGGGTTTGACATGAATGTGGTAGGGAAGGGAAACCGGACCGACCCTTCGGGGAGCATTCACAGGTGCTGCATGGCTGTCGTCAGCTCGTGTCGTGAGATGTTCGGTTAAGTCCGCTAACGAGCGCAACCCTCTCTGCGTGTTACAAGTGTCACGCGGGACTGCCAGTCTTAAGCTGGAGGAAGGTGGGGATGACGTCAAGTCAGCATGGCCTTTATGTCCTGGGCTACACACACGCTACAATGGCCGGTACAGTTGGTTGCGAAACCGCGAGGTGAAGCCAATCCGCAAAGCCGGTCTCAGTTCAGATTGCAGGCTGCAACCCGCCTGCATGAAGATGGAGTTGCTAGTAACCGCAGGTCAGCTATACTGCGGTGAATACGTTCCCGGGCCTTGTACACACCGCCCGTCACGTCATGGGAGCTGGCAACACCTGAAGCCGGTATCCGAACCGTAAGGAAGGAGCCGTCGAGGGTGGGGCTGGTGACTGGGACGAAGTCGTAACAAGGTAGGTGTACCGGAAGGTGCGCCTGGATCACCTCCTTTCTAGGGAGAACCGCGAGCCACTGCTTCGGCAGGGGTTCCAACTCCTTGGGCGAACGCAAGTTTGCCAAACCTTGAAAATCCTCGTCAGCGGTGATGAGGTCTCTTAGGAGCAACAGCTAGAGCTGGTCTCTGGCGTTTTCCTGTCACTCTTCAGTTGTTAAGGGTGCTGCGTAAGCAGCAGACCTTAACCTGACTGAACCTTAACAATCACATAGTGTGTATGGCGCATCGAAAACAGTCATGATGGGTACTGGTGGTAACGGTGTTATCACGAGTATCGATCGAGAAGATTGAATAGATAAGAAGAAGAAGCAAGATGAAAGAGAATTGAATTCTCTGCATCACGTGAGAAGCTACAAGGGCTTAGGGTGAATGCCTAGGCGCCAAGTGCCGAAGAAGGACGTGGGTCACTGCGAAAAGCCTCGGGGAGCCGTGAACAGGCGATGATCCGGGGATATCCGAATGGGGAAACCCGCTAGCGCGAACCGCTAGCACCCAATCCTGAACACATAGGGATTGAGGAGGGCACCTGGGGAACTGAAACATCTAAGTACCCAGAGGAAAAGAAAGTATTCCCTGAGTAGTGGCGAGCGAAAAGGGAAAAGCCCAAACCGGGGTGCAAGCACTCCGGGGTTGTAGGACCTGACAAATGGGAGTTACCAAACGAAAGGCTAGCAGAAAGGTGTGGGAAAGCCTACCAAAGCGGGTGATAGTCCCGTATGCGAAAGCCGATCGACTTCCGTCAGGCACCTGAGTACTGCCGGGCACGCTAATCCGGCAGGAAGCTGGGGAGTCCACTCTCCAAGGCTAAATACACTTGGCGACCGATAGTGAACAAGTACCGTGAGGGAAAGGTGAAAAGTCCCCCAGTGAGGGGAGTGAAATAGAACCTGAAACCCTAAGCCTACAAGCAGTCGAAGGGCAATAGCAGGTTGGTGCTCCGGGGAAACCCGGGTGCGCACTGCCAGGCCTGACGGCGTGCCTCTTGGAGAATGAGCCTGCGAGTTAATCTCTGTGGCGAGGTTAAGACAGTGACAGTCGAAGCCGGAGCGAAAGCGAGTTCTGAATAGGGCGAACAGTCGCAGGGATTAGACACGAAACCGGGTGAGCTACCCATGGCCAGGGTGAAACGGGGGTAAAAGCCCGTGGAGGCCCGCACCTACTAATGTTACAAAATTAGGGGATGAGCTGTGGGTAGAGGTGATATGCCAAACGAACTCGGAGATAGCTTGTTCTCCCCGAAATAGCTTTAGGGCTAGCGTCATGTGTTGAGTGCTGGAGGTAGAGCACTGAATGGGCTAGGGGGCTTAGCGCTTACCAAACCCAATCAAACTCCGAATGCCAGCACTTGCTCTCTTTGAGGGTAGAGCATGACAGTCGGACTACGGGTGATGAGATTCGTGGTCAAAAGGGAAACAGCCCAGATCATCGGCTAAGGTCCCCAAATCCAAACTAAGTGGGAAACGATGTGGGGTTACGGAAACAACCAGGAGGTTGGCTTAGAAGCAGCCACCCTTTAAAGAGTGCGTAATAGCTCACTGGTCTAGTGATCCTGCGCGGAAAACTGAACGGGGCTAAGTTTGGTACCGAAGCCATGGGCTTGCGGAAACGCAAGCGGTAGGGGAGCGTTCTGTCAGCGGAGAAGGTCGACCGGAAGGACGGCTGGAGCGGACAGAAGTGAGAATGCAGGCATGAGTAGCGTAAAACACGTGAGAACCGTGTTCGCCGTATGTCTAAGGTTTCCGACGGCAGGTCAATCCGCGTCGGGTTAGTCAGGGCCTTAGCCGAGGCCGAAAGGCGTAGGCGATGGATACCCGGTCAACATTCCGGGACCAGATTACGGGAGCGAAGCGGGGACGCAGCGAGGTAGGCCAGCCCGCGAATGGTGGTGCGGGTGCATGGGTTGTCAGACGAAGAGAGCGGTAGGGAAATCCGCCGCTTGAGTTGAGAGCCCGTGGCGAGCCCCAGAGGCATAAGTGAGTTGAGCCTTGCTGCCCAGAAAAGCCGCTAAGTGATGAACGTAATCTGCCTGTACCGCAAACCGACACTGGTAGACGAGTGGAGTACACTCAGGCGAACGGGAGAACCTTCGTTAAGGAATTAGGCAAATTAGCCCCGTAACTTTGGGAGAAGGGGTGCCCTGGCTGGTGAGCGCAAGCGTAGCTGGCTGGGGTCGCAGCAAAGCGGCTCTAGTGACTGGTTAACAAAACCACAGGTCTCTGCGAAGTCGAAAGACGACGTATAGGGGCTGACGCCTGCCCAGTGCCGGAAGGTTAAGGGGAGAGGTTAGCGCAAGCGAAGCTTTGAACCGAAGCCCCGGTGAACGGCGGCCGTAACTATAACGGTCCTAAGGTAGCGAAATTCCTTGTCGGGTAAGTTCCGACCCGCACGAACGGCGTAACAACTAGAGCACTGTCTCGACGAAGGACCCGGCGAAATTGAAATGGCTGTGAAGATGCGGCCTACCCGCAGCAGGACAAAAAGACCCCGTGGAGCTTTACTGCAACTTGGCATTGAGTTTGGGCATGGTCTGTGTAGGATAGGTGGGAGGCTGAGAAGCTGGCGCGTCAGCGTCGGTGGAGCCGACGGTGAAATACCACCCTGAGCATGTTTAGACCCTAACCTCAAACCCGAAACGGGTTGAGGGACCGTGCCAGGCAGGCAGTTTGACTGGGGCGGTCGCCTCCTAAAAGGTAACGGAGGCGCCCAAAGGTTCCCTCAGGTTGAATGGAAACCAACCGTAGAGTGCAAAGGCATAAGGGAGCTTGACTGCAAGACCAACGCGTCGAGCAGAGACGAAAGTCGGGCTTAGTGATCCCACGGTACTGAGTGGAAGGGCCGTGGCTTACCGGATAAAAGCTACCCCGGGGATAACAGGCTGGTGAAGTCCAAGAGTTCACATCGACGACTTCGCTCGGCACCTCGATGTCGGCTCATCGCATCCTGGGGCTGGATAAGGTCCCAAGGGTCGGGCTGTTCGCCCGTTAAAGCGGTACGCGAGCTGGGTTCAGACCGTCGTGAGACAGGTCGGTCTCTATCCGCTGTGGGCGTAAGGGATTTGAGAGGAGCTGCCCCTAGTACGAGAGGACCGGGGTGGACAGACCGCTAGTGTGCCAGTTGTCGTGCCAACGGCATCGCTGGGTAGCCATGTCTGGCAATGATAACCGCTGAAAGCATCTAAGTGGGAAGCATGCCTCAAGATAAGATCCCTCTCTTCGAAAGAAGTAAGGTCGCAGGTAGACTACCTGCTGGATAGGCGGCGTGTGGAAGCACAGCAATGTGTGCAGCTAAGCCGTACTAATGACCGAAGGTTTCTTGCGTGGTGTGGAGAATTCAATTCTTTTTCCAACCCTCAAATGCGTCAAACACACTGATTGTGATATCTATAAAACAGTAGATGAAAGTCTTTTGGTGATTGGAGCGACGGTGGTACACCCGGTTACATCCCGAACCCGGTCGTTAAGGCCGTCAGCGCCGATGGTACTTGGGGGGCGACCCCCTGGGAGAGTAGGTCGTTGCCAAAAGACTTTTTTCGTTTAAGGCAGCGCGGAACGCAGGCAGATATCCTTCGCCTGCGTTTTTCGTTTAACGCCCCGTTCCTTGCTTCCTCTTCTCCCTCTGTGTATTCTGAGAACTGTGGCAGTCTTCTTCTCTGGTCGTCGGCTCGCTGTCTACTCTTCATCGCCGTGCAGCTTTTGACAGGTTCTCCATGCACTCTTTCCCTGCTACAACAATCATCAAGGCTGCTCTCTCTTTAAGAACACCTGCTTTTCGGCAGACTTGCAATCTTCTTCAAGTGGTGCGCTCCCTGGTTCCCTCCAGTAACTTCTGCCGGCGCCCACCTGGACGACTGCCTGATCCTGAAACACGAGCACAATAAGGCGATGGAACCATTCCAGCTACCCGGCGATGTGGAAATATATGCGGCTTACGACCAAGGCAGAGAAGCCCTAGTTGCGCTGATACACCGCACGGTCGGTCAATTGGCTGCGCGTGCAAGCGCTAGAAGATCGGGTGTCGAAGAACAGCCCGATCATTGTGAACACTGCCAGGCGTCGCTAGAGCAGGTAGCGGTGAAGGGTCTCGAAAAGCGTCAAGTCTTCGATCTGCCGCCGATGCAGGTGGAAGTGACGAAGCATCAGACGGAGATCAAGCACTGTCCAGCCTGCGGCGCTGAGCACTGAGCAAGCTTTCCATCTGAGGTGCGGCAGCCGGTGCAGTCTGGGACAGGGGTTCGTGCCCTGGCAGGGTACCTGAATCAGTATCAGTTCCTGCCCTTAAAGCGCGTCCGTGAGGGGTTTGGCGACCTGTTTGACCAGCCGCTGGCCGATGGTATCCTTTTTGAGACCGACCAAACGGGTGCAGAAGGCGACGGATGCGATTGGCACTCTGACCCGCTTGCGCGGGCGATGCACGATGAGCGGATTTTGAACAGCGCTACGACCGGCTGATCGAGGGACGCTAGCTGTTCTTCGCTTGGCCCTGGCAGGAAAACCCTATTGCCCTCCTTGCGTGTCGCTATTCCCTTGAGCAGTTGCAAATTCACTCTTTTGAGCGCTGATAAACGGTAATGAGTTCTCCGTTTGCGCCAAAAAGCTCGACTTTGTCGTAATCTGACCGGCCTGGCCCTGGATGGACGACCATAAAAGTGTTTTGGTCGGGTGTCAGGTGTGTAGATTGGCCGTCCTGCCAAGTGATGATGATACTCTGAGGCATTTTGGAGCCCAAAAAGCCGAATACTAAATTGAACTTTGGTTCCTGCAGGAAATTGTCGCCGCGCGCCCACCCGCTGTCTATTGTGAGCGGCTCCTTACTCTATGGGTCGAGAACTGTACACGTGGCGCCGACATCGGACGCTTCCCACCAAATCGGTTTCTTAGTCGCCTTTTCCACGAAGATGCATCCGACCCGCTGGATAGGATCACTCGCATCGTTCTGGATCTGGGCGTTCAGCCGCACACCCACCAGCACCCAATCGCCCACTTCCTGGGTCGTAAATGTTTGAACCGAGTTGGCTTCGATGTGCCAACCCTCGCGCTCCTGTGTCATGATCTCGTTGATCGCAGCATTTTTAGGACTATTAGGTAGTAGTAAAGAGCCCTGACGGTTTTGGCAGGCAGAAAGCACTGTAGTGAGTACGATGATTACCAACGCAAACAGAAAAGGATATAGCTTTCTAAGAAAATGGGGTGTGTTATATTCAACGGTTCTGGTTGAAACATTGAGTTGAGGACCGATCTCCTTTTTGTTTTTCCCTTCTAACAAAAGATTTGTATCTTTTAACTCGCCATAGTTTACGGCGTGTAAGTTAGTCATAGTGCTACACATATGCCTCTTTCTTCCCCACATACAACAAATGATCAGCGGCCCCAAGCAAGTGTGGATCACAGCAAAAGTGGTAGTTCAGATCTGCCCAGAACTCGAACGACTCAGTATCCAGTGTTTTTAGGTGCGCTTCGTGCCCGGCGGCTAAGCCTTCCACTGCCAGCAATCCCAGCGTATCTAACCCTGCTGGCTTCATTAATGGCTCAACCTCATCTGGCCGAGCAAACCAGGCATCTGTGAAACCAGCGTTGGCAACTTGCGTTTCCAAAAGCTGGCGCGGACGCTCCGGGTCTTCTACATACTGTTTCAGATAGCCCTTTGCGATTGCATCTCGGAAAGGCGCATAAAGCGTAATGAATCCCGCAAACAGCGGCCCGTCCGGTCGTAAGACGCGGAGCGCCTCAGTGACCGCCTGGCGGCGGTCCTCAGGCCGTACGAGGTGATACAGCGGCCCAAGCAGCAGGACGGCGTCAAAGTCTGCATGGGTGCTTCCAGGCTAATATCCCTTCTGGACAATCTGGGAGGGGGGCCTGCTGCAGCAGACCCGTGAAATAAAGTAAAATGCCCAGCGGCTCACCCAGACGGTTGGTCAGCACCACGCGTCGGAGGGTGAAGTGCTGTATCAGAGTCTTGAACGAAATCTGAAAGAATGACTTCATTTTATCTTCAGATGGCTTTTGCGCAGGCGCTTTTGTGTGATGCTTCAAGGTTCTTTACAGGGAGTATTGTTTTTTGCAAATTCCTGTTTCTGATATTCAGAAGGGGCAGCCGGTCGTTCGCCAGAATCAATGCCTGGAAAGCCCGTGCTAAACTGTTGTTAAAAAACCTTGACATCTATATGATTTATCGTATAATCACTTCCGTTGTCCGGTTGAAAGATCGGCAGCGCCGGAAAAACCCGGTGGGAATTCAAAAACCGGATTGAAAAATCTTTTGCGAAATCCCTTGACAAAATCTTGATTGGCGAGTAAAATAAAACACGCAATCAAGGAAGTGATCATGAGCGTGCGGGATGAAATCCCAAAGCGCCAAGATCAATAAAAAGTGAAGAGCCAACGAATGAAGGCAATTCTCGGGGGCATCAGCGTGAACGCAGCCGATGTTGGAGGATAACGAAGACATCGGTCGTTTTGTCTGTGTTTCTCGGTGGCCTTCCTTTTGCGGTCTGATCTTTGAAAAAAAAGCACCTTAACAACTGAAGAGTGATAGGAAGACGAAAACCTGTTGTTCGTTTGAGTAAATTTTGAAATAATCATTTGCTACGGCAAGTGAGAAACAAACTCTTTTATGCGGAGAGTTTGATCCTGGCTCAGGATGAACGCTGGCGGCGTGCCTAATACATGCAAGTCGAACGGATCTCCTCGGAGATCAGTGGCGAACGGGTGAGTAACGCGTTGGTGACCTGCCCCGAAGGGGGGGATAACGAGCCGAAAGGCTCGCTAATACCCCATGTGCTCAAGGGAGTTAGAGAAGCTTGAGGAAACGGTGAAAATCGCTTCGGGAGGGGCCTGCGTCCCATCAGCTAGTTGGTAAGGTAACGGCTTACCAAGGCGATGACGGGTAGGGGACCTGAGAGGGTGACCCCCCACAATGGAACTGAAACACGGTCCATACACCTACGGGTGGCAGCAGTAGGGAATATTGGTAATGGACGCAAGTCTGAACCAGCAACGCCGCGTGTGCGATGAAGGCCTTCGGGTTGTAAAGCACTTTTGTGAGGGACGAGGAAGGACGGTACCTCACGAATAAGCCTCGGCTAACTACGTGCCAGCAGCCGCGGTAACACGTAGGAGGCGAGCGTTATCCGGATTTACTGGGTGTAAAGCGCGTGCAGGCGGTCTGATAAGTTGGGTGTGAAAGCTCCTGGCTCAACCGGGAGAGGTCGCTCAAAACTGGCAGACTGGAGAATGGTAGGGGAAGGTGGAATTCCGGGTGTAGTGGTGAAATGCGTAGATATCCGGAGGAACACCAGTGGCGAAGGCGGCCTTCTGGACCATTTCTGACGCTCAGACGCGAAAGCTAGGGTAGCAAACGGGATTAGAGACCCCGGTAGTCCTAGCCGTAAACGATGTGAACTTGGCGGTGGTCGGGTAGAACCGATCACTGTCGAAGCAAACGCGATAAGTTCACCACCTGGGGACTACGGCCGCAAGGTTAAAACTCAAAGGAATTGACGGGGGCCCGCACAAGCAGCGGAGCGTGTGGTTTAATTCGATGCTACACGAAGAACCTTACCAGGGTTTGACATGAATGTGGTAGGGAAGGGAAACCGGACCGACCCTTCGGGGAGCATTCACAGGTGCTGCATGGCTGTCGTCAGCTCGTGTCGTGAGATGTTCGGTTAAGTCCGCTAACGAGCGCAACCCTCTCTGCGTGTTACAAGTGTCACGCGGGACTGCCAGTCTTAAGCTGGAGGAAGGTGGGGATGACGTCAAGTCAGCATGGCCTTTATGTCCTGGGCTACACACACGCTACAATGGCCGGTACAGTTGGTTGCGAAACCGCGAGGTGAAGCCAATCCGCAAAGCCGGTCTCAGTTCAGATTGCAGGCTGCAACCCGCCTGCATGAAGATGGAGTTGCTAGTAACCGCAGGTCAGCTATACTGCGGTGAATACGTTCCCGGGCCTTGTACACACCGCCCGTCACGTCATGGGAGCTGGCAACACCTGAAGCCGGTATCCGAACCGTAAGGAAGGAGCCGTCGAGGGTGGGGCTGGTGACTGGGACGAAGTCGTAACAAGGTAGGTGTACCGGAAGGTGCGCCTGGATCACCTCCTTTCTAGGGAGAACCGCGAGCCACTGCTTCGGCAGGGGTTCCAACTCCTTGGGCGAACGCAAGTTTGCCAAACCTTGAAAATCCTCGTCAGCGGTGATGAGGTCTCTTATGCGCTGAGCTAGTCTATGCGTTTTCCTGTCACTCTTCAGTTGTTAAGGCAAATCGTTTGGGCTTTTAGCTCAGTTGGTTAGAGCGCGCCTCTGATAAGGGCGAGGTCTCAGGTTCGAGTCCTGAAAGGCCCACTTTGCCCGGCAGTTCGGGGATGTAGCTTAGTTGGGAGAGCGCCGCCTTTGCACGGCGGAGGTCAGGGGTTCGAATCCCCTCATCTCCACTGACCCGAAATGAGAAAAGGAAACTAATCATTTGAAGCACGGTGAGAGCAAGGCATAAGCGAATAGCAGGCGATACCATATGGGATGAAGTAGAAGTGGCCCGGTGGTAAGCCGGGCTTCTGTGTTTCTAGAAGTAAATAAGAATAAGCTTGATAGGTCTTGAGTACTCCTGATTGAAAAATGAGTGGTACTCAAGACCGGTCAAACGGTCAGAACCTTAACAATCACATAGTGTGTATGGCGCATCGAAAACAGCATGAGAGATGCTGGAAAGATAAGAAGAAGAAGCAAGATGAAAGAGAATTGAATTCTCTGCATCACGTGAGAAGCTACAAGGGCTTAGGGTGAATGCCTAGGCGCCAAGTGCCGAAGAAGGACGTGGGTCACTGCGAAAAGCCTCGGGGAGCCGTGAACAGGCGATGATCCGGGGATATCCGAATGGGGAAACCCGCTAGCGCGAACCGCTAGCACCCAATCCTGAACACATAGGGATTGAGGAGGGCACCTGGGGAACTGAAACATCTAAGTACCCAGAGGAAAAGAAAGTATTCCCTGAGTAGTGGCGAGCGAAAAGGGAAAAGCCCAAACCGGGGTGCAAGCACTCCGGGGTTGTAGGACCTGACAAATGGGAGTTACCAAACGAAAGGCTAGCAGAAAGGTGTGGGAAAGCCTACCAAAGCGGGTGATAGTCCCGTATGCGAAAGCCGATCGACTTCCGTCAGGCACCTGAGTACTGCCGGGCACGCTAATCCGGCAGGAAGCTGGGGAGTCCACTCTCCAAGGCTAAATACACTTGGCGACCGATAGTGAACAAGTACCGTGAGGGAAAGGTGAAAAGTCCCCCAGTGAGGGGAGTGAAATAGAACCTGAAACCCTAAGCCTACAAGCAGTCGAAGGGCAATAGCAGGTTGGTGCTCCGGGGAAACCCGGGTGCGCACTGCCAGGCCTGACGGCGTGCCTCTTGGAGAATGAGCCTGCGAGTTAATCTCTGTGGCGAGGTTAAGACAGTGACAGTCGAAGCCGGAGCGAAAGCGAGTTCTGAATAGGGCGAACAGTCGCAGGGATTAGACACGAAACCGGGTGAGCTACCCATGGCCAGGGTGAAACGGGGGTAAAAGCCCGTGGAGGCCCGCACCTACTAATGTTACAAAATTAGGGGATGAGCTGTGGGTAGAGGTGATATGCCAAACGAACTCGGAGATAGCTTGTTCTCCCCGAAATAGCTTTAGGGCTAGCGTCATGTGTTGAGTGCTGGAGGTAGAGCACTGAATGGGCTAGGGGGCTTAGCGCTTACCAAACCCAATCAAACTCCGAATGCCAGCACTTGCTCTCTTTGAGGGTAGAGCATGACAGTCGGACTACGGGTGATGAGATTCGTGGTCAAAAGGGAAACAGCCCAGATCATCGGCTAAGGTCCCCAAATCCAAACTAAGTGGGAAACGATGTGGGGTTACGGAAACAACCAGGAGGTTGGCTTAGAAGCAGCCACCCTTTAAAGAGTGCGTAATAGCTCACTGGTCTAGTGATCCTGCGCGGAAAACTGAACGGGGCTAAGTTTGGTACCGAAGCCATGGGCTTGCGGAAACGCAAGCGGTAGGGGAGCGTTCTGTCAGCGGAGAAGGTCGACCGGAAGGACGGCTGGAGCGGACAGAAGTGAGAATGCAGGCATGAGTAGCGTAAAACACGTGAGAACCGTGTTCGCCGTATGTCTAAGGTTTCCGACGGCAGGTCAATCCGCGTCGGGTTAGTCAGGGCCTTAGCCGAGGCCGAAAGGCGTAGGCGATGGATACCCGGTCAACATTCCGGGACCAGATTACGGGAGCGAAGCGGGGACGCAGCGAGGTAGGCCAGCCCGCGAATGGTGGTGCGGGTGCATGGGTTGTCAGACGAAGAGAGCGGTAGGGAAATCCGCCGCTTGAGTTGAGAGCCCGTGGCGAGCCCCAGAGGCATAAGTGAGTTGAGCCTTGCTGCCCAGAAAAGCCGCTAAGTGATGAACGTAATCTGCCTGTACCGCAAACCGACACTGGTAGACGAGTGGAGTACACTCAGGCGAACGGGAGAACCTTCGTTAAGGAATTAGGCAAATTAGCCCCGTAACTTTGGGAGAAGGGGTGCCCTGGCTGGTGAGCGCAAGCGTAGCTGGCTGGGGTCGCAGCAAAGCGGCTCTAGTGACTGGTTAACAAAACCACAGGTCTCTGCGAAGTCGAAAGACGACGTATAGGGGCTGACGCCTGCCCAGTGCCGGAAGGTTAAGGGGAGAGGTTAGCGCAAGCGAAGCTTTGAACCGAAGCCCCGGTGAACGGCGGCCGTAACTATAACGGTCCTAAGGTAGCGAAATTCCTTGTCGGGTAAGTTCCGACCCGCACGAACGGCGTAACAACTAGAGCACTGTCTCGACGAAGGACCCGGCGAAATTGAAATGGCTGTGAAGATGCGGCCTACCCGCAGCAGGACAAAAAGACCCCGTGGAGCTTTACTGCAACTTGGCATTGAGTTTGGGCATGGTCTGTGTAGGATAGGTGGGAGGCTGAGAAGCTGGCGCGTCAGCGTCGGTGGAGCCGACGGTGAAATACCACCCTGAGCATGTTTAGACCCTAACCTCAAACCCGAAACGGGTTGAGGGACCGTGCCAGGCAGGCAGTTTGACTGGGGCGGTCGCCTCCTAAAAGGTAACGGAGGCGCCCAAAGGTTCCCTCAGGTTGAATGGAAACCAACCGTAGAGTGCAAAGGCATAAGGGAGCTTGACTGCAAGACCAACGCGTCGAGCAGAGACGAAAGTCGGGCTTAGTGATCCCACGGTACTGAGTGGAAGGGCCGTGGCTTACCGGATAAAAGCTACCCCGGGGATAACAGGCTGGTGAAGTCCAAGAGTTCACATCGACGACTTCGCTCGGCACCTCGATGTCGGCTCATCGCATCCTGGGGCTGGATAAGGTCCCAAGGGTCGGGCTGTTCGCCCGTTAAAGCGGTACGCGAGCTGGGTTCAGACCGTCGTGAGACAGGTCGGTCTCTATCCGCTGTGGGCGTAAGGGATTTGAGAGGAGCTGCCCCTAGTACGAGAGGACCGGGGTGGACAGACCGCTAGTGTGCCAGTTGTCGTGCCAACGGCATCGCTGGGTAGCCATGTCTGGCAATGATAACCGCTGAAAGCATCTAAGTGGGAAGCATGCCTCAAGATAAGATCCCTCTCTTCGAAAGAAGTAAGGTCGCAGGTAGACTACCTGCTGGATAGGCGGCGTGTGGAAGCACAGCAATGTGTGCAGCTAAGCCGTACTAATGACCGAAGGTTTCTTGCGTGGTGTGGAGAATTCAATTCTTTTTCCAACCCTCAAATGCGTCAAACACACTGATTGTGATCTCTATAAAACAGTAGATGAAAGTCTTTTGGTGATTGGAGCGACGGTGGTACACCCGGTTACATCCCGAACCCGGTCGTTAAGGCCGTCAGCGCCGATGGTACTTGGGGGGCGACCCCCTGGGAGAGTAGGTCGTTGCCAAAAGACTTTTTTCGTTTAACCGACACATTCGTTAAATTGACGAATAATGGTTCTTAAGGTATAATTGGAGTGCTGGCTTTATGCGGATTTTACCAGCAGTTTTTACTGCTGGTTTGACTGAGCCATTATCAGCAAAAACGTAGAAGTTTGAAGCGATTAGCAAGCTCAGGAGGACCTCAACATTTCGCATGCGAGATGCTACCGAGATAATTATTGAAACAAAAACGCTGCACGAACTCGGCTGCATTTTAGATCCCAGCCGAGTTTTTTATCGTGCAATTGTTTCAACTCCTATCTTTTACAAAGAAGGGAGGTGAGAGAAAGTGGCAGTTGTTGTTTTGCGCCCGAATGAATCGCAGGATCAGCTTCTAAAGCGGTTCCGTAAAAAGGTTGTGAAGAGTGGCGTGCTTAGCACCGTCCGCCGTAAACGTTGGTTCATTAGTAAGAGTGAGCTGCGCCGTGTGGAGAAGAAGAAAGCCATTCGCCGAATTAAGCGTCGCCAGTACAGCAGATCGTCGGATTAAGTTCAACTTGTACGGAATAACGCCCGGGCCGATTCCTTTTCGTTAGGGCAAGTTCAGGAGGTGTAAATGGCGAAAGAAGAAGATAAAATTCAGGTAGAAGGCACTATCATTGAAGCTTTACCTGGCACTCAGTTTAAAGTACGCCTGGATAATGGGCATGAAGTTTTAGCCTATCTCTCCGGTCGGATGCGGAAGTATTACATTCGTATCCTGCTGGGCGATCACGTCCGCGTAGAAATGTCTCCCTATGATCTGACACGTGGACGGATTGTCTACCGCCAGAAGAAAACTCACGAAACTACTCCAGTGGAAGCGGAAGATTAGGCGCCTGGTCTTATTCATTGATTGATCTGCTCCGTTCTCACGGACCCACACCCCCAACTTTTAAGTTGGGGGTGTTTGTTTTGTATCTGCGTGTGGGGGAATAAAAAAAGATGGCCTCAAATGAGACCATCTTTATTACGCTTAGAGAAGTTGTCTTATGAAAGACGGTTATCGTAGCTGGAGAGGGCCTTCATGTAATTCGCGCGCTCAAAAGCCGCCGGTTCTGCAACCGCCTTCTGGCTCATGCTGCCTTGCATCTGTTGGACAGAAACATACTCATACTTTTCCATCCAGTTTTGCATTTCATCCAGAATGGCGCTCACACGCTGTGTGCCGTTCGCCAGCAGTTCCGATGCCAGCATGGTGACGCTTGCGCCAGCCATCAGCGATTTCAACACATCCTGGGCTGTATGAACGCCAGAAGTCAGCGCCATATCCGCTGCAACGCGCCCGTACAGGATTGCGATCCAGCGCAGCGGCAGCCGCAGTTCGTTTGAGTTGCTTAGTACCACATTCGGAGTCACTTCCAACGTCTCAATATCCAGGTCAGGCTGGATAAAGCGGTTGAACAACACCAGGCCGTTCGCACCAGCTTCAACCAGTTGGTTCGCCAGGTGCGGCAGAGCCGTGAAGAAGGGGCTCAGCTTGACGGCCAGCGGAATGCTCACCTGCCCACGCACGTCTTTCACCAGGTTGATGTACGACTGCTCTACTTCCTGGCTGCTCAGGTTCACGTCGGTGGGGATGTAGTAAACATTCAGTTCCAACGCATCCGCGCCAGCTTCTTCAATCTTCTTGGCGTATTCAGTCCAACCACCGGTAGAAACGCCGTTCAGACTGCCGATAATCGGAACGTCAACCGCTTGCTTTGCCTTCTGGATCAGTTCCAGATATTCATCTGGCCCAATATTGTAATTACCCAGATCCGGGAAATAAGTGATTGCTTCAGGAAAAGATTCGGTGCCGCGCGTCAGAAAGTGATTGAGCGCCAGTCCTTCCTGCATGATCTGTTCTTCGAACAGCGAATACATCACTACAGCACCTGCCCCAGCGTCTGCCAGGCTGCGAATGCCATCCAGTTTCTTCGAGATTGGTGAAGCCGATGCGACCACCGGATTCTTCAATTTCAGTCCAAGGTATGAAGTACTCAGGTCAGCCATTTGAACCTCCCAAGAAAGTTTAGCCCTGCAATAAGTACGATTTTATTTTACTTTTCTTTTCCAGATTGATCATAAATCGAGGGGTGTGTGTTTGCAAATCTAACTTTGCTTGCAAGCGCACACACCCCTCGGTGTCATATCCTTCAGATCAACCTGTTGAAGAAATCATCCTGTTTCGAGAATTCGTTCAGTGGAGATTACCTGGAACTAACAGGTAATCTCCACTATTCATTCAGATTCTTACTCTTCGTCCGGTGTTCCGTCAGGTTTGTATTGCATAGCTGCCATCTGCTTGTACAGGTTCCAGCGTTTGGTGACATCTTCGCGCGCTTCTTGCATCAGTTGTTCAGCGCGTGCTTCGTCAGCCTGCATCAGCATCCGATAGCGCGTTTCATTGTAGGCGTATTCCTGAACGGGTATCGACGGATCTCTGGAGTTGATCGTCAGCGGGTTCTTGCCAACTTCCGCATTGAGCGGGTTGTAGCGATACAGCGGCCAGATGCCAGAATTGACAGCCAGCTTCTGCTGATCCAAACCCTTGCGCATGTCAATACCGTGCGCGATACAATGGCTGTAAGCGATGATCAGGGAGGGGCCGTCGTAAGCATCTGCTTCGAGGAAGGCCCGCAGAGTCTGCTGATCATTTGCGCCCATGGCGATGTGCGCCACGTAGACATAACCGTAAGCCATTGCGATCATGCCCAGGTCTTTCTTGGGCAGGCTCTTGCCGTTCGCCGCGAACTTCGCAACTGCGGCGCGCGGGGTGGCCTTGGAGGACTGACCGCCGGTATTCGAATACACTTCGGTATCCAGCACCAGCACGTTTACATTGCGGCCCGAAGCCAGAACATGGTCGAGGCCACCGTAACCGATATCGTAAGCCCAACCGTCACCACCGAGGATCCACACGCTCTTGCGAACGAGCACATCGGCAACATCTTCCAGCTTGCGCGCACGTGGGTCCTGAATTTCAGCCAGACGCTGCTTAAGGATCGCCACACGTTCACGCTGACCACGGATGCCGCCTTCAGTGGTCTGATCGGCTTCCAAAATCGCCGTCGCCAGCGACTTGCCGATCTGCTCGGACAGCGCCTGAACCAGCTCTTGAGCAAATTCATGCTGCTTATCCAGTGTCAGGCGCATGCCCATGCCAAACTCAGCGTTATCTTCAAACAACGAGTTCGACCAGGCTGGACCACGGCCTTCCTTATTCTTGCTCCACGGTGTGGTCGGCAGGTTGCCGCCGTAGATGGAGGAGCAGCCAGTGGCATTCGCGATGACAGACCTGTCGCCAAACAACTGCGAGAGCAGTTTGACGTACGGGGTTTCACCGCAGCCGGCGCAAGCGCCCGAGAACTCAAACAGGGGTTGTAAGAGCTGCGAATTCTTGACAGTGGTCGGGGCAGTTGTACACGGATCGCCTTCCGGCAGGGCCAAGAAGAAGTCCCAGTTTGCGCTTTCTGTCTCGCGCAAAGGTGGTTGAGCCACCATATTCAGGGCTTTGCGACCTACCTGAGTCTTGTCTTTTGCCGGGCAGACTTCCACACACAGCGCGCAGCCGGTGCAGTCTTCCGGAGATACCTGGATGGTGTACTTCGTGCCGGGCAGCTCTCTGAACTTAGCGTCCATCGACTTGAAGGTCGCCGGAGCACCTTCTAATAGAGATGGTTCATAAACCTTGGTGCGAATGACAGCGTGCGGACACACCATCGCACACTTACCGCACTGAATACAAATGGCGGGGTCCCACTCTGGGATTTCCAGAGAAATATTGCGTTTTTCCCATTGTGCTGTGCCAGTGGGGAAGGTGCCGTCAACCGGCATCTGGCTCACCGGAATCGCATCGCCTTCATAGATCAACATTGGGCCAAGCGTACTGCGAACGAACTCGGGCGCCTGATCAGCAACGGCCTGGCGGCGGCTTACTTCGCTGGTCACTTCAGCCGGAACCTTCACTTCATGCAGGTTCTCAAGCGTCTGGTCGACCGCTGCATAGTTCCGCTGGACAACTGCGTCACCGCGTTTCCCGTAGGTCTTCTTGATGCTCTTCTTGATCTCTTCGATTGCCTGATCGCGCGGCAGTACACCACTGATGGCGAAGAAGCAGGTCTGCATGATGGTATTGATGCGGCCACCCATGCCAGTCTTCTGGGCCACTTCATGCGCGTCGATTACATAGAAGCGCAGCTGCTTTTTGATGATGTCTTTCTGCACCTCGCGCGGCAAATGATCCCACACCTCATCAGCACTGTAGATGCTGTTCAGCAGGAAAACGCCGCCCTTCTTAGCATAGCGGAGCATGTCGAGCCGCTCCAGGAAGCTAAACTGGTGGCAGGCCACGAACTGAGCTTTGTTGATCAGATAAGGGGCACGAACGGGGCGCGGACCAAAGCGCAGGTGCGAAATGGTGACCGAGCCAGACTTCTTCGAGTTGTATACGAAGTAGCCTTGGGCCCAGTTTTCTGTTTCTTCACCGATGATCTTGATCGAGTTCTTGTTCGCACCTACGGTGCCATCTGAGCCCAGGCCAAAGAACACGCACTGCACGGTCTGAGGATCTTCAATTTCGAACTCTGGATCGAATTCCAGGCTGGTGAAGCTCACGTCATCGTTAATACCAATGGTGAAGTGATTCTTCGGTGCGGATTTGGTCAGTTCGTCGTAGACCGCTTTGACCATCGCCGGTGTAAATTCTTTGGAGGACAAACCATAGCGGCCGCCAATGACGCGCGGATTTGCGGCGAATGGGGCATTGCCCTGCGCCAGACCTTCGTTAATGGCAGTGACGATATCTTCGTAGAGTGGTTCACCCGTAGCGCCCGATTCCTTCGTCCGGTCCAGAACGGCAATCGCCTTGGTGGTGGCGGGCAGCGCCATCATCAAGTGTTCAACCGAGAATGGACGGTAAAGATGGACGGTAATGACGCCGACCTTTTCACCATTCTGGTTCAGATACTTGGCTGTTTCTTCAGCCGTCTCAGCGCCAGAACCCATCACAATGATCACCCGCTCTGCATCTTCTGCGCCAACGTAGTCAAACAGGTGATATTCACGGCCGGTGACTTCAGCAAATTTTTCCATCGTCTTCGCGACGATTTCAGGCGTGCGGGCGTAGTACGGGTTGACCGTTTCGCGGCCCTGGAAGTAAACATCGGGGTTCTGTGCTGTGCCGCGCAGCACTGGATGATCTGGCGAGAGGGCGCGTTCGCGGTGAGCCCGGATGGCATCTTCGTTGACCATGGAGCGCATTTCGTCTTCCGTCAGGCGCACAATCTTGTTGACTTCGTGCGAAGTGCGGAAGCCATCAAAGAAGTGCAGGAACGGAATGCGCGATTCGAGCGACGCTATCTGGGAGATCAGCGCCATGTCTTGCGCTTCTTGCACCGAGCGCGAGGCTAACATGCCCCAGCCGGTGGTGCGCACAGCCATCACGTCCGAGTGATCACCAAAGATAGACAGTGCCTGGTAAGCCAGCGAGCGGGCGGAAACATGCAGAACCGCCGGGGTCAGTTCACCAGCAATTTTGTACATGTTGGGGATCATTAACAACAACCCCTGTGAGGCGGTGAAGGACGTGGTTAAAGCGCCCGCTTGCAGTGCGCCGTGTACAGCACCTGAAGCACCACCTTCAGATTGCATTTCTGCAACCAGGGGGACTGTTCCCCATAAGTTTGGAATTTTTGCAGCAGACCAGGCATCCGCGAATTCTCCCATACCAGAGGATGGGGTGATTGGGTAAATCGCAACCACTTCGTTCAGCCGGTAAGCCACGTATGCTACTGCTTCGTTTGCATCAATTGTTACCATTTGACGCGTCGTCATGAGGCTCACTCCATAAATTAACAGATTGATCCGAAAAAAGTCTAATGGAGACTCTTATCTTGGTTGGTCCAATAATGCCGGTCTATACATCTAGTATCCGGGTTCTTCAACTTACAGAGTCTATTGTGAAATGTTGATTTACGGAAGTAATATTGGTCACCTTAAACACCTGTGACCTGTCATATTGCGACAAAAATAGTAGGCTTTCTTGTTCGCAAACCGGCCCGGATCCTGATTGTACTCATATTATATTGTTCTTTTACAAAAATGATGCATCTTTTATGACATTTAATTGTCTGACCATTGAGGATTTTTGTATATATCCAAGAATGACGGTTGACACTTTCAACACTATTAAAAGGAAGGGATAATGAGGGTAATCCGAGATTAGCACTGATTTTGTCGGAATACGACAAATGATGCTCGGAAATTTCAACAGGAGGACGGGATGCCCCCAAAGGGTCGAATTGTCGTAAATGAAGCCTATTGTAAGGGTTGTGAACTGTGTGTAAGTGCCTGTCCGCAAGAGGTAATGGCGTTGGATGCTGAGCGGATTACCGCGAAAGGCTACCACCCTGCCGAACTGATTGCGGAAGGCTGCACAGGCTGCGGTATTTGCGCGTTGGTTTGCCCCGAAGCGGCCATTGTCGTCTATCGTGAAACGACCCAGGCACGGGTTCATTAGGGAGGAAAGGAACGTATGGCTCGTGAATTAATGAAGGGGAACGAAGCGATCGCAGAGGCGGCCATTCGCGCCGGTCTGCAGGCTTACTTTGGATATCCCATTACACCTCAAACAGAACTTTTAGAGTGGATGTCGCGCCGCATGCCTGATTTGGGCCGGGCATTCGTGCAGGCCGAAAGCGAACTGGGCGCGATCAACATGGTTTATGGCGCGGCTTGTACTGGCGCGCGTGTAATGACCTCCTCTTCCAGTCCGGGCATCAGCCTGATGATGGAAGGGCTTTCGTATATCGCCGGCACTGAAGTTCCGATGGTGCTGGTGGATGTAATGCGTGGTGGCCCGGGCCTGGGCAATATCGCCCCTGCCCAGGCAGACTATAACCAAATTGTCCACGGCGGCGGTCACGGAGACTATCGCGCCATTGTCCTGGCGCCTGCCAGTGTGCAGGAGGCCATCGATCTGACCATGCTCTCCTTTGATCTGGCTGAAAAATATCGTTTCATTACGGTCGTTCTGTTAGATGGCAGCCTGGGGCAGATGATGGAACCGGCAGAACTGCCAGAGATGAAACCTTTGCAAACGACCTTCCCCGCCTGGGCCGCTACCGGCGCGAAGGGCCGCGAACGGAATATGCTCAGCTCTATTTATCTCAACCCTGAAGAGGAAGAGGAGACCAACCTGCGTATCTTGCGCCGCTGGCAAGAAGTGGAGGCCAACGAGGTGCGTTATAAATCTTACTTCCTGGAAGATGCCCGCTTTGCTGTCGTGGGCTTTGGTTCAGCCGGGCGGGTAGCGCTCTCTGCGGTACGTGCAGCGCGGGCAGAAGGCATTCCGGTCGGCTTGCTGCGACCTATCACGCTCAGCCCGTTCCCTACTCAGGCCGTTGCTGAACTCAGTTCTCAGATGGAAGGGATGCTGGTTGTGGAAATGAATTCAGGCCAGATGCTTGAAGATGTGCGCCTGGCGGCTGCTGGTCGCGTGCCGGTGGAGTTTTACGGCCGGATGGGCGGCGTGATCCCCTTCCCGGATGAAATTCTTGACGAAATCCGCAGCCTGGCCGCAGGTAACTTTTCTCTGGCTGGTCACCCGCGCGATCGCTGGCTGAAGCGTATTGCTCAAGTCACGAGCATGAATTAGGAGGCGGAAGAATGGCGATTGCTGAACCTACGAACGAACAGTTAGTTTATTCCCGGCCTCGCTCACTGGCAGATGTCAACACGCATTACTGTCCAGGCTGCACTCACGGTGTGGCTCATCGCCTGATCGCAGAGGTGATTGACGAGATGGGTCTGCGCGAGCGCACCATTGGCGTGGCTTCGGTCGGCTGCTCTGTATTTGCTTACAATTACTTTGACTTTGACTTTGTTCAGGCCCCACACGGGCGGGCGCCTGCCATGGCGACTGGCGTGAAACGCGTGCTTCCGGATCGTGTCGTGCTGACCTATCAAGGGGATGGTGACATGGCTTCCATTGGCATGGGTGAAATTGTCCATGCTGCGGCGCGTGGAGAAAACATCACCGTGTTTTTTATCAACAACGCCAACTTTGGCATGACCGGCGGGCAGATGGCCCCCACCACACTACCCGGGCAGAAGACCACTTCTTCGCCCAATGGTCGTGATGTAGAGACAATGGGCTACCCGGTGCGCGCTTCTGAGTTGATTGCCACACTGGATGGCGCTGGTTACGTGGTGCGCCGCAGCCTGCACGACCCCAAGAACATTCGTCTGGCTAAAAAGGCCATCCGTACTGCCTTTGAAGTGCAGGTGCGCGGTCTGGGCTTCTCGTTGGTAGAGCTGCTTTCCATTTGCCCTACCAACTGGGGCATGACTCCAGTTCAGTCGATGAAGTGGGTTGAAGAGAAAATGGTCCCCTTCTACCCCCTGGGCGATTATAAAGTTTCCCCGGCAGTTGCCGAGGTAAAGATCTAAGGGGAAGAGAAGTATGCAAACCGAAGTAACGATTGCTGGTTTTGGTGGGCAAGGAGTCTTGTTTGCCGGTCAGCTGCTGGCGTATGCCGCCATGGACGAAGGCCGCGAAGTCACCTGGATTCCCTCCTATGGCCCCGAGATGCGCGGCGGTACGGCCAACTGTACGGTTGTCATCGCCGATGAGGAAATCGGTTCACCGCTGGTGCGCAACCCCAAGGCCATCATCGCGATGAACTTACCCTCTCTCAATAAATACGAAAGTGTTCTCGCGCCGGGTGGTGTTTTGGTAGTCAATTCATCTTTGATTAATCGGCCTGTTGAACGTGAAGATATCCGCACTGTGTTGGTGCCGGGCAACGAAATTGCCGAAGAATTGGGCGACCGGCGCATGACGAATATGGTTTTACTTGGGGGGCTGCTTGCCAACCTGCCGGTGCTTTCACTGGAAGCGGTGGAGCACGCCCTGACAGCGCACCTGCCTGTCCGTCATCATCGCCTGCTGCCGCTAAACATGCAGGCCTTGCACCGCGGCGCGACCTTTATGGCTACTCAGCCAGCCTGATTTTGTGGAAGTTGCCTGTAATTTTCCGCAACTTCTTGCAAGTTTAATCAAAGTATGCTATATTAATGCTGTCCTCACAATCTTACGGTTGCGAGGACAGCGTTCTATTCGTTGGGAAATCGCTCCATATTGGAGTGTTTTTGTTATTTAAATAAGGCTTTCCCACTAGAAACCAAATTGGATATTGGATAAGGAATAAGCTATGCCTACCTCTTTCCTCACTCGTGAAGGCTATCAAAAACTGCAAGAGGAGTTAGAGTATCTTCGTACTAAGAAACGCGAGGAGATTGCCAATCGCCTTCATGAAGCCATGGAGGGTGGTGAATTAATCGAGAATGCTGAATACGAAGCCGCAAAAAACGAGCAGGCGTTCGTGGAAGGCCGCATTAAAGAACTCGAGGTCTTACTGGCAACCGCGCGTGTAATTGAAGGCGCTCAATCGACCGGTATGGTACAGGTTGGTTCAACGGTCACTATTCAGGAAGATGAGATGGAACCGGAGATTTATACCATCGTTGGGGCGGCGGAAGCTGATCCTGTCAATGGCAGAATTTCTAACGAGTTTCCTTTAGGCCGATCTCTCTTGAACCGGAAAGCAGGTGAACGTGTACAGGTGGATGCTCCGGCTGGCGCATTCACTGTGCACATTTTGAAGTTGGAGTAGACTGCGGGGTAGTGATAAATCAACCCTGCCCGCAAAGGGCCCTGGTTTCGAACCGGTGCTCTCATAACGGGCGGGGTTTTTGTTTGAGTACAGTCAGCTTTATAGACGTTTAGTTGAAGGTGTAAGAGATGGAATTATCAGATCTTGAACGAATCCGAGTTGAGAAAGTGGAACGGATGCGCGCTACTGGGGTGGAGCCTTACCCCACTCGCGCGAGTGTGACTCATACGCTTGCTGAGGCGATTGCAGCCTTTGAAGCGGCTGAAGCGTCTGGCAGCCAGGAGTTTGTGCAGGTGGCGGTTGCCGGGCGTTTGCGCTCAATGCGCCTGATGGGCAAGCTCATTTTTGCCCATATTGAAGATGGCACTGGCCGCATTCAATTGTTTTTGCGAGTCAATGAGGTTGGCGAGGAAGCGATGGAACGCTTCCGCACGGATTTTGACCTGGGCGATTTCCTCCAGGGCAGCGGTGTGATGATGCGCACGCGCTCTGGCGAGATCAGCGTGCAGGTGCAAACCTTCCAGATGCTGGCAAAAGCCATCACACCCTTGCCCGCCGCGAAGGACGAAGTGGTGGATGGCAAAGTGGTGCGCCATGCCACCCTGGCAGATGCCGAGCTGCGCTTCCGCCAGCGTTATGCTGATCTCGTGGTCAATCCTGAAGTGCGTGAGATCTTCCGCGCCCGTTCGAAAACTGTGAGCGCGCTGCGCCAGTTCCTCGATGACCGCGGCTTTTTGGAAGTGGAAACGCCTGTGCTGCAGCCCATCTACGGCGGCGCTGCGGCCCAGCCGTTTGTTACCCATCACAATCAACTCAAACAGGAGCTTTACCTCCGGATTTCTTTTGAGCTGTATCTCAAACGGCTGCTGGTGGGGATGTTTGACCGGGTGTATGAGATTGGGCGTGACTTCCGCAATGAGGGGGTTTCCTTCAAACACAACCCGGAGTTCACCCAGCTTGAGTTTTATATGGCTTACGCCGACTATCTCAAGGTCATGGACCTGACGGAGGAAATGGTGGCCTCGGTCTGTGACCAGGTGTTGGGCGCCCGCAAAGTTTTCTTTGATGGTCACGAGATCGATATGAACCCACCCTGGCGGCGTGTAGAGCTGCGTCAGGGCCTGATTGAGGCGGTGGATATCGATATCAATGCCCATCGTACGGATGAGGGCCTGGCGGAGGCCATGCGGGCCAAAGGCATGAATCCCAAACCGGGCGCTTCGCGTGGCAAACTAATTGACGGGCTAATTGGCGATTATCTGGAACCTAACTTCATTCAGCCCACCTTCCTGTACGATTACCCGCGCGATATCTCCCCGCTGGCTAAGAGCAAACCGGGAGACCCGCAGACGGTTGAGCGCTTTGAGGGGTTTGTGGGTGGCATGGAATTGTGCAATGCCTTCACTGAGTTGAATGATCCACTGGATCAGGAAGCCCGGTTTATGGAAATGGGCCGCACCTATGGGCAGGAAGATGAAGAACGCCACCCCATGGATGAGGACTACCTGCGGGCTATGTATTACGGCATGCCCCCGAACGGTGGTTTCGGGATGGGCATTGATCGCCTGGTCATGCTGCTTACCAATAAACACTCCATCCGTGAAGTGATCCTCTTCCCGCATCTGCGCAAAGAAGAAGAATAACGCGCTTTCCGGATGAGATAACACAAGACGGGCGCAAGCTGCGCCCGTCTTGTGTTATCTGCCTGGTTTTACTACTTCGCCAGCATGCGCGCCATATGGAAATATTCCTGGCTGAGCGCCTTCTTCTTTGAGACCACCGTCGCCAGCGGAACAGGATCAATGTCGCGCCCGTTCAATGCAGTCATTACGCCGGTCTGGCCTTGCATTAAGAACTCAATCGACCGTGTGCCAAAGCGCGTGGCGAGAAAACGGTCGAAGGCGGTGGGTTTGCCGCCGCGCTGAATATGTCCCAGCACTGTCACACGGGTGGTGAAGCCCAATTTCAGTTCTTCCAACTGATCGGCCACTTCCGTTACGGACATGCTGGCCCCTTCGGCCACGACGATAATGGCATGGGTTTTACCGCGCTTATAGGCTTCATCTACCATCGCGGCGATGTCTTCGAAAGGTGTTTCATATTCTGGCACCAGCACCATTTCGGCTCCACAGATGATGCCCGCTTGCGTTGCCAGATAGCCATGGTTGCGGCCCATCACTTCCACCAGAAAGGCCCGGTTGTGTGACGAGGCTGTGTCGCGCAGCTTGTCGATTGCATCCACAATGGTGTTGAGGGCCGTATCCACCCCGATGCACATGTCCGTTCCATAAATATCGTTGTCGATGCTGGCTGGAATGCCCACCACCGGCACGCCTTGCTGTGAGAGTGCAAAGCCGCCGTTAAGGGAGCCATCGCCCCCAAGAATGACCAAAGCGTCAATCTCAGCGTTATTCAACTGGCGGATTGCCTGCCGTTGGCCCTGGGGAGTCTTAAATTCCATGCTGCGGGCAGTTTGCAAAATCGTTCCGCCCCGCTGTAAAATGCCCCCCACGTCACGAGCGCCCATCAGGTGGAAAGACCCATGCAGCAGCCCTTCGTAGCCATTCTCAATCCCCATCACGCGCAGGCCGTTTGACAGCCCCGCGCGCACCACAGCGCGAATGCCGGGATTTATTCCCGGCGCATCTCCCCCGGAAGTCATGACGCCCACTGTACGAATGTTCGATCTCAACATAATACACCTTTACGAATAAATGAATAAATCACTGAATCTTTATGGTTTCCACACTGATGTTCCCTTCCCCAACGTACTCAATCAGTTTGCGGATAAGTTCGGATGAGATGCCTGTGGTATCGTTTGGAAATTCCAATAAAAACCGCCGGCCTTTTTCAAAAACCATAAAGGAGAATTGATCATGTCCAGGGTAAGAGCATAAGATGCCGTAAATGTGGCGCAGGCGGCGCGCATCGCGGTTCTTATCCTCAGTTGAGCGCAAAATAACGCGCACCATGCGCGGTTCGGCGTTTTCTTCCGCTTGCGCGCCTGGGAGGGGGATTGTGACCAGATAGGGCATGGATAAGAACAGGGGGGCTTGCAAGTCTGATCCGGGTCTTGCCGCGGGCGGTGCTGCTCCAGGCCGGGGTGTTTCTTCTTGGTAAGGAACAACGGGTACATTGAACAGCGGTAAAGCCGGGTTTCCTGTTAGGTGAACTTCAGGTTCTTCTATTTCGTGGGGAGGGGCATCCTCCTCCGTTTCTGTCAAAACCGAGTCCTCTGACAGATGTGATGCGTCATTCGCCGCTTCGAGTGCTGTTTCGAGAGACGCTTCTTCAACCGGCTCGATCTCTGCTTCCTCTTCGGCTTCGACCTCAACCTCAACTTGTAAGGTAGATGGGTCAAATGCGAATGGGTCAGCAGTCCCCGTTTGTGGCGTCTGCGGGTCTGCTTTTACCTGGTGTGTTTCTATCGACCGGGCGAGAACCTTTACCGGCCCAGGGGAGGCGTCTGCGCCAAAAGTTTCTTCGACGACCGCCTCCATTAAGTGCCAATCATCGGCCTCCGGCGGCCAGAAGCCTTCATCTCCCCATGGATCTTCGGAGTCGCCAGCAGGTTTGGGCGCCAGCACAGTGGGCTGTGGGCTGGTGGATCCAAACGGCCCGCTGTAAATTTGACTGCGGCCTGGTTCACTGTGGTCAGTGGACGAAGAATCATCCTCGTCGCTGTTGTCCTCTTCTCCGGTGTCGTTTGGAAGATCCAGGAAAGAGTCAGCGTATGAAGCGTAACTGCCGTTGCTTTCCGGTTCACCCATTTCCATCAGGCTCAGGTCAACTTCTTCCAGCTTATCCACCAGCACCTTCGGGTCGCCTCCGGCGGCGTCAATCTTCCCTTCGGCAAGCAGCACCTGATCCACTACCACCAGGGCGTTATACTTCGCCCAGGTGCGCGGGAAGAGCACCAGTTCAATTGACCCCTGGATATCTTCCAGGGTCACAAATCCCATTTCTTTCCCGCTTTTGGTTTGGTGCGGGCGGAAGCGGGAAACCATCCCGGCGACCGTCACTTTCTCTTTATCGTAGGCTTCCCCCAATTGCTTGGAGAAGTGCGTAATCTTTTGTTTCAGGCCCGTTAGGTAAGGCGAAAGCGGATGATCTGAGACGTAAAGTCCCAGCAGTTCGCGTTCCCACTCCAACTGCTCGCGGGTATCTAGTGAAGGCATCAACGGCAGTTTGATTTCGTCAACAGCCTCAGCGAAGCTGCCAAAGAAGCTCATCTGCCCGCTTTGCGCTGCCTTAAAGTGGCTGGTGCTGATCGCGACCATTTGGTCCAGCGCTTCTAACAGCCCGCGCCGGTCACCAACTGAGTCGAGTGCGCCCACCTTTATCAGCGCTTCGAGTGCGCGCTTGCCCACCAGGCGCAGATCTACCCGCCGCACAAAGTCATTAAGGCTGGTGAAAGGCTCTCCATGCCGTGATTCCAGGATCATGTCAACCGGCCCCTGGCCCACGTTCTTGATTGCTCCCAACCCAAATCGGATCGCCGGATTTTGCTCGGGGCGGTCTTCAATCGTAAAGTCCCAACCGCTGGTATTCACATCCGGCGGCAGCACATCAATGCTCATCGCCCGGCTGTCGGCGACATAGAAAGCCACCTTGCCGGTATCGTTCTTTTCTGCCGAGAGCAGGGCCGTCATATATTCGACGGTGTAATGGGTCTTTAGATAGGCTGTCTGGACGGATATCACGCCATAGTCGGCTGCATGGGACTTGTTGAACCCATAACGCGCGAACTCTTCCCAGTCATTAAAGATCGCTTCCGCTGTATCATGGTCCATCACGCCGTGTTCGACCGCGCCTTTGATAAACTTCTGCTTGTGTTTCTCTAGTTTATCTTTTTGCTTTTTCGCAATCGCTTTGCGCAGTTCGTCCGATTCAGACATGGTATATCCGGCGATATCTACCGCCGCGCGCATGATCTGTTCCTGATAAACCGGGATGCCGAAGGTTTCTTTAAAGATTGGCTCGAGGGAGGGATGGCGGTACTCCACTTCCTCTTCTAAGTGCATACGCTTAATATAGTGGGGGATGAACTCCAGCGGGCCAGGGCGGTACAATGCCACCATGGCGACCACGTTGTCGATGTTCTTGGGCTGCATCTGCACCACGTAGCGGGTCATGCCCGTGCCTTCTAACTGGAAGACCCCCGCGGTATGTCCCTTGCCGATGAAGTCGTAAGTCCCGTCGTCATCAGTTGGGATGTTATGCAGTCCGAGGGACACCCCATGCCGTTTTTCAATCAGTTCGCAGGCCCGCGCCATAATCGTCAGAGTGCGCAGCCCTAAGAAGTCCACCTTCAGCAGGCCCAGCGAATCCACGACCGCCATTTCAAACTGGGTCACAGTCTTGATCGGGCTGTCTTCTGAGCCGGAGGTGGGGCGGTTGAGCGGGACATAGTTGATGATCGGTTCGTCGGTGATCACCACCCCTGCCGCGTGCGTGCCCGCGTTGCGCACCACGCCTTCCATCTGCGCGGCGGTATCGATGAGATCCTTCAAGAAGCCGACTTCGTTGTACAGCTTCTTCAGGTCGGGCACCTGCTCTAAGGCCTCATTGATCGAAACCGACTTGCCCGGAATGCCCGGGATCAGCTTTGCTACCCGGTCCACTTCTGCCAGGGGGATATCCATCACCCGGCCTACGTCGCGGATAGCGGCTTTCGCGCCCAGCGTGCCAAAGGTGATGATGGCTGCTACTTTATCGTCGCCGTACTTGTGCGCGCAGTATTCCATCATCTTCGGGCGCAGATCATCTTGAAAGTCCAGATCAATATCTGGCATCGAAATACGGCCTGGGTTCAGGAAGCGCTCGAAGATCAGCCCATGCTGCATCGGCTCAACCAGGGTGATATCCAGGGTGTAGGCCACGATCGATCCGGCTGCCGAACCACGCGCGTTGTACCAGATGCCCTCATCACTGGCATGACGGCACAAATCCCATACAATCAAGAAGTAGGCGTCAAAGCCCATCTCGTGGATCACGCCCAGCTCGTACTCCAGGCGTTCCCGCAGCACCGGCTCGTGCGCTCGCGTTTCACCATAACGCCTGCGCAGCCCCTCTTCGCACAACTCGCGCAGGTAGGTTTCTGCCGTATATCCTGACGGGACTGGGAAGCGCGGCAGATGATAGCCTTTGTTGGTCAGGTCTACATTGCAGCGATCGGCAATTTCGAGTGTGTTTGCCAGCGCATCGGGCACTTCTGAAAACAGGGTGGACATTTCTTCCGGCGAGCGCAGGTAAAAACTCTCCACGCTCATGCGGAAGCGGTTCGGATCTGTAATCAGGGCGCCAGTCTGGATGGCGAGCAAAATGTCTTGCAGGCGCGCATCGCTTTGATTGACGTAATGCACATCGTTGGTCGCAATGTAGCGTGCGTTATAGCGTTTGCCCATTTGCAGCAGTCCCCGGTTGATACTTTCCAGTTCGGGGATATCATGGCGCTGCAGCTCTACGTAGAAGTGATCAGGTCCAAAGACCTCATAGTACCAGTCCATCAGGCGGCGTGCTTCTTCCGCGCCCTTATTGCGCAGTGCGCGCGGAATCTCAGCCGACATACAACCTGTGGTGGCAATCAACCCCTCCGCGTGCGACTCGAGGAATTCATGGTCAATGCGTGGGTAGTAGTAAAAGCCCTCAATCTGCGCGGCGCTGGCAATCTTCAACAGATTCTGATAGCCTGTTTGATTTTCTGCCAGCAGCAGCAGATGGTGCGACTGCTTATCCAGCTTTGAGTTGCGGTCATGCATGCCCCGCGACGCCATGTACGCCTCCAGCCCAATGATTGGTTTAATGCCTGCGCTCTGGGCAGCGTTGAAAAATTCGATCACGCCATACATGGTGCCATGATCGGTGATCGCGACAGCCGGCATTCCTAACTCTTTCGTACGGTTGATCAGCTTTTTGATATTGCTGAAGCCGTCGAGCAAGGAGTACTGCGAATGGACATGGAGGTGTACGAAGGACATAATTGTTTTTGTTTTTTGTTTTCTGGTCCGATTCTTAATAATTGCGGGAGGTCCTTAAAAACAACCGACTTCCCGCTTGATCATCATTATAGCACCAGCAGCCGACCAGGGTCTTAAAACCTGTCTTAAAACCTGGCGCCGATTGTTATTTGTTAAGGGACTTTTTCCGCCCTGCCAATATTAAAAAATCCTTTCTTGCGAATCCTCTCATCTTTCCTTATAATTGACCTGTTATCGGGCAGGCGGTCTTTTTATGAATTCCGGATCAGCCGTTTGAAAAAGATGGATTTTGAGGTTTCCTGCTGAGAAAGTGCGCCTGCCAGAGAACCGGGTCCATAATCAAACGGCTGGAATGTTTATGCGCTCTGCCCAAAGGTGAAATAGGAGTATGCTACAAAAGATTGTCAAAATACTGGGGGGTGACCCCTTTAAACGCGAAGTGGACCGGCTTTCGAAGATTGTAGATGAAATTAATGAGCTGGAACCAAGCTTCGAAAAGTTTAGTAATGCCGAACTGCGCGAACTGACGCCGCAGTTCCGCCAGCGCCTGGAAGAAGGCGAGACACTGGATGACCTGATGCCAGAGGCTTTTGCGGCTGTGCGTGAAGCTTCGAAGCGCACGCTGGGCCAGCGCCATTATGACGTCCAACTCTTAGGCGGCATTGTGATGCATCAGGGCAAAATTGCTGAGATGCGCACTGGCGAAGGGAAAACCCTGGTGGCTACCCTGCCGCTGTACCTGAACGCGTTAGTGCGGCGTGGCGTGCACCTGGTGACCGTTAATGATTACCTGGCTCGCCGCGATGCTCGCTGGATGGCGCCGGTCTTTGCGATGCTCGGCCTGACAGTCGGCGTGCTGCAAATGTCCAACCGTTCTGAGGACGGACGTACAGCCTACATTGTGGACCTGGAGAAGGAATCTAACCAGGAAGACCAGCACCAACTGCGCCTGGTTCCGCGCCCTGAGGCTTATGGCGCTGATATTACCTACGGCACCAACAGCGAGTTCGGCTTTGACTACCTGCGCGATAATCTCACACAGCGCCTGGAAGATCGCGTCCAGCAGGGGCATTACTTTGCCGTCGTCGATGAGGTCGATAATATCTTAATCGATGAAGCGCGAACTCCTTTGATTATTTCTGGCCCGGCGCAAGAGGACTCGGAATGGTACATTCGTATGGCGCAGGTTGTGCGCCAACTGCGCCCCGAAGATTATGAGGTTAACGAAAAAGACCGCAGTATTTCGCTGACAGAATTAGGCGAAGCCCATGTGGAAGAGCTCTTGCAGCTCCCCCTGCGCGACCCCGACCGTCCTGAAGATGTGACGCCGGAACAGGCGCGCATGTTGGGCTACCTGGAACAGGCCCTGCGGGCTCAATTCCTTTTCCGCCGCAATAAAGATTACCTGGTGCAGGCGAACAAAGTGGTGATCGTGGACGAGTTCACTGGCCGGTTAATGCCTGGTCGGCGCTGGTCAGATGGGCTGCATCAGGCGGTGGAGGCCAAAGAAGGGGTGAAGGTAGAGGCGGAAAACGTCACTTACGCCACCATTACCATTCAGAACTACTTCCGTATGTACGAAAAACTGGCCGGCATGAGTGGTACCGCCGTCACCGAAGCGGAAGAATTCTTTAAGATTTATAAGCTGGAAGTACTGCCCATCCCAACCAACCTGGAATACCTGGCGACCCGGCCCCAATCTCCCTATCAGATCATTAATTCTAAGGATGGACAGGGATACAAGTTCACGTACTACGCCAGGAGCGAAGATGGCAACCAACAGCCGATTTTCTGGCGGCGTCAGGATTACCCGGATGTTGTATATCGTTCTGGAGAATTGAAGCTGCGCGCCATCACGGAAGAGATCATTCATTTCTATACGATTGGCCGCCCGCAGTTGGTTGGTACCACTTCAGTAGAGCATTCCGAGCATCTCTCAGATCGCCTGGGCGCGGATATGATCCGGCGTTTAGCGCAGGTGCTGTTGATCCGCGATCAGTTTTTAGAGATCAAGAACATTCAGATCACGGAGCGCACCATCCCTGAGCTTCAGCCGCTGTACAAGCCGCTGGATAAGCTGGAAACTAATGAACTGCGCCAGTTAGCGCGCAGCCTGAACATCAGCATGTCCTTCAATTCAGAGGACGATGAAAACATTCAGCGCCTGCTGCGCGTGTTCGACTTGCAGCCAGCGCATAAAGAGCGCCTGGTAAAAGTGCTGCAGGGCGGCGTGCCGCACCAGGTTTTGAATGCGCGCAAGCACGATGAGGAATCTAAGATTATTGCCAAGGCGGGCGCTTTTGGCGCAGTCACCATTGCCACTAATATGGCTGGTCGTGGCGTAGACATCAAACTTGGCGGCGAACTGGATGAGGAAATCCTGGGTGATGTCAACCGCGTGTTAGCGCGGGCTGATATCGATGGCTATAACATGAACAACGAAGAGCGCCGCCAGGCGCTCTTGAAGATGGACCCGGAAGATTGGGGCCTCTATGAAGAGCAGGTACGCGCCTTTTTGCAGTACTTCACCGAAATGGAGCAGGTGCGCGAGTTGGGCGGCCTGCATGTGATTGGCTCAGAGCGCCACGAGGCGCGCCGCATCGATAACCAGCTTCGCGGGCGTGCCTCGCGCCAGGGCGATCCTGGTTCTTCGCGTTTTTACCTGTCATTGGATGACGAACTGATGCGTTTGTTCGGTGGTCAGCAGGTCGAAGGCCTGCTGCAGCGCCTGAGCATTGACGAAAGTTTACCAATTGAAAGCGGCATTGTGGGGCGTTTGGTAGAACAGTCGCAGGAGCGCGTGGAAGGCACGAACTTTGATGTGCGCAAGCACCTGCTGGAGTATGATGATGTACTCAACGCGCAGCGCAAACGGATCTACGAACAGCGCGACCGGGTGTTTGTAAAAGAAGACCTGAGTAGTGATATCACCGATATGCTGCGCACTGAGCTGCAGCAGCGCATCCCTGTGGCATTGAAGGATGAAGAAGGTCCCTGGAAGCTGGTGGCGTATCTGGATGAGATCCAGCCGCCGATCATGTATGAAGATGTCAGCTATCCTTCCTTTAGCCTGCGCACGCTGATCGATCAGGTTCTCGACCGGCGTCCGGCGCAGGGCGCAACCGTCTCGCGGCTGCGCGAAGAACTGCTCAGTATTGCCGGGCACACGCTGCAAGTTGAGCGCGAACATATGATCAACAGTTTCCGTGATCTGCTCGACCGTTCCGAAGAAACCATGGAAAGCCAGCGCCAGGATCGTTACGAAGTGTTGGATAACTACTTCGACTCGCTGGAAGACCGCATGGAAGAGGGCCAGCCCTTACGCGCGCAGGAAGTTTCGGAAGAGTTGGGTATGCTCGTTCGCCTGCCGCAGTTCCGCCTGACCAATGAACAACTGCGCCGGATGGAAGAAAACCCGGATGATCTGCGTGACGAACTGCGCCAGGCCATTGATGACTATCTGTTGTCGATAACCATCACCCGCATGGTTGGCTTCATTGAGCGCCGCGTGGGAGAAAGCCTTGGCGTTCGCTCTAATCAGTTCCAGGGCGTGGAATGGGGTGAGGTTGTCGATAGTTTGCTCCAGGAAACGGAGCGCTTGCTAGACCGCCAGTATGATCGCCTGTTGGGCGATGGCGGCCAGATTTCGAAAGACCTGGACCCGTATCTGGATAAGTTAGAAGATTATACGACGGATGAAGGCCAGTTGATGGTGATGCTGGGCATCATGACCGAAGGCATGCGCCTGGTCTTTGACCGCCGTACCCACCGACAGGGCTTCCAGCGCACCCGCCGCCTGAACTACGCTTTCCTGGCTGGGCAGTTACTGCAAGACAGGCCCGCGCAGGATGTGTCAGCGCTGGTCTTAGAGCAGTTTGAGGGCGCGCAGGAAGTGCTGCGCGAGGTCTGGGGCCGTTATGAGTGGCAGCGCCTGGTGCAGAATAATATTACCCTGGAGCAGCTTGAGGAGCGCTTGCGGGCGCGTGTAGAGCGCAATCTGGGTGATGAAGACTTCGCCCGCCTCAGCAACCAGCCGCTCGAAACCTTCGAGGATGAAGACCGGGAACAGGTGCAGGATGCCCTGGGCTGGTTCGACCAGAACGAGGCCGCGCGCCAGATCTTGTTAGGGGCCATTTCGGAGCTGTGGGTCGATTACCTGACGCGTGTAGAAGCGCTGCGGGTTTCGATCGGACTGGAAGCCTACGCCCAGCGCGACCCGTTGGTGCAGTATAAAGGCCGGGCTTCTGAGATGTTCCAGCAGCTTCTGGCCGATATCCGCATGGCTGTCATCAGCCGCATGTTCACCTTCCGCCCGCGCCAGCAGACCAACGGCCTGACGGGAGCGCCATCGGAGGGCTCGGCTGAAGCAGTCGGGGGCCAGCTCAACGCTGCCCCGGTGGCAGTGGCCCAGGGCGAATTTGGCGGCGGTGGTGGACAGGGTAAGAGTAAGAAGAAGCGCAAACGTCACTAGTCAAAATGCAAACAGGAGGGCGATGGACCCTCCTGTTTTATTTAAAGACTAGAATCCCAGCTCTTTCAAGATTTTTGACTCACTGGCTTTGCTTTCCGAATCCCCTTTCAATTCTTGCCAGAAGCGCTGATCGTAGCGCCGCGAGCGGACTGGGATGGGCATAGGGACGCCCCAGCCCAGCAGCAACACTTCTTCGCGCGGCTGCAAGCGAGCCAGCATTCCACGTAACGCGTCACGCCCGGCTAATCCTGAAAGCACGGCGCTGATGTCAGCCTCATCTCCCAGCCAGCCCGAAATGCGCGTCCCTAGCTGCGACATTACCTCGTCATAGATCTGTGAGGGCCGCTGGTCAATGATAAGCAGGGTGACGTAGTATTTCCGCATTTCACGCGCAATCGTGCTGAAAGCAGTCTGAGAGGCCATCTCGCGGTTGAGCAGCTTGTGCGCTTCTTCTACAGCAATCACCAGCGGGCGCGGCTCGCGCTTTTCTTGGCCCGAGCGGAACTTATTCGTGGACTGTTCCCACCGCTCGCGGATCTGGCGCGTGATCATATTGGTCACCAGCAAATAATCCAGGTCGCTCTCGTGCGAGCCGAATGACAGCACCACGTGCCGCCCCGCTTCTAACGAACGGATGATTTCCCCCAGCGTATCCGCCGCCGGGCGCTCGACTACATACGGCTGGTTGAACAGGCGGTTCAGCTTCTGGTGCAGGCCGGCTGCCGCCATCGGGTTTACGCCGTTCTCGTTAGCCCAGAACTCCACGCTGTCGGGCGCGGGGACTTTCTTTCCATCATCAGCTTCGATAGTCGCGCCGGACCGCATTTCACGGAACCGGCGGAACCAATGCGGCTGCCCAAACGAGTGCAGCAGGGCGTTGAGGGTGGTGGGCGTGGTTTCACGCAGGTTTAGCTCACGCGTGAGCATTTCAATATCCGCGGGAGTGATATCGCTTTCGGCGATTTCCAACTGGAAGTCTGGCACGCTTCCGCGGACCATGCTGTCACGCCCCAGGCCTACCAACTGCACCTTGCTGTGAAACTTGCTTTTCAGGCCCGGTACGCGTTGGTTGGTGTCGGAGGAGGTATCATCCGGGCCGTACTCGTTATGCATATCGAAGATCAGCACAGAAGCCCGGTCGTGCTGAATCAGCCCTGCCAGGATGATGCGCGTCAGGAAGGATTTGCCTGTGCCGGTCGCCCCAAAAATGCCAGAAGATCGCTGCACGAACTTATCCAGGTTGAGGCACACTGGCAGGCCCTGCTCGCGCGTATTCCCGATCACAAAGTTCCCCTTTTCTTCGGGCGAGCCAAAAATTTCGGCTACGTCGCCCGCGTCAGCCCGCCGCACCGCGGCATGGTGAGATGGGATCGTCTTGATAGGGATGGGATGCGGATCTTCAGGATGCTCGCGCCGCCACTGGCTGTAAAGCGGGTTGCCCAGGTCTGGACCAATCTCCAGCATCAGGGCCGGCATCACTTCCAGGTTGGTGTAGAGCGTTTGCCCGTGCAGCAGCCCGGCCAGTCCAGGCACCAGGCGTTTTTCGCTTTGTTCATCTGCAAAGCGGGGGTCGGTTGCCCCCAACTGCAAGTCGGTCACCAGTCCATAAAAGCGCCAATTGCCGCTGTCGATGACGACAAAACTGCCTTCCTGCACTTCCTGCGGCGGCAGGGTCAGCCGTACGCGCAAGTTTTCTTTCAGGCTGCCGCCGACCACATAACCGATATTGGAATCGTCCTGATGATTGGAGGGAAGTATAAACATATCATTCATATTCGCCTCACGCTGCCACATCAGAGAGCGCGCTGAGCACGTTCATCAGGGTGGGGTAATCGTCACGCAGCAGCGTGATGAGTTCCTGCACAGCGGCGCAGGCCCAGGCCTGACTGCCATTTTCAAGATGGTACTGGTGAGTTTGCTTCAAGTGCGAGGCCAGCAGCTCCGCCACCGGCAGGTCCGCCGCCCGTAGAATATGGCGGAAGTACCCAAAGCGGCCCATTTCAGTGAACTGGCAGGCTTCATCTGGGCTGCAAGGAAACAATGCGTCCAGGCTGAGCGGAGGGCGCGGCGGCAGCAGGTGGAAGATATGCCCCTCTTGCAGGTAACCCACGTGCAGCACGCTCACTTCTACCGGCACATTGCGATTTATGCGGTTATCTAGCAGCACATCCTCCGAAATGCGGTCTGCCGTCACTAACTGGCGCACCAGGCCATCATCTTCAATACGGATGTCATAGATCAGACCGTATATCTGGTAGGAAGCATCGAGTGGAATGCGCACAAGCGCGCCAAAGGCGGGCACATTGGCCTGCGAAACACGGCAGCCTACCACGCAGTCGGTGGTGCTGGCGCGCAGCAAACGCCCAATTTCAATTACATTCACGGTTGTTGTCATGATTCTCTTATCCCCTGTTAAGAGTACTGTGTATCTTTCGCGACCTGCTTGTGTGAGCGTTCCCCGACGGGAACCCCCTGACGGCGCAGTTCTGCGACGATCATATTTTCGAGCTGGTCGTGTTCTTGAAAGCTGATCACCGCGATTTCATGGGCGCGGTGCAAGATATACGGATAGGCGCGTACCCCCAACTGGTACGATTGCTCCAATAAAATGGCGTGCAGCAGATTGAGCAAGCGCTCGTTTTCCGCTACCCACAGTGGGATCTCTACCCGCGAAAGGTAGGGGTGACCGGGCCGCCCTACGTTCAGATAAAAGTAATGCAGCCTTAGTTGATCCTTAAAGCGCTGTGCTGAACCGGATTGGATCGCAAACACCGCCGAACGTTCGCCGGGCTCCAGCAAGTCCAGGAACAACTGCGTATCGTCGATTTGTCGGAAGGGCCGCTCGTATCCAGCCTGATCCAGCCGCCCGTCGCGCGCCAGCACGACCAGCTCCAGCAGGCGCACCACCAGGTCGCTGCGCGGCTTATCCACGTACCCGGCTGTGGCGACTTCTAAATCGGCCAGTTGCCCCAACACTTTCAGGTACTCCTGAAACTTTTCTTCGAACTCCGGCATCCCTTTGCCTTCCCGGAACAGTTCCAGCGGGCCGTCCGTCAGGGTCACTACGGGAGCGGCTTCACTCCGTGCCAGGTTGACCAGTTCCTGGCGTTCGGCCATGTCGCGCATCAGCGCCACAATATCATCGGTCAATGGACTGCCGTTCTCTGTATAGAGCGCATCCAAAAACATCAATTGGCTGCGAACCTGCTCTTGGGCTGCCTGGCCTTGCCCTGGCAGCATCCGGATGGTGCCTACGTTGATCGCGCCAAACTCAACCATCGAGTGACGGTCAGGATTGATTTGCGAGCCATCTGCCGCCAGCAGGGTATAGCGTGGTTCGAGAGGCGGTGGGGCCGTCCGCTGGTCTAAGCACTCTCGATAGGGCATGGCGCAGCGCAGGTGTGGGTTTGCCACCGTGGCGCGTTCTGCTAACTGCTGCAAAGTGTCCAGTTCACAGGCGTAGCGCTTAAACAGGTTGTTCACCTGCTCGCGCAGTTCTTGCATCTGGGCTTCCATGCGTGGGGCTTGTTTTCCCATTTCGCGGATTTGCTGCAGCGCTTGCTGATAGTTTACCGGCATCCAATACCTCACTTCGAACAAATGTCAAGACTTATTATACAGAAAAAGAATCGCTAGAAACAAGCACTCATGCATTTTGCAAGGAAAATGGGTTCAAATGGCCTGATTTCGTCATAAACGGGTAAAATAAGGCTGTTCCGGTACCTTCCTAATCTTACTGGTTTTTTAATCCAATAATCAAAGAAAAGGAATTCCATGCGCCGTATCCCTTTTGAGATCTGGCTGGCTGCCCTGATTCTGGTAGCACATTTGTATGTTTTGTTGATCCCGGCGAACAGCTTGATGGCCTGGTACGGTTCGGACGATGCCTTTTATTACTTCAAAACGGCCCAAAACATCTCAGAAGGGCAGGGCATCACTTTCGATGGGCTCGGGCGTGACAGTGGTTTTCACCCCTTGTGGATGGCGATGCTCGTTCCGGTGTTTTCGCTGGCGCGTTTCAACCTGATCCTGCCGCTGCGCGTTGTGGCAGCCCTTTCCAGCTTGCTTACCCTGGGGACGGCCCTGCTGCTCTACCGGCTGGCGCGCCGCGGATTGAGTCCGCTGGCAGCGGCTTTTATCGCCCTGTTCTGGGTCTTCTACCCCCTGCTCCATTCTACCGTAACCGAAATGGGCCTGGAATCGGCCTTGAGCGGATTCTTCATCCTGCTCCTGCTCACCCGCCTGGCGCGACCGCCGCAGTCTGGTCCCGACAGCCTGGTGGGGGTAGATGCGCGCGGGCTGCTGTTGAGCGGTCTGATCGCTGTCCTGACCGTATTGGCCCGCCTGGACAACATCTTCCTGGTGCTGGTTGCCGGGGCCTGGCTGATTCTGCGTCCAGCGGGACTGCGCGCTCGCCTGCTGGCTGACGCGGCCCTGATCTTTCTGGGTGTGGCGTGGAGTTACATGGTGCGGGTGGGCTTTGGTCCCACCTACGCCCAAATGGCCGATTCGGCGCTGTGGATGACAGTCGTCGCCCTGGCGGCGCGCACGGGTTTGTATTATGTCTTTGGGCTGTACCGCCGCCCGGCTAGCGGCTGGCGGGGTCTGCTGCTTCAAACGGGGAAGACAGTGCTGGCTTCCCTGCTTGCGTCCGGCCTGCTGGGCGGAATCATGCTGGGTTTGTTTGCGCTGCGCGTCTTTCCAAGCTTCCCGCGCATGGTGCTGATCTATGAGGCTGGCGCGGGGCTGGCTGCGGCATTGGCGGTGCGCCTGGGCGCTGCTCTGTTGGAAGGTTGGCGGCCCAACAGACCCCTGGAACCAGAAGAGCCCTTGCGCTGGCTGCCTACCCTGGCCCGCGCCGGGTACTTTTTCATGCCGGTGGGGGTGATCTTGCTGGCTTATATCAGCGCGCACATGGCCTACTTTGGCACGCCATCTCCGGTCTCTGGGCAGATCAAACGCTGGTGGGGTACGCTGCCCAATCCCATCTACGGAAAGCCAGTGAATAACCTGACCGGTCTGCTGGGCTTTTTCTCTGGAAATAATCCCTGGGCGCTGCTGGATAACCTCACACCCTGGCTGTCGGGCGCCTCCGAAACCCTTCGGCTCCTGGTTTACGGGCTGCCTGTGCTGGCTGTGCTGCTGGTGCGCCGCCAGTTTGCGGCCCGGGCGCTGCGCCAGATGGCGTTTTATCCGCTGCTGGTGGGCTGTTTTATCCAGACTCTCTCGTACACTGGCACCGGCTACCTGCACATGCGCAGTTGGTACTGGGTGAGCAACCTGCTGCTGGTCACGCTGCTGTTGGGTGTGCTGTTGGACGCGCTGCTCCAGTGGCTCGGCGCGCAGACTCAATTTATCTGCCGCCTGGCGCGTCCGTTGGCGGTTGGGCTTTCGCTGCTGGTGGTGGTCTTTGGCCTGCGCCAGATGATGCATAACATGCCTTGGCAGGTCAGCCCGGAAAACGAAACCTACTACCTGGTGGGCATCCATGAGCTGGAAAGCGCTACCGAACCTGGGGCGCGAGTCGGCTCTACCGGGGGCGGCGTGATTGCCTACTTCGTACAAGATCGGACCATCATTAACCTGGACGGTCTAATGAACACGGTCGCCTACTTCCACGCGCTGCAAACCGGCTACGCCAGCAGCTACCTCGACCAGCTTGGCCTGGATTACATCTACGCCGGAGAATATCCCATCACTTCATCCGATCCCTACTTTCAATTTAAGGGCCGGTTGGAAAAGCTGGGCGATTTCGGTGGATCGACACTCTTCCGCTGGCTGCCGCAGTAAGGCGCCAGTGACGCTTGCAGATAAAACGTTTTGGAACGAATTCGGGAACCTTTTCACAGGCTGCTTCGTCCTATAGACAGAAATACTACCCCTGACGTTTTTGGAAAGCGCATTCGCTTTCGGAAAACGACAAGATGAATTGTGGAGGAGCTAAATGAGCCTGAAGAAAACTTTACTGTTTGCGAGCCTGGTATTGATCCTGATTTTGGGAGCTTGCGCGGCCCCACCCGTTGTCGCCTCTGACCAGACGCAGGAAAACCCACCCTCAGTTCGCCAGGTATCGGTCACCGGTACCGGGCAGGTAACTGTGGCGCCGGACATCGCTTATGTGTACATTGGTGTACACAGCCAGTCAGATAATGTGGCTGAAGCGCTGAAAGAGAATAACGACAAAGCCCAGGCTGTCGCGCAGGCCCTGCAAGATATGGGTATCGCTGCCGAAGACATCCAGACATCCAGTTTTAATATTTATCCACAGCAGCAGTATGGCCCGCAGGGTGAGGTGACCAGCACCAGCTACAACGTCGACAACACCGTCTATGTCACTGTGCGCGACCTGACCATCCTCGGTCAACTGCTCGACACAGCCGTCCGCTCGGGCGCCAACAGCATCAACGGCATCAACTTTGACGTTCAAGACAAAACCCAGGCTGTTAACGATGCTCGCAGTCAGGCGGTCGAGAGCGCTCGCGCGCAGGCGCAGGCTCTGGCTGACGCCGCCGGTGTGGCACTTGGCCCACTTCAGTCGCTGAACGCTTATCAGACGGGATCGCCAGTACCGATGTACGAAGGCAAGGGTGGTTATGCTGCCGATGCTTCGCAGGTGCCGATTTCCGCCGGTCAGATTGTCATTCACGTGGAAGTGAACGCCACTTACCTGATCCAATAATTTCCCGATAAAGCCTTAACAGATACCAGAGAAACGTACTGCGTTTCTCTGGTATCTGTTTAATCCACCGTATGAGCAAGGCTCTGTCGATCTGGCTTGGGGAAGGTTCCCTTGCTTTTTAAAACTCTTTTGGATAAGCCTGCGGGTCTTCGCGCCACTGAATTTGCCTGACGACGATTTTGCGGATCTTGACGATACTCTGGTAGGCTTCAAAACCAATCCGGTTGTGGATGCTCGCGTCAATGGGGTTCGGGTCCATCAGTTCCAGGCGTAGTTGACCCTCTACAAACAGGAAGCAGTGCCCATCAATGCTGCCCGCCTGTACGTGATATTCCTTGCCTGGCTCAAACCAGGGACTGGGTGCGGTCGCCACCAGTTGATATTCCGGCGACTTTTCGATGCCCACGTTCCCGTTCCACCAGCCCTGAATCCCTGCTACGTAGGCGGCGCCGCGTGTGTTGCTGGCTTCATCCCAACTCATGTTCCACATTACGTCAATATCATGCGTGGAGGGCAGCACCGTCTGGGCGTAGAAATCTACCAGCACATTGCCAGGGAAAGCTTTTTTTGAAAAGATCACGCCTGGGGCGGGTTCTGGGTTTTTGCCGACCAGGGCGTTGTCTTCAAACTGCCAGCGCGCGTTGCGTACTTCCCAATCTTCACAGAAGCTAAAAATCGACAGAGGGCGATCGTACAGAATAGGGGAAGCGGCCAGGTCGATTTGCTTGCGCATGAGTACTAATTCAGTCATGTTCCACTCCGTGTTGGGTTGGATGAATGTTTCCCTGAAAAACAGGAAGTTTTAGTACGGGATCATGCTGATTTTACCCAACTTATCCAAACTGTGGGTAGCCTGTATGCGCCGGATCGTGCCGGTTAGCCCACGGACTACCAGGCTTTCCGTGGTCGCGCCGTGCGCAAAGTAATCTACGCCTTTCACCAAATCCCCGTTCGTGATGCCAGTCGCCGCGAAGAAAACGTCGTTGGAAGATACCAGGTCATCCATCCGCAGAACTTTGTTAAAGTCGTAGCCCAGCGCCTCGCCGCGCTCCTGTTCCTCCTGGTTGCGCGCCACCAGCTTTCCCTGAATGTTTCCGCCCATTGCCCGCATCGCGCACGCCGCGATGACGCCTTCCGGACTGCCTCCAATTCCTAGCATCACGTCGATGCCCGAACCGGGCGAGGCAGTCATCAGCGCGCCCGCTACATCTCCGTCAGGGATCAGGCGGATGCGGGCGTTGGTATGTTCGCGTACTTCTGCGATCAGCTTCTCATGCCGCGGGCGGTCCAGGATCACCACAGTCAGATCTTCTACATCTTCACCTTTCGCTTTGGCGATCTTCCGCAGGTTGTCCACCACTGGCGCCTGAATATCGATCACGCCGCTCGCTTCAGGGCCGACGGCGATTTTGTACATATACATCGCTGGGCCAGGATCGAACATAGTACCGCGTGGAGCCAGCGCCACAGTCGCAATTGCGTTCCAGATGCCAAGCGAAACCGGCCGGGTGCCGTCGATGGGGTCAACCGCAATATCCATTTCGGGCGGTACTCCTGTGCCCAGGCGCTCGCCGTTAAACAACATGGGCGCCTCATCTTTTTCCCCTTCGCCGATCACGACCACGGCGTCCATATCAATTGAGTTGAGAATCAGGCGCATAGCATCCACGGCAGCTTTGTCTGCTCCGATTTTGTCACCGCGCCCTACATGCCGGGCCGCGCCCAGGGCGGCCGCTTCAGTCACCCGGACCAGATCCAGCGCCAGGTTGCGCGTAGGCGTATATTTCAAGCCTTCTTCCATTTTTCCTCCAGTCCCCAACGGATTGTGTCCCAGTTTGATTCAGTTAATCCTGTACCCCCATTTTACAAAAAAAATTCCCGGCTGTTCGTCCTAACTGATCCACAAGATCAGGTAATAGCCGATGGCGGCAGCCCACAACCACGAATTGATCCGGTCTAAAATGCCCCCATGTCCCGGCAGGACGTTTCCACTGTCCTTAAAACCAAATTCACGTTTCAACATGCTTTCACCCAGATCGCCCAAAGGCGTGAGGGTCGAAACGGCCAACCCCAGCAGCAGCCCTTTCATCAGGGTAATTTCTGGCGCGCGTTCATGCCAAATCCCTGCCAGCAGCGTGGTTCCAACTGCCGCAATTAAAATCCCACTCAGATAGCCCTCCCAAGACTTTTTCGGGCTGACTCTTGGGCTCATCTTGTGCTTTCCAAAACAACTGCCGATGAAGTAAGCGGCTCCATCGGCAATCCACGAAGCTGGCAGAACCAGCAGCAGCCACCATTCGCCGTTGGGCAGGTTGCGCACTGAGATGACATACGATCCTAACCAGCCCAGGTAGAGAATGCCCCCCAGCGTGATATTGAAATCGACGGCAGAGGTATTCTCCCCTTTTTCATAGTGAAGCACATGGGTCGCCATCGACATGACAATTGCCAGGCCGAACAGCAGGTCACTGCCTGTAAAATTAAAGATCTGCCGGGCAATAGCCAGCGCGGCTACACCGCTGATCAGCACCGGCGCGGAAGGCCGGTAGCCTCCATGGTGAAACATCCGCCAGTACTCCCAGGCAGCGTAGCCCAGCAGGGCCACCACTACGGCGGCTAGCGGCCAACCTCCGGCGATGATCAGCAGCACCCCGAGGGGAATTAAGACGACGGCGACGATCAGGCGCTGTGCCAACATTTGAATTATGGTGTCTGGTCTGGGTCAAGGTCAGAGGAGATACGCCCATACCGCCGTTCTCGGCGGCTGTATTCGATAAGTGCTTTTCGTAATTCTTCCCGATCAAAATCGGGCCAGTAGGTGGAGGTGACATACCATTCCGAATAGGCCCCTTGCCAGATCAGGAAGTTGCTGATGCGCATTTCACCCGAGGTGCGAATGATCAGGTCCGGGTCTGGAATGCCAGTCGTGAACAGGTGATTGCTCACCATTTCAGCGGTCACATCATCTGGCTTGACCCCTTCTTCAATCATTTCGCGAATCGCGCAGATAATCTCATCTCGCCCGCCGTAATTAAACGCCAGGCTCAACACCAGACGCTGGTTGTTTTGCGTCAGGTCAATCGCCTGCAGCACTTTCTCACGCAGCCCGTGCGGCAGCGCTTCCAGATGACCGATATGCCGCAGCTGCACACCCTCTTCGTGGAGTTCCTTCAGTTCTCGGTCGATCACGTCTTCCAAAATATGCATTAACCCTTGCACCTCTTCTTTGGGGCGGCCCCAATTCTCGGTGGAAAAGGCGTAGATGGTCATATATTGGATACCGAACTCAGTACATGCCCGGATGACGCGCCGCAGGTTTTCAGTGCCAGCCTTATGCCCGGCAATTCGCGGCAGGCCGCGCTTCGCGGCCCACCGTCCATTGCCGTCCATAATTAACGCTACATGGGTTGGAAGTCGGGTGATTTCTTCAGATGAAACAGCGGAGTGCGTCTTAACTTCCCGCAAGGTCTAGACCTCCATGATTTCCTTTTCTTTGTTTGCCCCGATCGTATCAATTTGCTGGACAAACCGGTCGGTTGTTTTTTGCAGTTCGTCTTCGGCCCGCTTTAGTTCGTCTTCGGAGATCATCTTTTCTTTTTCGAACTCGCGCAGGTCTTTGATCATGTCACGCCGCACATTGCGCACAGCAATGCGGGCTTCTTCCAGGCGGCTGTGAACCAATTTCACCAGGTCACGCCGGGCGTTCTTCTGTCAGCGGAGGCAGGTTGAGGCGGATCACTTTGCCATCATTGTTTGGCGTTAGACCCAGGTCAGATGTCATAATCCCGCGCTCAATGGCTTTTAACGAGGTCGCATCAAATGGACGAATTAAGAGTGAGCGTGGCTCAGGTACGCTGATGCTGGCTAGCTGTACGAGGGCTACCGGCGAACCATAATATTCCACTTGCAGGCGCTCCACAAGGGCTGGGCTGGCGCGCCCGGTGCGAATGCCAGAAAGATCTTCTTCCAGCGATTGGATCGCTCCATTCATGCGGTCTTCAGCTTCCTTGATGCTTTCTTTAATCACAGTGACCTCCTGTTCATCTTCTAGTTGCACACTGAGAATGGTTGGTTGCGCGTCAAGGGAGAAGGCTCAACCGCTTTAAGCATACCTTAAATCGATCAAAAACGCTATGTTCCTTACGCGGCAACAACTGCCCGATAGCAGGCTGCGAATAGAACTGCCCCCATCCGAAGACCCGCTCTACCAACCAAAAGGAATGAAAAGCCCCTCCCTGGCATTCGCAGCGCAGGAAGGGGGTGGCGGAAAGTATGCGGTAGCCGCCAGAAACTAAGCTTCTTCTTGGCGTTTCTGCTGGCGATACTGCTGTGCGGCTTTTTTGAGGGTATCCAGCGCAAGGGTAGCGCACTTCGGGCGCGTCTTTACCAGTTCGTCACTCAGCATTTCGCCGACGATGGTATAGTCCATGTTTTCAATCTCGTCCACGCTGCGCCCAGGCATTTCTTCTGTCAGCATGGAAGTGGCGGCCTGGCTGATCGTGCAGCCTTCGCCCGTATACGTCACCTTTTCGAGCTGATTTCCATTAAACTTCAAATACAGCGTCACAATATCACCGCAGCCAGGGTTGCCCCCTTGCAGCGAGACATCTGCGTCTTCCATTTCTCCGTAATTGCGCGGGTTCTGGTAGTGATCCAGAATATACTCTAGTGCTTCGGCGCGGTCCATAAACCTTCAGGCTCCCTTCTCAATCGGCGCACCGACCAGATTGCCCCATTCTGTCCAGGAACCGTCATAGTTCTTGACATCTGGGTAGCCGAGCAGGTATTTCAAAACGAACCAGGTCAGTGAACTGCGCTCGCCAATCCGGCAGTAAGCGATTACCTTGCTGTCAGGGTTGATGTTGTTCTCTTCATAAATCTCACGCAGTTCTGCTTCAGGTTTGAAGGTGCCGTCTTCTGCTACTGCCTTCGACCAGGGGATGTTTATCGCGCCAGGAATATGCCCGCCGCGCTGCGCCCCTTCTTGTGGATAGTTGGGCATATGCAGCAGTTCGCCGCTGTATTCCTGCGGAGAGCGCACATCCACCAACGGCAGCCGCTTTTTGACCTGTTCCATCACCTGGTCGCGGTATGCGCGGATGGTCTCGTTAGGTTCTTTTGCCTGGTAATTTGTGGGGGGGTACTCTGGCACTTCGCGGGTCAGCGGGCGGCCTTCGGCTACCCACTTGGCGCGCCCACCGTTCATGATCTTCATGTTCTTGTGTCCAAAATACTCAAACAGCCAGAATGCGTAGGCTGCGAACCAGTTATTCTTATCTCCATAAAAGACGACGGTGGTATCGTTCGAAATGCCCAGGTTGCTGCACAATTTTTCAAACTCTTCACGGGTTAAGAAATCCCTGCGAACAGGGTGCTGAAGAGTCGTAAACCAGTCTACTTTCACTGCGCTTGGAATGTGGCCTGTTTCATACAGTAAGAAGTCTTCGTCCGATTCGACAATGCGTACATTCGAGTCATCTTTGTGCTCAGCGACCCACTCAGTGGATACCAGATATTCGGGATGGGCATACATGATTAGTTCGTCCTTGTTTTGAGGTCTCTCAGTTTTGGTGTATGGCAAAGCACCATCACACCGCTTCCTAAGGATCAATTTTTATAATAAACTTAATAAAATTATATTATTATTGGATATAAGTTGTCAAGAATGGATTCGCGGTCCCTTTTTATTGCTCGCTGTCTTTTCTTTATCTATTCTTGATCCATTTCATTATGAAATTTGGTACGATTTTCAGTATATTAAGGGTAACGAGACTGGATAATGATTCATGACTGAAAATGTCCCTGGTGAACGAAATATACAACACCTCGATGCGCCAGAAGAAAATATTCGCCTGCGTGGCAGTCTGAAAGTGTTTCTGGGGTATGCGCCGGGAACAGGTAAAACGTTAGCGATGCTCGAAGATGCCTACCGCCGCATGATCGAGGGGGTGGATGTTGTGGCTGGATACGCAGATGTGCATGGTGAAATTCTGGCGATGCAGCTCCTTGAAAAGTTTGAAACCTTCCCTCACCGCATCATTACCGGCTCTGGGCTGACCTATCAGGGCATGGACCTGGACGCTATCCTGGCGCGCCGCCCGCAGTTGGTGCTTGTGGATCACCTGGCGCACGCCAACCCGCCCGGCTTGCGCCACGAAACCCGCTTTCTGGAAGTGGAAGAGCTTCTGGATGCCGGGATTGATGTGTATACCACCCTCAACGTATATCAGGTGGTCAGTCAGGTGGATGCGGTGACTTATCTAACCGGCGTCACCGTTCATGAGACGGTTCCCGACCGCTTCATCGACGAAGCGATTCATTTAGAGATGGTAGATATGCCGCCTCAGCAGTTGTTGGAACGTTACCAATCTGGACAGGTAACGTTTCCGGCTCGCGCCGAGGCGCTTTTAGAAACCTTTTTCCGCCCCAGCAACTTATTCGCCCTGCGCGAGCTGGCCATGCGTTACGTCGCCCGGCGTTCCAACGATCTCATGCGCTCCTACCTGGCTGACCGCGGCATGGCCGATGACGAACCGGCTTCACCGCGCCTGCTGGTTTGTATCAATCCCAGCCTTTCCAGCGGGCGTCTGGTACGGGCTGGCCGGCGCATGGCAGATGAAACGCGCTCCGAATGGACCGTAGTTTATGTAGAAACTCCTGGCCGCCTGGATCTGCCGGATGAGGATCAGGATATTGTGGCTCAGCACCTGCGTCTGGCTGAGTTGTTAGGCGCTAAAACCGAGGTGCTTACCGGGCGCTCGGTGACGGAAGAGATCCTCCACTATACCCGTGAGAATCATATTCACAAAGTGCTGGTGGGCCGCTCCAGCCGTAAGCCCTGGTATACCCCTTTCACGCGCACTCTGGCGGAACAGCTCTTACGCATGGAGCCTTCGCTGAATGTCTATGTGGTGAGTGAAGATCGTACGCCGCTGCCTTACCATATGCCTTCCTTCTTGCGCAGTATCTCGCCGTTTCAATTATTGGGCAGCCTGGCATTGGTCATCATCCCAACTCTGTTGGGCCTGGCGCTCACCCCCAGCATCATTTCGCGTTCCGCCAACCAAATCATGCTGTATCTCTTCTCAGTAGTGATCGCCTCGGTCTTCTTAGGGCTGGTCCCGGCCCTGCTGACAGCCATTCTCAGCGTGTTGGTCTATGATTTCCTCTTCATCCCGCCGCTGTTTCATCTGGGTGGCTTCGCGCCCGAATATTCGCTAACTTTCTTGAGCCTGCTGGTGGTGAGCCTCACCATCAGTTCGTTAGTCTCGCGCGAGCGCGCCCTGACCCGCGCAGCGCAGCGCCGCGCCGACCAGATCACCCGGCTGTATGAACTCAGCCGCGATCTGGCTGGGGCAGTCGATATGCCCCATATTCTCGAAACCATCGTCCAGCACGTTAAGCGCACCTTCAACCGTGAAGCCGTGGTGCTGCTGAACAACAAAGGCCAGCTCATGCTCAGCGCCGCCAGCTCTGGACAGACTCTCGACAGCAGCGAGCGCACTGCCGCGGAATGGGCCTTCCAGCAGGGCCGCCCGGCTGGCGCGAATACCGGCACGTTCTCCTATGCCAGTTATCGCTACTTCCCCTTACAAACCAGCCAGGGCTCGCTCGGGGTGCTGGGGGTGCGCTTTTAAGCCCCAAGGAGGAACTGCATCCCGAAGATACGCGTCTTTTGAGTGCTTTTGTCACCAAAGCCGCAATGTCCATCGAACGCGGCTTGTTCGCTGAGGAAGCCAGCCAGACTGAAATTTTGCGCGCTACCGAAAAGCTGCAAACAGCTTTGCTCAACTCAATTTCGCACGATCTGCGCACCCCACTGGCTTCCATCACGGGCGTATTGAGCAGCTTGCGGCTGGAAGATCACTTTTTGGATGACGAAACGCGCGGTGAACTGGTCGAAACGGCCTACGGTGAGGCCGAGCGCCTGAACCGGTTGGTGGGCAACCTGCTGGATATGACCCGTCTGGAGGCTGGCACCCTGCGTATTTCGCTCCAACCCTGTGATGTGCAGGATGTGATTGGTTCCGCCCTCAATAACCTCTCTAACCGTCTCGATAGTCATCCGGTCAATGTCAGCATCCCACCTGATTTACCGCTGGTCCACATGGATTATGTCTTAATTGCCCAGGTCTTCTTTAACCTGCTGGACAATGCGATAAAATATTCTCCAGAGGAGGGGCCGATTGATATTACTGCCCGTGTCGTCACGGGGGCGATGCGGATCGAGATAGGTGATCGCGGTCCTGGAATCCCCACAGAGGACCTGCATCACATTTTTGAAAAGTTCTATCGTGTCAAGCGGTTTGAGAACGTGGTTGGCACCGGTCTTGGGCTCTCAATCTGTAAGGGCATTGTCGAAGTACACGGCGGCAAGATTTGGGCCGAAAACCGTGAAGATGGAGGGGGGCTGTTTATCTTTACGCTGCCGCTGTCACCGACGCCTTTAACTGTGGAAGAGCCAGCAGTTCAAGCATTAAACAAGGATGTGTAACGATGAATGAGAAAGGACTGCGGGTTTTGGTCGTCGACGATGAACGCGCCATCCGGCGCTTTTTGCGCACTTCGCTAAGCGCGTATAACTATCAGGTATACGAGGCCTCCAGCGGGCAGGAAGGACTCACGGCGGTCATTGCGCACCGTCCGGACCTGCTCATTCTCGATCTGGGGCTGCCGGATATGGATGGGATTGAAGTCATCCACCAACTGCGCGAGTGGACACGCCTGCCCATCATTGTGCTGTCGGTACGTGAGCGTGAGGCGGATAAGATCAGTGCGCTGGATGCTGGCGCGGATGACTACCTGACCAAGCCGTTTGGCATTGGCGAACTGATGGCGCGCCTGCGCGTGGCGGTGCGCCGCTCGGCGCAGTTGGAGCCAGAGCCAGTTTTTTCACTGGAGGGCCTGGAAGTGGATCTGGCGCACCGCCGTGTTTCTTCTTTGGGAAAGGATGTCCAACTGACGCCCACCGAGTATGACTTGCTGCGCGTGTTGGTGCTAAATGCGGGCAAGGTGCTCACGCACCGTCAACTGCTGCGTCAGGTTTGGGGGCTGGGGTATGAAGAAGAGATGCACCTGCTGCGCGTCAACATTAGCAACCTGCGCCGCAAGATTGAGCCAGAGCCCAACCGCCCCCATTTCATCATCACTGAGCCTGGAGTGGGGTACCGTCTACGCGCAAATCTCTAAAAGGAACGCTCTTGATAGGTTTTTGATCTTCAACGCGCATTTCTAGCCGTGGTGTTGATTAATCCCCTGGTAGTATTATGGCATATCAATCCTCTGCCTGGATGGAGGTATGCAGACTCGAGATTTAAAACAGCGATGGGTTCATGATTTGGTGATGAAACTGGAGGATCGACCTGATCTTCCAGAGTGCCCAATCGATTAAGATTAGATCGAAAGGAATTTTATGATGAGTGAGAAGGAAGCCTACCAGGAGAAAGCAGATGCACAGTTGCGAGAATGGCAGGCCTGGATTGAACGTTTTAAGTCAGATCTCGTCATAAATCGAAAGGGAAAGCAGCATAATCCTCAGCGCCTGCTGCGCCGGCTGGAAGATAGCTATCGCGCCGCGCGCGGCAAGTTAGAAGTGCTTTATTCATCTCGTGGTGAACAGTGGGAGCGCGCCAAAGAAGACCTTGAGCGCGCCATGATCGACCTGAAACAAGCCCTGGATGAAAGCGGCGCGGGTAAGATGGGTGGACAACTCCAGCTAAGATCGGCCCGGTCGCGTATCTATGAACCTTTTGAAAGATGAGAGAAGTTAATTGACAATAAACCTGATGGACCAAGAACCTTCGAGTGAGGCCTCCCGCAAATCCAATCATGTCTTTGTGGTGTTGAATCCGGTCGCCGGAGTCACAGATACGGACAATGCGCGCGATTTGATTTCCGCATTTTGTGACGAGCAAGGCTGGGAATGCGAGATTCACGAAACCAAGGCTGATGAAGATCTGCGTGGGGTGATCAAAAAGGCTGTTAAAGACGGCGCCAACATGGTTCTTGTCGCTGGTGGAGATGGCACTGTCTCTTCCGCTGTCAACGGTGTCATTAATACTGATACGCCTTTGGGCATTATTCCTACGGGGACAGGCAATGCGCTCGCCCGTGACCTGGGTATTCCCCTTACCGTGAAGGAAGCGCTTGCCCTTTTTGGTAAGGAGCACAACATCCAAAGTTTAGATGCCATGCTGGTCAGTGAAAAATATTATGTGTTGAACGTCAGCATTGGCATCAGCGCTGAGACGATGCTTTCTACGCCGCGGCAGGAGAAGCGCCGCTTTGGTATGTTTGCCTATTTATGGCGAGCGGTTGGTTCCGTAATTCGGTCACGCATGCATCGTTTTACGGTAAGCGTTGATGATCGCAAAGTCCGTTTCTCAGCGTCTGAAGTAATGATCGCAAATGATAAGCTGCTGGGGTTACAGCCGCAGATTGAAGGCGTGGATATCAAGGCGGATGATGGGCGGCTGGATATGTTCATTGTTCGCGCCCAATCTGCGCGTGATTACCTCAATGTACTCTTTCGCTTTTTGCTTCGCCGCCAGCCGCACGGCGACCCAAACCTGCGCTATATTGATATCAAAGATAAGATCGAAATTCGGGCAAACCTGGGCTTACCGGTGCAGGCTGATGGGGAAGTGATTGGTAAAACACCGGTAGAGATCAAGCTTGTACCACAAGCTTTGAAAGTGATTGTTCCAATCAAGAAAGATCAAAAGCGGTAAATTAAACACCAAACCGGGCACATATGAAGCCCGGTTTGGTGTTTAATTATGTACAATATATTTTGCACTAGAAAGGCGTTTGGTTCGCCTGGTCGCAGCGACTCTGAAAGCAGGAAAGAAGAGCTGCTATTGACTCGAATATCTGTGCGGGATATAATTATTTTAGAACAGATGTGCTAAGCAGAAAACAGTCATCCCTGCTTTTGCTCGTCAAACGGTTGAAGGAGCATGGCTGAAATAAGCATCGTGACAACGGAAACCCGGTCTCAACGCCGTCCCCGTCCCCCTCTGGTAGCGTCCCCTCTTCCTGCTGGGGATCTTTACACGTTCCTGAATATACCGCGCTACGCACCTCCCCAGCCGTCCACCCGCTTTCCGCGCCCATCTACCCAGCGCCTTACCCCGCATATCCCTTCACCGTCCGTGCAGCAGCTGCACCTCCATCCAACCCCTACGCAGCGTATGCCTACCATTCAGGAGTTCTTTGCTGAAAATCCTGGCCTGCCGCACCATGCTGCCCTGCTGGGGATTAATGAAGACGATCTGCCTGTTCTAATGGATATTAACGACCCGGGTCCTGGCGCGCTGCTGGTGGTCGGCGACGAACGCCAACAGCAAATTGACCTGCTGCGGGTGGCGGTATCCAGTCTCATCCTGCGCAATTCTCCCCGTAATGTTCAATTTATCGTTTTGTCGCATTTGCCAGAGGCCTGGCAGGACTGGGTTTCAAAGCATGGCTACGAACGGTACTGCCTGGGGGTGTTCCGCGCGGAGGATGAAAAAACGCGTGAATGGATCCAAACGCTGTCGGAGTGGGTGGAGGAACGCCAGCAAGGCAAGCGCGGCGGCCCGCCGATCTTGATTTTGCTCGATACCCTCAGCTTTTTGCCCAAGATGGAATATGATCTGCGGGTGAAGTTTGAGACGATTGCGAAAGAAGGCCCACAGCAGCGCATCTGGCCCTTCGGCGCCATCTCTGTTGCGCTGGCGAATTCACTCATCCGCCAGATCCGCATCTTCTCCACGATCATTTATGGATACACCGAAGACTTGAACTTCTACGTTAAAGTGGGGGGCCAGGATGTACAGGTGGCGAAAAACTTTGGTAAACCGGGCCAGTTTGCCGTTAAAGTCAACGCCGCAGATGGTCAAACCTGGCTGCGCTTCCGCCTGCCTACCCTCGAATAACCCGCTCGAAATGTCCCCTTTGCTTTAAATGCACCTGACCCATTCCCAGCTAAAAGCCGGGAATGGAATACTCAAGCTCGCGGTATCCATACGTGTTGATGATCTTCGTCTTCCCGATCTCGGTTTCTGTCACGATGTCCGGGCGGTATATATGAATATGTCCGTGCAGCAGCAGCCCTGGCTGGAAGACATCTACCAGCCAGCGAAAAGCCTTAATCCCCCGATGTGGCAAGTCTTCCGCATCGTGGATTTTCCAGGGCGGCGCGTGAGTTACAAACACATCTAAAAAGCGCCCGAAGCGGATGCGGTTCAGCAGCAGGCGCGGTATCAGCCCAAGCACCATGCCCCACATCTCGCTTTGGGTATACTGGTAGCGTCCTGTATTGTAGCGGAGGCTGCCTTCAATCCCTGCCAACAGCAACCCTGATTCATCCCGCTTCACTTTTCGGTGCAGGTCGATTGCCCCCCATGGTTCCGTTCGCGCCCCACCCACGCCCTCTTCCTTGAAGCGTGGGGCATGATTGCCGCGCACGTAGTACAGCGGCTTATCTAACATGCTGATCATGTATTCAAGGTAGAAGTAGGGCAAGTCACCGCAGCCAATCACCAGGTCTACGTCTGGAAAGCGCTGCGTGATCGCCGGGCTGTAAATGATCGGCATTTCAACGTCACTGACAGCCAAAATCTTCAATGCCAATAGCCTGCTTACTCCTCTTGCATGAGGGCCTCTCCCAGGGCCACTGCTACCGCCACCGCATGCGTTTTACTGTGGCTGATGCTGATCGACCAGGCCGTCAGGCCCTGTTGAGCGGCAATCTGTTCGGCTGCGCCGTGCAGCCGCAGCACCGGTTCTCCATTTTTCCCCCGTACAACTTCAATCTCTTGCCAACCGGGTGGGCCAATGCCGCACCCCAATGCTTTAGCGACAGCTTCTTTCGCCGCAAACCGGCCCGCCAGTGAATCCAGCGAATCCCCGGCAGCTGTCAGTTCCGCTTCTGTGAAAACGCGCCGCAAAAAACGCTGGCGGATGGCTGGGTTAAGTTCCTCCAACCGGTGAATTTCAATCAGGTCAACGCCGGTTCGCAAGATCGTGATGTTCATTCCTCCGCGGCAAGCTCTGGCCCCGCGCTGACAATCGCTAACTGGTCCAGATGCCAGTAGCGCTGAGCAGTTTCCAGCACCATTTCGGGTGTCACGCTTTCCACCATCTCCGGGTAGCGCTGATAATAATCCAACCCCAATTGAAAGCGTTCTACGTTTAACAGCGCATTCGCCACGCCCGCGTTGGATTCGAGTGACAGCGGCAGCCGCCCGATATAGTTTGCCTGGCTGTCTTGCAGTTCTTCTGACTGTACCGGCGCTTCTGTGAAACGCTTCAACTCGCTCAAAATCAAGTCGATGGCGCGCTGCACGTTGGCCGGATTCACGCCCGCCGAAACTTCCCACGAGCCGCCCTCCAGTGAGGCGCTCAGGCCTGTGCTGGCGTGATAGGCCAGCCCGGCTTTCTCGCGCACGGCATCTCCAATGCGGCCCATCATGCCGAACTGCCCCAGAATGCTGTTGCCTAATGAGGCAGCCATATAGTCAGGCGAAGTGCGCTTCAAGCTGACCGTCCCCAGCACCAGATCAGACTGGTATTTCCCTGGCACGGTCAGATGACGCCGGGTGGTGACCGTCAGCGGCTCGATCGGCTTGAGTTCTGGAGCCTGTACCTGCTCAGCGTTTTCCCAGTCGCCCAGGGCCTGCTGTACCTGCTCAATGGCAGCCTGGGCGCTCACGGCCCCTACGATCACCACGACCATATTGCGTGGTCCATAGTGCCTCTCGTGAAAGGTCAGCAGATCTTCGCGCTGAATGTTTTGGGTTGTGGCTGGGTAGCCATCCTCAGGCCGGCCATAAGGATGATCTGGAAAGAGGATGGCATCCACCGTCAGATCCGTCAGGTCGCCCGTATCCTGGTCGCGAATCGCCAGCGAGGTGAGCAGCTGTGTGCGCAGCCGTTCCACCTGTTCGGATGGGAAAGTGGGTTGGCGCAGCGTATCGGAAAGCAAGCGCAGCAGCAGCGGCAGGTCTTCAGCCAGCGCCCGCCCACCAAAATTAACGTTGTGAACGCTCGCGCCAAACCCCAGGCTGGCTCCCGCCGATTCCAGGTCATCATAGATCTGCTGGAAAGACTGGCTCTGTGTGCCGCGCATCAGCCCCAACGAGGTGAAGTTTGCCAAACCCAGTTGATTGAGTGGGTCGAACATGCTGCCGCTGTTGAGATAACCGCTCAAATAAACAGAAGGACTGTTGAAGTTGCTCCGTGTCAGCACCACAATTCCGTTGGGCAGTGTTACGCGAGTCACATCTTCTGGTCCGGGCAGCGTTTTCCAGTTGGCTGGTTTATTCTGACTCATAAGTGTTCGCCTCGTTTCCGGTAGGAAGATAAGCGCCGACGACCCGGTTTTCGGGCAGCAGATAGGTTTGAGCAATGCGCTGTATATCCTCCGGTGTGGTCTTGTTCAGGTGTTCCACATATTCGGTAAACCAGCCGTAGTCGGCGAACATTTCCGCGTACCCTAACCAGAAAGCCTGGTTTGTGATGTTCTCGCTGCCGTAAGCAAACAGTGCTCGCGCCTGTTTAATCGCCCGTGCAATTTCAGCTTCAGAAACGCGTTCGTCTTGCAAACGCTTTACCTGCTCATCGAAAGCGGCCAGTACTGCTTCCAGATCCTTATCAGGCCGCACAGTGATATGAACGTCATACAGGAAGGGATCGATGGTTGCTTGCAGCCCACCGTAAACACTGACCGCCTGCTCTTGTTCTACCAGCGCCTGGTATAGACGGCTGGTCTTGTTTGAAATGCCGCCCCCGCCAAACATATTCAGGCTGGTCGGCCCGCTCAACAGGCTGTCGAGCACCGAGAAGGCGAAGAAATCGGGGTTGCTGGCGGCTGGCGCGTGGTAAGCGATCTGCAAGAAAGTCGTTTCGCCAGGACCGCTCACTTCCACCCGCTGCTCGCCATCCAGCGGCATTTCAGCCTCGTCTGGGTGCAGCGGCATGGGTCCAGCCGGTGATGCGCCGTACAGTTCGGTCAGGCGGTCTAACATTTCCTGGGTGTCGAAGTCTCCGGCAACCGCGATTAACGCGTTGGAAGGGTGGTAGTAGCTGCGGTAATGCCGGAACAGGTCATCTCGCTGAATGCGGTGTAAATCCTCCGGTTCGCCAATGACTTCATGCCGGTATGGGTGTGCCCGAAAGGCCGTTTTCTGCACGCTTTCACCCAGCCGGAAGAGCGGCTCGTTCTCATTTCCTTCGCGCTCAGACAGGATTACAGTCCGTTCTGCATCCACCTCTACCGGGTCGTAGAGACTGTTGAACATCCGGTCAGCTTCCAACGAGATGCCCAAGTCGATCTTATCGGCTGGCAGGGTTTCAAAATAAGTGGTCCAGTCCAGATGCGTGAATGCATTCCATACGCCCCCTTCACGTGAGATGGCTTTATCTAAAACAGTCGAAGGGAACGTTGGCGTTCCCTTAAACTGCATATGCTCTACCCAGTGAGAGATGCCCGTAATCCCCGGGACTTCATCCCGAGACCCAACCCGGTACCAGACCCAGTGGCTGATGATCGGCGCTGTGTGGACTTCTTTAAGATGAATGGTCAAACCATTAGATAGTTGTATTCTTGTCGCGGCTTCCAAACGCTACACCTCGCTTATGGCAGGTACGGCGAAAACTGCGAACATAGACCCTCAGAATCGGGGCTGCTGCCGCAGAGCGCCAACTGCCAGGTATCAGGCAGATCGCCTAATAAAGTATAGTATGGTTTGACCACTTCCTGCAAACCGATAAAGGGTGGATGTAGGTCTGTTTGCTCTAAGGGAATATCTACATTCACCACCAAGTTAACCGGGATCTTCTGATCGACAGGCACTGTCAGGTTGAGCGCCACCGGCAGCTGCGTGCCGGCGGGTAAGACGATATCGGTGCGCGCCTGTGAGATATACAACGCGCCCGCATTCAGGCTGTAGATGGTTGCGCCCTGAATCCGGGTATCTTGCGTGAGGATGACAGTGGTTTCCGTGTTCAGCGGCAGATCGAATTTGGCGGGTACCTCGGCGTTGACCGGGATGGTGGTGCGAATATGGGCCTGGTCCATCAACCGGAAGTTATTATACAATCCACCGATTAACTGATTTTGCACGAGGTCCTTGAGGGTAAACAGTTCGCGGCCCACGAAAAATAGCACGAGGATCAAAATAAGGTTGACAGTCATTGAAATCAGTCCGGCAATCGTCCAGAACGCTGGGCCAATCTTTTCGCCGCGAATAAAGCGACGCTTTTTCTTGGGTTCGGGGTTTGTATTCCTGACGGGGGTAGGTTGGGTGAGTTCTTCTTGGTAGGGCATTGTTTCCTCTTTGTCTCCATGGGGTATGATGGCTTAGGTATTCTTGGATTGCAGATCTATCCGTCATCCGATAAAATGGTGTAGGTCAACGGATGGTCAATGTGAAAGCTTTCTTAAGTAAAAATCATGCTATAAAGACGATCTATTTGTATAATTGTCTACAATACTTTGGCCTTTAGCAGGCAGGTCAACTGCCCACCCAAAGTAGGATGAAGGTTATTGGAGGCTGTTGTGAACATAGAAGAAGAAAATCCTCACTATCATGTGGCAATTATTGGTGCGGGTCCAGCAGGTCTGTATGCGGCACAAGAATTGACAAACAAGGGTGTACACGTAGCCCTTTTTAACCGGGATATTAAGCCCGGAGGGTTGGCAGAGTATGGCATTTACCCAACCAAGCTGCGCATGAAAGAAGGTTTGCGCAACCAATTCCACCATATTTTGTCGTCCAATAATTTGGATTACTATGGCAATGTCCTGGTTGGCGAAAACTCAGATCTCCGTCTCGAAGATTTGCGGGCGATGGGCTTCCAGGCGCTGCTGGTGACCGTAGGCGCGCAAAGCACTAAGTGGTTGGGAATCGACGGTGAAGATCTTTTAGGGGTATATCACGCAAAAGATATCGTTTATCATTATAACTTATTGCCCCCCTACAGTGAGAACACCTATCAAATCGGTAAGCGTGTAGCAATTGTAGGTGTGGGGAATGTGATGCTCGATATCGCCCATTGGTTGATTGAAGAAAAACGCGTTGACGAAGTGACGGCAGTGGCGCGGCGTGGTCCGGCAGAAGTTAAGTTTGATCGCAAAGAACTTTCTGAGGTGGTGAACTGCCTGGATATGGACGCTCTGGATGCCGAGTTAGAGCGGGTAAGCTCGCTCATGCGCTCATTGGGGCAGTTACCAGGCCAGTTCCGGATGCAAATTCATCAGACGGCGCTTAAAGCTTCGTCCTGTCTGTCGGACTCGTGCTTTTACCTGCGCTTCCTGTCCTCGCCGACCAAGATCTTGGGCGACGAACGTGGTGAGGTGCGCGGGCTGCTGGTGGAAGAGAATTCCCTGGTCGTTAATGAAAATGGCACAACGTCTGCGCACGGCCTGGGAACATTCCATACGCTTGATGTGGATACCGTCATTTTTGCCATCGGCGATCAGGTTGACCGTTCGATGGGGCTGCCGGTGATGAACGGCGAATATCTGAAGAACCCAGATCCTCGTTTCCCGGTCGAAGGTGTTTCATATGAGGCGCTGGACCCAATTACTGGACAGTCCGTACCGGATACCTTCCTGGCTGGCTGGGCGCGTAAGCCCAGCACCGGGTTAGTGGGGTTGGCGCGTAGAGATGGCGTTCAGGCGGCTCGCGTGGTGTTACAGTACCTGGAACAGATTCCCCCGGCTGATAAGCCGGTGGCGCAAGAGGTGGATGCCCAAATGGCTTCGCTCGGCAAGCCGGTCATTACTTACCCGGCATTGCAGCGCTTGGAGGAACTGGAGCGGATGCGCGCCCAGGCGTTAAACCTGGAAACGTATAAGTTCTCAACCAATCAGGAGATGCTGCAAGCTTTAGCCCTGGTAGAATAGCCACCCGGTTTCTTTGACTTAAACGAGAACGGCGCCTGAGAGGGCGCCGTTCTCGTGTTGATGCCAGGTTGCCAGTTTGGTTTACGACTTCTTGTTTTGACCAAATGGCAGCAGCAAGAAGAATCCCAGGGCGATGAAGGCTTGTCCAACTTCCACCCCGCGCGCCTGCCATTCGCCAAAGTAGGGTAGGGCGGGTAGCGAGTGGCTGCCAAATCCAAAAATATCAGCCATCCCGGCAAACACAGCAATTACATATCCAGTAGCCACCAGCCGCAGGCCAATATCAGCGGCGATGCTGGTGGGCATTTCGCGCCACAGTGACGTAAGGCTGATATAACCGCCAATGCAGATGACTCCTAGACCCACCAGGAACACGGCGATTTGCACAAAGCCGATGATCGGGCTGCGATCCATGCCAAACATCCCAGGGCGCGCTCCAATCAGAAAAATCAAGAAGCCGGTAAGCGTCAGCGCCAGGCCAACGCGCGCCCGCCGCTGCCAGTAGCGGATGGGCCGGGTAGGGACATCCAGCGTGGGGGGGCTTTCGTTTTGGGTGATAGGATTGGTAGCTGAAGCACTCATGTTTCAGGCAGTGTCCTTTCCAGGTGCTGGCGCCAGTTTTCACCGAAGATTCGCGCTACACTTTCTGGGCCATAACCATACTCGCCCAGAACAGGCGCCAGTTTCTGTAGATCATCAATGGTGTTGATTTCATACGGCACGGACGGCCAGCCAAATCCGCCGTCAAAGTCTGTGCCCAGTCCCACATGCCGGTCATCCCCGGCGAGCTGGCATATATGGTCAATATGGGCTGCCAGCATACTGAGGGGAATTTCTTCACGCTGGCGCACCGGGGACCAGTTGGGGTTGAGGAAGTGGTTAAAGGGTACCACACCCATCACGCCATCCCGTTCAATTAAACGGTGAATGACCTTATCCGATAGCTGCCGTTCGTTCTCCACCTCGCGCAGCAGGGCGCGCGCATTGGCATGTGAAGCAATCACCGGGCCTTCGTACCGGTCGAGCGCCTGCAGCGCCGATTGTTCGTTCATGTGGCTAATGTCCAGCGTAAAGCCCAATTCAGCCATCACTTCCAGCAGTGCCATGCCTTCTGAACGAAAGTTTCCACTCTCGTACATGCCGCCGCAAAAGCGCGTCCCGGCCCACACTGGCCCGGCCAACCGCACTCCGAGTTCCCACCATTCTTCCATCTCTTCAGGCGAGCGAATCCCTTCCAGCCCTTCCATCGAGAGCACCAGGCCTACCGGGTGAGTAATGCTGGCCTGCGGCTCTTCATCGTCGTTGTCCTCCGGTGCTGAAGAAGATGCGGAGAGGGATGCTGGAGTTTTCAGCCAGGGTTCCAACACTTCTCGCAAATCGCGCTGCGAGTAGATCAGGCGGAATTGATCGGGGTGTTCGTCCGTCAGTCTGCGGTAAAAATTGAGCTGGTGCATATACAGTTGGTAGGCCTGCGCAGTATCTTTAAACACCTGCGTCTCCCAGGCGCCACCGCCGTAACGCTGCGGCGCAGCAAACAACGTGCTGATAATGACCGCTACCTGCCCGCGCTGATACTCTGGCCAGCCCAACAACGTGTGCCCGGTACGTTCGGGGGTGGCGGTCCCTCGCTCTCGTTGACGGGTCTCAACGGCTGATCGCAGGTAATTCCGCCCAAAGGTTGCGGCGTTATAGGCCAGGTCCTGATGAGCATCAATGATATAAGGCATGCTTCTTCACTATGGGAATAAAGAGAAAGAGAGCGCACCGTGACCGGTGCGCTCTTCATTTGTGTGGTTTGACTTACTCTTCTTTGTCGGCGCTGTCACCAACACCATCGCTGGTATCTTCAGCGTCACCATCGCTGGTATCTTCAGCAACGACATCATTGGTGTTTTCAGCGACAACATCGTTGGTGTCTTCAGCAACAACATCATTGGTGTCTTCAGCAACAACGTCGCTGGTGTTTTCAGCAACAACAGCGCTGGTATTCTCATCTTCACCGTCGCTGGTGGCGCTGTCCTCAGTGAGGTCTTCCATCACTTCTTCGAGCGACTGCCAGTCCAGGTCTGCGTAAGCTTGCGAGTCCACGCGGCGCAGGCTGAGTCCAATGCGGTGATTTTCCGGGTCGATCTTGATAATGCGCAGTGTCACAGTATCGCCTTCGTGCAGCACCTCTTTCGGGTGCTCAATGCGCTTCTCGCTGATTTCGGAAATATGGATCAAGCCTTCCAGGTCTTCTTCTAACCGGGCAAAAGCGCCGAACTTGGTCAGGCGAGTAATGTCGGCTTCGACCAACTGGCCCACCTGGTACTTTTCCACACGCTGCGACCAGGGGTCTTCCTGGAGCTGGCGGATCGAAAGCCCGATGCGCTTTTTATCGCGGTCGATGCTGATCACTTTCACGTTGACTTCTTGCCCAACCTTCAATACCTCACTGGGGTGATTGATGCGATCCCAGGAAATTTCAGATAGGTGAACCAGGCCATCCGCGCCGTTGATGTTGACAAAGGCGCCGAAATCTGCCAGGCTGGTTACCCGTCCAGTCCGCACTTCGCTTTCACTCAATTCATCGATCACACGTTCCTTGAGTGATTCACGAGTTTCTGTGCTGGCCTGGCGTTCTGAAAGGATCAGGCGGCGGCGTTCGCGGTCCACTTCAATGACCACAACGTCAATCTCTTCGCCCACCATTTTGCTCCAACGCTGCTCGGGGGTATCCCCGCTCATGTTAGCGCGGCGTGATAGGCTCACCTGTGAAGCGGGCACGAACCCACGCAGTCCATCTAACGGGACGATCAAACCGCCCTTGTTGTAACCAATGATGGTGCTGTGATACGGTTCCTTTGACTTGAGCAGTTCTTCTGCTTTTTGCCAACTGACTTCTTCCCGCGCGCGCGTGTAAGAGAGAACAACATTGCCGTTTTGATCTTCAGGATTCAGGATGTAAACCGGAATATCCTGGTTGACTTCAAACTTAGCCAACTCTTCAGGGGGAATTTGCTCTAGTTCTCGCCCACTGAGGATCCCCTCGGATTTCGTTCCAATTGACACAAGGATCTGAGAGGGGCTGATACTGGCAATAACACCCGTGCGGGTTTCGCCTTGTTGTGGGAAATCAAGGCCTAAGCCTTCCCTTTCAAGCAGGGAAGCCATGTTGTTGTTACTTTCAGCGTTACTTTCATTATTCTCGGGCGTCGCCCCATGCTCGAGTTGGGCATCGTTCTGGTCCATACGATCTTTGTACTCCAGTGAATTAAATTATGACTGATTATAAAGGTAAATCAATATCTTGACAACCCTTGACCAGTTTTTTGAGTAAATATTTAAGATTGCTGTTTGAAACAGGTAATTTATGCAAGGAAATGGATCGACAGACCGGTTAAATTCTCGAAATCCACCAGAAACCCAGGGTAATCACAGTGCCAAGCGCAATTCCAGCCAGCACCTGGGCCGGGGTGTGACCGATCACTTCTTTCAACTGCTTATCAGAAATAGGCTGCCCATTGAAAAATTCGTTTATTAAAACGTTAATCTTTTCCGCGTGTCTACCCGCTTCGCGTCTTACACCAGAGGCATCGTAAACGACGATCATTGCGACGGCTACCGAGAGGGCGAATAAAGGCTGGTCAAAGCCATAAAACAGGCCAATGGAAAGCATTACCGAAACGACCAGCGCTGAGTGTGAACTGGGCATGCCGCCGCTGCTAAACCACAGCGCCCAATTGCGCCGCCGGTAGCGGATGTATTCTATCGGTACTTTTAAGAATTGGGCCAGACCCCACGAGATCAGACCGATAATTAAAGTTGGGTTACTAAGAAGGTCTTGCATACCGCTTAAATTTCTTCGTCACTTTGTTCCTGGAGAAAATCTTGTTCGCTCAACTGCCGCACGCGCAGTTCGGCCCGTTCTAGAAGCCCAGAGCAGTGTCGCGCCAGGGCCTGCCCGCGTTCGTACAGCGCAATTGACTCGTCCAGCGACTTCTGGTTAGCTTCCAGTCCGGTAATGATCGTTTCGAGTTCAGCAAACGCTTGCTCGTAGCTCATTTCTTCAATATTTGCAACCGTAGCTTTCACTGCTCAGACTCCTTATCGTTAGCATGAGATGGGGGCTGCTCTTTCTCATTAATCTTCTTAACCTGTGCGCTCAGGCTGCCGTCCCACAGGTGTACTTCCACTTCTTGCCCAAGCTGCGCCTGCTTAATACTTCGCACCAGGCTGCCGTCGAGATGTTGAACCAGGGCAAACCCGCGTTGTAAAATGGCGCTGGGGTTCAAGGCTTGCAGGCGGTTTTCCAGTCCTTGCCAGCGAGCATGTCGAAGTTGGAGCATGTGCAGCGTGGCACGCTCACTGCGCGCCTGTAAACCGTCCAGCGCCTGGCGCTCATTTCGAATATGGCTCAAGGGAGAAGCGCGTTCCAACCGTTGGTGCGCGTAGTTCAGGTCTTGCTGGTAGCTGTTCAAACGATCCGCGGCGGCGTTATTCAACTGTTCCATGCGTCCAGCGAGTTCATCTAGCAGGTCGGCCCGGTCGGGAGTAGCTAGCATGGCTGCGCCGGTCGGGGTAGGCGCGCGCAGATCACAGGCGAAATCCGCCAGGGTAAAGTCCGTTTCGTGCCCCACGCCCGTGATGACCGGCACCGGGGAAATTACAACTGCTCGCACCACGCGCTCATCGTTAAAGGCCCACAGGTCTTCTAACGAGCCGCCCCCTCGCGCCAGCAAGATCACGTCCGGCTTGCCAGAGCGGTACAGCAGCCCCAATGCGTTCACAATCTCAGCCGGGGCGCTGTCGCCTTGTACAGCACAGGGCGACAGCAGCACTTCCACCAGTGGATAGCGGTGGCGGAGGGTGTTGAGCATATCTTGCAGCGCCGCTCCGGTAGCGGAAGTTACAATGCCAATGCAGCGGGGGCGTTGAGGCGGCTGGCGCTTGCGTTCTTCATCGAACAACCCTTCTGCCTCCAGTTGATTCTTGAGCCGCATGAACTCCTGATACAGCCTGCCTTCTCCGGCTGGGCGGACAGCATCGACATATAACTGGTATTGTCCATCGCGTTCGTAGATGCTGATGCCCCCATGCGCTTCGATAGCCAGTCCATTCTGCATTTGCATATGCAGCCGCATCGCCGTGGAGCGCCAGACTACACAGCGTAAAGCTGCGCTGCCATCTTTCAAAGTGAAGTAGAGGTGCCCTGAACTGGGCCGGGAAAAGTTGGAGATTTCTCCCTGCACCCATATGTCGTGCAGCAGTTCGTCGCTGTCGAGCAGATCGCGCAGGTAACGGGTCAGCTCACTGACAGTGAGGGAAGGGGGTTGGAACAAGGGGAGTTGATTCATGGTTAGTGATCTATGTTAGAATAGGCCCGAAGGGTGGAAAAAACAGGCGCAAAGGTTTTTCTGTTTGTGCCGATTGGAAAGCGTGGAAACCTACATGGAATATATCTGGTCTCCTTGGCGGATGAATTATATTATAAATCATGATCAAGCAGCCGACTGCGTCTTTTGTAAGGCGCTGCAGGAAGAAGATGGCCCTGACAATCTGGTGGTATACCGGGGAGAATGGGCTTTTATTATTCTGAATCGCTTTCCCTATACCAGCGGTCACGTTATGATTGTACCCTATGCTCATGAAAACGCGCTGGAAAAACTATCTACTGAAGCCCGCGGTGAGATAATGGAACTGGCGGCGCAAATGGTTCAAATTTTGCGGCGTTTGTATGAACCTCAGGGGTTTAATCTGGGCATGAATCTGGGCGAGTCAGCGGGGGCAGGCGTCGCAGACCATCTTCACTTGCATGTGGTCCCTCGTTGGATAGGGGATACCAGCTTTATGACCGCGGTAAGTGATACCCGGGTTTTACCTGAAAGCCTGGTGGATACTTTCCAGCGCATTCGAGAAGCCTGGCAGGTGCTTCATTCTTAAAGATCTCCCCCGCCCGTGCCATTGAAGCGCAGGGCGGGGGATACAGGGGAGGGAAATTTCGGGTGAGTTTAGGCTCAGGGCATTGAAACGTTAATCGTTTTGGCGCGCGTCTTGAGACCCATTATGCTGATCTGGTAGCTTTGTTGGTTCAGGGATGTCGTGTCCTTTCGGCGGCACTGTAATTTGAGTGACCATCGTAGCCGTCGGCTGTGGTTCTTCGTCCCTCACTTCCGGCGTAGACTGTTCGTGATGGTCATCCTCCGTCGGTTGGCTTGTGGCAGTTGGCGCAGGCTGGACAGGCTGCTGGGTGGCCGTAGGTTTCGGTGGTGATGCGGGCTGCTGCTGCGTTGGGGTGGGCTGCGGCGGCTCTTCTTGAACGGGCTGGACGGTGGGCTGGATGATCATCGGCGCTGCTCGAGTATTGGTAGGGGTAGGAGAAGCTGTTTCCGTCTCTACGCGCGCGGTGGGGTTGACCGGAACGCGAATTTCGAAAGCGCGCACTTCCTGGTTGCCAGTCAGCCGGGCCGCTTTCACCACTACCTGTTTGCCAATTTCTGGCTGCCCGGTAATACGCGTCTGGTCAGTCAGGTGAACGATCAAGTTGCTCACCTGCCAGTAATCGGTTCCCATTACCAGGATATTTCCGTTTATCTCAGTCATACGCGGCTGGACTTTATCGATGTGCACTTCACGATACTCGTGCGCGTGGCCGCTCACTTCTACATACACATCCTGTAGGCTAAGCGCCTGGTCTTCCATTTCTGGGCTAAATACGACCGGGATCTTGTCAATCCACCACTCTTGTGGGGTAGGGTGTTTCAAGAATCCGGCGAACTGGACTTCACCGTCTCGGTTTTCGGCAAACATTTGCTCAATTTCTGCTACGCGCTTCTGATCGTAGGAATCAACCTGCGTTTCCCGAACTTCTGAATTGTTGGCTAAAGAGATGCCCGCTTTCTCCGCCGCTATTTTCAACGGATACAGCTCATCGCCGGGTAGGGAACGGGTAGAGCTAACAGCGACTACAATCAGGAAAATCGCCGCCAGCGCAAATGCCAGCGAGCCCATATGAGCCTGTGGGAACCTGAGCAGGCTGCGCAGGCTAAAGAGCCGCGCCTGTTTATGCCGCCGGTCCGCTTCTGCTAGAAATTGTGCCTTACTGATCGCCCTGGCTTCCATCGGGACTACGCCGTTCAAACCTTCCTGTCCGGTTTCATACAGCAAGCAGGCTGCTTCCAGCAGGGGGCGCAGCTCATCCGCCAGACGAGGGTATTCTGCGATCACCACATCCAGCGGAGTGCCTGCTTCCAACTTTTGCAGACAGATTTCAAAAACTGCGCTCAGGTCTAACCGGCTTTTCATACTTTCCTGCTTATTTCTAGCAACTTTCGCAAGGTGGCAACCGCCCGAAACTGGAGCGTTTTGACTGCCCCTACTGACTTTTCCATGAGATTGGCTGTCTCTTCAATCGACAGCCCCTGGCTGAAACGCAGCGTTAACACGTGCTGTTGCTCGCGGGTTAGTTGTTTCATTGCCCTGCGAACTTCTCGGTTATGGTCATTTTGTTCAGCAGACTGCGCTGGGTCTTCGTGGGTGGCAAGATTCTCATGATCTGACAGGTTATCCACCGGACGACGATACTTCTGGCGTAAATGATCGTTCACCAGGTTGGCTGCTGTGCCAAATAACCAGGCTCGCAAACTATGGATCTCTCCCGACTGATGATGCAAGTGGTTAATCAGGCGCAGAAAGACCTCGGAGCTGATATCCTCCACCAACTGTTCATCCCCCAATCGATACTTGACATATCGATAGACGGCTGGGTAGAACCGGTCATGGATCTGTGACAGGGCCTGTGGATCAAGTTTTTGAGCGCGTTCGAGTAATAAGTCCGATTCCATTCGCCGGAAATTGTCGATCAAGGTGGCCTGGATCACTTTATTCCGAGACCCGGCTTTCAAATAGGCATCATGGATGTACATGGAATGGACGGCTCCAGCAAGCTCAAAATCATCCCCACATTTACTGTGTTCTACTCATTAAGTAGGATTGCTGGCTAAAAAGTTACGCCGTTTTCACCATGATGAGCAGGTTTTCCATTTTCTTAGGAAAAATCCGCAGAAAGAGTTGGAAAACGCGCCAGATGCGCCGGAGAGAAGCCGGCATTGCATCAGGTCCGACTGTATGAAAACCAAATAGCTCGTAATAACGACCCAGAGAAGCGCGACACATGAGATATAGGGGGAGCGGCGCTTCGACGAGCAGGCGTCTGATCAATGCTCGGCCGATCCCCTGGTTTTGTCGATGGGGTTGGACGGCAAGCGACGCCAGTTCCAAAGAACCATCCGTGTGCGGTTTAATTTGCCCGCAGCCCAGCAGGTGATCATCCTCATCCACGGCGACCACAAAATGTCGCCAGTTTAGCCCAAACGGATTGATCCCAACCTGCCAGATGAGTTTTCGGATGGCCCAGCCTTCACGCGCGGTGGCTTTTCGAATTACGTACAAATTTTCCCCCGTCGGATGACTATTTTTATTGTATGTTACTTGGCGGCAGAACTCAACCCCTTTGAGAGAGTGCATTTCAAACTTTAATGAATCTGGAATACATTCTCTAAACGATCTTCCTGGCGCAGCCTACTTTCTAAATGAATCGCATCCCGGAACCCACGAGTGGACCTGCATGAAACGATGGAGATTTCATCTTGCGATTTGTTTAGACTGCGCCAGGAAAGTACCGCTTACTGGTTGAGCATTTCTTCCAGGATGCTGCGCGTCAGGGCGGGGTCGGCTTTCCCGCGCATCTGCCGCATAACCTGGCCCACAAACCAACCGATTAACGTGGCTTTGCCTGCCCGGAAGGATTGTACTTCCTTGGGGTTGGCATCCATCACGGACTGCACGACTGTCCGCAACGCTGACTTATCACTTACCTGGGCCAGCCCTTCTGCCTGAACAACCTCTTTCGGCGCGCGCCCGCTTTCTTCTACCTTGATCAGCAGCGACTTGCCTGTCGAGGTGTTGATGGTATTGGCGTCTACCAGTTTAATAATCTCAGTCAGGTAGGCTGGGGTGAGCTTCAACTGGTCGGCAGTGATCCCTCGGTCGTTGAGCATGCGCAGCACATCATTCATCAACCAATTTGAAACGCGTTTGGGGTCGCCCGCGTAAGCCTTTACTGCGGTCTCAAAGTAATCTGACAGATTCCGTTCCGAGGTCAAAATGTCAGCATCATAGGCCGGCAGTTCATACGCTTCTTCAAAACGCTGGCGTCGTTCCAGCGGCAGTTCTGGCAGCTGCGCCAGGATCTCTTCACGCCAGGTCTCTGTCAGGCGAACCGGCAGCAGATCGGGTTCGCGGAAGTAGCGGTAGTCCGCTTCGGTCTCTTTCGAGCGCATCTTGCGCAGCGTTCCAGTTTCTTCATCCCAGTCCAGCGTCCAGGCTTCAATCCGGCGGCCTGCTTCCACCTCGCGAATTTGGCGCTCGGCTTCCGTTATAATCGCTTCACGCACCGAGTTGATTGAGTTGACGTTCTTGATCTCAGTCTTCGGATTCAGATAGTCAGCCCCTTTGGGCCGGATCGAAACGTTCGCATCACAGCGCAGGTGGCCTTTTTCCATGTCTGCTTCTGAAATTCCAATCCAGCGCAAAAGCTGGCGCAGGCGAATCAGATACTGGGCGGCTTCATCTCCAGAACGCAGGTCTGGCCCGGTGACCATCTCTACCAGTGGAACGCCGCAGCGGTTGAAGTCGATCAGCCGCAGGCCGAGTTCGTTTTTTGTCTTCCCGGCGTCCTCTTCGATGTGCAGCTTATGGATATTCACCCGCCGGGTGTAGCCCTGCGGCATGGGCACATCCATAAAGCCTCCTGAAGCCAGTGAGAGGTCATATTGGGAGATCTGGTAACCCTTGGGCAGGTCTGGGTAGAAATAGTTCTTGCGGTCGAAGAACGAGAGCGCGCGGATTTCGCTGTGCATGGCAGCTGCCAGCAGCACGCCTTTCTCGACCACCGCCTCATTCAAAACAGGCAGCACCCCAGGCTGCCCGGTGCAGACCGGGCAAATATTAGTGTTCGGAGGGTCAAACCAAGAATCAGCTTTACAGGGGCAAAAGATCTTGGTGTTGGTGTTCAGTTGAATATGGGTTTCTAAACCAATGATGGTTTCGTATTCAGTCATTCTTTTCTATGTCCTCCGCTAGACGATCATCTCCAACCCTGAATTTTACCTCAGAATTGGCTCGCCAAAGTCTCAGGCAGGCGGCTGCGCCTGCCATTCCAAGCAGCAGGCCTACCCACACATCCACTGGCAGGTAGCGCAGGTGGATTTCGTGCTGACCGGCAGGCACAGACACGCTCAACCAGGGGGAAGAGATACGTGAGACCGGGCTGCCATCCAACCAGGCGTACCATCCGTCCCACGCATTTTCACGCACCAGCAGCGTACCTGCGGCAAGGTTGTTACAGGTGACGGTCAAGTCTCCGCCTAACCCTTGGGCTTTGCAAGGAAACACTGCGCCTGAAAGGGTGTAGACATAAGCATATTCTCGATTATCGTACGACATACTGACGCGCGCGCGGCCTATATGGTCATATAGGAACGAACGCGAGGGCAGCGGCCCTTTGAGGAAAACTTGCAGGTAAGGCTCGGGTTGGCTGCGACCTTTCCAATCGAAAGGCAAGATGCCCGGACTGAGCTTGAGACCTTGTTGAATTCCTCGTTCTATATAGATCCAGGCGCCTTCGGGCGGCTGCACCCACTGCAAGCTGGAAGTTGCCATTGCCTGTAGGATGCGCTAGTGATCTTCGCCTAACGTTTGCACTGCCAGGAAGGGGGATGAAAACTGCCAGACGTTCCACACATTGAACCCCAGCGGCAGGACTGCCAGCCAGACAAGGTTTACTCGGGCCAGCGCGTTTATGCGCCGAAGGAACGCCGGTAGGCGCACCCCTTGCCGAAGAATCTGGTCCAGGGTATAAGCCGCAGTTGCCAGGATGGGCGGGATGCCAATTGGCCCGATCAACATGGGGTTGCGAATATAGTCGAGGGCCGAGATCAGCGGGTGCAGCGCCGCCAGAACAGAGCCGCTCGCCAGCAGCAGTATTAGCAGGCTGCTGGCTGCCAGGAAATTGAGCGCGGCTCGATCCTGCTTTTGTACGTATTTGGGTACGAACAGCGCCAGCATCACCGGCGCCCAGCCAATTAACAGCGCCGTGTGCGCCGGAGTCGCCGGTTTCTGCAGCAGCGTATCGTAGTAGAACGCCCGGTCGCCGATCACCAGGTTAAGCAGGTAGTAGGGGAAGGGTTGCGTGGCATGGAACTGAGGGTCGCGTGGTTTGGAAATATTGGGTAAGAAATGCATCACCGGCGCCAGCAGGGGGGCGGCTAACAACAGTGCCAGCGCTGCGCCAGATAGAAAACGTACCGCTAACTTCCAGGCGCGCTGCGGGACATCTGGCAGTAGAAACAAAATCACTGGGCTGGCTGCCAGCAAACCCAATTGAATATATCCCTGCCCAGATACCAGGGTCATTGCCAGGATTACCGCCAGTATAATCATCACCCTGCGGCTCTGATGACGCGCCAACCGGATGGCCGCCGGGTAAAAGAAGCTGGCCGTCGCGGCTGCGAGGACAATTCCCATCCAGCCGTTTTCCAAACGCCCAGCCAGGTGGGCGCCAACGACCGCCAGCAGGCTGCTCCAGATGCGGGCCAGCCATCCCAGGCGCAGTTCGCGTCCCAACCACCACTGCGCCGCGCCTGCCAGGAACATAGAAAAAACCACCGTAAGCTTGGCGCCGTTCAGGACGCCCAGGCTTACGGTGGTCAGGATCACCAACGGATGTAGAATGGCCCCTTGCAGGTCAGCCAACGCCGGGAAGCCGCCGCGCTCACTGCCATTCCATATTGCGCAGATGCCGCAGCGCTGCGCCCACTGCTAGAAGTGGTGGGTCTGGATTACCCAGTGAAACTCATTCCCGGTCGGGACAATATTTTCATCCAGATTCAGATAATTTGCCCCAAAGACGAGCGCGGTCAGCAGCAGTAAACCGAGCTCAACGGCCCACAACCAGCGCGCGTTTTCGCTGTTCCAGGAACGAGCTAACACCAGCCGTCTTGATTGAAGTTGCCAGCTTGCTGACAGTCGTTCCCGAATCGGCATTTCCCCTCCGTGCTTCGTGGTTTACCCGAGCGCCTCCACAATCTTGGGTTGAGCTTTGCGCCAGGCCTCGTCCTGTGTTGCCATTTCATAGGCCCGCCCAATGCGCAGCAGATTGGCTTCTGAAAAATCAGGGCCAAGCAGTTGTATCCCGATCGGCAAGCTTTCCCGGTCAAACCCGGCTGGCAGGGAAATCCCTGGAATGCCAGTGTGATTAGCCGCGACGGTAAGCTGGTCGGCGTACTGCATCAGCACCGTGTCACCATATACCTGCCCCATCTGGAAGGCGGTTGTGGGCGTGGTGGGAGTCAGCAAGGCATCCAACTGGTAAGGCCCGCTTGGGTCGAAGATCTGTTCAAAGTCCTGTCGGATGAGGGTGCGCACCCGCAGGGCGCGCTGGTAATACTGGGCGCTGTACTGCGCAGCGCTCACGTACATGCCCATCAGGATGCGCAGTTTCGGCTGAAGGCCAAAGCCTTCCGCCCGCGAGTGTTTGTACATTTCGCGCAGATCATCCATCTGTTCGGGGGCGCGGTAACCATACTTGACCCCATCGTAGCGATGCAGGTTAGAAGCGGCTTCTACCCGCCCGATCACAAAGAAAGCGGGAATGCCGTAGCGCGTGTTGGGCATGGGCACATCTTCAATGATCTCTGCGCCCATTTCTTTCAATCGTCGGGCTGCATCCTGAACGGCCTGGGCAATCTCTTCTGAAATAGGCCGCTCTTCCAGGCTGCCATCCGGGTTCGGGATGGTGATGCGGAAGTAGTCCGGCGAAAGGCCGATCCGCATTCCTTCGACCCCTTGCTCGAGGGTGGAAAGATAATCAGGGGTTTCTACGACCGCAGCCGTACTGTCGCGGACATCCGGCCCAGAGATGACTTGCAGCATCATGGCGGCGTCCGTCACATTGCGCGCTAATGGTCCGGGGCAATCCAGCGAGGAGGCAAAGGCAATCAGCCCATAGCGCGAGACGCGTCCGTAGGTGGGCTTCACGCCTACGATGCCGCAAAAAGCGGCTGGCTGCCGGATAGACCCGGCTGTGTCTGTGCCAAGAGATAAGGCGCATTCCCCGGCTGCCACCGAAGCGGCGCTGCCCCCCGATGACCCCCCTGGCACCCGGTCCAGGTTCCAGGGATTGCGTGGACTGGGTTGAAAGGCGCTCGAACTCGTTCGATGAACCGAAGGTGAACTCATCCAGGTTCACCTTCCCTACCATCACGCCGCCTGCCGCAGCCATGCGTTCTACCGGGGTTGCTGTATAGGGCGCGTTGTAGTTTGCCAGAATACGCGAGGCGGCAGTGGAATAAGTGCCGCGCACGGTGAAGATGTCCTTCACGCTGAAAGGGATGCCCGCCAGCAGCCCAGGATCTTCGCCCTGAGCAAGCTGTTCATCCACTGTGGTCGCCTGGGCGCGTGCCTGTTCTTCAGTGAAACTGATGAATGAATGCACGCGTTCTTTATCTTCGGGCAGTGGGCCAGTTTTTTCTAATGTTCCAGGCCGGCCATCGACAGCCTGGATCCGTTTTAAGGTCGAATCCAGAATTTCTACAGCCGAAGCCTGCCGTTTACGCAGCAGTTGTGAAAGTTCATGAGCCGAAAGGTCGCAAAGTTCCATGTGTTTATTCCAGGTTGGTGTGCGGAATGTCTGGGACGACGATGTAGCCTTCCGCGGTCTGCGGAGCCTGCCCTAAGATTTCTTCTGGATTAGGGTATGGATACCAGACATCTGTGCGAGGAGCCGGGCTGATGGTGGGCGTATAGGGCACTCCGTGTGAGGTCATCGCAACATCCTCTTCCAGTGGGATGGCTTCCAGTTTATGGATGGCCTTCAACTGGTTGTTCAACTGCTGGCGCAGGTACTCGGCTTCCTGTGCGGACAGTTCCAGCGCCGCCAGGTCTACCAGATGCGAGAAAGTATCTTGAGAAATCGTGTTTTCCATGTCTATGATTATAAATCCACTCGCTGCGTGTTTTACCGCTCCAGGGGTTTCATCCTGAACCTGTACTCAGTCAGTATAAACTAGTTTAGGTCACTGTCAAGAATTCTGTTCTCTGGCGGTGTTTTCCTGTTAAGGAATTCATCGTAAATATCTGTACAAACAATCGCCAGTGCTCGACGAATTACCAGGCTAGCAGGTTGTCGGAGAGGCTGAAAGGGTAAGAAGATGATAAACTCAAGGCATGGCGAGAAAATTCACAAAACCCGATTACGTAGCGACCTCCAATGCGCTTATCAGCCTTGGAGAAGCCATCCCGGCGAACCATCTGGCGCGATTCGTAGTGGACATCGTGGCCCGACTAGATTTGAGCTTGATTTATCTGCGGTATGCTGCTTCCGGTGGAGAGGCCATTGCGCCTGAAGTCTTACTGGCCTTGCTGTTTTATGGCTATGCTACCGGGAAGTTCAGTTCGCGGAAAATCGAAAAGGCGACCTACGAAGATTTGGGATTTCGGTTTGTGGCCGGGGGACTGCATCCAGATCACGATACCATCGCGAATTTTCGCAAGACCTTTTTGCCCGAGCTGCAAGGCTTGTTTGTCCAGATATTGCTGATGGCCCAACTTTCGGGAGTGTTGAAGGTGGGCAATCTGAGTTTGGATGGCAGCAAAATCCACGCGGATGCTTCGAAAAGTAAAGCGGTGAGTTACGGACGGCTGAAAGAATTAGAAACAACCTTACGCGAAGAAGTGGCCAGCCTGTTTGCCTTGGGAGAGCGCGCCGATCAGGGCGAAGTGCAACTGCCCGAAGGTTTGGTGATCGAGGATGAAATCGCTTTTCGCAAAGAGCGTCTGGAGAACCTGGCCAAAGCCAAAGCAGCGTTGGACGCACACGCCCAGGAGCGCTATGCCGTTGAAAAGGCCGAGTACGACGCAAAATTGCGCGAGCGCGAAGCCAAAGCCCGCAAACGGCACCAAAAACCACGCGGAAAAGCCCCCAAACCACCCCAAGAAAGACCAGGCGATAAAGACCAGTACAATTTTACCGATCCGGATTCGCGGATTATGAAAAACAGCACCGATCAGGGATATGACCAGCATTACAACGTGCAGGTGGCGGTGACCCAGAACAGCCTGTTGATTGTGGCCACTTCGCTTTCGAATCACCCCAACGATAAACAAGAGGCGGAACCGACTTTGGATGCGCTGCCAACCGAATTAGGTCAGCCAGGGGGGATTGCCATGGATAATGGCTATTTCAGTGCCAGCAACATTGTGGCTTGCGAACAACGTAAGCTGGAGCCCTACATTGCGACCGGGCGCGAGGCGCATTACAAGAGCGTGGATGCCTTGCTGGGCAACCTGCCCGATACGCCCGCCGCCGATGCCAGCCCCAAAGAGAAAATGGCCTATAAACTGGCCCTGGAGATCGGCAAGGAAATCTATCGCTTGCGTAAATGTACCGTTGAGCCGGTGATCGGCATCATTAAGGAAATCCTCGGCTTTCGCCAGTTTTCGCTGCGGGGTCTAAAAAATGTGACCGCTGAATGGTGTTTGGTTTGCCTCGCCTTCAATTTGAAACGCATCCACTCCATCTGGCTGGCGCAAGCACTCTATTAGCGCGCCTGTTGCGAGAAGTTTAGGATCATTCTCCCCTCAAATGCGTCCTTTAGACCGCCTGGATTGCATGTTTTCGCTTTGCGGGCCATTCCAGCTTCATAAATCCTTCCCTTCCGCTCCCTCTCCGACAACCTGCTAGTCCGCGTGTTTTACAATCATCGTTTATAAAAAGACTTTCAGCGGATTGCCTGGCCCACGTGCTATAATTTTGAACAAGAGCTCATGGAACACAACGCCACCCTGGATTCGAATTTGCCTTCCGAACCCCACAGCAGCGCCGCAGCCAACCCCAATGTCACCCTTCCTGCTGGGACAGGTCAGGTGCGCCTGACGCTGGAAGTTCCATCGGGTGCTTCGTTAGAAGTGCAAGTGGAAGCGCGCACCCCTGAGGGGGAACTGTTGGAGCGGCGCTCGCTGGTGATTGGGGCGGCTCTGCCTATCACACCTCCCTGGCAGCAGTCCCTGGCGGGCCTGCGTCAGCGCCTGGGACTGCTAGCTGCCTCCTGGCAGGTCTGGTTGGTGTGGATATCGCTCGGGGTTTATGCGCTCACGCGCCTGGTTGGCCTGGATGCTTTCCCAATCTACTTCTTCACAGATGAAGCTGTGCAGACGGTGCTGGCGGCGGATCTGCTGCGGGACCACTTGCACAATTACGTTGGGGAGTACTTGCCGACCTTCTTCGAGAATGGCGCGCAGTACAACCTGGGGGTCTCTGTATATCTTCAGACCCTGCCTTACCTGCTGTTTGGCAAGTCGGTGTGGGTCACGCGCGGCACAGCTGCGCTCGTCACCCTGCTGGCGGCTTTGTGCCTGTGGCGCGCCATGCGCGTCTTCTACCACCGGCCTGACCCCTGGTTAGCGGTGCTGTTTCTGGCAGTTACCCCGGCCTGGTTCCTGCACTCGCGCACCGCCTTCGAAACCAGTCTGGCGGTCACCTTTTTCACCGTTTTTCTATACTTTTACCTGTCCTACCGCTGTGTAAACCCGCGCTATTTGTTAGGGGCAGTTTTCGCTGCCGCCCTGACTTTCTACGCCTACAGCCCGGCTCGGGTGGTGATGGTGGTGCTGGCGCTGCTGTTATTCTTCTCGGACCTGCCCTACCATTGGCAGCAACGCCGCATTGTGCTGCCTGGGTTGGGTTTGGCGCTGCTGTTGGCGCTGCCTTTTGCGCGCTTCCTGTTCAATCATCCGAACGAGAGCGCCTGGCATATGCGCCTGTTGGGTTCGTACTGGCTGTCCTCGCTGCCGCTGGCTGAAAAACTACGCCTGTATTTCGCCCAATACCTGCACGCCCTCGATCCGCTCTACTGGTATCTGCCCCATCTGGAAGATCTCGCCCGCCATACCATGCCCGGTTACGGTCATCTTCTGCGCCAGACTTTCCCCTTGGGCATATTAGGGGTAGGGCTGGCAGTCGCCCGCTTTCGCTCTCCAGCCTATCGTACGCTGCTGATGGCGATCCTGGCAGTGCCAGCCGGAGCGTCTCTGGTGGAGATTGGCATTACCCGTGTGTTGTTTATGGTAATCCCCATGGCGCTGTTGACCGCTCTGGCGGCCTCCTGGCTGCTGGAATGGGCGCAGAAACGCCTGCGTCTCGCGCCCGCTTTGCTGGCTGTGCCGGTCTTTTTGTTGTTGGTTGGCGGCAATGTTTACATGCTGCGCGACGCGCTCGTCAATGGGCCGACCTGGTACAATGACTACGGTTTGAATGGCATGCAGTACGGAGCGCGCCAGTTGTTTGGCGCGCTGGATCAGTACATCAAGACGCATCCTGGCGTCAAGTTGATTGTCTCGCCCTCCTGGGCCAACGGGACGGATGTGGTGGCGCGCTTCTTCTTTGACGATCCCTTGCCGTTTGAAATGGGTAACGCTAACGCCTATTATCAGGATATTCTCCCACTGGATGACAATACTGTTTTTGTCCTGATCCCCGAAGAATATGATGCCATTCCACGTGAAAAATTTGCTGAGGTGCGGGTTGAACAAACTTTATCCTATCCCAATGGTCAGCCCGGCTTTTACTTTGTCCACTTGAAGTATGTCGATAACATCGCCGAGATCCTGGCGGCTGAAAAGGAATCCCGCCGCCAGTTAGTGCAGGAAAGTTTTACGCTGGATGGAGAAGAGCTTACCATTCGCCATACCTTGCAGGATATGGGTGATCTGAACAGCCTTTTCGACCAGGACCCTGGCACGCTCATCCGTACCGATGCAATCAACCCCATGCGCTTGCAGATCGTGTTCCCCCATCCACGCATGCTGCGCGCGGTTACGCTGCTGGTGGGCGGCTCGCAGACCACGCTGCGCGCGCAAGCCTGGCTGTCGGATCCGGGGATGCCGGGTGGCCCCGAACCTGTGACCGTTTCGATGGAGGCCGCCGAAGAACCTACCCCACGCTACCTGACTTTGGATCTCGGGGGAGAGATTGCGGTGCAGCAGTTGTGGTTAGAAGTTCAAAATACGCTCGATGACCCAGAAGGGCATGTGCATTTATGGGAAGTTCAGTTGAGGTAGTACGCACTGAGGTTAAAGCGAAAGTGGAGGATCATGAAAGGGAAAAAACAGCCCCAGGCTTTGCGGTGCGCGTGGTCTGGTATGCCATTGCGGTTCTATCGTTGGCGGGATGGCTGCGGCTTTGGCTCAGTGTGGTCAACTGGTACTGGCTGGCGAACGTGGCTGGCGTGTTCCCTGGCCCATTCTATCTGGCTGTCACGGGTGCGCTGTGGGGCCTGGTAGGGTTAGCCACCCTGCTGTGGGTGCTGCTGCGCCGTTGCAGGCGCGTGCTTGTGACCTTCTCGGCGATCTTGTTTTTTGCCCTGACATATTGGTTAGATCGTTTGTTTTTTGCCCAGGTGGGTGGTGTCGGTGAAAATGTAACTTTTGCCGTTGGCATCACGCTCCTGGGGCTGCTGTACTGCTGTTGGGCGCTCCTTCCGCTGCCTAAACTGCGAGCGCGCTTTCATAAGCAAAACGGAGAGAAATAAACATGGCAACAGGCGATCAGGAAATTGAAGTCAAGTTTTACTTGCGTAGTCTCCCGGCGTTAGCCGACCGTTTGCAGGCCTTGGGGGCGCGTCTGGTGAGCAAGCGTGTCTTCGAACTGAACCTGCGCTTCGATCTTCCGGACGGCGACCTGGCGCGTGCGCACCAGGTGTTGCGTCTGCGCCGCGATGAACACGCTGTGATGACTTACAAAGGGCCTTCACAGGGTGGTAAATCGGCGGCGGTGCGCCAGGAGGTCGAGTTTCAAGTCAGTAATTTCGATTCTGCCCGCCGCCTGCTGGAAGCCCTCGGTTATCAGGTCAGCGTGATCTATGAGAAGTACCGCGCCACTTATGAACTGGGTGACGTGCTGGTGACGCTCGATGAGCTGCCCTATGGCAGTTTTGCCGAAGTTAAGTCTTCTGGCGGTGGGGCGGGCGCGATGACGCCCGCGGGGGATGCGGACAGCGCCGTCTCTAGCTTGCGCACTGCGGCGGCGGCGCTGCGGCTTGATTGGGAAGCCCGGATTACCAGCAGCTACCTGGCTTTGTTCGACCACTTGCGCCTGTCGCGTGGACTTTCAGTGGATAACCTGACTTTCAATGAGATGCAGGGCATCTCAGTCGAGCCTGCCGATCTGGGCTTGCGCTACGCGGATCAGGGGAACTTGTAGGGTCAATCTTTAATTCTTGTAAAGAAAAGGATAGTCTTACCGCCATGACAGAAGAGAATCCGCTGCGCAGTACCTTTAACAAAGCGGCATCTGATTACGACAAAATCAGGCCGGGCTATCCCGAACAGTTGTTTGAAGATGTCATCACCCTTTCCAAGATACCGCCAGGCGGGCAGGCATTGGAGATTGGCTGCGGCACAGGCCAGGCTACCCTACCGTTCGCGCGGCGTGGTTACCACATCCTCTGCCTGGATATCGGCCCGGATCTGTTGGCGATTGCCGCGCAGAACTTGCGCGCTTTTCCCAATGTGCATTTTGAGCAAAGTTCCTTTGAAACCTGGCCTGTTCAGGCCGGTGCATATGACCTGGTTTACGCGGCGACTGCCTTCCACTGGGTGCCCCGCGAAACGGGTTATCCTAAGGCCGCTTCGGCGCTCAAGCCGGGTGGGGCGCTGGCGATTTTCTCGAACGCGCACCCCAGGCCCTACACGGACTTTTTTGAAGAAGTGCAGTCAGTTTACAACCAGTACCTGCCCGAACTGTCGGATCCACGCCAGCGCCCCACGACTGAAGCAGCGATCGAGGAGCAAACCCAGTACATGCGAGCTACCGGGCTGTTTCGTTCTGTAGTGGTGCGTACGTACCCCTGGACGCAAACCTATACGACGGACGCGTATTTGCGGTTGCTAAATACCTATTCGGATCATCGCGCGCTCTCTCAAGAACGCCGCCGGTATCTATATGAGGGGATTGCGAACCTGATCGAAAGTCATTATGGGGGAAAAGTAGAAAGGCCCTATCTGACTGAGTTGTTTTTGGGAATTAAGCCATCTCTTTAAGTGACAGGGCTGTCTCGCTTTTGAGACAGCCCTGTTGGCATCCATTTCTAGCGCTGCCGGTGTTTGCCCAAACTGGCGATGTAAATGACAAACTGATTCTGCCCGTCCAAATCCAACACCTGGTTGATGGCGTCATCATCGTAAGCAGCGATCGCGCATACACCGCACTCGAGCGGCTCGGCTGCCAGGTACAGGTTCTGGCAGACATGCCCGGCATCCAGCAGCAGGTAGCGAAAGCCGCGCTGCACGTAGCGCCACGTCATGCGTTCGGTCACCGCCACCCATAGAAACGTGACGGCGCTGTTGGCGATCTGCCCCTGGTTGTAACAGGCCTCAGTGACATCCATGCGAATGCTGTCCGGCGCATCCAGGCGCAGCAGAGCGTGCTGGCTGGCTGCAAAACGATACAGACCAGGTTCCAGCCCTTCCACCTTATTGATCAACAAGATGGTTTCAAAAGCGTGCCGCGCCCCGGCGGAGGGCACTGTGCGCAGGGTGGCTGGACGAGCTGAGACTTCCTTCACGCCCTGGGTCAACCACAGTAGGGATGAAAGCTCTGCCAGGGTGAGGGGCTTATCCTGGTAGCGGCGCACACTGCGGCGTTTTTCAATCGCTTCGCGCAGGCTCATTTCGGGAATGTTCAGTCCGCTGGGGGCTGGCAAAGGGATCAGGGCTGCGTCCGGTGGAACCGGCAGTTCGAGGGGGGGCTGCGGGATGCCCTGTTCTTGGGGCGAAGTAGACATATATTTCGACTTTGTCTTTTCCACCATCTCATCAATGAAACCAGGCATGGGATATGCTCCTTTCGTTCTGGCTTCGTTCTACAACCAGCCGGTTAACTGTGCCAGCAGGCGTGTATATTCGACAAAATTAGGCCAGGAGATATCCGGCGGGACGCCATGATCGCAGCCAGGGATGTAGCCGCCCTCTTGCAGCAGCGGCGCTACCCGCATGACTTCATCGCGCATCGTTTCTCCTCCAGCCGCGATAGCGCGTTTATCAATGCCGCCCGAGTAAGCCATCTGCCGTCCATACTGGCGGCGATATGCCACCAGGTCGTTTTCAGCCGCCACTTCCATCGGGGTGCAGGCGTTGAACCCGGCTTCGATCCACAGCGGGATCAACTCGCCCACGTACCCATCTGAATCGACCATGATGACCGGGCAGCCGTTCTTGCGCAGCGCAGCGATCCAGGTTTGCCAGACCGGCATCAAGTAGCGCCGCACCATCTTAGGGGAGATCATGCTGTGCAGCTTATAGGCCATATCTTCATTGACCAGGAAGGCATCCGGCTGCACCCGCGCCAGAATCGGCTCGAGCGTTTTGAGCACAAACTGGCAGCAAGTTTCCGCCATCTCTTCCACAAAGGCCGGGTCTTCAATCATTAACATGCATAGGTGTTCGAACCCGCACCACTCGCGCAGCTGCCAGAAAGGTCCCGAAACCGTCACCTGGAACACATTCTCACGTTCATTTATTTTCTGGCACAGGGCTTCGAAGTTTTCAGGGAAGCGCTGCGGATGGCTGGGGTCGAAGCGCCACTTCATTTTTTCTTCCCAATCCTGGCGCGTTTCTACTGGGAACTTGTGCCATTTGCGGGTAACGAAATCTTTCGCAGAGCGAATGTAGGTGTAGTCATATTCGTCCGAGATTTCGGTGATCGCGCCCATCCAATCCTGCACGATATAGTGCCCGTCGCGGTGTTCCAGCACCTTCTCCTCGAAGGTCGGGATCATCTTAAACGCGGCGTCCAGGCTGATGTGCTCGCCGCGCGGGCGCTGGTAGTCGATTCCCAACTGTTCCATCAGATAAGGGAAATAGTCTACATCTTGCGGCAGCCCCTGCTGATGCCACACGCGCAGCGTTGATTCTCGCGGCCCGCCGGGGTGCAGCGGGATTTTGTCCGGTTGACCAAAGGTCATCGTTTCCCGATAGCGAATACGTTCCTGCATGGTATGCCTCTTCAATGGTGGTGATTTATTGGTGTCGATTCGAGCAAGGTGAAGTGCCAGCCGCTGCTGACGCACGGGTGATAAGCACCTATGATTGTTGCACGCAAAATGAATAAAGATAATGAGTAGTGTTTACGATAGTCGCGAAGCCAGACGGCTGCTCAACCACAGCACACCCTGGCGCGCCTCAGGCACGCCGAACAGGATCAGCAGCCCGCCGTAGATGGCGCCGCCCAGGGCGATTCCGCCGCCCGTCAACAGCCAGGAGGGTTGGGCCGCGCCAGCGCTCAACCAGCCCCACAGCCCGACACCCATTGCCAGGGTCGCCAACCCACCCAACAAGGCTGCCTGCGCGACCTCGCGGCCTTCCAGCCCGTTCAAGCGGCGGCGCATCAACACCAGCAGCGCCACGCTTTCCAGTCCGGTCGCCAGCGAATTTGCCAGCGCCAGCCCGCCGAGCGCCGGAAGTCCGGCGCGGCCAAACAGGTTCCACAGCAGCAGGCTGAGCCCAACATTGATAGACATCGCTGCTACGCCCACCGTCACCGGAGTTTTTGTGTCGTGCAAGGCGTAAAAGGCTCGACTGACAATCTCAACCACACAGTGGCCTACCAGCCCGATCCCATACCACAGCAAAGCCCACGAGACCAGCGCTGTCGATTTGGCTGTAAACTCGCCGCGCTGGTACATAAAGGCCACAATCGGCGTGCGCAGTAAAACCAGCCCCAGCGACGCCGGAATCGACAGCAGCAGCACAGCGCGCAGTGTCGCTGCCAGGGAAGAACGCATTTCTTCACGCTTGCTGCTGGCTACCTGGGCGGAGAAGGTGGGCAGCGAAGCGATGGCGATGGACTGCGCGATGGCTGCCTGCGGCATAATCATAATCACGAATCCGAGGGTGATGGCGCTGAGGCTGCCTTCCTGGTGCGAAGCGATCAGGGTGTTGACCCAAAAGTTTAATTGGACTACGGCTACCCCCAGCAGGCGCGGGCCCATCAAAATCAACACTTCACGGACATTTGGAGAGTGCAGCTCTAGAGAAGGCAGGTAGTGGCTGGCAGGCAGGCGCACCAACTGCGGTACCTGAATAAGTAGGTGCAGGCTGGCCCCCAGCACCACGCCCCAAGCCACGCCGTAGATGCCAAAGCGCGGGGCCAGCGCCAGCACGCCAAAGATAATCCCTAACGGGTACATGGAAGGGGCCAGCGCGGGGAACAGGAACTTTTGGTGGGCGTTAAGAATGCCCATCGCCAGACCGCTCAGCCCAAAGATGACGGCAGAGGGGAGCTGGATGCGCAGCAGGGTGACTGTGAGAGCCTGTTGGGCAGGATCGGTAAAGCCCGATGCCAGCAGGTGTTCGACCACCCAGGGCGCGAAAATCGCCCCCAGCAAGCCTAAGCAGGTCAGCACCAGCAGCACCAGATTGGTCATTGCCGAAGCCAACCGCCATGCTTCCTGGCGGTCATCCTGCGTCAACAGGGTGGTAAAAGTGGGGATAAAGGCCGAGCCAAGCGCTCCGCCCGCGATCAATGTGAAGAGCGTCTCGCTGAAGCGGTTAGCGGCTAAGTAGGCATCAAACTCCGGGCTGGTGCCAAAGCTGCGTCCGAGTAACAGGTAGGCCAACAGGCCGATCAGCTTGCCAAAGACAAAAGTGAGCATGACCGTGCCCGCCGCGCGCGCGATTTGCCGGTTTGCAGAAACAACCGAGGAAGATTGCATGCCTGCATTATAATACGATATAGAAGGGTTGCATGGGTGGCAAAGAATGATACCAATTCGAGATACCATTCGTTCGCGTCACTTCCCGGCGGTCACCTGGCTGCTGATCATTGCCAATGTTCTCGTTTTTCTGTTTGAGAACGCTCTCGGTCAAAATGGGTTGGAGCGGCTGATTACGGACTTTGGCCTGGTCCCCGCTCGGCTGGCGCTGACCAACGTATTCACCTGGTATCCTATTTTTACTTCCATGTTTTTGCACGGCGGCTGGTTCCACCTCATCAGTAATATGTGGTTCCTGTTTATCTTTGGCGATAATGTGGAAGACCACATGGGTTCGTGGCGATTTCTGTCCTTTTACCTGGTGGGCGGTATGATTGCCGGGCTGCTGCAAAGCGTGCTGGTCATTAACCCCAATCTCCCTTCTGTGGGCGCCAGCGGCGCCATTGCTGCTGTATTGGGTGCTTATATCTTCTTTTATCCGCGCTCGCGTATTGTTACATTGATCTTTCTGTTTCTCTTTCCCTGGTTTGTCCAGATTCCTGCCCTGATTTATCTCGGAGTCTGGTTTGTTTCGCAGCTTTTTTCAGGCCTTCTATCCTTATCCGCAACGCAGAGCATGAACTGGGGCGGCGTGGCCTGGTGGGCGCATATCGGCGGCTTTTTGTTTGGACTGCTGATTGCTGCTGTATTCGGTGCGCCGCATCCACCAGACCGCTGGGTCCCTCAAGAATACGAATCCTATTAGCAGGCGCTGTCCTTCGTCAGTTTGTACCTTCCTTAAACTGGCGGATGACCAAGGAGACTTTTGATGAGCCAATCTAACCTACCTCCCTCCCGCGATTCTGAACGTCCTGATTTGGAGCCTGACGATTCTGATACTCCCCTCCACGATTCTGCCCGCGATGAAGCGTCCGATGCGCAGATGGAGGCGGGGCAGGCGTCACTGCCAGAAACGGATGCTGAGGAAGCCCCCACACCAACAAGAAGACCTGGCGCAGCAGCATTTCCTGAACCGCGCCAGAACGTGGGCACTTACTTCCAACCACGAACGCAGCGTGGTGAAACCGCTCGTTCAGTACTGCGCACCTTCCTTCTGGCGGTGTTCTTCTTTGCCCTAGGAGCGCTGCTGGTGTACTTCTTACTGTATCAACCGATGCAGCAGCAGTTTGATACCTTACGGACCGAACGCGAGCAGCTTGCGTCTCTCGCGCAAGACCGCGAGCAGTCCCTTACAAAAGCAGAGCAGGAGAATAAGGCCATTCGCGCCCAGGCCCAGCAGGTGCAGGATCGCCTGGATCATGAACTGGCCCGGGTGAGTGTGCTGCAAGCTCAGGCCGGTGTAGCTACGGCTCGTTTTCACCTGGTGCAGCAAGATGCGCAGGCGGCTGTCCAGTCTCTGGACCAGGCGCAGTCAGACTTGCGAGATGTCCAGCCTACCCTCGAAAAACTGGACGCGCAGCAAACCTCGACTTTAGCTGCGCTGTTTACGCTGGCAAAGAACGACATGGGGCGTGACCTCAGTGTGGCGAGCAATCGCGAAACCGTATTGCAGGATTTGGAACGCCTGCAAAATGAGTTGAATCGGGCCGAGGAAAATGTATTGGCAGCGCCTGCTGGAAAGTGAGCAGTCTTTCGGGATCTTTTTAAAACAGAAAGGCGGTGGAGGTCAAAAGCCTCCACCGCCTTTTCTAAAGGTTATTTTTCAATTTTAATACCGCAGAATGGCGCCGATTTTCCCGGCATTATCCAGGTCATTGTTTCCGTTGACCACTTCGACATCGCCGCCGGTGCGCATGGCCTCATTGACAATGAAGTCAACCACGTCATACACCGTCTCGACATCGTCTTCGCCCGCACAAACTTCATCTGGCTTCGTGGTCAGCATACCGGTACTCTTGCAGCGGTACGCATTCTTGCGGAATCCTTCGCTGATGATCAGGGTTTGCACACGTCCATTGTTGATGGCATCCAGGGTGCTGTCCAACCCGATCACTCCACCGCTGCCTTTCGCGGCAGCCGTGATTAAGTCTTCCACCAGACCGGCTTCTCGCTCTTGTTCGGCTTTCATGCCGATCTCTAAAGCGCGCGTCAGCACTTCTGTATGGCTGGCGGTCATACTCATTGGGAAGGTGCCCATCACCAGGCTCTGCCAGGACTTGGGCAGCAGGTTGCAGAACAGGCGCACATTCTCGTCTGTGCCCCCAACCAGGATCCGCCGCACGTGGTTCTCTTCAAAGAAGCGAATCGCGAACTCGGCGGCTTCTTTCATATTGCGCTCCACCGTCTCGTCTACCGCGTGGGATGCTGAGCCAGATCCGCGCCTTCCTGGCACGTTCGAGCCCACGGTGCCGTGCTTGGTCCGTTTGACGGATTCGCCCAGCACGCCTTCCTGTTCGCGTAGTTCGCCCAGGTGGAAGTTAAATAAACGAGCGCCCTGTTTATCAATCAAGACGACGCCATATCCGCCATAATTGTCGAACAGAGCCGCCAGTTGTTTGACACTCGGGCGATCGCTGATGTGCAAAAGGTTGCTTACGGGAACTGCTAGTGGATAAGCGCGGAAAAAGTTTTGTGGTTGGCAGGAGAAAACTGCCACCCCTCGGCCTGACCAGTTATATTCGTGGTCGAAGAACTTTTCGATTGCCTCCACATCGTTTGTCAGGTTGATTTCACGGACCATACTGCGAATCTGTTTTTTATGCGTCTCCGCATTTCCAACAGAAGGATCTGTGTTCAAATAGACGCTTACCACTGGATCATCCGTGATGAAATCCAATAATTCCCGCAGGTCATTCTCGGACAACATGGCAACCTCCATATTTGGTTTTTAAGGTTTTTACATACTATGGTTACCGGTTCAGGGTCGTTTATCTAATGTAACAGTTACCTCCTTTTGCTGGTTATCGCGTAGGATTGTCAGAGCAATTGTGTCACCAGGGCTTTTGTTAGTCATCAGGTAGCTGAGTAAATCACCGAAGACCTGCACTGGTCGGCCATCCACAGCGATGATCAAGTCACCACCGGCTGGCAGCCCTGGAATATTCGACTGTTGTGTGCCGCCTCTTAACCCGGCCTGATCTGCCGGGCCGCCTGGGGTTACATCCAGCACGTAAGCACCGGTTGACTGCGGCAGGCCAAGCGCCTCTTGTTCAATCAGTGAAACTTCTTCCCGGCTGGTCACGCCCAGGTAAGGGTAATCGTAGCTGCCGGCGTTGATTAACGCTGGCACTACGCGTTTTACGATGTTCACCGGGACGGCAAATCCAACCCCGCTGTTTGAAGGCTCACCCTGCGGAGTGACGTTGGTGGTGCGAATGGCGCGGTTGATGCCGATGACCTCACCATTCAGGTTCAACAGGGGTCCACCCGAGTTGCCGGGGTTAATAGCCGCATCTGTCTGAATGATGCCGCCTGCTGAAAACGGGGTTCCATCGGAAGTCTGGCGAATAAACTCGAGCGTACGACCGCGCGCCGAGATAATCCCCAACGTCATCGTTCCTGAAAGGCCAAAGGGATTGCCAATGGCAATCACCGTCTGCCCGACCTGGAGCTGATCTAAATCGCCCATTTGCAGTGGGAAGAGCGCATTGGGTTGGGCATCCACCTTAATCACGGCGATATCCGAGTCGAGATCCGTGCCAACCACGCTACCGCGCACCTTTAACCCAGATGGGAAATCCACTTCCAAATCTTGAGCGCCTTCCACCACGTGATAGTTGGTGACAATGTGCCCATCTTTGTCATACACAAAACCGGTTCCCAGGCTGCCGCCAGCGTCACTCAATACCTGAACGGCGACAACGCCAGGGTCCACCTGGGTATAGAGTTGAGTCAGGAGTAAATCTTGATGTTCCATGTCAATGGAAGCAGCGGGCAGTTCCTGCTGGGGCGGGGGTGTAACGATAATGGTGACCGGCGTTGGAACGGTCCTGGCAGTGCCAGCAGCAAGCTGGCAAGACATTGCTGTGAACATGAGGGTAAAGATAAGCAAAAGCCAGGGAGCTTTCCGTTTCATAGGAATTCCTTCTGTTTAAGAGTAAGAGCGATATAGGTAGCTTGCTCTAGCGTTTATTGGCAAGTTGTTCAAATAGTTGTCGCTGTTCCTGCGTCAGGTTTCGAGGGATTTGCACCTTAATGCGGGCGTACAGATCACCGCGGCTGCTGGGCTGTCGCAAGTGCGGCATCCCTCGTCCGCTTAAACGGAATGGTTGCCCAGGCTGCGTTCCGGCTGGAATGGTTAGTACCACCGGCCCTTCCGGCGTTGGCACGCGAACTTCACCCCCTAAAACAGCAGTATATAAGTCAACGTTGGTATCCGTATATAGATCATCCCCCTGGCGTTCAAAGCGTGGATCGGGCAGTACTTCGATGTTCAGGTACAGGTCGGTTGGCCGACCATCTGAGCCTGTAGGCCCTGCGCCTGCCATGCGAACTTTTGTCCCTGTACGTGCCCCTGCCGGGATTTTCATCTGTAAGCGGCGGTTATCGACCACGACCGTTCGTTCTGCGCCGTGATACGCTTCTTCCAGCGAGATCTGCACATCTTGTTGATACGTCACTGGCTGCCGCGCGCGCCGTGTCGCGGCGCCTGGCCCTGCTCCCTGGCGCGCAGCCACGCCCCCCGCTCCGCCAAAAATGCTTTGGAAGAAATCAGAAAATCCGCCGCCGCCTCCCTGAAACAGGTCTTCCAGGTCGCCAACTTCAAAGCGAACCCCACCGCCGGGCGCGTTGGTCCATTCGTTCCAGTTAAAGTTACCTGGCGTACCGCGCTGCTGCCACCGTGTGTAAGAATCGCCCAGTTGTTCATAACGGGCGCGTTTATCGGCATCACTCAGCACTTCATAGGCTTCGTTGATTTCTTTAAATTTCTCTTCTGCTTCTTGATTTCCTGGATTTCGATCTGGGTGGTACTGAAGCGCCAGCTTGCGGAAGGCGCTTTTAATTTCCGCTTCAGTAGCATTTCGTTCTACACCCAGGATTTTGTAATAGTCCTTGTAATCCATACCTTCATTGTATTCTATCGGGGGAGATCAAGTCAAGCAAGATGAAGCAGGTCTAATGCAACTCTTACAACTCTCATTTAAGTTGTTAATAAATTGTACAGTCCCTTTAGCCCTTTTTTAGGGGGAGGCCAATACACCTTTTTGTTCTTCCATGCTATGATTGAATTCATGGTGAACCCCCGTGATCGCATTTTAATTGTTGAGAGTGACCCGGTGATCAGTGATCTGATTGGTCGCCAGGCCTTGCAGGCATCTGGCTTTCAAGTCTTCGTAGCCACAGATGCGACCACTGCGATTGCCAAAGCCTTACAGTGGGCGCCAGATCTTATCATCACCGATCTTAATTTGCCTGGCCTGAGCGGAAAAGACCTGATGGTGGCCCTCTCTTCACAGGGCGTGAACACCCCGGTAATCCTCCTGGCGCAGCGCGGTACAGAAGCGGATATTATTCAAACCTTCCGGTTGGGAGCTTCGGATTACCTGCTTCTTCCGCTGCGTGAGGCCGAGGTCATCGCGGCAGTCAATCGCGTTTTACAGCAGGTTCACGACCGCCGCGAGCGCGACCGCCTGGCCCAACAACTTCAGCAAACCAACCATGAACTCCAGGCGCGCGTGCGTGAGCTGACGACCATCTTTGCCATTGGTAAAGCCATGACCTCCGTCACCGACCAATCAGCCCTTCTCGAAAAAATTCTGGATGGCGCGCTGCGCGTTACGCAGGCCGATCTGGGCTGGTTCCTGCTGCGTGATGATACCAACCGTCCTTTTGCTGTAGCCGCCGAACATGGCTTACCGCCTGCGTTAGGTGTGCGGCTGAACCAACCCTGGGACGATGGCATCAGCTCTCTGGTCGCCATGTCTGGTGAGTCGCTTTCTATTCATGGAGAACCGCTCAAGCGATTTAAGATTTTCAGTCTGGGCCTGGCAGCCCTGATCGTGCCCATTAAAGTCCAGAAAAAAGTCGTTGGCTTGCTGGTGATGATGCGCAAGCAGCCTGCCCTCTTTGGGGCCAGTGAGCAGCACCTGCTTGAAGCCCTGGCGGACTATGCTTCGATTTCAATGGTGAATGCGCATCTGTTTCGAGCGCTTGAAGAGCGCGCCCGTTCGTTTCAGCACATGGCTGATTCTGCTCACATGAGCGGCAAGATCAACAATGAAATTCTGCAAGCGGTCAAGAAAGAAGTGGCGAAGGCCGTCAGCGCGGCTGGCACGGCTTTTGATCAACTAGCAAAAGACCCCACGGCCCACTGGCGCAGCGAACAGCGCCAGCAGCTTGCGCTTCTTCAAGACCAACTGCATAACCTGGCGTACCTGGCTGAGGCTGTCACTCCCATGCCGGGGATGCCGTTGGGCCGCGCCGAGAAGGCCCCTTCCACCAGCTTGCCCGATCAGGTGCGCCAGTCGGCGCGCCGCTTGCAAGGGTTTGCTCAGCAAAACAGTCTGTCGCTGGTCACAGAACTCTCTCCCGATCCGCTCGTGGTTTGTGTAGAGGCGGGCCTGGTGGCGCAGATGGTGGATAGTTTGCTGGCCAGTACCCTGCGCTTCACCCGTGAGGGTGGGCTGGTGACCCTCCATCTCGAAAAGTCTGCTGAACAGGCCCACGGTTGGGTGCGCAGTTCTGCGCTTTCCCTCGATCCCAAGTCTTTTGAAAAGATGCTGGAAGAGCCGGAGAAAGCGCCTGCGGGGAGCGCTGCTGCAAACAAGCGTTTTAACGGCCTCACGCTTCGGTTGAGCCTGTTGAAAGAGATCGCCGCGGCGCATCGTGGGAAGGTCTGGCTGGAAAGCCTGGCTGACAAAGAAACTGTCGTTCATTTCGCGCTGCCTCTCGCGCGTTAATGACCAGAACGCATATCGTTTATTTCTAACGGCGAACACAATGACCAACGTTCAAGAACATATCCTGGTAGTTATTTCCGATTCGCAAATCAACTTCTTGCTCGATCGGGTCTTGCGTTCTGTAGGCTTCGGCGTGACCGTTCTTCAAGACGGCGCCAGTGCTTTAAAACAGGCCGCGCATACCGCACCCAGTCTGGTAATCTTGGGAGATCGTTTGAATGACGGCCTCGGCATTGACTTTGCCGCCGAGTTTGCCCGCCGCTTCCCGGCCCTACCGCTTGTTTTATTTGTCTATCAGGATTTGCCTGATCTGTTAAAGCGGGCCATGCGTCTGGGTATTAATGATTATCTCTCTCCGCCGCTGCGCTCTGAAGAGATCTTGCGCTCGGTGAAAAATTCGCTCGAAATGGCGCACCGCCGTAAAGATGCCCAGCTCATTGAGGCGCGCCGTTTTACTTCTAGCTTGCAGCGCCAGTTAGATGAGCTTGAAACCCTCACCCGCCTGGGCCGCACCGTCACCTCGACGCTCGACCTGGATGGGGTACTGGCTGCCATTATTGATGCGGCCGTCGAACTGACTGGTTCTGAAGAGGGTAGTTTGCTGCTCATCGATGAAACCACCGGTGAGTTGTATATGCGCGCTGCGCGTAACTTTCAGGAAGATTTTGTTCGCACCTTCCGGCTGCCGATTACGGACAGCCTGGCGGGCTCAGTTATCCGCAGTGGCGAGACGATCTTGCTGGATGAAAACACGCCCCAGAAGATCAAAACCGCTTATCTGGTGCAGAGCCTGGCTTATGTTCCCCTGCAAATTAATGGACACGTCTTCGGCGTGATGGGCGTCGATAACCGCCAGAGTCACCTGCCGCTCACGCAGCGCCATGTCAAACTCCTCAAAGCGTTGGCGGGGTACGCCGTCATCGCTATTGAAAATGCCCGCCTCTACTCGGACGTTACGATTGAGCGTAATAAGCTCTCTACCATCCTGACCGGTATTCAGGATGGCGTGATTGTCGTGGACCCAGAACAGCGCCTGACTTTGGTCAATCGCGCCGCCCGCGATGCCTTCACGCTCCCTCAAGATGCTAATCTCAACAGCCGGTTGGTCAACGATGTCTTTACACTGCCAGAGATCCAGGAACTGCTTGCGTCGGATGGCAGCGCCCTGACGAGCCGCACAGAAATCAGTCCCGATGAAAGCCGCATCTTCAGCGCTCAGGTATCTTCCATCAATGGGGTAGGGCAGGCGGTGACGCTGCACGACATCACAAATTTGAAAAAGCTGGACCGGATTAAGACGGACTTTGTCCATACGGTTTCACATGACTTGCGTTCGCCTTTAACCGCCATCCTGGGGTATGTGGAGCTAATTGAGCGGGCCGGCCCGGTGACAGACTTGCAGCGTGACTTTATCCGCCGCGTGCAGATTAGTGTTCACAACATCACCCACCTGGTCGATGACCTGCTCGATCTAGGGCGGATCGAGTCCGGTTTCGATGTACGCAAAGAAACGGTTGGCCTCGATCAGATCATTCATTACTCGGCTGAGTCCTTCAAAAAGCAGTTGGCCGAAAAAGGCCATCACTTGCAGATCAACTTGCCCAAAGATTTCCCCACCCTTCTTGCTAACCCGGTTCAGATGCGCCAGATGGTGGATCATTTGATGGATAATGCCATCAAGTACACCCCACAGGGTGGAACCGTCAGCGTGCAGGGCGAAGTGGAACAGAACCAGGTTATCCTCCAGATTTGTGATACTGGGATTGGGATTCCATCTATGGATCTGCCTTATATCTTTGATAAGTTTTACCGTGCCAGTAATGCCAGCGCAGAAATGTCTGGTACGGGTTTGGGCCTGGCAATTGTCAAATCCATTACTGAAAATCACGGCGGGCGTATCTGGGTGGATTCGACGATGGGAAAAGGGACCATCTTTACGGTGGTCTTGCCCTTTGCGCAGGAATAGCAGCCTTCGATAACCTGACCGGGCGGAGAGCCGCGCAGCTCTGCCGCCCGGTTTTGTTTTCTACGTGGAAGAATAACGCCCATTTTTTCCTTGACAGCACCCGGGAAGCTACTATAATACCCTTTAGTGTAATAAATACACGAAGTGCCACTCCCAAACGCGCAAAATCTGCTGGGGCGGCATAAAGTATTCTCTGCTTGAATGGAGCTTATATGAGCATCTTTAACGGCAAGCGCCTGACCAACGATACCTTCAAGCTGGATATTGAGCGGATGCGGCGGGGGTGGTACAGCGATAAGTACTTTACCAACATCGCCTACATGCTGTCTGAGCTTTCGAAGAACGATTACAGCTACCAGGGCAAAGATCCTCACCTCCCCTCTGGCGTTTCATCTCAGGGTGTGAAGAACGGCGACCTGGAAGTTGAGATGCAGTGGTTTACCCGCCGCCCTGGAAAGACGATTGTGGTGGGGGTGGATAAGGCGCTCACCATGCTGCGTAACGCCACCGGCTATTGGGAAGGCGATCACTTTGTGGACACTGCCGATCAATTAGCGGTGTGGGCTGTGCAGGATGGTAGTGTCGTCGCTTCAGACGGTGACCCGCTCCATGTGCAGCCGGTCATTCGCGTGCGAGGGCGCTACCGTGACTTCGCCATTCTTGAAACAGCCACGCTCGGCATTCTGACGCGCGCCAGCCGTGTGGCTACCAATGTCTATGAGACCCTGCTTGCGGCGCGCGGCAAGCCCATCCTGTTCTTCCCGGCTCGCTTTGATGTACATGAAGTGCAGGCTGCGGATGGATATGCTTATAACCTCGCCGTTCAGCGCTTCAATATGGATTACGCCGGCACGCTTGGCCCCTTTGTTTCCACCGACGCCCAGGGAGATTGGTGGGGCGGGGCGGGCGGCGGGACGGTGGCCCATGCTGCCATTGCCTGCTTCTTGGGCGACACTGCCGAAGCCATGATCGCTTTTGCCGAGGTGCTGCCAGTCAATATTCCGCGGATTGCCCTGGTCGATTTTAATAATGACAGTGTGCGCGCTTCACTTCTGGTGTGCCGCGCCATGTTTGAGCGTTTCCGCCAGCTTTGTGATGCCGGGCAAACCGAAGAAGCGGAGCGCTACCGGCTGTATGGGGTTCGCCTGGATACCAGCGGTTCGCTGCGAGATGAGTCTGTTCCGCCGCTGGGCGACCCGCTGCTCGACTTAGGGGTTAACCCGCGGCTGGTCTTCCTGGTGCGCCAGGCCCTCGATACCGAATGGGAGAAGTGGGATTTGCCTGCCAGTTGGAAAGAGCGGGCTTACGAGTACTGCCAGGAGGTTAAGATCGTCGTTTCAGGTGGATTTAATCCAGAAAAAATTCGCCGCTTCGAGCGGCTGGCTGTTCCGGTGGATATCTACGCGGTGGGTTCCAGCCTGTTCGACAACCACGGCTCAACCGTCACCGACTTTACCGCTGATGTCGTACGCGTCAAAGTCCAGGGAGCGTGGGTCGATATGGCAAAAGTGGGCCGCCGCCCGCTCGATAACCCCAACCTGGAGCAGGTTTGGTAGCTTTAATAAAGGGAATAAAAAAAGGCGGGCTGCCCACACACTGGGGCAGCCCGCCTTTTTTACTCGCTTATCTTATCTTTCCATCAGGATGACAACCCAGTCGTTGATCTGGCGTTGGTCGGTTCGCTTCATGCCTTGGGCTTCTCCGGCCTTGACCACATCCTCTGCCTGGCTGTCTAAAATGCCTGAAAGCACCAGCTTACCGCCCGGTGCCACCAGGTCTGCCAGCCCGACATCGAACAAGCGGATGATGACCGGGGCGAGAATATTTGCCAGCACCAGCGGCGCTTGCTGAATGGAAAACGTGCCTTCTCGAATTTCCGTCACAGAGCCTATCCCGCTTTCGATGGCATTCAACACACCGTTCATTTCGGCATTTTCGCGCGTGGAGCGAACAGCAGCGTTGTCAATGTCCACTGCCAGCGCGTGCTTTGCGCCCAACTTCACGGCCCCAATGGATAGAATTCCTGAACCGCAGCCCACATCGATCACATCCTGCCCGGCTTGGGTCGCGCTTTCCAGCACTTCCATGCAGAGTTGGGTGGTTGGATGGGTGCCCGTGCCAAAGGCCATGCTCGGATCTATTTTGACTGCAATACGTTCTGGATGCGGGTTTTCAAGCCAGGCTGGAAGGATCAGCAGGCTTTTCCCAATCAGGATCGGCTGGTAGTGCTGTTTCCAGGAAGCCATCCAGTCTTCGTCCTGAATGGTGCGGAAGGTAGGCTCAGGCAGGGCCTGGATTTGTCCCAGGTGCCACAGGCTCTCTTCCAGGCGCTGGCGGGTTTCTTCGATGTGTTCATCAATGGGTAGATAGCCGAACACCCGCACCGGGCCATAAGGAACGCCTATATCCTCGTTGTTTAGATAAGTGACTGCGCTTTCCAGCACCACCCCGTTCGAGACAAACCGGTTGATCACTTCAGAGACTGCTTCAGCCAGTTCGGGGTCCACTGTCATGGATACTTCCAACCAGTGCGGTTCAGCCACCCAGAACCTCCTTTAACTTATCGAGGAAGCTGCGTTCTTGTGGGTTGACCTCACTGCCCATCGTTTGGGCCAACTGCTCGAACAGCTTGCGCTGATCGTTGCTCAACCGGGTAGGCACTTCGACGTTGACGATCACCAGCTGGTCACCGTGCCCGCTGCTGCGGAGATGGGGCACACCTTTGCTTTTCATCGTAAAGACCCGGCCGGGCTGTGTGCCTGCGGGAATAGTGAGCTTCGTATTCCCATCGATTGTTGGCACTTCGATTTCATCGCCCAATGCAGCCTGGGCCACGTTAATGTTGAGATCCAGCAAAATGTCGTCATGGCGGCGCTTGAAGAACTTGTGCGGGCGCACGTGAATTTCCAGATACAGGTTACCGTTTGGCCCACCGTTGAGACCCGGCTGCCCTTCCCCTGGCAGTCGGATTTGCGTGCCCGTGTCGACCCCGGCTGGCACCGATACCGTCTTCTTTACCGTGCGCCGTTCCAACCCCACGCCGCGGCAGGTGGTGCAAGGAGTGGTAATCACTTCCCCCTGACCGTTACAGGTAGGGCAGGTAGTCACCTGAACCATCGAGCCTAAAAAGGTCTGGCGCACCTGGCGCACTTCGCCGCGCCCTTCACAGGTGGTGCAGCGCACCGGGCTGGTGCCGGGCTCTGCGCCCGTGCCGCGGCAGCGGCTGCAAATTTCATCATGCGTAAACTCAACCTCTTTTTCCGTTCCGAATACAGCCTCTTCAAAGGTCAGGGTTAGCACCTGGTTAAGGTCTGCGCCGCGCCGGGGTTGGTTGCGCACCTGCCGGCGTCCACCCATGCCGCCAAAGCCGCCGAACCCAAACAGTTCTTCGAATATGTCGCTGAAGTCGATATTGGTGTAATTTGGCATACCGCCTGCGCCGTTAACGCCAGCGTGACCAAAACGGTCATAGGCTGAGCGCTTGTCTGCATCCGATAGCACGGCGTATGCCTCATTCAGTTCTTTAAATCGTTCTTCAGCATCCGGCTCTTTATTAACGTCCGGATGATATTTGCGCGCCAATTGGCGAAAAGCGGAACGTAGCTCATCCTGTGATGCGTCCCGCGATACTCCTAAAACTTCGTAATAATCTCTTTTTGCCATACCTGTTATATTCTACAATCTACTATACGATTTACTGAGGGGTAAGTTTCAGCCTATTATAGGATGAGAACGGGACATGCTGAAAGCATAGGACGGGCAACGATGCCTGCCGCAGGCAGTACACTTCGTTTGCCCCATCCTTAACCGTCCTACACTTTCCATGACAATCACTTCAACCCTCTCAACATTCGAAAACACGATGAATTGAGGAATGATTATACCTTGCGGATACGGTGCTGAACAGCTCCATGCGTGACCCGTAACGGGTCACGCATGGAGCATAATGAACTACAGCTTACGCGTTATGAAACTCGCCGTCAACAACGTCCTCACCCGAGGGGCCTTCGCCGCCATTACCCGGGCCGCCAGGACCACCTTGGGGACCCCCGTCTTCAGGGCCGCCCGCTTGTGGGCCGCCTGGTTGTCCCTGTCCGTACATGCTGGCGCCGATGCCTTGAATATCCTGACCCAACTTTTCGGTCACTTTGCGGATCTGCTCGGCATCGTCGGTGCTCATCGCATCGCGCAGGTCTTTGACGCCTGCTTCGACTTTCTGCTTTACCTCTCCAGGAATCTTATCGCCGTACTCGCGCAGCATCTTTTCGGCTGTGTAGACGGTGTTATCGCCCTGGTTGCGCACTTCGATCAGTTCCTTGCGTTTGAGGTCCGTCTCCGCATTCGATTCAGCTTCACGCCGCATCTTCTCAATCTCATTCTCGGAAAGGCCGCTCGAAGCCGCGATCGTGATGTTCTGGCTGCGGTTGGTGGCCTTATCCAGGGCGGTTACCTTTAGAATGCCGTTGGCGTCGATGTCAAAGGTCACTTCGATCTGCGGCATGCCGCGCGGAGAGGGGGGAATGCCATCCAGGATGAACTTGCCCAGCGACTTGTTATCGGTCGCCATGGGGCGCTCGCCCTGTAAGACATGAATTTCCACCTGAGTCTGACTGTCGGCTGCTGTGGAGAACACCTGGCTCTTGCGGGTTGGGATGGTGGTATTGCGCTCAATGATGGGGGTTGCTACACCGCCCAGGGTTTCAACCGAGAGAGTCAGCGGTGTCACGTCGAGCAGTAAAATATCTTTCACCTCGCCGCCTAATACCCCCGCCTGGATAGCTGCGCCAATGGCGACCACCTCATCCGGGTTCACACCCTTATGGGGTTCTTTGCCAAACAGGCGCCGCACCGCTTCTTGCACCGCGGGCATACGAGTCATGCCGCCCACCATCACCACCTCGTTCACCTCAGAGGGTTTGAGCGAGGCATCTTGTAGTGCGCGTCGCAGCGGCTCTAGCGAGCGCTCGACCAGATCATTGGTCAACTGTTCCAGCTTGGCGCGTGTCATGGTCATCACCAGGTGTTTGGGGCCAGTGGCGTCTGCGGTGATGTATGGTAGGTTGATATCCGTCTGCATCATGGAGGACAGCTCGATCTTGGCCTTTTCAGAGGCTTCCTTCAAGCGCTGCAGCGCCTGGCGATCGTTCCGCAGGTCGATTCCGGTTTCCTTCTTGAATTCACCGATCAAGTAGTCCATCACGCGCACGTCGAAGTCGTCGCCGCCCAAGAAGGTGTCGCCGCTCGTCGAGCGTACCTGGAACACGCCGTCGCCTACATCGAGGATGGAAATATCGAAGGTACCCCCGCCCAGGTCATAAACCGCAATCACTTCGTTCTTCTTCTTATCCAACCCGTAAGCCAGCGAAGAAGCGGTCGGCTCATTGATGATGCGCAGGACTTCCAGACCGGCGATCTTGCCCGCGTCTTTGGTCGCGTTGCGCTGAGCATCGTTGAAATAAGCCGGAACAGTGATCACAGCCTGGGTAACAGTTTCGCCCAGGTAAGCTTCTGCATCTGCTTTCAGCTTGCCCAGAATCATCGCCGAAACTTCAGGCGGCGAATATTCGCGCGCGTCCAGGGTAACCCGCACGTCGCCGTTCGGCGCTTTCGTCACCTGATACGGCACCCGCTCCTTGGTGCGCTGCACTTCGGCATCTTCCAGCCGGCGGCCCATAAAGCGTTTAATGGAGAAAATGGTGTTTTCGGGATTAACAATCGCCTGGTTGCGCGCTGCGCGCCCAACGATTCGTTCATGATTCTTATTGACAGCAACGACCGAAGGGACCAGACGCTCGCCCTCTGCCGAGGGAATAACGACTGGTTCACCACCGACCATGACAGCAGCGACCGAGTTGGTGGTGCCAAGATCAATACCAATGATTTTTGCCATAGATGAACCTCCAGGCTCCTAATATTTCTTTAACGAGCTACACGCACCAGCGCCGGGCGCAGAACCCGGTCACCAAGCGTGTAACCTTGTTGAACGATTTCAATCACTTGCCCGCTCTCATGATTAGGGCTTTCTTCGTAGCTGATTGCTTCATGTAGATTGGGGTCAAAATCCTTCGCTTCGGATGGAATGCGCTTTACGCCTTCCGCGTCAAGAATGTTTTGCAGCTTGCGGTAAATCAGCTCGATACCGTTTGCCCAAGAAGCGGTGGTGCCTTCTGTCGGACGTGCTTTCAGCGCCCGTTCCAGGTCATCCAGTACAGGCAGATACTTTTTAATAATCTCGCCCTTGACCGATAAAGCCATCGCTTGTTGGTCGCGTTCGACCCGCCGTTTATAGTTGATAAACTCGGCGCGCTCGCGCTGCCAGCCTTCATAATACTCTTTGGCCTGTCCCTGCGCTTTATCCAACTGCTCGATCATCTCTGAATCAGCCTGAGTCGGACTGGCCTGAGCGGTGTCAGAAGGCCCTTCATCCACAATTTCCCCTTCGATGATCTCGTCGCCGGGGTCCTGCACGTCATCCTGTTTGTTTGTATCTCTATTCTTATTTTCAGCCATAAGTCTCTCTCCACATCCATAATTTTCAAACCGGCCAAAGGATACTGGCCAGCGTATCTTTTGCTCTTACTCTTCCAGCAGTGTATCAGACATCAAATCGCTGAGCAGCCCTGAAAGGAAGCGCATCGTCGAGATGGTGCGCCCGTAGGGCAGGCGCAAGGGTCCCAGCACACCCAGCGTACCGGTAGTTAGCCCGGGCTTGCCATAACGCGTCAGCACAACCGCGCACTGCCGCAGTTCGTCCCATGTCCCTTCCCCGCCAATAAGGATTTGGATGTTTCCGGCGCTGGTATTCAACACCGTGCGTGTCAGCAGATCTTGCAGCAGCGAGCGTTCCTCCAGCAGGCGCAGCGCTCGCCGCGCATCTTCCGGCCCGCTGAACTCTGGCTCTGCCAGGACGTTGGTCAGCCCATCCAGGTATACGTCTCCCGCGACCAGCGAATGAGCCTCTTCCATGTCTTCCAGCACCCAGTCTAATATATCCAGGTCCAGGCCGCTGTAATCAGAGCGCAGCGCCCGAATCGAGCGGGAATCTTTCTCTTGCAAGTTAGCTGTCAGTCGGAAAGCCGTTGCTGAAAGCTGATCCTGCGTGACAGGTTCCGGAAGAGTCATCAAGTGCTGCCGCACTTCACCGCCAAACAGCACCAGCACCATCAAGACCTGCCGTCCACGTGTCTGGATGAGTTCGAGATGCTTGAATAACAGCTGTTCGGGGTGGGGGGCAGTGACCAGTGAAGCCGCGTGTGATTGGCGCGCCAGTACAGAGGCCGCCAGACGCATCCATTGTTCTACATCGTGTTGGGTCTGGTAAAACTGGTGGCTGATGGTGTGGCGCACAGCTTCTGGCAGCACGGTTTCTTGCATCACCTGACGGACAAAATAGCGATAACCCTCTTCGGTTGGCACGCGCCCGGCGGAGGTATGGGGTTGGCGCAGATAACCCTGTTCGGTCAGCGCTGCCAGTTCATTCCGCACTGTGGCCGAGCTCATATCTAAACGATACTGCTCAACCAGGTAGCGCGACCCTACCGGAGCGGCTGTGCGAGCGTACTCATGCACCAGCAGGGCCAGGATGAACTTTTGGCGTTCCGTTAATTCACTCATCTTTCAATCATCGCCTTTTGTCTGTGCCAATTGCACTCCGTTTCGTTGACGCTTACACACATCTGCAATTTCAGGTTTGGTTTATTTTTTTAGCACTCTAAGCGTTCGAGTGCTAAAAAACTGGAATCCATCATACCATGCCCTGAAATCGCCGTCAAGCGGCGCATAAATTACTAATATATTTCTGATAAACAGAGCTTTCCGGCATCTGCTGTGGTTCGTTGCACGTTTCGCGCCCAGACCAGATGTGTATTCATGTTGACCCCGATCCTACTTATCCCTTAAAATAAAGACCATGAAAGCCCAGCGAGCCGCCGGATTTTTTCGACCGGATCACGATCCACCCTGCCAAAGAGGACTTTTAACGGTATTTGTTGTTCTCTTTGGCCTTAAAGCGCATTCCGTGAGCTGCGGCAGCCTCACGCGCAAACTTTCCCGAAAGGCAGCAAGCGCTGCAAGGCCTGGCAATTTAAAAATAGAATGTTAGCTATGAAGATAAAGGAGTTGTAAGAATGACGAAGAATCCTTTTCCTTCACGCCGGGCACCCATTTACCAGGATGTTCCCGATGAGAAGTGGAATGATTGGCGCTGGCAGTTGAGCCATCGCCTGAACACGGTGGAAGAATTTGAAAAGGTACTCAGCCTGACGGACTCGGAGCGGAAAGCGCTCGGTACACAGAATCTTTTCCGTGTTGAAATAACCCCGTATTTTGTCTCCCTCATCGATCCCGATGATCCCAATGATCCGATCCGCACGCAGGTCATCCCAACCGCCGGTGAGATCGTCCCCTTTACCGGGATGATGGAAGACTCGCTGGCCGAAGACCGTCACTCTCCTGTGCCTGGTTTGGTCCACCGCTACCCCGATCGGGTACTGATGCTCGTCACCACCCAATGCGCTTCCTACTGCCGTTACTGCACCCGCTCGCGTATTGTGGGCGACCCCTCAGCCACATTCTCACGGGCTGAGTTTGAGATGCAGTTAGAATACCTGCGCCGTACTCCCCAGGTGCGAGACGTGCTGCTTTCGGGCGGCGACCCGCTCACCATGGCGCCCCGCATCCTCGAAGAACTGCTCGCGCGCCTGCGCGAGATTCCGCATATTGAGATTATCCGCATTGGGTCACGCGTGCCGGTCTTCATGCCAATGCGCGTGACGGATGAACTGTGCGATATGCTTCAAAAGTACCATCCTTTGTGGATGAACATTCATGTCAACCACTCCAACGAAATCACCCAGGAACTGGCTGAAGCCACCGACCGCCTTTCGCGGGCTGGCATTCCGTTGGGCAACCAGTCGGTTCTGCTGGCCGGCGTGAATGATTGCGTCAACGTTCAGCGCCAGTTGGTTCATGACCTGGTGCGCATTCGTGTCCGCCCGTATTACCTTTACCAGTGTGATCTGGTAGAGGGCGCCGGTCACTTCCGCACGCCGGTTGCCAAAGGGATTGAGATTATGGAAGGACTGCGCGGGCATACCTCTGGCTACGCCGTACCGACCTACGTGGTGGATGCACCCGGCGGCGGCGGCAAGATTCCGGTGATGCCCAACTATATGATCAGTGCCTCAGATCACAAGGTCGCCCTGCGCAACTACGAAGGTTACATCACCGCCTATGAAGAACCGCTCCACTACGAGCCGCACGACGCGGAAAACTGCAAGTTCTGCCAGCAGCAAGAGGCAGAAGCGGGCCAGAAAGGCGTGTTGGGTTTGCTCGAAGGTGATACGATGGCGATCAAGCCGGAAGGCTTTGATGAACTGCATAACCGTGGCGGGGGCATGCACCGGCTGCGCGCCGACAGCGCGAAGTGGCAGCCGCTTGGCATTGGGTCGGGTCAGAAACCCACTCATGACGAAGCGAAGTCTGAAGAACCCCCTGTAAAGAACGAAACCTCGCAAGATTGAATGTTGTTTAAACTTCAGACGGGTTTGGAAAACAAAGTTCTCCAAACCCGTCTGAAGGATGATTGTTAGGAGAACTCTTATGCATTACCGCCGCCTTGGCCGTTCAGGCCTGAAAGTTAGTGAAATCTCATTGGGCGCCTGGATCACTTTTGGCAACCAGATCGACGAGCAAACGGCTGTTGAACTGCTGCATACCGCCTACGACCAGGGCATCAACTTTTTTGATAACGCCGATATGTATGCGAACGGGCAGGCCGAGGTGGTCATGGGGAAAGCCATTCGTGACCTGCCGCGTGAGGCTCTTCTCATTTCGAGCAAGGTCTATTGGCCCACGATGCCCGGCCCCAATGGACGCGGGCTTTCGCGCAAACATATCACCGAATCGATCCATGCTTCCTTACGCCGTCTGGGCACGGATTATCTGGACCTGTACTTCTGCCACCGCTTCGATCCAGATACTCCCATTGAAGAAGTGGTGCGCACTATGAATGACCTGATCCATCAGGGAAAAATTCTGTACTGGGGTACCTCGCTGTGGGATGGCTCTCAGGTGATGCAAGCCATTGGGGCTGCCCGCCAGTATAATCTCATCCCGCCTACCGTAGAACAGCCGCGCTATAATCTGTTTCACCGCAAACGGGTTGAATTGGAACTGACGCCGATTGCGCGCGAGTACGGCCTCGGTCTGACCACTTTCAGCCCCCTTAACTATGGCATCCTCTCTGGCAAGTATAACGAAGGCATCCCAGCCGGCAGTCGGGCCTCTATGCCAGACCTACAGTGAATTCGTGACCGCATTACCCCCGATCGCCTGGAAATTGCCCGCCAACTGACTGCCATGGCCCAGGAGTTGGGCATCACCACCGCCCAACTGTCGATCGCCTGGATTCTGCGCCGGAAAGAGGTTTCTAGTATCATCACCGGCGCCACCAGCCTGGAGCAGCTCGATGAAAATCTGGCCGCCGCTCAATATATGGACCTGCTGACGGATGATGTACTCGAACGCATTGAGGAAATTGTGGGCAACTTGCCGGAATAAAACGGCCCGCCAGTGATAAAACTGGAGGGTTACGGCACCCTATGTGCCATAACCCTCCAGTTTTATGGTGCGAACCTTACAGGCTAACTTCTCAAAGTAGCGTTTAAATCTTGCTCTAGCCGCCGGATAATACGCTGCCGGATTTGCGTGGCGTCTTTGTCGGTCAGGGTCTTCTCAGGGGACTGGTACGTCAGGCTGTAGGCCAGGCTCTTCTTGCCTGTTCCAATCTGCTCGCCGCGGAATACGTCGAACAACTGCACTTCCACCAGCGATTTGCCGCCTGCTGCGCGGATCACCGCTTCCACCTTCGAAGCCGGAACCTCCTCGTCCACAATCACAGCGATATCTTCCAGCACCGGCGGATGCATCGGCACATTCATCGACTCATACCGCCACGGGATGGCCTCATCCAGCGCGTCCATGTCCAGGTCGGCTGCCAGCAATGGGGCCGGCCCGAATTCATAATTTTCCTTCACCTGCGGATGCAGCTCGCCGAACACGCCGAGTACCTTGGTGTCCACCATCATGCGGGCGCACTTGCCTGGGTGGAAGGAAGGATTTTCCGTCGGTTCGTAATGCACATTCACAATATGCAAAATCTCCGCCATCGCATCCAGAACCCCCTTCAGGTCGTAGAAATCCAGGGTAGTTTTGCTGCGCTGGTCCCAACCCATACGCTGGCGCAGGCCGGTCATCGCAATCGACAGGCGGCGCGGCTCTTCAGGCAGCACTTCCCCAGGGCGAGGCAAGAACACGGGCCCAATCTCGAACAGCGCCAACCGCTCGCGCAGGCGTATGTTTTGTTGCAGGGTTTCCAGCACCTGGGCCAGCAGAGAGCGGCGCATCACGCCGCGTTCCACCGTCATGGGGTTCATCAGGCTCACATACGCTGGCGTCTCTTGCGCGCTGCCGCGCGGCATCAGGTTCACCTCGCGCTCTGGCGAAGTCAGGCGGTAGTTGATGACCTCTTGCAGCCCCAGTTCCACCAGCACATCGCGCACCCGTTCTTCCATTTCCAGGCCCCGGTTGCCGCGCTGCGGCGGCAGCACGTCGTCCAGCCGTGTCACCGGGATGCGTTCATAGCCGTACATGCGCGCCACTTCTTCTGCCAGGTCGGCGACTCCTGCCATTCCTTCGCCAATATCCATCCGGAAAGGCGGCGTCTGGGCATAGATTGCCCCGTCATCCACCCGGCATTTGAACTCCAGCCGCTCCAGCAGCTCGGCAATCTCTTGCGCGCTCAAGTCAATACCCAGCAGACGCTGGATATCTCGGGTCGTCAGGCGCACTTCCGGGCTCACTGCGGGCAGGGGATATTCATCCACTAACCCCTGTGCTACTTCTCCGCCGCCCCATTCCTGCATGCGCTGCAAGCCTAACCCCACCCCTAACGGCGCCAGGGCCGGGTGAATTCCACGTGAGAAGCGGTAGGCGGCCTCACTGCTCATTTTTTGCGACGCAATTGTCCGCCGGACATTAATGTAGTTCCAGCTGGCGCCTTCCAGCAGGACATTGCGCGTCTTTTCGGTCACTTCACTTTCTTCGCCACCCATCACACCCGCGATGGACAAGGCCCCGGCAGTATCGCACACCAGGACAGTGAAGTCATCCAGCTTGCGCTTCTCTCCGTCCAGGGTGGTCAGGGTTTCGCCCGGCTTTGCCGTGCGCGTGATAATTGTCGGTTCCTTGCCGCCCGCTCGTTCCTTCAGCACGTCATAGTCGAAGGCATGTAGTGGTTCACCGACTTCGAGCATCACGTAGTTGGTTGCATCCACAATGCTGTTAATCGGTCGCATACCAGACAACCGCAAGCGCTGCTGCACCCGATATGGGCTGGGCTTTGGCTGCACATCCTGAATCAGCCCCAGCACGAAGCGCGGGTTTAGCTCAGGCGACTGGATTTTAATAACCGCTTTGCCCTCAATGCTGGGGCCTTTGGCTTCATAATCCGGTTCTGGTTTGCGCAGTTCCTTGCCGGTGATGGCGGCAATCTCGCGCGCAATCCCCAGAATGTTTGCGTTGCGGATCATATTGGGCAGGATCGAGACCTCGAAGACCGCGTCGCCCATATATTCCACCAGCGGCATTCCCGTCGGAGCGTCTTCATCCAGGAGGATGATGCCTTCGTGCTCTTCCGAGATCCCCAGTTCCTTCTCGGAACATACCATCGAATACGATTCTACCCCGCGGATCTTGGCCCGCTTGAGGGTCACCGGCACCTGTCCGGGCTGGTGGCCGTCGTAAATTCGTGCGCCTTCTTTGGCGTAAGCCACCTTCAAAGGGGTAGACAGCGGCCCTTTGCCTTTATACTCGAACAGATTAGGCGCGCCCGTCAGCACAAGATGCTCCTGCTGACCATCTTGTAGGCGGCACAGCACCAGCCGGTCGGCGTTCGGATGCGGCATCACCTCATCGATCTGCGCCACCACGATTTTATCCGGGTCCCAGCTCAGGCCAGTCACCCTGAACTCGTGGCTGGTGTTTTCCTCCGGCGCAAGTCCAACTAATTCAATTTCCTCTACCTCCAGCCCGATCATGGTCAGCTTGTGCGCCAGTGTTTCGGGCGAAAGGTCAATATCAACGAAGTCGCGTAACCAGGAGAGTACTACTTTCATGGCGATTATCCTTATAAATAAAAAAATGATCAGGCGCCTGGGCGCTTAGGGAAGATAGCATATCATGATTGCCAGAGCGCCTTCTTCTAGAACTGTTCCAAGAATCGCACATCATTCGCGAAGAAGTAGCGAATATCGCCGATCTGGTAGCGCAGCATCGCGACCCGTTCAGGGCCCATGCCGAAAGCGAAGCCCGAAAATTCCTTCGGGTCATAGCCGCCATTTTCCAGCACGGTGGGATGAACCATCCCGCACCCTAACACCTCTAGCCAACCCGATCCTTTGCATACCGCGCAGCCTTCCCCGCCGCACACAAAACACTCTACATCCATTTCGGCGCTCGGTTCTGTGAACGGGAAGTATGAAGGGCGGATGCGCGTGCGGGCATTTTCTCCGAACATGCGCCGGTAGAACTCGGTCAGCGTTCCTTTCAGATCGCCCATTGTGATATTACGCCCAACCGCCAACCCTTCCACCTGGTTGAACTGCGATTCATGACTGGCATTCGTCTGCTCATAGCGGTAAACCATGCCCGGCACGATCACCCGCACGGGTTCAGGCGCAACTTCCTTCATGAAACGCACCTGCCCAGGCGAAGTATGCGTGCGCAAGATCGTTCCCGGAATGGTGGTGTGATAGGTATCCCACATATCTCGCGCCGGGTGATGCTCTGGAATGTTCAGCAGCCCGAAGTTATACTCATCCGTCTCGACTTCCGAAGAGCGGTAAATCTGAAAGCCCATATCACCGAAGATGCGGAAAATCTCACGCATCGTCCTTGAGACAGGGTGCGCCCGCCCATAATACGGCATCCGCCCTGGCAGAGTCACATCCAATCGCTCGGCGCTCAAGGAGCGCTGTAAAGCGGCTTCTTTCAGCGTCTGAGTGCGGTCCGCCAGAGCAGCTTCCAAGGCCTGCTTCACCCGGTTTGCTGCCTGCCCAATCTGCGGGCGCATCTCTTTGGGGAACTGCGGCAGCCGGCTGAACACCTGCATCACTTCTGAACTGCGGCCCAACTGCGCCACACGCCAGGCATCTAACTGCGCCTCGTCTTGCACAGTTCCCAGCGCTGCCAGCGCCCTTTGCTGGATTTCATCCAGTTGTTTGATCTGATCTTCTAGCTCTGTCATACAACCTCCTTCTCCTCAAAAACCATATCACAGCCGGTTGATTAATAAAAAAATCCCATCCCGGCGCCAAAAAAGCTGGCAGAAGGGACGGGCAACATTCCCGCGGTACCACCCTGATTAGCCGCGCACTGCGGCTCACTCCACCCAACGGCACACGATAAACGCGTGGTGATTGGTTGCCCGCATAACGCTGGGCGTGCGTTTCAGACTACTTGGCGCAGTAGGGGGCTGCTCCGTTCCCCTGAACAGCTCAGGAGGGAACTTCAGCTGGGTTTTTCCGGGCAAGAGTTTCAGCCCGCGCATCTGCGCCTGCTCTCGCCTCTCTGACGGTTCCTGCCAGCCTACTTTCCTCCGTCACAGCTTTTCATTTATTATTTACAATTATGCCAAACATCCAAGGGAAATGTCAAGATCGTTAATTGAAACGAGTGGAAACTGGCCTAAAATCGGGCTCCCAGTGCGCCGGAGAGCAACATACATTGGGGGGCAGCCTGGCTGCCCCCCAATAAAACTGCTTGAGACGGTGGAGTGAACTAGCGCAGGGCTCGCTCGCCAGTGCGGCCCATCGCCTCGGCGACTACCAGAAAGTCTGTCGCCGAGATCATGCCGACAACCCTTCCTTTTTCGTCTGCCACCGGGAGGTGATGAATATTATGTTCGTTCATAATCCGAGCGCATTCTGTCATCGTCATGTTCTGACTGACGGTGATCAAAGGACTGGTCATGATTTCGCGAACTTTGACTTGGCCCGGGTCACGCTCCTCTGCGACAATTTTGTCGCAAATATCTGTGGAAGTCAAAATGCCATAATCTGGGTTATCTTCGGATTTGTTGACGATGACGCTGTTAATGTAACGCCGCCGCATCGTGGCGAGTGCATCTGTAACAGGCGTGTTCGGCTCCACATAAACCACCAGGTCCATCATCCAGTCGCGTACCGTGAATTCCATCTCTCGGTTCTCCTTTCGCGTTTGATCGAACAATCAGGTAGAAGCTTCAACGTAACGCTTATGGTATGTTGAGTATATAAAAAAGCTTCCTAAAAATCAAGCCAAGCAGATACCCGAAGTGCAGGTGGGCCAGGGCCGGGTCTTTGGATCAGCGAAAGATGACAATCGTTGCGTATGGAATGGCAAAACGTCATATCCTGTCGGATTAACCTTGACATCCTCTCTCGTGATGCTATACTAGGGTATAGTATATTATCTTGGATAAGAGGATTTTCTTATGCCTTTATATGAGTATCGTTGCAAAGCGTGTGGTCATGTTTTCGAAAAGATGGTGCGCTGGTCCGAATCGGATCGCGCCCCGGTTTGTCCGAACTGTAATGGGCAAGAAACCCAAAAGCAGATTTCCTCGTTCGCTTCCAGTGGTTCTTCTTCTGGCAGTTTTGGCTCCGGCGGCAGCAGTTGTGGCTCGTCGGGCCGTTTCAGTTGAGCTTAACTTGAAACCGGCCGTGCGCCGGTGAGATGAGTGCCCGTACATGAATTTGCAAAATTCAGAAACCAAAGAAAAGTTGATTCAGCGTCTGCGGCGAGTGGAAGGCCAGGTGCGCGGCATCCAAAATATGCTGAATGAAGATCGCGACTGTCATGAGATTATGCAGCAGCTTGCCGCCGTTCGCTCGGCAGTGCAGGGCGTCAGTCGTGTTTTCATGCAGGAGTATGCCACCGAGTGCTTGCTTGGGCTGGAAGAAAGCGAAGCGAGCCGCGCCCAGCGCGAAAAGATCATCCAGGATATGATCGCTTTACTGGATAAAACCCCTTAAAAAGGATGCGTTCGCTGAGGCCAATGAACCCAAAGCCCCAGCTTTACGAGAAGGAGTAAGGATTTATGGGATCAGCAACCGTCCGATGGATTGGTGGAAAGCAGTTTGTCGGTATTGATTCAACCAGTCATTCAGTGGTGCTTTCGTCTGTAGATGAAAACGTGGGCATGAAGCCTTCAGACCTGCTGTTAGTGGCTGTCGCTTCTTGCACAGCCATCGACGTGGTCGAGATTTTGAATAAAAAGCGCATGACGCTCAATGCCCTTGAAATCAACGTCAGTGGGGAGCAGGATGCAGAACCGCCCTGGACGTTCCGCAAGATTTCACTTGCACTTTTGCTTGCAGGGGAAAGACTTGACGGAAAAGGGCGTCTCTCAGGCGATTGAGCTTTCAGAGGAGCGTTACTGTTCGGTGGCTGCCACCATTCGTGGCGTCGCCGAGGTTACTGCTGATTTTGAAATTCAAAACGTCTGAGGAGTTTTCTACCAGTCTGTCCGTTTCTTTGTATAATCAGGCCTGAGGAAATCTGATTTCCTCAGGCCTGATTTGATTAAGAACCGATCCGAAAGGCGTTTTTGGGGATCGTTACGATCTTAAAAACAAACCGTTTTCGGATAGGATATGCATTTTATAAGAGAGGCTGCTATGAATACTGGTGTTCTTGCCCGCTACGGTTCGCTGCTCGATCTCCCTGCGCATACCACCCCCATCACACTGTTAGAAGGTTCCACTCCGCTCATCCCGATGCCGCGCCTGGCTGAGGAACTGGGAGGAGGTTTTGAGTTATTCGTGAAGTTTGAGGGGATGAATCCAACCGGTTCCTTTAAAGACCGGGGGATGACGGTAGCGATCAGCGAAGCAGTGGGGCGAGGCGCCAAAGCCGTCATCTGCGCCTCAACTGGCAACACGGCTGCTTCTGCCGCAGCCTATGCCACCCGGGCGGGTGTGCGCGCCATCGTCATCATTCCAGAAGGCAAAGTCGCGGCGGGCAAGTTGGCAGGGGCTGTGGCCTACGGGGCCGAAGTGATTCAGATTCAAGGCTCTTTCGACGACGCGCTCAACCTGGTGGTGTCCATCTCGCAGCATCACCCGATTGCCCTGGTGAATTCACTTAATCCCTACCGGATTGAAGGACAGAAGACGGCAGCCTTTGAAATATGTGAAGATCTGGGCGCGGCTCCCGATTGGTTATGCCTGCCGGTTGGAAATGCTGGCAACATTACCGCCTACTGGATGGGTTTCCGCCAGTTTCATCAACTGCGCAGCACTGGTTTGCCGCGCATTCTAGGAGTGCAGGCCGAAGGCTCCGCGCCTTTGGTTCTTGGTCATCCGGTGGATCATCCCGAGACAGTCGCGACAGCCATTCGCATTGGCCGCCCGGCACGTGGAGAACAGGCGCTTGAGGCGGCCGAGGAGTCGCAAGGAAACATTATCGCAGTCAGTGACGAAGCCATCTTATCGATGCAGCGCCGCCTGGCTGCCAGCGGGGTGTGGGTTGAACCGGCTTCGGCTGCCGGGGTGGCTGGCCTGGCGCACCAGTTGCGCGAAGGCCTACTGGATCTAAAGGGCAAACGGGTTGTGGCAGTTTGTACAGGGCACGGCATGAAGGACCCGGATATCATTGCCCACAGTATGCCAGCCCCCAGGCTGCTGCCTGCCCGCCTCGCTGATCTCGAAGCGGTCATTTTAGGAGAATCTTCATAATGGCCCGCCGGGTTACCGTTCGTGTTCCGGCGACCTCTGCCAATCTTGGCCCAGGCTTCGACTGCCTGGCCCTGGCCTTAGACCTGTGGAATGAAGCTGTTTTTACGCTCGAAGGGGATCGATTATCGCTCAGCATCGATGACGACTGCGCTGTAGAACGCGGCAGCCCGCTGCCGCAAAATGACGACAACCTCATCGTGAGGGCCATGCGCGCCTTTTGTCAGCAGCGTGGGATTTCTCTTCCAGCCGGGTTATCCATCCGCTGCCGCAACCACATCCCGACAGGTTCTGGGATGGGTTCCAGCGCAGCCGCCGTGCTGCTCGGGTTGTTAGGCGCGGCGGCCCTGTGCCACGAGAGCCTTTCGCCAGAAGAAGCGCTCCCACTGGCGGCCCATCTGGAAGGCCACGCGGATAACGCTGCGGCTGCTTTGCTGGGCGGTTTGGTGATGATCGCGGCACAGGATCATTCCTGGTTGACGCGCCGCGTGGATCTGCCTGATCTGCCGGTGGTGGTGGTTCTGCCGGAGTTCAATCTGCCTACCCATGCCGCGCGCGCGGCCCTGCCTGCCCAGTTTCCTTTAAAGACGCCACCTTTAACCTGGGCCGGGCCATGTTGGTCGTCGAGGCGCTGCGTACTGGTGATCTTGATCTGCTCAGCCAGGTGATGGAAGATAAACTGCACCAGCCTTTCCGCCTGCCGCTCATTCCAGGCGCGCAGCAGGCCTGCCAGTCTGGCCTGGAGGCAGGTGCGGCGGCGGTGGCTCTTTCTGGCGCTGGCCCCAGTCTCATTGCTTTTGTGCCAGGCGATCCGGCCCCGGTGGTAGAAGCCATGCAGTCGGCCTTCACTGCCGCCGGGATGCCGTCGTACGCCTATTCCCTTACCACCACCCTGCAGGGCGCGCGGGTAATCGTCGAGGATTAACAGCAGGAAGAAAACAACAACCCAGGAAGATTGGGCTGCTTTCAACGCCTTCGCGCTGTTGTTTAAATGAATTCAGTCAGGTTGAGGACTTTCAGCGGTTGAAGAAGCGCGCAAGCAGATTCAAAATGACGGTCAGCAAAATGCTGAGCAGAATGGACGCCAGTAGCGGGATGATACAGGTAAAGCCGGACCCGTTAATTCGGATAGTGCCCGGAAAATTTTGACCAGCAGGAATCAAGCGTCCTACCAGCCACAACACGCCGCCGACCAGAGCCAGCGTGATCCCTAGGATCACCATCCATCGCCCAGTGACTTCCAATCCTGGCATTGGTATCTCAGTCTCCTGCCCCTTTTACGAAACCCACTTCCCAATCTCATTCCAGGCATATTGCAGGTGAGTGCTGAACTTCGCGCCCAGTTTACGCCGTACCTTCCGGTCTGCGTATTCCATCAGCGGCAGTCCGCCAATTTCATTCAGCCGTTGACCAATTACGCGCGTACGGATGTGCCGGCACTGCCCATTAAACCCGCCGCCCGGTCGTTCTGATAAGAAGTCGTCCGTTTTTCCAATCTGGTACAGTTCCTCCAGCAGGTGTTCCACCTCCTGCTTATTCTGCGAGGGGTACGGCTTCATCAATATGTCGCGTAGTTGCTGCATCTATTCTCTCCACCTGGCAATAGCAAAGCCCCATCTTTTAAGGATTCTTACCATAGCCCTGCATCGAACGTCTTTCCCGCGCTTCTCAGGTTCACACCAAAATAGATTGTCACACAACCCTGGATTCTGACTTGACAGTTACTGGAATTAATTTATAATTCTTATAGAATAAACAAGATTATATTCATAAAATTTTGGAGAATTTCTCATGCTCAATTGCATGTGTCAGAGGCGGGGCTTGTAGCCACTGCCTCTACCGAAAAAACGAACGAACGACGAACGGGAAAATTCTGCTCTCAAGAGCAGAGGAGGCAGCGGACTCAGCCCCGCAATCAAATGGATTGCCGGCGATGAGTGTTCGCTGTTTTTATTTTGCCTGTTGGTCGTTTTTGTTTGCCATAAAAAAGATTTGAAAAGAGGGAAAACAACATGAGTACTGAACAAACGTCTATGCGGATTGCCAGTGATGCGACGGAACTGGTTGGTAACACCCCCCTGGTTCGGTTGAACAAGGTCACAGAAGGCGCTGTAGGTGAAGTGGTTGCCAAGCTGGAGTTCTATAATCCGGCGCACAGTGTGAAAGACCGCATTGGAGTATCCATGATTAACGCGGCTGAAAAAGCTGGCAAGATCAACAAAGATACCATCATCATCGAGCCGACCAGCGGCAACACCGGGATTGCCCTGGCCTTTGTGGCCGCGGCGCGCGGTTATAAGTGTGTTCTGGTGATGCCCGATACGATGAGCAAAGAGCGCCGCATGCTGCTGCGCGCTTATGGCGCGGATCTGATTCTGACCCCTGGCAGCGAGGGCATGGGTGGAGCCATTCGCAAAGCGACTGAAATTGCCAATTCAGACCCGCGTTACTTTATGCCGCAGCAGTTTGAAAACCCGGCTAACCCCGAAGTTCACCGCCGTACGACTGCCGAAGAGATCTGGCGGGATACGGATGGTAGTGTGGATATCCTGGTGGCAGGCATCGGCACAGGCGGCACGATCACCGGCGTCGGCGAAGTGTTGAAAGCGCGCAAGCCTGAGGTCAAAGTAATTGCCGTCGAACCGGCTGGTTCGCCCATTCTTTCTGGTGGACAGAAAGGCCCGCATCCTATTCAGGGCATTGGGGCTGGCTTTGTTCCAGATGTGCTCAACACCCGCATTTACGATGAAGTGGTGCAGGTGACGGGGGAAGATTCGTTTGAGATGGCCCGCCGGATGGCGCGTGAAGAGGGGCTGCTGGTCGGAATTTCTTCGGGAGCGGCGACCTGGGCTGCGGTGCAGGTGGCAAAGCGCCAGGAAAACGCTGGAAAGTTGATTGTGGTGATCATCCCGTCCTTTGGTGAGCGTTATCTGTCTACCCCGCTGTACGCGGATCTGGCAGACTGACGCGCCCTGGCAGCCTGAGACGGTTTTAGGGAGGGAGTTTGTGCGGCAGCAGCGCCAGGCGCTGCCCGGAGGTTTTAGAATGGTCAGTACATTTATTCGTATGATAAAAGAGGATGTCCAGTCGGTCTTTGATCGTGACCCGGCTGCGCGCAGCACGCTGGAGATCTTGCTGAGTTACCCCGGCTTACATGCCATCTGGGGCTATCGTATCACGCACTGGCTTTGGTCCAAAAAAGCCAGGCTGCTGGCGCGTTGGCTTTCGCATGTCTTTCGCTTCCTGACAGGCATTGAAATCCATCCTGGGGCGATCATCGGACACAAGTTCTTTATTGATCATGGCATGGGGGTAGTGATTGGGGAAACCTCAGAAGTGGGGGATAACGTCACGCTCTATCACGGGGTGACCCTGGGCGGCACCACCCTCGAAAAAGGCAAGCGCCATCCCACCCTCGAAGATGATGTGGTGGTCGGTGCTGGCGCCAAGATCCTAGGGGCCATCGTGGTGGGGGCGGGCAGCCGCATCGGCGCGAATGCCGTGGTGGTCAAACCAGTCCCGGCTAACTCGGTGGTGGTGGGGGTTCCTGGTCAGGTGGTCGTGCGCAGCAAGCCGCGCCCGATAACCGCTGGCCCAGACCTGAACCACAACGTT
>CAWBQF010000004.1:0-1908120 GCA_963791025.1 uncultured Chloroflexia bacterium | reverse complement strand
GCAAGTGCCATCCCTTTCACTGTGTTGCTTTGAAAGAAATGTGGTATATTTTTGCAAAGCTCGAAGAGCATTGTAAAAATCTTTTAATGGAGGGGTGATCGATGAACAAAGATGACTTCCATGTGTCACAAGCGGGACAGGCCGTATTAACGCCAAAGGGTTACTGGGCATTTATCCCTGATCCTTTACCGCCTGATATTTCCTATGACCCGCATCTCGTCCTGGCCTTGTCCAGGGCAGATGCAGCTTTGAGTGAATTGTCCGGTCTCGGGCGTCAGATTATTAATCCACACCTCCTGATTGCATCCTATATCCGCAAAGAAGCTGTGCTTTCCTCTAGAATTGAGGGTACCCGCGCTGGCATTGCCGATTTACTTTTAGATGACCTGGAGACGCCAGACAATGCATCTGGCAGCGCGGATTTGAAGGAAGTCCAGAATTATGTTACTGCGCTTGAATATGGAATCGACCGACTGAATTCTTTACCCCTTTCATTGCGCCTGGTTCGGGAAATTCATGCCCATTTGATGGAAGGGGTTCGTGGTGGAAGTGCGACGCCAGGTGAATTCCGGCGTTCACAAAATTGGATCGGGCCGGCAGGGTCAACTCTGGCAGATGCAACTTACGTTCCACCCCCGACCGAAGAAATGCTGGACTGCCTGGCCAAATGGGAGTTATTTCTGCAAGATCGTGGCAGCTTCCCCGAATTGATCCAATGCGCCCTGCTTCACGAACAATTTGAAGCCATTCATCCCTTCCTTGACGGAAACGGCCGCATCGGACGCCTGCTGATCACTTTGTTCTTGATCGAGCGCGGACGGTTATCCCAACCACTACTCTACTTGTCCGCGTACATCGAAGCCTATCGCCAGGAATATTATAATTTGCTCCAACGAGTGAGAACCCATGGGGATTGGAATGCCTGGCTGCATTATTTTCTGCGGGGTGTTGAAGAAACATCGAAGCAGGCTGTGCGGCAGGCTGGCGCGTTGATGGATCTTAGAGAAAAACTGTATATCGAAATTCGCAACAAACCAAAAGCCGTTGCGCTCATTGACCCTCTTTTCACCAATCCTTATATGACGGTTTCCCGCGCCGCTGAGTTGCTCAATGTATCCTTACCAACCGCCCGACAGGTTGTCAAGGCGTTGGAAGAGTCTGGAGTGTTGCACGAAGTCACCGGACGGGCATGGGGGAAAACCTATGTAGCTAATAGAATCCTAAGACTCATTGAAAATTCTGCGGAATAGACTGTTCTCGGATATCCAAGTGAGAGAAGTGGGAAGCAACTTTGGATCTGATGCAATCCCTTTTACAATGAGACTTACTTTCTGAAACTGGCTGCTTGGTTTTTATTATAATTACATTTGACAGTGATGAAATGACCGCCAGGAGTATGCAGTATGAGCAAGAAAAGTAAAAAGGATAAAAGATCCCACCCTCTACCCAAACCGAATCGGCAAATTCCCAATTCGTCAATCCGCCCGGTTATTGCATTTGGCCAAAGTCCTTATTTGCAAAATGCGCGAGTATATCCGCTGTATGGTTGCTGGATTATGGATGGGTGGCAGGATACTGGGATTACCCCAGTGATCGTAGCGCGTATGCAAGATAATGATCGGATCATGTTTGGGGTTTATATGGTGGATTATTATTGTTTGGGCATCAAGAATGCTTATACCAGGGTAGACTACTCACGAAATCGATTCGAACGTGAACTGCCAAATCTCTGTGCGAACGCTCCGGTGTCGTGCTCCGTTGAACTTGCCCACGAGTTGATTTATGGCGCACTCGAATATGCGGAAAAGCTGGGCTTTGAACCTCATCCGGATTTTTATAAGCAGAAGGCAGATCAAATTCTTGATTCTGTAGACGCTCATCCTCGAACGAACGGTGTTACCTTTGGCAAGGATGGCAAGCCTCTTTATGTTTCCGGTCCATATGACAGCGAAATGAAGAGTAGGTCTGTGATTAATACCTTAACGCGCACCTGCGGGCCAGGGAACTTTGACTATTTAGTCACCTTAGGGGATATGCCAGAAGAAATAGAGTAGGCATCATGGCAAAAAAACAGTTAGGCCAACTGCCTCCCCAATACGATTTCTTTCTAAACCCGTATGACGACCTGCGTTTTACGCGTTGTCCAAAATGCGGAGCAAAGACCGGGCAGCGGAAAATACCTCTCGTCATTTGGGTCGATCCGCATTATCCTGTTTCCCTGAATTATACCTGTCGGTATTGCAAGAACTGCGACTTATTGATTGCTCATCAAAACGAAATCGAAAATTTATTGGCGCAACTTTTTCGAGAACGCAATCCGCAAATTATTGGGAATGAATATACCGTTCTTGGCACAATGGAAAAAACTACTTGGAAACAAGGTGTGCAAAAGCCCATCGAATTTCAGGATCTGCCAGCGCATTTGCGTGAGTTTATTCAAGTGCTGAAGTTTGAATTGACCGGGTATCCGATGGATCAAGAACAGGAGACGGTTCATGAAACGCTTCCACCTGATGTTGAGAACAAGGAAAACCCAGCAAACAAAGGAGTGTCACCATCCCACCTGCTTATCGATAACTTACCGAAGGCGATGGCTTTATTAGAAAAAATGAAGTTAGCCCTGCCGATTACAGCCCGCCCAACAAAGGAATTAGTGAATGCTTTAAAGAAGCAAGGGGTACAACTCGATCGCTATCGTGATGTTCAGATAAAGGGTGTTCATTATATGGGAGATGAAGGCGGCATCACCTGTGATATTACTCCCCCAGGAAAAGAAAAGACGCCAGTGCTTTGTTCAATAACCCATCTATCGATCCAGTCCGAACATCCCCTTTTTTGCGAAATTCGGGCATATCAGGAGCAGCGCGAACGGAAGCTGGCACAGGATTATGGGACGGCTGGTTTTACTGTGACACCTCGAAAACGGCATTAAGAACGTGGTCGATGCCGCTTTCTGATTTTGCCAGCCGGATCATTCTGTTGCGCCGATATGCCCGAAGCTTTGAAGTGTCTCGGATCCACCTTCTCTTTGAACATCCAGTAATGGCGTTTCAGCCGTTCGACATATGCCGGATCATTCAGTAAGGTATCACGAACAAGTTTCAGCAGGGCAGGCGCTAACTCAGATTGGTTGCTGCCAGGATTTAGAATGGGTCCTTGCAATTCATGAATGATACCCGGATCGTTTTGCCGGTACCAACGAACGTAATATGCGCTGTCTTCCCAACCATAAGCGATGACCGCCACAACCTCGCTCCGTTTGCGGGAAGCCACGTTGAAAAATACTCGCCGGCAGTCACAGTTTTCGTCATTACAGTACGCTTCTAGAAACCCATAGTCATCATCGGGTAGCCCTGGATTTTTGTGGATGGTAATGCTGCGCGTTTCTTTCATAGCAATTTCTTTGAAACGTTCGTAAAATGGCTCGTAAGGCATGGTCAAATCCCTTATTGCTGTTTTACCAAATCCAGCATATCCTCTGCTTCATCCCAATTTAACCGGCCTGTGTCTTGCATAAAAGAAAGGAATCGTTTTATGCTCAGGCTAACCGGCTTGCGTCCTATTACTGGCATAGATTTCAGGAAGCTCTTCAGTGCCTTCTGCTGAAAATCGCGCAGTGATGCTGGTTCAGGTTGCTCGGTGAGAAGAAAATGTGCAAAACTGGTCACATTGAGTACGTCTCGTTCAACGGTCTTGGGACTTTTTCCCGACTTGTATTGATATTTTGTGAAGGCATTCAGCACTTTCTCGTTAGTGACTTCTGCTTTCGCAGCCAGACTTTCCCTTGTTGGGATTGGCTGGTTTGTTAGAAGTGTCGTAATGATTGCACCACGTTCTTTCGCGTCATCGTAAATTTCTTTGAGTTCTCCTCGAATTCCGCTTCCGAACATAATGTTATAAGACTGAAGCAGGCCATCCGTAATGATTTCATCGCCAAATGGCAGCAACACAGTTTCTGCCAGGACAGGTTTATAGGGTCCAAGCATCTCCTCAAAGGAACTGTAAAGACCCTTAACAGCGAAGACATCCGCCCGCTTGTCCTGGCTGATGAACAGCGCATGCTTTTTTAGCACTTTGAAAATGATAAATTGGCCTTGGCGGCGATACTTCCAGCTCTCGGCGATAACAAGATCGTTTGGAGAAAGCTGAGCAGGATTCTCTGCGATGAATTTCTCCAGAACTGTTACATGTTTCCAAAGTGCATCACGGACTTTCATCGCAAGGTTGACATCAATGCTATCTTTCGGTCCTTTGCCGGAAAGACCAGAAACAACTTTTAATTCCTCATTCGCAAAGTGCAGCAGAGGACGCCAGATTTGGTAAAACTGATCAACCTGTACGGTAGGCAGACACATTTTTGTTCCCTTGTGAGACGCCAGATCAAATCGGCAAATAACGGCATCTGGATTTGCAATTATTTGCCGATTATTGGTAGATTGTCATTGAAAAATTATACAACGATGAAGAGCAGGAAATTCGTTAAATCAAAACTATCGGTATAAGTTTCGGCCGCGGCTGCCTTAATATTTGTTTAGGCCTATATTTGACTTTATGCGCTGCCAGATAGCCATATATCCGGTTACCTGGTAGCCAAAAATGATTTAAAAGCCTTTCTCTGCAAAGCGATAACCATACATCATAATTCCCCCTTAAAGCTGATCGGGGGATTATGTTTAAAGTGCCTGGAGAAGTGATAAGTAAGTGAGGTGAAACGCAAATATAGCAAGGATTATTCTTTCCAACCAACCTGGGGAGACCAGTGTGAGAACCTTTTCTCTGTGGGAGAGATGATTGGATCAAAGAATCTTTTCAGCACCTGAATTGTATCCACTAGACTTTTGGGTGTATCCTCGAACTGGCTTTTCTTCAGGAAGACTGCCCACAAAACTTGCTTTTGATCCGCAAATTCATTGGTGAATGCAGTTGGCATTTCTTTTGGGATGACTGTTTTTCTTCGGTCGAATGTGTTTATAATCGCTTCCCTTAGCAAATGGAAATCAAATTCCATTAACTGTGTCATGAACCAGATATCATAAAAGTCTTTCATCCGACTGTTAATCATATCCAGAGCGATCATTGCCTGGAATTTCTCGGCGACAACCGTTTCTGGTGGGTAGGTGCGGATACAAGGTTTGCTCATGTTGTCGAGGATCGTAGGGAGTTCACGTTCATCAGGATTCGGCGTTACGACATCGGCAAAACCGACATCCAGGCGCATATGGATTTGCGCTTTGCCGAGAAAACCCAGGAAACTAACCCGAACACCCTGGTAGTCTGCCTCTTCTTTGATAACTTCTCCTTGAACGCTTTTGAGATCAAAGACCATCCCGTCAGCTTCAACTGGCTGAGTACATACTTCCTGCACGATCTGAACCAGATTATCGACTGAATTGTTTGTGTAACCAAGGAAGTCTATATCCCGCGTTGGACGGGTGAGAGGGGCTTGCCAGGCAAGGAAAACCAAGGCCCCTTTCAGGACAAAGTGTTTGCAGTGTGGAGATTCACCTAACCGGTAAAGGAAGCGTTCTATTGCATAATACTGGAGCAGCTCATTAAATGGCCTGTGCTCAGAGGCAGCTTTATTGAGGATTCTTTGATAAATGGATGCAGCTATGTTAGTGGGGATCATAGTAGGGCCTCAAGATAGCGAGATATTAGACTTTCAACGCGATCAACTCGAGCATAGGAAAGCAGTTGCTCAATTTGGCGATCTGCAGTTTTGAGATAATCCTTCAAGGCTTCTAAAGCAACATCGATCCCGATCTTATTGCGAAACTTAAAGCAATCTGCAATCGTTTTTTCCCTCGAATAGATTTTGATTTGCACATTATCAACCTGTTGTTCGGTAATCCCGGCGGTATAACTTTTCTGAGAGAGCCAAACAATATCGAGCGGCGGAAAGTCAAGCCGGGGTTTTTCCGCTGCTTGTGGGAGAGCAATGTAAACCCTATGAGGAATTTGGGTGGTCAGACCGTAGAAATGCAGGGCGGAAATCAGGCAAATCACAGCCTTGGGGATCCGTAGAGCCACACTAATCAGATCCGGATTTCCTGGCAAATCCAGATCTGCAAGCTGATAGACGCCCCTGCTGACCTGTCGGATTACCCCCGCATCTCTCATGGCATATAATGTGCGCGGTGAAATGCCCAAGGCGATTGCCTGGCTGGTTTTCAGTGTGCCTTTATGGGCAGTAAATATTTCAATCGCTCGGTTCATAACTGTACTGATTTAACTGTGTTTATTGAAAAGTACAGTTAATATTATACATCGATTCTGGTTTCTGAAACCCAATCCAGATGCAAGAAGGTTATAGATCGATCTTATAAATAGCGCTGTGGACCAAGTCCGATATACGGGTATAAGTTTAGGCCACGATTATAAGTAATTAACGATATCAAAGATTTGGTATAAGCCAGTCATGACACTTGAGTCATGACTGGCTTTTCTGTTAAGTTATGCTATACTAAAGGGGAAGGTGTACTTACGCTGTAAGTATTGGAGGTATGATGGTCAGGCGATTATTTAAAACAGGCAACAGCATAGTTCTTTCTTTGCCGAAACAAGTGCTGGATGATCGCGGAATTAAAGATGGTGAGAGTGTTAACTTGGAACTGGATCACGAGCAGCGGCGGGTGATTATTACACCAGTTGAGAAGCCAATCGCAATTGCGGGTGTAAACGAGGAATTTGCGCGTCAGGTAGATGAGTTTATTCAGCAATATCGCCCCGCCTTAGAAGAATTGGCGAAATAGTAATTTCGGCGAAGTAGCCATCTCGACGAACACCATCGAAGCGAGCATGATGACTCAATATCTGACTCCCGAGCAAGTCCTTTTCCTTCACAGCCGCCTCATTGCTGAAACCGGCGGTGGGCAAGGTATCCGAGATTTAGGAATGCTGCTTTCCGCTTTAGGTAGACCGCAGGCAACCTTTGATGGAAAAGAGCTCTATCCGGATCTCATTTCAAAGGCAGCAGGGTTGATGGATTCATTGGTTCGAAATCACCCGTTTGTGGATGGGAACAAACGTACCGCAATCACTGCCGCGGCGCTGTTCTTGAGATTTAATGGCTACCGGTTGGTTGTTGAGAATGATGAAATGGTCAGGTTTACATTGGCCTGTGCTCAATCTCAACGCTCTCTAGATGAAATTACAGACTGGTTTCGTCAATATAGTAAAGATGCAGGATAAGATCAATTGGACTGCGTTATACAGTCAATAATATCCAACCCTTGTGGACCAGGTCGGATATACGGGTGTAAATTTAGGTCACGATTATAAGTAATCAACTATATCAAGAATTATGCGTAAGCCAGTCTTGATACTTTAGTCATAGCAGGCTTTTTTAAGTTAATCCAATAAATTATGAGCGGATGGTCATGATTACTTGGGTTAATTAATTTTTCATGTATGCTTATTTAAGAGTAATTTTACCTTGTTTGATTTTGTAGGGCGCCGGGCTTTTATAATTCCTCTACTGAAATTCGAAGTAGTGACCGATTTTGCTACAAACCTGTTGCGTTTTACCCAAACTATAACGGAGATCATCAAAACTGATTTGAGATTCAATCACTCTGAAGATTTGCTAAAGTGCGATAGTATAGGAAAAGCTCGTATAATTTTATTAGTGCTAAAATAATAAAATACAGCAAGAAACTGTGATTATACAAGATCCATAACAAATATTGTTGAGAGTAAAATCTATGAAAAAAAGTATTCAACTTTTCGCTATCCAACTGGTTTTCTGTATTTTCCTAGCCGCTTGTGCTGTGGGTGCTAAAGGAAATAATGAAGGCTCTTTGGTAGAAAAGACACCTATTGAGGTCACCAGAATAGTAACACAAGTGGTTAAGTCAACTTGTGTACCTAAATCTAAGTATATAAATGATCCTTCTCCAACCCAATCTCCAACTTTTCAGAACGACAACATTACAATAGGTGATGGGGGAATTACAATTGTCGAGTATTATACTCTTATAAATAGTAAACAATATAAAGAGGCTTTTAATTTACTAAGTAATAACAGGCCAAACCTTCAAAGTTTTGATAATTTTGTTTCCGTGGTTGGATTAACCAAATCTGTTAAGGTATTAAAAGTACAACCATATAATGACTGGGCAATCGAAAATGGGAGAAGTATTTTCCCAGATCAAGGAAATGAAAAAAGATTCTATATAGAAATTATAGGTGAAGGAGAAGGAGGAATGCTGGGTTCGTCCGTCAGTAATTCAAAGCAACAACTTTTTGTAAAAGTTATCCTGGAAAATAATGAATGGAAAATTTTTTCTGCTGATACTGCCCCTTTCCTTAATTGAAAGAGGCCACTTGACAGTGATTATATTGAAAAACACTGATTTAAAACAACGTCCTAAACAGGGAAATTATACATAGGAAATCATTGGCTTTTTAATTGTAAGACTACCTCTGCATATTAAAAATATTTATTAGGAGGGAATATGGCATTTTAAAAACCAGCCTTTTTCATTACATATTTGCATATTTGTCTGAATAAACCGCTACCGCTTTTTAATTTGAACATTGAGGATTCAATGAACAACTTCCTGAAATTCTTTCTTTGTTTCGCGGCATTAACATCTTCCATAATAATGGGAGTTTTGTCTTTCCAAAAACCAGCCTGGAACCTTAACGATACAACTCAAAAAGACAAAGAAGAAATAATGCAGCTTATCAACTCATACTTTGACATTCGTTATCGTTCTCATAAAACATTAAAATTTATAGATTTTAGTTTCTTGACTGAGGAGTCAAAAGAAGGGAAGGACTTTCTAATCAAAGAACAAAGGAAATTAGAAGATGAACTATACCTATACGATATAAATAACTTAAGATACCAGGAGTATCAATATTCGTTTAGCAATATTAATTTCTTATTGAGAGTTACCAAAGTTGCTTAAGAGTCAGGTTAGCATGATGAAACAAGCCTAACAAGATATCGGGGCGCTTTCGCAGCCGGGCAAAGCCGCGGTCGAGATGCTGCCGGATCTCGGCTTTGGAGGTAAAGATGGCATTCTGCAAGGATCGTTTGACATTGCCATGACAGTATTCTTCAGGGTTGAGTTGAGGGGCATAGGCGGGCAAGAATTCCTGATGGAGATCCGAATGGTTCGCCAGGTAGGTCTGCACGATTTTGGCCCGATGGACGGGCGATCGATCCCAAATCACGAGGATGGGGCGATGAATATGCTTGCGGAAATGCTCCAGGCCAGCGATCAGTTTTTCGGCATTCACCGATCCATCGAAATGGCGCTTGAAAATGCTGCCCGAAATCGTCAAACCGATCACGGTCGAAGTCTCGCGGCGATACTTGCCGATGCGTTTGAAACAGGGTGTTTGGCCGCGGGGCGCCCAGGTAAAGCTGACTGGTTCGGTGTAAGACATCCCAAACTCGTCTTCAAACACGATTTCTGCGCCGATGCGCCGCGCTTTTTTTTATACGCGGCCAATCCCGGCTCAGCCAGGCCTGGATCAATGCTTCATCGCGTTCCATCGCTCGCGAATCCGGCTTTTGGACGCTCCACCCCATCTTGTGCAGTAAGCGGCTGATGTATTTCCGATGATACGCCACCCCAAATTCCTGTTCGATCACCTGCTTCACCCGGCCTTGCGTCCACTGCTCGGTGGGAAAACCAGCCGCAACAGCGCCTGCTTCCAGTTTCTTCTCCAAGGTTTGCTTGGCTACCTCATCCAACTTCGGTGGTCGCCCGCCTGCCTGACGGGGCTGCAGCGCTTCGGGGCCGCCTTGATCCAGTTTTTTCTTCCACTGGCTGACGGCTGCTTCACTCACACCCAGTTCCCGGGCAATCTGCGCTTGCGCTAGGTCGCCACTTTGCAGCAGGTCGCCTCCTGCCTGGCGCCGTTCAGCCATCTGTTCTCTCGTCAAGTGCTTCGGTTGCCATACCATGTTCCCTATCATACCTTAACTGATTTACATTTATGTCAATAGTAGAACCTTTATCCAAAAAAGCAGTTGTTTCCTTAAACGAAAGTCATGACATTGTATTTGAAAGTTTAGCTCCGAGAATCTCCAAGATGAGAGACCTCCATCATACCATTTCTCTTAGCAAAGAAAGTGGTTCGTGGAAAATCGTTGAAGATAAATATGATGATTATTTATTACATTGGAAAGTAAGAAAGTTGCAGATTTTGACAAATAAGAAGCGGTAGGTGAAAATGGGTGGATGAAAAAAGAGCATGTAAAACTGACGGAAACAGATCGGGCTTTTTTGGACGCACTTATCCGGAAAGGTGAACTGAAAGCAAGAGCGTATCGACGGGCCTTAGGCTTATTGGAACTGGATCGAGGTAAGACTTTTACCGAAGTCGCCAAAACGCTCCAGGTGAGTATCCCCAGTGTCTCAAGCTGGGCGAAGGATTATCGAGCGCGAGGCTTGCAAGTCCTTCAGGATCAACCTCGCTCAGGCCGACCGATTGTAATCGATGGGCAGCAACGGGCCAAAATCACAGCATTAGCGTGCAGCGAACCACCGGAAGGTTATGCCCAATGGAGTTTGCGCTTGTTAGCCGACAAAGCGGTGGAACTGGAGTATGTGGAAGGGATTTCACATACCGAAGTGCGCACCATTCTCAAAAAAACGAACTAAAACCGCATCTAAAGCGAACCTGGTGCCTGGGAAAGCTGGATAGTCGCTTTCTGGCACGTATGGAAACCATCTTAGCCTTGTATGCGCTGCCTTATGATCCGGAGTATCCGGTGGTCTGCTTTGACGAACGACCCTGTTTTCTGATTGGCGATGCCGTGGAACCGTTGGCCTTGCAAAGTGGACAGGTGCGCAAGGAGCATTACGCCTATGAAAAGTTCGGTTCTTGTGCGCTGCTGGCTGCCATTGAGCCATTAACCGGTCGGCGGGTGGCCCAAGTCCATCCGCAATGAACCAAACGCGAGTATGCCCTGTTTTTTCAAGCCCTGGCAGCTCAATTTCCAACCGCCAAGAAGATCCGCCTCGTGCAGGATAATCTCAACACGCATGACATCAGTGCCTTTTATGAGAACCTGCCTGCCGATCAAGCCTTAGCCCTGGCCGACCGCTTTGAATTCTTCTTCACCCCCAAATCGGCCAGTTGGCTCAATAGGATTGAGATTGAGTTTTCCGCTATATCTCGGCTGTGTTTGAACCGTCGCATTCCGACCCTGGAACGTTTAGAGAAAGAGATCCTGGCCTTAATTACAGAGCGAGATGCCGCTCACATCCAGATCCATTGGCAGTTTTCGATCCAGTCCGCTCGTTCGAAACTCAACTCGCACTATGTTAAGGTACAGCCTAACAACCAGAAATTTAAGGAAACTTAGTTTCCAATGTATTTATGGCGATTTGTAAAAAAGACAGGCAAAAAAGACAAAGAACTAAAGAACATTATTGATAAAGCATCAAAAAGTTTAGAGCAAGGACAAGTGCAATCTTCAACCCTAATAATAAATACCGAAACGGTAAACTTAACAAATACAACAAACAGATCATACAATGGTTTAGGGGCAGCAGAATATGCAGACAGATATGCTATAAATTTTAATCCAGACTATTATGACTTTAGTGGACAAATCCTTGGTGGCGATTGCACTAATTTTGTATCTCAGGCGATACGCCACGGTGGACAAGCACCTATGGCTAATAATGGACAGAATGGGATTGGAACTGCCGGTTGGTACTATTATGATGTTAATCATAGAGCAGCCGCTTGGACAGATGTAGGTCGGCTTTATGAGTTTCTTGTTAATGAGCATCCGTTCTGGCAGTCTGGCCCAGAAGGGATACTATCTAGTTACCCGTCTGTCAGATGGGGAGATGTAATTCAATTTAAATGGGATAGTTCAGACAATATATGGGACCATAGTGTTATTGTTGCTGATTTGGCGGATATGGGCAATGGTACGTATCAACTTCTTGTAGATTCCCATTCTCCAAATGTTTATCAATACCCGCTTAATCTTTTTTCACCTTGGAGCGATATTCGATATATTCATATTACAAACATCAAAGGGTATTTTATTTTCTTACCTTTAATCGAGAATTTTGGCGATGGACAATATATGCCTTCATCATCTGCAAATCTGCAAGATCCTTATCCTGCTCCAATGGATTCGATGGAAAATAATTACTCTAATTCAGGAGAGGAAACTCCCTTTCCTGAAACGGCTTATCCTGCTCCCTAAGATAATAGGAACCGTGAAATGAACTTCATAAAAAGCAGTTTTCCTTAAAATGCTGAGATGGTTCGGTTTACAAGGGCTTGTCTCAATCCCAACGCTTCTGGATGAGATTACAGCCTGGTTTCGGCAATATAGCACGAACGCCGGATAGGTCAATTCGCTTTGTTATACAGTCAATAATATCCATCCCTTGTGGACCAAGTCGGATGTACGGGTATAAGTTTAGGCCGCGGCTGGATTAAAAGTGCTCCAAACTCCATATGTGGCGTTATTGAAGTGATCCGATGGCTTCATATCCTGGCCGTTGCCAATCAACTTTACCCTATTGAGCCCTTTTTGAAAAAGGTTCCTGTACACCATTATTCCCCCTTTCTGTAAAAGGGAGAATTTCATTTAAGGTAACATGGCATAAAGTTACGATTGGTGACTTCTGTGAGCGTACCGACAGAACGGTTTCAAGCGACATTTATTTCTTATGACGTCTCCTGGCTTTACCCGTAGAGCTACTATACTGCCCGGCGCGCGCGGATGCTTTAAAGTGCTTTGGATCTACCTTCTCTTTGAACATCCAGTAATGCAGCTTCAGCCGCTCGACGTACATCGGATCTGCCAGCAGTTTTTCACGAACAACGTTGAGCAAGGCAGGCGCTAATTCGGACTGATCGCTGCCGGGATTGAGAATATGGCCTTTTATTTCTCGGATGATATCCGTATCATTGTGATGGAACCACCGGGCGTAAAATGCTTCACTTTCCCAGTCGTAAGCAATGACTGCCACGACTGTGTTTCGCCGGCGAGACAGCACGTTGAACATCACGCGGCGGCAGTCGCAATCTTCTCATTGCAGTAAGCTTCGAGAAATCCATAGTCATCATCTGGAAGTCCAAGATTACCGCGAATGGTTTTGATTCGCGTTTCTTGAAGGGCAATATTTTTGAATTTATCAAAAAAGGTTCGTAAGGCATTTCAATGGCTTTTTATAAACCTGCGATTGCTCTCTGCAAGGCCGGACGGCGGGCATAGGTGGAGCGCAGGTTGTCGATATACTCCTGCCAGGCACCTGGTTGGCCTTTTAGCTGGTATGCTTTTTTAGCCCGCGACAGCCACTTTGCCGCTGCAGGATAGAGATCACTTTGCGTCTTTAGGATCAGCTGATTGGCCTGTTTAATGGACGTCTGAATGACCCAATCAGGACGGTATGGGATGACCACATCGGCAACTTTTTCCAACAGGTTGGAAAACCAGGTGGATTTCTCGGCAATATCAATCGCGGCGTCCCACTCCTTCTCTTCGAGGAGGATGTCTATCAGGGTTTCAGGCGTCTGGGTTTCGTTCACTTTTCGCATTAGCGCCGGACGCAGCCGATTCCAACTTGTGCCGGAAAGTCGTTTCAGGTGGCGGTACCAGGTGATAGCGGGCTGCGTCTCAAAGGCAACCAGGTAAGCGCTCAGCGCCATGTCTACATTCCCTCGCGCTTCTTCTAAAGGGGCCAGCCAGGTGGCAAGCGCCAGGCTGTGCTGGCCTGCCTGGTTCAAGCAGCGTTCTGCCAGGGCAATCGATGCTTCCATCCGTCCGGCATTCTGCAGTTTCTGAGCAACAGAAAGAACCCTTTGCTCACTGTCCAGCGCCTGGCTGGCGGCAATCGCCTCATCCAGGCGGGCTAATTCAAGCAGTTTGAGCGTGTAACGGTATGCATCTACTTTTTGCGCCAGCTGCAGGAATTCATCTGTGCGGCCCTGGCGTTCGATCACATTCAGCCGCGCCTGCTGCAGTTCATCAAAGAGCATCCAGGTTTCTTCGTCATATTCATCCCACTGTGTCTCTTTGTCCGGGAGTTCATCCCAGCCGTATTCTAGAGCGGCAGAAATGACTTCTAGTTCGCTTTCTTCAATCGCTTCATCCAGATCATCCAGGACTTCGGCTACTGCTCTTTCCAGTTCCCGGGATGATGGATCGTCAAGGTCTGCGCTTAATACTGCTTCTGCCATCGGCCCTCCCAGGCTTTGGATGAAGGAGGCAACATCGCCGTCATAATCCATGTCCGCATCGTAATCCTCGGTGGTCTCTTCGAGCAGAACTTGCAAGATGATCAGCGCGCCTTCGGCGTCGCCGGCACCGATAAACTGTTGGGCGGTTTGCAACATTTCTTCCAGGTCATCGAGATAGGCCGGGCGGTTTCCATACTCGTCATATTCGTCCTCATACCCACGCTGCTTCATTATCCGCTTTACCTGCTTGCGATAAGCCTGCTCGGATACCTGGGTATGATGCTTCTCCTTAGCTGTGGATGATTTGATCTGAGCTGAGCTTTTTACTGCCAGAATGGCGGTTGCCAACACATCATACATCTCAGGATCGTTTTTCACCAGGCGCTCGATGAGTGCCGCCAGATCCTCTTTATCCAGGTCTGCAAGCAGCTCATGGACACTTTTTTGCTCGGTAAACGTTTCGGAATGATGGAGATACGTGAGCAGCAGCGCAATGATGTGTTTACAATCGCCTCCCCAGTCATATGCACAGGTGCAGGAGGCGGACCGGACTCCGCCTTCATCCAGTTCAGCAGACACCCGGTAGGCTGGCGCGCTGTTTCCTTCACAATACGCCAGCAGCATCAACCCATTGGGGATGGACTGCCAGGTTGGATCGAAGATCGCGCCTGAAAGGAAGTAATCCTGGCCTTTATCAAAGCTTTGCTCGGTAGCACGGAGACGGATTAATTCCTCCGTCAGTTGAACGATCATGCTTATCCTTCTCCTGTAAACATTTCAATAGAGATTATACAATATTCATTTCTCGAAAGCCCGGAACCGCATTCGTAAATTTCATCCACTTGTCTAAATTTACAGACAAGCGTATTGACTTTTGTTCTAAATAGCAGTATAAACAAGACAAACAAAAAGAACGGACGTTCTACATGCGCAGAATTTCGACTTCAGGACGAATTACCATCCTTTTGGGCAAACAGCAGGCTGCCACCGGCGAGCGGCTTTCGCCGCGCCGCCTGGCGGAGCGAGCCAACGTGCCGAAAGATTTTATCTATCGCCTGGATGCCGGGCAGGCGCGCCATATTGACCTTGAAGCGTTGGCTCGCTTGTGTGATGCGCTGCACTGCGATCTGCAAGATATTCTCGTGTGGGAGACAGATCATGGCGAATCCGTTTGATATTCTTCCCGTTAACCTCTTCAACCTGCTCAGTGTGCAGGGCCGAAACAGCCTACAACATCACTACATAGCCATTCTGCTGCGGCTGTATGCCCTGGCTGAATTCAATCGTTTTGGCCTGACCCGTGAATTAGCTGTCGCTGAAATTGTCGATTATCTGAAAACTGCCGGAGATGAAGCGGAAATTACCGCTGAAATTGAGGCTAGCCTGGATGACGCTACCGAAGAACTGGCGAACCCGATTGGCGGGCAGAAATCGGCGCAGGATTATGCCTCGTATCTGCTGCGCCGCCTGGCCGAGACCGGCTGGATTGAGCGCGAGCAGCATGCTGATTATACGGAAACGATCACGCTGCCTGATTATGCCTTTACCCTGCTGGAAGCCTTTCGCTCCATTCAGGAGCAGAAGCCGCGTGAGTTTACGGGCCAGTTGTACACTGCCCACCAGTTGATAACCTCGGCCACCACCAACAAGGATTTTTCGCCCTCCCTGGCCGTGACCCAGGCTTACGAGAATGTGCGCCAGGTGGTGCGTGGATTGAGCGAACTCAACCAAAACATCCGCCGCTACGTAGAACGCGCCACCCGCGAAAGCGATGTATCCGACCTGCTGCACTTGCAGTTTGACGACTACGTCCAGACGCTTGGCCCGGCTTACCACGCGCTCAAGACTTCCGATCACGTCTCGCGTTACCGCCGCGACATTATCAATCAGGTGCAGTTGTGGCAAAATGATGGTGACTGGTTGGATCGCACAGCAGAGGAAATGGCCACTCAGAGCCGGCTTTCTCCAGCCCAGGCTGAGCAAGAAATCGGCCAGTACCTGCAGTTTATCGCTCACCAGCTCGAAAGCGTCGATCCCATTCTGGATGACATCGATCACCGCCATGCGGCCTATTTACGTACCTCGCTGCGGCAAATTCGCTATCAACTGGGCAGCGCGGACGGTAGTTTCAAAGACCGGCTGGGCGCACTGGCAAAGCTGCTGGCAGCCATGGATGATGAGGGACATATCGAACTGCCGCCCAACTCCCCTGGTCTGCGCCAGACGCCCGTTCGTCTGCCAGACGCGCATAGCTACTATACCCCGCCTATGCGCCGCGCTCCCTTCAATCCTGACGATGTCGTTCTGCCCACTTTGCAGCCGACGAGCTGATCTCACTGCGCGCGGTGATTATGCAGGATGTTACCCAGGCATTCTCGCCCGAAAAGGTTAATCGCAAGGTGTTGGGCTTCTTCAATGGTCACCAACGCCTGCATGTAACGGAACTCCCTCGCGAATTGCTTGAAGATCTGCACTGGCTGACGACCATTATTGCTTATGCCCACCATCCTGAAGTTTCTATGGGTTGGTCGCTGCGGAAGGCGAACCGGTGCAAATAGGGCCGTACCGGGTGGCTCCGTTTGATCTCGTTAAAAGTACCTGATGGCCGTTGGAAGGGATAAGATGCCGTTTAATACTGATGCAATCCTGGCCGATATGCCCGAAAGGCTGCGGCGCGATGTGCCGCGGGTGGTTAATCGCCTGTTAGGGCAGACCTTTCTGTATCAAGATGTGGAAACCGATAAGGATGATTATTACTTCGTCCACCGCTACCGCTCGATTTTCGAAGGGTTGGTGGAACTGGCCGGGTTTCAACTGCTGCACGATGACTATCACCGCATTTTCCAGGCGGTTTCTGATTTTAGCTACTGCCGCGCCCGCTACCGGCTGGATGAGACTCTGATGATCGTCGTTTTGCGTAAACTCTATGAAGAGCGGGTCGAACATCTCAGCCTGGCGAATGACCCGGTGGTGACCATTGGCGAGGTGCGCGAAGAGTTTCGCACCATCACCGGCAAAGAGCGCGCTTTGGGTATCATCCAGTATGAAACGCTGCTGCGCCGGCTGCGCAGCCTGGGATTGATCGACACCCTGGAGGGGCGTACCATCGATGTGCGTGATGCCGATGCCCGTTTGCGCCTGCGCGGATCCATTCGCATGATTTTACCCGTTCAATCCGCCGATGAACTGGAAGCCTGGCTGCGCAAATATCGCGCCGCGCCCGAAAGTGAAAGTGAAGAGACAGAAGCCCTATGAAACGATTAACCCGCATCCGCCTGGTGAACTGGCACCTGTTTGAGAACACCACCATCAACTGCCTGGGAACTACCTACTTCATTGGTATCAATGGGGCGGGCAAATCGACGATTTTAGATGCTGTGCAGTTTGCCCTGGTAGGCGGACAGCGCGATGTGCGTTTTAATCAGGCTGCTGTCAGCGGTTCCAAGCGCACCCTTGCCAGCTATGTGCGCGGTGAGTTGGGGACAGAAGGTCAGCGTTTTCTACGGGGTGATGCAACGGGCGTTATCGCGCTGGAATTCAGCAACACCGACGGCACGTATTTTGTTCATGGGGCGTTAATCGATGCTTTTGAAGATGGGCGCAACCCTGAAGTGGCTTATTTTATCGTCCACAATGCTTGTCTGGATGATAACTGGTTTTTCCGAGCGCCCGGCCAGCTTTTTGACACGCGTGCTTTCAAACGCCATATAGAAAACTATGCCCTGCCGTCTGCGGCGCGCGCACAGGTTTTCACGCGTCTGGAAGATTATCGTTTCCACCTGCTCAACCGTTTGGGACAGTTGAAAGATTCTTTTCCTTCTAAGATTGTCAAAGGGCTGGCATTCAGCCCGCTGACCGATATCCGCTCTTTTGTTCAAAACTACCTGCTCGACGAATACCTGGTGGACGTGAAGACCCTCCAGGCACAGTTAGAGACTCTCCGGCACTTCGAGTCGTTGGCCGCTAACGTGCGTGAGCGTATCGATATTCTGAACCAGATCGAAGAACTGGATAAAGAGCGCGTTGCCAATCGTCGCCGCCGCATTACGAATGGCTACATTCGCCGGCGGGCGTTGGGTGATGTTCACCTGGCAGCGCTAAAAGAGCGCCGATTGCAGTTGGATGAAGCTCGATTGGAGCTGAATCGCGCGGAACTGAAAGGTGAACTATTGAAACAACAGTACAACCAGGCCCAGAACCTGCTGTTGGATGCGCAGGTAGCGCTGCAGACCGATGAGACGGCCCGGCGCGAGCGTGAACTGACGGATAAGATCGCTGCCGCTAATGCCGAAGTGAACCTGCTGCGTGGGAGCAAGCGCCAGGGGGTGCAGTCGTTGAAGCAAGAGGCGGCTGATGCGCAAAGGCTGTTGGCTGTGTGTGATCAGCGCCAGCCGCTGCCCGCTCTGGCAGCTTTTATCGAGCAGGCTGCCGCCGCCGATCCAATCATCTATTTCCCAGCAGGACTCCGGCCCTATCAGGAAGCCCTGTCGGCTATGGGGCAGGAATATGCTCACGAAAAGGCGCTGCTGGATGAAAAGGCGCGTCAGCTGCGTGAGGAGGCTGAGCGGCTGGCGGATGAAATTCGCAAGTTACGCACGGGTGATCGAGAGGTCAGTTTCAAGACCGAAGCCCCTCAGTCCGTGCGGCTGCGCGACCTGCTGCGCGCCGAGTTGGGTTTGCGCGCCAGTGAGGTGCTTTTCCTGTGCAGCCTGCTGCAAATCCCCGACCCGGACTGGCAGGATGCTGTTGAAGGTGGGTTGGGTTTCAACCGCTTTGTGCTGCTCGTTCCGCCGCAGCACTATGCGGCTGCCATGCACCTGTATCGGGAGCGCCGCCACCTGGATAACCTGCACGGCGTGGCCCTGCTGGACAGCGAACGCCTCCTGCAATCTGATATTCGACCGGCTTCCCAAAACTCGTTGGCTGCGGAAGTTTCCACCCAACACCCGGCAGCGCGTGCCTTTGTCGATATGCTTCTGGGCGGTTACGTCAAGTGCGATACGCTGGAAGATTTGCGCCGCTACCGCACCGCTGTCACCCGCGAGTGCTTTGTGCGCCGTAACTACACCGACAGCCACCTTAACCCGCAGGTCTACCGCCGCTGGTTCATTGGTGATCGTTCAAGACAGCGCCAGATCGAGCAGCGCGAAGCGCGCCTGGCTGAAATTGGAACAGAACTGGCTGCTCTCCAGGGCCAGAACGTTGCTCTGAACGAACGATTGGCGCTAACGCGTGACAAAGCCCGCATACTGATTGAACTGGAACATGCGCTCGAGGGGTTGGACAGCCTTGAGGATCTGGAAGCACAGCTTGTCAGCCTGGTGGCTGAACGCCAATCACTGGATACCCAAAGTATCGATGCATTGCGCGCTGAAGTACAGCGCTATCAGGGTGAATCGAACCGGCTGCAAGGCGAAGTAAATGCTTTTGAACGGCATATCGGCAACCTGGAAACCAGTGTCAAAACATTAGAAACTGAGCAAATTCCTGGCCTGGAACGCCAGATTGACGAGGCAGTGCAAAATGCCGGCGAATTTCTCGGGGCCGAAAGCACCGATGAAGACACCCGGGCCGATGTTCAGCAGGAGTATCAACGCCGCCTGGAACGCCAGCCGGTGGATATTATCGTTCAAAATGCCACCCGCTACGAGAACGAATACCAGAACGCTGAACAGAAGTCACGCGACCGGCTGCGCGAGTCTAAGCAGGCTTATTCGTTCCGCTACGACTTTGGTTATGATGACCTGGATGAAGCTGACCGCTATACTGCTGAACGTGATAAGTTGGTGAAGTCGGAACTGCCCCAGTACGAGCAACAAATTGCTCACCAGCGCGTGCTGGCCGAACAAGAATTAGTGGAAAACTTTATCCACCGGCTGCGCGAGCAAATCGAAGATGCGCGCCAGCAGTTGGCTTATCTCAATAATACGCTGTCGGGCCTGCGCTTCGGCGGCGAACGCTTTGAGTTTATCACTCAGCCATCGCCGGCGCTGCGCCAGGTGTATGACATGATTATGGACAGTCAGCAGGTTCTGGGTGACTCGTTATTCGAATCGGATTTCCGCCAGAAACACCAGCAGGGCTGGGATCTGCTGTTTGACCGGCTGACCCTGACGACCGATCAGGAGTCTCAGGAACTGCGCGAAATGCAAGACTATCGCAACTACCTGCAGTATGATATCCGCATCCACTACCCGAACGGCGACCGCGCCTTGCTGAGCCAGATAAATGCTAAGAAGTCGGGCGGCGAAACGACGACTCCCTTCTACGTGGCGATGGCGGCTTCTTTTGCCCAGGCTTACCGCCTGAACCAGCCTCGCCCATCCGATACCATTCGCCTGGCAATCTTTGATGAAGCCTTTGGTAAGATGGATACTGCCCGGACTGCCAGCGCGCTGCGCTTTATGCGCGAGGCCGGTTTACAAGTACTGCTGGCCACTCCGCCGGATAAGTCCGGTTCCCTGCTGCCTTTTGTAGACAGCGTGTGTACAGTGGTCCGCCGCAATAACCAGGCATTTGTGATCGAGATCGACAAAACGGAAATGATCCAGGAACTGGAAAGTGCTTCTGCATGATGCAGCCCGAGCTTGCCTTTGCCCCGTCACCGGATGTCAGGCTGCTGCTCAATGCGCTTCTCGACCGCCTGGAACGCCGCTCACCTGCTTCACCTGCTGCCGCTGGAGAGAGACATACGGTTCGCTCTGTAAAGATCGGTTTGAGTGAAATTGGGCTGCCGGGTTATTATTCGCAAATCGACCCCGAACCGCGCCAGGTGGCAAGTGAGCAGATGCAGGCTCTCGAAAAGGCTGGACTGTTACGCCTGTTCTGGCAGCCAGGTGAAAAGGGTCACTTGTTGGAATCGATTGCCCTGGTCCCTGGCGTTGAAGCTCCGCTCTATGCCTTACTCGGTCGCACTCCAGTAACCAGCCTGCGCGCCCGGCTCGAAAGCCATCTGCTCGGCGAGCGCTTTCGTTTATCGGAACAAAGCTGGCAGTACCGGGGCATCCAGCACATTCTGGCTCAGATGAAAGAAAACAAATCGCCGGCCCCATATATCCTGGCTGATCCTGCGTTTAACGAGGACCTGCTGTCAGCACTCATTGCCCTGGCACAGCTGAAAGAGGAGACGCCTTTCCGTGTTTTTAGCGTGCGGACTTTCAATGATAGCAAGCGTTTCGAAGATTTAAAAAGGGCTGTTGTCCGGCTGGCTCGATTTGGCCAGCCAGATTGGAAACGTCTATCGGAGGATGAAGTGCTGCGTGAATTGAACCTGGTGGCCAACCCCAGCTACCTGCTGCTCTCTGGCCCCTGGACGCTGGTCGACGCTGCTGGGGAAGTAATCCCTTTGGGTGAGTTTCATCCCTCCGTTGGTTTTCCGGCTGTCCAGGCAGCGCATTTGGAGCGGGTAAATGCGCGCGCGGACAGGGTGCTGTGCATTGAGAACCTGACCACGTTTCATGCAATGGCAGCCAGCCTGGCGAACAGTACGGATCCACAAAAAGCGGCCCTGCTTTGCCTCGCGGGCAACCCTTCTCCAGCCTGCCGGCAGCTGCTGCGGTGCCTGATGCATTCTTTATCGGAAGATATCCCCCTCTACGTATGGGCTGACATGGATTACGGTGGGTATAATATCCTGGCCCAGTTGCGTCGAGATGTGAGCCCTCAATTTAGGACTTACAACATGGATATATCTACACTTGATCGTTTTGCACAGTTTGCCCGCCCACTTACTCTGTCTGATCAGAAAAATCTGGAGCGCCAGATGAACCGCACCGAATTGAAGGATGTGCGTCCAGTAATCGCTTATCTTCTGAAGAAGGGGGTGAAGCTGGAACAAGAAGCCATAACCGTGTAAATCAGAGACAGGGACCTTTCCGGACTGCATTTCATGGAAGAAAATGGGTTGGATTTTCCCGTTTGCGAAAAGCCATCCTTTCAAAGGGCTCCTTTCCAGAAACTACGCTTACCCAGACACCGCGGACTAAGCGGATGTATGGGTATAAGTTCCGGCTAATTGGATTCGACACCGCCAAATAGAGATAAACAGCGTATAATTGTCACCCTGAACCCCTATATACAGAGGTCCGGCCACGTTATCGATTGCGATACATGATAATACCAAATGCATGATGATCTTTCATGGGGCCGTTGTTTTTCTGCCCACCCATGGCTATTGGCCTAACACGGCATCGATTTGCTTCAAGTCCACCAGATTTCCCTGAACCTTTTGGATCTCAGTAACAGCGCCACGTTCACCTGCACCTTGCTGTTCCAGTGACTGCCAATGCTACCCGGTGAAAACAGCAGTTTCCCTGCTCTGGCTTGTGCCAAAATCCACTGGCGGCATAAATCCTTAAAGGCGGTACCGCTGACAAAACCCAGCTTCTTCTCTACTTACGCACCCTTCATTGATTGGGCGTAGAAGACTTGGAGAAGCTCGTTCGCCTTTTGTAAGTCGAACGATTCAGAGTCAAACCGGCTTGCCAGCCCAATGAAGCCATTCGTCATGCTCGGGATGCCGGGGGTTATGGATTGCGGTCAAAAATTCGGCATATCCGGTTACACCTCCGACATCCTCGGGCGGACAGGCTCGTTTTCTATCTATGCAGCGCGGATAAGCGACGTTATGGTCGGGCATTAGGACTTGTTCCACGATCAGAGCATGCTCCCAGCTATCGCCAAAATCATATTCGTAAATAAAATGCGCACTAACCTCCGGCGCGATCTGATTCATTCGAATACGTCGTTCATCCACCACCATGTCGGCGTAATCGGGATCGGGTTCGGTGTAAAACTGCCCTCCTATTCGAAACCCGTGCAGGTGTGAATTGGTCCAGCCCATCGCGATCTGCAAAACGGCGTGCAGTTAGGAAGGGTGAGTTCGCCGGGCACCTGGATGCGCCGCCAGATCTGTGGGCGGATGTTATTCAGGGTGACCTTGAGCTGGTAAATGCGGTCTGAGGTGGGTGAATGAGCTGCTCTTTTCTTCGACCGACGCTGGGGTGAGAGGGCTCCAATCTGCTCCAACAGGCTGGCCACAAGGGGATCGATTGCCGGTTCTTTGGTGAGCATCCAACCATGTGAGTCCACATCCTCGAGTAGATCAGGCCCTTGAAGTTGATCTGCAAGCGTTCAGAAGGTCAGGTAAAATGCGGCGAGAAAGGGCACTAACCCACAGGCAACAAAGAAGGAACCGGGCTACCTTGAGTAGCCGCAATGCAAGCGGCTGTCAGATAGTCCAACACATTGCGTTTCTGCTGGCGCAAAGTCATCACCGCTGTTAAGATGCGCTCGACGAAGACACTCCCGGCTTTGCTTTGAGTGCCAAAACTGCGTTTGCGCCACAAAACACCCTGCCGCAAAGCCCGTTCGGCGGCGTTATTGGTGGGTTCCACCCCTTCCCGGTCAATGAAGGTCCACAAAGCTGGCTTGACTTTGAGGATATTCTGGCAGGTACGCCGGGTTTCACGGTGGCCCAGGAGCGTGCCAATTTCCAGCAAGTCTTCCACCTGGGTGCGGATCGGCTGGAGGACTGCCTGCAACTCGATCCGCGACAGGGTGCCATCGCGGAAGTGATGCCAGCAGCCAAAGAACTGATCGAGACGCGCCAGCAGCATCTGCCCAATCACCTGCGATTCGCCGCCGCGATCCACCAAAGCCTGAAAATCGCGTTTGAGATGCGCCCAACAAACCTGGCGTCGCAGCGGATCAATCCAGGCATAGGCGCTGTAGCGATCCGAGCCAATGATGCCCGCGTAGTCTTTTCCCAACAAACGCTCGACTTCCACGCTGCCCCGACTGTCAAAGACGCGGAAAATGGTCACGGTGGGGGTGGTACACACCCACAACCACTTGCCGTTGGCCAGTTCATGCCAGCCGGTTTCATCGACATTCACCACGGCCTGCTGCACATGCTGTTGCGCTGCTTCCACGGGAGCCTTCAGCGCCTGACTGACGCGCTGCTGCTGGGCTGGCACACTCCCTAGACTGATCTCCACCTGGAAGACCGTTTCCAGCAATTCGTCCATGTCGCGATGGCTGATCCCGAACCGCCCACTCAAATAGCCAATCATGGCTTGCAACCGTTCGCCAAAACTGCCGCGCGGCATGTCCACGGGCCACTCTGCTCGATTTTTGGTCCCGCACAGCGCACAAGACAGCGTGTGCCGTTGATATTCGATGATGTCCGGCACGATTTTCGGCAGTTCACTCACCTGATGGCGCTCAGGATGCGGATCTACCCCGTGCAGCGGATTACCGCAATCCCGGCAGTTATCGGGCCGACTGCTCACCACCCGGCTAACTTGATCGGGTGGTTTCAGTTTACGCCCCTTTCCAGCATGCCGTGGACGACCGCCTTTCTTCTTTTCGCTGGTTTCGGGTTGCGCTGCCTGCCGCAGCTGGGGCGGATCGCTCGAGGGTGGTTTGGACGAGTTCTGCGAGGTCTTGTTCACCCGTTCTTGCAGCCGCGCCACCTCGCTCTCCAGTTTGCCAACCTGTTTTTGCAGTTGCGCCACCTGCGCTTTCCGCAGCTCGTTCTCCTCCCACAGCATGACCACCACCGCTTGTACGCTCAGCGGTGTTTTCGCCCAGTCTTCGGGTGGGATTGGCAATTCGGGTGGCAGTTTCATCACTTTAGTTTACTTCGTTCTCAGCAGTTTGCTTACTGCGTTTCTTCGTCGTTTTCCAGACTCTCTGTTACTGGTCTGTCTGGTTTTTTACCCATCTGAACGCTTACTAAAACATTTCAAAAAAATTCTCCAACTTGCACTTTTTAATATAATCATCTTTCAATCAACTGATTAGCAAAAATCACGCGTTTTGTAGAATTCAGGGGCTTGAAGACATTAATTTAAGGCAGAATAAGGTTTCCAGCCGGTAATATATTCTGCCAAATGTTAAAGAAGTCTTTGACCTGAATTTTTCTGGCCTCTTCACCTTCTAGTATTTCCCGTTAAACCTGTTCCTTAACATTTATTAACTATAACAGCGCGAACTGTCACTGAGTCGCGCTGTTATGGAATTTGATATGGTTAAGAAGCTTTATGGAGCAGGGTAACCTACAGGAGCAGTCGGTGTAGAACCTGCTTTGTTATCTCCTGGAATAACATTTCCATTTTGATCCACGAAACTCTCCTTCTTAGCATCAAAGTAAAATGTCTGCCCTGATTCGTTCTGAAGCGTAAGCAGCATATCATCCTCGCTCACGATACGAAGTTTTCCACTGTCCTCTGGAGCAAGGAATTTCTTGAAATTTAGCGTTTTACCCGGCTCTTTTAGGCAAACAAATCCCTGAGAAGGATTCTCCTTCACGTATCCGGCATAGATAAACAGTGTCCCATCGTTACCTATCTCTTTGTGCCAACCATTGATTGGAACGATGTCTTTTGGGAAAACGTTACGGACAGGAATGATGGGGTGAGCATCAATGCCATCAGCAGCTTTGCGGTAGATAATTGGTGCAGGCGTTACCGTTAAAGTTGACGCCTTATAAGCCTCTGGTTTGTCCTTCTTGACGGAATCCGCCCATTGTGTAGCCTCTTGCGCCATTGAGTCATACTTTTTCTTAATGAGGTCTTTTTCTTCTTTACTCGTTTTGTCACTTTTTAACTCATCCTCATATGACTTAAGAATATCCTTATATTGGTCAACTGGAGTGATTACTGGTGGGATGGGGTTGCTCGCAAATACGCTGCTCATGGTTAAAAACAGTGGGATGAGAAGGACGATCACGAGGATTGCCCAAGAAAGTTTCTTGGTTGTTTTCATGTTTTTTTCTCCATTGTTCCAATTTCTCGGTTTATGGTTGGCCTAAATATGGGCCAACATCTGTTTTCCAGGCCACATCTGTGTTCATCCGCCCAAAAGGATCGCTAAGAAGCTCATTTTTGAGGTATTGCAGGGCGTTATCCCGAGAGTTATAGAGATGATTGTCGAAGCAATAGTTATCTCCATAAGTTTTATTATAATCACAAGCTGCCTGCTGTGTAATCACACCGCTAAAATGCATCTTGACTCCGTTGTGTTTAAGATACCAGTACAAAGCAATTTTATACCATTGTCTTGCATTAAAACCGTTTGGATATGAGCCGGTTGGTTCGAGATATATTTGGGGGATCGGATACACATCAGGATATGAGTTGATCGATGGTGGCAACCAAGTCAATTGGTACAAGTCTTCTTGTGTCCAGTTATAAGTGTTCCCCCAAACATCACTTATGTAATATCCGCAACTCGCTGGATTTAAACCGGTTCCACTTGTCAAATATTTATCAGGTGTATCAGGACAACCGGAGGCGGCAGGTATAACATATAATCTGCGGTACTGCTGCCGATGATATTGATCCACGGTCGCGTAACCCCGCAGTCAATTTTTCACGATAGGAGGGGAATTAAAATCTGGATAATCGCCTGGTTCCGCGTCAATTCCGCCATAAATATGGATTTGACTATAGCCAGATTGAGTTGGCAACCAATCAAGATTTAGGTACTCGATCATATCACCCCATGATTTACCATGCTCTTGATTTATCCATAATCCCGAGGTGTTTACAGCTACGATGATATTCAGGGTCGAGGCTGGATTTCTGGCTGATTTCTCCAGGTATCCTCGTACAAATTCTTGGACACCATTCTGTACATCACTATTATACACATATCTTGGGGTAACATAATCCATTAGAAGCACCCCATAGATATTTCCTGCATAGGATTGTGGCTCACCCATGAATAGAATTGCCAGATCAGTTATGGGTGTAGATAAGTCAGCATTTTGATCACCTCTGATCCTCCCTAATTCCCTCATATTGTCCAAATTAGCCACGTAGTAACTTCTATTCGCCTGTGGCGGGTTCTGAAGTGAAATGAGAGGAAGGTAATTAAAGTTCCAGTAACTGGAACTTTGTGTTCCTTGATCAGGAGTCCCTTGAGGGGGAGGATATCCTTGTTGTGCGAAAACGGTCATAGTTGAGGTACTGAATAATATTGAAGCCATAAGCAGCAACCAAAAAAACCTGCCATTTTTCCCCTTGCGTGTTTTCTTTGCCATATTGTTCCTCTTCGATGCTGATGACGATTGGATATGATAATATTAGGCGGTGGTGGTTTTCCCGTCAAGTTAAAGATGGTATGGAAGTTCGTGATGGAACTTTAAATGTTCCAGTTTTAGATTTGCCCTTAGGATGCGAATTCCTTCTCATATAGATATTCCCCGTTATATCGGTCTTTTAATATCGACTTATCATCGGTTACCAACTTGCACAAGTTAATCAGCTTATGGGCCATATAATGTCCCTCGAAAAGAGCTTACCTACTTGCTCAAACCGCACCAGTAGCCGTGTGAACTTAAATACCCAAGTAAAGTTCCGTTCGTCCTTACAATACTGTTGATAATACACTTTCTCATTTCTCCACTTTCAGTGTCAAAGTGTATTTTGACAAGCCGAGATCAAGGTAAGGATCGCGTTAGATATATCCTTTCGAGTTCCAGGATTCGAGATCTTTGCCAATGAAATGGCAACATCAACAACCTCAGGAGGGATTGATGTTACCAATATTAACCTCGTGGTAGCGCTTTTGCTTCCCACCACCTCGCGAAACCAGTCTCCAGAACCCAGAAAGATGATCGGGGTATCGTGGTTGAAAGATATTCGTAATTCCCTATCCAGATCACCTAATGTCTGCTCCCCCTGAATTTCGATTTCACGCCAGATCGATGGCCGGTACTTGAAGCGCGCGAAAACGATAGACTTCTTTGTGCGCTCCCTTCGCAAGCTTCTTTTTTGGTTTCGACCTTGGTCGCGTCTCTTCGTGCAACATTTCTCCAATGAGATCGTCCCACAGCGTGTGGCTTTCCGCATAGCGGATATCAGAACCGTCGGTCTTCATCCGTTCGTCCTGCCGTAGGATGTAACGCCAGTGGTCTGGCGGGCAGCCGGTCTTATCTGGCAGGCGGGCATATAGGGTTGGAATTGCATCAAACAGAAAAACGTACTCGTACCTGGCACTTTCCAACAGGGTATAGAGCATATTTGCTACTAACTCAACACGCTCTTTAATTTGTTCTGGATGCTGCCGATGCTGCCTCCCAAATGCTTCGCGCTCCAGGCGGAAAATGCCCCGCTCTCAATCCTCAACCGTCACTAGAAGGTGGTCTTTATGATACATCTTCTGCTGGCGGAACCACTCTTTCAGTACCATCCACGTTTTTTCTACCGTATACGTACCAAAAACCACGTTTTTTTCCTCGCGCGATGTGACCTTGATCTGAAATGGGATGGGCGACCCGGCACAATCCACCAATTGGATTTTTCCCATCTCGCACAGACGTGGCAGGAAATACTCGCAATTCTCTGCTGAGATGGTCTCCTGGTTGATCGATGCGAAACCGGGCTCCTTTGCAAGTCAGGGGAATTGCCAAAACATGATCTGTATCGATATAGACCACTGCCCGGCCTGTAAACTCACGCAGCTTGTTCCTCACCAACTGACGTGGATTTTTTGAAGCTGTCACTTTCCGTGCTAGAACTTCGTCCAACAGTTTGTCCACCGCCACCGGGCCTCCGGCAGTCGTCAAAATCTGCTGCACCACTTCTTCGTATGTTGGCCCATCATCGCGTTTCATACACACTTTTTCCTTTTAGCGCTTCTTCCCATGTCGCCTGGCGCGCTTATCCTTCTTTTCGGACTTTTCCAATTTCCCCATACCTCTATACCGGGGCGGCAGCAGCAAATCACCTTGCGTGTTCGTCACCTGATATGCCCAGGGACTGATTTCCCCTTGTCGCATCGCCTCCAAACCTCGCATGGCTGCCACTACCAGCTCATTCAAACCTTCCGATAACGGGCGCAACCCAACTCGCTGAGATTGGATGATCCGTTCGTACAATTGTTTTGCCGCACCTTGATCACCAAAATCATGTTCTGCGGTGGCAGCCGGAAACAAAATGCCTGGATCGTCACCGTCTAATGCCGCTGCCTTGCGATACGCTTCTAATGCCTGTGGATATCGTCCGATAGTGCGCAACATATTGCCCAGGCGCATATGCAGATCGGCGTTATCTGGTTGCCTCGCTATCCGGTTATGGTACTCATCTAAACCGTCCAGGATGTGTATTGTTTTCCCCATCGTTGTACCGCGTAGGGTGTAGACATGCGGATCGTACTTTGGCGGAGTTTTAGCGGGCTTTTTTGACATAAGATCTGCAATTTGCTCCACATCCAGGTTCATCAGCTTAATCAGCTCAATGCTGGGCAGCTCATATTGATCGACGGTGCCGCACTTGGGACAAACAACCTCGTGATCTAGAATATATGGGCTACGCTGCCCAGGGTTGTCGCTGTCCTCCAAAATGTTCCAGATTACGAAATGGGAAAAGTGTTCTCGAACCCGTCCGCACGCTTTGCATTCCAATCGCAGGTACAACCCATCCGAGCGGCGCTCCGGCATCGGGGGGATTGGCAGGTCCAATTCGTGGTACAAACTGTACTCATCGACAATTTTTTGGTCCACCCGGTCTTCCACAAAAGCCCGTTCCATATCCGGCAGCAGTTCGCGCGCTTTCAAATCCAGCGCGCTGCTGATCAAGAACCCGGTAAACACTTCTTCCTCGGCCTGGTTGGCGCCCTCCCGGTTGAGCAAACCTCGCATCCTCTCAACAACTCCTGCCCGCAGGCTCTCGTCCTGTTCTGCGCGCTCAACCATTTCCTCTACCGCCATATCCCGCATTCGCTACAGCAAAATCTGAATTGCGCGCAATGGCATTTAACTCTTCCAATGGATGCCCGCCGATCTTGCCAATCGAGTTACCTAGCCACAACCGCTCCCCTGCTGTGGGCAAATGATCCAGCCAGCTTGCCAGCCCATCCAGTTCTGAGGCCTGTCCACTACGCAGCCGGTTGAGCAGGCGGGCCGCGTGCACGCGGCCCGCCTGACTCATTGATCCATTCCCGATCCAACCCTAAGTAGATCAACTCCGGGATCAACGCCTTGCCGTGCTTCAGGATTTTCTGGTATAGCGCCTCGTCTTCTTCCTCGCCCAAATCCAATAAATCTTTTACCGGAGCCAGGTGTTCGATCTCTGCATCCTCGTCAATTTCACCCTCTATTGGAAGCGACATGGCTGTCCGCAATGATTGCAGCACACCAGCCGAGAGATGGTCGGTTTCGTCGACCCCACTTGCCAGTTCTGCTTGTGCCTCTTTGACAAATCCTTCGAACTGCGGGCGCAATCACTCCGGGTCATTCTTTGCCAGAATCTCCAACCCGCGCCCGGTCACTTCCACCGTCAGCCTGTTCAACTTCACCCGTGAAAGGACCAGCCCCATGGAATTGTAATTCCAGATGTCGCCAGGATTGCGTTCAACCAAGCGCGCAAATATTCCCAGGCCCACTTCCGGTTGGCCCGCTTCCAGGTAAGTGGAACCCAGTTCACGCCAGGCAGCCAAAAGGTTATCCCAACTATGCTGCGCGGAAAATGTAACATAAGCCACTGCCCAGTACAATGCTGTTTCAGTGTCCCCTTTCCATAGATAATACCCAATGACATCCAGGTATAGCTGGGTGTAATCCACCATCTCATCAACCATCGGTGATCGCAGCGCAAGTTCCAGCGCAGCCACTTCACGATCACGATCCTTGTGTTCTTCAGAAAAATACTGTGCCAGATTGACAAAATCGTAATCGTCAAACGCCCCAGTTGGAAGTTCGAGCAATTCTACGCGGCTCATATTCTTTAAAGAGTCCATTGTTTTTGCCATTCACACCACCCTGCTTTTGGTCATTGTATCATAATCCGATACGCCGCTTTCCATGACCCAAATCGTTCGTTTAACGGCCTCTATTGTTTTTTTTTATGTAAGTTCCCCCGAATGAACTTGCCCATATGCTCAACCAGATGGGTCACGATGTGCTGATAATTATCGATCTCAACTTTTATACGACGACGATGAGCATGAAGTTCGTTGAACCAAATCTGTTGGTATAAGTTCAGTCCGCGGTTATAAGTAATCAACAATATCAAGGAATTTCGTAAAGCCGGCTCCTTGTTCAACCACTAGGGGTTGGCTTTTGTGTTACTTATGCTATACTAAATTAAGAAATGTACTTACACTGTAAGTATTGGAGGCGGTATGATCAGACGTTTATTCAAAACAGGAAACAGTATTGTTCTGTCGTTACCGAAAGAAGTGCTAGATGCTCTCGGGATTAAAGACGGCGAGAGTATCAACCTGGAGCTGGATCGCGAACATCGGAGGGTGATTATTACACCAGTTGAGAAGCCAATCGCAATTGCGGGAGTAAACGAGGACTTTGCACGACAGGTCGATGAATTCATTCAGCAATATCGCCCTGCATTAGATGAATTAGCAAAATAAACTTGTTGATTTGGCCTTTGACGCGAACATGACCACCCACTATCTGACACCTGAACAAATCCTTTTTCTTCACAGCCGCCTCATATCAGAAACAGGGGGTGGCCATGGCGTCCGTGATCTGGGAATGCTGCTTTCAGCTTTAGGCAGACCGCAGGTAAACTTTGAGGAAAAGGATCTCTACCCAGATCTATTTTCTAAGACAACTGCGCTGATGGATTCACTAGTCCGAAACCACCCATTTGTGGATGGCAACAAACGGACGGCGATCACGGCCGCGGCGCTATTCTTGAGAGGCAATGGCTATCGGTTGGTTGTTGAAAATGAGGAGATGGTTCAGTTTACATTGGCTTGCGCTCAGTCTCAACTGTCCTTAGATGAGATTACGGATTGGTTCAAACAATACAGCACGAGCGTAGGATAAGAGTCTTACCCCTGTTATAAACAAAGAAGCCTCCCCTTAATGGATCAAGTCGGATGAATAGGTAAACGTTTAGGCCGCGACTGCTATAAAATACCTCAGTTCCCAAATGAGGCGCTATTGGGGTTGACCAATGGCTATATATGCTGGTGTCTGATAATTAAGCTTGCCCTGTTGGGGCCTTATAAAAAAATGAACACTGTACACCATTATTCCCCCTTCTGCTTATAGGGGAATAATGCTTGTAACATGATGTTCATGGTCTTGACAGGCACTTCTTTTGTAATTACAATGTAATTATAGTGAGGTAGCAAGATGAATGTGATGATTCGCTCAAAAGTGGTGAAAATTGGAAACTCGCGCGGAATTCGTATCCCGCGTACGATTTTAGAACAGGCAGGATTGACCGATGAAGTAGAAATGATCGTTGAAGGGAATAAGTTGATCATCCAGGCCTTGCGCCAACCTCGTCAGGATTGGGAGGAGCGTTTCGTTGATATGGCAAATCGGGGGGATGACCAGTTGTTGGACGAAGCTCATCCTACACAGTGGGATGAGGAAGAGTGGACATGGTAGTCAACCGATTTGAGGTTTATCTCATCCATCTGGATCCTACCGCCGGAAGTGAAATCCAGAAAACACGTCCCTGCCTCATTATCTCTCCCGATGAGATAAATCGCCATATCGCAACAGTGATCGTAGCGCCAATGACAACAAAGGGTAGAGATTATCCAACCCGGGTGAACTGCCAGTTTGAGGGGAAGTCGGGGCAGATCGTTTTAGATCAAATTCTTACAGTCGATAAGATCCGTCTGGTCAAGAAGCTTGGAACAATTTCAGATGGTACTGAGTGTGAAGTTCTGGCAGTGCTGTCAGAGATGTTCTCTGAGTAAGCAGTTGCATTATTATCATGATTGAGCCAGACGATATTTGGGACCTCTATTGGGAATCCCGCCTGGCGCCTTGGGATACCCTGGGAAAATCAGCTGCGATCCGGGCTGCCTCCAAAGAAGTCCGAAGGCTTGCACAGCAGGCGGGCCGGCCACTTCGATTGTTGGAGTTGGGCTGCGGCGAGGGGCAAATCATTGGCACCCTCCTGGATGCTCACGCTGACTTGTGCAACCGGGGCGCTTCGGTAGGGATAGACCTCAACCGCCAATCACTGGCACGCTGTCAAAAGGACTATCCCAGTGTACATTTTGAGCAGGGCGATTTTACCGATCCAGACCTGCTTGCCAGGCTTGGAAAATTCGACTTGATATTATTCGTTAATGCCTTGCATGAAGTCTTTTCCGCTGGTTTTTCTCCCGAGATTGGCGAGGTTGACGTTCCATATGCTAAGCAGCAGGTTCGCGATGTTCTTTCGCATACAGTGGAATGCCTGTATGCGGATAGATGCCTGATCCTATTCGATGGGTTGGAACCCAGCGGAGACCCGGGTAGAAAGGTTAGGATCCGTTTCCTGAGCGAACAGGCGAGAGAAGAATTTGAGACATTTACGCGCGAGTATCGTCCTTTTAAAATCAAATATTGTAAGCTCGACTCTCCTGGCTTTGTTGAGCTATCGCAGCGCGACTTCACCCGCTACATCACGAAATCAATTTTCCTCGGAAAACGGTTGTGGGAAACAGAGCGCCTCGAAAGTTACCAGTATTTCACGGAGGAAGAATTCCGCGAGGCGCTGATCGGGCAAGGTTTGGAGATCACCGAGTTAGAAACTTACACATTAAATGAGGAAAAATGGCGATCCCGGGTGGATGTCGATATGTCGTATGCCGGGTTCCCAAGGGAGCACATTTTGATCGTGACGTATAAACGTTCCTAACATCCGTAGGTAGTGCCTCGCAACGTGCAGTTTATTTGTTTTTGGGGAGCGCTTTTTTATTAATTCTACAACGTGAAGTGCAGATATAATGATTATAGGTGATGTGACGTCTGGCTGTTTTCCTGTACCTGATCAGATTTTTACAAAAGGAGATACTTAATGGGAGAAAAAGGCAGCAAGAAGGATAAAGAAAAGGCCCAAAAGCAAAAACAAACGCAGATCGAGAAGAAAAAGGAGCAGCAGAAGAACAAGCTACCCGCTAAGAAACCCTGAAAGTGCTGGAAGCAGTTTACCAGTCTACATTCTGCCTTAAGAAATTCTGCGCGCAGAACGTAGACTGGTATTTTTCTGGGTATATTAAGTCAATCAGAGATGTTCTCTGATTAATAAATCCACAAGCTATCCCATCGTTATCCTAATCCATTCCTCCCGCAATTGCGGGCGTAAATGAGGACTTTGCACGTCAGGTAGATGAATTCATTCAACAGTATCGCCCTGCATTGGAAGACTTGGTAAAGTAATAATTTTAATAAATACCAATGAAGTGATCCTCGTGGCCCATTATCTGACCAGGGCATGCCATGCTATAATCGGTTTATGACTTTGTCAGTTCTGGCTGATCATCTTCCTGCTATTCTTTCGGATTTTCCAGGCATTAGCCTGGTCTATGTCTTTGGTTCGCAGGTGAAGGGTCGGGTTGGCCCAATGAGTGACTACGATCTGGCCATTTTAGATGAGAGTGGTCAGGATGAGCTTAGTATTCAGGCGCAGTTCCAACATGCTGTTTCAAAACTCCTGAATACGATAAGGGTTGACGTTGTTCTGATCAATCGCGTTCCCATTGAAATGGCTTACCAAATTATTGCCAGTGGAAAATTGCTATATCAAAGAAATTTATATACACGCGTAGAGTTTGAGTCTCAAGTATTGGGGAAATATAGGGATTACCTTCCCATATTGAGAGCTTTCCAGCAACAAACACTTCACGGAGACGCACATGCAAAACGAGTTCAGCGGTATCGAGAAGCGCTTAGACGAACTCAACGAACGCTTGGCAAGGCTGGAACCTCTCCGCGATCGACCTCGCGCTGAATTTGACACCGATCCTTACCTGCGAGAGATTGTCGAGCGTAACCTTGAAGTGAGCGCTCAATTTGGATGCCGTGTGTACCGTGGATTAACTTCAGATTAAGATTTTTACCCATACTGTATGGACCAAGTCCGATGTACGGGTATAAGTTTAGGCCTGTGGTCCGTGTCTAGTAACAAACGTTTTCTGAACAATCAGCGCCTCGCATCAATATAAAGAAACCATGCTGAGTAACGGTATCTTACTTGTAAGAAACCAATCTGATCATCTCGGACCCGATAAACGAGGCGCTGTTCCTGCCTGAGTCTTCTCAACCAGGCTCCAGGGGTAAGATATTTAAGAGGTTCAGGTTTTCCAATCCCCTCGAATGGATCTCGTAAAATAGCTTCGATGCTTTCCAGCTCTAAGGCAGCGATCATTGCCACTTCTTCTTCGCCACGGCGTTGAATCACCATGATCTAGCGGCTGCGTGTCACCTGATCCAATAACTTCGCCAGCCCATCACGGGCCTGGGTAGTGGAACGTGTATCAAGTTGCGACGGTAAGCATATCTTAACGGTTATCAGAATGCGTCCGTATGGCGTATAATTCAAGATTAAGACGGTATTCATTACCACAATGAGCAGTTTTGGTTGGAAACGATGTTGCCCAACCTGGTATTGCATTTATCCGCTTCGCGCAAGAGATTGCAGGGCTTTTGAAATGCTCTTGTGCAGCGCGTTTGTGGTAACTGAATGCCAAACTGTTCGCTAGATGTGCGGCGAAACACGATTATTCATAACCGTAGCGCTGTTCAGCAAGTCACACAACGAAAGGAATAAGCATTATGGAAGACAATAACAAAGGCTCGGTAACAGGTGGAGTTCACAAACGCATGGCTGGTAGAGGCACGTCGAACCGGGATTGGTGGCCGAACCAGCTGAACCTCAGGGTCCTTCACCAGAATGCTCCCTTATCTAATCCGATGGACGAGGCGTTTAACTATGCTGATGAATTTAAGAAACTCGACTTTGAAGCCCTGAAGAAGGATCTCTACGCACTAATGGCGGATTCGCAGGACTGGTGGCCGGCCGATTTCGGCCACTATGGGCCGCTCTTTATCCGAATGGCGTGGCACAGCGCGGGCACCTATCGCACTGGGGACGGTCGCGGGGGCGCGGGGTCTGGTAACCAACGCTTTGCGCCGCTCAATAGTTGGCCTGACAATGCCAACCTGGACAAGGCGCGCCGGCTGCTCTGGCCGATCAAACAGAAGTACGCCAGCAAGATCTCGTGGGCTGACCTGATGATCCTCGCCGGCAATTGCGCCCTGGAGTCGATGGGCTTCAAAACCTTCGGCTTTGGCGGCGGACGCGAGGATATCTGGGAGCCGGAAGAGGACATTTACTGGGGGGCTGAGAGCGAGTGGCTTGGCGACAAGCGCTATACCGGTGACCGAGAACTCGAGAATCCCCTCGCCGCCGTGCAGATGGGCCTGATCTATGTGAACCCGGAAGGGCCGAATGGCAATCCGGATCCGCTCGCCGCCGCCAGGGATATCCGCGAAACCTTTGCGCGCATGGCGATGAACGATGAAGAAACGGTCGCGCTGATTGCTGGCGGCCATACTTTTGGCAAAACCCATGGCGCTGGCGATGCGTCATTGGTAGGTCCAGAACCAGAAGGCGCCAGCATCGAGGAGCAAGGCCTCGGCTGGAAGAGCAAACATGCTACCGGCAAAGGAGGCGACGCGATCACCAGCGGCCTGGAAGTCACCTGGACTACGACGCCGACGAAGTGGAGCAATAACTTCTTCCAGAACTTGTTCGGTTACGAATGGGAGTTGACCAAGAGTCCAGCCGGTGCGCAGCAGTGGACACCGAAGCAAGGTGCAGGCGCCGGTTCGGTACCGGATGCACACGACCCATCCAAGCGTCACGCGCCATCCATGCTGACCACTGACCTCGCCCTACGGTTTGACCCGGCTTACGAAAAGATTTCAAGGCGCTTCTACGAGAATCCGGATGAGTTCGAAGATGCGTTCGCCCGGGCGTGGTTTAAGCTGACTCACCGCGATATGGGTCCTCGCTCGCGCTATCTCGGCCCAGAGGTCCCGGCGGAAGAGCTAATCTGGCAAGATCCTGTTCCCGTACTCGATTACAACCTGATCGATGCGACCGACATCGCGGAGCTAAAGGCCAAAATCCTTGCCTCGGGGCTGTCGATCTCGGAACTCGTCTCAACTGCCTGGGCGTCGGCCTCTACCTTCCGTGCCTCTGACAAGCGCGGCGGTGCGAACGGGGCGCGTATTCGTCTTGCGCCGCAAAAGGATTGGGAAGTCAACCAGCCGGCCCAACTGCAAACTGTGCTTGCAGACCCTTGAAGGAATCCAAAAGGAGTTCAACAGCGCGCAGTCAGGAGGGAAGAAGGTTTCGCTCGCCGACTTGATTGTCCTGGGTGGATGCGCCGGCATCGAGCAAGCTGCGAAGAATGCCGGCCACGATGTGACCGTTCCCTTTACGCCAGGACGTACAGATGCGTCGCAGGAACAAACCGACGTGGAGGCATTTGCCGTACTCGAACCGGTTGCAGACGGGTTCCGTAACTATCTGAAAGCCAAATACGCAGTAACGCCAGAGGAACTGCTGGTGGATCGCGCGCAGTTGCTGACGTTGACCGCTCCTGATATGACAGTTCTTATTGGCGGTATGCGCGTCCTGAATGCCAATTACGGACAGTCGCAGCACGGCGTCTTTACCAGTCGGCCAGGAACGCTCACCAATGACTTCTTCGTAAACCTGCTCGACATGAGCACAACTTGGCATGCAACCGCCGACGATAACGTGTTCGAAGGTTGTGATCACGCGACAGGCGCGCTCAAGTGGACTGGCACCCGTGTCGACCTGATCTTCGGTTCGAATTCCCAACTGCGGGCCCTGGCGGAAGTCTACGGATGTGAGGACTCTCAGGAGAAGTTCCTGTACGATTTTGTATCGGCGTGGAACAAAGTCATGAACCTTGACCGTTTTGACCTTGCCTGATCAGAGCATAAACCTCTTTGAGGTCTTCTGACAGAGCGTCGATAAAACAATTCGTTTAACAACCCGGTTCAGGGGCAGTAAGTTGCCCTTGAACCGGAACGTTAGACCGTGAATATGGGCCTTCCCCACACGGAATGAGCCATATATACCCTGTGATAACCCATAAATCGTAAAACTATTCCAGTGTCATTATAATATTGCTCATGATCATCCAAGTAGATGACTTACATGGGCCTGAAGTTCAGACCCTTCTACAAGAACACCTGGATCGTATGAAGCTGTACTCGCCTCCGGAGAGTATCCATGCCTTAGATATTGAGGCGCTACGCAAACCAGAAATAACATTTTGGACCGCATGGAAAAATGGTGAGCTGCTTGGCTGCGGAGCACTCAAAGAATTGGACTCCTACCACGGTGAAGTAAAATCGATGCGAACATCTGCCCGCCATCTCAAGCAGGGGGTTGCCAGGGCTCTGCTTACCCACATTTTTGAAGAAACCAGGCGGCGGGGTTACAAGCGGTTAAGTTTAGAAACCGGATCTCACGTAGCCTTTGCACCGGCGCGCAGCCTGTACGCTGCTTTTGGCTTTACCTACTGCGAGCCTTTTGCCGACTACAGGCTGGATCCATACAGCGTATTTATGACAATAGCGCTTTGAGATTTTAGGTTTGAAGGGAAGACTTACAGCGATATCAAAGGAGCATGAATGTCTACACCAAACCGGATTCTCGTTACAGGGGCGACTGGAAAAGTCGGACAAACATTTATCACGCGCTTCCTGGCGGACCCATCCTATGAACATTTTACAGTTCGCGCTTTGTGCCACAACCGTGTGCTGGAACAAAAGGAACGGCTTGAAATTGTGCGCGGTTCCATCGAGCATCACCAGACGGTGATAGATGCGCTAGATGGGGTAAGTCATGTTGTCCACCTGGCGACCTGTAAGGAGACTCCCGATCAAGTTATGGATGTAGCGGTCAAAGGACTATTCTGGCTGCTGGAGTCCTGCCGTTCCAGCCCAACATTTCAACAGTTTGTCCTGATTGGTGGGGATGCGGGCGTTGGGCATTTTGTCTATCCACACCCGATACCGGTCACCGAGACACAAAAGCATTCCGCCTATCCGGGCTGTTATGCGCTTTCAAAAGTACTTGAAGAAGTGATGCTGGAGCAGTACTACGTTCAGTACAATCTGAACGGCTGCTGTTTGCGCGCGCCATGGATTATGGAAAAGGATGATTTCAAATATCAACTCTCCTTTGGCGAGGATGTGTTTGGCGGTCCACGCTGGCGGGATTTGGTCGGGCCTGAACAGGCGGATGAGTATGTGCGTACGCAAACAATCCCCATCATGCTGGATCCTGACGGAAAGCCGGTAATAAGAAACTTTGTACACGTCAACGATCTGGTAGATGCGATCTTACAGTCAATTAACCATTCTAGCGCCCATCAACAGACATTCAACATCTGTATGGATGAGCCAGTCGACTATAACCAGGTGGCTGCATATCTGGCTGAGAGCCGGGGCTTACCTTCCGTCAAAATCAAGACACCGTATCACTCAACATGGCTGGACAATACGAAGGCGAAGTTTCTGTTGGGCTGGCGTCCCAAGCATGACTTAAAGAGGATGATTGACGAAGCATGGGAGTACAAACGTGCGGAAGATGCCCCCCGGAAAGTATGGTATCCAGGGTAATATGTATCTATATCCGGTGTAGTAGTCAGGGCTAATCTGGCGTTCCTCATAAATCAACAAGTAACGCTGCCATGCATGTGGTGTTAAGCCGATCAATGGACCCATGTATCGTCCTTGAGGGGTGCGTACTGTCAGTTTCATGGATCCTGGCGGCCATACCTGGGAGACTGCTAAATAGAGCGTGGTAAGTGGCTGTCGGGCAGCGCCCTCCCAATCAGGAGGGTGCTGCTTTTTAGGTGAGTGTTTTCTACGCCTTCATCCCGAACGCTTTTTCAAATCTTGCTGCCAGGACTGGGTTATTGCATAAGCGAATTTCTCGTCCGCTCACTGTCCGTACATTATGGACCGTGAGAGAGGCGGGCAGTTGGTAGGGGTAGTTGGATGCGATCTCCTGATCTGTGATTAATGGGTTATAGTCGGAAAACAGGAAAACACCCTGAAAATCTTCGCCAACTTTGCTGTCATCCACCAGGATATTCTCAAAAACGATCTTGTGTGGCATCGTGCAGGCATAACCAAAGTCGTGATCTTCGCGCTGTGATGCAGCCAGGATGCTGACCGCTTTACTGGTTCCCTCCCGCAGGTGCCACACACAGTCCTTCACCAGCAGATCACCGTCCCACAGCGAACCATAATCCTCACGGAGATTAACCAGCCTCGCGCCATATGCGTGTACGTTTTCCACCGTGAGCTGTCCATGCCCAATTGCATTGAGGCACTGGTGGCCCAGGGAAGAGTCTTTGATGACGACATTGGTGCATCCCATGTGAGCATCCCACCGTGAGAACACACAGTCATCTACTGAAAGATCCTTGCAAAAGTTGGAGGTGTACACTCCCCAGCGCGTGGTATCTGTAATGTTGAACTGCCGGCATCCTTCACAGCGAACATTGATACTGCGATAAATACTAATGTCATAAGATCCCATAGACACCGGCAGGTTTGCGGCGCCGATCGTAACATAGATCTTCCGCCCGGTAAAATAGCAGTTTTTCACCAGAACATTGGCGCAGTCGTCGATCCGGATAAACCCATGATACGGGGCGCCTGTCTCTCCCTCCATGATTACAAAGTGAGATACACCCTCAATTAACACGTTACTGCGGTGAATATTGATCCCTCTCGCGTAGTAGTTGTAGCTTGAAGGTTCTCCGTTTGCCAGCGTTGTGAACATGCCGCCTTTAATGGTAAGGGTGGAATCATCTATAGGCAGGGCAGTGACTTGCGTAATGGTTTCAAAGTCCCAAACGATCTCGTTGCAGATGGTTCCATCTTTTTGCGCGATGAAGCAATCCGTCTGCGGAAAACCGTTATTCTGATTTAACCCAAAGCGAATGAACTGCCTGACGTTGTCATTGATAATGTTGATGTAACAATCCGCGGGAAGTGAAACCCCCAGAGATTTTTGCCCTTTCTTCAATGCAGGGATCTCAACCTGAACAGGAGCAAGGGAAGACTGAACATCGAAGATGTGCGTTTTGTTGTTTTCTACCGCCCGATCATCTATGATGAACTTCGAGTCGTTCCAGTCGGTGTCTGTTTGTATGGTTGCGGTGAGTGCTTTGCCGCCCAGGTAGTAGCAAGCTTTCGGATCGGTTTTTACCGGCAGGTGATTCGCGTTTGCGTATTCATGTGCCTTCACGATCGCTGCAAGATCGTCCGCGATGCCATCGCCGACCGCGCCGAACTGCTCATAGGTTACAAATGGGTTCATGCTGTTCCTTACTCTCCAACAGAACGTTTTTTTGATTGACAATGATTTTATTGAAGCTCTGGGAAATCCTCAGTAACCAGTTTACACGAGTTAATCTGCAATGTCGACGATTTTCCGCGGTTTATTGACTGATGCTCTGCGTTTGGATAAAATGATAGTTATCCAACTGGATGAGTTCATTCAATGGCTTCTATGGAGGAAGTAAAATGAAAGATTTATTCAAGGTGAACACGCGAACGATCGTTGCCACCGCATTGGGCGCTGCGATTTTTACGCTGTTATTCATGTATATCAAAGTCCCATCGCCTGTTCCTGAAACCAGCTTTCAGACAGCATATGGCTTGAGCGCTTTCTTTGCTGCCTTGTTTGGACCAATTGCTGGCGCATTAATTTCCTTCATCGGTCATGCCCTCAGCGATGCCATTCAATATGGTTCGCCCTGGTGGAGTTGGGTCATCGCCAGCGGTGTATCCGGCTTCATTTATGGCTTCGCCTACAAGCGCACCCATGTTGAAGAGGGTGAGATCACTGGGCGAGATATCCTCACCTTCAATATTATTCAGATCGTTGGGAATATCATCTCCTGGGTTGTGGTTGCCCCCGTACTCGATATCCTTATTTACCAGGAACCTGCCAATCTGGTCTTCACCCAGGGCGTCACCGCCGCAATTATGAACTCCATCAGCGCCGGTGTAATCGGCACATTGCTGCTGGTTGCTTATGCGGCTACTCGTACTAAGAAAGGCAGCTTGAGCAGAAAGGCGGTTTAACTAAGACGTAGGAGTTTTGCCTTTTTGTTTTGCTCTTCACGAAAGCTCAGACTCATGTTGTATCAAAGAGTCTGAGCTTTTCTTCTGTAAAGATTTCTTATGGACTCACAACCAATTATCGAATTTACCAACTTCTCATTTCAATACTATAGTCAGGCAGAACCCACCCTGCACGACATTAATCTGAAAATCTACCCAGGCGAAAAGATTTTGATTGTTGGCCCCAGTGGCAGCGGAAAAAGTACGTTGGGTCATTGTCTTAACGGGTTGATTCCGTTTTCATATAGAGGCGAAATTCAAGGCAGTTTGAAAATCAACGGCTTTGAAACCAAGACACTCAACATCTTTATGTTATCGAAGGTTGTTGGCACCGTGCTGCAGGATTCCGATGGTCAATTTGTCGGGCTGACGGTGGGTGAAGATATCGCCTTCGCGCTGGAAAATGATAATGTCCCCACTGCTGAAATGCATGAGCGTGTGCGCAAGGTGGCACAGATGGTGGACATGGAAAGCTGGTTGGCCTCGTCTCCTTTCGAACTATCTGGTGGGCAGAAGCAGCGCACTTCGCTGGCGGGCGTGATGATCGATGACGTTCAGATTTTGCTTTTTGATGAGCCGCTGGCTAATCTGGATCCTGCTACTGGAAAAACTGCCATCGAGATCATCGATGACATCCACAAACAATCTGGCAAAACAATTATCCTCATTGAACACCGCCTGGAAGATGTGCTGCATAGGGATATTGACCGGATCATTGTAGTTGATGACGGTCGGATCATTGCGGATATGAACGCTCATGCATTGGTTGCCTCTCCAATATTGAAGGAAGTTGGGATTCGCGAGCCTTTATATGTCACTGCTTTGAAATATGCCGGCGTAAAGATGACGGAAGAAATGCAGGCGGGGCATATCGAAACCTTGAAAGCTGAATTCTCCCGTGATGCGCTGCGAACCTGGTACGGGCGTATTCAGGCGGATGAGAGCGTGAACGATCGCCCTTCTATCCTGAAGATGGAAGATATCTCTTTCTCTTATGATGGCGTCCGTCCGGTGCTAGAGAATATCAACTTTGATATCCTTGAAGGCGAAATGGTTTCCATAGTCGGCAAAAACGGAGCAGGCAAGTCTACCCTTTCCAAGCTGCTGTGCGGCTTTGAAAAGGAAGACCGCGGGAGAATTCTATACTGCGGCCAAGACATCAAAGAGAAATCCATCAAAGAACGAGCTGAAATCATCGGCCTGGTCATGCAGAATCCCAACCAGATGATTTCAAAACCGATGATCTTTGATGAGGTGGCCTTAGGGCTTCGGCTGCGCCAGGTGCCGGAAGATGAAATTACAATCCGGGTGGAAAAGGTGCTGAAAATCTGTGGGCTTGCGCCGTTTGTCGATTGGCCCATCTCGGCGCTAAGCTATGGGCAGAAAAAACGTGTCACGATCGCGTCTATTCTGGTGCTGGATCCGAAAATCCTCATCCTGGATGAGCCCACTGCCGGTCAGGACTTCCGTCATTACACCGAGATTATGGAGTTCCTGGTAGAGATTAACCGGTTGGGAGTGACAGTCATTCTGATCACCCATGATATGCACTTGATGTTAGAGTATACGCCGCGGGCGATCGTGCTGGCAGGCGGGCGACAAATTGCCGATACAGCGGCATCCGTGGTTTTGACAGACCCACAGGTTATCGCGGAAGCGAACTTGAAGGAGACATCCTTGTTTGCCCTTTCTCATCTGGCAGAGATCGAGAACGGTACCCATTTCGTTCAGGGCTTCATCGATTATGAAAGGAGGTTGAAAAACCGGTGAACACAAAGATGAAGATCTTTTCGTACAGTACTGCCGACACACCCGTTCACCGGCTTTCAGGGTTAACCAAGTTGATCTGCTTCCTGTTCCTGACTTTCGCGGTGATGTATTCGTACGATATCCGTGTCATCCTGGGTATGATGGTCTTTTCTATCCTTCTCATGCGAATGTCCCTGATTCGTTTCTCGCAAATTCGGGTGATGGTCATTTATGTACTGGTTTTCTTGTTAACCAATGCGGTCATCAGCTTTTTCTTTGCTCCTGAATATGGCGTGAGTATCTATGGTACGAGTCACGCGTTCACGCATGTTTTTGGGATTTCGCTCACTTATGAGCAGGTGTTCTACCAGGTGACTAAGTTCTTCAAGTATGCCTCAGTGGTTCCCTTGGGCATGATCTTCCTGTTGACGACCAATCCCAGTGAGTTTGCATCTTCTTTAAATGGTATCGGTGTGAATTACAAAGCCGCCTTTGCCGTGGCGTTGACTCTTCGCTACTTCCCGGATATTCAACGCGACTATCGTGATATCTATCTTGCCCAGCAGGCTCGTGGCCTGGAGTTATCGAAAAAGGCAAAGTTCACTGACCGTTTTAAAAATTCCCTTCTCATCGTCGTTCCACTTATCTTCTCTACGCTGGATCGTATTGAACTGATCAGTAACGCGATGGATCTGCGCGGCTTTTCGAAGAGCAAATCTCGCACCTGGTACACCTCACGCAAGCTGTCCCGTCAGGATTTCCTGGCATTGAGTGTTTCAGGTTTAATCTTTGCCATAACATTAAGTATATCGATCTTCATCAACCACAGCCGTTTTTACAACCCCTTTATCTAGGAAGAGAATTCATGAAACCTATTCTGGTTTTCCAAACTGACTTTACTTATAAAGAAGGCGCAGTCTGTGCCATGTATGGTGTCGTGAAAAGCGTCGATCGTGAACTGGAGATTATGGACGCGACCCATGAGATTCCGCAGTATGATACCTGGAGTGCTTCTTACCGCCTGTATCAAACCATGCGCTTTTGGCCTGAAGGCACCATCTTCGTCTCGGTGGTGGATCCCGGTGTTGGCACACCGCGCAAAGCGTGCGTAGCCAGAACGAGTGATGGTTATTATGTGGTGACGCCGGATAATGGCACGCTCACCCATCTAAAGGCGTGGGTGGGTATCAGCGAGGTGCGTGAAATAGATCAGCGTATCAATCGCCTGCGAGGGAAGAACACGGAAGGCACGAGCGTATTCCATGGGCGCGATGTTTTTAGCTACTGTGCTGCCCGGCTGGCGAGCGGCATCATCAAATATGAAGGCGTCGGCCCGGCTTATCCGGTGGAGGAGATTGTCACTGCCCCTATCCTGGAGCCAGTTCTAGCAGGTGGTAAGGTGTGCGGCGTTTTTGAGATCGGTGACCCAAACTTTGGTAACCTGTGGACGAACATTCCACTTTCCCTGTTTATGGAAGCCGGGTATGCGTATGGTGATGATCTCCATCTGACGATCCGGCACGAGGGAGAGGTGGTGTTTAAGGAGCGCGTGCTTTTCCAGTCATCGTTCGGTTTTGCCCCAAAAGATGATGTCATCATCTACAATAACGAACTGATGAAGATCTCTGTGGCGGTCAACCAGGGCAGCTTCTCTAAGCGCTACAATCTCAGTTACGGCCCTGAATGGGCGGTAGAATTCGAAAAGTGATCCTTAAGAGGGTCGCCTCGCCTCACTGTTTGCGACTACTTAAGCCCCAATCTACGGGAATAAGTCCAGTCCATCCGTAAGGGTGATAAATAAGAAGCAGAAATTATTTGTGGTTTTCGTCAACTATGATATAAATAATATAACATGCAACCTTGGGAAAATTAGTCCGCCCGTACTTAATCAAGGTTTTAGAGAAGAGGAACTAAACTGGCTACTTACGCTAAAAAACCTTCCCCTAAAAGCCTTCGTTTCACACAGCGTCGCAATTTCCAAAAGACGCTCAACGAGCGCGTTGATCACTACCTGCGTGAAAATAACATTTCCGCGCGCGACTTGCCGGCGATGTACCTGAAGACAGCCGTTGTGCTTGCTTGGTGGCTGGGCACTTACCTGCTGCTGCTGCTCGGCAATTTCTCGCCGTTGGTGAACATCGTCTTGTGCCTGGTTTGGGCATTGTCCATTGCATCGGTTGGATTTAATGTGATGCATGATGCTAACCATGGTGGCTATTCCAGTCGTCCTCACGTCAATCGGATTGTCAGTCTCAGTGCCGAGATGCTGGGGATCAGTGGCTTTCGCTGGCGTACCAAGCACAATGTCTGGCATCATACCTATACCAATATCGCTGGTTTCGATGATGATGTCGAGACGTTTGGCTTGATGCGCCTTACCCCGCGCATGCCCTGGAAGCCGTTCTACAGGGCCCAGATCTGGTACTTCCCAATCATCTACAGTATGATCGTCTTCGACTTTATCCTACGCGACTTCATGATGATCCTCTTTGGAAAGTCAGACGCTAACCATGTTTACCCCAAGATGAGTTCTACAGATAGGCTCATCTTTTGGGTGGGTAAAGTGTTATATTTCCTGGTCATGTTCGCGTTTCCGTTGTTGGTCTTCCCCTGGTGGCAGGTGCTGATTGGCGTCTTGTTTATCAATTTGACGGTTGGCTTGATCTTGGGGGTCGTATTCCAGCTTGCGCATATAAACGGCGACGCCGCGTTTCCCGACCCAGTGGGCAGCCCACAGCATATCGAAAATGAGTGGGCTGTGCATCAGGTCGAAACGACGGCTGACTTTGCGCCGCGCAACTGGCTGCTGAACTTTTATGTCGGCGGGCTGAACTACCAGATTGAGCATCACCTGCTGCCCCATATTTGCCACCTCAACTATCCGCGTCTGGCGCCGATTGTGCGCGCCACTTGCGAAGAGTTCGGCATCCGATATACCTGCTACCCCACCTGGCGCGAGGCGTTGGCCTGTCACTTGCGTGAACTCCAACTTCTTGGGCGTGCGTCTGACCTGGATCGCCGCTGACCCGAGCCAGGCGCGTTATCCACAAGACTCTTTCAGAAAGCGCTTTCCTGAAACGGAAGGCGCTTTATTGATCTCCTTGATGATTGGCTCGGGTTTTTAAACCGCCTTATAATTTATTTTAAGCAATTAAATATGGAACGGGGCGGAAAGAGATGATTGAATCCTTGAAAATCGAAATTGGCAAACAGGGGGATAGGGCCGCCATCGTTCCTGTTCACCGTTTGCAGAATATCCGCCAGGATGTGGCGGAAGTGAAATGCCGTGAGGATCTGAATCGTTTTCAACGTTTTATCCTCGATGATCTCTACTCACTAGATCTGCCAGAGTGTGACTTTGCGATACAGTCTATCCTTGTCGTCGCTACGCCCAGTCCAGCGGCGATTGAAGTGACGTTTACCCGGAATGGGAAAAGAATCCCAGAGATCCTTCCGACTTCGTATGTGGATAAAGAAAAGTCTCCCAGCAGGATTGAAACTTATCTGAAAGCATTCCTTCACCCCATTGGTTATCATGTGTGCTGTGCCCCCCAACTGCCGCGGAAACTAATCGCGGTGAGAAGCGGCCTGGGAATGTATGGCAGAAACAATATATGTTATGTGGAAGGAATGGGTAGTTTCCTTAATCTAAATCTATTCTTTTCGGATATTCCTTGTACGGAAGATCAGTGGCAGGATATCCGCCATATGGAGATATGCCATACCTGTCAGGCGTGTCTCCATATCTGCCCGACTGCTGCGATTCTGCCCACGAGATTTCTGATCGATAATGAACGATGTTTGACTTACTTTAATGAATCCGGCGGCGAATGGGATTTTCCAGGCTGGATTGACCCCCTATCCCATCACACGCTTTATGGCTGTATGAGATGCCAAACAGCCTGCCCAATGAATACACCTTACCTGCATACCAGGATGGAACCATTAGAATTCACAGAGGAGGAAACGGCTCTCCTTATAGAAGGGAAACCGTTCGAGATCTTCCCAGAGAGTCTTAAGCAAAAGGTAAGGGCGTTAGAAATGATGGAATATCTCAGTGTTGTTCCCCGCAACTTACAAGTTCTTTTAAACCAATCCCAGTAAAACCTGCTGAAAAGGTGTTGGTCGGTCAGGTGGAGTATGACTAAAGTCGATGATTACCGCGCCAAACTGCGCGCGTTAGAGGATTGGGATGCCTATTTGCTGGCAGAATCAGGGCTGCCTGGGCCAAGGGGTAATCTTGAACTGGCTCAGGTTGTAGCGGACGAGGGTGACGTGGATCTTTTTTTGCGCTACGCTGCTTATTCGCCTGATCTGACTCCAGTGAATTCACCGTATGCGTTTATCGCCTTCTGCGGTGTTGTTGGGTTGGGACGGTTGCTGGCGGAAGGAAACCGAGAATTCCTACCAGCTTTGCGGGGCTATGCATCTGATCCACGCTGGCGGATTAGGGAAGCGGTCGCGATGGCAATGCAGCGCCTTGGCGATGCGGATATGGAAGCATTGCTCGCTGAGATGAATCACTGGAGCCGTGGAGCGCCCTTAGAGCAGCGGGCCGCCGCCGCCGCGATCTGCGAACCAAGGCTTTTGCGGCAGCCGCGCTATTCTCTGGCGGCCTTAGAAGTATTGGATACGATCACTGCCTCCATTCCATACGCAAGCGATCGTCGCGGCGAAGACTTCTTGGCGCTGCGCAAAGGGTTAGGCTACTGCTGGAGCGTGGCTGTCGCTGCCTCTCCAGTGGTAGGGAAGACGTTTATGGAAAAGTGGTTGGTGTTTGCGGATAAAGATGTGCAGTGGATCATGCGCGAAAACTTAAAGAAGAATTGGTTAGCCCGGATGGATGCAAGTTGGGTAGAGCACTGGCGTGCTCAACGATTAAGCAGGTAGCACTATACTTTTCCCTCTGCAAGGAGGCCGCCTTAAAAGAAAAGTGCCCTCCTTGCAGAGGGCACTTCCAAATCAGTAGCATAACGAAAAAAGGCTTTTACCTGGAACCCGTCTCACCTTCTACCACAAGCTTTGAAGTTGGGCCTGTTTCTTCGGCTGTCGGTTGTGCTTCCTCTCTCGGATAGCGCTTTGCAATCGCAATGGTCCCTGCCAACCCAATGAGACCGAACACGGCGATAGCTGCCTCAATGCTCCATAGCTTCGCTGCCGTCTCAGTACCATAAAAGGCTGCGAATCCTCCTGGCGCGTCCAGTAGAGTCTTGTAAAGGATTGCTAGCCAGCCCCACTTCGATTGTCTACTCACAATCGCATAAAAGATCAGCACATTTGCGAAAATATGAGCGAAGATCACAAACAGCCGCTCTACAACCGCAGCCAGTCCTATCACCAACTGACCCGACCGCGCCAGCCCGCCCAGGGTCGGTACTGGTAGTACTGCTGGAGACGTCAAAGCGACGATTGCTGGAAGTAGTCCACTAAAACCTAACAGCAGTGCTTCTACCACACCAAATCCAATTCCAAATCCCAGCGCTTGCTTCCAGGTGGCCTTGCCCCATCGTCTCTGCAAGATCAGCCAGGTCAAGCCCGCTTCAAAGATGCCTGTCAGCGCGCCAATATAAAGGTATGCGATCAGATTGCCAGGCGAAAACAGATCCGTTTGCGAAACCTGCAGCGCCCGCAGCACCACCGGGTTCACCGGAACTGCAAAGGCAAACTTGAGCGCTACCGTAATTATCCAGAACAGTGCCCCCAGCAGTAGATACCGCCAGCTTAAACGCCGCCAGATCACGTAAGCGAGGAACCCCAACGATACCAGGATCATCCCTACCCCCGGCGTCAATATACCAGGTCCCAGGGGGAGCGCCTGCCAGCTTAGATTATAGGTAGCAGATGTATTTGCTTCGTATACCAGGCCGAGTTTGTACATACCTGTTTCACTCGGCGCATAATCTGTGTTGATTGAGAATTCGCCTGCGCCGATCGTACCTGAGTTCCAGACGGCCTTTCCATCCGGTCCGCGCAGCTCAAAGCGCAGCTTCCCGCTGTTTACATTGCCCGACACGCGAATGTGCACAGGAGTTGTCACCGGCTCCATCATGCTCTGGTCAACCGGCACATTAAAGTAAAACTCCTCACCCGCCTGGCTCTTTTGAATTTGCCCCCCGCTGACACTTGCCCAGCGTTGATCTATCGGCACACCTGTTTCGGCGCAGCCAGACAGGAGCAGCAGAAAAATAACCAGGCAAATAGAAGCTAATACGCGTTTCATTTCTTCCTCCAGTAACACAAATCCTTACGCCGCAGGCCCCACTTCTTCAGCCTGCCAACATCATCGGAAAATAAAACTCAAAAAGGATATGTGGCTATTATAACGTGTTGTAATGGATTTTTTACAATAAAGCAAAGATTTCCTTTCCCTCCTGGATAAATGATCTACTGAAGCCAAAAGCAGACTGGGTCTCTGGGAATCTCCGTGGTCGATTAGCATATAGGCTACAAGCAAGAGGGCGGCTCACGAGCCGCACCCGATGGGGGTATATCACACCAATTCCCAAAGACCCCGCAGACTTGCTGTAACGTTTGTGCCTTAAATCGTTTATAATTTCACTATCGTGAACGCAGCTCAATCTAAAATCAACTTTCGCGAATATGCCCGTTTTTTAGGACGTTATCTCAGGCCGCGCATGCATTTAGTGCTGTTCCTGGGCGTTTCTCTGTTCATCAATATCGGTCTACAGTTGATCAACCCGCAAATCATGCGCTCCTTCATTGACACTGCTCGCGCGGGTGGCGCTGCGAGTGCGCTTACCCGCATGGCGCTGACCTTCATTGCGATTGCCGTCGGTCAGCAGTTGATCGGCGTGCTGGTGGTCTATGTGACAGAGAATCTGGGATGGGCCACCACCAATGACCTGCGCCTCGAACTGGCCCGCTATACCCTGGGCCTGGATATGTCTTTTCATACCGCGCATACCCCAGGTGAAATGATCGAGCGTATTGATGGGGATGTGATGGCGCTCTCAAACTTCTTCTCTCAGTTCATTTTGCAGGTCTTTGGCAATCTGCTGTTGGTACTGGGCGTCTTGATTGTGCTGCTGCGTGAAGATTGGCGCATTAGTATCTCTCTGGCTGTTTTTGTTGGCATTACCATGCTGGTGCTGCTGCGCCTTGCCAATATTTCGGTCAACAGTTGGGAAGAAGAGCGCAAATCCAGCGCGGATTTGTACGGCTTCCTGGAAGAGCGGCTTTCAGGCACAGAAGATATTCGCTCCAACAATGCCAAGAATTACGTTCTCGACCGCTTCTACCGTCTCACGCGCGTTCTTATGCGGAAGACGATCAAGGCTGGGCTAAAGTTAAACATCCTGCTTAATACGACTTGGACTCTCTTCGCTGTCGGAAATGCGGTTTCGATTATAGTCACCGCCGCGCTTTTTCGATCGAATGCCATCACCCTGGGCACTGTCTATATGGTCATTTACTATACCAATATGCTCAACTGGCCCCTTGAACGCATTACTCAGCAAATGCAGGACTTGCAGCGCGCTGGGGCCAGCCTCATCCGCATCATTGGCATTCAGCGCATACACGGCAAAATCCCTGGTGAACATGAGTTTGTCCAGCCTCAGCAAACTGTACTCCAACCCGGTCCGCTGTCTGTTTCTTTCAACTCGGTATCCTTTAATTATCAGGACGGCACAGCCACCGTCGAAGAAAAAAGGCCTCGACCGGTCGATATGTACCTGGGAGATGTCGCCGCGGCGGCTTTTGCAGTCGCGGGTCATCGCAAAGCCTTTCAAGTGGAGGCTGTTTCGTCTCAGGACAAAGAGTGGGTGCTGAGAGATATTTCCTTCCGGTTAGAACCCGGTCGGGTGTTAGGTTTGCTGGGGCGTACTGGCAGCGGAAAAACCACGCTCACGCGTTTGCTCTTCCGGCTGTATGATCCAGATGAGGGCGGCATCTGCCTGGGGGATACTGCGTCCCGCGGTATCGTTTATGGCAGTGAAACGGGCAGTACAACCGCCCAACAGCGTGATTACAATATTCGCCAGCTTTCCGTTCAGGAACTGCGCCGTAGTATTGGCATGGTTACGCAGAATATCCAACTCTTCCATGCCACCGTTCGTGAGAACCTGACATTTTTTGATACCACCATCCCCGATGTAAAAATCGAGGAAGCGATTCACGATCTGGGACTGTCAAAGTGGTACACCGCTTTGTCGAATGGATTAGACACAGAATTGGAGTCGGGTGGGGGCGGGCTTTCAGCTGGTGAGGCGCAGTTATTAGCCTTCACACGCATCTTCCTGCGTAACCCCGGTATCGTCATTCTCGATGAAGCTACCTCGCGCCTGGATCCTGCTACAGAGTACCTGATAGAGCAGGCAGTGGATAAACTGGTCCGCGATCGCACTGCCATCATTGTCGCCCACCGGTTAGGCACCGTGCAGCGCGCAGATGACATTTTGATCCTCGAAAATGGTAAGGTAATCGAGTATGGCGCTCGTGTCCATCTGTTGGAAGACCCCTCTTCTCGCTTTTATCACTTGCTTGAAACCGGCATGGAGGAGGTGTTAGTATGACCGCCGCCGCTGTCGAAGGAAAGGAACCAGCCGAAGCCAGGCGCGAGCATCCGCCAGAGAAATCCTGGCGTTTCTACTGGAATATGATTCGATATTCCCCATCGAACTACCTGGCGATCGTCATCTTGCGTATTTTTATCTTTGGCATTTTCCCACAGGTCAGTGGTCTGTTACAGCGAGAGTTCTTCAATACGCTCAGCGGCGCTCCTTCGATGGGGCTAACGCCCCAGGCAATTGCAGCGGCTGTGGTGGCGTTTGCGTTGGCCCAGGCGGTGACAATCTTTTCCGATATTTATATGCACTTCCTCTACGGTTTTCGCACCGGGGCGCTGCTGCGCAAAAATATGCTCACCCGCATCCTCGACCGCCCAGGGGCCCAGGCGGTGCCGCAGTCGCCGGGCGAGGCCATCAGCCGCTTCCGCGATGATGTCAACAATGCCACCGACTTTACAGCTCAAGTTCCCTTTTTGATTGGGCAGGCCCTGTTTGCCATTCTTGCCTTCATCACGATGCTGCGGATCAGTGTGCGGGTTACACTGTTTGCTTATGTGCCCTTTGTCATCGTCATTGTCGTTGCCAATTGGGCCATGAAAAATGTGGAAAAGTATCGTGAAGCCAACCGGAAAGCTTCGGGACGTGTCACCGATTTTATCGGTGAGGTGTTCGGCGCAGCCCAGGCGGTGAAAGTCGCCACGGCTGAAGCCAACGTACTGGAGCGGTTTTCACGCCTGAATGAGTCCCGCCGCAAGGCCGCCATCACCGACCGGCTCTACATGGCTTTTGTTGAATCCTCCATTTGGAACTTTATCAACATTGTCACAGGCTTCATTCTGCTCCTTGTCTCCCAGTCGTTAGATGCCACCAAGCCTGGTGGACCAACGATGACTCTTGGCGACTTCTCGCTGTTTATCTATTATCTTGGCTTTACCACGCAGTTCACCGCTACTACCGGCGTATTGATTGCCTGGTATAAACAGGCTGGCGTAGCCCTGGCGCGCATGATCACCTTGCTGCAAGGCGCGGAGCCACTGAATCTCGTAAAGCATACCCCCGTCTATGTTACCGGCGACCTGCCTGAAATTCCGTATACCCCTAAGACCCCTGAACATCATTTAGACGAGATCACCGTCAGTGGGTTGACGTATCGTTACGAGGAAGGTGGACGTGGCGTTGAGGAGATCAACCTGCGCCTCAAGCGCGGTTCGTTTACTGTCGTTACCGGGCGGATTGGCTCAGGTAAAACCACCTTACTGCGCACCTTGCTGGGGCTGCTGCCCAAACAGAAAGGCGAGATCTGTTGGAATGGGCAGTTAATCGAGGATCCTGCCGCCTTTTTTATCCCGCCGCGCAGCGCTTATACTTCCCAGGTTCCACTATTGTTCAGTGAGTCCATCAAAGAGAACATCCTGATGGGAATGCCTGAGGAGAAAGTGGATTTGCCCGCAGCAATCCGGTTGGCTGTGATGGAAAAAGACGCTGCCGATTTAGAGTTTGGCCTTGAAACGGTCATTGGCTCGAAAGGTGTAAAAATTTCCGGTGGTCAGCGCCAGCGCACTGCCGCTGCTCGTATGTTTGTGCGCAACCCTGAACTGCTGGTGCTGGATGATCTCTCCAGCGCCTTAGATGTGGAAACTGAGCGTCAGTTATGGGAGCGAGTGTTTGAAGTTCAGGGTGTTACTTGTCTCGTGGCGACCCATCGCCGCCCGGCCTTGCGCCGCGCGGATCATATCATTGTTCTCAAAGATGGGCGAATCGAAGCCGAAGGAGACTTAGATTCCTTGCTGTTGAACTGCGAAGAGATGCGGCTGCTCTGGCAGGGCAGCGAATCTGCTTCTTAGCGCGTGGTTGGTCTCAATATGCCAGCCGTTCGAGTTTGTCGAATAAGGTGTCTTTGATCACAAGCGCTTCCAGGCTTTCCTCAGGTGACCTTCCCTCTTTTTTGGCTCTTTTCTCTTTTCCTGGTAATAGATAAAGGCACTGCATAAGCTGAGAAGCATACAGCGCCTCTTCTTTGATGTTACCCTGCCCTGCCTTGTGATACCCTTCCAGAACCCCCTCTAGAATGGCCTGTTCAATTTGGAGCTGCGTTTGATTGGCATCGTCTCGGTTGTGTTCAAGCTTGCGCTTTGCGAACTCGAAATTGTTTTGTAGAATGGCTAAGTCCCAAGATGGGTCGCCAATGAGCGGGTTGGGGTCAAACACAATCACTTGATAAGGCTGAAGCCTTGTCAGAATTGAGTTGCGTTCGCTAAAGTCGCCATGCAGGTAGACTCCTTTTTCGGGAAACTTCATGGATTGGAGCTTTCTTTTCAAATTGTCAATTTTCAACTGCGTAAAGCCTAATTCACGAAGGTGTCGGGCATGTTCATCTACATATCCCATTAAGTACGCGTTCCAGGTGTGCGGAGCATTTTCGCCTTCTTCACTTCCCCACATATCCGCAAACTCACCATAATGGTTCCCAGCCACGGCTGTGTGCATTGCTGCCAGCACTTCGCCCATTTTCTCTGCGATTGGTTGGGCCGCTTCAGAGTGTTCTTTGATATATTCCTTGACGGTTTTGCCGATCTGGTTTTGACCATTCATAGCTGCTTCCAAAACCAGGAACTTCACCTGTTTTTTCGTTTGTTCTGTTTGTGGGAGCACGCCGCTGTTAAACACAGCAACCACGTTTGCTCCGGCTTGCTTCCAGGCTCGTAAGGCCTCAGCTTCTGCCTCCGCTCCGCTGGTTCGCAGTTTTATCACCATCCATTTTCTATTAACACGAATGGCGTAATCAACGGACATATTCCCCCCTGCCAGCGCTTTTAGATCATTTGGCTGCAGGTCGTCTAGGGTTTGAATATCTTCAATTGCATGAATCTGTTCAATGAGAATACGGAGCATTTCTGGCGCTTGTTGCCGTAATTCCTTCAATCCTTCTGGAGCGCCTGAGCCAGTAGGTACGACAGGAATATCTTTTACTTGCATCATTCCTTCTTTTCTACCAGTGAAAATACCTTTTAATAATGGTAAGTAAGCTTTCCTTTGTAATGCAATGACCCCCATCAATGCTGCACACCCAATTTTTAATGTTGGGTGTATTGTCCATTTTACCATAGCTGTTTTCGTTGACAATATTTCAGGCTTATCTACAATAAGGAATGTAACTCAACCCCTATTTGCGAGAAGAATGGAGGCATCTGTGTCCGCGGTTAAAGTTACGGTTATTGGCGCAGGAAGTGTCGTCTTTTCTCTTGGCCTGGTGAAGGATATCTGCCTGACCGAGGGGCTTAAAGGTAGCACCGTCCACTTTATGGATATTAATGAGGAACGATTGGACGTGGTTTACCAACTGGCGCAGCGTTACGCTGAGGATCTGGGTTCGGATTTGAAGTTCGAGCGTACCCTGGATCGTTGTGAGGCGTTGCAGGACGCTGACTTTGTTATTAACACGGCGACGATTACTCATAATGAATACTTCATGAAGCGTCGCCGCGAGATGGTAGAAAACTATGGCTACTTCTATGGGCGTACTGGCATGCCCGAGTACCACAACTTGCAGTTGATGCTAGATGTGGCGAAAGATGTGGAACGTGTCAGCCCCAATGCCTGGATTTTACTGGCGGGCAACCCGGTTTTTGATGGCACCACCCTGATAAGTCGCGAGACGAGTGTTAAGGTGTGCGGCCTTTGCCACGGTCATTACGGTTACCGCCACGTTGCCAAGTTGATTGGCCTGGATCCCGATAAGGTCACCTGGCAGGCCCCCGAACTCAACCACAATATTTGGTTGACCAAATTCTATTATGAAGGTCAGGATGCCTACCCGCTGCTCGACAAGTGGATTGATGAAAATATTGAGCAGTATTGGGAAGAGCATAAAGATTCTGGTATTCCGGCCCAATGGTCGCCCGCAGCGATCTTGCAGTACAAGATGTATGGGTTGTTCCCCATTGGTGACACCCCCCGCAGCGGTGGCTGGTGGTTCCACACCGACCTGGAAACCCGTAATCGCTGGTATGGCGCTGGCGGCGGCGGCGACACACCCGAAGGCCGTGATCGTATTCTAAAGGGCAAAGAAGAAAAATATGCCCAGATGAAATCCGCCGCGTATGATCCCCAGGTACGTCCAATCACCATGTTTGGCAGTGAGAAGACGACTGAGCAGCATATTCCGATCATAGATGCGCTTGTAAACAATAACGAATACCGCGCTCAGGTCAACGTTCCCAATCATGGCGCGCTGCCCGGCATCCCCGATGATGTTGCCGTAGAAGTGCCAGCAGTGGTCAATCAGATGGGGATTCAACCCATCCGGGTGGCGCCCCTCCCGCGCAAGGTGATGTTGGAATGCATTTACCCCGATTGGTTGGAGATGGAGCAGACCTTAGAGGCCCTGCGCTCAGGTGACAAGTCGATGATGCTGTATGGGGTCTTACAGAGTCACCAAACCAAGAACTACGACCAGGCCAAAGAAGTGTTTGAAGCGCTGTTTGACATTGAGCCCAACGAGCCGATGGCCTACATCGAAGATATCCATGAACACTACCACTGGCCGAAAAACTGGAATCTGCCTACGCGTGGCTAATTTACACGAATCGACAACAAAACAACAAAACAACAAAATAACAGGTAGATGCTTGGGCATTTTGTCTCAGGCATCTACCTGTTTAGGTTAGCGCTTTCTCACAAAACGGGCCATGCTCTGGGGTTCGATCCTGGTAGGCTGTAAAATGGACGCTTAGGAGAAGCTTGTGGCAAAGTTTACCCCCCGACTGAATTTGCGTCAGATTTATGACCGCTTTGACGCGCCTGTGACCGCCTTCGACTGTGGCAAGAAATGCGCTCCCCATAACCCCAGCGGCAAACCGTTTTGTTGCGATATTTGCCAGGCTATCCCGGCTGCCTATCAGCAGGAGTGGGAGTATCTGCGGCAAAACACGGACCTTTGGCACGCCTGGCGTGGGGATGAGTGTCCCGAAGATCCTGACGACCCGGCTGAACTGTTGGAAGAAACTCCTGAACATATGCTCTTGCTGGCCTGTCAGGGGCCTGCGCACTGCCAGCGTGCCTTTCGAGCCGTGAGCTGCCGTCAGTTCCCGTTCTTCCCATATGTCAGTTCTGATTACCGCTTCCTGGGGTTGGCTTACGAATGGGAATTTGAGCCTGTCTGTTGGGCCATCAGTAACCTTTCTGCCGTAACTGACACCTACCGGCAAGAGTTCATCCAAACCTACGATATGCTCTTTGCCCTTTGGCAGGAAGAGTTTGAAAGTTATGCCATCCGTTCTGAGGAAATGCGCGCGCACTTTGCCGCGCAAAAACGCCGCATTCCTCTTCTGCACCGCAATGGGCGGGACTATCTGATCAGTCCGGGCAGCGAGCGCCTGCGGCGCGCCTCCCCTGATCAGTTCCGCCGCTTCGGTCCTTATCAGAAGCATGAGCAAGAGGGAAAGTAGAATGAGCCCGAATCTCACCATCCCGCATGTCACTCAGCAAGATATCACCACCGGTTTACGGAAATTGAACCTCTCCTCTGGGGATGGAGTCATGGTTCATTCCTCTCTGAAAAGTTTTGGACATGTTGAAGGTGGCGCTTCGACAGTGGTTGCCGCGCTGATGGAAGTATTATCGCCGGATGGCACTCTGCTGCTGCCTTCCTTTAATCATGGTGCGCCTTTTCACGCGGGCGGACCGGGCCTTTTCGACCCGACTCAAACGCCGACTGCAAACGGCGCGATTCCTGACTATTTCTGGCGAATGCTGGGTGTTTTTCGCAGTCTGAATCCTACCCATGCTTTTGCAGCCTGGGGGAAGCACGCTCAGCGCTATACTGCTTTACACCATCGTACGCTGACCATGGGGTCTAAATCGCCGCTTGGGCTGCTGTACGCGGATGATGGTTATGGGCTGTTGTTGGGGGTAGGGTACCACGCCAATACCTTCCATCACATGGTTGAAATGACTACGGGTGCCCCATGTCTGGGCCGCCGCACGGAGGCTTACCCGATGCTTCTGCCGGATGGCCGCCGGGTAGAGGGGCGTACCTGGGGCTGGCGGGCGCAAGCCTGCCCGATTACGGATCATGCCATCTATGCAGCAGAAATGGAAACACGCGGACTGCAAACCGAAGTTCTAATCGGCAGCAGTCGCGTGATCCTGTTCCGCTTAAGAGATTGCTTTGAGTTGATCGCCAAAATGCTGCGCGAAGGGCAGAACGGTTTTTCGCCTTGTCGTGAATGCCCCATTCGTCCGCGCCACGTGCCGCAAACTACCCCTTCCGATTGGGATTCACGCCAACAGCGTCTGAAGCCTGATTCGCCAGCCTGGCAGTACTAAAGGCGTTCCTTCATCTTTTCCGCGCGCTGCGTGCCAGCAGAGTCACCTGCTGAACCAGAGCTTGTAAATCTTCCGGCATATTGGCTTCACTCAGTTCAATCGTGTGACTCTGCTCATCCTTATTCAGGGTGATCTTGTAATTAAACCGGTCCGCACCGCGCCCATGTGATTGGATTTGCTCCGGAAGGTCAAAGAAATTCGCCGAATTCACCAATTCTTCCAGAGATTCCCGGTCTTCAGGATCTAGAGAATGGGTGTCGACTTCGGCGCGCATTGGAATGCCTGTAAATCCCCCGGTACGTAACACACAAATCCTCATGTTCATTTCCTTACTTCGGCCCGTAGGGTCTTTGGCTTGCCCTTACGCGGCCTGATCAACTTTTTCTTGACTTGAATATGCCAGGGAGGCAGCCTGGGTCTTTGCTGTCGCTTACTGGTAGTCCGACTTCTTTCCAGGCCTGTGCTACAGCATTTTGCTCCAGGCTGTTTGCTCCATAGAGCTCGCCAGCGGCAGCGTAAGTGAGATTAGCCACGTCTTGAAAACTGGCGCTGGCCTGGATTTTATCTCGTAAGGTAACGTACCAGACTTGCCCTGCTTTTTCCCAGGCATACCCGCCAATTTTCATAGCCGCCAGGTAAAAGGCGTGGTTGGGAATCCCTGAGTTGATATGGACACCGCCGTTATCTTCTGTCGTTTCTACATAGTTGCTCATATGTCCTGGTTGTGGGTCTTTGCCCAAAACCGGGTCGTCATAGGCGGTTCCTGGGGCGCTCATGGAACGAATGCCAACCCCGTTAACATTTGATGTAAACAGTCCCTGCCCAATAATCCAATCTGCCTCACTGGCTTGCTGGCGCAGCCGGTACTGTTTCACCAGCGAACCGAAGACATCGGAAAAGGACTCATTCAAAGCGCCCGATTGGCCGCTGTAGGTCAGGTCGGAAGTGTACTGCGTTACCCCATGGGTCAGTTCATGACCAATCACATCCAGGGCGATGGTAAAGCGGTTAAACAGGCGGCTTTGCGGCGGCAGTCCTTCATCACCATCGCCGTAAACCATTTGCTCTCCATTCCAGAAAGCATTGTCATAGTTTCGCTGGTAGTGGACGGTCAAATCGAGCCGCATTCCTTTGCCATCTATAGAGTTGCGATTATAAACGGAGTTATACAGTTCGTAAGTTGCTCCGGCGCCTTCGTAAGCTTCATCTACCGCGGCGTCACCTACTGGCGGTTCTCCTTCACGACGGACTACTTTCCCTGGAAGGGTGGACTGATTCTCAGCCGTGTAAACAATTCGTTCTAATCCGCCTACCGCGGGAGCCTGAGGCGCAATAACTTCTTTTGCAATCGTCTGTCTTTCTTCTCGGAACTGTTGAGAAGCCTGAAGGGTGTTCACTGCTACTGTGCGCTGTGCATCGGTGCCGCGTTCGGCAATATTAGCCAGAATATAAGGGGGGAGGATGCAGTTAAGTCTTGAGAGCCTGAAGGCCATTCTGGTCTATCCTTTCATAAGCGAAGAGGTATCGTCCCTGTACAGATGGGGAGATCCAAAAATTCAGGTTTCACTGAACCATTTGCAATCAGTATAGAATTATTGACAAGATAAGTCAATATCAAGCCATAACCCGGTTGATTTGGTAAAAAATGGAGCTTCTGATAGAATGATTCAGCCAGGGGTTTAGATATGGCAAAGGATCACTTCCAGAACTGGAGAGGTGGCAATGGCGCCAAAAGTGTTACGGCGCTGCAGCATCTGTAAGAACTTTCATGCTTCCTATCTTGTCGTCGATCCAGCGTTAGGGAAGGGATATTACTGCTATTCTTGTTGGAAAGCCTGGCAGGCTAAACATCCAGAACTGACCTTGACTGTTTCAGGTTCTGATCACCCAACTGACTTATCGGTTGGCGCAGAAGGGAAAACTGGGCCGGATGTTAAAACAAGTGCTCCATAATCTCTTTTACTGGAGGGTTATATGATTAGCCGTATCTGGCATGGGTATACGACCCCAGGAAATGCTGATGCTTATGAAACCATGCTCCGTGAGGAAGTTTCGGTCTGGATTGCTGGACGGGATATTCCAGGCTATCACGGAATTCAGCTCTTTCGGCGCAGCCTACCTGAGCAGCAGGAAGTGGAGTTCATGACGGTGATGTGGTTCGAACTCGTTAGAGGCTGTGCGGGCGTTTGCTGGGGAAGATTATGAAGCTGCTGTGATCTTACCCCAGGTACAGGCGGTGCTTTCGCATTATGATGGGCACGCTCAACATTATGAAGTTAAAGTCGATATGAGGAGGGAATAATGGAATATGTAAAACTAGCAGGTTGTCGGAGAGGGAGCGGAAGGGAAGGATTTATGAAGCTGGAATGGCCCGCAAAGCGAAAACATGCAATCCAGGCGGTCTAAAGGACGCATTTGAGGGGAGAATGATCCTAAACTTCTCGCAACAGGCGCGCTAATAGAGTGCTTGCGCCAGCCAGATGGAGTGGATGCGTTTCAAATTGAAGGCGAGGCAAACCAAACACCATTCAGCGGTCACATTTTTTAGACCCCGCAGCGAAAACTGGCGAAAGCCGAGGATTTCCTTAATGATGCCGATCACCGGCTCAACGGTACATTTACGCAAGCGATAGATTTCCTTGCCGATCTCCAGGGCCAGTTTATAGGCCATTTTCTCTTTGGGGCTGGCATCGGCGGCGGGCGTATCGGGCAGGTTGCCCAGCAAGGCATCCACGCTCTTGTAATGCGCCTCGCGCCCGGTCGCAATGTAGGGCTCCAGCTTACGTTGTTCGCAAGCCACAATGTTGCTGGCACTGAAATAGCCATTATCCATGGCAATCCCCCCTGGCTGACCTAATTCGGTTGGCAGCGCATCCAAAGTCGGTTCCGCCTCTTGTTTATCGTTGGGGTGATTCGAAAGCGAAGTGGCCACAATCAACAGGCTGTTCTGGGTCACCGCCACCTGCACGTTGTAATGCTGGTCATATCCCTGATCGGTGCTGTTTTTCATAATCCGCGAATCCGGATCGGTAAAATTGTACTGGTCTTTATCGCCTGGTCTTTCTTGGGGTGGTTTGGGGGCTTTTCCGCGTGGTTTTTGGTGCCGTTTGCGGGCTTTGGCTTCGCGCTCGCGCAATTTTGCGTCGTACTCGGCCTTTTCAACGGCATAGCGCTCCTGGGCGTGTGCGTCCAACGCTGCTTTGGCTTTGGCCAGGTTCTCCAGACGCTCTTTGCGAAAAGCGATTTCATCCTCGATCACCAAACCTTCGGGCAGTTGCACTTCGCCCTGATCGGCGCGCTCTCCCAAGGCAAACAGGCTGGCCACTTCTTCGCGTAAGGTTGTTTCTAATTCTTTCAGCCGTCCGTAACTCACCGCTTTACTTTTCGAAGCATCCGCGTGGATTTTGCTGCCATCCAAACTCAGATTGCCCACCTTCAACACTCCCGAAAGTTGGGCCATCAGCAATATCTGGACAAACAAGCCTTGCAGCTCGGGCAAAAAGGTCTTGCGAAAATTCGCGATGGTATCGTGATCTGGATGCAGTCCCCCGGCCACAAACCGAAATCCCAAATCTTCGTAGGTCGCCTTTTCGATTTTCCGCGAACTGAACTTCCCGGTAGCATAGCCATAAAACAGCAAGGCCAGTAAGACTTCAGGCGCAATGGCCTCTCCACCGGAAGCAGCATACCGCAGATAAATCAAGCTCAAATCTAGTCGGGCCACGATGTCCACTACGAATCGCGCCAGATGGTTCGCCGGGATGGCTTCTCCAAGGCTGATAAGCGCATTGGAGGTCGCTACGTAATCGGGTTTTGTGAATTTTCTCGCCATGCCTTGAGTCTATCATCTTCTTACCCTTTCAGCCTCTCCGACAACCTGCTAGGTCGGTCGAATATGCTGGTTAGCAAGATTTGCCTGGGGACGATGCACTTTGGCAATAAAACAGATCAGGAAGAGGCTTTCAAAATTATGGATCGCGCCCTGGAACTGGGCATTAACTTCTTTGATACTGCCAACGTGTACGGTGGGGCGAACAATCGAGGCGGGTCGGAAGAGATTATCGGCAACTGGTTACAGCAGCGTAGTGGAAACCGCGATCGAGTAGTGCTGGCGACGAAAGTGTTTGGACAAATGGCAAACACATCTCTACCCAATGAAGAACGCGGGATTTCTGCCTATAAGGTGCGCAAACATGTTGCGGATTCTTTGAGAAGACTCAAGACGGATCACATCGATGTCTATCAGGTTCATCATATTGATCGCACCATTTCAGGAGAAGCGTTTTGGGGGATCTTCGAGCGCCTGGTGGCGAATGGGGATGTGCTCTATACCGGTTCTAGCAACTTTCCTGGCTGGGGCTTGACGAAGTTCCAGATGCTGGCCTGGCAGCGCGGCTTTTTGGGTTTGGTATCGGAACAGACACAGTATAACCTGCTCAACCGCATCCCTGAATTAGAAGTGCTGCCGGCCGCAGAACTCTTTGGGATTGGTGTGCTGGCGTATATGCCGCTGGCTGGCGGCTTGCTGACGGGCAAGCTGCAGGCGCCAGAAGGGTCGCGGACAAGCTCTGTGGAGCGGGAGTATGGCATTGAGTTGGGTGAACATAACCAGCAGTTGAAGGGGTTTTCTGACCTATGCCGTGAGTTGGGTGAAAAAGAGCATGTTGTCGCCACTGCCTGGACGCTGGCACACCCGGCGGTCGCTTCGGCGATTGTTGGGATTCGCACCGTGGAGCAGTTGGAGGGTATTGAGCGAGCGGCAGAACTAACCTTATCAGACGAAGTGATGGGGCGGCTGAACGAGTTGTTTGACATCAACAAGGGCCGTCCACTCAAGTCAGGCCCTGCCCCTGAAGCCTATGCCTGGTAGGCGAGGTTGATGAGGCAAATGTAAGTTTCTGACAAAATTGTGTGGAACCAGAAGTCGGCGCATCATGCTATGATAAGCTATGATGCGCCGACTTTTTCTTTCCCTCGCAGTGTGTATTTTGCTGGCGGCTGGCTTCCCACGAGGATCAGCTCTTGGCGACGGTGGCAGTACCACCTATCTTCCTTGGGTCGTGAGCCGAACCGGTGACGCTTCAATCAGCGCGAGCTTGAAGTGGCAGTATGGGGGCTGTTATGCCTCCTGGTGCGAATCGGGCTGGTATTCTTCTCCGGCGGCGGTGGATATTAACGGGGATGGTATGAATGAGGTGCTTGCCTCGGCTTATTCCCTATGGGCGCTGGATGGTAAAACTGGCGCGCTGCTCTGGCGGGCTGGCAGCACTAACAACCGTACTTGGCCTGGCGTGGTGGTGGCTGACCTGGAGCGTGATGGGCAGCAGGAGATTGTCACGGCCCAGAGCGGCGGGGTGGTTTCGGTATATCGCCTGGATGGTAGCCTGAAGTGGCAGGAGAAACCTGCTGTCGGTACGGGTGAATTTCGGGGGCTGCTGGTGGCAGACCTGGATGGTGACGGCAGCAGCCTGGAAATCGTGGTGACGCGCGCCTACGGCAGCGCGATCAACACCTGGGTGCTGGATGCCAATGGGAATACACGCCTGGGTTGGCCGCAACTTCCATCGAATAATTCCGATCAGATTGGGTATGGCTGGGGTGTTTACAATGCCAATGCCGCAGCGGGCGACATCAGCGGTGATGGACGGCTGGAACTGGTAGTGCCTTCGGACGTGCACTATATCAACGCGTATGAGCCAGATGGCTCGCCAATTCGGGCAAACGCGGCGCTGTATCCCAATAAGTATTGGGGTCAGGTGGGTGTGTGGGAAAGTCTGACGACGGAGCAGCGCGGCTGGGGTCAGTGCGATGGAAACCGTGCTGAAAGTTACCGGGCTAACTTTGCGGATGGGCCAGCAGTGCTGGCGGACGTGAATGGGGATGGCAAGCGCGAAGTAGTTGTGACCGGGAATATGTATGACTGCGATGCCGGGTACCCGCCCAGCCGGTATATGGCCCTGTATGTCTTCAACGCCGACCGCAGCCGGTTTAATACGGATGGCTTTGACTGGCGGACGATTCCGGTGGATACGGGTGCACCTTTAAGCGAGGATTACAACGTCATCGAGAATATTGCGCCCAACCCGGTGGTGGCGGATCTGGATGGGGACGGCAAGCAGGAGATTCTTTTCCCTTCATATGATGGCAGGTTGCACGCTTTCTGGCTAGATAAGACAGAGCATGGAGCGTGGCCTTTTGCGGTGACAAAGGTGGGCGAGCCGGGCATTCGCTTTGCTTCTGAGCCGGTGGTGGCTGACCTGCTCAACGATGGCTCAGCGGAAGTGCTATTTACATCCTGGACGCAAAAAGGATCGCGCCAGGTGGGAAAGTTGTTTATCATGAGTTGGGATGGAAAGGTGCTGTTTGAGATGGGCCTCCCTACGCCGCGCTCGGCCTCGCAGACCTGGAATGGGAGTATGGCGGCGCCTACCCTGGCAAACGTGGATAATGACCCTGATCTGGAGGTGATTATCAACACTGCGAACAGCGGCGTGGTGGTTTACGATCTGCCCGGCACAGCGAATGCGCGCATCTTATGGGGAACCGGGCGGGGAAACTTCCAGCGGAACGGAACAAAGTAAGCCCCTACGGCTGCCCGGCTTCCCACTCACGGCGTAGAATGGCATACCAGTCTTCATCGGCCCAGCCGCCTTTGAACCATAGACTTTCAACGAAGTGGCCTTCGTGGCGCAGCCCCAGGCGTGTTAGTAAACGTTCTGAGGCTTCATTTTGAGGGTCGCAGTTGGCGATGACGCGGTGAAGCTGCGAGTCAACAAACAGGTACCTCAGCAGGCGGCCAACTGCTTCCGTAGCATATCCCTGGCCCTGGTAATCGCGCGCCAGGGTAAACCCAATTTCAGCCTGACGGTGGTCTTCGGCAAGGACTTTAAAAGCACAGTCGCCGATCAACATGTTGGTGTCTTTGCGTTCGATGGCAAATTGGTACCATTCTCCAGGGCGGCCTGGGCCAATCGACTGCATGGCTTCAATGAAACGCTGCGCCTGTTCTAAGTAAAACGGAGGCTCCCAGCCTTGATAGCGAGCGACTTCAGGATCGGAGCGGTAGCGGGAGAAATCTTCCGCGTCCCGTTCTTGGAAGGGGCGTAGGATGAGACGTGGGGTTTCAAGATGGAGCGCCATTATCCCTCTTGGTTGCGTTGGCTGGGTGAGTGGATGCGGCTGGACTGTGTGTTTCTTGAAGCGCGCAGCCCAGCCGCGTTGTTTTGTTGTTTTATTGTTTTTTAGCGAAATCAGGTCGTTTGTGGCTGCACGCCTACCTGACTCAGGCGGCGGCTGGCTTCGTCATAGACATCTTGGGGCAAGGGACCGCTCTGCACCGCTGCGATGTTTTCTTTGAGGTGTTCCGGCTTGAGGGTTCCGGCGATGATGGTATCGACATTGGGATGGGTGAGGGTGTAGCGCAGCATAAAGGCCGAGCGGCTCTCGTTGGGGGCGAGCAGATCGTCCAGTTTAGCTTCTTCAAACTTTGACCAGCGGTTTTCGCTGCCCAATCCCTCGCCGGGTTCGCCGCGCGCTACGCCGCCCCGAATGATCGTGCCAATGCCAGCCTGCGCGGCTTTGGAGATCCAGCCTTCATGATCCCGTTCGAGGGCCGAGTAGGGAATTTGGAAGGTGTCGAAAACGCCCCACTGGATATAGGTGGGCAGGTGGGGCAGGGTGGTGGAGATGCCGATGAAGCGCACCTTGCCCTGGCTGCGCATATCTTGCAGCGCCTGCACTAACTCACCTTTTTCGGCGTCTTCTACAGAGGGGTTGTGAAGCTGCATGATATCGACATAATCGGTTTTCATGCGCTGCAAGCTTTCGTTTAAGCCCCGGAACAGGTTGTCGCGTGTCCAGACGTGAGGGGTATCGTCGGTGTTTTCGTCGCGGTGGACCACAGTGCAGCCGCACTTGGTTGCAAGGTAGAACTCGTCGCGGCGGTTAGAAATGTACTTGCCGATGAATTCTTCACTACGCCCGTAGTCATTGGCGGTATCGATGAAATTAATGCCCGCGTCTAAGACAGCGTTCAGGATGGTTTTGGCCTGATCTTCGGTGACTGGGCGACCGCCCCAGATGCGCGAGCCGCGCACCTCCATCGCGCCGTAACCCAGGCGGGTGACTTCGAGCCCGGTTCGTCCTAATGTGGCTTTTGATAATGATTTTGGCATATTCAAACTCCTTTCGTGGCAGCTCCCCGGCGGACTATTTTCAGGCTGCTGGTCGGGCTGCACGGTTGACTTACGCATGATGCTTAAACATATATTGATATTATAGGGAAAATTCAGATTTGTTTTTTGAATTTTCGATACTGTTTTAAAGGCTGCGTGTTTTGAAGCAGGAACTCCTATAATAATAGGAGAAAAAGGTGTTTTCGACACAGGCTGGATGGAGGGTTTAAAAAAGATGATGAAAGAACTGCAAACCATACCGATTTGGAAATCGTTTTTTGCGGAACAGGAAAAGACGCTGGTGACCTGGGTGGGGATGGCGGGCGCGCTGATCAACGCGCGCGGGACGATTGTGCTGATCGATCCGTTGATTGCAACGAAGATAGAAGATGGGCAAGAGGTGAGTGAGGAAGGGTTCCGGTTGAAAGTACCGCTGCCAGTGGAAGCCGGGGAGATTCCGAAGGTGGATGCGGTGATGTATACTCACGCGGATAACGATCACCTGGGGCGACTGACGGCGAAGATTCTGGCAGAGCGATTGGACTGCCTGTTTATTGCGCCGCCGCCAGTCGGGCAGGCTTTGCAAGAAGAAGGGATCCCGGCGGAACGGATTACGATTGCACATGATTTTGATGTTCTGCAAATGGGGCAGGTGGAGGTGAACGTGACTCCGGCGCTGCACAACTGGCAGGAGGTAAACCCCTGGCAGCGGGGAGACTGCTGCGGCTATCTTTTGAAAACCGCGGATGGAACGATCTGGCACCCGGGCGACACGCGTTTGATCGATGAACTGCTGGCTTATCAGGACGTGGATGTGATGTTTTTTGATGTGGCTGATGTGGATACGCACCTGGGGCCGGCGGGTTCAGCAGCGCTGGCGAAATCGAGTGGGGCAAAGGTGATGGTGGCTTACCACTACGGCACTTTTGACCTGCCGCCGGGCTCGTTTGGCGGCTGCGACCCGGAGGATGCGCTGCCGTATGTGCAGGATCTGGCGGGTACGTTTGTGCAGTTGAACCCGGGCGAGGTGCTGGAACTACCCCTTTAGGGGTATTCGTTTTTTCGTTTTTCGTTTCTGAAGAGAAAAAGTAAGAACGCGGTATGCAGCCGTTTCGTATACGGTGTTGTTAATGTGCGATCCCCGCGTAGGGTGTGAGGGCACAGCCTACGCAAAGGGAACCTGAATGTAGGGAGTATAAGAGAAAAGGAGTGCACGCGAGACCTGTCAAAAACTGCATAGGTGAGGATCGCTAGAACAGTAAGAGGAGCGCGCCGTAGACGAGCGCGCCCAGAGCAAAAGCCCAGTAGCGGCTCTGGCGCTCGCGCGGCAGCTCTTCTTTGAGGACGTTGAGGAGGACGCCGCCAGCAAGAAAGCCTTGCAGCAGGGCCGGGACAGTAGGGGGGAGTTGGATGAAGGTATTCAGCGTCCAGCCGACCATGACGGCGGCTGCCAGGACCCAGCGACCGACGTTGTCGTAGAGAGCCTCAAAGTTCATATGCAGGCTATGATCGGTGACAATGAACTTGAACATCATCGCCAGCCAGAAGAAGAGCAGGGCGGTCTGGCTTCTTTTGGCTTGATCTTGCAGGAGCGTACCGATCAGGATATTCATTAAGGCGAAGGAACCCATATTCAGCCAGAAGACTGCTGGTGGTGCTTTTTTCGGCTGGTTAAATGGATTGTCATCCTCTTTGGGACGAGATGCATTTGCCAGGCGTTCCATGCCATAGAAGAGCAGCAAGCTGATTAAAACCAGAATGTAGACGTGGCGCTGGAGGAAACTGAGGGAAGTGCCCGCGGTAGCCTGTTGAAGTATTTCCTGGCGCACGGCGAGGGCAGGCAGGAGCTGCAGAATGACGAAGGCAGAGGCGGTTCCCCCAGCGATAGAGAGAAACCGGCTGCGGGGGACCGCTTTGAGAATACGAAAGACCTGAGAAAAAACATGTACGGCTGCCAGGGCAAGCGCGGCGGCGAGGGTGATCCATGTCATGCGGTGATTTTCCTATTCTATTCTGCGTTTCATCCTTTAATCGAATCAATGAAGTTGTGGATGAAGCCTCTTCCCCCATTTCTACTTGTATCTAATTATAGTGCTTTGCTCCACGATTGCTGTTCTTCGATCAAGATGAATACGCTTTTATGTTGAAAGAGGCGTAACAAAAAGCGGGGGTTCCCTGCGCGCCGCCTGGTTATCAAGCGGCGCTTTTGATTCGGCTACTTCAGAAACTGGTTGGAAGGAGCCATTTTTTTCTTCCCTCTTATAAGCTATAATCGGCAAGCTCTTATCCAAGTCATAAATGGATAGGCGATATTGGAAAGATTGAGAGGGTTTAAGGATTGTCCCGCAATCGATTGAATGTGATCATTATTGGAATTATGCTCAGCCTGTTTCTGGCTTCGATGGAAGGCACGGTGGTAGCAACTGCGATGCCAACTGTGGTGAGCCAGTTAGGCGGTTTAGCCATTTACAGTTGGGTTTTTTCGATCTATATGTTGACTTCTACCACCACGGTTCCCATTTATGGGAAGCTCTCGGATATTTATGGGCGCAAGCTGGTATATATCATCTCGATGCTGCTGTTCTTGGTTGGCTCGATCCTGTGCGGACAGGCGAAAACGATGGAACAGTTGATTCTGTACCGTGCATTTCAAGGACTGGGGGCAGGGGGCGTTCTGCCGCTGGCGTTCACAATTGTCGGTGAACTGTTTTCGCTAGAAGAGCGCGCGCGCTTGCAAGGCCTGTTTTCGGGCGTGTGGGGGGTATCCTCAGTGATCGGCCCGCTGATCGGCGGGTTCCTGGTCGATCAGGTTTCATGGCAGTGGGTCTTCTATATCAACATCATTCCAGGGCTGCTGGCAGTCTTGCTGGTATGGTTAGCCTGGCGCAGCGCGGAACAGGTGCGGCAGGAGAAAGTTTCAATCGATTACCTGGGAGCGATCTTTTTGACGCTGGGGGTACTCAGCTTGTTGATGGGATTGAATGAGTTGGGCCAGCCGATTTCGTGGCTGTTCCTGACGGCGGCAGTGCTGTTCATTGTAGGACTGATATGGGTTGAACGGCGCGCGCGGGACCCAATCTTGCCGCTACCTTTGTTCCGCGACCGGCTGTTTACGGTATCGATCCTGCATGGAGTCTTTTCCGGATGGGCGATGTTTGGCAGCTTGTCGTATGTGCCGCTGTTTGTGCAGGCAGTATTGGGGACGACAGCCACCGAGGCGGGGATTACGCTGACGCCGATGTCGCTCTGTTGGACGCTTGCCAGCATTTTGGGCGGCAGGCTGCTGCTGAAGATGGGCTACCGGACGCTATCGCTGATAGGGATGGTGAGCCTGGTGGCAGGGGCCTTCTTTATGATATGGATTGGGCCGGACTCGAGCCAGCTTGAGATTATGTTATACCTGTCGCTGATGGGGGTCGGGATGGGGCTTTCGATCCCGGCATTCCTGATCGCAGTGCAGAGTACGGTGCGGAGGCGCGACCTGGGCGTGGCAACCTCGACCGTGCAGTTCAGCCGCAGCATTGGCGGTACGTTGGGGGTGAGTGTGCTGGGTGTTTTCCTCAGCACCCGGCTGGCGAATCTGCTCACGGCGTCGGGGATTAATCCGGCGACCATCTCGTTGGACAGCCTGATCGATCCGGTCGCCAGCGCAAGCGCCGCGCTAGAAGGACCGGTGCGGAGCGCCCTGGCGATATCCATTGCGAATATGTTTATTATCGCTTTGGTGGCGTCTGTGGCAGGCCTGGCAGTTGTGATGCTGGCGCCGGGTGGGAAGATTTCACAGTTGATGCAGGATCGGGCGGTGGACCAGCCTTCTAAGTCGTAAAAGCGGGCTGGATAAGGAAGCGTGAAGGATCTGAACGTTTTTGGAGAACGTTCAGATCCTTTTTGAAACTTGGAAGCGGATGCGTACAGCCGCTTTTTCGTGTAATGTTATAATCAACTTACCACGTCAACTTGCACAAAATAAATTTCCTTCAACCGGTCAGGAAGTGGGCCGGATCCATTTTCCTTTTGATTATCACGATCCTACAAAAAACGATGGAAATCACTCCTTTTCGCAAAGCATATTTGCCACAGGCGGCGGACTTGTTTGTTAAACACTTTTGCAAGCTGCGCCAGTCTATCCCCACGCTGCCAGACTTGTATGAAGATCCACAGCGGGTGATGGAGAATCTTCAATATCCGTTCAACCAGCATCCTATTCTCGCGGCGGTTGAGCAGGAACAGTTGGTAGGGTACCTGGGCTGGTTCCTGGTGGATGCCTTCCGCGGGACGAGCCGCAAGGCGGCTTACTGCCCGGTATGGGGACATGGTGCGATCGAAGGACGAAAGGCGGAAATTTACCGGGCTTTGTACCGGGCGGCCTCGGAACAATGGGCGGCGGCGGGCTGCCAGGTGCACGCCATTACGATGCTGGCGGGGGACGCGGAGGCTGAAAAAACCTGGTTTTGGAATGGGTTTGGCCTGACGGTGGTGGATGCGATCCGACCGGCGGAAGCGGTGGCGCTGCCGAGCAGGGCGCAGGATTCGCGCCTGGTGGTGCGGAGGGCGGTATTAGCAGACACGGCGGCGCTGGCAGAACTGGATGAAGAGCACTGCCAGCATTACACGCTCGCGCCGGTGTTGATGACGCCGCGTGAGGTGGATGACGCGCAGTCCTTTGCGGCGTTTATTTCTAAGCCGGAGAACAGCGTGTGGATGGCCTGGGATGGAGAGCGCCCGGCGGGATTCATCCGGTTTCAGGGAGGCGAAGCGGACGGGGTGGAGATTGTTGAATCGGAGCAGGGGTTCTTCATCACCGGGGCTTATGTGCGGGATGAATACCGGGGGCAAGGGGCGGCGGTACGCCTGCTGAATGCGGCGACTGCGGATTATGCCCGACAGGGATATACCTTCTGTGGGGTGGATTTTGAATCTTTTAACCCGGAAGCTGCGGTGTTCTGGATGAAATATTTCGAGCCGGTTTGTTTGTCGGTGCTGCGTGTTCCTGAAATCGGCTGGCTTGTAGCTTATCCAAAGAAACTAAAAAAGGATCTTCTCAAAAAGTAGGAGTGAAGTGGGATAAAAACTCTACGGCGTTTTATCCCACTTCTTTCCCCCTTTTTATTGAGATGATCCCTAAAAAAATAAGAAAGCGAGAACCGAAGCATGCAAATTATCGAAATGCGTATCACTCCCATCGCCATCAGCGACCCGCCTTTGCTGAACGCGGCTGGGCTGCACGCACCGTACGCGCTGCGCGTTATTGTGGAACTGGTGACGGACAATGATCTGTATGGATTGGGCGAAGTGCCGGGCGGATCGGATGCGCTAACAGCGCTGCAGGCAGCGCGAGAAGTGGTGGTGGGACAAAATCCTTTCCACTTGAACCGGATTGAGCATGCGATTGAATGCCTGTTTGGCGTGGATCCTCAGCAGCCTGAGGTGAATGTGGAAAAGCGGGCGGCGCGGGTATACAGCGCAGTGGAAGTGGCCTGCCTGGATATTCAGGGGAAGGCGCTCAACTGCCCGGTAGTGGATTTGTTGGGGGGAGCGGTGCGCGAGCGCGTGCCTTTCTCGGCCTACCTGTTTTATAAATATGAGGGAGCGGGCGGCGCGCTGGGCTTTGACACGGAATCGGATGCCAGCGGATGGGCAGCGGCGCGCCAAAAAGCCGCGTTAGATCCGGAAGGACTGGTGGCGCAGGCCCAAGCGATGTGTGAGGCGTTTGGGTTCAAGTCGATTAAGTTGAAAGGGGGGGTGTTCGAGCCGGCAGTGGAAGTCGAGACTATTTTTGCGCTGCGCGAAGCGTTTGGTCTAGATGTTCCCCTGCGGATTGATCCCAACGCGCTGTGGAGTCTGGAAAGCGCGATCCGGTGGGGGCGCGAACTGCAAGGGACGCTGGAGTATTATGAAGACCCGGTGCGCGGGCAGGAAAACATGGCCGCGCTGCGCAAAGCAGTGCCGATTCCGCTGGCGACCAATATGTGCACGACCGCCTTTGCCGAACTGCCCGGCAGCATCCGGCAGGGGTCAGAAGATATCATTTTGAGTGATCATCACATGTGGGGTGGTCTGCGGCGGACGGTCGAACTCGGGCGCATCTGCCGCACGTTTGGGCGCGGCCTCTCGATGCATTCCAACAGTCACCTGGGGATTTCGCTGGCGGCAATGACGCACCTGGCAGCCGCCATCCCTACCCTAACCTATGCCTGCGATACGCATTATCCCTGGCAGTCGGAAGAAGTGCTGGTGGGCGGACGGTTCGTGTTTGAGGATGGCTCGCTGGCGGTGCCGAAGGGGCCAGGGTTAGGAATTGAACTGGACCGGGAAGCGCTGGCGGCGCTGCATGAAAACTACAAGGCTTGCGGGCTGACCCGTAGAGACGATGAAGTGGAGATGCAAAAGGTACAGCCAGGGTGGAAGTTTGCACCTACCCGCTGGTAAGCCGTGCTATACTGACTTTGACAAGAACCGATCCAGGGAATGTTTTCCAGACGCATACCAAATTCAGTTCCAGCATAGACCATTGAGGCAAAGCACATGAAAATAACTGATCTGAAGTGCACCATCTTGGGGCAAAACCCGGTTGTCCGCATTACGACCGATGAGGGGATTTGCGGGTATGGCGAAGCCGAAGCATCCAAACCGTATCTGAAGTCGCACGTCCTCTTTTACCGGCAGTATCTGCTGGGTGAAGACCCTACTGATGTTGAACGGGTGATGTTAAGAATCCGGCGTATGGCGGGCTTTAAGCCGTGGGGCAGCGCGGTGAGCGCCATCGAGATGGCCCTGTGGGACATCGCTGGGAAGGCGGCTGGCGTGCCGGTGTATAAACTGCTGGGTGGGAAGATCCGCGACCGGGTGCGCATCTACAATGGGGGTGTGCGTTTCGAGAAACCGGGTTCTTCCCCAGAGGACTACGCCAACGACGTGGCGCAAATGAAGGCCAGCAGCGAAGGCTTTACGATTATCAAGGAGCCGATTGGCTTTCACAGTGCTATGGTACATCAGGTGCCGAACTTCTTCTACGGCGACGTGCAAGTCGGCGCGCCGCACGGCAACCGCGGACTGATGACCGAGCGCGGTTTGAAGCATGTGATTGCCTGTGTAGAAGCGATGAAATCAGTGCTGGGGGATGAGGTTGGCCTGGCGTTGGACTGCGGCCCCGGGTGGACTTTGCCGGACGCCATTCGCCTGGCAAAAGCCCTGGAGCCTTACCATATGCTGTGGCTGGAAGACCTGCTCACTGGGGATTACACGCCCTTTGTGAACGCGGACGTATACCGCGAACTGACGATGAGTACCTCCACCCCGATTCACACCGGAGAACAAATTTACCTGCGGCAGAATTTCAAAGAGCTGATCGAGGGACACGCTGTCAACGTGATCGGGCCTGACCCGGCGGACGTGGGGGGCATCGCTGAACTGAAGTGGGTGGCAGAGTATGCTGACCTGCACGGCATTTTAATGGCGCCGCACGGGGTTTTCGACGGGTTGATCGGGTTGGGCGCCCTGGTTCAGGTATCGGCAGCGATGCCGATGAACTATATTGCCTTCGAATACCCGGTGGCAAAGCCGGGCTGGTGGTATGACGTTGTGGAAGGTTTGCCAGACCCGATTGTGAAGAATGGCTTCATCGAGGTGTGGGACCGGCCCGGTTTGGGCGTGGATCTCATCCCAGAGAAGGCGGCGCAGTACCTGCCGGAAGGAGACGAGGGCTTTTTCGACGATTAGGCCCGTTTGATCACCGGTTTTTCTCAAAATAACCAGGTGGGATTAGAACGCTCCACCTGGTTGTTTTATTTCGTCAGGAGGATGGTGGAGCCGGAATGAACTGCCGGATCACTTCTGCGATTTGTGGGGCAGATAACATGGGCGCGCTGTGGTTGCCGGGAACAAAGCAGTCGGCTGGGCCTGGGATGTGCGGATGCCGGACGATGGAGTCATGCTCTCCCCAGATGAACTTGACGGGTTTTGAGGGCAGATAGATCAACTGCTTATCCAGGTCAGGAAGCTGGCGTAAGGAGGCTTTGATGACCTGGACAGGCTGAGATTGAATTTCACGGGTCCAGAGCGCGGCGTAGGGATGCCCGTGACCATTAAAGCCCAACAAGCGCACCAGTCTCGGCAGGCGCCACCCGCGCAGCAGCCAACTGCCGGCACCTGGGGTGCGCGTATCCAGCAGATCGAGGAGACGCATGGAGAGGCCCCAGAAGCGCGTCAGGAAGGCCGGACAGAGAAAGATGGCCCTTTCTACGCGATCAGGGTAGCAGCTCAGGTAGGTTTGAACAACTCGCGCGCCGAGCGAGTACCCGAGCAGATTCCAGGTTGGCAGGCCGAGGCATTGGCGCAAGGCTTCCAGTTCATTGGCGCAGGTGAGATAGTAGGGCAGCCGGTTGTCTGGTATGGGAGAGGCGCCGTTGCCGGGCAGCTCTACGATGATTAGCTTATAATAGGGCCGGAGCAGTGGAGCCAGGTTCATCCAGATCGTGAACGTCACACCCAGTCCATGCACCAGGAGGAGCGGGGGACCCTCGCCTTCGATGCGATAACTTAAGTTTGTTTTTGGATCAGGAAATGAAATCATCTTCAGGATGGATGAATGGGTAAGCAGTCAAAAATCTTAATATTTACGTCCAAAACTGGGGGCGGTCATATCAGTCTGGCAGAAGCGCTGCGTGACCGACTAGAGGATCGCTATGAGATTCAAACACTAGACCCGCAGCCCAGTATTGTTCACATGCATTACCGGCTTGTCAGCCGGCACGCCTTGTGGTTGTGGGCCACCGAGTTTGGCCTTTCGGATACGCCGCTGCGCTCGCGTATGGCCCACGGTAGTTACACCGTCATGCTATCACGCCGGGTGGTCGAAACGATCCGGAAAATTCAGCCCGATTTGATCATCACCACCTACCCGTTTTTGACCTGCGAAGTGACTTACGCGCTGCGCAAGCTCAATAACCGGATCCCGTTTGCGATGCTGTTTGCGGACCCAAATGGAGTGCATCACAGTTGGCTGACGGAGCGAGGCGCGAGCGCGGTGCTGGCGCCGACCCGCGAAACTTACCAGCAAGCGCTTTCGGTTGGGTTTGATCCGCAAAAACTGCATCTGACAGGTTGGCCGGTCCGCGCTCAATTTTACCAGAGTCTTCCGGATGGACGAAGGGAAATGTTAAAGCAGTTAGGATTGGACCCGCAGCGGTTTACGGTCTTTTTGCAAGGTGGGGGAGAGGGCGCAGCGAAGTTTGTGAAGACCGTTGAAAATGTTTTGGCGGTGGATGGTTTGCAGGTGATCCTGGCGACGGGTACGAACCAGGGCCTCTACGAGCGCTTTCACAAGACTCCGCGGTTGCACGCGCTGCCTTTTACGCGGGAGATCGCGCAGCATATGGCGGCGGCGGATGTGGTGATGGGAAAGGCTGGGCCGAATATGCTGTTTGAGGCGGTGACGTTGGGCAAGCCCTTCATCGCCACGGCTTACATCCCAGGGCAGGAGAAGGCGAATTTAGAGTTCATCCGGCGGCACGCGTTGGGTTGGGTGGCGCTGGATTCACACAGTCAAAGTGAGCTGGTGCGCGAGTTGGCGGCGGACTCGGGACGACTGCGGGAAATGGCCGAACAGGTGGATGCTTACCGGCGGTGGAATAACCAGGCGTTAGAGGGGATTGTCCCCTTGTTTCAGCACCTGACGGCGTAAGCATTGAATGAATATTAAGGGATGAACAGCAGTGACTCACTGGTAGGCGATGGGTCGGCCTTGGGCGCTTCGATTTCCGTACTTTCCTGAGCAATGTTGTTGCTCGGGTCTGGATCCTTTTCATGCAGGCTTAGTCTGACATTGCTTCGAATTTCACCGTTTGCTTTGGAATCGATCTCCACCGTAATCACAATTGTGACCGCTTGCCCAGGCGCCAGTTCCGCCAGGGTACAGACGACCTGCACGTTGTTTTTCTCTAACTCACAGGTGAGGCCATCCTCTTGTGATACTGATAAAGAAATAAACTGGGTTTGCTGTGAAAGATCGTCAACCATCCGGATATCATGAGCCGTATCTGGTCCGGTGTTAAACAGGCGAATGGTGTAGGTTAATTCGCTGCCAGCAGTGGCTGGGTCTTCGGAGTCAGTCATGGTGACCTGCAAGTCTACCCCAGGTTTCGCTGTGTTCGTCGGTGTAGCGGGAAGCGGCGAAGTGGTTTGAGTGGGTGTAGGCTGCGTTGGAGAAGGCGTCCAGGTGGGTGTGGATGCAGTGGGTGAGTAGGCGAGGGTGGGGGTAGGGGGAACTGGAGTAACTGTGCTGGTTGGCGTAGCGGGGACCGGCGAGTTGGTCGGGGTGGGTGTGGCTGGTAACGGGGAAGCCGCCCAGGTGCTTGTTGGGGTAGGGGAAAGGAAGATGGTCGGAGGGGGTAATGTGGCGGTTCTGGTCTCAGTTGGCGAGGGTGTATTGGTGCTGTTTGGGGCTGGCGTAAGGGTACGGGTTGAAGATGGAAGCGCCGTAAAGGTGGCAGTGGGGAACGGTTCTTGCGGCGTAGGTTGAGAGGGGGTGTTGGTAGGCCAGACCGGAGCGACTGTCGTTACGGCTCGGGTGGGGGTAGGTTGTATCACTGTCCATGTGGGGAGCGGTGTGTCCGTAGCTGCCACTGCGGGGACAGTGTTTGTTGGTAAGGGGGGCGTGGATGTGGCGATTAAGAGCGTGGAACGTGTGGCGGTTGGCAGGGCAGACGGCGCAGCTGCGGCTGGGAGATCTTGGGTGGGATGGAAGGGCGTTTCAGACCGGGTCGAAGGTGGTTCCGCGGCAGTGGGTGCGCCTCGATCCACGGTTGCCATTGGCACAGGGAAGGCCAAAACGGCTGTTACGGTGCTTAACCGTGAAGCAGTATCTTCCTGTGGGTCCATATTGTCTTGAATGACCTCACTGAGAATTTGCAAACCAACTTTGCGATAGCGCATGTTGTTGGGATCAGCGCGGAAGTCGGCCTCGCTAGTGGGGTGCATAGAGGCAGGCAGCAGCGCTTCTCGCGTTTGAGCGAGCTGTACCTGTTCCATCGCCCAAAATAACAGCAGCAGCCCACCCGCCAGAAGGAAGGTGAAAAGCGTGGACCAGAGGCCCCGACTGGCGGGCTTGCGCGGCGGGGCGCGGCGTACGGGGGAGGGCATATCCTAAGCAGGCCTTTGCGGGGGAATGTCAGAGGGCGAGTTTGGCGAGATGTTTTCGGCGTGAGTGACAAAGGTTATAAACGCATCTACCACGTCTGAATCAAACTGCGTGCCGCGCCCCTGAATAATCAACTTCAGGGCTTCTTCTTGAGAGAAGGCTTTGTGATAGGGGCGGTCATTGATCAGCGCATCCCAAACGTCGACCACCGCAAAGATCCGCGCTGCCAGAGGGATTTCTTGCCCTTGTAACTGGCGTGGATACCCTTGACCATCCCAACGCTCATGATGACAGTAAGGAATACTCACTGCCGGACGGAGATATTCAATGGGCCAGAGCATGTTGTAAGCCAGGATGGGATGCTCATTGATTACCAGGCGTTCTTCTGGGGTTAGCGGGCCTTGCTTGTTAAGGATCGCATCTGGAATTCCCATTTTGCCGATATCATGCAGTATTGCGCCGCGCCGGATGTGTACAGCTTCATCTGGCTGAATGCCCATTTGCTCGGCCAACGCCATCGTGATTTGAGTAACCCGGCGGGTATGTCCTTCAGTGACCTGGTCGCGCATCTCCAGCGCTTTAGACCAGCCTTCCAGGGTCATGTCGTAAGCGTTCAGCAGATCCTGACGAGACTTATTTAGATTAGTGATCATGCCATTAAAAGTGGTGGTCAGGACGGCAATTTCATCATTGGAATGGGGATTGACCTGTACGGACAGGTTCCCCTGCGCTACCTCGCTAGAGGCTTTTACCAGCGCCAGGAGCGGGCGAGTAATCAATGTGGCGATATTCACTCCGACCAGGATGACCAGTACCAGTACAACCGCAACCAGCCCCGTAATCTGAATACGCGTAATCTGGCTGGTGCTGATCATGGTGTTTTCCATTAAGGCAATTCCAATCACACCCAGATCCAACTTTCCGCGCATCTCCCAAGGGCTGAGCAATTCACTGAACTGCCGGCTGGCCACTTCCAGACTGCGTGACGGGCCTGGGCTGCGCTTCAGGCTGCCGGTGTCTTGCACTGCCAGAACGCGGGCTACTTCGGTTACATTAACAGGTTGGGGGCTGTCGAGGAGGGTAGTGGCAATCGGCTTACCTTCCAGATCATAAATGCTCACCTGGGCTAGCGTTTCTTCTCGAACCTGTTGGACCATTTTCCGCATGGTTTTGCCCACCAAAACAGCCCCGGCAAACTGACCTTCTTGATCGTAAACCGGACCAGCCACATAAAAGACATCTCCCCAGCGGGCGCGAATCAGGCCGTCAAACTTGCTGCCCAGTTGATCTGTTTGTTGATGAATGACCTGACGGACGAAATCCCACTGCAAGAGTACATCTCCGCCGCCTTGCGAAAAGTTATACTCTTCAATCAGCCCGTTGGGTTTGTGGCGCATGGTAAAAAGCAGATTGCCCTGCGCGTCGAGGAGGTTGACTTCTTCTTCCTGGTTATTGACAACGATGCCAAAGGTCAGCGCGCGCAGGCCTTCTACATCTTGCGCCTGGATTGCTTCGGCTACGCCATCGGTATTTGCCAACAGCCGCTCGGTTTGAAGCATGCGGTCTTCTTCTCGCACCAGCCATTCAGAGGCCAGGCGACCGGCCTCAATCAGTTGACTGTTGAAACGCATTTCGATGTTATCGAATACGATTTGGGTAACGAGGTAAGCAGCACCGAGGGCAATGAAAATCGCCAGTAAGAAGTAGGGCAGGGCAATTTTGGCCCGGATAGGAACCTGCACCCCTGGCAGTTTCGTGGTGGCAGGAGTTACTTCGGAATGCGGAAGACTTTTTTGGAGTGTACCCATATCAGATAACTCCTTATCTTAAAAACAAAAGACAAACATATATATCCTGGTGCATGGAAGAGCGAAAGGTAGGCCCTTTTACCATGCGCACACGGAACAGGTACGATATTAATCTGTTTATGAATATAAGTACAAGAAGAAAAGAAGCGGCCCAGCCAGTAGTATAAACAAGTTTATATCTTTAAATTTACTCGAGAATAACAGAATAATCAAGTGGTTTTTGCGTTAAGTTGGAGTAAGAGGTTTGGTAAATCTGGTTTTCAGTGTAGAATCAATTCATACTTTTACCGATAAACTTCCAGTCTTGGAATGGAGGAGATTTTTATGATTGACCTGAGCAAATACGAAGTGTGGTTTATCACGGGGAGCCAACATCTTTACGGAAATGAAACGCTGGAAAAAGTTGCGGAACACTCACGGAGCATTGCACAGGAATTGTCGCAGTCAGCGGAAATTCCGGTCAGCGTTGTTTTTAAACCTGTGTTGACGAATCCGGATGCGATTTATAACCTGTGCTTGGAGGCAAACGCGGCTCCAAATTGTGTCGGGCTAATCACCTGGATGCATACTTTCTCTCCAGCCAAGATGTGGATTGCCGGGTTGAATGTGCTGAAGAAACCGTTTTTGCACCTGCACACGCAGTTCAACCGTGAGATTCCCTGGTCATCGATTGATATGGACTTCATGAATTTGAATCAGTCCGCGCATGGGGACCGTGAGTTTGGGTTCATTGGGACACGAATGCGTTTGAACCGCAAGGTGGTGGTCGGCTACTGGCAGGATCAAGATGTGCAGCATCAGCTAGGCGTCTGGGCCCGGGCAGCCTGCGCGTGGGATGATTCGCAAGGAGAAAAGATTGCTCGCTTTGGCGATAATATGCGTGAAGTAGCCGTGACGGAAGGCGACAAGGTGGAGGCGCAAATTCGCTTAGGGTACTCGGTCAATGGCTACGCGGTCGGCGATCTGTCTGACTGCGTGAGTGAAGTTAGCGACAATGAAATTGACCACCTGGTTGAGGCGTACGAAAACCAGTATACGCTGGCTGAAGCGCTGCGGTCAGATGGTCCACACCGGCAAGACCTGCGTGAAGCCGCCCGGATTGAACTGGGTATGCGGCGCTTCCTCGAAAACGGTGGGTTTAAGGCCTTCACCACAACTTTTGAAAACCTGCACGGTCTGAAACAACTGCCTGGCCTGGCAGTGCAGCGCCTGATGGCAGATGGATACGGCTTTGGCGCGGAAGGCGACTGGAAGACAGCCGCCCTGGTGCGCGCGATGAAAGTGATGGGTGCGGGGCTGGAAGGTGGGACATCCTTCATGGAAGATTACACCTATCACCTTTCTGCCAGTGGCGCAGGCATGAAGGTGTTGGGTGCGCACATGCTGGAGGTTTGTTCCTCGATTGCGGAGCAGAAACCCCGCATCGAAATCCACCCGCTTTCGATTGGCGGCAAGGCTGACCCGGCGCGCCTGGTGTTCAATGTGAAGAACGGTCCGGCCATCAACGCTTCGCTGATGGATATGGGGAACCGCTTCCGTATGCTGGTGAATGAAGTCGACGTGGTGCCGCCTGACCAGCCCCTGCCGAACCTGCCTGTGGCGCGGGTGGTATGGATCCCTCGACCGAATTTACAGGTCGCGGCTGCGGCCTGGATTTACGCGGGTGGGGCGCACCACACTGGTTTCAGCCAGGTGGTGACAGCCGAGCACATAGAAGATTTCGCCGAGATGGCCGGCATGGAGTTCGTGAAGATCAATCGGGACACGAAGCTGTCAGAGTTCAAGAAGGAACTGCGTTGGAACGAGGTGTATTACCACCTGGCGAAGGGCATTTAACGCCTTTGTGGTGTAGAAACACAGCCGCCCAGACCTTCTTGGGCGGCTGCTCTTTTTATAGGAGACTTGCTATACTTATGGAAAGTTGAACTACTTATAGGAGGATTTATTAATGACCGTTGAAGTAGGGCTGATTAATGAAATGACGGTAGTGGTGGAAGAAGGTGATACGGCGCGTGTCTCGGGGGGCGAAAGCCTGCCGCCGGTGTTAAGCACCCCACGTATGATCAGCTACCTGGAGCGGACCGCGCATTACGGCCTGCTGCCGCACCTGGCAGATGGACAGAGCAGCGTGGGGACGCGGGTCGATGTGCGTCACCTGGGAGCGACTCCAGTGGGGATGGAAGTGCGCTTCCGATCAGAGTTGGTGGAAGTGGACCGGCGGCGGCTGGTTTTTAAGATCGAAGCCTGGGACGAGGTGGAGAAAATCGCCGAGGGGGAACATGAGCGCTTTGTGATTGACCAGGCTCGCTTTGAAGAGCGGCTGGCGGCAAAGTGGCAGCAAATCAAGAAGTGAGCGCGCGTCTACCTTCTCTCAGAGGTAAGGGCCTGGCCGCGATCTTTTTCAGGAGGACGACATGGTAGATCATGAGGAAAGACTTTTGTTTGGTTACTTTCTCACGCCGAATGCGGACAGTTATAACGATTTACTGCGCCAGGTGCAGTTGGCGGATGAACTGGGACTGGATCTGATCGGTATTCAGGATCATCCTTACCAGAGCCGCTTCTTTGATACCTGGACGCTAATGAGCGCACTGGCCCCACAGACGCGGCATATTCGCTTTTTCACAGATGTGGCGAACCTGCCGCTGCGCCCGCCGGCTATGCTGGCGAAAGCGGTAGCTTCATTGGATCAGATTACAGGTGGGCGCGTGGAACTGGGCCTGGGGGCAGGCGCCTTTTGGGATGGGGTGGCTGCCATGGGCGGTCCCCGGCGCGAACCGGGTGAAGCGGTGATGGCCCTGGAAGAAGCAGTTCAAGTTATTCGTGCGATCTGGAGCGGTCAGCGGGGGATCCGGTTTGATGGTCAGTATTACCAGTTGAAAGGCACACACGCCGGGCCGCAGCCAGCCCATGCGGTGGGCATTTGGATTGGGGCCATTCACGCGCGCATGCTGGCCCTGACCGGACAGTTGGGAGATGGCTGGATTCCTTCTTCCTCTTATGTGCCGCCGGAGCAGCTTTTGGAAAAGAATCGCCAGATTGATCAGGCCGCTCAACAGGCAGGCCGTAACCCGTCAGAGATCAAGCGGCTTTACAACGTCATGGGACGGATCGTCGACGGCGTTTCTGCGGGACCGTTTGATGGCCCGGTTTCACAATGGGTGGACGATATTACCCGGCTGGTGCTTGACCAGGGCATGGATGGCTTCATCTTCGCGCCCAGCGAACCTTCAGAAGAGCAAATCCGGCTGTTTGCTGAGGAAGTGATGCCACAGGTGCGCGAGCAAGCGCATGGGGGTTAGCGCAAGATAGCCAGGCAGCGGCTACATCGCCAGCAGGGTACGCATGCCCAGGTTGAACAACCGGATGGGAAGGGACATGCTGCTGGAGGCCTGAGAGGCTTCCAGCCGGAGCTTGCTTTCATGGGAAAGCTGTACAATCTGCTGCATCACTTGCTCTGAAACTTGGAGAACTAGCGCGCGATCTTCAGGGCTGCCTTCAAAGTGCAGCGCTGCGCCGACTGTGACCATATAAGGCCCGTGCAGGTACCAGGTTCCAGTTTCCTTTTCTCCATCTACTTCGGCCTCAATGCACTGAATACAGCTTGAGTCCAGGCTGATGCCGACCGGAACGACCGGCGCGCCCGTACTCAGGGCCAGACGCGCCACGCCGGTATGTGGTTTGAGGTGTCCACCTTCCATCGGGCTGATATCCCCTTCTGGAAAGATGACGATGGTGCGGCCTGCTTGCAGCTGCCGGGTGGCTTCTTGTAAGGCGGCTTTTCCACTGCCCGCTAACACCGGAATGTGGCCTGACATTTTGAGGGACGGGCCCAGGAAGGGAATGCGAAAGAGGGTTTCTTTGATGAGGATGCTGGTTTGTTCGGGAACCAGTGTGGTGACCACGATCGGATCAGTGGTGCTGGGATGATTGACTGCCAAGATGATTGGCCCTTGTGGGCGGTCCGTTTTCCAAACTACGTCTGTTTTTAATACCAGGTGTGCAAAAGCGCGCGCGCCATACTTACCAATCGAATACCAGGCCTTTTGGAACATACTTTACCTCTCTATGAAGGGTACCGTCACAACGATGGTTTTATCTTGCAACAGGCTAATGGGAGGTGTAATGTTTGCTGCGGCGCTTCGTGAATAAGCATACCGTCTTGAGAGGTAGTTTTAGATCCTCTTTCCGGTGGAAAAGCGGGGAAGTATAAAAAAATGTTTGGGTGGAGCGCCATTAGTGGGTGATACCTCACGGTTAATAACCCCACTTTATCGTGAAGGTTCCGGCGAATGGGCCATTCTGGATGAAGACTTACTTTAAAAATCACCTGTTTGCATTATAAAAAAATCACACATATACTTATAGAAAAGGTGTCTATAAACTCCCCAATTTTATTACAATAGTAGGATCTGAAACAGGGATAGGAGATCAGCAATATGACAGAACAAACTGGAGAACGAATTACCATGCAGAACGGCAGGCTGAATGTTCCAGACTGCCCAATTGTTCCATTTATTATCGGTGATGGTTCTGGACCGGATATCTGGCGAGCAGCGCAGCCAGTAATGGACGCGGCTGTCGAAAAGGCGTATCAAGGTAACCGCAAGGTCATGTGGAAAGAGGTGTTGGCTGGGCAGAAGGCTTATGATTCTGTCCATAACTGGCTGCCAGAAGATACGCTGGAAGCCTTCCGCACTTACCTGGTAGGCATTAAAGGCCCACTGGCGACTCCGGTAGGCGGCGGGATGCGTTCACTGAATGTGGCGCTGCGCAAAGAACTGGACCTGTATGTTTGCCTGCGCCCGGTGCGCTACTTCGATGGCATTCCTTCTCCGGTAAAGCATCCTGAAAAAGTGAATATGGTGATCTTCCGCGAAAACACTGAAGACTTATATTCAGGGATCGAGTTCGAGAACGGCACCCCAGAGAATGCGCGCTTTAAGCAGATTTTCAAAGAGAACTTCCCAGAAGAATATGCCAAGATGGCCTTCCCGGCCACCAGTGGGATCGGGATTAAGCCCATTTCTGAAGAGGGGACCAAGCGCCTGGTGCGAGCAGCAATTCGCTATGCATTGGAGAATGACCGCAAGAGTGTGACTCTGGTACATAAAGGCAACATTATGAAATATACCGAAGGCTCGTTCCGCAACTGGGGGTACGATCTGGCGCGGGAAGAATTCGGTGATAAGGTCTATACCCTGCAAGAGTACGATGAGTTGAAAGCCAGGCAGGGAGAAGAGGCGGCAAACAAAGCATGGGATAAGGCGATCGAAGAAGGCACGCTGATCGTCAAGGATTTGATTGCGGACAATGCCTTTGCGCGCGCGCTGACGTTTCCTGAGGAATATGATGTGCTTGCCGCTCCTAACCTGAACGGCGATTATATTTCTGACTTCCTGGCGGCCCAGGTGGGTGGGTTGGGGATTGCCCCGGGTGGCAACATTAACTATGTTACGGGCTGCGCGGTCTTCGAAGCCACGCACGGCATCGCCCCGCATTCGGCGGGTCTGAACCGGGCGAACCCCAGTTCGGTGATCCTATCCGGTGAAATGATGCTGCGCTATATGGGCTGGCCGGAAGCGGCAGAGATGGTGATTAAGGGCATCTCGGGCGCGATTGAGGCCAAGACGGTCACCCGCGACCTTGTGCTGCAAATGCCTGAAGGGGCCACGCAGTTGAAGACGGACGCCTTTGGACAGGCCATTATCCAACATATGGATGACGAAGAATAGGTTTAACTAGAAGGTTTTAACCGAAAGAGCGGAGGAGTATCCACCCTCCGCTCTTTCGGTTAAAGTTCGTGTACTTATGCTGTCTGGCAGCGCGCGACGATGGCCTGCATCTGATCCATTTTCTGTTCCATATCCGCTACCATCTTAATCTGATTGCGGGCGCGGTCCAGATTGTGACCAGGGCGGTGGATCTTATAGTACACGTCGCCTTGAATGTAATCGCCGAGAAAGCGGATGGCCTGCTCAAAGGTGATCAACTTGCCGCCAAAGGGTAGATACTGCCATTCTTGTGGGGTCAGGAAATCGCGGGCAGCTTCGAGATAACCGCGTGCCAGCCAGTCGAACATATTCAGATCGACGCTTACTTTGCTCAGGTCTGGCTCGTCTTCGGGAGCGGTGGCGGTACCCATGCGAATCAGATCGCCAAAGTCATACAGCGCAGAGCCGGGCATCATCGTGTCCAGATCGATCACGCAGATGCCTTCGCCGGTCTGGTCATCCATCAGCACGTTGTTTAGCTTGGTATCATTGTGGGTCACACGCTCTGGTAAAAGACCCTGATCCAGCATGTCTACCACCACAGCCGCATCGGCCTGGCGCTGCAAAATGAAATCAATTTCAGCGCGACAGAACTGCGCCCGGTGATGGACATCGGCACGGACGGCCTGCTGAAAGGCCGCAAAGCGCTTGCCGGTATGATGGAAGTTGGGAATGGTCTCGTGCAAGCGCTCACCGGGCAGGCTGTCGAGCAGCTTTTGGAAGCGGCCAAAGGCGCGCGCGGCGTGGTAGGCCTGGCGCGGTTCGGTTGCAACTTCACAGGTATGCACGCCACGAATGAACCGGTAGGTGCGCCAGTATTCACCGGCCGGCGTGCGGAAGAAGGAAGCGCCAGCGCGGGTAGGAACCAGAGTCAACGTCTCGCGGGATGGGTCGCCGCCCGCGGCTTGAATCTGTTCACGGGCATAGCGGGTGACGCGCTCAATATTTCCCATCACCTTTTCGGGCTGGCGGAACACCTGATGGTTGATGCGCTGATGGATAAAACGCTCCACGCCGTGCGCCGTCTGGTAGCGGCCGAGGTACGTGTCGTTGATGTGCCCGGAACCGTGCGGCGCCAGATCGATGAATGTGCCATCGATCTGGAACTGCTGCACGATAGTGGTCAGACCGGCTGGTAGGTCAGGCATTGGTGTGTTCACCATTCCAGAGTGACTCGGGATAAACGCCCTGGCTGACCAACTGGCGCAGGGCGCCTTGCACATAGGCGCGGTCTTCTGGGTTGGTCACGCCAAACCACTTTTCGCCGGTCGGCAGAACTTTTACCTGGGCCCGGTTTTCTTGCAAGAGGGCGTTCACAACGTCTGGCAGGAAGAACTCTGCTTTCTGCAAATTGCCAGCGTTCTTCTCTAAAAAGCGTGGAAAGCGCAGCGCCAGTTCGTCAAAGAAGCTGGGCGTGAAGCCGAACATATTCATCGAGACGGTAGCATCTCCGGAAAGGTCATGATAATGCTCTCCGTCTTCGGTGAACTTCGCATCTGACCCCGCTTTCACGATGTGGGTGCGCTCATGCACGGCTTGCAGATAGCCCGCCGGAGAGATCTCACAGATGCCGCGGGCCACGCTGCCAAACTCGGAAAGGGTATTGCGCAGCGTATAGCCGACCATGCAGTAGTCGTACAAACCGGGTTGATCGTGCGCCTGACGTAGATAGTCGGCCAGCACTTGAAATGCGCCTGCTCCGTAGTAGTCATCGGCGTTGATGACTGCGAAGGGCTGGTCCACGACCGCGCGGCAGCTCAACACCGCGTGTGCGGTGCCCCACGGTTTTTTGCGGTCGGGTGGTACGCTGAAGCCGGGCGGCAGGTCGGCCAGTTCTTGATAGACGTAGACCGTCTCCACACGGTTCTCGACCTTTTGGCCGATCTTTTCACGAAAGATGTCTTCGATCTCTTTACGGATCAGGAAAACGACCTTACCAAAACCGGCCCGCAGAGCATCAAAGACGGAGTAGTCAATGATGATTTCACCGCTGGGGCCAATGGGGTCCACCTGTTTCAGACCGCCGTAGCGGCTGCCAATGCCGGCAGCCATGATAATGAGGGCAGGAGCAGTCACAAGCTGGGCCTCACAAATCTTCGACGGTATGGTTGCGGCGCGACCGTTCGGCGGCAAACACCATGCGGTGCGTTTCGAGGGATTCATCCGGGCCAGAGAGAACCAGGTTGGGGTTCTGCTCGCAGACGGCTGCTACAAAGCGGTCCATCAGGCCGTAGTCGCCGCCGCCATGCCCGCCCAACTGGGTGCCATCGGATTCGACAGTCGAAATGACTGTGGTTTTGTCGGTCATGAAGTCAAAGTGTTCGATGTTTTCGCCATCACCGTATAACTCACCGCGCGTGCCAAAAATGCGCGTCTTGCGGTGCGCGGCCTGGTTGAAGGCCGTCATGGTGAAGGTAGCGGTCTTGCCGCTGGCGAACTGTATGTTGACCACCTGGTGATCGACCACGTCGTTGTCGCATTCGTACACGCAGCGCCCGTAAGGGCCGGTTTCGAGGGCGGCGGTCAGGGTCTCGACAGTGGGGTCAGGGGTGACAACACTGACTGGCCAGCCAGCATTACCCTGGGCCAGGCGACCGAGGTAGATCTTCTTGGCTGAGTAAGGGCACTCAGGTTCGTAGTCACAGTGCAGGCAGCGGGTAGCCTCTTTTGCTTCGGCTGGCTTTTCTTCCTTGCGGAAGTGCTTGAGTGAGCCAAAGGAGGAAAGCGACTGGCAGGGTTCGCCCATGATATAGCGAATCCAATCCAGATCATGGCAGGATTTCGCCAGCAGCATGAAAGAAGATTCCTGTTCGTTACGCCAGTTGCCGCGCACGAAAGAATGGGCCTGATGCCAGTAACCTACCGGCTCGAGGTGCTGCATGGTAACCACTTCGCCGATCAGCCCCGAATCGACCAGCGCTTTGAGCTTTTGGGTATAGTGGGTGTAGCGCATGACGTGGCAGACACCGAACAGCACCTGATTCTCTTTGGCGGCTTTCACAATGCGCTGGCAGTCTGCTTCCGTGGGAGCCATCGGCTTTTCCAGCAGGATGGCGTAACCCTTCTCAGCAAAGGCAATGGCCGGTTCAGCGTGCATGGCATCCTGCGTGGCGATGATGACCATGTCGGCCAGACGGGGTTTACTTGCCAGTTCTTTCCAATCGCTAAAGACATTTTCAGCCGGCAGGTTGTATGCTGCGACCATTTTGCTGCGGTTATATTCCAGCGGCTCAGCCACACCGACGATCTTCAACCGGTCGGGGTGTTCCTGTGAAAACATGGAGTAGGTCATACCACGCCCACCGGCGCCTACAACGATGGCAGTAACGGGTTGGGATTGCTTGTTCATTGGAAATTCCTATCCTGGTTGATTTGATGAATTGAAAGATTGGGACTTGCGTGTAAGTTCCATTATAGTCCAAGTCATACGAGATGGGTTCTGGCGGGGAAATTGGATCTGGTGACCGGTGGAAAGTGATAAAATTTCGACCTGTGCGATTGGATCAGCGGGCCTGGCAGCAGAGCGGCTGCGAAGGATGGGCGGCTTTGATCTGTTATCCTCAATTAAAAGGGGTGTTGGTAAAGACCGATGGAATTGAACGAGCTGCTGGCTATTTTTGATCAGGAACAACGTATCGACCTGGCGTTTCCTGGCTCCCGGCGGGAAGTGGCTGGACGGGTGATCCGGCACGTAAACCGTGAAGACAAGACTAGTTTTATTCCTTATTCACGGATGGACGCAAACACAGTTGAGGCCGAGATTGATGCTCAGGTGGCCTATTTTGAGTTGCTGGGGATCAAAGAGTTTGAGTGGAAGGTTTATGACCATGACACGCCGGCTGATTTACGCCAGCGGCTGGCAGCGCGTGGATTTGAGTTGGAGCCTTCGGAAGCCCTGATGGTGCTGGATCTGGAGAACGCGCCGGGGTTTTACTGGACATTGGAACTGCCGGAGATTGCGCGTATTACCAGTCCAGAAGGGGTGCGAGAATTGATGCGGATGGAGGATGAGATTTGGGAGACTGACCACGGGCGGCTGGGCGAGTGGCTGACGCGTGACTTGCAGCAAACGCCAGAGCAGTTGAGCATCTATGCGATGTGGGATGCGGGTCGGGTGGTCAGCGCAGCCTGGGTGTACTTTCACCCACCGACGCAGTTTGCCAGCCTGTGGGGCGGCTCTACCCTGACAGCCTACCGGAAACGGGGTTACTACACGGCGCTGCTGGTGATCCGGGCGCGCGAAGCGCGTCAGCGCGGCTTTCGCTTTTTGACGGTGGATGCCAGCCCCATGAGCCGCGCAATTCTGGAAAAGCACGGCTTTCAGTTTCTGGGCTTTTCGACGCCTTGCAAATGGCACGCCTCAGCCGGATGAAGTCCATCGCATTCTGCTTCCTGCAGCGCCTGCTGCATCCAGCGCCTGCTCTAGCTGAAGCAGGCGCTGTTTGCGCCACAAGCCCCCGCCGTAGCCACCCAGGCCGCCATTTTTACGGATCAGGCGGTGGCAGGGAATGAGGATCGAGAGGGGATTGCGCCCGTTGGCCGCGCCGACGGCGCGGGCGGCTTGCGGATGATTCAACTGGGCGGCCATTTCTGCGTAGGTACGGGTTTCGCCGTAGGGGATGGCGCGCAGGGCATCCCACACAGACTGTTGAAAGGATGTACCGGGATACAGCAGCGGGAGATCAAACGCCAGGCGCTGACCGGTGAAGTATTCATCCAGTTCCTGGCGCAGTAAGTTGAAGATGGGCAAGCTGCCGGTCAGTGGGGTGGTGGCGCTGGAAAAGCGCCGCTCAAGACGGGTAAGGTGAGCATGTACCCGTTGGGGCTGGTCGGCGAACTCCAGCAGGCAGATGCTGTTGCGATCCTCTACGGCGGCTGCCAGGAGGGGGCCCAGCGGAGTATCGACATGGGTGGTGAAGAGGAGCGGCATACTGCTTCCGTTTACTGCACAAGCTGGTAGACCTGGAACTCGTCCACGTTGCCGTTATATTGATAGTGAGAGCAGACGTAGTCGATGATGGGGTTATTGGCAGGGCAGGTGAGAGGTTTGGGGCCAGCCGGTGCGCCGGGACTGTCGCCAATCAGGAATAAGACAGGTTTTTGTTCTTGCAGGCTGCGCAGCACTTCGTCGCTGACGTGAAAGCGGGCGTTGTAACTTTCTTCATCCAGGGGCGCCTGGTAGAAGTATCGGGTAGGCGCTTTGCGACCGGAGACATAGTAAGCGTAGGTGGTGTATTTGCCCCAGGCCAGGATGGTATCTTGCGCGCTGGTATGCGTGCTGATGTACGCTCCAATCGCGGGGGGTTGGGGATGGAGCGGCTTGCGGTACGCGCTCGAGAGCAGCAGCAGTGGGTTAAACGCCAGTCCGGCGCACAGTGCGAAGATCAGCACGGAGGCCAGCTTGCGCCCGCGTGGGCTGGCGCTTGCTTCGGTCAGCACGCCGCCAGTCAATCCCAGCAAGAGCAGCAGCAGCGGCACCAGGGGGATGAAGTAGTAGACATAGCTGCGCCCAGAGAGCGTCATTAACAACAGGGTCAGCGGGAAAGCCAGCGCGGACAGGCTGAGCATGGCGCTGAGCAAGCGACCAGACGAACTCTTTTCCAGGTCAGGCAGCAGCGGGGTTTCGTGCAGGAGGGCTGCCATGCGCAAACGCAGGCGCCGAGGCGTCGTAACCAGGCCCAGGGCGAGGAACAGGACTCCGGCGAACAGCAGGGACTGCTGCACCAGGCCCAGGCCAGGCTCGCTGCCAATCCATTCTCCAGCCAGACAGGCCAGCACCAGCAGCGCGCCGATCAGCAGCATCGCTGGACGGAAAAGGCGGTGTTGTACACGGCCTGCCAGGCGCGGGCCGTTTTGGAGCAGGACGACCACGACCACCACAATCCACAGCACCAGCGCCACAAATAACCCCGGTACAGTGGAGACATACTCCACTGAATTTAGCAGGGCGCTCAACCGTTCGAGGGTTCCCAGGTTGGCGTAAGACAAATTGAAAGCGAAGGCAGCATTCCAGTAGGCCTGGAGAGCGCCGTTGAAGGCCAGATAAGCCAGCAGGAGGGCGGCGACGACCGCAAAACCCGTTCCGGCCACAGCCAGATGCAGCAGATTGATCCATTGGCGCCGGGTGATGATGCGCACAGCCAACACCAGCAGCACGGAAAGAGCCACCGCGATCAAGCTTTGTTTCAGGAAGAAGGTGATGCCCAACAGCAGGCCCAGTCCAAAGCTGTAGCTCATTTTTTGCGTGGGCCGGTGCGTGTTGAGATAACCGGCAAACAAAACCAGCGCGGCAGTCTGAAAGGGTAGAGCCAGTTCTTCGACCGAGTAGCCCCAGATGATTAAGAATAGGGTCAGGAGCGCAGCCGCTGCGGATAGGAAGCTGATGAGTGGGCTGGTCAGGCGGCGCAGTAGATGGAACCCCAGCAGCCCGGTGAGCGCCAGGAAGATTAACTCGATGACCCAAATGCCCCACAGCGAACCGTTCGAGAGGGCCAGCCCGGCGGCGTAGATGAAGTAGGTGAGGGGCTGTTTGTGATCCCACGCGTCCTGGTAGGGCGCCTGGCCTTCCAGCATGCGAGAACTGACATAAAGGTAAACGCTCTGGTCAACATCTGGCACGGGGCGGTAAAGTGGTGAGAGCGGCAGCAGGATGCCAGCGGCGACCGCGATGATCAGGAGGGACCAGAGCCAGCGGTATTTAAACATTTCCCATCTCCTGTAATGTTCGCATTTGCAGATCCCCCATTTTACCGCATCTGCCCGTCAAAACAAACTCACCCGCGCGGGCTGCACGAACGACAGTCCCTGGAGACAGGTTTCCTTGATCACGGGTTGTTCTCGGGTAGGGCATCTCTATAGTATACTCAGCACCGGGTGCGTTGGTTTGTAGGGAATGGTTTGCGGGGAGATATGACTGCAAGTGACCAGGATGTCCCCATGCCATCAGACTGGTTTGAAAAAAAATAGTCCAAGAATATTAAGGGGTTGTTGTACGATGGAAATTTCAGAAGTTACCCAGGTTACCGATGAAGTTGTCGAGGCGTTTGCGCGGCTGGTGCCACAGTTGTCTACCTCCAGCCCGGCGCCGTCGCGCGAACTGCTGGAACAAATTGTTTCTTCAGATGCCAGTACCCTGTTAGTGGCGCGTAATGATGCGGGGAAGATCCTCGGCACACTGACGCTGGCTACGTTTTATGTACCAACCGGGATATTGGCCTGGATTGAAGATGTGGTGGTGGATACGGAAGCGCGTGGTCAGGGAATGGGCGCGGCGCTGACGCGTGAAGCGGTTGAAATCGCCAGGAAGAAGGGCGCAAAGACGGTGGACCTCACTTCGCGCCCGGCGCGTGAAGCGGCGAATCGCCTGTACCAGCGGGTGGGCTTTGTTCAGCGTGAGACCAACGCTTACCGCTATGACCTGAGGAGGAAGTGAATTCGCCCAGCAGTCTGGCCGCTCGCCTCGATCTGCTGCGCATGATCGTGCAGCGGCTGGAGCGGCTTTCAGCCGATTCGGCCTGGGCGCATATTTCGAGCGGCTACCGCGGTTCAATGATTAAACTGCTAGACCGGTTGGAAGCTCAGGCCCATCCGAGCGCCGAAGATCAGCATCTGCTGGATTTTTTGATTGGGAAGGGCCTCGAACTGCTGACCCGCGCGGCGCGCGAGATCGGCGACCCGGGGCTGGTCGAGGATCTTCCGCAGTCGTCGCAAGGATAAGGCTGGCAGGCCGAGAACGAACAGTCCCACGGGCTGGCCTGTGAGACGAGATCGCGTTGTGAGGTGGACTCTCTGCGCTGCTCTTTAGCCAGGCTGTATTGTTTCCGCTTCTGCCCGCGCGATACTCAGAGCGTAATCGATGATCATGCCTGGAATGTCAACCCCGGTGAGGGGGACTGTGGAGTGAAACTCCATCGTGTGGTTGACTTCGTTAATCAGGTAACCCCGGTCTGGATCTTCCAGGATATCGATGGCGACCACGCCGCCGCCTACTGCCTGTGCGGCGCGTATGCTCAATTCGTGAATCTCGGGCGTCACCGGGCAGACCTCGGCCTGTCCACCACGAGCGGTATTGGTGATCCAGTGCGAGGAACTGCGGTAGATGGCGCATACCGTCTGGTCGCCAATGACGAAGGAGCGAATATCGCGGCCCGGTTTGCGAATGAATTCCTGAATATAGAAAACGGAGTGTTGGAAGGAACCCAAGACTTCTTTGTGTTCCAGGATGGCTTCGGCTGATTTGCGGTCGTTAATTTTCGCCAGCAGGCGGCCCCACGAACCGACCACTGGTTTAAGCACCACTGGATAGCCAATTTCTTCCATGATCTCTAGGGCGGCTTCAGAGGTGAAAGCCAGCCAGACACGCGGTTGGGGAACATCTGCCTGCTGCAGGGCAGCCGATGTCGCCAGCTTATCGCCGCAGGTGAGGGCTACCTGTGCCATGTTCACAGTGGGAACGCCCCAGGAATTGAGCACCTGAGTCGTATATAACCCGTTTTTGTAGGACAGACTGCGTTCCAGCACTACGCCGTAATCACGCCAGGGCCCCGGCGCTGCCAACTGCAGCGCAATTTTGCGATCGTCGATTTTGTCGTATGCGATTCCGCGCCGTTCCAGGTTTTCAAAGATCCATTTTTCTTCCACGCGAACGCGCGAGCATAAAACGCCAATTTTCATCTTTTCCTCTTCCTATCGAATAACAGCAGTTACGGGTAGGGTAGACTTGACTTATGAGTTTACCTACCCTTAAACCCATTCTTCTAACCGGTTCAGCACGGCATGGGTGATGGCGCCGGTGGTTTGGGTCGGGCTGAGGACGGATCCTTCGAAGCGCAGATCCTGGGCCAGGGCCGCGCTGACGGCGGCTTCGATCTGTGCGGCGGCCTGAGGGAGATCCCAGGCGTAGCGGGCTAACAGCGCGGCGCTGAGAATGGCGGCAATTGGGTTGGCGATGCCTTTCCCGGCAATATCCGGTGCGGAGCCGTGGACGGGTTCAGCAAGCGCCGCGCCTTCGCCCCAATTGAGCGAAGGGGCCAGACCCATGCCACCGCACCAGTAAGCGGCCTCATCGGAAAGGATATCACCGAAAAGGTTGGTCGTGATGATGACATCGAAGCGTTCCGGCTCGGCTATCATTTTTAGTGCGGCAATATCCACCAGCAGTTCGTCGACCTGGACTTCGTAGCCATCCTGATCCTGGCCGCCATCCTGGACGGCTTCTTGGACGGCGGCGCGGACGGTGTCGCGGAACAGGCCGTCGGTGAGCGGCAGGATGTTGGCCTTGTGGACAATGGTTAACCGGCGGCGTCCGCTGGTGCGCATCAGCGCCAGGGCACGCTGCGCCAGGCGCAGGGAGGCTGCACGCGTAATGACCCGCTCCGCGACGGCGGTATTCGCATCTTCCAGACGTTCACGCCCGGCGTACAAACCTTCGGTGTTTTCACGGACCACCATCAGGTCCACATCAGGGCGAGGCGACACCCGCGGCAGGCTGTGTACAGGGCGTAGGTTTGCGTATAGGTTAAGCTCCTGGCGCATCGTCAAAATGGCGCTGCGATAGCCCTCCACCCTACGCGCTGGGGAGGAAACTGCCCCAAACAAGGCTGCGCCGCATTCGCGGATGGTGGTTAACGTTTCTGGCGGAACCGAAACACCGTGCCGGCGGAAGCAGTCCCAGCCTGCCTCGGCGGAGACGGTGCGCAGCCCAGGAACGACGGCGCGCAGCACTTCCACTGCTGCTGGAATAACTTCGTGCCCGATGCCGTCACCTTCGATCACGCACAACTGCGGGTTGGTCACAGCCGGCATGGTCTAATCTTCTCCTGGAAAACGACCATACTGTTTGACATAAGGTACGATGCCGCCGGCTGCCAGAATCTCGCGGGCAAAGGTGGGCAGTTCGGGCAGGGTGAAGATTTGCTCGTCGTCGCCAACCAGCAGGCGTTGGTTTTCCAGATCCAGGCTGACCTGTTCCCCATCCGACACTTCACTAATAATATCGGGGGCTACAAACAGCGGAATGCCCAGGTTGAGGGCGTTGCGGAAGAAGATGCGCGCAAAACTGAGCGCAATGACCGCGCCTACCTGGCGTCGTTTCAGGGCGTCGACCGCATATTCACGAGAGGAGCCGCAGCCAAAGTTATATTGAGCGACAATAATATCGCCGGGCTGTGCGTTTTGATTGAATTCAGGGCGGGCTTCGATAAAAGCGGCCTGTCCAACATCCGCGTCCGGGCGCATGTAGGGGGCGTAACGACCGGGTACAATCTGGTCGGTATCGACATCAGATCCAAATTTCCAAATTCTTGCCATGATGCTATCCTTCCTTCGGTTATAAACTGCGCGGGTCAGTAATGGTTCCGGTAAGGGCCGTAGCGGCTGCCACAGCGGGTGAGGCCAGGTAAATCTGCGCGTTGGGGGAGCCCATGCGGCCTTTGAAATTGCGGTTGGCGGTGGATAGGCAGATATCTTCATCGCCCAGGGTGCCATTGTGGCGACCCATGCAGGGGCCACAACCCGGCGAAGTGACGGTGGCTCCTGCCTCAATTAAGGTTGTCAGGGTGCCATCCGCGGCGGCGCGGGCCATTTCGCGGGAGGAAGCGGGGGTGACCAGGAAGCGCACATCTTGCGCGATTTGCCTGCCGCGCAGAATCTCGGCAGCCTGGCACATGTCTTCGTAGCGCCCATTTGTGCAGGTGCCCAAGAATACAACGTCTACGTGTGTGCCCGACACATTCGAAAGATCTACCACGTGATCTACCGCATGCGGCACTGCTACCTGCGGCTCGAGCGTGTTCAGATCGATCTCCACAGTGCGAGCGTACTCGGCGGAGGGATCCACGTAGAGCCACGCTGGTATGGAAAATCGTTCGGCGACTTCACCATCGGGCGGGAAGATGCCCACCTTTGCGCCCACTTCGACTGCCATGCTGGCGATGGTCTGTCGGCCCGGAAGCGGCAGCCAGCTTAGCCCGTGATACTCGACCGCAGCGTAATTGGCGCCCGCAATCGTCAGCACCTGGCAAATCTTCAGCGCCAGATCTTTAGCATCGATCCAGGGGGAGAAGTTCCCGCTTACCTGCACGCGGACAGTCTCGGGCACGCGCAGCCAGGTGCGCCCTGTAGCCCATACCAGGGCAATATCGGTGGAGCCCATGCCAGAACCGAACGCGCCTACCGAGCCGTAGCTGGTGGAATGCGAGTCAGATCCCAGCACGATCCTTCCAGGCGCGGCGATACCTTCTTCTACCAGTACCTGATGGCAGATGCCGCGGCCTACGTCAAACAGGCGTACGGACTGCTCGCGGGCAAAGCGGCGCACCACGTTCTGTGAGTTGGCTGTCCCTACCGTTGAAGCGGGAGAAACATGGTCCATTACCATTACCAACTGTTCGGGGTTCTTGACGTTAGGAGCGCCCAGTTCATCTTGCATAATACGAATAATGCTGGGTGTGAGCGAATCGTGGCTCATCACTACGTCGGGCGCTACAACGACCAGATCGCCAGCCTGAACTACATGACCGGCAGCGTGCGATAAGATTTGTTCCGAGAGGGTTTGTCCCATGAGATCTCTCCAAAAGAAGTCGTAAGAAAGGATTTGAGATTGGTTTTCATTCGAACGGCAGCAGCAAGACTACTGGTTTTCACTCCATGATTCAGCCCCGATATGCTGGGCGGTGGTGAGAAGACGATCTACATCTTCCAGGGTCAGAGAACGCTGGTCCGAAAGGTGTTTAATTTCTTCGGTAATCACCTTTACCTGATCATCTGAAAGACTGAGCCCCAACTGATCGGCGCGGTTGCGAATAGCGTTCCAACCGGTCAGGCGGTGGGCGATGTGGATGTAGCGCGTCAGCCCAAAATCTTCGGGGCGCAGCACTTCATAAGTGGAAGGGTTATTGAGAACCGCTTTGGCGTGAATGCCCGCCTTGTGCGTGAAAGCGGAATAGCCGGTGATGTAGTTGTTGAAAGGAATATCAATGCCTACCAGACTGGCGATGTAGCCGTCCAGTTCGCGCAGCGCCGGCAGTTTGTATTTTGTGACCGAACCAGGGTTGATGGCATACAGCCGGGCAATCAAGCCGCCCAGGGGCGTGATGCCGTTGCGCTCGCCTATGCCGAGGATGCTGGTATCGATGTGGGTGGCCCCGGCTTCCAGGGCGACGAAGGCGTTAGCAATGGCGCAGCCCGTGTCATTATGCCCGTGAAACTCAATATCGGCGCGCACCCGTTGGCGCAGCCCACGCACCAGCTCATAAATTTGAAGGGGCGTGCCAATGCCAACCGTATCGGCAATCCCTACCCGGTCGACCCCCATCTGGTCGACTGCCTCATAAACGCGGTACAGGTCTTCGGGATTGCTGCGCAAACTATCTTCAGTGCTGAAGCGCATTTCGACGTTCTGGGTGCTTAGATAACTCAATACTTCCTGGGCGGTTTCGATGATTTTCTCGATGCTTTTCCCATGACTAAACTCGCGCAGATAGGAAGAAGTGCCAATCACAACATCCACCCCGTCCACGCCCGTATCTACTGCGCGGCGAACATCTTCTAGTACGCAGCGTGTGTGGGTGAGCACTTTGACGCGCAAACCCAAATTCGCAATTGCCCGGCAGTCTGCCTCGCTTTGCGGCGAGGCGCAGGGTGTGGTGAGTTCGATATACTCCACCCCAAAGTCATCCAGCATTCGGGCGATTTGCACTTTTTGTTCAGTGGTAAAGAAAGCGTTAACGAACTGTTCTCCTTCACGCAAGGTTGATTCAATAATGGCAAACTGTTCCAAACTCATACGGGCCTCACTCTTTGATCAAAATCGGATCTAATTCTGTTTATATGGACAAAAAAAGGCTTACCTTTTTCTGGTAAGCCTGCCGGTTTTACTGAAAGTTCTTTCTACATCCGGAAAACGAGACCTACCAGATTTTCATCCGGCTTCTTCTCCTTTCCCTGCTTCTTCATGCAGTTCAATTGTGATGTGATTCTGTTCATGATCCTGATCCTGTAGAACGGTTCGTTAATTTGCGACGATACAACAAAAAACGGCTCGCCGTGACCTGGCGAGCCGTTCTGCTTTTCCTGTTTCTTCCCGAAAGCAAAAACCTACCAGACCACCTGACGGTGATGGGTGCGCTTCTTGCCTTCCTTCTTAGAGCAAAGTGAAACTGCTTTCAACATAGGTTTGATTATAGAGAACAATGTTGAGATGTCAATATGCAATTATTTAGGACGCATCCTCGCGGCGGTTACGGAACCTTTCATAAGACAGTGGGCGTTCAGCGGGCGCTATTCCGTTATGGGCATGTACAGCACCATCTCGATGTTTTCTTCACCGACTTCCGGCGCGGATTTTTCGAGTGAAGGCTGGAGACATTCTTCCAGCCACTGATGTTTACCAAGGCGGTAGGTGCTTTTCTCTAGCCAGGCGGCTAGCTGCTGCCAGGTCTCGCCGATACGGCTCAGTTTGCAGGGGGTGATGGCATATAGCCCGCCGTCGAACTCCTTAATCTTAATCGCGCCTATCGTTTCGGTTTCTGGGGCTAAGGTGATCCACTGCTCATACCCATAGTTGGGGCTGCCCGGGGTAGGGCTGGGGTTGTTGAAACCAAAGTAGCGGTGACGCTGCCCATCATTTTCTAACCCGGCTTGCTTTACAAACTGCCCCACCTGCTGCCAGGCCTGATCTTCAGGGCGCTCCCCAAACCCATAGGCGGCGGCAACGTGCATGGGGTCCAGCCGAACAACTTTTACTTCAATCTCTCTCATCGCAAGCACTCCTTTACTCACTTGACTTGATGTTGATACCACGATCTTAGCAAGATTACCTGACATCTTCTGTCATCTATTTTGGTATAATTAATATATACACGCCGAGAAATCAGGGAGGAAGTGTTATGCGAGCAGATCGGCTGTTATCCATTTTAATGCTGCTGCAAGCGCGCGGGAAAATGACGGCGCAAGAACTGGCGGGGCAGTTGGAGGTTTCAGAGCGCACCATTTACCGAGATGTGGAAGCGCTGTGTGTCTCGGGCGTACCCATCTATACCGAACGCGGTCCGGGCGGAGGGTTTGCTTTGCTGGACCGCTACCGCACGAACCTGACCGGGATGAAAGAGGAAGAACTGCGCGCGCTGCTGATGCTGGATGTGCCAGCACCGATAAAAACCCTGGGGATTGGGCAGGATTTGCAGTCGGCGCTGCTCAAGCTCTCGGCTTCGCTGCCCGCTTCCAGCCGGATGCAGCAGGGATGGGTGCAGCAGCGTCTTTACCTGGATTGGTCGTGGTGGTTCCAGGAAGAAGGACCGGCGCCTTTCTTGCTAACCCTCCAGCAGGCGGTCTGGGAGGACCGGCAAATGCGCATTTCGTACCATTCCCATTTAGGAATTGATGTATCAGAGGTTCAGGTTGCGCCTTATGGTCTGGTCTCGAAGGCTGGAGCGTGGTTCCTGGTGGCGGCGCGTGAAGGGGGGATGCGCGTCTTTCCGATAATTGAACTGGTAGATGTGCAGGAAACCGGGCAAACTTTCCAGCGCAGACCAGACTTTAATCTTGCCCTCTTCTGGCAGAACAACTGCTTGCAGAGCGAACAGGCGCGCCGCAGCTATCTGGCGCGCGTGCGCGTTTCGCCTGAGATGGTCTCTTACCTGCCCTGGTTCTTTGGTCACAGTGTGCGAGAGTGGATGGAACGGGCCGAACCACCGGATGAAAGAGGTTGGCGTACTTTGACCATGCCGTTTAAATCGTTGGAAGACGCGCGCGGGCGCTTGCTCAGCCTGGGGTGCGGCGTAGAAGTGTTGGAGCCAGAGGCTTTGCGCTGCAGCCTGGGCGACTATGCTCAGCAGATCGTGAAGCTCTATTCGAAAGGATAGCCTTCCTGGCGCTTAAAAAACGGATGAGCGGTAGACTGTTCCTACCGCCCATCTTCTTATCCTGACAAATTCAATTTACTTGAATGGAACGTTATTGTCGATGTGAACGTGGATCTTACTGCTGGGCGTAACCATATTCATACAAACCCAGCCATCGCCGTTCTGGTCGGCTGAGGTGCCAACATGTTTATGGTCCATTGGCATGCTGTCATCCATCATATGCGGTTGGTGCAGGGTAAAGCCATCAGGGCAGCCCGCTACCGGGTCAGCACTGGCTGCCAACGCCGATATGGGTACGGAAAGCAGCAGGGAACCAGCCAGAACCATTGAGGCAATCAAACGCTTCATTCAAAACTCCTTGAATTCTATGTGGGTATTGGTTGGATAAATCGGATAGATTATACCTGATATGATCAAAGAGGGAAGATCAGCAAGAAAAACAAAGGAGGTTCCTTATTCAGGAAGACTGGCTTCACTTTCAGGCGTTTCTGTGCGCCAGTAACTCCCGCCGCCGCCTTCGCGATCCATCAGATGGAAGCCTACCAGTTCACGGCGCAGGCTGGCGGTATCTTTATGATAACGCGATAAGATTTGGTTGACCTCTCTTTCGGTATACTTTTTCCCGGTTTCAAAATCTTTCACGATATATCGCAAGATGGCTTGCAGCTTTTTCTTTTGGGAGGGAATATCCTTCAGACTACCATCTGGTAAGAGGTAGTTATCAATGATTTTGCGGTCATACGCATTGACATCTACATCGTCGGCAACTGCCGGCAATGTATCGGCTGAAAGTAAGCTGCGCGCCATTTCTTCCAGTTTATCTGTCTCTAATTTGTAGTAGTTATAGTAACTCTGCGCGGTAGCGGAGACCAACCCGGCTTCTGAAAGCCGGGCAAGATGATGCGAGACCGTGGAGGCGCCCAGGTCCAGCATCGCAGAAAGCTGTTCGACCGTGTAGGATTGGCGCGCCAGCAGCCCGACAATCTTCAAGCGGTTGGCATCAGACAGCGCCTTAAAAAAACGGAGCAGTTCCTCACTCTCATTCATGACTATTCCCTTTTTGAACCCTCTTGGTTTATTTCGATATACATAGAATTGATTTTAATCATCAGCTGTATTTTGTCAAGTTTGATCTTGAAGTGCAAACAGAGAACAGGTTACTCGGTGATTTTTATCCAAAATGCTTGACAGTCTTTTATGTTTCCTGTACTATTGCGTTGAGAGCGCTCCCAACCAGAGCCTTTCCGTTCATTTCGTTAGCCTTTATCCATTGTGTTTTTCTTCAAGAGCGGCGCCAGGAAGAAGTATGAATCTTGAAACGATTGCCAGACTGAGCGGGGTCTCACGCTCGACGGTCTCGAGGGTAATCAACGACTCTCCCAATGTTCGTCCCGAAGTTCGCGAACGTGTTTTACGTGTCATCCGCGAAACAAATTTTCAACCCAATGTTGCCGCGCGCGGTCTGGCGGCAGGTTCAACGCGCATCTTGGGATTGGTAATTCCCTTGGCCGTGGGGCAGCTGTTTGTTGACCCTTACTTCCCGCTTCTCATCCAGGGAGTAACCTCTGCTTGTAATGCGCGCGACTATTCTGTGATGCTGTGGTTGGAAGAGCCCGAATATGAGCGCCGCATGATCCGGCAGATTTTGCACAGCGGATTAATTGATGGCGTGGTCGTTTCATCGCTCAAACGGGATGATCCATTGGTGGAGGCGCTGCTGGGACGTGATTTTCCATTTGTGATGGTAGGGCGTCCTACCGTTGATCTGCCCATTCACTTTGTGGACGTCGACAATGTGGAAAGCGCATGCCAGGCTGTATCTCATTTATTGAAGATGGGTCGAAAGCGAATTGCGACGATCGCTGGGCCGCAAAGTATGCTGGCGGGAATTGATCGCCTGCAAGGCTATTCCCAGGCTATGAGTGAGGCGCGAATCTCTGTGGAAGCAGAACTGGTAGAAGAAGGGGATTTCTCACAGGAGGGAGGGTATCGGGCAATGCAGCGCCTGCTGAAGCATCAACCCGATGCAGTCTTTGTGGCAAGTGATGCCATGGCCCAGGGGGCGCTGCGTGCAATTGTTGAGGCTGGGCTGCGCGTGCCGGATGATGTGGCGTTGATTGGTTTTGATGATGTGCCTCTTTCTGCACATATGCACCCCCCACTTACCACAGTTCGCCAACCAATCCAGCGGATGGGGATGACGGCAGTAGATATGCTGATTGATCTGTTGAGCAGCAGTAACGCAAAAGAGCCCCGAGAGATAATCTTGCCTACCGAGTTAATCATTCGCCAATCTTGTGGGGAGGCAGGTTCATAGTATTAAAGTTGGTTGTGTATTAATATGTGAAGGAGCAAGAATTAAATCTGCTATACTTGTTTTTAGCAGAATAACAATATGTAGGGGATAAGCAAGTTTTCGATGCGTGAAAGACGAAATAGTCACCTTAAGAGGTGGTTTCTTTCTACTCAAAGCAAAATTCTGGATTTTACAAATTACTGGGGAACTGTACTTCCAGTCGCCCTGATTGTTAAGCTTCTCATTCTGGCCTCAATTCTTTTTCTGATTTCCCAGGCTTTGTATTTGCATGACGTTAGGGACTATGTTTGGGCAAGTTGGACAGGCTATCAGGATAAAACACTGTGGGATTGGCTTGATCTTTAATCGTCCCAAGTGTTCTTGCTGTTGGTGCGATACTATTGGGTCGTTCAGAACATATCAATGATCAAAAAATTGCTCTTGATCGTCAAAGAGAAGATGCGCTGCAAGTTTACTTTGACAAAATGTCTATGTTGATGCTAGATGAACAACTACTGAAGAGTAAATATCCTGAAGAAGAAGTTCGGATTGTTGCGCGGACGCGAACTTTGACGACACTGAGAATGCTTGATCCTGTTCGAAAGGGCCTTTTGGTTCGTTTTCTCCTTGAGTCAGGTGTGATCTTGAGAGATAATCCTGTCGTTGACTTGCATGATGCTGATCTCAAAGATGCTGATTTAAGTTGGGCAAACCTTAGCAGGGCTCAGTTATGTCATGTCGACTTAAGCTTTGCAAACTTAGCAAGTGCTGATTTGGAAGGCGCTGACCTACGTGGATCCGTATTAAAAGGGGCGAATTTGAATGGTGCAAATCTATATAGGGCAGTTCTTGTTCGGACAAAACTAGAAAAAACATCTCTTGAATGGGCAGACCTGAGTGAAGCTGACTTGAGAGATGCCCTTGTCAAAAAAACAAACCTGAAAAATGCTATATTGAGAAAGGCCTATCTATGGACTGATGTAAGTAGTGTTCTTAAAGAAAATGATCTTGGTGGTGCTGATTTAACGGATGCAAAACCATATCAAGAGAATAGTGATGAATTTTGACCCAAAGCAATTCTAAAAAACCCTTGACATAGTATCAAAAAGTGATATCATATGGATAGTAAAAATTGTAAAACACTGAAAGCAATCTTTGCAGCGCCGATTCGATCCAATATCAGGTGGAATGATGTTGAGGCTTTATTCGCTACTCTTGGAGCAGAGATTTCTGAGGGAAGAGGCTCAAGAGTCGAGGATAGCGTTAAATGATATCAGAGCCGTTTTTCATCGTCCTCATCCTGATAAGGAAATAGATAGGGGGACTGTGAAATCCGTAAGACGATTCTTACTAGAAGCAGGAGTTGAGCCCACATGTTGAACCAGATGAACCATAAGGGGTATATTGGTATGGTTAATTATGATGATGAAGCAGGTATTTTTTATGGGGAAGTGGTGAATACACGGGATGTCATTACATTCCAGGGAGCTTCTGTAGAGGAGCTTCGTCAGGCATTTATTGACTCTGTTGAAGATTATCTGGATTTTTGTAAAGAACGAAGTGAAGAGCCTGATCGACCTTTCTCTGGCAAGATTTTAGTTCGGATTTCGCCGGAGCTACATCAGAAGGCTTATCTGAGGGCAAAAGAAGCGAATATCAGTTTGAACGAGTGGATGAACCAGGCAGTCGAGCAAGCTATCGAGAAAGAGCCTGTTTAATTTCCTTCATCAAGCATTGGGCGGGTGTCAAAACGGCACCCGCTTTAATATTTAAGCCGATCCTTTCAGGCTTTCGTTTATAGCTTGCCGGATACTTTATTCGTTTATATAATGGATAAACAAAGCGATGAAGGCTAAACGCTGGTTTTTTATGGCGCGTAGTTGGGAGAGTGATCAGGGGAACGCGTAGGGTCCTTTATAAAAAAGGAATAGCAGTGCTTATCAATTTTGGCTCAGGGGGGCCGTGGAATGAGCCGTCAAAATGGGAACAGAATCTGATGGTTTGACAATGGAACCTCATAAACTGCACGCCTGGGATTTATCGCCACAGGAGGCGATTCGGGTGCAGGTTGAACTGCGCCAGAAGCTGGCGCTGACCTGGGATGGGCGTGAAGTTTGCCGCGTGGCTGGCGTAGATATTGGTTTGACTGAAGATCGGGCGCGGGCGGCGGTGGTCGTGCTGCGCTATCCTGACTTGACTCCGTTGGAAGGGGTGACGGCGGAAGCGCCGCTTACCCTTCCCTATATCCCCGGTTTGCTCTCCTTCCGTGAGGGGCCGGCGATTCTGGCGGCCTGGGCAAAGCTGAAGATTATCCCTGACCTGGTGATGTTTGATGGTCAGGGCATTGCCCACCCGCGCGGATTAGGGATCGCGGCGCAGATGGGGCTGTGGTTAAACCTACCGACGATTGGGGTGGCGAAATCCAGGCTGTATGGTACGCATGTTGAACCTGGATCGCAGCCCGGCGATTACGCCGAACTGCGCGTACCGCGCCATCCGGAGCAGGTGATTGGCGCTGTGCTGCGGACGAAACGGAATGTGAAACCGCTCTACATTTCGCCCGGGCATCTGATGGATGTGCCTTATTCAATTCAGTTTGTTATGGACTGTGTGACCGCTTATCGCTTGCCCGAAACGACGCGCTGGGCGCATCGTGTGGCGGGAGGTGAAAAGCTGCCGGTGGAGGAGGCTCAGCAGGGGAATTTGTTTGACTCTTGAGTTTCCCGACGGAGAGCTGTGAGAAGGGATGGGAAAGCGTGGACGTGGATCAACTCTTTAAACCGGTGGTACGGCGGGGGATCGAATGGTTGAGCCGCAACCGGCTGCCACAAGTGGACGGTTCCTTGCGGCTGCCAGGACTCCTTGATGGAGTGAAAGTTTATCGCGACCATTGGGGCGTCCCCCATATCTATGCTGAAAATGAGCATGACCTGTTCTTGGCGCAGGGCTTTGTACATGCCCAAGATCGAATGTGGCAGATGGAGTTTGTGCGCCGGATGGCTGCCGGCCGGCTTTCGGAGGTTTTGGGGTCCGCCTCGCTGGCAGTCGATCGCTGGATGCGGGTGTTGGGTTTACAGCGCGTGTCGGAACAGGAAGTGCGGCTGCTGGATGAAACTGAAGGGCCTATCTTATCTGCTTATGTGTCTGGCGTGAACGCTTTCTTACAGGTGGGCCGACTGCCAGTAGAGTTTTCGCTGCTGCGTTACCAGCCTGAACCCTGGCAGATGGCGGACAGCTTATCGTTTGTAAAGATCCTGAACTGGTATCTTTCGGGCAATTGGGAATGCGAACTGCTGCGCCGCCAGCTGGTAGATCGCCTGGGGCCAGAACTGGCCCGAGAACTGGAACTGGGGGATGAAGATTCCTGGCCGATTGTGCTGGATATTCCAGATCTGGTAGGGCTAGAAAAGCACCTCTCACGGCTGGCGCGCCCGTTTGTAGGCGCTGGGCCAGGCGAAGGGGTGGGCAGCAACAATTGGGTGCTGTCAGGGGAGCGCACCACCACAGGGAAACCGATCCTCGCCAATGATATGCACCTGTCGTTAATGGCGCCGCCCTTATGGTATGAAAACCACCTGGCAGGCGGCGCGTATCACCTGACGGGTGTCAGCCTGCCTGGGTCGCCGCTGGTTGTCTCCGGGCATAATGGGCGGGTCGCGTGGGGGTTCACCGCCGGCTTTGCGGATACGCAGGATTTGTATGAGGAGCGGCTGCGGCGCGAATCAGGTGAGAACGGCGGCGCTGAACAGGTGTGGGCGGCTTTCGGAGCGGAGTGGTACCCGGTGGAAGTTCGCCAGGAAGCGATCACTGTGCGTGGGGGCTCACCTGAGATTCAGGAAGTGCTGATTACCCGGCACGGGCCTATTATTAATCCTCTGGTGCCAGAAGAAACTGGCGAACCATTGGCGCTGCATTGGACGTCCCTTCAGGCGCAAGCGGGCTTGCTGACTTCGCTTTCAAAAATGAACCGGGCAAACGACTGCCTGGCGTTTCGAGAGGCGACCCGGGAATGGACTGGGCCGGTGCTGAACACCGTCTACGCGGATGTGGAAGGGAATATCGCGTACAGCCTGATTGGCAAAGTGCCGCTGCGCCAGCGCGGCGATGGGCGCATGCCGGCGCCGGGTTGGGATGAGGCTTATGAGTGGCAGGGCTGGATCGATTTTGAAGATCTTCCCCATCACTTTAACCCGGCGCAGGGCTATGTAGCCAGTGCTAACAATCGCCTGGCGGGGCCGGAGTATCCGCACATGATCGGTTGTGACTTTTACACAGGTGACCGTGCGGAGCGCATTTCTGAAATGATCCTGGCTCGCCAACAGGTGGATATCGCTTATGTGCAGCGTATGCAGTTTGACCAGCTATCTCCCTCGGCGCACTCGTTGGCGCACATTTTCCGGCAAGGGCAGGCGCTGCCGGAACTGGCGGACAGGCAGATCGCGCCGTTGGTGGCGATGTTGGCTGCCTGGGATGGTTTCTTGACGGCGGACAGCCCGGCGGCGGCTGTTTACCAGGTGCTCAATCGCCAACTGCTGCGCCTGTTGTTGGAACATCGCCTTGGAGATCTGCTGCCGCGTTATATAGGCAAAGGGCCGAATGACTTGTTCCCTGACAGTCTCTGGGGATATCATGCGCAAGAATGGCTGCGCAAGGTGCTGGTTCAGCCGCAGTCTAAGTGGTATGACCTGGGTGGTGGGGAAACCCGCGAAGAGGTGCTGGCGCAGGCTTTAAGGCGTACGCTGGACTTCTTACAGACAGAATTGGGGCCGCAACCCGCGGATTGGGCCTGGGGCCGGCTGCATGTTCTGAACTTTCAGCACGTGTTAGGAATGCAAAAACCGTTAGATGCTGCTTTCAACCGCGGGCCATACCCGCTGGGCGGCGATGGCAGCACCATTTGGGCCAGTTACAGTGTTTTGGATGACCCGCGGACCGGAGTCACGGCGGGACCGCCATTTCGCTTTATTGCGGATCTGTCGGACCTGGATCACTGCTGGGGACTGCTCGCGCCGGGTGAGTCGGGGCATCCTGGCAGCCCTCACTATGATGACCAAATTCAAGCCTGGTTTGAGGGGCAGTATCATCCCATGTTGTTCAATCGTGCTGAGGTGGAACAGGGGCAGGAAAGCTGCCTGGAGTTGACTCCATGACAAAAGTCGTGATTGTTGGGGCCGGGATTGGCGGGTTGTGCGCAGCGATTGGATTGCGGCAGGCTGGCTGTGAGGTGGAGGTGTACGAACGGGCGTCTGAGGTTGAAGTGGTAGGCGCCGGGTTGAGTTTGTGGTCGAATGCGATCAAAGGCCTGCGAGATCTGGGCATTGAACCGGAGGCGCTGGAAGGAGCGCGCATTCAACAGGGAGAAATTCTGGATTGGCGCGGGCAAGTACTTTCAACGATGCCAGCGGGTGTGATTGAGCGCCGCCAGGGCGCACCGACCATTGCTACTCACCGCGCGCGTTTGCAAAAGGCGCTGTTGGCTTGCCTTCCTGCGGAGGTCGTTCACCTGGGGTTGTCCTTTACCCACTTTCAACAGGATGAGCAGGGCGTGACCGCGTTCTTTGCGGATGGGCAAGCGGCACATGGCGATGTGCTGGTGGGCGCAGATGGCATTCACTCGGCGGTGCGCAAGCAGCTTTTCCCGCAGGTGAGTCTGCGCTACGCGGGATATACGGCCTGGCGCGGGGTGCTGGATCCTGCTGAAGAGATTCCGCTCGCCCAAACCAGCGAGTCCTGGGGGCGCGGCGCGCGCTTTGGAATTGTGCCGATTGGGGCCGGGCAGGTGTATTGGTTTGCTACCGCCAACCAGCCGGAAGGACGCTTGCTCGCGCAGGCTGAACGCCAGGCTTTTCTGCGCGAGCACTTCCGGGGATGGCACGCTCCGGTAGAGGCGCTGATCGAGGCCACGCCCGAGGCGCAAATCCTGCAGAATGACGTTTATGATTTTCTTCCCATGATCCGTTGGGGCCAGGGACGGGTAACCCTGTTAGGGGATGCGGCCCATGCTACCACCCCGAACCTGGGGCAGGGTGCCTGCCAGGCGATTGAAAGCGCGGTATGGCTGGCGCGCTGCATCATGACGCAAGATGGCCCGCTGGAGGAGAAGCTGCTGCGCTACGAACGCGACCGCCAACCGCGCACCGCCTGGATCACGAACACTTCTTACCAGTTAGGTTCAGTATCACAGTGGCAAAACCGGCTGGCCTGCGCGCTGCGCGACCGGATTGTTCGCCTGACGCCGCAGCGCGTGACCCTCGGCCAGTTTGAAAAGGCCACGGACTATCTGAAATAAACAAGTAGGGTTTGAATCAAAAAAAGGGTGTGGTGAGAGACTGCTGCCTCTCGCCGCACCCTTTGATTTATAGCGAACCTATCCTAAGACTTTCACCAGGTGGTAGTTTTTCCGTCCGCGGCGCAGCACTATAAAACGACCATCGATCAGGTCTGCCAGGGCCACCATTTGGGTGAGCTCTGCCACGCGCTGATTGTTCAGGTAAATGCCGCCTTCCGCAATCGCGCGGCGCGCTTCCCCCTTCGACTTGAGGAAGTTGGTCTCTACCAGCAGATCGACGATGCCCATGCCTTCGCCTTCGTACTGCTGGCGAGGCTGCTCGCTGGAGGGTACTTCGGCAAAGATATCTTGTATATCCTCGGCCGATAAGCCGGTGATATCGCCACCAAACAACGCCTGTGAGGCTTGCTCGGCGCGTTCCAGGGCGGTCGGGCCGTGCACCATTTCAGTCATCTGGCGCGCCAGCACGCGCTGCGCTTCGCGCTGCTCGGGGTGTTCCACCACGGCTTGTGCCAGTTCTTCAACTTCTGGCTGGGTGAGGAAGGTGAAAAACTTGAGATAATTGATCACATCGCGGTCATCCGTGTTGAGCCAGAACTGGTAGAAGCGGTAAGGCGAAGTGCGGTCCGCGGACAACCAGATGGTGCCAGACTCGGTTTTGCCGAACTTGGCGCCGTCGGCCTTGGTGATGAGCGGGTAAACTAACCCGTAAGCGGACTCGCCCCGCATGCGCCGGATCAGTTCCACCCCGGCTGTAATGTTGCCCCACTGATCTGAACCCCCCGCTTGCAGTTTGCAAGCTTCCTGATCGAACAGGTGCACGAAGTCGTAAGACTGCAAGAGCATGTAGCTGAACTCGGTGAAAGACAAACCATCTTCGCGGTCCAGACGGTTGCGAACTGAGTCTTTCGTGAGCATGTAATTCACCGTGAAGTGCTTGCCAACGTCGCGCAAGAAATCAATCAGGGTCAGCGGCATCAGCCAGTCTGCGTTATTCATCACGCGGGCCGGGTTGCTCTTCACGTCAAAGTCAAGGAAGTGCGCCATCTGCTGCTTAATGGACGCTACATTTGCCTCAATGATATCGCGGGAGAGGAGCTGGCGTTCGGTGCTCTTGCCGCTGGGATCACCGATCATACTCGTGCCGCCGCCTGCCAGGGCGATCGGATGATGCCCAAAGCGCTGCAAGCGAGCCAGTGCAATCAGCGGCACCAGGCTGCCAACATGCAGGCTGTCCGCGGTGGCGTCAAAGCCGTTATAAACTGTCACACTTTCGCGCGCCAGTAGATCTTGGACGCCATCAATGCAGTCATAAACCAGTCCGCGCCACTTTAATTCTTCAAATACATTCGTCGCCATACCAATTTCCACAATTTATCCACAGGTTTATCCACATTCAGGACAGTGGATTGGGTCCGATTCTATCATAAAGTATTGTTGAATTTCACCAGATCGCGTTCGTGTTCCTTATTCTGCTTCAAAAGGTGCAGGGTGCTGGCTGCTCAACGGCTCGGTCTGACCGGCTTGAGCAGACGGCACCGGTTGATAAACTGCGAGTTGATCTTGCAGTGCGACTAGACCGTGTACCCAACGCACCCAGGCAAGGATCAGCAGGACACCGGCTGCCATGGCGACTATCACAATTAATCCGGCTTCTGGGCCAAACGCGCCGCCTGTCCAGACTTCCGGCCCATTCTGCTGGATGGCGATGAGGGTCGCGCCAGCTCTTGAACCACTGACCGGGAAACCAAATACGTTGCCTTCAAAGAAGTTCCAGGTGATATGCATGCCAATTGGCAGGGCCAGCTCGCCGGTCAAGACGTACCCCAACCCCAGGAACAGCCCGGCGATCATCAGGCTGAGGGTGCTGACCAGGGTAGCGTTTTGATTACCGGCGTGCAGCAGGCCAAAAAAGATGGATGTGCCCAAATAACCGAGCAGCAAGGCTATGCGTGGGCTGAGGAAGCGGAAGTTAAGCCCTTCGGCCAGGTTGCGAATCTGGTAGCCGCGCGAAAACATCTCTTCATAAATGCCGACGCAGATGAAGACGATCAGGGATACCAGGAGGTTGGTTAGCGCGCTCACCCCAGGCTGAAAGCTGTGGAAGAAGCTGGTGATGGTGATCCAACCGGCAGCCAGTTCCACCAGGAAGATAAACGCCAGGATGAAAGCGCCTAAGAACAAGCCAAAGGCAAAGTCAGCCCACCAGCGTTTGTTCAAGTGGAAACCGTATGCGTGGATGGGGCGGTGGTCAAACCAGCGGGCAGCGATCCAATAGCTGATAAACATGGATAGAAGGGAACCCAGGGCCGCAAGAACGCGCACCCCAGGACGATCAAGGAGCAGGCTGAGGGTTTGCGCATCTTGCACATTTCCACCCTGCACGGCGAGGATACCTACGGCGACGATGCCTACCAGGATGCCAAAAAGCGTGGTGCCAATGAAAAAGAGAACTGCCTGAAAGAGCAGGCGCCAGAATGCACGCAGGCGGTGTTCATATGGATTGATGAATAAACTGCGAATCATAGACAGCCTTATCCTTTCTGTCGAGGATTGATCTGTTCGAATAAATGGTGCTTCAGGCCGGGTATACACACTTGATTGTACATCCTTGCGTTAATCTACACAATATAACCTGGTTAGATATAATCGAAGGATGATATGGAACCCTCAAAACCCAGAACGAAAAATAACGCAGTCTCTAAGTTGGGGCGCTGTGCGCCAGGAGCGCCTGTCTCCTGTAGACACCATGTTTACCAATACCGGGCGCAGGCTGTATGTGATCGGCGATATCGATGGCGGCTTTCGGCTGCGATCGAACCCCTACGACCTGTATGCTTTTGGGCATCCCCAGGCGGATGATCCTCTGGCAAACAAGCTGCAAGGCGTGTGGGCGCAGCCGGTGCGCGGGTTGAGCAGCTATGCCTGGCGGGCGGTGTTGGATCAGACCCTTTGGGATCTGGTAGATGCGGACGCCTTCACCCAGACCTTCGCGGCAGCGGCTTTCCACTTTCGGCGCGATAACGTATCGGCCCGGCGCGAAGACTTTGTGGTGGCTGATTTACCGGTGCTGTTCAGCCGATTGGTGCTTAAGAATGAGGGCGAGCGGTCGATTGATGTGAAGCTCATTTTCCACGCTGATTTTAGCCTGGAGGATGCCTGGTTTACGCATTTGGCAGCGCGGCGCAACCAGGGGGAAACCGTCACGGTGGAAGAGGATCATTTGGTGGCGCGGGCTGAGATCTTGCCGGACCAGTGGGCCGCTGTGGTGGGCATGTCGCCATCTCCACAGTCTGTGGATGTGCTGCCGGATAGCGCCGGGGAACTGCTGCAAAGTATTCCCCTGGCGCCAGGCGCGGAGGTGACTTGCACAGCCGCCGTGGTGGTGGTCAGTGCGGGTGGAGCGCAGGTAGCGGAGCAGATCTTGAAGCAAGCCTGGTTTGATTATGAAGCGCTGCGCGTTGAGAAGCAGGACTTATATGACCGGCTGTTTGCGCGCGGCCCGCGCCTGGCTTCTCCTGATCCCTGGCTGAACGCTGCCTTTGATCTGGCGCGGGCGAACCTGCAAATGCTGGAAGCTGAGACGGATCGCCTGGGGCGGTATTTTTACGCCGGGCTGGAGATGTTCCCTTTCTGGTTCAGTAATGACGGCGCTTACAGCGCGCCCGGCTTGCTGGCGAGCGGTATGGGGGAGACTGTCCTGAACCACGTGCGGATTGGTTTGCATCACCAGCAGGCGGGGCGCGTTCCGCACCAGGTTTCGCCCGCCGGGCATACTGCTTTTGCGGGGAATGCCCAGGAGACGCCGCTGTGGGTGCTGAGCATTTGGGATGCGTACCGCTGGACAGGCGACTACGCTTTTCTAGCAGAAATGTATCCCGGCGCGGTGCGCGGGCTGTTCGAATATACCATGGGGACGATTGACCCGGATGGGGATGGCTACCCTTCTGGGCCTGGGATGGTTGAGGTGGAGGGAATGGGTGCAGAGAAGCTGGACAGCGCGGTTTATACCTGGGCGGCGCTGAGGGCGCTGGCAGAAATGGCGGAAGCGCTGCAAGATGCGCCAACTGCCGCGCGGGCCAGGGACTGGCAGGCGCGCATTGCGAGCCATTTCGAGGCGGATTGGTGGTGCGAGGCTGCCGGGACGTATGCCATGGCACTAGGGGAAGCGCATCAGCAGGAGCCGGCGCCACACTGGGCCGTAATCACGCCCCTGGAAGTGGGGCTGGCTTCTTCTGAACATGCCGCGATGACCTTTGCCAAACTGCGGGAGCAGTATTTGAATGAATGGGGGTTGAAGCATACCGCCGGGGAAGATGAGCGCGTTTGGACGCTGCCCACGGCTGCCTTCAGTAGGGCTGCTTACCGCTATCAGAAAGCTCAGATGGGGTACGCCATGCTGCGCCACGTGGCAGAAACCCTGGAACATGGCAGTATTGGCCTGTTTCATGAACTGATCCCACAAGGGGCTTGCTTCCTGCAGCTCTGGTCGGCGGCGACATTTGTACGCGGTGTGATTGAAGATCTGATGGGAATCAGCGTGCGCGCCGACCGGCACCTGCTGTGGGTCTCGCCGCAGATGCCGCCTGATTGGTCAGAAGCCGCGCTGGAAGGCTTGTCATTGGGTGGGCATACATTCAACCTGCGTGTGACGGCGGAAGGTGTTCTGGAGGTAAACCATCTGAGTGGGCCAGCCGCGCTCCGGGTAATCTACTCACTAGCAGGAAGCGCAACGCGGGAACTGCTTGTCTCGGCTGGGTCGCAGGGGCGGGTGGATATTGGATAGAATCAGTCCGATATTTGTGTTGTTCGCTTATTGACAAATCGACTTGAGTTTGCTATAAATAGAGCAACTTAATACTGAAAGGCTGTGAAGAGAAAGAGTAAGCGCTGAAACGGTGATACAGAGAGCGGTACGAGGTGAGAGTCCCGCGCAAACGCCAGCGTTGAATGGTTCTCAGAGCTGCAAGGTGAACGCCAGCAGGCCAGTAACCCGTGCCGGAGTTGCCACCGTTACCAGGGCAAAGGGTATAATCATCATCAACAAGGTGGATGACGTACCCCAAAAGTGAGGCTGGCCTGCAAATCCCCGTCGTCGTCATGACGGGTTTTTTTTGTAACAGCAGCCTAACCTGGGTGGCACCGCGGGAACCCTCTCCCGTCCCAATTGGACGATGAGAGGGTTTTTTGTTTAACGATTATGAATGTGATTTGAACAGGAGGAGCCATGACCATCCGTTCTGTATCCAACCCGCTGAGCCAGCTTGAAACCGCTGTATCTACACCGGCTGCTGTTCGCCCGGTGATCCGTGAAATGCCAGCCGACTTAGAAACCCCCGTATCTGTCTACCTGAAATTAGCTGGGCAAGGACCATCGTTCTTGCTGGAAAGCGTCACCGGCGGTGAGCAGTTGGCACGTTATTCGTTCATTGGCGTGCAGGCTACCTATGCTTATGTGCTGCGCGGGCGCAGCCTGGAACGCTGTGAAGGGCAAGAAAAAACAACGGTAGATCTGCCCGAAGACGCCGATGCTCTGGACTACCTGCGGGTGGAACTGGAGCGCTGCCGTCCAGCAGTGGTGCCCGGACTGCCGCGCTTTGCAGGGGGATTGGTCGGCTACTTGAGTTACGAAATGATGCGCTACTTCGAGCCGACTGTGGCGGTAGAAGCACATGATCGTTTGCCCGACGGTATTTTCCTCCTGGCGGATACGGTGGTGGCGTTTGACCATGCTTTTGGCAAGCTGGTGCTGATTGCCAATGTGCGCTCGGATGGGCAGGTTCCAGAAGAGGACGCCCGCGCCGGAGCGGAGACCCGGTTGGATGCCATCCAGGCGCGTTTGCTGGGGCCGGTGCCAGAACAGGTTCGTAAAGCGAACGCGCCCGCCTCGAATGAGTTGCACTCGAATGTGACCCGGGAAGCCTTTATGGAGTCGGTGTGCCAGGCTAAAGAGCACATCGCCGCGGGTGACATCTTCCAGGTGGTCCTGTCGCAGCGCCTCAGCCGCGGGACCAGCGCCCAGCCTTTTGATATTTACCGCGCCTTGCGCCGCCTCAACCCCTCTCCTTACATGTTTTTCTTTGACTTTGATTGCCTGGCGGGTGAGCCCAATTTGCACGTGATTGGCGCTTCCCCCGAAATGCACGTCCGGTTAGAGGACCGCAAGGGCACTCTCCGCCCAATCGCCGGCACCCGTCCGCGCGGCAAGACTCCCGCGGAAGATGAGGTTTTGGAGAAAGACTTGCTGGCGGACCCCAAAGAGCGCGCGGAGCACGTAATGCTGGTGGATCTGGCGCGCAATGATTTGGGGCGGGTATGTGATTTTGGCACGGTGCATGTGCCTGAGCAAATGGTGGTGGAGCGCTACTCTCATGTCATGCATATTGTTTCGCAGGTGGAGGGCCGGTTAAGCCCTGAATACGATGCGTTTGACCTGGTGCGAGCTACCTTCCCGGCGGGCACTGTCAGCGGAGCGCCTAAGATCCGCGCCATGCAGATCATCCGCGAGCTGGAAAGGGATGCGCGCGGCCCGTACGCGGGTCTGGTAGGCTACTTCGCCTATGATGGTTCGCTGGATACCTGCATCACCATTCGCACTTTGGTGATGCGTGGATCGACGGTCAGCGTGCAGGCTGGGGCGGGGATTGTGGCCGATTCCGATCCGGCGACTGAATATCAAGAGACGCTCAATAAGGCGCGCGCGCTGGCACAGGCTGTTGAGATGGCCGAAAAAGCGGTTTCGTAGGGTAGTCGGAAAGGAACTGGAGGAAGATATGATCGCAGTCATTGATAACTATGATTTGTTTACGTATAATCTCGTTCAGTATTTAGGCGAGTTGGGCGCGCAGGTACGGGTGTTCCGCAATGACGCGCTGGACGTGTCAGAACTGGAAGCGCTGGACCCCAGCCATATCGTGATCTCGCCAGGGCCGGGCGAACCGGAGGACGCAGGGATTTCGAAAGAAGTGATCCGGACGCTTGGCCCGCACCGCCCGCTGTTAGGGGTATGCCTGGGACACCAGTGCATTGGTGAGGCGTTTGGCGGTAAAGTAGTACGCGCTCCCCGTTTGATGCATGGCAAGACCTCGGACATCTATCACTATGAAGACCTCCTGTTTCAAGGGGTGCCCAGTCCTTTTGAGGCGACCCGCTACCATTCGCTGATTGTATCGGAACCGCTGCCCAATGATTTGCAAGCCACCGCTTTTACGAAAGAGGGCGAATTAATGGGCCTGCGTCATAAAAAATACCCTATCTTCGGTGTTCAGTTCCATCCCGAGTCGATTCTAACGGCTGCTGGGAAACAGATCCTCAAGAATTTTTTAGCTGTTCAACAGTAAGGAGGGTGAGATGTTAAAGCCTTATATTGCTAAAGTGATGCACGGCGAGCATTTGAGCATGGAAGAAGCCGAAGAAGCCATGAAGTTGATTATGTCTGGGCAGGCCAGCGACGCGCAGATCGGGGGGTATCTGGTGGCGCTACGGATGAAAGGCGAAACCGTGGAAGAAATCACGGGCAGCGCGCGCGCCATGCGGGCACAGGCCAGCCACGTACCCTATACGCTCGACGGTAGCCCGCTTCTGGATACTGCTGGAACAGGTGGGGATGGCGCGCATACCTTCAATATTTCCACGGCTGCCGCGTTTGTCATCGCCGGGGCCGGGCGCAAGGTCGCCAAGCACGGCAACCGGGCGGCTTCTTCGCGCTGCGGCAGCGCGGACGTATTGGGGGCGCTGGGAGCTAACCTGAATCTATCACCGGAGCAGGTGGCGGTAAGTATTGATCGGGTGGGGATCGGCTTTATTTTTGCGCCGCATTTCCATCCGGCGATGAAATATGCCATTGGTCCGCGCCGTGAGCTAGGCCAGCGCACGATCTTCAATTTATTAGGCCCTTTGACCAACCCGGCCGGCGCTACTCACCAACTGATCGGCGTCTATGATCCAGGCCTGACCCAACCGCTGGCGGAAGTGCTTGGCTCCTTAGGGGGACAGGCGGCTTTTGTGGTACACGGACACGGCGGGCTGGACGAGCTAACGACGAGCGGCCCTAACCGGGTGAGTCACCTGCAGCATGGCAAGGTCAACAGTTTTGAGTTCGACGCGGCCGACCTGGGCCTGCGGCGGGTAGCGGCAGAGGATCTGCGCGGCGGTGACCCTGACGAAAATGCGGCGATGCTGCGTGCCCTGCTGGCCTGTGAAGATGACAGCCCGCGCCTGGACGTGGTTTTATTGAACAGCGCGGCTGCGCTGGCAACTGCTCATGGAGACTTTCAGAAGGGCCTGACGGAAGCTCGCCAGTCGCTCGAAAGTGGTGCGGCGCTCGCCAAACTGGACGCCTTTATCGCTTTCACGCAGGAAGTGGCTCAATGAGCATTCTGGACGAGATCTTTGCGCATAAACGGGTAGAGGTGGAAGCGCGCCGGAAAGCGCGCCCGCTGGCGCAGGTGCGCCAGGCGGCCGAAGCCGCTGCGCCTGGGGTCGATTTTGTAAAGGCGCTGCGCCAGGCGGCGCAAGAACGGCAAAGCCCGGCCCTGATTGCAGAGGTTAAGTGCGCTTCCCCTTCGCGTGGCCTGCTGGCGCCTGACTTTGACCCACTGCGTCTGGCAGCGCTGTACCAGCAGAATGGCGCCGCGGCGGTCAGTGTGTTGACGGACGAGCGATACTTCAAAGGCCATCTGGATGATCTGCGCCAGATTGCTCAGGCTTTCTCCAGCGCCGGACCGCGCTTGCCTGTGCTGCGCAAAGACTTTCTGCTGGATCCTTATCAGGTTTATGAGGCTCGCGCGGCGGGCGCAGATGCTGTGTTGTTAATTGCCGCTTATCTAGATGAAGCCTGCCTGCGCGCACTGCACCAGTTAACGCTGGCGCTCCATATGACGCCGCTGGTGGAGGTACACAACCGCCAGGAGCTGGAAACGGCGCTGAAACTGACCCCGCGCCTGGTGGGCATTAATAACCGCAACCTGCATGATTTCACGGTCAGCCTGGAAACAACCTTGCGCCTGCGTCCGCTGGCCCCTAAAGAGGTCTGCCTGGTAGCGGAGAGCGGCATCCATACCCGGCAGGATGTGGCCCGGCTGGCGGCGGCAGGTGTAGATGCGATCCTGGTGGGAGAAGCCTTGGTGACGGCCCCCGATACAGCAGCCCAGGTGCGCGCGCTGGCTGGACTGGACTGAGAAAAGACGATATGAGGCAAGGATGAAAGTCAAGATTTGTGGATTGACCACCTATGAGGATGCGATGGCGGCGGTGGAAGCGGGCGCGGATCTACTGGGGTTTAATTTTTATCGAGCCAGTTCGCGCTATATCCGCCCCGCGGCGTGCCTGCACTTACAGGTTCGTTTGCAGACGGCGCTTCGAGAACATGTCCAGCAGGTAAAGATGGTGGGTGTGTTTGTCAATTCCCCTTTACAGGAAATGAAGTCGATTCTGGACGACTGCGGCCTGGACCTGGCCCAACTTTCGGGGGATGAGCCGCGTGAGGTGATGGCGCAGTTAGGCGAGCGTGCTTTTAAGGCGCTGCGCCCGGCCTCGTTAGAGGCGCTGGCAGAAGCGGTACGCACCTACCCCCGGCGCTCCAGTTCTCCCTCCTGGCTAATCGATACCTATCGACCGGGCGAGTATGGCGGAACCGGCCAGGCGGCCGATTGGAGTTCTGGCGCATCATCTGGCTGTGCAGGCTCCCATTCTGCTGGCGGGAGGCCTGCACGCCGGAAACGTGGCTGAAGCGCTGCGGCAGGTCTGCCCGTGGGGCGTGGATGTCGCTTCGGGGGTGGAGGCGGCTCCGGGCCGGAAGGATCCACAAAAAATGTCTGCTTTTATCCATGCCGTTCGCAGCTTTGAAGAGGAGTCTTCTGAATGTTGAAATTCCGTACCTCACGAAAGACGAAGTTTGGCGTTTATGGGGGGCAGTATGTCCCCGAAACGCTGATGCCGGCCCTGATTGAATTGGAGGCGGCTTATCTGGCGGCCCAAAAGGATGAATCCTTTCAGGCCCGGCTGGCAGATTTGCTGCACAACTATGTCGGACGGCCTACTCCGTTGACCTTTGCCAGCAATCTGACGAACCAGTTGGGCGGCGCGCGCATCTACCTGAAACGGGAAGACCTGGCTCATTCGGGCGCGCACAAGATTAATAATGCCCTCGGTCAGGCCCTCCTGGCCCAACAAATGGGCAAGCAGCGCATCATAGCCGAAACCGGCGCAGGTCAGCATGGGGTAGCAACTGCCACTGTGGCGGCGCTGCTGGGGATGGAATGTGTCGTGTATATGGGCACGGTCGATATTGCCCGACAGCAGCCGAACGTGCTGCGAATGCGCCTGCTGGGGGCGGAGGTGCGCCCGGTGGAGAGCGGCAGCCGCACCCTCAAGGATGCTGTCAACGAGGCCATTCGGGATTGGGTGACCAATGTACAGGATACTTATTATCTGCTCGGCTCAGCGCTCGGGCCGCATCCTTATCCGACGATGGTGCGCGACTTCCAGGCCGTCATTGGGGAAGAAGCCCGGCAGCAAATTCTGGAGCAGGTGGGCAGTTTGCCCGATGCCTGCGTGGCCTGTGTAGGGGGCGGTTCGAATGCAATCGGTCTGTTTCACGCATTTCTGGAAGACGAGGTGCGCCTGATCGGCGTGGAAGCCGGCGGGCGCGGCATTGCCAGCGGTCAGCACGCGGCCCGCTTCGGCGACTCTAAGATGGGCCGGCCCGGCGTGCTGCAGGGCGCTTATACCTACCTGCTGCAGGATGAAGACGGGCAAGTTTCTCTGACTCACTCCATCTCGGCCGGGTTGGATTACGCCGCGGTAGGCCCTGAACACGCGTACCTGCGAGAACTGGGACGGACTGAGTATACCTATGCTGAAGATACGCAGGCTTTGGAGGCTTTCCACCGCCTGGCGCATTCCGAAGGGATCTTACCCGCGCTGGAGTTTCTCACGCGGTCGCTGAAGCGATCCGGCTGGCTCCGCAGCTTAGCCCGGATCAGATCTTGCTGGTGAATCTTTCGGGGCGCGGTGATAAAGATCTGGATACTGTATTGAAGGCTATGGACGGGAAGTTATAAAGGAGATGCGATGAACGGCCTGGAACATATTACGAAAGCATTTGAGCAGGCGCGCAGCCAGGGCCGGGCGGCTCTGATGCCCTACTTCACCCTGGGGTTTCCTACGCCTGAAACCTCTCTGGCGGTGGTCGAAGCGCTGGCCCAATCGGGCGCGGACTTGATTGAGCTGGGGGTTCCATTCTCGGACCCACTGGCAGATGGGCCGACCATCCAGCACTCCACTCAGGTAGCGCTGGAACAGGGCATGAATGTTACGCGCTGCCTTGACCTCGTTCGCCAGGCGCGCCAGCGCGGCGTGCAGCAGCCGCTGCTGCTGATGGGGTATATCAACCCGGTGCTGACTTACGGGATGGACCGTTATGTGCGCGAAGCGTGCGCGGCGGGCGCGGATGGGTTGATCCTGCCTGACTTACCACTGGAGGAAGCCGCCGAAATGGAAACCCTCTGCCGTGAGGCGGGCTGCGCGCTGGTTTATCTGGCTGCACCCACTTCTACGCCAGAGCGGCTGGAGGCCCTGTCAGCGCATACAAGCGGCTTCCTGTACCTGGTCTCGCTGACCGGCGTTACAGGAGCGCGCAAAGCCCTGGCGAGCGGGCTGGCAGATTTTGTGTCGCGGGTGCGAAGTGTGGCCCGCACACCGCTGGCAGTCGGCTTTGGCATTGCGCGCCCTGAACAGGCCGCGGCGGTAGCTGGCTTTGCAGATGGCGTCATTATCGGGTCGGCTTTGATCCACGCCGTCGATCAGGCTGAAGATCCTGTCCAGGCAGCGCGCGCGTACTTGCGAGACATTCGCGACGCACTGGAGGCCTGCGCTCAACCCCACTAGACCAGCAGTGTTTCAACCATACGCCCCAGCGTTACCTTCTGCCTTTCCAGCTTCTGGCGCTGTTTTTGCAGCACCTGCAAGCGGAAGGGCAGATGGCTTTCTAATTCGCGCAGATAAGGGCGGGTGTAAAACTTACTCGCCCGCCCCACTGTGTCGATCAGCACGGGGTCGAGACTGCGCCCTATCAGGTCTTTTAATGGCGCGGCGGCTGGCGACGTGAATACTTCTACCCACCTGAAGACCTGGCGGCCAAAGTGAAACATCCGGTTGGTGAGACCATCCAGTCGCCAGTGGGGGATGGTTTGCGAAAAGATGGTCATGCGGCCTTCTTTGTAATCCTGCGACACATCTTCCAGATCGTCCATTAACTGGGTAAAAGCGCCGTAGCCAAACGCGAAGGCTGATTCTTCGGGTGACATCCAGCCTGAAACCAGATAGCCATCCGCCAGGACGGATGTACCGCCTTTTTCAAACGTAATTCCCAACACATCGGCTTCATAAGGTGAGGCCCCTGGGGCCACCAGTTTCAGGCTGCGCGCCTGAGCAGCATGGATCGCCAGCAGGCTTTCCCATACCCGCGGATACTGGCGGCGCTCGTACTGATCTTCGATCATCCCAATTAATCGGTTAATCTGTTCTTCCTGCGGGTTAGCAGGCGTGACCGTTTCACCGGTCAATCTGCGCCGGAAGCGCTCGTTGAAGGCTTTCTTAGTGGCCGGACTGACTTGGGGATCATCCAGGTAATTGTCGGTATAGGGGTAGAGCATGCTGTAGGCGAAGGCAGAGGGCGTGACTTCCACCGGCGCATTCATCAACAATTGTAAGAAGTTGATGGTCATGATATTGCGGCTGGCCTGGAAAATATCCTCAGCGGAGATAGCGGGGTCAAAACGGCGCGCCATTTGTGCAAACTTCTGGCCGGCATCGACCATGCCTGAAGACTCTAGAAAGTTCAGGTGCGCATCTTCAAGCGCCAGCGCGTCTTTTGCAAAAGCCACTGCGTGACTGCGCAGGCGCTGTTGTATGGGCCGGCGTTCGGCTGGCTGGAGCGGCAGGTGTTTGATTTCATAAATCAGGCCGTCCACCATGCGCGTCAACTGCTTTTCACGCTGGTTTTGCTCTGTGAGGTCATAAGTTAAGCGGAAGTCTGGCATGTGCTGATCGCACTGCCACCACATGCGAGTCAACTGGTGGAGCCATTCCTGCACTTCATCTTGTATGGAAACATCCTGAATTAGAGTAGAAGATTGAATTTGAGTCATAAAAAGCTCTCGATCCTAAAACATAACAGGCTGCGAACTGTAAAACGCGGCGAGTTGAATAATTGGTGATGGATTGTGTCGACAATTTCATCATATAAACACTATAATATTGAATACGTAAAAACGGTTAAAAGGTTGCTAGAAGGGGGGTTGGAATGGGGTTGCCGCTTTTGTGTTACTTGACAATTAAAGTTGTTGAAATCGGAAGTATTTAACGTAAAGTTCCGCAAAACTGGTCAAGTGGCTATTTACAAAAAATGTAAATGAAGTATACTACCCCATTATAATTTTTTAACCTTAAAGAGGAGGTGATCGCGGAAAGCATCTTATCGTGTTTGTGTCGTTGTTGTGTAAGTCATGTTGTCTTGAGGCGGTCGAGATAACATGTTCATTCTAAGGCAATCCCCTGGAGGAGAAGATGAAAACGAAACGTACCTATTTGCTCGTTTCCATGTTCGTGTTGTTTACGATGTTGTTTACGGCTTGCCAACCGGCAGCCACCCCTGCTGTTACTGTTGAACCAACGAATCCCCCCGCGGCAGCACCCACCGCAACCACTGCGCCGGCTGCTGAAGCGACGGCCACCACGGCCCCCGCTGCGGTCGAGGCTACTGCCACACCTACTGTCGCTGCAACAACCGCCGCAGAGACGGGTGGGTTTTGGACGCCTGAACTGAAGCAGGCCGTTGCGGCTGCGATTGATCGTGAGGCGATTGTAGACCGCGTATTCGAAGGCCGCAATGTCCCCGCTTATTCGATGGTTCCCCCCGATTATCCTTACGCGACGGAACCTTTCCTGGATAAGTACGGCCAGCGTGACCTGGATATGGCAATCCAATTGCTTCAGGATGCTGGTTATACTGAGAGCAATCCCTTCACCTTTGACCTGTGGTATCCGCCCGAACACTACGGCACCACAACCGCCGACGTCATGCAGGTGATTAAGGAACAGCTCGAAGAGACCAAGCTCATTAAAGTCAATCTGCAAACCCAAAACTGGGCGGAGTACGTTAATAGTTTTGTGGCGGGTGAAGCCTTCCCGGCGTTTATCCTGGGCTGGTTCCCCGATTTCGTGGATCCTGACAACTGGCTGACCCCCTTCGCCTCTTGTTTGCAGTCGCCTGATAACGGCGTCTTCTTCTGTGATGAGCAGATGGACAGCCTGTTGAAGGAAGCTGCCTCAACCACTGACCCCACCAAGCGTGGGGATCTGTACCAGCAGATTGGCGATTTATATGCCAACCTGGTCCCAACGATCCCGCTGTTCTGGGAACCGGAATTTATCACCAACCGCAACGGCATTGATGGTATCGCCATTGGTGGATCTTTCGAGTTCAATTACTATCCGCTGCAGTTTGCTTCAGATACACAGCCTGCTGCCGGAAATACCGACACCATCATCATCGGCACCACCGATGAGGTGAACAGCCTCGATCCGCAGGACGCTTACGCGACCCATGACTGGGAAGTCCTGAAGAACACCGGTGTGGCATTGATGAGCTACGAGCCTGGCACGACCAATCTCGTTCCGGGTGCGGCTGCGGAAGCGCCGACCGTCAGTGATGATGGCTTAACTTACACCTACAAACTGCGCGATAACATCAAGTTTGCGGATGGCACCCCGGTGACTTCTGCTGATTATGTGCGCGCCTGGGAACGCCTCAATCGATTAGAAGGTCAGGTTTCTGGTTTGGTGCAGGTTTACGTGAAAGATGTTCAGGCCCCCGATCCGTTGACCGTGGTTTACACTCTGAACGCCCCGTATGCCTTCTTCCCGGCTGTGACCGCCACGCCGCCGTTCATCCCGCCGAACCCGAAGATTTACGCGGATGATAAGATCGTGTCCTTCCCCGATACGATTGACGGGATTGGCCCCTATCGCATGGTTTCACACAAGCCTGGGCAGCAGTTGGTGTTGGAAGCGAACCCGAATTACTTCGGCGAGCAACCCAATATCAAGAACGTCATTATCCGCTACTTCACCGATCCGCAGACCATGTCACAGGCGGTGGAGAATGGCGAGATCGATATTGCCTGGCGCACGTTAGGCCCGGTAGAAGCGACTCGCTTGCAGGACGTTTCAGGCCTGACGGTTACTACCGTCAATGCTCCGGCGCTGCGCTATCTGGTCTTTAACCATAACTATCAGGCAAAGTAAGCATGTAACTGCCTTCACATTCGCTCCGTCTATTACCGCGCTCGCTATGACGCCGGTTGCACTCAGAAACTTCTGAGTGCAACCGGGACCCCGGATGGGGCGAATTAGAACATAACAGTCTGACTCGTGAGGGCGAGGATTTCTCGCCCTCACGTCTTACTAGACCGGAGTTCTTTATGTCAGCTTCTTTTCGAAATTTTTTGATTGTCCGACTGCTCTTGACCATCCCCATGGTGCTGATCTTAATGACGCTGGTGTTTTTCATTTTGCGCATTTTGCCTGGGGATCCCATTCGCTCGCAGTTAGGGCCGCGCGTGAGTGAAGAGCAGGCGCAGCAAATGCGTGAGCGGCTGGGCTTGAACCGCCCCTTGTACGTGCAGTATTTTGATTTTCTATACCGCATGATTACCTTTGACTTTGGGAATGCGCTGACACAAGGGGGGCGCCCGATCCGGGATGAACTTGCTGAACGTTTTCCGGCAACGGTCGAGTTGATTATTCCAGCCATGCTGCTGACCGGCACTTTGGGTATTTTTAGCGGCGCTTACGCGGCAAAACATCGTAAGGAACCGCAGGATTATGTGATCCGGCTGCTGAGTATTGTGATTTATTCGTTCCCGATTTTCTTCCTGGGGCTGTTGTTTCAGATTATCTTTGCTGTCCGGTTGAATTTGTTTCCAATTGCCGGGCGCATGGATACGCTGATGCTGTCTACTTTTAAGTCGCCAACCCAATTTTATGTCATTGACGCCATTATCACCGGAAACTGGCCGGCGCTCGTTTCGGTGCTGCGCCATCTGTTCTTGCCTGCCCTGACGTTGGGGTTGGCGCTAACGGGCGTCTTTACCCGTTTGACGCGAGTCAACATGATTGAAATGCTTCAGTCCGACTTTATCACGGCGGGCCGGGCACGCGGTATTCCCGAAGGAACCCTGGTTTACCGGCATTCCCTGCGCAATACGCTCATTCCGATTATTACGCTGTTGGGTTTGCAGTTTGCTATTCTTCTGGCGGGCGCAGTGCTCACCGAAACCACTTTTTCCTGGCCGGGGATGGGTCGTTATCTGTTCGAGCGTATTTCGCTGCGAGACTATACCGCCGTTCAGGCCGTGATTTCGGTCTTTGCGTTGTTTGTTGCCCTGACCACGCTCATCATGGACGTACTCTACGCGCTGGTTGATCCGCGCATTCGTTATTAATACTGAAATTATTCAACCTGTTCTGAGGAGAAGTCATGGCTACAAAGATGTCCGGATTACCAGAAGCCGAACCAGAGCAGTGGCAGCAGGACCTGGATCGTGTTGGGTTTGTGCGTCGTCTGCTGCTGGCCCGGAAGTGGTACGGCGGCGACTGGTGGTTTGTTGTCGTTAGCGCCATTTTGTTGTTGTTTGTCATTATCGTGGGGGTTTTTCCACAACTGTTCGCGCCTTTTGATCCACGCGCTGAGGTAGGCCCGTCCTTGCTCGCGCCCGGTCAGGTGCCGTTGGGTTATGTGGTGGTTGTACCGGCGGACGCGGGCATTCAAAAGTTCCGCGAAGTTGCCAGTACAAAAAACAGTGTCGGTTACCTGGTTGGATCATCGGCCAGTCAGGCTTTGCGAGATGTCGTCGATCAGCTAAATGCCAGCCGGGCAGAAGGCGAAGGACGCTTTGGCCCACGACCGCGCCGATATAATACCTTGCAAGAAGGTTTTCAAGCGCTTCAAGATGGCCAGATTGACGCCTTTATCGTAGAGCAGGATGTGGCACAGAACCAGATTGCTAATTACTCGAATCTTCAAATCCTGGGTGGTTTGCGTGACGAGCGCCCGACCAGCGGTTTTATATTGGGGACGAACCAGATTGGTCAGGATGTCTTCAGCCGGATCATCTGGGGGACGCGTATCGCGCTCATCGTAGGGCTTAGCTCTGCATTGGTTGCAATTGTGGTCGGGGTCCCGATTGGCCTGCTGAGCGGTTTTGTAGGTGGACCGGTGGATCGCGTAATTACACTGCTGATGGACAGCATGTATTCCTTCCCTAGCATTATCCTGGCGCTGTCGATTGCGGCCGTGTTAGGCGCAGGGATAGGCAATATTATTGTGGCGATTGCCGTGATTTATATTCCCACCTATTTCCGGATTGTGCGCGGGCAAACTCTTTCCATTAAAGAAGAGCTGTATGTAGATGCTGCGCGCAGCCTGGGGCATAAACCGGTTGAAATCCTGATTCGTTATATTTTCCCGAATGTTATCCCTTCTGTGGTGACGATTTTCTCGGTCAATATCGCAGATGCCATTCTGACTGAAGCTGGTCTTAGCTTCTTGGGGCTGGGCCTGCCGCCCGATACGCCCGATTGGGGCATTGACCTGGCGCGCGGTCAGGATTACTTGCGCCGTGCCTGGTGGTTGATTACCTTCCCGGGTGCGATGGTGACTTTGGTAACACTTGCTTTCAGCATGTTGGGTGAGAGCCTTTCGGAAATCTTGAACCCCAAGCTGGCGGAGTTATAGTTGAATGAATGATCGTGAAATTTTGTTGAAAATTCATGACCTATCCGTGCATTACAAGACCCGAATGGGCAAAGTGAGCGCAGTGGATCAGGTTTCATTTGATATCTACAAGGGAGAGATCCTGGGCCTGGTGGGCGAGAGCGGCTCTGGCAAAAGCACAATGGGGAAAGCCCTGATGCGCATGTTGCCAGAATCTGCTGAACAAACCGGCGAGCTGATCTTTGATGGCAAAGATGTCATGTCTTTTGACCAGGCGCGCCTGCGTGACTTTCGCGGGCAGCGGGTCAGTATGATCTTCCAGGACCCAATGACTTCCCTTAACCCGGTACAGCGCATTTCGGATCATATTGTGGAGGCCATTCAGGTGCATGAGCCGAAGACGGCGGCTGAGCGGGCTCTCGACCGGGCGCGCGGGTTGATTGAGCGGTTAGGCATTGCCCGCCGCCGCCTGCCCGATTATCCTCACCAGCTTTCAGGCGGGATGCGCCAGCGCGTCATGGTGGGCCTGGGCCTGGTGCTGAACGCTAACCTGATTATTGCAGATGAAGCTACCACTTCACTGGACGTGATCGTGGAAGCCAAGTTGGTAGACCAACTGCGTGAAATTCGTGATGAGTTCGGCGTTTCTCTGTTGGTGATTACCCATAATATCGCTCTGGTGGCTGAGTTGTGCGACCGGGTAGCGGTGATGTACGCCGGGCAGATTGCCGAACTGGGCACGGTGGAGAATGTGTTCGATAATCCACTTCACCCTTATACGAAGGGGTTATTACAGTCAGTGCCCAATATTAAGCTGGACGAGAAGGAAGAGCTGTATAAGATGCCGGGTGAGCCGCCTAATCTCACGCATCCGCCTTCTGGCTGCCGTTTTCATCCACGCTGCCCTTATGTTATGGATATTTGTCCCAAGTATGACCCGCGCCTGGAAGAAGTCGCCCCGGGCCGGTTTGTACACTGCTGGCTGTATGAAGATCATCCCGAAAAACAAGAACCGACGATCGAGGTGAGCCCATGAGCGATTACCAAATCAAAACCTCTGAAGATAACCTGGTCGTGGTTCGCAACCTGCGCAAGTGGTTTCCGCTCCAAACAGGATTCCTCAACACTTTGCTGCGAGGGAATGTGGATTATGTGCGCGCGGTGGACGACGTTTCGTTCGCCATCCGGCGTGGTGAGGTGTTTGGCCTGGCAGGGGAGAGCGGCAGTGGGAAGAGCACCATTGGACGCTGTGTAATCGGGTTGGAGAAACCCACCAAAGGCGAGGTTTGTTTTGATGAGGTGAATTTGGATTCCCTTTCGAATGAGGAACTACGGCGTATGCGCCGCAGGATGCAGGTAATCTATCAGGATCCGTTGGCCTCGCTCAATCCGCGCATGACGATTGGCGACTCGATCATGCAAGGGCTGAAGATCCACTACCCTGAACGCGCCTCTGAACACCGTGACCTGGTAATGGATATGATTGACCGGGTGGGGCTGATGCCGGCGCGCTTCTTTTACAATAAGTTTCCGCATCAGGTGTCGGGTGGTCAGCGCCAGCGTGTGGTGATTGCCCGGGCGCTCATTACCCGCCCCGAGTTGATCCTGGCGGATGAGCCGATCGCCATGGCGGATGTCAGCGTGCGCGCCTTGTTATTGGATTTGATGATTCAGCTAAAGAATGAGTTCAAGCTAACCTACCTCTTTATTACACACGATTTAGCGACGGCGAAGTACATCTGCGACCGTATTGGGATCCTGTACCTGGGAAAAATGGCAGAGATTGGCGACCTGCGGGAAGTCTACTCGCACCCCCTGCATCCTTACACCCAGGCCCTGTTGGCTGCGGTACCGGTGCCCGATCCGCATGCGCGCCGCAATGCGCCCATGCCTGAGGGTGAAATTCCAAATCCAGTTCACCCGCCTTCAGGCTGTCGCTTTCACCCGCGCTGTCCCTTTGCAACTGAGTTGTGCGTGCAGGAAGAGCCGGTGCTGCGTGAGCTGCGCCCCGGGCATTGGGTGTCCTGCCACTATGCAGAGCAGTTCCTTTAGATTGTTCAAAACGGGCCGCGCCATGCGGCCTGTTTTATTTTAACGCGATAGAAAGGGAGTCACTATGCAAAAAGAATGGGATGTGGTGGTAGTGGGGGGAGTGAATATGGATTACCTTATTCGCGGAGAGCGCTTACCCAGCGCCGGAGAGCAGCTCGAGGGACACACCTACCGGCGGGCAGTAGGCGGCAAGGGAATGAACCAGGCGGTTGCGGCGGCGCGCCTGGGCGCTCGGGTGGCGCTGGTAGCTTCCATCGGCTGGGATGAGCATGGTGATCAGGCGCTGGAGGTTTTGGAGAAAGAAGGCGTTAACTTACAGTATGTAAAGCGCAAGGCCGGTTCTCCGACCGGTGTAGTGTTGATTCACGTGGATCAAGAGGGGCGCAAGCAAAGCATGGATATTCCCGGTGCGAATGGGTTCCTTTCACCCGATGCCCTTCCCGAGGCGCTGATTCGTTCGAACTCGGGTAGTGGTAACGCACCTGGGCATCCCGATGGACTGCGTAAAGAAAGTGATCCAATTGGGGCGTCGGGCTGAGGCGCAAGTGATGCTGGACCCGAGCCTGCCCTTAGAAATGCCAGACGAACTGCTGGATCAGGTTTATCTGATCAAACCCAACCAGGTGGAAATTGAAGCCCTGACAGGACTGCCTGTCACGGATCAAGAATCTGCGCGCCGGGCAGCTCAAAAACTCCTGGCGCGGGGGGTGCATGTCGTGGCGGTTCAGGCAGGCGCGGAGGGCAATTTGCTGGTATGGCGCGAAGGGGAAAGCTGGCACCCTGTTTATGATGTAAAAACGGTGGATACGACCGGGGCGGGAGATGCTTTTATGGCAGCATTGGCAGCCTCGCTGGCGCAAGGGAAAAGTCTGTCTGAAGCGGGGGCTGTTGCTAACGCTGCTGCGGCGCTGACGACCACGCGCCTGGGTGTGCAGGGCGCGCTGCCTACGCTTCAGGAAGTGCAGACACTGATGCAGTCTCGCGCGTGAAGTCTTACCTTACAAACTCGTTAAGGAGCTACTTTTATTTAATATCTTTTAAATCAAGAATTGGCGTGCTATAATGGCGTCAGTTATCTTCCGGTTGCGTTTATAAGGATGTGAGTGTTATGAGCAAGCATATGTTAATCAGTGCTGGTTTAAGTCTGCTAGTCATTATTCTTTTGCCGCTGCACGCGCATCTGGTATCAGCACTTGGCGATCAGGAATGGCTCAATATGGCAATCGGCCTCCCCATTGGTGTAGCTACCGCCTTTAACGTAGATATTCTCATTCACAAAATTCGTCCCCCCCAAAATAAAAAGTAAGAAAAGCGTTCTCGCCTCTCTTTCAAAAAGGATCGTTTGACCAGCGATTCCTTTTTTATTTCATCCCGCCTTGTGAAGTAGACAGCAGCACTTGAAGGGGATCCACCAGTTGAAACCAGCCGCTCACTCGCCACAGGCAGTAGGCGCTCATTTCGGCTGGACTGGCGCTGGCGTCGTAGTGCGCCATGCCATCCCAGGGCGCGTTTTGCGGTCCAACCCGCATTTCTAGATGCAGGTGCGGGTTGAGCGCGTTGCCGCTGGAACCCACCTTGCCGATTGGGTCACCGCAGTGGATCGCCTGACCGGGCTGTAAGTCTGCCAGATCTTGCAGGTGGGCATAAAGCAGGTAGAGCGAGCGCTGAGGCTGGGTAGGTTCGAAAGCTGGCGGGGCGACATCCGTTGGGCAGGTGAGGGCGGAACGCGGCGCTAAGGTTGGGCCAGGAGTCGGTAGAACACTTGCGGGCCACGGATAAGACAGGGCTGGGTCGAGGGGCGTTTCGATCAGCACTGCGTTGCCGTAAGGAAAGCGGTCATGAAGGATCATGACTACCTGCCCGGACAAGGCTGCTTCAACAGGCGCGCCTGACAGGGCTATGCCGCTGTTGGCTGCGCGAATCGCCAGGTCAACCCCCTGGTGTGGAGTATCCAGACCGGGGGCGGGGGGATGAAAGGGATTCACGATCATGCTTTCCAATTGATCTAGCCCATAGCCTGCCAGCGGCGAGCATACTTTCAGCGGGGCTGTGGTTGGGGTAGGGCTTGCCAGCACGGGGGTACGGGTGGGCTCGGTTGTGAAAGTGGCATTGTTGGCTGTGGTTGGGGTGGGTAAGACTGGCGCGCTGATCTCTGGCGCAGGAGCAGGGAGCGGCTGGTCTGGCTGGCAGGCGGGCAGCAGCACGAGCAGGAAAAGCAGCGCGGCCAGTTGAATGGAGCGCGGTATGTGGGGAACACGGTTTCGAAAATCAGGGTTTCTCATCAGCAGCTTGAATTTTACCCCTGGATGGATGAGAAAGTTTCCTTTTGTCTTTAAAACAGCCCTATTGATGGGCTTTGACAGTTCGCAGAAGTCCTCTGATAGGATTTGATAGCTCTCGACCGGTATATTTTGTCTGCAATTATACGAAATAAGTTCTTTTTTGGACTTTCTTATAGGAGAAACAAACATGGAAGTTCCACGTCACTGGCGACTAAAAAAACAACGATATGCTCTGGTCGGCGAAGTTTGCCCGAACTGTAATGAGGTTTTGTTCCCACCAAGAGCTGTTTGCCCACATTGCAGCGAGAATGCGCGCCAGCAATCTACTGTTATTGAACAGCACGGGCAAGTGTTGGCTTTTACCCATGCTGTTGAGCTTCAGCGATAAACTGTAAAATACCTTTGATATTACATCACTGGCGCTGTAAGGGTTTTCCCCTTCAGCGCCAGTCTGATTTAAAGACTGATGAGATATCTGTGAAAATGCGAAAATATCCCAGAAGAATTTGTTAAACCAGCCAGGTAATTTGAAAAATATGGGATCTCTTAGTACAATAATAATCAAGACGGAAAGTTATTTACTGAGGGAGGATTGGGGGATTCACCCTGGAGTTTCTGCGTCTTCGGCTGAGGGGAAATTGTTTTGGCTGGCGGGAAGTAGAACACCATGCGGACAGCGCCCGTTTGCAAGGCGTATTTGTGCGTTTCGAGTGAGGTTCCCCTGGAAAAAATACATAAGGAGGAAATGCAAGTATGGAATATAAGAATTTAGGAAAAACTGGCCTGAATGTCAGTCGATTAGGGATTGGCCTGGCTGAGGTTGGCAGTAACACTGATCCTACGCGGGTGAAGAACCTGCTTGATGTTGCCCTGGAGGCTGGAATTAATTTCCTGGATACGGCTGCCTGTTATGGGGATAGTGAAGAACTGGTGGGCCGCGCGCTGTTTGAGCGGCGGGATCAGGTGATTTTGGCGACGAAGGCCGGGCATGTTACTGGAGATTATGAAGGGGAAGAGTGGACTGCTCCCACCATTCATGACAGCATCGACCGCTCGCTAAAGCGCCTGGGCACCGACTATATTGATGTGGTGCAGCTGCATTCCTGCGGCGTCGATATTTTAGAACGCGGCGATGTCATCCGCGCCTTAAAAGATGCTCAGCAAGCGGGAAAGGTGCGCTTTATCGGTTACAGCGGCGATGGTGAAGCGGCAAAGTGGGCGGTTGACAGCGGTCAGTTTGATACGCTTCAGACGACCTTTAACTTGCTCGATCAGGACGCGTATGAAGGCTGGATTAAAGCTGCGGATCAGAAGGATATGGGCATTATCATTAAGCGTCCGATTGCGAATGCAGCAGTCGTGGCGGCGCTCAGTCCTTATTCTGATGAGCAGGAAAGTGTAGAAGCCCCAGACCGGTATACCGTCCGGGCACAGCGAATGTTTGGGGACGGCAGCATTACCGGCGCGCCCGAAAACTCCATTGCTCTGGCGTTAGCGTTTACCCTGGCGCATCCTGAAGTGGATACGGCGATTGTCGGCACCCGTAGTCCAGAGCATATGCACGAAAACGTTGAGATTGTTGAAAATCAAGAACCTCTTCCAGAGGATATTGTAGAAGAACTGCGCCGCCGCTATGAACGTATGCAAGAGGCCGAGGCCTGAAAATAACCTTCCATCTGTTTTGATCGTACAGCAGCAGCGGATCCTGCTTACAGCATCCGCTGCTGTTCTTCTATTAAGGTGCTTCCGATCCTAAAACAAGTTATGGATAGGGGCTGTGCTGAGGTAGGACTTTTTTGATCAGCATATTTAATGGGGGATCTTGAAAGTTTTTTAATTCAATCATGATGAATATGGTATATAATAACTTTAATCATTGAAGTTTCGTGGGGCGTAGAAAAGAAGGAGGCTCACAATGCAACTGACGGTCCGGCATATTCTGGAAGTAAAAGGGTATGATTTGTGGAGCACTGGCCCGGATACATCTGTCTTTGATGCACTGCGCATGATGAGTGACAAAGATGTAGGGGCGCTGCTGGTGATGGAAGGCGATCGCATGGTTGGTATTCTCTCTGAAAGAGACTATGCGCGCAAAGTTGTTTTGCTGGGAAAAACTTCTCGCGAAACGAAAGTGCGCGAGATCATGAGTACCAAAGTGGTGACGATCCATCCAGACCAGACCGTTGAAGAGGCTATGGAGTTGATGAACAGCAAGCATGTTCGTCACCTGCCTGTTTCTGAGACAGGGCCAGAGGGGCATGTCATCGGCATCATCTCGCTGCGGGACGTGGTTCGCACCATCATCCATAAGCAGCGCGAGGCCATTAAAGACCTGGAAGGTAAAATATTAGGCTAAAAAGCCCTGCCTTAACGTTTGAGACCCCCGTTCTTGGGGGTCTCAAACGTTAAAGCGATCTTTTTCAGGCCAGCAGCTCAAACTCGCCGCGTAAACCTTCGGCGCTGTTGGGGCCAATCCAAACGTGATATTGTCCAGGTTCCACTACCGGGTGGTCTTCTATTCCAGAAAAAGCCAGGTCTTCGCTGTTCAGGCTAAAGTGTACTTGCTGTGTTTCGCCGGGGCGCAGCGTAACACGCTGAAAGCCTTTCAGTTCTTTTACCGGACGGGTGACCTGACCCACTAAATCGCGCACGTACAGTTGGACGATTTCGGTTCCTTCCAATGCCCCGGTGTTCGTGATCTCTGCGCTAAATTCAGCCTTGCCATCCCGCTTCATCTGCGTGGTACTTACTTTCAAACCGTCATAGTGGAAGTGGGTGTAGCTGAGGCCGTAGCCAAACGGAAAGAGGGGCGTAAAGGGCAGATCAATATAGCCGGTTGAGTCGTGGAAGGGGTTGGTAGGACGCCCGGAGTTTTTCCGGCTGTAGTAGATGGGCACCTGTCCAACCGCGCGCGGGAAGGTAACCGGCAGCTTACCGCTCGGGTTGGCCTGCCCAAACAGCAGGTCGGCTACCGCGTGACCACCCTCCACGCCTGGCTGCCAGGCATACAACACTGCATCTGCCAGTTCAACCTCGCGGCTGATCGCCAGGGGTCGCCCGGCAATCACCACCAGCACCACCCGCAGCCCGCTGTCGTGCGCGGCCTGGATCAACTCACGCTGCCCGGCAGGCAGATCCAGGGTGGAGATGCTGCTGGCTTCGCCGCTGCGGGCCGGGTGTTCGCCGACCACAATCACAGCCACATCCGCACCACGCGCCCGGTAAATAGCCTGGTCAGGCGCAGTGGTGAGCAGGCGCACATTGGCGCCAGCCGGAGCCGCTTCACGGATAGCCTCCGCGATGGGGGTTACATCACTGCCCACGCCGTCCAGAGTCCACGAGCCGAACAGCTCGGACTGGGCATAAGCCAGCGGACCGAAAACGGCAATATCACGCACGGGTTCGCCGAAGGGCAGCAGTTGGTCGCGGTTTTTCAACAGCACAATACACTGTTGGGCAAAGCGGCGAGCAACCTCGCGGTGTTCTGGGGTCAGCATCACCTGGCTGCCGCGGCGCGGGTCGGTGTAGGGATGTTCGAACAGCCCTGTCAAGAACTTAATCCGTAAGATGCGCCGGACTGCTTCGTCCAGCACTTTCAGCGGCAGTTGGCCCGACTGGATCAGGCTTTCCAGATTTTGCAGATAGGCCAGTGAGACCATATCCATATCGACCCCGGCCTGCAAGGCTTTGGCTGCGGCCTGTGCGCCATCTGCGGCGACGCCGTGTTGAATCATTTCCATTACAGCATTCCAGTCGCTGACCACAAACCCGTCAAATCCCCACTCTTTTTTGAGAATATCGGACAGCAGCTCGCGGCTGGCAGCTACCGGCACCCCATTGAAGTCGTGGAAGCCAGACATGACCGTGCCTACCCCGGCCTGCACGGCAGCGTGGAAGGGCGGCAGGTAAACGTCACGCATGGCGCGCATGGAGACTTCTGCCCGGTCGTAGTCGCGCCCGCCTTCTGCCAGGCCGTAGCCAGCGTAATGTTTGGCACAGGCCACCACCTTATCGACCTGTGACATATCTTCGCCCTGGTAGCCGCGCACTGCCGCGGCGGCATTCTGCGCGCCCAGGTAGGGATCTTCGCCAAACCCTTCAGCAATGCGGCCCCAACGCGGGTCGCGAGCAATATCGAGCATGGGGGTGAAGACCCATTTAATGCCTTCTGTAGTGGCTTCGCTGGCAGCAACTGCGGCGGCTGTTTCTACCAGACCGGGATTCCAGGCGGCTGCCTGTCCGAGTGGGATGGGGAACACGGTGCGATGCCCGTGGATCACGTCGCGCGCCAGCAGCAAGGGAATGCCCAGGCGGGTTTCTTCGACCGCCACTTTCTGAAAATCGTTGCTTACCCCGGCTTTTGCGGAGGGGGGAAGATCCTTCCCGGCCCAGGCCGAGCTGGCAAAAATGCTGGAACCCACCCGCCCTTGCCGGATGTCTTCTTTGTTCTCGTCGGTCAGGCGCGGCAGCTGGTTGGTCTGGCCGATTTTCTCTTCAAGCGTCATTTGGGCCAGCAGTTCATTGATACGCTGCTCAACTGCCGGTTGGATCAATTTGGTAGGCATGCAGGGAAACTCCTTATGATGGATGCGAAGATCAGTGATTTTAAAGAATTATATATCGGCAGCCAAATCTACGCCGGAAATGCGCGGCTTCGGCTAAAATAACACCTGTTTATACCCAAAAGTTCCAAACCGAAGTGAGGAGTTTCAGGATGACGTTAACTTCCAGTCTTTACTGGTTACGACAGGCTCAGGCCGACGGATATGCACTGGGTGCATTTAATGCAAATAATCTGGAGCAGATGCAAGCCATTGTCGCCGCGGCGCAGCAAGAAAGCGCTCCGGTCGTCATTCAGGTGAGCCACCGCGCTTTGGCCTATGTGGGCGCGGGCAGCCAGGTGGCGGGTCTGCGTTACATGGCAGAAATTGGACGAGTAGCAGCCGAGATGGTACGCGTACCCGTTGTGCTCCATCTCGATCATGGCTCAGAGGCGGACGTGCTTCAGGCGATTGCGGTTGGTTTTACCTCGGTCATGTTTGATGGAGGGGATCTCCCTTTTGAAGAAAATATCGCCCGCACACGCCAGTTATGCCAGGCGGCGCACGCGGCGGGCGTGGTTTTTGAAGCTGAACTGGGTGAAGTGCCGCGCATGGATATATCAGGCGACGCTCAGGTTCAACTGACAGACCCGCGTGAGGTGGCTGAATTTGTCGAGCGCACCGGGGTGGATGTGCTGGCAGTCTCTCTGGGTTCGGTCCATGCCATGAAACAGAAAGAGGTTCAACTGGATTTTGCCCGACTGGACGCGATCCGCGCGCTGGTGAAAGCGCCGCTGGTGCTGCACGGTTCTTCAGGGGTGCGGGATGACAGTATTTGTGAAGGCATCCGACGCGGGTTGTGCAAGGTGAATGTAGCCACCCAGCTCAATCAGGCCTTTAGTGGGGCGGTGCGCGCTTACCTGGCGGATCATCCAGATGAGGTGGACCCGCGCAAGTATCTTGGCATGGCGCGAGAAGCGATGAGTGCCGCTGTTCGCGAACGGATGCGCTTGTTTGGGTCGGCGGGACGGGCAGCATGATTCTGTGTGTTAATCCGAACGCCGCAATCGATAAAACCGTCCAGGTGGAAAACTTTCACCTGAACGCCATCCACCGGCCTTCTTTCGAACTGGCTTTGCCAGGTGGCAAAGGCTGTAACGTGGCTCGTGTGGCGAAAGCGCTGGGGCAGCAGCCGGTGGTGACTGGTTGGGTGGGGGGCCATGCGGGCCGCTTCATTGAGGAGGGCTTGCGGGCCGAGGGAATTGGCGCCGCTTTTGTACACACACAGGTTGAGTCGCGCACTTGTTTGTCCATCCTCGACCCATCGGTAGGGACGATGACGGAAATTTACGAGCGGGGCCGCCCGGTGACGGAAAGTGAACTGCAAGCTTTCTACGACCTGTTCGGTGATTGGCTGCAGCGCGTTGAAATGGTGACCCTGTCCGGCAGCCTGCCGCCCGGTGTACCGTCTGACTTTTACGCTCGCCTGATCCACCTGGCGAACGAAGCCGGGGTGCGTACTATTCTCGACTCAAGCGGCGAGGCGCTGCGGGCTGGTTTTGAAGTTGGCAGGCCCTTTATGCTCAAGTGCAACCGGTCTGAGCTGTGCGAGCTGGCTGGTGAGCCGCTGAATGAACTGGCGGACTTCGTGCGCGTGGCGCAGGTTCTGGCAGCGCGCCAGGCCGCCTGTGTGGTAGTGACTTTGGGAGCCGCCGGGGCTGTAGCGGCGGCAGATGGGCGCGTATGGCTGGCGCAGTCTCCGGTGATCCAGTCCGTCAGCGCGGTGGGCTCAGGGGACGCCGTTTTGGCGGGTCTGGCCTGCGGCCTGACCTCTGGTCAATCCTTTGAAGACGCGCTGCGCCTGGGCATTGCGGCGGGAGCCGCTAACACTTTGCAGGTTGGCGCGGGCCGGCTGGCGCGAGCCGAAGTGGATGCACTTTATGAGCAGGTGAAACTGGCGTCTGCTTTTTAAGTTGCCAGAAATTTCGATTCATGTTAAAACTGATTTGAGGCTTCATTTGACCTGGGGGACACAACCGTTGTGCGGGAGAAGCTTTGCCCGTTTTATTGCAATCGAAACGGACGCCTTGATACCAAACGCTTAAATTTGGAGGATAGCAATGTCTGAACCTTCTGATCCTTCCCGGGCCCGGTCTGGCCCGGCTGCATCCCATTCTGAAGATGAATCTGCACGCGCTGCCCTGCGCGATTGGACGCAGGTCCGTGAGGAGGTGGAAAAATTTTCTCCAGCGGCCTTGCCGGCCCTGGAACATATGGTGGAGCGCTACCCTGAACTACGCCCCTGCACACCTGATCTGGCGCAGGCCTTTGAAACCATTGCCCGGGCTTTTCAACAGGGAAATACTTTTTTCGTATGCGGCAACGGCGGCAGCCAATCTGATTCGCTGCATATTAGCGGCGAATTGGATAAATCTTTTCGCCATCCGCGCGCACTAACTGAAGCACAAAAGCAGAAGCTGCAAAATTTGCCAGGTGGAAAAGAACTGGCGGAGCACTTGCAGCAAGGCCTACCGACCATTCCGCTCGGCACGAACCCGGCCCTGACCAGCGCCATTGCCAATGATAATCCGCTTCCGCACATTGGTTTTGCCCAGGAGTTGTATGCATTGGCCCGTTCAGGGGATGTGCTGTTGGGCATCAGTACCAGCGGTACCGCGCAGAATGTGCGCTACGCAGCCGCTGTGGCGCGGGCAATAGGCATGCCTGTCATTTCGCTGACAGGCCCGGGGGGCGGCCCGCTGGCTGAAATGGTGGATATTGCCATCCGCGCGCCCGGCAGCACTACCGCTGAGATTCAGGGCTGGCATATCCAGCTCTACCATGTTCTGTGCGATATGCTCGAAATTCACGCTTTTGGAGAAGCCTGAGATGAATGAGCGCGGCGCCCGGATTTTGGGGTTTGATATTGGTGGTAGCAAAACCGGGCTGGTGTTGGGTGACACGCAGGGCAATATCTTGCGGCGGTCTGAGATCGTCACACCTGTCACAGTGCCTTTCGAACCGGCTTTCAAGCAAATGGCGGCTGCGGGGCATGCCTTTGCGGCAGAGTGCCATGAGGCTGGCCTGGGCGCCCCCCAAGTAATCAGTGTTTCGGTAGGCGGCCCGCTGGATATCGACCGGGGTATCCTCTACTCACCACCGCATCTGGCGACGTGGGGGAAAGCGCCGCTCAAAGACCGTCTGGCAGAGCATTTTCAACTGCCAGTTTACGTGGAGCATGACGGCAATGCCGGGGCGCTGGCAGAGTTCTACTTTGGAGCCGGGCAAGGGGCGAAGAACATGATCTTCCTGACGATGGGTACGGGCCTGGGCGCTGGCCTGATCTTGAACGGTAAGATTTATCACGGCTCCAGTGACATGGCGGGAGAAGTGGGACACGTGCGCATGGCTGAAGCAGGCCCGGTGGAGTACGGCAAAGCGGGTTCGTGGGAAGCTTTTAGCAGCGGGGCCGGGTTGGTAAAGTTAGCGCACTGGCGTCAGCCCGATCAGTGGCCCGAAACGCTCACTCCGCGTGACTTGATCGGACAGGCGCTAACCGGAGACAAAAATGCCCAGGCTATTGTGCAGGAGGCCGGGCGCTGGTTTGGGCGCGGATTGGCGATGCTGGTGGATATTCTCAATCCAGATGTCATTGTGGTTGGCACCCTGGCTACTGTTTTAGGCGATCTGCTGTTAGCGCCGGCCCGCCAGGAACTTTACGCTGAGGCGCTGCTGCGCGCTGTCGAAACCTGCCAGGTGGTTCCGGCAAAACTGGGCAGCCGCCTGGGTGATGTAGCCGCCTTGATGGCGGCAGTTGTCGCCCTGAAAGAATCATCAGCAGGCGGCTAGCTGACAGTATTCGCGCATCAGGTCTACATAATCGCGGTACTGCGCGATAGAAACGCCGGGCGGCGTCTGGTGATCGACGGATGGAATAAAGCCGCCTTGCCGCATGACTGGCAGCAGCCGCTCCCACTCGGCGCGCATCGCTTCCCGTCCCTGGTTCATGGTCATTTTGTCGAACCCGCCGATCATGCGCAAACCGGGTGCGCGTTGGCGGACGCGCGCCACGTCTACCCCTGACTGCCGCTCCAGGGGGAGAATCCCCTGGATTCCGCTGCTGGTAAACCAGTCTACGCAGCTCTCAATGTTGCCATCCGAATCGACGATGGGCATGATGTCGTGGGCCTGGATGACGGGTAGAATCTCACGATAGTAGGGGTCCATAAACTCGGCGAACATGCGCCTGGAGAGCATGGGGCCGTGGTTGTATGACATATCTTCCGCGAAAGTCATAAACTCCGGCTTCAGAATGGCGCTGATTTCCTCGACCACGCGCTTGCCGAACGCTGCCAGATCGGCGTTGATCTGCTTCATCAAATCCGGCTGATCATAAAAAGCATAAAAGTGACGTTGAATACCGAACAGCACCCGCGGGAACCAGAAGAAGCCATCCAGCGTGAACCATACCACCAGTTCTCCGCGGGCATGCTGCTCGCGCACCCAACCGGGCACAGCCGTCTCCCAGTCGATTTCGGGAAACAGGTGCGGGCGAACTTCCTCATAACTTTGCCAGTCGGCAACCGGTCCTTCACCAAACGGCATCTGCGGGTAGGAGTCTCTGGGTCATCGGCAGGCGCACCTGATACTGAGGGTCTAGCCCAAAGAACGCTTGAACCGCCACCATGCCAGCGCGGCCTTCTTCAAACTGCTGGGGCAGGCCTTCCTCTTTCCAGTGGCGAATGGTCAGGTCCCACCAGGGCGCCCACTCGATCTGCGGCAGGCGGTCTACTTTTTCAAAGCGCAGCGCGCGTCGGAAACGTTCACAGGGATTCATCATCTTCATCGGGATGGTTCAAAATGGAGACTCGGCAGTACCAACGGCTGGATAAGCCTGCCGGGTCTGGTGTTTATTTTATGATATACCGGTCAGTCGATTTCCCAGCCGGGCAGATAATCTTTGCTGACGCACAGCATCTCATTGAACATCTTCCAGGCCTGATCCATGGGCAGGTTGGTGGCAGGATCGTTGTAGACTGCGTAGAAAGCCAGGTCCTTATCGCGGGTCACGGCGGCGTCCACAATCGCTTCCTGATTCTCAACGTGGGTCAGGATGGTGGAGTGCAGGCAGACCGGAATGGCTCCGGCAGTGATTGGGCGCACTTCGTTTTGGCCGAAGCGAGCGTTAGTCTCTACGACAGCTCCCAGCGGCAGATTGCTGATCTGCCCAACGTTCTCCACGTTGACATTGGTAATCAGATCTTCCAGGCCCAATAGGGCGCGCATTTGCGCCACGCCTTCTTCGCCGGAGGGGTGAAGTTCGAAAGGCTCTTTGCCTTCTATCAAGTCGCGCGTGCGCTGCGGGGCCACCTGCCAGCGTCCAATGCGGAAGGAGACCGGGGTGCGAATGACACCCCAGCGGGCCAGTTCTTCTGGCGAGCGGGTGAAGCCGGGCAAAAACTCGGTCAGGTGACGGTCACCGGCGGCGGGCATGATCCCAAAGCGTTTGAACAATTCTAGCTTTACCTGAGCATGATCCTGGAAGTAATTACCGATCTCTTCCAGTTCTTCCAACTGATAGGGCCGCACTGAGTCAGGTTCTTCCGCGTAGCGGCGGACTAGATCGAACAGGTTCTGATCTTTATAGTATGCCCGGTCGAGGAAGGTAAAGTGGTTGATGCCTAATACGTTCACCTGAATCTCTTTGCGCGAAGGCATAGGCACATCCAGGTACTGCGAAACCAGACTCCCCAGCATGTACTGTGTGCCGAATACTTCATGGCAGCAGCCGAATACCTTAAGCCCAGGCTCGATCTTGGTGAGGGTGCGGGTGCAGATGGTCATTGGGTTGGTGTAGTTGATCACCCAGGCTTCGGGGCAGATTTCTGCGATCTTGTGGGCGAAACCGACGTAGATGGTGGCTGCGCGCAAGCCGCGCACCAGGCCGGGCGCGCCGACTGTGTCGCCTACTGGAAAGTACAAACCGTACTTTTCGGCGACTGCGATCTCACCCGCCATATTCTCCAATGTGCCGGGTTGGATCGAAACCACCACGAAGTCTGCGCCTTGCAAAGCTTCTTCGATGGTTTCGACAGCCTGGTACTTCCAATGGGAGACCACGCCTTCTTTATCTTGCAGCCAGTTGCCAAGTTCTTCGTTCAAGCGGGCTGATTCGAGGTCAATATCGTACAGGGCTACTGTGCCATTCAAGTCAGGGTTAAGTGCCAGATCCATCATCAGTTTGCGCGCCCATTCGCGACTGCCGCCGCCTAAATAGGCAATTTTTAAGTTATTGGCAGAGTGTGTAGAACTCATGCAATCTCCTTTTTTGAAAACGGTAAGAACAGGCTGATAAATATGACTATACTACCAACCGCGGAATCCTTGCAAGCGAAAGACATGCTCTACTGGCGTGGTAAAAGTGAACAAGACACGCACGTGCTGCGGAGCCGTTTCGGCGGCGCGCATCTCCCACATGCCGTGCGCGTAGGCTCCCGGCCCCACCCGGATAGCGTCGCTGCCGTAGCGCATGACGCCATACCCCTGCTTCAGGAAGATCACCTTACAATGGCGAGTGATCCAGATACAAGTTCTCCTCTCTCTGAAAGGTGGAAACTTTTGCGAGGTGTATAATCTGTTCTATTACGGATGGGATCGATCAATAAACAGGTGAGAGGAAAGCGGATGATCGTTGAAAGACTCGCAAAGTATGAGAACTTACCGGATGTATGGGGTGAAGGCGCCATTTTTGCCTTTTCAGGCATGGATGGCGAAACCTGCACCCGCTCAAGGTTTGTAGCCACCTATGCTGATCAGCCTTACGAACTGCTGATCCACACACCTGCCCGGCGTAAGTTCGATGTTATGGTATCGGAATTAGGCCATGTGAAGGCTGCCACTGGGGATGTGCTGGTGGTAGAAAGCCTCCAGGGACCGTTGGTGATCACCTTTAGCGCCTGGCATACTATTCTGGGCGTGCTGCCGGAAGGGGGGCTGCTGAACTTGCGTTTTGAAGACAGTCCACCCGTCGTTGAAGGGGAAAACTACTGGGCCTCTGAAGACCAGGAGCATAATGACGTGCTGGTGCTGATGGTGAAAAAGCAGCGTTTTGCGCTGGCCTACGGGCAGACGCTGGAGGAAGCCCAGATCCGCGCGGAAGCAGGGCTGCGAGCCGACCTGGAAGAGGAAGTGGAAAAACGCCTCGCTATTTATGAACGCGTGCCGCGCCTGGCAGCGCCAGAGATGGACCGGTTGCTGAAGAAATGCGTCAGTGTCATGAAGGTTAATACCCTCTCGGCAGAAGGCGCTGTTCCGCAAGCCTGGTCAACTCCAGACCGGGTGCCCCACCAGCATATGTGGTTGTGGGATTCCGTTTTCCATACCATCGCCATGAACCAGATGGACCCGCGCTTATCCTGGAACTTCTTAAAATCTGTCCTGGACCAGCAGCGCCCAGATGGCATGATCCCGCACATGATGACGGTCAGTGGGCGCACCAGCAGCATCACGCAGCCGCCGCTCCTGGCCTGGGGCGTGTGGGAAAATTACCAGGTGCTGCAGGATAAAGAGGCGCTGGCATACGCGCTGCCGCGCCTGGAAAAGTACCTGGAGTGGGACCGGAATGAGCGCGACCAGAATCATAATGGCCTGCTGGAATGGTTTATCGAAGGCGACGTGCGCTGCCGGTCTGGTGAATCGGGCCTGGATAACTCCCCGCGCTTTGATGAAGCCATCCTGCTGGATGCAGTCGATTTCTCCACCTTTGCCGCGCTGGACATGCTCTACGTCAGTTTGATTGCGGGCGCGCTGAGGCAAACCGAAAAAGCTGCAACCTGGCAGCAGCGGGCCACAACCATGTCCAATCAGGTACACAAGCTGCTGTGGAATGAAGCGAGTGGATTTTATGAAGATCGCCGTATTGAAGGCGGCCTGACGGGCGTGCGCGCTGCTACGGGTTTTCTACCGCTGCTGCTGCCCGACCTGCCTAAGATGCGCGCAGAGCGCCTGATACAGGCGCTCGAAGACCCACAGCAGTTCAAGACTGCCTTTCCGGTGCCCAGCGTCTCAGTGGATCACCCCGAGTGGTCTACCGATATGTGGCGCGGAGCCACCTGGATTAACCTGAATTACCTGATCGTCCAGGGTCTGGTTCAACAGGACTGCCGGGACGAGGCCCGCTGGTTGGCGGAAACCACGATTGCCTTTGTCAATAAGTATTATCAACAGTATGGGGTTTTGTTCGAGTTCTTTGATTCGAAAGATGAACGCCCACCGCTGGCCTGCGACCGCAAAGGTCCACGCAGGGAGCCTTATAATATCCGCCAGAAATATGACTCGATCCGCGATTATCATTGGACAGCCGCCTTAACGGCGTGCCTGTTAATAGATTGGATGCCTGCCGTATGACGCCAAACCAAAATCATCCCGCTGAATGTGTCATCCTGTTCGTCGTTGACGGTCTGCGCCCGGACGGTATTCAGCAGGCCGAAACACCTTACCTGGACCGGCTGCTGGCGCAGGGAAGTCATTCTTTTGCTGCTCAGACGGTGATGCCCTCCGTCACGCTGCCGACCCATACTTCTCTGTTTTACAGCCAGTTGCCCGAGACGCACGGGGTGCAAAAGAATGTCTGGCAGCCTCAAGCTGACCTGGGGGCCGGACTGGTGGAATGGCTGCATCAGGCTGGGCGGCGTTCCGCTGCCTTTTTCTCGTGGGGTGAACTGCGCGATTTGTGGCGGCCGGGTGCAATTGACTTCACCTACTTCCTCAATATCTACAGCCAGCCGCCGCGCGACTTTGATATGGAAATGGCTCAGGCTGCGGCAGATTACATGCCACGCGAGCGCCCATCCTTCATTTTCATTTACCTGGGCATGACGGATGAGATTGGGCATCGTTATGGCTGGCTTTCGCCAGAATATTTACAGGCAGTGAAAACCGCAGATACGTCGATCGGCCATGTGATGAATGCTTTAGAAGAGTCTGGACAGCTAGACCATACTGCAATCCTTGTGCAAAGCGATCATGGTGGGCACGATCACAAGCACGGCGAAGCGGTGCCAGAAGATATGACCATTCCCTGGATCTTGTGGGGCCCAGGCGTGCGTCCGGGCTATCAACTGCAAGGAGCCGTCAGTATTTTAGACAGTGCGCCTACCCTGGTGCAGCTGCTAGGAATGGATGTCCCGGAGCATTGGGCTGGCAAGGTGGTCCGCGAAGCCCTGCTGTAAGGATTGCCGCCCAAACGAACCCTATCACAGTTTTAGGAGGTATCTTGCAATGAGTGAGCAACCTAAGTTTCGATTTGCAGTTATTGGATTGAATCACAACCATATTTACGGTCAGGTGAATCTGATGCTGCGCGCGGGTGCGGAGATGGCGGCGTTTTACGCCAAAGAACCTGAACTGGTCGCGCAGTTTTCGGAGCGATACCCCGATGTGCCTCTGGCGAGCAGCCCCGAAGAAATTTTGGAAGACGAGAGCATCCAACTGATCGTGTCGGCGGCTATTCCCAGCGAGCGCGCGCCGCTGGGTTTGCGCGTCATGCAGCATGGTAAAGACTACATGAGCGATAAGCCCGGCTTCACGACGATGGAGCAGCTAGATGCAGCCCGCAAGGTGGTGAAAGAAACCGGCCGTATTTACTCCATCTGCTACAGCGAGCGCCTGGAGAATCCCTCCACGGTGCGTGCAGGTGAACTGGTGCAGTGCGGCGCGATTGGTCAGGTGGTGCAGACCATCGGCATGGGACCTCACCGCACCAACCTGCCTTCGCGCCCGGAATGGTTCTTCCAGCGTGAGAAGTACGGCGGCATTATCGCCGACATTGGCTCGCACCAGATGGATCAGTTTTTGTTCTTCACCGGCTCTACCTCGGCTGAGGTGGTGTCTTCGCAGGTCGCCAACTATAAACACCCCGACTATCTTGGGCTGGAGGATTTTGGCGAAGCCATGCTGCGCGGCGATAAAGGCACCGGCTACGTGCGCGTAGACTGGTTTACGCCCAACGGCCTCGAGACCTGGGGCGATGGACGTCTCTTCATTCTCGGCACTGAAGGCTACATCGAACTGCGCAAGTATACTGATGTTCAGGGGCGCAACGGTGGCAACCACCTCTTCTGGGTCGATCAGCATGGCACTCACTATGAAGACTGCGCCAACCACGATCTGCCCTACGGTCGCCAACTCATTTTTGATGTACGCAACCGCACTGAAACGGCCATGACTCAAGAACACTGCTTTCTGGCATCCCAACTGGCCTTAGAAGCAGAAGCCAAAGCGGCCCGCCTGGGCAACCTGAAAGCAGAAGGTTAATATAAACAGGATGGCTCCGGGGCAGCCTGGAGCCATCCTTTATCATCCCTACCCTATTGAGGATCAAACATTATGGAAATCGTCGTATCTCCCACCCGCCAGGAGACTTCACAGCAGGCCGCCCAGCGGGCGGCGGAGCTGCTTAAACAGGCCATCGCCGAGCGCGATCGAGCGGTCTTCATCGCTGCCACGGGCGCATCCCAGTTTGACTTCCTGGCAGCCTTGATCCAGATCCCGGGCATCGATTGGTCAAAGACCACCATGTTCCACCTGGATGAGTATGTGGGGCTGCCCATCAGCCATCCCGCCAGCTTCCGCCGCTATTTACAGGAACGCCTGGTTGATCAGGCGCACCCGGGTGAGGTTTACCTGATCGCCGGAGATGCTCTGGATTTACAGGCTGAGATTCAGCGTCTCAACGAACGCATTGCCGCTGAGACGGTGGATGTAGCCTTTGTCGGGATCGGCGAAAATGGGCATCTGGCCTTTAATGATCCCCCGGCGGATTTCGAAACGGAACAGCCCTACCTGGTGGTGGATCTGGACGAAGCCTGCCGCCGCCAGCAGTTAGGGGAAGGCTGGTTCCCTACGCTGGCAGATGTGCCGCAGCGCGCCGTCTCGATGTCAATTCAGCAGATTCTTAAGTCGCGGGCCATCATCTGCACTGTGCCCGACGCGCGCAAAGCCCAGGCCGTACATGACTGCTTCACCGGCCCGGTGACCCCGCTGCATCCCGCTTCGATCCTGCGCGAGCATGACCGGTGCTACGTCTATCTGGATCGTGATTTTGCGGCGCTGCTGCCGGAACAATCCTGAAAACTGGATGAGCGCGGAACTCGCGCCCTCTTTCTTCTTTTGAGAGCATACATGGATAACACAACCTTTTTGAAACGCATGCCGCCCGGCTTTTACCCGTTCTGGTTTTGGAATGATCGTCTCGACGCCGATGAAGTCCGCTGGCAGATCCGCCAGATGGCTGAGAAAGGGATCCACGGCTTTTATATTCATTCGCGCCAGGGGCTGCAGCAGCCTTACCTTTCTGAAGCCTTCTTCCAGATGGTAGATGCAGCCGTTGAAGAAGCCCAGGCCCAGGGCATGACGGCGCAGTTGTATGACGAGTACCCCTATCCAAGCGGCGTGGCTGGTGGTGAAGTGGTGCTGGGCAGCCCTGAATATCACGCTACTGAACTGCACCAGCGCACCTATGATCTCTCCGGCGGTCCGCTCCGGCTCGAACTAATGCGGGGCAAAGTGCTGGCGGCGCGCGCTTACCGTCTGAATGAGGGGCAGGTGGATTGGTCGCAGTGCCTCGACTTGCGCGACTCGATTGGCATGTCTCTGGTGGCGGCCTCTTATGTCGAAACCGGCCTGACCAGCTACAACCAGAAGCGCTTCTTTAGCAACCGCCCCACGCCGGTACTCGAAACGACGCTTCCGGAATGGGATTGGCGCTTATTTGTGAGCATACAGGTTGAAGTCGAGCAGCATAAATACTGGGGCGCTTTTGTAGACGTATTGAATCCAGAAGCCGTGCAGGTTTTTATTCAGCGCACGCACCAGCGATACGCGCAGCGCTACGGCGATCAGTTTGGCAAAACTATCCTTTCCATTTATGTGGATGAAACCTTCCCAGGCTGGTCGGCGCGTCTGCCAGCCGCTTTTCAGGCCGAATATGGCTATGATCTCTTGGCGCATCTGGAAGCTTTGCAAGATGCCAGCTACCCGGAGGGGAAGCGTGTGACCAGCGATATGCGCGGTTTAGTGTACCGCCTGTTCGTCGAGAGCTTTGACCGGCCCATCTCTGAATGGTGCCAGGCCCACAACCTGGCCTACTGCGGTGAAAAACCTTCCATGCGCATGGCCCAACTGCGTTATATGGATCTGCCGGGCTGTGAGCCGGGCCACACGAAAGCGGGCGCGCCGCTGGATCTCTTACAGCCTCGCCTGCGCGGGAATGTGCGCGCCACGGCTTCCGCGGCTTACTTCTACGATAAGCCAGGCGCGCTGGATGAGTGCTATCACAGCCTGGGGTGGAGCGGAACGCTGCAAGATGCAAAGCTGATGGCAGACGGCATTCTCCTGTTGGGCATTCAGTACCTGGTACCGCACGGTTTCTTCTACAGCACGCATGCCCTGCGCAAGCATGACGCCCCGCCGACCTTCTTCTTTCAGACGCCTTACTGGCCCTGGTTTGGGCATCTTTCCAGTCATATTGAGCAGGTCATTCACCAATTTGAAGGCACGCATATCGATGCGCAGGTGCTGGTTGTGGATCCAACCTACGGCATGCCTGACTTGGAAGGCCGCAAAGCCGACTACCGCTTGCAGCAGTTGTTGATGGGCCAGCATTACGAGTTCATGCAGGTGGATACGGATGTTTTGCAAGCCAGCCGGGTGGACAGCGGTTGGATTTACGCGCGCGAGGTGGCGGCTGGGGCAGTTATTGTGCCTCCGATGCAGATTGTGGAGGCGGAACTGAGCGAGTGGCTGGAATCCTATGAACGCCAGGGTGGATTGGTGATTCGCCTCCAGCCTGATTTTGAGGACGCCCAGGTGCTGCGAGCGCTTAAGGGGCGCGTGCAGCCTTCGCTAGAGGTGCACCAGACTGAGAGCGGAGAAGCGGCCCGCGCCATGTGGGTTGTGAAACGAGTTTCATCCGAAAAGACTGTCTGGTTCCTGATCAATACCGGCGCGGAGCCGTTGGACCTGGAGATTGCTTGTGGTAAGGCCCTGCAAGAAGTCGCCTTTGAAGAAGAATGCTCGCCGGCCCTCACGCCTGAAACTTCACAGCAAGGTGGCACCACTTACCGGCGGCAGGTGGCGCCCTTTGAGTCGTTCATGCTCACGGCGGACGAACAGCCTGTCGCGCAGCCTTTAGCGCGTGTGAGCGCGCGCCTGGTAGGCCCAGCGCAAGTGCGCCCGCTGGATGCCAACCTGCTGCGCATGGCGCGCTGGCAAATGTCGCTGCTGGACGCAGAGGGGCTGCCTTATGAAACCGCCACGGTATCTGCCGTGCCGTTAGCCAACCAACTGGCTGAAGGCCGCCTGCGCTTCGCGCCGGCCTTCAGCGGTGGTTTTGGGATTGAACCCCGCCTGAACATGCCCAAATTATCCGTGCACTATGCCTACGTTTTTGAAAACACCTACTCGGGTCCGGTGGAACTGGTGATGGAGCCAGATTCAATCGTGGGGGATTGGCAGGTGTGGATTAACGACCAGGGCGGTCTAACGCCTGCCAACTTTGCGCCTACTGAGGCGCATGTGCGCGGCAGCCTGGGGGTCGATATCACCCCTTACCTGCACGCCGGTTCAAATGTTGCGCGGGTAGAGTTGTCCACTGATCGACTGGATGGCGGCTTGCTGAACCCCCTCTATCTGGCCGGCGATTTTGGCGTCTCGCTGCAGCCGTTAGGGTTGGTGGAGCGCCCATCCGAAGGTGGCTTCGAGTCCTATCAGGAAAACGGACTGCCTTTCTATGCGGGTGTCATTGAGTACCGCTTAGGGTTGGAAGTTGGGGACCTGCCGGATGCGCCCCGTGTTCGCCTGGACCTGGATACAGGGCAGCGCATGGATGAAGCAATGGAAGTCTCGATCAACGGCGCATCCTTCCTGCCGGTGTTGTGGCAGCCGCGCTGCGTAGAGCTAGACACCGCCCAGTTGAACGCGGGCCACAATGAGGCAGTGGTGCGGGTCTATACGACCCTAATCCGTTCCTTTGAGGGCCAGTGGTTCGACTACCAGGCTCACGCTTACAAGACAGTCGCTTAAAAGCTTTGTGGGGGTGCAGTCGCTGGGCTGCACCCCCACTTTCAAGGAGGAGACCGTTGTAGCTAGGTTCGGGGCAGGGGCTGTAACAGCGCCATACGGTTGCCGGAGGGGTCAGAGAATAAGGCAAACCAGCCTACGCCAGGGATTTCATGCTTCTCGCTCAGTTGTTCGCCGCCTAATGCCTGCACCTTTTGCAGCGCTTCATCGATATCGTCTGTGTCGATATAGACGATGATCGTCCCGGCTGGGTTGTCTTCGTTGATCGGGTTCAATCCGCCGCCAATATTTGGCTCACCCCATGAGAAGGTGGCATAATTCATTTCTGGTATCTGCCGGATTTCCCAGCCAAGTAGATCATGATAAAACTGCCCATCCCGTTCGCGATCCTGTGACGATAACTCGACATGGACAATAGGATGTTGGGTCATGTCAATCTCTCCAATCAATCGTAAAACGGTAACGACAGGTTTATAGTACAAAATTTCTATCAATTTGTCAACTAGCAATATGGACAGTTTATATAAACAATATTCGGGGTTGTTCGTGTCAATCCATGATATATTAAAAAGTAGAGCATGCCTTGAAAAGGAGGGTGAAGGATGATTATTGATGCCGACTGCCATATCTCTTCAGGAAAACACGATGACATCGCCATCACTGCCGATGATTTGCTGGCGCGGATGGATCGCTCTGGGGTCGATAAGGCCCTGGTGTGGCTAAAACCACCTTATAACAAAGATATTGAACCCGAAAATCGCGCTGTGTACGAGGCGATGAAAGCCCACCCCGATCGCCTTTTAGGCTTTGGTTGGACCAATCCCCGGTTGGGCCCTGAGGCGGCCCGCAGCGCGATCCGTCAGAGTTTTGAAGAGTATGGTTTTTATGGAATTAAGTTCAACGGCGCGCAGGATGAGTACGTGATTGACGACGAAAAGCTAGCCTTGCCTTTGATTGAAGAAGCCGCGCAGTACGGTAAGGTGATCGCCTTTCATATTGGCGCGGATTTTTATGAGAATACCCATCCCTACCGCCTGGGCCATATTGCCGAAAGATTCCCCGAAACTTCCTTCCTGATGGTGCATATGGGCGGGGCGGGTACGCCGGCTCTGGATCGTTCGGCTGTAGAGACTGCCGCTCGTTACCCAAACATAACGCTCATTGGCAGCGCCGTTCCAGAGACGGCCATTGTGAGTGCTATTCGCATCCTGGGGCCTGACCGGTTGTGTTTTGGCTCAGATACCCCCTTCCGCCTGATGCATGTTCAGCTTGCCATGTACCGGGCGCTGCTGGAGGACTTCGACACACACACCTGTGAAAAGGTGTTGGGCGGCAATCTGGCGCGTGTGTTGGGGATTGCAGCCTGATCTGCCGCAAGCCGGATGACTGTGCCTGCTGCGTTGAACGAAGAAAGTTTACTGATTGGCGCGCGCTGTTTGGCGGAGCGCGATCCTGATTTGGCGCGCGTGCTGAATGCGCTCGGACCACCGCCGCTGTGGCATCGCCCGCCCGGGTTTGCAACGCTGGTTTATATCATCCTGGAGCAGCAGGTTTCACTGGCCTCAGCGCGCGCCGCTTACCAACGTTTGTTAGCTGCCGCCGATCCCTTGACGCCAACCGCCTTCCTCCAACTGGCGGATGAGCGGCTGCGCGCAGTCGGTTTTAGCCGCCAGAAGATGCAGTACGCGCGGGGTTTAGCGCAGGCTGTTCTGGCAGGTGCTTTAGATTTAGATGCTCTTGCGGCGCTGGAGGCCGAAGCGGTGCGGGCCGCGTTGATTAGTATCAAAGGAATTGGGCGCTGGAGCGCTGATATTTATCTGATGGAAGCCCTGCTGCACCCCGATATCTGGCCGTTCAATGACCTGGCTTTGGCGACAGCCGTGCAGCGCGTCAAGGGGCTGCCTGCGCCGCCTAAACCAGATGCGTTAGAAACTTTGGGAGAAGCCTACCGCCCCTGGCGTTCAGTGGCGGCGCGCATGTTTTGGCAGCAATACCTGGATAAACCCCCTCGGAAAGCTTGACAAAAAAGCTCATGATTTATATGATTGAAAGCGGGGGTAAAACCATCTCACATCCATAGGAGGGATGAAATGTTCCATAAAGTCCTCGCAACCCTGGACAAAGTATTCAAGTTTGATGAAGCGCGTGCCCATTGTGATATTCCTTGTGGAATTTACGATCCGCACCACGCGCAGATTGGCGCTTTGACGGTTATTCGCATGATCGACCTGATGAACGACATGAAGCAGTCGCACGACCCAACCTCGTTGGAGTATCAGAACAACATGGCCCGTTATATCCTGGTGAAAGAAGAACATGCTGAACTGGTGAAACAAGAAATTCGGGTGATCTGGGGCGATTACTTCAAGCAAGATATGGTCGATAAGTACCCCGAAGTGCCCGGACTGGTCTTCAAGATCATGCAGCTAGGCTCTAAGAGCCGCCAGACTGCTGACCGGCAGAATGCGCTCGATCTGCTCAACGCTGTCAATCGCTTCTCGGAAATTTTCTGGGAAACTAAGGGAATTTCTACCAAACGGGCGAAGGCGCCTTACAAACCCAGTGAAGAGGTTGTTTACCCGAACCTCTAAGTGAATCGCCCGCACATGCAATGCACCCAACGATGATATTTCAGGTCATCAAAGTCAACGGGCAGAGTTTATATCCGGCCTACCGGGATGGGGATTTTGTCGCTGTATCCAAGATCCCCATCCTTTTTACGGGTATTCACCCTGGGGATGTGGTCATCTTCCAACATCCCACGCATGGGAAGCTCATCAAAAAAGTGGAACGGCTTGAATCAGGCGGCAAAGCGTTATGGGTGGTTGGCACCAATCCGAACAGTATTGACAGCCGCCAGTTTGGAGCCGTGCCGGTGCAGTTCGTCCTCGGAAAGGTGATCTGGCACTTTTCGAAACCCTAAGCTTTTCGTTGGATCGGCAGGCCCTGGTTCGCCACGCAAAGTTGAATTCGGTTTATACTTGTTCTGGCAGGGAACACTTCCCTGCCAGAATTTCATTTTATCCCCGACAAACAGCACATTAGAAGGAGCTTTCTGTGGAAACCCTCCCTTATCGTCAGGTGCATCTCGACTTTCACACTTCTCCGCACATCCCGGATATCGGTATTGACTTTGACCCGCAGGAGTTTGCGCACATGTTACAGGAAGCGCAGGTAGACTCCGTTTCGGTGTTCGCCAAATGCCATCACGGTTACAGCTACTACCCTACCAAGGTGGGGGTTCCTCATCCCCATTTGCAGCGAGATTTGCTGGGGGGGATGGTGGAAGCCTGTCACCAGGCCGGTATTCGCGTGCAGGCTTATACCACTGTGGTATGGGATGAACACGCCTGGGCCGAACATCCCGAGTGGCGGCAGGTTTTTCCGGATGGAAGCATCGGGGGGCACGGCGGCCCGTTGAAAGCCGGCTGGAAGAACCTGTGCATGAATACAGGTTACGCGGATTATGTGATTGAGCAGATCGAAGAGGTGTTAGATCTTTACCCGGTGGACGGGATCTTTGTCGATATTGTGCGTTACATTGGCGGGCCGTGTGTTTGCACCACCTGTCTGCGTCAGATGCAGGCCGAGGGCGTTAATCCGGAAGATGCCAATCAGCTTTACCGCTTTTCACTGGAAGCCGAGCGGCGTTTTATGCGGCGCACAACCCAGGCCATTCATGCCAGGCGGCCTGGCCTGGCTGTCTTTTACAACAGCCGCCTGCGGGTAGAATGGGACGCGGATCTCAGCAACCGCCCAGAAATGGATGATTTCACCCATCTGGAAATTGAGTTGCTGCCGGGCGGTTTCTGGGGGTACGGTCACTTCCCCTTGTACGTACGCTATTTCCAGGCCTTCGACCGTCCCATGATCGGCATGACAGGCCGTTTCCATACCTTATGGGGAGATTTCGGCGGCCTGCGCAACCGCGCCGCCCTCGAGTTCGAATGCTTCCAGTCGCTGGCCCACGGCGCGGGCTGCTCAATTGGCGATCAGCTTCACCCACGCGGTCGCCTCGACCCCAGCGTCTACCGCCGCATTGGTGAGGTGTATGCTGAGGTAGCCCGTCGAGAAGACTGGGTGAAGGGCAGCAAGCCGCTCCCTGAGATTGGGATGCTGACCATTAACGGCGCTCCGGGTATTTCTGGGGGAGTCATGCATGGCCTGGGTGAGAGTCTGCCGCTCAGTGATGTGGGCGCGATGAATATTTTGGAGCAGTTGAAGTACCAGTTCCAGGTGCTGGATAATGGCAGTGACCTTTCCTCCTTTGGCGTTGTCGTCCTTCCTGACTCGGTGGCTGTGGATGCCGCTTTGGCTGATAAACTGCGCGCCTACTTGAACAACGGCGGCAGCTTGCTGGTCACGGACCGCTCTGGCCTGGCTGGTGATGACTTTGCGCTGGCGGATGAGATGGGCGTGCATTATAACGGCCCAGCGGAATACGCCCCCGACTATCTGCTGCTGGAACCTGAACTGTTAGGCGACATTGAGCCGATGGCGCACTCTTGTGAGTTGCAAGGTTCGCGGGTGACGGCTGTCCCCGGCGCGCGCGTGCTGGCTCGTTCTGGCGCGCCTTACTTCAACCGCACCTGGGATCACTTCTGTTCGCACCAGTACGCTCCCTTTAAAGAGGACAGCGGCGAGCCGCTGGTGGTCGAATACTGCGTGGGCCGCGGGCGGGTCATTTATGTTGCCCGGCCTTTGTTCCGTGAATATGCCACTTCTGCCAAGCGCGTTCATAAGCAGGTAATTGATAACTGCTTGAAACGCCTGCTGCCTGCTCCGCGTATTGGTCAGCACAACTTGCCCAGTACCGCGGTTGTGACCGTGCGCCAGCAGAATCAAGATCTGCTGCTGCATCTGCTGCATTACGTTCACCAGCGCCGCGGACGCACTCTGGATGTGATCGAAGATGTTCTGCCGCTTCATGATGTGGAAATCAGCCTGCGCGCCGAGTGCCAGCCGCAGTCCGTGCAGTTAGTGCCCGAAATGCAGCCGGTGGATTGGACCTGGCAGGATGGATATGTTCGCCTGCGCGTCCCTAAAGTAAATGGCTATCAGATGGTGCAATTGGTAGGCGCGGCCTAAACCACAGGGGTACAGCTACACCAGGAGGATAACGATGCGTGTTGCGGTCGGATCAGCGGGATCATTTCACCTGGAGTCAGAGCGGGTGACACTGCGGAATGCTCGCCCAGTGGTAAATGGCGAGGTTTTAACGGATTACACGCTGGAAACGGTGTTGGGCGATCCGGTGCAGGGCGATGGAAGGCGCTTGCTGCTGCGTTACAGCGCGCCCTCCTTACAAGGTAGTGCTTTTGTGGTGCAGGTAGACTGTGCTGGCGATCAAAATTGCGCTGTGCTTCAGTATCGACTGGAACACTGCACCTGGCCCGAACAGTTGGACTCGTTTGGGCTGCGCTTTGAACAGGTCGAGAATCTGCGGGCCTATCTGGTCAACGGCTACCACTCGTGGGATGGTACCTTCTATGTGGATGTGGAAGGAATGAGCGCCTTTGATTCGCAGGAGCCTCGCCCTGAAACCGGCTACGCCATGACCCAACTCCTGCCGCAATCGGGCAGCGGTAGCGTGGTGCTGGGCTTCGATCAGCACGAGCGCTTCCAGCAGCAGTTTCACTTTGGTACACAGACTGTGCCCGCCTCCTTAACGATCTCGACTTTTTGGGACCGGCGCTGTATCGATGCGCAGCAGCCAGAGATGTGCGCTTCAGAGCGGCTGCTGCTGTATGAGAGTGAAGGGGTAGAAGCTGGGCTGCAGGCGTGGGCGAAACAGGTGGCGCAGTCTGCCTGGCAAACGCCGCGCCTTTCTGCGCCGCCCATTACAGGATGGTGTTCCTGGTACAACCTGTATTCCTATATCAACGAAGAAAACATTCTCGCTCATTTGCGCGCTGCGCAGGAAGTATCTCAGCGCGAAAACCTTCCCATGCGGGTCTTCCAGTTAGATGATGGCTTTACGCCTGAAATGGGCGACTGGTTAGAGGTCAAGCCGCAGTTTCCACGAGGGATGAAAGCGCTGTTGGAGGATATCCGCGCGGCAGGTTTTACGCCCGGTTTGTGGATTGCTCCATTTCTGGTGGGCAACCGCAGTAAGCTTTACAGGCAGCATCCGGACTGGGTGCTGCACGAGCGTAAGACGGGGCGGCCCTTGCCCATTATGAAGATGTACGGCGAGTACCGCTGGCATAAACGCAGTGAAGAATATTACTGCCTGGATGCCACCCACCCAGACGCCTTCGCGTATCTCCGTCAGGTCTTTCATATCTGGCGGCACGATTGGGGCTGCGAGTACTTTAAAACCGATTTTATGTTCTTTGGCGGCCACTACAGCCCGGAAGAAGTGGTTTACCATACCCCGGGTATGACCCGCATTGAAGTGTGGCGGCGGCTGGCAGAGATGATTCGTGCCGAGTTGGGCGAAGATACGCTCTGGCTGGGATGCGGCTGCCCGCTGTGGGCTTCGGTTGGCCTGGTAGATGGTATTCGTATTGGCGGGGATGTGGGCATTTCCTGGTCGGGCAGCCTTTCGGCCCAATCGCTGCTGCGCGACCAGACCACCCGTAACTTTGCCAATCACATTCTCTGGCAGATCGATCCCGACTGCATCCTGCTGCGGCACGATTATCACAATCTTTCGGATCCCGAAGTTCGTTCGCTGGCAATCTTTGCCGGAATGTCTGGCGGCGTGAGCATCACCAGTGACAAACTGGACGAACTATCCCCCGAGCGACTGCGCCTGTGGCGGCTGGTGCTGCCCACCCAGCGCGCTTCTTGCTATCATCCTTTCTTAGGACAGGCCCAACTCTATTACGAAGCTTTGCCCGACTCTGCGCCAGCCGCAGAATATGCGCCATGAAGTCCGCTCCGCAGACCCCGTTCTGGTGCAGGTGCGGCCCGCCACCGAGGCGGGAGGGCTGGCGGCTGTGTTTGCGCTGAATACCGGCTCGCAGCCCGTGCAGCGCACATATACCCTGTCGGACCTGGGGCTTTCTGGCCCGCTGCACGTCTATGAATGGACCGCCGACCAACCCTGGATACAACCGGTGAATCACCTGTCACTCACCCTGCAACCGCACGATGGCGTACTGCTGTTCCTCGGCCCTACCCCTATTATGCAAGCCCCTGAGCGTTTACCATAAATTACCTGTGTTTATAAGGGCTGTGCGATAGCCAAGTCGATTCTGACAGGCGTTCTTTTTGAAGGAGATGCATAGATGGCTGTTGAAACCAATCCCGCAACGCTGCAAGCGGATCGCGACCGGCGCATGACCTGGTGGCGCGATGCTCGTTTTGGTATGTTTGTTCATTGGGGTCTCTATTCTCAGTTGGGCCGCCACGAGTGGGTTATGAACCGCGAACGTATTCCACTGGCAGAATATGAAAAGCTGGCGGATACCTGGCAGGTTAAGGACCGCCCGGCCCGCGAGTGGGCCCGCCTGGCGAAGGAAGCCGGGATGAAGTATATGGTGATGACCACCAAGCATCATGAAGGCTTCTGCCTGTGGGATACGCGGCAGACGGACTACAACGCCGTCCAGCGCGGCCCAAAGCGCGACCTGGTGCGCGAATACGTGGAGGCCTGCCGTGAATTTGGCTTGAAGGTCGGCTTTTACTACTCTCTGATGGATTGGCTTCATACCGACGGCGCCAACAGCGCCAGGGACGAAGCCGCCCGGCGGCGCTTCATTGACTTCACGCACGGCTGTGTGCGCGAGTTGATGAGCAACTACGGCAAGATCGACATCCTCTGGTATGACGTGGCCTGGCCGCTGCAAACGCCGGAACGATGGGAAAGCGAGCGGATGAACGCGATGGTACACGCCCTGCAGCCCGATATCATCATTAACAACCGCTCACGCTTGCCAGAGGATTTCGGCACGCCGGAAGAGCATGTCACCGCGGCTGAAGCGGGCCGTGATTGGGAAGCCTGTATGACCTTCAACGGCTCCTGGGGGTATATGCCCTACGCGCCTGCCGAAGATTGGCGTACTGTGCGTGAAGTGCTTAATATGCTGTGCACCGCCGCTGCGGGCCAGGGCAATCTGCTGCTCAACATTGGCCCTAAACCAGATGGCTCTGTGCCTGAGGAAGCCTACGAACGTCTTCAACCGGTTGGGCGCTGGTTAGCAGGTAACGATGAAGCGGTGTATGGCCCGATGGAGCGCACCCAGGGCCGCATGGAATGGATGAACACCGGGAATTGGACGGTGAAAGGCGACAACGCCTATTACTGGTGCACCCGTTGGCCTGGCAGTGAGCTTGTTCTAGGTGGTTTGCAGGGGCAGGTGCGGCGCGCTTCGATCCTGGCGACCGGCCAGCCGGTAGCGTTTGAGCAGCAGGAGAACCGACTGGTGCTGGAAGGCCTGCCCGAAACCAACCCTGACCCGTATGCTTCGGTGACGGTGATCAAGCTGGAGTTTGACGGGCCTCCACGGCAGGTGTTGGGCGCCGGTTATGTGGTGTTATAAAAGCCTGGTTTATAATGAAAGAGAAAGGAGTTGCAGCCGTTGGTGAATCCAGAGCAACGAATATGGAAACCATTACCGCGCGAAGAAGTCGTAAAGGCCATCGAGCGCCGCGGTCCGGCGCGCATTCCGATCCTGCGGGCCAAGTGGTGGACGTCTGAGCTGGCCGAACTGCATGGTGAGAAACTGGCGCAAATGGATCGTTTTCCAGAAGATGTGGGCTTCGTCTGGATAGAGCCGCTGGAGCCGGAAAAGATGAACCTCTCGTGGAAGTTTGAAACCGAGGGGGCCCATGATTTGCGTTTTGTGCTGGATGACTGGTCGCACCTGGATGAGTTTATCGCAAAACTGCCTGATCCAGAGCGTGACCCGCGCTTCGAGCAGATGGGCCGCGAGGCCGAGCAAATCCGGGCGGAGGGTCGCTATCTTCTCTTTGCCTGGTGGCGGTTGTTCTTCGAGCGTCCCTGGGGTATTCGCGGTATGCAGAACCTGCTGGAGGATTATTACCTGGCTCCCGAAAACATCCACCGCCTGCATGAAGCCTTGTGTGATCTCTACCTGGGCTACCTGCGGCGAGCGGTGCGTGAGTTTCAGCCGGATGGTTTCTGGACCAGTGACGACCTCGGCCACCAGACTGCGCCCTTTATGCGTCCCACTACGTTTCGCGCCTTCCTCAAACCCTACTACCAGCGCATCGGCGACTTCTTGAGAGCGCAGGGGCTGCACTGGTGGCTGCACTCCTGCGGTAACAACACGCCCCTCTTAACGGACTTGGTCGAGGTTGGGTTGAATGTCTTTCATCCCGTCCAAAAAGGCACGATGGATGAAGTGGCGGTGGCGTGCGCCTATGGCGACCAGCTGACTTTTCTGGCGGGTTTTGATGTCCAGCATATTCTGCCCGAGGCATCTCCTGACGAGGTGCGGGCTGAAGTGCGTCACCTGATTGACACTTTTGATGGGCCAGGCGGCGGTATGTGCCTGGCTGCCGGGAATGGCATTACGTCCGAAACGCCGCTGGAAAATATTGAGGCCTTTTTAGATGAGGCCTACACCTACGGTCTTCAACACCGCCAGAGGATGGCGAAACAACAGCCAGGTGCGCAACCGCAGAAAGTTTCCTCTTGAATGGAAGTGTAGACACTCTTGAAGGTTATTGAGTTTGCATAGAAGGAGAACAAGATGATTCAGACAAACGAAGCCGCGCCCAGGGTGGGACGAAAACGCTGGGTGGGCGCATTCCCAAAGATTGGAATTCGCCCGACGATTGATGGTCGCCGCCGTGGGGTGCGTGAATCTTTGGAAGAACAAACCATGTCGCAGGCCCGCGCAGTCGCCAGCCTTCTTTCGGCAAACCTGCGCTACCCGAATGGTGAACCGGTTGAGTGCGTCATTGCCGACACGACTATTGGGGGGGTAGCTGAAGCGGCCCTTGCAGCCGAAAAATTTGCGCGGGAGCGGGTTGGTGTTTCTATCACAGTGACTCCCTGCTGGTGCTACGGCTCTGAAACGATGGATATGGATCCCTATCTGCCGAAGGCGGTATGGGGGTTCAATGGCACTGAGCGCCCGGGTGCGGTTTACCTGGCGGCTGTGCTTTCAGCGCATAACCAGAAGGGTTTACCAGCTTTTAGTATCTACGGTCACGACGTGCAGGATTTGTCAGATCGCTCGATACCCGAGGATGTGCAAGAGAAGCTGCTGCGTTTTGCTCGCGCCGGGCTGGCCGTTGCTATGATGCGCGGCAAGTCCTATTTATCTGTCGGCGGGGTTTCGATGGGCATCGCCGGTTCTATTGTCGATCAAGACTTCTTCGAAAGCTACCTGGGCATGCGCGTGGAAGTAGCCGATATGAGCGAACTGACCCGCCGCATCGACGAGGGCATTTTCGATCCAGAGGAATACGAGCGCGCTCTGACCTGGACCAAAGCCAACTGCCGTGAAGGTCAGGATCGCAATCCGGCGGAAATCCAGCGCAGCCGTGAGCAGAAAGATCATGACTGGGAAACGGTTGTGAAGATGACCATGATTGCGCGCGATATGATGGTTGGCAATCCGCGTCTGTCTGATCTGGGCTACGGCGAGGAAGCTTTAGGGCATAACGCCATCGCGGGTGGTTTTCAAGGCCAGCGCCAGTGGACGGATCACTTTCCAAACGGCGACTTTATGGAGGCGATCCTCAATTCGTCCTTCGACTGGAATGGGATCCGCGCGCCCTTTGTCTTGGCGACTGAAAATGACAGCCTGAACGGCGCTTCCATGTTGTTTGGTTATCTGCTCACCAATACCGCGCAGATCTTTGCCGATGTGCGTACCTATTGGAGCGCAGAGGCCGTCAAGCGTGTTACCGGGTATTCCCTCACCGGCGAGGCCGCGGGCGGCTTTATCCACCTGATTAACAGCGGCGCGGCCACTTTAGACGCCACCGGGCAGGAAACGCGCGATGGGCAGCCGGCCATGAAACCCTTCTGGGAAATTGAGCCGCAGGAAGTGGAAGCCAGCTTGAATGCCACTACCTGGTATCCTGCCAGCCTGGGTTACTTCCGGGGGGGCGGATTCTCCTCGCAGTTTATGACTACCGGCCGAATGCCGGTCACCATGTCGCGCCTGAACATTGTCAAAGGTCTTGGACCGGTGCTGCAGTTGGCTGAGGGTGTCATTGTCGATCTACCTGAAGAAGTGAGCAGCAAACTGGATGAGCGCACAGATCCCACCTGGCCGACCCACTGGTTCGTGCCCCGCGTCACCGGCAGCGGCCCGTTCCGCGATGTCTACTCTGTGATGAATAATTGGGGCGCGAACCATGGCGCAATCAGCTATGGCTATATAGGCGCTGACCTGTTGAGCCTGGCTTCCCTCTTTCGCATTCCGGTGACCATGCATAACGTGCCCGAAAGCCAGGTCTTCCACCCAAGCGCCTGGAGCATGTTCGGGGCACAGGATCCGCAGGGCGCTGATTACCGTGCCTGCGCCAATTTTGGCCCCTTATACGGGAAGTACTGCTAATGTTCTGATGGCTGTGCGGGTGCGGCGTCGCTGCACCCGCCAGTAGTACAGGGGGAGATTGGAAAGAGGTATGGAAGAAAAGAAAGGTTTAGAACAACAAGCAGCCGGACAAGAAGCGGGTCGGCAGGCGCAGACGCGCTTCCCGGCGAACTTTGTCTGGGGAGCCGCCACGGCTTCCTATCAAATTGAGGGGGCCTGGGATGAAGATGGCAAAGGGCCCTCCATTTGGGACACTTTTAGTCATACCCCCGATAAAGTGCAGGACGGCGATACGGGCGATACTGCCGTTGACCACTACCACCGCTGGCAGGATGACATCCAGGTTATGAAAGCGGTTGGCCTGAAAGCCTATCGCTTATCAATCTCCTGGCCGCGCGTGCTGCCGGATGGTGAAGGTCATGTAAACGAGACCGGGTTAGGCTTTTATGATCGCCTGGTGGATGGCTTGTTAGAAGCGGGGATTCAGCCCTACGTCACCCTGTACCACTGGGATCTACCGCAAGCTTTGCAAGATAAGGGCGGTTGGGGTAACCGCTCAATCGTGGAAGCCTTTAGCTGTTACACTGAGGCCGTAGCGCAGCGTTTGGGCGACCGGGTGAAACACTGGATTACCTTGAATGAACCGCACGTTTTTGCTTATGCCGGACACTATGGCGGGCGACACGCGCCGGGAATCATGCACCTGCCCACTGCCAATCAGGTCGCGCATAATTCGCTAGTCGCGCACGGGCGAGCCGTTTCTGTTCTGCGCGCGCTCTGGTCGGATGCCCAGGTGGGGATCACCCTCAACCTCAGCCTGGCCTACCCGGCTTCGGATATGCCAGCGGACCGCCAGGCAGCCCGGGTGTCGGATGGACAATTGAACCGCTGGTTCCTCGATCCCATCTTTGGCCGCGGTTATCCTGAAGATATGCTGACCTTCTACGGTGACAGCGTGCCAGTCGTTGAGCCGGAAGACATGGAGGTGATTGCTGCTCCGATCGACTTTTTGGGCGTTAACTACTACACCAATCGCTTTGTGCGGGCAGTCAGCGCAGACGAAGATGCCTTTGGCTTTACCGGGCTGAAGCCGAACGAATTAGAGCAGGCTGGTTACGAAGTGACTGAGATGGGCTGGCCCGTCATGCCGGATGGACTGCGTGAGCTGTTGGTGAACCTGTACCGCGAGTATCGCCCATCTGCCCTTTACATTACCGAGAATGGCGCGGCCTTTAACGATCTGGTGGAGAATGGCGAAGTCCATGATCCGCGCCGGGTGGAGTACCTGAAGGAACACTTTATTGCGGCGCGCCGGGCCATATCGGATGGGGTCCCCCTGCGGGGTTACTTTGTCTGGTCTTTGCTGGATAATTTCGAATGGGCCTTTGGCTACAGCAAGCGCTTCGGCATTGTCCATGTCGATTATAAAACCCAGGCGCGCACCTTGAAAGACAGCGCGATGTACCTGCGCCAGGTGATCGAATTCGAACGCCGTTCAGGGCGATTAAGTGTCAAAAATCAACCGGGTGGTGTTTTACGTTCAAACACCACCCGGTTTCTTGTTGAGGAAGGCTGTTAGGGGAGCTGTAAAGCTGCTTTTGCCAGTTGCGCAAAAATAGGCGCGGCTGCCTGCGAACCTTCTCCGCCATTTTCAATCATCACCACAATCACCACGGAGCGCTCGCCATTATCGGCAAACCCGGCGAACCAGGCATGGGGAGCCTGATTACCGCCCAGTTGGGCAGTACCCGTCTTGCCGCCCACGGTCATCCCCGGAACAGCTGCCCCGTAACCGCTGCCTTGCTGGACTACCGTCACCATCATGTCACGTACCTCACGCGCCGTCTTCGCGCGCATCACGCCGCGGATCACGTTCCGGTTTGGCAGCCGTTCGGTTGTCTTGCCGTCTGGGGTACGCACCCCCTGAACGAAGTAGGGCACAGGTATACTGCCCTCATTGACCACTGACAGCACCACCATCCCAATATTCAGCGGGCTGGATTGCAGTTCGCCCTGCCCAATGGCGGTCGCCGCGCGCAGCAGGTTATTGCTGCGCAGGTCATCTACATTGTTGGCGAGTTTCGAGGGGGTATATTCAATCTCCAGCGGGAATTCCTTCCCCTCTGGCGCGCTGAAGCCCAACCGCTGCGCATAACGGATGAAGGTTTCCGCCGGCATTTCTGCGCCCATTTTCGCAAAAGCCGCGTTGGCCGATTTGGCGAAAGCCATCGGCAGTCCCAGGCGGTTTTCCTTGTGGTTGGGGTCTGGGATAATACCCCCATCTACTTCATAAACATAATACGAGCCGTTGGGGGTTTGCACGGGTTCCCCGAAGTCGAACACGGTGTCAGGGGTTACCTGCCCGCTATCCAGCGCCGAGATCAGCGTCACGGTCTTAAAGGTCGATCCTGGTGAATAGAGAGCCTGCGTGGCGCGGTTGAGGAAAGGCGCCTGACAGTTCGGCGCCCCATTACAACTGTTTATCAATCCGCTGGCATAGCCGTCTTCCAAAATGAGGTTGGGGTCGAAGCGGGGGGCGCTGGTCATTGCCAGCACAGCGCCGCTGTGCGCGTCCATAACGATGATTGACCCGGCCCGGTTGCCCAGGGCCTGGGTAGCCGTCTCTTGCAGCGAACTATCAATGGTCAAGATCAGGTCACTGCCTGTGACCGGTTCATGCAAGGCCTGGTTAATCTGTGTGTCCAGCCGGTTGACGCCCAGCAGCGTCTCATTATAGCTGCGCTCCAATCCTGCCAGCCCGGTGCGTAGGGCTGAAGTATAGCCGATCACCTGGGCCAGGGAGGGAGTGGTGTAATAGCGGTAGCGCTCGCCGTTTTCGCCGGTCTTGTCGGCTGCCAGTAAATTTCCATTCCGGTCGTAGATGGAGCCGCGTGTGATCTGATTCAGCATAGCAATCGTGCGCTGCAAGACGGGCTGCGGCAGGCTTTCCAGGTTTTGCAAACTGCCCTGATCATTCAGGATCTCAGCGGCGTCTGGGTTATCCTTTTCGCGCCCGGCATATTCTGCCGCAGCTTTAAGAGGATCAAGCGCCACAGCTTGCAGATCAAAGCCGCGAATCATCTGCCAGTACAAAATGCGCAGTGAGAACAACGCCAGCACAATTAAGATCAGGGTGCCCAGGTGCCACAAACGTTTTTCGAAGTTCATGCGGGCCGCGCCTCCAATCGCTGTAGAATTGCCAGCACCGCGCCCACTTCAATCAGATTAATCATCACAGCCACCCCACCCAGGCTGAGGAAGGGTACCGTTACCCCGGTCAGCGGCATCAGGTTTAGCGTTCCCCCCACCATAATCAGCACTTGCGCGAAGAAGTGGATCGCGATCCCGGTCAGCAGCAGGCGCTCAAAAACCTGCGCGCGCGGCAGGAGGGCCGCTGTGCGGAACAGGCGCAGTAAGATGACGGCAAAAACTGCCAACATGGCGATCCCTGTCGCTGAGCCCATCTCTTCTAAAATGGCTGCAAAGATAAAATCAGAGTGCGCCAGCGGGATAAATTGAGGGGTGCCAAAGCCCAGTCCTGTGCCGGTTAGCCCTCCAGAAATGATGGCATAAACCGACTGTTGGATCTGGTAGCCTGGCCCCTCTGCGATGGTATAGCCGCTTGGCTGTCCATTCACCATTAACGGCGCAGTGCTCCAGGGGTCCATAAATGCCAGGAAGCGGTTCTGAATGACGCCCGGCACGTGCCAGGTGGTTGCCAGCACCAATCCCGCCAGAACTGCGAATCCGACCCCAATGGCGGTGACGGTCAGGAAGATGCGCGTTTCGAAGCCCGCATACAGCATCGCCAGAAACAGGCAGCCCATAATCAGTACCGCTCCAAAGTCTGACATTTGCACCAGCGCCAGGGTCGCCATCCCTACGAAGAGCGCTCCTGGCAAGAAGTAGCGTAGGGGCGGCAAGCGTAAAGCGCCAAACAGGATGTAAGCGCGCCCTTCGACTGCCTCACCTTCACGGTCGATGAACCAGGCCAGAAAAATAATCAGCGAAAGCTTGAGAATTTCGGAAGTTTGAATGGCGGGCAGCGGGCCGAGTTTCAACGCCAGCCGCGCTCCAGTTTCATCCATGACGCCAAAGAAGGCTGTCAGGAAGGTCATCAACAGGCCGCCCATGCTGATCACAATGGCTAACTGCCGGGTGCGCTCGATCAGGCGCGGGCGTACCACCAGCGCTGCTACCACGATTAACCCCGGCAGAAAACCGCGTGTGATCTGCTGCCAGGCCCCTTCCGCGCCGCGCAGCCGGAAGATCATCACCAGCCCCAGGCTGAACAACAGCCCCACTGCGGGGATCAATACCTGTTCCATGTCGACACCCCTCCAGATCAGCAGCAGGTGTAGGCCGATGAAGGCCAGCCCTACCACCACCGGCGGCAGCAGCGTTTCCAGCAGCGGCGGGGGCATGGGGTGACCCGCCTGCACCTGGCGGGCCGAGGCGACCAGGAAAAACCCAAACGTGGCGATAACCGCCACCATTAGCAGGGCGGCTGTTTCCGCTGGTCGGGCAGCCCAATGTTTTCGTTCGATCATAGGAGAGGATGATCTTTCCAGGGCCAGGGGCCGCTACTCATACAATTGGAGGCTCATATCCCCCAGTTGAATGTTATCCCCAGTGGAAACTGCTTCAGGACGGTAGGGAGCGCAAGGCTTGCCATTGACAAAGGTGCCATTGCGGCTGCCTAGATCTTCCAGCCACCAACTTGTGCCATCCCAGCGCAAGCGGGCATGATACCCAGAGACAAACGAGTTCGCGCAGCACCAGGTGGTTATCAGGAGCCGCTCCCAGCGTGGTGTCGGCGGAAAGATCCAGCACCATGCCTGTGCGGCTGCTGCGGTCGCTGCCATGACTGATTACCTTTAATCGACCAATCGCGGCGGATGGGGGTTGGCTGCCGGTGATGCGTACTGAAAACTCACGCCGCACCGTCACCAGCAGGAGGAACAGGACAAAATATATCAGGGCGATAAAAGCCCATTTGGAAGCAAATAGAAGAATATTCCAGTTCATGCAGCAATCAACTTACTAGGGTTCTAAGATCGGTCATAATTTAGTTCCGACAGTCTGCCCGGAAGCGGAACGAAACCACACCCGGTGTATCCGTTCGAACATCCGTAGGGTTAAGAGCCGCCAGGGTAATGATATCGCCGTCTTTTAAAACAACCCCAGTCGATCCCACCCGTTGCTGGTTGACATAGGTTCCATTCAATGAGGGCCGCCCGTTCGGCGCGCCATCAAACAAGATCACCTGCTCCGCGCTGGAATGCAGATAGGCGTGCTGCCCGCTGATCAGGCGGCGCTCTTGCACTTCAGGTTGGTTGAGAAAAATGTCGCATGTGTCTTGCCGCCCCAACGTCATCATGCCGGGGTAAATGGGCTGGCGCTGCCTGCCAGGCAGCATCTCCAGGCAGGCCTGCAAAGGCTGTACCAACGGTTGGGCCGGCGGCACGGTTCCCAGGGGTTTGTTCATCTCCCGCCCCCGTTTGGGTTTCTGTACGGAAGGTTCAAACTGGTCGGGTTGGATCTGGCTGTAAATGCGCGTCTGGGTATCTTTCAGTTCATTGGACGGTCGGATTTGAATCTCCACTTTGCCAGACAGCACATACTCTTTGCGGCCCAACCGGCTGTTGGCGGTAGACAGATGTTCCAGCAGCTTGATTTGCCACTGCTGCAAGATGCGGCTTTCCAGTGGATGAAAGCTGCGCGTATAGTTTTCAGCACTGACTTCGACGATAAAGCGGTTCGGCGCTACCTTCTGGTAGTGAACATCTTCCAGCAGATTCTCACGGTTGAGCATCACCGTACACAGCTCATTGCCAACATCTGCTGGCAGCAAAGCCCGCGCTCCCCAGGGCAGGCGCGGTTGCAGCATTTTTACATGCCAGCGCTCGTCCAACTCAGATTCGCTCATGCTTTAACCTTGCACGTCTGTAAATAACAGGGTAGACAGGCCCACAGTGACCCGGTCACCCGGGCTTAACTGCGCGTTCTGAATGCGCTGACCGTTAACGAAGGTGCCATGGGTGCTGTTGAGGTCGCGAATCTGTACCCCATGGGTTGCGTCGACGTAAACCTCCGCGTGTTGTCGCGATACGCCCTGATCCGCGTTGAGCTGCACTGCCACCGATGAACCGCGCCCCAGGCGGGCTGGGAATGAGGGCAGCGGGAACTTGCTGCCCAGATAAGGCCCTTCTAGCGCCACCAGCGTATACTGCACAGCAGGTGCGCTCTTACTGGTTGCCGCCGGTTCTTCCCATGGATCTAACATCGGAACTGTCCGCTTGACGCCTGCCGCCTCTTCGGCCCCAATCGTCGGCAGCCTGCGCGCGGGGGATGGCGAAGGCGCAGGTGGACCCTCCGAGCGTTTCACGGCGGTCAGCCGTAGGCGGGGATCTTCCTCTTGTAAGGCATTTTCCGGCAGGAGCAGGCGCGTCAGCAGCCGGGCTACCCAGTAAATCAGGAAGCCCACCAGCGGCAGCAGCGTGACGGCAGCTAACCATAGGAACTGCTCCACGCTGTGCAGCCTGCGCCGGTTGATGTCGCGGTAAACAACCGCGATACTGATTAGCCAGATAGCAGTGACCAGCAGCAAAATCCCGGCGATTTTTAGGAGATTAAGGATTTGTTCTAGCATTTTTATACATTAGGCCTTAAAAATCGTCCCAATTATAATACGGATACTTCCCTTTTGACTTTTCAATCTGGTTATTCTGACCCTTCTTGCTCATCATAGCCGAGTATGGCATAATGCAGGCATGCCTCCAATCGATCCATTAATTGGACGCCAGTTTGCTGGTTTCCGCCTGGAGCAACTGCTCGGGCAGGGCGGCATGGCAAAAGTTTACTTTGGCTGGGATGTAAAGCTTCAGCGCCCGGTGGCGATTAAAGTCATCGCGGAAAGCTACCGCTCCAACCCGGACTATGTAGAACGCTTCCTGCGTGAAGCGCGTACCGTGGCATCCTGGCATCATCCCAATATCCTCCAGGTATATTCAGCCGGTGAAGAAGATGGCTACTATTACTTTGTGATGGAGTATGTGCGCGGCTTAGACCTGGAGCGGCTCTTCGCCCAGTATCGCCAGGCCGGGCGGCAGATGCCTTACGGTGAGATCGTGCGCATCAGCCGCGCCATTGCCTCTGCCCTCGACTACGCCCACGGCAAAGGGGTTATCCACCGCGATGTAAAACCTTCTAACGTGATTGTGGCAGAAGATGGCCGCGTGGTGCTGGCTGATTTTGGCCTGGCGCTCCAATCTTCCGAAGGCACGCTTGGGCAGGTGTTTGGCAGCCCGCACTACATTTCCCCAGAGCAGGCCCGCAGTTCTGCGAACGCCGTGCCCCAGTCTGACTTATACTCGTTTGGTGTCATTTTATACGAACTGTTGACGGGTCAGACGCCGTTTGATGACCCCTCGCCTACCGCGCTCGCCCTTCAGCACATGACCCAGGAGCCGCCCGCTCCCCATGTCCTCAATCCTCACCTCAGCCCGGCAGTGGAAGCGGTGCTTTTGAAAGCGCTGCGCAAGGCTCCTCGGGAGCGTTATCAAACCGCCCATGCCCTGGTAGATGCCCTGGAATCGGCTTTACAGACCGGCGTCGAAGATTCGCAGCCGGTTACCATGCGGATGCTCTCGCCCAGTCCTGTCCCGGCTGCCGTTGGCCCGGCTCCGCCCAATGGGCCACCTGTTCAATCCCGGCAAATTGCGGCTGCTCAACCGGTCGCCAAATCTTTGCCCTTCCGCCGTTTTTTGTCGTGCGGTATCTTGCTGCTCGGCGCGCTGATCCTGGTGGTGGCGGGGGTGTTTGCTGTCAACCGTCCCGGGCAGCCGATTGGTTTTGTCATGCCCAGCCCTACTGCTACCCGGCCCAGTCCAACCCAAACGCCTCTGCCGCCCACGCTCACCCCCACCGCTACCCTTGACTTAGCCGCCACGCAAACTGCGGCTGCGCCGACCGCTACGGCAACCGCCTCTCCTACCCCTACTATCACCGAAACGCGCACGCCCAGGCCAACCGCCACCTATACCGCCAGCCCGGCGCCGGTGTATCAACTGCTGTTCTTCAAGCGCAGCGACGACAGTATGTACGTGGTCAACCAGGGTAATGAAGATGTTCCGCTCGAACCGCTGACGCTAGGCGAAGGCCCAGGTCAAATGCATGGTGAAGAGTGGGGCGTGGAGATGCTGAAGCCGGATCAATGCGTGGCTTTGTGGAAGGATATTGGTAAACCGGACTTGCCCAAAGGTTTGAAGTGCAAGCGCGTGGGTGAGATCGTCAAGCGTGGGGGTGAGGACCGCTTCTGGGCGAACCCTTACAAGGTCTTTTACAAGGATCAAGAGGTTGGATCGTGCCCCAAATCTCCTGAACGCTGCGAGTTGGAATTCACCAGTCCCTGATTTTCAAACCACCTTGAGCCGTGAATTCACCGGCTTCTGTAGTTGTAATGTTTTTCAGATCCGTCTATACTCATGGATACAAAAAGAAATGTCCCGTCCGATGGTTGGCTTTTGGGTGCATATCCACCGCCTGACCACCTGCTGATTGGCATCTATCCAACGAGGTATCCGATGAAGTATGTTTGTGTTTCAGCCTCAAATGTCGAGGCCGCCCGTGGTAGCAGCGCCTCGCTTCGTGCCTGTCAACTGTTAGGAACGATGGTGCAGGCTGAACAGCCTGACGCAGTGGTGGAAATCGTCCCCCTGCTGGATTATGAAATGAAATCCTGCCGTATGTGTGGCAAATGCTTCGATACAGAGCGCTGTGCGCTCGACCCGGCCTTCAATCAGGTCTTCGAGAAAATGATCTCCGCCGATGGTCTGTTCGTGGTTGTGCCGCACTATGCTCCCCTGCCTTCCAAAGTCATGATCCTGTTGGAGAAGATGGAGGAAATGGCTTTCTTGGGTTGGAGTTCCAACCCGGAATACCGCTTTCCTTTGTTTCAAAAACCGATCGGCATTGTCGCCCACGGTGGGCAAAATGCACCCGAAGCCATTCCTTACTACCAGAAAATGATTGTCGTTCCCCTGGCGATGGCCTTTGCTTCCTGCCAGCTACAAGTAGTTGGCGCAGGCCCCAATCTGCCGCGCGGCGTCGCTTTTGGGATCAAAGAGATTGCCAGGCGGCCCGATTCGATCTTTGTCGATATTACTCATGATTGGGATGCCATCCAGCGGGGCATGACTCCTTTAGCGAAGAATGTGACCTCCGCTGCTCGCCTGGCGGTTTCCCCCCGCCAGTGAGTTCGCCCCGGGTTGTGCTGCGCCGCTGGCTGTTTACTTTTGCCCGCAGTCAGGCTGCTGGCTGGTTTCTTCGACAGGTGCTTGCCCATATGAGCTTTTTAATCCCTGCCCGGCGTCTGCGCGAGACACCCTCGCTGCTGGCTTTTTACCACCCGCAGCCCAGCTACCCGCTTCATATCCTCATTGTTCCACGCCGGGCTTATCGTTCTTTGCTGGATCTTTCCCCGGCGGATGCTGAATTCCAGCGTGACTTATTCGAAACGGTTCAAAGCCTGGTGCGCGAGCTTGGCCTCGAAGCCTACGGCTACCGCCTGATTGCCAACGGCGGCGCGTACCAGGATGTACCGGCCCTTCACTTTCACCTGATTTCGGACCATGCCAAACCAACCTCACTCTCCCTCGATTGACGAACTGATTGAACTGCCCGCCCTGGCAGATCCTCGAATCTCGCCAGATGGAATGCGAATCGCCTATGTGGTTCGCAAGCCAGACTGGAAGCAGAACGAGTATGTCTCACAGATCTGGCTCATGACGACTTCCAACGATGGCAAACCGCGTCAGATTACCTTTGCGAAACAATCCAGTAAAGACCCTCGTTGGTCACCGGATGGCGCCTGGCTGGCGTTTTTGTCAAAACGGGAGGGGGACGCACACACCCAGTTGTATCGCATCTCTGTCTTTGGCGGAGACGCCGAGTGTCTGAGCGAGCATGTCACCGATATCTCTGCCTTTGAATGGTCGCCAGACGGTAAATCTTTGGCGTTTATCGCCCCTGATTCAGAAAGCAAATCGGAACACCAGCGCGCAGAAATGTATGGTGAATATCAAGTGGAGGACGAGGATCTCAAGTTCTCGCATTTGTGGCTGCTGCGCCTGCGAGACCTGCAAGAAACGCGCCTGACACAGGGTAAAGGCTACCACGTGGTGGGCTTTGACTGGCATCCGAATGGCGCTCGTCTGGCTTTTGAAGGTTGGCCCACACCTGATGAAGGCAATTTCGACCGCGCCCGTGTTTACCTGCTGGATCTACGCAGTTTTGGGGTGTCTGCCCTCACCGACGAGGGCTGTAGTTCTCCACGTTGGTCGCCAGAAGGCGCCCGCCTGGCCTTTTTGCATTTGGGCACGCCCACTTTCTATGCCAACAACACCATTCGCGTCATCCACTTTGGGCGGATGGCTAACCAGAGTGAAGTCAATCTGGCGGCTCAGCCGCAGTACATTATGCACGCCGGCAACATTTTAGAAGATGCTGCTTTTGCCCAACCTTCTCCGCCCCAGTATACTGTGCCGGTAAAGTTTGACGAAGAATTTATGCTGGCGGATTGGGGTCTGGATGGACTATATGCTTTTGCCATCCAGCGCACTGCCATTCACCTCTTCCGCATCGACCCGGATGATGGCGAGTTGGAGCGGCTAACTCCCTCTAGCCCTCCCGGCTGGGCCAGTATGTCAGCGACTTTTGATCAGGGCTTTACGCATGCTGCCCTAATCGCCAGCGACGTTGAGCATTATGATGAAATGGTCTTACTCGATCTGATGAAAGGCACTCTGCGCCGGTTGACCAGCTATACCAAACTGACCGCAGAAATGAGCCTGGGGCAGAACGAGGTTTTTCGCTGGAACAGCCAGGACGGCACACGCATCGAAGGGGTGTTGACCAAACCCAACGACTTTGATCCCAATCGCAAATATCCGCTCCTGGTCGTTCTGCATGGCGGTCCCACCTGGGTTTCACTGTTGGGCTTACTGACGGGCTACGAGCGCCGCTACTACCCTATTCAGAAGTGGGTGGCGCGGGGTGCGCTGGTGCTGCAACCTAACTATCGTGGCAGCGCGGGCTATGGCGAAGCCTTCCGCTCGCTCAACGTGCGCAACCTGGGCTTGGGCGATTACGCCGATGTGATCTCAGGGGTGGATGCGCTCATCAAACAGGGCTGGGTCGATCCAAACCGTATGGGGGTGATGGGCTGGAGCCAGGGAGGCTATATCTCCGCTTTCATTGCCACCTACAGTGATCGTTTCCGAGCGGTTTCGGTCGGCGCTGGTATCTCCAACTGGGTAACCTACTACACTAACACAGATATCCATCCATTTACCCGCCAGTACCTGGGGGCTACCCCCTGGGAAGATATGGAAGTTTACGCCAATACCTCTCCCATGACCTACATTAAACAGGCCAAAACCCCCACGCTCATTCAACATGGCGATCTGGACCGGCGCGTCCCTATTCCGAATGCTTACGAACTTTACCAGGGCTTGAGAGATATGGGCGTTGAAACCCGCCTGGTTACTTACAAAGGTATGCCGCACAGCATCTCTAAGCCCCGCCAGAACCGTCAGATTATGCAGGAAAATTTGCAATGGTTCAATCGCTGGTTATGGGAAGAGGCTGCTGAAGAAGCGCCCGAAGAAGTTACCTGCTATGTGGCGTTGGCGGGCATATTCGCTGCCGATAACGAAGAAACCGCTTACTTCCAGGCGGTCCAGCGCCAGGCGCGCCGGGACGAGATGGATTTCTGCGCCTTCTCTGCGCAGGAGGGACTGCTGCGTCCTGTAGAACCGTTAAGTGATGAACATGTCCTGCCGCCCGATAGCGCTCCTGATCAGATCACAGAAGTAATGACCATGATCAGCCAGCAGCTGCGCGCTGAAAATATCCGCCGCCTGGTGGTGTTCCTTCCTGAAAATCACCAGCATGATGCCAGCGTGCAGGTCACCTTAGGCTGTTTGCAGGTTGCTGCCGGGCTGGCGGCTGGTGCAGAAGAAGGCGCTCAGGTTCGTTTTGAACAGCGCCCAATACGAGTATAATCGAAGCATGGACTGGGCTGTTCTTGGACACGAATGGGCGGCGCGCCTGCTGCAAGGGCATATCGCCCGGCAAGAGACGCGCCACGCTTACCTGTTAACGGGTTCCGCCGGCGGCGGTCGCCGTACGCTGGCGCTGCGTTTTGCGCAGGCATTAAACTGCTTGCAGCCGCCAGAGCCGGGGGGGTATTGTGGTGTCTGCCGGGTGTGTCGTCAGACGGAGGCGATGCAGCACAGTGATCTCGCGATATTACAGGCTGAAAAAGAGGGTGGCATTCTTAAGGTGGAGCAGGTTCGCGAAGCGCAGCACAGCTTATCCTTGCTGCCCTATGAAGCCCGCTACCGCGTGGCGCTGCTGCTGCGCTTTCATGAAGCCAACCCCAGCGCGCAGAATGCCCTCTTGAAGACGCTCGAAGAAGCGCCCCAGCGCGTGGTGCTGCTGCTGACTGCCAATTCAGCCGAAAGCCTGCTGCCGACCATCGTTTCGCGCTGTGAAGTGCTGCGCCTGCGCCCCATGCCGTTGGAGCGCCTGACCGGAGAATTGGTCAAGCGAAACCTTCCATCAGAAGACGCGCGTCTCCTGGCGCACCTTTCCGGCGGAAGGTTTGGTTATGCCTTGCACTTACAGGAGGATCCCAGTTTGCTGGAACAGCGCCGCATCTTCCTGGACGACTTGCTCAACCTGCTCACTTCCAACCGTCGCGAACGCTTTGCCTACGTGGAAACGATGGGGCGTGATCGAGAAACGCTGCGGCAGGCTTATCAAGTATGGCTGTCTTTTTGGCGCGATCTGATGCTGCGTGCTGCCAGCGCAGACCTGCCGCTGGTGAACCTGAACCTGGAAGCGGAAATTACCAGGCTGGCGAGCCAGGTGAGCCTGTCCACTGCCCGGGCCTGTGTCGCTGCTTTGGAACAGGGTATTTCACGCCTGGATGCAAACTTAAATGCACGCTTATTGACCGAGGTCTTATTACTGGATTGGCCCCGCCTCGCCTGACGGTATAGCTAAACCAATATCGTCTGTAGGTCGGACGGACACACAGCCGCTGTCCAACCCGTCAAGGGATTGATGGATAGACGCTTACTGATGTTTTGGGAGGAATCGATGACGGAGCAATCACCGCAAGAAACCTTAAACAGCAAGATGCAGTCGTTGCAGTCAAAGTTGAGCAGCCTGCAGTCTGATGTCCGCCTGGCAGGGCTGCGCGACCAGGTCGAAGACCTGGATGTGGAAGTAAATGGGTTAAACAGCGCGTGCAAGGTCTGCGCGCGAAGGGTTATGTTTTTGGTAAGGGACTGGAAACGAAATCCAGCGATTATGCCCGCCGCTGGCGCACCCAGCGCAGCAGCATTGTTTCTGAAATTGATCGCCAGTCGCCCAGTTTGGTGGCAGAACTGCGCCCGCTGGAAAAGCAGTTCGCCGAACTGCAAGGACGTTCAGCCTATCCGGTGGTGGCGCTGCCCCTGGCTGAACGCCTGGAAAGCACCTTTAGCTCGTTTGACAGCAAAGTGAGTGCGGTTGAGAACACCATCCGTGGAATGTATGACAGCTTTTCCAACGAGATCAATCAGTTCAAGATTGAGGTAGATCGGATTCAGTGGATGTTGACGCAGTTAACCGAAGCCTGTTTTCCTTTACTGGCAACCGAAGGCGGCTTGATGGCGGTCAAGGCCAGGTATGCTCGTGATGGGAAAATGGACAAGGATGATCCAGAAGGCGTGCTTTACCTGACCGACCAGCGTTTGGTCTTCGAGCAGAAGCAAGAAGTGGCTACCAAAAAGATTCTCTTTATCGCCACCGAAAAGAAGATGGTGCAGCAGGTGGGGCTTGATGCGCCGCTGGTCCTGGTGGAGAAAGTGCAGGCTACCAAAAAAGGATTGTTTGGTCACGAGGATCATCTGGAAATCACTTTCAAGTCGGGCGCGCCAGTGCAGTCGGCCTGGTTCCACTTGAATGGGCAGGACTGCAACTGGTGGCAGGGATTGATTGGACAGGCCCGCGCGGGCGAGTTCAACGATGAGCGTGCTGTAGCCGTAGATGCCAAAGCGGAAGAAAAGGCGCGCACTGCTCCCACCATTTGTCCAGGCTGCGGCGCACCTATCAACCAACCTGTGCTGCGCGGCATGGACAGCATCACCTGTGAATACTGCCATCAGGTGATCCGGTTGTAGTTGTCGCTGAGGGAGAAATGCCTTTCGCAGAGGTGAATCAGACGCGTTTGTTTTATACAGATGACGGACAAGGGCAAGCTTTGTTTTTCATTCATGGCCTGGGTGCTACCCATGCCATGTTTGAGCCTCAGGTACCCTTCTTTTCACAACACTACCATGTCATCTGTCCGGATATGCGCGGCTGTGGTCAATCTGGCAAGCTGACCGGCCCGGTCAGCACCGTCCTGGACCGCCAGAGCGATGACATCGCCGCTCTGATGGATGATCTGGGGATCGAAAAAGCGGTTTTCTGTGGAGTATCTTACGGCGGTGTCTTTTGCTTCCATTTCGTACTGCGCTATCCAGAGCGAGTAGCGGCCCTGATCATTAGCGACTCGTTTGGGGATACGTGGTGGGTGGGGGTGCCCGAGGCGCTCCTCATGATTGCCCAGTATGCTAATCTGTGGGCCATGTATCTGCCAGGCAGTTGGTTGGTTCCACTGGTTAAAAAGCAGTATGAACGCTGGCCCCTGGCGCAAAGACACGTTAGCGAAATTACACGTAGTATGCGCAACCACGAAGCTGTCTTGCAGCGCCTGGCGATTAACCAGGCTGATCACACCCGCGACCTGCCCGGGGTGCGCTGCCCAGCCTTGGGGATTGTGGGCGGTTCTTCAGAGATTCTGGTGCGGTATATGCGCCGCGCCATGAATGCCATCCCCATTGCTCGCCTGGAGGTCGTGCCCAATTCGTTTGATCCCACCAATCTGTGCCAGCCCGAAACTTATAACCGGTTGGTGATAGGTTTCTTGCAAGAGATCCATTATTAGATTGTCATCTTTAAATCAAAGAGGCTGCCCAAGCGTTCGATTTGGGCAGCCTCTCATCTTTTTACTTTTAATGAATAGCAGCTTTCAACCGGCGGGCCAGTTCGCCAAAGGCGGATGTGTAACGCATCTCTTCATTGCGCGGGCGGGGCAGGTTCACTGGCAGATCCAGGCCAACTCTTCCAGGGCGCGGCGTCAGAACCAGCACCCGGTCTGAAAGCAGCAGCGCCTCGCTGATTGAATGGGTCACCATAAAAACTGTCTGTCGGCGGGCCTGCCACAGTTGCAGTAGTTCTGCCCCCATCCGTTCACGGGTCAGGGCATCCAGCGCGCCAAACGGTTCATCCAGCAGCAGCAAATCCGGCTCCTGAAATCAGCGCCCGCGCAATCGCCACACGCTGCGCCATTCCGCCCGAAAGGTCACGCGGCCAGGCATTTTCAAACCCCCCTAACCCCACCAGCTTTACCAGTTCGCGCGCCTGGGCTTCCGCCTGGGGCTGGCTGACCTTTTCTAGATTCAGCGGCAGGGTGATGTTTTCAAGCACTGTGCGCCAGGGCATCAGGTTCGCGTCCTGAAAGACCAGGCTGATGCGCGGCTGGCGCAGTTCTCCTGTAAAGCGCACCTCACCGCTGGTAGGTGGCAGCAGCCCTGCCAGCACGCGCAGCAGTGTGGTCTTCCCGCTCCCCGAAGGCCCCAACAGGCACACAAATTCACGTGGGTACAGGTCGAAGCGCACCTCTTGCAGCGCCTTCAGCCCTTCCCCGCCATCCGGGTAGGTGACACTCAATCCGCGCACTTGCAGCACCGATTCTTGGGCGGTCTCCACCTGGCTGGTCCCTTCCTCACGAGGTTCCATCACTTCTTTCCCTCTGGCAGCAGGTCATTCTGGTAAGCCTTTTGCAGATCCATTGGCTGCGACAGCAGGCCCATTTCCAGCAAAATGTCCTGCATATTTTGCCAGGCTTGCGGTTCAGAATAGCCGGGACGGGCGGTACGCCACAGGTCAACGGAAGTCGCTAGCACCTGCTTCTGCACTTTTTCATCGGCCTGCGCCAGGGTCTCAATGTATTTTTTACTGATATTGTAGGCCTCGTCGGGGTGGTCAATCGTATATTGAATCCCTTTCAAAGTTGCCCGGATCATGGCGCGCACTAACTCTGGGTTTTCTTGCAGGGTTTTTTCGTTTGTGATCAGCCCGTTTGACACCAACTGCACATAATCCGCCACTCGAATTACATCCACCGAGTATCCCATTGCTTCCAGTTGGATCGGTTCGTTCGTTACATAAATTACCCCGGCTTGCTGCTGATCGGCTGCCAGCGTTTCTACCTGGTTATAGCCAACTGAGTCCAGCGTCACGTCTTGTTCTTGCAGTCCGGCGCTCTTCAACAGCGCTCGGAACCCAATATAGCTGGCTCCAAACAGTCCTGGAATCGCAATCCGTTTGCCACGCAGATCTTCTGGCTTACGAATGTTGTACTTCGTCTTTGCCACAATGCCTACCGGGAACTGCTGGTACCAGGCCATCACGTAAGTCACCGGCAGTTCCTGCGCTCTTCCCAGCAGTACCTGTTCTCCGGAAGCAATTGCGAAAGGAACTTGTCCAGCGCCCACCAACGCCACATTGTCGGTTTCCATACTATAGTCCAGGCTGATGTTCAGCCCTTCTTCGCGGTAATAGCCCTTATCAATTGCTACATACAGTGGGGCGAACTGTATATTAGGGATATACCCCACCGGCAGGCGAATATCAGTGGTGGGTTTCGCCGGCGCAGAAGCCTGAGGGCTGCACGCTGACAGCCCGAGTACAATTAGCATTATGAAAGAAAGTAGCTTTGTTTTCATCTTATCCTCACCCTATCGATGTTGGTTCCAGGCCAACAGGCGTTTTTCTAGCAGGATCACCACCCCATACAGCCCCAACGCCATGGCTACCAGCGTGAATACCGCCACAAATACCAGGGCGGTATCATACTGACCACGCCCGACATTCACCAGAAAGCCCAACCCCCGGTCCGCGCCGACGAACTCGCCCACCACGGCCCCAATTACGGAGAGCGTGGCCCCAATCCGCAGCCCCCCCAGGAAGACCGGCATCGCCGCTGGGATCTCTAGATAACGCAGGGTTTGCAGGGGGCTGGCGTGCATCGAGTGCATCAGGTCGCGCAGGTTTTCCGGCACCGAGCGCACTCCGACGACAGTGTTGACCAGCACGGGGAAGAAAACGATCAGCGCGCAGATCAGGACTTTCGAGAACATCCCTGGCCCAAACCAGATCACCAGCAGCGGCGCAATCGCCACAATCGGGATGGCCTGACTGGCGACCAGGTACGGGGCCAGCAAGCGTTCCAACAGTCGTGACTTGCCCAGCAGGTAACCAAAGATCGTCGCCAGCGTAACCCCCAATAACAGTCCCAGCAGCACTTCTGAAAGGGTTGCCCAGGTATTGCGCGGCAGGCTGCCGTCTACCAGCGCCAGCCAGAAGCGCTGCCCGACGCGCGCCGGTCCAGGCAAAATATACGCCGGGAATCTGCCAGAGCGCGCCACCACTTCCCACAAGGTCAGCCCTATCAGACCCGAAAAGACCATCAGCAGCCAGCGGCTGCGGCGGCTGCCCAACTGGCGAATGACAGGTTTAACACTCCGATCCAGGTTCAATTCCATCTGACCCTTCCTCTCACGCTACGAATAAAAAAAGCCCCGAAGGTTGATTGCACTCCGGGGCAGGAAGAATCATCTTTTCCTGAGGAAACAAAATCCCGAAAACAAAAAGCTTGTTTTCGGGGCGGATCTGTGTGATCGAAGTCGCGGCACAGAAACAGATGCGCGCGAATAGTCTTTTACACAGAGAGACCTTCTTTTATCCGGACTATACCGTCGACCTCGGAGTTTCACCGAGTTCATGTGCCTTATAACACTCGTGGGTTATCACCACCGATCGGGAATTTCACCCTGCCCCGAAGGTTTTGTTCGATTTTTCACAACAAAGTATAAACAAGTATGAAAGCAAAGTCAATAGAGATAAAGTTATTTGAGGGTATTTTCAAAGTGGAAACCGGATAAAAACGGATCTCTGCCCAGGGCCGCCGTGCAGTTTTTAGGCGGGCAAAACGCCAAGATGATTTTATGCAAAACATCGAACAAGTTTTCAATCGGTCAGAGATGCCTCGCTTCTTAATGGTAAAATGGGGAGCGTGGATATCTTAAGCGAACTGAACCCTCAACAACGACAGGCTGTAACCGCTGGCCCTGGTCCTGTCCTCGTTCTAGCGGGGCCTGGGTCAGGCAAAACGCGCGTCTTGACCCACCGCATTGCCTACCTGGTGAACAATCTCGGTGTCCGGCCCTACCATGTCCTTTCGGTAACGTTTACCAACAAGGCTGCCCGCGAAATGGAAAGCCGTGTTGAAAACCTGCTGGAAAAGTCGATCCAGGGGCTGTGGTTAGGGACCTTCCATGCGGTTTGTGCCCGCTTCTTGCGCCGCGAGTCGGAATACCTGCCCTTTGAGTTTAACTTTGTCATCTACGATGCCGACGATCAGCTTACCCTGATTAAGCGCGCTATGAAAGATCTGAACCTGGATGACAAGCTCTACCGCCCCAGCGCCGTGCATTCTGCCATTTCTACCGCCAAGAACAACCTGCTCTTTCCTGCCGATTATCCTGGCAAAGCACCTTCATCTTACCGTGATGAAGCCATAGGCCGCGTGTACCACCGCTATCAGAATTTGCTCCAATCCAGCAATGCCGTCGATTTTGATGACCTGCTGCTTTGGACCTGGCGCCTGCTGGACGAGAACCCTGAGGTGCGTGAGAACTATGCTCGGCGCTTCGAGTATGTGCTGGTCGACGAGTTCCAGGACACCAACCTGGCCCAGTACGAACTGCTGCGTCATCTGGCTTCTTACCATCAGAATATCTTTGTGGTGGGTGACGAAGACCAATCCATTTACCGCTGGCGCGGTGCGGATTACCGCAATGTGATGCGCTTTGAACAGGATTATCCGAAGGCCCAGAAGATCTTGTTGGAGCAGAATTACCGCTCCACGCAAAATGTGCTGGATGCCGCCATTTCGGTGATCGACAGGAACCAGCACCGGACCCCCAAACGTCTCAAATCCTTACCGGATCATGGTCAAGGGGATAAGTTGGTGTTGTACGAAGCTACTGATGATCGTGGTGAAGCTGGCTTCGTAGTCGATACCATTCAGCAGTTGTCGATGATGAGCCGGGTTCCACTCGGCGACTTTGCCGTCATGTACCGCACCAATGCCCAGTCGCGTCTCATTGAAGAGGCCTTCTTGCACGTCGGGCTGCCCTATCGCCTGGTCGGCGCGCAGCGTTTCTATGGCCGCCGCGAAGTAAAAGATCTCATCGCTTTTCTGCGCCTGGTGCAAAACCCCTCCGATGAAGTCAGTCTGGGCCGGGTGATCAATGTCCCGACGCGCGGTATTGGCGATAAAACCCTCGTTTCCCTACAGCTTGTTGCCCAGCAGTCTGGCGTAACGCCCGGTACTGTGCTGCTTGACCTGGGACGTGAGGGTAATAGCTCGTCTTACTGGGCCAGCTTGGGGCGCGGGGCCAATCCGTTGAGCGACTTTGGCGCGCTGCTGGCTGGCTGGCACGATAGCCTGGAAACCCTGTCCCTGCCGGATCTGTTCGATCGTGTTTTGGAAGACACCCTTTATCACGAATACCTGGATGATGGTACTGAAGAAGGCCGCAGCCGTTGGGAGAATGTTCAAGAGCTGCGCCGCCTGGCCTACGAGTACGAAGAACGGGGGCTGACCACTTTCCTGGAGAACCTGGCGCTGGTCTCTGATCAAGATACGGTGCCGGAAGCATCAGAAGCGCCCACGCTCCTGACCCTGCACGCAGCCAAGGGCCTGGAATTCCCGGTGGTGTTTATCGTCGGTCTGGACGACGGTCTGCTTCCGCATAACCGTTCGATTGACAGCGGTGATCCGGAAGAAATGGCCGAAGAGCGCCGCCTGTTCTATGTGGGCCTCACCCGCGCCAAAAGCAAGCTCTACCTGGTGCGCGCTGAGCAGCGCAGCACCTATGGTTCCTTTCAGGAAAGCCTACCCTCTCGTTTCATCGCGGATATTCCTGAAGAACTATTCAAGCAGGATGCGCGTCATAGTCGTACTGGAAAGCGCAGCCAAAGAGGAACCGCCAGCCGGGAAGAAACCCGCGGCGGTTCGCGCCGCAGGCGTTCCTCAGAGTGGGGCGATACCTATGCCCTGGGGACCTTCAATGCGCCCCCTGCCCAGGCTTCCGCGCCTATCATCGAGCCGCGATATAAAGCCGGTATGCGCGTGCGTCACCAACTGTGGGAAGAAGGATTAGTGATCGAGAGCCGCATTCAAGACGCTGAAGAGATTGTTGTGGTCGCCTTCAACAGTGTGGGGATCAAACGTCTTGATGCCGCCCTGGCAAATTTAGAAATTGTTTCCTGAAAACAAAGCTTTTTGAAACAGAACAGCGGCTTTCGATCTGGCGTAAGATCGAAAGCCGCTGTTTCTATAACCCCCGGGTGGGGTGGCGTAGCCTCTCCCGGAAGGAAATCAGTGGAGAAAAAACTTATTTCCTGCCAGGGAAGGGCATTGATCCTGGCTCTGCGGACCGCGTGGTCCACGATACAGTTTTTTGTGCCGGCTGGTCAAGCAGCATACTTAGGCCTCAGACTCCAGGCTTACCAGGCTGAGCATGCCAAACACTAACCCTACCAGGCACACGACAAGATATACGATCCACATTCTGTCCTCCTTCTCCCGAGAAGAACCGGTAACAATGGTCACTAAGGACCTGCCCAAAACAGACTCAGGAGATGATGGTTGAATAACCTACTCCCCCGGCTGTTTTAGAACGCTCTACTTAATATAACGTTTTCGAGCCCAAAAGGATCCGCACAATTACGGAATTGTTAGCTATCCTTTTGGGGAGTTTAATTCCTGGTCAGTTGTCGAATATTCGGTATCGCACAAGACCCCCTAGGTCAGCGAAAACGTATGCATTTGTAACTATTATTATACGCTATTCCTTGCGTATAGATCCTTAAAATTCCCTGGTTTTTACACGAATGTTCTATTAAATGGTCTATACAGCAGCCACAGCAGCTCTACGAAACCCTGGAAACGCTTCTCAAAGCGTCGTAAAATACAAATATGACTATTTTGTCCGAAAAGCTAGACCGGTTAACCACAGCGGGTGAGTTATACGAAAAGTACGCGGATGGCTCACTGCGCTGTTATGCTTGCGGTCACCGCTGCCTGATCAAACCCGGGCGGCGCGGCATCTGCAAAGTGCGTTTCAATCAGGATGGCGAGCTGCGCATTCCCTGGGGATATGTAGCCGCCCTCCAGGTAGACCCCATTGAAAAGAAACCCTTCTCGCATCTCTTGCCCGGTAGTGACGCGTTGACTTTTGGCATGCTTGGCTGCGATTTCCACTGCGGCTACTGTCAAAACTGGATCACTTCACAGGTGGGCCGGGATGAAGAGTCGGATATCGCAATTTCACAGGTTACCAAAACCAGCCCCGAGGAAATGGTCGCGCTTGCGCAGCGCAGCGGCGCGAACGTGGTCGTTTCCTCTTACAACGAACCCCTGATTACTTCTGAGTGGGCGGTGAGCATCTTCCGGCAAGCCAAACAAGCAGGTCTGCGCTGCGCTTACGTCTCTAATGGCAACGCCACGCCTGAAGTTCTCCAGTATCTAAAGCCTTATCTCTCTGGTTATAAAGTTGACCTTAAAACCATGCAGGATAAGCAGTATCGTAAGCTGGGAGGCGTGCTGCAGCATGTGCTGGATACGATCAAAACGGCCCATGAACTGGGACTATGGGTTGAGGTTGTGACGCTTGTCATCCCAGGGTTTAACGACAGCACAGATGAGTTGTGGGATGCGGCCCGTTACCTCGCTTCCGTTTCTGCTGATATTCCCTGGCACGTGACCGCCTTCCATCCCGACTATAAGATGGACGCTAGCTACACCCCTGCTAAGACGCTGCAAACCGCAGCCGAAATTGGCCAGGAAGCGGGGCTTCATTATGTCTATGCAGGTAACTTGCCGGGCCGGGTGGGAACCTATGAGGACACCTTCTGTTCTCACTGTAACACCCGCCTGATCCAGCGCCAGGGTTATGTTTTATTGGATTACAAAATCACCGCAGATGGTAAATGCCCCAACTGCCACAAACCTGTTCCAGGTGTTTGGACAGAAGACCCCACCAGTGTCCGCCTGAGTGGGCCAGGTTTCCCGCGCCGGGTCGGACTGCGCGGTTCTAGCCGGTTTTAGTCTAATCTACAAAACACAGGCACGGTGACTCCGTGCCTGTGTTGATTCAATCTGTCATTAGACTGGCTTTAAGGGTAAGGGGTTTCGGTAATAGCCGGTGCAGGATATTCACCCGGCACTTCCGTTGCATACGGAGGTGGATATTCTCCCGGCACTTCAGTTGCTGGGGCCGGGTATCCGCCTTCAGGCGTTCTGGTGATGATGGTGATTGGCGTCGGCGTGCGTCCGCCGCTGAAAGGCGTGGCGCTCGCGCCTGGGGTGGGCGTGTTTAACACCCTGGGCAGGGCTGGCGTCGGTTGTTCGCCCACTGGCAGCCAGGGCGTAGGCGTAGGCGTGGCCTGTAACTGCTGGGTAACATCTTCTACATAGCCGATTGCGGCTTCACAGGCTGGTTCCAACTGGCTTGAGACATTGGGCCAGTTTAGCTGTTGGTTCGCCGACCATGCATCGCTGATCGCCCGCGACAGGCAGCCCGGCCCGGCGTTGTAGTTGACCAGGGTGAAGCGCCACAGGTCTTCGTATGAGCTGGTTTGGCCTGGTGAATAGTGGGTCAGGTTGGTGATGATGCGGCCCACCTGCTCGCAGTTGGCTTAAATCCCTTCCGCAAACACATGCACGCTAAAATCGGCTTGCGACAGGTCAATCGCCGCCGGGCAGTCGGGGCAAGAAGCGTTCACCTTGCGCACCAGCGCTCCGCGCAGCATATTTTGCGCTTCTTCTGTAATGTTGCCATAGCCCAGGTTGCAGTAACTTTGATCCAGCACCAACGGGCAGAACTGGTGGAAGAAGTCTGGGTTCCACAGCAGCACCGTGTCCGCCCCATTGTCGGTTAACTGCCCAAGCCCGGTTTCGTTATAGGAGCGGTAAATGCCAGGCCACAACTGGCTTTCACGGCTGAATAAGTTTTTGAGCAGTTGTGCGGGAATTCCCGTTTCGTCTGCGGCTTGCAAGATTTCGCTGTCAAAGCGGTTTTGCCACTCATTCAACTGTGGACGCGCCACTTCTACCCCACATGGACTGGCGATATTCGGCGCTTGCAGTCCACCATCCAGGCAGCTAGAAGCGTCCACTACGCCATAGGTGATCAGCGCCCCTGCCAGGTAATAGTAGGCGACATCTGATTTGAGCGCATCAACCGTATCGGGACTGCTCAACCAGTCTGGCGGCCCGCCAATGTCTGGGAAGACCTGCCAGATATCTGCGCAGCTTGCCAGTTGACCGTCGCGCAGTTGGCTGCTGAGGATATCGACATAATAGCTGGGGGTTTCATTCGACGGCTGCTCAGGATTCATAAACTCGCCCCACGGCACCAGGCGTACTTTCGCGGTGTAATGCTCGCTCGAATCCCCAAAGCTTGAATCCGCCCAAAATTCCACATTGATCCCCTCAAGTCCGGTTGGCTGCAGCGGCAGCCTGCACGTGCTGCCCATACAGCTAAACGGTTCGCCATTAATCGTCCCCTGAATGCTGATAATCACTTCGTTGGGGAGCGGTTCTTCAGCGGTTAACAGCAGGTCTGGCAGTGTGGTACAGCGCGGGTCATCTGGCAGCGGATTGCAATTGTCGATCGAAACCCACACTTTTGGCGTGGGAAGTTCTACATCAATTTCCCGCTCTTTCTGCGTGGAATCAATAAACTGTAGATAAAAGCCAGGGCATTTGTCGTAAGACTCAACCTGTGAAAGGTCGCAGGGATGGGTATTCCGCCACTCGTCATAAATGCTTGGGTCGCACTGCGATTCCACCTCTGCCAGAGTCGGCACGCCTTTATGCTCAACGCGCAGGGTGCAAACGATATTATCGTTTTGCCAGCGGATCATCCACCACTTGTATTGGGTATAAGAAACGGTAATCTTGGTTGTGCGTTTGCCAGCTTCCTGATCCGGCTGTTCTGTTTCGCCCCCATTTTGGCTCAAATTTTCAGCCTGCACCGGAATTGAATTGGCAGTGTGAAGCAACCACCCGCCGAGGAGTAGTGCTATGAGTGTGAATAACACTCCTTTCCGAAATCAGCCCCATCCTTGTCCCCTCATCAAGGTTGATTTTCCTCTCTATTCTCCAAACCGGTAATTAACTTACACTACCATAGTCTAACATAAATACGAACGAAAATGGTTAAAAGTGGGTCCGCTTTCTATGAAATGAAAGCTGACCCTAAACTCAAACTTACCCCGCTTGTTTTAGGGAGCGGGGGCTGTGGGAGTCGACGTACCTGTTGGGGTGCGCGAAGGCGTGCGTGTGGGGGTAATCGTACGGGTCAGGGTGATCGTGCGGGTAGGCGTGATGGTGCGCGTGCGCGTCATGGTGCGTGTGGGGGTCAGGGTTGGCAGCGGCGTGAAGGTACGGGTGGGGGTTGGCGTTGCCGTGTAGGTGCTGGTTGGGGTGGGTGATTCGGTCAGTTCGTAGACCAGGGTGGTCAGCCGGTCGGTGAAGGGGCTGGGCGTGGTGACATAATCGATCGCTTCCTGCATCATCTTCATGATGGCGGGCCGGTTGGGCAAGAAGACGCTCGCATATGGGTGCTGTGAAATTTCCCACTGCTTCAGCTCATCTTTGCCAGGCATAAAGTAACCCACCCGGCTCTTATCGCCCAACTTCATCGCCAGGGGCAGCGAATCCAGCACTTCCGCTTCGGTCAGGTTGGTTTCCACCAGGCCGCGATACTTAAAGTACAACTCGGGCAGCCGGACCAGATTGCCCCCCTCTACCAGCCGTAGAAAGACTGTACGGAGCACATCTTGTTGGCGGCGGTTGCGCGAATACTCATTTTCCCCCAGGCGCAGGCGCATATAACACAGCGCCTGTTCGCCGTTCATCAGCACTACTCCTGGCGGAATGCCTTCACAGTAGGGACGCATATTATCCAGCACTGTGACATTAATACCGCCCAGGTCGTCGATCAAGCTGGTAAAGTCATCCAGGTTGAAAAATGCGTAAGACTGTGGACGGATGCCCAGGTTATATTCCAGGGTGGTTTCCAGCAGGCGCGGCCCTCCCAGCGCATACGCCGTCAGCATGCGCTGCATGGTATAACCTGGAATATACCCAAATAGATCCGGTGGCACCGAGACCAGGCTGGCCCGCGCCAGCCGTGGATGATAAATGATCAGAACAATCGCGTCTGCCCGTCCGGTATAGGGATTAGGGCGATCCACGCCCGCCACTACCAAAACTTTCACTTCATCTGGAATGACTAAGCCTGTTAGCGGCGGAGGGATGGGGGTGATGGGCGTCATTTGCGGCGCTGGAAAATTTTCCCATACTGGCTGGGACCCTGGCGGGCGTGGCGTAACAGAGGTCGTTGCGGTCAGACTGGTTGTCGCTGTGGCGGAATGTGTAGCGGTAGGCGTAGGCGGAAGGATAGTTGTGGGGGATGCTGTCGGGGCGCTGCAAGCTGCCGCGCTGGCAATCAACGCCCATAAAAACCCAATGAAACACAGCCGCTTCAGTGAGTGTGATAGGTGTGTGCCAGGCTTTCGTTTCTTCAACCTTTCCCCCTATAACCGTTCATTGCAGTATTTGCGGTAGCCACAGCGAGCGCAGCGCGCGGGTTCCTGGTGCGAGCAGTGTCCCGCTTGCCCGCGATCTTGTTGACGCAGCTCCTGCCGCATTTCATCCAGTACCTTTTCCAGTTCCTGCCTTAATGTGGCCGTATAGTCGATGGCAAAGGTACGGTCGCGATAGCGCAAGATGCCGTAGGGCGGGCGTGTGCCGTGGGTCCGTTCTACCAGCAGGCAGTAGGCTGCCAGTTGGAAAACATGGCTGTCATAGGGAATGGTGGGCGCGCGTCCGCTCTTGACTTCCACCGGAATCAAGACTTTGCCGTTTTTCTGTTCTACCAGGTAGTCTGGTTTGCCAGTCAACCCAGAGACGGGGTCATACAGCGGTTTTTCAACTTCATCCCAGCCCCGCATGTCTGAAGAGATAACTCGTCCTGTCGGCAGTCCAGTGGCGCGCCGCTGGCGGCCTGACTGCCAAAGCAGGATGGTGGCCACCAGAACGAGCAGTAGAGCGAGTGGAATCATGTGAGGGGGAGATGAATGGGTGAAGGGCTGCGTTTTGAAATTGGTCAGGTTGAACAGCGTTTGAGCTTCAGGGTAACAGGATCCCGAAGAGCAAACTTTACCGGAGCAGCCCGTTGAGGGTCAGCCCGGCGGCAAGTAAGGCAATCGCCAGGAGCAGAACGACCCACCCCGCGAAACGGAGTGCGCCAGCGCGAAGAACTTGCCGTCCATGACGGCGGTGGTACGCGCTGCCCCCGGCCAATTCGACCAGGTTTTCCGATGGCGTACCCTGGTTTTGGTACCACCAGGCCCGCTTGCAGAATAGATAGGCGCCGATCTCAGAGGCCCGAATCGTCCTCATGCAACTCTCCGGCTTTATCCAGGCGGGCGGAAAAGGCTTGCATGGTGCGTTCCAGGTGTTGTTCGCGCAGGCTGATCGTCAGATCGCCGCGCGTACGCTCCAGAATTCCCCGCACAATATCGGTTTGTCGGCGCAGACCGTTGGTAACCGCATCTGGATAATCCATCGTCACCAATGTGCCGTAGATATCGTCCATATTGGTTAGCAGCCGCTCCGCTTCGTCCGAATATCCCTGACGAAGAATATCGAGGCAGCGGCGCCGGAGTTCTCCAACTGTTTCCGCCAGACCGTTCAACCAGGCCGCATACTCGACCTTCAAGTCCTCTGGAGAGGGCAGGGGTTGGTTTTCAATCAGGGCGCAGGTAACGTTTGCTTCCACAAATTCTTTGATCGCGTCCTGAGTATAGCCAGCGTAAAACAGATCCGGATACTCGCTTAGGCCGTTATGAAGCGCATCAACCAACTCACGGGCCTGGTTCAGGTGATCGTAAGCTGCGTCGTGCTCTTCGCGGTGAATGGCTCGAATAGCATGGGCTGCGTGCCGGGTAAGTTGGCGTGCTTGCGATAAAGCCCGGTCACGCGCCTGTGTGCGAGCCTCCAACGCCTGATGAATTTTTTCAGCGATGATCGGCAAATTTTTCATACAATCAGGTTAAAGAGGCAAACTGGGTTAGGTTGGGGTTGAGGTTAATTTAGAAGGGAATATCATCGCCTCCATTATCACCCATCGCATCCATCATCGCTTCACCGGTGGCTTCACCTCGCTGTGAGAGGAAGCGAACTGTGTTCGCGGTGACCTCGAAAGACGCGCTGGGCGTCCCATCTTGTCGGTTCCAGACGCGCGGGCCGCCGTTCTTGTCGGGGTTCAACCGTCCTTCCACCAACACCTTTGAGCCTTTATGCAGGTATTGGTTGCAGGTTTCAGCCAGTTTTCCCCAGGCGGTTACCCGGAACCAGATGGTTTCATCCACTTTTTCACCAGTCGAATTGACATAAGAGCGATTGGATGCAACTGAGAAACTGGTGACGGGTTGGCCGGAGGGTGTATAGCGCATTTCCGGCTCTCGGCCCAAATTCCCTATGAGGATGAGGGTATGGTACGTCATGGATCAAAAATCCTTTCTATGTGTAACTGCAATCGTTAGTTTTGAAAACGCGCATTTTCAGAACAATTGTACACCAAATCTTCTAAATAAGCACTACCCAACTTACTAGGTTGGTAAAATCACCACCTGGCAAGTTGAACGTTTGGTAATAATTCGGTTAGAATATATTTAGAAGTTTTTTACGTTCTTTTCGCTCCAGGGCCTTTGACGAAAGTCCTGATTGTTTGTATATTCAATATATCGCTTATAAGTGAGGATGAAAGAATGAAAGGACGTGTCCTGGTCGTTGAAGACAATCTGGACAACCTCGGACTGGTCTGTTTTTTATTGGAACAGGCCGGCTACGAGGTTTTGCAGGCTGTAGATGGGCGTGTTGGATTAGAAACAGCCATGCAGCGGCATCCAGGTTTGCTGCTGCTGGATATGAGCATTCCTGAAGTAGATGGTTGGAGTGTTGCCCGTAAGTTGAAGAACAATGCGGAAACCAGTTCGATTTGCATCGTAGCGCTGACCGGACACATCTTACCTGGTGACCGAAAGAAAGCCCTGGACGCGGGTTGTGATGGTTATATTTCCAAGCCGTTGGACGTGCCCAATTTCGTCAAGCAAGTGGAAGAGTTTCTAACGAAGCAGAAGAAACTGACCGAGTGAAGCGCTCAGGCTGCGCGGGGCAGGTAAAGGGTGATCGCCTCGCCCCGGTCATTTGCCAGGCAGTTCGCTGGCTGGCGCAGCAGCCAGACGGCTACCATGAGGTCGCCAATGGCCCCAGAAGCATTCATTGTGAGAATATACCACAGCGGCAGCAGCCAGCCGGACGGAACCAAGAGCGCGGCTGCCAACCCAAACACAGTGATCACCACCAACGGCGCCAGGCCAGTCACCAGGTACTGGTTGCGCGGCAAATACCAATTCGGAGCTGCCGCGTAAGCGTGGGTCCACCGAAAGGCAAACTTGGGTTGTGCCTTCGTAAACAGCCAGAAACATGCGCCATGGATGGCCTCGTGCAGGATCACATAAAACATCGTGAGCAGTAGAACCCATATAATCAGCACCAAAGCCTGAATCAGAGAGCTAAGTTCCAGCGTTAACACGCCGCCCAGGCCATCCACTGGCCGCAGCCAGGTAATGGCGAACAGAAACAATCCCCCAGAAATGATCAGTAAAATAATCCCACCTACATTCAACCAGATCAGCAGGCGTTGGTTTTTCAAAAGATCGATGGATCCGATGGACTGATATTCATCGGGCAGAGTTCTGGGTAGGGTGCATGATTGATCCTGTTGAGAGGGTTTCTGGACGAGACTTTTGTCAAGTTTGATTGGGTTAATTATAGGCAAAAGACACGGGAAATGTGTTCAAAAATCATCTTGCTTTTATAGAACAGAAGTGCTATATTGATCTCATCAAAGCACATTTTTATTGATCTGAACCCCGGCTGCTGGAGTGGATGAACTCAGCTTTCCGGCGGAAAATTCAGAAAAAACAATAAAACAACAAAACAAAAAACAACTCGATATCCATATACCAGGTAGGAAGAATGACGAGCGTCCAAAAGGCAGTTTTTCCAGGGACTATTCTGGGGATCCTGTTTCTTATCCTTGTTGCCAGTTTAATAAGCGCGCCTCATGCTGTCATGGCTTACAACGCGCCCGCCGACCCGGCCTCAACACTGGCGGCTCAGTTGGCTCAGCCCACCGCGGCCGGTCCGGTTGATGCTGCGCCTGCTCCTGTTGAGAACAGTGCAGAAAGCCAATCTGTGCAGGGCGCTGCTCAAAGTCAAGCGCAAACTGCTGCTTGCAGTATTGCGCCATCTTACCCGGATTCCATTCTCCAGTGGTGCAGTTTCGTTGAACGGTACGCGCAAGAAAATAATATCGAGCCTAATCTGATTGCCGCTGTCATGCTGCAAGAGAGCGGCGGTAACCCTGACGCTTATTCTAAAAGCGGCGCGGTAGGACTGCTGCAGGTGATGCCGCGAGACGGCAAATCCGCGAGTTTTATGTGTAAAAATGGCCCTTGCTTTGCCGACCGTCCCTCCACAGAAGAACTCTACGATCCTGAGTTCAATATTTCATATGGCGCGCACATGCTGGCAGATCTGATCCAAAAGTCTGGCAGCGTGCGGGATGCCTTGCGCAGCTACGGTCCAATGGATATGGGCTATCGCTACGCAGATATTATTCTCAGTATCTTCGAGCGTTATCGTTAGGGAACTACCGTAACAACAGGCAGGGGAGCGGTAGGTGTGGCGCTGGGTGAAGGCAGCGCGCGGGTGTTCGTCGGCCAGGGGGTATAGGTCGGTCCGGCGTTGAGCGTGGGCGCCGGGTTAGGTGTGGTAGAGACCACAGGCAGCGCGGGCTGTACGAGTGGCGTATCCGAGACTGCTGGCGAGGGTGTCAGCGTAGGCGCTACGTCGGGTAATCCTGTCAGTGTGGTTACAAGAGGAAAGTCTGTTTCAGAAAGAATATCTGCGGTGGGTGTTGCGGTAGCCTCACGCGCGAATAAAAACCAGCCGCCCAATACGCCACCAAACAGAATCCCCAACACAACCACCCCCAGGCAGCCAAAGGTCATCATGCGCGTAAAGGCCGGCAGCGCAGGCAAGAGTGTTCCCGCTTGTTTTTTCGGCGGAACTTGAATGGCAATCAAGGTGATGTTATCGTGTCCACCGCGCTGGTTCGCCATAGCGATCAGAGTCTGCCCAGCCTCTTGCAGGGTTTGTTCGCGAAGGATCTCCAGAATTTCATCGTCGCGCACCAGGTCTGTCAGCCCATCGCTGCATAGGAGCAGGTGATCGTTGGGCAGCATCTTCATCCCCTGGTTGGTGATGGACTGCGTGTCGCTTTCATCTTCATAAACCCGCATTCTGAAGTCCACTTCAGGCGGGGTTGGCGAGCCTAAATAGCGGCGAATGACATGGGCATTAGGGTGATTGTTCACCTGCTCAGGCTGAATAAGCCCGCGATCAAGCGCTTCTTGCACCCAGGTATGATCTACGCTGAGCTGTAAAATTTGATCGTTGCGCATCAGGTAAACGCGCGAGTCGCCCACAGTTGCGGTGAACAACTGGTCGCCAGCAATCCAGGCACAGGCGCAGGTAGCGCCCATCCCCAGTTGTTCTGGGTTTTGCTGTGCCTGTTGGTGAATGGTCTGGCTGGCTAAACGGATCGCTTCTTCCAGGGTGGCGAGTGGGTCTTTCCCATCGCTGTCGGCCACAACCTGGCTGATGATATCCACAGCTAACTCCGAGGCAATTTCACCAGCACGATTTCCGCCAATACCATCTGATAACACTGCCAGTAAAACGGGTTTGGCGTTCTTGTTTTCTTGCTTGAAAGCAGATACGGCGTAGCGATCTTCATTGTTTTTACCCTTCATCCCAGGGTGGGTAAGGGCGACGACGGGTAGGTAAGCATTCTCAACATGAATCATATCGAACAGACCTGGCTCTGCCTATTCCTGCTCGTCCAAACTTTGAACCTTAACTTCTTGCACGGCAGATCCGTTCGGGTTGGTTAACTCAAAGCGGAACAGCAGCCGTCCAATATGAATCAGATCGCCGTGTTCCAGATGAACACCATGCGAAGTGATTGGTGCGTAGTTCACCCAGGTGCCCGCCACGCTTCCCAGGTCTGAGAGGATAAACGTATTCTCCTTTTCACGATAGATCTGGGCATGCAGTCCATCCACCGTGGGCGATTTAAGAATTTGAGTAGCGCGGCTTGGATCGCTGCCAAACGTAATTTCTTCACGCACCAATGGGATCGCACCTCCTGGAACAGGTTGTTCCTGTTCGTTTAAGCTCACCAGCCGTCCGGGTGCAAGGTTGGCCTGTGCGCCGCGCGGCCAGGTGGGCTTCTCGTACAACCGCCGTCCTCGTGCGCGCTCCTGCTGAACAGGACCGGGCAGTGTGGCTGGATCGGTGACTGACGATTTTTCAGGCCGCCGGATTTTAGGAATTCTCGGCCCTTTATGCTCTGAGCGCACCAGCACAAAGGCTAAAGCTGCTCCCGAAAGAAGCACGGCTGCTACAGCGACTGCGCCTCTTCCTGAGACATGCTCCAGCAGAGCAGGGGTTGGTGGTTCAGCCACCAGCACTTCAATTGGAACTTCCAGGCTGCTTCCGGTGAGGTTCAGTGAGTTAACCGCTTCTACCCGCAGCCGGTGCGTACCCGATTCTGTCAGGTCTTTCACATTCCATGTAAACTGATTAAAAGGTTCCTTCGTGTACTCCGCCGCCAGTTGACCATCCACGTAAAAGCGGGTTCGCTTTAAGTCACGAATGTGCTGGTCGGGGAACTCGACCATGATTTTGAGCGGCACATCGTCCGGGGCCAGGGCCGCCTCACTGCTGCCGCTTGCACTGTCCCAGATGCGCTGAACAGATGCGGGGGGCGAAAGAAAAATTGGGTTGGGCGGCTGCACATTCAGGGAGAAAACACGCTCGCTTGAAGCGAGAACTTGACTCGCCATGTTTACCTGCACGCTCAACTGCTGCATGCCATCTTTTTGAATGCGCGAAGTATACTTCACGTGGTATACCTGTCGAATTGCGGCTAACTGGCTTTCTAAGCTGGGCACCTGATCGGGTGGGTAGAATTGGGTAAAATTGCCGCCTGTTTGCAGGGCGAGTTGAAGCAAGGGATCGACCGGGTTGATGGGCGTGCTGGAAGAGGGCGCGACCAGCCAGACAAACACTTTCACGCCCGTTTGCTGCGCGCGGCTGGTCAGTTCAGGGAGCGTGGAAAGCTGCTCTGGCGGCAGCACCGGGGTAACATAAAGGATTGCCCGCTTCATCATGAGCTGATCCATTGGATCCGTCGCCAGATCCAGCGCTTCAGCCAGGCTGTTAAGGCTGGGCTGTGCTTTCAGCAGGTCCGGCTGGTAGTCCAGGACCGCTTTCTCCCATTCGGATGGGCTGTTGGAGCGAATGAGCTGTAAGCCGGTGGCTGTTGCCAGGCTAAAATCGTCCTCTGTTTTTAGCGGCTGGGTGCGAATCCACTCTAAAAGCGTCTGCTGCAACTGTTCATACTGTGATGCCCCGCTGCTCTGACTTGCCATCGCAGGGCTGGTGTTCAGGGCAACCGTTAGCTGCAGCCCGGCAGTTTCTTTCTCTAGCTGGTCTGGTTGGATTGGCCGTCCATTTTCTACGACGCTGACATCTTCTGTTGTCAGGTTGGTTAGAAAGTTGCCTTCTGCGCCGATTGCTTCAAAGTGAAACCCAATGGTCGGGAAAAGGTCAGTCTCGGGCGTGTCCAACACCAATGACCCGCCAATCGAATCCTGAGCAGCAACTGGGATCGCTTGCACTGTCAGGATCGCCAGCAGGAAAATTGCGATATTTATCCTGAGTATTTTACACAAAAGATTGCCTCTTCCATGCAGTGGCTGTTTCTGGTTCTCCATCCAAAAACAGTGTTGGGGCGGCGTTTCTTCTCTTGGCTACGTTCTATTATAACAAAGTTGAGGAAAAGGCAACGAATTGTGCAAACGTCTGGGACTGTGGAGCGGAACCTGTGCCATTCGGTTGCGTACTTCCGGCTGGAATCTTCTTAGAGAAGGGGCTTCCAGCCGGAAAGCCTTCAAAATACCAGTTGTCTTTTTAGAAATGAATGATTGTTTCGCGAATCTCACCCCAACGCAGGGCATCTTCAATACCTTTTTCAATCGGCATTTTGGCTTCCCAACCGATCAGGCGCTTGGCTGTGTCAGCATTGGCGTAAGCGCCAGCGGCATCTCCTGGGCGAGCTGGGCGTTCCACCTTATTCAGGGTTTGACCATATACTTTTTCAAAGGCGGTCACCAGTTCGCGTACTGTCACCCCAAGTCCGGTTCCCAGGTTAACAACTACATAATGATTATCCGGGTTTCCGGCGCGCTCAAAGATTTGTGGAAACTGCTCGACTGCCATTACGTGCGCCTGAGCCAGATCCCACACGTGAATATAATCTCGAATTCCTGTACCGTCTCGAGTAGGCCAATTGGTTCCGGTGATCTCAAACTCTTTCAGCTTACCGTGGGCGGTATCTACCAGTTTTCCAAGCACATGGGAGGGATTCTTGATGTGAATTCCTGTACGCATTTGCGGATCTGCGCCAATCGGGTTAAAAGTAGCGCAGGGCAATTCCTTCCATCTGGTAAGCCTTGCAGAAATCCCGCAGGATCATTTCCATCATGTATTTCGTGCGAGCATAGGGGCTGCTGGGTTTCAGCGGAGACTCTTCAGTTACCATATAGTTCGGCACCATATCATAGATAGAAGCCGACGAACTGAACACGACGCGTCCATGTCCCAGGTTTTTCAGTGTATTGAAAAATTCCAGCGACTTGGCAACATTCTCGCGATAATACTCATATGGATTTTCCACAAATTCAGGCACGACGATGAGCGCGGCACAGTGAATGGTCGCATAAATTTCTGGGTGTTCCTCAAAAATCTTTTGGACCAATGCTTTGTCCGCAATATCGCCTTTATAAAAGATTTGCCCGTGGGTAAACTCTTCGCGCCCTGTTACCAGCGAATCCAGGATGATCGGTGTGTGCCCCGCGTCTAGCAGGGCCGAGCAAATCGTGCTGCCAATATATCCGGCGCCGCCTGTTACGAAGACCTTCATATTCTCACCTCTTGTGATGAATCAGATATTTTCTATGGAACGCACGCATTCTCGTCTCGAATGGTGTGTAAGGCATCTTGTTGTTCTTGGCTTTGGGGTGTATCACGTTCAATCCGGTTCCATAACCGGCACAACACAGGCTTCATCACTGGGGTAATGGCCTGGGTCTCTCGGCTGAGTTCCAAAGCACGCTGCCACTGGTTCAAATGGGCATACCCTTCAATAAAGGGCAGGCGCTCCGATGGATCATTCGGGTAATCTCCACTATCAAAAGCTTGTTCGCCCAGTGCAGCGACGCTTTCCCAATCGCCGTACTGACGGGCCAGATCAGCCTTCTCATAATAGTAGCACCAGTTCGGGGCGGGTTCACTGCCGAAGATATGGATAGGCGGGAAGGGCTCTGGTTTGCCCGGCTGCGGCTTGTCCAGAATCGAAGTGGTGGAGGCCAGATTAAGCGTATCGCGTAGTACTTGTGGCACCATCCAGTTCACCTGGTCCACTTGTGGGTCGAGTACGTGCAGGCAGCCGGGTGGGTTGAAGTACAGGGCAACCACATTCGAGGTGTTGCCGTAGAAAGTGGCAGCCAGGTAGTCGCGTTCAATCGGTACATTCTTCTGCCCGTTAATGAGCCAGTCTTCTGTTGTCTGGCGTAGAGTCGGGTAGTAGAGAATGTAGTTCATCCGCAGCGGGTCACTTTGGGGGTCATAGATCCAATTGAGCGGCGCAGAGAGGGAATTGTCGGTGTAATGGACGACCGGCAGCTCGTTGGCTAGCAGGGTGGTGCCAGGCTGCATGTCGGGAATGCGCCACAGCATTTGCCAGAAGAAGGTGCGCTGTGTCGCCCAGTCGCGCCGGTAGACGACGCCCTGCTGGAAGTGCATTCCGATGGCAAAGCCGAGCAGCACCCCCAACAGCGCGGCTTTTGGCCAATGCGGCAGCGGGATGAGTTGTAGTAAGGCCGCAGCCAACAAGCTAGCGCCAATCATGAAGGGGAGGGTAAACCGGTCATTTGGAAACACCAGACCGATTTGCAGGTCAGTTAGCCAGAACGGCCCGCCCGCAATTCCCAGCGCCAGAATGCCTACCAGCAGTGGCTGCCACAGCCATCTGCGTTCTCCTTCGAGCCTGGTTTGCTTGGGGCGGAACAAGAGCAAGTACAGCCCAAAGACTGCCGCACTAACAGCGACGAGCAGCCAAAAGCGTCGCAAGTTTACTGCGCCCACTTCCGCCACTGTTGGTGCCTGGAAGGCATGCAGCCATGCGCCAGCGCTCGTTTTCCACATGTCACTCAAGGCAGTTTGGATCAGTGTTAGCAGTGCTGGTATGGGCTCACTTTTAAGCTGACTGAGAAGTGTGGGTTGATAGGTGTGAAAGCCAAAGAACAGAGCGCGCCAGGCTATCACCCCGATAAAGAGAACCAGGTAAGGCAGCCACAGCAGCAAAGTGCGGATCAGCCGTTTTTGTCCTGTCAGCGACACCTGACCAGGGGCAGTTTCATTGAGTACCAACCAGATGAGTACCGGGCGCAGCAGGTCGAGTAAGAAGAAATATTCCATTGACAGCAGATTGACAGCTGAAGTCAGCAGCGCCGCGGCTGTGAATAACCAGAACCAACGTGGATGGCGCAGCGCCAGGATGGTGAAGATGAGCGAGAGCAGAAACAGGATGAGAACGATGAAAAAGTGACTGTAGAGAAAAGCAATCGACTGCTGGCTGAAGCCGGGATAGATGATGAAAAGGGCAGCAGCCCAGGCGGCAAACAGTTTGCGCTCGGGCCAAATCGTCCGCACCAGCCCCCAGAAGGCCAACCCAGTGCCCCAGCGCAGCAGCAGCGCCGCTACCTGCCAGTTGAAAGGATTGCTGCCCAAAAGAGGCGTGGTCAGGCGGTAAATTTCCCCCCAGAAGGGCCGGTTGGTTGAAAAGTAACGCGCCAACCCGGCGCCGCCTTTACTGGCAGCGATCCATGAGATGGGGAAGTCATCCCAGTAGAAACCCAGCCAGGGGATGAAGATTGCATAAGCTGCCAGACACAGCAGCAGCAAAAACAGGGGGAAAATTTTTGGCTCGCTGAAGAAAGCCTGAGTTTTTTCTTTCAAATGGGTCATACCGTCACGATGTTCCGCGCTCATCTGGCGTGGATGATTTGAAAGGGAGCTTCTGCCGTACCAGGTAGATGGGCCTGTGCTTGACCTCTTGAAAAATGAAACCTACGTACACGCCGATAAATCCCAGCAGAATCATGAGAATACCACCAACGACCAGGATCACAAACATCAGAGAGCTCCAGCCTGGAGCCAGCCCCGACTGGTTACCAGTGATCCAGAAGCTGAGAACGTAGATCATTTCGACCAGCGCCAGCACCAACATCAGTACGCCTAACGAAAGACCGATGTACAGCGGTACCAGCGAAAAGGAAAAGACTGCATCTGCCGCCAACCGGAGCATCTTTTTAAGCGTGTACTTTGACTTGCCTGCCAGCCGTTCGGGCGGAGTATATGGCAAGATCACTGTACGAAATCCCATCCATGCCACGATCCCGCGCAAAAAACGATGATACTCACGCATTCCTTTCAGAGCATCTACCACTGTACGCGACATCAGGCGGAAATCGGCCCCACCCGGCAGCACTTCAGTATCTCCTACTCGATTAATGAGTTTGTAGAACATGTCTGCCGTCTGACGTTTGAACGCGGAATCATTCTGAGAATGGTTTCGTTCGGTTAGCACCAGATCGTATCCAGCCTGGGCTAACTGGAGCATCTCAGGAATCATTTCTGGTGGGTGTTGTCCATCACCGTCCATCGAAATGATCCATTCCCCTTCTGCCATATCTAATCCGGCAGTCAGTGCAGCCTGATGCCCAAAATTGCGGCTCAATTCAACGACGTTGACTCTGTGATCTCGTTCTACCAGGTTTTCCAACAGCGTGCAGGTGCCATCCGAAGAGCCATCATTTACATAGTAAATTTGAAATCGGTAGGGTAGCGAGTTCGATGGTCTGGCACAACTGCTGGTGAAACGCCAGAAGTGCTTCTTCTTCGTTATAGATGGGGATCACAACCCCGACAGATGGCAGGCTGGTAGGTAGACTAGTGTTTAACAAAGAAATATCTCGAGTCTGAAGAGCTTCGGCGTAAGTATAACAAAAAATGCGAGTTTAGGCTGAAGCGCCGTCTAAACTCGCATTTAGAATGTCTGGAACGTTTACTTAATCCGGTAAAGATACTCTCCCGCGCGGGGAACCAGCAAGACGCCCTCGTTTTCACGGTCAGTCCATTCGCTAAGGTTGATCTTAGCAGGATCACAGTATCCCAGGTTGACCTGGCGGCAGATCTCTTCAGGAATGCCAGTTGCCAGTGTTACCTGAATGCGCGGCGTCTCCACGCCATTTTCATAAGTGCCCATACCTCGCAGGTGGGTAGAATGAGCCAGCACGCCCCAGGGATACTGTTTGAAGCGATCCCACTGCTGCACAAAATAGTCGCGCACGTGATAACCCACTTCCATCAGCACCCTGCCGTGAACCACGCTCAGATCGCGAATATGGGGGGCATAAATGATCACCTCGCCACCGTCCGCAATGACCGGTTCCATCTTGTACATGCCTTTTGCGCCTGTCCAGATTTCATCATATAAGTCGGGCAGTACAGAAAGCACCTGCCGGTAAGGAGCATCTACCCAGCGGATATGTACTTGTGAGGAAAGATCTGCGGCGGAATCATAGGCTTCTTCTGGGGTGCCAAAGAATACGCCAGAAACACCTTCGTGCGATAAAACACTGCAAATAGCGTGTCGTGAAACCGGGATGAAGTTAGCTGCCCGGTTAATTACCCGGCGCACAGGCGTGTCTTTGGCGCCGATGATTTTATAGGCGGTAATGAGCGCGCCTAACCAGTGCGTGAAGTCAATAATATCGCTTCCGGCGATGCCAGGGAAGAAGTACTTATTGCCACCAGAAAACCCGACCACTTCATGCGGGAAGACCGGACCACAGATCAGCAGTTCATCGTAGTCGAGAATGCGGCGGTTCAACCGGATAGGAACCTCCATATCCAGCAGCCCGTTCGACAGTTCGACCACTTCTGAAGCCGGGATGGAGCCTAACAGCATCAGCGTGTTTGGATCTTTCCAGGCATGATTGATCAGGTTAACATCTTTGTATTTCGTCGCCTTTTCTTCTGCGCTGATGCCTACCAGATGCAGCAAAGCTTCTTCGCTCATTGCTGGGTGTGTGCCCAGTGCCACCAGGAAGTCCAACTGCTGCACTTTGCCAAGCAGGTGACGGGTGAGCATGCGAAAGTACATCGGCATCGGCATGGTACGGGTATGATCAGGAATGATGACTAAAAGGCGTTTCCCTTGCAGGTTCAGGCTTTCGAGGCCCTCCACCACAACAAACTCGATCTGCTCTTCCGTCAAAAACTTCTCAGCGTTTCCGGTTCCAATTGCAGCCATTCTTAAACTCCACTATAGGCAGAGAAACCGCCATCTACTGGGACGGTCACTCCAGTCACAAATGCCGAGGCTGGGCTAACCAGCCACAGCACCGTCCCCAACAAGTCTTCCGGTTTTCCCAGTCGGTCCATTGGCGTGTGTCCCAGAATTTGCTTGCCGCGCTGTGTGCTGTCTCCTGTTTCTTTGTCGATCATCAGGAATCGATTTTGTTCAGTCAGGAAGAAACCGGGTGCAATGGCATTGACACGAATATCTGTGCTGTATTCCTGAGCCATATGGACAGCTAACCATTGGGTGAAGTTCACCACAGCAGCTTTGGCGGCGCTGTAAGCCGGAATACGGGTCAGCGGGCGAAGGGAATTCATGGAAGCTACGTTAAGAATGTTCCCTTGCTTCTGATCGGCCATCTGACGCCCAAACACCTGGCTGGCCAGGAATGTGCCGGTAAAGTTCAGCCCAAAGACGCGTTCAACAGCCGCCAGATCGAGGTCGAAGAACGAAAGCTCAGTCGAAGTGGTTGCACGGGCCTGGTTGCCACCCGCGCCGTTGATCAAAATATCTACTTTACCTGCCTCTGTCTTCACCTGGTCTGCGGCAGTTTGCAGGCTGTCTTTTTGCAGTACGTTTGCAGAAAGGCCCTTTGCCTTGCCACCATCGTTACGAATCGACTGGGCCACTTGTTCCGCAGCTTCCACATTCAGGTCTAGCAGGTAAACCTGTGCGCCAGCTTTTGCCAGTGCGTGTCCCATCGTGCTGCATAAAACACCGCCGCCGCCGGTAATGACGGCTACTTTGCCATCGAGCCGGAAAAGGGGTTGGAGGTCGTACGGGTTGGATTGCATTTCTGTCTCCTCTAATGATTGAAAATGCAGTTTGTCGCAGTGTATCTCATGGTTATTTTACACCCCTTGACATGGTTTTACATCATTGGGAAATTTGTTACAGGTCGTTCAGGAAATCAAGTAAAATAGTGCCACTAAAATAGTGCCAAGGAGGACGAGGAAAACAATGAAGCTCCAAGTCGGACAAAAAGCGCCAGATTTTTGCTTGCCCAGTCACACGGGCAGCGAGGTCGCGTTGAGTGACCTGCGCGGGAAGAACGTTATTCTGGTATTCTTCCCGCTGGCCTGGACGCCGATCTGAACGAATCAAATCCCGTCCTATGAGGCAGAAAAGGCATCGTTCACGGGATTAAATGCTCAGGTTCTGGGCATCAGCGTCGATCATATTCCCTGTTTGCAGGCCTGGGCTGAAAGCCTGGGCGGCATAAGCTATCCTCTCTTAAGTGACTTTTGGCCGCACGGTGCTGTGTCAGATGCGTATGGTGTCTTTCGCCAGGTAGATGGCTATACTGAGCGCGCCATTTTTATCATCGATAAAGAGGGTGTTATTCAATATATCGATGTGCATGATATCGATCAACAGCCGGATAATGAAGTACTGCGCAATGTGATTCGAGAAGTAGATCCTCATGCGGCGCAGGTTTTTACACCCTTCGAGCAAGAAGAGGAAGAAGTTCCTAACGGAGGCGTTGTCCTTTACTGTACGAACTGGTGTAAAGACTGCCGGTTGGCGCGCGCCTGGCTGAATGAGCACGAGATCGACTATATCGAAGTGGATGTGGACTATAACCAGGCCGCGCGGGACCGGGTGCGCCGTTGGGGGAAAGGCGCGCTCATAACACCTACTTTTGATGTCGATGGCACGATTGTGCTCGATTATGATGAGGCCCGGTTAGAAGAGATCTTTAAGAATTACGCGAAGTGAATTGGATTGCGCTTGTATAGATAAGCCCGGCCTCGCTTGCCGCTCAGTGTAATTACCTCCGCTTCGCGCAAGCAGTAAGCCATTTTCTGCGCCAGCCGCACCGGCTGGCGCACTGCTTTTGCCAGTTCGCGGGCTGTAAAGGGTTCTTCCAGCAGATCGGGCAGCAGGCTGCCCAGGTCGGCAGGTGTCTCGAACAAGTGACGATCCATCACTTGCAGCAGGCGGCGTTCCTCGGTTACCCAACCTTTGCTGCGCCAGCGGCGTTTTTCGCTCACACGTCGCACTTCTTCTTCCTGAATCAGCAGCACTTCCAGTGAAAAGTTGGTATGCGACATCAGCTCTGGCAAATGTACCAGTTCCTTAAACACCTGTTCCAACCGCCCCTTGCGCGGTGACTTGCGCCGGCTGACCGGTTCATGACCTTCTTTCGGAAGGGTGATAATCCACTTTTCGACAGCTAATGGGAACACCAGCCGCACCAGGTGTCTCTCACTCAGATCGTGCAGCTTTCGCCGGATGGCGCTGAAACTGCGTGTTTGAATCTCAATGAGCAGGTCTTCATGCACCAGGTCGATAATATAACCATCTACCGGCACTTCCATCTGGTCTTGCGGGGCAGCATACCACTGTTTCAGCGCAGCGTGGAGCGCCTTCTCGTTATAAGTGTTGATTCCATTGACAGGACTTGCGTTTTCGTCAGTCATTTGCCTAAACCGGCTCATTACTCAGGTAGCGGGCGAAGGCCTCGGGGCGCAGGAAGAAGATGATAAGGATGCAGCTAAAAAAGCCACCCAGGTGCGCCCAGTAGTTGACACCATAGCCCGTTTGTTCTATCGCTGATTTTACCGCAGGATAGATCTGGATGACAAAGAAATACAGCACCACCCAGACAGCGCGCACTTTTGGAAAGGTGGGTACAAACCAAAGAATGATCAGCATACGAATGCGGCTGCCAGGGAACAGCAGCAGATAGGCTCCCAATAAACCAAAGATCGCGCCGCTGGCGCCAATCCCTGGGATGGCATCCTGGTTGCGAATCATGGTGCTGAGCAGGTCAGCGCACAGGCCGCAGGTCAGGTAAAACAATACGTAACGTACATGCCCGCAGGCGTCCTCCACCCGGCGGCCAAAAGTCCACAGAAAGGTCATGTTACTTAACAAGTGAATCAGGTCTGCATGCAAGAAGATAGATGTCAGGCTGGAGAGCGCGCCGCCGCCCACTTGCTGCAATACTTGCTGAGGCACCGAACCAAACAGTGTATAAACTGGCAGGATTTGCCATAGGAAGGGCTTGGCGAACATGACCATCCCATTAATCAGTATGAGCAGGATGGTCACGATCGGGATGCCGCTGTAACGGTTGGGTTCGGTATCGTTGAGAGGGATCATGTAGGCAGCTTAATAGGCGATTATGGATACAGGTATATTTGCGTTGACAGCAGCAACACCAGGCGGTGGACGGCTTCGATGAGAAAGATGAGATAGGGCGCAGCCAGCAAGCCCCAGCCCAACAGGCGAAGTCCCTTTCGTATCTCTGCTTCTTCGCCTGTTCCAGGCTGGCCGAATAACGCGATCCATTTGGGGTGCAACGGGCGCAAGCCTGTTACCGTTACCAGCAAGCTGCCAGAAGTGACACTGACCTCGCCTAACAGGGAAACCAACGGTAGTTTTAGTGGGTTTAGCCCACCCTGTATGAAAATCAGCAGGCCGAAAAACAGGGCCGGGCCTGCCGTAAGACGCAGTAAGTTCAGGGTAGGGGATACAGCTCGTAACTGGTGTGATTCTTGCCGCAGCTTGAGATCCGCGATGCGCCGGTTTGCTTCCAGCCGTTCGGTTGCAGATCTGGATCGCACGGCGACAGAGCGATAAACGGCCTGGGCTTGCTCCATTTCCCCACATTCTTCTAACGCAATTCCTCGCTGTAGTGGGTTTTGCTCTGCCTGCTTCAAGCGTTCCAGCCGTGATTGTACAGCCTCGTTGGCCAGTTGTAGTTCCTGCGCTCTTTCTAGGGCGCGAATTTGCCCAGCTGAGCTGCTTTCTAAATCAGCAATCAACAGCCAGACTTTAACATGCTGATTTTCAATCGTAACCAGCTTATATAATTCGCGTAGGGCTTCCTCTGGCTTCCCCTCTTTTTTATGCATCCAGGCCTGCCGATAAAGTTGTTGAGCTTGTACATGAGAGGCCATCTGCTGAGGATCTGCCACCGCTTTTACGGGCAAAGCCGACTGCTGCTGTAATCGCTCGGCAAGCTGGTCGCGCCGGGCTTGAACCGTCGGGTTGTTCGGCTGGAGCGTCAGAGCATGATCCAGCGCATTAATGCGGTCTGCCAGATTATCATGTAAATCACTTAGCCACAGCCATGCGACCAGGCAGCCCGGATCCTGACCCGTGATAACCTCGAACAGGTCTCGTGCGTGTTGGCGCTGACCGGCTTTAGCGGCGGCGATGGCATTCTGGAGCATATGAAAAATTATACAAAAATGTGAGACAGTTCCAATTTACAGGTTTGAGAGTTGAAACTGGTTAGCGTCCCTGCCGAAGCCACATTTGCTGTCCGTCTGTGTCGATTGCCAGCCAACCCCAACGCGGCAGGCGGATCCAATGTTCGGGCAGCGGCTCAATTGGGTTTTCCAGGGCCGTCACGATCACGGTTCGGGGCGCTAGATCCTGGAAGGCGGAGGGGGATATTTCTGCCAGATCTTGGGCTGTTATTAGCAGCAGCCCTGGCTGCATTTCGTCTCGGAGGGTGGAAGGCGCGACGCCATCGGGAAGCAGCATGCGGAAATGCTTCCACTCGATCTGGATAGCGCTGCCGTTCTCACCATCGTGCAGCACGGTCAGGCTTGTTCCATTCCCTAAGGATAAGCCCCCTCCTGGCGGCAGCCCTGTGCTGGTAACATCCTGTTCTTCAAGCACCTGAATGAGTGCTCTGCCAGAGCGGTTATCAGGCGGTTCGATCGCCCACCAGGCTTGCTTTACCGGGAAGCGTTCCAGCACGGCGGACAGGCTTTCTAATGCTTCGGGCTGGCTTTGGGTGATGACCAATCCATCTAGCTGATGTCCAAGAGGTGGCAGCCAGCGCCCCAGAGCGCTCGACAGCCGGTTGGCGGATGGTCCGCCGTTAATGAGCAGGGCTTGCCCATCTGGATCGCGTATCAACACAGCCGCCTGTCCATCTTGTTCGAAGAGAACCAGATGAAGCTGACCGTCTGGCGCTGAATACACCATACGCCACAAGAAGGCTGACAGCAGGGCCGTCACCATGATCAGCGCCCCAGGTGTGAGCCACTTCACCAGATACTGGCGAATCTGCCCGCCTGAAACTTGAATAAAAGCTGGCAGCAGGGCCACTCCCCCTAGCAAGGCCGCTGTTCCCATACTGGTGGGACCTAACACAAGTACGCCTCCTGGCAGATTGGATAGGGCTTCAACCATGCGGATGGAGTAAGCTGAAAGCGGCCAGGCCAGCCAGGCCAGCAAATGCGCCAGGGGATCGAACACCAGCCCGGCGATCACCGCCAGGCCGCTCAGGATCATCACCAGAGGTTGGGGCGGGAGCACCAGTGGATTGGCCAGCAGTGAGCTGATAGATAAACGCTGAAAGTGGTAAATAATCACCGGCAGCGTGGTAAACTGGGCGGCCAATGTCACCAGCAAATATTCGCCAACAGGGCCTGCCAGGCGCTGCGCTGTGGTAGTGGACAGCCGGTGTTCGGCAAAGGCCATGAACTTTTCTTGCAGGGGGCTGGCATACAGGATGAGTCCCAGCGTGGCGGCAAAGGAAAGCTGGAAACTGGCGTCCCACAGCAGATCGGGGTTGGGTAAGCACATGAGCAGCGCGGTAAAAGCCAGGGTATTTAATCCGGCCCATCCCACTGAGCGCCGTCCCAACTGTGCCCCCAGCAGCCCCAGGCTGCCCATTACTGCGGCGCGCACCACTGAAGCGCCAGCGCCAACCAGCAGGGTGTATCCGGTAATCGCTAAGACAGAGACCGCCAAAGCCCACCAGTGTGAGAAGATGCGCCGAAAGATGCTGGAGAAAAGGGTGGCTAAAATGGCAATGTTAAATCCGGAAATGGCAATAATATGAGCTGTGCCGGTATTCTGAAAGGCGCGTTCTAACCCGGGCGGCAGGTCGCTTTCGATGCCAAGCAGAATACCAGCCAGCAGCGGCGCTTCGGGAGCAGGAAACAGATGGTAGACTTCGTGGTAGGCCCACTCGCGCAGGCGATAAATGGCTGCCAGAATAGGACTGCCTGCGCCGTGTGCGATCAGATGGGTGCGCGGAAACGCCAGATAGCTGTAGATATCCTGGCGGGCCAGATAGTCTCGGTAGGAGAAGCCCTCGTTTTCAGGTGGGGTAACCGGTTTCCCTTCTAGCTCCACCCGGTCACCGTACTGCCAATTCGTGCGCCCTGGCAGCATAACCATCAGATCTCCGTGTACCGGGCGCGCTGGTCCAGTTGAGCCATCCTGAACGGCGGCGGCTGTTTCAACTGCCACACGCAGTTGAGTTGATTGGTCGCGCAGGTCGGGTGATTCGATGATCACGCCTGTCACTTTGAAGGCGCCCTGATCATTGAGTGCGGCGATATGATCGGGCGGCAGGGCAGGCTTTGCGAGAACGTAATATGCGCCGCCGAATACGACAATCGACACGAGCAGCATGGGTGGCAGCTTCAGCTTTGGGTGGCGTGCTGATAACCTTCGTAAGGGTTTCAAGAAGGGAAGCCGGGCCGCCAAAATCGGCAGCAGCCCAGCGACTGCCAGCGTCAACCAGGTGGCGGTTGGCAGGTTTTGTTCGGCGGCGGACAGACTGCCGCTCAATACGAGACCGGCCAGGAATGCGAAGGAGATCCAGAGCAGCGGCACAGCAGGTTCCGTCCAGAGGGGGTAATGAGGGTTAGCGGCGCAGTTTTAAACCGGGCACAATCATCGGAGTGCGACGGCGGTACTCTTCGTAAGCTTTTCCAAACTGTTCGACCAGCTTGCGTTCTTCAAACACAGACCCAATTAACATATAAGCCGAAAGCCCCAGGTTTAAGGCCAGCAGGTTCCAGGACATGCGGGGGGCCAACCACAGAAAGATCAGCGAGAAGGTATACAGCGGATGGCGCACCCACTGGTAAAAACCATCTACCACCAGCTTTTCAGGGCGCGGCTGGCTGTGGGTTGAGTCATTCACCAACCATTGGCGAATCCCCAAAAAATTGAGCGCCCCAGTTTGCAACACACCGACCAGTATCCCCAGGCCTGCCAGTCCTTGCAGTGCTGCTGTGAGATAAACCCACGGAGCAGGGATGGTATAGAGTACGGCGTCTGGCAGTAGTGCGGCCAACAGCAGCACAGGCAGGAAAGTGACGATTGCCATGAACACGAAGAACAGCCGGTAGTACCGGTGGGTGGTGTCTTCGCCCAACCCTTTTTCCGCCCACGCCTTGGCGCTGTTCGCTGCCAGCAGGGAGTGAATCAGGCCATATAGTGCCGTTGCCAGTAATATCCACCAAAAGCCACTTGTGTTCATCGATTTACTTCCTTATGAGAGTTTCAGTATAGTTGAAAAATGATAAGATGGGCAGTGAAAAGGTCGGGAAAGATTAACCGCCTGAGAGATGGTGTGAGGAAAGGGGCAAAACAGGAGGAAGTATGACGAAATTAAAGATTGGTGAACGGGCGCCTGCCTTCCAGCTTAATGATCTGGAAGGCCAGATGGCATCGCTGGAAGATCTGCGCGGCCAGCTTGTGCTGGTTAACTTTTGGTCAGCGGAATGCCCATGGGCGCAGCGGGCAGATGAGGTGTTGAAGGATTGGCAAGACAAAGTCACGCTGTTATGCATTGCATCTAATGCCAATGAAGACTCGGAACTGCTGAGCCGGGTGGCTCGGGAACGAAACCTGAAGTACGTGCTCCAGGACGATCAGCATGAGGTGGCGGACTTGTACGGCGCTGAGACGACGCCGCACTGCTTCCTGATCGACTCAGATGGGGTGCTGCGCTATCAAGGCGCTTTTGATGACACCAGTTTTCGCAGGCGCACCCCGACCCGCTTCTACGTACTCGAAGCGATCGAGGAACTGCGGGCCGGAGAGCCTGTGGAGATCACTGAGACGCAGTCTTACGGCTGTACGATTGTCCGTTTCACCGAAGAAGAGTAAAAAAGAGACCATCCTCGACGAAAGTTTCGGATGGCCTCAGGATAACAGATAGGTTATTTACTCAACGGCAGGTGGGGTGACGGTAGACCGCGGGGTGACATCGATTACTGTCTGGTCAGCGGCGCCATGTCCACGCCCGGTTAACCGGCGGTAGACCAGTGTCCAGGCGGTGTAGAGATAGGTTTGCACAATGGATTGTAAAAACAGCAGAATTGGCAGGTATAGCAAGAACAGGATGACTGAGACAATGATGCTGCTGTTCATGACATTCCCGTTTCGTAGAATGACACTGCCAATCACCGGAGCTGCTACCAACAGCATGGGCAGCCCAATGATAAAACCGACAATGACTGAAATCAGCCAAAGGATGAATGCCATAACAATGATATCTGCCGGGCGCGATTTGAATACATTCCAGGCCCGTTGCAGGGCTTCAATCACGCCGAGGTTTTCATTGACCAGGGCGATCACGGCCAGATCGGTGATCACGGTCAGCGCCCACAGCGCAATAACCAGCACGCACAGCAGCGGCAGCAGGCAGATCAGCCCGATTCCAAAGGTGAGAATGCTGATGCCAACGGCAGGCAGGATGACGATCAAGGAGATGGCAATCGCCAGCGCCCACAGCAGCAAGATCAGCAGGATCACGCGCCAGAAGTAACGCTGCCCGGCATCCCATAACTGGCCAAAGGTCAGGCGGTCAGCGCCCGCATCGGCAACCCAAGAGCCGCGGGCCAGGCCGATGCGCCCAAAGGCATTGAGTATGATCAGCACGATCACCAGCAGCAGGACCAGCAGGCCAAGCAGTACCGGTGCCCAGGCAGGAATGTTATTGAAAAAGCGCTGTAGTGCGTAGGGAATATTACCCGCGTTCGGGAAATTGCCTCTCCCGTTCGGCAGGCTGAAATTGAAGTTGAGGCTGCCGCCAGAATTGCTTCCGCCAGCGCCTAAAGCGGCGAAAAAGCCAAACAACCAGAGAATCTTATAGCGCCAGGCAATATTCCAGGCTCGTGTTAAGACTTCACCGAAATCGATCATCGTTCCCTCCAGTGAAAACGGCACAGCAAGGACAGTTTCGTAACGCCCGGCAAAGGCATTTGAACCGATAAAGAAACTCGGATGAAACTATTCCTGCGCACCGTTCCGATTCGTTCGTTGATTATTTCGCCGGGCGCGGGTACTTCTCTTTAACTATATACGGTTATTCCCATTCAATAGTTGCGGGCGGTTTGGAAGTGACATCATAAACGACACGATTGACGCCGCTGACTTCGTTGACAATGCGGTTCGCGACGCCTCCTACCAGATCGTAGGGCAGGCGGGCCCAATCAGCAGTCATGAAATCGTCGGTAGTTACGGCGCGCAGGGCAATCGTCTCTTGATAGGTGCGCTGGTCACCCATCACCCCAACTGACTGCACTGGCAGGAGGACTGCAAAAGCCTGGGCGATTTTCCCGTGCGCTGTTTCGCCGCCTTCGCCTTCGAGGCCGCGGTTCAACAGACCGGCGGCAGCCAGTTCACTGGTGAAGATGTGATCGGCGGCGCGCAGGCGCTCTAACCGTTCCCAGGTGATCTTTCCCAGGCAGCGAACTGCCAGACCGGGACCAGGGAAGGGCTGCCGCCAGACCAGGGCGGGGGGCAGGCCGAGGGCCTCACCAACGGCGCGAACTTCGTCTTTGAAGAGATAGCGCAGCGGCTCGACCAGTGAGAAGGTGATGTCTTTGGGCAGGCCGCCGACATTGTGATGCGTCTTTATGCGGTGGGCGATGTTCCGGTCGGGCGCGGAGGACTCGACCACGTCTGGATAGATGGTGCCCTGCACCAGGAACCTGGGCGTACCCAGGCGGCGCGCTTCGGCTTCGAAGATGCGGATAAAGGTTTCACCAATAATGCTGCGCTTAATCTCTGGTTCAGTGACACCATCTAGCGCGTCTAAAAACGCTTCAATGGCGTTCACGGTCACCAGTTGAACGCCCTGGTTTTGGCGGAAAGCCACTTCGACTTGTTCGCGTTCGTCCTGGCGCAGCATGCCAGTATCGACAAACACAGCGGTGAGCTGGTCGCCGACGGCGCGGTGCACCAGGGCGGTGGCGACACTCGAGTCGACCCCACCGCTGACCGCAGACAGCACACGCTGGCTTCCGACCTGCTGGCGAATGTGCTCTACGCTTTCTTGAATGATGGATTCGGGTGTCCAGGTAGGGGCGGCTGCGCATACGTCGATGACAAAGCGGCGCAGGATTTCTTTCCCGCCGGGGGTGTGATGTACCTCAGGATGGAACTGAACGCCAAAACGCCGTTCTTGCTGGTCGCCCATCGCCGCAACCGGGCTGTTCGGGCTGATCGCCAGCACATGGAAGTCTTGGGGTAATTCTTCGATTCGGTCGCCATGCGACATCCATACCGGCTGGCTGCCGGAAGGGATGAGCGCGTTGTAGCAAGTGGTTTCAATGCGAGCCGGACCGTATTCACGTTCGCGGGCCGGGGCAACTCGCCCGCCCAGGTTATAGGTCAGGAGCTGCATGCCGTAGCAGATGCCCAGCACGGGCAAACCGCTTTCGAGTACGTAAGCCGGCAGAACGGGCGCGCCAGAATCATAGACCGAGGAAGGACCCCCCGAAAGAATGAAGCCTTTTGGCTGCAGCGCCAGAACACGCTCGGCAGGGGTATCATATGGGAGTATTTCTGAGTAGACGTGCAGCTCACGAATCCGCCGGGCGATTAATTGCGTGTATTGTGAGCCGAAATCGAGAATCACGATCGTATCAGCCATTGAAAAAGCTCCATATAAGATCTGGCAGGCAACCCTTTTCTCAGGCTGCCTGCCAGACCAAAACCGTTAATCGAGGAATTGAATCTTTCCGTCATCCATGCTGGTGATACAAGCCAGCGATTCGATTGGAATATTCAGGTGCGACAGCGCCTTGCGCCCGCCTTCAAAGATCTTTTCGATCAGCGTGCCGATGCCAACGACTTCAGAACCGGCGGCTTGCGCCAGCCGTACCAGCCCTTGAATGGTGGCCCCAGAAGCTAAGAAGTCATCGATAATTAAGACCCGCTCGCCGCGCGCCAGATATTCGGGGGAGACAATCAGCTCGACCATGCGCCCTTTCGTGTGGGAGGGTGCGACCGTCAGGTAGACGGTGTCGGGCATGGTGATGGGTTTGCTCTTGCGGGCATAGACCACGGGCAGCCCCATGTGTAGGGCGGTCATCAAAGCGGGGGCGATGCCGGAGATTTCAGCGGTGAGAATGCGCGTCGCGCCTACATTGGCGAAACGGTGGGCGAAATCGCGCCCGCAAAGATCCATTAACTGTGGGTCAACCTGATGGTTGATGAAGTTGTCTACCTTTAAGATGCCGTTTCCTAAGTTCTTGCCATCGCGCAGAATGCGTTCTTGAAGAGCCTGCATCGCAAACCTCCACTCCTGAGTTACAAATAAAGTCAGTTGATCATACAACCTGCGATTGTACTATATTTCATTCGTTCATCGTTTTTCGTTTTGGGGGCAATTTTTCCTACAGTCTGTCAGCATGTCGGTATCCAGAATGAACTGAACGGACGACGGCAGGTTTTCTTGTTGATTCATGGGATATTCCCTTCCCTTCGCGCTAAATTCTTCCTAATTTTAATGTCAGATGATCAACTTTGTTTGTCAAGCTCCTGTAAGGTAAAAATCCGGATTATTCGGGTATGTTTAATGCGCAGGGGGGCCCGACGGGCTGAACTGCTTGAGATGTTTTGGCTGTCCCAAAAAAACTTGAGCGTAACACCATATCTTCGAGGAGAACCATGAAGGATCTTGAATGGTTACATCTAAACGCGTTCCTTAAGGGGGTCCTTCTACTAGCGCTAGTTGTTTACTTGATTTTGCCAGGGGTGCCCTCGCAGCATCTGTCCGTTAAGGCGGCTTCTGGACCCGGTTGTGGATCGGGACAGTCATGTATTTTTATCCCCGTTGTCACGAAACTTTCACTCAGTGCAAATGACCTATCCATCTCCAGCATGGAGATTACCCAGGCCGTGCAAGACCCGAGTAACTCTGTCCCGCTGGTCGCCGGGCGCAGCACCATGCTGCGCATTAACGCACGGATGAGCGGGGGAAACCAGTTGAACGCGAGTACGATGATCTCTGTTACAGCCAGCAATCATGGCGTGGCGCTGACAGGTGGACCGCAAACGATTACCGCCAGTTTGCAGAGCGCTTCGAACGCGGATGGTAGCACAGTGAATATGCCTTTGCCGCCCGAGTGGTTGAAAGGCTCGTATGATCTGAGCATTACGGTAGATCCTCACAATGTAATCGCTGAGGATGATGAGAATAACAACACCTTTGTTCAGCATGTTCGTTTTACAGAAGTGCCGCCCCTGAATATTATGATTGTGCCCATCATTTACACGCATGTCGATGGACACACTTATCCTGCGCCCAATAAAGATACGATCAGCAATTGGATCATGCGCATGTACCCGGTTAGCAAGGTGAACATTAGCTGGCACACGCCCTATGCTTTTTCGGGCAATATGAAAGATACTGCCGGTTTCAGCCAGCTGCTTTCTGAAATCAGCGCGATGAAAGCCCATGATAACGCTCCTGTCTCTCAGGTGTATTACGGCCTGGCGCCAACCCAAAATGGTCCAGACTCGTGGTTCTCGGGTGGTATCGTCGGTATTGGTTACATTGGCACCCGGGTGGCTGTAGGCCTGGATTATGCTAACGCCGGGCAGACCGCCGCGCATGAAATCGGTCACAACCTGGGGCAGTACCATGCCCCCTGCGGCAGTGTTTCCAGTTCGGACGCCAACTATCCTTATCCAAATGCTTCCATTGGAAAGGTGGGCCTGGATCTGAGCACGGGAACGGTTTACACGCCGGACAGCAACAAGGACATTATGTCCTACTGCACGCCAAAATGGATTTCTGACTATACCTATAAGGCTCTTTATAATTCACAAATTTTGAACGGCGCGGAGTTGGATATGGATACAGGGGACCAACCCTCTCGCCCGCTGCTGCGCAAACTGCTGTTCCGGGCGCGGGTCGCGCCAGAGGGCGTGCAGTTCTTCCCGGCTTACACGCTTCTGACCACTGCCTCGACCGAATCCAGCCCATCGCCATACACTATTCAGTTGGTAAATGCGCAGGGAGACGTACTGCTAGAGAAACCCGTTCCTGCTTATGAAATTGCCTCTGAGGTTCCCGATCAGGCGACTTCCTATGATATTCAGGCCATGGTCGATTTGCCAGAGGCCACGGTGCAGCGGGTGCGCCTGTTGAAAGACGGCGCGCTGCTGGGCGAGGAGACGCTGGAAGCGGGCTTACAGTTGAACTCGATGCGTGAAAGCCTGCCCAGTACGGTGAGCCCGTCCTCCTTGCAGCCGATTGGCATCCAGCCGGCGGTTTCGCAAACGGAGCAAGGCTGGCTGCGCTTGAACTGGGCGAACCCTTCGGCGCCCGCCATGGTGCGCTATACGCCCGACCAGGGAAATACCTGGACACTGCTTGGGTTAGATGTGGTAGGGGGAACGTTGGATGTGGACCCGGACAAACTGCCGGGGCGTGGGGGGAACTTCCAGGTTATTTTATCGAAAGCAGCTCCGTAAACGCTGTTTTACGAACATAAACAGTGCTGTTTTACAAACATAAACACTGCTGTTTGCAAAGCAGCGCTGTTGATAGGATGATTAAACCTGCCGGTCTTACAATTCCGGCAGGTTTTCAATTTCAAGCCCTCTTGACAATCCTGTGTTAGAATCGGATCACATGGCTCCACAGTTGTTACTAGCCTCAAATTCACCGCGTAGACGGCAGATGCTTGCATTAACCGGATGGACGTTCAATGTTCAGCCAGTGGATATTGATGAAAGCCCACAACCCGGTGAAGATCCGTCTGATTACGTGCTGCGGTTAGCAGAAAGCAAAGCCCTGGCAGCGAAAAAGTATGCTGATCCCGGACAGGTGGTGTTAGCTGCCGACACTACGGTGGCGGATGGCAAGCGTATCCTGGGTAAACCGGAAAGCGCAGACGAAGCGTTTGAAATGCTGCGCAGCCTGCGCGGGCGCGCCCATTGGGTTTACACTGCTATTGGCGTTTACGATCCACAAAGCGAGCGCTTGCTGACGGATCTATGCGGCACGCGCGTGTGGATGCGGAATTACTCAGACGAAGAAATTGAGGCGTACATTGCGAGTGGCGATCCGTTCGACAAGGCGGGGGCCTATGCTATTCAAAACAGCGGCTTCCACCCGGTTGAACGAATTGAAGGCTGCTTTGCCTGCGTGGTGGGGTTAGGCCTGTGCAGTGTGGTTCGCACGCTGCGCCAGTTTGGGCTGACGCCCCCTACAGATATCACCCACGAATGCCAGGAACATCTCGAAACAGAGTGCCTGGTGTATCCATATCTTTTGGGTGAGGATCACGTTGACCAGGGTCAGGCTGACCAAGATCAGGCTGATCGAAATCAGGCGGGCAAAAGCCAACAGGGGAGCCATTTTGAAGGAAAGGAAACATGAAGCTCTGTTCTTGTATTCTTCTGATCGCCTTTTTGCTATCTGCCTGCACAGCACCGGGAGCAAGCCCTAACGTTACGCCAAGCCTGGCGCCCACCGCGACACACTTCTTGCCTACTCCTGTGATTGACCGAACTCGACCGCCCGATGCCCAGTCTGCGGCACGCACCTTTCTGGATGACTGGAAGGCAGAGGATTACGAGGCAATGTACGCACTGCTGACCCCGGTCAGCCAGGATGCGATTAGCCTGGAAGACTTCACGCAGCGCTACCGCGACGTGGCAGTCAATACCACCCTCCAAACCGTCGATTACGATATTCTCTCTGCGCTCACCAATCCGGCGAATGCCCAGGTGGCCTACCGGGTGACTTTCCACACCAAGATGGTCGGTGATCTGGTACGCGACAATATGAGTATGAACCTGAGCCTGGAGAAAGGGAGCTGGCGCGTGCAGTGGGATGATGGGCTGATTATGCCCGAACTGCACGGCGGGAATACCTTACGGATCGAGTACGACGCCCCCACGCGCGGCAACCTGTATGACCTGCATGGCGAAGGCGTGGCGATGTACAATGAGATCTTCGCTTTAGGGATATTAGTCGGCGAAAATGATCCGGAGCAAGAAGGCACGCTGCTCAGTGTACTCTCGGACCTGACCGGGCGGAATCCCGAATCGATTAAGGCTTCTTATGAAAATGCAGCGCCTGGCACGTATGTGGCTGTGGGTGAAGTGGAGCGCGACCGTTTGATGGAACGGTATGATACCCTCTCAGGGCTGGCTGGACTGCGCTATACACCCTATACCGGACGGTACTATGCGGACGGTGGTATTGCGCCACACGTCACCGGGTACGTTTCTGCGATCCAGGCGGGCGAGCAGGATGAGTATCTGCGCAATGGCTACCAGCTCAGCGACCGGGTGGGCCGGATGGGTTTGGAAAACTGGGGCGAGAGCTATCTGACCGGGCAGAAAGGTGCAACCCTGGACGTATATGATCCCCAGGGCCGTCCGGTGACTCAGTTAGTCAAGGTGGAGCGCAAACCGTCGCAGTCGATCTACATGACGATTGACAGCCGTTTGCAGTATCAGGCCCAGCAAGCCATCGCGGGCTTTAGCGGTGCAATCGTAGTCATGGAGCGCGATACGGGCCGGGTGCTGGCGATGGTGTCTTCACCGGGATTTGACCCCAACGCGTTTGAATATACTAACGAAAACAGCTATCCGCTGGTGGGAATCATTCAGGGGGATGGTCAGAATCGGCTGTTTAACCGGGCGACCGGGAACGGTTACCCCTTAGGCTCGGTCTTTAAAATTATTACGATGGCGGCGGCGCTGGAAAGCGGCCTGTTTACGCCAGAAGATACGTATAACTGCACTTATGAGTTTACAGATCTGCCCGGACAAACGCTGTATGACTGGACCTATGACAAGGGGTATAAAGAAAGCGGCATTTTAACTCTGCCTGAAGGGCTGATGCGCTCGTGCAACCCGTGGTTCTACCATATTGGATTGACGCTGTACCAGCAGGGACATACTACGGATGTGAGCAAAATGGCGCGCGCCTTTGGTTTAGGCAGCCCGACCGGCCTGGAGGGCGTGGATGAGTCCTCTGGCAACATGCCTGACCCGACCAGTGAAGATATGGCGGTGCGCGAGGCCATTGGGCAGAGTGAAGTGCTGGTCAACCCACTGCAAGTGGCGCGCTTTGTCGCGGCAGTAGGGAACGGCGGTACCCTTTACAAGCCCCAGGTGGTGGATAAAATCGTCGACCCCGACGGCAATGCTTCCTTTACCTTCCAGCCGGAAGTGCAGGGGACCCTGCCAGTGAAACCGGAAAACCTGGAGATTATTCAAGCGGCTATGCGGGCTGTGATCAAAGACCCACGCGGCACAGCCGTGCGCGCTTTTGGTGGGATGGGTGTTCCCATTTACGGCAAGACGGGCACGGCTCAGAATGATTGGGGCGGCCATCCGCATGCCTGGTTTGCGGGCTATACCGACGCCGGGCGGGAAGATAAGCCGGATATTGCCGTGGCTGTAATTGCTGAGTACGCCGGTGAAGGCTCGGATATCGCCGCGCCCATCTTCCGGCGGGTCATCGAAGCCTACTTCCTGGGCCAGCCGCAGACGGTTTACCCGTGGGAATCGCGCTTCAACATCACACGTACTCCCACGCCATTAGAGGGAGAAACGCCAGTACCAGACCAGGGCGGGAGCGGCCCAGCGGATAACGGCAGCGGCGGCGGTGATAACAGCAGCCCGAGCGACGGGAGCGATTTTAACCTGCGGACGGCGACCCCCAGCCCATGAGCGAAGAGACTCTGACCGGCCTGATTACGCGGATGCAATCTGGTTTCTACACGATTGAGGTGGAGAAGCCGGATGCGGATGCAGCTGGCTTAGCGCCCAGGGAGATGGTGTGCCATTTGCGGGGACGGCTTAAGCGCAATCGCTTTGAGGGTGACATTCTGGCGATTGGCGACCGGGTGCAAGTTTCGGCGCAGTCAGATGGTAAGGGGATGATTGAGGAAATCTTACCGCGCGAGCGGGCGCTGGTGCGCCTGGCGCCTACTCCGCGCGGGGAGTACCGGCAGGTTTTGCTGGCGAACCCCGATCAGGTGGTGATGGTGTTTGCCTGCGCCCGACCCGAACCCAGCCTGCGTATGCTGGACCGCTTTCTGGTGATCTGTGAGAAGGAAGGGATTCCGGCGCTGGTGGTGGCGAATAAGGTCGATCTGGTCGGACAGGAACAGGCCGAGACTTTGTTTGGCATCTATGCGCGGTTGGGCTACCCGGTCATTTATACTTCGGTAGCCACCGGGCAGGGGGTGGAGGAACTACACCAAAGACTGGTGGGCAAGATTTCTGGCCTGGCAGGCCCTTCAGGGGTAGGGAAGTCGAGCCTGCTGAACCAGATTCAGCCAGATTTGGGCCTGGCAGTGCGGGCTGTCAGTGAGGCGACTTCGAAAGGGCGGCATACTACTGTGGTGCGGGAGTTGTTTCCGCTGAAAGAAGGTGGGTATGTAGCCGACCTGCCGGGTTTAAAATCGTTGGCCTTGTGGGATACAGAGCCGGAAGAACTGGACGGGTATTTCCCGGAGCTGCGCGGGCTGGTGGCGGAATGCCAGTTTAGTGACTGTACCCACCGCAGTGAACCGGGTTGCGCGGTGCAAAAAGCGTTGGTAGATGGGCGCGTGCACCCGGAGCGCTACGAGTTGTATCTGCGGATGCGTTATGGGGACGAAGAAGCGTAAAATTCGATTTGCTACGCATCATGTCGTAGGCATGATGCTTCATCAGCAAGTGAAGTAAGATCCCAAGCAAAGAGGTGTGCTATGACAACCCAGCCGCGTTGGACAGTTGAACGACTGACGCTTCAACTGGTCAATCCATTTCGGGTATCGTATGGCGCCAGTGCCACACGCGAAGCTTTTTGGCTGCGATTGGCAGAGGATGAGGGTTGGGGGAGGGAACGATCCCGCCCTATTACGGCATCGACAGCCGTGATATGCTGGCCTTCTGGCAGCGGGCCGCGCTGCAAAGCGAAGCGCTGCCGGATTCGATTCACAATATCGAAGCCTGGGTGGGCCTGGAAGGTCCGGCTCCAGCCCGGGCAGCCATCGACCTGGCGCTCTATGATCGGATTGGACGGCAGGAGGGGAAGCCGCTGTACCAACTACTGGATTTGCCGCAACCGAAACCAATAGCGACTTCGTTTACGATCTCGATCGATACTCCTGAACGAATGGCGAAAATGGCCGCTGGCATTCCGGCTTATCAGAACCTGAAAGTGAAGCTGGGTGGGGATGGCAACGATGAAGCTCGCCTGGCGGCGATTCGTGAAGCGCGCCCAGATGCGAGGCTGCGGGTGGACGCGAACGCCGGCTGGTCCCTGGATGTGGCGCGTGATTATGTACGCCGGTTGGAAAGGTACGAACTGGAGATGATCGAGCAGCCGCTGGTGCGTGGCGCAATCGATGAGATGGGCCTGTTGCAGTCACGGACCGCTATCCCAATTGTGGCAGATGAATCGGTGCAAAGTTTAGCAGATGTGGCGCATCTGGCAGATGTGGGCGTGAGCGGCGTAAATATCAAGCTGATGAAAGTGGGAGGGCTCTCTCCGGCGCTGCGGATGATCCGGACAGCACGGGAGCGCGGCCTGCGGGTGATGTTGGGCTGTATGGTCGAAACTTCGCTGGGGACTACGGCGATGGCGCACCTGATGGGGTTGGCAGAGTGGGTGGATTTGGACGCTCCAATGTTAATTGCCAACGATCCCTTTGCAGGCGTGCAGTATGGGGAAGGCGGGCGTGTGATTGCGCCAGAGCGCCCTGGGATTGGGGTCGAGTTGAAAGAGTCAGACCGGTGATGGGAAAGGATTTGGAAACATGACAACGGAAACAGTAGAAACGCTATTAAAGGAAATCTGCGCGCCATATGCAGACCGGCGGGTAAATGTTTGCGAACTGAACGGTGAGCGTGAAGGCAATGTGCTGCGGCTGGCGGGTAAGGTGCTGGAAGTCGCGCAGTTGGCTGAACTAACAGCGGCGGTGGGGGCGCGCCTGCCAGGCGTGCAGGTGGATGCGAGCGCGGTGGAAGTGGCGCGTAAAACCCCTGCGAGGGTTTTCAGCGCGGCGACCAACCTGACCAGCCTGCACAACGGCACTTCTTTTCTGGCAGAAATGGTGACGCAGCTGGTGAATGGCATGCGGGTGGAAGTGCTGTGGGAGCAGGGCAACTGGTGCTACGTGCGCCAGATGGACGGCTACCTGGGATGGACCTACCGTCCTTACCTGTGTGAAGCACCTGCGCCGGAGGCAACTCATGTGGTGATTGCGCCGGTGGGTTTGCTGCGGGAAAGCCACTATGAAGATGCCCCATTGGTGACGAGGGTGTTGGGGGGAACCTTCGTGGCGGTCAGTCACTGGCACCCGGGGTGGGCTTACGCAGACCTGGCGGGGGACATACAGGGTTGGCTGCCGCTGCAAGATCTGCGCGCGCTGGATGGGCTGCCGCAGGGTGAAGACGAGCGCCGGGCGCAGGTGGAAGCGGATGCGCGCACGATGATCGGCGTGACCTATTTGTGGGGCGGCTGCACGGCAAACGGGATTGATTGTTCCGGGTTTGCGCAGTTGATGCACCGGATGATTGGCATCACCCTGCCGCGCGACGCCGACATGCAGTGCGACGCAGGCCAGCCGGTAGAAGCGCCGTTTCAGACGGGCGACTTGCTGTTCTTTGGCGAGAAGGGAGAACAGCGGAAAGTGACGCATGTAGGCATCAGCCTGGGGGGCTGGAATATCATTCACTCGTCGCGCTCGCGCAACGGCGTTCACACGGATGATGTGCAGGCAGTGCCGGGCCTGCGTGACAGCTTCCTTGGCGCGGCGACTTTCATTGGTTAAACGACTTTGACGGCAATGGACGTTCGGATGCAAAGCCCGCTCGGACCGCGCGTGATGATTGCCGGTCGCGAGCGGGATTATTTTTCGGGTACCGGTTACCTGGGGCTGCATAACCATCCGTTGGTGCTGCAGGCGGCGGTGGATGCCATTCAGCGCTACGGGATGGCGACGGGAACATCGCGGGGGGGCTTCGGCGAGCATGACCTTTATGATGCGCTGGAAGGGGAAGCGCGCGTTTTCTTTGGGACTGAACGGGTGCTTGCCTATCCTTCTGGATACCTGAGCGCAGCTATCCTGGCGCAAGGGCTGCGTGAGCGGTACGAACATATTTTTATCGATGCGTCCGCGCATTACAGCCTGTGGGATGGGGCGCGCTCGACCGGAAAAGCGGTGACGGCCTTCAAGCATGTGGACGCGGACGACCTGACGCAGCGGCTCCAGCGCGAACTACAGCCGGGCGAGCGCCCGCTGGTGCTGACGGACGGCGTGTTTCCAATTTCTGGAGAAATTGCCCCGCTGCCTGCTTACCGGCAGGCGCTGACGGATTTTCCGGGCGGCTGGGTGGCGCTGGATGATGCTCACGCGACGGGCGTGCTTGGCGTTCACGGGCGCGGCACGCTGGAGTATTACGGCGAAACGAACGGGGAACGGCGGGCGGTTGGTTTTCTGGCAGGGCATACGCTCAGTAAGGGGATTGGCGCTTACGGCGGGATGATTGCCGGGCCAGAAGACTTGCTGCAAGAACTGGAAGCCCACAGCCGGGTTACGGTAGGGGCCAGTCCACCACCACTGCCAGTGGCTGCGGCGGCGCGCCAGGCGTTGGCGCTGGCGCGTGATACGGCTTTACGCGAACAATTGTGGGCCAACGTGGCGCTGGCGCGAGATGGGCTGCGGCGGTTGGGTTGGGCTTTCGAAGACAGCCCGGTGCCGGTGCTGTGCCTGGGCGCACGCCCTGGATTGGACCTGAGGCGCATGCGGGCGGAACTGTTGGACCGTGGCCTGTGCGTGGCGCATGTGACCTCTTACAGCAGCACGCCGCCAGGAGGTGCGCTGCGCATCGCGATCTTCGCGAATCACCAGACGGAACAAATCGACCGGCTGGTGGCGGAACTGGGAAAGCTGGTGTAAAAAGGCAGGTAGGAGATCGTTTCGGTTCTCCTACCTGCCTTTTTTCTTACATATCAGGAGATTCAGGCATCGCCTGATGCCAGCATCAGGCGGCCCAACGCGCCAAAGACATTGAAGGCCGGGATTTCATCCGCTACGTTCTGGGTGAGCAAGAAGATATCGCAGTGATCGGTGTAGCCCCAGTCATGCAGCACGCCGGTGATCGAACCGGTTTTGTGATGAAAGGGTAGCGTGTCGCGGGGGATACAGCGCATGAGGAGCAGATCATCCTGGTTGACGGCGAACATGGGCTCGACCCAGGCTCTTTCGGCAGGGGTGAGCGTGCGCAGCAGGTCATAAAAGTGGATGCACTCTGGAGCGGTGATCCAGTTATCCAGTCCACGCTCACGGGCGGCATAATCCATCAGCTTGCGCTGGATTTGGGTGCCAGCCAGCCCCAACTCCTGGCGGAAAACCTGCTGGAGGGTCTCGAGGCCCATGTGGCGAATGACCAGATTGGTACACAGGTTATCGGACAGGGCGATCATCATCAGGAGCACATCCTGAAAGGGTAACTGGCGCGCGCGCAGCAGCCAGGAAAAGCCAGCGCCCTGTACCTGTGGCTCGTCATCCAGTTTGCAGATTTCGGTCCGGCTGACAAGGCCGGCGCGCTCGAGGTGCACCCAGGCCAGCAAGATGGGAATTTTGATGATCGAGGCGGACAGGAAGCGCTCCGCGTTGGCTTGGTAAAAAGGAGGCTGCCCGTAACGGCGGAAGTAAAAAGCGTACTGGCAGGGTAGGGCGTCGAGTTGTTGGAGGGTTTGGAAGAGGGAATTTTTATCCATTTCTTAAGATATCCTATACCTTTGACCAGGGAATCGCTTTCTTAAACGTTTGACATTGAGAAATAACGGGAGTATACTTTTGGCTAATCTTTTTCCGAAAACTTTCATCTTTCTTTTTATTGAAGAGCGAAAGTAGAAATCCCTTATAGGTTGGACGGTAAGTTTATCTTGATTTGCTCCTCTTTAGAAGGCAGTTTTAGTTTCATACCTAGCGAAGGAATAGCTGAATGGCCGATATACTAAAGATTGAAGGCCTTGAAACTCAATTCCGTACGCAGGATGGCATTGTTCATGCCGTTAATGGCGTTTCATTTTAACCTGAAAGAAGGTGAGACGCTGGGCATTGTTGGAGAAAGTGGTTGCGGTAAAAGCGTAACCATGATGTCCATGATGCGCCTCATTCCATCACCGCCTGGGAAGGTCGTTGCCGGACATGCTTATTATCAAGGCAAAGACCTGCTCAAGCTCTCGGATGATGAGATCCGTGATATCCGTGGCTCTCAGATCAGTATTATTTTCCAGGACCCCATGACTTCGTTGAACCCGGTATTGACCATTGGTCGCCAGGTTTCGGAGCCGCTTGAGATCCATATGGGCATGAATCACAAACAGGCCTATGATCGGGTAGCGGAAATGCTGACGATGGTGGGCATCCCCAAGGCTGCGGACCGGCTGAACGATTATCCTCACCAGTTCTCTGGTGGAATGCGCCAGCGTGCGATGATTGCAATGGCCCTGGTTTGTACTCCTCAAGTTCTCATTGCTGATGAACCGACGACTGCTCTGGATGTAACGATTCAGGCACAGATTGTAGAGTTGGTAAAGCGCCTGCGTGATGAACTCGGCATGTCCATGATCTGGATTACGCATGATCTGGGCATTATTGCTGGTTTGGCGCACCGAGTCGGTGTGATGTACGCAGGTTATTTAATTGAACATGCCCCGGTAAAGGAATTGTATGCTCATCCCGAGCATCCTTATACCTTAGGTTTATTAAGCAGCCTGCCAAGGTTGGATGATACTACTTCAAGACGGTTGACATCGATTGAAGGTCTTCCTCCTGTTCTTTATGAAAAGCCCAATTACTGCCCGTTTGCGCCGCGCTGCCAATACGCGCGTGAGCGCTGCTGGCAAGAGAACCCGCCTTTGCTGCACGTAGGCCCTGAACATTATGCGGCTTGCTGGGTGGAACCATCAACCGGGAGGTACCGCGAATGACCACCAGCATGGACGCCGCTAAAAATCCAGATGTCTTGCTGCGGGTTGAGCATCTGGTAAAACTTTTTCCCATCATGCAGGGGCTGATCTTTCAAAAACAGGTAGGCGCAGTCCACGCTGTAGATGATATTTCCTTCTTCTTACGACGTGGAGAGACGCTAGGCCTGGTGGGTAAATCGGGCTGTGGCAAATCAACTACCGGGCGATCTGTACTTCAACTACACCGGCCCACTTCTGGGCATGTTTTCTTTGAAGGGGAAGATCTGGTGTCTATGAAGGCTGAGCCGCTGCGTAAAATGCGCCGCCGCATGCAGATGATCTTCCAGGATCCCTACGCCAGCTTGAATCCCCGTATGACGGTGGGAGAGATTATTGGCGAACCGCTGATTATCCATGATCTCGCTACTCATAAAGAAGCTGAAGAACGCGTTAAGGATCTGCTGAAGCTGGTGGGCCTTAACCCGGCGTTTTCGAACCGTTATCCCCACGAGTTTTCGGGCGGTCAGCGCCAGCGGATCGGCGTGGCGCGCGCCCTGGCTTTGCAGCCCGCGTTGATTGTCTGCGATGAGCCGATTTCAGCCCTGGATGTTTCTATTCAGGCCCAGGTGGTGAACCTGTTGGAAGATCTTCAGCAGGATTTCAACCTGACCTATCTCTTTATTGCGCACGATCTTTCGATGATCCGGCATATTAGCAACCGAGTTGCTGTGATGTACCTGGGTGTCATTGTCGAATTGGCTGAGCGACCAGATCTCTACGCTCACCCGCTGCACCCTTATACCCAGGCGCTGCTTTCGGCTGTGCCCGTGCCCGACCCGCTGACTGAAGAGAGGCGTCATCGTATCATCTTGCAAGGCGATGTACCTTCTCCGGTAAATCCACCTTCGGGCTGCCGCTTCCGCACACGCTGCCCGCTTGCTACAACCATTTGTTCTGAGGTCCGGCCCGAGTTCCGTGAGGTTGGCCCCAGTCACTGGGTGGCCTGTCATCTGGTTTAGTGCTGTTTGCCTGGTTTGTGGTCTGCTCGGCCCCGAATTGACCCAGACCGGTCAAGTAGCCAGCTTGACGGTGAAAGTTGTGCATGCTATATTCTAATTAACTCGAAAATCTCCGCTTTTTTAAAGCGGTGATGGGTAGTATGTACCTAAATCCTTGTTGAGGAGGTGGTGCTGGGAACCCATTGTTGTCGCTTCATCTGCTGTACAATTGTATGATCATCAGATGACGTTAGACGTTATATGTTTCAACTCTTGAGAGGAGGAGAAAACAAATGTCCCGTAAAGCCGTTATGTGGACAGCAAGTTTGCTCGTGATGGCGAGCATGATCCTGGCTTCCTGCCAGTCTGCCGGTGCTCCGGCGGCCCAGGCAACTGAAGCCCCGAAAGAACTGCCTGTTTTGAAAGTGAACCTGGGTACCTACCCGGACACGATCGATCCCCAGAAGTCTTCGTTTGTTAACGAAATTGCACACTTGAAGCTCATGTATGAAGGCCTGACCCGGCTGGATAATGACCTCAAGACCGTTCCCGCTGCCGCTGAAAAGTGGGATTACAACGCTGACGCGACTGAACTGACCTTCACCCTGCGTGATGGTTTGAAGTACAGCGATGGCTCACTCTTGAATGCCAAGCGTTTTGAGTATTCCATTCTGCGCAACATTGACCCCAAGACGGCTGGCGAATACGCCTCCATCACGGATGATATTGCTGGCGCAGCGGAATGGCGTTCGGCGGATGTGACCACTGCTTCTGACGCTGACCTGCAGGCGCTCAAAGACGCCGTTCAGGTTCATGCTCAGGATATGAGTGGTAATGCCTGCACTGGCTATGACCAGGCCGACTGCCGCATTCTGAAGATTGGTCTCAAGAATCCGGCTCCTTACTTCCACACTGTGATGTCGCTGTGGGTCACCTATCCTGCGAAGGAAGAACTGATCAACGAAGGCGGCGAGACCTGGTGGAATGACGCTAAGTACCAGCTTGGTAACGGCCCCTTCATTCTTGATACGCTTGCTCCTTCTGAGCGGGCAGTTTTCAAGCCGAATACCAACTACTGGCGCGGTGTTGCCACCTACGATATGGAATATCGCTACATCACCGACTCGGCAGTGGCCTTCCAGTCCTATAAGAACAGTGAGTTCGATATCATTGGTCTTGCGGCTGAAGACCTGGCTGTGGTCGAGAATGATCAGACCCTGAACGCTCAGAAAATGATTTACCCCGGCTCTTGCACCTTTGCCGTGATGTTCCATCAGTTGAAGGAACCCTTCACGGACGAGAAAGTTCGCGAAGCCTTTGCTTACGCAATTGACCGCGATGCATGGGTACGTGACGTGCTGCAGGGCCTTGGTTCGCCGACTTTGACCTGGATCCCCAAGGGCTTCCCAGGTTATGATGCCAGTGAAAGCCGCTGGGGCTTTGATCCTGAGAAAGCCAAGCAGGCTTTGGCTGACTCTTCCTACGGCAGTGTTGATAAGCTGCCTGAAATCAGCCTGACCTTCTCCGACACTCCGCGCAACCGCACTCGCTATGAGTGGCTGGCCGCCAAGTGGAAGGAAGTTTTGGGTGTGGATGTGAAACTGAACCCGGTTGAATCCACGACCTACACCGCCCTGACTAAAGACATCAACACTGCTCCGCAGGTCTTCATTCTGGGTTGGTGCGCGGACTACCCCGATCCTCAGAACTGGCTGAGCGTATACTGGAAGACGGGCGCCTTCGGCGAGCGCATTGGTTACTCGAACCCGCAGCTCGACGAACTGCTGAGCCAGGCAGATTCCACGCTCGATCCGAACGAACGCCTCCAGTTGTATGATCAGGCGCAGAAGATGCTGCTTGATAATGCCCCAATTGCAGTGGTTTGGAACAATGTTAACTCCTATCTGGTGAATCCACGCATCACGGGGATCGTTCAGACCCCGCAGGATTCTGGTTGGCCGGGAGACAACGATCCGCTGTCGATTACGGTGAGTCAATCGCAGTAGTCGTTTGACTGTAATCCGATCTGTCTGAGGCTGAAAGCAAGGCCTCGGCTTCAGACAGTCTCTTCAATCAACAAAGCAAGATTATGAAAATTGGCCGGCCCTGCTGTAAGGCGGGCCGGCCAATCCAAAACCTGGGAAGAAGGTTTTTAGAGACAATATGGGAAGATACTTTGTTCGTCGGCTTCTTTGGTTGATCCCGGTTTTGCTGGTGGTTTCCGCGGTGACGTTTACGCTGATGCATATGGCGCCCGGCGGTCCCTGGGATCGTGATCTTAACGCTCGTCAGGTGGACCCTACGACGCAAAAACTGCTGAACGCATATTATGGGTTGAATAAGCCTTTGTGGCGGCAGTTTGTTTCGTATATGATTGGCGATCAAAACAGTGATGGTAAGTTTGAGTGTGGTTTGATTTGCGGAAACATGGGCCCCTCTTACCGTATGCGTGGTTTAGATGTTCAAGATATTCTGTTTAAGCCACCTTCTGGTAGGTCTTTCATCGATAGTCGCTTTGGCTATTCAGCTCGGTTGGGGTTGTTTGCACTTTTATTTGCCGTGGTGATTGGGCTGCCAGCCGGTATCGTTTCGGCCCTGAAACAGAATACCTGGGTGGATTACATCACCCTGTTTGTTGCAACGGTGGGCATTTCGGTGCCCAACTTTGTGATTGCCATCTTCTTGATTATCATTTTTGCATCCTGGCTGCACCTGATACCCATCGTACCCGATACTTGGGCGGATTTTGGCGCCTGGATTCTGCCAGGGGTAGTGCTTGGGTTTGGTACCCTGGCGCGGATCGCACGCCTGACGCGCGCTTCAATGCTAGAAGTCTTGCGCCAGGATTACGTGCGTACTGCCCGCTCAAAAGGGTTGGTGGAGCGAATGGTTATTGTGCGCCATATGATGCGCAATGCTTTGATCCCGGTGGTGACCATTCTTGGTCCTGCACTGGCTTACCTGATCACCGGCTCATTTATTATCGAATTGATGTTTGGTTTCCCTGGAATGGGGCGCGCTTACGTAACGGCAATTGGTCAGCGTGACTATTCCATGATTATGGGAACGACATTATTCTTTGCCATTCTGATTGCGCTGGCCAACATGAGCGTAGATTTCATCTATGTGTTCCTGGATCCGCGCATCCGGTTAGATAAGTAAGTGGAGAGGTGCTGAATGGCTGAAACTTTAAGTAATCAAACTGTACAAGAACGGGCGCAAGCCGCGGCTTTAGATGTAAAAGGTCCATCACGCAGCCTGATGCAGGATGCCTGGTATCGCTTGCTGCGGAACAAGGCCTCGATTGCTGGTATGGTGATCATCATCTTTTTCTTCCTGTTAGCAGCTTTTGCGCCTATCATCGCACCGCATAATCCCCTCCAAATCAACGGCGGTAAAGGATACTTACCCCCGATTTGGGTAAAAGAAGCCGCCAGCGGCTACAAAGGAGACCCTAATTTTCTCCTCGGCACGGATACGCTTGGGCGGGATGTGCTCAGCCGGGTGATCTACGGCGCGCGCGTTTCGATGATCGTTGGCATTATCCCTACGGTCATTATTCTTATCTTTGGTACGGCAGTCGGCCTGATCGCCGGTTACCGGGGCGGACGTTGGGATAATGTTCTCATGCGTCTGACCGACGTCGTCTACGCTTTCCCAGACCTGTTGTTCTTCATCGTCGTTATGGTGGCGCTGCGTGATACTTATATAGGGCAGCTTCTCAACGGCCTGTTCTTGTTGTTTGTGGCGCTGGCGATTGTTAACTGGGTGGGTGTCGCGCGTATTGTGCGTGGGCAGGTGCTGTCGTTGAAGGAAAATGAGTTTATCGAGGCGGCGCGCTGTATTGGTGCGAAAGACAGCCGGATTATGCTCAAGCACATTCTGCCAAATTCATTGGGGCAGATCATCATCATGGCGGCGCTGACTGTGCCCGGTATGATTATCACCGAAGCGACTCTGGGATACCTGGGCCTGGGTTTACGCCCGGCGACTGACCCGCGCTCTTTCTTCATTACGAGTTGGGGGGCGCTGCTTCTGGATGGTCAGACTTCCATTAATGTTCAACCCTGGATGCTGCTGACCCCGGCGATCTGTGTGGCGCTGGTGGTGCTGGCCTTCACCTTCTTGGGCGACGGACTACGCGATGCCTTCGACCCACGCATGAGAGGAACTTCCTAAGTTTGAAGCTCTTTTTTTAGCGACAAGCAGATGACGATGTCACCCGCTTGTCGCTGATTTTTTAATACGCATTTGGTTTCTCTAGTGGTAGAATCGTTCCCTGGCACCATTTGGATAAACTTCACAGAAAGGGTCTGAATGCATTCCTTACAAACCTCCCATTTCCTGGCAGGCCGGGGAAAGAGTTTGATATTGATTGGTATGCTCGTTTTGTTCGGCGTTCTCCTATCCGCTTGCCAGTCTTCAACCGCAACACCCCAGGCCACGCCTACGCAAGGCCCTGCGCCTGTTACGGCTACACCCACGCTTCTTCAAGCGACCCCTACGGCTTCCGCGGTTCCAGCGCGTACCCTTGTAATTTGTGTTCCGGATGAACCTGCTACGCTGTATGTCTACGGCGGTTCTTCGCGCAGCATGTGGAGTGTATTGGAAGCGGTTTATGATGGCCCCTTTGATACGCGTAATTATGCTGTTCAGCCGGTGATCTTGCAGAAAATCCCTTCGTTGGTCGATGGCGATGCGCTGCTTCAGCCGGTTACTGTGCGGGCCGGGGATGCAGTGGTGGATGCGCAGGGAAATTTGACCGCGCTGAAGGCCGGAACGACAGTACTGCCCGCGGGCTGTAATCAGCAGGACTGCGCAGTATCCTGGGATGGCTCCAGTGAACTGCAAATGGATCAGTTGGTGGTGAACTTCAAGCTGCTGGATGGGCTGCAGTGGTCGGACGGCGCTCCCTTGACCGCTGAAGATTCGGTTTTTTCCTATTCTTTATCGGCTGATCCTGCTACGCCTGTTTCGCGCTACCTGGTGGACCGCACCTTTTCTTATCAGGCGACCGACACCACCAGCGTGGTTTGGACTGGTCTACCCGGGTTTTACGAGCAGCGCTTTGGTACCTTCTTCTGGCTGCCCCTCCCCAAGCACGCACTCGGGACGAAGAGCGCGACTGAACTGCTGCAAGATCCAGCGGCCACGCGTTCCCCATTGGGGTGGGGGCCTTATGTGATCGGCGAGTGGGTGGCAGGAGACCATATTTCCCTGGATAAAAACCCCAACTACTTCCGCGCCGCCGATGGCTTACCGGCCTTTGACCACCTGGTGTACCGTTTTGTCGGCCCTACAGGAGATGGAGACCTGGCTGCCCTGATGACGGGTGAATGTGACGTAGTCGATCAGAACACGGATTTCTACGGAATGTTCCCTGGTTTGTTGGAGCGGGAAACGGCCGGCAAGTTAAAAACGTATGTGGGGCAGGGCCCAGAATGGGAACACCTGGACTTTGGCATTCGCCCGGCTTCTTACGAGGATGGCATCCAACCGGAAGCGGGCGACCGCCCGGATTTATTTGGCGATGCGCGCACCCGCCAGGCTTTGGCTTACTGTATCGATCGAGAGGGAATTGCCAATGAACTCCTCTACCGGCGTTCGGCAGTTCCGACGACCTTTTTACCGGCTGGGCATCCACTGGTGGCGCCTGGCCTGCCCACCTATGCTTATGATCCGTCGGCTGGGATGAAGCTGTTGGATGAAGTGGGTTGGAAGGATACGGATGGCGACCCGAAAACGCCGCGGTTGGCTTCAGGGGTGCCGAATGTGCCAGACGGCACGCCGCTGACTTTTAACTATTTGACGACAGAAGCCGCCTTGCGCAAGCAAGTAGCGGAGCGCATGGCGCAGTCACTGCGCGGATGCGGCGTTCAGGCGAATTTGTCCTTCCAAAGTCCGGGGGACCTGTTTGGTCCAGGGCCGGATGGGAAGGTATTTGGTCGCCAGTTTGATGCGGTGCAGTTCTCGTGGGAAGCAAGCGCCCGCCCGAACTGCCTGCTGTATACCAGCGGTCAGATTCCCAGTGCTGAAAACCGCTGGGTGGGAGCCAATGTTTCGGGCTACTCGAATCCAGAGTATGACCGGGCCTGTGCTGAAGATATGCAGACGCGCGTTTCTGACCCGCAGGGAGCGGCTGCCGCACAACAGGTGCAGCAGATTTTTGCCAATGATCTGCCGGTTATTCCGCTCTATTCTTACTTGAAGATTGCTATTTCAAGGCCGGATTTGTGCGGTCTGGCGATGGATGTGACCACTCGGAGCATCTTCTGGAACCTGGAGACTTTGAACTACGGTTCGGACTGCCCATCCCCTTAAATGTAGTTAACAAAGACTAGCCAGTTGGCCGGTGTAAACAGCTGGTCAACTGGCTTTAATAAAACTATTGTAGACGGTAAAAATAAAGATATTACCCGAATGGTTTCTTGACTTTACTTGGGGAGTATGCTATATTTTCTAGAACCCGTAACACTTCGTTACACTGAACAACTGAAGATTCCGGGATCTTCCTATATTAAGGAGGTGATCGCCGAGAAGACCCAAAGCACAAGGTCCAACTAACTCTTTTGGTCCAACCCCTTTCTTAGTTCCAAACAACCAAACAAACAGGAGGAGAACGGTTTATGAAACACAAGTCAATGTGGGCCCTCGCGCTTGTGATTGTCGCCAGCCTTGTGCTGTCGGCCTGCCAACCGCAGACGATCATCCAGACCGTCGAAGTAACGAAGGAAGTTCAAGTTAAGGTTGTTGAGACCCAGGTCGTACAGGTTGAAAAGACCCAGGTCGTTGAAGTCGAACGCCAGGCGTTCACTACCCCCAATCCCATCTTAGGTGATCTAAAAATTCGTCAGGCCATGGCCTACTGCACCAACAAACCCGAGTTGGCCAAGGCTGGTTATCCACTGCTGAGCGATGCGGATGCGCAGAAGTTGGTGATGGATACCATGATCCCCAAGGCGCACTGGGCCTATGCTGGGGATGACAACATTACCCTCTACCCCTTCAGTATTGAAAAGGGTGGACAACTGCTCGACGAAGCCGGCTGGACACTGCCCGAAGGTGATTCTGTGCGTGTGAAGGACAACATCCCGTTGACCCTCAAGTTCTACACCACCAATGCCGCCTTCCGCCAGGCCTGGGCCGCTGTTTGGGAAAAGCAGATGGCTGACTGCGGGATTCAGATCCTGCGCTCGCACGTCCCCTCCACCTGGTGGTTTGGTGATACCACCGGTTTGCAGGTACGTGACTTCGAAATCGGCGCTTTCGCGTGGGTGGGACAGGCTGACCCCGGTGGTCTGACGCTGTGGTCCTGCAACCAGGTTCCGCTGCCTTCCAACAACTGGGAAGGCCAGAACTACATGGGTTGGTGTAACCCTGAGGCTGACAAGGCTATCAAGAACGCCAACAATACGCTGCTCAAGGATGAGCGCAAGAAGTGGTATACCATCCTGCAGCAGGAATATACCAAAGACGTTCCCGCGATCCCGATCTTCAACCGCACCGAGACCTTCGCAACCGCAGCCGATATGACCGGCTTCAATCCGCAGCCCGGTGAAGAATATTACATCTACAACATCAATGAGTGGGCGCGCCCTGGCAAAGATACGCTGGTGCTTGGCTTCACCCAGGAACCCCCTTCTCTGTATACGCTGGTTGAGAGCAACTTCAACGCCGTTCTGGCGGCTGGCCTGCTCGGCTTCCCCCGTGTGGTAACCACCCTCAATTACGACTATCAGCCTTACTTGCAGAAAGAACTCGCAACCCTCGAAAGTGGCCTGGCGCAGAACAACGACGTCGAGGTCAAAGAAGGCGATAAGGTCATGGATGTGACCGGCGAGGTGGTTGATCTCAAGGCCGGCATCACGGTGAAAGACTCTGAAGGCAATGATGTTGAGTTCACCGGCAGCCCGATCAAGGTGAAGCAGTTGGTCGTTACTTATCCTTTCCGCGATGACATCAAGTGGCAGGATGGCTCGACTGTTAATCAGGCAGACCTGGAACTGGGATACAAGACAGCTTGCGACCGCGAAAGTGGCGCGACCACCTTCGTTAACTGCGACCGCACGCAGGATATCCAGTTTGACGGTACTTCCTACACACTGACCTGGGTAGCTGGTGTTCAGGACCCGACCTACTTCGTGGCTCCCTTCGGCTTCGCTCCTTCGCGCCAGCCGATCGAGTCAGATGGCCCCTACCAGGGCAAGACTCTGGCGGATGTTCCTGCCAAAGATTGGCCGACCCTGCCCGAGGTTGCTGAAACCCCCTGGAGCTATGGTCCTTACGTAATCAAAGAATGGAATAAGGGCGAGAAGATGGTCTTTGAGGCAAACCCCTATTTCTTCCTGGGTGCGCCCGCGACCAAGAACGTTGTTATCTCCTTCGTCACTGCAGAAAACGCCGAATCTCAGCTTTTGACAGGCCAGGTGGACTTGCTTGGTTCTGAAACCCTGGCTGGTCTGACCCAGCAGCTTTTGGATGCTGAAACTGCTGGCAAGGTGAAGAACTACGTCATCGCTGGTGCTACTTGGGAGCACATTGACTTCAACTTGTTCCTGAAGTAGTCCGTTTTAGGCTTCATGAGCATGTAAACAATGTTTGTAGTGGGCAGATGTGGCTTCCTTAGGGATGTCACATCTGCCCTTCTTATGAAAGCAGAATTTTAATGAGAGAGGCGTTTCTCTTCGGGAGAGAAGCATGAGTAGTTATCTTATTCGGCGTTTGATCCAGATGGTCTTCGTTATTCTCTTATCGGCGGCGGCCTCGTATGCGCTGCTCAATCTGGCCCCAGGCGGCCCCTTGACGGGTTTGCGCCAGATGTCGCAGAACAGCCGTTTCCGCATCACCGAGGAAGATGTGGCGCGCATCCGGGCCTATTTTGAAATGGATCTTTACTTACCGTTCCGTTTTACCCGCTGGTTGATCGGACAGCCACGCGGCCCCATCCAGATTAGCGGCACGACCCTTTTTGCGAATGTGCCGGTGGGTTGCTATAAAGAGGTTCAGGCAACCATGATGGATTCGCGCGGCAATATCAGTGTGCGGGTAATTGGCTGCTCACAGTATGTTTATTTGAGTGACCTGGTGGGGCGGCGGGTAAGCGGGGGTATTTTATTTGGCGATTTTGGCAACTCCTGGCGGCTTAACCGTGATCGCCCGGTTGGTGATTTGCTTTCCAGTCGATTGGATAAAACACTCCAGTTAATGGGCATTTCAACCTTGCTTGCGCTCCTGCTAGGGGTTCCACTGGGCGTTTATTCAGCGGTGCGCCAATATTCTCGTTTTGACTATGTTTTCACCACGCTGGCTTTTATGGGCACGGCCATGCCGACTTTCTTCTTCGGGATTTTGGCGATTCTGGTATTTTCCATTATTCCAAACCGGGCAGGTTGGTTTTACCTGCCGCCTGGAAGTGCTGCCGCAGTGCGTGATTACATTATTCCTGGCCTGGGAACGGTGGTGGGCGGGTCTATGCTCGACCGCATTTTGCACCTGGTCTTGCCGGTGTTTGTGCTGACGATTATCAATGTGGCTTATTGGAGCCGCTTTGTGCGCGCCAGTATGCTGGAAGTGCTGCGCCAGGATTATGTCCGTACCGCCCGCGCGAAAGGCCTGGTTGAGCGCGTGGTCATTTTGAAACACGCCCTTCGGAATGGTTTGATCCCATTTGTGACGCTGGTCGTGTTCACGCTGCCCGGTCTGATTGGCGGCGCGATTATTACGGAGACGATCTTCTCCTGGCCGGGTATGGGCCGCTTGTACTTCCTCGCGTTGGGTGATAATGATTACCCGGTTGCCATGGCAATTCTTTTCATCATTGCCGTTTTGACGGTCGCGGCTACCCTGCTCAGGGATATCCTCTATACCGTGGTCGATCCGCGTATTAAACTCTCGTAAAGGTGTGAGCGATGAGTGCTTCAACAAAAGCTGTTTCTTTAGATGCTGAGGCGACGCAGACGATAAAAGAGGAAAGTCCTCTAAGCATCGTCTTTAAACGCTTTCGGCGGCACAAGTTAGCAGTCATTTCTTTGGGCGTTATCCTGGTTATCTTTCTAGTTTCCGTTTTCGCTCAACAATTGGCCCCGTATGCCGCTGATGATCTCAACGTATCGAACCGGTTCGTTTCCCCAGGCGCAGTCGATGCTGAAACGGGAAAAGCCCATATATTCGGTACGGATAATATTGGCCGCGATTACTTCTCGCGCCTGCTGTTTGCGGGCCGCATTTCGCTCACCGTAGCGTTTTTGTCGGTTCTTATTTCGGAAACGACAGGCATGGTGGTCGGCGCGATTTCAGGGTTTTATGGCGGCATTGCAGATGCCGTCATTATGCGCCTGGTTGAGTTTCTGCTGACCATCCCCAGCCTGCCTTTGCTGCTGATCATGTCGCAGATGCTTTTGCAGAATCCGGAACTGATCCCTATTCCACCGGTGGTGCTGAGTGTCTTGGGCAAGGTGATGCTCCTGCGTCCGAATGACGTGCGCCAGGCCCTGATGATTGTGTTGGTGCTGGCTGGCCTGGGTTGGTTAGGCTCGGCGCAACTGATGCGAGGCATGGTGTTAGGCCTGCGTGAGCAGACTTTTGTAGAAGCTTCTCGTTCCCTGGGCGCTTCGAACTTCCGCATCATCTTCTTGCACATGATCCCCAATTCGCTCGCTCCAATCATCGTCAATGCCTCACTGGGACTGGCAGGTTATATCGTAGCGGAAGCTTCCCTTTCCTTCCTCGGCTTCGGAATTCAAGATCCTATTCCAACCTGGGGAAATATGCTTTCGGCTACCCAGCAGTTCATGTTTGACCGGCCCTGGCTGCCGCTGATTCCTGGCTTGCCGATTTTCTTGTGCGCGCTGGCCTTTAACTATATTGGCGATGGTCTGCGGGATGCGTTAGACCCACGCTTGAAGATGTAGGCTGAGTACGAAACGGGCTGTAGTGTTTGGTCGTCGTTATTCAGTACGATATGAATCTATTTTTGTAAACCTTTCCGCAGTGCAGCTTTGGGCTGAAACTGCCTGCGCTTTTGCTCTGTAGAGCCTTCATTCTAGAAATTGTGAGGAAAACCTGTGGAAGGTCATGAAACGAAACCTTTGTTAGAGATCCGCAATCTCAAGACTTACTTCTACACCGAAGATGGCGTGGTCAAAGCGGTCGATGGCGTTGATTTCTACGTGAAACAAGGAGAGGTCCTGGGCCTGGTAGGTGAATCGGGTTGTGGCAAGAGCGTCACTTCCCTGTCGATCCTGCGGCTGGTGGGCGTTCCTGGTAAGATGATTGACGGGGAAGTCCTGTTCAGCGGGCGTGACCTGCTGAAGCTGCCTGAGAATGAGATGGTGCACATGCGCGGCAACCGTATCTCGATGATTTTCCAGCAGCCCCAGTCCAGCCTTAACCCTGTCTTTACAGTAGGCAATCAGGTGGCAGAGGTGCTTCAAATTCATCAAAACATGAATAAAGAAGCCTCCTGGAAGCGCGCGATTGAACTGTTGAGTTTGGTGGGTATTCCGGATGCTGCCAACAAAGCGAGGGCTTACCCGCATGAAATGTCGGGTGGGCAGGCGCAGCGTGTGATGATCGCGATGGCTCTGGCGATGGTTCCTGAATTGCTGATCGCAGATGAACCGACGACGGCGCTGGATGTCACCATTCAGGCGCAAATCCTGGATGTGATCCGTGACATGCGTGAAAAACTGGGTACGGCAGTCATTCTCATTACTCATGACCTGGGGATCATCGCTGAAATGGCCGACCGAGTGGCGGTGATGTACGCCGGCCGGATCGTGGAGCAGGCCGAAGTGGGTGAGCTGTTTGAGCACCCGCTGCATCCCTATACTCAGGGCCTGATCGCCTCGATCCCGGTTTTGGGACGGGTTACTGAACATTTAGATGTCATTCCCGGTTCGGTGCCCAACCTGGTTAACTTACCGCCGGGCTGCCGCTTTGCTCCTCGCTGCCGTTTGCGCGAGCGCTACGACCTGCAGATTTGTACCGATGTTGAGCCGGAGCTTGTTGAAATTAAAGCCTGGTCATGACGTGCGCTGCTGGTTGTATGTTAGCCAGGGCGATCACCAGGCTCCCATCCAGTTAGACGCTGTGGATGAGAAAGCATAAGACCCAGGAAGAGGTTTTGATATGGAAAATGGTAAACGAAAAGACCTGGTAGCTGTCACCAACCTGGTGAAATACTTCCCTGTGCGTGGTGGCATTTTACAGCGGGTAGTCGCCAATGTGCAGGCTGTGGAGGATGTCAGCTTCACGGTGAGGGAAGGGGAAACGCTGGGGCTGGTGGGCGAATCGGGCTGCGGGAAGACCACCGTTGGTCGCACCATGCTGCGCCTGACCGAACCCACCTCCGGGGAAGTGTCCTTTGAGGGCGATGAATGTTTTCAAGCTGCGCGGGCGGGATATGAAAGCTATGCGCCGCAATATGCAGATTATCTTCCAGGACCCGTATGCTTCGCTCGATCCGCGCATGCCGATTGGCGAGTTGGTGATGGAAGGTTTGAAGATCCACAATATTGGCACACCGCACGAGCGCTTTGATATTGCGCATTCAAACCCTGCGCAAGGTGGGCCTGGAAGATTATCATGCCCGCCGCTACCCGCATGAGTTTTCGGGCGGTCAGCGCCAGCGCATTGGGATTGCGCGCGCCCTGGCTTTGCAGCCCAAGTTTATTGTCTGCGATGAGCCAGTTTCCGCCCTGGATGTTTCGATTCAGTCGCAGGTGCTCAATATTCTAAAAGATTTGCAAAAAGAGTTTGGCCTGACCTACCTGTTCATCGCGCACAACTTGAGCGTGGTCGAGCATATTTCTGACCGGGTGGCGGTGATGTACCTGGGGAAGATGGTTGAACTGGCCAGCCGCGAGGACCTTTTCCGCAATCCGCTCCATCCTTATACCCAGGCGCTGATGTCTGCCATTCCGATTCCAGATCCGAATATGCGCCGCGAACGGATCATTTTGACCGGGGATGTGCCTAGCCCGTTGAATCCGCCGTCGGGATGCCGGTTTCACCCGCGCTGCCCGGTGGCTATGGCGAATTGTAAGGTTGAAGAACCAACCTTTAAGGAAGTTAGCCCGGATCATTGGGCGGCTTGCTGGCGGGTTGGATAACATCATCGAACGCTGGCCCCTTCCAGAGCTGTTTAAACACGGAATGCCAGCCTGGAAAAAGGAAGGGATGGCAGGAACTGGGAATGAAGCGAGTTCTCATCGTTGACGATGCAATTGACCTGGGACGTTTACTTCAGGATGCAGTCAAAACGGCCCATCCTGAAGTACCTATTCTGGTTGTGCCTTCAGCCGAAGAAGCGCTGCTGGAGTTTTCTCGACTGACGGTAGATCTGCTGATTACCGATATTCGCCTGCCGGGCATGTCGGGTCTGGAACTGATTCTGGAAGATTTGGGTGCGCCAGCCGCGGGTGAAGGTGCTGGTGATCACAGGCATTGTTTTGGAAGAGCGAGTCCGAAAGCAGTTGGATGAGTTGAAAGCAGATGGCTTCTTACGCAAGCCAATGGGCATCCCTGAATTTTTAGATGTCGCGGACCTGCTGCTTGGCTATTCACCGGCTGAGGATGCTCCCCAACCTGAGGCTTCGACGCCTGCGGAGGCTCCTCTGGCTGCGGCGGAAGATGACTTCTTCGTCAATCTGGTATCGCAGGCTCAGGTGCCCCAACTCGCGGCGCTTCCAACGCCAAAACCGTCTGCTGCCAGGCCAGCGGCGGATGCCGCGGAGGAAGGTTTAGCAGGGTTGTTGAGCGGGCTGCGCGGGTCGCTGGGCGCGATGGCGGCGATTTTGCTGAATGAGCGTGGGCATGTAGTGGCGCAGGCCGGTGACCTTCCGGACGCGGGGCTGCTGGAACAATTTGTTCCGTCCCTGATGGCGGCGCTCAGCGCGGGGACGCACCTGTCGTATCTGATGGGGCAGACGACGAGCCAGTCTGTGCAGGCTTACCGTGGGAAGTTGTTTGACATAGTTCTGGCCCCAGTGGGGCAGTATGCCCTGTTAATTGCGCTCAAACCTGGACGAACCAGCCTGCGCCTGGCCTTGGCTTTTGAGGAAGCCTTACACGTGCAGGGAGAACTGGCGGAAGTGATTGAAGCCCTAGGGCTGCACGTGCAGTCGTTGGCGGAAGTCCCTGCTTCTGAAGTGGAAACGCCTCCTGAGGTCATCGAGAGTCCTTTTGGGCAGGATCCTGGTTTGGAGAAGTTCGAGGAGCTGTTTGCGCAAAAGAAGACCGGTCAGTTGGATTTGGAGGACGCAGACGCTTTTTGGGAAACTGCTTCGACGGGTGAAGGAGATGCCCTTTCCAGCGCGGGCTTCCTTACTTATGAGCAGGCTCAAAAGTTGGGCCTGCTTCCGGCAGAAGACGAAGAGTGACGCACTGACAGGGATTGTGCCTTTTCCCTATCCTCTTGAGAGGGAAGGTGCAAAAACACTGGGTAAGTCACTATTGCAAGAATGAGCGTTATTGGGTAAAATCCCTTAGCGCAAGGGACCTACCCAACCTTGGGGCGTGGTGCAATGGCAGCACACCAGACTTTGGATCTGTGGATCTAGGTTCGAATCCTGGCGCCCCAGCCTGATCTTTGAAGTTCACACCCATGCAAGCTGAAGACCGGTTACGTACATGATTGGCAGTATTTTTGACGAGCTTTGCGCCATAGTGGGTTCATGGTGTAAGGCTCGTTCTTGTTTCACACAGCAGGCGTCGATTTTGTTGTAACCGGGATTTTGCCAGAGGGGGGATGAAGTAACTGCGACAGCAGACCGCATCTTTTTTGTCTGCCACAAGTAGGAAAAACTGTGAACCAAACGCTTTGGATTACCTTTGCGATACTCGTACTTTTTGATCTGCTGCTGGCTGCCGTCCGCGCCAGTACGCTAAATGTGCGCCTGTCATTCCTGGTCACCTTACGCGAGCAAAACCCGCAGTCGGTGGAGCGTACAATTGCCTTGTTGGAAAAGCCACGCCTGCGCGTATCGCTGCGCCTGGCGGTTGTTTTAGTCCATTATCTGCTGCTGGTGGTGGGCAGTTGGCTGGTGGCGACTGCTGTTGGCCGTCCAATCAGTTTCTGGTTGTCGATGGCGTTGGTAGCCCTGGCTGCGGTGCTGCTGCTGGTGGTGGAGTTTGCCCTGGAAGGGTTGGTGCTGCCGCGCGCAGAGCCGCTGGCCTTGCGGTTTACGTTCCTGGCTGCCGCCATCGATGTGCTCTTAAGCCCGCTTTCTTCTCTGCTCATGCTGTTGTTGGGCTCTCCCCATATGCTTGAAAATCGCATGATTCCAGTAACCGAAGATGAACTGAAAACCTGGGTGGAGGAAGGTCAGCCGGAAGGCAGCCTGGAGCAGGGCGAGCGCCGTATGATCTACTCTATTTTCCAGTTTGGCGAGACCCTGGCGCGCGAAATTATGATCCCGCGCATTGATGTGCTGGCGCTGGAAGTCAACACGCCGTTGGAAGAAGCGATTGAGGCGCTCAATAAGTCAGGGCATTCACGTGTGCCGGTGTATGAAGAGTCAGTAGATAACATCATCGGTTTACTGTACGCTAAAGATCTGCTGCGCGTCCGCAAGGAAGGGCAGAGCCTTTCTTCCACCCGCGACCTGCTGCGCCCGGCGTACTTTGTGCCCGAAGCGAAAAAGGTGGATGAACTCTTGCGCGAGATGCAGTCGCGCAGTATACACATGGCGGTTGTCGTGGATGAATATGGCGGTATTGCCGGGTTGGTTACGCTGGAGGATATTGTCGAAGAAATTGTCGGCGAAATCCGGGATGAGTATGATCAGAGTGAAGAACTGCTCTACGAACAGGTCGGCCCGAGTGAGTACATTTTCCAGGGACGGATTGACCTGGATGACTTTAACGAGGTGATGGGAACGAACCTGACCAAAGATGTTGCTGATACTTTGGGCGGTTTCATCTATGGGCAGATTGGGCGCGTGCCGGTCGGCGGCGAACAGATCGAAGTGGATAATGTCCTTCTTAAGGTTGAGCAGGTCAGCGGCCGACGGATTCGATCGGTGCGTGCTTTATGCTGCGTGAACGTTCCAGAGGCGGAGGAGAAAGAAGATGAAACTGAACGATGAACTGCGCCAGCAATTGGTGGAGACTGCCCGGCAGGTTCGCCACTGGGCTTACGCTCCCTATTCCAACTACGCTGTTGGGGCGGCGTTGTTGACCGATTTGGGTAAGGTTTACGATGGGGTCAACATTGAAAATGCGGCTTACCCCACCACCATGTGCGCCGAACGGGTGGCTGTTTTTAAGGCGATTTCGGAAGGGGAACGTGGTTTTGTGGCAATCGCAGTGGTGACCTCTAACGGCGGTTCTCCCTGCGGTTCATGTCGGCAGGTATTGGCTGAGTTTGGCGTCGACACCCTGGTGATTACTGCCGACGATACCGGGCGCGTGGTCAGCGAAATGACGGTGGCTGATCTGCTGCCCGGCGCTTTCCTTCCAGAAGATCTGGCTAGAGAGTAATATTCAAAATGCCTTCTGCGGAACGAACGCTGCGCACCGAAGTGGTGGTGCTGCGGCATACCAACTGGGGTGAAGCCGACCGGCTGCTGGTGGTGTACAGCCGCGAAGCTGGAAAGCTGCGCGCGATTGCGAAGGGCGCGCGGAAGGTGCGTTCGCGCAAGGCGGGCCACCTGGAGCCTTTTACGCGCGTAAAACTGATGCTGGCGCGCGGGCGCGACTTGTGGATTGTCACTCAGGCTGAAACCGTAGATGCTTACCTGGCTTTACGGGACGATCTGGTGCTCACTGCTTACGCGGCTTACGTGATCGAACTGCTGGACCGTTTCACATATGAGGAAGGCGAGAACCGTCCACTTTACCATTTGCTCAGTGATACGCTGGAGCGGATTAACACCCTGCCAGATGCGTTCTCGGCGGTGCGCTACTACGAAATCCGCCTGCTGGATTTGCTGGGCTTTCGTCCGAACCTGATGAACTGCGTGCGCTGTGAAGCGGAAATTAAGCCAGAGGATCAGTACTTTGATGCGGGGCAGGGCGGAGTGTTATGCCCGCGCTGTGGCGCAAGTGCGCAAACTGCGCGCCCGATCTCTGTACAGGCGCTTAAGTTCTTACGACACTTTCAGCGCAGCACCTTTCGTGAAGCCAACCGGGTCAGCATCTCGCCTGGTATCCAGCGTGAGATGGAAGCCTTGATGAACTACTACCTCACCTATTGGTTAGAACGAAAGCTGAACTCGCCTGCCTTCTTAAACGAAGTGCGCCGCGAGATCAAGGATTAAGTTTTTCATAAGAAAGCCTGTTTTTTCTTGAAATAAAGGGCAGTATGCTGGAGCCCTTCCTTGCAATGATCTGTTAAACTTTATGTATGGAGTATTCATGAGCCAGCCGCTAGATTTTCAGTCGATCATTATGAACTTGCAGCGGTATTGGGCCGAGCAGGGCTGCCTGATCTGGCAGCCGTACTACAGCCAGGTGGGCGCGGGCACAATGAACCCCGCCACGTACCTGCGGGTGCTTGGCCCTGAACCCTGGAAAGTGGGGTACGTAGAGCCTTCTGTCCGCCCTGATGACGGGCGCTACGGCGACAACCCCAACCGTTTGCAGCAGCACTACCAGTTCCAGGTGATTCTCAAGCCGGATCCCGGTAATCCCCAGGAACTGTACCTGAAGTCGTTGGAAGCACTGGGCGTTGATCCACGCAAGCACGATATCCGTTTTGTAGAAGATAACTGGGAATCACCCGCGCTGGGGGCCTGGGGCCTGGGTTGGGAAGTCTGGTTAGACGGTCAGGAGATTACGCAGTTTACCTACTTCCAGCAGGCGGGCGGGTTCATTCTGGAACCGGTCTCGGTTGAAATCACCTACGGCCTGGAGCGCATCGCGATGGCGCTGCAGGGTGTACGTCATTTTCGTAATATTCAGTGGAGTGAGCGCCGCAAGTACGGCGATGTTAATTTGCAGGGTGAGCAAGAGCACAGCAAATACTACTTCGAGATTGCTGACGTGGAACGCCTGCGCCAGATGTATAACCTGTTCGAAGCGGAGGCTGAGGAGGCCCTGAAAAATGGCCTGGTGCTGCCATCTCACGATTACATCCTCAAGTGTTCTCACACTTTTAACATCCTTGATACGCGCGGAGCGGTAGGCGTCACCGAGCGCCAGGCTCTGTTTGGCCGCATGCGCGACCTTTCGCGACGCGTAGCGGAGGCTTATATCGAACAGCGCCAGCATTTGGAATTTCCAATGCTGGTGGAAGATGCTTCGAGTGGGGATGGCGCGAAAGCAAAACAAGGGAATCGGACGAGTGAGCGGGGCACTGCCGCAGCCCAAGGGACCAGCGCTGACTTCCTGTTTGAAATTGGCACGGAAGAGCTGCCCGCAGCGGACTTCGAATTCAGCCTTGGCGCAGATGCAAGAACGCGTTCCGGCTCTGTTGAATGAACTGCGCCTGGAGCATGGCGAAGTGCGCGTGTCTGGCACGCCTCGCCGACTGGTGGTGATGGTGGAAAACCTGGCTCCCAACCAGCCCGATCTGACTTCTGTGGTAAAGGGGCCGCCCGCTAGCCGGGCTTATGATGCAACGGGTGCGCCTACCAAAGCCGCCGAAGGTTTTGCGCGCGGCAAGGGGATTGCGGTCGGTGACCTGCAGGTGCGCGATATGGACGGTGGGCGCTATGTGGTAGCTGAAGTGCATGAAGCCGGGCGGCCGACTTTGCAGGTGCTATCTGAGGCGCTGCCGGGTTTGGTAGCGAGCATCAAGTTTGATAAATCCATGCGCTGGAATGCCAGTGGGGTGGCCTTTTCGCGCCCGATCCGCTGGCTGCTGGCCCTGTTTGGTGAGCAGGTAGTGCCTTTCAACTACGCGGAATTGAACGCGGGCCGCATGACGCGCGGCTTGCGTTTTGATGAGCCGCAGCAGATCAATATTGAGCGTCCTGCTGATTACTTCTCGGCGCTGGCACAGCAGGGTATTCTGTTAGACCCGGCTGAGCGTAAACAGGCAATTGTCGAGCAGGTGACGCGCTTGCAGCGTGAAGTGGGGGCGGCGGAAGAAATTGACCCGGCGCTGCTGGAAGAAGTGACCCAACTGGTGGAATCGCCCACGGCGCTGCGCGGCAGCTTTGCAGAAGAACACCTGCGCCTGCCGGCAGAGGTGCTGGTTTCAGTGATGAAGAAGCACCAGCGCTACTTCCCGGTGCGGGACGCGAATGGCAAGCTGATGCCTTACTTCATCGCGGTGCGCAACGGCGGCGAGCAGTACCTGGATGTGGTCACAGATGGCAATGAGCAGGTGATCCGAGCGCGCTTTGCCGACGCCGCCTTCTTTATCAATGAAGACTTACAGCACCCGTTGGCTTACTATCTGCCTGGATTGGGCACGCTGACCTTCCAACTGAAGCTCGGTTCGATGCTGGATAAAACCCAGCGGGTGGAGCGCCTGGTGGAAAAGCTGATCCCTATGTTCGGCCTTTCAGAAGAAGAGGCCGCTGTCACCCGGCGCGCGGCGCAGCTTTCGAAAGCGGACCTGGTCACCAATATGGTCGTCGAGATGACCTCTCTGCAAGGCATTATGGGGCGGTTCTACGCGCTCCGATCTGGGGAGCAGGAAGCTGTGGCTGAAGCGATTTTTGAGCATTACCTGCCGCGCTTCTCGGGAGATATCCTTCCTGAAAGTATGCCCGGTTTGCTGGTGGGCCTGGCTGACCGCCTGGATACTCTGGCGGGGCTGTTTGCGGCTGGCCTGGCTCCTACCGGCACGAAAGATCCTTTTGCACAGCGCCGCGCAGCGCTAGGGTTGGTGCAGGTGCTAATCCTGCGCGATTTGAAGTTTGATCTAAAGGAAGGACTGGCAATGGCGGGCGCAGAGCTGCCCATCCAGGCTACGGCGGAGACTCGGGCAGCCTGCCTGGACTTTATCGTCGGACGCTTGCGCAGCTACCTGCTTGAGCAGGGTTTCCGCTATGATGTCGTGGACGCAGTGCTGGCGGAGCAGCAGAGCAACCCGGCGGGCGTGCTGCGGGCGGTCAAAACACTTTCACAGTGGGTGGATCGTTCGGACTGGTCGACCATCTTGCCCGCCTATGCACGCTGCGTGCGTATTACCCGCGATCAGAAAGAGCGCTACGCTATTCAGCCGGAGGCTTTTGCTGACCCGGCGGAAGGAGCATTGTATGAAGCCCTGCAAAAGGCGCGCTCCTTCCCTCGCCGTTCTGGTTCAGTAGAGGATTTCTTCGCGATTTTCCTGCCGCTGATTCCGGTCATCAACCGCTTCTTCGAAGATGTTTTGGTGATGGCGGAAGACTCCACAGTGCGAGCCAACCGCCTGGGGCTGCTTCAGCAGGTATCCGCCCTGGCGGATGGCGTCGCTGACTTCTCGCTTTTGGAAGGTTTCTAAGCCAGTTCGATCCACAGCAGGAGGTTGAAAGCGAATCTTCCAACCTCCTGCTGTGTTTATTTCAGTAAGGGTACCAGCCAGTACGCATCCCTGTCCCCTTCGGCTGTCCAGCCATTCACCATCGAGTTTTGCACCTGCCACCACACCCAGCCGTCTGCACAGGTGGGACCACCTGTAATGACAACGCTCTGGCCTGGGTCGATATATCCTACCATTTCGCTATCCCGTGAAGGTTCCTTACGCACCCGATTGGACTGCGGCGGCTGTTTATTCACATAAGCCAGGTCATCAACCTTAAAGTCGTGAAGCAGGGGCATCTGGGCAGGGCTGCCAGACGACCACGCGCGAGGTAGGGGTAGGGATCACAGTGGGTTGTAAGGGGCTGCCCAGGTGAATCTGGGCTGTTACTTGCAGGCTGTCCGGGTCAATCCGAAACAACTGCCCGGTTTGCTGACTGGTAGCCCACACAGATGTTCCGCTCGCCAGGAGCTGGCTCAGCGGCGCTTGCAAGTCTACCTGTCCGATCACGTGGTTTGTGCGCGGGTCAATTTTCATCAGACTGCCCCAAGGGGTGGCAGCCCACAAGCTGTCTGCCCACAGCATCAGGCTGGCGTATCCCACCGGCTGGCGTTGATCGAGGTAAATGCTGGCGACGGCGCGTGGGGCGCCGTCCGTGTCATTTACCTCGGCCCGGTAAATCTGGCTGTAAGCCTCAGAAAAAATCCACAGATTGCTGCCCACTGCCAGGTCTTCAGCTAAGAACCATTCGGGGATGTTATCTAGCGACACGGTCTGCACCTGGCGTTGTTCGAGATCCATCTTTTGCAGCACGGCTCCGAGCGGCCCGCGCGCCAGAATCCACAGGGTTTCATCCGCCACCACCAGCTTCTCCACCGGCAGCCCGGTATCGACCTGCTCCAAAACTTTGTTCGTGTGCGGGTCGATTTTTACAATCCAACCGTCGGGCCACGGGGTGGGGCCCTCTTCCTGGTTTGGCTGCCGGTTGGGAATCGTCTGCTCGCTTACGCCTACCCAGACGGCCTGGTCAGTGACTGCCAGCGTTTCAACCGCTCCATCTGGGATGCCGGTGAAGCCGGATACCTGGTTGCTGCTTGGGTCGATGTGGAAGATGCCGTTGTGAGAACGGTCTAAGACCCACACCCCGCCCGCGCCAGGCACAGCCATTGCTGGATGGCCTTCAACGCGAATGGTCGCAGTAATCGCGTTGGTTTGTGGGTCAATGCGCAGAATGGTTCCGTCAACCGGGTTGGTCACCCACAGCGGCAGATTGGGGAGCGGCGGTGTGTTTGTGGCATGCGGCGAAGCGACCGCTGCTGGGGCCGGCGCGGCGGTCTGAGATGGAAGGTCGCCAGGAGGTGGTAAAGCGATGGTGGGCATCAGGGTGGGCAAACCCAGCGCGCTGCAAGCAGTCAGGCACAGCAGCAGCGTAAGCGAGCAGACGAGAATGAGTTTCATGATTGCAAGACCACAGTGGAAGTTTCTCCTATTGGATAAGAAGTTGAAACTGCAAGTTGAATTAATGAGCTTAAATATTACCAAACTGGTATAATTAAAACTTACAAAAGTGGAGCAGATGACGCAGTGTCTGTGATCGAAGAAATCAAAGCCCGTATCGACATTTTGGACATTGTATCCGAATCCGTGCAGCTTCGCCGGACTGGGAAAAACTATACTGGCTTTTGTCCATTCCACCCAAACTCCCGTACCCCTGCCTTTGTCGTTTTTCCCGATTCGGGCACCTGGCGCTGTTTTGGTCAGTGCAACGAAGGCGGAGATATCTTCAAGTTTATGATGAAGAAAGAAGGCTGGGACTTCCCCCAGGCGCTGCACGCCCTGGCGGAACGAGCGGGCGTCGTTCTTACCCCCCTCACGCCAGAAAAAGAGGCCGAAGCGGAGCAGTATGATCGCCTGCGGACGCTGTTGGAAGAAGCCGTTGTCTTCTTTCGCTATCATCTTACTCAGACAGCGGCGGGTGAAGAGGGGCTTGCTTATTTGTTAAGTAAGCGTGGTTTGACGATGCAAACCATTGAGACCTTCGGCCTGGGTTATGCTCCTGATTCCTGGGACGCGCTGCTCAATTACTTTACCGAGAAGGGCTACAGCCAGGACGACCTGCTCCAGGCGGGATTGGTCACGGAGCGCCAATCGGGGGATGGCGTTTACGATCGCTTCCGCCACCGGGTCATCATTCCCATCCGGGATGGCTCAGGCAAGATGGCCGGTTTTGGCGCGCGCGTTTTGAACCCGGAAGACCAACCCAAGTTCGTTAACTCACCACAAACGCCGGTCTTTGAGAAGGGCCGCTTGCTGTATGCCCTCGATCAGGCTCGCAAAGCGATCCGCGCTCAAGATCAGGTGGTCATCGTGGAAGGCTATCTGGACGTGATCACCCTGCATCAGGAGGGCTTCACCAATGTGGTTTCGCCGATGGGGACGGCCCTCACCGAAGACCAACTGCGCTATCTGAAACGGCTCACGCGGCGGATTGTGCTGGCGCTCGACCCAGATGCGGCTGGTCAGAAAGCGACCTTGCGCGGGTTGGAAATGGCGCGCAAAGCCATGGATCATTCGGCGGAGCTGGTTTTCGACGCGCGCGGTCTGCTGCAGCATGAAGCCCGGCTGGAAGCGGATCTGCGAGTCACTACCTTGCCGGAAGGATTAGACCCGGACGAGATTGTGCTGCGTGACCGGCAGGAATGGGCGCGGATTATTGAAGCGGCGCGGCCGGTGGTCATTCATGTGATGGAAACGCTGGCTGCGGATCAGGATCTGGATGACCCTAAGGTGAAAAGTGAGATCGCCGGACAGGTGCTGCCGCTCATCGAAGATGTACCCAACTCTGTAGAGCGCGAGGACTATCGCCAGCGCCTGGCCCGTTTGCTGCGCGTCGATGAGCGTTCACTGTTAGGCGCGCATTCCGGGGCTCGTCCAGTTCGCCGTCGTTCAGCCAGCCAGCGCGTAGCGCAGCTGCAAAACCAGGCATCTGTTGTGGTAGTAAGCCGTGAAGCCTCTTTGGAGGAGCACTGCCTCAGATTGTTGATTTGCCAGCCCGAGGCGCTGTATTTGTTGGACCGGAATCTGGCAAAAGCCGGGCTGATGCACCTGTCGGTGGAGGATTTTGAACGGGCCGATCACCAGCTTTTGGGCGGGCTGATCCTTCAGTCATTGGAACAGGACGATCTGGATGCCAACCAGTTTATTCTCGAAAAGCATCCTGATACCCTGAATGATCTGGTTCGTTCCCTGTTAGATCCGTTTCCACAGGGAGAGCCCTCACCAGAGAAACTGGTCGAAGATCTGATCCGCACTATCATGGATCTGCGGCGTATCCGTACCAAAAAGCACATGGATCAGCTCATTTTTATGCAGCAAGATATTCAACAGGAAGGCAATTTGAAGTTTGAAGACTATCAGGGGATCAGTTCATTTGTGTTTCAGTGTACATTGGCGTTAAAAGCGATCAACAAGGCGCTTGGTCAGCCCTTTCAGCTAGATGAGTCCACACCCAGCCATTTTAAGGGTGGCTTGTAACTGTGCTCAGTTGCGGTCTCGACGTATGCAGTCAAGCGGACGATTGCAGTGGGGGCAAATGCGGAACAGACGTTCCGAGGGAGGTACGCTCACCAACAGATGCAAGTGATGGGGTATCTGTACCAAATGGTTGGCGAACAGAGTTCGCGCAGTTCCATACGTGTGATATGGATTGTGATTTGCTTATGTTGGCATGGACCTATTCTAGCAAAGGAGGTCGGTTTCCTCTACCTGTTCTAAGCAGGTAGATACCGTTGCCAAGAATGATGAAATTTCTATTTATGGTATATTTATAATATGGCTCGCAAGAAGAATACCACAAACTCAAACACCACCTCAGCGGAGCGGACCCGAAAGAACGCTTCCGCAGTGTCGAAACCGGCCGGTTCCGCCCGGGGGGCCCGTTCTGAGCGGGGAAAAACCTCACCGGCCAAACCGGCGACGGATGCTCAGTCTTCGGCTGAGGAAGACGAGTTCCTCGAAAAAGACGAACAGGAGAATGAGGAACCCAGTTCGAGTTCGGCGAGTGAGGATTGGTCGGATCTGGCAAATGAAGATCCTTTGGAAGTCGTGGGACCTTCTGTGGTTGCCATTGAGCTTTCAGAGGATCCCGTCCGGCTTTATCTTAAGGAGATTGGGCAAATCAATCTGCTGGACGCCGACAGTGAGTTCCGTCTGGCTGCGCGCATTGAAGCGGAACGTCATATTGATGAACTTGGTCTTAAAGTTCCATCTGAGCATGCGCAGCACAACAATGCCCTCTACACAGCCATTGCGCACGAGCTCTACGCGGCCTGGGATCGCCTGGTCGAAGATTCCAACCGTATTCAACAGGGAGACACGCCCGATCTGAGCCTGGTTCTATCTGAAGCGCAGATGCTGCGCCGCCAGTGGCAGGCCGATGAGCCGTCTTACCTGCGTACCTATCTCGACAATGGATTGTGGGGGAAGGATTCGCGCTGGGATGGTTTGGTGCGGCACGCCTTCCTCGTCTTTATCAGCATGTATCTCCAGCCAATCGAGGTGGCGGCGCCGTTGATGACGTACTTGCAGCGTGAGTTGCACCTGCCCCCGGAGGAGTTCTTCGCCAAGCACTTGCCTTCGGAAGAAGACCTGGCGATGGAGATTGATGGTGTGCATCGGCGGGCGGATGAGGCAAACCAGACCCTCATTCGGGCGAACTTGCGCCTGGTCGTCAGTATTGCCAAGCGTTACCTGGGGCGGGGCATCTCTTTCCTGGACCTGATTCAAGAAGGGAATCTGGGCCTGCTGCGGGCGGTGACCAAGTTCGATCCGGTGCGTGGCTTCAAATTCTCCACATATGCCACCTGGTGGATTCGCCAGTCGATCAGCCGTTACATTGCTGAACAAGCCCGCACCATCCGCATTCCGGTACATTTGTTTGAGGCCATCACCCGCCTGCTGCGCGTGCAGCGCTCGATGATGCAGCAGTTGGGGCGCGAACCCACCGCGGAAGAGTTGGCGCTGGAAGGTGGTATGCTTTCTGATGAGGATACGATCACTATTCGGCACTGCAAACAGGAAAACCTGCCGGTAGATCCAGAGGTGAGTCGTCGCTGGGTGTGGGCCACTGCTAAGGTGCAGCGCATTTTACAGTCGGCTGAAGAGCCGGTTTCGCTGGAGCGCCCGGTGGGCGATGAAGAGAGCAGCCAGTTAGGCGATTTCATCGAAGATGACGAAGCCCTGGAGCCAATGGATGCTGCTGCCCGTGAAATGCTGCGCGAGCAGGTGCAAAGCGCGCTGGGTGCGCTTTCGGAACGTGAGCGCCAGGTGCTTGAACTACGCTTCGGCCTGATTGATGGCAAAGATCATACGCTGGAAGAAGTCAGCCGTTACTTCAACGTAACGCGCGAACGCATCCGCCAGATCGAAGCCAAGGCGCTGCGCAAACTGCGCCATCCAACCCGCAGCCGCCACTTGCGCGAATACCTGTCGTAAGGTTCGTTGATTACGCAGCCTCATTCCTGTGAAATGAGCCAGTACTCATTTTGCAGGAGTGAGGTGCATTTTTCTTAACCCAGTCGCGGGGTTTTCGCCTTTGTAAAAATGCTAAACACCATCTCGGTTAACCTATGCCAGGAGGGTGTTTTTGTTTTATGATTGGAAGTAATGCAGCCGCAGTTTGCGCTTACGCATCTTCATATGATTCTGGCGGCCTTTCTGGTGCTGGTTGTGCCCGGAAGCGCTCTTTTGGTGCATCTACCACGCGCCGAAAGCCACCCGGTAGATGCCCTGTCGCGCCTGGCAGATGCGCTTGGGTTGAGTATCTCTCTTTCAGCATTAATTGGCCTGTGGCTGTTCGTGGCTGGTATCCGCCTTTCGGGTGGGGCGGTAGCGGCTTTCTACGGCGCGGCGCTGCTGTTGTGGGCCTGGGGCCTGCTGCGGCGGTTCCAGCGTTCGGGCGTGCGTATCTCTGTGCAAGCCGTGATTTACCTGCTAGGGGCGTGTATTTTCTTACTGGCCCTTGTGATCTGGCGGTTTTATCAGGCCCGCGACCTGGCGCTGCCGGCCTGGGTCGATTCTCGTTCACCACACGCTGATTGTTCGTAAAATCCTCGAATACGGCGGGGTTCCGCCGAACCTGGGCCCCTACCTGCCGGTCCCCTTTTTCTATCACTACGGCTTTCACCTGATCGCGGCGCTGTTTGCCTTTTGGGCGCAGGTCTCGCCGGAAGAGGCAGTGCTCTGGTTTGGGCAGATCTTGAATGCCGCGGTCGCCTTATCCGTTTACCGGTTGGGATGGGCGCTGCTCGTACAGCACAGGATCACCGAACCCGAGCGAGGACCCTGGCGTTATCTGCGGCCTGCTTTAGCGGCGCTGCTGGTGGGCTTTGCTTTCCAAATGCCCGCCTATTACCTGACCTGGGGCCGTTACACCCTGCTAACTGGCTTGATTGTGCTGGGTCCGGCGCTGGCAGCCGCCCTGGAATTCAGCCGGCGTCCGCGCGCCCTGGGTGCAGGTATTCGCCTGGTGATGCTGCTGGCGGGTTTGTGCATGGCGCATTATCTGGCGCTGGTACTTGCGCTTTTGTTTTTAGGGGTGTTAGGGCTGGCAGCCCTGCTGCGGGCTGTCTTACGCCGCGATGCGCGCTGGCTGCCCTGGCGGCTGGTCGCTTTTAGCTTGCTGGGCGGGCTGCTGGCTGCGCCCTGGCTGTGGCGAGTCTGGTCGTTTAACCGTATGGCGGGTGTTTCGCTGACGCTGCCAGAAGGCGGCAGCCCATCAGCGTTTTTCTCTCCACAGGACTGGCAGTATCTCTACTTCTTGTTAGGTCCGCGCCACAACCATATTTTACTCATCCTGGCGGGAGTAGGGTTGTTGTTCGCCCTGCGCCGCCCGGTCATGCGCCTGCTGGTAGCCTGGGCCCTGCTGCTGGGGCTGTTAACGCTGCCTTTTGGCCTGCGGCTGGGGCCTTTCCGCCCGGACCACTACGCGATTGTGCTCTTTTTCCCGGCTGCTCTGCTGTTGGCGGACTTGCTGGTTTCAGCCGCGGCGGCTGCGGGGCGCGTTTTTCGCCCCTGGGTAGGCCATGGGGCGCTGCTGCTGGTGGCTGGTGGGTTGTTATTGTGGGGCGCGCGTGAAACCCGCTCAGTAGTCAACCCTGTGACGGTCTTTGTGACCCAGGGGGATGTGCAGGCCTTGAATTGGGTCCGCGAGCATACTGCCCCAGATGCGCGCTTTTTCATTAACAGCACCCTTTGGATGGGGCCTATTTACCGCGGCGTGGACGGTGGTTTCTGGCTGCTGCCCTACACTGGACGCGGCAGCCTGGTGCCGCCTGTCATTTATAACTGGGGACCTTCCACCTACGATCAACAGGTGCAGGATTGGGCCGACCGGAGCAGCAAGCTCACGGGCTGCACGCCTGATTTCTGGCGGTTAATGCGTGATGCCAACCTATCGTACATTTATATTCATCAGGGGGTGGGCAATCTTCAGCCAGGGATGCTGTCCGAGTGTGCCCGCTTGCAGGAAGTTTATGCAGATCAGGATGTATTTATTTATAAAGTGATTCCGCTCAACTGAGACTGTCCTCTGTATCCGTGACATAGTTGACAATCTTTTCTACTCGTACTATGCTTTGCTTGTGCCCTCGCTGCCCCCTCGTGGATTTGCTTGCAAATTCAAACTATGTGGGTTATGATGCAAATAACCTGTCACTACAAAGAGAATGAATATCGTAAGGAAAGTGCATTCTGAGTGCTTGCCCGTTGACATGCGAACGATCCGGGTCCGGAGTTTGTGAGAAACTGCGTGGAGGTCCAATAAGAATGGGTGATTTACCTGCCATCTTGGGAGGGGAGCCAGCCTTCCAAAGCAAAGTGAATATCGTGCGTCCGGTGCTGCCCGATTTTTCGCAGCTGGCGGAAGGGGTTCAAGGGATCGTTCAATCGGGGATGGTAACCAAAGGCGAGTATCTAAAGGCCTTTGAAAAAGCGGTTCGCGAGCATTTAGGTGTTAAACACGCCATTGCGGTTTCATCCTGCACTTCGGGCTTGATGCTGACTTACAAAGGGCTGGGCCTGACCGGGGATGTGGTGGTCCCCAGCTTTACTTTTATGGCTACTGTCAGCGCGCTGGTCTGGAGTGGTCTGCGCCCGGTGTATGCTGATGTTCGCCCAGGCACCACCAACCTCGACCCGGCTGCCGCCGAAGCCGCCATCACGCCGCAAACCAGCGCGATTGTGGCGGTTCATAACTTTGGCAACCCGGCTGAGATTGACGCGCTTAAAAAGGTAGCTGAGCGGCATTCCCTGAAGCTAATTTTCGACGCGGCGCACGGTTTTGGCGCCCTGTACCAGGGCCAGCCGGTGGGTGGGCAAGCCGACGCGCATGTTTTCAGTTTGAGCCCTACCAAACTGTTGATTTCTGGTGAAGGTGGCATTGTCGCCACCAACAGTGATGCGTTGGCCCAGTCGATTAGCATGGGGCGCGAGTACGGGAACGGCGGTAACTACGACAGTTGGTTTGCCGGGCTGAACGCCCGTATGCCTGAGTTCAACGCCCTGTTGGGGCTGCGCAGCCTGGAAGGGCTGGAAGAAGCCGCTCAGAAACGTAATCAGGCCGCGGATCTGTATCATGAGATGTTAGGGGTGCTGCCAGGAGTAGCCTTCCAGGAAGTATTCCCGGGCGATCGTTGTTCGTACAAGGACTTTTCGATTGTGATTGACCCGGACGCCTTTGGCCTGACACGGGATGAACTGGCGCTGGCCCTGGCTGCTGAGAATATCGATACCCGCAAATACTACGACCCGCCGGTCCACCGGCAGACGGCCTATCAGCACTATTATGATGGTCGCCCGCTGCCCGCTACGGATTGGCTGTCTGCGAACAGCCTCAGCTTCCCCATGTGGTCGAATATGGATGTTGAGGTGATGATGCCGATCTGTGAAGCTGTGCAGCGCATTTACCAACAGCGTCAGGCTGTCCGCCAATGTCTCGATCAACAAGCCGGCTAAAATACCGTCATTCGATGGAATCGCCAAGAGGGTGAGCGTGTTGGGGCTGAGAAATCTCGGGCTCACTCACACCGTCTCAATAGATGGGTGAATCAAAAGCCGATGTTGGAATTCAATTGCCGGGAGTAATCGATTGAAAGATTTCCTGAATCGTCTGGTGAGTAAGATACCGCCAGAAGGAATCTTAAAAATGCTGGTCGACGCGCTGCTGATCAACCTGTCTGTGTTGACATCGTTGGTCGCGCGTTTTCTATGGTTTGTGGCTTTCATTGATGTCAACCTTGATTACAAACGGACTCTGTGGAACTACTGGAATGCCTATCTGGACAGCGCCTGGCTGCTGACACTCATCTGCCTGGGCTCATTTATGTTGAATGGCTTTTACAGCCAGGGGCGGCTCTACCGCGGGCGCTATAAAGCGTTGGTAGTGGTGCAGGCGGTCAGTGTAGCCTACCTGATCTTTGGCGCCCTGGCTTACCTTTCACAAGGGATTTTCTTCGACTTCCTCAAAGGGTACTTTAGTTTAACACGCGGCCCCATCCTGGTTTCCTGGGCGCTGAGCGTGGTATTTTTGATTTCCGCGCGGGCCTGGAACTCAGTTTGGAAGCGGGTGATGCGTCCTGACCGGTCAGCGCAGACTGAAGCTGAAGCGCCGAAGATTCGCCGGGCGCTGGTGATCGGCGGCGCTGGTTTTATTGGCTCCTCACTGGTTCCGCGCCTGTTGGAGCAGGGCTATCACGTCCGGGTGTTAGATTTGCTGATCTACGGAAACGCGCCCATCCAGCCCTGGTTGGAAGATCCGCGCCTGGAAGTGATGCCAGCCGACTTCCGCCAGATCGACCAGGTGGTGAATGCCATGCAGGATGTGGATGCTGTCATTCATCTGGGCGCGATTGTCGGCGACCCGGCTTGCGCATTGGATGAAGGCCTGACCACCGAAATTAACCTGATGGCCACGCGCATGATTGCTGAGGTGGCAAAGGGCTGTGGGGTACGTTACTTCATCTTCGCCAGCACTTGCTCGGTCTACGGCGCTTCTGAACAGATTTTAGATGAGAACTCCGTGCTAAAGCCGGTTTCGCTGTACGCACGCAGCAAGGCGGCCTCTGAAAAAGTACTCCTCAGCATGGCTAATGATACTTTTGCCCCGGTTATTCTGCGTTTTAGCACGGTCTACGGGCTTTCGGGGCGCTACCGCTTCGACCTGGTGGTCAATCTGCTAACTGCTAAGGCGCTGATCGACCGTGAGATTACGATCTTTGGCGGCAACCAGTGGCGTTCTTTCGTACATGTGGAGGATGCGGCGCGCTCCATTATGTCCGTGCTGTCGGCTCCGGTGGAGACGGTGCGCGGGGAAATTTTCAACGTTGGCTCCGATGAGCAAAACTACACCATCAGCCGGATTGGCGAAATGATTCACGGCTACGTGCCCGGTGCGGCGATTATCAACAAAGGGGATGAAGTAGATCCCTGCAATTACCGGGTCGGCTTTAGCAAGATTCGTCGGGCGCTGGGTTTTACGCCTGAATGGACGGTAGAGACAGGTATTGAGCAGGTGATTGAGGCGGTGCAGAGCGGCAAGGTGCGCGATTATAAAGAGCCCCAGTACAGTAATATCAAGTTCCTCACGCTCGAAGGCATCACCCGCCTGGATCGCCACGAGAATGGCTGGGCATCTCGGCTGCTCAATGAGATGGTCAGTACTCCGGCAGAAGTCAATTCATAGATTAAAAAATTTGAAGTAAGTTTCAGACGGGTGTAAAATAAAAACGCCCGGCTTGTTTAATCGAATCTTAATCCGTTCTTAAGGTTCGATTTTTGTATATTGAGTTTGTGAAAATTGCCACCACTGATAAGCTATGATATACTCATTGAATAGAAAATCAAATAGGAATTGGATAAAGCTTGTGGGGATTTGTCTATGCTGATCGAGTACCTTCCGGTTTTAATATTGATTGCACTTGCTACCATTTTGGGTTTTCTGGTAGTTGTTCTGGGCACTGTCTTTGGCCCTCGACGCCCCTCCAAGAAAAAAGCAATGCCTTATGAGTCGGGCATGGTCCCTTATGGACCAGGCGCACGCAGGATGAATATTCGTTACTACCTGATCGCGGTACTGTTTATTCTGTTTGACATCGAGGTTATTTTCTTCCTGCCGTGGGCTGTCTCGTTTCGTTTTTTGGGCGCGCCCGGGCTTGTGCTCATTCTGTTATTTGTAATTGTTTTAGAGGTAGCGCATTTATATGCGTGGAAGAAAGGAGCGCTTGAATGGGACTAGAGCAGAAAACCGGCGATATGGGGATTGTGACCACTTCACTGGAAAAAATGGTGAACTGGGCACGTACGAATTCAATGTGGCCCATGCTTTTTGGTTTAGCCTGCTGTGCCATTGAAATGATGTCGGCTCAGGCTCCGGCTTATGACATGAGCCGTTTTGGGATGGAGTTAATGCGCGCCAGCCCGCGCCAATCGGATCTGATGATTGTGGCGGGACGGGTGAGCCGCAAGATGGCGCCTATCCTGCGCCAGTTGTACGACCAGATGCCGTCGCCGAAATGGGTAATTTCTATGGGCGACTGTGCCTCTACGGGGGGCGTTTTTAACAATTACGCGATTCTACAGGGGGTAGATGAGATTGTACCCGTGGACGTTTATGTTTCCGGCTGCCCGCCGCGCCCGGAAGGTTTGATCCATGGCATTATGACCTTGCACGAAAAGGTTCAAAACGAAAACTTCAAGAAGTATGCCTGATCCCGCCTGATCTCCTGGCTGGCAGAGATACTTCTTTTGCACAACTGGAATAGGAATAGTTTATGGACGCCACACTCGAACAGGTCGCTTCGGCAGTTGAGGAACGTTTTGGCGCAAAGCGGGAGGTGTTCCGCGACCAGATGATTTTAACCGTCCCTGCGGATAAGATCATTGAGGCTGCGCGCGCCCTCCGCGATGAGTTTGAGTTTGTCTTTCTCAGCGATGAAACTGCGGTGGATTACTGGCCGCAGGAAGAACCTCGGTTCCATCTTGTTTACCAAGTCCGCTCAATCAAGAAACCGCTGATTATCATGCTGCGCGTGACTTTGAATGGTCACAGCCCGCATATTGAAACGATGGAGAAGGTTTTCCCCAATGCGAACTGGTTTGAGCGCGAGATTTGGGATATGTTCGGCATTTACTTTGATGGGCATACTGATCTTCGCCGCATTCTGATGCCTTACGATTGGGAGGGCCATCCACTGCGTAGAGATTACCCGCTTGGCTATGAGGAAGTGGAGTTTTGGTTTAACCTGGATGAGGTTGAACGCCGCAAGCCGCGCCCGAAAGAATAGCCCAGGAGAAACCCTTATGACCGAAATACGCGAAGTTGATGTAAATGAACTCCGACATCTGGTTTCAGAGCGGGCCATGCAAGGCGAAACCATGCTCCTCAATATGGGCCCTCAGCACCCCAGCACCCACGGGGTGCTGCGCTTGCTGCTGGAACTGGATGGCGAGACTGTCTTAAACTGCATTCCTGATATTGGTTTCCTGCATACTGGTATTGAAAAGAACATGGAAAACAAGATTTATCAGGAAGCGGAAGTGATGACCGACCGCATGGATTACCTGAACCCGCTCGGTAATAACCTGGTGTACTGTCTGGCGCTGGAAAAGTTGTTGGAGCTGGACGTGCCTCCACGCGCTCAGGCTATTCGAGTCATCCTGGCCGAGCTTACCCGGATTAACTCTCATCACCTCTGGTTGGGCACCTCTGCCCTCGACCTGGCCGCCATGTCCCTCTTCTTGTACACCATGCGTGACCGCGAAAAAATTCTCGACATCTTCGAGATGATTTCGGGCGCGCGCATGATGACGACCTACATTCGCCCTGGCGGCCTGTGGCGAGATGTGCCCGTTGAGTTTGAAGCTGCTGTGCGTGACTTCCTCAATTACATGCCGTCTCGGATCGATGAATATGAAGCGCTGTTGACCAAGAATGAGCTTTTCATCGACCGCACGAAGGGGATTGGGGTGATTACGACCCAGCAGTGCATCGAGTGGGGAGTCAGCGGGCCGATCATTCGCGCTACCGGAATGCCTTACGATATGCGCAAAGTGATGCCCTACTCTGGCTACGAACAGTACGACTTTAATATTCCTACCTATGAAGGCGGGGATATCTATGCCCGTTATATGGTTCGGGTGGCTGAACTGCGTAAATCACTGCGCATCATTCGCCAGGCGTTAGACACCATGCCCTACGGTCCTATTCGCAGCAACAACCGCAAAGTGGTTCCCCCTCCTCGTTCTGAGATTGGTATCAGCATGGAATCACTGATCCACCACTTTAAGTTGTGGACGGAAGGTTTCAACGCGCCCAAAGGTGGGGTGTATGTGGCGACGGAATCGCCGCGTGGTGAGTTGGGCGTGTACCTGGAAGGGGACGGTGGGCCGAAACCGCTGCGCATGCACCAGAAGACGCCCTCCTTTGTTAACCTGCAAATCATGCCGCTCCTTAGCCGCAATCATTTTGTGGCGGATGTTGTGGGGATCATCGGAAGTATTGATATCGTCTTGGGAGACTGCGACCGGTGAACGAGATTTTAAGCAAATACAAAGAAGAAGTAAATCGCATCCTGAAGAAATATCCGGCAGACTTTAAACGCTCTGCCGTGATGCCGTTGTTATATATTGCCCAGCGTGATCCGGGGTATGTGTCGATCCGGGCGATGGCCGAAATTGCCGAAATTCTGGAGATTTCGACCACTGAAGTCGCTTCGGTAGTGGGCTTTTACTCCCTTTACTACGAAGAACCCTACGGTCATTACCACATTCAGGTTTGCAACGACTTGCCCTGTGCTTTACGGGGTGCGGACGAGTTCTTGCAGAAACTGTGTGACTATTTGGGCGTCCAGGTGGGGGAGACCACGCCCGACGGCATGTTCACGGTGGAAGCGGTGAAGTGCCTGGCAGCCTGCCATCGCGCGCCCATGTTCCAGGTGCAGGGGGATGGCGATATTGACTATCATGAAAACCAAACACTCGAGAAGGCTGTGGCCTGGATTGAAGAAACACGCCGTCATTGGTCCGGCAAAGTTAAGTCGGATGGACATGCCCTGGGGGTAGACGAGGAGGTCGGGCCATGAGCGAGCAAGAATATGTGCTTCTGCGTCATCGCAGCATTCCCGATATTGGTAAATTAAGTGTTTACCGCGAGCATGATGGCTTTAAGGCTTTCAACAAAGCCGTCACCACCATGAAGCCGGTGGACCTGGTGAACGTCGTGAAGGCTTCTGGCCTGCGTGGTCGTGGTGGGGCAGGCTTTCCAACGGGTGTGAAGTGGTCTTTCTTGCCCGATAATCTCTGGCCTCACTACGTGGTCTGTAACGCGGACGAATCAGAACCCGGCACTTTTAAAGATCGTGAAATTATGGAAGGCAATCCCTTTCAGTTTCTGGAAGGGGTCATGCTGTGCGCTTATGCAGTCGGCGCGAATGTGGCCTATATCTACCTGCGCGGCGAGTTCTGGCCGATTGCTGAAAAGCTGGATCAATGCATCGCCGAGCTTGAAAAGGAGGGCCTGTTAGGGGACCGCCTTTTCAGCACCGACTATTCCCTGCGTTTATATACCCACCTGGGAGCAGGCGCTTATATTTGTGGTGAAGAAACGGCTTTGCTCGAATCGTTGGAAGGGAAGTTGGGCCAGCCACGTTTGCGCCCGCCCTTCCCGGCTGTTTATGGACTCTATGGCAAACCGACTGTTATCAACAATGTAGAGACTCTAACGAACCTGCCCGGCATCATCCAGAATGGTTCCGACTGGTACCGCCAGTGGGGAACCGAAAAGAGCCCAGGGGTCAAGATCTTCTCGTTGTCTGGGAATGTCAATCGTCCCGGTAACTATGAACTCCCGCTTGGTACTACCTTCCGTGACCTGATCTTTAAGCACGGCGGCGGTATTCCTGGTGGTCATCAGATCAAGGCCATTATGCCGGCTGGGGCTTCTTCAGCCATTATTACGGCTACCGACGAAGCGCTGGACACGCCAATGGATTATGAATCGGTGAGCAAGTTGGATTCAGCCCTCGGTTCGGCCTCTGTAATTGTGGTGGATGATACGGTCAACATGGCCTGGCTGGTGGATAAAACCGTCAACTTCTTCAAACACGAATCCTGCGGGAAGTGTACCCCCTGCCGTGAAGGCACCTACTGGATGAACCACCTGACCAGGCGGATTGCCAGCGGGCGCGCTCGGCCCGAAGATATTAACCTTTTAAATGATGTTGCCAGTCAGATTGTGGGAAAGTGCCTGTGTGCTTTAGGAGAGTTCTCGACCATGGCCGTGAGCACCTCCATTAAGCAGTTCCGCGAGGACTTTGATACTGCCGTGGCACAAGGCGCTCCGCGCGGGGCAGATGCCGTTCCGGTGATCTCCCCTGCCCAGTCCCCTGATAATGCTGACCTGGATGAGAGATAGCGAACGTATGGCAAAACAAATTAACCTATTCATTGACGATCGTCCGGTAACCGTGGACGCCGGAACCTTGATTGTTGACGCTGCCAAGATTGTCAACAATGATATTCCGGTCTTTTGCTACCATCCGAAGATGGAACCGGTTGGGATGTGCCGGATGTGCCTGGTGGAGATCGGTCGCCCTGTGGTGGACCGTACGACCGGGCAGGTGCAGAAGAATGACGACGGCTCACCGGTCGTTCAGTTTGGACCGAAGCTGGAAACAGCCTGCACGACCCCTGTTTCAGAAGGCATGATGGTTAGAACCGGTTCAGATAAGGTCATTGGAGCCCGCCGGGATGTGCTGGAGTTCTTGCTGACCTCGCACCCTCTGGACTGCCCAATCTGTGACAAGGGTGGAGAGTGCCCGCTGCAAAACCTGACCATGGCCCACGGCCCCAGTAAAAGCCGCTTTCTGCTGGACGAAAAAATTCACCTGGCAAAACACTACCCCCTGGGCGAGCTCATCTTCCTCGACCGCGAGCGCTGTATTCAGTGCGCGCGCTGCATCCGCTTCCAGGATGAAATCGTCGGCGACCCGGTGATTGGCTTTTCGCAGCGCGGGCGTTCGCTCGAGATCGTCTCGCTGTCAGAGCCAGGCTTCAACTCTTACTTCTCCGGCAACACCACCGACATCTGCCCGGTCGGCGCGTTGACGACAGCCGATTTTCGGTTTGGAGCGCGCCCCTGGGAACTGAAGTACTCGGCTTCCATTTGCACGCAATGCCCGGTCGGTTGCAATCTGTCTGTCAATGTGCGCCGCGAGGCCATTTCCAGCGGGCGCTCGGTGGTCAAGCGCATCATGCCGCGTCAGAACGAGGAAGTCAACGAGATCTGGATTTGCGACAAAGGCCGCTTTGCTTATCACTTTGCTGAAAGCCCCGAACGCCTGGTGGAGCCGCTGATTCGGCGTGGCGCCGAGCTGGTTCCGGTCAGTTGGGAGGAGGCCCTCGCAGCCGCGGCCCAGGGTTTGCAGGCCGCGAGCGGCAATCTGGTGACGCTGGCCGGCGGCAGCCTGGCGAACGAAGACTTGTTCAACCTGCGCGAACTCACTGAGGGACTGGGGGGTAAACCTGTTCAGTACAGCCATATGGCCGGCGGTGAATGGACCGGCCGGGTGGGGCTGGCAGAAGGTTCTAACATCGGCAAGATGGGCGCGGAGACGGCTATTCTGGTGATTGCCAGTGACCTGGAAGAAGAAGCCCCGATCTGGTATCTGCGCGTCAAACAGGCGGCGGATCGCGGTGCGAAGTTGATCGTGGTCAACCCGCGCCACACCAAGCTGGAAGACTACGCAAAACAGGTTGTGCGTTACGAGTACGGACAGGAAGCGGCCACCTTACAGGCGCTTCAGCAAGAAGCTTTGCAGAAAAAGGATGAAAATGCTGGGTTGAATGATCTGCAGAAAGCAGCTCAGGCTTTTGCTGACGCTGAAAACGCGGTCATCTTCTTTGGAAGTGAAGGCCTGGGCTTGCCCGGCACGGGCGCCCTGGCGCAGGCAGCGGCGGCCTTGTTAGTCGCCACCAATCATGTCGGTCGCGCTAACAATGGCCTGGTCGGCGTCTGGCCGAAGGCCAACAATCAGGGCGCTTTTGACCTGGGCTTTGAGCCAGTAGAAGATCTGGCGGGCTTGCTGAGCGGCGCGGGCGCTGTATATGTTGCCGCTGCGGATCCCGCTGGAGATGATCCGCGCATGGTTCAGGCGCTGGAACAGGCTGGTTTTGTCGTCGTGCAAGAAATGTTCATGACGGCAACGGCGCACCTGGCAGATGTGGTGCTGCCTGTGCAGAGTTTCATCGAGCGCGAAGGGACCTTTACTTCTGGCGAGCGGCGCGTACAGCGTTTTTACCCGGCGGTGTCCTCCTTCCGCGGCACCCAGCCTGACTTCGTCATCACCGGGCGCTTAGGGCAGCGTCTCAATCTACCGGTGGAACCGCGCGCTGCTTCGCTCGTGTTTCAGCGTCTGGTTGAGGCTGTTCCAGACTATGCCGGTTTGACCTATCCAAAGTTGAGTGAAGTCAAAGAGCAGTGGCCGATTATTGGTCGTGAAGATCTCTATTATGGCGGCACGCAGTATGACAACCATCAAGGGCTGGGCGTCCAGCTGCAACCTGGTGTTCAGAGTGGGCGCTGGCAGGCCGATCAAAAGATGATGGAGAACCACCCGGCAAAACAACCAGCCGCCGAACAAGAAAAACAGGCCGAGCAGCCCTCTGGCAGTCTGCGGGTGGTGCCCATTACGCGCCTGTACGATCATGGGCAAACCGTAGTTCCCTCCATCTTGCTGCATGCGCGCCTGATTAAACGCGCCCTACGCCTGCATCCCAACACGGCTGCTGCTTTCGGGCTGGCTGAAAATGATGCGGTGGGGCTGACTCTGAACGGGACAGAGTATCGCGCGGGGGTCGAACTGGATGATAGTCTGCCGGAAGGCGTTGCTGCTTTGCCGCGCAGTGTTGGCATCCCGCTGGCTGCTCCGCAAACCGTGCCCGTGCAGCGCCTGGCTGAACAGGCCGTGGTCTGAAAGTTACATCGACTGAGGTGAGCATGGATACAGGCTTATATATTGAGTGGTTGATCAAATCTGTCATTATCTTGTTGGCGATGACCGGCGGCTTTGCTTACGTCACCCTGTTTGAGCGTCGCGTTCTCGCGAAAATTCAAGATCGCATTGGCCCTAACCGGGCTGGCCCTTTTGGTTCTTTGCAGCCGGTCGCGGACGGAATCAAGCTGATCTTCAAAGAAGAATTGATTCCTGATAAAGCCGACCGGATCATCTTTATCCTGGCCCCGGTGATCACCGTTATCCCGGCGCTCATTATTACGGCTGTGGTTCCCTGGGGGCGCGTTATCCCGGCAGAGGTGTTTGGACGGCCTATTCCGCTGTACCTGGCGGATTTGAACATTGGCGTGCTGTATATCATGGCGGTTACTTCTATTTCTGTTTACGGCATTACGCTGGCGGGTTGGTCGTCAAACAACAAGTATGCCACCCTGGGCGGCCTGCGTTCGACGGCGCAAATGATCAGCTATGAAATTGCGATGGGCTTTAGCTTTATCGTTCCGATCCTCCTGGCTGGCTCGATGAGTCTGGTGGCGATTGTCGAAGCGCAGCGCAACATCTGGTTTATTTTCTTGCAGCCAGCCGCCGGACTGATCCTGTTTATCTCGATGCTGGCAGAGACCAACCGCGCCCCGTTCGATATGCCTGAGGCCGAGCAGGAATTGACCGCCGGGTATCACACGGAATATTCGGGGATGAAGTTCGCCCTGTTCTTTATGGCGGAGTACATCAAGATTATTGCCGTTTCGATGATCTTCGCTTCCCTCTTCCTGGGCGGTTACTACCTGCCTTTCCAGGGCGCGTTGGAAGCGGCGGTGCCCGCGTTGATCCTTCCGCTGACTTTTCTGGGGCCGGTCATCTTATTTGCCAAAGTGGTATTTCTACTGTTCTTATTCGTGTGGATCCGCTCGACACTGCCGCGTATTCGGTATGACCGCTTGATGGCTTTTGGTTGGAAGGTCACCTTCCCCCTGGCGCTGTTGAGTGTGCTGCTGACGGCAGCCGCGCTGACCCTTTTTGGAGGTGTCTAGTATGTTAAAAGGTTTAGCTACCACCCTTCGCGAGTTTTTTACAAAACCCGTGACGGTATCCTATCCAGAAGAGAAACGCCCGGTTCGCGAGCGTTTTCGTGGGCGGCATGTTTTGCAGCGCTACGAGAACGGTTTAGAGCGCTGCATCGGCTGTTCGCTGTGTGCAGCCGCCTGTCCGGCGGATGCCATTTTTGTCGAGGCGGCTGAAAACACCGATGCGGAACGTTACTCACCTGGTGAGCGCTACGCGCGCGTGTATGAGATCAACATGCTGCGCTGCATCTTCTGCGGTTACTGTGAAGATGCCTGCCCGACGGAGGCGATTGTCTTAAAAGATCAATACGAGCTTTCGTTCTACGACCGCCGGTCTTCCATCTACAACCGTGAAATGCTGCTGGATCCGGTGGCGGAAGGTGGTCAACCCACGCCTCAGAAGTCTGAGCCTGGTGTCTACACCCGTTCAGTTCCAATCATGCAAGATCCCGATCATTAACACACGAGGAGGGACAATGCCAGGTTCGCTAGTTGTCTTTTTTATCCTGGCGCTTGTCGCTGTCGGGACAGCGATAGGTATGCTGGTGAGTCGCAATTCGGTCTATTCGGCGCTGCTGCTGGCGTTGAATTTCGTCACCATCGCCATGTTCTACTTTATCCTGGGAGCACCCTTTATTGCCATTTCGCAAGTCACTGTTTACGCCGGGTCGATCATGGTGCTGTTTTTGTTCGTCATCATGTTACTGGGGGCGGAACACCTGCCGGTGTCTGAAAACCTGCGCTGGCAGCCGCTGGTTGCCATTCCGCTGGTGATTATTCTGGCGATTGACTTTGCGCTCAATCTGTTCCGGAACGCAGGTCAGGCGGCGCCTGTGGCTGTGCCCCTCGCCAGTTACGGCGCGCCTGCGGCTATCGGCGAGATGCTTTTCACTCAATATGTTTTGCCGTTTGAAGTCACCGCAGTCATTTTGCTCTCGGCGGCGGTGGGCGCCATTATGCTGGCTAAGCCGGATAAGCCGAACAGGCCTAATCAGTCGCCAGATAACCTGCCGTGAGGAGGATGTAGCGCATGGTTCCTGTTTCCTATTACCTGGCTCTTTCAGCGGTTTTGTTTGTGCTGGGCGTGCTCGGCGTGTTGATCCGCCGTAATGCGCTCATCATGTTCATGTCGCTGGAATTAATGTTTAACTCGGCGAATCTGGTGTTTGTCACCTTTGCCCGTATGTTCGGCCAACTGCAAGGCCAGTTGATCGTGTTCTTTGTCATGACGGTCGCAGCGGCTGAGGTTGCCATTGGCCTGGCGTTGATGGTCGAAATCTTCCGCACCAAGCGCAGCATCGATATGGATCAGCTTAACAGCCTCAAAGGCTAAAGCTGCCGGCAGAAGGGAGGTGCAAAAATGTTGCTTCAAGAAGTAAGCCAAGTTAGCCCCTATTTCACCCTGGTTCCCTGGGTGGTTTTTCTGCCATTGATCGGTCTGGCAATTAACCTACTGTTTGGTAAATCGCTCGGCCAGCGCGGCGCCGGTTGGGTAGCCAGTGTGGCGGTAGGTCTTGCCTTTGTGGTGTCCGTTTTATTGGCTGTGGGACTTTCCGGTCAGCCTGAAGCGGTGGTCGTGCCCCTGGCAGATTGGATTACCGTCGGCGCTCTGAATGTGGCCTGGGCTTTCCGCGTGGATACGTTATCCGTGACCATGATGCTGGTGGTCTCGGGGGTGGGCACACTGATCCACATTTATGCCATTGGTTACATGTATCAGGATGTCAGGCATAATGAAGATCCGGGCCGCTACAGCCGGTTTTTCGTTTACTTCAACCTGTTTATCATGGCTATGATGATCCTTGTCAGCGCCAACAACTACCTGATGTTGTTCGTCGGCTGGGAGGGTGTCGGGCTTTGTTCTTATCTTTTGATCGGTTTCTGGTTTGAAAAGGGCGCGGATGGCATTGCCAACGCGCAGGCGGCTAAGAAAGCTTTCATTGTCAACCGCATCGGCGATTTCGGCCTGCTGATCGCACTGTTTCTCATCTTTTGGAATTTTGGCAGTTTTGATTTCACGACCGTTTTTGAGCGCATTCCAGCGGTCGCCTCAGCGGCGCCGGGCGTGATGTTAGCGATCACCCTGTTTATGCTGCTGGGGGTCACCGGTAAGTCTGCTCAGATTCCGCTGTATGTCTGGCTGCCAGACGCGATGGCAGGTCCTACCCCGGTTTCGGCCCTCATTCATGCCGCCACGATGGTCACGGCTGGCGTTTACCTGATCACCCGCTCGCACCTGTTTTACATGGATGTTCCGAGTGCTGCGGCGGCTGTGGCCTGGATCGGCGCGCTAACGGCTTTCTTCGCCGCCACGATTGCTGTAGGGCAGAACGATATCAAGCGCGTGCTGGCCTATTCCACCATCAGCCAGTTAGGCTTTATGGTCGCTGCCGTTGGCATGGGCGCGTATGTGGCGGGGATGTTCCACCTCATCACGCATGCCTTCTTCAAGGCGCTGCTCTTCCTTTCCGCCGGATCGGTCATTCTGGGGATGGAGCGCGGCGAGACGGCTGCTTATGGGGCCGGCCATGCTCACGGTGGCCCCTCTGGGCATGGCGAGTTTGACCCGCAGGATATGCGGAACATGGGCGGTCTGCGTTCGCGCATGACCGTTACCTTCTGGGTTTATCTGATCGGCGCGCTGGCCCTGTCAGGGATTGCGCCGCTGGCAGGTTTCTTCTCGAAAGATGAAATCATTGCCGCAGCTACCCAATATAACCCGATCATTCTCATTCTACTGGTGGCAGCCGCATTCCTGACGGCGTTCTACATGTGGCGTCAGATATCGCTGGTGTTCTTTGGCCCTTCGCGTACCCGCGCGGCTGGCGCTGCGAATGAGAACGCCGGCGATCATCACCGTTCCGCTGATGATCCTGGCGTTCCTCGCCTTCTTTGGGGGAGCCATCAACCTGCCGGGCGTCTTTACGCTTGATTACTGGCTGGAACACTCTATCGAACTGCCTCCACCGACTGGCTTTGTCGCGGTAACGGCCATTTCGGCCCTGGTGGTCGCGCTGCTGGGTCTGTTTACGGCCTGGCTTATTTACGGCCGCCGTCCAATCACTCGCCCCAACGCAGTCGATCCGCTTCAGGAGCGTGTGTCGGGCCTGTTCAACGCGCTGGCGAACCGCTGGTGGGTCGATCAGGCATACCACTATATCTTCGTCCAGCCCTACCGTGCTGTAGCGCGCTTCCTGGCGCTGCCATTCGATCAGGGCTTGATTGATGGCATTGTAAATGGCTTTGGCTTCATCTCGCGCGTCTCTTCGCAGTTTTTGCGCCAGATACAGAACGGCTTTGTCCGTTCTTATGCCCTGATGGTGCTGCTTGGCGTTGTTGCCATCCTGACCTACCTGATCTTCTGGCACGTGCCCTGATGCGGCCCGGGTTCAGGCATATGTACTTCTTCTCTAAGGACAGGGTATGATCAATCCGCTCATCCTGGTAACCTTCTTTCCACTGGTGGGTTTTATACTCATCGCGTTTATGAACGAGCAGAACAAGAACGCAATCCGGTGGGTCGCACTGCTGACCTCATTGGTAACGTTTGGCCTCTCGCTGTGGGTGCTGGCGCTGTTTAACCCCGCTAACCCAAACCTGCAAATGGAAGCCAACTGGCTCTGGTCGCAGTCGGCCGGTTTGCAAATCGGTTTTCATTTCGGCGTAGACGGTCTTAGTTTGCTCATGGTGCTGCTGACCGCGCTGCTGACGCCGCTGTCCATTCTCTCTAGCTGGGAAGGCATTCAAGAACGGGTAAAAGGCTTTATGCTCTTTTTCCTGCTGCTTGAAGTGGGCATGTTAGGCGTTTTTGTGGCGCAAGACCTGGTGCTGTTCTTCATCTTCTGGGAGTTCACCCTGGTGCCCATGTACTTCCTGATTGGGATGTGGGGCGGCGAGCGCCGCGTTTACGCAGCCATTAAGTTCTTCCTGTTTACCATGGCCGGCTCTGTCCTGATGCTTTTGGCGATCCTGTACATGGGTTTGACAGTAGGCACCTTCTCGCTGCCCGCGCTGATCGCCAGCCGCGAATTGTTTGCCGGGGTTCAAATGTGGCTGTTCCTGGCCTTCGCGGCGGCTTTTGCCATCAAAGTGCCGATGTGGCCTTTGCATACCTGGCTGCCCGATGCGCATGTTGAAGCGCCTACGGCTGGCTCAGTCATCCTGGCTGGGGTGCTGCTGAAGATGGGGACGTACGGCTTCATTCGTTTCAACCTGCCGCTCTTCCCGCAGGCCACGTTGGCAGCCGCTCCGTGGATCGCTGCTCTGGCAGTCATTGGTATTATTTACGGCGCAATCGTCTCTTATGCTCAGCGTGACATGAAAAAGTTGGTGGCTTACTCCTCGGTCAGTCACCTGGGCTTTGTAATGCTCGGTATCTTTGCGCTCAACCTGCAAGGTCTTTCCGGCGCAGTGATTTCAAATGGTCAATCACGGCTTGAGCACAGGCGCGCTGTTCCTCATCGTCGGCATGCTCTATGAGCGCCGTCACACGCGTGATATGGAGGCGTTTGGCGGCGCCTGGAAAGTGATGCCTGTGCTGGGTGGGTTGATGCTCATCGCGGTGCTGTCGTCGCTCGGACTGCCAGGGCTGAATGGCTTTGTAGGAGAGTTTACCATTCTGTTAGGGACATTCAACGCGCCGCTGGTGGGCGGACGCTGGTTTGCTGGCATTGCTACGGTGGGCGTGATCTTAGCGGCAGTTTATCTGTTGTTCCTCTTCGAGCGGGTCTTTCTCGGCGCTATTCATAATTCCGAAACAGAGAAGATGCGCGATATTACTGCCCGCGAAGTGGTCATCCTGCTGCCGCTGTTAGTGCTCATTTTTTGGATTGGCTTATACCCCAAGCCATTCTTTAACCTCATCAATCCCACTGTTGAGCAGTTGGTCGCGCTGGTACAGACCGCGGCTCTGGCAGTCCATTAGCGAGGGAGGCACTGATGTATGCAAGAGACTTGATAACGGTTCTTCCCGCGCTTTTCGTGGCGGTTTGGGGCATTGCCCTGCTGGTGATTGATTTGTGGATACCCCGCGGTCGTAAGGGCATCACGGCTGGTTTGGCAGCGTTAGGGCTGGCGATTGCCCTGGGGATCAGCCTGGCGCTGTTCCGTTCTGCGCCCATGCCCGGTTTCAACGGCATGGCTGTGCTGGATGGGTTTGCCATCTATGCCGATGTGCTCATCCTTGCGAGCGGCCTGCTCGGAATTGGCCTTTCTTATGATTACATTCGCCGGATGAATATCGAGCGCGGTGAGTATTACGTCCTGATCCTGATCTCCTCAGCCGGGATGATGCTCATGGCCCATGCCTATGATCTGATTGTCGTATTCCTGGCGCTGGAGTTGCTCTCCATCCCGCTGTACGTACTTTCTGGTTTTTCTCGTCCTCGGGTCGAATCAGAGGAAGCCGCCCTCAAGTATTTCGTGCTGGGCGCGTTTTCTTCGGCTTTCTTCCTCTATGGCGTCGCCCTTATTTACGGCGGTACTGGCTCTACCAGCCTTTCTCTGATCATTGCGGCGGTGCAAACTGGCAGCCTGGTCAGCCCGGCCTTGTTCCTGGTCGGCGCTGCTTTGGTGCTGGTGGGGCTGTCCTTCAAGGTATCGGCTGTGCCTTTCCATATGTGGACGCCGGATGTGTACCAGGGCGCGCCTTCTTCTGTGACTGCTTTTATGTCCGTCAGTGTGAAAGTAGCCGGTTTTGCGGCCCTGATGCGCGTGTTCGTGCTGGCCTTCCCGACCATGGCGGCTGCTCTGACGCCCGTCCTGTGGGCGATCGCCGCCCTAACGATGATCGTCGGTAATTTGCTGGCGATTTCGCAGCGCAATATCAAGCGCTTACTGGCCTATTCCAGCATTTCCCACGTGGGCTATCTCTTGATGGCTTTTGTGCCCTATGGCAATGGGGAGGTGGTCGGAAATTCAGTCGCGGCTACCCTGTTTTACCTGGTGGCGTATGGCCTGGCCAGCTTCGCGGCCTGGGGCGTGGTGGTGGCAGCTGAACAACATGAAGGGCGCGGCCTCGAACTGGAAGATTTCTCTGGGATGGGCCTCAGGTATCCGCTGCTGGGCATCTCCATGTTCGTGGCGATGTTCTCCTTCGCTGGCATTCCGTTGACGATTGGGTTCTGGGGCAAGTTCTACATTTTCCGGGCGGCTATCGAGGGCGGCGCGGTCGGCCTGGCACTGATCGGCCTGCTGACTTCCGTCATCTCGGCTTATTACTACCTGCGCGTGCTGGTGGTCATGTTTATGCGGTCGGGTGAGCCTTTGGCTTGTGAGGATACCTGGCTGAACCTGGCAACCGGCCTATCGGCTTTGGGGGTGGTGGCGCTGGCGTTGTTCCCAGGGACCTTCTTTACCCTGGCGGAACACGCCTTGATGTTGTTGGCTTTGTAACGCTTCCATAAACGGCGATTAAACACACCCGCGCCAGTTCATTCACTGGCGCGGGTGTGTTTGCTTTTTGGCGTTACTTACTTTGTGGCTGCCTCCAGCGCCCGGGTCAGGACGGGGTCGCCTTTTGCCAGCACCAGATCTTCCGTAATCGGGATGCGGTCGGTCGGCTGCACGCCCTGGCCTTCCAGGAACAGGCTGCCGTCTGGCAGCGTAAAGCGCCCGGTCGGCACCTGGAGCGTCATGCCCTCCGGCAGGACAAACTGGCCCCGGGCCACTTCCGCTTCGACGCCCGCGGTCGGGTAAGTGCCCATCACAATCATCCCTGGCACCTGGCTGAAGCCATACGCTTCCAATTCGCAGGCGCTGGCGCAGGCCTGATCCACAAGCAAGATCATCTTGTTGAAGTGATACTGCGTCTGGTTCGGGGTCACTTTCTCGCGTGGGCCTTCCGGCTCGAACTTGCCGGTTTTTTCACTGTAGTATTCCAACTGCCCCAGCGGGATTTCCTGGTCGGTCAGGAAGCCCGCCAGACCCAGGTTCGCGCCGCCTGAGTTCTGGCGCATATCAATGATGATCGCCGGGATCTGGTTATCCTGGAAGGTTTTCAACGCCCGCTCAAACAGGCGGATGATCAGGTTGAGGTCATCGTAGTTCGAGGAGATCTTGATATACCCAACACCAGGCGGCAGAATATCATAGCTGACCGGCAGCCCGAAGGGGTTAACCCGCGGAAGGTAGACGTATAGGAGAAGCTGTCGCGTTCGTCCACTGCTGTCAGCTCAACCATCTGCGTGTCGCTGCCCGGATTGGCATATGTGACTGTGGCCTTTGTATCTAATGGAGCGCGCAGCAGATAACGGGCCTGCTGGTAGCGCAGCGAGTATTCTGTGGAGTGCGGCGCGGACCAGGGCGTGACCGCGTTGATGGCTTCACCGATCGGTTTCCCATTGAATTCCGTCACCTGCGCGCCAACTTGTATTCCTGCCTGGGCTGCCGGACCGCCATCTGTCACATATACGACAATGACACGCCCATCGTCCAGCTCGCGAATGGCAAAACCATAGCCACCCGCGACTGCTTGCGTAAATAATTGGTTTTCTACGTCACCGCCGTTCAGGTTGACGTGCCCATCTTTGAATGCCAGCACGAAATCGCGCATGACCTGATAGAAAGCGTTCGCGTCCTGGTTTTGCTGCGCTTCTGCTACGCGCGGGGATAATTCCGCATACAGCGCATCCCAGTTGGGCTGCTTGCCTTCGATGCCGTTGAAAGCATAATCTCTCCGCACAACCTCAAACATCTTGTCGAAGGCTTCCTGGTAGCTCAGACTGGAGAAATCTTTGATCGCCACATCATTCGGCTCATACAGAGTCATTTCCGGTTGAGCCTGACGTTCGATGGCGAACGGCTGCTGGTCCAGGTCGATCACTGAGTAGCCGGCTGGAACGGGCTGCACCGGGTCATCCGGGGTAAAGAGCAGCCCGTCCGCGCCAAAGTCGCTGGGGAAGGACTGCTGACCATCTGGCGCCCATATGACCAGTTTACCGCCAATGACTTCGTCTTTGTTTTCACTGTCGGTTTTTACAGAGGCCAGGTAGGAAGGCCAGCCGCGTGAAGGATCATCGCCGACAGAGTAAGGGCCGCCGGTCAGGTTGGGGGAGTAAGCGACGGTGAAAACCTGCACGCCGGTTTCTTGCTGTCCGTCAGGGTTCACATCAGCCAGCGTGCCGGTGGGTTGGGCCGGAAGCTGCACGAAGAAGCTGCCCTGATGCGTTTTTGGATCGAGCTGCAAGTAGCCCAGGGTTTGTCCCGCCAGTGGGATTTCCCACTCCTGGTTGCGGGTGATAAAACCGTACATATCGATCAGCGCCGAGGCTTGCTCCACGTAGTAGGTAGTGATGATATCGTTGGAGTAGCTAAACTGGCCTGTGATCTCGACCGGCCCGCTTGTCACGGGCGCATTGCTCTCAATGGTCGGCGATAGGGACGGTGTGGTGGGGGAAGCCTGGACAGCCGGTGTTGCGACCTTAGGGAGCTTTGTAGGGGAGGTTGGCGTGATCACCTGCCGTGGGGGTTCTGGCGGCATGGTCGGGGCTCTGGGCGTGGGAATAAACAGCGAGCAGGCCATCACAGCCAGCCCCAATACCACCACCGGAATGAGTATGCGCTTCTTCATGGCGACTCCTGAGGATAGTATTTAAGATCCGGGTTGTCCTGCATGTATTGGGTGGGGTTCACCGTTGTGCGTGTAGGATTAACGGATCAATAAGGAATTGGGTTTATTATAGTTGATTTGTGAAAACCTGGGACTCTTATCGGGCTGTTTTTTTACCTGTCTCTGATTTCGGCAGCCCTGGCTTACTACAGAAAGATCACGAGGAGCATGATCCCCCCACCGATGAGCGTGCAAAGTCCATTCACCCAGTCATTGCTCATCCAGGGCCAGCCGCGTTTTAGCACAGTTGGGCTGCCGCAGGTATGGGTAGGATGACGCTCCGTTTCTTTCGCGCATGCCGGGCAGGTGTAAATGGCCTGTACTGTCGCGCCTAGAAAGGAGTTGAACAGGCTGCCAGCCAGTCCCGCCAGGCCGATGAGCAGCAGGTACAGCAGCGCCGCCGGAAGTGACAGCCTGGGAGCGCCTGCCCCCAACAAATGTGCCAACCCATCCGATCCAGCGGCGGAAACACCTGGCACTCCCCCTTGCCAGAACACAACTGCCAGCAGACCAATCAGCAGCGCGCCGCCTAGCGCCGCCAGGGTTCCTTCGCCTGTCACGCCGCCCGATGTACCCCGTTCGACGATCTTCCCGGTCGTGATGGCGCGCGGCCTCGACCGGCTGAGCGTGCCCAACTCGGTAGCCCAGGTGTCGGCGTTGGCGGCTGCCAGCGCGCCTGCAAAAGCCGCCCAGGGCCATAGTGCTGTTGGGAACAGCACGTGCAGCAGCACAAAGACGCCAGCCACACCCCCGTTTGCCAGCACCTGGCCCGCGTCGCGCTGCGAACCCTTAGCAAACTTTTCGTCAAAGGCGGCTTTTCGTTGCTTGAACAGGCGTGAAAGCGCACTGGAGGAAATGAAAAAGGCCAGCAGCAGCACCGCCCAGCCCAATCCCCCCAGTCCAAAAATCACTGTACCCAACATGCCCGCTGCCAGGCCTCCCGACGGGCTTAAGGCTTTGGCCTTCCAGGCGGCGGCTGCGACGATGACGGCCAGCCCAAACCCGATCAGCAGGCTCATAAGAGAAAAACCGACGCGCCAACCAGCAGCAGCGTGGTGAAAATGCTGCTGCCCCACAGCAGGTAGGCCAGCGGGCGGTTGCTGGTCTGCCGGTAAAGAATCAACCCGACTGCCAGGTCGAGCGCATAAAAAGCAAGCCCCAGAAACGGCACCAGCAGTAGCTGCGTGGCCGGCGACGGCGGCAGGGGGGCGCCTTCAGGGTAAAATCCTAACGAGGCGGTTTCGCGCCCCGGAATAGCCAGGCTGACCCAGATGAAGAATACCAGCGCCAGCGCCAGACCCAGCGACACCATCCAACGCGCGAAGCGGTCATTCCAGATCCGCGCCAGATAGGCCGCTGGCAGCACGGAGTGAGCCGGGATGGGGTCCAGGCTGCCCATTTCAAAGGCTTCTTGCACCGCGCCGAAAAAACCTTCCTGGTCTTCAGGTGAAATGGCATAAATTCGGTTGGGGGTAGCGACCAGCAGCAGATCTTCGGTTGCAGAAGCCAGGTATTCTACCGGGCCCAGTCCCTCTACCTGAACCGTTCCCAACAGCATCCCTGGCCAGTTGGGGCGAGGGCGGGGCAGATCATACGGCAGTTCGCTGGCGGGACGTACCCATTCCACATCCACCAGCGGAATGTCTTCTGCGCGCAGCCCCCAGCGCAGATGCAGCCCATCTCGTTCCAACGTGTAGCGCGCGCGCAGCAGGGCGTATATCTGGTAGACCAGCAGCGGCAGCGGCGCAAAAGACAGCAGCGCCAGCAGGAGCAGCAGCACAAAGTAGGTCCCTGCCTGCTGTTGAAGCCCAAAGAAAAACGTGGCTGCGCTCAACGCCAGAAGAAACACGATTGCCGCGCCGTTCAGCAGCAGGCCTTTCTTTCGAGAAGGGAAAAACGAACCGAGCTGGCTCACTTTTGAATTGTCACCCGGGTCACGTCGCTATCCACCGCGATCATGATGGTAATGGTTTGTCCTTGATGCGAGGCGCTAAAGTCAAATACCTGCCCGTTGCTGCCTTCCTGGTCGATATTCCAGCCCTGCTCGGGCAGCCCCTGACGGTAGAAATCGACCACGCTCTCCAAACCATCGGGGGTAGTGAAAGAAATCAGAGTGTTGGTTTGTATCAGGCTCTGTGCGCTGTCTGGAATGGGGATATGCTGTTCGCTTTGTGACTGGCATTCTTCGGGGATCGCGATGGAAGATACCTGGTTCGCATCTGTCAGGTTATAATCCCAGCCGATCACGCCCTGCCCGTTGATATCACTCAGCGCCACCTGCCCTTGCAGGAAACCCGAAAAGCGCACAATATAGCCGCCTTGCTGCGCCACCCACAGGTCGCCTTCCTTTTTCTCCAGCCCGCTTTGGGCCGGGTAGGATTGCTGGATATGATAGTGATCGCTGGCAATACCATTGACCACTTCGCCCTGGGCTACCCGCTGGCTGGAAGCGTTATTCTGGAACACCTCTTGCGGCAGCAGCGCCAGCCCGCTGCCGTACTGGAAGCTCTCAGCGCCCACTTCCATACAGGTCGGGTTGCTGCCCATGGCGGTACTTAAAGTGTAGCCTTTGCCGCCTACCTGGTAATACTCCAGCGCGGCGGGCAGGGCCGTTTGCCCATTCGACAGGAACATAAAATGACGGGTATCCTCAGCGGCCACTTTTTCTTCGTGAGTTTCAATCGAGGCCAAAAAATCCTGGCCCTGTTCGTTTTTGCCAGTAAAATGCACCTGGAGATCGAGCCGGTAGCTTTGCAGTTGATCTAACCCGGCGGTTACATCGTCGAGGGCGGGTAGACTGCCGGAGGCGGGTAAGGAGATGGGCGTGGGCTGAAAGGGTGTCCAGGGGATGCCGCAGGCACTCAACACCAGCGCCAGGGTAACAAAGGCTGCTGCACGCAGGATCACGCGAAATGGTTTCTGCAAAAGCGTTCCTCTTGCCTTCTATAGGATCTGCATCCAGATGGAGACAGCCCGGTAAACAGCCGGGCCGAGAACATTGCCACTCTTCAGCATTACCCAACCCAGCACCAGGCCTTGCACAAACGTCAGCCCTGCCAGGCTCAGAATGGTCTCGCTCGGAAGCTGGCTTAACCAGGCGGGAAGATGCCACAGCGCGAACAGGGCCGCGGTCAAGAAGATGCCGGGCCAATCGCCCAGCCACCACGTCAGCCGCATTTGAATATATCCACGAAAGACAGTTTCTTCCGCCAGAGAAATTCCGAAAGCTGTTAGCAGGGCAAAGAACTCAGCCGATGAAACGCCGTTCAGCACATTCATAACCTGGTTATGCAGGAAGAGGGTTAAAAGCCCGGTGGCAATTCCAACGGACAGGGCGGACCGGAGGGGAGCGTTATTCCAGCCGGTGCTTTTGGGCGGCTGCTTTCTTGCCACCAACCCCACCAGAACAGGCGCCAGGCCCAGCCCCGCCAGGAGCAGCGCCTGGGTCAGGTTGATGACCGGGGCTGGGGCCAGCCGAAAATTGGGCCGCAGCATGGGGGCATTAACTCCAAAGAAAATGAAAGAAAAAACCAGAAGCAAGACGTAAATACCCAGCGCTACCAGGCCATCCCGGCGGGCATAACGGAACCCTACCCGCCTGAACTGTAAGTTTGGGCTGATCGACAGCAGCCAGGCGACGGCGACTGCTCCTAACCATTCACTGATGAAAGCAATGAGTGTATTTGTGCTCAATCTGTTATGCTCCGTTTTGAGAACCAGTAAAATCGGACGGATTACCCTTCATGGGTTTCAGTTGGCTCGTCCTCGTCCGGTTTGGTTTCAGGTTCCACCTGAAATTCAATCTTCTCTTCCATGCGCACCTGCCCGCGCAAGAAAGCCCCTTCTTCTGTCGCCATCGCAACAACGCGTACATCGCCCCATACCCGCCCGCTGCTGCGAATGTCGAGCTTTTCGGCGGTAATATTGCCGTTGACCGTGCCCGCCACAATCACACTGTTCGCCTTCAAGTTCTCGCAGGTTACCCGGCCCGTTTCTCCGACAATAATCAACCCGCGCAGGGTAATATCGCCTTCGAATGCGCCTTCGATCCGCACCCCGCCGCTGCCGCGCAGGTTACCTTTCCAGATGATGCCCGGTCCCAAGACAGAAGTGACCCGTTCGGTTGGGGTGACGGCTGGCGGAGAGGAAGGCGGCGTTTTACGAAACATGTCTTAACTCCTGTTGTCTAGATCGCGAGCGTTTGGTAACGGCCCAGCTTGCTGCGCCGCCGGTTTTAAAGGGTAGAACCAGTGGCTTCTGGTTTGGGCTTGCGGATCGGCCAGACCGTCCCAGCCCACACCCGCGTACCTGGGGGCACATCCGCTTTTACGGTTGCACCGTTGCCTACAATGCATCTGGATCCCACTGTGATGCCCAGGTTCACCGTCGCGCACATGCCAATCTGAGTATCGTCTTCTATGTGTACATTGCCTGCCAGGGTAGCGCCGGGTGAAAGGTTCACCACCTGGCCCAGGACGCAGTCGTGGGACACAGTTGCCCCTGCATTCAGCACCGTGCCAAAACCCACCTGGGCGGCGCTGCCCACATAAGCCTGCGGCAGCACCTGCACCCCGGCTGCCAGCGTGGCGCTGCGTTCGATGATGGCTGAAGGGTGCGCCAGGGCCGGGAAGCTGAACCCGGCCTGAATGAGAATGTCAAAGATTTTCAGCCGGACATCGACATTGCCAATTCCACCGACTGCATTGGCGGCCAGGCGCACGCCGCGCGCATACCAGTCTGGCAGCGTGCTGGCGCCCCCTACCACTGGAACGCCCAGAATCTCACTCCCTGCCGCGATCCCATCATCGATAATCCCAACGATCTGGTAGGTTCCCAGCGCGCGCACCAGGTCGATTACCGCTTTTCCATGCCCACCGCCGCCAAAGATCAGCAGCGCAGTCGGGTCAAAAGCGGATCTGGCTGCACCTGCTTCTGACTGGGCCGTCTTAACCGGGGGTTGAGCACAGATGCAGCATAAAACCTGCCCGGTGGATACGGTTTGTCCGGTCACCGCATGCAGCCCAATCACGTATCCATCTTGCGGGCTGGTCAGCGCCTGCTGATCTTCCACTGCCCGGAGCTGCGCCAGCACTTGCCCCTGGCGCACGGACTGTCCTTCGTGGAAGGCCAATTCTACCACCTGCCAGGGCATTTCAGCAGGCGGCGGCGGTATCAGGATAGCGGAAGTTTGTACATCCAATCTATTTACTCCAGGGTTTCTTCGCCCGGCTGCGTTTCTCCGCCCGGCTGCGTTTCTCCGCCCGGCTGCCAGATGTTCAGGTTTACCCAAAAACGCCATGGCATACTGCGCCACGGTTCGGGAACATTGTCAATGCCAACCCGCGGGCCGGTCAGCACTCCCTCTTCAGGCACATCCAGCCCGGGTTCGATCCACAGCACACTGGTGGGGTCGGTCAGGTTCGCTCCATTGAAGCGTCCATCAATCTCCAGCGCCTGGCACACTTTGGCCGGGCCATCGGTCCAGTGCGCCATCGCCACCCCGCTGCGCCGCCTGGCGATTTCATCCAGACCTTCGCTGGGGAGAATCACCCGGATCAGGATCGCTTCGGGCGTATCTTCTGGCCCCGCCACGCAGTTGAGCATCCAGTGCATTCCATAAATGAAATATACATAGGCCCGGCCTGGCGGCCCATACATCACTTCTGTGCGGGTCGTCTTCCCAGCGCGCGCGTGACAGGCCAGATCCAGTTCACCCTGATATCCTTCAGCTTCGACGATGTATCCCGCCAGGCGGCTGCCGTTCAACTGCCGCACCAGGCGCATCCCCAGCAGGCTGCGGGTCACCTCGAGCACGGGGCGGTTATAGAATTTTTCTCCTAAGGGTGACAGACGCATAGCTATATTGTACAATTAAACTGCCTAGTTAAAGGAGGCCCTTATGAAACTGCGCCCAGACCCTGGTTTGACGTTTGATGATGTTTTACTCGTCCCAAATCGCTCGTCCATCCGCAGCCGCAAAGACGTTTCGACCGAAACGAATTTAACCCGGAACCTTCGGATTCATGTCCCCATTGTTTCTGCTAATATGGATACCGTGACCGAAGCGCGCATGGCGATTGCCATGGCCCAGCAGGGCGGGATGGGTATCTTACACCGTTTCATGTCGATTGAGCGCCAGCTTGATCATCTTCACCGTGTTAAGCGCGCTGAGAATATCGTGGTCGAAGATCCCCTCAATATTTCTCCAACAGCTTCTGTGCAGCAGGCCCGCGTGAAAATGGTAGATGCTGACGTGGGTGGGCTGGTGGTTACAGACGAGGAAGGGAAACTGCTGGGTCTGGTGACGACGCGCGATGTTTTGCTGGCTGAAAATGGGCAGGCCGAGGTGCAGTCTGTGATGACGCCCCGCGAGCGGCTGGTGGTTGCAGCCGAGGGAGAGACGCTTGAGCAGGCGCGACGCAAGCTGTACGAGCACCGCATTGAAAAGCTGCCCCTGGTCGACGAAGACGATTGTGTGGTTGGCCTCATTACCGTGCAGGATATTGTCAACATTCAGGAGCATCCCAATGCCACTAAAGATGGCCGCGGCCGCCTGATGGTTGGTGTGGCGCTGGGCGCGCGCTTAGAGGATCTGGAACGGGCTGAGGCTTGCGCGGAGGAAGGTGCGGACGTTTTTGTGGTCGATATTGCCCACGGTCATTCGGATCATACCATGGAAATGGTGCGCCAGCTCAAGCGTCGTTTTCCTCAGATCCCGGTTATTGCGGGCAACGTTGCTACTGCTCAGGGCGTGTGTGATCTGGCTGAAGCGGGTGCGGATGCGGTCAAAGTGGGGATTGGGGCTGGTTCCATTTGTATCACACGCATCGTCACTGGCTTTGGCGTTCCGCAGTTGACCGCCATTGCTGAGTGCGCCGACGAGGGCCGCCGCCTGGGGGTGCCGATTATCGCGGATGGCGGCGTGCGTAACTCCGGAGATATGGTCAAGGCGCTGGCAGCGGGCGCCAGTTCGGTCATGATTGGCAGTTTGCTGGCAGGAACTGACGAAAGCCCGGGCGCGCCGGTGGTGCGGAATGGGCGGCGCTACAAAGTGGTGCGCGGCATGGCCTCGCTCACGGCCAATGTAGACCGCCGCACGCTCGATAAAGGCGAAGTCGCGGACGAAGACTGGGCCGAAGTGGTGCCCGAAGGGGTCGAAGCAGTGGTGCCCTACCGGGGCGGCGTGCGCGATATTCTCTACCAGTTAGTAGGGGGTCTGCGTTCAGGTCTCAGCTATGCGGGCGCGCATTCCATTCAGGAACTATGGGATGTGGCTGAGTTTCTCCGCATCACGCCCGCCGGACAGCGCGAGTCGGGGCCGCATGATGTAAGCCAGGTATAGCGCCACCATCCTTTGATAAATGCAAAGGACCTGCCAGAAGTCCCCGGCAGGTCCTTATTTTATCCTTCTGCGACTACTGCCGCAGGCGTTGATCTTGATCAAACGTCAACTGCAAGCCGGTTTTTAAATCCACTGCCGGATGGTAACCGAGTAGATCCTCCGCCAGGGTCAGATCCGCGCGCATACGGCGCACGCCGCCTTCATTGCGTGGGTTGCTGACAACCTCGGGGTGACCGCCTGTTACAGCTACCACCAGGTCCATCAACTGGCGCACACTGGTTTCTGTGCCGCTGCCTACATTGATGATTTTCTGGTTCACATCTGGGGCGGTTGCGGTAGCTGCCATCGCATTGACCACGTCATCCAGATAGACATAGTCACGGGTCTGCTGCCCGTCACCGTGCAGAACGATTGTGCCATCGTGCCGCGACTGCCGCAGGAAGTAGGGGATTACTGGCGCATGGACGGGCGGCAGGTGCTGGCCCGGACCGTAAGCGTTAAACACACGCAGCGCCACAGTTTCAATTCCCCAAAGCTGGCCGATCGTGCGCACATAGTACTCGGCTGACAGCTTCGAAACAGCATACGGTGAGCGCGGGTTAGGCACAGTGCTTTCGCGCAGCGGCTGGTTACTTTGTTCGCCATATACGGCGCCCGAAGAAGTAAATACGACCCTGCGCACACCCACATCGCGCATAGCTTCCATTAATGTGACTGTACCGCCCACATTGACATGATTGTACTCGCGTGGGTACAGCACCGACTCGGGCACAGAGACACGCGCTGCCAGGTGGTAGACGCAGTCGATATCTTGAAGCAGGGTCCACAGCTTTGGACGGTCATTCATATCACCACGGGTAAGATGAACTTCGGGCAGCAGTGCGTTTGGATCGCCAGTAGAAAGATCATCCAAACCGCGCACTACGTGATTTTCGCGTAGGAGACGGTTCGCCAGAGCGGACCCTAAAAAGCCAGCAGCACCTGTGATTAGAAAACGCATAAGGGATTATTCACCAACAGAGGTCAATGATAGATTTCTTTCGAAAATTATAGCATATCCTCAGAATGAACTTGACCAGTAGGGTGAATCAAGTATCGTTTGAAAGGTGATCTTTGTCTGACAGCCAGATGACAATAAACTTGCATTCTTCCGTTGACCGCCCCCAGTGAATCGGGTACGCTAATCGGGTGTAAGTATTCTAATTTTGATATCAGTTGGAGGAAAAGTCATGAAAACAATGGAAGATCTGGCGACTGCATTCGCTGGCAAATCGCAGGCTCGCAATAAATATTTAGCGTTTGCAAAGAAGGCTGATGCGGAAGGATATCCTCAGGTAGCGCGCTTGTTCCGGGCGGCTGCCCAGGCTGAGTACGTTCATGCCCAGAATCACTTCCGCGCGATGGAAGGGGTTTGCAGCACGGCAGAGAACTTGCAGGCTGCGGTTAACGGTGAACACTACGAAGTGGTCACCATGTATCCTCCTTTCATTCAGGATGCTGAAGAAGAAGGTATGAAGCGTGCCCTCAACAGCTTTGAGTGGGCCTGGAAGGTCGAGCAGGAACACGAGGCGCTTTACACCGCGGCGCTGCAGAACCTGGACCAGCCGCAGGCAGAAGAAGATTACGACTACTACGTATGCCCCGTCTGCGGTCATACTCACCCCCGCAACGCCCCCGACAAGTGCCCCGTTTGCGGCGCGCCGGGCAGCAAGTTTGAAAAGGTCAGCTAAGTTTTGATATTTTCGGATACATAATCATCCTCGAAATTGTCAAAGCCGGGGATGGCAATAGACCTCCTGGGAAAGCAGGGTTTGATGAGAACCAGTGAACCAGGAGGTCTATTCTTGTGCAATCTTAAGGGGCGGCTGGCTCCAGGGTGAATATCGTGATCTCTGGTGGACAGTTGAGCCGGATCGGGACAAAACTAAAGCCAATTCCACGGTTTACGTAGAGCTGGTTTCCCGCAGCGCCATAGTCCTTGATCCAGCCGTCCGCGTGGACTGGCTCATCCTTCACATAGGTCAGCCATGACCATTCTGGGGTGAAGGGAACGCGGATTTGCCCACCGTGGGTATGACCAGCGACGGCGACCGGCGCTGAACCAGCCGGGAGCCGGTCGAAGGCATCCGGATTATGCATCATGACCAACCTGGGTGCGTTTTCTGGGACGGAATCGAGCGCCTTTTCGGGACGCACATTTTCTGGATAGCTTGCCCCTAGCCCGACCAGGTAAAAGGAACTTCCTTTGGAAAGATTTTCAGGCAAAGACAGTTCGGTTGCCTCGTTTTTTAGAACTTTGATGCCAAGAGCGTCTAATAATTCCCGCACATGGTTGGCAAACTCCATGCTAATGGTATCGTTCTCGCTTTCCATGGCGTAATCATGGTTTCCGAGTACGGCATAAACCGGTATATCCGATTCGGCTAACGGACGAATCAAATCCACCACTTTCGCCATTTCGTTAGCATGATTTTGAACAGGATGATAAACAAAATCGCCGAGCATTAAAACCACGGCTGGCTGCTCTTCAACCAGCCGTTCCGCGATCCGTCCAACTGTGCTCGGATTATCCAACCACATCCCAACCTGGAAGTCCCCAATAACGGCGACTTGTTTCCCTTCCCATTCCGTGGGAAGATTGGGAATGACGGCTGTCTCATGCTCGACATCAATCAAGCGTGGCTCGATCAGCACGCCGTATAACAGCACGAGCAGGACGAGGCTTGCAATCCCAATCCCCAGCCACTTGAAGAACCTTTTCATTTGATAAACCTCTTTCTATGCAGCAGTTTTCTCCTTCCTTTTGATCACTGCTTTCTACATATTCCCCCTTTTCTCATTCAAGTATACCTTATCTGTTTTGGTTCACTCTTTGCTGCCATATAGCAAAGATGCAGTAAATTCCCGCCTAAAGCTTTGTACATTGTCTATACAGTTTTCTTAATTGTTTAGAGTGACTCCACCAGTATAATTGCTAATCACCGCATCAAAAGAAATTCACCGCAGCCAGCATCCCAAATCATATATCAACTGATCTTTATCCCTATCGCGAAGGCGAAATGTGCCTGCCCGTATATTAGCGGAAAATCAATCCGGCGTCCCAGAACCTTAAAAGCTGAGCCTAAAACTTGCCTCAAAGTTTCGTAACAGAGGCCAAAGCCTCAATTTTCGGTCGGCGAGCGAGAAAACCTTTGGGCAAATGGACTGTGACCGAAGCTTTTTTGCGAAGTTGCTCTGGCAAAGGGTAACTTTGCGGAAAAGGCTTCCCCATCAAAGTGCGGCGAAAACGCCCTGGCGTCCGTTTCGGCTGGCGATCCCAGAAACCGGTGAGCGCAACGGGAGCCGTAGCGGCCAAGAAACTCAGGATCGAACCCGCCAACAGCGCCAATTCAGGCAAACGCTGGATACTTTCATCGGCATGCACAAATTGACGGTGAGCCCCCACCATCTGCTTGGCAGCCAGTGGAATCTGTTCCACCGGCCAACGATCACGGTAGATCGCTGTGAGCGTAGCCGCCTTTAGTTTGAGCGGTGTTGCCAATACCCAGGGGGTTGTGTAGGTCGGATCGTAGATAGCATACACGTTGAAGGTTTTGGCCCGCTCATTAGGGGTCGCATTCGGCAAGACGAGCCCTTCCCAGATCTCCGCTTGCATCTCACGCCCATCTTCACGCCATGTTTCAACTCGGTCGGGAGCCGATTTGGCCAGGGTTTTGTCCTGATAGTGCCGCTCGAGAGGGCGAATGCGTTGCCCATACGTCGGTTTGCGCCCTTTCCCCAAATGCTCAGGGAGGTAATTGCGCCGTGCCGTAAAGTTAGTTGCCAGACGCACCACATAACGCTCAATCTTAGCCTCCTGTAAGTCACTGATTTTGACCCCAGCATCCACGACTGCGATTTCATCCTCACCTAACGTTTTGCCGACATGACCCAGCATGACGCTCCACAAACGGCTCTCACTGGGATCTTTGGGAATCACACGCTCAAAAGCACGTGGACAGGCAATTCGCTGTCCACCGATCTCGCCCACTTCACCCACGATCCCAAACACTACCGCAGGAAGGGCCCGTTGTGCACCCGGATGGTAGTGTTTACTCGGGCACTTGTGTAAAGCGGGTCGCCAAAAGGCGGTTGTGTCGATCACAATCACGCGATAGCCTTCATGTCGATGAACTTGCCAGCCAGACATCCCTGTGATCTGAACTTGCCAGAGCCTCAAGATCACGGCTGTTTGCCAAACGCCCCCTCTGAAAGCCGCCCAGGCTCGCCGAATGGCCTGGTCAGATAATCCACTGGCTTTTAGAGCTGGAAAAAGGGCCCCACGCTGGGGTAGCAAAGCTCCGCTGACCAGCATCCAGATAAATTGTAAAAGTGCAAGATTGGTTCCGATGGGTAGATCTTGGGTCAAGGCGACCAGTATTTTCATGGTATGATCGATGGCAGTAATGGGCTCACCTCATGGCGTTTTTGTTTGGCAAAACAAGCTTACCATGTTTCGGGCCCATTATCTTTTGCCCGGCTCTAATCAGTTAGCGAAAACTAAAGATTAAGGAACTTCCTTTAGGATAAAATCATTCTTCGCCTGACCAAGCTGCACTGGCACATGCAGGCCCTCGGGAAATTGTTCGAAATCCCAATCCAGCCATTCATCCGTTCTCGCCCTCAATCTTGTTATAATAAAAACCAGTACAATATTGGTGAAAATACGAATCGTTTCTGGGAAGGGGGCCAGAGCGGTTTTGGCGAGGAGAAGAGGAATGGCAGACGGAGGCGACAAAGCGAAACAGCTTCCTTCCATGGCAGGTAAGGTTTGCCTGATAACGGGAGCTTCAGGAGGGATTGGAAGCGTGACGGCAGAGGCCCTGGCCCAGGCGGGCGCGGATGTGGTCATGGTTGGCCGCAATCCTGAAAAGACTGAGGCCATTGCACGGCAGATCCGCGAAGCGACAGGGAATTCAAAAGTAGAGGTTCTGATTGCTGATCTTTCCAAACAGGCGGAGGTTAGAAAGCTAGCGCAGGATTTCCGGGCTGGACATGACCGCCTGGATGTATTAATCAACAATGCCGGGGCCCTTTTTATGGGTCACGAGGAAAGCGCCGATGGCATTGAAATGACGTTTGCCCTCAACCACCTGGCCTATTTCCTGCTCACCAACCTGCTGATTGATCTGCTGGTCGCCAGCGCTCCCGCGCGCATCATCAATGTTTCTTCCGCCGCTCACAATGGGGCAAAAATCGATATCGATGAAATCCGCCGCGAGCGCGGTTTTTCTGGCTGGAAAGGATATGGACAGTCAAAACTGGCCAATCTTTATTTTACGTATGAACTTGCCCGCCGCATGGCAGGCACGGGAAGTCGCTGTCAACGCGCTGCACCCCGGCTTTGTCGCCACAAACTTTGGCAAAAGCAATGGGGGCTTCTTCCGCCCGCTCTTCAGCTTGTTTCAACTGGCCGCCATTTCACCCGAAAAAGGCGCCCAAACTTCTATTTACCTGGCGACTTCTCCTGATGTCGTCGGGGTGACGGGCCAATACTTTTCCAACAGCCGCCCTGCGCGCTCTTCCGCTGTTTCTTATGACGAAAAAACAGCTCGCGCCTTGTGGGATTTGAGCGTGCAGATGACCGGGCTGGAAGAGAAACAACCGGTCCGGACGTGAACTCTGTGGACCGCTCTGCCCGCCGTTCTTCCGTACCTTACACCGCCCTGGATGATGGGGCTTTGTTGGCCCTCATTGCGCGCTCGAATACGGAAGCCTTAAGTGTTCTGTACGATCGCTACAGTCGTCTGGTCTATACTGTTGCTGTGCATGTGGTGGGAGATACGGCTGCTGCCGAAGAGATTACCCAGGATGTTTTTGTCCGGGTTTGGGAAAGCGCCACAACGTACCGCTCAGACCTGGCGAAAGTTAGCAGTTGGATGGTCAGCATCACCCGCTATCGGGCCATTGATGAACTGCGCCGCCGGAAAGCGCGTCCTCAAAGCGATCTAACGGACTGGTTTGAGGATAATGAAGACCGGCTGTCCGATTCTGTTGACCTGGAAGATTTAACGGTCACCGCCATGCAGCGCGATTCCATTCGCCAGGGCGTGGCTTCACTTCCGCCAGATCAGCAGCAGGCGCTTCGCCTGGCCTTCTTTAAAGGCATGACTTATCAAGAAATCGCTGAGCAGTTGGGTGAGCCGCTGGGGACGGTAAAGTCACGGATTTGCCTGGCAATGCGAAAACTGCGAGACTATTTTTTGGAAAGCGGCCTGATGGACCATTGATGGGAAAGGCTGTGAGTCATCCAAAGTGGGTTAAACTGCGTATCTTCTTAATGAGAGGAATGGGTTTCATCCCTTTCTCTGTTTACTGGTATGTGACTGAAGAACGAAAGAGAGGAATTTGAATGGTGGAGGAGCACGTAATTGATCTAATCCCAGCGTACGCGCTGAGCAGCCTGGATGAGAACGAGATGATCCAGGTCGCCAGGCATTTGCCACACTGCCCTCAGTGCCGCGCGGAGCTGGAAACATACCTGCAAACGGTCGATTTGCTGGCATATTCTGTCCCGCTGCGCCAGTCTCCACCCGATCTAAAGGACAAAGTGCTGGCGCGCGTTCAGCCTCAGGTTCAGAGCCAGCCCCCTTATCTGGAACAGTCCGCCCAAACAGCCGAAAGCGGCTGGCAGCGGTTGAAGAACTGGTTCCGCTCGCCTGCCGTTGTTTTAGGCGCGTTGGCCCTGATTTTAATCATGGGATTGGGCGTGAGCAATCTAATCCTGTCCCAACAGGTGAGCCAGTTCCAAGCCAGCGCGCCAGCCGGGAACATGCAAGTGATTCCGCTTACAGGCACCCAAAGTGCGCCCCAGGCGCAGGGCTATTTAATGGTTTTCGCAAATGAGCCCTATGGAACCCTGGTTGTTGAAAATGCGCCTGTCCTCGATGCCGATCACGCTTACCAACTGTGGCTGATTCAAGATGGTCAGCGTTCCAATGGCGGGGTCTTAAAGGTCAACGAGGAGGGTTATGGCACTTTGCAGGTGAGCGCTGACCAGCCCTTAAACACCTACTCCGCTTTCGGCGTGACGATTGAACCTGCCAGCGGCAGCCCCGGTCCAACCGGTTCAAAGGTGCTGGGCAGCGGTTCCTGAAAAAATGAAGCTGTCTATTCTTCCCAGGCGCGTGTCCGGCTGCGGCCTTCTTCCTTCGCCATATACAAGGCAAGGTCCGCATTCTTCAAGAGACTTTCCAGCGAAAGTGTTTTCTCACTTAACGTCGCGATGCCAATGCTGAGCGTGATAGAGACCGGCCCGGCTTCTGTCTCCATAGGGGGCTCAAAGATACTGTTGTAAACCCGTTCGGCGGCCCCTTGCGCGCCGCGCAGATCACTTTCTGGCAGCAAGATCGCAAACTCTTCGCCACCATACCGGCAAACCAGATCCGATTCACGCAGCACTTTGCGGCAGCGTTCTGTCAGAATTTGCAAAATCCGATCTCCAATATCATGTCCATAGCGATCGTTAAACTGCTTAAGAAGTCGATATCGATCATTAAGGCCGCCAGCGGATGCCTGGTTTCTTTTGCCTTGATAAATGCCTGTTGGGCCAGTTCATGGAATCCCCGCCGGTTATAAACGCCGGTGAGTGGATCGGTAATCGCCAGTTGGCGTACTGCCCGGTGCAGTTGAGCGTTCTGGATGGCGGCTGTGGCCGTGCTGGCAAAGCTGACCAACAGGCGCAGATCGGCTTCCGTGAAGGCCTCCGGCTGAGTCGAAACCAGGGAGAGCGTGCCGATGGGGACATCTTCTTGCAGCAAGGGGGCAATGATGGCAGAGACCTGCCCTTCGTTTGGCTGCTCTGGCGCTGTTTCAGCCGGCTCCTCGGCGGGTGTGCTGCCAATCAGCAGCGGCTTGCCTGCTTTTAGAACCATCGACCAGTGGCCTTGCTCGCCGAGAATGCGTTCCACCAGGGCCCCAGGCTCTGGCAGCCCATGCGAAACGCGCATGCGTAACTGACCAGTGTCCGGTTCCATCAGGTGCAGTGAGGCGGCGCTGGCTGCCGGAATGGCGGTGAGCGCCGCCGTCTGGATTTTCTCCAGCAGCATTTGTAGGTCGAGTGTAGAAACCAGTGTGGTCGTGGCAGTGTGCAGGGCTTCCAGTTCAACGGCGCGCTGCTGCGACGACTGGTACAGGCGCGCATTTTGAACCGCGATAGCGCCGTGGTTGGCAAACGTTTGTGCCAACAAGATTTCTTCTGCGGTGTATGCGTGCGGTTGAGAGCGGTCGAGAGTGAGAACGCCTACCAGGTCCTTCCCGGCGATCAGGGGAACGCCCATCCAGCCGCGCACAAAGTCGGCGCCGCCCCAGCGGTGGAAGCGGGGGTCTTGCTGGGCATCCGCCAGAATAACGGGCTTAAGAGAGGTTTCAATTTCGCGGAACAGGGTGTCTTCCCGTGAAAACTTCTGGCTTTTGAGCGTTTCCATCTCCTGAATATTTTTCACCGCCGCTACATGCAAATGATCGGGTTCGATCAGAAAGACACAGGCGCTGTCGTAAGGCACCACCTGTTCCAGGTGATTGAGAATACTGTCGAGAACTTGCTGCAGTTCGAGTGAAGAAGTCAAATCCATCGAAGCGCGGCGCAGTGTCTCAGCTTCCTGCGCCCGGCGTTGGGCCAGCTCTAAAGAGCGCAGCTTTGCCATCGCTAAGGCAATCTGCCCGGCGGCCTGTTCTCCCAGGGCAACTTCATCTGGTGTAAAGTGATGCGGCTCAATAAATCCCACCAGGGCGGCCCCCATTTTTTGTTCATTCGCAATCAGCGGCAGGGCGAGAATCGATTGGACTGGGTAGCGGGCAGCGAAGCTGGAACTGATGTAAGGCGAACTGCGCACATCCTCTACCAACAGGGTTTGGCCCTCACGCAGCGTCGATTCTGTCAGGGTCATCTCGCCAGGATCCGGCCTTAAGGACGAAAAAACCTCTTGCGCGGGTCCAAAGGCCGTATAGGGAACCGTCACTTTTTGTGTCTCATTCCACAAGGTGATATAACATCCATCTGCCTTGAACAATTGGGCCACTTTGCGTGTCAGTTTTTGCAGCATATCGTTTAAGTTGCTGTTTTGCAGCGTGACGTGCGTAATATCATTGAGCCGGATCATCTGCTCCACATGCTGACGGATGGCATGAAACAGACGAGCGTTATCCAGGCTCAGCGCAGCTCTTTCGGCAAATGACAGGAACACCTGCTGTGCGTGCTCATCAAAGGCATCTGGCTCTGGGCTTTCCAGGTTGAGCACTCCCAAGAGATGATCGCCAGCCTGGAGTGGAATGACCAGTTCGGAGCATGTTTCGGCTGCTCCCATGACATACTCCGCTTCGAGATGGACATCAGCGGCATACACCACCTGGCGGCGTTTGACGGCCTGAACAGTCAAACCGGGTCCATCCAGCGCCAGTTTCGTGGTGCCAGGTTGGATATAACCAGATTGCGCGACCAACCCCAGGTGCGTGTGGGCCTCGTTGAGCAGCAGCAGGCTGCAGTGAGCCGAAGCAAATTCCTGTGTCACCGATTCTGTAATTTGGTGGGCCAACGCGACAATATCTTCACTGGGATTGAAGAGCGGCTGCATGGCCCGGTAAAGTGCGCTGGTCTCCGCCGCGCGTTCCTGGGTGTTTTGGTAAAGACGCGCGTTTGTAACAGCGATGGCAACCTGGTTTGCGAAGGTTTGTAGAATGGGGCCAATTTCCTGCCGGAAGAAGTTTGGCTGGCTGCTGTTGATGTTGATAAACCCTAATACGGTCTCCTGGTGGCAGATGGGCACGCCAGCATAGGAACGGATGGTTTCATCGAATTTGAATCGAATCCAGTGTGGATTACTTTGGACATCGGGAATCACCACCGCCTGTTTGGTCTCGATCATCTGCGCCAGGTTGTTCAATCCCTGAATTGGGTGTTTCCACTGCCGGAGGAGATCATGATGTTCCTGGTGGTACCCCAAGAAACGCGCGATCCGGACTGTGTCGTTCTCAACCATCATAATGTTCGCCGCATCGTGCGCCACCACACGGTTCAGGTTTTGCAGCACGCCTTCCAAGACCTCATTCAGGTTGAGGGTGCTGTTGAGGGTGGCGGCAACTTCACGAAGGGCCTCTGAGAGCCGGCGCTGGGCATGTTCCGCTTCCAACAGGCGTGCATTCTCGATGGCAGCGGCGGCCTGGCGGCAGAAGGCTTCCATGGGTTCGAGTTCATTGCGCCCCCAGTGATTGGGCTGAGGATATAAACAGCACACGAGCGCGTTGGCCTGTCCCTGATAAGTAACCGGCCAGATGCCGAACGCAGCTATACCTTCTGCTTCAATCGTTTGGCGGGTTGGGTGACCTTCAGGCAGCAGACGAATATCGGATATCAGGATCGGCTCGGTGAAAAGCTGGGAGGCATAGCAGTTGACCAACTGCGGCTGTGCCAAAAATGTCTCAATCAAATGGGGAGTGAGGTTCTGTGACCAGGCGCATTCGTAGCCGCCTTCAGCGGTTCGCGAAAACACCGCCGCCTGGACAGACCTGCATAGTACCTGCGCGCCTTGTCCCACGGCGGCGATGACTTCATGCGGTGTAAAGGTTTGGTTTAACAGTTCGCTTTGCGCTACCAGCAGGCGCATCCGTTCGTTGTGGCTTTGAATATCATCCAGGGCCTGTTCCCGGTCGGCTGTGACTCCGATTAGATAGGCGATAATTTCGAGCAAGGCGCTTTCTTCGGGCTGCCACTCACGCGGCAGACTATCACCCAGGCTGACATGCCCGACGATCTCCCCACGTGAAAAAATGGGAAGGGTAATGGAAGAACGGATCTCACACGGCAAAAGGATCGGCGCCAGGGCGGCGATGGAAGGTGATTGCGGCGTTTGCCAGTCGTTGACAGTGAGATTTTGTTGAATATCGATCTGGTGCTCATTAAACGCCTGAACAAAACGAGGCCCGGCCTCATCCGGAAGCCCTCGGCTGGCTGAGATCTGGTTCACCCAGATGGTTCCTTTGGGAACGGAAACGATCTCCATCATCTGATCCAGGGTCGAGTGAAGAAGAATTGGCAGGTCCAGGGTGCTGGAGGTGGTGGCGATGATGGTGCGCAAATTTTCCAGTTGTTTTTGATGCTGGAGAAACTCGGCTTCGTGCGATTCGAGCGCCTGCGCCTGGGCGTCATGTAAAGACTGTATCAAGAGGGTCAGTTTTTCAATGGCAGATCTTTGGTTGAGCATGCGGTCGAAGACCCGGTTTAAAGCCAGGCTCAAACGCTGAACTTCCTGAGCTTGCGCTTCGGGTGCGCGTACTGTTTTACTACCAGAGCCCGCAGCTTGTGCCAGTTTGGTCAACTGCTCGAGTGGCTGCTGATAGAACCAGAACAGTCCAGCCAGGCCCAGGCTGCTGAAAAGAACATTTAGCAGTAGAAAGCGCGTGATTTGACCCCGTTGGAGGGAGGCAAGCTGATAAAGTTCTTGCTTTGGGCTGCGCGTGTAGAGCAATATAGAATCGATCTGACCGGATGGGGTCGTAACTGGGAGAAAGATCTGCAGCCGTCCATCGAGTGACAGCCACTCCGTTTGAATGTCTTGAGAGGAGAGCCGTGATGAATCAAAGGATGTTGTTTCTTTGTTCAAGTCGCTGGCCTGGCTGCTGACAAGTATCTCGCCAGAGGGCGACAGCAGCAGCATATCGTGGTCAGGCAGCAGACGATCGAGTTGCAGGAAAGCGGATTGAACGCTCGCCCAGTTGTGCTCCAGTATCGCTGGCCGCATCTCCTGAAGCAGAATCAGGGCCTCTTCCTTTTCACTTTGCTCAGCTGCCTGGCGCAGCGCTAGCAGTTGTACCTGTCCATCGTGTTGGATGAGGCCCAATCCAACCAGTAAAACCAGTAGTTCCCCAATCAGGAAGATCCAGAGAAATTTTGGGTGAAGCTTCCTTTGACTAGGGCGTGTGTTGGAGCGGGAGGGGAAACGAAAGCGTACTGGCAATGGATAGAATAAAATGGTTAGAAAAGAGCAAGATCAGAGTGTCGATAAGAGTATATCATGAGTTAAACGGATAAACCTTTCCTCTCTTCTTACAGCCGTTACAAACTTGTTAGTTCCTTTCCCTCTTGACTTTATTGACGCACTGCGTTATACTGTTTTTGACGCAGTGCGTTATTTATAAAAAGACAGAAGATCTGGTTTGTAACCGAAGGCATACGCAAATTCAGTAGGAGGAAAAGATGACGATTCCAAGTTCTACAGAGAAAGATAAAGCCACCAAGGTACGCGGTTCGCTTTACGAAATGACCCGTATGATCTTGTTAGCTGGGGTTGGCGCGGTTTCATTGGCGCAGGAAGAAGTCAACATGTTCCTGGACCGGCTGGTGGAACGGGGTGAAATGGCTGAGACAGACGCCCGTAAGCTGGTCCGTGAGGTAATGGAACGACGCGAGAAGCTGGAACACGAGCATCGCCAGCAGGCCCAGGAAAGGAAAACCCCAACTACGGCCACGAAAGCGGATATTGAGGCGCTCAATGTGCGTATTGCCGAGTTGACCCGGCAGATTGAAGAGCTGCGCGCGCAACAGTCGTAAGCAGCAAAAAGCTGCTGCGCCGACTGGTTTTGGCCGGCTCAACCGTTTGATAGAGTAGGAGGTATGAAGTTAATGCCATTGATTAAGCGTTACTCGAATTGCAAGCTGTATGACACCGATTCCAAGCGCTATGTGACCCTGGAAGATGTGGCAGAGTTCATTCGCAATGGTGAGGAAGTGCGCGTGGTGGATCATTCCACGGGGGAAGATCTGACCTCTGTCACCCTGATGCAGGTGCTCTTCGAGGAAGAAAAGAAGATTGGCGGCTTGCTGCCGCAAGTTTATTTGTCGCGTCTCATTCGGACTGGGGGCGATGCGATTAGCGCCCTGCGCAGCCGTCTGGTTTCACTCGATCCTTTCCAGGTGGTGGATGATGAGATCCGCAAGCGCGTGCAGAGCCTGGTGGAACACGACCGGTTGAGCGCTGAAGAAGGTCAGCGCATCATGGATTTGTTGATCCAAAAGGCGCCACAAGCTGATGTGGTGCATATTCCTGTCAGGGGCGAAGCGCAAGAAGCGCCAGCCGCAGAAGGGACGGAACAGCCCGTCCCGGTTGAGCCAGCCCCCGAGCCAGAAGCAGAGCCTACCGCCGACCCAGAAGAAGTGGACGCGCTTTTACGCCAGGTGCAAGCGCTGGAGCAGGAGTTAGCCAGGCTGCAGCAGGCAGGCAGCACAGATCAGGAAGGCGCAGGAATTTAACCGCGCAGCAAATATCACTTTTTTGAAATTCTATGCCGCCCGGCATATTGAAATCGATAGCCAGAGAGCTTGCATTCGCTGCAAGCTCTCTGGTCGTTAAATAAAACAATAGAAGAAGAGGCGCTGGTGGGAGTAGTGGCGAGACCGGCTTTAATCCATTACGATCCCAGGGATGCCCTGGAACAACTCGGCAGGGCCTACAGAAAGGCCCACTAATCCGCCTCCGGTGTGAGCGCCCAGAATAGGCGCTACGGAAACGGTGGGTGTCCAGTGGCATTCAAAACGGTCTGCTATGGCTTTGCGTAAGATAGCCAGCGATTCGGGGTTCTTACCATGCAGCATTTGGACGCGCAGCGGGCAGTCTTCTGGATAGAATTTGGCAACCACATCGACCAGTTTGTGAAGCGAGCGCAGGGCGGTTCGTTCCTGGGCCAGGGTGTAATACTTTCCGCTTTCTTTCTCCACCCCAATGATCGGACGAATATGAAGCACGGAAGCCAGCAATCCTTTCAGGTGACTGATCCGCCCGCCGTGGATGAGATATTTGAGCGTATCGATCGTGTAAATCCCTTCGCATTTCTGGCGAATTTGCTCCAGTGACTTGAAAACTTGCTCCATCGACCAACCAGCCTGACTTGCCCGCGCTGCCGCTTCGACCTGCCAGGCTTCAGGGCACGAGAGGGTTTTTGTGTCCCAAAAGGTAACTTTTGCTTCGGGGACCAGTTCTGCCGCAGCGTGTGCGGAATTCCAGGTGCCGGACAGGCCTGAGGAAACATGAATATAAAAAATTTCAGGGTCCTCTTTGGCTAAACGGCGATAGATATCGACAAACTCTCCCACCGAAGGCTGCGAGGTGGTAGGAAAACTATCGGTTGTTTCCAGGAGATCATAAAACGCCGCGGCGGAAATCTCGTCTCCGCTGGCGTAGGTTTTGCCGTCTAAAGTCAACTGCATGGGGACAAAGTGAATTTTCAGCCCCTCTAACTGGGAATTGAAAAAGTCGCTTCCCCGGTCTGTTAAAATCTGCATGCTATTCTTCCTTTAATCTTTATGGATTTGTAGTGAACTCTATTATCCGGACTAGTTGGGGAGTTGACATGTGAAGCAGGTCACATTTTTATGGGGAACAGGTCACATTATTGGAGCGTTCAAAGGGGCTTTACTGGAAGTTGGATCTTGCTTCTTTGGGATTTTAACGTGAACAAGCCGCCTCCCCTGCCAGGGAGCAGGTGGTTTCAGGCTGCCAGCCGGTCCTTTAGCAGTCACGCCAGGAGATACGCCATGTGGTATACCGCATTCCCCGTCATCTTCCACTCGCTTTCCGCCTGACCTGTTTCAGAACGTATGTTCTATAATGCCGGGAATCTGGGCCGCCTGTGTCCCTCGTTTTCAAGCGGAGGATACAAGCGGCAAGAGGTTTAAGTGATTTATGGCTAAATATTCCCAGCTATTCACCGTTTGAATCCGAAATAGTTTGAAAAAAGTATTGACATTTTTTAAAAACTGTTGATAATAGTAAGCAATCGATTGCGGAAAACGTTTGCTGCAATCGATTGCCAAGGGCAGACTTTATTGGTCCCTATCTCTCGATAAGTAAACATCCTGTCCTTTCAGACCAGATGCAAATCTTTCATGCGTTTGGGGTCTGTTAACGCTGCAATTCCCCGTTTATTGGTATCTGTATTACTGGTGTTTGTTCCCTTTATCGGTCTCTATTTATCGGTAGCTATTTATTGGTATCTATTTATTGGTATCTATTTATTGGTATCCGTTCCTTTGCGGTTTTTTTTCTTCCCGAATCTACCAGAAAGGCGCCTATGGTAACTGGGAAGGTAAATCCGGTATCTCTTTTTGTTCTGTTTCTATGCCTGAGGAGGATATAAAATGACGAGAAGGACTAAGCTCAACCGTCGTCAGTTCATTACTTTAGGGGCTTCGTTTGCGGCTGGAGCAGCTTTGACTGCTTGCGGCGTAAACACGCCTACCCCCGCTGAGACTGCCCCTGCGAATGCAGCCGAACCAACCTCAGCCGCAGCACAGCCGACCGCCGCATCTGCTGCGGCAACTGCCACGCCTGCGCCTGTTACCCAATACAACGAGTCACCTATGCTTGCAGAACTCGTCAAAGCAGGGACGCTGCCTCCTATTGAAAGTCGTCTTCCTGCCAACCCGGTCGTTGTCACCCCGAGCAGTGAGGTCGGTAAATATGGTGGCATTCTCTATGCCACTGGTATGGCGCCAGAAACGACCAACGATGCGCAGATTGGCAATATTGCCGGTTTCTTCCACTTCTCGCACGATCTACAGGTCGCGACGCCAGAAGTGATTGAGAGCTTTGAACTTAGCCCCGATGGCAAGACTTGCACTTTCTATCTTCGCAAACTGACTTGGTCGGATGGCAAGCCCTTTACCGCAGACGATGTGATTTTTTACTTTGAAGATTGGCAGTTCGATAAAGATGTTGCGCCTACGCTCGCCACGCAGTGGCAGCCTGGCGGCGAGCCAATGAAGTATAGCAAAGTGGACGATCATACCGTTAAGTTTGAGTTTGCAGTTCCCAACCCCGCATTCGCTCTGCTGCATTGGTCTGGCGCGCCCATCGAACCCTACCGTGCCCGGCACTATATGGAACAGTTCCATATCAAGTACAACCCGAAAGCAGATGAAGAGGCCAAGGCCGCTGGTTTCGATAACTGGCAGGCACGCTTCACCAAAGTGGGCAGTGTGAATTATGGCGTGCAAGATCCAGAACTGCCTATATTGAGCCCATGGAAACCGGTTAAGAACGACAGCCAGCACCAGTACTACGAGCGCAACCCCTATTACTGGAAAGTGGACACAGAGGGTAATCAACTTCCCTATATCGATAAGATGCAGGTGGAATACACCTCCAGCCTGGAAGTCACCAACCTGAAAGCACTGTCTGGCGAAGTCAGCCTGTCAGGCCTGGATATGCTGCTCATTAACTATCCAGTTCTCAAAGAAAGCGAGAGCGGTGGTGACTACAAGGTCAAACTGGTGTTCTCTGAGCGCGGCTCCGATGTCGCCTTCGCGCTGAATCAGGTTCACCCAGATCCTGCCGTTCAAGAAATCTTTGGCGATGTCCGCTTCCGCCAGGCACTATCAGTGGCAGTCAACCGTGATGAGATTAATGAACTGGTCTTCCTGGGGCAGGGTGTCCCGCGTCAGGCGACCATTAACGAAAGTGCCTCCTTCTTCCAACAGGAATGGGCGGACAACTTTGCACAGTTTGACATTGATCTGGCAAATCAACTTTTGGATGAGATTGGCTTGAATAAAAAGGATGCTGACGGATTCCGCATGCGTCCCGATGGCAAGCCCTTTACCTTCCAGCTTGAATACCTGCCGCATGAAGGCCCTAAGAAGGAAACTTTCGAGTTGGTTGTCAAATATTGGGCAGAAGTTGGGCTGAAAGCCGAAGCTGCTGCCCGTGAGCGTAACTACCTGATCACTCGCTTGCAGGCTTCTGAGCATGACATCTCTGGCTGGCATGTTGACCGCCAGCTCGAGCGCGCCGCTTATGCTTACGGCTCGACTCAGAAACTGGGGCCGGGTGGTGACTTAGCCATTACCTGGGCGAAACCCTGGCGTGACTGGTTTATTTCGGGTGGAAAAGCGGGAATGGAACCGCCAGCTGAAGCGAAGGAACTGTTTGATGCGTACGGCAAGTGGCAGCAAACAAATATGGGCACTCCAGAATATATGGAAGCTGCAAAACTGGTTCATGAGCTGATTGGAAAGAATCTATGGGTGATTGGTGTCATTGGTGAAGGACCGCAGCCAGTCATCATTAAGAACAATCTGAAAAACGTCTTCTCTGAGAGCGATGATAGTAAGATCTGGTGGGGCGCAGCCAATTGGTTCTGGCTTCCGCATCAGCCGTGGCAGTGGTTCTTCTCTTAAGAGCTGGCGATCAATCAGGCAGGTTCTACAGTGCGCGTTCTGTGTATTGTAGAACCTGCATATAACCTTTTTACATTGTAATCAATTCAAACCCTATCGTACGTTGATTTATAGATGGGATTAGTACCTGGCGAAAGAGAGGTTCTCAAAGATGGCTAGCCTATATGACAAGATTTATGGCTGTATTGCTGCTTCGCGAATTGGTTCCTCAATGGGGACCCGAACTGAAGGCTGGAGCGTCGAGAGGATAAAAGAAGTTTACGGACGAGTTGAAGATCTGGCCCCACGCCAGTCGCGCAACCAGGAACCAGTCCGGCGTCGCGCGCAGCAGTGGTCGGAACGCTACTTCATGTACTATCCTTACGAAGAAAAAGCGGGTGGCACAGAGGACGGGATTGAGCGCCAGAAGCTGATCGCGCAGTCGATTATCGACAAAAAGGGACGCATTACCGCGTCCGACCTGGCTAAGACGATTGTGCGCGATGTAGACGAAGCGCGTGACTATGGTTACCGCATGTGGTGCGGCGACTCAGTTTTGTACCCCTTTGTAAAAGCAGGGCTGCCGGCGAACTATGTGGGTCTGTTCTCGCACTGGCCCGGTATCGTGTCTTTTACTCGCGCCTGTCACCCCATTGGGTTGGTAAATGCTTGCAGTCCAGAATCGGCTGCCAGAGATGCATATGAAGTTGGTATGATCTACCAACCTATCTTTAGCACCGGATTACCCACTGCGGCGGCATTCGTAGCGGGCCTGGCGGAAGCCTGTAAGGTGAACGCCACACGCGACACCGTGTATGAGACCGTTTGCGAGTATTCCATCGAGGCAGTGCGGGTAGAAATCGAAGCCTGCATGGCGATTGCTGCCAAGTATAACGATCCCTACGAAATGCGCGATGAAATGAATGCGCGCTACGCAAACTTACCAGGTGATTTTGGCGAGGAACTGCTGGCAAAGGGATTGTCGATCTTTTATGTTACTGCTGGCAATGTAAAGGACACCATTCTTGGCGGCGTGAACTTCGGACGTGATACAGACTGTGTCACGGCGATTGCCTCAGGCTTCTCAGGCGCGTTAAGCGGCACTGAAACAATTCCGCAGCGGTGGATTGAGCAGGTTGATGCAGCCGAGAAGGATGCTGAACATACCGTTTCGCACCTGTCTTGCCAGGAAACTGCTGAAGGCTTGTATGCAGCACTGTTGAACGAAATGGATAAAGCAAAACAGCAGTTAGCTGATGTAGAAGCTGCTGCACAGGCTAAGTAAGCGACAGAAACTTACTCAGTCTTATCCTAAGGCGTTTGCCTTTTCTGGATCTGTTAGAAAAGGCAAACGCCTGGAGATTGAAGAGGAAAGAATATGCTTGATTTTATTATTCGCCGGGTGCTGTTGTTAATTCCAACGGTGTTTTTAATCTCAATTATCTCATTCCTGATTATCCAGTTGCCTCCTGGGGATTTCCTTACTTCTTACATTATGACTCTGGAAAGCCAGGGCCAATTAGTAGATGATTCCCTGATTGCATCTTTGAAGCAGCAGTATGGGTTGGATCAGCCGATCTACGTGCAGTATATCAAATGGGTATCTGGAATGGTTCACGGCGATTTTGGACAGTCCCTGACCTGGCAGCTGCCAGTGAAAGATCTGATTTGGGAACGAATTGGTTTGACCTTCATGATCTCGCTGGCCTCGCTGCTCTTTATTTGGGCGGTGGCGTTTCCAGTCGGGATTTATTCTGCTGTAAAACAATACTCTCCTGGTGATTATCTATTTACATTTTTGAGTTTTGTTGGCCTAGGTATTCCAAATTTCTTGTTGGCGCTGGTTGTGATGTGGTTTGCTTTCTCGACCTTTGGTGTGAATGTAGGCGGCTTGTTTTCAGTCGAATATAATGACGCGCCTTGGAGTTTGGCAAAGTTGTTGGATCTTCTTTCCCATCTTTGGGTGCCGATGGTCGTTTTAGGTCTGGGCGGCACAGCCGGTTTAATCCGTATCATGCGCGCGAATTTGCTGGATGAGCTTCGAAAACCTTACGTGACGACCAGTCGCGCCAAAGGAATGTCTGAATCAAAGCTTATCATCAAGCACCCGGTACGAGTTGCCCTCAATCCATTTGTCAGTACCGTTGGATGGACTTTACCAGGTCTGGTTTCGGGATCCGTGATCGTTTCGGTGGTGCTCAATCTACCCACGACAGGCCCTATTCTGTTACGTGCGTTACTTTCGCAAGATATGTACTTGGCTGGAACGCTAGTGCTTATTCTAAGCATCTTGACTGTGATCGGCACATTGATATCGGATATATTGCTGGCCTGGCTCGATCCACGAATTCGGCTGTAATGCAGTATAGAGTCCGATTCTTTACCAGCCAAATTATGAGGAGTATTTATAGATGAAGAAGCTTAGTCTAATCTTCCCGTTTTTCAAGCGGGCTTCTGCACAAGCAGCTTCTCCAGAGCCTGAAGAGGACGAGCAGCTTTTTGTCGCCTCGCAATGGCAGTTGATGTGGTGGAAGTTTCGCAAGCACAAGCTGGCGATGGTGGGCGGCGTGATCACGATTTTCTTATACCTGGTGGCCTTGTTTGTCGAGCCAATTGCGCCATACGACCCGGAAAATCAAAATGCGAAGTATGCTTTTCGACCGCCTACGTCAGTCCATTTTATCGATGCGCAGGGAACCTTCCATCTCCGGCCATTTTTTTATGGGACAAGCGCGAAGCGAAATCTGGAGACGCTGTCTTTAGAGTTTACGGCCAATACGGATGAAGTCTACCCGATCCACTTCTTCGTAACGGGAGAAACTTATAAGTTGTGGGGGCTGTTTGAGAGCAATGTGCATTTGTTTGGCACGCAAGACGGAGAAGGTGAGTTTTTCTTATTGGGCGCTGATCGCCAGGGACGGGATTTGTTCTCTCGCATTGTGTATGGTACACGCATATCCATGTCGGTTGGATTGATCGGTGTCTTGATGAGTTTTATTTTTGGCATATCGATTGGTGGCATTTCCGGTTTCTACGGTGGAACAATCGATACAGCCATCCAACGCCTGATCGAGTTTCTACGTTCAATTCCGACCATTCCGTTATGGATGGGCCTAAGCGCGGCGCTGCCCGCCAACTGGCCCCCTTTACAGGTTTACTTCGGGATTACGGTTATTCTTTCGCTCATTGGTTGGACCGGGTTGGCCCGTGTTGTGCGGGGGCGTTTTCTGGCTTTGCGCGAGGAAGATTTTGTGATGGCAGCGAAAATTAGCGGCTCTTCTGAAGCGCGTATTATTTTCCGGCATATGGTGCCATCCTTCTTTAGCCACATTATTGCGGCGCTCACCCTGGCCGTGCCGGAAATGATCTTGAGCGAGACGGCGTTGAGCTTTCTTGGCTTAGGGCTGCGTTATCCTGCCATCAGTTGGGGCGTGCTGTTACAAGAAGCGCAGAACATCCGGGTTGTGGCATCCGCGTCGTGGCTCATGCTGCCGGGTTTGGCAGTGGTCCTGGCCGTGCTCGCGCTTAACTTTTTAGGAGATGGGCTGCGTGACGCTGCTGATCCCTACGGGCGCTAAGTAATTGCCCTGAAAGCCTTATGGAGAGAGAGCACACGATTGTGTGACTTCAATGGGCAGCGCATCCTGTATCGATAAGGGACTTTCAGTGAATTACATAGAACGCAAAAAGAGGAATTATGGAAAAAATTAACCCACAGGCTTCTACCAGCGATCCCCGCTCCAATCGTTCAGACCGGCTGGTGGAGATAAAAGACCTGAAGACGTACTTTCACCTGGATGAAGGTACAGTCAAAGCTGTGGATGGAGCCAGTTTTGATATTTATCGTGGTGAAACGTTGGGGATTGTCGGTGAAAGTGGTTGTGGAAAAAGCATGACTGCGCGCTCCCTCTTGCAAATCGTGGATCCGCCTGGACGTATTGTCGAGGGTCAGATCTTGTATCGACGGATGAAAGAGCAGCAGGTTGAAACGATTGATATTGCAAAACTAAAACCAGATGATCCTAAGATGCGGTCGATTTGCGGTGCTGAAATCGCGATGATCTTTCAAGAGCCAATGACATCTCTCAGCCCGGTGTATACCATTGGCAATCAAATTACGGAAGCGCTCGATCTGCATCGCCATATGGATAAGGCCCAGGCTCGCAAAGAAGCGATCGACTTGCTTCACAAAGTTGGAATTGCCAGTCCTGAAAGACGGGTAGATGAATATCCTCACCAACTTTCAGGGGGGATGCGGCAGCGAGCGATGATCGCGATTGCCCTTTCCTGTCACCCGCGACTGCTTCTGGCAGATGAACCGACTACAGCCTTAGATGTTACCACCCAGGCACAGATCTTGGAGTTGATGATCGACCTGAAAAAAGAAATGGGAATGGCTGTCGTGATGATTACCCATGACCTGGGCGTGATCGCCGAGATGGCCCAACGCGTTGTGGTAATGTACCTGGGCCGTACTGTTGAAGTGGCGGATGTGCGCGCGCTCTTCCATGATCCAAAACATCCTTATACACAAGGGCTGCTGCAGTCGGTACCGAAGCTGGGCCGAAAGAGCAGTTCGCGCCTACAGCCGATCAAGGGCATGGTTCCTAATCCTTATCGGCGACCGCAAGGCTGCCTGTTCCATACCCGTTGTCCTGCTTTTATGCCGGGGAAGTGTGATGTGATCGAACCGAAGTTAACCACGCTTCCAGATGGCCGGCAAGTAAGCTGCTTATTGTACGAAGGGATTGAACCAGGATGACCAATCTACCTGTTCAAGAGCAAAGACAAGTTTTATTGGAAGTTAACAACCTGCAGAAATATTTCCCAATCCGTAAGGGTGTATTTCAGCGTACAGCGGGTTTTCTAAAAGCGGTGGACGATATCAGTTTCTATATCTATGAAGGTGAAACGCTCGGGCTGGTTGGTGAGAGCGGTTGTGGAAAAACGACCGCTGGGCGTGTCATCTTACGCGGTATCGATCCGACAGGCGGTCAGGTAAATTACATGAAAAGTCCTGGTACGTATGTGGATCTGGTCAAACTGACGGAAAGAGAATTATCGCCGCTGCGTCGTGATCTACAAATGATCTTCCAGGATCCTTACTCTTCTCTCAATCCCCGCTGGACGTTGCTCGATATTGTTGGCGAGCCGCTGTTGGTGAACGACATTGCCAGGGGTAAGGAGAGAGAAGAAATTGTGGCAGATCTTCTGAAGCGTGTCGGTATGCGTCCAGAGTATATGCGGCGTTACCCCCACGCCTTTAGCGGCGGCGAACGCCAGCGCGTAGGGATTGCGCGTGCGTTAGCGACTCGTCCCAAACTCGTTGTTGCCGATGAACCAGTTTCTGCCCTGGATGTGTCTGTTCGAGCGCAAACGCTTAACCTGCTTCAAGATCTGCAAAATGAATTTCACCTGACCTACCTGTTCATTTCACATGATTTGAGTGTGGTGGAGCATATCTGCGATCGGGTGGCGGTGATGTACGTGGGGAAGATGGTGGAAATGGCGGATACGGAAGAACTTTACCTGAATCCGCTGCACCCTTATACAGAAGCGCTCATGTCCGCGGCCCCTAAAACCGATCCGGATGCAAAAACGCAGCGCATTGTACTGGAAGGAGAGGTGCCTGACCCAGCCAGCCCACCTACGGGTTGTTACTTCCACCCGCGTTGTCGTTATGCCACCGAGCACTGCCGCGCAGTCGCTCCACAACTTGAAGAAGTCCGCCCCGGTCATTTTGTCGCCTGTCACCGGGCGCGCGAGATCGATCTGCGTGGCGTACCTGCTTAATAAAGAAGTTCACTTGGGCAGCGTATAGCTGCTTTTCTGTAGAGAAAGAACCCATACGGAGCGGGAACGAGACTGTTCTGCTTCCCGCTCCGTATGGCGGTCTGTTAGATCGTCAATCCTTATTTATCGATTCTCGAATTGGAGGAACACCAATGCCCAGTACGTTTGAGAAAATTTATGGTTGTTTAGCGGCTTCGCGCGTAGCATCTTCGATGGGAGCGGCTGTTGAAGGCTGGCATGCCGACAAGATCGTAGAAACTTACGGCTTTTTGGAAGAACTGAAGCCTTATACTCACTATGGTTATCGTGGCGTGACCTGGAAGCGGATGCCGGGCACCACGGAAGATGGCATCGAGCGTCAGAAGCTGATGACCCAGGCGATCATTGAGAAGCAGGACCGGATTACGGTGGAAGACATGGCGCGGGTAGCGGTTGAGCGCGTCGATCCGGATAAGATGTGGTACATGAGCGAACCGGACGATATCAAGCTGGTACAGTTCCTCAAGGTCGGCATTCACCCGGCGGATGTGGGCGGATTGAGCGCCTGGAATGCGCTTAACGCGATGGCGCGCGCCAGCCATCCCATCGGCTTGATTAATGCCTGCGACCCGATGGCGGCGGTGCGCGACGCAGCCGATGTGGGACGCATGCTCTTCCGGCCTTCGGACGTGGCCTTGGCCTGGGCCGGGGTGTATGATGGCGCGATCGCCGCGGCGATGTGCCCGGACGCGACTGTGGATTCTGTGATCGAGACCGCCCTCCAGATTGTGGACTCCTTTAACAATGGAACCCAAAAAAGCTGGAAGCCGGAGGGGATCAAGCGTGAGATCGAGCGCGGGCTGGAGATCGTGCAGCGCACCAACGATTATGAAAAGGCGCGGGCCGAGTTCTACCAGCACTACAATGGCTTTGGGACGAGTTACGCCATGTCGACTGCCGCGGAAACTGTGACCAAAGCGCTGGCGATGTTCGTGCTGGCGAAGGGCGACGCGAAAACAGCCGTGCTGTATGGGGTGAACCTGGGCCGCGACACAGACTGCATGGCGGCGATGGGGGGTGGGCTGGCAGGCACGCTCTCTGGCATTGGCGCCGTCCCAGAAGAATGGGTCAAGAAAGTAGATGAAGCTACCTTCGCCAATCCCTATACCAACATTCAGGTGCGCATTGAAGATCACGCGCGCGGATTGTATGAGGCGCTGCAGTGCCGGGTGCGCAAGATGCGTGAACTGGCTGACAAGCTAGAGGCATAAGCAGCGGTAAACTTGCTTAATGGTATTAATTAATGGTATTCGTCTGGCTGGGGAACTTCCCCAGCCAGACAACCTCAGAGAACAGCGGGATATGTGTTTGTGCTTCTGAGAGCGTAAACCATATCTGTTAAAAGATTAGTGAAACCTTATGGAGGAGATATATGCGTTCTTATGAGAGCGAGGCGAACGGAATTGTTTTCGTCCTATTGGAACCCGGCGATTTACTGTTAGAATGTTTGCGCCAGGCAGTACAAGAGGCGAATATTCATACGGGCATTCTGATGACAGGGATTGGAAGTCTGAGTAAGGCCCGTATCCACACGATTCTCACCAATGTGAATCCTGTAGAAGAACTCTATCTGGATCTGCCCGGTCCTTTGGAAGTAACGAACTTCAATGGCATTATTGCAGACTTCGAACCCCATGTTCATATCACGATGACAGATCCAACAATGAAGTTCTACGGTGGACATCTTGAAGAGGGCTGCTCGATCCTGACCCTATCTGAGTTTTCAATCCTGCGCGTTCCCGATGTGCGCTTGTTCCGGCACCAGATGCCAGAGCGCTCGCCCTATGCTTATCGTATGCTCGATGTGCAAAACGACGGACAGAGTCGCGAACAATAGCACGATCAACACCATCGGGGTTTTATTGTTGTACGGATGTTGGCTTTATCTCCCTCTTGTACAACAATAAATACCCGATGGGAAAGATGGTTGTTATGTAGGGTAAGACTTGTTACGAAAAGCACGTAACAAAATTTGACATGCACCCGCTACTGATCCTATAATTCGGTGTGGAAAGGAATGTCCCGAAGAGTTGGTACTTTTTGGTGTTACTGGCACAGGTGACTAATCAAAATGATTCTTGAGAAGTTTTCCGCGCCCAAATTACAGAGAAGTAATAAGAGTAAGTCAGGCCCCTTCGCAGCCAACTTATCATTATCTTCAACAGGGGTGGATAACAATACTTTTACAATAGTACTTACGGAATATTTAATAACATTTATGAGGAGCAAAGAATGGCAAGCATTAAAGACATTGCCATCCGTGCCGGTGTTTCTACAACCACAGTATCGCATGTAATCAACAAAAGCCGGTATGTTCATCCCGATACTGAGGCGCGGGTCCTTCAGGCTATTGAAGAACTAAACTACAAACCCAATATGTTGGCGCGCAGTTTACGGCATGGAACGACAAAAACGATTGGTTTGCTTGTTTCTGATGTTGAAAATCCGTTTTTCTCTGAGGTTGCTCGTGCAGTAGAAGCTTTTGCCTATGATCGTGGATACAGCATGATCTTCTGCAACTCTGATGAGGATCTGGAAAAAGAAGCGTTCTATGTAGATGTGTTATTTGCAAAACAGGTAGATGGTTTAATTCTTTCACCCGTCCCTGGCGATCATTCTTACCTGAATTGTTATCTTGAGAAGAATGCCCGCCTGGTGTTTGTTAATCGTTATCTGGAAGGGTATCGTTGTCCTTCGGTTGTTTGTGACGATGAAGATGCAATTTTCCATCTGGCAAATATGTTACTGGATAGCGGTCACCGTAGGTTGGGGGCAATTGTTGGTTTGGAAACAGTATCCACTACCGCGAACCGGTTGATTGGCTTGCAGCGCGCCCTGGCAAAGTATGAATTGAACCTGGAAGATGTCTGGCAGTTCCATGGGAACGCCCGGCGTGAAGGGGGGTATCAGGCTGCAAGGGATGTGATCGGGCTTGCCGAACCACCGAGCGCGATCATTTCGTTTAATAGCATTATGCTAGATGGTTTCTTGCTTGGTTTGTTGGATATGGCGCCGCATCTCATTCAAAAAATAGAAATCACCGGGTTTGGTTATTCATTGGTCGCTCGGGCCTGCCAGCCCTCCAAACGCTATATTCGCCAACCCTCCTACGAAGTCGGCACGCAAGCGGCGAATCTCTTGCTGGATATGCTGGAGAGTAAGCGGGAGTGGAGCCCGGAACAGGTCATTTTGAAAAATGCGATTGTTGAACGTGGACCATCAAACGGAATTGTCGTTCCTGAATTGCGTTTAGGTGGCTACTAGTAAAGAGACCTGTACCGCTCCTCTTGTTTTAGGATTCTTCCCGCCGCCTTATATCCTCCGCTTTCAAGCGCAAGATACAGACGGCGGAATCGCTGCTTAAAGAGAGTTGGAGGGGCCACTTGTTTTCAGCAAGTGCAGCTTCGTCCGCAGTCGTGTCGCTGATGGCTCGGCGGCATTATTTCCACCATTTACGCGTGAAACGATCGTGCATGGGTTCAATCTGCCGGGTAGGTATTAAGCGGTGAAACGATGGAAAAGAAACGTGTTCTCATCTTATGTACCGGGAATTCTTGCCGGTCACAACTGGCTGAAGCAATAGTAAACCATTTCATGGGGGATGCCTGGCAGGCTTTTAGCGCCGGCACCCATCCTGCTGGTTATGTTCACCCATTGGCGCTCCAGTCGCTTGAAGAAATTGGTATTCATCACATCGGAGAATCAAAGTCAGTAGACCAGTTCCGCGGGTGGGACTTTGACCTGGTCATTACGGTATGTGATGACTCGGCTGAGAACTGTCCGGTCTGGCTGGGCAAAGGGAAGCGGGCGCATATTGGCTTTCCTGATCCTGCCAAAGCAGAAGGTGATGAGCAAGAGAAAATGCTCGTTTTCCGCCAGGTGCGTGATGGCATCCAGTCGCGGATTTTAGGTTATATCCAATCGTTTCCCTCCTCTGAAAATGTTACGGAGTAAACCGGTGGCGGAACTGGCTACGTTCCGAGAAGTACGCAATCAGACCAGGCAGAAAGTACAAAACCAGGTTGCGTTATAATTAACCTGATACCATACCACCCGCACAACTAGCTTTGCTGGATACATTTGAAGGATAAGGAGCAATCGATGAAAGCGTCTATAAGTGTCACCAAACGGCTTTCATTTTTGGACCGGTATCTAACGTTGTGGATCTTCCTTGCGATGGGGATTGGCGTTGGGATAGGATTCCTGGCCCCTAAATTCGTCGCAGCCTTCAACGCCGATGTCTCTGTGGGAACCACCAATCTCCCCATTGCGGTTGGCCTGATCCTGATGATGTTTCCACCTCTGGCAAAAGTGCATTATAACGAATTGGGTAAAGTCTTTCGTAACTGGAAAGTGCTGGGCCTCTCCCTGCTGCAGAACTGGATCATTGGCCCAATCGTCATGTTCTTACTGGCGATTGTATTTTTACGGGGTTACCCCGAATATATGGCTGGTCTGATCATGATAGGGTTAGCGCGCTGCATCGCCATGGTGATTGTGTGGAACGAACTGGCTAAAGGGGATACCGATTACGCCGCTGGGTTGGTAGCCTTCAATAGTATTTTTCAGGTGTTGTTTTACAGTGTGTATGCCTATGTGTTTATCACGCTGCTGCCGACCTGGTTTGGCCTGGAAGGTTCTGTTGTGGAGATTACGATTGGTGAAATTGCCCGTTCGGTCTTCATCTACCTGGGCATTCCCTTCATTGCTGGGTTCACCAGCAATATGGTGTTGACTCGCTTGAAAGGAAATGACTGGTTTTATAAAACCTTCATCCCCAGGATTAGCCCAATTACCTTGGTTGCCTTGCTCTTCACGATTCTGGTGATGTTTTCACTCAAAGGTAACCTGATCGTCTCGATCCCAATGGACGTTGTCCGCATTGCTGTTCCGCTGTTGATCTATTTTGTGGGAATGTTTTTGATCAGCTTCCTGATGGGCAAAGCGGTCGGTGCGGACTACAGCCAGACGACTACCCTGTCGTTTACGGCTGCCTCCAATAACTTCGAACTGGCGATTGCCGTTGCGGTAGCCGTCTTTGGTCTTAACTCAGGCCAGGCCTTTGCTGCGGTGATTGGCCCATTGGTAGAAGTTCCAGTGATGATCGGTCTGGTGAATGTTGCTTTCTGGTTGCAAAAACGCCTGTTCCAGGGTCAATTGACGCGGGGAAAACCTGATCCGGATATTTGTTAATCTACATACGTCCGTCTTGGCGGCGGAAACCATTCCGCTTTAGCGGGTGGAGGTAGCCGCCCTCCTTTGAAACGCCTGCTCTTTCCTCATCTCTTCTTCAACCAGGCTTTAGGCCTACCCAGAAAGTTTACAGCTTGAAGTCCAATGCTTCCATAAGGAGCAAGACGTTGGCTTTCCTTGACTCTCAAGAACAGGACTTTTATCAGCGCATGGTTAGAACGATAGAACAGCGCTATCGGGCGACCAACAGGAAGACGCTCAGAGAGAGGAAAGTTTGAAACAGATCAAGCAAGAACGATGAGACGCGTTCTTGTCCCAGTATCGGGCATCTTTGCCCAAAGCCGAGTGATACGGAAAGAGGCCCACGATTTACAAGTCCCCTGTATAATGTATTCAGGAGAGTACCCCACCCTATGCTGCAAGCGCGTGATTCGCAGATCGCAAATATCTTCAAACAACGCGTGCTGGCTGTCACGCCGGCGCGGCGCATGGTGGTGTTTGGCTCTCGGGCGCGCGGCGATGCCACCCGCGACTTGGATCTGGACATTTTTGTCGAAGTGTCACGGCTGGATGATCCGCTGCGCCGCAAGATCGGTGAAATTGCCAGGGAGACCAGCGATGAGTATGAAGTCGTCATTGCCCCCTTTGTCACCTCTACACAGTAAATTATTTCCAGCCCGCTGGCGGCAAACCCCATCTTGAAAACGATTGAACGAGAAGGCGTGGCGATATGAGTCAAGACGCTCTTGAATTACTCATCCATATACGAATACAGCAGGCGAAGGATAGCTTGCTAGGAGGCGGACACGCTAAACGGCGCTGGGCTGTACCGGGGAGCCATCAACCGTGCCTACTACGCCATGTTCTATGCAGTTACCGCGTTGGCTGTACTCCAGCAAGTATCGATATCCAAGCACAGCGGCTTTATCGCTTTTTTTGATCGGGACTTTGTCAAACCGGGAATGTTTTCCAAAGCCTTTCGCGCTCTCTGCATCTAACCTTGCAAAGGCGGCAGGAAAGTGATTATGGCACTGTATTCACGGTCAGCGAAGAAGAGGCTCACCAGGCCTGGACGGATGCCAAAGTATTCGTTGAAAAGATAGAGTAGTATCTAAATTCGCCTGGAAAATAACGAGCTGCGTTCAGCAACGGTAAGCTCGATTGGTCATCACCCCCGGTTCTCTTTAAGAAGTTCCAGACTGGAGGGTGACTTCTCAGGGGGCGTGAAACGGCGCTGTCGAATAGCAGAAGAGCCTTGGACTGTTTGAGCCAGGGCTCTTCTCTTTTCACGGCTAGCGCCAGCATCTCGACTAACCTGCCCATTGGTGGAGCGGTTGTGCTGTAAGCGCGCTGGTGCTGGGCTTTGTCTTGTAATATCGTTCGTTCTATGGGCGGCCGCAGATTAATTGAATTCGATCCAGGTAATCTTTCGCTCTCCCTTGGAACCCGGTGCCAGGTAAGTTGCCTGGACAGTTATATGGGCCAAAAGCCTCACCGCCCGATCCACCTATCACAGAGAGGGTTGAACTGTTTCCCTGGGTGGCGTTGGTTGAAGCCAGTGGACGGCAGCGGATCACGAGTTTATCGACAAACATACTCGATCTTCCTGAAATGCCAGAAACCGCCGTGTTATTCGGACAGATGAGGGTCACAGAGGAACCTCCACTGCCGCCAGCCGTATTTAACCGTCGCGGATTCCCAGCCCAGCTTCCGTTGTTACTGGCCCCGATGCAGATGGGGGCAATCGAGTCGATCCAAAAACCTGCTTTGGCGTTCACGCCAATCAGTACTTCATTTGAAGCGCATCCCAATCTGAAGGAGTTTCCTCCAATACCTCCGGCAGCAGGGGAGACCCAGGATGTGGGTTGGGTTTGATCCAGCACCACTTGCTCACAAACCAATTGCACGCTGTCCACAAAGTCAGCGGCCCTGCCCCTGATCCCGACAGCGACTTGATTTGGTCCGCAGCGTAATGGCCGAAACGCGGTTCCTCCATCTCCCCCGGCAGGAAGGGATAAGCGGATATTTCCAGTGGGTGCATTATTTTGCAGTTGCTTGCACTCGAAACGGAACGAGTCGATGTAAAAGTCTGCGAATCCGGTGAAGCCAGTCACGGCGAAACCATCATCACACATTGTCGTAAAGGGCGTGCCGCCTGTCCCACCAACGGGAGCCGTTTCGGTAAACACTCCGGCTCCCGTCGCGCAGATGGCCTTAATCTGGTTAATGAACCAGCCAGCGCGCCCTTTTGCGCCAGCCAACACCTGTCCTTGATCGCATCGCAGCAGAAACTCATTCCCGCCTGGGCCGCCTGCTGCAACGGTTTGCCCGCCTAATTGTTGATTAAATGCCCGCCGTAGATCTGGCATTGGACCAATGGCTTTCGATACGGGAGAAACCTGGGGGGTGCCAGTGCTGGATAATAAGCTGCGCATTTCTTGTGACAAAAGCGCATCCTGATTGACTGCTTTCAGCATTCCCTGCATGGAGATGGCTGCTCCGGAAACGATGGGGGTTGCGGAGGATGTGCCGCTAAAGCCCCTTGTGTAGAACTGGCGCTGATCTTCTCCAAAGGCGCGCACATCGCCGTAGCCTGTGGTCATCACATTTTCGCCCCAGGCGTGTATGTCAACCCTGGAGCCGAAGTTCGAAAAACAGGCGGGGTTTCGAGATGTCGAACGGGACGCGCCAACCAGAATTGCCCCAGAATCACGGAAGTTTCGGTTAAACCGGTTGCCATAAATGGGGCTGTCCAAATTCATCGACCCATTTCCGGCTGCCTCCACAACTACCTTGCCATTGGAAGTTGCTGTTTGGATGGCATCAAAGCTGGCTGGGAAAAATTCCATGGGGACAAATTCAAACTGATCACAGTTACAGGTGCAGACGGTCCCGGTGGAAGGTCCAGGAGAGTGTTGCTCGATGATAATGACATCCCCTTCTGAGATCAAACCAGAAGCTGTATTGACACTATCTGCGACAGTGACATCATGAATGCCTGAAGCACCTCCGCCTGAACCGAGCAGGGCTGCTGCTCGGATCGTGGACACGACCGCATATTCCGCATCACCGGCAATTCCGGTCACGCCATGTCCATCATTACGCCCGATCAGTTCGCCCAGGACGGCTGTGCCGTGCGAATTATCGGGGTCTCCGTCTCCATTGAAGTCAAATCCGGGCGCATTGATCTCAAACAGCGAAAATGTGAAGAAGGGCGGTTTCAAATCTTCATGATCCAGGTTCCATCCTGCTTCGATGTCGACGAAGCGTACGTCCAGCCCGCGTCCACCTGGCTTTCCCCATGCAAAGCGAGCATCAATCCCGTTTTGCGTGGCTGGGTTTAAGTATCCCTGGCTGGATTTAAAGTCTTGCGTTGCCGGTGGAATATCTGCGTTTTGTGAAATGGGCGGCAAGTAAGCAATTTCGACAATGTCTAGTCGATTGAGGAGATCTGCGACGTTCTCCCCTAAGGAACGCGGCTCCAGATATGTCCAGAAGTAATTCTCCAGATAAGCGTGTTCCTTTCCGGTGCGCCGCTCTGCTGTTGCCCGTTGATTCCGTAAAACAGATGCATCCTGACTGAAGTAAGGCCGGATGCCAGTCACGGGAGCGTTTTGCAGGGATCGATTGAGCGCGAGGACTTGACTTTGGATACTGGCGGTGTTCAGTCTTTTTACGCCTGACCGGCTCGTATCAATGTCGGTCACTACGAATGAAGGTTTTCCATCCGGCCCGCTTTGCATATTCACGATAAGCCCATCGACGAACTTAAACGCCACCCGGTCCCGGTAAAGGCCTTGCCAGTACTGGGTCTTAGCGGGTTTCTCGTGGGATCGGCGGTCAATTAAATCGATGCCCCTGGATGGAGAAGCGTCAGGTGTTGGAAAGAGTGGAACGGTAGGAATCCCGGGGATACCGGGTACGGGCTGGACCGGTACCACGGGTACCACAGGGGTAATTTGCCTGGCTCCTTCTGAATAGGCTGATGAATTATTAAAATTTGTTCCGAACAAGGGTAACAATAAAATAAACAGTAACACAAACAAATGGATTCCCCGGTTCTTACGCATGGTTTACTTTGTACTCCTCATTCTGATCTTCTAGTTGCTGATTTTCAACATCCCACGCCACTGGGATTTGCTCAAAGCCGTGCACCAGGACGAGTGTGCGATAGGCGAACTCCTGGCGGGGGGCCATCAGGCGCAGGTTGGGCAGCCGCCGCAAGAGCGTATTAAGACTGATCTGCGCTTCCAGGCGTGCCAGGGGCGCGCCCAGGCAGTAATGCGGCCCTTTGCCAAACGCCACATGCGGGTTTTTCTCCCGGTTCACGTTCAACTGATGCGGGCAGGTGAACTGGCTTTCATCATGGTTCGCTGAGCCCAATATGGCGACCACCGTCTCCCCCCGCCGCAGCATCTGGCCTGCCAGTTCGGTATCCTTTTGCACCCAGCGTACCGTTGCCGACAACAACGGCGGATCAAAGCGCAGGAACTCTTCCACCGCCTGGGCCATTTCTTCCGGGCGCGCTTGTAAACGCGCCATCACCTTTGGGTGCTCACATAAGCTCACCACGGCGTTACCGATGAGGGTTACGGTGGTTTCGTGCCCAGCGACGATCAGCAGGATGACCATACTGAACAACTCGTCTTCGGTCATGCGCTCACCCGCCTCTTCCACCGCCATCATGGCTGAAATCAGATCGTTGCCGGGCTGTCGGCGGCGTTCTTCAAACAGCGCCGCCAGGTACTGCAAGAATTCGCGCAGCAGCATGTGCTGTTTCTGCCGATCCTCTAGCGTGCGGATGGGCATCAGATAAGCCCCCGACCAGGTGCGAAAGCGAGCGCGATCCTCGGCTGGGATGCCCAGGGTTTCAGCAATGACCGTAATCGGCAGAGGGAAAGCAAAAGACGCCACCAAATCCATCTCGCCCTGATCCTGCACTTTGTCCAGCAGGTCATCCGCAATCTGTTGGATGCGCGGCCCCATCGCCTTGACCCGCGTTGGGGTGAAGGTTTTGTCGACCAGCCCGCGCAGCCGCCGGTGATCCATGCCGTCACGGTTGAGCACGTTGTTGTTAATCCTGGCGACAAACCCTTCGCGGATCACGCCGGGAATAGGGATTTGCGCCACTTCTTCCGCCGAAAAGACCATGTAGGGGTCGCGGGTGAAGTGCTCCTGGTCCGTGAGAACCCGCTCTACGTCTGTATAGCGCGATACGTACCAGGTCATCACCCCTTGCGCGTTTGCCTGAGCGAAGATGGGGTCTGCTGCGCGCAACTGCTGGTAAAGCGCAAAGGCATGCTGATGGAAATGCTGGCCCTGTAAGTCATATTTCTTTTGTACGGTCATTTGCCTCCCTCCTCTTATCCGAACACGCCCTACCAGCGCCCGTGAATGACGCTGGCAGAGTCACGGTTAGAGAATCAGGATAGCAAACTTCCGCTCCGTTTACTTGTTTATTTTTGCGCTTTTATTGGATATTGTTGCTGTTTTTTGTCAGCTCTCTCGGCGTGACGCCAAAATGGCGTTTGAAGTGCCGTGAGAAGTGGCTGGTATCGGAGAAGCCGGTATGCAGCGCCGCCTGGGTGACGTTGTACTTTCCAGAAAGCAGCAGCTCTTTCCCGCACTCCATCCGCTTGTGCAGCACGTACTGGTACACCGGCACGCCCACCGTCTGCTTAAACAGGCGGGCAAAGTGATACTCGCTCAAATGGGCCACCCGAGCAATCTCGGTTAGACCGATCTCTCGCGTAAAGTGTTCATCGATATACGCCAGCACCCTGCGGAACGTGGCTGGGGCCAGCCTGCCTTTCACGTCAGGCAGCCGGGGCGTATATACGCCGTACTTGCGGATGAGGTGCGCGCCCAACGCTTGTGAAAGCGCATCCACATACAGCAGCCCTGAGGCCCCCTCGTTTTCCATCTCTCCTTTAATCGCCAGGCACAGGTGCTGCACCAGGGGATCCTGGATCACCAACTTGCGCTGTACATCGGCAAACTGTGAGTCCATGTCCAGCGTTTCGACGGTAAAACGCTTGAGGAAGTCCGGCTGGAGGAAGACCGCCAGCACTTTGCCTCGATCGCCCGTAACCTGCCACTTCATTGGCATTCCGGACGGGATAATCGAAAACATCCCAGGCTGGCTTTCAGTGCGGAAAACTTTCTGATCCAGATAGGCAGCCAGGTTAACCGGGTTGGCGATGTGCAGGATGATGTAAGCCTGCTGGAAGGCGGGCATCTCGACGGGCTCCGGGTCAGGTTGCTGGCTGAGTGAAATCAGCGCAAACAGGTTTCTCCAGTTCAAGTCCTGGCTGGTTTGGATCGGCGCAAAGCCATAATGCCCTTCCTGGTCCAACTGCTCAATCGACAGCGCCTGCCGCTCGGCGGTCAGCGCCTGCCGCTCGGCGGTCAGCGCCTGCCGCTCGGCGGTCAGCGCCTGCCGGGCAGTGGGTATCAGCAGCCCGGCTTGCGCCAGCACCAGCAGCATCAGATTTGAGATATCTTCAAAAGGGAAATCAGCAAACAGCGCACCATTTGGGGCAAGATCATACATATCCAGGAATACGAACATATTTGGAATGAGCCAAAGCAGCAAGGACCAAACCAGAGAAATCATCAGATCTTCCCTTTCCCTCCCTATTACTCATTTATTTGATGATTTCGGTATTGTTTGTCATATAAATCGTAGCATAATTGACCATTAAAATCAACAACTTTCGTAGGATGCTTGTGGTTTGGCAATATATGTCAACATCTTCGTCATAACGATAAGAAAAAAAAGGGGTGGGCTATGTGGCGAAAAGGGGCTCAACAAAATCGCCTGAAAGCACTCCGCGTAGAAGCAGCAAGCAGGATGGCGGCTTCCCCCCTAACTACATCTGCAATCTGGATGACCATCTGTGTCTATGCCCATCCAGGTAAAGGCGATCTGGATAATTTCATCACCGGCAGCAGTCTCATCAAAGGTTATTCTTTACTGGCCCAAGTAGGCAAGAAGTAATCTAAAAACGCTGTCCCGTTTGCTTATCACTTTCAGGTTTAGATCGAACGGGTGATCCTGTCCCTGCTCTCTCCTGATATCCCCCGTAAGATTAACCCTAGGTTTACCCCGAAAATCCCCTTACTTCAGCTGGTTTTCCCTCGTCAGGGGGATTCTTTTTGAAGTGGAAATCAGTCAGAATGGCTGTATGAATACCTCTACAGCCTTTCACACTGGACAGATAACTTTACTGACTGCTCCGGCATCCGGGGCCAAACCCATGTTCAACCTGGCGGCCCGTGCTTCCATGAACGCCCACCTATACATTCTAGATGGCGGCAACCAGTTTCAAGGATATGAACTGGCCCGCTGCCTGCGCCAGATCACGACGGATGTGCAGTGCGCCCTCCACCGCATTTCGCTCTCGCGCGTTTTCACCTGTTATCAGATGGAAACCTTGCTGATCCAGACCACGTTTTCGAAGAACCCCGTGTTGGTGCTGGACTTCCTGGCTACTTTCTACGATCAGAGCGTGCCAGCCGCCGAACGGCGGCGGCTGCTGTATTCCTGTGTCAACCGGTTGAAACAGATCAGCCAGCAGGCGCCTCTGGTGGTCTGGGCGCGCACCCGCAGGCTCGTGCCAGAGGAAGCAGTCGATTTTGTGGATGTCCTAAGGAGGGCCGCTGGTGTTGTGGTTTCGCCTATCGTTCCAGCACCTGCACCCGGTTGGCGGCAGCCAGCACTGCTGAGAGCGTGACCGATGGGACGTACCTTGCCTTCCATTACACAGGTCTTTTTACAGGAGCAGGATGCCCTGTCTCGCTTTCGACGCGCCCTGCGGCGCAGCGACCAGCGCGTGCTGGATGATCTGCTCAGCGCCGCCCACCGCCATCTGGCTGCCGCCGCATATGCCGCGCACCTGGCTCCTTTCGAGGTGTTTTTGCTGGCCATGCTGATTGAGGAGCACAAGGAAGTCATGCACCTGCGGCAGAGCATGGAAGCGGCGCAGGCGGCTCCTCTGTTTGCTATGACAAAAGCGGAATCAGACCATGATTGAACAGACCGGCTGGCTTTTGGACTTGTATGAAGATTCTCGGGCGGCCTGGTCGTGTGGTTCCTGGCGGATACCGGTGAGCGGATGGAACTTCACCAGCGTTTTCCGGTATCCTTTTTTGCGCAGGGGCCGTTCAGCCGCTTGCAAGCGCTGGCAGCATACTTGGACAACTCCTCGACCTCGAAAGTATGCTGCCAGTCCGCCCGGCGCTTCGACGTATTTGCCCGCTGTGAAGTGGATGGGCTGGCGGTGACCGTTGCCCAGCCGGGCAACTTAATGAAGGTCTTTCGCCAGGCGCGCTGGCGCTTCCCTGATCTTACCTATGCGGATGTGGATATCGCCATTGCGCTGCGGTATGCGGCGCAAACCGGCGCTTCACTGCTCTGCCGCTGTAAAGTCGTGATCGATGCTGGCGATGCGGTCCACCAGATCACAGCCCTGGAGACACCCTGGCAGCTTGATCCTACCAAAATCCCCCTGCGTGTGATGCGGATTGTGCCAGATTCCGACCCGCAGCATGTCCGCCCGCGGTTTCTCCAGATTCAGGCGGGCCAGGAGACGGCGCGGCTCGCCCTCACACCCCTGCGCCCGCTGCTCGTGAGTTTGCGCGCATTATTGGAGCGGTACGATCCTGATCTGATTCTGACCCGTTGGGGAGATACCTGGCTGCTGCCGCATCTGTTGGTGTGGAGATCAGCAGGCCGCTTTGCCGCTGCCGCTCAACCGGGATGGGCACGCCGCGCCCATCCAACAGGACGAGCGCTGGTATTTTTCCTATGGTCAGCTCGTTTACCGCGGATCGACAGTGTTGCTGGCTGGACGCTGGCACATCGACTGCACCAACGCCATGCTGTGGTCCGATTACGAACTGGAGGGGATCCTGGAAATGGGGCGGGTGACGGGTCTGCCGTTGCAAACCGCCGCTCGGGTATCGCCGGGGACAGGCATCTCCGCCATTCAGGTGTTGACGGCCCTGCGCCAGGGCATGCTCGTGCCCTGGCAGAAACAGCAGGCGGAAATGCTTAAACCCGCTGCGGATCTCTTCACCGCTGACCAGGGTGGACTGGTTTATCAGCCCATAATGGGCGTCCATGAGGATGTGGCGCAGATCGACTTTGTGTCCATGTACCCGGCTATCATGGTCCACTTCAATCTCTCACCCGAAACGATCTTCCCCGGAGCGTCCACTGAGGTGGAGGGGAAGGCCCAGGTTCCCGAACTTGACCTGGTCATCGACCGCAACCGGGAAGGGCTGGTACCGGCTGCGCTTGCCCCCCTGCTGCACAAGCGGGTGGCGCTCAAGAAACGGCTGCTGGCGCGCCCGCGTTGGGACCCGCTCCGGGCAGTCGATCAGCGCCGCGCGGCCGCGCTGAAATGGCTGCTGGTCACCTGTTTTGGTTATCTGGGCTATAAGAACGCGCGTTTTGGGCGGATTGAGGCGCACCAGGCGGTGACGGCTTATGGGCGCGAGGCGCTGCTGCAAGCCAAAGAAGCGGTGGAGGATCTGGAGGGCGAAGTGCTGCACCTGTACGTGGATGGGTTATGGTTCCAGATGGCAGGGAAGCGCGGCCCTGCCGATTTCCAGCCCTTGCTGGAGACGATCCAGGCGCGCACCGGGCTGCCCATTGCCCTGGAGGGCATCTACCGTTGGATCGTGTTCCTGCCTTCGCGGACCCATCCTGACCGTCCGGTTGCCAACCGCTACTTTGGCGTCTTTCACAACGGGGAGATCAAGGTGCGCGGCATTGCTGCCCGCCGGAAAGATACGCCAGCCTGGATTGGCTCTGTGCAGATGGAACTGCTGGAGACGCTGGCGCGGGCGGAGCGGGTGGCGGACGGATTACCCGCTGCGCGAACTCTCTGGCAGCGCCGGTTAGCAGATCTTCGCAGGGGGCGTGTGCCGCTCAAAAAGTTGCTGGTCACGCAGCGGCTCAGTCGCGACCTGTCCGATTACCGCGTGCTTTCCCCGGCGGCGCGGGCAGCCCAACAGCTCCAGATGGCTGGTAAGGAAGTCAAGCCGGGCCAGCGGGTGCGCTTCTTGTATACCCTGGGCGAACCAGGCGTGTCTGCCTGGGATTTACCCGGTCGCCGTAGCGCTACCTCCCTTGATCTGGCGCGGTATCAAACATTGCTCTTGAGAGCCGTCACCGAGGTGTTAAAACCGTTTTCACAAGGTATTGCGCAAGCAAGAGTGTGCAACCATTGAACTTAGTACTAAGTTTTCTGAAACTTCAAATTGTCCGGCTGAACCTTGGCATAGTGAGAATTGAGCTTGGAACGAGCGGATTGGACAGAAAATTGCCAAACAATCTTGATGGCTTGTGCTTAGCGTTGGGCGACGAGTGCAAGAACTTCGCGCTCCAATTGTTCCAAGGTTGGAATTCGGCGAGCTAAACACAACCGAGAGAGCGCAGAGAATTCAATTTCAATCATGTTGAGCCAACTGGCAGACTTGGGCGTGAAATAGAATTCAAAGCGTTCCGCCAGCGCCAGGGCTTCGTCTGTGGGCAGGTTCTCATAAAAGGCACTGGTATCACTTTGAGATTGTCTTGCACCAAGCAGATTTTGGTCGCATCTGGAAATGCCTGTGCCAGTTCCTGGCAAAATAGGGGGTATTCTTTCTTGGTGCGATGTTCATGAACTTGCGCCAGGCGAAATCCGGTCAGCGGCTCAATAGCAGCCAGTAAAGCACACGAGCCATGCTTTTCGTAAGCGTAATGTTCTTTGCGCACTTGCCCGGTTTGCATCGCCAGGGTTCGATCTGATCCCCAATCAGAGAACAAGGGCGTTCATCAAAGCAAATCACCAGATAAGCCGGGTCATAGGGCAAAGCGTAGAGGCTCAAAATCTGCTCCATATGGGCCAAAAAGCGACTATCCAGCTTCCCAATACACCAGGTCCGTTTGAGATGGGGTTTCAATTCGTTTTTTTTGGAGAATGTCGGCCACCCCGTATGGGAAAGATGCTCACAATAGCCCAGTTCAACTGCCTTGTTTGCCAATAGCCGCAAGTTCCAACGCTCATACCCTTCCGGTGCTTCACGATAGGCCAATGCCGTCACCTTCGCTCGTTGGCTTCCATCGATTTCCACCGGACGCCCGCTGCGCTGTTGATCGTAGATGGCTTTCAACCCATTTTTAGCGTACTGGGCGGCCCAATTGGAGATCGTTAGGATCGTCACCTGCAAGGTTTTCGATACGGCGGTATAAGTCTGTCCTCGATCCAGCTCTAATAAGCCGAGCGCGTGTCGATATATCCTGGCTGTTTGTTGTCAAAATGTTCGGGGAACTTACTTTACGGTGTACTAACGTAAGATTTGTGCAACTGGAAAGCAAGTTGCTTTAAACCGAAAAAAACTGCACTTTTAACAAAAACGTTCAAAATCCGTTATGCTCCTGAAAAAACCAGGAGCAAACATGAGCGAAAAACAACTGGATACCCTCACCCACCACGCCATGCTGGTTGCCTGGGGACAATTTGCCCAAAGTATTGGCATGATCCGAGATATTGAAACCATCGCGCTGCACCAAAAGACGGTCGAGCATAGCCCGCAGACCAAAATTTTGGAGTTTTTCGTCGCCATTTTGGCCGGATTGCCGCATCTCCAAGATCTCAGCCGCTCCGCTCACCCCATCGACCAGGACCAGGCCGTCGCCAAAGCCTGGTTGCAAGCCGGTTGGGCCGATTACAGCGGTGTGAGCCGCACCCTATCGGGGATTAGTCAGCCAGAGGCCGATCAAATTGCCCAAGTCTTGCAGCAAATCACCCAGCCTATTCTAGCTGAAGAGGTCATGCAAGCCCTGAAACGGAGCGGACGGTTGGTCTATGATGGCGATTTGACCGATCGACCCGTTTCCAACACCAGTACCAGCCCAGCTATCCAGGCGTCGCGTATGGACACATGGGGGATGGCTTGCACCTGGGGTATCAGGCCGCGATGGTGAGTCTGCATAGCCCCACGTATGGCCGCTTCTGGCTGTCGGTGGTGGATCATCCGGGTGATACAGTTTCCTGTACGCAAGCAGAAGCGCTGGTTCAGGCGGCCGAACAGCGGACTGGGATGCGTCCTTTGCGCCGAACCGATCTCCTAAAAGAACGAATTCGAGCGTTGGAAGCCGAAACCCAGCAAATCCAGGCTGAAATTGCAGCGCGCCAGAAAGCATTAGCCGACAGCCAGGCCCAACGAGTGGCGATTGAGGCACAGTTGGCGCAACGGCAAGAAATTCTGGCGCAGTCCGAGGCCGACTACCAGGCCAAAAACCGCCCGGAACGACCCTACAGTGCCTTAGCCAAGGCCCGTCAAAAACTGACGATGTGGCAGGGTCGTTTGGCGCGTTGTGAAAAGAAGATCGTCCAGCAGGAAAAGCAGTTGCAGGCGCACCAACAGCAGGACGTGATCGCGCACCTGCGGACTGTGCGCTTGCAACAACGCTTGCAGGCATTCGAAACTGATAACCAAAGCAATCTCTTTCCGATCCAGGCCGTTTTTCGGATCGATGCCGGTTTTGGGACACGTGAGAATGTGGCCTGGTTGATTGAGATGGGCTATGAAGTCTACACCAAGCCCTATAGTGATTGGCTGACACCCCGCTTGAAGCTGGAAACGCAGGCTCAGACGAACTGGATCCGGGTGGGTAGCAATGCCGAAATGATCGCCTGGAAACAGCGCACCTTTGCCGATTTCCCCTATCCGTTGGATGTCGGCCTGGAGCGTTTCTATACTGGCAAAACCCAACGCTTTGGCACGCTTATCCATTTTGGGCAAGATCCCGTCACCACCGATCTGCCCACCTGGTTTCACCACTATAATGCGCGCCAGCTGATTGAAGCTGGCATAAAAGAGGGTAAAAATGTGTTCGCCATGCATCATTTGAAAGTTCGCTCCGCTCCAGCGATCTTTTTGCAAGAACAATTCGCCGTTTTTGCAGCCAACTTTGTCCGCTGGGCAGCCCGCTGGCTGCGCAAACAGTGTCCTCAGCTTCCCGATAGCTGCTTGAACTCGGCCCATCTCGGCGTAAAACAGCAAGTTCTGGTTGCCGCTCATACGTCTGCCTGGGTGATTTGGCAGGAGCAAGGTTGTTTGTTAAGGTTCACGGACCAAAGCCTGTTCGCTGGTCGGTCCCTTTCTATTCAAAACCAATGGGCGGTTCAGTTGGCCTTACCGTTTGCTCAAAATGCTGTTTTTTTACGGTAAAAGCACTTTGCTCGCTGATTGCACAAAACTTACGCTAACGCTTTTTCGAACGCAATCATAAAAGTCTGTGAGGTCAGGTCTTCAGCATCAGCAATGTTGCGCACGCGGCTGTAGAGGTAATAGAGGACCGGGGTTACATTCCTGCGATACAGATCGAAAAAGTTAACTGCCTCCGCTTGCCATGACTCCTCAGCTTTTTTCATCATAAAAGCAGGTGCTTCTTTCGCGAGGGTTTGGGTTTCATCCATTATTATTTCTTTGCAGGGTCCTTTGACTAAGTTGTAGCTACATAAATAAAGTCGCTGGAGGAGAGAGAAATGTGACAATTTATGCTAAGGTGTAAAAAATGATTTTCAATTAAAGGGTCTAATAATGAGATTAAGCAAGATGTATAAAGTGACCACCCTGCCCATATCAGGCAGGGTGGCTACAGGATCTGCCTTATGAAATTTCATCTTTTATCGTGAGCGGAGCGTTGAACTTTGGATCAGCACTTCTGCCGGGATACCCAACCCTGCATTCAACTTGCGGATCATCGCCAGGGTCAACGGACGCTTTCGACTTAAAACCTCAGAAACACGACCGCTCGGGCCAATATACTGCTCCAGGTCACGCCGGTCTAACCCGCGGCTGTCCATGTAATATTTGATCGCCTCAACTGGATCAGGCGGCAGGATGGGATATTGTTTTTCCTCGTATGCCTCAACTAAAGTAAAAAGCACTTCAAAACGATCCCCTTCCGGCGTATCAGGTTCCGCACCCCACAGCCGTTCCACTTCGGCGAGGGCCGCTTCGTAGTCTGCTTCGGTTCGAATCGGTTTGATTTCCATATCCATTTCCCTCACCCCTAGATCCTTGTCCCATCAATCCGGTCATATTCAGCGTGGGTGCCTACAAACCGGATGAACATCTTCCCTTGGGAGTATTCAACAACCATAACCAACCGATACGTATTGCCTTTGATGTGGAAAACAACCCGGTTATCAGAAAGAATACTGACAGTGCGATAGATCTTTTGATTTCTGCCGGCGAATTCCAACTGGCTTTTTTGGCTTCTGTATACCAGGCTCGCAGCGGTTGTTCAGCATCCGGATGGGCCTCCCAGAATTCAACGAGGCGTCGACGAGAGATAATCCGCATAAGTTATTATAGCAGCTTTCTCCCAAATTGGGAGATATTTATTTCCAGGGTGTGCACGCAAAAGTTGTCAAACGGCTAAGGGAAGGGTGTCCCATTCACCGCTCAACCAGGCAGCCCGGGCTTTCGCTGTACGAATAGCGCCATCGGTGGTCCATTGTGCACCGGATTTACGCAGACGCTGGACAACGATCTGTTTGCAAGCGCTTTCAATGGTGCCACTGCCAATGGCATACCCAGCTGCGCGGAAACGGGCATAGTCCATGCGCGGTTCATTATTGACAAAGTAAGCGATTTCCGGCAACACCTTGGGCTGCCAGGGCACCAGTTCTTGGCAAGAGCGGATCACCTCCTGCACCTGACCGTTCCAGAGGGCTTCCTTGGCCTCTGCCAGCCAGGCCTGGCGTTCCTCGGCTTGCGGGAAGGCAATCGCAGCAATCTTCTCCAGATGCTCGGTGGCGTGATACCAATCGACAATTTGCACGGCCTGCGGATAATACTGCTTGACCAGGTTCCAGATCCAGACCGCGCCATCGCATACAAAAACCAGCTCGGGGGCAAAATCAGCCAGCACCCGGCAACCGGTGGCCCAGACGAGCTGACCGAACTTTTTTGCTTCCTCTAAATCACAGTAATAACGCAAGTTTTTGGCCCGAAATACCTGTTGTTCGCGATCATACTTGTCCCGTTGGCGGTGCGAACGCTGGGACGGAGGAACCGCTTCCAGCTCATACCAGCAGCCCACCTTGAGATCTCGAAAAGCTTCTTCCCGTTGGGCTTTCTCTTCCGGACAGCGCGGCTCAATCCGGGTCTTGGCAGCATCGATGGAGCCATACAACCGCTGGGGCGCCCGACTGGCGCTCTGCAAGCGAGCTTGTAACCACGCTTCATCCTGGCTGTTGGCCTTCCACGCCTTTTCCTGAGCCTGACGCTGTGCGCCGCGCGCTTCGGTGGCGCTGCGGATCGTATTCTCCGATACGCGGAACAACAAATACTTCTCCAACCACCGCTGCCCTTGCTCGAAGGCCAGTTCAATCCCGCCCAAGGCTAACAACTCTGCCAGCCCGGCACTGGCCCCACCCGGTTTTAGACCTAACTTTCGATCCAGCGGCGCTTGCCCTTTCCCGCAACTACAGCCTGCATAGTAGCTCCGGCGATACTGCACCCGCCCAAACACGCTCAACAGGCTGGCTTCCCGCTCTCGTTGATACACCATTTCCCCGCCGCACGCACAGGCGATCTTCGCCACTTCTGGAGTTGATAATCCGCTCAGATACTGCCCCAAAGCCGCCGCCCCTACCTGGCGCAAAAGCTCGCGCATCTGTATCTCGATCTCGCCGATCCCTTGATTGACCCCGCTGGTTTCCAGCGTCTCTTTCATCACGCTCACCACCAGGCCTGCAATCGCCGTGATCTTTTCTGTGGTATAGTCCATTTCAGAGTGCCTCCTGTTCGATTTGGTTTGTCGCAACCCATATCTTACTTGGTTGGCACTCTTTTTGCTCCCTGACAACTTTTGCGTGCACACTCCGGTAATCAAATTGCCGATTGAATCCACACTAATTTTGTGCAATAATCATTTATCTTTTATTTTCCGGGATTTTTTAATTGCATTTAATTGCCAGGGTGAATCTGACTTTAACGGCGGCAAAGTGATTTAGGTCTATACATTTCCCTTACTTCATGCCATAGACACACATAAGAAATCTGAGACTTTCTGTTCCTAAAGCATTTTGATTATCCATAGTAATATCCTTTATCATAAATAATCTTATTCCTGGAATAAATCTGTTTTTCAAAACTGTCAGGAGGATATGAAATGATTACTCCAATTGGAAGGATAACTAATGTTTTAGTTCTGTTCAGTTTTATCCTTTTTCCGCTTGGAACAGGATTGACAATCCCTTCTCAATCATTTGCATCCCTTTTTAGTAATCCCGTTATAGATCAACAAACTATAACTCAGGAAATAGACCGAGAAAGAATTCAACCAAATTTCAACATCGTTCCCCCTTCATTGCAAGCCGGGTCAACCATTCTTACTGCTATTGTCCGGGATTTTCAAGATTTACATCCGGATTTTGAATCCACTATTTCGGAATTAACTACCAGTCTAGTATCCCCTCAGCTTGGGAATGATCATAAACCCGTTTTTATCGCCCCTAATGGAACGGGTTCTATTACCAGTAGCGAGACATTTAATCAATGGTTCAACGATGTGACCGGAGTTAATCAAAGAGTAGAAATCCAACTACCATTCACTGAAACTTCACCAGGATCCGCAGTATATCGCTACGAAAATTATCAATTTTTTCCCATAGATGGGCAATTATTTGGGAATCAGAATTGTACTCACAATTATCATTTCACCCTTGAACTCCATACAATCTTCACTTATCAAGGAGGAGAAACTTTTCAATTTACTGGGGATGATGATCTTTGGCTGTTCATTGATCAAAAGTTGGTAGTAGATCTTGGAGGAATACACCCGAGGGCGTCTGGTTCAGTACAATTAGATTTATTAAATTTAACCAAAGGGGCTACTTATTCGTTTGATCTGTTTTTTGCGGAAAGGCGCACAACTTCATCCGAATTTAGGGCCTATACAAGCATAAACACGGCAACTACCCCATTCCTGGACCTGCCTCTCCCTTATGGAAATTTTGCTCAGGCTGCTAATGGAAATTTAGGGGTGAACACAGGTTTAGTAAATTCATGGTTTGACCATATGTACCCCACGTATGAGTTTCCTCCAAATCAAGGAACGAACAACTTTCTTAGATGGGATAATCATTTATTTGATTTTACAAAAGTAGTCGCCTCTCAAGGAAAGAGTTGGTATGATGGCCATAATGGGATTGATTTCCGCGGTATTTCTGGTGAAGATGTCTTTGCTGCAGCAGACGGAGATATTGACTTAGTTTATTTTGCCAGAAATGGCAATTGTTTAGGCAATGAAGTTATTATAGACCACAATAATAAGTATTTCACTGTCTATGGCCATCTGCAAGACGAACCAACGGCTACAGGATCGGTAACTCAAGGTCAAGTAATAGGGAATATCGGCTCAACTTTTAATGCTCCTTGTTCGTCCTCTGGGCCACACCTCCATTTTGGCGTATATTATGATTTTAATGATAATGGTTCATGGGATGATACAGATCAGGTGGTTGATCCTTATGGGTGGGTTGGTTCTGGTGAAGATCCGTGTTGTTCTATTAATAGTCAGTATCTGTGGGAAAAATATCTTTGGGTTCAGCAGACCGTAGGAAGAGCCGGGATCAGCCTTAATAATTTAGCTGGAAACACCAAAATAGTTATTCCTCCAGGAGCACTATCAAGCACAGTTACCTTGCAATTATGGGATAACCCATCGATTGCAGAACCTTCAGCGAGCAAGAGGTCAATTGGGAATTCGCTCTGGCTGAGAGTTTTTGACCAGTCGGTAGGTAATAACCCAAGCGCAAGCTTTCAAACGGTAAGTTCTAGGTTTGACCTGCCGATAACGATTACTATAACCTACACAGATGAACAATCAAGACATCTGAATGAAGATCAGTTTGTTATTCAACAGTGGTCGGAAACAACTAATCAGTGGATTGCTTTATCCACTACAGTCGATTTAACAATAAATCAAGTGTCCGCCACTACCACCGATGCTGGGTATTTTGACCTGCAAGCCCCCCTCAATTGCACGGTGGATAATTTTGAACCCGATGACAACATTGATTTCGCGTCATCCCTCCCCAAGAAGGAGTACTTCTAAGATCCATGCATTTGACAACCTACGGGATGAGGATTGGTACAGGTTTGAGGCTGTTAGAGCCGAGCACCTGATAATAAATACTCAGAATTTGGCTAATGGCGTTGATACCATTCTGCAAGTATATGACAGTGACGGAATAAGTCTTCTCCTTTCCAATGACAATGGGGGAGGTGGAAAGGCATCACAGGTTTCTTTCACTGTTCCTAAAAGTGGAACATATTATGTCCGTATATCACAAACACAAAGTAGTGCTTTTGGATGTAGTGCAACTTATGGCATCAATGTAATGCGAGAATTTCTCGGTATTTCTACCTTTAACTATGAAATGAGGTGTAAGCACATTGGTAACAAGTTAAGCATCGGGTAAAGAAGTCAAGGGTTGTTTGGGACGGTTGCGATGTTTGATAATGCCGTAAAACTTAGCCTCCTGGGCAAGAAACGAGACGGGATCCGAAGCGCGGCCCAGTTTTTTCTCCTGAACAAAGTGGTAGAGACCCTTGAAAACCATTTCCATGGAGATATCCTCGAAGGGACGATCCAAAACATCGGCAATCTGGTCGGTCAAATCGACCAGTACGACATACAACAGCCAGGTGGCCCACACTTGCACTTGCACACCGTTGATCGAACCCACATAAAAGTAAGCCAAGCCCAGCAGCCGTTTGGCGGCGTTGAAGGCATCCTCAATCCGCCATCTTTGTTGATACAGGGCGGCCACGTCAGTCGCGGAGAGCCTGTGCGGATCGAGAACATTGGTCAGGTAGCGGAACCAGCGCCCTTTGTACTCGATTTCCACCAGGCGCATGCGGTACTGACAACGTTTTTGGGGACTGCCCAACCAAACCAACTGGTCATGCAAGTGGGCCGAGGTTTCCAGGATTTGATCGACCTGGTACACGGCGTTGGTTTTGCAGCGGGTGACGAAAAAGCGCACTTGTTCGCTCAAGGTGTCAAACCAGGTGTAGTTGATGAAACCCAGATCGAACAACAGCAGCCCGCCTTTGGGCAGTTTGGCCGCCGCGCGCTCCCAGAAGTTCTGATCGTGCGCCTGGCTGTCTTCCTCGTACCAGACTTCCTCCGGCAGCAGGCTAGCCGCATTCAGCAAACAGCCCAGCCGTCCGGCCAATACGGTCCCTTCGCCTTCGCGCAGCAAGCCCACTTTGCGCAGCAGCGCATCCAACGTCGAGCCATCCAGGATCCATACCACCGAAAAATGCGCCAGCGCACGCGCCGTCACGGCATTCAGTGGTCGTTGACGGGCTTGCCAGTTGGTTTTCATCTTCGCCAGCACATCCAGCAGCACCTGCCGGAACAACTCGGGTGGAAATACCCGCAGTCGCTCCGAAACGGCTTGTTGGCTGACCACGGTCGGGCGCGCCCACAAAATCCCGCGTTTGTTCAGCTCCCGCACCGCTTCTGTCACCGATCCCACTTGTCGCCAGATCAGGCTCAGCACAAAAGCCACCATCACGGGCAAGGTCAAGATCCGCTGTCGCAGTCCCATCGCTTGATACGATTCGCATTGCGAATATACAATCGGTGTCACCAGTTGATCCAGCAGGGTTTCGATCTCTTCCGCGGGCACTTCGCGCAGCGGTTGTCGGCTGCGGTCCCGTTGGATGGCGCGTGTATGCCGCACACTACTCTTTTTCGGGCTTTCGGTTTCGTCGCTCATGGGGTTAGTTTACCCCATTCACTCGCTTTACCTACCCTTGACTTCTTGTTAACGGCCCATGCAAGGGGTTGCACAGTGAAGGATGAAAATGAGATGTGGTATCCTATGCGGACAGCAGACAGAGTTTCGAAGCACATTGGGATGAAGATCCCGGTTGTTAACGTAAACCGATTGCCTGGGAGTACAGTGAATTGTCACGATCGAAAGATCAGCACGCGTAGCAAAGTTCAAATTGTCTCGGCAATCCCTGCTGAAATCTAATGAGAGTAGGGTTGATAGCAATGCAAGATTTATTGGTATGTTGTTGCGGTTTAGACATTCATAAGGAAAGCATCGTTGCTTGCTTATTGATAGGCGCTGTTGAAGCGGGAAGCAAGCTGCAAAGTGAAATTCGTGAGTTTGGAACCCATTTACGCGATTTGCAGGCATTGCGAACGTGGCTGGAAGAAGCGCAGTGTGCCTACGTTGCGATGGAAAGTACGGGAATTTACTGGCAGCCAGTCTATGCAACCCTGGAAAGTGCCTTATCCGACACGATGCAGTTGTGGGTGGTGAATGCCCGCCATATGAAGAATGTCCCTGGGAAGAAGACCGACATGCGCGATGCGGAGTGGATTATTGAAAGGAAGTTTTGTGCCACAGCGGGAGGTGCGCGACCTGCGTCAGTTTACCCGCTATCGCAAAGCGGTCATCCGCGATATCACCGCACAAAAGAACCGGATTGAGAAGTTGTTGCAGTCGAGTGGTTTCAAGCTTTCCACCTTTCTGACCGACATCTTTGGTAGCTCGGGGATCGCCATCATGCTGCAGTTGGTTCAGGTTGGATCGATCACTCAGGATAGCCTGTCACTCTGTTTGAAGGGTCGGGCACGTCAGAAATCGAGCGAAATCTTATCCAGTTTGAATGGGGTCCTGTCTACGCCACAACGCACCTTATTGAAGATGGAATTAGCGCATCTGGTTGATTTACAGGTCAATCTACGGGAAGTGGAAGCGGCCATCCAGGACAATTTTACCCAGTTTGAAACCGCCATTGAACTGCTCGACACGATCCCAGGCATTGACCTGACAGCGGCCTATGCTATTGTGGCAGAAATCGGCAAGGATATGAGCAAGTTCCCGACGGCCCAGCATATCTGCTCTTGGGCAGGCTTAGCGCCTGGGAACCATGAAAGTGCCGGTAAAAAGAAGAAGCAGTCCGTCTTACAGGGCAACAACTATCTCAAGACCATCCTGTGTGAAGTGGCCTGGGTCATTGCCGCTCATAAAAAGCTATATCTTTCGACCTGGTATTGGCGTTTGAAGCAGCGCACCGATGCCAAGCGTGCCATTGTTGCTTTAGCCCACAAGTTGCTGGTGATTATCTATACCATGCTCAAAACCAACCACCCCTACGATGACCAAAAGTTCGTTGAACGAAAGGAGGCTGCTGACCAAAAGCGTGTAAAACGTATGATGAATGAGTTAGCCAACATGGACTTTACCGTTACTGCCCCTGCATAACCTATTTTCGTAGCAATGTTCTTCCTTGCTCTCTCGCAATTGCAAGGTTTTTTCTTGTTGTCAAAAGTCCAATTGATTATTTTGCAAGGCAAAAGGTTGGTGGAGTTCACCTCAACTGGACTTTACTTAAACAACTTCCAATTCTTCCGCCAGCTTACTATTCATCTGAAGCTATAGATTTCATTAATTCTAGAGCCGTAGAATTAGTCTGTTCGGGATACGATATAAAAAATTTTGCCGAAGACATGGGCTATCACGGCAAACCTTTCCTCTGGGATGAAGAGCGCCGCGCCCTGGTGCGCGCCGAACTGGACGCTTATTATGCCCGCCTGTACGGCCTGAACCGCAAGCAGTTGCGCTACATCCTCGACCCGGCCGACCTGACGCCGCGCGAGCTGGAAGATATCCTCGACCCATGGGAAGAGGTCGCCGATCCGCTCGCCCCGCAGGGCTACGCCCAGCGCTCCGCCGCCAGCGATTTCCCCGGCGAGACGTTCCGCGTGCTGAAGGACAAGGAGAACCGGCAGTACGGCGAGTATCGCACCCGCCGGCTGGTGCTCGAAGCCTGGGAGCGGTTGAAGGATCAGGAGATTGGCAGTCCGGAAGGGGATCAGGGGGCGAAGCCTGACCGCAGGGAAACGATATCCGTTCCATCCAGGCCGGATGCAAACAGACAGCTTTCAGTGCCGGATCAGCCGCAGCGCGATTCAGGCGGCTCCGAAAAGCGCAGCAAGCCCGAGAAGCGGGTGGCCCAGCAGGCAGAGCAAGCCGTAGATGAAAAACAGGATCCATCCGCAAGCCAGGGTGCGCCGGTCGAACAACCCACGCTGACCGACTTTGGGCTGTACAAGTGTGAGCTTTGCGGGAAGATAGTCATGGGCTTTGAGAAGGCCAAACACGAGCAAGAGGTGCACCGCGCCCAGGCCGTGTCGTGGAAACAGATGCGGTAACGCTGCGTGGGCGCAGCGTCGAGCCGTAACAAGTATCAAGAGATAGCTTAATTTTACGATAGGAGGAAATCGTGTTACAGGGTTTATTTGGCAATGCATCTGAAGTCGATATCAAAAGTGTTCAGAAGCATCTGGAAGATTTGCTTGTTGAAGGTGAACAAGTGGTAAAAGCCTTTCGCGTCATTCGTGATATGTTCGTTTTTACCGATAAGCGCCTCATCCTCATTGATAAACAAGGTCTCACCGGGAAAAAGGCAGAGTATCATTCCATACCCTATAAGTCCATCAGTCACTTCTCGGTCGAGACTGCGGGAACCTTCGATATGGATGCGGAGTTGAAAATCTACATCACTGGCAACATGAACCCCATCGAGCGCGAGTTCAGACGCGGCGCGGATATCAAAGGCGTCCAGCAGACGCTCGCCCAGTATATTATGAAGTAATCCGTTGTCAGTTTTGCCTGGAAGAAGGGACAATGAAAATTCGATTTGAAGTGGAAGGTCTGCCACCAAAAAAAGACGGTGCGAACTCCATGTGGCGAAAAGGGGCTCAACAAAATCGCCTGAAAGCACTCCGCGTGGAAGCAGCAAACAGGATGGCGGCTTCACCCCCAACCACATCTGCGATCAAGATGACCCTCTGTGTCTACGCCCATCCAGGTAAAGGCGATCTGGATAACTTCATCACCGGCATCTGCGATGGTCTCATGGCAGCGCATCACTTAACGCCCATTGATTTATCCCTGTGGATGGATATTCCTGAATCTGCCAGGCCAAATCATTCCATTTGCTTCCAAGATGGTATGGTCATTAACCAAATTACAGCAACCCGTCTACCTCTCAAGGAAACGGGAGAATGCTATTTTGTCGAATTGGAATGGTGAAAAATGACGAACAGCAGCCGGCAGAATGCGCAGACCTGGCCATATCCTCGTCATGAGTCCTTCGAGAAGCAGCTCAGAAAAGCAAACGCGGACTGGTTTGCCGAACGCAAGTATGCTGTCAATCACCGGATGCCCTATTTACTCGCCCAGTGGAGCGACTGGCCAAAGAATATTCTTCTGTCAGAAGTGGCTGTTTATATTCAAGCAGAACAAAAGCGCCGCATCGATGCAGGCGAGGGGTTTCCGCTCCATAAATATATTCATCATGGCCTCAGCAGCCAGGCGATGCTGTTCAATCTGGTAGGGCCACTGGTTGTTGAGAATAATCTTGCTCCTCTCAAACGGGCCTGCTTGAACAGCCAGATCATATGGCCAACTGGAGAGGCTACCGCAAAGTTTGAGGTTGAAGACTGTTCGATCTTCAACGAGGATACAGGTCAGCCAACCTCAATTGATCTCGTCCTTCGTGGTCAGGAGAATTCCGGTTCATTGTTTATCGAAGCCAAGCTGGTCGAGCGCGAGTTTGGTGGCTGCTAAGTATTCGCAGGCGGTGATTGTGATGGTCGCAATCCGTCCGAAAACTTTAATCGCTGCTACCTGCATCACATTGGGCGGCGTTACTGGCCTTTACTGGATCAATACGGTTTTCTGGAAGGCCCTGCAGGAACAAGCCCCATTTGTCCGCTCACCTTGTATTATCAGTTCTTTCGTGAAGTCATCTTTGCGCTTGAATCCGGCGGCGATTTTGTTCTTCTTTATGACCAGCGCAATCCTTCCTTTCACTCCGGCGATCCCTCTGAGGAGCGTGGTTTAATGCCTTTTCTCATCACGTTTGTTCCGCAGGAATTGAGAAGCCGCATCCACTCAATGAGCATTCAGCAAATCGTTGCGGCTTACAAGGAATTTGGCGGCTTGCATTGGTTAGGCGAATTTGGAAAGAAATATCAGTTGGTATAAAAGAGTGGGCGCTAAGGTAAAAAAAGTGCGATAATGTAGATATCCGAAACGAAGCATTTTGCAAGAACAAGTAAATCAAGTTTTGGGCAGGGGGGATCTATGGAGTCCGAAACCGCTATACAAATTCTCTTGTTTTTATATTGGGTCTGCCAAAATAGAACGATTCCAGTTGCCTTAATATCTGAAGTCAGGCAGCATCTTACTGATCCAGAAACCAATACGCACTGGGATGAGGAAACCGAAAATACTTTTAATTCAGAACTGCGTTACTTGATTGGCAAAAACTATATACATCAGAGTGTTCAACTTTTAAGTATTACATCGGATGGAGTAGATCGAGCAAGAGAGATCTTGAATCCAACACCAGACTACAATGCGATTGCGATCGAAGAAGCGAAAAAATCAAACAGAATGCAGATATTGAACACTGCAATTACAATCATCATTTTTATGCTACCTGCAATAGTAACCGTAGGGGGGATGCTACTTGCAAAACTGAACAACACTTCAAGACTTTTTACAGTAAACTCAGTGATCGTCTTATCAAACGTAGTCGATATTAACAGCCAGCCGGTTACTTCTACGCCCCTCAGTAATTGGTTTAGCCAGACACCAGAGAACGTTTCGTTTAGTGGCATTCCCTATGACTTATCGCAAACGAGTCAGGTGATTGAAACGGAGTTGGAAACATCACCCAATCCAAATAGGGCGTTTATCCCAGTAAATATTTCCAAGCCATTGCGGGTCCACTTATTAATCAATATGAGCTATGGTTATTCACAGTTTTCTGGACAGGATGTTTGCAATGTGATTTTATACTTTGAAAACCATCAAACTGAAGTAATTCCACTCAAAGCAGGTGGAGACATCCGCGAATGGGTTTATAGCAGCTCTAAGGTAGTGAACACAGTAGGTGACCATGTGCAGCCGGTTTGGAAAGGAATCCACAAAACTTCTCAGATGGAAGCGGCCATTGATCACATCATGCTAACAGTCCCTGATCAGCTAACAAACGAAAAGCTCGTTGCAATCGAGATCCAGGACCGCTCACAAGAACTGCTGCAAAGCCGAGATCCCGGCATCGTGCTCTTTGGGGTCACTGTCGAGTATAAGAAGTAACCGATGGTCCGGTGCAGTTTTTACCAGGTTCCGCGTGCAGTTCTTTTCGCGTACCCTATCCTGAAACAATCACTACGCAATCACCGATAAGGACAGTTCCATGAAAGAAAAGTTTTCCCGAAAAACAAAAAATCAACAAAACAATCCGAACTGAAAACACTTGCTCTAAAAATAAAAAAACGAATGCCGGTTCTTCGAAACGTCTACATCCAACACCATAGTTCTCTGGAGGCTATTCCAATGATTGACGAAATCGATGACATGGTTATCGAGATTCTACGCAGTTACGGAGGGCGCTGGCCGGTAGATATTACCGATCGGGTCTTCCTGGCAATCGAACAAGATCCAGACAAGCGAAAGCGGTACGAGACCTACGCAGATGGAGACGATCACACCGTAAACCAGCAAATTGGCGCTTTTATTCGTAATTACACCGGCCTGACAGCCATTGGCGAAAACAATCACCCCAAAAGCAGTCTCATCAAAGGTTATTCACTGTTGGCTCAAGTGGGGAAGAAATAGCTTTAGACTGAACACAGGTACTACCCGTCGCATTATAGCTCTTACCGTTACTGTATTTTGAAAATGAACGAAGAAATACATGCTGATTTTCGATATATAAAATATCAATAGTGACTATATAATAATAATTGTCTACGTACCCTTTTTGTTTGTAACAATCTAATACCCCTTTTCCTTAGGAACAATCGCGTTTCTTTATCCTTATTCAAGACGAGCGGCACACTCCGTGTGTTTTGCCTGTCTTCGTTAGGAGGCGAATACCATAATTTAGCCTGTTTCTTCTCTGATCTCTGTACCTGGTTTACTCAGAAGTTCGAGTTAAATAAGTATTTTGAGACTGGCTTCACCACGGAGGGACGTTATGTTCATCAGAAACCGAATGCGAAAAGGTCTAAGTGTTAGTGTTGCGCTGATCATGATCCTGGGAGTATTTGTCACAACCGTGTATGCCATTTCCGGCTCGGCCGTGATCAATCCAATTGAAAGCAATATCGCGGTAAAGTTCTGGGTAACGGCTACGAGCGACAGCGGCAGCGCGACTGCTGCTCTTGCCAAAGATGACAGCTTGAGTACAGCCTGGTTGGCGGATGACCGGGCAGCTAATCATTGGTTGATACTAGACCTGGGTGGCGCCTACGATAACCTGCGCAAAGCCGAGGTCGTATTCCCCGATATCAATGCTGTCTACCAATACAAGATCGAAGCTTCGACGGATGCGGTCAGTTGGGACATCGTCGCAGATAAGACCAGTAACGCACGCGTCTCACAAGGTTTTGTCGATCTCTTCACTCGGCCCGGAACACGTTATCTGCGCTTATCGATCACCGGTGCAACGCCTGGCGCTACGATTGGGGTGAAAGAATTCCGGGTATTTAATTACCTGCGGGAAAACATCATCAATGGCGCAGATATGTCCTATATGGATCAGTACAGCAGTCGAAACTACTATCTGAATCCGAATCCTGAAATGGTTGACATGGGCCCCGGTCCGCACGTACTTGATGTTGTGAAAGATCGCGGGATGAAGTTCATTCGGCTGCGCATCTGGAACGAGCCCAGAAGCGAGAACTCGGGCAATTTGACCAATCCTCCGTATAACAGCCCTGCTCGTTCAGCTGAGGTTGCCAGGTGGATTAAAGAGCGTGACTTGCAGTTGGGCATAGATTTTCACTATGCTAACTCCTGGGCTGACCCGGGCAAGCAGCCAAAACCGCAAGCCTGGGCGGCTCTTCCGTTTGATGACCTGGTCACCACCATGCATGATTTTACCTACGACTATATCAAGCTCCTGGTAGATCAAGGCACCATGCCGGATAAAGTCGCGGTAGGGAACGAGATCATCAATGGTTTTCTGTGGGGTAGTGAATCCGAGATTATTGGCGCAAACAATCCCCGGTATGTAATTGATAACAAAGCCTTCTACTGGTCCCAACCAGGTGGCGGTTTGCTCTGGAAATACTGGGGATCTACCGACCCGGTTGAACAGCAGCAGTATGATCAAGCCTGGGATCGTTTCTCGACTCTGGTCGCCGCCGGTATTCAAGCCGTGCGTGAAGCTTCTCCCAGCACGGCAGTCGAAGTCCATGTGATTGTCGACCAGGGCAAGCTGCCGAAAACGATGGAATTCTGGAGCCAACTCCTGACCCGTCTGGATGCCAGGGGCCAACATCCAGATGTTTTAGCAATCTCCTATTATCCAGAATGGCATGGAACCTTCCAGGACTTAGAGGAAGATCTCTATACCATCGCATCGACCTATCCGGAGTACAAGGTGGAGATCGCCGAAACGGCTTATCCGGCTACGGGTGGTTCGACGCCTCTCCCCAATGCAGACCAACCCCGCACGGTTCAGGGGCAAGCTAACATGATTTAGCGGACGATCCAGGCGGCGAACGATGTGATTGACAACCGGGGAACGGGTGTCTTAGTTTGGGAGCCGCAAAGCTACCAACCGATGTTCACCTCTGTACCAGGCATGCGCGGTTACTACCAGCCCTACGCTTCCATCGATGTCTTCAACAAGAGCTTTGCCAAAAACATCCTGGAAAACAATGTCTACGTGACGACGGTTGAAAAATCAGCTCCAACACTGCCGGACACAGTCAGTATGCTCACCACGAGTGATGGCTCTGTCACGCCGGTTCCTGTCACTTGGGATGCGGTCGATCCTGCCTTGTATGAAGTCCCCAACAACTTTACGGTCACTGGCGCTACAGAATATGGTAATGTCACGGCGAATATCAGTGTCATCTACGCTTTTTCCGGCTTTTTCCCGCCCGTCAACAACCTGCCGGTGATCAACCAGGCCAATGCTGGAAGCGCTGTTCCACTGAAGTTTCGGCTGAATGGAGATCATGGGCTGAGTATCCTTGCTGGCATCCCAACCTCTCAACAGGTGATTTGTGATACAGGTGCGCCCATTGGTGAAGCTGTCCAGGCTGTGTCAAATGAGTTTTCCTATGACGCGACCAGTGATCAGTATAAATTCACCTGGAAAACGGTGAAAAGCTGGTCAGGAACCTGCCGTCAGTTCATACTAATGCTGTCTGACGGAACCGAATATCGGACTACCTACCTGTTTCACTAGGAATATAGTAGCGTAGACAGTGAATAGCGCTCGGGGCGGCATTCTAACCACTCGAGCGCTATTCTTGTTGTCGGTTCAATCCCTCTCCTTTGGAGAAAAAGGGAAAAGATGGAAAGACATCATGTCTTTCCATCTTTTCATCCCCACGCCTGTGGGGAAAACGCGAATTGCGTTTAGATCCATGATGGGTATCCTCGGTTCATCCCCACGCCTGTGGGGAAAACATATGCGCCGTCTCGCGGCAGATCGGGAGCATCGGTTCATCCCCACGCCTGTGGGGAAAACGCCCCCCCCCCGCGGAGGATCAGCAGCTGCAGAACGGTTCATCCCCACGCCTGTGGGGAAAACGACCAGGTGCCCGCGCTCAGGAAACGGGCGAAAGGTTCATCCCCACGCCTGTGGGGAAAACCCAAACATGACTACTGCGAGCCTGGTGGGCAGCGGTTCATCCCCACGCCTGTGGGGAAAACATGAAGCCCGCGTTCTTTCGCCAGCAGGTTGGCGGTTCATCCCCACGCCTGTGGGGAAAACTTAGATAGGCTGAGTTAATGAACTTTTTCCATCGGTTCATCCCCACGCCTGTGGGGAAAACTTGACTATGGCTACGATTAGCCTCTCTAGACCCCGGTTCATCCCCACGCCTGTGGGGAAAACTCCCCTAGATACGGACGCATCATCGACCATTCCGGTTCATCCCCACGCCTGTGGGGAAAACACACGAGAGGGTATCCCCATCGCCCCGCTTGCCCGGTTCATCCCCACGCCTGTGGGGAAAACGTGATCTTGTCGGTTGCTAGTTCGGCGTTTTACGGTTCATCCCCACGCCTGTGGGGAAAACCTCTGGGTTTGGCAGAACCATCTCCAGCGGGACGGTTCATCCCCACGCCTGTGGGGAAAACCTCCACTAACCGGGTCTCCTCCGCCTTCCTCGCGGTTCATCCCCACGCCTGTGGGGAAAACAGGTTTTGTATGGCTCTGGCAGCGCGTCAACAACGGTTCATCCCCACGCCTGTGGGGAAAACGAAAATCGCTTCGCCACCGGCACCGCGGCAGCCGGTTCATCCCCACGCCTGTGGGGAAAACATCTCCATCCCCAAACAGACCGGCGGGGCAACCGGTTCATCCCCACGCCTGTGGGGAAAACTGGCCGCGGACAGCGTGGGCAGCGCGCCGATAAGGTTCATCCCCACGCCTGTGGGGAAAACCTCCTCCATTTGGCCGTGCCGTAGTGCCTGTGCGGTTCATCCCCACGCCTGTGGGGAAAACCTCCTCCATTTGGCCGTGCCGTAGTGCCTGTGCGGTTCATCCCCACGCCTGTGGGGAAAACGGAGATTGGTTCGTAGGGCAGTTTACGGGCACCGGTTCATCCCCACGCCTGTGGGGAAAACGTTGAACGCCGCCTGGTCCATGTTGCGCTCCCCGGTTCATCCCCACGCCTGTGGGGAAAACGGATAAATCCAGGTACGCTTTCTTGCCGAGTCCCGGTTCATCCCCACGCCTGTGGGGAAAACGTAGATCGTTTGCAGGTTATTGACCTCGCCAGCGGTTCATCCCCACGCCTGTGGGGAAAACAAGGAAACTTGTCACGTCACCGGCAAAAATGACCGGTTCATCCCCACGCCTGTGGGGAAAACGCCAGGGGTGACGTGCTGCGCTCTGCGAATCGCGGTTCATCCCCACGCCTGTGGGGAAAACGATGCGATTGTTCTTGATAGCCAGCGAGTACGCGGTTCATCCCCACGCCTGTGGGGAAAACGATTCCATGCGCATTAAACAAGCTGCACGATCGGTTCATCCCCACGCCTGTGGGGAAAACGTCCATCTCAGCGCCGGTGGCCCCCGCCGTGGCGGTTCATCCCCACGCCTGTGGGGAAAACGGCTGATACCTTGCCGTGAAAGGCCCCTCCCGCGGTTCATCCCCACGCCTGTGGGGAAAACGCCCAGCTTCCCCCGCATCTGGTCAATCTCTTCCGGTTCATCCCCACGCCTGTGGGGAAAACTTTACCGCCCCATTGCGGGCTTCGGCAATAATGCGGTTCATCCCCACGCCTGTGGGGAAAACCCGCTTGCCCGTTCCATGATGTACCAGATTCCCGGTTCATCCCCACGCCTGTGGGGAAAACTAATGGGAGAAAATTTTTACATCGATGGTTATACGGTTCATCCCCACGCCTGTGGGGAAAACAACAGCGTCTAAAAGACCTTCCACCGGACCGGACGGTTCATCCCCACGCCTGTGGGGAAAACCCTTCGTTAACAAAAAAACTCACTGCTTTCGTATCCGTTTCTTTTCGGTTTTGGTAGTAGCGGTATCTTTCTCACGCACCAGCTCAACACCTTCCCAATCCACGACTTCGACGGCCTGACTCCCGGCCACGCGCATTTTGAAACGTTGTTCATTGTTTGTCGACCAGGCCTGAAATACACGTCCTGCCCCCCGGCTTTCGCTGCAGCGCTCCCACAACCGGTCCCGCACCATCGCGGAGATGTGTCCCACGTACACGCCGGAGTTAACTTCAATTAGCCAGCGGGTAAGATCGCCGCGCAGAGATGCGGGGACCTTTTCTAGAATCATCACAACCATTTTACATCTCCTCTGAACTTCTGGGTCCCCACCAGGGCTCAGGTAATGCTGGATCATCTTCGCCGGTCCATGCACCCTGTGGCTCGACTTTCAGTAACGTGTCAATATCCGGCAAGATACGCTCTAACAGCTTTTCTTCTCGGAAGCGTTCGCGGCAGGTCTGGCGGGCGCGCTTTTCAACCTCATCGCGGCCTTCTGCTACCGTCTGGAAAGCAATTGGAATAGTCAGGTTTGCTTTATATAGATCAGCAACATCATAGACAAACGAAAGCTGCTTGCCGGTATGTACAAACCCTAGTGCCGGGGAATATCCTCCTGAAACAATGGCAGCGTGGCAAATTCCGTTCAGAACGGCGTTAGCGGCTGAAAGGGCCCGGTTTACCGGGTCACTACCACTCCAGTTTCTCCGGTCATAATTACGACCTGTCCAAGGCACGCCATACTGCCGGCTGGCTTCAGCGTAAGCCGTCCGAACCCGCACCCCCTCCATGCCACGGACTTGCTCCAGAGTCAGCTCAGGTGATAAATCCTGCCCAAACCGCATGGCGTACATACTCAATACAACTTGCATCCGCTTGGTGGGATCGCTTGACAACTCCGCCTGGCGCAGCAGATGATAGGCTCTATGGGTTTCGCCCAGCCCCTGGGCATAGAACTTTTGCATATCCTCTCCAATCCACAGCACACTGGTGCCACTTTCTGCCAGCAGCTTCACAGCCGCATGTGTCACAGTTGTGCCAGGCCCTAACAGGAGTAAACAAAGGTTAGCAGCAGGCAAGCTGGTCCGGCCAGTTTCTTGCAGCACCAACAAGGCGCTGTCTTTACGTTCCAGAAATGCGTGTTCCACATAGAGATAGCTCAAGCTATCACGTAATTTGGGTAACTCGTGTAAGTCTTTCATTTCATTATCTCCTTGCTGTTTTTATCAAGAGAAGACAGAAAAAACACAGTTTTCAACGCTGGAAGTAACGGTGGGTACTTTCATCCCCACGCTCGTGGGGAATACGTGCAAGCGCATCTGCTCGGCTTCGGTGACCAGCGGTTCATCCCCACGCTCGTGGGGAATACACAATCAAACAACTCTCTCCTGACCTGGCTCCCGGTTCATCCCCACGCTCGTGGGGAATACGTTCCCGGCGGCATCCTAATCGCAATCGTGACCGGTTCATCCCCACGCTCGTGGGGAATACTCGCCCCGACCTAAAAATGAGTCGCGCCTTTCCGGTTCATCCCCACGCTCGTGGGGAATACACGTTTGGCCGCCTTAATCACGGCGGGGACTACGGTTCATCCCCACGCTCGTGGGGAATACGCGGGCTTCCCTGATTGATGAGGGGAAACAAGTCGGTTCATCCCCACGCTCGTGGGGAATACCTGCATATGCTCTTCGTATTTTGCCAGCACCTCGGTTCATCCCCACGCTCGTGGGGAATACGTAAGATCTACGATAACAGACCACCGGGCCGCCGGTTCATCCCCACGCTCGTGGGGAATACTAGCCTTCATACGTAATTCTTACAGAACGTTTCGGTTCATCCCCACGCTCGTGGGGAATACGTACTGAATAGCATTTTCCGGTCTGTATCCCAACGGTTCATCCCCACGCTCGTGGGGAATACCTTTCACGATATCGTGCTTCATGCCACACCCTCGGTTCATCCCCACGCTCGTGGGGAATACGGTCCATCTGGATCATCACGCGCTCCCGGTTGCGGTTCATCCCCACGCTCGTGGGGAATACTGACGCCGCCGCGTCCCGCATAAAGCCGGGCACGGTTCATCCCCACGCTCGTGGGGAATACGACGATACTCTTTGAGGTGACCCTTATAGGCTTTCGGTTCATCCCCACGCTCGTGGGGAATACGGTTGAGTTCCTAAACCTCAAAACATTCTCTGCGGTTCATCCCCACGCTCGTGGGGAATACTGATTAAAACTTGACACGCGCGCATCGTTTCCCGGTTCATCCCCACGCTCGTGGGGAATACGGTTCCAGATGGGGCAAAACGATATATCAGCGCGGTTCATCCCCACGCTCGTGGGGAATACGGGCTGGTAAGGTACTTCATGCAGTTTACGTCCGGTTCATCCCCACGCTCGTGGGGAATACCAACATCGCGCACCATCAGGTCGTCGATCACGCGGTTCATCCCCACGCTCGTGGGGAATACGTATAGTGAAATCTATATCGACGCTTTAGCCTCGGTTCATCCCCACGCTCGTGGGGAATACTCGCCCCGACCTAAAAATGAGTTCGCGCCTTTCCGGTTCATCCCCACGCTCGTGGGGAATACCTATATAACGTTTCAGTCTCTAGCAGCCCCATCCGGTTCATCCCCACGCTCGTGGGGAATACCTGGCGCTGGGGCGAACCCCTGGGGGGCCTCGACGGTTCATCCCCACGCTCGTGGGGAATACCTGTTCTGCCAATTTTGCATCAGTCTGCAAGGTCGGTTCATCCCCACGCTCGTGGGGAATACGGGGTGCTGGCGCTGGCGATCTTGACCGGACACGGTTCATCCCCACGCTCGTGGGGAATACGTTGGTTACGGCTGTCGGCTTCTCGGTAGCTATCGGTTCATCCCCACGCTCGTGGGGAATACGTTTCCCAGCATTTTGGCTCAGCGGCTCAATCCGGTTCATCCCCACGCTCGTGGGGAATACCTGCGCAGCAGATCTTCCGCGCAGGCCTGCCCCGGTTCATCCCCACGCTCGTGGGGAATACGTTGAAGGCCGCCCAGAGCTGATTGGGAGTCGCGGTTCATCCCCACGCTCGTGGGGAATACGTTGTATTCCGGCAGGCTGGTCGCTCCGACCGCCGGTTCATCCCCACGCTCGTGGGGAATACGATTTGGAACGGCACGGCGGCCGAAATGTACCCGGTTCATCCCCACGCTCGTGGGGAATACGTGCCATCGCATCCCAAATCGGCCGACGCATACGGTTCATCCCCACGCTCGTGGGGAATACCCGGGGCTGGAACCTGGAAACGATTTGCAATTCGGTTCATCCCCACGCTCGTGGGGAATACTCCATATTGGTTTTCATTTGGTCTCCCCTTGCTCGGTTCATCCCCACGCTCGTGGGGAATACGCAGGGGCTGCGGGATTATGCCTTGTATTTGACGGTTCATCCCCACGCTCGTGGGGAATACGCTTCCCCAAACAGGTTTGTAATGGTGCCTATCGGTTCATCCCCACGCTCGTGGGGAATACGGTGCCATTCTGGAGAAATTGGCCTCGCTATTGCGGTTCATCCCCACGCTCGTGGGGAATACTTAGGGGGCACCCCGTTTGCTTCACACCAGTTCGGTTCATCCCCACGCTCGTGGGGAATACATAATTCGCTCCTACCTGAACTCGAAAACACACGGTTCATCCCCACGCTCGTGGGGAATACTGACGCATGGAGTTTAGAGGTCACCACGGCCCCTTCGGTTCATCCCCACGCTCGTGGGGAATACGCGCGAAAATCGGTGCTTTTGGACCCGGTCCACCGGTTCATCCCCACGCTCGTGGGGAATACCCGCGCAGGGTCAATTTTCCCGCCGCGCTCGACGGTTCATCCCCACGCTCGTGGGGAATACTGACGCCGCCGCGTCCCGCATAAAGCCAGGCACGGTTCATCCCCACGCTCGTGGGGAATACATGATGGCGCGGTTGCGGTCGGCGTCGGGCAGCGGTTCATCCCCACGCTCGTGGGGAATACGCCACCGGCCGCCCAATTTCTTAGTGGTAGCGCGGTTCATCCCCACGCTCGTGGGGAATACCCACCGCATCGGCGCCATACGCCAGCGCCAGCCGGTTCATCCCCACGCTCGTGGGGAATACATGCCCGCGCTGAAAATGCGGGCGATGCTCATCGGTTCATCCCCACGCTCGTGGGGAATACCTGTGGCAGTCCTCCTCATCCGGATCTCTCGACGGTTCATCCCCACGCTCGTGGGGAATACGTATACTGGTGGAAGTCCCAGTTGGTCCACGGCGGTTCATCCCCACGCTCGTGGGGAATACGGACGGAGTTCTCGGGGATTTCGTTATTCAGAACCGGTTCATCCCCACGCTCGTGGGGAATACTTACCAACTTCGAGGAACGTTGAACCAATCCCCGGTTCATCCCCACGCTCGTGGGGAATACTGAGGGTTACACTCGCGTAAAAAGTGACGTTGCGGTTCATCCCCACGCTCGTGGGGAATACACAAATGCGGCCGCATTCTATGTGGAAACCACCGGTTCATCCCCACGCTCGTGGGGAATACGTAGACATCTATATGAATGTCGCCTAAATCAATCGGTTCATCCCCACGCTCGTGGGGAATACCGGACGCCCGGCTACGGGAGACCAGGCAATGCACGGTTCATCCCCACGCTCGTGGGGAATACTTAATAAGGTTTAGCACCTTATTGTTATCAAGCGGTTCATCCCCACGCTCGTGGGGAATACGCTGTTGATTGTCGAACTGGTGATCGAATTGACGGTTCATCCCCACGCTCGTGGGGAATACCCTTCGTTAACAAAAAAACACTCAAAGATCCATTTGATATTCGGTTATTAAAGTGCTGTCAGGGTTATTCTTTTGTCAGAGGGCGCTCCATAAAGTCGGCGCCCTCTGACAGAAGCAAATGACCACTCTACCTAACGAGCGGCTGGCGCAAGCGACAGCAAGCCAAAGCCCATACCTTTGCCGCTGCCAATACCAGACTGTACCGCTTGTATCAGGCGTTCTGGGTCATCCACTTGCAGCGTCCCATCAAACTGCACGGACAGAAAGCTAAGATTTTGACTTTGACCTGGGTGCATACGTTTCCCGTGTAAGAGCGTCTCCTGCGCGGCACGGCCCGCCACCAGTTTGCCGCCTGCCGCCGAAACTTTCCGCTGCAGCCAGGCCATCTGATCTTCCTCTCGCAGCAGCCCTTCCCGGCGTCCCTGCTTTTTTTCCTCTCGACTCTTTTTTACAGTCGGGTTCGCTCGCAATCGAAAGGATAGTATTTGCCCGGTACGCAATCGTAGATCGATCGCTTTGACGCCAGGATTTTCGACCTCTAGGGGTAATTCGGCTTCATCCAGCAGGTAATTCTTTTCTGCTGCCAGCAGGAAAGACCAATCAGGCTCGATGGGCGACTGTACCAGTAAGGTGGGGATATGGGTGCGCGGGTGAATCTCTAACCGGAAAAGGACTCGGCCTTCGGTAGGGGATGTCGTGTCGCCGGTGAATCTTCCAGCAAAGGCTTTCATCACCGTGCGATGCATCTCATAAGGGTTAGCCATCTCACTGCGCACCTGCCGTGAACGTGGATTGAGAATCAGTCGCGAGAGATAGATCATGTCGCCTCCTTTAAAGTCTGAGGGAGGGGCAGGAAGGTCACTGCTACTCGCCGGGCGGCGAACTTGCGCGCGCCCTGTGCGAACGACAGGGGCTGGTCTGCCCGCACGAATGGGCCGTTCCAATCTTCATAAACGAGGCGCAGCCGTTCAGGAGCAGGCGATCGGCCCAGATAAGGATAGCGCGATTTGGAAGGATCGAGGGCATTGAGCAAATCTGTCTCCTCGCGTAAGCCCTCTTCCAGCCAGACCGGTTCGCCTGGCACAAAAGCCTTGCGCCCCAGAAACAGCGGCCAAATGGGATTGTGGAGTGCGGCATGAATACGCATCAGCAGATCCAGATCCTGTCCTTCCAGACCGACCAGAAAGAGCGCGTCTGCCAGGTAGTAGCGGGTAGATAGTTCTGTGTCTTTCGTGCCACCTGTCGCCCTGAGTACATTGTTTGCCGTGTGGAAATCCACCTTCACTACACCTTCCCGGTCCACCCGCACGCCCATTCTCAGGCCGGTCAGTTCCACCAGCGACGCGTCATCATTACGGTCGATGCCCATAGCAGCGCAAACCAAACCCAGCACGCCACTCTTGGATGGTTCCAGGCCTGTGTCGCGCACGCTGAAGCGGCTTTGCACGCCCCACGACTGCATCGCCCCACTCAGGCGAAGCAAAAGGGTATTCATTGGGCTACTCCAATCCAGCCAGCAGGCAGTCAATCCATTCTTCACGGTTTCCCACGCGCGCCTGGCTTAGACTTTGCAAGGGCGCATCCTCGTCTAGCGCTAGCGCTACTGGACGGATGCCATCCTGTCCGTAAGCCCGGTTCAGCCTGGCCCAGTAGGTATCCAGCGCAGCTACGGAGGGGGCCATGAAACCACCTTCACGATCCGCCTTGACTGGCTTTTCAAAGGCGTTGGCCAGCGACCAGGATTCGCCATCCTGACGTACAACGCCCAGCAAGAAGTCGGGCAGGTTCTGAGCGGCAAAGCTGTTCTGCTTACCCGTAGGCACTGCTGAAACAGCCGCGCGCAAAAAGCCTTCTACCGTCTTTCGGGCCAGATCTTTATCGCCATCCAGGTTCTTCACCAGCAAATTCCAGTCAATACGGGCATAGCGATAGAAACAGGCGCTGTTGAAACCGGTCACGCCCATCATCCCTGCTCCCGTTTCATCATCCTTTGCCAGATCGTCGACGGCAGTATAGAAGTCCATATCCATGCTGATCCGGTGGGTCGAGATCGCGTGAGCTACCTGGCAGGCGGCATCGATGTTAAGATCAGGTTTCTCAGCCAGCATACGTCCAAACAGAGCGATATCGGGTGCGCCAGTACGCCCTTTCAGGGTTTTGAAGAGGTTTTTCGCGATGGCGTCAATGGTTGGGCTCTTGCCATCTTTCAGGCTCGTGGTCACTTCATCCCATTTCTCAAGCAACTCACTGGTGAGACTGTTGACTTCGTTGCTGCTCAGGTAGATCAAAACCGAAGTGTGATTCTTATCTAGCTTGCTGTACTGGACGGCGACAGCATCGGCTACAGCCTGAGCCTGTGTTTCCTCTTTCCCAGCTTTCACCAGTTTTTCAGCGAGCAGCCGGTTCATCCAGCGTGTGCGAATGGCCGGTTCAACCATTGTTTTCTTCGTAAAAATCTCTTCACTGCGAATGGCGCGCTTCATGCACTGTGAGGAAATCCGCGCCCGGCGCACACCGCCAAACTCGGTGTCTTTGGGGTTGCCCGTGTCGTCACGATTCAGGTTTGAGGGAGCAAAGTTTTGTAGAAAGTGAATTTCGATAAACATGGTTTTCTCCTAAAAAAGTATGGTTCCGGGCTGTGTCAGCAAGGACAGCAGCATGGATGAGGGTGGTAGTTGATGGATTATTTCGAAAGGCTCTCTTCTGAGGTGTGCTCTGTGTTGCTCTTTCCCCAGAAAGCACTGGCCCACTGTTTTTGAACTTTGTGGTCTGGATGATCCCAATTCAGCAAGTCCCAAAACAGTTGATTCCAGTTGATTGGAACCTCTTTGGACTTCAAGTAACTGACGCTCTGGCGCAGAAAGTCTGGCAGGTCATCCGGATGCGCCGCCAGGAGGGCGGTAAAGCGGCGTTCCAAAGCGTCTTCGCCACTTTCAGAGCGCGTCCGAGCCATGTGGTTGCCCATGTTCCCGATGTATCCAGTCACGGGATGCAGCGCAAACAAAGAAGCCACCAGGTAGTAGGCCGACTCCTGCGCCTGGCTGCGCTGCTTAGGCAGAAAAGGTTCCACATAGCGGAACATCTCTGGGGCTGCACCCACCGGCTGACCTAATCCACGCCGTAAGGCGGCCAATGCACCGCGCTCCTGCTTTTGGGCCAGTGACTGCAGGTGATCAATGAAAGGATGAACTTTCGTTTCAGTCATGCAGATAACCTCCTTGGTAACTTGGTTTCTTCAATTCAGGCCGTCGGAACATCCGGCTCGGCCTGGTTCATCTCAGCAAAAAGTTCTTTGAGCGAGCTTCCTAACATGCTTCTGGCGCGCACCGCCGCCTTGAGTGCGACTGCATCTGTTCCAGCCAGGTCTGCGGCGTGTTCCAATGCGTTCCAGGCTGCCTGCCGGACTGCCGCATTCCAGGTTTGCAGCGCAGAAGGGTTATGCGGCAGGTCTTCCAGGAAGCGAAGAAAGGGAAGCTCCAGCCGCCGCCAGAAGTAGAGATCAGCATTCCAGTGAAGCACCATCTTCTCTGCTTGATCTTTGCTGATCCGATCTACCTCCTGCCATTTCTTGCCGTCAGCCTTTGGAGAAACAATCAGGAGCGCCATCCATTGAGCGGCTACTTTCAGCGCAAAATGGGTATTTTCCGACAGTTCCAGAGCGTTGGATAACTGCTCGACCAGGAAGTCATTTTCTAAATAGGCGAATGGCAAGGGGAAATGCTCTTCCTGGAAAAACTCCACTTTCGCCTGATTATTTGCCATACCCAAAGCCATAAATCGGTAAGTCTGCTGTGGAGAAATACAACCCTCATTGTTTGCCAGTTCCGCTAGCCAGTAAAATGTCTTAGGAGGGTAATTTCCTGTTTGGTTTCTCAATCTAAAGAGTGAGGCGCTGTCACGCCATAATGCCCGTCCTTCTGAGAAACGAGTTACTAAATAACCTTCTGTCTTGCCTGTCCTATAGAGTTTCATCGGATCCAGGATCGTTGTACTCAGGCGCAGACCAGGAGCCATGGTCATCGAACGAATCAGCGGGCTTTCTGGGTCGCCCTCTGGCATGAGCAAGATGCGCCGGTTTTGCCAGGTTAGATAATCCAGGTAGCCTTCTGGAACTTGACGGTTAGGCTGATGCGGATCTCCCTTTTCCCAGGCTGGACAGTCGGTAGAACTGGAGGGGATCACTTGTTCATCTGGATAGCGAAGCATATTGAGGGCGAGGGTTTCGAATAGATTATCTCCTTCTACCAAGAAGATAACCCCCCGGCCCCAGGAGCCGTCCGTAAACTTCTGCTCCAGCCCACTTAATCCCGCCAGGCCAAAACTTTGGGCGACGATGAGTGTGCGAGCCGCTTTGGGCGCGGAAATTTTTTCGCCCTCTGCTTCTGTGTGGTGGTCAAACAAGACCCCGTTATTGCCTGAAGCCATATCTAGCGCAAGGGTGATAATCGATTTGGTTTTTACGCGTGTATCAGGTATCTGATAAAAAGGATGGACCGGATCGAATAAGTCAAAATGGCTTTTCCACTGATCCAGGTAATCATTCACCGGTTGGGGATCCCAACACCCTTTTTCCCAAAGATCTGCCCAACCTGCCCTGTTCTTTGGTCCTTTCAACGCGCTGTGCAGTACAGCCAGGAGCAGGCGATAGAGCGCTGCTGTCTCCAGGGGCGAATCTCCCTGCACGCCGCGTAATTCATGCGCTTTGAGCAGGCATTCCTGCAGACTGAACTCCGCCACCCCTCCATCGGAACGCGTACAAGGGATCCACTTACGGTCAACCAGGTTAAACGAGTAAGTCATTTTTCCTCCTTGCGAAACTCCAAACCAAGCTCACGAGATAGTTTCAAGGTCATTTTTGCCTCCTCCAGGTGATATTCTCCGTTGGCGTCAAAGATGATCGGGAAGTGATTACGCAGCGCGGCTGACTTCTTCCAGTTTGAAGGAGGTTGGACCTGATTCAAGAAGTAGTCCACCACTTCGCGGCGCTGGACGTTGACGGATCGGCGCAGCAGATCTTTTACCTGCTGCAAACTTGGACGGCTGTTGAGATCTACGGGTGCACCGGCGCTATCGGGATCCAGGGCAATTCCATTTGCGGTTTGATGCAGGCAGATCAGCGGCACTCCTGGGTCAGATAGGCGCGTCAGGGCGCGGAAAGCCTCATTCACTTTGACATCATCTTCTTCCAGTCCTTCATTGCGGTCACTCAGCAGTCCTTCATCTTCTGGACTAGCGATTAAGCGTTTTTTCGCTTCATTGATTTCCCAGGCGCGCTCCAGGCGAGCCTTTTCTTCCATCTGCTGTAAAACGGATGCAAACAGGGAAGGAATACTACTCCTATTCAATCCTTGTCCATACACATACTCAATCAATGACGAGGTTTGTTCCGGTAAAGTCAGTTCATGGCAATCGCGCAGCGCAAGCCAGGTACGCAGCAAAATAGCGCGATCATAAACAAGTCCATCCAATCCAAAGTCTGGTAAGCTTTCTATGAAAGGCGTGTTGGCAATTGCCAGGCAGGGCGCTTGAAGTGCTGTTGGACGGCCTGTATTGTTTTTTGCATGACGTTGCAGCCGCCCAGCCCGTTGGAGGAGCAGATCGATTGGCGCCAGATCGGTTAGCATGTAATCAAAGTCGAGGTCCAGGCTTTGTTCGATGACCTGGGTCGCCACGATAATCGCTTTGTCTGGCCGCTTTCCATCCTTGCTAAACCAGGAAAGCACCTTCTCTTCCAGATCCTTTCGCCACTGATAGGGAAAGCGGGCATGGAACAAAATCAACCGATCGGATGGAACGATGCCCCTCGCCTGGATAGCCTGATAAACTTCTTGCGCCCGCTGAACGCGATTGCAGATCACGGCAGCACACCCGCCTTCTGCAAGTTTCTCTCCCAGGTGTCTCGCAATCTGCTCTGGCTCTGGTTCGGTCGGTTGAATGTGCAAAGTGCGGGAAGGAGGGGTAGGTAGCGGAAGTGCTGTCGCCTTATGGTTGCTCACAATGGTCAATCGGGGATATTCGCTTGTAGACAAGACACTGCTAGCTTCGCTAGACCAGGCGCGAACGAAGGCCTTCCGCGTAAATTCAGGTAAGGTGGCGGAAAGCAGAATCACTGAGGTACCATTGGCGCGGAGCCAGTTCAACAGCCGCTCAAAGAGGGTTGACATGTAGGTGTCGTAGGCATGAACTTCATCAAAGATGAGTACTTTCTGGCCCAGACCAAACATGCGCACAAAAAAGTGATGGGTTTGTAAGACGCTCATCAGAGCTTGATCCACGGTACCAACGCCAAATGGCGCCAGCAAGGTGCGTTTGCGCGGTAGGAACCAGGTCTCCGCTTTGACATTGCCCTCTTTCTGCTGCTCATCCAGGGCGATCCCCCCAATCTGCGGCTGTTCTTCTGTGAGTAAGGCGCCGCCATGTACCAAGTGTGTATTCAAGGTTTGCGCCGGGTAGCGGCCCTTCAAGAAACGGACAAAGCGGTCATACATCTGGTTACTGGTAGCCTGAGTGGGCATGGCGATATACAGCCCGCTGCCTTTCTGGGTTTGCAGCCAGTTGTCTGCTACCTGCAGCGCTGCTTCCGTTTTTCCAATACCCGTTGGCGCTTCCAGGATAACCAGGGCTGGCAGTATCGCGTCAGTGGCGGCCTGGAAGACCTGCTGCTGGATGGCGTTAGGCATCTGAATCTCAGGGAACATAGTGGCAAAGGAGTGTAACTGTCCGTCTGCCTGCCATCCCAACCAACCGACCTTCTCGAGAGCGGTTCGGGCACGTGCGGTGGCTGTTTCCGCGTATTGATGGGCAGAAAGAAGCCCTTCGGTAAATGGGAAGTACTCGGTCATCGAACCCAGCCAGTCTGCCACCGAAACCAGACCGGAGAGCAGAACCAGAAAAGAATTGCGTTCTAGCTGTGCTTGCGGCAGGCTAACTTCGCCAGATACACCATAGACTTCTTTCAGAGCTAGGAAAACATCACGACGAGCGGCGTCCCAGGTAGAATCACCTTTATCGGAAGTCTTGAGACTGGTTGGGAAGAACCGGTCGGGAGTTGGCCAGACGCCATGGTGCCCACCTAGGGCTAAAGCGATCAGGTTTGCATCGCGTAGTTTGAGACCCCCTTCTTTCACGAGTAGATCTTTTAGCGCCCATGCGGTGAGAACACCGTGAGGGGCCGGGGTGGGAGAATTGGGTAAGAAAGTGAATCCGATCTGCTCAAGGGTCGAGATAGCCGGAGCATACTTACGCTGGAAACCGGGTGCCGCTTTACCAAGATCATGTAAAGCAGCCCAGAAAGCGATTGTTTTTCCGGCAGTTTCTACGCCAGTATGAAGTGCATGGGCGAATGACTGGCGAGACTTTTCACTTAGACTATGGTTCCATAAAGCGAGTGCGCACGCGCCTACATCCAGCATATGGTAAATCAGTGGATGGAGTTCTGGATCCTCTGTCTTTTCAGCTTTTGCCCACAGTTGAAAGTACTTTGGCATATCGGACAGTACCTCGGCGTGATACAGTCGAAGAAGACGCTGGGTCTCCCGTTTGAGAAGGTTGCGTAGATCTTCTGGCGCGAGAACCTCCACATCCGCGCCCCACCCTCGAATCCAGGGCAGCATTTCACGGGGTTCGGCTACCCAGGCGCGCCACAACAGATAGCCGTCCGGCTGCATCGCCACTTGTTCAGAGCGGTGCCATTGGGTTTCGCGTACCCGCGCAGTTACATTGGGATGAAAACGTAACACCACCTCCTGAGGCTCCTGGTCCGTATACCAGATGCCCCAGGTATCCTCTAACAGCTTGCGCGGGTCAAAATCAGCCGGGATTTCGTAGGCTTCTTCAGTGGTTTCTACGCGCTCAATCCGGTCTACCCGGAACGTGCGCAGCGCGTTGGGCGGCTCCCGTAGGCCAATTACTTGTATGGTTTGGCCTACCGCATACGGCTCCAAGAAGTAGGGAGAGAAGGTATAGCAGAACACCTCTTCGCCTGGCTTCTTCCGGTGCCAGACCTTCAGCTTGCGTCCCTCAGCCCAGGCCAGCGTGAGGCGTTCCAGCACTTGCAGATAGTGCGGGTCATGCCGCCGGGCAGCGTCGTCCATCACATCAGCGGATTGCCCCAAATGCTGGCTGACTTGCGGCGCCAATCTTTCCAGCGCGATGCCCAGCTTACGTAAAGCAGCCGCGGCATGCGGGTTCTGGCGATCCAAACGGGTTGTCAGCAGGCGCGCTGCCAGGTGAACCGCTAACGCCTCGTGAAGATTGAAGCGCACGTTGACCAGGTAAGCGGAGCGGTCAACCTTCCAGCGACCGTCCGTTTCCACATAGATATGTTTGGGTAAGGTAGGGAAGTAGCGACTGATCGTCGAGCGATTGACGCCTAAGCGGCGCGCCAGTTCAGCCTGGGTCATCCCTTCGGGATGTTCCAGCAGGATCGCTTCAATCTGCAGTACGCGTTCCGCTTTCTTTTCAGAAGGATTATCCATTGGGTCTCTCCCGCAACAGTGTTAGGGTCACCTTGAGCGTAACATGCCAGGGATCGGAATTCTGCAACAAATCAGGATTTTCTTTTTGGAAATGGCCATAGACCCCCTCGGTTGTCTTCACTCAACAAATAGCCTTGTTCTTCGAGAGCCGGCAGGCTGCGGGTTACTTCGGACCGGTGAAGCCCTAAGATCTGCGCAATTCTGGAAGGTTTCCGCCCTGGCTGCTCCTGTACCAACTGGTAGATATGCGCCAGTCGATCCGCTTGTGGTTTGCGTCCCATCCCACACCTCCATTCGTGATTTCTTTAGGATCACGATACGAAAAGTGTGTTGCAGGGCTTGCAACAAACGTTGGATTCTTAGCGATTCTTTTGGCAATCGTTGCCAGGTGCTGATGGATTAAGAATACCGCAGTTTTGGGGAAATGGGTAATAAATATTGCGGAAATTAAGTTCTTTGGGCAAATTGTTCGGAAGGCTTAGGAAGAAGATACGCTCTCAGAGCGAAACGGTGGTATAGAGCCTGGATGAAATTGTGAGCCAGTTCAAAAACTGCACCGAAAAAAAGAGCCTACGATCATCGTAGGCTCTTACACCAGTATATCTGGGGGACGGCGTTCCCCCAAACTCCATATATTAGGTGACTCACCAGGGACTTGAACCCTGAACCCACTGATTAAGAGTCAGTTGCTCTGCCAATTGAGCTAGTGAGCCGTGGAAGGGCTGTTGAACCGTGAAGCTTGAGTTCAGTTACCCTAACTAACATGCAGTCAAGCTGATTGAGTTGCTCTACTTCCCTTTGTACGCTTGACGGGGGTATTATATCCCATTTCCCCTAAAAGTCAATAAACGGGAAAGAATTAAAGCTTTGTTTCACAGCCTACCCTATCTCCTCCAATCAGAGAAATTACGGGTGGAGATCGTCATCTTTAGGCGATGGAGGGAATCCGCTTCCTCCTTTCAATGGAACCTTCTATCTGTTTGCTGCCTGATTGAATCTATTGGAAAGGATTCTTGACTTGCACGTGCTCATACGCTTGTCCATCAGATAAGGTAGTCGTCATTTCGTAGCGCTTGCCGCTGGTATAGGATTCAACCGCCCCGACCATCATCTCGGTGATGTGCAGTCCCCAATCGACGTTGGCTACTGGCTCGCGATCTTCTAGAATGCAGTCGATCAGGTGCTGGGTGGATTGGTGATAGTAGTTGAAAGCCCCTGGCGTAGGCTGGGGCCACTTCGCTTTCCTCCGGTCGCCGCGAACCGGGATGTGGAACCAGCCGTCGGCATCGACTTCGGGCAGCAGGTCTTTGCGATTGGAAATGATCGAGGCGGAATAGCCCGCGCCGAAGATCAGGTTGCCGTCCGTGCCAAAGATCTGCAAGCTGCCGCCGCCCGTCCCTGGCAAGACTGGGTGATGGATGCGCCCAACGTGACAGGTGCCAATGGCCCCTGCTACCATTTCGTAGAGCGAGTAGACATTATCGTAGGCTTCCATGCGCACGCGCTGCGTTCGCGGCAGGTCGAGGACCACATCCCAATAGTTAGCCTGGTCAGGATCCGTCACCTGGGCCAGGAATTCATCGTACTTTTCTTCGGGCACAATGTAGCTGTCACAGTCGGTGATTCGCGCGGACGCCATCACGCTCTTGCAAGAGCCCAAGACGCCCACGATCTGGGCCGGTCCGTAAGGGAAGTCAAACAGGAAGCCGCCGCTGTCTTTGGTATAGAAGGCATCCAGCCCATAGGGATTATTGCCCAGCGAGGGGCCGTAAGTGATCGGACCGGTATACGCCAGAGAGAACCACTGGATCTCCCCCAACACGCCCTGTTTCATCAGTTTGCGCAGCAGGGCCATATCGGGATCAAGCGGGGTGCCCGAACTGGGTTCGATGACTGCCTTTACTCCTGCCTGGCGCACGGACTCGGCGATGCGGCGAGCATCGCTCATATTGGTTGCCATCGGCTTTTGCAGCAGCATATGCTTGCCCGCTTGAATAGCCTTTAGCGAAAAAGGTACATGCGTGCCGGGCGCGGTCAGGATGAAGACCGCCTCTATATCGGCCTGCTCGATCATCTCGTTATAGTCTAGATACTGTTCTTTAGCGCCAAACAGGCGCGCGCTGGCCTGGGTGCGTGTCTCACAGCGGTCGCAGACCGCGACCAGATCGACAGTATCCATCTTCATTAGATAGGGCAGGTAGTAAGCGGTCGCCACGACCCCGCAGCCTACCACCCCCACCTTTACCTTTCGCCCACCCTTATTTGCCATTCTTTATCCTGTTGTGATTATCGGTTTTACAAACGGGGCGAGAGTCTCTTCTCCCGCCCCGTTGTGTTTATCTATCCGTAGATAACTTGTAAATGGTTGCTGACTGGAAAACTTCACCCGGCCGGAGAACCGTAGAAGGGAAGTTCGGCTGGTTGGGAGAGTCGGGGAAGTGCTGCGTTTCCAGGCATAATCCATCTCCTTGCCGATAAGCGCGGTGGCTGGGTCCATAAAGGGTGCCATTCAGGAAGTTCCCGGTGTAGAACTGGATGCCGGGTTCGGTGGTAAAGACCTGCAACCTGCGGCCTGAGGTTGGTTCACTTACTTCTGCTGCCTGGACCATCGCCCGATCCTGAAGCAATTCGCGGTTGAGCACCCAGTTGTGGTCAAAGCCCATCGAGATGGCAATCTGTGGGAAGTCGGACCGGAGATCCTCCCCGATCCGTTTGGGCTGTCGGAAGTCAAGCGGCGTCCCTGATACGGGAGCGAGTTCGCCTGTCGGAATCAGATTCTGATTAACCGGGGTGTAGCGGTCCGCGTTGAGCGACAGCATATGATCCACAATGCTGCCTTCGCCCTCACCAGCCAGATTCCAATAGGTGTGGTTGGTTAGATTGAGGATAGTGGCCTGATCGGTGGTAGCCTGGTAGTCAATCCGCAGCGCGTTGTCTGGGGTGACGGTGTAGGTGATGGTGACCTCCAGATTACCGGGGTAATTTTCTTCCCCGTTTGGGCTGCGGTAGAAAAGCGCCACGCCTTCTCCTTCGGGTCCGTCGATTTCCTGCCTGACTTCCCATACCTGTTTATCGAAGCCCTTCAAGCCACCATGTAGATGATTAGCGCCGTCATTGACCGCTACCTGGTAGGACTTCCCATCCAGGCTGAACTTTCCGCCCGCGATCCGGTTGCCAAAGCGCCCGACCGCGCAGCCAAAGTAGGCATTCTTCGTTTCATAGTCCTGAAGATTTTCCAGGCCGAGCACAATATCTTGCATCACGCCCTGGCGGTCAGGCGTTTTGATGGACGTGATGATGCCGCCATAGTTAATCACCTTCACTTCCAACTGATCCCCATTGGTCAGCGTGTATTCAACAATCGGCTGGTGATCTCGCGTGGTTCCATAAGAGTTTTTTTGCATCGAAGCCTCCCATCGGCTGGTTTCGGCCGATCTTTTTAGATTGGTAATTCTTGGAGCGATGGGGATTATATCTCAAGAATGAAGGATTGATGGTCTCAACAAAAGGTAGTAATGGCAATGGCACTCAAGTCGAGAAAATCCAGGAGGATACATGCTTCTGAGGACATTGGAGATATTCCTGTTGTTGCTTTAATTACAGTTCAACTTCGAATCTCTACGATCCGTAATATCTTCCATCGAATTATCATAGATAAACCATTTAGCATAATAAGTGCGATCCTCTAGAATAGGAAGATTCGTGTTGAAGTAATTATTAAAACCAACCGGAAGGAATTTACGGGGCTAATCGTATCATAAAGGGCACCTTTATCTGTATCTGGAAAGTAATAAGCATTCAGAATTGGGGCCCTTTCCCAAAGGCATGAATTTTCAGGGGTCGTGTGAAGTCGTGATCCAGGTCCATGGTCTCCTTGTAGAATAATAATTGGGGGTTCTGACGATTCATCGAGTATTGATATAATTGCTTCTTCTATTCTTTTGTTAATATATGTAACCTGATCATTATATCCGGAAATATATTCTTCTTGTGTACCGTAATAATTAACTCCATCACCAAAGAAATAGGGGCGAGATGGTTGAACTGAGTTCCCTTCCTTGTCAAACATAAAAGGAGGGTGTGGTGATAGGATATGAACAAAGACGAACTTTGGACTATTCATCTTAGGTAAAATATTAAGTTGGTTTAATATATAGTCAATCCTGGTACGGCCGGTAACATAACTATAGGTTGGAATCCGAAGATTGAAATATTCCGATGCAATCTCGAATGGGGATAGGGTGAAGAGAAGTTGATCAAATTCAGTAATGTTGATAAAAGGACTGAGATATGTTTCGGAAGTCTCGATATTTGTATAGTAAAAACCTGTATCAAAGGTGATAAATTGGTATCCAATATCACGGAGAAGTTGTGCTGTCTGACTATTAGCAATTAAGTGTTTGGTATATTCTTGAAACCCATACTTTATTGGGGGAATATTCCAATCAGAAAGGTAATCAAAATTCAAAGAGGAGGCTAACGAAAAAACAGTAATAGTATAATTTGTGTGACTTTTCTCACCAATATAAAAACCTCTTTCTAGTAAAAATTTGGTGAAGTTTGATGTGTCCAGATGGTAAAGTTCATTAAGGCTATCCTGCCTACCGTAACCGTCCAAAATAATATAGTAAATGTCTGGGCGATTTTCTGACTGTAAAGTTATGTTCTTACTTTGAAAAGGTTGTTTTTCTTCCATTGTTGATAGGATCGTTTGTCTATTTTTCATAAAAAATATGAAGAGCAGACAAGGATATATAAGGGAAAAAATCATGAATATCGTAAGGAACTTCTCTGGGTGAGTATGGAATTCTAGCCAGTCCCATACTCGCCGTCTGGTAAGGAAAAGGAATCCTAGCGACCAGAAGATCAGGAAGGTAAAGGAAGCTGTCTCATATTTGCTGCTTAATAGTATATTCTGTAGAATACGATTTAAGTGTCCAAACAAGAAGATAAAAACCAGTAAACAGAATAGTAGGTAACATGAGTAACGCCAATTCTTCGTTTTGAAGAAAAACAATCCCAAAAGAAATATGGACACACTACTGATAAGTAAGAGTGGGCGAACTGCTAAACTTGGATCTATCTGGTCAAAATTGGAAGTGACTAGGTTGAGAATGGTATAGAAGATGAATAGAAAAGGGTAAAAAGGAATTTGACGAATAACACCCGTCCAGCGGGTTATTGATTGGAAGTAGACGTAACTGGGTAATTTGTTCATATTGTAAGAGAGTATCTATCCTGGATTATGGCATGAACTACGGATGGTCAATAAGCAAGTTGGCGAGTCTTTTTTACTTTTCGAGTAAGTGAAAGAAGGACCTAGTTCTTTAGAGCATTTCGGTAAATCACGACATCCGAATTCTCGAACACGAGTTGGAAGTTTTCATTCTCTTGAAAAGCTCTTCTCAAAGCAGTACAACAATCCTCACTTAGAATACTGTTTATCGCCATGGTTGTTCCGCTCTTGGGAATATAGATGTAGGAAGGTGCTTTTTTTTCTGTTTCAAGCAAGTCTTCAATACAAGAAAGATCGCCAGTGACAGTGCATTTTTGTAGGGTATTAGAAAACTTAATGCGATTAGAAAAGCTATCTTGTAATGAGAATTCATATCCCTGGACAGTAGCTATGCTGTTACGATGGCTGAGAATAGGAAACCATTCTGAGACACGATCTGCACCCCACCAATCCGCAGTGACAATTAAAAACTTATCTGTGGAAGCGGTGTTCTCCGATACCCATTTCATTGCATATCTTTCTTCAGTCGATAAGGGACTGAGTAATTTGCGATATCCAATGGTTGAAGACAGCGCCACGAAGAGAATGGAAAGTATAGCAACACTGCTCATAAAGAAATTCTTCTGTTTGGAATTCGGCAAACCTGTTTGTTGAATTATCCATGCTATTCCTTCTGTAATGGCAATCCCAATTAACAATGCAAAAGGTATTGCAGCCTTTGCATAAGAGCCACGGCCTTGAATCAAAAAAACGGTAATGGCCCAAGTCGGTAGAAAGAATTCACCACGACTGATAAGTAGTACAACACCTAAGATTGCCAATCCGCCAAGAACAGGAAAAAAAGTTTCTTGAGTGTTATTGAAGAGTAGATTAGTAAAGCCTTGCAAAACCGGCCATTGTTCTGTGCTACCAGAAACGCTGAATATGAATATTGAAGTTCCAAAACGAGAAATAACAGTCACCCACCAAGGGGCTGTTAATGTAAGAGTTACTCCTGCAATAATGATGGAATGACCGGCTGACTTTATTGACCGTCCAAAAAATAGGAAAAGAAGTATTGCAGAGTAAAAAGTGAACCAGGCCATTTCGAGATGGGTTAGTACTACAAGAGAGCAGAAAACCGCAGCAATCAGTGTCTTTTGCCAATTGGGATGGGTATAGACACGGTAAATACTGGAAATCGCGAGTACTGCAAACAAAAGTCCAGTAGATCGAGTTAGTCCACCGCCCATAATTAACCACCGGAAACCTTCTGGAAGCAATAAAAACGCTAGAAAACTGATTGAACTCGTTTCCTTTGACTGTTTCAATGTGCGGGCCAAATGGTAAACAGCCAAAGCAGTAGCAATATTCATCAAGAATGGCACAAAACGAAGAATCCAAAACAGATCGACATGGAATATTTGATTTAATACAGTACCAAAGTAGAGGGCTAGTGGTGGATAGGCAAATGCTATTTTGTCAAAGTTATAGCTTGTATACCAGGGTAAAGCAAAATGGTTTGCCCCAATATCCTGCATCATTATGTAAAACAGCCCACCATCGTGGATGGGAAAGTCTGCTGGGATAATAAACGATAACCGTATCATGATCCCTAAAAGGAAAAAACAAATAAAGAAGCAATCTAGAGGCCTTATTTTTGTTAGCAGGAGATTAATAGAAGGAAAACTTCTTCTATGCGTCGACGATTCTTCCATGTTTTATCATCCTATTCTACGTACTTCTTCAGATGTTTGAAAAAGGTTTGAAAAATTGTATGATCTATGTTTCGTTCTAGGATCGAGCAAACGGTTCTATAACTTAAGGATTTACTGATCCCTTATGGACTGGTTTCCTACTTTCTTGCAATCTTGTTATTCTTTTAAACACTGATAAAGCTCAATATCTAAATTCTGATAAGCAAGTGCGCATTGGTTGGTCGTTTTCAAGAGATCTATTTGTGGGAGTGAAACCTTACTTGATCGCTTGGGCCATAAAATATAGTTATAGACAAGCGAGTTGTTCATTTGCAGCTTTCGTACACATGTCCAATCTTCTTTCAAGCAATCCGTTAATTCCTGGTATCTCTGAATTCGTTTCTCATAGTCTCCTTCGATCCATTCATAACCCTGAACGGTTAAAACATTCTGTCGCTCGGCCAGCGCTGGAAACCACTCGGCGACCCAATCTTCCTCCCAGGAGGAACCTGCTGGGAGGGTTAAGAAAGTAGATTCTGGATTGGTATGATCCTTGATCCAGGCAAAAGCCTCTCGTTCGCTATTCGATAATACTTGAATGGGTTGTAGATAGGTCTGGTTCAGGTTTGCCAGAATGGATGCATAAACCAAGATCAAGGTGGCAGCGAAGTAGGGAAAGAGAGTCTTGATGAAGGAAAGGCCACCAATTGGCTTTAGTACATTGAGTGGATGACGGGCTATTTTGGAGGTTGCATGAGATATCCCCTGAAACAGGTACATTTCCAGTGCTATGGCAATTAGCAAGGCTTCCGGCAGGGATGCGCTCCGGTGCACGCTTCTTGGGTTGACCAGGGTAACCAGGAGTAGCCAGAGCAGAGGCAGGTACATCTGGTTGGCAAAACATGCTAATCCACCCAAAGCGCCTAAAACTGCCAAAATTGGGAATAACGGTTCGGCAGTGTAATTTGGGATGAGCAGTAGCCCAAGTGAACCAATAAAATCACGATGACCAGAGGAAAAAGCACTGAGCAGCGGCTGAAGCCCATGATACTTTACCAATGTGATTAGATAGGGGGAAAGCAGGATGACTCCGATTAGTACGTGATAAGCCAGGAACAGGAAAAATCGGTGGCTGTGGTCATAAAACAGAAAGATGAGAATGAGAATAAGCGCGGTTACCCAGGCAATTTCAAGATGAAAGTAAGCTGTAAGGGCTATCGCGACCGAGGATAGTAACAAATACCTTTGGTTTTCCTGCCTCCTGGCAGCCCGGACTGTTCCTAATATGGCTAGCATCGAGAAGAAAAAGGCAGGTGAGCGGGCCACCCCTCCACCCATCAGTAACCAGCCATACGAAGGCTGGATGGATGCAAACGCGAAAGTAGCCAAAACTGCTATCCTGGGCGAATTGAACAGATTGAGTGCAATGGGGTAAACCAGCAGCATACTCAGGAGGCAAAAAAACAGCGGCATCCAGCGGAAGAGCGCTTCTAAAGGGATGTGGAAGAGCTGCGTAATGAGACCATTTACGTAAAAAGCACCAGGTGGATAAGCAAACGGAATCTGGGCCAGGTTATAACTCGTAAAACGAGGCAAAACGAAACCGTTCTGCATCAAATCCTGAGTCATGGTCCAGAACAGCCCCCCATCATTTAATGGAAAATTGGCTCGAATGACAATGGATGCACGTGTATACCCACCAAGTAAGATGGAGACTGCTAACAAGGGATATAGAAACTTTTTTTCGGATTCTAACCTGGACTGCATCAGAATTTCCCCTTTATCGAATGAATGTTATTGATTATGGCTATGGTAATTCAAGCAGGTAACCCACATCTGCCCGGCCTTTTCGGCCGGATACTTATAAAAAGCAAAGTATATAATGGCTCGGGAATAATCTTGGGATGAATTATAAACCGGAATAAAAACATAACTTGGCAGGATAGCTTTTTGTATACGAACTGTATACCTTTCCCACCTTGTGGTGGCCGTTTTCCTTGGGAACAGATGAAGTGGTGAATTTTGATGAAAAGGAATATAAGTTTTTATGCAACCTTAACGTGGCTGCGATAGCAGGTCTTTGTATAATAGATCTAATCTTCACTTGTTTTGCGCAATTCTAAGGGGGAAAGAAGCTGGCATAGAACTTGCATCATTCCATCCCTGTAACCGACAACATCGCGTCAGCCTGGGATCTTCTCCTTCCACTTAAACTTGATTCACCTGTTCTCTTTTGAACCATCTCGATTGCGAAATCGAGGATCCCGAGCGCGAGAAAGGCAAGAAATCATGCGAAACCATGAGCCACCTGATCGTACCCAACATCTGTTTGCTAACCTGAAAGACCAGTTAGATTCTTCTGATAAGCTCTCGCTGCCAGACCCTCCGAAGTCTGCCAGCATCCCGCCCCTTATGGCTGTGACCGCTTCAACCGCAGCAGATGAGCGCGATGTTTGCCCCTTCCTGAAAACCGACTGGGATGACACCATCTGGTATGGCTTTCCTAATGAGGAAAACCACTGTTACAAACACAAAAAGCCGCTGCCGGTTTCGCCTCAGTATCAGGAGCAGCTCTGCCTCAGCAGCCAGTTCAACCGTTGTGCCATCTTTCAGCAGGCCCGCGAAGAAAGCAAGCTGCCGCGCGTGATCCGCCGTCTTTTCTTGCGAACCGCCTGATCTACCCGAAAAGAGTTAGAAAACAATCGAATATCTAACTTAAATTTGGTAATTTAACGGAAACTTTACAGAAATGTTAGCAGTTATTAACGAGTTAGCATTGACAGATCATTAAACGATGGTTAGAATAAACATCAACCTCCTAAAAGTCATCGTATAGTAATTCGCTGTCGCGCGCCCTCGGGATCACGGCACTGACCGGAACCGTTACTGTTTCCCCGCGGTGAGTATGGCTTTTATTGTTGTGCGCTCATTGCGCCTGTTGGCGGTTTATCGGTAGAAATGTCTGAGGGGGGAGAAACAAGCTAGCGTGACACCTTATTGTCTGTAGAAGAATACTTCCTGGCCCACCACTACTACTCCATCGAGCCTGGCCTGTGAACAGAACGGCATCTGTCTGCCGCGCTGCTCTCTACAACTGCGTCTTGCTCTGGAGTGTTTTCGTGCCCACAGACGGCCTCTCCTGGCCCTCCCCGGTAGAAGACACTTCGGCTGACCTTCATGCCACCCACTCGCCCCTTCCACATCTCCTCCCCGGAATGTCGAAAGGGCGGAGCGCGCCCAGCGGACGGGCCTACCCTATCGCGGAGAAAAGATAATCCATGCTGCCAGTCGAATCTGCCCCTACTTCCGGCTTCGAAGAAGAACCCACCATCGACCTGCGCCAATACCTCAACCTCTTCCTCCAGTGGTGGTGGCTCATCGCCCTCGCCACCCTCCTCGCCGGCGCCGCCGCGTACCTCGTCTCCTTCCAGATGACCCCCATCTACCAGGCTTCCACCACTCTCCTCATCAACGAAGCCCCCTCCGCCAGCAAGGTCAACGACTACAACTCCATCATGACCTCCGAGCGCATCGCCAGCACCTACGCCCAGATGATGAGCAAGCGCCCCATCCTCGAGGACGTCATCAGCCGCCTCCACCTCACCATCTCCCCCGAGCAGCTTCGTAGCGCCATCATTGTCACCCCCGTGCGCGACACCCAGCTCATCACCATCAGCGTAGAAGATCCCAACCCCTCCGTCGCCGCCGCCGTCGCCAACGCCATCGTCGTCGTCTTCTCCGACCAGATTCAAGAAACCCAAACCTCCCGCTTCGCCGCCTCCAAACAGAACCTCCAGCAGCAGATCACCGAAGTCGAAGGCCAGGTCACCATCGCCCGCCAGGACCTCATCGACACCCGTGACGCCTCCGCCATCGACCGCCTCGAAGCCCGCCTCAACCAGTACGAGCAGATCTACTCCAACCTCATCCTCTCCTACGAACAGGTCCGCCTCGCCGAAGCCCAAACCCTCTCCAACGTCGTCCAGATCGAGCAAGCCGTCCTCCCCGAACGCCCCATCAAGCCCAAGACCATGCAGAACACCCTCCTCGCCGCCGTCGTCGGCGCCATGCTCGCCGTCGGCGGCATCTTCGCCTACGACGCCCTCGATGACACCCTCCGCAACCCCGAAGAAGTCACCCGCCGCTTCAAGCTCCCCATCCTCGGCCTCATCTCCCAATACGACGAGCCCGAAGGCCAGCTCATCACCCGCGCCCAGCCCCGCTCCCCCGTCACCGAATCCTTCCGCGCCCTCCGCACCAACGTCCAATACGCCTCCGTCGACCGCCCCGTGCGCTCCCTCCTCGTTACCAGCCCCGCCCCCGCCGACGGCAAGACCACCATCGCCTCCAACCTCGCCGTCGTCCTCGCCCAATCCGGGCGCCGCGTCACCATCCTCGACGCCGACCTCCACCGCCCCCGCGTCCACCGCGTCTTCAACGCCCAATCCCACCCCGGCCTCAGCGCCCTCTTCGTCCAGCCCGCCGTCCACCTCAACGGCTCCTTCCAGCCCACCCCCATCGACACCCTCCACATCGTCAGCGCCGGCGAGCTCCCCCCCAACCCCTCCGAACTCCTCGGCTCCAACAAAATGCGCGAAATCCTCGCCGCCGTCCTCGACCAGTCCGATCTCGTCCTCGTCGATACCCCCCCCGTCCTCTCCGTCAACGACGCCGTCGTCCTCGCCCCCATCGTCGATGGCGTCCTCCTCGTCGTCCGCCCCGGCGTCACCAAACTCAGCGCCCTCAAAGCCGCCGTCGAGCAGCTCCGCCACGTCGGCGCCAATGTGATTGGGGTGGTGCTGAACGGCATCGAAGAGCGTAGTTCCCGCTATGGCTACTACTACAAGAGCCATTACTACAGTCAGTACAAGTACTACCGGACGAATGGAAAAGCGCCTGGGAAGGGCAAGCGTGAGAAGGAAGAGGGAAAGCAGAAGGTCGGGAGATAAGCGAACCTCAAAACTGTAATTAGGTGTTTCAGGTTTATTTAGACTGTAATTAATCTAGCCACCTGACAGTTTAACAAAAGAAAAGTTGATCGGCAACGGAACTGCGGTATAAGTAGTTCTTACCACAGAAAAACCCAACCGGAGGGGTTCCATGCCGATCAACACACTCTATCATACCTGGATTCAACGAATTCGGGAACTGCGCTGCGAGCAACGCATCACGCAAATTCGCGGTTTCGTCTGGCTGATGGTCGGGATTTACCAAAGCCGTTCGGTCAATTTGAGCCGGGTGGCGGGCAAGATCCCTGGACAGGCGAAACTGGTCAGTGTCACGCGGCGTTTAAGCCGCCTGTTGGCCAATCCGGCGATTGTCGCGCGGGATTGGTATGAACCAATTGCGCGAGAATGGCTGGAAAGTCAGGCCAGGGACGGGCAACAGATCCGCTTGATTGTGGATGGCAGCAAAGTGGGTTTTGCGCATCAATTGTTGATCATCAGTTTGGCGTATCGGCGGCGCGCCATCCCGATTGCCTGGACGTGGGTCGGACATGTGCGCGGGCACAGTAACGCAACGACCCAATTGGATCTGTTGACCTATGTGCGCAGCTTGTTGCCGCAAGGTTTTGCGGTGCTGCTGGTGGGCGATAGCGAATTTGGGCCGGTGGAAGTGCTCAAACAACTGGATCAATGGGGTTGGGATTACGTTTTGCGCCAAAAAACCTCGGTGCATGTCTGTTTGGCGCGGGAAACTGAATGGCATGACTTGGGCAGTTGGGTGAAAAAGGCGGGTCAGAGCCGCTGGTTGGGAAAGGGTTGGCTGACCGAGAGCGAAATCTATCCCGTCAACCTGTTGGTACATTGGGCTGTTGGCGAAGAGCAGCCCTGGTGTTTGGTGACCAATTTGCCGGATCGAGCGCTGACCCTCAAAGCGTATGGCCGCAGAATGTGGATTGAAGAAATGTTTGGCGACCTCAAAAGACATGGTTTTGATTTGGAAAGTACCATGCTGCAGCATGCCGAGCGCCTCTCCTGCCTGACCCTGGCCGTGGTTTTGTTGTATGTTTGGTCGGTGTCGACCGGCGCTCGCACCATCCATGAAGGCCGCAGACATCTGGTCGACCGGAAAGATCGCCGAGATTTGTCTATTTTTCAAATTGGTTTGCGCTTTATTGATCGCCAATTGATCAACGCCCTTCCGATTTGCCTTTCGTTGTGTACCTACCTGTGATTTCTCAAACTGTCAGGTGGCTAGTAATTAATCAAGTATTGTCATATGAAGCTATCAAGTACAAAATCCCAAAAAAGATTCATCCTCAATGTTTCCTCTAATGTTACTGCTTTTATAGCCAATCTTTTGATTGGACTATGGCTTACCCCATATCTAATTAGAAATCTCGGAATTGCTTCTTATGGACTTATACCATTGGCGAATTCCATTACAAATTATATGAGCATTATTACTCTTTCTTTAAATGGAGCGGTTGGTAAATTCTTAACCATTGATATCCAAAAAAACGAGATGGAACAGGCAAATAAAACATTTAATACATCTCTTTTTGGAAGTTTAGGGATATCTTTGGCGATTCTCCCCTAGTTATCGGGGCAGTGATCTTTGTCCCGAAGGTATTAAATGTCCCGAAAGGAAGTGAATTTTCCACACAGTTGTTATTTTTATTCGTAATGAGTTCATTCATACTTTCTGCAATAGAAAGCTGTTTTTCTGTTTCTACGTGGGCAAAAAATCGTTTTGATCTTCGCAATATTATCGAAATTTCTTCTTATTTTATTAAAGCTTTTGCAATAGTTGCCTTATTTATGGCAACTCCTCCAACGATCGGGCAGGTAGGGTTTGGAATTTTCATTTCTACAGTGTTCACCTTAGTTGGATACTTCATATTATGGAAAAGGTTAACTCCTGATCTTGTTATTGCTCCTCGTCTATTTGATCGGTTTCGAATTCAACAACTATTTAGCATGGGCGGGTGGATGGTAGTCAATCAAATTGGATCTCTTTTGTTTCTAAATATTGATTTAATTGTTGCAAACATGGTATTGGGCGCGAAAATGGCTGGAGAATATGGGTCTATCTTAATATTTTCATCTTTGCTGCGCACTTTAGCTGGAACAGTATCAAATGTTCTTGGCCCAACCATTGTTGCAAAATTTGTCCATCATCACTTTGATGATATGACCAGACTCTCCGCTCAATCTGTTAGGTTGTTAGGGATAGCTATTGGCCTGCCAGTTGGATTACTTTGTGGTTTAGGTAAGCCATTTCTTCAATTATGGTTAGGTCGGGATTTTGGCAACCTTTGGGTACTACTTTGCCTTATGGTCTTTCATCTTCCTATAAATTTAGCTGTTTTGCCGATTTTTGGTATACAAACTGCATCAAACAAAGTCAAAGTTCCAGGAATTGTAACTCTTGTAATGGGAATTATTAATTTATTTACTGCATTGTTATTCACTACAGTTTTCAAGTGGGGTCCTTATGGCATAGCTGCTGCAGCCGCTATTGTGCTTACGATTAAAAATGCCGCTTTTACACCGCTTTATGCTGCTTATTTTCAGAAAATTGCATGGTATACATATATAAAAAGCCTTATTCCTGGACTATTGACTGCGCTATTAATTGGACTTGTCTCGTTTAGTGCTACAAATTTCCTCCTTATTGATAGCTGGGGAGGCTTAATTTTGGTAGGTGTTATAAATTCAATTATTTATCTTGGCTTGGTATTCATTGTTGGTTTGAAAAAAGAAGATAAGTCCCTTATCTTAAGATTTGTTCCTTCAATCGTGAAATTATAACGAGAAAGTAAAGCCTTTTAATATTGGATACAAGAGGATCTACGTATGAAAGTAGCAATATTGTCCATGCAACGTGTTTACAACTATGGTTCTTATTTACAAGCGTATTCACTAAAAAGAATAATCGAGGGAATGGGACATCAAGTTGAGTTTATTGATATCATCCCAGGCAGAAAACTCTCCATCCACGAAAATTACAAGAACGAAGAACTATACAATAACGCTAATCTTTTTCGTTGGCTGCTTTCAAAGTGTGACGCTTACGCATTTAAGACGAATTATACATAAATACCATACTTCCATTTTTAAAAAGAAGTTTTCGGAAATCTGGCAACCAGCTATTGGCATTTATGATAAATATCGTTATACAACTGATGCAGATGCAGTTATTATTGGATCAGATGAAGTCTTTAATTTTTCACAAAAGTCGAAATGGGGATTTTCTTCTGAATTATTTGGTGAAAATCTACAAGCCCAGATAAAGATTAGTTACGCAGCTTCGTTTGGATATAGCACTTATCAAGACGCTGTTAATGCAGGGATAGTTCAAGATTTAAAACGAGCGCTTGCAAATCTAAACAGTGTTTCCGTTAGAGATGAAAACTCTTTTGAGATAATAAAGAAATTACTAGATACTTCACCACACTTTCATGTTGATCCTACTATTGCTTACGATTTAGCTAGTGACGCTAGTGAACTAAAAGTACCTATAGATTACCTGTTGGTTTATGCTTATGCAGGAAGAACGAACTTACCTATCGAAATAGAACAAATACGATTGTTTGCCAGAAAAAGAGACCTTAAAGTTATTTCAGTAGGAACGTATCATTCTTGGTGTGACAAAAATATCATTGCAGATCCTTTCGAGACATTAGCGTATTTTAAAAATGCTAAGTATGTTGTCACAGATACGTTTCACGGAACAATTTTTTCAATAATAAGTCACGTTAAGTTTTGCACGATTGTCAGGAGCACGAATTCGGAAAAGCTTTTGTCACTGCTACGTCAGTTTAACCTCCTTAATCGCCAATTGAACAATATAAGTAACCTTGAGCAAGTTATTGATCAAGAAGTGGAGTTTTGCCAGGTAGATGAGATCGTCAGAAGGGAAAGAATTAAAATCAAAGAGACTACCTGGAAAGTTGCCTGAACACCACGATATAGATGCAGAAAGCAAAGCCCAATGATCAACATTAAATCAAATGAGTCAATCATTTTATGCAGTCAGGAGAAATGTACTGGTTGTAGCGCTTGCGTTAATTCATGTCCACTAGACTGCATAGAAATGCATATGGACGAGGAAGGCTTTTTATTCCCGGTCATAGATGAGGAGAAGTGTAAAAAATGCGGTATCTGTGTCAATTCATGTCCTGTTATAACGGCAAGTGATTTGGCAAATAATCTAGAGCCAGATGTTTACGTTTGTTGGAATAAGAACAGTGAGGCTCGGAAATCTAGCTCTTCTGGAGGAGTTTTCCCGCTTATTGCACAATCGATTATTCAAAAGGGTGGAGTAGTATTTGGAGTTATGTATGACGACCGTTTTAATGTTCATCATTGCATCGCTACAACTGAAGCTGAATGCAGGCAATTTTATGGATCGAAATATGTTCAAAGCAATGTAGGGAATGTACTGCGCCAAGTAAAACTTCACCTCAAAAGCGGAAAACATGTTCTATTCTCCGGTACCCCTTGCCAAGTAGCTGGGCTGTATTCTTACCTGAAAAAAGATTATGAGAAATTGCTTACATGCGATTTTTCATGTCATGGAGTGCCTTCACCTGGCGTTTTTGTTGATTATCTTCAATGGCAGGCAAAAAGGTATAAGAGTTCTATATCAACCGTAAATTTCCGTGAAAAGAGAGGAGATAATAGTTTTAACCTCCTAATAAAGTTTTCCTCTCAAAAAAAGTATTTGAGAAACTTAAATGCTGACGAGTTCTACAGAGGGTTTTTAAGAAACATTTTATTACGAAAATCCTGCTATCAATGCATCTTTGCGTCTGTGCCAAGACGTTCTGATATTACGCTGGGTGATTTCCATGGAATAGAAAAATTAGACCGAAAATATAAAGGCAGCGAATCAAAAGGTATTTCTTTGGTTTTATTGAACAACAACAAGGGGAAATTTGTTTTTGAAGAGATTGAAGATAAGCTAATTTATGAGAAACGAACACTAAACGAAGCAAGCTATTACAATAGGTTACTGCTTGAAAATATAAGAGTTCCAGCAAAACGAAAATGTTTCTTTGAAAGGTACCAACAGAACGGATATAAAAGCGCAAGAGAAGTAATTGCCCCTACTCTGAAAACTAAAATTGCCCGTGTTTTAAATCCAAAAGTCATTTATTTGATCAAAACAATTTTGCAGATGCGGTAATAAGAACCAGGCCGGAAGTTACTATGAAGACGACTCTCCAAAAAAAAACCCTATCAAAAAGATATCTTGTTTTGCTGTTTTTTAACATTTTTTACTTAGTAATGAGACACCTGACCGTATCAGGAAACTGGATCATTGCCGATTTAAATCGCGCTCCAATACTTCCGGCTATATTAAAAGTCCTCTTTGAGATCCTTTCTATTCTCTTCCTTATGCTTCTGGCCGCAAGCCGTAATCAAAACCGAAAACTGGAACCATTTTGGATCAGAATATTTATATCCCTACCTTTGCTATTAGTTGCCAGCAGTTTTGTAGCGTTAGCCGGGCCATATTCAATTTCCCCTGTTCAGATCATCTCCGCTTTGCGTTCTTGGATGATTTGGCTGACCCCTTTTCTGCTAGGTGTATTTTTCTTTAGGATAAGTGATTTATTTAAACTGCAAACGATCGTTGTTTTTATTGCTTTTCTGCAGGTTCCCATAGCAATCCTACAGTTTTTTTCGAATAGAATATCCGCCGATTATATTACAGGCTTGATGGGAGCGTATGGCTCAGGCATATTCGCAATCGTGCAAGTAATTGCTTCAACAAGCCTGTTAATTTCATATATCAAAGGAAGAATTTCAACTCTTGTCTTTATCCCATCGGTAATTATTCTTTTTATCCCTGTCGTTTTAGCCCGAGCAATGATTGTTTTCATAATTTTGCCTATTGCTTGGACTTATGCAATAAGCCTATTAAGAGGAAAGAGAAAGCACATAAGAAAGTATCTCGTTATTATGCTGTCCCTGTTAGCAGCCGTGTTTATTTTAAGTCAGTTCTATACTGTCCAAGTTAGATCTTTAGATAAGAACCCGTTTGAAGTAGTTTTCCATGATATATCTTATGTTCTTAGTCCAGATTTAAGTCAAGGCCAAAGAACCACAAGAACCTACTACCTGCTTTCTGTTATCAATGGATTGGTAGTATCTCCCGCTTCGCTACTCTTGGGATATGGGACAGGACTTGCCTCGACTTCTCGAATTAGCGATTATTCGCGCGTAAGTTTAGTGCCTGATTCGATCGGTTCCGAAAGCCTATTTGTATCAGTCTTAGTAGAAAATGGTATTTTGGGTTGCCTGTTTATTTTGCTTTTTTTGGCTGGCCTTTTTATAAACCTTAAAAAAATCCAGAGCAAGGTGAATCAAGAGGCAGAAATAGAAGTAGTAAATATAGGATTTGTGATGGTTGCTCTATTTTCGCTATTAATTTTTTATAACAAGTCATTTACATCTGGGCCTATAGTTTGGCTTTTTATGACTCAATTTGGGATTTTTGTTCAATGGTCTACTAAACTACATAGAATAAAAAGGCCGGATTATGGATGTTAGGCAAAATTCTCATATTAGTGTAATCGTGGTTACTTATAACCGGCGTGAGTATCTGAAGAACTGTTTAAACTCGATTTTGCAACAAGACTATCCATCTTTTGATATCTTGGTTATAGACAATAATTCGAGTGATGGTACAGTTGAGATGTTAAAATTGGAATATCCAACCCTAAAAACAATTCTTTTAGATAAAAATTTTGGATGCCCAGGTGCACGGAATATCGGGGTATTGAATTCCACTGGCGAAATTTTGTTTTTTGTCGATGATGATGGTTTACTCGAAAGAAATGTTCTGAGTATTGTCGCTGAAGAAATGGCGAGTGAAGAAGAAATTGGAGCTCTGGTTTGTGCTATTCTCGAAAATGGCCATTGGTTAATTAGGCCGACTGAGACAGAAAAGAAAATACGTACCTATGTCCACGATTTTCGAGGACAGGGAGCAATTCGCCGTAGTGTTTTTGAAAAAGTTGGTTTGTACCCCGGGGATTTTTATTACGGTGCTGAGGAAACGGATTTGGCAATTAGAATGATAGCTGCTGGCTATCGTATTGTTTTTCAGCCAAATGCATTAACTCATCATTTCCGTGTAAATAACGATTTTCGAAAGAATCAAAACCTTCAAAAAAATTACAATTATTTATCTGTTGTTCTAAAATATTCGCCAGTTCCATTGGTGTATATTTGGGGGGCTGCAAAGCTGTTAAATTTGCTTTGCAATGGAATAACAGGAGGAGATTTTGGAAATTTTTTAAAGGTGTTGGCAAAAATTCCTTTACGAATAATTTCACTGATGAGAGGCAGGAAATCTTCTGTTGTAAGTTTGGAGGTGTTCGCTATTAGAGAATATTTAGCAGTTAATTCAGTAAGCTCACCCGAATATTTTTCACAGGCGTTGTTGCAATATCCTACTTTATGGTCACTCTTATATAGTTTCCTTAAAAAGAAAAAGAGGGAAAAGTGATAATCATTATTTATCAAAATTTCTACCATGCCATAAGTTCTGAGCATTGAATACAGGTTTATAACTTATGAAGAAAAAAGTTTTAATCTCATATCATTATTTTGCCCACTATCGAATGCCTATAATAAAGGAGCTAGCAGCGGATAGTGAAGTTGCATATACTTTTATTGCAGGCACTACAACAAACCATAAAATTAAAATTTTAAACTCGGCTGATATTGAAAAATCGAATATCAGCTGGAAAATAGTAAAAAACGTTTGGCTTTTCCGAAAAAAGCTCTTGTGGCAATCAGGCCTTATGAAAGAATGTCTTTTCGGTGATTATGATTGCATCATATTTCTTGGTAACCCTTATTCCTTAAGCACATGGCTGGCGGCTGTACTATTAAGAGTGGTCCGCAGGCCCTTTTTCTACTGGGCTCATGGAATTGTCCGAAATAAATCAAGAGACTTAATTAAAGTAGTATTCCTTAAATTAGCGAATGGAATTTTCCTTTATGGAAACTGGTCAAGGAACAGGCTCATCAGTTTGGGGTTTGATCCGGATAGTTTATGGGTAATATACAATTCACTGGATTATAAAAACCAGGTAGTGATTAGAGAAAAACTGCAACAGGATTTGCTCGAATTGAAAAAAAAGGAACTGTTCAAAAAACCTAATCTTCCTGTTCTATTATTTATCGGTCGCCTCACAATTCGAAAGAAGCTACATGAATTGATAACTGTCTGTGAAAAACTACATCAAATGGGAATGCCCGTTAATGTACTTTTTGTAGGCGATGGGGAAGATAAGTCAAGACTTGTACAGCTTTGTCAAAGTAAAAACTTACAAGAATATATCACTTTTTATGGCGAAAGCTATGATGAACAGGAGCTTGCTCCACTTATTGCACTCTCAGATGTCTGCATATCCCCAGGAGATGTGGGACTAACAGCAATTCATTCTCTTACTTACGGCACACCGGTAATTACCCATAATAATCCTTATGACCAAATGCCCGAATTTGAAGCAATAACACCAGATGTAACTGGAGCATTTTTTGAGTACAGTTCAACAGATTCCTTGACCGATACGATCATGAAATGGCTGCAAGGTCACATGAATAATCGTGAAGAGCTACGAAAAAAGTGCTATGAAATAATTGATCAGTTTTATAACCCCGCCTATCAAGCAAGGACGATTCGATCAGTGATACATAACTATGATATTGTGGGATAAACAATGGAAACAGTCAACGAAGATTTTCAAAAAATTCAACCTGACCGCGTTAACAACAAAACATTAAAGTGTTGCGAAGAAAAGATGAAAGAATTTTCCTTAAATCAGCTCTGCGAACTATATATTCGACTTGCTTAAGTTACAGGTACAGTATAAATCCTATGGGAAAAGGATTCCAATGGGGTAGGTGGAAGAAATGGAATATCCGACGAGGCGTATTGAAAGTCGGACATTATGTATTAATTGCTCCTGGCACCCAAATTTATTATCCCACCGTTATCGGGGATCTGTGCATGATTGCGCGTGATGTTCATTTTATAGGAAATGATCATGGGTTTGATCAGGTAGGAATCCCTATGAGAGTAGCTAAGCCAAAGGTTGATGCAAAAAAAACGATAACAATTGTTGAGTCAGAAGTGTGGATCGGACAACAATCAACCATTTTAGCTGGTTTAAAAATTGGTAGAGGAGCAATTGTTGCAGCAGGAAGCGTAGTAACTAAAGATGTTCCAGCTTATGTAATTGTCGGCGGTGTTCCGGCCAAGCAAATAAGAAAACGATTTTCGTCAGAAGATGATGAATTGGAACACATAAAGCAGATGTACGGGTAATTTGAGTTTTTTTATAGATTGTGTGCATAGTTTAGCCTCTATCAATTTATTAATTGTTTCATAGGACAGTAGTAGATGAAATCATTTACCTTTATTCTTGGAACCTGGGCTCCTAACATTGGAAATTCCTTTTTCCAGTTAGGTGGTTATAACATGCTTAACCATATGTTTCCCGATGCGCGGTTTACTATAATCGCTGAGCAACCCGGTTATCCATCCTATTGGAACCCAAAAGGTGGGAATCCACCAAATTTTTTTGATATGTCTGCCGCAGTAAACTCTGACTATTTGGTTTTAATGGGTCCGATGTTCCGTTCTGAAACAGAAAAGGTATGGGGCCAGTCCCTGGAAAAAGTTCTTAGTAAAGGGACTAAACTGGTCATCCTGGGGGCGGCGGCAATGAAGTATGACGCAGAAAATGTAAAAAGGTATCGAAAGTTTCTTGAAAAATACCCGCCATATTTGATGACCACGCGCGATACAGATACCTATGAGATGCTCGGCGGTCTGGCTCAATACGCTTACGATGGGATTGATTTTGCATTCTTTACTCCAGACTTTTACCAACTCGGGGGACTGACAAACCTACCACCGTATGTGGCAATTAATTTTGACAAAGTTCCAGAACCATCGATAAAAATCTATCGTAAAAAAAACGATATTCCTTCAAAAGAGCAGAACAATGTTATGTTTGACTTTTGTGGCGAGACCTGGGTGGTCGAAAAACAGAATTGGAGAACCAGGTTGGCAAAAAGGTCACGTTACCTAATGGTAGTCGAAGGATTTTTATTTCCAGGGCAACAGACTAGGCAGATTGGCAGTTATTACGTGGTGCGTACTGATCACCGGTCGAATCCGATTTTCCCCCGGAAAACCTTTCGCTACCCAAATACAATGGTAAATGATACTCCCTACCCCTACTTCGAGATTTATGGGAATGCAGCACTTACATTATCAAATCGGTTACACGCCTGTGTCATTGCCTTAAGCTACGGCAAACCAGCGATGCTGTTTTCCGAATCACCCCGTATCCGTCTTCTTGAGCGTTTAAATCTTGTTGACATTACTAAACACCCAGTGATCCTAGACCAGAAACTATTGGAAAAGGAAAAAAACAGTCTGATCGATTTCATTCAAAAGCACCTTTAACATAGTGGAGCGAGTAAGTGAATATTGCATTACCAGTAAAAGTTTTTTTGCACGACTATGGCGGTTATGCCTTTACCTTCCAGGCTGGAGACGAACTCGCCAGGTCAGGGTACCAAATCTCGTATGCATACAGCGACACAACTCAGTTTATCAAGAGAAATGGCGGGGGAAATGAAAAAAACAACAATTTACAGGTTCATGCCATAAAACTGAAAGAGCCCTTTCAAAAGTATTCTTTCCTCAAACGGCGAAAGCAGGAGATCGAACACGGTCGGTTGGTGGCCGAACAGATCGAGCGAACTCGCCCAGACGTGGTTATTTCCGCCGATACCCCCTTGGATGCCCAGAAGTTAATCTATCAGAGTGCGCGCAGTCAGGGTGCGAAGTTTGTCTTTTGGCTCCAAGATGCCATCGGCCTCGCCACCCACAAAATCCTCGCTGCCCGCTATCCCCTGGTTGGCAGCCTGGTCGGTCGCTACTACATCCACCTCGAAGCGCGCTTGCTGCGCCAGAGCGATCAGGTCATCCTCATTTCCGAGGACTTTCGCCCCCTCATGAAAACCTGGGGAGTAGCCGAGAGCAAGCTGACCGTCCTTCCCAATTGGGCCCCCCTCGAAGAAATCCATCCCCAACCCAAAGACAACCCCTGGGCGTGCCAGCATGGCCTTGCGGATAAATTTTGTTTCCTCTACTCTGGCATTTTGGGCCTCAAACACAATCCTGAACTGTTTGTCCAGCTTGCCCGTCGCTTGCAAAGTTGCCCCACTGCCCGTGTGGTCGTCATTGCTGAAGGCCCTGGCGCGGATTGGTTGCACGCCCAAAAGCAGTCTGCCGGCTTAGAAAACCTCCTGATCTTCAATTACCAGCCTTATGAAGCCTTCCCGCACGTGCTCGCTGCTGCCGATGTCCTCGTCGCCATCCTCGGGCAAGATGCCGGTTCCTACTCAGTTCCATCCAAAGTCCTCAGCTATCTCTGCGCCCGGCGTCCCCTGCTGCTCGCCGTTCCGCGCCAGAACCTCGCTGCCCGCATCGTCACCGATAACAATGCCGGTCTCGTCGTTCCCCCGGGTGATGCGCCTGCTTTCGCGGATGCCGCCCTCAGGTTGATGACCGATTTGTCACTGAGGGGTCAGATGGCAGCTAATGCGCGTCGCTATGCCGAAGAGCACTTCAACATCAATAAAATAGCTTCAACCTTTGAACGAATAATTTCTTAATCCCAAACCAAACTTAAATTTATTCCAGACCATTCAAGAGTAATCACAAGGGGGTCGTATGGAAACTGTCGCCAAGCAGTCTAACTTTGTTTCCGCCAAAAGCATCAGTCTTCCCATTTACCAGCGTTACAGCCGCGCGTGGATGACTCTCATGCTCGTCCTGTCCGATCTATCCAGCCTCGTCATTGCCGTCCTCTTGGCTTTGCTCGTGCGCCTCTCCGTCGGTCGGCCCGCTCTCGATCTCGACTACTACCTCCACCTGCTGCCCGTCATCTTCGGCTTCCTCATCGCCTACGGACTCGCCGGGCTCTACCCTTCCGTTGGTCTAAACCCCGTCGAAGAACTGCGCCGCCTCACCCTTATCACCTCCGTCACCTTCCTCTTCTTCGTCGGTATCACCTTCTGGGTACAGGTCTCCGGCAGCTTCTCCCGCGTTGTCCTCACCTTGTTTTGGGGCTTCGCCGTCCTTGGGGTTCCCCTCACCCGCTGGCTGGTGCGTCGCGCCGCCGTTCGGGCTCATGCCTGGGGAGAGTCCATTGCCGTCATCGGCTGCGGTCCGCAGACCCACCATACCATCCAATTCTTAAAGTCCAATCCCCATCTCGGTCTCATCCCTGTCGTTGTCGTCAATGGCTTCGATAAAACCGATCAGCACCTCGAACTGGTTCAGGTGCTCGACTTCGATCACCTCAAGCAAGATCCCGCCTTCCTGCATCACAACAACATCCACACCGCCGTCATCGTCCCCACCGAAACCCCCGCCAGTTTCCAATCCCTCATTGTTGATGAGCGTCACTATGGGCTCCAGCGTCTCATCCTCATTTCCAGCCTCGGCTGGGTCGGCGGCTCCGCCGTCACACCCTACGACCTGCACGGCATCCTCGGTCTCGAAATTCAGCGCAAGCTCCTCAACCCCACCGAGCAAGCCTCAAAACGTCTGCTCGATCTACTCCTCGTCACCGTCGGCGGCGCCCTCATCTTCCCCCTCCTCGGCCTCATCACCCTCCTCATCCGCCTTGAAACGGGTGGCGGCAGCTTCTATGGACACAAACGCATCGGCATCGATGGCAAAGAGTTCAAGGTCTGGAAGTTCCGCACCATGGTTGCCAATGCCGACCAGCTCCTCGATCGCTGCTTTGCCGATAACCCCCAACTGCGCGCCGAATGGGAAGCCGCTCACAAACTGCGCGACGACCCCCGCATCACCCGCATCGGCAAATTCCTCCGCCGCTCCAGCCTCGATGAACTCCCCCAGCTCTGGAACGTCCTCAAAGGCGAAATGTGCCTCGTCGGCCCCCGGCCCATCATGCTCAACCAGAAGAAATCCGCTACTACAACGGCCCTTCCGCCTCTACACCCGCGTTCCCCCCGGCATCACCGGCCTCTGGCAAGTCTCCGGCCGCAACAAAACCACCTACGCCCGCCGCGCCGAACTCGACGTCCACTACGTCATGCACTGGTCCATCTGGCTCGACCTCTACATCCTCGTCCGCACCATCTGGGTCGTCCTCCGCCGCGAAGGCGCCGACTATACCCTCCCCCCGTTCCATCGCCCCCCTGCATTCCATTGCGCCCCGCAGTTCTATCGCGGCCCCATCCTCCCCGTACGGGCGGCTCGCGAGCCGCCCTCTTCCCGGCTCGCAGCTCCACCGCGGCACCGCACTTCCTGTGCGGCTGCACCTTTTGACAGGTCCCGCCTGCACCCCTTTCCTCGTACCCTATCCTGAAATGATCCTCAACACATTCATCCAAGGATAGCCCCATGCGCGCAAAAAGATTTTTTCAAAAAACAACAAAACAACAAAACAACAAAACAACCCTCCTTCAAACCGCGTTCAACACCCGCGTAAACCGCCCTGTCAACAGCTCCCCCCATCAACAGCCGTTCATCCACCTTCCGCGCCCCGCCGCGCCAAATTCAAACGCAAAACGAATAACGAAGAACGAAAAACGAATACATCTAAGCATCATCACCATCACCCCTTGCAGCCACCCAAAGGAGTCTGCCCATGACCAAAGCCCTCCAAATCATCGTCGTCATCTTCCTTGCCGCCCTCCTCGTCCTCGGCGGCTTCCTCGCTGGCAGCTTCTATGCCCGCCCCCTCGCCGAGCCAATGACCGTCCAGATCCCCACCATTCAACCGGTCGCTCCAGTCGTTGGCGCCCAGCAGCAGGTCGCCCAGCCCGCCCCCCCAACCGCAGCCTGCGGGCAGACCGGCGCCCTCCGCATCCTCTTCACCGGCGCCGACTTCTCCATGGGCAATCCACCCCTTGGCGCTGATGCCGTCCGCCTCGTCAAAGTCGACTACGACAACCAGCAGATCACCTCCGCCGCCTTCCCCCGCGACCTCCTCCTCAACACCCCCGCCCTCGCGGACCTCAACATCAACCAAAGCCCCCTCGGCCTCGCCTACCACGACCGCAAACAGGCCACCTCCGGCGAAGACAAACATCGCATCACCAAAGCCACCGAACTTGTCGCCCAAACCCTCTACGACAACTTCGCCTACCCTGCTGATGATAAAGACTACTACTACTTCACCCTCCAGCTTGACCAGGTCGGCGCCATGATCGACACCATCGGCGGCGTCGAAATCACCCTCCCCGAGGCCATCACCACCGAGCGCGACGTCACCTTCCCCGCTGGCAAACAGACCCTCGATGGCGCCCTCTCCGCCGAATACGTCCGCGCCATCCAGCCCGGCGGCGACCTCGCCCGCATCGAGCGCCAGAACCGCTTCACCCAGGCCCTCCAGGACAAATTCCTCAGCGCCGGCCTGCTCACCAAGATCCCCGATCTTTACAAGCAGTTCGACAAAGCCATCGTCACCGACCTCTCCCCCAAGCAGATCGAATCCCTCGCCTGCATGGCCAAAGAAGTCCCCCAATCCGACATCGTCTACAACGAAATCACCGTCGACAATGGCCTCGCCACCCTCAGCCCCGATGGCACCCTCCTCCCCAATGTAGACAAAATCAAGGCCGCCCTCAAAGACTGGTTCGGTGAGTAATCGACGAGATTCAGCCATCTCTCTCCACACCTACAGATCCGTTTCCAAAAAACGGTAGTGAAGCTGTCCTATCGAACCTGGCTTCCCGTCCTCCCCTGGATGATCGTCATCTTCCTCATCGCCATCCTCCTGGCCAAACTTCTCTCTCCTCTTCAAGGTGAAACACTGGTACATCTAGATCAATCACCCGATCACGGTACTTAATCGCGAGAACCACCCCTATGGTATTCCACATAGGGGTGGTTCTCATTTAAATGTTCTTTATCCAAATATGAGCTAGAGGTGATCGAAAAAAACCTTGTTCAGCCAGTCGCGTTCTTCGGAGTACCTGATGAACCGCCATTGAGACTATCACGGTAGATCATCCAAAGAGACTCGCAGCGTTTGAGCAATCTTCTTCATCACATCTGTTGAAGCTTTTCTTTTTCCTGCCCCAATTTGGGATAAATAGGGTATGCTAATCCCAACCGTATCAGCCACTTGTCTTTGCGTCATCTGGCGGTATTCCCGCCAAACTTTCACAAGATTCTTGCCACTGAGAATTGCATCAACCAGTTCTGTAGGAACCACTTCTTCTGTTCCGTTATCAATCGCTGTTATTATCTGATCGAAATCACGAATATCTTCTAGCATTTCTGCATGTTCTACTAACTGAATATACTCTTCATAAGGAATAACAGCCCACTCAGGTTTCCCATTTCTTTCGATTACTTGTACAGTATCGGTACACCTCACCTCGCGATCCAATCAATAATACCGAAGATGGTGCAGTCAGAAAGCGATCGTATAAACCGAACTTACCACTACCCTTAATCACTAGAAAAGCACTACGATTCCTGGTTTTATAAAATAACGAAGATTGAAAAGAGCCTTCCTGATGGCTTGTAAATCATCCTCAGCCTGATCGCATCAGTACCAGAACTGGCCTACCCCCCGTTGATCATCCACTCGGCAACCGATCGGGTCTCCACAGGTACGCCGTTAATTTCAAAGGTCTCCGCATTCGTATCCGATAAAATGAGTGCACGTTGAGCGTTGAGGCCTTTTACAGCATCTTCCAACGCACGGACTTCTCGTTCGCGGGTCGTTGGGTTCTCCAGATTCTGCGCCACCTGAATGAATTGCCGTTTCTCAGGTAGATAAAAATCCACTTCAAAACCAGCAGGCGTGACGTAGTAGTAAATATCCCGGGTTTGCCTGCGGAGTGTAAGAAAGACCAGGTTTTCCAGAAGCTTGCCCGTATTGGGGGAGAAATTGAAGCCAACCGAGTTGGATAAGCCGGTATCGATGCAATACACTTTCTTTGGCGCAATCTGCTGCCGTTTCACAGAAAAATCGTATAGATTGAGCGTAAAAATGAGCCAACTGTTTTCCATGTAATCAATATAGCTGCTGACCGTATTGACACTGCCCAATCGGATCTGCTCTTTGAGCTTGTTGAATGAAACCAGACTGGCTGGGTTGCTGATGAGAAAGAAAGCCAGTTCTTTGAGAGCCGTGACAGCCTCAATCCGATATCGCGTGGCGATATCACGATAGAGCACATCGTCATACAGCGTGCGCAGCAAAGGCAGTTCCGGGTATTTGAGGGCATCCGGAATCCCCCCCGATTGCAGGTAGGTATTCATCGCTCCTTTGAGCTGGGCACGCTCAATGGTGGTCATCCGTTGGAGATTAGGGACAGGTTCTCCGCGAAAGCGGAGATACTCAGTGAAGGAGAAGGGGAACAGCTCAATGGGGATATACCGGCCTGTCAGGCGGGTTCCCAACTCCCGGCTGAGGAGGGAGGCGTTGGAGCCGGTGATATAGAACTTCATCCCCAAATCCATGAAGCGTCGGACGAAGTGCTCCCAGCCAGGCACATTCTGTACTTCATCAATGACAAAAATCTTGCGATCGCCAAAGACTTCGACCAGCATCTGATACAGATCGTCAGCATCCTCTGCTTTGAACCCCAGCAAGCGATCATCTTCAAAGTTGATGTAGTAAAAGCTATTCTTGTCTAGCTGGTGTGCAAACTGTGCCAGCAAAGTGGACTTCCCAACGCGCCGCAAGCCGGAAACAATCACGGCATGTGGAACACTGGCCGCTCGTTCGACTTCGGCCAACTTTTCCCGTTCTATCCCCAAGTCACACTGCCAGAACGCCTCGAACTGCTCCATCAGCATCGCCCGAATTTGGTCCTTGGTCCATCTCGCTCGCCAGTTTACTTCAGCCATATTGAAATTATAGATTGGAAAGTTTTCAATGTCAATGAAAACTTTTTGTTTTGGGATTGTGTTACTCTTCGATGATCCATAGATGCCCCTGGATGTGGAACGTGCGGTCAAATTAGCATGGATAGGAAGCTGGCCGGCATTCGCCAGAAGACCGATTATGGCGCGCGCCTCTAACAGCGCCGGCATGCCTGACCCTTTGCCAAGCTCAGAAATATGAGCACTTATAAGGCCAAACGATATGCGATCTGGATGATTTAGGTGGAGGAAGCCTATTCCTCCCAAACCTGCCACGCTTGCCATAAAGTCGCCAAATCGAGCCGTAAGGGTGATTCCTATGATTGCGCCTGTGGCTGGCATGCTCACGAGGATCGCAGTTCCTCACCCAACCTCTTCCATTCGGTCTTCAAGGTATCTTCCTTGACTTCAGAGGAGTGAGTGCCTTTCCTGAAGGCAAGGGGAGGTTTCCCGTAGTCGTGTCACTGATTGGCGACATATGATCTGCGAAGCCAGATGCCCACTAAAAAAGCGGGGCACCTGACATATTCTCGTGTTTACAAAGCAGGACATACATCTCTTTCAAATTTATGTGAAAGAACAGTAACCGCTTGTTTATAGAAACGGTGCGAAACATTCAATTCCACAGTGAGATCACGAGTAGCAGTCTAAATCGCTCATGCTGATGTTGTTGTTTATCCATCCTACTCGTCAAACCGATACCGGCATCCCCGTTTACTTTTACTGATCTGTTAAATAACGCAGGCATCCTACATCGCATGCGATGTGCGCAGAGCGATACCCAAAACGAGCGCCTTGCTGGTTTTCAGTACGGCTTTTGCACGATCTTATCTGTACAATATTAACTGTAAGTTTTCGACTAGCCACCTGACAGTTTGAGAAATCACAGGTAGGTACACAACGAAAGGCAAATCGGAAGGGCGTTGATCAATTGGCGATCAATAAAGCGCAAACCAATTTGAAAAATAGACAAATCTCGGCGATCTTTCCGGTCGACCAGATGTCTGCGGCCTTCATGGATGGTGCGAGCGCCGGTCGACACCGACCAAACATACAACAAAACCACGGCCAGGGTCAGGCAGGAGAGGCGCTCGGCATGCTGCAGCATGGTACTTTCCAAATCAAAACCATGTCTTTTGAGGTCGCCAAACATTTCTTCAATCCACATTCTGCGGCCATACGCTTTGAGGGTCAGCGCTCGATCCGGCAAATTGGTCACCAAACACCAGGGCTGCTCTTCGCCAACAGCCCAATGTACCAACAGGTTGACGGGATAGATTTCGCTCTCGGTCAGCCAACCCTTTCCCAACCAGCGGCTCTGACCCGCCTTTTTCACCCAACTGCCCAAGTCATGCCATTCAGTTTCCCGCGCCAAACAGACATGCACCGAGGTTTTTTGGCGCAAAACGTAATCCCAACCCCATTGATCCAGTTGTTTGAGCACTTCCACCGGCCCAAATTCGCTATCGCCCACCAGCAGCACCGCAAAACCTTGCGGCAACAAGCTGCGCACATAGGTCAACAGATCCAATTGGGTCGTTGCGTTACTGTGCCCGCGCACATGTCCGACCCACGTCCAGGCAATCGGGATGGCGCGCCGCCGATACGCCAAACTGATGATCAACAATTGATGCGCAAAACCCACTTTGCTGCCATCCACAATCAAGCGGATCTGTTGCCCGTTCCTGGCCTGACTTTCCAGCCATTCTCGCGCAATTGGTTCATACCAATCCCGCGCGACAATCGCCGGATTGGCCAACAGGCGGCTCAAACGCCGCGTGACACTGACCAGTTTCGCCTGTCCAGGGATCTTGCCCGCCACCCGGCTCAAATTGACCGAACGGCTTTGGTAAATCCCGACCATCAGCCAGACGAAACCGCGAATTTGCGTGATGCGTTGCTCGCAGCGCAGTTCCCGAATTCGTTAAATCCAGGTATGATAGAGTGTGTTGATCGGCATGGAACCCCTCCGGTTGGGTTTTTCTGTGGTAAGAACTACTTATACCGCAGTTCCGTTGCCGATCAACTTTTCTTTTGTTAAACTGTCAGGTGGCTAGGTTTTCGAAAGTACATTAAATTTCGAGTTTAGACAACCGTCAGTAACCTGACTTTGCAGTCAGGCTGAAACAGTACCTTACCAACCGAGTTTTAAGCCGTTTTCGTCACAGCTGGTGTCTTTTTAACGACCGGAAAGCGGGTTTTGGGCGTCCTGGGCTTGCCGGAAGGCCAACCAGGCGGAATTCCGCGCGGTTTTGGCGTTCGAGCAGGCGTGCCAATCAGCGCAAAAATCGGGCGAATACTTTGCTGTACGCGCTGTGGGGTCATTTCCTGCTGTGGTTTCTGCCAGGGCAGCGGTGTGTCTTGGACTATTGGTCGGGCGAGGAAAATGATCCAGGTGGCCAGCGCGGTAAGCCAGGTCCAACGGTCTCCCGCTTCCTTGCTTTGAAAACGGGGGCGGGTCCAGCCGAGGGTTTCTTTGCGGAAATGCAGCCCGGGTTCAATGGGCCAACGGCTATCGTATGCGCGCCAGATGGTTTCGACGGTGATGGTGATCCTGGCCGGGATCGTTTTGGGAGCTAACCAGGCCAACCACAGGGCGGCAGGCGGTTTTTCCCGTTCGAGATGCACGCAGGCTCGCACCACATCGTAGGGCACATCCACGCCCTTCTTTTCATGCAGGTCGCTCCAGCGTTGTAGGCGCACCTGCCCCCAGCGCGGATCCGTTAGCTCGATGACCTCATCCGGTTCGCCCCAGGTATCGGCTTCTTTGAAGGCAAAGCGAGCACCATGTTTTCTCGGGCGGCCCTTCTGATGCGGATCATGCGCCGGAGCCGGGCGATACAGCACCCGATCTGCCCGCAATCGCGTGGTAATCCCGCAGCGCAAGCCCTTCACCGGACCCAGGAAACCGGCATTGCCATACTTCCCATCACAGGCAACGATGTCGAGTGCCTCCACAAACGTCGCTCGGACGCTCGCCAGGGCTTGGATCTGTTCGACACCCACGACCTGCGCTGTTTGGCTGCTGGGAACCCGCCGCTCATTGACTGGCAAGGCCCAACTGGTATGCGGTTCCACCACCCAGTCCAGACTGGAGTAGGGATACCCGATGGCCACCGTCCCCCCATTGACATCACTGGAGGCTTGGAACACATACTGGCGATCTTCCAGTGTTTTGGCTCTCGGGCGCGGCCAGGGCGACCCATCCAGGGCAAAGATACAAATCCCACTCCTCGGCACCCGCTGGGCCAGGAACTTGCCCAGCCAGGCTTCATTCAGCCGCCCATCTTCTACTGCTGCATACACACTCGACCATTTCCGCTGAAATTCGCCTGCCTGGCTCAACATCGCAAAAGAGGACACCGATCCTTCCGCGATCATCGCATCCAGCAGGTCAAACACGGCATCCCGCCGATGCGTGATTCCTTGCTCGTAAACGGCTTGACGAAACTCGATTAGTTTGTTAATGTTCTCCTTGGTAGTTGCTTGTTGTTTCACATCTCCAAGTTTCTACCAAGGTGCGGTTTTCCTCAAGGGGAGAGCCGCACTACTTTTGTCTAAACTCGAATTAAATGTTGTACAGTGTTTATTCAATGATGATATGCACATAGAAACTTAAGCCGTTTTTCTCTCTCAATCGGTATCTTGTTTTGTTCGCAGTCCCCGGTTCGTAAGGTGGATCATTCAGCCTTGGTTGACCAATGAAGCAAAAGTGATAGGATAGGCTGCAACAACAGCCACCAGGAGAGCGGTTTGTTCAAACAAACGTGGTGATAAGCGTAGCCAGAGTCTTCCTTTCTCATCCATTGAAGGGGATTGAGTTTAATCTCGATCCCCTTCAATGATTCTACTGCCGGTGATTCGATTTCTGGCAAATTGACGTCTGGCAGCAGCGAGGGGGCTGTTTTTGCTGACAGCATTCCTTGCGAACCAGAAGGATGGCTCCGTTTACCAGGACATCATATTCCAGGCACTCGCCGGACTGCAGGCCGAGCTGCTCGCGCAACTTTTTCGGCAGGGTAATCGAATTGCTTTTCGTGATGACGATCGTACGCTTATGCATCGTTGTTATTCCTTGTCATATTGTAAAAATGAGGTTGTGTATTGACTGCATCCGGAGGTGTTGTTGAGACAAGAGTCTGGCTCTGGATATGAGGTTCGCTATCAGGATGAAGGCCCTTGACCCTCAGTTCTTTCCCCAGTGGGGAGTCTTCTCGATCATCTGGATCTGTCGTTCCACTGCACTTACAAGTGAGTTGAACCAGTTTCAGTGTTTCGATCCAGCTCAAGCCTACCTGAGAAAACTCCCTTGGGTAGGTGGCTTTAGCCCAGTAGAAAAAGTGACGGCTGGCATTTAGGATGCACTTCTGTGTTTCCAAGGAGAGGCGGGTCTGTCCATCCTGGGATGACAGTTTAGTTAGATATAAGGGCAGCGCCGGTTGAAAGGAAGGCGCGTCTTCCAAAGGGTCGTCACCGGCCCAGTTTAGGACTTGTTGTAATGCGTAGCGATATTCCTCCAGCACCGATTTCGTCACCTGCTGGACCTCCTCTAAATAGCGCAGGAATAGCTTTCCTTTCCGTTCATTCTGCTGCAGCAGGCTACGAACCTCTTCCTTACCGTTGGCCCATTGCGGGACCCTGACACTTTTTGTTAAGGAAACTGTCTCCACCAACGCCTCCGTCATGCCTTCGGGTTTTCGATCTGACCCAAATGATGCTTGAGCCACGCCCATAGATCACCTCCGGCCAGAACATAGTCGGTAACATCCTTGCCATTGGGACGCAAGGAAGGAATGCGGACCGGGTGTATCTGGGAAGAAAGCCCCGCCAGGGATTGCGCGCCTTGTTTGCCGGCCGCGTCATTATCCAGTACGACAACAATCTCCTCGGCGGGCAATAAATACCGTGCCCATTTTGACTGGTCCAGCTTTTTACTGGCGCTGCCCAGCGAGGCAACGCCGGCCACATCCCGTAGCATCTGCCAGGCCAGCATACAATCGAACTCGCCTTCCGTCAGCAGTACCAGCGGCGCGCCGCGCAGGCTTTCGGTGCCAAACATGGCTGGGACGCCTCCCGTGACGTGAATGTATTTCGGATCCCCATCCGTCCGGCGGATTTTGAGATACCAGAGGCTGCGTTCCACAAAACAAGGGATGACAAAGCCTTTTGGGAGCCAGACGCGTTTGGCGTCTTCTTTGGATAGCCCCCACCGTTCTGGAATATCCCAGAGATCGGAGGGGTTGTAGCCGAGGCAAAAGTGTTGAATGGTGAGATCCGCTAACCTTCGGCTTTCATGCAAATAGGCCAGGGCTTCCGGAGTTTGCCATAGCTGCTTCCAGGCATATTCCAGGAAGGCCAGTCCGCGTTTTTGCCACGCGGCAGATGGTTCGGTAATTGGGGTTCCTTCCACAGGTGGTTTGGATACGGACTGCGGCTTTCGGGCTCCGCTTGAATGCGTGGTCGTCAATGGATTGGAAAAGCCCAATGCCGCCAACGCCTCGCCCTTCTCCATCCCCTTGTGCTCGCACAACCAGGTCAAAGCGTTGCCACTGCGGTTGCAGCCAAAGCAGTGCCAGAACCCCTTCTGCAGATTGACCCCCAGGCTGGGCGTTTTCTGATCCGGGTGAAAGGGACATTTCCACATGGCCCACCGCCGGGACTTCTGGAGCGGTTGGCCCAGGTCGGCTGTGATCAGGGCCATCAGGTCGATGGATTGAAGATGATATGGTAGGTTATTCATACGGTCCTTAATGTGGAGAAGTGGAGAAACGGAGAACCCTTTTCAAGCCTTTCTCCACTTCTCCGTTTCTCCGGTTGCTAAAGCGCCGTCTCATCGACTGTACGGAACTTGATCATGCGTCCATCTGGTTCCTGGACGGCCAGGCCAGCCTCAACCAGCCCATTTAAAGTGCTGTAAATGCGTTGAGTGGGGAGCTTGGAGTACTGGCGGATCTCGCGGACGGTGGCGCCCTTCAGCTTGTTGAGGATGCTCAAGATCCGTTCTTCGGTTTCCAGATCATCCGAAACTCGCGGCATGTTGATCTGGTGGTGCAGGTTGTGCAAGCCGCCGCGCCACATCTCCGTGATGGCCTGCGCCCGCGCCCAATGGTGAAACTGCACCTTAGGGGAATTGGCAAAGCTGGCAAACAGAGTGGCAATGCGCAGGGCTTTCTCGCTGAAACGGGCATAGTTTCCATCCAGGTCAGTTGTGTTGAGGTGTGAGCAGACCTCGTTCAAGCCATCGTCGTAGGCATAGAAGGCTTCAAACACTTCCTCGGATAGTTCGAGCACCGTTGGCTTCACCGGCCGAACATTGACCCGCAAGGCGCTCATCGTCTTGCCATCTTTCCCGGTGATTTTTTCATCCAATAGATCCACCTGGGGAATGCCAAGGCGCTGATGCCACTGTCGCAGTGGCAAGAAAATCGCTTCCGGGATGATGCGTTCCCCCTTGGGAAAACGGCCGCGCTGACGGGCCCAGGTGGGCGGCGTCACCAGCGCAAAGCGGGCCAGGAAGCCGTCGCCCCATAAAGCGCTGCCGCGTTGGGCGAACGGCGCCAGGTCGGCCGGCGTCAGATTGACCAGCAGGGACACACACGGGCTTTCCACCACGTCGTTTCCTCGCCCAATCGTGCCGCTTTCGTAGCGATCGGGGGTGTCATCGAAGCGGCGCAGCAGCCCGCGAAAGTCGCTCATGGCGCCATCCCGGCGCATCATGGCCGAGATGCCCTGGCCAAACTCTTCAAAATGCCAGCCGCGCTGCCCGGCATAGGCGGTTTTGCGCAAGCAGCGCGCTTTGCCCGCCTCATCCAGCGCGGCAAAGTCCTCCGGTAGGCTGCTTTTCATCTCCATCAGGAATTTTTGGGGCGTGGAGTTATCCGGCATGAGCAGGAAATCCAGTTCCGCTCGTTTCAAGGTCGCCAGGGCAATCCCGGCGGTACTGGACTTTGAGTACGCGCTGGTGCGGGCGGTCAGCGCGATATAGAGCGAGGTATAGCGCGCCTTTCCAAGATGAACCAGGATCCGCCGCGCTGCGCCTGTCGCAAGTACCCACAGGCCGCAGCTTTCGTGAAAGCCCTCATACCCGCGCGGGCTCCACCGTTTTGAGAAGGGGATATAGCAGTGATCCAGCCAGAGGCAGGCGTTTTCACCCGCTTTGGGATCGATCTGGCAAGATTTGGGTAAAGGCGGAATGGGAACATGGTCAAATACGTCCTGGGGTTGTTCCAGGTCGGCTTTGAGATCGGCTGCAAAGACGGTGCTGCGAATGAAGTTCGCCGTTTCAGCATTGAAGGGATGCGCAGCATCCGGGCTGCCGGTCGCTGTTAGATGGGATAGGCTGGCCTCAAAGGCCTCAGTACGCAGGGTAGGGGACTTGGGACAGGCGGTGATGTTCCGCCCAATCTCTTTCCAGGGATCCCGCAGGCTGGCGAGATAGGACTCTACTGCCTGTCCATCGATCAATTTGCGAAGGACGCAGGCGGCAAAGGTGGGTTGAGGATCTTCCAAGATTTGCATAGACACCGATCCGACACGAGAATTGAAAAAAACCACAGCAGGAAAGCTTTCCGATCCAATAGCACTGGTGTGGTTGCTGGTCGATCGGAAGCCGAAACTTCCGACGCACGGTGTATCGATGAATTGATTTAGATCAATTCATGCTGCATGTCGGGTGATCCTCGTGGTAAAAGCTCCTTTAGGGAATGCCTGTACGGGTCTGGTGTCTGGTTACTTTAGAAGTGAAGTGGGGGTACTTGCCTGGTGTTGGTTCCGTCTGTTTTTACTGTGCTGTGTCTTGTGATCCTCGTTTATACGACACCCTTCGGCTATGTGCCGGAACTATTCAGTTGTGGTTTGTTACTAGTTATTATACTATTATTTCCAGGTTAGACAAATCCGTTGATTTTCTTAGCCCATCGAAATCCAGCGATTTTCCCTCAACTTTCAATACTGTTAGTCCTATGTCTGGTAGATCGCTCCCCGTGAGACTGGATTTTTCCAGCCAAGATTTGCTGCAAGGCAGATCCACGGTTTTTCTCCCATTTGCGGCTTGATCGAACTGGTGTTGTTGGAAGCTGAACTTTCCATCTTTGCAAACCGGCCGAGGTTTTTTCGAAATCATTCAGCGTTAAAAGGCCTCGGGAAGAAGGTGGGTATTCGCTTGATGATCACCAGTCCAGTATCTGCCTTCCAGATCCGAGTCAGCAAGGGGACACCAGAACTGGATGAAGAAGCGAGTCTTGTCAGGGTGGGACGGTCTAGCTTTACCAGCTGCCTATCCAAATACCAACCCCTGAATGGTCTGGCTCAGATCATCCTCGTTGGGTAACATTTTCCTGGATTAAGCTGGCGCCGCCCGCGCGCAGTGCGGATTTCAATGCGGCGGCGCGCCGCCGGTTGGGGAGTTCCGGCAAAGAAAAAGAGCAGATCATCATCTTCTCCTGGACGCAGGCTGAGGGTGATGCGTACCTGCGAGGTTGGGCATTCCAGTTTTGGCCGTCCACGCGGCGCTTTCATCGTTCCCCTCCGCCGCATTTGGATGTATTTAGGAAGAGCGATAACTTCCACAGGCCGCTCGCAATGGACTGGATTGGATCCGCTGGCAGGATCGCTTTGCCGTGACAGAAGTAGGGCAAAGCGTTTTTGAGAAGAACCGCCCCTCCGCCGACCAGGATCACGACCTGAAACCGCCGCCAGGCTTTGCCCCAGCGTTTCTCGATCTCACCCATCACCTCACCTTCCCAAATGGGTAGCGCCTGAGCGATATCCAATCGGTTGGCGCGCAGCAAGGTGTCCAGTTCCCCGAGGGAGTACAGATGCTGTCCATTAACCAGTTCCAGTAAGCGGCCGACCAGAGGCCCACTGGGGACGGCGACTTGAGAGACGAGCTGAACGCCCTGCTGTTTACTAAATAGTTTGATGGTCCCCATCCCAAGTTCCAGTCCAAAGTGAAGTTTATCTGCCATGTTGGTTTCCTGTTGCTATATGGATATGGATAACATGTAGCAATTGAGATAAAAAAATAACGATCCTCTTGACCGTTTTCATTATATCTATTTACTCCATGTTAATCAATATCTTGTAGTAAACTTCACCTCCATTCCGACACTTGTTCAGCGTTTGTAAGGTCGACCGGCCTCGTCGAATATCCATTTTCCCTGGCCGCTGTTGGCATGATAGACCCGCGCGCAGTACGCGACGTCCGCTTCATCTAATAAGGTCTTACGCCCATCCTTACCCAGCTGGCGAATCAGACCGCGCTGCATCCAGCGTGTGAGGGTGGAGGTGTTGAGGTTGTATTTCCGGCCTGCCTCGTTGATGCTAATCGGACTCCCGCGCAGTTCTTCATTTTCACGATATTCGGGTAAAGCTTCTTTCGGGAGTAAATCATGGACGCTCTGCTGGCTGATGCCAATCGTGCCGTCCGTCATGATTGCGGCGCGCAGCAGGTCTTCATCCACGAGTTGGTACACAGCCTCGGTTTCGATACCTAACTTCGTGCGGCCTGTTCTGCGGTAATAAAGAGTTCCAATCGATTCTTGTCTGGTTTCAAGTCGGTTCCCGTCCATTCTTTCTTAAAAGAATGATACAGGATCTAGGAAGGACTGTCCAGAAAAAGAAGAGTAATTGATGGCGGATGGTGTGATTGAGAAAGCGAACGGGAGGTCGATGAACGATCTACGGCAGGCGCAAACAGCGCTGCTGATTTCAGGAAGGCGAGACGACACAGTCAGGCTTCGCTCTGTGTATCCTGATTTCCCTCTTTCCCTACGCCGACTGCCATATTCGAAATCAACTTCTTCGTGTTCACAGAGCAAACCCTCCATTCGATTAGACCAACTTCAGGGGACGTACTTGCGCGTTACTTCTCTGCGGTTGTGGCCCAACTGTTTGGAGGTTTCGTCTCGTGCCTGCTCATCCGTCAGGCCCGCTTCCCGCAAATCTTCGTACAGGTTTTGGGCAAAGTTGCTGCGCAGCCGGTGAACGCCGCTCAGATCAATATCCAGCGCTTTGGCTGCGTTCGCCACTGCCTGGTAAAAGGCGCTCTTCCAGGACCGGCTGGGGGTGAACAGAAACTGCTTAGAGGTATTTAACTTATCTACCAGTTGAGGCGGCAGCGGAACTTCACGGTAGCGCCCACCTTTGCCAATGACGCGGATGATCATTTTCGCTTTGTCGATGTCCGCGCCTTTCAAGCCAGCGATTTCGCTTTTTCGCAGCCCGCAGTATAAAGCCAGTTCTGCCGGAAGGGCAAAGACGGAATGACGGTCGACCAGATACTGGATAATCCGTTTGGCATCCTCCTCTTGATAACCATAACGCGGACTGCGCACGCTAAAATCATCGCGGAAGGATTTCACGTGCGCCCGGAGATCCTCCGTCACCGGGTTGTCCATGCGGGCCCAACCCAGCTGCTTGCAGCCCAGGTAGACTTTGTAAATGGCTGCGAGAGTCTTATGCAACGTGCCGGGAGCGGAGTAGGTGTAATACTGGTCAAAGGTCTGCCGGATGATGTTCGGATCGAGCAGCTGCGCGAGCTGTTTCTTGCCACTCAGGGTCTTTGCCCGGGTGAAAAACAGGCCGGCGGCATCGTAGTAAGCCTTGCGAGTGCCTTTACCAAAAATCACAGGCAGCGGTTTGGTTGGATCGCCGCCGGGACGCAGGGATTTTTTGACGGATACGACGCCCGTTTTCTGCTGGTACTGGGTTATTTTCTCAGGACTCCAGCTAACTGCATCCAGGGCCCGATCTACCTGATGGTGAATGGAGGCTGTCATCGTTTCTCCGTTGAAGGGTGCGTTTCGTGTTTCGCGCCGTTTCTGTTGATGATGATCGTTGAGCCAGTCGCTGGGTTTCCCCAACGCAATCGCCGGAATGGACCGGCGGATGCCTAAACGACACAGCAAGGTGCTCATCCAGGATTTAGGCGAAGGACTTCAAGTGACTGCTTTCCCAGTGGATGATCTGGGACTTACGCTTGTACGACCGACGTTTGAAACGATTGAGAAATCACCAGCCAACGTTGAAAACGATTTGGGGTCTCGAAGAATGCTTCGAGTGAATGTGGATTCATTATAACAAGATAGAGAGGGGATTAAAAGTTTTTTCAGTCTATTCTGCTTTGCATTTTCTTAATTGATTGGGGAAAATATTCCTCAGGAATTTTGGGTGCGGGAACGTAACAATACACCGTAAATGTATCAATTATCCCCTTGGTTAGTATCCCGATGCAATTGTGACTTCCGATCCTTTTTGTTAGATAGGATTTGGAGTGGTTTCTAGGATCGGCCGCCGGCTTCGCTGTTTATAGGCACACAACAATGGTCGTGTAATTAGCTGTATCAACAGGATGTAAGAGATTACAGATTATGCCCGAATGCAGGTGTTGCTGGAGAAGACACAGCGTCAACAACTGGTTGCGCTTGCGGAACAATCGGACGTTTCTTTTTCTGAACTGGTGCGAGAATTGATCGATGTGCAGCTGCGCGTCCGAACGTATGAAGAAATGCGCTCGCCGCCCAACTGCTTGCAGAGGATTACGCCAACTACGAACCGTTTACCGATGTGACGGGCCTGGACGGGGAGGACTTCCTCAATGCTTAGAGGCGAAGTGTGGCTACTTAACCTGGACCCCACTGTCGGCGCCAAGATTCGCAAAACCTGCCCTGTGGAGGTTCTGCTATGGATTGGAAAAGTCACGATGTTCAGGCAGCCTGGAGGATGAAAATCAGCCCAACGGAGAAAAAAGGGCTGATCAAAGATTTGACTGTCGATACCTTCCAAGTCCGTTCAGTATCGACCTGCCGGTGTGTGTCGCCAGAAATTGAGCGGTTCCTCCGGAAGTTCGATGGACCGGTCGCCTTCCGTCGGATGGGTGGTCGAGATATCCGCGCTGAATGAGCACTTGCCGATACGCTCCTCCCTCAGTGGGGTGTCCAAATAAACGAGTTACTGAATCGAGCCTGATCCGCGGTTCCCCAGGCACACTTATAAGACCAAACCTGATGCGTTCGTCAGGTTCAGATAGTCAACGTATAGCCCCACTTTTCGACATTCCTGAGCCAGCGTTCGAACTGAAGTGACTGATGGTTGAATTAACAGACTTCTTCACTTTATCTCCTAATCTTGTATTCCGCTCTCGTTCGTAATAATATAGATCATATTTATCGTGTTTATCTCTTTACGGAAATCGTTCCCGTCATGGCAGCCAGAGCGCATCAGGCTAAGAATCTGGAGGAAGGTATGCATACTCGCACCATCCCAATTCGTCACAGGCCAGGGGATATCCTGATCATTGCTTTTTTTCTGTTCAATCTCCTGTTTATCACCTACGTGGTGGACTTTGAACAAGTAGTGATTGCCGATCCAACGAACTTCGCCTATCCTGCCTGGCCCCCACCCATCGCTGTGGATATCATTCATCACTATGCCCAGGCGCATGATCCAGATATTCTGGCGCGGGCAGCCTGGTGGCGCGCGACGATTTGGATCGATGTGTTCCTGTTTGGACCGTTTTATGGGGTGGCAATCTATGCCTATCTCAAAGGTCGAGCCTGGATCCGCATCCCCTCGATCATCTATGGCTCGATGATCATCACCAATGTCCTCATTATTTTGATGGAAGAACGGTTCGGTTCCACCCCTGCCCCAGATTTCACCTGGGTGTTGTTAACCAATCTGCCCTGGCTGATCATGCCGGCCTATACGATTTATCGCATGTGGCGCGATCCGCATCCCTTTTCACAGCCTATTGCATACAGGAGGGGATCGTACTGCCGTCTATGCTGGAGACTAGTGAGGAAGGAGCCCCACGATAGACACGCAAACCTTTTTTCAGAAATATGGCCCCTGGGCGCTGATCGCAGGGGCATCGGAGGGTTTGGGAGCAGCATTTGCGCAGCAAATCGCCAGCATTGGGCTGAACCTGGTGCTGGTCGCGCGTCGCGCCGATATGCTCCAAGCACTGTCTGACCAGACTCATCGCCGAATATGGAGTGCAGGTGCTTGCCCTCTCGCAAGATCTGGCTCAACGCGAGGCAGCCGCAGCGATTACTGCCCAGATTCAAGACAAGGAGGTTGGGCTGCTGGTGTATAACGCGGGTTACTCGGCCATCGGGGCATTTTTCGGTGTCCCGCTTGAAGATCACTTGCGCGAGATCGACACGAACATACGCACACAGTTGATCCTGGTTTATTACCTCGGGCAAGCAATGGCGGCGCGCAGGCGGGGTGGCATCATTCTGATGTCCTCCCTGAGCGCGATGCTGGGCTCTGCCCTCATCGCCAACTACGCTGCCTCCAAGGCGTATATTCGTGTTTTGGGCGAAGGCCTATGGGAAGAGTTGCGCAGTCAGGCGTGGATTTGCTGGTAAGCTGTCCCAGTGCTGTCAGTACCCCCAATTACCGCAACAGCCTCCAGTCAGGCACGCGCGCGCCCGTTACGGCCATATCGCCCGAGGTTGTCGTGCGAGAAACGCTCGCTGCACTTGGCCGTCAGCCAGTCGTGACCCCAAGTTTCAGTAGCCGCTTGCAGGGTCTTTTAATGTCACGCCTGCTGCCTCGCTCGTTGGCCATCCGCTTGATGGGCAATGTATTGCGTAGAATGTACAAGTAATGCGGTACACTCTGCTGATTGATTAAAATCGATCACCTGATCCAGGTTGATGCCGCTTAATGCTTTCAACGTGCTATCACCTGATCCAGGTTCGCACGGATCCTCCCTTTCATGCTACTGCGAAATCGCTTCTCATCCAAGATTGTGCGCACGGTGCCTGATCAGCCTGGAGGCTCATGCTCGTCTACTGGAAGCAGAGAAAGATATGGCTAGTCGCGCGAATTGGCTATCTGTCGCACAAGCCCTGGCAGGGCGCAACCGAGAGTAATGTGGGGATCAAGATGTTGATGTGGATGTCTTCATCCAGGCGGATCAGGAAGAACAAGACACCTACGGTGCCTGAAGAACTTGCCATTTTCAACAACAGCATCGTACTGAAAGCCTTCTTGCCTGGTTTAAACGGATCGCAGTATGTAACCTGCAGTGCGATGGTCTGATCGAGAGAAACAAGTTATTCACCGCGCGGCACTGCGTTGAAGGAAATGGAAAAGTCGCTCGAAAAGCAGTTGGATGGGAAGATGGAAAACCAGCATGGATTTTGTAGGGGCGTGCGGCTTTCCACTGATGCCAAGCTTGGCTCCAAGGCGTATGATATGATTCCCTACAACGGCGAGCCTGTTGAAGGAGATCGTATGCAGACTTTCCTGATGTGGCGCAACTACGCCTTTTCGATGCTGCAACCTGGATCCCAGGCGGCTGTTCAAGCAGCGCCTGGAGGCGGAGGGAATTTTACGGGAGATCACGGGCCGGAGTGAGCGCTGGAAAAACCACCCCGCGGTGCGGATGTGGAAAGGCTACGCTCCGGCCCTGACCGGTTATATCTGGTGTATTTCGCAAGCGGCCAAGGCGCGCGGCCTGGATTACATCACGCTGGACGAACAAAAGATGGCGCAGATTGCCAGGGAAGCGGGAGTGGGGCCGGAAATCCCGTACGTGATCGCCGAATTTATGGAGGACGCGCTGCCTGAACTTTACCACCCGTCCTCCGGTGGAACTGCCACCCTGGTGGGCCGACGACCGGCTGTATCTCAGCCACCGTTCGGCGCTGCTGCGCAAGGCGAAAGAGGGCTGGCGGAAAGGGCATGAGGAAGGCAACAAGCGCTACCTGGGATATTACGACATCTGGCTGCCGTTCTACCAGTCGGTGTTCGGCGATATACCCGATGATCTCCCCTATTTTTGGCCACCCAACGAACCAGAGTACGCGATCTTTTTCCATTAGATCGGTATTTAATAGAGTGGCCTGCATTGCTTTGACCCGTTTCTAGCGACCTTATGATGCTTGGTGGGAGGAGATTACCGCCTTCTTTGTGGCTCGCGCCAACAGTGGCTTTGTCGAAGGGCCAACAATAAGCTCAAGGTGCTCAAGCGGCGTTGTTATGGCCTGTTCAATCGACAGCACTGGTTTCAACGCACCTTCCTAGACCTGGAAGGCTACCGCTGGTTCGATCTCGCTTGACCCCTAGATATGGCCCTCACCACGCCAATGCCTAAACAGCTTAATAGCTCTCATACCCAGGTCGAGTCCAAAATGGAATGGATCTGTCTTAAGTGGTAAAGTAAATTCAGACACGAAACAGGGCAGCGGATAGGTAAAATCATTCGCATGAAAAAGCAGTATAGTGCCAAACAAAAGGCCCAAATCGTGCTAGAAATCTTTAAGGAAGAGAAAAGCATCGCCCAAATCGCGGCAGAATACGGGGTGCATTCCAACCAGCTCTACCGCTGGCGCGACCAAGCGCAAGAAGGCTTGGCCGGGCTGTTCGAGAAAGGCGCGAAAACGGAGAAGGCCGAAAAAGCCGCCCACGAGCGGGAAAAAGAGGAATTGTACGCGGAAATCGGACGACTGAGCACGCAGTTAGCCTGGCTGAAAAAAAAATCTGGCCTCGACCCGATCGAGAAGTGAGCGGATGCAAATGATCGAGAAGGATAATCGGGACGTGCCGCTCAAAACCCAGACCGCCTTGCTGAGCCTGAACCGCACCAGCCTGTACTACCAACCGCTTGGGCCATCGGCGGCAGAACTCCAGGCCAAGCGGCGCATTGATGAACTCTACACCGCCCACCCGTTCTATGGCTCGCGCAAACTCACGGTGCTGTTGAACCAGGAGAAAATGCCCATTTCCCGCCCGACCGTGCAGCGCTACATGCGCGAAATGGGCATCGCCGGGATCAGCCCAGGCCCAAACTTGAGCAAACCGGGGCCGGAGCACAAAATCTATCCCTATCTGCTGCGCGGGCTGGAAATCACCCGCCCCAACCAGGTGTGGGGCATCGATATCACCTACATTCGCCTGCTAGCCGGGTGGATGTACCTGGTGGCGGTACTGGACTGGTTCTCCCGCTACGTGGTCAGTTGGGCGCTCGATCAGACCCTGGAAATCGATTTTGTCCTGCAAGCCGTCGATCAGGCACTCCTCCTGGCGAAACCGGAGATCTGGAACAGCGACCAGGGCAGCCATTTCACCAGCCCGCAGTATCTCGACCGGCTGAAGGCCGCCCAGGTGCAGATCAGCATGGATGGCCGCGGACGCGCGCTGGACAACATTTTCACCGAACGCTTGTGGCGCTCGGTCAAGTACGAGGAGGTCTACCTCAACGAATATGAGCATCCCCGCCGCGCCCGAGTGGGCATCGGTCACTACCTGTCCTTTTACAATTTGGAGCGCCCGCACCAGTCCCTCGATTACTGTACCCCGGCCCAGGTGTACTTTGCTTAGACCAGCGGGCTGGTCGGCACGGCGTTAAGTTTTTCGCTTTCTGGCCACCGGCAGGGCAGGCAGAAAAGAAGGGCAGACAAACCACCTTCCGAAGAACGCGTCTGCCTGCCCTGCCGTGTGGCGCGCCGGTCGGCGCTCAGGTCGGTCTTCACCGGCGCCCTATCCTCCGCCGGCGCTCGACCATTGTATCACACTCATTTTTTAAGGTTCGATGAAACGAGCGAACCTTAACAAACCTAGAAAGGAGAATCCTACCTTAACCTACCTCGATTCCGTGTCGAAAAACCTTGACCACCTAAGTCACACATTACTCCTTATACTACATGTTTAAAAAATCTTGTAGTAATTTTGATTGAAAAATATTGATCTTGAAGACCAACGGGATTGTAGTAAATTACTACAAGTCAATCAATAACTTGTAGATAAATGACTTGAATAATCATGAGGTTCGTCTTATCGTTTGTAGGGCTGTCCCTGTTCGTTGAGGATGCATTTGCTCTGAACATTATTGAGATGATAGGCTCGCGCGCAATAGCCACATCTGCCTCATCTAGAAATTTCTTGCGCCCATTTTCGCCGAATTTGCGAACCGGGGCATGTTGTATCTAACGGGTGAAGGTGGAAGTATTGAGCTTATAATTCCGTCCAGCTTCAAAGGTTGATACGGTTAAAGAAAGTAGGTTATATCACTTGAAATAGCATGGTATCCGTGTTATTATATAACTATGATCCAGTCGTTTAGGGGCAAAGGGACGGAAGATATCTTCAACGGCGAAAACACGCGGAATGCCCGAAAAACCTGTCCTGAATTGTTATGGCGGGTAGCATCTCGAAAACTCGATCAACTGGATTCGGTATCATCACTACAAGAGTTACAAATTCCACCCGGTAACCATTTAGAGGCTCTTTCAGGGGACCGGACGGGACAGTACAGCATCCGTATTAATGAGCAGTATCACATCTGTTTTGTTTGGACGAAAAAAGGGTCCGATTTGGTTGAGATTTGTGATTATCATTAATGCTGGCGGTTGAAGGGAGGTGCTTCATGGTTCGCGTTCCCACATTGCGTACCCCGACTCATCCGGGGGAAATGTTATTAGAAGAATTCCTCAAGCCGATGGGTTTGACCCAGCGCGCGCTGGCGGATGCCATTCATGTGCCTTATCAGCGGGTAAATGACTTGGTGAATGGGCGGCGGGGAATGACACCTTCCACGGCGCTTCGACTGGCCAAGTTCTTCGGAATGTCAGCGGATTTCTGGATGAATTTGCAGCTGCGCTGGGATTTATATTTTGTGCAGAAAGATGAAACGAACATCTTACAAGAAATCGAGCCTTTTGTCCCGCATTCAGCGTAAAGACGAGCGATGCTTTGATCAAACAAGCAAAAAGAGGGATTGACTTTCTATCAGCCAATCCCTCTTTTTTACGACTAGCTTCGTTTGTTATGTTTTTCCCTTTGAGACCATCTGGTAGACCGGCATATCACAGCACACCTTCCGAGCCATATTATCGCTCCCTTATCATCCTTCTGCCTTCCTTACTGAGCTAACCGAGCAGCAATATGATACGGCTGAAAAATGAGGGGCTTTGCCTTATCGTTTGTAAGGTCGACCTTCCGGGTCGAAGATCCACTTGCCCTGTCCGCTGTTGGCTTGATAAACTCGCGCGCAGTAAGCCACATCAGCCTCATCTAAGAGGGTCTTGCGCCCATGCTTACCCAGCTTGCGAATCAGGCCACGCTGCATCCAGCGCGTGAGGGGGGAGGTGTTGGTAGGGCAAACACCGAATGGCGGTCGACCTGATGATGAATGGATGCTGCATCGTTTCTCCGTTGGTGAAGACAATTCATACTGCGAGTTATCTCCTGTTTATCAAATCACCCCCAAATAAACCTTAAAGATTCGTGAAAAAATAATTATTTAATGCTTTTTGGGTTTTCTAAATATAAATATAGAATTATAATTAGGTTATATTTTGGGAATGTATTTGTAATTTTTTATTAACCTCAAACTGCCTACTTGGGTTGCTTCGTCCTGATCAAAAAAATCTGTAAACGAATCTTTACCGGTAGATAGATAGGTTTTCAGAAGGGGGTTGAAGATGCTGTTCTGTTCCTGGCAGATCGTCTCTAAAACAGGTCATTCAGTTGCTGTTCTTCGAAAGCATCTACTTTCAGTTTTCACTGATATGGGTGCTCTTTTCGTTTCTAACGTCTCCCATAATTTTGTGCGATTACAACTTGCTGTATGCTGATCATCAAAGAGGCCAAAACAATGCCGAATCACTCATCTACATGTATCCTTAAAAGATTGCTGAACTCATTTCTCTTTCTTATTATTCTTTTCTCCTTGTTGCAGTTCAATGCATCCGCGAACATCCATAATGTTCAAGCAGGGACTGTGGCGACTGGCTACTCGGAGTACTACATACCGGGAGCGGTCGATCAACTGCTGAATATCTTGTACGCAAATGATAACTATATGAGTTCATCAGATACACTGCGCAATATCATCACGATTTCTGTCGCAAGCGATCGTGTTAATGTGTATTACGACCAGTGGGAGAATGGTTACAGCACGGGTGCTGCCGGGGACGAGACGGATGGCGCCAATGTTTACTTCTCTGTAAACCGCGGGGATATCGTAACATTTGAGTCACAAGCGATCTCTAAATCGCACACCGCGAACAAGGCAGCTGGTGATTGCAGTACGAAATCGATAACCATCACACACAGAAATAGTACAAAAAACACATATACCGGTACGAATTGTTTCGATGGGCGGGATCGCATTTATGTTGTTGGTGGAGCCGTATCGGTGGCCCAGGTTTTCTGGCCTCAAAGTGCTGGTACAGTTTATGCCAATGCTTGGGAAATTTATCCGGTCAAACCAGAAGAGACCACTTATACGATTCCAATGGGGATCGACATGGCTGGTATTAGCAACAGTTTCAGTCATGCCTACGTTTTGGTGGAAGCGACAAACCCAAGTACGACCAATGTGAAAATTGATGATCCGAAGGTTGGATCTGTGGGCAGTATCGAAGTGAATGCCAACCTGACTCAAGGTGGCGTAACGCAGCTCTACAACATTCACAGTGGTACAACGGTTACAGCCGATCATCCCGTTCAGGTGCAATTTCTTGTTGGCAATGATGTTTCTCATTATGACAGCCGCAGTTACACGGCTGTTCCAACAGCCATGTGGGGGCATGAGTATTACAACCCTGTACCGAGTACAGTGAATAGCAACACGAACCTTTTTATCTATAACCCAAACAGCGCGGCGATAACAATTAACTATCAGGATGGTTTAGGGACTGGTTCATTCACTGTCCCAGCATATACCACTGTAAGTTATAGCGCGGCAACTGCAGCCAATCATTTCGTTCCAGGCTATGGAACTACGGCAGAATCGGGGGTTTACTTAGGCGCAGCCGACGGCGCCAGCAAGTTTTGGGCAATCGGTTCCTATGACGATGGAAGTTCAACATATAACTGGGGCTACAGTCTCATTCCAAGCGATCAGTTAACAGATGAATATTACATTAGCTGGGCGCCTGGCACCACAAATCTGGCAGGTAACGGCTCGCCAATTTATGTTACACCTGCAAATGATAATACGACAATCTATGTCGATTACAGCCCGCTGAATTCAACAGGTGCTCCTGAATTCTCCACCGTTCTGAATCGAACCCAAATTGTTAAGCTGTCAGATCCCGATAATGACAACACCGGTATGCATGTTTGGGCAACGGGGCCGATTGCAATTGTTTATGGCGAAGATTCAGTGAAAGCGCAGGCGGGATCGCCCTATATTGATGCCGGTTACACGATCCTTCCACTGAACGAGGCGTGGATCGATGTGGTTCAGGAAACTTTGAAGTCGGCGAATCCCTCTGAGATCCCATACCTGGGCAGCCAGACGGTTACCTTTACACTACAGACTTATAGCTATTACCTGTTAGATCGTGTGGATGTCAAAGATGACCTGCCGGCTGGTTGGAGCTACGTTAACTACAGCACGGTCATTACCTATCCTGATCCAGGTGGCGCCTCTATTAGAGGCGTGGCAGCAAACCCGGTCATCAGCGGCCAGACGCTTACCTGGAGCAATGTTACCCGTGGAAGCATGGCATTGAATGGAAGAGTAAAGGTTCAGTTCCAGGCCATATCGCCACCAACGCCTGTGGCTGGGGATGTCGTCAACCGCAGCCAGGCAACGGCTACCATGGGAGGGCAAACCTTTACCAGTACCGCCAGCACGATGGTCTCCACCCTGCCGTTGATGGATCTGGTCGCTACCAAAACACACAGTAATACCGTACTGGACAACTGGATCTACCAGGGTGGTTCATTTGACTGGAATATTGAAGTAAAAAATATCGGTACAGGTGGATCAGCAACGTTTTCTGCTGGACCAGTTAAGACAATCCTGACGGATAACCTGCCCTCAGGGCCGACATACAGCCTGGGGACGATTATTTCGAATGGCGTTACAGGCGCTCCGAGATGCAGCTTGCTTGGAAACGTACTTACCTGTGATAATAATGGCCTTGCTGTGACTATTCCAGCGACCGCATCGTTCACCGTTCCTGTCCACGTTGTACTAGATACGACCTTCACCGGTCTGCTTGCCAATCCGGCCAGTGGTGGAACAAACAAATGTATGGTGGATCCGAATAACGCGGTGAATGAGGGCAGCGCGAACGAGAATAATAACAATTGTGCTGACCTTGTTGCCGTATACACAAAGCCAAACTTGACCGTAACAAAGAGCAATGATGTCAGTGGCGTCATAACTGCCGGTAATCCTTTCCATTGGGCTCTTACGATCCACAATGCCGCCGGTACTGGCCCTGCAACCTTCACCGATGGTCAGACCATTCTGAGCGATTTTCTGCCTTCGGGCCCAAGTTATGATGATGTGACCGTTACGTCCACTGTTGGTGTCCGGGGTCCGCTGCGCTGCCAGATTACCAGCGATGTGTTGACCTGCGATGCGAATGGCGGTCCAGTGACCATTCCATCCGGTGATTCCTTCAGCGTTCGTTTTGGTGTCAATACAAACTCGCCTGCCAGTCTGACGAACCCGTCTGGTGGTATTTGTAAGGTGAATCCGAGTGATGTGGTGCCAGAGACTAATGGGAGTGACAACGCCTGCGCTGCGAACACAGTTACTGTAAACCCCAAACCAGACTTGACGGCGAGCAACACGAACAATGTGGGTGGATCTTTAAACCTGCCCGGTTCGTTCAAATGGACAGTGGCTGTGCAAAATACTCCTGGAACCTCGACCGCCAATTTCGTCGATCACCAGGTGCTGCTCATCGATGCGCTGCCAACCGGTCCAGTTTACGATTCGATGCAGATAAACCAATCCAGTGGAACGACTGGAACCATTAACTGCTCGATCAACTCAAACACACTCACTTGTACAGCCGATGGAGCCGTTGCGATTCCGCCTGGAGAATCCTTTGAGACCGTGTTTCGTGTTACACCCTCCAGCGCCGGGAGTTTGTTTAGCCCAACCGGTGGCCTTCTTAGAGCAGACCCGGATAATGTCATTGACGAGGGGAATGAAACCAATAACGACGCAGCCGATACGGTAACCGTAACAGCACCCAACCTCACGGCAGTTCTTACCGATGATACGAGCAGTATTTGGGTGCTTGGCAATCCACCGTTCAATTGGACGGTTACTGTCAGCAACCTGGCGAGTGGTTCGGCGACCTTCTCCAGTGGGCAAGCGATCTTGATGGACAGTTTGCCCTCTGGCGCGACGTATGGAAGCGTTGTCTCAGTGACAACTGCGGGTGGAATGAACGCTGCCAACCTGAACTGTCAGATTACAGGCAGTGCGCTGACTTGTGCCGCCAGTGGTGGTGAGGTCACTATCCCATCTGGTGGTTCTTTCGACGTTTCCTTTGGCGTGACTCCCACTGCTCCAGGCAGTTTAACGAACCCGGATAGTGGTGGAATAAACAAATGCCAGGTTGACCCGAACAATGTCATCACCAGCGAAGTTAGCGAGGCGGATAATAACTGTACAGACACGGTCACAGTTCTTCAAAAAGTGACCATCGGCGATAAGATCTGGCTCGACAGCAACGCAAATGGCGTTCAGGATGCGAGTGAGACCAGTGGCGTTGCTGGCGTGAAGGTAGACTTAATGACTTGCGGTACGAACGGCGTCTGTGGTGACGGCGATGATGTGATTGTCAGTATGATGACCACCGTTGCCGGTGGCGCTTACAGCTTTAGCGCCGACCCTGGCACTTACTATTTGCGTGTAACAGCCCCCGTTGGTTACTTCTTCAGCCCAAGCGGCAAGGGGGCCGCCGCAAATGACAGTGATCCCAACCCTGCAACCGGGCGAACGGCCAGCATTACGCTTACTTCCGGTCAGACGGAGAATACTCTCGATGCCGGTTTGTACCAACAGGCAACCATTGGTGATAAAGTCTGGTTTGATGCGAATTTCAATGGCGTGCAAGATGCGGGTGAACCAGGGCTGGAGGATGTGACCATTCGTCTGAAAACCTGTGGCGCCGATACCATCTGTGAGAATGGCGATGACTTAACGATCGGCACACAGGTTACGGCAAGCGACGGCGCTTTTGGCTTTGCCAATCTCACGCCGGGTAGCTATTACCTGGAATTTTCAGCGCCTATCCATTACGCGTTTAGTCCGATGGGATCTGGCACACCGGCGACGGATTCAGATGTTGATCCAATGACTGGACAAACAGGCGTGTTCACGCTCACTTCAGCGCAAATTGACACCACCCTGGATGCGGGTTTATATCAGAATACGATCATCAGCGGGCGGGCGTGGACCGATACGGACGCCAGCGGCGCGCAGAACGGCACTGAAACCGGGATTCAAGATATTACTGTTACCCTCCACCACCCAGGGCCAGATCATATACCGGGTACAGCGGATGATCCAACCTCAACTGTTTTGACAGATGCGAACGGTGACTATACCTTTATCAATATTCCGAATGGGAACTACCGGATTGTGGTGACGCCACCCGCCGGGCACCAGCAGACTGGCGACCCAGATGGAACAGTAGACAACCAGACCGATATCTCTGTTCTTGATGCAGATGTCACCGGCCAAAACTTTGGCTACCAGCCAGTATATACCATCAGCGGTACGGTATGGGATGACTCGAATGCCAACGGCTTACGCGACGGCGAGAGCGGTATCCAAAGTGTGATCGTTGAGCTATACCGCCCTGGCTCGGATGGCACGTTTGGCACAGGGGATGACATCTCAGTTACCTCAGTCAATACATCCTCCAGTGGCGACTATACCTTTACCGGATTAATATCTGGCAGTTACCGCGTTCAGGTTACGCAGCCTGATCCCTTCTGGCAGACGGCGGATCCCGATGCAAGCATTGACAACCAGACGGACCTCATCCTTGTCGACGCTGATATCGATCAGCAGGACTTTGGTTACCAGCAGTTGAGTAGTATTGCAGGGTCGGTTCAGCAGCCGGATAGTACTCCGGTAAGCGGGGTAACAATCCGATTGTTTGGGCCTGGATCAGATGGTATCCTGGGTACCGTGGACGATGCGCTGCTCGACTCGATCATCACCGATCTCACTGGAGCCTACAGCTTCACCGATCTGATTCCCGACAGCTATTGGATTGTCAAAGAGAATCCGTCCAGTTATAAGAGTGAATCGGATGTGGACGGTGGAAATCTAGATCAGATCACGGTAAACGATTTGGGCGAAGGCCAGAATTCTGTCTTCCCAAAACTTCACAATTTCGTATATCCCCACTGCCGACCTTTCGATCACTCAGGTCGTTGACAATGCTTCTCCCAAAGTAGGTGATCCCGTCGTCTTTACCCTCACGCTCTCCAATGTGGGGCCTGATGCCGCCACCGGCGTAAAGGTGAAGGATCTCCTGCCTGCTGGATTGATCTATGTCAGTGATGATTCGGGCGGCGTGTATGACAGCGCTTCCGGCATCTGGATGGTGGGAGCGGTTGCCAAAGATGCGACCGCGACGATTCGGATTACAGCTAAAGCGGTAGGCCTTTCGCCACAAACCAACGCCGCCGAGGTGCAGTCCAGCGATCTCGCTGATCCAGATTCCACACCGGATAACGCCTCCAGCACGGAAGATGATGATGCTTCCGTGACCATCAACCCTGTCCAGCGTACGGCGGACCTCTATACCACCATTGATGATTCGCGCACCGTTTACATAGCTGGCAGCGCGATCACCTATCAGGTGGTGGTCGGAAATGCTGGCCCGGATGACGCGATGGGTATTGGGGTAACCGATATCTTCCCGGCTAACCTGAAAAATGTGACCTGGGAATGCACTTCTTCGACAGTAGGGGCAGTCTGCCCGGTTTCCGGCCCGCAGTCGGGCAATCTGAACACGCTGGTCGATCTGCCGCAAAACAGCACGCTCACCTTTACAGTTAGCGCCAGCGCCATCAGTGCGCCCTCCGGCGATCTGGTAGATACCGTGACATTATCCGTTCCTGCCGAAGTGAATGATACCAATTCGGGCAACAATGCCGACACGGACACGGATTTGCTCGCGGAAATCGCGCTCACCAAAACCGCCAGCCCCTCCGATTCGATTGACCTGGGTGGCGTGATTACCTACACCTTTGTCCTCCAGAATACTGGGAATGTTCCCCTTGATTCGATCGCGGTCAGCGACCCGCTCATTTCGGCAACTTCCTTTGTTTGTGGAACGACGACGCTCCTGGCAGGCGAGCAGACCACCTGCACGCAGAGCTACACCGTCACGGTTAACGACGCAAGATATTCTTCTTCGATCGATAATACAGCTTCGGCAACGGCCAATACGCCGGATATCGATGTGGTCGCGACGGCATCGGATACCATCTCTGTCTGGATTAACCTTCCTCAGCCGCCGCAAGCTGTAGACGATCAGGCGACGACGAAAAAGAACACGCCGGTCACCTTGAAAGACATTGCCGCGAACGATAACGTCTTTGGCGTGGGCAATGCGCTTGACCGTGACGGCATCTGGCTGTATCCGGATATCGAGGGCGGGAGCAACCCCTACATTGATTCATACGGTAACCGGTGGGAACTGGTTTGCACGACGAACCCGGATGATTCAATCACCTGTAATGGCGATGTCCTCTTCACCCCAGCACCTGACTTCATTGGAACAGCCACGGTTCCCTATCGTATCTGGGATTTACTCGGTCAGGTGGTGGAAAATGACGGTACGCTTACCGTAACGGTCACAGACCCAATTCCACCCACGGTTGTGGATGATCAAACCAGCACTCCGTTCAACACGCCTGTAACCCTGCTCGATATTACCAGTAACGATACCGCGATTGGTGTAGGGAACAGTATCAACAAGAACACTGTTGACCTGAACCCAGCTGCAGATGGTCTCCAAACGACTTATCAGGACGCCAGGGGCGAATGGGTGGTAGATGTCAGTACTGGAGATGTGACCTTCACTCCGGTAGAGAATTTCTTTGGAACCGCGAGCATCCCCTATACAGTTCAGGATCAGCAAGGGTTGAGCGGTCAGGCGCAGTTGATTGTGGATGTGGCGAAACCTATTTCACCCACAGCGCAGGATGATAGTACATCAACTGTGCTCAATATCCCGGTCACATTGACTGATATCACCGCGAATGATGTTGCGAATGGTGTGGGAAACAGTATGGTTCGAGCCACAATTGATCTCGATCCAACCACACTCGCTAAGGATTTGACTTTTACAGACACAGATGGAAATCTTTGGACGGTGGATCTCATCACGGGCGATGTGACCTTCACGCCAGCTGATAACTTCACCGGGATCGCCAGCATTCTATATTCCGCAGCGGATGAACTCAATCAAACGATCACGGCAGCCCTGAAGGTGACTGTCAGTCTGCCGCTGCCGCCGACTGCTGATGATGAGTCCGCATATACACTCTTCAATACGCCCGTTTCAATAGGCGATATAACGATCGGTGATGCTGCCAATGGGCAGGATAACACCATCGTCAAGGCAACTATTGATCTGGATCAAACAGTAGCTGGACAACAGACGTCATACCTTGATCCGGCTGGCAATACCTGGACAGTCGATACCAGTAGCGGTGAGGTTATGTTTACCCCCGGGGTTAACTATACAGGTACGGATACCATCCAATACCAGGTAGCCGATGAATTGGGCCAAACCGTGAAGGCCAACCTGACGGTTACGGTGGAAAAGCCACTGCCGCCCTCTGCTAAGGACGACAGCGCCACGACCAGTCTGAATACACCGGTGGATCTGAACGATATCAGCGTCAACGATACGGCCTATGGGATCGGCAACAGTATTGTGAGAGCTACGCTGGATTTAGATCCATCCACGCCAGAACAGGAAACGACATTCGAGGACTCTGAGCGGGAATACCTGGACTGCCAACACCACCACAGGCGAGGTGACCTTTACGCCTGGGACGAATTATTATGGTACGGCGGTCATTCTTTACACGGTTGAGGATGAACTGGGACAGGTCGCTCAGGCCCGTCTGACTGTCCAGGTGCCTCCGGTTGCCGACCTGTCGATTCAAAAGACTGATGATGTCGATACCTACGTGCCAGGTGGATCGTTAACCTATACCATCACTGTCACGAACGAGAGCCCGATTGACGTGAACGGGGCGACGATCACGGATAGTCGCCCGGCGCAAATCACCACCTGGACGTGGACTTGCGCGCCTGGAAATACGACCTGCGACGGAATGGCAAAATCATCAAGCTCCTTCTCGGATACAGTGGACTTTCAGGCCGGTGAGTCGCTTGTCTATTCGGTGACGGCAAAAACGGCATCAGGCGCTGCGTTCGACCTGGTAAACAGCGCAGCGGTTGAAATGCCATCAGGCTATACGGATCCGGATACAAGCAACAATATCGCCACGGACACTGATATGGCCGATCCACAAACAGACTTAATCCTGACCAAGCAAGTGAATCTAACAAAGTTTAGCCCAGGCAGCACACTGGTTTATACGCTGGAAGTCACAAACCAGGGGCTATCCGACGCTCAATATGTGGTGGTTACAGATCCTCTCCCAGCAGAGGTTCAGTACATCAGCGCAAATCCGGCTCCGGTTGACGCCAACGACACACCACTGAACTGGGAATTAGGCACGTTGCAAGCCAGTGAAACGGTAACCATTACCTTGACGGTTCAAGTTCAAGAAGGAGTTACAGACAGCTTTAGCAACGCCGCTTCAGTCACAAGCGAGACTCGCGATATTACTTCGGACAACAATACCAGCGCAGCCCTTACCTCTCCCGAAGCGCCTACACCAGTGGAACTGCTCTACTTCCATATGAAGGGCAGCAGCGCGAATAAAGTGATCATCCAGTGGGCTGCCGCGACCGAAGTGGATATGTATGGATACCGGTTGATGCGGGCTGAGGAGGACAACCTTTCCAGCGCAGTAGAAGTTGCTTACGTATCTTTAGACGCATCCCGTACTTATCAAGTGGAAGATGCTGTCTCAGAAATCCGTCAGTACTGGTACTGGCTGATTGAGGTGAATACCTACGGCGCCGAGAAAACCATTGCGAGCAGCATGGTCGATTTAAACCTGTACAGACATCAGGTGAATCTCCCAATCGTACGGAGATAGTGAAAGCATGAAAAGGTTCACCTGGGTCAGGCTCTTTCTGATCTGCACGTTGTTTTTTCAGCCCAAGTCCCTCATGAGAGCGTCTGCTCAGGCGCTGCCTCTACAGGGGCTTGGGCCCCAGGTGACCTTTGAAACAGGTGGGGTGGGGTTGGAATGGACTACACCGCCTCTCCGTATCGCGCAAACGATGGATGGATACAGCCGCCTGGAAATCACGGGTTACGCGCTTTCATCGATACCGGGCCAGCCAGAGCTTCCCCAGTCCAGCGCCCTGCTGGCGATTCCGCCTGGCGCGCAGCCCATCGTAACCCTCCTTGCGGTGCAGTCCGGTCCACTTTATTTACCCGGACAAGTTCAAATAGCGCCTCAACCTGCTGCTGTGAACCGTTCGTCAGATGGAGAGGTTCTGGGCGGCGCTTACGAGGCCGTTTCCTCATCCATTTTCCAAACTCAGATCGTGTCACTGGAAGAAATCGGTATCCAGCGTGGGGTGCGGCTGGCGCGGGTCGTCTTTTCGCCTCTCCAATGGCAGGATGCGACCTGGCAGTTTGTTGAGCACGTTCAGGCGCGGGTCAGCTTTGGGGCGCGGGGAGATCTGGAACCGCTGTCTTCTTCGGCCAATCAGGATGATCCCATACTTGAGCAGCTTCGCCGGAGTGTGCTCAACCCTGCTCAGATGATCCCGGAACAGCGACCACTCCTTCCGTCCATGACAGTTTCGCCAGAAGTCGTTTCTCATCAAGCCGCGCTGTTCGTGAAAGATCGTGGGCTAACCGAGATTTCATATGATCTATTAAAAGATGCTGGTTTTCCGGTCGATGCGCTGAAGCCACAGCTGCTTCAGCTATGGCATGACGGCGCGGAAGCCGCGTTAGAGTGGGAGGGCAATGCCGATAATATCTTTACTTCGGGTGAGCGTTTCCTCTTTTACGCCAACCCTGCCTTCAGCCGTTGGATGGATAGTGACATCTATTGGTTAAAAGTTGGAACGCAGCCTGGAAAACGGATGGCTTCTCGTGAGGGTGGACTTGTGGACCTGCCGGTGGGGGAAGTTTGGCAGACGCTGCTGGTTGAGAAGAACCTCCTCTATACCCCAGATTGTCTTTGTGGCGATCTGCCTCTTGCCCGAGATGGAGACCGCTGGGTTTGGGACGCGCTTTCGCAGCCCGGACGTCCCTCTCGTTCATATGATTTTTCAGTGCTTTCGGTCGATCCGCACCAGCCGGGAAAGTTGACTATTTGGATGATCGGGAAGACCAGCCTGCAAGCGCCGGTAGATCATCGCGTAGGGATGGATCTGAATGCGATAAATTTGGGCTTCCTGGAATGGGATGGCAAAAGTACAGCCGCTAAAACCCTCGAGATCCCGGCCGGGCTGTTAAAGTCCGGTCAAAATACCTTAACCCTGACGGTCCCCGTTCTGAGTGGCGTGGAAGTGGACGGGGTCTGGCTGGATGGCTTCCAGGTGCAGTACGCGCAGGGCGGCGCCAGTCTGGGAACCTCTGCTGTTTTAACGGGCGAGACCCATCCCCACGCCTACACCGTGACCCTGGATCAGACTGTGGGGCTTCGCATTTATGATGTGCAGGACCCTGAAGTGCCTGTACGCCTGACCAACATCCATATTGACAAAAACCAGGTGCGTTTTGGCGATTATGCTGAGGGAAACAGGCAGTACGCTCTGGCAACCGAGGAAGGATTGCGCCAGCCGGTTCAGGTCCGCCTGGGGAAAAACCTGCAAACGTCCAATCTCTCTGGCGCTGACTACCTGATCATCACCCATCCAGACTTTGCCCCTGCCCTGGCTCCGCTCTTGCAACTACGCACTTCACAAGGATTGGTCGCAGCCGTGGAAGATGTGGAAGCCATTTACGATACGTATGGGCTAGGCCACAGAACACCAGATGCGATAAGGGCATTTCTGGCAGATGTCTACCAGCGCTGGACACCGCGCCCGTTGTATGTGCTCCTGGTCGGTGACGGCGCCAACGATCCTAAACAGTATCATGCGGACTCCGCTCCAACCTGGATCCCTCCTATGCTGGCGGATGTCGATCCCTGGATGGGTGAAACCGCGGCGGATAACCGGTTTGTCACCGTAGATGGAGCGGATAACCTGCCCGATATGGCCATTGGCCGTTTGCCGGTCAACAGTCTTGCAGAAACCCAGGCTGTGGTCACTAAGTTAGTAGGATATGAAACCAGAGCAGATCCTGGTACCTGGGTTCGGCAGCTTACTGTGGTCGCAGACGATGCAGAAGAAGGAAATAACTTCCCCCAGTTAAGTGATCATTTAGTGGCTCTACTGCCGTCACTTTACCGCCCAGTACAGATCTACTACCAACCCAATCGAAATACCAGTAGCGATGTCCAACAAACGATACTGAAAAGGTTTCGCGAAGGCTCAGGTGTTATCATCTATACGGGGCATGCTTCCATTCATCAGTGGGCAGCAGAAAATTTCTTCCACATTTCGCAAGTTCCCTTACTAGATAATGCTGGCAAGCTTCCCCTACTGTTGGAAATGGACTGTCTGACCGCTTCATTTCAGGTGGCTGGTTATGCAACTCTGGACGAGGCGCTGCTCCGTGCGCCTGAGGGGGAGTCGTGGCGGCCTGGGGAGCCACTGGGCTGGGAATTGCGACAGGCCATGAAACGCTCGCCAAAAGCGTTTTGCAAGATCTATATGAAAAAGGGCAGGGGCGGATTGGCCTGGAGACGCTTCAGGCCAAGACCATGCTTGCTGTAATCCAGCCGGCCTACCGGGACTTGCTCGATACCTATACTTTGCTTGGCGATCCGGCTACGGTTATGAATGTTTCTGAAGAAATGAACGGTAAGAACATCTATCTGCCAACGATCTATCGATAAGGAACTGTGTATGAAACTCTCTCGTTATCTATACTTATTTCTTGTGTTTGCATTGCTGTTTGTCGTTTCTGTTTTGATTGCTCCAGTAAGGGTGTATGCCACTGATTCTGCTCAAGAGGCGCGTCCCCTCTTTGCGGTGACCTTAACTCCTTCACCCGAACTGCCAACAGATGTGCCGCCGGTTCCCACGGAAGTGCTAACCAGTCTACCCACCATTCCGACTGCAGCGCCGACCAGCATCTCTACGCCAACAGCCGTTCCGACCAGCACACCGGTCGTCACGGAAGCGCCGCCTGCTCCAACGCAGACGCCTGAACCCGTCTCGGAAGATGACCCTGCGCCAGCCCCGGTGATTTTGCCAGCCGCTGGTTTGGGCGCGCCGGAAACAAGCGCGTTGGAGAATCGCGGTAATCTCGATACCATCTTTGATACCCTAAGCAGCACTCCACGCGATTCATCCATGCAGTTAATCATCCCAGAAATGGGTTTATCTGCCCCCATCCAGCCCGTTGTCATGGCTCATGGGTATTGGGATATCCGCTTCATAGGCGATTCGATTGCCTGGCTGTCAGAGACCACTTCCCCCGGTGACTTAGGGAACAGCGTCTTGGTCGCTCATGTTTCTGGCGCCTCCCCGCTGTCGCCGTTCCGTTTCCTGGAGAAGCTGGAGCCAGGTAGCCTGGTCTGGGTAGACACAGAGCAGGCAGTTTACGTTTATGAAGTGCATGAGCAAAGGGTGGTTGAGCCGCAGGATACCTCGGTATTGTCCTCTGGAGATCGATCGCAACTAACCTTGCTGACCTGCACAGATTGGGATAAAACCACAAACCTGTATCTCAAACGCCGCATCGTCACCGCTGACTTGATCAGCACCATACCAAGATTAGACAACGCGCTATTATTCTTCGTTCGGTAACTTCGATAACTTCCACCAATTAAGAGAGACTGCTAGAGAACGCTGCGCAGTCTCTCTTTTGATTCATCATCTTGTTGTAAACCCGAAAAACATTAGTATATGCGCTACCCAATAGCGAAGCATGACTGAAAAGCGCAAGGCTCAAGGCGGCATTCAGTCCACACATACTCCTATATATCCTTAAACAGAATACATTGACACAAATAATTTATTGTCATATAATTTTGGAGCGGCAATATAACTGTTGAACAACCCAATATGCGAACAGAGGCGGGAGAAAATTATCTTCCGGACTCTTTTTCGTTAAGTGACAGCCTCTCCTCCTGGGAGCAGGCTGTCTGTGTCTGTTTCTCATCCCTCTATGAAAAATGTGGTTCAGACTGTTTCGCGGTTGTAGGTGAGATGACAGAAGTCGCAGAAGATTTCTATATCCGGTGCATCCAGAATAGTACCTATGGCGCGCTTGAAATTAATACCCCAAAAGAGCGTTTCATTTGGAAAGAGCTCATCACTGGTAAGCAGAATGGTTGGAGTGAATTAGCTGCATACCGTCTATCTCTACTGCTAAAAGTACCTTATGTTCCATCGATTGTGATTATTCAAGTAGGGGATCGCTGCGGGAGTGTGTCTCAGTTTGTAAGTAACGCCTATTCTCCAAATGATGTTCAATTTGATTCTCAAAAACGAAAAAATATCAAGGCACTTTTGTTGAGTCAAGAGTTCATTCACCAGGTGGCCTTGATGTTCGTATTCGATTTTCTCATCGGTAACCAGGATCGTCACGCTGGTAACTGGTTAGTCGATATGAAACTGAGGAAAATATGGTGGATTGACCACGGATCGGTACGGTGGATTTGCTCGAAAAAAAGTGTCTTTGAGGCCTTCAAAAAGGTCGGTTATACTCTGAAAATCCTTGGGATCAGCCAGAAGCATATTGGCAATATAATGTCGGGTATTCGAGCGGAACTGGAAAGGCTTTCCGATGAACGGCTTCTTTTCTGGCAGGCGATATCCTATGAGGCCTGGGAAAAAGTTTTTGAGGGGATGCCAGAGCAGGTGGGGCACTTTAAGAGAAATGAGTCGTGCGAAAGCTCCTGGCTTGCTTTCCAAACCTTGCTTAATGAAAAAGGAATAGCGTTTCCAGAGGCTGAATTAAGGAAGGTGCTGAACAAAGTTAAGCATTGGAAGCCGCGTGATCAGAGCATTTGATCGCGCGGCCTAGATCGCTGACCGATCAAGCTGCTGCCTTATCAGTCGAACGGCGCACGACGAGCCGGGTGGGAAGCAGAATCTTTTGGTCTTTTTCAAGCGGGTTGGCAATTTTTCGCAGCAGCAGTTCGGCAGCTTTTGCACCCATTTCATCCGCATTTTGTTCTATTGAGGTAAGCGGCACAGGCGTCAACTGGGTAAACTGACTGTTATCGAAGCCTACCAGTGCCAGGTCTTCAGGAATACGCAAGCCTTTGCTTAATGCCAGGCGCATCACGCCTACTGCCACATTATCATTGACGCAGAAAGCCGCGGTGGGACGATCAGGAATAGAAAGCATATGATCCACCCACTTCATTTCGCCCGGTGTATAGACTGGCAATGCACCGGGTGGATTTTTGCCCTCATCCAGGATCGGAATGGGTAAAAAGGGCAGCAGCCCGGCATCGCGCATCGCCTGTTCATAACCACGCAGGCGCTCGCTGACACTGGTCGCTCGGGAAGGATGGGTGACGGCGACAATTTTACGGTGCCCTAACGACAGTAGATGTTTGACGGCTGTGTACGCGCCACCGAAATGATCAGCCATGACCACGCTGCCGCAAAACTCTGGCAGCTCTCGGTCGACTAACACCACTGGCGTCTGGCCAATCAGATCGCAAAGCAGCCTGGCCTCATTGGGAACAGCCAGAGGAAAGAGGATCACGCCGGTAATATGCTGAACCTTCAACCGCAGAAGCTGCTCTTTTTCGACGTCAATTTGGTTTTCCAGGTTGGTATAGACCAGGCCATAACCTTCTTTCCGAATGATCCGTTCGACGCCCGCTAAAATATTTGCGCTCAACTGATCATTACGATGGGGGATGGCAACGCCGATCAGGTTTGCCGTCTCATTTTGCTTTGTTTGTAAAGCCTCTGCTGAGCTGACAAAGGTGCCTTTGCCAGCCACGCGTAAAAGCACACCCTGGTTTTCGAGCAACCGCAGCGCCTTTCTGACAGTCCCGCGGCTGACTTTAAATTCAATCGAAAGTTGGTGTTCCGTTGGAAACTGATCACCAGCTTTATAATCACCGGCAAGAAAACGCTGCTCTAGCGTTTCGATGATTTGTAAATGGAGTTGGCGCGCGCTTTTATTCATATCCTACCCCCTGTTTTTTTGATGTTGAGTTGCTCCTGAAACATTGTACAGTTTATTTTCACATTGATCAATAGTGGACATTTATGTACAACTCTATTTGCCTATTGACTTTGAACCAATCCGTTGCTATGATATGTACAGTATTGTACATCATTTGTACTCTCAATACTTTCTTCGACGGATTGTAAGCGACATCTAACGTTTTGTTGATAAGAGGAATATATCCAGGTTTACGGATAGCGATATATTCTTTGATTACTGGTCGCCTCTATCGTTGCCGCGTGACCTTACTTCCCTACCTTCTTACTGCTATTATATTGTGAATCAGGAGCATATAGCTGAATGTATCCAGCTTGAACGGCTGCGATATATTCTTTGATTATTGGTTCCCTCCTTCGCAGCATTTCCTTATCTCTCTATCCTTTTATCGCTAGTATTGCGAATCAATTGAAGACAAAAATTGGTGGCTTCACTCACTGAGTGCAGCTGTAGATTTTATGTTGCCTGTAACCGCCTCGTTTTCTGAATGATAGCCCATAGGTAGAACCAGGCAGCATATTTCTATATGATTCCCTGAATTTGGTTGGTTTCTCAACTGCCATACCAGTCGAATCGATGAGAACCTGCACAAAGAAGCTATCAGAGAGGAGGATACTGGAAATATTTGTTGTTGCGCTGTTTTCAACCCTGTCTCTCCACATCACTCACCTTTTTGGAGGAAAGACGATGAAACGTTCAGGCTTCACTTTGTTCTCGCTCCTGATAATCTTTGTTATGGTCGCTGGTTGTACGCCTCAGGCGGCGCCAGCAGCCGCGACAACTGCGCCGACTCAAGAGATTGTCAATCCGTCTGTAATTAAGAATACGGATACGCCATCCTCCGCACCGGCTCAGCCCACAGTGGAACCCACAGCGACAACTGCTTCCGCTGCTGTTTCTTCGGTTGGCCCACTGGTGGTCAACGGCGTGACCATGCCTTTTAATCGCAACGAAGCGATTGTTATGGATCAGGTCAACTATGCGGTGTTCGACAGTTTCAATCCACTGATCCCTAACGGGGTTGAGTTTGCCGCTGGTTGGTGGCAGATTTCAATGGAGTATTTGTTCTATGTGAACTATGCGACCGGCGAGATCGTTCCCTGGTTGGCGGACAGCTACGAATACAACGACGACTACACGGAGATGACCATCCACATTCACAAGGGCGTTACCTGGAGTGACGGCGAGCCCTTTACCGCGCATGATGTGGAATACACGATGAACCTGTGCATGCAGGATTTAACGCTTGGTTCCTGCCCAGGGGATGTGACATTCTGGAAATCGGTTACAGCTCCCGACGACTTCACCGTTGTCTTCAGTTTTACCGAGCCCCGCCCGCGCACGCACTTGATCTACTTTGTCAAGATCTGCACCGGTCAGATTATTCTGCCGAAGCATATTTTTGAAGGCCAGGATGTCAAGACCTTCAAGAATGATCCTCCTGTCACCACAGGCCCCTATACCCTCGATAAGACCTATCCAGATCAGAAAATCTACGTTTGGAAGCGCAACGAAAACTACTGGAACAAGGATAAGTTCTTCCCTGCTGCCAAGTATGTTATTTACCGCTCTGGCCCATCCTCTGCCGAACAGTATCTGGCTGAAGCTCAGTCGAATGTCACCGACGTTTTCGGCATGGACTACCAGACCTATGTCGACATGAAGTCAACAATGCCGCAGATCGATCTGGTCGCTTATGTGGATCCTTGCCCGCGTGGCGCCTTCTTTAACACCGCTAAGGCTCCTTTCGATAAGGCTGAATTCCGCCGCGCGATGTCGATGCTGATGAACCGGTCCAAGTGGGCTGCCAACATCTGGGTGCCGCCGTCAAAGGCTGCTGTGGCTCCCTGGGCAGATTACCGCAACCTGGATAAGTATATCAATCCAGAGTCCAATGCAAAGTGGGGTACGTTAGATTACAACCCCGATAAAGCCAAGGAATTGCTAACCAGTATCGGCTACACATGGGATAGCAATGATAAGCTGATCGGTTTGGATGGAAACCCGGTTCAGTTCAGCGTTGGTACGCCTACTGGCGTGACAGATCGCGAATATGCGATTGCGCAGGACTGGATCGCGGATATGCAGGAGGTTGGGATCGAGGCGACTCTACAGCACTTTGAGCAGCCGGTTTGGTTCGACAAGACTGCTACAGGTGACTGGGACGCGGGTGTCTGGTGGCTGTGCGGCGCGACAGTCGATCCGCTGGAACTCTATGGTGGATATCGCAGCTCCTATGCTGCTCCGATTGGAACGCGCTCTGTTAAGGGCAATGATGTTCGCCTGCAGGATCCTGAACTGGATGCTGTGGTAGCCAAGTTAGATGCCATTACGCCTGATGATCCTGCTGCTATGGACCTGTACATGCAGGCTTACGATCTCTTCATGCGCGATGCTGCTGCTGTCCCGTTGATTTAAACCTACTACACCGTCAACTACAACGGCGAGTACTGGTCTGACCTCCCCACCAATAAGAATATGTATACTGTCCCCTTCAACTGGTGGGCGCAGATCATCTGGGTACTCTTCGACGCTAAACAGAAATAGATAGAGCGTTGAAGCAGACGGATCCTGTTTTGAGCTAGATTGGTCGAGTCCGCGTTCTTGCGGGGACGCGGACTCGATACCCTCAAAATTAGACGATGGTAGAAAGAGATATCGATGTTAAAAAGACATCCCTTGCTGCGATACTATCTTTCCAAGATCTTCACGTATATATTCACCATTTGGGGTGCATTCACAATCGCCTTTTTTTTGTTCCACTCGATGCCGACCAATCCGGTAAACTCGTGGATTGCCTCGCTGCAGCGCCAGTATGCTGTGAACATGCAGGGTGGGGCAGGTATGGTGGATTACTATAAAGAGCAGTTTGGCCTCAATGGGACGCTTTGGGATCAGTATACGCACTATCTCTATAATCTGATCATCAAGCAAAACCTCGGCCCATCTTTCATCAATTTCCCCACGCCAGTACAGGATTTACTGATCCAAAGGTTGCCCTGGACTTTGGGGTTGATGGGCGTATCAGTCCTTACGGCCTGGATTCTGGGTTTGTTGGTGGGCGGTGTTGCCGGTTGGTTTCGTAGTTCACCAGTCAGCGGTTGGCTGACCAATGTCTCCATCATGCTGTCTCAGATCCCACCCTACTTGATCGCAATTTTCCTGGTCTTATTCCTGGCCTATCAGGTGAAGGTGTTTCCTTCGCGTGGCGCTTATGACGCCCAATACTCAATTGGCTTCAATTGGGAGTTTATCAAAAGCGTCGTCTGGCATAGCTTCTTGCCGGCCCTATCCATCATTATCGTCTCACTGGCGAGCTGGATCCTGTCAACCCGTTCACTGATTGTCTCGATCCTGGGTGAGGACTACTTGATGTATGCTGAAGCGAAAGGCCTGCATCCCTGGGATATCATGTCCCGCTACGCGCTGCGAAATGCGCTGCTGCCGCAAGCGATGGGCCTGGCGCTGACCCTGGGCTTTATGATGAGTGGCCAGCTGCTCATCGAGATGTTATTCGTTTATCCGGGTATCGGGGAACTGATGATGCGTGGTATTCAGGTATTTGACTTCAATACCATGATGGGGATCATCATTCTTTCAATCTTTAGTGTGATGACGGCCAGCCTGGCGGTAGAACTGCTCTTGCCAGTGATCGACCCGCGCATCCGAAAAGAAATTCTATCATAGGAGGATTTTATGGGATTCCTTTTGGCTTGCTGGCGTACAAATGGGAAATTCCGCTTTGGCGTAATCGTTATGACGACAATGATATTGATTGCGCTGCTCGGTCCTTTGATCTACGGGCCAATTATGGATGGAGTCAACCCTGCCCGCCCGGGGACTTTCCCGCGTTGGTTACCCTTCTCACCCGCACACCCTTTAGGAACAGAAGGGAATGGCCGCGACCTGCTGGCGGAGTATCTGACAGGCCTGGCCTACTCCCTTGAAATTGGTTTTATCTCTGGGGTTGTAGCTACTACACTGGGTATTTTGGTTGGGTTCGTCACTGGTTATAAAGGCGGCTGGATTGATGGTACGCTCACCCTGGTCGCTAATATGTGGCTGGTGATTCCATCTTACCCGGTACTGGTGGCGATGGCGATGGTGCTGCCGGGAATGTCCGTCATTACAATGGCTTTGATCCTGGCGTTGTTTAGCTGGCCTTATGCAGCCCGTACCATTCATGCTCAGATTGTCGGCATGAAACAACTTTCTTATATTGAGATGGCAAAAGTTTCCGGACAGGGTGATGTTGCTATCATCTTTACGGAGATTTTGCCGAATCTGGTCCCATATCTTTTTATGGGCTTTGCATTCAGTACAGTCGGTGCAATGATCGCAGAAGTTGGGCTGGAAGTTATTGGTCTGGGGCCATCTAATATTGTTACCTTGGGCTTGATGATCAACTTTGCTAATCAGTGGTCTGCTGTTGGTCGAGGGCACTGGGAAATGCTGGTAATTCCCGTTGGCGCGCTGGTGTTGATCTTTATGTCGATTACGATGATCAATCGTGGCATGGAAGAACATCTGAACCCGCGCTTGCAAACCAAGACGGAGAAATAAGTCATGGTAGAAAACAGCAAATCAAATCAACTTCTGAGCATCAAGGATCTCAACATCTGGTATTCGACGGATCGAGGCGAAGCTAGAGCGGTCAACGGGTTAGATTTGGGCATTGAGCGCGGCGAAATCTTCGGGCTGGCGGGCGAATCGGGCTGTGGCAAATCTACCCTGATTACAGGGATTATGCGCCTGACCAAGCTCCCCGCTCATATTAAAAGCGGTGAGGCTGTTTTTCATTATGCGAACGCTGGTAAGTACCGGGTAGTGGACTTGTTGGCGCTTTCCGCGAATGAAATGCGAGAGCTGCGCTGGCGAAATATCTCCTATATCCCGCAAAGCGCGATGAATGTGCTCAACCCGGTGCTGAAGATCGAGGATCAGATCATCGACGCAGTCCGCACGCATAGCAAAATAACAAAGAAACAGGCCCAGGTGCGTATCGCTGATCAGTTGGAAATGGTGGGTTTGAGCAAAAGTGTCGCGAAGATGTTCCCGCATGAGCTCAGCGGTGGCATGAAACAGCGCGTAACGATCGCCGCAGCCACCGTTTTAAAACCCGATCTGCTCATCGCTGACGAACCGACCACTGCTTTGGACGTAAATGTGCAGCGTATCATCCTGCAGGAGTTGATCGACATTCGTGAGAAGCTAGGCCTCACCATTCTTTACGTTACACACGATATGGCTGTACATGCTGAGATCGCTGACCGGATTGGCATCATGTATGCTGGTTTGATCGTAGAGACCGGGCATGCGACAGATGTTCTGGGGCAGCCGCTGCATCCCTACAGCAAAGCCCTGGTGGATTCCATCCCAGAGATTGGTGGAGAGCGCAAGCGTATTGAAGGCCTACCGGGTGCTGTGCCAAGCCCACTTGAATGGCCCTCAGGTTGTGCTTTCCATCCTCGCTGCAGCCGGGTAATGGATACTTGTCGTGAAAAACGTCCCGTACTTCGCGAGGTTGTTCCAGGCAGAATGGTTGCTTGCCACTTATATTAGTAATGGGGAAACTTATGACGAATGAACCGATCCTTCAAGCAGTAAATGTAACGAAAGAATTTGTTGTGCCAGGCGGCGGATTGCGTCGAGAGCATATCGCCGCTGTGGACAAGGCGTCTTTGGAACTACATGAAAAGCCAACCATCATCTCGTTAGTAGGTGAAAGTGGCAGCGGTAAAACAACGCTGTCTCGCATGCTGCTGGGCTTAACCCCACCTACGGATGGTAAGGTGATGTATCTTGGAAAGGATATTTTCCAGCACTCGAAAAGTGATCGGATTAACTTTTACAGACAGGTCCAGCCTGTGTTCCAGGACCCTTACGGCATTTACAATCCCTTCTATCGTATTGAACGCGTGCTGCAGCTGGCGATTAAGAACTTTAAACTGGCTTCGTCTAATGATGAAGCCCAGTTCAAGATTGAGGAAGCGCTTAGAGCAGTCGATCTGCGCCCGACTGATGTGATTGGTCGTTACCCTCACCAGTTGAGCGGTGGGCAAAACCAGCGCATTATGCTGGCCCGTATCTATTTGCTGCGGCCCAAGATCATTATCGCGGACGAGCCGGTCTCGATGATCGATGTCGCGATCCGTACGCTGTTCCTCAATATTCTGGTTGATTTCCGCGACAAGTTTGATATTTCATGCCTGTTTATTACCCATAACCTCTCGACTGCCTATTATGTGGGTGGTCAGATGATGGTGTTGTGCTTTGGGCGGGTGGTCGAGTCTGGTGAGATCGACAAGATAATTGAAAAACCGATGCACCCTTATACCCAACAGCTGCTGCAATCGATTCCCTCTGCTGATCCAACCAAGCGCTGGACGGAGCGGGCTAATATGGAATATATCGAGCGCCCACTCACTCGGGATGAGGGAAAGTGCTGCTATGTAGCCCGCTGCCCGAGGGCCATGCCAATCTGCTCCGAACAGCGCCCGCCCGAGTACCAGATTGATTCAAACCATTATGCTTCCTGTTTCCTCTATCAAGGATCTCCAGTCAGAGAGGTTCAAAAACAAAAGGTGAAGCAGCCAGCCCTTGCGAGTATATGATGCTTCCTGAAACAGCGCGCTATATCGATAGGTAGCAGCCGTTGTTTAGACAAGGCGATTTTGGAGAAAGTGATCGGATAGGATGGGGAAGGGGATCCATGAGTGGGAACCTCCTGAGGACGTGTACGAGCATCGTACTATACCAGCAGTTAGCGGATGTGCTCAGGCAGTACTTCCGCGAGAGTCGCATGCTGGTCGGTGACCGTCTCCCTACAGAATTCGATCTGGCATCAAAGTACGAAGTCAGCCGGGGCACTGTCCGGCGAGCGCTAAGTCTTTTGCAGGAGGAGGGCCTGATCGAACGGATACCGGGCAGGGGGACATTTTTGCGCGGCGAACCGGTACGAAATCACCTGGACAGTCCGCGCCGGATTGGGCTGATTATTCCCTATGCCCAGGATCAACTTGGCCTGAATATCCTGGTGGGCGTGGAGAGTGTAGCCAAGTACCGGGGCTACCAGGTTGTCTTTAACCATACGAACGAGAGTCTGGAAGAAGAAAAAGCGGATATCGCCCGTATGTTAAAAGATTCGGGTGTCGGGGATCATCATTTTCCCCGTTAGTAATGTGGTTTACGATGATGCCATCTGGGAACTAAATCGGGCGGGATTCCCGTTCGTATTAGTGGACCGTTTTTTCCCTGACCTAAACTGTGACACGGTAATTGCTGATAACGTCGACGGTGGATACCGGGCAACAGAACACTTGATTCTCCTGGGACACAAGGAGGTAGGCTTTCTCTATCATCCTCAGGCTGACTTCCGTACGACGACGGTACGAGACCGTTTTATGGGATATCGCAAAGCGCTGAAGGAGTACCATCTCAACTTTCAGGAAGATTGGCTGGCCTGCATTGATGAAAAGCCGCACAACTTGAAGAGTGAGAACGCGCTCCTTCCTTATATAGAATACTTACGGCGACCGAAACGACCAGTAGCCGTGTTTGTTGTCAATGATAATTCGGCAATCAGTCTGCTCGCTGCGGCCGGACGGCTGGGACTGGAAATCCCGGAGGATCTGGCAGTCGTTGGCTTTGATAACTTAACCATGGCGGCTCAGATAGAGCATCCTTTGACCACGATCCATCAGGAAACCCTTGAGATGGGGGTGCGCGCAGCGCAGCTTCTGCTGGGAAGGATCGATGGGCATGCCAGTTCTCCGGAACATATTGTTATTCCAACCAACCTTACTATTCGCGAAACGTGCGGCGCCCGCCAGCGCATTCTGAGGAGCCACCTGGAAGAACCTGGAGGGTCTGCGGAATAAACCAGCTTTGAAAGGACCAAAAGCCATGAGAACAGTAAAGATCGGCCTCATCGGGGCAGGTGGGATTGCTCAATCGCATATGCGCGCGATACAGGAAATTGAGGGGACCGAAGTAGTGGCGGTATGCGATCTGATTAAAGAACGGGCGGAGGCGACAGCCAAAAAGTTTGGCGTTCCGCACGTGTTCGTCGACTACCACGACTTACTGGCGATGGATGAGATCGAAGCGGTAAACGTATGTACTTATAACCAGGCCCACTGCGGGCCCACGGTCGAGGCGCTTCAGGCAGGAAAGCACGTGCTGGTTGAAAAACCGATGGCGGCAACGCTTAGTGACGCTGTGGCGATGACGAAAGCGGCGCACGCGACGGATAAGATTCTGATGGTGGCGTTGAAGACCCGCTACAGTCCCCATATGATTGCGGCCCGTCAGATTGCCGAAATCGGGTGCATTGGGCGATATCTACTACGCCGAGTCGGTGGCCTGCCGGCGGCATGGAATTCCCGGCTGGCCGGGCGCCAGCTTCGTTTATAAAGAAACAGCTGGCCTGGGTACGGTGGCTGATATCGGGGTGTACAGTCTGGATGCTGCCTTGTATGTCATGGGGCATCCCAAGCCGGTAGCCGTTTCTGGGATTGCCAATAACCTGCTAGGTAGTCAGTATAGTGAGCCAGTGATGGGTGCCTGGGAGTGGAATCCGAAAGAGATTACAGTGGAAGACTTTGGCGCTGGCAGTGTGCGCTTTGAGGACGGTCGTTTGATGATCTTTAAGACCGCCTGGATCATGCATATGGATTCGCTGGGCGAGACGCTGTTCCTGGGCACAAAGGCCGGAATGCGGTTAAATCCCTTGACGGTCTACCGGGATGAATGGGGCACGATGAACGACGTAAAAATAAATGTCCCACAGGTAGAGGATATCGAACTGTTCAAGTCCGAAAATCTGGCTTTCGCGGATGCCATCCGCAACAACAAGCCATCCCCCATTCCAGCAGATCAGATGTTGGTGACCAACGTGGTTATTCAGGGGTTGATTGATTCAGCGAACGCAGGCCACGAAGTTCGAGTCAGCGTACCGGAAATTTAAGATCCATTCAGACCGGATAGAGGAGGTTCTTATGTTACGCGTTGCCATGCTTAGTTTCGCGCATGTTCATGCGGATATGTATGCTCGCCACATTTCCAGTCATCCTGAAGCGAAGATTGAGATGATCTGGGAGGATGATGCCGGCCGGGCAAAAGAGGCCAGCGAAAAGTTCAAGGTTCCCGTTTGTGAAGACCTGGAAGAAGTGCTCAGCAGCCCAGAAGTGGATGCTGTCGTGATCAATGCTTATACGAGGCAGCATCGTGACTTGATGTTAGCGGCGACCCACCACAATAAGCACATCTTTACCGAAAAGGCGCTTGCGATCACGAGCAAGGATGCCGATGAAGTTGCTGAGGCAGTTCATAAAAGTGGGATTAAGTTTATGATTTCACTGCCCAGCCGCACGCGACCAGAAAATCTTTTTATGAAGCAGGTGTTAGACAAAGGCTGGCTCGGGAAAATAACGATGATGCGCGCCCGGGTTGCCCACATGGCGTCACTGGATCACTGGTTCCATGATGGCAGCGCCTGGTTTGCGGATGAACAACTCGCTGGGGGCGGCGCACTCTTTGACCTGGGCTGCCATACAGTGGATGTTATGCGCTGGTTTATGGGTGAGCCAAAGAGCGTCATATCGAAGATCCAACAGTTTTCAGATGCTTACCCGATTGATGATAACAGCGCGATTGTGGTCGAATTCAAAAATGGTGGGCTCGGAATTTTGGACACCGCCTGGGTTCAGCGCTCTGGCCCGAACCCCATCGAGATTTATGGCACGGATGGTTTTGTGGGGCGCGGCGTGGATGGCAACCTGCTGCTGTCCAGTACCCAACTTCAACCGGAGGGCGTCCAGGGAATGATCCATCCAACAGATTTACCGGAGGCACTGCCTTTGCCGATGGACCAGTGGATTAGCGCCATCTTGCATGATACCCCTATGACGATCACTGTAGATGATGGTCGCAACCTGACTGAACTGCTTGAAAAAGCGTACCAGTCTGCCCGGGAAAAGCGGGAGATCGCGTTTTAAATGCATCCTCGAAACCCAGAAAACGAACGGACTTGCTTCCAGACCTCTGATGATTTTCAGCCCGCACTCGACTCTAAGGCTGATGTCGCCATTGTATATGGTTTAAATCCGACCTTCGAAACACGGGTGGAGCATTGGCGTCAGAACAGGTATCGCATTCATGTGATGACTGGCGTGGCATGGGGCGACTACGCCGACTACGTGCGGGGGCAGTGGGATGGCGTCCAGCATTTCGAGGATGCCCAGACCGAAACCGGTGAATTCCGCATCGAACACGGGATCTCACAGGGCCATGATATTTACTACATGGTTCCCAGCACCTCTTATGCGCAGTATCTGGGGGAGAAGTTACGCCGTGTCGTTGATGCTGGCGCACTGGCAATCCACCTGGAAGAACCGGAGTTTTGGGTCCGGGCAGGATATGGGGCAGGGTTTAAACGGGAGTGGCAAGAGTTTTATGGGGAACCCTGGCAAAGCCCCACTTCCTCACCAGACGCGCGCTATCGCGCTTCAAAGTTAATGCAGCATCTCTACTCCCGCGCACTGACCTATCTGTTCGCTGAGTTGAAGGAGTACGCGCGCCAGAAAGGAATCCGAGATTTTAAGTGTTACGTCCCGACGCACAGCCTGATCAATTACGCCCACTGGCGCATCGTCAGCCCAGAAAGTCAACTGCTGGCAATCCCCGACTGTGATGGGGTGATCGGACAGGTTTGGACGGGAACCTCGCGCACACCGAATGTCCACCGTGGTGTGCGCCGCCAGCGCACTTTTGAAGCTGGTTACTGTGAGTATGCCGCCTGCGCCGGAATGGTGCGCGGCACTGGAAAGCGGTTGTGGCAGCTTGCTGACCCGATCGAAGATAACCCCAACTACTGCTGGGACGACTACCGCTTTAATTGGGAATGTACGGTGGTCGGGTCGCTGTTCGTGCCGGAGAGTGCAAGTTTTGAGATTATGCCCTGGCCAAGCAGGATCTTTTTGCGTGATTACCCCACCGTTAATCTGGACATGCTGCCGCTCAAGCCGCTCGTAGATACATACCTGGCCAAGCTGCGTGAAGGGGATCAGCGTGAACTGGAAGAGCAGACCCGCCGGGCGCTGGATCTTTTTATGACCTATCACCAGGAGCAGGCTGGAGAATATCCGCATGAAACGCTCGGTTTTGCTGCCCTGGCGGAGGAATCGAGCGAGCTGCGTTTTGGTGATCTGTGGAAGAATGTGCTTGGCTTTTATAAACAGCTCAGCAGTTGGCCTGATCAGCAGGATGCCCAGTCGGTGCGCAGCGCGCTCTCGGCGCTCTATCACAACGCTGCCAGCGAACGCGCGTTTATTCCGTCTAACTATGCCACCGAACTACAGGTGATCTATAACGCTCTAGCAGATATGGATTGGCCCGGTGAAACGCAGTGGCTTTCTGGTCAGAGTGGGGTGGGCTTAGGCATTGCCGATTTGTTGATGTTCCAGCGCGGGGAACCTGATCCCAGTGACGCGGATATGTCCTCGTTTTATGGGCTTGCCATGCCACTGACCAAAAACGGCATGGCGTTATCGATGGTTCAGCTGGAGCGGGTTGCAGAACCGGGTTATCTCGACCCGCTGCGGGTCTTGTTTCTGACCTATGAAGGACAGAAGCCACCCTCGGCCCAAACTCATGAGGCGTTGGTGGCATGGGTGAAACGTGGAAATGCGTTAGCCCTGTTTGGACAGGGCGACGCTTACAATGCAGTGCGTGAATGGTGGAACCAGGCTGGTTTGGATTATGAGCGTCCCCAGGATCACCTGACTGAGCTGGCAGGACTAGGCCGTACTCCGAAAGAGGGTCTGTATCCGTGTGGAGAAGGTTCTATTCTGATTGCTGCCGGTTCGCCATGCGAACTGGCTTATGATCCGATGGGTCCGCGCAAGGTGCTGGACGCGCTGAATCAGGCAGGGAAGCGCCTGGGATTATCGTTCCAGCCTACGCATGTCCTGGCCCTGCGTCGAGGTCCGTATGTAGCGGCGTCTGGGATGGATGAAAGCCTGGACACGGAGCCGCATATTCTGTCGGGGCAGTGGATTAATCTGTTTGACGCCCAGCTTCCGGTGACGATCGACCCACGGATTGCGCCTGACACGCGCTGGCTTTTGTACGACCTGTCGCGCTGCCCGGCGCATCCCTGGGTGATCGCGGCGGCTGGTCGCGTGGAAAACGAAACATACAGCGACCACTCACTTACCTTCACAGTGGCTGGGATGGCAAATACATTGTGCAGTGCGCGGGTTCGCCTGCCGGTGAAACCTACCCAGGTGATCGTGGGGGATGGGCCGGTGGACTTCGAATGGGAGAATGCCTCCAGCACTGCGCTCGTTCAGTTCTCTAACCAAAGTGATGGCGTATCTGTAGAGATTGTCTGGTAGTCTTTGGTGGTAGTTGGTGCGGAACCGCACCAACTACCACTCAGGAATGATCGCAAAGTTCGCCCGCTTAGGGGGCGGGCTTTGCCATTAATCGCATTTCAGCCAGAACATCTGGACGGACGCAAATATAATCGGGGCTAAGGCGCTTTTGCACCTCCACCAGCATACTCATATCCAGGCCCCAGTTGAGCACCCAGGCTTCGATGAAATCTGGCGTTTGGCGTACGCCTGCGCGAATTTCATCTACCATAGCCTGGACACGCTTTTCATTAAATTCGTTATCTCCCCAGTGGCTGCGAGTGGCAGGATAAAAAGCGACAACATCATTGTCGGTGATGCGCGCCTCAGCGATATCCGGAGAGCCACCGTAGCCGATATAGATCCCACGCAGCTGCCCAGAAGAACCACGCGCATAACGATCAGCGTCTTCGTGACGCCCGTCGATCAACCATAACACAGTCGAATCGATCCAGCTCAAGGCTTTGTCTGTAATGCGAGCGTATTCTTCCCACAGTTGTTCGAACTGCTCTGGGAAGGCGCGCAGATAAACGCGAGGATCTGTGTAGGCGATACCCAGGCCACCCATGAGAATATCGTTGTCTGTGGCGGTACGCAGGTAATAGTTCTGCACAGGAGGAGCCAGATGTGAGGTGGCTGGCGCAAATGACCATCCCATCGGGAAGGCTCCCCGCTCAGGCTTGTCCCATTGGATATCGCGGGTGCGCATCATCAGCGCTTCACCCATGTTATCGCCATCCGAAATCATAAATGTGTAGTAAATCTTACTCGGATCGTACACTGGACGATAGGGCGGCTTGTGCTTGAGGTTCAGCAGTGGCACACCTGAGTGGACGGTCAGGTTGGTCGCTTCGTGAGAGGGAGTGAGAAACTTGCCAAAAAAGGATCCTCGCAGCACGCCGGGGGTTTCCATTACGGCGTCAGCATCTAAACGGTTAGGATCTTTGGGAGCAGGCATCCAGTCGAACCACCAGCCCAGGATTGGACTGTTAGGAGGTGTCGATGCGAGCATGCCTCGCAGCAGAATTCTCTTCAATGGTCGTGCGGTACTCGGGGAACCAGAAGGTGAAGATTTTAAAGCTCACCAGGTAATCGGTGATCAAGAAAATCCCAGGATAGTTTGTTGCCAGCAGGCGATGGTTCATGCGTGGGAAGAGCTCAATATAAGCCCAGCGCATCATGTCATACTGGCTGCTCCACTTTCCGCGCGCATCAAACACCACGGGAAGATTCAACGACTGGTTCATCTCTGGCGTGAGTGGCACAGCATCTTCCAGCGCCCCAATCATCATCAGCACGTTGGTTTGGTTCAATTGATCAGAATGGAACGCGCCGATCTCTTCCATGATGTCTCCATCATAAATGACTGCGCCTTTTACTTCTGCTTTAAAGCGTAACCAGGCTTCGTTGATTGAGATCTCACTTGACGTGTACCCTTCCAGGTGCAGTTCATCTAACCACATATTGTCCTGGCGGGCATAACGCGTATGCACCAGATAGAGACGCGGTTCTCGCCGATTGACCAGCCCTTGCAGTACGCTCAGCGCGAATTCCACTTGCGGCGCAGCATCGCTTACATCGACTACCAGCAGTTCACGGGTTGTCGGACCGGACTGCGGCCAGAACTCGGGATAAGGTTGTACTTCTGTGACCGGCTGGTAGGCTACATTTGCGTCGTGGAACGGGGCGAATTGACCAGTTGATTGGTACTGGCGTTCAATGGCATCTACCCAGGCCTGGTCCCAGCGCGTGGTGTAAGCGTCATTTCGTACGGCCTTCAGCGCCTCGCGGGTGGCTTCCTCATCAAGAGCAGTCCCGTGCAGTTCGACCAGCAGCACCTTTGCTGTCAGGCAGATGCCTGGATCAAACGAGTTTTTCGTCAGTGTGCCCAGCGCATGAAGGGCTGTATCCAGCGCTCCATAGGAGTTCACCTGTACTGCCAGACTCTGAACTGACCGCTGAACAAAGGCGATCTTCACCAGGATATGATTTTTCCCCTCCTGTAATGCCACCCAAGCTGAAGCATTTTCCGGGTTGGCGGGTTCGGGAATAGCCGGTTTGATCACTGGCGTGCCGTTAATCCATACCTGAACCAGCCCGGTGCTTTGTACGTTGAGTACAGCGGCGGTTGGCGTCGACGCCAGCACATCTGAGGTGTAGTAGATTACGTTATGAACGGCTGCATCATCAATCTTTATGGGCTGTGTATGGATGCCGTCCAGTGACTCCATGCGCAGCCACTGCACTTCTCCGTTCTTCCCCGGATACCTTGCCTGGGGATCAACTTCGGCGGCGGGATTCTCCTCCGGGGGGTAAGCAGTAACCCATCCGATCAGATCTTTGTTTTCAAATGGGCCAAGGAGATAGCTGTTCTCCAGAGATAGGCTTTGTGCCTGGGGCAGTACTTGTGCTAACGCTTTCATGAACTGCCCTTTTAAAGTCGGGTTATCATTTGTCATTGGGTTTATCCTTAACAAAAAAACTCCACTTTTTTAATTAAATCCAGATTGCCTAAAAAGACAAGAGTAAAGTCGTTATTAGAAGATTTTATGGGAATTAATACATTATTTTGGTAATTAAACTAACTTTGATTCGAAACCTTACAATTATGAAAAGTTAACTGAAAACTAACGGTGTTATTATCGCAATATGAACAGATCAAAGCACCATAACACCCTCACTGTTCTGGCGATAAACCTGGTGGTTATCATGCTCGTCACCACCCTGTTACCCGCACAGACAGTGCAGGCGAATGGCTCTTTGGTGTCCTCTCCCCTGGCGACACCAGCAGCCGTATATGGCGATAGTCTTGCAGCAGGTTGGCAAGACTGGTCTTGGAATGCTTCACGTAACTTGAGCAATTCCACCCCTCTTCAAAGTGGCTCCAAATCCATCTCTGTTACCCTGACACAGGCCTGGGGCGCGCTTTATCTTCATAGCAACTCCGCACTCAGCACCAGTGGATACAGCACCCTTGAGTTCTACATTCATGGTGGCGCCTCCGGTGGGCAGAGCTTGAAAGTCATCGCAAATGGCAACACCAATCAGACCTATTCGGTCACGGCTGCGGCCAATACCTGGACGAAAGTATCCGTTCCGCTGTCCAGTCTTGGGTCTCCGTCTTCGTTGACGGACCTCTATTGGCAGGACGCGGCTGGAAAATCACAGCCTGTTTTCTACATCGACTCAATTTCGCTGGTGGGGAGTGGCGCCACAAGCCCGACTAAGGCTCCGACTTCAAGCGTCCACCAAGGCGCCCACCCAAGCTCCTACTCAGGTTCCCACCAATGCGCCAGTAAAAACTGCGACGAGCGCACCATCCGGCTCAGGCTCAACTTCAAGCGCAGGCGCATCGACAGCCGTATATGGCGATAGTCTTGCTGCGGGCTGGCAGGATTGGTCTTGGGGCGTTTCGCGCAACCTGAGCAGTTCCTCTCCTCTCCAAAGTGGCTCCAAATCCATCTCTGTTACCCTGACACAGGCCTGGGGCGCACTTTATCTTCATCGCAGTTCCGCGCTCAGCACCAGTGGATACAGCACCCTTGAGTTCTACATTCATGGTGGCGCCTCCGGTGGGCAGAGCTTGAAAGTCATCGCAAATGGCAACACCAATCAGACCTATTCGGTCACGGCTGCGGCCAATGCCTGGACGAAAGTATCCATTCCGCTGTCCAGTCTTGGGTCTCCGTCTTCGTTGACGGACCTCTATTGGCAGGACGCGGCTGGAAAATCACAGCCTGTTTTCTACATCGACTCAATTTCGCTGGTGGGGAGTGGTTCGGTAAGTCCCACTAAGGTATCACAGCCGACTGCAACCTATTTACCGACCGTGATTCGGACAGCCACCAGTACTCCGCCTCCCACTAAAACACCGACTAAAATACCGACCAATGCTCCACCGGTCTCAACAAAATACTTCGGTACGCTGCCCCCGGGTGCTAAACTACCCAGTGACGCAGAATGCGCGGCTGCTGTGAAAGCGCGCCCAGAGAACAAACGGAGTAATGCGTCAGCGAATGCTACCCTCGGCAACCAACACATTGCGACCAACTTCTTCAGTGGAGATGATGCCCGTGCAAATACAGAAATCGGTGTACGGGTTACCGGAAACTTCACTGGCACTACAGATGAGATTTTGCAGTGGGCCGCCTGTAAGTGGGGCATCGACGAGGATACCGTGCGCGCTCAGGCAGCGGTCGAATCATGGTGGCTCCAAGGCACCAAGGGTGACTGGACAACTGATTCATCCCGCTGCGCTCCAGGTCACGGCTTAGGTGTTGACGGTAAAGCAGGCCAGTGCCCTGAAAGCTTCGGGATTCTGCAGAACCGTTACCCCTACGAACAGTCTGGGTGGCCGGGAATTGATAAATCGACTGCTTTCAATGCGGACCTGGCGTACGGAATCTGGAGAGTTTGTTACGAGGGTTACGAAGGCTGGCTTAACGATGTGGACCGTGGTTCTACTTACGGTGCAGGCGATGCTTGGGGCTGCATAGGCCGTTGGTACGCTGGTCGCTGGCATACTCAGGCTGCTGAAACATACATCACCAAGGTGAAGGATTATCTGAATCAGCGCATCTGGGAATCCCCATCCTTCCAGGAGCCCTAAAGCCCTTAAACTTCAGGATTCACATGCGATGCGCATGTTGTTATCCTGACGCTTCAAAACAACGATAAACAATTTGGTTTTAGGAGAAACCAGTTAAATATGGGCAGGAAGTTTCGTTATATTGGACTTCCTGCCCATATTGTCTTTAATTTTGGAACATGAAACAGGGGGTCCTGTTGAAAGAAGCAAGGCGAACAGACACCCATCTAGTGAATAATGTAATTAAATCACCGGATAAACGTTCTGTTTAGTAGTCATTGGGACTAAAAAAGGACTAGAAGCGCTGGTGGAAAAACTAGGATTATTTTGGTCCGTAAAACAATCTGAAATGATATATAATTTTAGTCGATCCCGTATAGATTTTAGCAAGGGGGTTTTTTACCCAATATTTGTTTTGGGTACTGTAAGTGGTTTGCTTCATCGTATGGTTGTTGGAGCGGTGCTTGTGCTAAGGGGTGGCGCTGAAAAAGTCGCTCGCACATACGATGTTTGGTGTTAACGTTGTAAGTGTTCACTGAAACGATACCATCAGACAAGGAGTTAGCCTTCGGCAGACAAACATAATTTCGGGTTTTACCGGATCCCCCTCTTCGCTGCACTTGCTGGTTCGATCACCAGCACACTCCTTCTATGGGATGATCATACAGGCTTGAAGTTATAACAAGTTTCTTATTACGACAGAATGTCGTAAGGGCGGAGCGCGCCAGGGATGGGTTTATGGCTATCCAATTTTTGCAAATTGTGCTGCTGTTCATACAGGTGCTTTTCCTCTTTCCAGTCGGTTATCTGCTTATCCTAACCACTGCCGCCTGGATGGCAAAGCGGGTTACGCCAGCCGTGGAAGGGAAAAAGCAACCCCATTTTTCCTTTATGATCCCGGCGCACAACGAAGAGGTTTTGCTCCCTGCTCTGCTCGAAAGTATTCAGAAGATCGACTATCCCCGCTCTCACTACCATGTTCATGTTATTGCCGATAATTGCACAGATAACACTGCAAACGTCGCTGCGGCTTATGGGGCACAAGTTCATGTGCGCTACAACGACACCTTAATTGGAAAAGGATATGCGTTAGAGTGGGGCTTGAAGGAGATTCGGGAAGCTGGTCAAGTGGATGATGCTTTTATCATCGTCGACGCCGACTCCACCGTATCTTCTAATTTCCTGAAAGTGATGCATTCCCAGGTAGTGGCTGGCGCAAAAGTGGTACAGGCTTATTACGGTGTGAGTGAGCCAGGGCTTTCCTGGAATGTGAGCCTGCGCTACGCGGCGCTGACGGTCCTTCATTTTCTTCGCCCACAAGGACGAATGGTTTTGGGTGGATCCGCTGGCTTGAAGGGAAATGGGATGCTGTTTGCTCAGGAGGTGTTAGCGCATCACCCCTGGCCCGCTTCAGGAACAGAAGATATTGAATATCACATGCTGCTGATGCTCAGCGGGTACACTGTGAAATTTGCTCCAGATGCTTCAGTGTGGGGAGAAATGCCGGAGCGATTTGACCAGTCGCAAACCCAATTAGATCGTTGGGAACATGGTCGCCTTGAAATGGCGCGTAAATTTGTTCCTCTTCTCCTGAAAGCGGCTGCGCGGGCCATCTCTCAACGTAATATTCAACAGGCCTATCGTTTTCTCGATGCTGCAATTGAACACTTTATTCCGCCTTTTTCGGTTTTGTTCGGTGGGACATGCCTGCTTTTTCTGGTCGATATTCTTTTCGTTCTGGTCTCTAAATGGGTTACTGCTACCAATCTGATCTGGTTGAATGTGGGAATCGGTTTCTTCCTGGTTATTGGGCAGGTGATCTATCTGCTGACCGGTCTTCGAATGGCAAATGCGCCGCGTGTCGTTTATAAGCATCTCGTGTTTGCGCCCTTGTTTGTGGTGCTCAAGATAGGGCAGTATATCAAAATCCTGACCGGAAAAAAGCCAGACCACTGGGTGAAAACAACACGGAACCAGGCCTGAAGTTTGAGTTTTGAGGTATGAAAATGGATTTCAAGACAAACACGATTAACACCATAAGAATCCTGGAAATATCCGGCAACTTTGACGTTTACACTGCTGCGCCTATTCGAGAGTGGATCGAGCAGGCCGCGGGCGAATCGCCGTCGAAGATTGTGGTTGATCTGGCCGGTGTTCAGTTTATCGATTTGACTGCTCTGGCAGTCCTTGTACAGGGGATGAAACGTTCTCGTGAGCGCAAAGGCGATTTTCGTCTCTGTGGTCTTCAGCAGCCCGTTCGTATGGTACTTGAACTCACCCGGTTGGATCGGGTTTTCGAGATTTATCCCAATCAGAATGAAGCAATTATTGGTTTTGAAAATTAATTCCAGGTGGATACTTTTGCATGAATAAACTGCCCCATACTACCCTTGAACAAGTGAACACGACGGCACAGGCCTGGCTCATTTCTGGGGCAAGCTCATTTTCCTTATGGACGGATGGGGCGCTCTACAAGGAGTGGGGGAATAGTTTATTAGATGAAGAGACCATCACAGCGCCTATACAGAAGAATGGGTATAAGTACGGTGAACTGCATGTGAGCGGCAGTAACATACAGTCCGCGCAGGTTCGCCTGGCAGCAGATGCCAGGATGGTGGCTCTTTTGCTGCAGTTGGAGGATAACCAGGAGCAGCTTTGCGAAGAGTTGGTAGATACCCGTGATCAGTTGGTTATCTTATCCTCGATCGCCGACGTGACTCGAAAAGTTGTTGAAGTCGAAGAACTATTAAGATCGCTGGCTGCCGAAGCGGTTAAGCTGGTAAAAGGCGAAGAGGTGTTTTTTCTCCTTAACCTTGAAGACTGCGAACCTTTATCTGTCTTTTATCCTCATCAGACAATCGATCTGGCTCTCCTGACAGATGTTTCTTTGAAGGTTCAAGCAAACGAACAACCTTTCCTTCTTTCAGCGAGTTCAAACGGGGTGAAAGAAGGAATTCGTAAGAACGTCTTGTTGCTTCCAATTAAAGTGTTCAATGCATCTCTGGCTGTAATGGGGCTTGCTTACAACCCAGGGAAAGAGGTTAGTTCTTACGAAATCAAACTGAGCCGGGCTATCGCTGACTATGCCGGCGCCCAAATCGAAAAGATTAACCTGATGCGGTCGAAAATTGAGATGGCCCGCATCGATACGGAAGTAAAACTGGCGCAAAAAATCCAGCAGAGCTTACTGCTCAGGCACATGCCGCGGGTTCCTGGGTTAGATACTTGTTTGACCTTTCAGCCAGCATCTCGGGTGAGCGGCGATTACTACGACATGATCTATAAGCCCGACCAATCCCTGGATTTCATCATTGGTGATATTTCCGGGAAGGGCATGCCCGCGGCTTTGTTGATGGCAATGACCTTGAAGGTGATCCATTCCGTTGCAGTCATGCCGACCAACCCCATGCCAGATACCGTTATAACGCGGTCGAATGAGACCCTTTATAAAGACTATAACGACTCGGTAATGTTCTCGACCCTTTTTGTGGGCCATTATGACCTTAAGACGCGCGAGGTCTTTTATTCAAATGCAGGTCATTCACCGGTTATCTACTATCCGGCGGGGGGGAAAGCTGAAATGCTGCGAGCAGATACCTTTCCTGTCGGATTGTTTCCAGAGATAAAATGCCAGCTCGGAAAAGTGAAGCTCTTCCCTGGAGATATCCTTGTTCTTGCGACTGATGGGATCAACGAAACTTCTAACCAATCCAGCCGGTTATTTGGGTTTACCCAGTTAATGATGCTTGTCGAAAAACTCTCTGACAGATCGGCCGAAGAAATTAATGCTGGGATCCTCCAGGCCGTACAAGCATATGGCGCTGGAAAAAGCCAGGAAGATGACCGGGCTATGATTGTCATTAAAGGTATATAACTTGTCCAGGTTAATGCCATTTATTCCAATGACAGATAAAGCAAATTATCCAGAAACCATCAAACTGGAAGTCCCTGCGGATGTGAAATACCTTGAGACAGTTGCAATGGTTTTACAGTCAGTAATTGAGCGCATGGATGGACGTTCAAAGGACGCTCTGGCCGAGTTCGGTATAAAGCTTGCGGTTCATGAAGCCTGTTCCAATATTATCGAGCACGCATATCATGGTCAACCCGGACAAATTCAGATTGAGATCCATGTTTCTCATTCTCCATCCAAAATCGTTGTTGTGCTTTCTGATCAGGGAGATGCTGCGGATGAGAGTAGTTTTGTTCCTCCAAATCTCGAAGAACCGCAGGTGAAAGGTTATGGGCTCTACCTGATGAAGCAACTGTTGGATCAAGTGGATTATTCTCGAAGTGGGGAAACAAATCAATGGATACTGGTAAAAACAATGTGAGCGAGAAGATGGCAACCATTCTCGTCGTTGAAGACAGCAGCATGAATCAAATGCTGATTGATATTATGCTGCGCCGGCTGAACCATAATGTCATTATTGTTTCGAATGGAAAGGAAGCAATTGCGGTTCTTCAGGAAACTTCTGTCGATCTCGTTCTTTCCGATATTATGATGCCTGAAATGGATGGGTTTGAATTGTTGGAGAAGATCCGCTCAAGTGAGGATTCAAACCATATGCCGGTAGTGCTGATGACAGCAGGGGGGGTGATTTCACTTTCAAATAAAGCGGCGAAAGAAGGGGCGGACGGTTTCCTAAGCCACCCGTTCAGTTCAATCGAACTACAGCAAATGATCAGCCGCTTCGTAAGTTCGCCTGTCTCATAGTTTTCTTTCAGGCAACGCAAAGGGAACCAGGCACTAACAATGTGCCATCATAATCGATGAAGTGTAATCATACACGAACAATTAGGGAGAAATAAAATGCGTGTACTCGTAACCGGGAATCGTGGATATATTGGACCTATTCTTGTAAAGATGCTGCAAAAGAATGGGCATGAGGTCGTTGGTATTGATATCGACTGGTTTTCCGAATGTGCATTTTCGGATGAAATGCCAGAAATTCCAGAAATTCGCAAAGACATGCGAGATGTTGCTCTAGAGGATTTGCAGGGTTTCGACGCAGTGATGCATCTGGCGGCGATTTCAAATGATCCGATTGGCAACCTTAATCCGGATTTGACATATCAAATAAATCATAAGGCGTCTGTCCACCTGGCTGAATTAGCGAAAGAAGCTGGGGTGAAACGTTTCCTGTTCTCGTCTTCCTGCTCGACTTATGGAGCCGCCGGAGAAAATGTACTCAATGAGGAAGCTACATTTAACCCTGTAACCCCCTATGCTCATTCGAAGGTGCTGGTTGAGCAAGACGTGTCCAGGTTGGCGAGCGATAACTTCAGCCCGATCTTCTTGCGTAACGCAACTGCTTATGGCTTATCACCGCGTCTCCGGTTTGATCTGGTCATCAATAACCTGGTCGCCCACGCGATCACCACTGGCCTTGTTTATATGCTCAGTGATGGCACTCCATGGCGGCCTGTTGTGCATATCGAAGATATTTCTCGGGCCTTCATTGCCGCGCTTGAAGCGCCGCAGGAAGTAGTCCATAACCGGGCTTTTAACGTCGGCGCGAATGAGGAAAACTACCAGGTCCGTGATCTGGCAGAGATCGTCGCTGAAGTGGTGCCTGGCTGCCGGATTGAATATGCCCCAGGTGCAAGTCCCGATAAACGATCCTACCGGGTGGACTTTAGCAAAATCAAGGCAGCTCTACCGGCGTTCCAGCCACAGTGGAATGCCCGGAAAGGCGCTGAGGAGCTTTATCAAGCTTACCGTGCGTTTGAGTTGAAGAAAGATGATTTTGATGGTCCACGCTTCCGCCGCATTGACCATATCAAGTCACTGCTGAGTACAGGCCGTCTGTCCGGCGATTTGCGCTGGAACAAGCAAGATCAAGTGGTTTCTGCAGACTAAGGGAGGTTCATCTAATGAGCGATATGAGTAGTACATCACAGCCTTGCTGCCGGTTTTGCGGCGCGCCTTTAAATCATACGTTGGTTGATCTTGGCATGTCGCCATTGTGTGAGAGTTATGTCAGCGCAGACCATGTCAACCAGATGGAGCCTTTCTACCCCCTGCATGTTTATGTTTGCGAGAAATGCTACCTGGTTCAGTTAGAAGAATATGTCAGCCGGGAAGACATCTTTACGGAGTATGCATACTTCTCCTCTTATGCCGTCACCTGGTTGCAGCATGTAGAACGTTATACGCAGCAAATGATTGAGCGCTTCCATCTTGATGAGAAGAGCTTTGTGATTGAGGTAGCCAGCAACGATGGATATCTGTTGCAGTACTTTGTCCAGAACGGCGTCCCTTGCCTGGGGATTGAACCAGCCGCCAATGTGGCAAAAGTGGCTGAAGAAAAAGGTGTTCCGACCCTGGTCGAGTTCTTTGGGGTTAAGCTGGCGCAGCAGTTGGCGGCGGAAGGCAAACAGGCCGACCTGATTGCTGGAAATAATGTGCTTGCTCAGGTTCCAGATTTGAATGACTTTGTTGAAGGGTTAAACTGGCTCTTAAACCCGGCGGTGTGGTTACCATTGAATTTCCGCGCTTAATGCGTCTGATGGCTGAAAACCAGTTTGATACCATTTACCACGAGCACTTTTCGTACTTCAGCTTGATCAGCGCGGAAAAAATCTTTGCTGCGCATGGCCTGCTTCTATTTGACGTGGAAGAACTGCCCACCCATGGGGGCTCGCTGCGCATCTACGCTCGTCATGCAGATGATGCCACGAAACCGATTACTGAACGGCTGGTAGAACTGCATGATCGAGAGGTAAATGCTGGCTTCCAAGAAATGAGCACCTATTCCAACTTCGGCGAGCAGGTAAAAGAAACCAAGCGTAAGTTGTTGAACTTCCTCATTGAAGCGCGTCGAGCTGGCAAGACGGTCGTGGGGTATGGCGCTCCTGGCAAAGGAAACACCCTGCTGAATTACTGCGGCATTCGTACCGATTTTCTTGACTTTACCGTAGATCGTAACCCGTATAAACAGGGCAAGTTCCTGCCTGGTACGCATATTCCCATCTACCATCCCGATAAAATCACGGAAGCCCGCCCAGATTATGTGTTCATCCTGCCCTGGAACTTCAAAGATGAGATTATCCAGCAGATGGCTTACATTCGGGAATGGGGTGGTCAGTTTGTCGTTCCGATCCCAGAAGTGACGGTTTTGGCATGATCTTTTCGGAAACGAAATTAAAAGGAGTGTTTGTCGTCGATCTGGCGCCCCACTATGATGAGCGCGGTTTCTTCTCTCGCTCCTGGTGCCAGAAGGAGTTCACTGACCAGGGCTTAGACCCTCGCCTGGTTCAGTGCAATGTCTCCTATAACAAACAAAAAGGCACAATGCGCGGAATGCACTTGCAATTCCCTCCTTTTGCTGAAGTAAAGCTGGTGCGTTGTACGCGGGGCAGTATTTACGATGTGATTATTGACCTGCGGCGTAAGTCAGCCTCTTACTTACAGTGGTTGGGAATTGAACTGACTTCTGAAAACCACCGTGCTTTATTTGTGCCTGAAGGTTTTGCGCATGGGTTCATTACACTGGAGGATGACACGGAAGTCTTTTACCAGATGTCTGAATTCTATTCGCCTGAGTGTTCGCGCGGTTATCGCTGGAACGACCCTGTCTTCGGCATTCAATGGCCGATTCCGGTGGCGGTCATTTCCGAAAAAGATGCGGCGCTGCCCGATTTTGTCCCTTAAGAATTCTGGCAAAACCTATGGAAAACGAAAAACAAGCTTCTCTCCTTCAGCAGGGTACTGAAATGCATCGACTAGCGGCAGAACTTTACCCTATTTGCCGCAGTATCACCGGGAATGGATTTCGCCAGTCACTGTCGCTCCTGGGGCGTCACATTCCGATTGAGGTGCATGAAGTTCCCTCTGGAACGCAGGTTTTCGATTGGGTGGTTCCGCGTGAATGGAACATCCAGGATGCCTACGTGATGAACCAGCAGGGTGATAAGGTGATCGACTTTAAGAAGCACAGTTTGCATGTGCTGAACTACAGTCTTCCGGTAAATCGCTCGATGACCCTGGAAGAATTAAAACCTCACCTGTTCACCCTGCCAGAACAGTCTGACCTCATCCCCTACAAAACATCATACTATTCCGACAACTGGGGTTTCTGCCTGAGCCATCAAGATTTCTTGAAGTTGGAAGATGGTTCCTATCAGGTGGTGATTGACTCGAGTCTGGAGATGGGCAGCTTAACCTATGGAGAGCTGTTCATCCCAGGTGAGAGCGATGAAGAAGTGCTGATTTCTTGTCACTGCTGCCACCCCTCACTGGCAAACGATAATCTCTCTGGGATGACCCTCACCACGCACCTGGCGAAAGAACTTGCCAGCCGAAAGAACCGGTATTCTTACCGCTTTGTGTTTATTCCGGGAACCATCGGTTCTATCACCTGGTTGGCGCAGAACGAAGTAAAAACGCGGAAGATTCGCCATGGGTTGGTCGCGGCCTGTGTAGGCGATCCGGGGCATCTGCACTATAAGAAAAGCCGCAATGGCAGCGCGGAAATTGATAACGCCGTCATCCATGTACTTGAGCATTCTGGCGATCCGTATGAGGTGCTTGAATTTTCACCTTATGGATACGATGAGCGTCAGTACTGCTCGCCGGGGTTTAATCTGAATGTGGGCAGCCTTACGCGTACACCTCATGGATGCTTCCCGGAATATCACACCTCAGCAGACAACCTCGATTTCATTCGCCCGGAGTGCCTCGCCGATACACTTGAGAAGTATCTTCAGGTGATTGATGTCTTAGAGGGGAATAAGAAATACCTCAACACAGAATCCAAAGTGTGAACCTCAGCTTGGAAAACGTGGTTTGTACAGTGGAATGGGAGGTCACAAGAATTCGAAAGATGCAGAAATGGCACTGCTCTGGACCCTTAACCTCTCTGATGGGGAATATGACTTATTAGCGATTGCAAACAGGGCCAAGATGCCATTTTCACTGATTCGTGAAGCAGCCTACCGGCTTGAACGCGCTGGTCTTTTAAAAGCTATCTAGATAGGTGTAATAGGGAGGATAACCATGTCAGAAGTAGTTGAGAAAACAAACACTGAACACATTCATGACTTTACGCGTTCCAATGAACTCAGACCCAAAGCACATGCTATGATCCCAGGTGGCGCCCATACATATGCTAAAGGGGATGACGAATATCCACAGCTGTCTCCTGGCTTTATTTCACATGGTAAAGGCTGCCATGTGTGGGATGTGGATGGGAATGAGTATATTGAATATGGGATGGGCCTGCGCTCTGTTACGCTGGGTCATGCGTATGACCGCGTGGTTGAAGCGGCTTACCGGCAAATGTTGAAAGGGATCAACTTTGTTCGTCCCGCAGCGATTGAAGTGGAATGCGCTGAACAACTTCTGAGCCTTATTAAAGGCGCAGAAATGGTTAAGTTTGCTAAGAATGGTTCTGATGTTACCACCGCTGCTGTAAAACTGGCCCGGGCGTTTACCGGTCGCGATATGGTGGGTATCTGTGCTGATCATGCCTTCTTCTCTACTGATGACTGGTTCATTGGCTCCACTGCTATGCCGGCAGGAATTCCAAAAGCAATCCGTGACCTGACCGTTCAATTCAACTACAATGACATTGATAGTATCCAGGCCCTGTTTGATCAATATCCTAATCAGATCGCTTGCATTATTTTGGAAGCGGAAGGGGAAGAACCCCCTAAAAACAACTTCTTACACGAGGCCAAGCGTGTATGCCATGAAAATGGAGCACTTTTCATTCTGGACGAGATCATCACTGGGTTCCGTTGGCATATTGGCGGCGCGCAGCGCGTGTATGATATTGTTCCTGATCTTTCCTCTTTCGGCAAAGCCCTGGGAAATGGGTTCGCCATTTCTGCGCTGACTGGTCGAAAAGACGTGATGGAAAGAGGCGGCCTGATGCACGATAAGGAGCGCGTGTTCTTTCTCTCCACTACATTTGGCGCTGAAACACACGCTCTGGCTGCCGCCATGGAAGTGATGAAAATTTACCAGGAAGAACCAGTTATTGAGCATCTCTACCATCAGGGCAACCGCCTTATTGAGGGTTTGGAACAGGTGATTGATGCGGTTGGCGTGAGGGGCTTCTTCGAACTGCATGGGAAACCCATTAATTTGGTATTCGCTACAAAAGATCAGAATGGACAGCGGTCGCAGCCCTTCCGGACTTTATTCATGCAGGAAAGCATCAAACGCGGTCTGCTCATGCCCTCACTGATCGTTAGCTACTCCCATTCAGACGCGGATATCGACAAGACGATCGAAGCCATTGGCGACGCGTTAATTGTCTACAAGAAGGCTTTGGAAAACGGAGTGGAAAATTATCTGGTGGGTTCCTCCGTTGCGCCTGTTTTCCGGCCCTATGCAGCACCCTGGAGGCAGCCATGAAAGTGGTTCTGTTCTGCGGTGGTCTTGGCACTCGCTTGAGAGAATATTCAGAGACGATCCCAAAGCCGATGGTCGATATTGGCTACCGGCCAATTATGTGGCACCTGATGCGGTACTACTCCTACTTTGGGCATAATGAGTTTATCCTCTGCCTGGGGTATGGAGGAGACTTCATCAAACGCTACTTTCTGAACTACAACGAATGCTTGTCTAATAACTTTGTGATGAAGGATGGTGGCAAAACCATTCAACTGTTCAATCATGACATCGATAACTGGTCGATCACCTTTGTAGATACCGGTTTGCATTCCAACATTGGTCAGCGTCTGATGGCTGTTCGTGATTTTCTGGGTGAAGATGAGTATTTCATGGCTAACTATACGGATGGCTTGGCTGATCTGGATCTGAACGCCTATGTGGATAATTTCGTCCTTCAGGATAAAGTTGCCAGTTTCCTGGCGGTCCATCCATCCCAGTCATTCCATATGACCCAAATTGCGGATAGTGGTGAAGTCACCAAAATTGAACCTGTCTACAGCATGGATTTCTGGATCAATGGCGGGTTCTTTGTCTTCAAGAAAGATATTTTCAACTACATGCAGCAGGGTGAAGAACTGGTGATGCAGCCGTTTTACCGGTTGATTGAACAAAACAAATTGATCGCTCATAAACACAACAGTTTTTGGGCATGCATGGATACCTTTAAAGAAAAGAAGTTGTTTGATGATATGTACGCCAGTGGACATATGCCCTGGGCGCTTTGGGAGAAAGAGAACAGCCATAATGGGCACAATGTTTACCCCTATATCCAAAATGGGGCGGCGGAAACTCCTCTCATGAAACCAATCCAGCAGGGGTAACTGGTTATGCTGAATATGCAGTTCAGTAAGTCGGAAGGCCGCAGCTTAAAACAGGTGCTTTGCCTGGGCGCTCACAGCGATGACATTGAGATTGGTTGTGGGGGCAGCATTCTGCGAATCATTGAAGAATACCCTGATGTTAATATCTGGTGGGTGGTGTTTAGTGGCAGTGAAGCCAGGCAAGAGGAAGCGCGGCGCAGTTCGGAACTCTTCCTGTCTCAGTCCTCTGAGAAGAATATTGTTCTTAAGGACTTTAAGGATGGGTACTTCCCTTACCAGGGCGCCGAAGTTAAAGACTTCTTTGAATCGCTTAAGCAGCAGATTTCGCCCGACTTGATTTTTACCCATTCTCGTCATGATCTGCACCAGGACCACCGCGTCATCAATGAGCTTACTTGGAATACCTGGCGAGATCATATGATCCTGGAATATGAGATTCCAAAGTATGACGGTGATCTGGGCACGCCCAACTTCTTTATACCGCTCGAACGCAGAATCTGCCAGCGAAAAAATGATCTGCTGTGCGAAGTTTTTAAGACTCAGGAAGTAAAACCCTGGTTTACTGGGGAGACTTTCTGGGCGCTGCTTCAACTGCGTGGCATTGAATCTCGCGCGCCTGAGAGTCTGGCAGAAGCATTCTATGCCCGTAAAGTTATTTTCTAAAAAGGATCAGGAAGGATTCATTTCATGAATGGTAAAGGTTCCCTGAAAAGAAAGCATGTTGCAGGAGCAGGGACTAGAAAACGATGGGGGGCCGGATACCGATTCATACTTGCGTTCTTTGCAGTCGTTTTCCTAGTATCCTGTCAACCGAATCCTTCCTTTTCACCGGCTTCGATAACAGAGAATGCTGCTAAACCAGCAATCGATGTTACTGGACAATCGACCATCACACCAACTGAAGCTGAAACCAGTGATAAAACAGGCGTAGAACCTGCTGTACAGAAAACAGAAGCGACAGAGGCTTACTTGCCCATTGTGACAAAAGCAGGTTCTGTTTTGACTAACGGGCCACTCCATGTCAGCCCTGATAACCCACGCTATTTTGCAGATCAATCGGGCAAAATTGTTTATCTGACAGGCTCTCATACCTGGTCAAATCTGCAAGACAACGGCGGTTCTTATCCCCCGCCCAGTTTCGATTACACAGCTTATCTCAATTTTCTTACCCAAAACCACCACAACTTTTTCCGTCTGTGGTCGTGGGAACAGAGTCGCTGGACGGTTGAAACAGCTGATAATAATTACTGGTTCGATCCCATGCCCTATACTCGAACTGGACCGGGAAATGCGCTTGATGGGAAAGCGAAATTCGACCTGACGGAGTTTAACCAGGCTTACTTTGACCGCATGCGCCAGCAAATCATCCAGGCAAGTGAACGGGGAATCTATGTTTCGGTTATGCTGTTTGATGGATGGAGCGTCCAATCCAACAAAGGTGGTTTTGGTTTAAATAACCCCTGGAAAGGACATCCTTTTAACAGTAAGAACAATATTAACCAGATTAGTGGCGACACGAACAATAACAATAATGGTGAAGAAGTTCATACCCTTTCGAACCCCGCAGTTACTGCTTTTCAAGAAGCTTATGTACGTAAGGTGATCGATACTGTTAATGATTTGGACAATGTCCTCTATGAGATTGGCAATGAGGGCAATACAGACTCTACAGATTGGCAGTATCACATGATTGGCTTGGTGAAACAGTATGAGGCTACAAAACCCAAGCAGCATCCGGTTGGAATGACAGCCCAATGGCCTGATGGTAATAACAATAGCTTGTATGAGAGTGAAGCCGATTGGATTTCGCCCAACGGCGATATCAATAATCCATCTGTGAGTGATGGACGAAAAGTAGTCTTATATGATTCGGACCATCTTTGTGGCATCTGTGGTGACCGGTCATATGTTTGGAAAAGTTTTACCAATGGATTGAATCCCATTTTTATGGATGGGTATGATGGTGCCGGTTATGGGGTAGGAGGCGTCGGTTTTGACTTTAATAACCCTACATGGGTTAACTTAAGAGCTAACTTGGGATATGCTTTAATGTACGCAGAGAAGATGAACCTGGCAAAAATGATTCCTCAAGGTAATCTGTGTTCAACAGGCTATTGCCTGGCGTACGCTTCTGCGTCAGGTGCGGAATTTTTAGTTTACGCGCCAAATGGCGGAAATATCACCGTAAATCTAAAATCTGTTCAAGGGGGAGTAACATCGGAGTGGCTAAATCCCGAAAATGGACAGATAACTGTAGATGCTAACAAAACAACAACCGGTGGAACCTATTCATTCAAACCACCTTTCCCCGGCGATGCTGTTTTATATCTTCATGGCGCAAATTAACTCATAATGCACTTCTATCGATAACGACGATACTGTCCATATTCTGTTTGTTCTCAGTCAAATATAATCGGGGACTTTTACTATGTACCGCACAATCGTTTTACGTATTTTGGAAAGTTACTTTCGGCACCGCTGGTTGAACCTGCTTCCATTCTTAGCAATGGTCGTTGCAGCTGGTATCTATATGGGCGTGAGAAAAGCTGACTATGTCAGTCAGGGCGTATTGTACATAAACAGCCAATCTCTTCTCACATCGTTAAGTGACACCAGTAACAGCAATACAAGTTGGTGGATCTCACCGTCTCAGGGGACTACAGATGAGATTAATGAGTTGATTAAAACAGATGCGTTTGTTCGCGCGATCATCCAAAGAACGGATCTGGAGCAGAGAATGTCGGAAGGCCCCGTGGCCGTTAGCCAGTTATTTCAAGATGTTCGCACTAAAATTACAGTCCTAAGTTTAGGAAATAACCAAACGGAGATCAGTGTATCAGATTCGGATCCGAGAATTGCTTACCAATTAGTGAATTCCTTGACGGAAAACTATATTCAGTGGAAGATGAATTCTCAAAAGACAGAAAGTCAGGCAGCCCTGGACTTTTTCTCCAACCTTATCAAACAATATAAAACGGAAGTTGATGCTTCTCGAGATAGTGTAAAAGCTTATATCAGTGCGCATCCAGAACCTATTCAAGGGAGCAGGCCTTTCCAGGAGCAGTTTGAGATTGATCGTCTTAACAGTCAGGTGAAACTGTCTGAAGAGCGCTATACAAGCGCATTAGAGAAAGAGGAGAATGCGAAGTTGGCGCTTCAGCAAGTTGAGTCAAATGCCCGTCAAACCTATATCACGATTGATGCTCCTGAAATCCCAGTTAAACCAACCATGTCGCTTAAAAGCCTTGCTATGAACCTGGGCATGTTTCTGGTGGTCGGCATTATGCTATCTGGCGTATTAATTGTTGGTGGATTTATGCTCGACAAAACAATCCGGTTTACTGCAGATGCAACTTTACAGATCGGTTTGCCCGTACTTGCTATGATCCCGGATACAACCTCGCGCTCAACTGCCTTATCCGGAAAGAAACACAAGAAGGACCGTTTAATGTTATCTGAATCAAAACAGATTTCCTCGATGCCCTCCGAAAAAGAGGACAATGAGGGCGCTGAACAAAACGTGGATTGAGAAGGCGAATAGTGTTTAGATGACGATTTCTCGACAGCAACTTTTTAAAAATACAAGTATCATGATGATTGCGCAAGTCATCAGTTGGGTACTTTCTTTAGTATTGACACTGTATCTTCCACGATACTTTGGTGTCTCCGGTATTGGTAAGTATCAACTTGCCTCATCTTTATGGATTATTATTAACATATTTGCCACCTTTGGCATGGATACTTACCTGACTCGTGAAATTGCCCAAGACAGGAGCAATATTAATGAGTTATTCAGCCAGGTCATCGTACTTAAACTTATTTTCTTTGTGATCGGTGCAGCGGGATTGGCTGTTTATGTGTCAATCGTCCATTATCCTGCCGATACCGTTATCATGATTATGATTATAGGCATATCTACCTTTATTAATCTATTCGGAGCGGGAGTAGGCGCAGTCATTCAAGGGTTAGAACGGATTGAATACTTAGCGCTGGCAGGAATATTATTAAGTTCGGTAGTCACAATCTCTTGTATGATTGCGATTATTGCAAGGGCGCCAATAGTCACAGTTGTCTGGATGTTATGTATTGGTGCAGTTACTTCACTAGTATATTACTTGAGGGTTTTCTTCCATCTGCATCAGTTTCGTTTTACTTTCTCATTACGTGGTATTAAAAGTCTCCTACTGGTCAGCTTCTCTTTTTTTCTGCTCCAAATATTTATCAACCTTTATAACCAGATTGATGTAATTGTAATCTCCTGGTTCATAAGTGAAAATGGGATCGGTTGGTATGGTGTCGCGGCACGCCTGACAGGAACACTCATGTTTATCCCGTCGGTGTTCATGACCGTTTTCTTCCCGACATTTTCACGTTTGCACCACGAATTGCCTGAGGAGCTTACCAAACTCTTCCGAAAAGCGTTCAACTTAATGTTCCTTTTAGGGGTAGGGGTTGGATCAGGCATTTTTGTCGTTGCAGGGCCGATCGTCAGTTTGATTTATGGGCCTGAGTTTGCACGCAGCGCCCCAATTCTTTCGCTTCGTGGGATTGTTTCAATATTTACTTTTCTTAATATCCTGATCGGTATGTACTTAATGTCTCATTAACCGTCAAAAGCCATGGATTGTTGTCATGGCAGTTGCGACCATTGCTACAATCCCTTTAGATATTTTGTTCATTCCATTCTGTGAACAGGTCTATCAGAATGGCGCATTGGGGGGCGTCTTTTCCTTCATCATTACAGAAATAGGCATGACACTTGTGGGTATATCCCTGCTGCCGGCAAAGACACTGCTGTGGGATACGTTTTGGTATGCACTACGCGCTCTTGTGGCTGGAATCGGGATGATCTTAGGCATCTGGTGGCTTAAAGGAATTTTTATCATCTTTCCAGTGGCTTTGGGTGGAGTTATTTTCATTTCACTTGCTTTTATCTTAAGGCTGATTACGAGAGAGGAATGGATGCTTTTTAAGCAAATTCTCTTCTCAATCACTTCAAAGTTACGCAAACAACCAGTTCAAAGGATGAATGAAGTATGAACACAAACATAATTCCTTTAAAGGAAAGTTCACGCAGCGTTAGAACAGAAAATACTGAAAATGAACTTAAACTTTCAGAGGAGTGGTCAAAAATTGAAGGCGATTTGAATGAGAACATGCGTATGATCGCCATGCGCCTTCAGAAAGATGGGGTAATTCCTAGAAAGTTAGGCATTACATCAGCGCTGCGTGGTGAAGGGGTGACATCTATTTGTATTGGATTGGGCGTAACCCTTGCTCATGACTATGAAGCAAGAACTTGTATTGTGGATTTGAATTGGTATTCACCCTCCAAGCTTTATCTGTCTAATCCCGATTGTTTGGGGGTGGCGGATGTAATTTTCAATGGTGCCACCTTAAAAGAAGTTATCAGACCAACAGGAATAAATAATTTATATGTTTTGCCTGCGGGAATGCTGGAAGCAAGTAAGTACCCCGTCGCAGCGAGAAGTAAGGTGTTGGGTGAGATGATCCAGAAGCTGGAAGGCTTCTTTGATCACATTATTCTCGACTTGCCTGCTGTTTTAACCACCAGTGATACTGTTCATTTGGCAGCCTTAGGTGAGGGTTGTTGTGTTGTTATTCGGCAAGGAGTAACCCCCACGCATGATATAAAAATGGCGTTAGATGATATCGGTCATCTTCCAGTTCTGGGGGTAGTTCTAAATCGAGTGAAGCTGCATACGCCAGACCGGATAGTCAAACTTTTATCAGAATAAGAATGTGGACTAGAAAAATTAAGTTCCTGTTCGTAAGTCAAATGAGTTGAGGGAAGATGAAATTTTTCTTACTCTTCCTAATCCTGTCTTTTTTCTTTGGCATCTTTGCCGTGCGTGTTAATCCAAAGAAGCGCAATTGGGCCTTGTTCTTGTTTTGCGTAGGCATGATAGGAATCTACTTCTTTTTTAATAAAATCTAATCCCGTGTAAAAATGGACCTTGTATAGGCACATGATTGAAAGTTCAGTTTTTCTAACTTCTAAAAAAGATTCCCTGGCAAAGTTAAAGCAAAGCAGATCTGTCTGGCTTTTGCTGCTTTTAGGAATACTCTCTATAGCTTTTGTCCTCGGTGTCTGGATGATCAGCCAGGGGCCAGATATTCGCGTCTTATCGTGGTTTATCTACCTCTGTGGGGCGGCTGCGATTGTTTATCAACCACGCTGGGGTATTTACTTAATACTTTTCTTTGCCCTGGTTGGAGATCCTCTCCTTGATCCTGGTTATCCATTTATAAAAAACTTTTCTAGCCAGGAGTTAATCTTTTTCCTCAGCGATTTGTTGATCTTCAGCCCAATGGAGATTTACCTGGTTCTGACGTTCGGGTCATGGCTAATAAGAAGCAATTTCAGAAAAGATCTTAAGTTTTATAAGGGAAGCCTTACTATTCCCGCAGCAATTTTTATCATATTCATCACCATTGGACTCGTCTACGGAATTGCAAAAAATAGTAATCTGACAATTGCTCTTTGGGAAGTACGCCCAATTTACCATATGTTTGCGATGATTATACTTAGTTCCAGTTTGTTTACCCGCAAGGAACATTTCAGGAATCTTTTTGTTTGGACAACATTAGCAATTGCGATTGAAGGTTTGATCGGTACCTTATTTGTCTTTCAAAATTTAGATGGACAACTGTCAGCAGTGGAAGCGATTACAGATCATCCTGCTTCTATTCATATGAATACTGTTTTCGTGTTGTTCTTAGCCGCCTGGTTATATCGTACGATGCCATTAAAGCGGTTGGGAATCCTTACCATCCTGCCTGTTGTGGTTGTTACCTACATTGCCGATCAACGTCGGGCGGCTTTTGTATCCCTCAGTGTTGCCATTTTCCTTTTGGCAATTCTTTTATACTTTGAGAACCGCAGACTGTTCTTTGTTTTACTGCCGATTGTCTCAGTTTCGGCCATCTTATATATGGGTGTGTTTTGGAACAGTAACAGTTCGCTCGCGTTCCCTGTTCGCGCTCTCAAATCAGTTGTGGCGCCAAACTCGGTCTCTGAACGTGATCAATCTTCGACCTATTATCGAGCAGTTGAAAACATAAACAGTAGTTTCACGATCCATCAGCGTCCGCTCACTGGAGTAGGGTTTGGAAATCCCTTTTATGTCGTTATCCCACTTCCTGATATTAGCTTTTTCTTCTGGTGGAAATACTTCCCACATAACTCGATCCTTTATATTTGGGTAAAAGCAGGGGTGGGTGCCTTTCTTGCGCTACTCTACTTCATAGGTTCCACCATTATTACAGGAACACAAGTAGTGATGCGCACTCAGGATCGGGAGACAAAGGCAGTTCTCGTCACGACAGTTTTATACATCATCATGCATTTCTTGTTTGCCTACGTTGACCTTTCATGGGGAACAGAATCAATGCTTTTCATTGGCGCTTCGGTTGGAATTCTCAACTGCGCAGAACATGTCCTAAGCACTCCCATTGAACCAAAACCTTCACGCTATTCTTGGGAGCGAGAGGCCGAAACAGAATATTTACTGACACCGCTGCCTGATGCTGCTGAAAGCCGATCTTAAGTATGGGTAAAGATTTTGAAAAGAGTTCTGGAACTCCTAAAAAACATTTGGCCTGCGATCGCCGCCAGGTATCAGCTTAGAAGGGCGATCTTTCTTGGAAATCGAACGCGTGTATGGGGGCATTGTAAGGTCAAAATTGCAGGGAAACTTATTCTTCATGACCGTATCCGTTTGAATGCAACCGTAACGCCAATTGAACTTTCTGTCATGGGAAAAGCTGTTCTTGAAATTGGTGAGAATACATTTATTAATTATGGAACTTCAATCGCAGCAATGAAATGTGTAACGATTGGTAGGAGTTGTCTGATCGGTACATATGTAAATATTACCGATAACAACTTCCATCAGATTGATCCGGATCACCGTTATGAGTTTCCAGAATCCTTCCCTGTTGTCCTTGAAGACCGGGTCTGGTTGGGGACGCGTGTCATTATTTTGCCTGGCGTTACAATTGGGGAAGGCAGCGTAATCGGGGCGGGTAGTGTTGTGACTCATAGTATTCCGGCCCGGGTAGTGGCTGCTGGGGTTCCAGCCAGGGTGATACGTGAGATATGAAGTGAGGGGGTAGGGTGCTAAATATTGCTTTTATCATGGAACAGCATCTTGGTCATAGAGCATATTATTTAAATCTCAAGGCGCATCTTGAAAAAGACCCTCGAGTTTCGACTCGGTGGATTGAAGTAACCTATCGGAATTCAAGAAGTCTTACCGAACATCTTCCGTTCATCCCCAATTCATTGCGCAGTACATGGATTGGTCGCCAGCAAGTTTTAAAGGGTCTGCGGGGTAGCCGCTTTGATGCTTTATTCTTCAATACCCAGGTGCCAGCCGCATTTATCAATGATGAAGTGACCCAATATCCTTATGTGATTAGTACGGATATCACACCGCTCCAATATGACCGGATGGCAGAACTGTATGAACATCATGCTGATTCTCCTGGTCTGATTCGTGAAGTAAAGTATAAGATTAATTGCAGTACTTTCAGACAGGCAGCGCGCGTGCTGCCATGGTCCACCTGGACAGCAGAATCGGTTATTAATGAATATTCCGTTATGCCCGAAGCAGTTGAAGTTGTTGCGCCCGGAGTTGATCTGGATGCATGGAAGCCAGTTAATCGCTCGCGTGATCATTCCCCAATTCGAATACTGTTTGTGGGGGGGGATCTTGAAAGAAAGGGAGGGCTGGATGTACTGGAGGTCTTTAAGGCACTGCCGAGAAATGCAGCAGAATTAATACTGGTAACGCGCGCAAATGTCCCCGAAACACCAGGCGTTAGGGTGATTCAAAATTTATTTCCTAACAGCCCAGAGCTAATCGCACTCTATCAGGATAGCGATATTTTTGTTCTCCCTTCGAAAGCTGAAGCATTTGGAATTGCTGTTGTTGAGGCAAGCGCAGCTGGACTTCCAGTTGTTACTTCATCTGGGGGGGGATTAAAAGATATCGTAGTTGATCATCAAACCGGTTTCACTGTTCAACCGGGTAATAGAGATGAGTTGAAATCGGCTTTGAATATTCTTCTTGAAAACGAAAATTTACGTCTATCGTTTGGTCAGGCAGCCAGGTCAAGAGCTGAACAGTACTTTGATGCAAAGAAGAATGCTCACCGCATTATGGAAGTTGTTTTAGATGCTTGTGGTCACTGAGAAAACAAAAATGAAACCATATTTACTCATAACCTTTTTCGTTATTTTTGTAGTTCTGATTAGTTCATGCATTCCTAATGAACAACAAAATCTTCCCACTGTTGAGTATGCAACACCGACCAGTTATAAGCTTTTTCTGGGAGACCCGTCACAACCTGCGGTGGTTTCTTCTGGTTCATCTGAAGCCACGGCTGTGCCCACGGTCTCAAATGTTTTTGTTCCTTCTGAGACACAGATGACTGATCCGACCGTTTTCCCTACTCAGACAGTCATTCCATACCTGCCCACTAAAGTTGATCTTTCCGAAACAAAAACAAAAACTGTAACGATTTTTAATGATAAGTTGAATCCGAACTGGCAGGTACGTGGTTCAGAGCGGACTACAGTTGACCTGGTGAATAAAGAATTTGTTTATGCAGGAACAGAGGCTATCAAAATTACTCCAAAAGAGGATTTTGGTACTGCTTATTTCACGTTACGCACCGATTCAAAAGAATCTTATCCTCGTGACCAGGTGTTAGGCTTACAATTCAAATTAAACGGCGGAAAAAGTCCAATCGAGACGAAGGATCTAGGGATCACTGTTATTGGTAGCAATCAATATACCTATTATGTTCCTGATGATAACTCCGTAACAAATACAATTGATCCGATTTTTTCTGAAACCCGGTTGTATTATTTGGGAATCAATCGAACAATTCCACCAAACGAGTGGGTCGATGTAATCCTGTGGTTAAACAATCGTCAATTTGATCCCATTTATAAAAATGTTACGGCATTTTATATAAAGAATGATGAGGGTTTTCAAGTCCCCTACTATATTGATGATGTTCAACTGATTTTGGCTGAAAATCAAGTTGCTCAAAACCCTGGTGATCCTACACCTTCAGTAACGAAAACTGCTGTTCCCTTTGGGCAAAACAATATAACTAGTGTCGCTCAGGTTAATATCGACCTCAATAAAGATGTTCACCCCATTAGCCCAATGATTTATGGCATTTCCACCACTTCTCGCGATGTTATACTGGATCTAAGGCCTGGTTTGAACAATTGGGGAGATAACTCGAGTTCACGATATAACTGGGAACTTGGGAATGCATGGAACACTGGTAGAGATGACTCATACCATAACACGAACTTTGGAGTGGTATCTAGCTCAGCAAGTGATCTGTTCGTTTCACTATCGCAGTCAATAAATGCTGCTACACGTTTAACATTACCAACGTTGGGATGGGTAGCCAAGAACGCTAATCCGCAAACATGCTCTTTTCCATTGCCGGATGGGAGTTGTGGAAATGCTGAGGAAGCAAGTTGTCTCGTTCCAGGCGAAGTTGCTGATCCAGAACTAGCCAATGTGGAAAGCAATGTTGACTGGGTGATTCAGTGGGTAAACCGGTTAATGGGCCGTTCGGCGATCACTATTTTTGCTCTAGATAATGAACCAGATATGTGGGGTATTACCCACTATGATGTTCATCCACAATGCACTACCTATCAGGAGATTCTCCAAAAGTACCTTGAATATGCAGTTCCTGTAAGAGAAGCTGCTCCGAAGGTAAAGCTGGCGGGGCCGGTTACAAGTGGCTGGAATTACTACTGGAACTCTCCTGCAGGAACGAGTGACAAACAACAGAATGGTGGCGAGGATTTCCTCCCATGGTTCCTGGATCAGTTAAAGAAACACGATACAGAAAATGAAACTTCGACGATCGATGTTCTGGATATTCATTACTTCCCAGAAGGTTTAAATAACCAGGATGCCGATCCCGAAACAGCTGCTCACCGTAACCGCGCCCCGCGCTCTCTTTGGGACCCCACTTATGTTGATAAGTCCTCAATTAATGAACCAGTAAATTTGATCCCAAGGATGAAGGACATCATCGCAGAACATTATCCGGGGTTACAGCTTGGAATCAGCGCATGGAATTTTGGCGCAGACGAAAATATAAACGGTGCGTTAGCGATTGCAGATGTGCTGGGTATTTTTGGACGTGAAGATATCTACTACGCTAGCTACTTGAAATCTCCACCTAAGGACAAACCGGGCGCTTTTGCATTCAAGATGTATACGAATTACGATGGGCTAGGAAACAGTTTTGGTGATACATCTGTCCAGGCGAGTAGTGATATGCCGGACCTTATTACAGCTTATGCGTCTGTAGAGCAGCGAACAGGGCGAATTCATCTTATGATCATTAATAAACACCCGAAAAGTTCCATAAAGGTGAAAGTAAATATTGCCGATTTCGAGGCGCCGAGAAGAGTAGTTTTGTACCAATATTCGCGTGAAGTTCTTGATAAGATTGTCATGACGAATGTTAAATGGCCTGAGAACAATGAGTTGGAAATTTTACCCTACTCAATCAACCATTTCGTTATTACTCCATAAAACGCGTCCAAAGTCTGATTACCTAATAGAGAGATTTTGCCAAATAACACACAGCTTCCACCCTTTAATCCTTACCGTTTCTGCTTTATTGTGGAGCAAGAGTTAGGCCACAAAACCCATGCCCTGAACCTACGCTCGATATTGAAACAAACTAAAGACATCGAAACGCGATGGGTCTTGCCTGAAAAATCAACAGTGGGGATCACTACAAAGATTCCCGTTTATCGCAGTAACTGGACTTTACAGGCTGGTACGCAAACTCGGCAGGGTTTATCTCATCTGCGTAAAGACTTCCAGTTTGATGGACTGTTCTTTCACACACAGGTTACTGCAGTTCTGGCTACAGACTGGATTCGGCGTTATCCTAGTGTCATTTCGTTGGATGCTACTCCGCTTCAATATGATTCACTTGGAGATGCTTATGATCACAAACAAGGACCGGATTGGTTTGAAGATATCAAGCAACGGTTGTATCGTTCTTGTTTTACGGCAGCTCGCCATTTAATTACCTGGTCGCAATGGGCGAAAGATGGACTGGTTGCTGACTATGGGATAAAGCCCGAGAAAATTACCGGTGATTCCCCCAGGGGTAAATCTCGATCTATGGAAGAAGCCTGAAGATTGTCATAACGATCCGGGCACAATTAAGATCTTGTTTGTAGGTGGTAACCTGGAACGCAAGGGTGGAAAAGAATTGCTAGAAGCTTTCAGTCATCTTCTGGATAACCGATCAATGAGTAAGCCAAAGCTTGAGCTGCACCTGGTGACGAAGGATGCGGTTCCTGAACGGCTAAACGTTATTCCACATTATGGTTTAAAACCAAATTCACCTGAGTTAAAGGATTTGTTCTTTACTTCTGATATCTTCTGCCTTCCAACACATGGTGATTGCCTTCCAATGGCCCTGGCTGAGGCGGGGGCAGTTGGTTTGCCAATTGTTTCGACTCGTGTAGCGGGTATACCGGAACTGGTTATTGAAGGTGAGAATGGCTATCTTACCCAACCAAATGATATCAAAGGTTTGATGGATGTTTTAGAACGGCTGGTAGAAGATGCATCCTTACGCACCTGTATGGGGATGCAGTCCATGCGGATTGTATCAGAAGGCCACAATCTTCAACATAATGCTCAACTGCTCACAGAGGTTCTACGGAATGTCATTGATCAGTCAAGACAATAAAGAGATATCAATGAATCGAGTATTGCTAACCGTTTCGGGAACGATCCCGACTGATATTGAGGCAAAAACTAAGGGTGGGGAAAGGCCAGAAGCAGATTACATTGCGATGGCGAAAGCATTCCATGCGGACCTCATTGATTATCCTTCTGCCCGCCGAGTTTCTGGCTGGTTTGGTCGATTACTCGAGTTCCTTTGGGGTCCCCAACTTGTTCTGGCCTGGGCTTGCTTTCTATTAAGGAAAAAGTATCGTTTGATTTTTACGGATGGAGAGCAAATTGGCATTCCATTAGCCATGCTGATTAAGTTCCTTGGCATTTCCGCCCGACCAAAGCACTTTATGATCGTTCATATTCTCTCTGTTAAGAAGAAGGAATTATTCTTTAGTCTGTTTCGTGTTCAATCCCACATCGATCGTTTCTTTGTTTACTCGTCTTTTCAAAAACAATTTATCGAAAACCACTGGCACATTCCTGATGATCGTGTAACTTTCACGCCTTTTATGGTAGACCACCAGTTCTTTTCGATTAGACAATGCGCGGTCGGGTGACCCACTTCACTTAATGGATGATCATAAGCCGGTGATTTGTTCGGTAGGTTTGGAATTCCGGGATTACCCCTTATTAATTGAGGCAGTAAAGAATCTGGATGTGAAGGTGATTATCGCTGCGGGAAGTCCATGGTCAAAAAGAAAGGACACGACTCGCGGGCAGAGCCTTCCAGATACCATTATCGTCAAACGTTTTTCCCAATATGATCTACGTGATGTGTATGCCACAAGCCGTTTAGTCGTCATGCCACTTTACCCAGTTGAATTTCAAGCTGGGATCACAACGATCTTAGAGGCGATGTCGATGGGGAAACCGGTCATTTGTTCCCGTACACCTGGCCAGACAGATGTTATTGTTGATGGGAAAAACGGAATCTATGTAACCCCGCAAGATCCTGAAGCAATGCGTCAGGCGATCATTGATCTATTAAACGATCCGGAGAAAGCCAAATCGATTGGTCAGGCTGGCAGACAATCTGTACTCGAGACATTGAGCCTTGAGAAATATACACAACGCTTGAGCAAATATGTTGAAATGGCAGTCTCTTGTTAAAAACAGAAAATTTGTCATGTCAAACAAGGGTATTGAGAAGGACGACGAATGACTGGTGATCCACGAAAAACGCTAACACTAGAATTGGGTGACAAGCCAAGAATCTCTGCTGTAGTCTGTACGCGTAACAGGGGAAAGCAAGTTATCGAGACAATTGATAGTATTTTAGCCAATCAGTGTTCAAGTTTTGAGCTTCTTGTGATTGACCAGAGTACGAACGCCGAAACGTCAGAAGCAATCCAACCTTACCTTTCCGATCCGAGATTTTGTTACATCTCTACCTCCACTCATGGCGCTGGGTTATCTCGGAACATTGGACTTGAATATGCCAGAGCAGACATTGTTGCATATACAGATGATGACTGTACCGTTTCAAGTCAATGGCTGACAAAGTTCGAAAATATCTTTAATGCCAATCCGAAAGTTGCCATTGTCTTTTGCAGTATTGCTGCCGGTTCATATGATCCTGATAAGGGGGCAATTCCCAACAACGTATACCCTGAAGACCAAATCGTTCATTCCCTAGAAAGGGTACTATAAGTCGATTGGAATGGCAGCCGGTATGGCGGTTCGAAAAAGTGTTGTAATGCAATTGGGCGGATTTGATCAGGCCATGGGCCCTGGTTCCCTTTTTCGCTCTGCTGAAGACCATGATCTTGCCTTGCGGACTTTACGCCATCAAGGGTGGATATATGAACTTGCACAAGAAGCCGTTATTCATAATGGCTTTCGTACCTTCGAAGAGTATAAAGTATTGACTTCGCGTGATTGGTTTGCGATTGGAGCGGCACATGCAAAGTTCATGAAAAGCCTGGATCTTAAAATTACCCCAATCGTTTTTTATAATATGGTTTTTCGTTGCTTCTTACATCCAGTAACTGGATTTTTCAAAACGGGCAAGATCCAGGCGATGAGACGACTGCTGTACTACATTCAAGGTATGCTAAAAGGCCTTCAAACGCCGGTTGATCGAAAAACGCTCAGATACTGTTTATAAGGGGAATTGTATGCAATCGACGAATATACCTACTGTCAGTATTGGACTGGCAGTTTATAATGGCGAAAAGTATATCAGAGAAGCTATTGATTCCATTCTTTGCCAGACTTACCCAGACTTTGAATTAATTATCTCGGATAATGCTTCTACAGATCGTACAGAAGCAATTTGCAGAGCTTACGCCGAAAGGGATCCCCGGGTTCAGTACTCACGAAACCCTGTCAACATTGGTGGTGCAAACAACGAAAACAGGACTTTCAGGTTATCGAAAGGGAAGTACTTTCACCTGGCAGCGCATGACGATTGCGTTGCTCCTAACTTTCTAGAGAAGTGTCTGGCAGTTCTGGAGGAAAAGCCGGAAGTTGTTCTTTGCCATACACAGGTTGTGGAAATAAACGAGCATGGGGAACAGTTACGGGTAACCGGAAGCCGACTGGGTGAGGAACCTAAACCGCATCAGAGGTTTGGGAGAATGACCAAAAGGTTTCATTTTTGTGAAGCAATCTATGGGTTGATTCGATCCGATATCCTTTGGAAAACTCGCCTTCAGTTAAATTACACAAACTCAGATCGAACGTTATTAAGTCGAGTTAAGCTTATATGGTCCTTTCTATCAGATCCCAGAGCCATTGTTTTATAAAAGGTTTCATCCGGGAAATGTTTACGTTGACTGGCGTACGAGGATGGCCTGGTTTGATTCTTCTTTTGAAGGAAAAATAGCACTTCCTTACTTCATTCAATTTTTCGACTACTTTGTGACCATTCATCGTGTTTCACTTCCCTGGCATGAAAAGTTGCTGTGTTACTTATATATGCTTGGCCCATGGATTGTTGAAAATGCGCGATATATGACGAAAGATGTGCTCGTTGCCCTTTATATGCTTGTACATTCGAGAAAGTGGCGTAAGCGGCTTTATCAAAAAACCAACAACTGGTCTTAAAGGATTTTAGGGATCTATGCTTCCTAAAGGAAATCGTTCTAAGCGTGAAATATCAAAAATAGGGCTAATGGGTCCTTTTGGATTTGGGAACCTGGGTGACGCTGCTATTCAACAATCTATGTTGGAAAACGTTCGGAAAGCACATCCAGATGCACAAATTTTTGGCTTTTCACTAAATCCAGAGGATACTTTTAAGCGCCACGGGATCACCAGTTTTTCGATTGGTAGAATGGCAAAGAATGGCTGGGCGGAAAGCGATCGGGAGAACAGCCTGATTCACAAAGTCACCCAACTGTCGAACCAGATGAGTTCTAGTTCTCAAAAACTTGTTCGCATTGCTGGAAAAGTTGCGCTAAGCCCTATCAAAGAGTTTTTGGGCATCATTCAGGCTAGTAGTCACCTGGACGGTTTGGATCTTTTGATTGTTTCGGGGGGTGGTCAGTTAGATGACTACTGGGGTGGAGCCTGGCATCATCCTTACGCACTATTCTTGTGGGGGCTATTAGCCCGTTTAAAAGGCGTTAAGTATCTGTTTGTGAGTGTCGGCGCCGGTCCATTGGATGCAAGTCTCAGTAAAGTTTTCGACAAGTGGGCCTTATCACTGGCTCAATATCGTTCGTATCGCGATCTGGCCTCCAAAGATTTTATGACCAAAATTGGCTTCGTAAGAGAAGCTGACCCTGTATTCCCCGATTTGGCATTTAGTCTGGATATTACACGTTACCGATCTAGCCATCCCAAAGGGAAGTCCGAACAGCTGGTAGTAGGTATAGGGCCACTCGTTTACTTCCGTCCTGGAGTTTGGCCTGAACAAAGTGACCAGATCTATCAGGGTTACTTGAGAAAACTGGCTTGCTTCACGACCTGGCTTATTGAGCGAAACTACAAAGTGCTTCTCTTTACAGGGGATGCTGAGTTTGACCGCTGGGCGATTAATGACTTCAAGGAAATCCTGTGGCAGATGGGAACGAACCCGGAATCTGATCAAGTTATTGAAGAACCCATTGAAACAGTAGATGACTTGATGGATCAGCTTTCAGTAACCGATGTGGTTGTGGCATCCAAATTCCATGGTGTTTTGCTGTCTCTCTTACTGCATAAACCGGTACTTGCCCTTTCTTACCATTCAAAAATTGATGAATTAATGAAAGATACTGGGCAGAGTGAGTATTGTCTATCTGTAGATGATTTTACAGAGGAAATTCTAGAAAAAACGTTTGACCATCTCTTGGAAAATATGGCAGAGGCGAAACAGTTAATTGCACAGCGTGTTGGAGAATATCAGGAAGATTTGCATAATCAGTATAGGAAAGTCTTCTTTTTAGATGACTAAACTACTTCGAGCCCTACAGCAAGAATTCCGTTTGTTACATTTCCGACTGCTGTTGGTGAGGTTGATATTTGCCATCTTTCCGCCCTATACGGCCTTCAGGCTGCGTGTTTTGTTTTTGCGTCTAATTGGATTTTCCATTGGAAAGGAGTCAGTGATTTTTGATACGCCCACCATTGTTGGGGAATCAGACATCTATTCCAAATTGATCATTGGAAAGCAGTGCCGAATTGGCCCTGGAGGGTATTTTGACCTTGCCGGTGCTATTGTCATTCATGATCGAACCGTTATTGCACCTCAAGTCACGATCATTACTGGTACGCACGAAATTGGAGATTCTGCAGCGAGAACTGGTCCGGATATTTCTGGCGATGTAGAGGTTGGCGAAGGTGTGTGGATTGGTGCGCGATGTACGATCTTATCAGGTGTTCATATAGGGAATGGGGCGGTTATTGCTGCAGGAGCTGTCGTGACAAGAAATGTGCCAGATAACACAGTGGTAGGTGGCGTTCCAGCAAAAGTGATTCGCGAATTAGGCGACTGAGTAGGATCTCGTAACGAATTAGGAAGCGTTTTCGTGCATTCCTTCTCACTCTGAAAACCATTCATCGTTGTTTCTCAGAGGTCAAAAGCTATTGTTATGCTGTAAGGAACAATTCTATATGATTAATGTCAGTATCGTGATTCCGACCTATAACCGGATTGACCAGTTAAAAAAGCTTATTAATGGTTTGGAGCATCAAAGTTATCCAAAGGATCAGTTTGAAGTTATTATCGTTTCCGATGGGGGAAGCGATGGTACGGATGAATATCTCTCCAGTTATTCAGGCAGTCTTATTCTTCGTCCGATCTCGCAAAGCAATGCTGGAGCAGCCGTCGCTCGCAATACGGGTGCTTTAAATGCGGGTGGGGATATCATCCTTTTTATTGATGATGATGTTTTACCGGATCCTGATCTGGTTCGCACTCATGTTAGCAGCCATCAGGAAGCAGGATTTACCGATATGGTTTTGGGTCCAATGTTGACCCCAACAGACTGGCAGCTATCCCCATGGGTGGCATGGGAACAAACGATGTTAGAACGCCAGTATTGGTGCATGAACAGGGGAATTTACCTGCCCACCGCACGCCAGTTCTATACAGGCAATGCATCGATCAAGCGTGAATTCTTCTTCCTGAACAAATGTTTTGATCCCCAGTTTCGGCGGGCAGAAGACGTAGAGTTTGCTTATCGCGCGGTTAAAAATGGAGGCCGATTTATTTTTAATTCGGAAGCGAAAGGATACCATTACGCCCAAAGATCGTTTAAATCATGGATTCAAACAGCCTACACTTATGGTCAAAACGATGTTACGTTTACTTATGTAAAAGACATCGAATGGTTGCTTCCCCAAATATTAAGAGGTTTAAGTATCGTAATATCTTATTTCGTGCTCCTCTAGCCTTATATCTTGATCATAAATCAGATCAGGAAAAGCTAGTTTCCTTGCTTAAAAGGATTGGTGTTTCTGCTTATCAAAAGAAGGCTTTTAAAATCTCAAAGTTTGCTTTTAGCGGTATTTTTAATCTCAAGTACTATCAAGGAATTACTGACAAACTGGGTGGACGTGATAAGTTTTATGCGTTGGTCCGTCAAAGGTAAGTTGTTGCCTAATCACAAGACCGCTCTTATAATCGGGACCGCGAAGATTGTTTGTTAAACGGCCCCGATTTGTATTAATTACTGTATTCACTGTATTCTTATGGTAAACAGCATTATATACTTTATAATGACTGTTTAGATTCTCTCTATAATCTGAAATATTTCTCTACTTTGGATTAAGCCCAACGAAGAGTGCCGGGTACTTCATCTGAAGATCATGAGGGGACAACGTTGTGAATGTTTCTGAGCTCTTATCACATTTAAAGGATTTGGATATAAAGATCTGGTTAGAAGGTGATCAGCTTAAGGTTAATGCACCGAAAGGCTCGCTAACCCCAGAACTCCAATCCCAGATAGCAGCAAACAAGAGTGAAATAAAGCATTTCTTGAGCACTTCTCAGGAGGCTTCGTTTGCGGCATTCACACCTATCGTGCCGTCCAGTGCGGATCATGAAATTCCGCTTTCTTTTGCTCAGCAGCGCCTTTGGTTTCTAAATCAGTACGATCCTGGTAATCCTGCCTATACAATTGTTAATGTTTGTGAGATCAAGGGACCGTTGGATGTCCAGGTACTTGAAAGAAGCCTTTCTGAGATCCTGCGGCGTCACAGTGCCTTGCGTACTATTTTTTCTAAGAATGATAACCGCCAGCCTATCCAGGTGATCCAGCCCGCCGAACCGGTCTTGCTGGCAATTATCGATCTGCAATCTACACCTACAGAAGAGCTTGAAGCAGAAGCGCACAAACGCGTCACGGCTCTAGCGCAAGAACCATTCATTCTTACGCAAGGGCCGCTTTTCCGAACGACACTTTTTAGCCTCGGTCCGCAACGTCACTGGTTAGTGATTCTCATTCATCACATTGTTTGCGATGGCTGGTCCACCAATGTTTTCCTGTATGAGCTGCGGACTCTCTACGAGGCCTTTGCTCATGGTCGTCCCTCTCCACTGCAAGATCTATCCTTACAGTACGCTGATTATGCACTGTGGCAGCGCCAGGATAAAGTGGTCGAATCATTACGTCCTCAGTTGGACTTCTGGCTAGAAACCCTAAAAGGCAAGCTGCCTATCCTCGAAATGCCGGCTGATTATCCGCGCCCTGCTTTGCAAACGTACCATGGGGCCAATTTGCGCGGCGTTTTATCGCCGGACTTGCTTCAACAGATCCGGCAGTTAACCAGCCAGCACAAAGTGACTCCTTTCATGTTACTGCTGGCAGTTTTCCAAATCCTGATTTACCGCTATACAGGGCAGGATGACGTTATCATTGGCACCCCTCAAGCAAATCGACCGCAGAGTGAGCTCGAATGGTTAATTGGTTTGTTCGTCAACACTTTAACGATTCGTACCGATCTGTCCGGAAATCCGACTGGGATGGAATTACTACAGCGAGTGAGAGACGCTTCTTTGCAAGCTTTTGCTCATCAAGATATCCCCTTCGAAATGATCGTGGAGGGCTTGCATCCTGAGCGAGATACCAGCCATTCTCCTGTCTTTCAGGTCTTCTTTACCGTTCAAAATGTTCCAGAAAAAACAGCTTTTAATGAGGAGTTGGAATTCACAACGATTACTGTGGATCCCAAAATGGCTAAGTTCGACTTATCGCTGGAAATATTCGTAAACCAGAATCAGGTCTTTTACAATTTTGAGTACAACACAGACTTATTTAAGGCTAAGACGATTCAACGCATGTTGGGCCATTATGTGACCCTTCTGGAGGGGCTTTGCGCTTCTCCATCCCTGCCCATCGGTCAACTGCCACTGCTGACTGCTGAAGAACGCCAACTGATCCTACTGGATTGGAACGACACTCACTACGATTACCCTCGTGAGCAAGTTCTTCCAGCCTTGTTTGAAGCGCAAGTACAGCGTACTCCGCAGGCAGTGGCAATCTGTGACGAGGAAGGACAGATCACTTACAGCGAGCTTGACCGCCGCGCTAACCAATTAGCACGCTATCTATTTGCGTTAGGGGTCGGGCCGGAAACGCTGGTCGGTGTAAGTCTGCCGCGTTCTATTGACATGGTTGTGAGTCTCCTGGCGATCCTTAAAGCGGGTGGCGCCTATGTCCCACTTGACCCTGGTTTCCCTGTCGATCGTCTCAATTACATGCTCAGCGATTCGGCGGCTCCTTTGCTGATCACCCATTCCAATCTTGCCGCCCGGTTTTCTGGATCTACCTGTCAGGTGATTTGCCTGAATAATGAATCCGATCAGCTTGCCAGCCAAAGTGACCAACCCCTACCGTTACGCTCCACACCCGATAATCTCGCTTATGTGATCTATACTTCAGGCTCAACAGGACGCCCCAAAGGCGTTCAGGTGTTGATGAGGGGGTTCGTTAAACTTTTTGCATTCAATGCTTCGGGAACCTGGCTTATCTTCTCAAGATATCCTGCTTTCGGTCACCTCCCTGTCTTTCGATATTGCAGGACTCGAGTTGTACCTGCCGCTAATCTGCGGTGCGCAGTTGGTAATCGTTACCAGTGCTACAGCCGCGGACGGGCTGCGTTTGAAAAGGGCACTGGAGAAGTCTGGCGCTACCTATTTGCAGGCTACACCAACCACCTGGCGGCAGTTGATTTCCGCTGGTTGGAAAGGCTCTCCCCAATTTAAAGCCTTATGCGGTGGAGAAGCGCTGCCTCGCGACCTGATGGTGGATTTGCTCGAACGGTTGAATTCGTTCTGGAATATGTATGGCCCGACTGAAACGACCATCTGGTCAACCATCTGTCAAATTACATCAAAGGATGAGCCAATTACCATTGGCTGCCCAATTGCGAATACGCAGGTTTATGTACTCGATTCACTGGGCCAACCCGTACCAGCCGGTGTTACAGGCGAATTAGTTATCGGTGGGGAAGGCGTTGCGCGTGGTTACTTGAATCGGCCTGAATTAACTGCGGAAAAGTTCATCGCCGACCCGTTTTGTTCAAGGTCAGACACCCATCTCTATCGTACTGGAGATCTCGCGCGTTTCTTGTCGGATGGGAGGATTGAATTCCTTGGGCGGAAAGATGAGCAGATCAAGCTTCATGGGGTGCGCATTGAGCTGGGCGAAATCTCCAATTCTATCCTTGCCCATCCAAATGTACAATCGGCGGTGGTTGTTGGCCGAACTGAGCATTCTGGCAGCCCTTACCTGGCTGCTTATATTGTGAATGAGCCTGAGATGCAGCTAAAAGAAGAGGAACTTCGGTATCACCTCTCTGAACGGCTGCCTACTGCGATGATTCCTTCTCGCTATGTTTTCCTCGATGAAATGCCATTAACGCCGAATGGAAAAATTGATCGGAAGGCCCTGCCTGTGCCGTTAAGTGGTTCATCAGAGTCGGAAAATGCTACGCAACCCCGTAATGCGATTGAAGCAAAATTGGTTCAGATATGGAAAAAGTTACTACGGGTCAAAACAGTAGGCGTCCATGACGACTTCTTCCAACTAGGCGGTCACTCGCTGCTGGCAGTCCAGATGTTCAACCAAATTCAGGAAGAGTTTGGTGTCCTACTCCCACTGACCAGTTTGTTTCATCAACCAAACATAGAGCATTTAGCCAACTTAATATACCAGCACCTGGGTTCAATTCCCTGGCCTTCTCTGGTTGAGATTCAACCGTCGGGGAGTCGTCCTCCTTTGTTTTGTGCTCATGGCATACCTGGAGATGTGTTATGGTACGGCAGCCTGGTTCCTTACATGGACACGGATCAACCGATTTGGGGCCTGGAATCGCTTGGCCTGGATGGTATCAAACAGCCTTTGAATACGATTGAGGACATGGCTGCTTTTTATATCAAGGAAATGAAAAGCATTCAGTCAGAAGGTCCTTATTACATCTGTGGTTACTCGTTTGGTGGGTCGGTCGCGTTTGAAATAGCGCGTCAACTGTTGGTGGATGGAAACAAAATTGGGCTATTAGCGATTATCGATCATGCCAGCCCAAAATCTGACTACTACAACTATCATATATCCTTTGCGTTTCTAAAGAATTTTGCCCAAAACTTACCTTACCGTATTGGTGATATTTTGCGATTGCGCCCTGATGAATTCGCTGCCCGGATTCGTCGCAATTTCTCCGTAATCCAGAAAACAATAACTGGCGCTTACAAAAACATGGATTACAACGAAATTAATGTCGAGGATCTGCTGGACGGTTCTTCCAAACTGCCTGCCCATATTCAGGAACTGATCAAGATAAACTTTAAAGCTATTCGCGAGTACGAACCAAAACACTTTGATAGTGTGCTTACTCTCCTGAGTGCTCGCGGTGGCCCTCTATTTGTCTCTCCTGATCCGAAGATGGGTTGGGAAAAGTTCACGAAAGAAGTAGCTGTCCGCATTATTCCGGGTTCTCACCTGGCGCTTTTCAAAGAACCGAATATTCGGGGTCTTGCTTCACAATTGCAGCAGTGTCTGGACGCTACTCAAGAAGAGTATGAGAGCCGATAACGATATGTGACTTTCCTTCACGCATTTGATGTAAGGAGGAAGATTTACTGCCTGACAGCTACCAGAGGGCAGAAAGGATGATGGATGGAATCCGTCGGCTTTCTGCCCTCTTTTTGTTCTCTGTGGGGCAAAATAAAAGGCCTCGGCCTGGTTTGGTCTTTTTGCGAAAGCAGTTATTTAAAAATAAGATGAGTTTTCTGTGAACAGGCCCGCCCCCCGCTATGAAAGCAGGGGCATCAGGCTTTGCAGACGTATGTCGCCGCGTAATCAGCGACACGACCGCAGGGGAAGCCACATCCCCACTACTCCGGGTTAAGGGAGATACGTGAAAGGCCGATTGGAAGAGATTGGCCGAAGCATTGACATCCGCCTGCGAATGCCAGCCGCAACGACAGGCATAGGATCCGCGGGTTTTACGATTCGACTTAGCAACGGTGCGACAGGCGTGGCAAGTTTGAGAAGAATAAGCCTCACTGAGATGAATCATCTGGATACCCTGCCGTTTCGCCTTGTACGCAATCATGTTGGTGAGTTTGGCAAAAGGCCAGGCATGCAGGCGCTGGTTGAGCCGTTCTCCGTAATCAATCTTCTCGCGAATGCCAGTTAACGCGCCAATGGCAATGGTATCGACACCCGCCTGACTGCACCGATCCACGAAGTCTTTTGAGAGGATATGCAGCAGATGATTTACCTGCCGCCTCTATTTGCGTTCGATCTGAAGGTAACGCCGTGACTTCTTGCGATTTTCCGCCGTTGGTGGCTTGACCTTTGCACGCACTTTTTGCCAACAGCGTCGAACGGCCTTGATCTCCCGCCCGCTGTACAGTAGGTTCGTCCCATCATCAGACATCGCTGATATTGCCTGGGTTTCGCCCAGGTCAACGGCCACCTTGCGCGTGCCCTTCGCCTGGCTGTCTTCGACGTCCACCACCAGATGGGCTTCCATCCCATTCGATGTATCGTAGGTGAGGAGGACATTGACAACCTTGCGAAAAACAACATCGGGACGATATTGGATCTGGACGGTGACCTGCCGCACCCCATCCAGCCGGCTCAACCCCAGGCTCAGGGTCAGTTGGTTGCCATCCAGGGTCACCCCGTAACCGTCATAATAGCGCAATCCAGAATAGTTGCTTTTCCGTCGAAAGCCAGGCGGACGGGCGTCCGCATGTCCCGCTTTCTTCAACGCAAAATAAGACTGATAAGCGCCAATCACCTCATCCCGGGTCGCCTGGACCGACAAAGAATAATAGGCCTTAGCCCGCGGCAGGGTCTTGAGGATCTTGTTCAGATTCTGCCTGGAAACCTTGCTGTTCCCCGCCTGTTCGTATTCCTGGCGTAATGCGTAGATCATACCGTTGTAGGTTTTGGTTGCGCACAGCATGGCATCCAACAACACATTTTGCGCTGCTGGTTCTGCCTCCACCTTCGCCACCAACGTCAAATACGACATCTACCCCTGCGCCTTTTGGTTTTCGAGATATCGCTGGATGGTTTCTGCGGAAACCTGTCCGGCTGTACCAACATATTAAGAAGGATTCCACAGATGCCCACCCCATAACCAACATTTTCGTTCGGGATGATGCTGGAACAAATCACGCAGAAAACGAGCGATCTCTGCCGGGTTGATTTTCGGCGGGGCAGATCCAAAGATATGAATATGCTCTCGGCATACATGCCGCGGCATCACTTCCATTCCCAGCAATCGATACCCTTTTTCCTGGCAAACCTCCGCCAATATTTCCTTCACGGTTTGATCGATTGGTGCCCGGAACACTTGCCTTCAGTACTTCACTGACCAGACAAAATGGTATCCGGTGTTGTATACCCCACTCCCGGTGGTCTCCCATTCGACTTTCCGCATCCCCCTATTATAGACCCTATGTTCTGATTTGAGTGCCCTTAGATTATCTGATTATCTTTGCGGTCGATTTTGTTTTCGCCGCCTGTATCCCCGGCTTGAAAGCACGGGGGATTAGGCGGCGGGAAGACCTCTAAACTGATATTAAAAACTCATTGTATATATAACTGAAATGTAGATATAATACATTCATAACTGCTTAATCGGGAAAGGAGTTAAGGATAGGGGCACATTTACCTTCCAATCCCAAGTGGCAACTGCAAGTGGTGCTTGATCTTTTTACATCAGGATCGAATGGGGAAAAAGCCACTGTAAGGTTTTATTCCACCTAATACACGGATCCTCTTTCACAATGGTTAGGTAACTTCACCTGCGATGACAGTACCATGGGTCATCTATGGTGAGGTTTGAAAAATTTATTAAACTGGATGAACCAATGCCTCCAATCTTTCCACCTCGCAGCAATACCTTTGCAAGAGTCAGTATCGTCGTTATATTGATTCTCCTGGCAGCGATCATCGCGTTTCTGGTATGGTGGATCCATTCGCCCACTTTTACCAAGGTTGGCGTTGCCGTTGAACAACCGGTTCCGTTTCCGCATAGTTTTCACATTAGTGTTGTTGGGCTGAACTGTCGCTATTGTCACGACTCGGTGGATAGCTCTACCTTTGCCGATATTCCACCCACTGAAACCTGTATGAGCTGTCACAGTCAGGTAAAGACAGACAGCGCCCTTTTGGCCCCTGTGCGTGAAAGCTGGCAGACTGGAAACCCGATCCCCTGGAAGCGAGTAAACAATTTGCCTGACTATGTTTACTTTGACCACCACGTTCACGTTAATAAAGGGGTCGGTTGCGAAACCTGTCATGGTCGCCTGGATCAGATGCAGACGGACGTTAAAGCCAATACCTTTTTCATGGCCTGGTGTTTGGATTGCCATCGCAATCCAGAAAATTATCTGCGTCCGCTGGATCAGGTTTACACCATGGGGTATCAACCCGCGGAAGATCAGGTAACACTAGGAAAACGGTTGATGCAGGAATATAACATTCTGCCGGCCAGTCAACTTATGAATTGTTCCACTTGCCATAGGTAAATATAATGACCCAGAACAATCAAGATCACAAACCGCTCGATCTGGCTTCTCTGCGCCAACGCCTATCTGGAAAGAAGGGAAAGGACTACTGGCGCAGCTTGAACGAGCTTGCCCACAGTGAAGAATTTGATGAACTTGTCCAGCAGGAGTTCCCGCGCCAGGCAGGTTTGCTCGACTTTCTAAACCGCCGTGACTTCTTAAAGGTTTTAGGTGCTTCCTTAGCGTTAGCAGGTTTAACGGCCTGTGCTCCTCGTGAGAATGAGCTGATTTTGCCCTATGTTAGGCCGCCCGAAGAACTGGTCCCGGCCAATTCAACCTACTTCGCCAGTTCGATGGTGCAGGATGGTTTTGCTAAAGGGGTATTGATCGAGACGACGATGGGCCGCCCGATCAAGGTGGAAGGGAACCCAAAGCATCCTGACAGCCTGGGTTCCACCGATGTCTTTATGCAGGCCTCTATTTTGGAATTATATGACCCAGAACGTGCTCAGCACGTGCTCAACCAAGGTACACAAAAGACATGGCAGGATTTCACCGCCGCTGCCGGTACGACGATGAGTGGAGTAGGGCAGGGCGCTGGTTTGCGTATTCTTACCGGCCCGGTTACTTCGCCTACCCTTAATGCACAGCTTACGGCGCTGCTGGATCAGTATCCTCAGGCCAAGTGGTACCAGTACAACCCGCTCGGACGTGGAAATATCACCGCGGGTACGAATATGGCTTTTGGTCAATCCTACGATGCCGTTTATAACTTCCTCAATGCTGATGTGATTCTGTCGTTAGACAGCGATTTCCTCTTTACAGAGCCAGGGCACCTGCGCTACAGCTATGAATTCAGCCGCCGTCACCAGCCGCTTTCGATTAATGGCGTGATGAATCGTCTTTATGTGGTGGAAAGCAGCATGAGTATCACCGGCTCAAACGCGGATCATCGCCTTGCGGTTCGTCCTTCACAAGTGGAAGCCTTTGCGCGCGCCATTGCCAGCCGGTTAGGGGTTAATGTTAGTGATCCGGCAGAAGGTGTGCCAGGACAGTCCTGGCTGGATGCGCTGGCTGAAGATTTGCAGAAAGCGGGCGGAGCCGCTCTGGTTGTAGCAGGGGAGCGCCAGCCACCGGCGGTACACGCTCTGGCATTTGCCATGAATCAAGCGCTAGGCTCCATTGGAAACACAGTGGCCCTGGTCGATCCAGTGGTATATGGTACCGCTGCTCCCAATGCTTCGCTGAATGATCTGGTGCAGGAATTAAACAGCGGGGCTGTAGATACGCTGTTAATTCTGGAGGGCAACCCGGCTTACAGCGCTCCGGCAGACTTGAACTTCTCAGAAGCAATGCAAAAAGCCCGGCAGAGCATCTACCTGGGTTACTATCCAGATGAAACTTCTCTTCTGGCTACCTGGTTTGTCCCTTCTGTCCATTATATGGAAATGTGGGGCGACGCGCGTGCTTATGATGGCACGGTCAGTCTGATCCAACCAGTGATCCAGCCTCTGTTTGGCGGCAAGTCATCCCTCGAACTGATTGCGGCCTTGATGGGCCAGGCCGATGCCAGAGGTTACGACCTGGTTCGCGCGTACTGGCAGGATAACCTACAAGCAGCTAACTTCGATAGCGCCTGGCGCGCTATTCTCAGCAATGGCGTCGTCCCAAATACGGCCGCTCAACCCACCTCAGTCGATGCCGCGCCGCAGCTAAACGATGCGGCGCTTGGCAGCGCACCGGTGCCTGTCACCGGGAACCTGGAGGTTGTTTTTGAACCCGATCTGACGATCTGGGACGGACGCTTTACCAACAATGCCTGGCTTCAGGAATTACCCAAGCCGCTCACCAAGCTTACCTGGGATAACGCGGCTCTTATCAGCCCGACTACCGCGCTGCGCCTGGGATTGGCTGATGATGAAGTCGTGCTGCTAAAGCTTGGAAACTACAGTGTAGAAGCGCCAGTTTATATTGAGCCAGGCCAGCCGGATGATGTAGTTGTGGTTACGCTTGGCTACGGTCGTAAAGCGGGCGGCAGCTTGTTGTTGGGGCAGGGGTATAACGCCTATGCCATTCGTACTTCGGATGCGCCCTGGTTTGCCAGCGGTCTGGAAGTGACGAAGACCGGGAAGAAGTATACCCTGGCTGCCACGCACGAACATTGGACCATGGAAAATCGTAACCTGGTGCGCGAGGCGACCCTGGAAGAATACCTTGCCCACCCTAACTTCGCACAGGAACTGGAAGGCGAAAACTTCCCACCGCAGCCGCCCACTTTGTATGGTGAATACCCCTATGCGGAACGCAAGTATCAATGGGGTATGGCCATTAATTTAAGCACCTGCATTGGTTGTAATGCCTGTGTATTGGCCTGTCAGGCTGAAAACAACATTCCAACGGTTGGCAAAGACGGGGTGCTCCGCGGACGTGAGATGCACTGGCTGCGGGTTGACCGGTACTATACCGGGGCGGTTGATAATCCAGAAGTCAGGTATGAGCCGGTTCCGTGTATGCACTGTGAAAAGGCTCCTTGCGAGCCGGTTTGTCCGGTAGAGGCAACCAGCCACAGTGTTGAGGGCATCAATGAAATGACTTACAACCGCTGTGTAGGGACGCGTTACTGCTCGAACAACTGCCCTTACAAGGTTCGCCGGTTCAACTTCTTCAACTATGTGGACACGAACATTCAATCACTGCGCGCCAGGAAAAATCCGGATGTCACTGTACGCATGCGTGGTGTGATGGAAAAATGCACCTACTGCATCCAGCGTATCAATCACGCGCGTGCGGATGCAGAGGTCGCAGGTCGTGCGATTGGAGATGGTGATGTTAAGACTGCCTGTCAGGAAGCCTGCCCTACTCACGCAATCGTCTTTGGGAATATCAACGACAAGAACAGTGAGGTTCGCCACTTGAAGGAACTGCCTTTGAATTATGGCTTGTTGGCGGAATTGGGGACACAGCCGCGCACTACTTATCTGGCGAAGGTGAAGAACTCCAATCCACTGATTACTGAACAGGCATAGGGGTAAACATGGAAACTGTTGATAAGACACCGATTGTGGAGCCGGGGCATTCTTTTTCCTCGGTGACCAACCAAATTGCTGAAATTCCACTCAAGCGACTACGGCAAACCAGTCGCAGCTGGCTTGTCGGATTCTTTATCGCCTTTGTAGTGATGATGGTGCTCTTCCTGTCGATCACTGTCCTGTTTATTCAGGGTGTGGGGATAATGGGCATCAATATTCCGGTCGGTTGGGCGTTTGCCATCATCAATTTCGTATGGTGGATTGGTATTGGCCATGCTGGCACGCTCATTTCTGCCATCTTGCTGCTTCTGCGCCAGGAGTGGCGTACTTCCATCAACCGCTTTGCTGAAGCCATGACGCTCTTTGCGGTGGCGAATGCCGCTTTGTTTCCAATTCTTCATCTGGGGCGTCCGTGGTTGTTCTTCTATCTGATGCCTTACCCCAACTCCATGCACCTCTGGCCGCAGTTTCGCAGCCCGCTGGTATGGGACGTGTTCGCCATTACCACTTATGGTATCGTTTCACTCCTCTTCTGGTACATGGGTTTGGTTCCTGATGTTGCCACAATGCGCGATAAGGCTACCAATCCGTGGGTGCGCCGCATTTATGGCATGATGGCCTTAGGCTGGCGCAGCTCTGTTCGTCACTGGAAGCACTACCAGAGCGTATATTTGCTTATGGCGGCTTTGGCGACACCCCTGGTTATTTCCGTACACTCCATTGTGGGGCTGGACTTCGCCTACGGGATCGTGCCGGGTTGGCACAGTACGATCTTCCCACCTTACTTTGTGGCTGGGGCGGTCTTTTCAGGCTTTGCAATGGTGCTCACACTCATGATCCCGCTGCGTTCCTTCTATCACTTGAAGGGTTTCATCACTCAGCGCCATCTCAATAATATGGCTAAAGTGATGTTGGCGATGGGCCTGATTGTGGCCTATGGTTACATGATGGAAGTCTTCAGCGCCTTCTACAGCGGCGACACCTTCGAAATCTATAATACGCTCGACCGTTTTGGCGGATTTTACGCCCCTGCATTTTGGGCGCTGATCTTTGCCAACGTGGTGGTTCCTCAGTTGCTGTGGTTTAAGAGTATCCGCAGGAATACGATTGCGCTTTGGGTGATCTCGCTGGTTATTAAATCTTGGGATGTGGTTGGAACGGTTTGTTATCATCGTTCAGAGCCTATCAAAAGACTATCTACCTTCTTCCTGGCACATTTACCTGCCGACAGTTTGGGATATCTTAATCTTCGTGGGTACCCTCGGTATGTTCCTGACGCTCATCTTCCTGTTCGTCCGCTTGCTGCCGGCTATCTCGATCTTTGAGATGCGTGAGCTGGTACATCGGGAAGCGCATGAACCCCATATCCCGACCTCAGATGAGGCGCACCCGACGGCGGCAGACTAATGGAGACGCACATGGAAACTGATAATCGTAAATTTTATGGACTGCTGGCAAAGTTCGCAACCCAGGAAGACTTGATTGCAGCCGCACGACGAGTTTACGAGGCGGGTTATCAGAAGTATGATTCCTATTCCCCTTACCCGGTCGAAGAACTGCCAGAGGCCATGCACTTGAAAGCCTTCTCCTTTGCCTTATGTTATTCTGGCGGGTGGGTTCATTGGCGCGATCTCTGCCTTTGCTATGATGACCTTTGCCACTGTGATCGACTATCCACTCAATATTGGCGGCAGGCCGCTTTTCAGTTGGCCCACGTATATTCCAATTACCTTTGAAATGATTATCCTCTTTGCCGCTGGTTTTGGAATTCTTGGGGCTGTTTGTTGCCACGCGATTTCCACAGCCTTACCATCCCGTGTTCAACTCTGAAGACTTCGTCGAACACGGCTCGGAGGATGCTTTTTATCTCGATATTGAGGCGAGTGACCCGCAGTTCGACCTGGAGGGCACGAGCCAGTTCTTGCAAGAACTGGGGTCCGTTCAAGTAACCAGAATCGAGGAGTAGCCCTATGACCTTACAACATCATCCCTCTGGTTCTCTTTCTCAGCCACGCCGCTGGTTAGGAATTGCTATTTTGGCAATCGCCCTCTTGCTGCTGGCTGGATGTGCTGAAACCGGTCAAATGATTGATCAGCCGCGCTATGATCCACTCGAAGCCAGTGACTTCTTTCCGAATGGGCAGTCTGCTCGTCCCTGGGAAGAAGGCACAGTGCCTTACTATGGCGCTATTTCTGCTAACAGCCCAGTTCTGACCGGGCAGAATGAGAATGGTCAGCCCTACCAGGGTTTTCCTGTTCCAGTGACGACTCAACTGGTTGAGCGCGGTCAGGAGCGGTTTAATATCTACTGTACGCCTTGTCATGGGGCCACTGGCGAAGGGAACGGCATGGTAACCAACTTTGGCTTCCCTAAGCCGCCATCACTGCTCGGCGATAATGCGAAAGCCTTGTCGAACGGGGAGATTTTTAATATCATCACAAACGGACGCGGGAATATGTTCCCGTATGGGTACCGGGTCAAGGCTGCGGATCGATGGGCCGTCATATCCTATTTGCGCGCTATGCAGTTGAAAAATGGCGCGGTCAGTCCTGCTGATCTGACGCCAGATGAACTTAATCAGTTGGGGGTACAACCATGAGAACAACCTCCCCTCTATCGGCTAACGATAACCGCTATATACAGATCGCCTTGATTGTAGGTGTGGTTGCTGCCGTGATTGCGGTGGCGGGTTACTTCCTCTTAGGCGCAGCTTTGTTCTTCCAGGCTTACTTGTTTGCTTTTCTGTTCTGGTTAGGGATCAGCCTGGGGTCGCTGGCGCTTTTGCTGCTGCACTGGTTGGTTGGCAGCCGCTGGGGATTGGCAATTCGCAGGATTACCGAGGCGGGCGCGGGCAGCATTTGGGTAATGGCGATTTTCTTTATTCCGCTGGTGTTTGGCCTGGCGGTGCTCTATCCCTGGGCGCGACCGGCAGAGGTGGTCGCCAGCCCGCTCCTGCAGTATAAGTCGTTCTATTTGAATGTGCCTTTCTTTTTGATCCGGGCAGTGGTTTACTTTGTCATCTGGATGCTGCTGGCCTTCATTATGAATTGGTTGGCAGCACGCCTGGCCGTCACGGCTTCTGAAGAAGCTGTGCTGCGCGGTCGCTTGCAGGGGTTGGGTGCTTTTGGCTTGATCGTTTATGCGCTCACGATGACCTTCGCGGCTGTGGATTGGTTGATGTCGATGCAACCATTTTGGAATTCGACCATCTTTGGCCTGATGGTGATTATTGGCCAGGTGCTGACGGCGATGGCGTTTGCAATTTTGATGCTCAACCTGTTCCCCAGTCTCAGTCAGGGGTACCGTTGGGACTATAAAAGGACTCCTGTTCCGTATAGTGACTTAGGCGCGCTGCTGCTCACGCTGGTCATTGGTTGGACTTACCTGGCTTACTTCCAGATGCTTATTATGTGGGCCGGTAACCTGCCGCGTGAGGTCGTGTGGTATCAGGATCGGACTGCTGGCGGCTGGGCTTTTGTGGCGATTTTCATCGCGATCTTCCAGTTTGCTTTGCCATTCCTTATTCTGCTTTCTACCCGGATCAGACATAGTCTGCGTCTGCTGTCATGGGTAGGCGGACTGCTGCTGCTTTCGTACCTGATCAACGTCTTCTGGTTGGTGAAGCCTTCCTTTTATCCTGGGAAGTTGACTGTCAGTTGGTTGGATATTGTCATGCCGTTTGCGTTGGGTGGTTTTTGGTTGGCTGGCTTCTTGTATGCGCTCAGACGCCGCCCGGCCCTGAATGCTGAAGATCTGCTTCGCCTGGATGTTACCACACAGCACGAGAAGGCTATTCCGCCCGCGCCAGACACTCAGTAAACCTTCCGCTAAAGTTGAAACGGTTTTGCGAGCCGGAGAAGTGCTTCACTGCTTCTCTGGCTTGTTTTCTATCCCACGCTCAACCGGAGATGGACTCTTCCTGGCTTTTTATAAGGACTGACCAGCTTCCATGCTGAACGACTTTGTCTTTCTGATTTAGGATCTCGACTTCAAAGGTCACCATGCCACCCTTTAGCCTGGGAACGGCTTTCTGTTCTCGGACGACAAAGCGCACCCGGATGGTATCGCCTAGGTAGATAGGTTGGCTGAACTTCCAGCTGCTGATCTCGCGGAATGCCAGGATGGTTTCTTCCAGAAAGCCCAACCGTGCTGCCAGCCCGCTGGCAATCGATAGTCCTAATAGTCCATGGGCGACACGCTGCCCCATGGGGTGCTGAGCCGCGTAGACGACATCTGTGTGAAGGCCGGTCCAGTCGCCTGATAAGGCTGCAAATGCCACGACATCGGTCTCCGTTACAGTTCGTCCGGCGCTGATGATGCTCTGCCCAACTTCGAAGTCTTCAAAGTAAAGACCCTGTGGGAGTTTTAGACTCTGCTTTGCTTCCATTCCACTTGCCTCCTTCTCTCATTTCCTGTTTCGCTTGTTCAAAAGCAAGGAGCGTTCGAGCCGCTTGATCTATAATAAGTGTCGATCCATGATTAGCATCCAGTCTATTACACGAGGCAGATGCTCTGCTTTTCAATAAGCTTCATTTATAAGATGTCTCAAAGACTGTTCGTTGATCTCATATCAAATTCGAGAGGAATGAAAATGGATAAAGCTGAAAAACTGCGGCTCATCCGCGAAACCGGCATTGTTGCGATTATGCGGGCGAAAAGCTCTGACCAGTTAATTGCTGCTGCGGATGCTATCCGGCAGGGCGGCGTGCGTGTGATTGAAGTGACGATGACCACTCCGGGCGCGCTGGATGTGATTCGTGAAGCCACCAAACGCTACGGGCAGGATCTGCTGTTCGGCGCGGGTTCGGTGCTGGACCCGGAAACTGCGCGGGCGGCTATTCTGGCAGGGGCCGGGTTTGTTGTGGCGCCTACCTTGAAGGTGGAAGTGATCGAACTATGCAACCGTTACGGCATTCCGGTCATGCCGGGTACGTTCACACCTACTGAAATGCTCACCGCCTGGGAAGCTGGCGCGGATATGGTCAAGCTGTTTCCGGCGGAGATTGGCGGACCGGCATTGGTTAAAGCCATTCTGGCGCCTTTACAGCAACTGCAAATTGTGCCGGTGGGCGGAGTGGACCTGAAGACTGCCGCCGATTTTGTTCGTAATGGGGCGGCAGCCCTGGGCGTTGGCAGCAGCCTGATCAATCAGAAGCTGTTGGATGCCGGCGATATGAACGAATTGACCCGCCGCGCAGCGGCTTTTATTGAAGAAGTCAAAAAGGGCCGCGCTTAACGCAGCAAAAGTGTTTTGATTTCAAAGGGCCGGAACGAGAGAAGCACCTGCCCATCCTGGAAGTCGAGCGGCTGCGGCGAGCCTTCCAGTAAATCCGTTTGCCAGACCTCTTGAACGGGAAGGTTGATCCGCAGGGCGGCCTGAGTGCTGCTGCGTGCAGCTTCATACAGGCGCAGCACCATGCCGCTGCCATCTTCGGCCCATTTCACCGTTTCTAAAATCACGTTCGGTGGACTGACTTCCAGCCAGGAGGTCTGCGTTTGCTTCCCGCGCTCTCCCGGTTGGACCGGCAGCACGCGCAGCGGCAGATTGAACTCGTAAGCTGCCTGGATGACACTGCCAGTCACAAAGTCGCCGGGGTGCGGCAGCAGCGCATAACGGAAGGCGTGCTCGGCCTGATCTGTAAAAGCCGGATGCGGTTCGCCGGGCTGTACGACAACATTTTGATCTACAGGCGAACCAGGATAGGGCACGCTGCGCAGCAAGTTTAGCTCAATAGTATGACCTTTAATGCGGTGACCGTACTTACTATCATTGAGCAGCGCCACGCCAAAGTCGCGCTGGGATAGATCGACCCACTTTTGCGCCGCGACTTCGTCTTTGGCCAGATCCCAAGTGGTGTTCTGGTGGGTGGGACGCTGAACATGCCCATATTGAATTTCAAAGGTAGCCTGTTCAGCAAACACATTTACCGGGAAGATGGCGCGCAGCATGGTCTGGGGTTCACGCCACTTCACCTGAGCAAAAAATTCCAACTGGCTGCTGCCAGCTTCCAGACTGATTTCCAGTAGTACTTCGGAGGCTCCTTGCCGGTAGGTCTGCTCGATGATGGCACGCGGGCCATCTACCCAGGTCCGCGTTTCAGCCAGGGGCAGGCGGGCCGGTTGGCTGGCGACATAATCCAAAGGAATATCCCAGGCATCGCCGTAATCGCAGAACAGCAGCAGTTGATTGGCTGTCTCACCGGCAGGAATGGCTTCACGCTGCTGCTGCTTGTCGAACAGCGAAGTGATTGCGCCGCTGGCGTCAAAGCGAACCAACAGCCGTTCATTTTCGATCTGATCGGGTGCGGCGGATGGCGTTGGGAAGACGGGCGTCCTTTCGGATTGATCCGTTGACCGGCAGCCCATCGCTGGCACACGCACCTGCTGCCAAACTTCTCCCAGTTTTAGCCAACTCTGGCGCTCCCACGAAAGCGCGTTAAATACCAATACTGGCTGCTGCATCCCTGCGGTGCTAATTTGCCCGGCAAGTGCGGTTTGATACTGAACCAGCATCTCTTCAACTTGCTGATGTAAGACTGAATAGCGGGCCAGACTTTCATCGTAAACTCGTTTGATGGAACTGCCCGGCAGAATATCGTGGAACTGATACAGCAGCACTTCTTTCCAGATCGTTTCCAACTGCTGCGCCGGGTAAGCGATGCCGGTCAGGCAGTGTGCCAGGCTGGCGGTCCATTCCAGTTCGCGCAAGGCTTGTTCCATCTTGCGGTTGTACCGCTTACTGCGCGCATTGGTGGTCAGGGTGCCTTGATGACGTTCCAGGTAAAGCTCGCCTACCCAGGTGGGGAAGCGCTGCTCGTCTTTTGCCAGTCGAGAGAAGAATTCGGCGGCCCAGCGCTGCTTGACCGGACTCAGCCCAGCAAAGTTCTTCAAACGGGCCAGCCGTTCCAGGTGTTCTTCACCTGGGCCGCCGCCGCCGTCGCCAATGCCAAAGACCAACAGGGCCTGATCCGAGACGCCTCTTTCAGCGTAGTTGCTTTCGATTTTACCTATCGAGCGCGGTGCGGCGGGACTGTTATAAGTTTCTTCGGGCAGCATGTGCACCAACACGGAGGATCCGTCGATGCCCTGCCAGTGGAAAGAGTGGTAGGGGAAGTGGTTGATCAAACTCCAGCTAAGCTTTTGGGTGGAGAAGTAATCCATGCCGGCCAGTTTGATGATCTGGGGGAGGGCGGCTGAATAGCCAAAGGTATCGGGCAGCCAGACGTACCTGGGCGTTATCCCGAATTCTTGTTGAAAGAAGCGCTGCCCATACAGGATCTGGCGCACCAGTGATTCCCCGCTGGTGAGGTTGGTGTCACTTTCTACCCAGAGCGCGCCCTGCGGCTCTATGCGGCCCGCGCGCACCTGCTGGGCGATCTTTTCATAAAGAACCGGGTAATCTTCCTTCATCCATTGGAATAACTGGGCCTGGCTGGCAGCAAAAATGTAATCCGGGTAGCGCTGCATATTCGCCAGGGCGGTGGCAAAGGTGCGCGCTCCTTTGCGCCTGGTTTCGCGTAAAGGCCACAGCCAGGCCAGATCCATGTGGGCGTGCCCGACCGCACTGATTTGTAGGGACGGGTCGCCGCCTTGCTGGGCCAGCGCTGGGGCGAGTACCTGGCGCGCCTGTTGGACTGTCTCGCTGGAAAGGCCGTTCCAAATGACATAAGTGGCATCATTTAAAGCGACCAGGATTTGCTGGAAGCGCGGCGAGGCTGCGGGCAGCACTTGCAGGCTGTCGAGGAGTACTTCAAAGTCGTAGTAGAGGGCGCGAGTTTCCTCGTGGCAGGTAGCAACCCAGGCTTCTTTGACCTGTCCATTTTCCTGTAGAAAGCCAAACAGGTCATTCGCGCCTGCGTCGGCCCAAACCTCAATGCTTTCCCCGCCCTGAGCTGGGTGATAGAGGGGCAGTACGCGTTTGCCCGGCATGCCCAGGCGCAAGTCAAACTGCGAGGCTACGTTGGTCAGCCCGCGCAGCGGTACGCCCTGCTCATTGACGACACACATTTCGCCGTTCACGTCTAACAGCAGCACCACCGGCTGCCCCGCGGCTTCAGCCGGTACCGTGCCTGTAAAGCGGAACCAGGCGCAGTCGAATAACTGGCCCCAGGCATCTCCGATGGACAGTTGTAACGCTTCTCCTGAGCGGCGCTGTTCGAACGGAACCGGTTCGCGCGTGCGCCAGGCTTTAATTTTAAGCGGCGCAACGATGGTATAAACAGCTCCGGCAATGGCTTTCAAAGCAGTATCGAGACGGCGTTGGTCGGATGGGGTCAGTTCGGGCATTCAAACGGTCCTTTTCTAGCGCGATCAGGGCGCGGTAGAGGAAAATGGAGAGGAAAACGAATAGGATGATCTTATCCAAACACACAGGCGGCCTTTCTTGGATGGATCCTACAGGTAATTATAGATGAGGTTGGGGCGGATGAGTAGCAGCCGAATGCTTTGCTCGTATTCAGCTTGCTTGCCGTGCCAGTCGATGCTATAGTAAAGGATATTGCGGGATGGCCTGGCGTAAGGTTAATCCCTCCAACCATTGTAAAGATCGTTAATTACGCCTAAAGGATATGGAAACTACACAAACTCTCCCGGTTACGATTGTTATTTTTGGCGCTTCGGGCGACCTGACCCGGCGCAAGCTGATCCCGTCTTTATTCAACCTCTACCGCAAAAAGACCCTGCCGGAGTACTTTCAGATTGTCGGTTATGCTCTCGATGTCTGGTCCGACGACCAGTTTCGCATCCACCTGCATCAGGGAGTTACTCAGTTCGCGGAGTATGCCTACCAGGAAGCAGAATGGCAGGCGTTTGAGCAGCATCTCACCTACCAGCCGGGTAATTTTACCCAACTTTCTGATTTCGAGCAGTTGGCTGCGCACCTGGCGGAAGTGGAGCAAACGGCTGCCAACCGCTTATACTATTTGGCGACACCGCCGATGTTCTTCGGGCCAATTGTGCAGAATTTGGGCAAGGTGGATATGGTGGAGCAGAAAGAGGGTTGGCGGCGCGTGGTGATTGAAAAACCCTTTGGCGCCAACTACCAATCTGCCTTTGAGTTGAATGCTGCGCTGCATACTGTACTGCAAGAGGATCAGATTTATCGCATCGACCATTACCTGGGGAAAGAGACGGTGCAGAATCTGCTGGTTTTTCGTTTTGCCAATACGATCTTCGAACCGGTGTGGAACCGTCATTTTATTGATAATGTGCAGATTTCGGTATTAGAAGAAGTGGGCGTGGGCCACCGGGCAGGATACTATGAAAAAGCGGGTGTTCTGCGGGATATGTTCCAGAACCACTTGCTGCAACTGCTCACGCTGATCGCGATTGATCCTCCGAATACATTGAAGCATAAGGATTTGCACACGCGTAAACTGCAACTGCTGAAAGATATTCGTCCCCTACAGGGCGAAGAGGTGGCGAAGAATTCTGTGCGGGGCCAGTATGTGGGCTACCGGGATGAACCCGGCGTTGCTCCGGATTCACAAACTGCTACGTATGGGGCCTTGCGCCTGTTTATCGATAATCCATGTTGGAAGGGGGTGCCTTTTTATCTTCGTTCTGGCAAGGCGCTCGACCGTAAGTGTACCGAGATTATTGTTCAGTTTACCTGCCCGCCGACAGCAGTGTTTCCACTGCCCCCAAAGGAAGAAATCACGCCAAATATTCTGGCGATGTGTATTCAGCCGGACGAGGGGATTTATCTGCGATTTGAAGCCAAAGTGCCGGACACAGAGGCGGATATGCGCTCGGTTGAAATGGAGTTTCATTACAACGAGTCCTTTGGAGCGTCTTCCATTCCAGAGGCTTATGAGCGCCTGATCCTGGAAGCCATCCAGGGCGATCACACGCTCTTCAATCAGGATGATGTTACGGAGCTTTCCTGGAAGTTGTTTGACCCGATCATTGAGGCCTGGGAAGGGCCTCAAGCCCCACCGCTGCATCTTTATCCGCAGCAATCCTGGGGGCCGAAGGAGGCAGATGCGATGATCGCTGAGAGCAGTTGGGAGTGGATGATCACTTGCGGGATGCATTAGCGGCTGTTCTACCCTTCCTGTCAGGTGCTTGCAGCGCCAGTTTTGGCTGGGAGTGACGGCGCGAACTGTTCTGCCAATGGTTGTATTCGTTTTTTTTGTTTTTCGTTTCATAGACGAAGTTTAAGCGTACTGCTTGCTTATCCACTTGGGCTGCCAGACTTTGGCTGAGCGTTGTTTTGTTGTTTTATTGTTTTATCAGGAAAAATTTTTCTGGGGCAGGGATAGGCGGGAAGCGGCGAAGGTTGGGCTTGGCCTTTCGCGGCAAACTTTGCGTATAGGTAGTATTCGGTTGTTATGGCTCTGTGCGACTTTCGTCTTTCGCGACGTTCGTGTCTGCGAGCGTTGTAAGACTATGGGCCGCCATCGAGACGCTGATTTAACTGACCTGATCTGGCCAGCCTGTTGGTAGTGTGAGATTACTGGAAAAGGAGTGCAAGGGAGACCTGTCAAAAGGTGCATCGGTGGGCTGGGGCGGCGTTGGGACTGCGAGCGGAGAAGATTTCATCTATACTAAACAAATCGGAAGATGAAACCTGCATCGTTTCAGACTGGGCCACTTGCGGGCTGCCGGTTGCGATTTGTTTCGTTGGGTAGTGGTGGTTGTAAACTTCAGGAGTGTTTCAGGCGTAGTATACTTAGCGCATCCTCTTTCTCTCCTGGTTTAATTTTCTCTGGAGGAGATATCTCATGAGTTCATCCCGCTTTTTAGACCTGTTACAAACGGGGAAAGTAATTGTTATCGATGGCGCTACCGGTACCAATTTGCAGCGCCGCGGCCTGCCCACCGGCACGCCTTCTGATCTGTGGGTTTTGGATAATCCCGAGGCCGTCCTGCAGCTACATTATGATTTTATTGCGGCTGGCTCGAATATTATTCTGACCAATACTTTTGGCAGTACGCGCATGCACCTGGCGCACGCCGGACTGGCTGATCGCTTTGAACAGTCTAACCGGCGCGCGGTGGAACTGGCTTGCAAAGCTGTGGAAGGCACAGCGATGTTGGTGGCGGGTTCAATGGGACCTTTGGGCGAAATGCTCCAGCCTTATGGTACGCTGAATGAAGCGGATGCTGAGGCGGCGTATGCAGAGCAGGCGCGCATCTTGAGTGAAGCCGGGGTGGATTTGCTGGTCATCGAAACTCAGTTTGACCTGAATGAGGCCAAAGCCGCTTTGCGTGGGGTGCGTCCGGTCACGGATCTGCCTATCGTTTGTTCCTTTAGCTATGACCGCGGCACGCGTACGATGATGGGATTGAAGCCTGCGCAGGTGGGCGGCGAGCTTTCAGAAGCAGGCGTGAGCGCGTTGGGGATTAACTGCGGGCGCAGCCTGGAAGATAACTTGAAGGCGCTGACCGAACTGCGCCAATCGACGAACTTGCCGATCTGGTTTAAGCCGAATGCCGGTATGCCGCACAACGATGAAAATAATCAGGTGGTTTATGATGTGACCCCACCGATGATGGGCGAGCAGGTGCCCATGTGGGTAGAAGCGGGCGCCAGGCTGGTAGGCGGCTGCTGTGGCACTTCTCCGCAGCACCTGGCTGCGATTGCCCAGGCGACCGCGGCCATTAATGGCGCACTGGCCTAAGAAGGTACTGGCTGGATAGGGTACTGGTTGGATGAAGAAAAAGTTTATCGTTGATTTAGAACCCATTGGCCGCCGGGTGGAAGTGGAGCCTGGCACAAACTTGCTCGAAGCAGCGCAAAAGGCGGGGATTGACCTGGTTGCTTCGTGTGGTGGGGTGGGAATTTGCGGCACATGCCGGGTGCGGATCGCGCACGGCGAGGTGACGCCGGTCACCCTGACGGAAGAAGAGTCTTTGGACGCGGTTCAGTTTGCGGCTGGGTATCGCCTGGCCTGCCAGACTGAACCGCTGAGTGATGTGCGCCTGGATATTCCGCCCGAGTCGTTGACGGCAGCGCAGCAGATGCAGGTGGAGGGCCGCGAGACGGAAGTGGCGCTGCAGCCAGCCGTGGTGGCGGTGGACCTGGCGCTGGAGAAACCCGGCCTTGATGATTTGCGCGCGGATATGCTGCGTGTAAACCAGGAACTGGCCCGGCAGGGCTTTGGACGGCTGCGGGGCGAAGTGGCGCTGGTGGGGCAGCTTTCGCAGGCGCTGCGCAGCGCCGACTGGCAGGCGCGTATTGCCATTCGACCCGAAAAGGGCGAATCCTGGCTGGTGGCTGTGCTGCCGGTGGGCGCGCCGCTGATTGGGCTGGCGATGGACATCGGCTCGACGAAGCTTGCCATTTACCTGGTAGATCTTTCGAGTGGGGCCACCCTGGCGCGCAAGGGGGTCATGAATCCCCAGATTGGCTACGGTGAGGATGTCGTCAGCCGGATTGCATTCGCCAACCGCAGTGAAGAAAACCGCTTGCTGCTTCAGTCGCGCCTGGCGGATGTGATTAACGAAACTGTAGCTGAGTTCGGCGAAGAACTGAATTTCTCGCAAGAGCAGGTGGTCGATGTGGTGGCAGTGGGAAACACGGCGATTCACCATCTCTTCAGTGGACTGCCAGTGGAACAACTGGGCAGCGCGCCTTATGTCCCAGTAGTAAACGATCCGATCTCCTTTTTGACAAGGGAAATTGGCTTGAAGACAGCCCCTGGCGCGCAGGTGTTTCTGCCTGCCAATATCGCCGGGTACGTGGGGGCGGACCATACTTCGGCTCTACTGGCTACGCAGTCTTATGCATCTGAGCGAACCACGCTGGTGGTGGATATTGGCACGAATACCGAAATTAGCCTGACCTATCAGGGCGAGGTATATTCCTGTTCGTGCGCTTCTGGCCCGGCTTTTGAGGGCGCGCATATTCGAGATGGTATGCGGGCTGCGCCTGGAGCGATCGACCGGGTAGCTATTCACCCGGAAGGCGTTTCGCTTACTACGATTGGCGGTAACCAGCCGGTAGGAATTTGCGGCTCTGGTATTCTCAACGCAGTGGCTGAAATGCTGAATGCCAATATTATTGACGAGCGCGGGGTACTTCGTCCGAGCAACGAACGGGTGCGCATGCAGGGACAGGGGCGGGGTTCGAAAGCGGAATTCATTCTGGCGCACGCGGATGAAACTGGACATGGGCGCGAGATTGTGGTGACCCGCAAAGATGTGAATGAAATTCAGCTTGCCAAAGGCGCGATTCGGGCCGGGATTGAGATTCTGTTAAAAGAAGCGAACATTCCCGCCGTGGCGATTGAGGATTTTATTATCGCTGGAGCGTTTGGTACGCACCTGGACCTGGACAGCGCCTTGCGGGTAGGCATGTTCCCGACTTTGCCGCGCGAGCGCTATCATCAGGTTGGAAACGCTGCCGGGGTAGGCGCGAAGGAAATGCTCCTTTCGATGGCAAGGCGCGCCGAAGCCGCCCGGATTGTGGAGGGCGTTCACTACATTGAACTGACCACGCACGCCGACTTCACTCCGCAGTTTGTCGAAGCGATGTATTTTCACCCAGCAGCTTCGCTTTCTGAATAGGCTGAGAATCTGGTTCTGAATCCAACCTTGATTATTGAGAACAGGATATAATACCTAAAGAAATTTTCCCCACCCTTGATCTTTGCTGTAATTTCCTGGAAGGAGCATCTAACAATGGATGAACGTTTAAAGGCAATCTATGATGGCGTCGTCGAAGGGGATAACGCCTCTGTACAAACAAACGTACAGGCTGCTCTAGATGGCGGGCTGAGTTCATCATCAGTTTTGAATGAAGCCTTGATCCCGGCTATGGCTGAAGTTGGTCACTTGTTTGAAGAGGGCGAGTATTTCGTCCCTGAAATGCTGATTTCTGCCCGGGCAATGAAGAGCGCTATGGCACTGCTGAAGCCTTATTTGCAGCAGGATGATGTCAAGTACTCCGGCACTGTGGTTATTGGCACAGTAAAGGGTGACCTGCATGACATCGGCAAAAACCTTGTCAGCCTGATGCTTGAAGGGGCAGGCTTTCAGGTAAAGGATCTGGGTTCGGACGTGACACCCGAAAAGTATGTGGCGGCCGTGCAGGAAGCCAATGCGAACATCGTCGCCATGTCCGCGCTCTTGACCACCACCATGGTCAACATGAAGGCCACCATCGACGCCTTGAGAGAGGCTGGACTGCGCGAGCAGGTGAAGGTGATGGTCGGTGGTGCGCCGGTGACGGATAACTTCGCCAGGCAGATTGGCGCTGACGGTTACGCTCCGGATGCCAGCCGGGCAGTGGCTGTCGCCAAGACGCTGGTGGCTGCATAACAAACCCCAGCTCAAGCTAAAAGTGTAAAGACGCCAGGAAAGCTCTGGCGTCTTTTTGTACTTCTACCTGTCCTTGTAAACGAATGACTAAGCGCGGACTGTCACTTATCCTGCTATGATAGGAAATATATCGCGGGGATTTAGGACTTTACTCAAAGGGAAATGCGAGGGGGAGAAGGTACAATAGCAGTGGGTGGGGAAATGTCGGACAACTGCGAGGGGGTCCGAGTGTGAGCTATATCCCCTTTGTCCCCATCCATTCTCGTCATTTCTCAAATCGAGGAAATATTATGTCAGAAGTTGATCCCCGAATTCTTGAACTGCACGCATGGCGCGAGCAAGTTCAGCGAGGCGGCGGCGCAGAACGGGCTGCGCGGCAGCACAGCCGCGGCAAGCTAACCGCGCGCGAACGGCTGGACCTGCTGCTAGACGCAGGTTCGTTTCAAGAACTGGATACCTTTGTGATGCCTATTGGTGATGAACAATGCCTTCCAGTAGACCGTAACCCAGGGGATGGGGTGGTCACCGGTTATGGGACCATCGCGGGGCGGACGGTGTATGTATACGCCCAAGATTTCACGGTATTAGGTGGGGCAGTGGGCGAAACACACTCCCGGAAGATTTGCCGGGTGATGGATATGGCCGTACGAAACGGCGCCCCCATTATTGGTTTAATCGATTCGGGCGGCGCGCGTATTCAAGAAGGAGTCCACAGCCTGGGCGGCTATGGCGAAATCTTCCGGCGCAATGCTCAATATTCTGGGATTGTGCCGCAGATCAGCCTGATGTTGGGACCCTGCGCAGGGGGAGCGGCCTATTCTCCCGCCTTAACCGATGTGTTGATTATGGTCGAAAAGACCTCATACATGTTCTTAACCGGGCCAGAAGTGATTAAAACGGTGACCGGCGAAGTGGTGGATGCGGAGAACCTGGGTGGGGCGAATGTTCACCTGGCGCTCAGCGGAACCACCCACTTTACTGCTGCCAGTGACCAGACTGCAATTGCGCTGGCGCGCAATGTGTTGAGCTACCTGCCCGCCAACCATATTGAAAACCCGCCGCGACAAACCCCTTGTGATGACCCCCTGCGGATGGATGCGGCGCTGAACAGCATGGTGCCACTGGATGCCACACAGCCCTACCCGATGCACGAACTGCTTGATCGGGTGGTGGATCTGGGCAGCTTCTTGGAGATGCAGGCTGGTTTTGCGCGCAACGCGATTGTGGGACTGGCGCGGATGGATGGCTACTCGGTTGGGGTTGTGGCGCAGGAGCCGAGTGTGATGGCGGGCGTCATCGATATTGACGCAGCGGATAAGATCACTCGATTCGTGCGCCTGTGTGATGGGTACAACATCCCGATTATCACGTTTGTCGATTCGCCGGGGTTTCTGCCAGGCGTGGAACAGGAACACCGGGGCATTATCCGGCATGGGGCCAAAATCCTGTACGCTTATTCGGAGGCAAATGTGCCGAAGATCAGCATTGTGACCCGCAAAGCGTATGGTGGGGCTTACGTCGTGATGAGCAGTAAGTACCTGGATACAGACCTGACTCTGGCCTGGCCCAGCGCGGAAATCGCTGTGATGGGCCCAGAAGGGGCCACCAATATCCTCTACCGCAAACAGATTGAATCTGCTGAAGACCCGGCGGCAGAACGGGCGCGCCTGGTGCAGGAGTATCGGGAGCGCTTCTTGAACCCTTATGTTGCGGCGGGCGCTGGCGCGATTGATGATGTGATTGAGCCACAAGAAACGCGTCCACGCCTGATTGCTGCTTTGGCGGCCATGCGCAATAAGTACGTGCCGTCGCCAGCGCGCCGGCATGGGAACATCCCGGTGTAATCTGGCAGGAGGAGGAAGCATGGTCAACGTCTTGTGGATTACGGCAATCGGAATGGGCCTGGTGTTCGCGGTCATTCTTCTACTGTGGGGGCTGATGGCGCTGCTGGTGCGGTTGACGGCTGAAAAACCAGCCCGGACAGTCTTTGAACCGGAAGGGGAAGCGGAGGCGGTGGTTGTTCCTGCCAGCACGGAAGGCCTTTCGACGATTTCTGACCTGCGCCGCAAAGCTGCTGCCGCAGCAGTAGCGTTTGCCCTGAGCAGGCAGCAGCAAGATCTCAACGACCACACAGATGTGGAATCTACTAGATCTACCCTCAGCGCCTGGCAGGCAGTGCAGCGCGCCAGCCAGTTGAGCCAGCGCAACCAGGCGCCTAGAAAACAGGTAATACGATGAAGCTTAGTGTCAAAATTGATGGACAGTCTTTTGAGGTATCGGTCGGTGATCTGAACGCTAGGCCGATTGAAGTGCTGGTGGACGGGGAGACCTTTGAAATCTGGCCGGAGGAGACTGCGCAGTCCGTGCGCTCGCCTGCACCCGCCCGGCCCGGGTTGGCCCCGCTGCCGGCTGCGCCGATGCAGATTCCTGATGCGGCAGAGGGGGTGGTGAATAAAACGCGCTGTGTTACCGCGCCTATCCCGGGTGTGATCGTTTCTGTGCGCGTCAAAGCGGGCGACACGGTCGCCTTTGGACAGGAACTGTGCGTGCTGGAAGCGATGAAGATGAAAAATCAGATTCGCGCCAACCGCGCCGGGAAAATTGCAATGGTGTGTGCTGCTGTGGGAGAGCAAGTGCAGCACGGGCAGGTTCTCATGGAATATACAGACTAACCAGGGCGGGTAAAGATGGATTTTTCCTTGCTCATCGAACAGGTTTTACGCGGTTTTTCCAGCTTCACCTGGGGCAATGCTTTAATGATTGCGGTGGGGTTGGGGTTGATCGCGCTGGCAGTCATCAAAGAGTATGAGCCAGTTTTGCTACTGCCGATTGGCTTTGGCTGTATTCTGGCGAACCTGGGCATGTCCACCGGGCAAGAGGGCGGGCTGATGTACTGGCTGTACGAAGCCGGTATCAAAACAGAACTGTTCCCCCTGCTGATCTTTGTGGGAGTGGGCGCGATGATTGATTTTCGCCCGTTGCTGGCGATGCCGCAAATGGTGCTGTTAGGGGCAGCCGGACAGTTTGGCATCTATGGGGTGTTGATCCTGGCGACTTTGCTGCACTACCCGCTGAACCAGGCCGCTTCGATTGGCGTGATTGGGGCGATTGATGGGCCAACCGCCATTTTTGTTTCCTCTAAACTGGCCCCTGAACTGTTGGGGCCGATTGCGGTGGCGGCTTATTCCTATATGAGTCTCATTCCCATTATTCAGCCGCCGATCATGCGGCTGCTGACCACGCGCAAAGAGCGCCTGATCCGCATGGACTACGCCCCAAGGCCGGTTTCACCGCTGGCGGTAATCCTGTTCCCGATGGTGGTGACGGTGTTGGTGAGCCTGATTGCCCCGGATGCGGCGCCGCTGATTGCCACGTTGATGCTTGGGAATTTACTGCGAGAAAGCGGCGTGGTAGACCGGCTGAGTAAGGCGGCCCAGAATGAAATCATCAATATCGCCACACTCTTCCTGGGGCTGGCGATTGGCGCGACCATGACGGCAGAAAGTTTCTTGCGCTGGGAGACGATCGGCATTCTGGGGTTGGGCCTGCTGGCGTTTGTGATCGATACAGTCGCCGGGCTGCTGTTTGGCAAGCTGATGTCTGTGGTGACAGGCGGAAAAATCAATCCATTGATTGGGGCGTGTGGAATCAGCGCCTTTCCGATGGCGGGGCGGCTGTCTGCGCGGATGGCGCAAGACGAGGATTTTGAGAACTTCATCTTAATGCACGCGATGGGATCGAATACAGCCGGGCAGTTGGGTAGTGTGATTGCGGGTGGGCTGCTGCTGGCGCTTGTGTCGGGACTGATTTAGCCAGCGCCTGACTGTGTTGTTAAAAGCAGCGGGCTGCCCAAGCACATTATCTTGGGCAGCCCGCTGCTTTGTGAGATTTTAATCAGGCGTGATTTGAATTCTCGTCTGTGTCCAGACGGTATCCAACGCCTCGAATGGTTTTGATATATTGTGGGTTGCGGGGATCTTCTTCAATAGCGCGCCGCAGCCAGCTCACGTGCACGTCCAGGGTGCGGGTGTCTTCGGTGTAAGCGGTATCCCAAACGGTGCGAAACAAGTACTCGCGTTCGATTACTTCTCCTGGGTGTTCCATGAGCAGGCGCAGCAGGGTGACCAGGCGCGGCGTCAGGCTGGTTTGACGATTACCGATGCGCACCCAGCGCTGCACCGGGTCCAACTGCAGCAGGCCAACCTGCATTAGATCTTTCTGTTCGGCAGGCAGCAGCGGGCGGATGCGGTTCATTAGCTTTTGCAGGGTAAAGGGCAGCGGCAGGACTACATCTACCAGTTCATCTTTCTCGATGCTGTCAGCGCTTTGCGCTTCGGTGATTAACACAATATGCAGTTGATGATCTCTGGCACGCAGGGATTGGCAGATACGGCGCCCACTGGTACGCATGGAGGCGGCATTGATGATGATGAGATCAGGGGTAACTTCATGCAGGCGCTGCATGGCTTCACTTCCGTTCGCCACGCTTACTACCTGATACCCTTTTCGTGTAAGACCTGCAACAAAGGAGGGACGGTCTGCCCGCTTACCTTCAATGAGTAAGATTTTTACTTTCATTTGCAGCCTTCCCTTTTACCGCCTTTATTGTCCGAAAGGACAACCCACTCCATACTGTTCCTGCTTCCCCCATCCCGACCTGGAAAGGGGAACAAAAAAGCTTATTCCAAAGGGTTCGGTTATTATACCTTAAAAAATCAAAATCCTGACAAAAACACTAAAGATGAGTTGCATCCGTTTCGGGGCCGTGTTAGAATAAAAACAGTCTAGTTTTAAGTTTTTGACCCGTTAAGGGAGGTCCTTTTATGTCGAGAATGGTGGAAGTGGTCATAGATAGCGTGCGGGTCAGTTTGACAAATCAGCAACGGATTGTTGTACTCAGAGAGGTTAGCAACGAGCGTTACTTACCGATCTGGATTGGTCCGTACGAAGCCGAAGCAATCACCATTGCGCTTCAAGAAATTGAAGTGGCTCGACCACAAACGCACGATTTATTAAAGAATATATTGACCACACTCAATGCTCGCCTGTTGAGGATTGAAGTGGTTTCCTTAAGAGAAGATGTTTTTTACGGTAATTTGGTAATCGAGGTTGAGGGCCGGACAGTTTACGTCGAACTCGCGTCCTTCGGATGCATTGGCGCTGGCGGCGCGGGCTCGGGTTCCGGTTTTGGTGTCGAAAGAGGTTATGGATTCGGCTGGCGTGGTGCCAGAGGAAGATCTTCAAAATCAGCGTCCGGCAGCGACTGCCAGGGCAGCAGGTGATGAACCGGAAGTAGAGGGTTCTTCGGAACGCCTGTCCGTATTTGAGGATTTCCTACAAAACCTGGACCTGGATAACCTGGAGAATTCTTCAGAAGACGATGAGCCTGATGAAGATGATCCAAAGCCTAAAAAATAAACACCCCTAAGCATTGTTTTCTTCACCGGGGCTGGTAAAAATCGCCCCGGTTTTTTTCATAAGTTCGAATCAATTCCTGGTTTTTCAGCCGCCTGTTGAGAAAGCAGACCGCGGCTGGTGGTTTTTTTCATACCTATGAGCGATATTCCTGTCGAAGACGTTGTAACCTCTGAAATTCAATCACAGCCCCACAGCCGCCAGGCAGAAGAAGCGGTTCTGGGCGCCATTCTGATCGATTCAGAAGCCTATTTTGATGTTGCCCAGTTCGTGAAGCCGGACGACTTCTATATTGTTCGGAATCGTTGGATTTGGGAAGCCTTCACGCGCCTGCATGAGAAGCGCGTCCCGATCGATTATTTGACTGTCTGCCAGGATCTGGAACAGCAAAACCAACTGGGAGAAGTAGGTGGTCCAGCGTACATCATGTCGCTGATCAACCAGACGCCTACTTCGCTGAACGCTGAGGCTTATGCTCACCTGGTTGAAGACCAGGCGGTGCGCCGCCGGATGCTGTCGGCTGCGAATGAACTGGCGAAACTGGCCTATGACCAGAAAAAGTCAGTAGACACGATTATGGACGAGGCTGAGAAGTCCATTTTCAACATCAGTGAGCGCCGTATCCACAACGATTTGCAGCCGATCCAGCAGGTGCTGAGCAATGTATATGACCGGGTTGATCAACTGTCGCGCCGCGATGAAGAGATATATGGCGTGCCAACTGGGTTGGTGGATCTGGATCGCCTGTTTGGAGGCCTGCAAAAGTCGGACTTGTTGATTATTGCGGGCCGCCCTGGGATGGGGAAAACAGGCTTTATGCTGTCGATTATGAAGAACGCGGCCCAACGCTATAAGAAACACGTGGCGATGTTCTCGTTGGAAATGTCAAACGAGCAGTTGGTGCAGCGTCTCATCGCCCAGGAAACAGGCATTGACACGCAGCGCCTGCGCGCGGGGAAGCTGGTGGAAGAAGAAATTCCACTCTTCACCCACGCTATTGAAGTTCTGGCGGATACCCATATTTACCTGGACGATACCCCTGCCATCACGCCGCTGCAACTGCGTACCAAGTGTCGTCGTTTGCACCTGGAGTATGAGCTGGACTTAATCATCATTGATTATTTGCAGTTGATGTCCAGTGATATGCGCACGGATAACCGTGTTCAGGAAGTGTCTTATATTTCACGCAATTTAAAGGTCCTGGCGCGCGAGTTGAACGTGCCCGTATTGGTGGGCGCGCAGCTCTCGCGCGCGGTAGAGCAGCGCGCTGACAAAAAGCCGGTGCTATCGGACCTGCGCGAGTCGGGATGTTTGACCGGAGAGACGCTGGTTACGCTGGCTTCGGGTAGGTTAGTTCCGATTGCGGAACTGGTTGGCAAAGCGCCCGACGTGCTGACTGCGGATGCGCAGGGGAGCATGATCAGCGCGAGGGCGAGCAAAGTCTGGTGGACGGGATACCGCCCGATTTACCGGATGACGCTGTCTTCCGGGCAGGAGATTCGCGCCACCGGGAATCACCCTTTCTTGCTGCAATCAGGCTGGCGCGCACTGGAGACGCTTCAGGTGGGCGATCAGATTGCTGTATCGCGCGTAGAATGCGTGGAAGAAAAGGCTGGTTTTTCGGGTTCTGTGAATGAACTTTCTGGAATGACGCAGGCGGTTCGGGCGGCGGCAGCAGCCAGGACGGCGGATTTGGACTGGGTGGCGGTTGTTCGAATCGAGGCTGACGGTGAAGAAGATGTGTATGATATGACTGTTGAAGGTACGCATAACTTTGTGGCGAATGGCATAGTCGTGCATAACAGCCTGGAGCAAGATGCGGACATCGTCATGTTCATCCATCGACCGGACGCGCTTGAAAAGGATAGTCCAAAGCAAAACATTGCCGAAATCATCGTCGGGAAACACCGCAATGGCCCCACTCATCCGGGCATTGAACTGGTGTTCCTCAATAATCTAGCACGATTTGAAAATGCAGCGCCGCCACCTGCGCGGCGCTGAGAAAGGGGAAGGGGGTGCCGCCATTTACCGGGTTCCCTTCTGGTAAGGTTCGCATGACGCCCATTCCGGGGCAGTTTTTTAGTGAGTTATTACCGGAGATCGATCATCTGGGTGAAATGAAGGTGACCTTATACGCCTTCTGGTTTTTGGACCGGCTGGAGACGCCGGTGCGCTACCTGACCTATGAGGATTTCGCGGAAGATGAACTGCTGGTACAATCGCTAGGTGCGGAAGGTCTGGACGCAGCGCTTGAGCGCGCGATTCAGCGAGGGACGCTGCTCAAGGCGCAGGTACGCGGGCAAGAATGGAAGGAAGCCATTTTCTTCCTAAACACACCCCGCGGTCGAGCTGCCGTGCAGGCAATTCAAAATGGGCAGTGGCGCCCAATTTTGGAAGAGCATCCACCGCTCACGCTGGATGTGGAACGGCCGAATATCTTCCGGCTGTATGAAGAGAATATAGGTCCGCTGACCCCTTTGATCGCGGATATGCTGCGTGAAGCTGAGCAAACCTATCGCCAGGAATGGATTGAGGAAGCTATTCGGATTGCAGTGCAGAATAATGTGCGGCGCTGGCGGTATGTAGAAGCGATTTTGCGTTCATGGCAGGAGGAAGGACGAGATGGAGCCAATCGACGAGACTCTGAAGCGGATCGCCGCCGATATGTCGAAGGCGAGTTCGCTGACTACATCGAACACTGAGGAACAGCGCTCGAACAGTCTGCGCGGAGACCCCAACTGCCCAATTTGCGGTGGGATTGGTTTTGTGCGTAAAGATGTCGATGTTGACCATCCCGACTTTGGCCGGGTGGATGTGTGCGTGTGCCGCCAGAAGGAAGTGCTCCAGTCGGCTTACGCGCGCATCTATCGCTTGAGCAACCTGGAGGCCTTCAAAGGCATGACCTTCGAAAACTTCAATATCGAAGGTCTGGTGGGGATGAGCGATGAACAGATCCATTCCTTAAATACAGCGCGTAACAATGCGCAGTACTTCGCCAACCATCTGGATGGCTGGCTGCTCTTGCTGGGTACTTATGGGGTGGGGAAAACACACCTGGCGGCTGCCATTGCCAATTTCGCGGTTGGGCTAGGCGTGCCGACCTTCTTCCTAACAGTGCCTGATTTGCTGGATTGGCTACGCTTTGCTTACGGTTCGCAAGGCAGCAACTTTGAAACCCGTTTTGAAGAAATCCGGAATATCAACTTGCTGATTCTGGATGACCTGGGTACCCAGAATACCACCGCCTGGGCGGAAGAAAAGCTCTACCAGATTTTCAATCATCGCTACGTGAATCATCTGCCCACGGTAATCACCACCAATCAGGCGCTGGATGAGATTGAGGGGCGGATCCAGTCACGCCTGCGCGATCCAGAGTTAGTGCGCGTCGTTCGTATTGAGGCGCCCGATCACCGCAATCCGGCTGGCAATTCTTCACGACGGCCCTTGTCTTCACTAGATTATCACCGCGATCAGACCTTTGGCACCTTTAGCTTACGCGAACCAGAAAAACTGCCGGCCGAAGAACAACAAAGCCTTGAAAAGGCCTATCGGGCGGCCCAATCCTTTGCTGATAATCCGCGCGGCTGGATTGTATTCACGGGCACCTATGGCTGTGGCAAAACGCATCTGGCAGCCGCGATTGCCAATTATCGCGCGGGGGTAGGCAGGGAACCTTTGTTTGTGGTGGTGCCAGACCTGCTCGATCATCTGCGCTCAACCTTTGGCCCGAATAGTTCGGTCACTTATGATGAATTGTTCGAAGAGGTGCGATCGGCCCCGATGTTGATTTTGGATGACATGGGGACGCAGAGCGCTACCCCCTGGGCGCGCGAAAAGCTGTACCAGATCTTGAATCATCGCTACGTGGCGCACATTCCCACCATCATGACTACCGCTAACTCCATTGAAGAGGCGGACCCGCGTGTGCGCAGCCGGATGCTGGACACGCGCTGGTGCTCTATTTACGCGATCACCGCGCCCGCATTCCGGGGTACGTCTACCACGCTTGAAAAACCGCGCCGCTCGCGCATTAACCGTCAAAGCTAAATTGTTTTCAAAAGGGCAGGTGTGGTTTACGCAGCCGTGTATTCCAGGCCACCCCTGTAATCGATTTCCCGCAAAAGATGAAATAAGAAAATAAATAAGATATTATTGACAAATATTATTTTATTAAATATAATGCCCTCACTTCACCTAAACAGGTCAGTCATTTTGACCGGAGTAATAAATCATACCAAATGAGGGTCGTCTATGTTTCCTAGTTTCTTACTTGCCTTGCGCGAAGGGGTTGAAGCCGCTTTAGTGGTTGGAATTTTGTTTGGCGCGCTGCGGAAGTTGCAGCGTTCGGATCTGGCTGCCAGTGTGTGGTGGGGGGTACTGAGCGCCACAGGCGTCAGTTTACTGGCTGCGCTGGGGTTGGGGCTGGCGGATGCCAACCTGGAAGGCACTGCGGAGCAGGTGTTTGAGGGTTTGACCATGTTAGCGGCTGCCGCTCTACTGACCTGGATGATTTTCTGGATGCAAGGCCAGGCGCGCTTCTTGCGCGGCAAGATTGAAAGTGAGGTCCGGCAAGCGGTTGGAAAGTCGGGCAAGCGGGCATTGTTTGGGGTCGCTTTTCTATCGGTGGTGCGCGAAGGGGTCGAACTGGCATTGTTCCTGGTGGCAGCCGGTCTGGCTTCAAACCCTGGGCCGTCCTGGTTAGGGGCTGCGGTTGGATTGGCAGCGGCGGTTTTGTTGGGCGTAATCCTGTTTGCCTCCACCCGGCGTTTGCCCTTACAGTCTTTCTTCAAAGTGACCAACTTTTTTCTCGTTTTGTTTGCCGCGGGTTTAGTGGCGCATGGAGTTCATGAATTCAACGAGGCAGGTTGGATTCCATCTGTGGTGGAGCATCTCTATAACCTCAACCCGGTTCTCAATGAAGGCTCACTGGGTGGACAAATCCTCAGCGCCATCTTTGGGTACAATGGAAACCCATCGCTCACAGAAGCGCTGGCATACCTGGTGTACTTTGGGGTTCTGTTCCTCTCGTTGGTGCGCATTCAGCACCAGCCGGCTGCGAATACCGCTCAAAGTTGATGATTTAGCTTTGCGTATGATGGATGGCGGCCATAAATTTCGGCTGCCGTCCATTTTCTTTTATGTCGCTTGACTTTCTCTTTCGGCGCGTTTACAATCCATATAACATTTTCATATTCCCAGGTGCTTTTCCTCCGGATGGGAAAGCTGAAAGGCGAAACCGGTGAAAGACCGGTGCTGTCGCGCAACTGTGATTGATCTGCTGTGCAGATCATAAGCCAGGTCGACCGCCTGGGATACGCACTTCTCCACGACCTCGCAGAAAGGAGGTGGAAAGCGGGTAGTCCTTACCAGCCCGGTTTATCCATCCCTGTCCTGATGACAGGGATTTTTTGTGGACTGCCCTTGTAGATATGGTTTACGCATCTTCTTACGATTTTCTTACTGTTTCATGGCGGCGTGACAAACGTCACCGGCTGGATAGATGACCTGATTTTCTTACTGCTTATCTCTGAGGAAAACCAAAACAATGAAAAAAGTTTCCGCCATTCTTACGGCGATTTTTGTACTTGCCCTGCTGCTCGCGGCTTGCAGCCCTTCTAATCCACTCCCTGCCGCGCAAGCCAACCCTACGCCTACAGCCCAAAGCATTCTCTTGAAAGATGCGATGGGAAATGAAGTCAGCCTGGACGCCGCTGCCCAACACGTGATCTCATTGGCCCCTTCCAACACAGAAATTCTGTTCGCGCTGGGGGCTGGTTCGCAAATGATTGCCCGCGATGACTTCTCTAACTACCCCGCTGATGCGAACAGCCTGCCCACTATAGGCGGCTCAATGGGCAAATACAACCTGGAAGAAATAGCGCGGCTGCAGCCCGACCTGGTGCTGGCTTCGCCCCTCACCGCGCCCGAGCAGGTGAAAGCGATTCAAGAGGTGACGTCGAACGTCTTTGTGCTGCCCAACCCTGAAAAACTAGATGGACTGTACGAAAATCTGGAAACCGTGGGGGTATTGACTGGACGGCAGGTAGAGGCAGAGAAGCTGGTTGCGGATCTGCGCGCGCGAGCGCAAGCGGTGCAGGATCAAGTGAGCGGCGCTGCTGATCGTCCGAAAGTCTTCTATGAATTAGATGCAACAGATCCCTCTAAGCCCTGGACGGCTGGCCCGGGTACTTTTATCGATTTGCTGATCACCCAGGCAGGTGGACAAAACATTGGCGCGAGCTTGAGCGGTGATTATGCTCAGATCAGCCAGGAAGAATTAATCGTGCAAAATCCTGACCTGATTCTGTTAGGCGATTCGACCTACGGCGGGATCACGCCTGAACAGGTAGCCGCCCGGCCTGGGTGGGATACCCTTCAGGCTGTGAAGAACAACCGGGTGCTGCCCTTCAACGATGACTTAGTCAGCCGCCCCGGCCCGCGTATGATCGACGGGCTGGAAGCTCTGGCGCAAGCCATTCATCCCGACTTGTTTAAGTAGGCGAACGGATATGAAGCGCAGCGCTGCCCGCCCCTACCTTTTCAGTACACTTTTGCTGGCCCTGGCCTTGCTGTTAAGCGTAGCGGTGGGCAGCGTGTTTATTCCACCTGCCACACTCTTCCACCTGGTGCAGTTACGCCTGGCGGGTGACAGCATCCCAACCGCACTGCAGCCTTTTGCCGTGATCCTGTTTACCCTGCGCCTGCCGCGCACAGCGCTAATTGCCATTACGGGGGCCGCCCTGGCGGGCAGCGGCGCAGCTTATCAGGGTCTCTTTCGCAACCCCCTGGCTGACCCTTATCTTATTGGCGTCGCCTCGGGAGCAGGCCTGGGCGCGATTCTGGCGATGAGCGCGCGCTGGCCCAACAGCACGTTAGGTATGCTGGCCGTGCCAATGTGTGCTTTTGCGGCAGCCGTGGTGACGGTGTGGGTGGTCTATCAAATGGCGCGGGTAGGGCGAACACTGCCAACCACCAACTTGATCCTGGCAGGGGTAGCAGTCAGCGCCTTTGCTACGGCCCTGACCTCTTTCTTGATGATCAATGCCAGCGGTGAGCTGCGGCGGGCTCTGGTATGGTTACTGGGGGGCGCCGCGTTGAGCGGCTGGCAGCCGGTACTGGCTGAACTGCCTTACATTGTGCTGGGGTTGGGTGCGCTGCTGACGATGGGCCATGCCTTAAATGTGATGCAGGTAGGCGATGAACAGGCTCAACAGTTAGGCTTGCCCGTGGAGCGGGTGCGCCGGTGGGTGATCATTGCTGCTTCACTGACGACGGCGGCGGCAGTTTCGTTTGCTGGCATCATTGGCTTTGTCGGCCTCATTGTCCCACATGTGGTCCGGCTGGTGTGGGGTGGGGATTACCGTCATCTACTGCCGCTTTCAATTGTGATTGGCGCAGCGCTGCTGCTGGGCGCGGATGTGCTGGCGCGGGTGGTGATGGCGCCGCAAGAGATTCCGGTAGGGATTATTATGGCTTTGGGCGGCGCGCCCTTCTTCTTGTGGGTGCTGCGCCGCGCCAAACAGCAAAGTTTTTGGTGAGATCAATATGTTGAAAGTTTCTGATTTGAGCGTGGCATATGGGGAGCGCCTGGTGCTCCAGGAGATTAACTTTGCAGTGGCTCCGGGGGCTATTTTGGGGCTGATCGGCCCGAATGGCGCGGGGAAGACGACCCTCATTCGCGCCCTCAGCGGGGTTTTGCCCCTGACCCAAGGCCGGATTCGGGTGGATGAGAACGATCTATCCGCTCTCAAACCGGCGGAACGGGCCCGGCTGGTAGCCGTGGTCCCGCAGGCGCGCAGCCTGCCCCCGGCCTTTACCGGATGGGACCTGGTGCTGTTAGGGCGCACACCGCATCTCAACTGGTTGGGGCAGGTATCACGTAGTGACGAAGAACGCGTGCGCCTGGCCCTGTCGCGCGCCCACGCCAATGACCTGGCCCAACGCAGACTGGGGGAGCTTTCGGGCGGCGAGCAGCAGCGTTTGCTGCTGGCGCGCGCGCTGGCGCAGGAGGCGCCGATTCTGCTGCTGGATGAACCGACCACGCACCTGGATTTGCAGTATCAGATTGGCTTATTGGATGAAGTGCGCGCGCTGGCCCAGACGGAAAAACTGACGGTGGTGGTGGCGCTGCACGACTTGAACCTGGTAGCGCGTTATGCGGAGCAGGTGGCGCTGCTGGTGAACGGCCGGCTGCGCGCGCTTGGGGAGCCAAACGAGGTGTTGAATCCTGAACTGCTTGGTGAGGTATATCATCTGCCGCTGCAGGTGTTATACAATACTGCCTCTGGCAAACCGGTTATCCTGCCTGCGATTCTGTAATATACTGGTGCAAACTGCCTGACGCCGATGTTCACTGCGCCTGGCACTTTTTGGAGCGAGGTTATGATCAGGACACGTTTTGCACCCAGTCCCACAGGCTATATGCATATCGGAAACTTACGCACAGCCCTGTATGCTTACTGCCTGGCCCGTCATCATGGCGGGCAGTTTGTTTTGCGTATTGAAGATACGGATCGCAAACGGAATATTCCCAAGTCGATACAGACAATTTATGACAGCCTGGCGCTGGCTGGCCTGGATACGGACGAGGGGCCAGATAAGGGCGGCCCTTATGGGCCTTATATCCAGAGCCAGTGCAAAGCACAAGGCATCTATCGTCAATACGCTGAAGCGCTGTTGGAGCGGGGCGCCGCATACCGCTGTTTTTGTCAGAAAGAGGACAGCGACGAGCAGGAGCAGATGGACCCTTCTATTCCTCGGCGCGACCCGTGCCGTTGGCTCAGTGCGCAGGAAGTGGCTGACCGGCTGGCGGCTGGTGAGGATTTTGCCATCCGGCAGCGTATTCCAGCGGAGGGCGCGACCACGTTTCATGATCTGGTTTATGGGGATATCACCATCCAAAATGATCAACTGGACGATCAGATCCTGCTTAAGTCAGACGACTACCCGACATATAACTTCGCTAACGTGGTCGATGACCATTTGATGCAGATCACGCACGTGCTGCGCGGGGTGGATTACCTCTCCTCTACGCCGAAATATAACTTGCTCTACGAAAGCCTGGATTGGGAAATCCCAGTTTATATTCATCTTCCGCTGATTGTCAAAGAGACGGGCGGGAAGTTGAGCAAGCGTAAGGGGGATGCCTCCTTTCAGGACTTGATTGCCAAAGGCTTTCTACCAGAGGCGATTGTCAACGCGGTGGCGCTGCTGGGTTGGAGCCCTGGAACAGGCCGCGAGTTTTTTTCGCTGCCTGAACTGGTGGAAGCCTTTGATGTCGATGGGATTAATAAATCGAATGCGGCTTTTTCGCTAAAGAAGCTGGAGTGGTTGAATGGGGAACATCTGCGCGCGCTTGCGCCAGACAGCTTTCATCTGTTGGTAGAGTCTTACTACCCCGCCCACTTCAAAGATCAGTATGATACGGCGCTGATCAGCCAGATGATCCAATCCAGGTTGACCGTGTTGAACGAGATTCCAGAGATGACTCGCTTTTTTAACGAAGTGGCCCCATATGATCTGGAGTTGTTCATCCATGGCAAAAGTAAATCGACTCTGGTGCGCAGTTTGCAAGTGCTTTCGGCTGCGCAGCGCCGCCTGCCCCTGCTTTCACCCTGGACAGAAGAGACTATTCGGCAGACCCTGAAGGATTATGCCCAGGAAGCTGGATTGAAAACAGGGACTGTGATGTGGCCTGTGCGCGTGGCGCTTTCAGGGCAGCTTATCACACCCGGTGGCGCGACTGAAATCGCGGCTGCTCTTGGCAAACAGCAGACCCTGGCGCGGATCGAGGCTGCGCTTCAGCGGCTACAGGCGGCTCAGATAGATCATCATCCGACGATTGAATCGGCCGAGTAGGAGGCTTACGAGGATGAAATGTAACTTATATGCCACTTTCCGGCTGTTGGTAGGGGAGCGTTCTGTGGAAGTAGACCTGCCGGAGGGAGCGACTATTCAACAGGCGGTTCAGGCGATGGTGGAATGCCGCCCTGTTTTACGCACGCACTGGCTGAACGAAGAAGGCGAGTTGAAGCCCCATGTGCATATCTTCGTCAATGGCGAGGATCTGCAAACCTTCGAACAGGGGTTGCAGACGCCTTTGCCTTCCAATGCTACCCTGGATTTCTTCCCACCAATCGGCGGGGGGATGCTGGACAGCTAAATAAATCGCAAGATGAAGTTTGCATCGTTTCAGATGGGTCAACTGGCGGGTTCCATAAGCGATTAGTTTAGTCGACAAGCGAGGCACAATCACTGTACACACAGTGGGTTGTGCCTCGCTCTTGTTTTTATTTTTCTGGTTTCAGACTTACGGCTTTACTTCTTCTGCCACCTGGGTGTAAACGTTGAACTTGGGGGGATTTTCCAGGTGCTTCTTGACCGCGCACAGGTCCGCTGAGCGAACAAGCGAGGGGTAGTATTTCTCTGGGAAGGTGGGCGGGACCTGGATTTCCAGATCGATATTTTCAACCATGCCGGTCATTGGGCTGCGATGCACTCGTTCGACAATGCGAATGCCTTCGACAGGCAGCCCGCGCTGTTTACAAAATCCCAGCACATAAATTCCGGCGCAGGTGCCGATCGAGGCGAGAAAAACAGCAAATGGGGAGGGTGCAGAGCCTTCACCGCCGCCGATTGGGGGCTGATCTGTGGCAACTGTAAACTCATCGAAGTGCGCGTCAACGCGGGCTCCACCGGGAAAATCGATAATCATTTCCATACGAATGCGCTCCTGATTAAAAAATTTTGTTACAGCGTATGTTCACGTAAGCTTGACATTGCGGTGAACATAAACCGGTTTGACTTGTTAATTCTTTCACAAGTTTAGATGCAGCACGCATCAAAAAGTTACATCTCTTTTTCAACCATCTACGCTATCGTTTAATCACAACAGGCCTGACACAAAAGAATTTGTGCCAGGCCTGTTGTGATTGCTCGCGGTACCTCTTGCTCGGCCGAAGTCCAAGTTGGCGCAGGGGGATTCTCGATGTTCGGTGATGGCGGCGATGAAGGCGTCAACAGTGAGGGCAGCGATGTAAGCAGCGATGATGGCGCTCAGCGATGTATACTGCGCCAGGTAAATAGGCGCCGACAGTGTTCTTGGCTTCGGCCGGCAGGAGGTACAGCCAGCTATCGGGACAAAAGGTAGATTGTTGTGTCGTTTCGAGGAGGTTGCGATGCGCGGCGGTAATCTGGACCGTACTCCTGCTGTTTTGTGAGCCAGCGCCCCAATGTGGCTCTATCGTTGCAGTTGTACAGGCTTGCAGTTGAACTGTAAGCTGTTCCCCTCGTCCCAGATAAATTGTTGAATGAGATTCAGTGATGAGTGAGTTATTGTCTAACGATGATTATGATAAACGAACTTCAGTGGCGTGTCAAGGAGGTGAGGTTGATGTTAGGTTTTTGTAATTAACCTCGGGCAGGGAAAAAACATAGGCCCGTTTTCCGTTACGAACAATTCGAAATTTCTTTGTTTCCGAAACGACAATTCAAAACGCTTTTAACTGCTTGAAACAACAGGATTTATAACCAAAGTTACTTAGGATGATAAATGTCACCGCATTAGGGAAATTTGCCACTACAAAAGGGGGGGTGCATCTTGTAACATGGGTTCAATGTTCAGACAGGACTATGCCCAGTTGTCCATTTTTGCGGGCCTGAACGGCGACCAAATCGTCCAGCTCTTACCCTACATGGTTGAATGCCATTTTTCCAAAGACGAAGTTATCTTTGAGCAGGGCCAACCCGCAGACCACCTCTACATTCTGTTTTCAGGTGAGGTGGTTATTCAGTATAAGCCCTATGATGGCCCGCCTCTGACGGTTGCGCGTATTGAAACGGGAGGTGTCTTTGGGTGGTCGGCTGCGTTGGGACGAGATGAATATACTTCGGGCGCGATGGCAGTAGAAGATAGTGTTGCTTATCGCATTCGAGGAGAGAATTTGCAGGTATTGTGTGAAAAGTATCCTGAAACGGGCATGATCCTTCTGGATCGACTGGCGGGTGTGATTGCAGAGCGACTTCAAAACACGCATACCCAGGTTCTTGGGATTCTCAGTCAAGGTATGGATATGGACGGAAACTGTTTGAGGAGGTTGGATAAAGATGACAGAAAGTGATTTTTCGACGGAAGAACGCCTGAAGGCTTTAATTGATACTTTAGATGCTTATATCAATCATTATCATGGCGGTTCTGTAGAACTGGTTAACTATGACGGGAGTACGCTGACCGTCCGTCTGGGAGGGTCCTGTGAGGGCTGCCCGCTTTCAATGACGACTTTAAATGGGTGGGTCGCTGGAACGGTACGCCAATTCTTTCCGGAAATTAAGCATGTTGAATCGGTGGATGAACCTACTCCATCGGCTTGAAGTGCTGCATCGTTTTAAAGCTTAACAGCCCTGGAGTTTTCCGGGGCTGTTTTGTATGGACTTACAGAGCGGTTGGAGAGATAGTCACTCGATAAAGACTTCTACGCGCTCGCCATTTTCGTCATTGTACACATCGACGATCTTCCCCGTCTCACCCGAGTTGAGGTGAGCCATTAGCATTTCAGCATCTAGCCCTTCTACCTGGGGGGCGAAGCGCGCGCCCATCTTGATTCCCGCGTTTACCAAACCAATGGGAAGGCGGACGTTTACCCGCGTCTTGCCGCTGTTGGTATCTGTCACCAACACACGGAACCAGCGTCTATCACGCGTCCCTATGACAGGGGACTGCGGGAAGGGCGCTTTTTTATCTATTACAGAACGCCGCACGCCTTCTTCCAGTGCTTCAAGCAGTTGGATGCCTTCTTCTGCGCTGATTTTGCCTTCCTGAATCATTTTGAGAATTTTGGTGCGCTCCTCAACCGTAGCCATCCAGATCTGCTCCTTTTGCGTGCGTTTTTAAATTCTTTCAATTTCTATTCTACCTTACTTTAAATTTTTTTAACTTGGTCTCTAATACTCCTTAATTATTATGTTCTGTGATTCGCTGTAAATTGGAGAGCCTTAATAAACTGTAGAGAGGATGCAAGTTTGAATCGGATGAGGGGAAGCATATAATAGGGGGCAAGTATGCATTGGGTTTATCTTTCTCCTCACTTTGATGATATTGCCCTTTCTTGCGGCGGTTTAGTTTGGGAACAGTCGCAGGCTGGCGACCAGGTTGAAATCTGGACGATTTGCGCGGGGCAGCCGCGGCCAGATGAGCGGTTGTCTGCTTTTGCCCAAGCGCTGCACGATCGCTGGCAGACAGGGCCAGAGGCTGTGCTGGCGCGCCGCCAGGAAGATGAAGACGCTGGGCGCTTGATGGGCGCAAAACTACGCTTTTGGGATCTGCCGGACTGCATCTACCGCCTTTTGCCAGATGGAACCTATCTTGTCAATGGGGAAGATGATCTCTGGCAGCCGGCCCATGCCCAGGAATCAGGCGTGGTACAGAGGATGCAAGCCTGGATGGCAGCCGGTCTGCGGCCAGACACGCAGTTGGTCAGTCCGATGACGTTGGGCGGACATGTGGATCACCGGCTGGTGCGCGCGGCTGCGGAAGAGATGAACTGCCCAGTTTGGTACTATGCAGATTTTCCCTACGTCCTTCAACATCCAGAGGCGTTGGAAGCGGCGCTGCAACCGGAATGGCAGCAGGAATGTTTCTCGGTATCGCCAGAGGCTTTAGCGGCCTGGCAGCAAGCGATCAGTCAATATACTTCGCAAATTAGCACTTTCTGGGGGGGGCTGGCTAGTATGCGCACTGAGTTAGAAACTTACTGGCGGTCAGGTGGCGGCACGTGTTTATGGCGCAAGCCGGGTGTTCGCGCCGTGTAAAAAAATAGGCTGGTTGGGTTGGGTTTTAATCGAACGATACATAACTATAAACCAACTGTAAACTTACATCAAGTGATCGTTATGCTATACTGATGAAGCCATGCTGAAAGACCATTCTCTCTGGCCGGATTGGGCCCATTTCTTGCAACATTGGGGTTTAGATGGATTGGCAGCCATGCTGCTGGAAACATCTGGCCCTGTTTCCTTCTTGCTGGCGCAAGTGGTTTATGCGGGCCAGCCCTTCTTAAGGCAGATGATGCCAGGGAACCAGAGCGACGCTCTGGCGGACCTGTTTGAGGATCATGGAGAGAGTCGTTTGTTTGCAGCGTTTTTACGAGAGGAGTTTTCCCGGTGAATTGGACGCAAGCTATTCTTGGGCTGCTGCTCATTTTTGGATCGGCGGGACTGCTGTTTTTCTTTTCCTTGCCGCGGCGCGGGCGGGCGCGGATTGGCATCCGGAATATGCGCGCCTTGCAGCGCCTGCGCCGGGCGATTGGCCTGGCAGTGGAAGACGGTTCGCGTTTGCACGTTTCGATTGGTGAGGCCAGCATTGTCAGTCCCAATAATGTTTCGGCCCTGGTGGGGTTGAGCACATTGGAGCGGATTGGGACACTGAGTTCAATCAGTGACCGTCCTCCGATTGCCACCAGCGGCGACGGCACGCTTACTCTTCTCAGTCAGGATACGCTCCACGCTTCCTACCGCCAAACCAACAACCTCGAACTTTACAGCCCATACCAGGGCCGCCTGACTGGCCCGACTCCATTTTCTTATATCGCCGGTACGCTGCCCATCATTTATGATGAGCGGGTTTCTGCCAATGTTTTGATTGGTAATTTCGGGCCTGAAGTAGCATTGTTAGCAGAAGCTTCCAATCGTACAGATGCATTTATGTTAGCTGCCAGTGATGCGATTTCAGCGCAAGCAGTTTTGTATGCCACGGCAGATGAACCGCTCATCGGGGAGGAAATGTTTGCGATCCCGGCTTGCCTTCAAGCTGGCCCAACCCATTCAGCGGGCCTGCACGCTCAGGATGTGCTGCGCTGGGGGTTAGTCGCCTTCATGATTGGCGGCGTCATTCTTGCCTTATTGGGGATCGTATGAGAAACCCTATTGCCACTGCACTTGCCATAAGTATCGGCCTGATTGTCCTTCTCCTGGGATATCTGCTGCCCGCGGCTTTTACAGGGAACCCGGCCCTCTCTGATCTACGCTCGGCGATCCTGAGTTGGGCGGTGGTTCTGGCGTCTGTCGCGATGCTGGTAGCGATCTTTGGTCTGCTGTCGGCGCACTGGCAGAAACTACGCATGCACCGCAACCCTGATCGTTACAGCATCTTTACGGTGCTGGCTTTTTTGATCACCTTTGTGGCTGGCGCGGCGGCTTATACGCTGCATGCTTATATCCCACAATATCAGCAGATTTTTGTGAGCGCTATTCAGGTGCCGGTAGAGGCCAGCCTGATGGCGGTGCTGGCTGTTACGCTGACTCTGGGCAGTTTCCGCCTGTTCCAGCGCCGCCAGGGAATTCTGGCGGTGGCGTTTGTGGTCAGCGTGCTCCTTTTCTTGTTTCTGAACAGCGGCATGACAGCGCTGTTTGAAAGCATCTTACCGGAAAACCTGACCGGTGTTCTGCTGGGTGTTGCGCAGATTTTGCCGGTGGCGGGTGGTCGTGGAATTCTCCTGGGCATTGCTCTAGGAAGCATTATGGCGGGTCTGCGCATTGTGTTTGGCGCAGAACGTCCATATAGTGGATAAGCTATGGCTGATGTTCGTTGTCCAATGTGTGGAAAAACCAACCCGGCTGAGGCCGAAAGCTGCCGTTATTGCCAGGCACGTCTAAAGCCGCTTCGACCGGGTGGCGAAGACGGCGCTGTCTTTGGAAATCAAATGGGTGACGACGGGCCCGACTGGCTGCGCGAACTTCGATCTGATTCGCCGCCGGCTGAGACCGGAGGGGATGCCCAGCCTTCTGATGAACAAGAACTCGCCGGACTGGCTGTCGCGCATCCGTTCACGGGTTCAGGATGAACAGCCGTCCTCGGCTGACCTGTTCAGTACGGAAGAAACGGGCAGTGATGAACCTGATTGGTTGAAGGGTGTGTCGGGCGATTCTGATGCCGCCCCTAATTTTAATGGGGATGGAGAGGATTGGCTTTCGCGCCTGGGCAGTGCTGAAACGCCCACAACGGATTCTCAGCCTCCTTCCAATGTTTCGGCTGACTTATTCCCTTCAACGGATGAGAACCAGGGCCTGGCGGACTGGTTGAGCAACCTGAATGCGCAAGATGCAGCCAACGATGAGAAGCCGGTTCCTCCGTCTCTTGAAAGTGATTGGGCGACTGACTTCAGAGGGCTGTCTTTTCCAGATGAGCCAGCGCTACCTGCACAGGCGCCAGATGGATTAGCGCCAGAAGCAAGCGGCGATGATCAGGACGACTGGTTGAGTAAGCTTTCGGATTGGCAGGGGAGTACATCTGCCTCACAATCTGAAGAACCGGAAGCCTTCTCGACTTCGGAAGCATCCAGCGCCGCCTGGAGCAGTACAGACGATAACTGGGATTTATCTGCCCTGGATCTTGGGACGCCTTCCCCTTCAGCTAACACAGATGGCCCAGAGTCTGCTGCGCTATCAGCGGCTGAAGATATGCCGGATTGGCAGAACTTTGTCGAAGGCGATTTACCGGCGGCTGCCGCTGGCCTGCCAAACTGGTTGAATTCCTTCGATGCGCCTGAAAACGCCTCGGTTGAGGAGAGGGCACAGCCCGATGAAATAAGCTGGGACCGGTCTGAGGTGGAGCAGTCTGCCGAAGACTTACCCGATTGGCTGCGCAGCACACCCTCCGAGCCTGTGGAAACCCATCGTGCGGCAAGTCTTCCGGAAACATTTGCACCGTCTGGTGATCTTCCTGAGGCAGAAGCGAGCGAAGACGTGCCGGATTGGTTGCGGGGCTTTTCTCCCGACGAATCGGCTGCCGCTGCAGCGGAATCTTCCTCGGAGCAGGCGGGAGGTGATCTACCGATGTGGCTGAAGGAGGACGCGGTTGAACCGGTCAAAGCGCCGGAAGAACCTGTTCACTTACAGCCCGATGAAGCGGCTGTTCCCGACTGGCTGTCGGCGTTTGATGGCCCTAAGCAAATTGAGGAAGAAGATACTGCTCCGCAGTTTGCCAATGTTTCCAATGAAGAAGATGTTCCCGATTGGCTAAAGGGCAGTCCGGAGTTTCTCTCTGCTGAACCCGAAGCGCCAGCTGCTTTTGTGGAGCCTGTCGAGGCAGATGAGGGATCTGTTCCAGCCTGGCTGCCAGCGTTTGCAGATGAGCCAGCGGAACGCGAGCCAGCGCTGCCGGTCGATGAGCAGCCGGATTGGATGCAGGCGATCAGTGCAGTTGGACGGGAAGATCAGGCGGAGGTAGAAGCCACGTCTGAACGACCCGCTGAGGAACCGATACTGGCGAAGGAGACAGGCCCGCTGCCGTTCATTGATGAAAACCTGCCTGACTGGTTGAGCGAGTTCCAGGGTCAACCACCCAGTGAAGGCCCTACGATTCCACCGCTGATAGAAGTTGATGACCAAGCCGTTCCGGTAGTGGAAGACGGCAGTCCCTTTAACGTGGACCTGCCCGAATGGCTCTCCGAAGAAGCCAGCCAGGAAAATGCTGCGGTAGGGGAACCGGCGCTCGCGGCTGCAAACGGCGATGATCTGACGCAAGCAGATCTGCCTTCATGGGTAGAAGCCATGCGCCCGCTCGAGTTCGATTGTCATGGGTGATGCGGAGAGCGCTGAAGTGGATCAGCGCGTGGAGAAAGCCGGTCCACTGGCTGGTTTGCGAGGAATCCTGCCGGCTGAAGACCTGGTAAGCCAATATCGTAAACTGCCGGTTTATTCTGCTAAGCTGCGGGTGACTGAAAAACAGCGCGGGCACGCGGCCTTGCTCGACAGCCTCTTGGCGCAAGAGACTCAGCCCCTGGTCATTCCACCGACCCGATCGCACGCTCCTGGCCTGATCTTGCGCGTGCTGGTGGCGCTTATGCTGTTCGTCGTTTTGGGAGGGATGCTGTTGACGAACGTCCAGCTGCTCCCCATGCCGGGGCTTTATCCCCCCGAAGTGCTTGCGATGTATGACCAGATTGAGGCGCTGCCCGAAAATGCCCCCGTGCTGCTGGCGGTGGATTATGAGCCGGGGCTTTCTGGAGAAATGCGGTTTGCGGCTTCAATGGTGATGGATCATTTGATGCAGAAGCAGGCGCGCCTGGCGATTATATCGACGGTGCCGACTGGACCCGTCATGGCTGATGCGCTGCTTCGTGAAGCAAACGCGGTTCATCCAGATTATGATCTGGCTGGGCAGGTGGAGAATCTCGGATATTTGCCCGGCGGAACCATTTCGATCTTAGAGTTTGCCCGTTCGCCCCGGCAGGCAGCCCCACAAACCTTCTTTGGTGAGCCAGCCTGGTCTCAGCCGACGCTGGCGGATGTGGAACAGATCCAAGATTTTACGCGGATTATCGTGCTGACGGACCGGGCTGAAGCTGGACGGGCCTGGGTGGAACAGGTGCAGCCTTATCTGGGAAATGTGCCCCTGTTGATGGTCGCCAGCGCTCAGGCTGCGCCGATGCTGGAGCCATACGTGGAGAGCAATCAGGTGCAGGGGATGGTTTCTGGCCTGATGGGCGGCACATTGTATGGACAGCGGGCAGGGCGTCAAGATGTCAATATTGCTCAACGCTACTGGTCCACATACCAGTTAGGGATGATGTTGGTGATCCTCCTGGTGCTGTGTGGCGGTGTGTATTCTGGTCTGGCATCCATGGTGAATCGTCAGAGAAAGGTCAAAGGGTAAGCTATGCCGTTGGGATTCGATCAAATCCTGGAATGGGGCAGCTTTGCACTGACGGTCATGGTCATGCTCTACCTGTTCGTCGGGGATAATGCCCTCTTTCGTGTGGTGTCCTACACCTTTATCGGTGTCGCGGCAGGTTATGTCGCCGTGCAGATCCTGTTTCAGGTGCTGATCCCGCGCCTGATCACGCCGCTGCTGCAAGGTAATTTTCTGGTAGCGCTGCCTTTGTTGCTGGGGTTTCTCCTGCTTTTGAGACTTTCGCCGCGGCTGACGTTCTTAGGCAGTTGGTCGATGGCGGTTCTGGTGGGTGTAGGCGCAGCCGTCGCCATTGGTGGAGCGGTGTTTGGCACCATCTTTGGACAGGTGAGTGGAACCCTGACGCTGATCCCGAGTGTTGGCGAAGTGGGTGCTTCGATCTCTCAAGGCGCGCTGACCGACCGTATCTCGCAGCTTGGCGAGGGGCTGTTCGTCCTAATAGGGACGATCTGCACCCTGGCATATTTCCAATTTGGCGTGGCGAATCGCCCGAACATGCAGCCCCAGCGCGCGCGCTTTGTGGAGGGTCTCTCTCTGGTAGGGCAGGTCTTTATTGGCATGACTCTGGGCGCAACCTTCGCCGGGGTATATGCAGCCGCCATTTCCGCTTTCATTGAGCGCGTTGGTTTTCTCATTAAACGTGCTCGCCAAATATGTTTTGTAGCAGGCAGCCAAGATGACTTCGCTTGTAGACGCTGAATCTGTTCTGGCAGTTGATGTTGGCTCCGTCAACACGCGGGTGTTGCTGTTCGACCTGGTGGATGGACAGTATCACTTAATTTCGGCTGCCACTGCGCCCAGTACGGCTGGCGCGCCCTTCCGCGATGTTCGTGAAGGGGTTCATAATGCTCTGTTGTCTTTGCAGGAAGTAACAGGCCGGATCTTTGTGGATCGTGATTTTAACCTGATCCTCCCTTCGCAGTCAAATGGCTCTGGGGTTGACCGCCTGGTACTGACGTTTTCGGCTGGCGGCGACTTAAAACTGGTCACGGTTGGTTTGCTGTCAGACGTCTCGCTGCAAAGCGCTCAACGCCTGGCTGGCACAACCTACGGGTACATTGCGGAGAGCATTGGCCTCATAGACCGCCGCCGGGCCGAGGTGCAGATTGATGCGATCGTACAGACTCGCCCAGATGTCATTCTAATTGCGGGCGGCACAGAGAAGGGCTCTACCCGTTCGGTTTATAAACTGGTGGAACTGGTTTCGCTGGCTTGCAAAGTGATGCCGAAAGACAGCCGCCCAACCGTCATCTACTGCGGGAATGGCGCAATTTCCAAGCGGGTCAAGGAAACCCTGGAACGCGAAACCCTGGTAGGCATGGCGCCGAACATTCGCCCTAGCATTGACCTGGAAGATCTTTCTCCTGCGGAGAGTATGCTGGCTCGGGCAGTTGCTAAGATCCGGACGCGTCAGGTCGGTGGTTTTGAAGCGTATGCCAGCCTCAGCAGTGTGCCGCTTACCCCGGGCGCATATGCTTTGGGCCGCATGATCCGCTTCCTCAGCGAAGTTTCGGATGCGAATAAAGGTGTTTTGGGGGTGGATTTGGGAGCCAGCGCCACCACGCTTGCGGTGGGTACTGCTGGCAACCTGAGTTTGAATGTGTTTCGTCCGCTTGGCATGGGTAGTGGTCTGGCTCCCGTATTGCAAGACAGCCAGGTAGAGGAGATCTATCAGTGGCTGCCGATTGACCTGCCGCTTGATGTCGTGCGCGACTATCTTTACCAGAAGAGCATCTACCCAGGCACGCTGCCGTTGACAGAAGAAACACTGGCGATTGAGCAGGCTGCTGCGCGCCATGTGCTGCGAACGGCTGCCCAGCGAATGATGGAGCGTTACCCTAGTCTTAACCTGGCCTTTGACCGGGTCTTCATTGGCGGCGCGACTCTGGGACAGGCGCCCAGCGCGGTACAAAGCCTGTTGATGGTGTTGGATGGCATTCAACCGGTTGGTGTAGGTACTTACCTGCTGGATCCACATGGAATGACCCAGTCGTTGGGCGCAATTGCCGCGACCAACACTATTCTACCGGTACAGGTGATCGAATCGGGCGCCTACCTCAACTTGGGCACAGTTATTGCACCCATCAGTCATGCCAGGGCGGGTACGGTGATCTTGAAAGCCCGCATCAGTTATGAAGAGGGCGCAGACACGAGTGTCGAAATCAAGCAAGGAACGCTGGTTCCACTACCAGTACGCTATGGGCAGGTTGCCAGTATTGCCTTTGAAACGCTGCGCGGCGCCGTACTCGATCCTTGCCGTCCGCGGCTAAAGAGTTTTCGAGTAGTGGGGGGCGCTTGCGGGGTCGTTGTAGATGCACGTGAACGTCCATTGGCCTTCCCCTCTGACCCGGCCCGGCGGCGTGATTTGCTGGCTCGTTGGAATCAGGCGTTAGAAGATCGCCGCCTGGTATAAATCAATCTTTTACAAGAATGCGATGAGAAGTGGAATGTTAGCTCCTGTTACCCACATCCTTCCTCTAACCAAAGTGATCCGGGCGCGGATGCTGCCATCGGCTGGACGGGTCTCCGTCCGAGCTGGTCAAAAAGTGAGCGCAGCCGATGTGATCGCCGAAGCGCATGTGCCCTCGAAGCACCTCTTGATCGATATTCGGCGCGCCCTGAATATTCCTCAGATCAGCCTGGCTGAGCGTGCTGTTGTTCGCCAGGAAGGGGATAAGCTGACCAAAGGAGATGTGATTGCTGAAACAGGCGGTCTTTTCTCACGGATTGTACGCGCCCCCTCCGACTGTGAAGTCATTAGTGTCACCGGTGGTCAGGTGCTTTTGCGGGCACAGAGCATCGTGGTGGAATTGAAGGCTGGCCTTTCGGGTACGGTGACCGAACTGATCCCAGAGCGCGGCGCAATGATTGAAGCAGACGGCGCGCTGGTGCAGGGCGCCTGGGGGAACGGTGGCATTGACAGTGGTTTGCTGCTGGTGCTGGCGCATTCTCCAGAAGAGGAATTTACCCGCTCCCGACTGGATGTCAGTATGCGTGGGGCGGTGGTGATGGCTGGACATTGTGCCAGCGCTGAGGCCCTGACTGCTGGAGGGGAGCTTCCCCTGCGGGGATTGATCCTTGCCAGTATGACGGCAGACCTCATTTCTGTTGCCAACAAGCAGAAGTATCCAATTCTTGTGCTAGAAGGTTTTGGCAAAACGCCCATGAGCGAAAGCGCTTACCGTTTGCTTACCTCAAGTGAAAAACGGGATGCCTCCGTGAATGCCACCTTTGCTTCGCAGACAGGGGAGCGACCTGAAGTGGTGATCCCACTTCCATCTATTGGTGAGATATCTTCTGACAGCGCCTATTTCGCCGCCGATCAGAGGGTGCGTGTTCATGGCATTCCATATGAAGGTCAGATTGGCAAACTGGTTCAGGTTCTTCCTGGCCTTTCTGTGCTGCCAAGCGGCATTCGTGCCCCAGCAGCAGATGTGCAGTTCGACAGCGAAACCCGCGCAGTTGTTCCGCTGGCAAATCTCGAAGTCCTCAAATAGTGAGAGATGGGCAATCTTGTTCTTTAAGGAGAAGCGCTTATGGCGAACTTTGATGATGATGACTTAGATAACCTGGAAGACCCCCAGGAAGTCGAAGGGACTGAGGAAGCGGCAGAAGCGCGTCCAGCCAGCAACCGGAACTTCCTAATGGCGTTGGGTATAATCGGTAGTCTTTTTGTGCTGATGACCATTGCCCTGGTGGTGGTGGCTGTGTTGGTGCTGCCGCGCGAGCGTGCCCGGCGCGAATTGGTCAATGCTGCGATCGTGACTCAAAATGTGGCGACTGCGGTGAAGGCCACCGAAGAAGCAGTGATTTTGATGATTCCTTCGCCCACACCAACGCTGGATGTTACGCCGGTTCCACCGACGGCTACCGCCACCTCTGTCGTGGCTGTGCCGACAAACACCAGCACGGCAGCTGCCACAGCGACTGAATTGGTGCTGGATGCGCGGACGGCCACAGTCGCTGCCCTGTTAACACAGGCTGTCGAAAGTAAGATGACGGCTACCCCTGGCAACGGAATCACCGCAACGGTGATCGCCGGGGTCGGCGCCACCGCCGCCGCGGCTACGGCGCGCGCCACCCAGCTTCCAACGACCGGTTTTGCGGATGATGTTGGGCTGCCCGGGATGTTTGGCATGGCGATTGGCTTGATTGTAGTGATCATTCTGGTGCGCCGCTTGCGCCTTTCTGCCAGTAACTAAATATTCATTTCACTGACGAAGAAACTAACACAAATGAGGCTGGCGATCGGCGCCAGCCTCATTTGTGTTTGAAAAGCTTGCTTGCGAATAAAGAAGGGGATTTTTCGTCTCTGTTTAAGAGACGCTGGCAGCTACTTCTTCGCCAAATCCTAGCAGTGCTTTCACCATTTCAGGTGAACGGCCTTCTGCATACACCCGAAGAACGGGTTCTGTTCCAGAAGGGCGGATCAGCAGCCAGGAATCATCCGCCATAATATACTTGACACCATCCACCGTTGAGATTTCGTTGATGCTCTCGCCGCCAATCTGAGAAGGGGCTTCATTCACCAGCCGCTGGGACATGGCGCTCTTTGAAACCGGGTGGCGCAGGCGCAGATCTGTCCGTTCATAGTATGCTGGTCCAACTTCGCTCAACAAGTTTTGCACCAGTTCATACAGTGTAGTGCCCGAAGCAGCAACCATTTCGATGATCATCAGTCCCATCAGGATGCCATCGCCTTCGGGAATGTGCCCGTGGAACGAAATCCCACCGGATTCTTCTCCACCAATGAGGATGTTTCCCTTCAACATATAATCCGCGATGTAATTGAAACCCACCGGAGTTTCATAGAGCGTGAGGCCGTATTTCTTCGCCAGCCGGTCAATCATGCGGGTGGTGGAAACGGTGCGCACAACCGCTCCCTCACGCAAGCCGCGCTTTTCGACCAGATAGCGCAGGGTGAGCGCCATGATCTTATGAGGGTCTACAAAATTGCAGCGCTCATCCATCGCCCCAATACGATCTGCGTCGCCGTCGGTTGCCAGGCCAAAGCCGCCCACGCCGGTGCTGATCGCCCCGGCCAGCGCGCTGAGGTATCTCATAATCGGTTCGGGATGGACCCCACCAAAACCAGGATTCATTTCGCCGCGAATTTCATGCACTTCGCAGCCTGTGCCCTGTAAAATACCGCGAATGACGCCCCGCCCGGCCCCGAACATGGAATCTACCACCATCTGTTGTGGATGATTGGCAATCACATCAAAATTAATCAGTTTGCGCAGGTGATCATTATAGGCTGGGATGGGGTTGAAGCGAACAATCTGGTGGTTCGTGATGGCTTGATCATAATCCATCAGGTTCGGGCCGCGCGCCTGGGACTCGTTATCGTTCAGGTACACTTCCACCTGGCGGCATTGTTCTGGCAGCGAGGAGCCGCCGTAAGCCGACTTGATTTTTACGCCGTTATAGCGCGGCGGATTATGTGAAGCGGTGATCATAATCCCGGCGACTGCATTCATATTGCGTACCGCATATGAAATGGCTGGGGTAGGGGCGTCGGCATGGCTCAGATAAACCGTAAAGCCGTTGGCGGCTAACACCCGCGCTACTTCTTGAGCAAAGCGGTCGGAAAGGAAGCGGGTATCGAACCCCACCACCATCTTTTTGGGATCTACCCCGGCGGGTGTCTCGCCGTTTGTCCAAGAACCCGAAGCCACTGCGTCTGCGATCGCCTGGGTGACCATCCGCAGATTGTGAAAAGTGAATGTATCAGAGATGACGGCGCGCCAGCCGTCGGTTCCAAAATGGATGGGCATGTTTGCATTCTCCTGTTTTCTTTTGAAATGAGTTCAGGCAATAAGGGCTTTTCTCCCCTGCTTGAACCTTACTGAAATGGCTTTGGGGTGGGCGCTTGAACGCTTACAGCCAGGCCATGATGAATGCGCACTCAGGGTGCGGGTGTGGCGGTGGCAGCGGGGGTGGCTGTGATGAGCAAAGAGCTGGCGATCCAACCTTCTTTGTCATTTACGGTACGGACATGCAGCCAGGAGGATCCACCACTGCCCAGTGAATCCGGCAGAATTTCTACCAGGGTTCCGTTGATTAGACTTTGCACCACATCCGCTCCAAAGTCAGGCTCTGTGCGGATCAGGGCGCCGTTATATTCTTTCGCGTAAATACGCGCCCAGATGGGCGTCGGTTCTGGCGTATGAGTCAGGGTGGGTGTTCGCGAGGGTACCAGCGTGCGGGTAGGCGTGGCGGATGGCGTGGGCGAAGCGGGAAGCGGGGTGGCTGTACTCGCGAGGGTTGGGCTGGCGGCTGCTTGAGGGGGCGGATTAGGCCCAGCCGCAAGAGCCGTAGCTGTGTTTGCTGCTGCTGTGGCTGCATTCATGGAGGCTGCCGGCGTGCCCGAGCCAATCGCAAGGGGATTTTGCGGCAGGAGCGGCGGTACATCGAGTGACTGCACTGCGACAACCGCTGCAATCCCAAGCAGGGCGTACAGCACGCCCAACACGTATCCAAAGGATTTCAGCGGGCGCAGGCCGAGGCCAGCCAGCACCAGCGAACCCACCAGGGGCGCCCATACCAGGTGTATGGCAAAGATGAGCAGCGCTCCCGGCCACAGGCCAGGCTGGCTGCCGGTGAGACCGAAGCCAGCGGTACCTACTGGGAGATACAGACCATAGGCAATTGCCACACTCGTCACAAGTGGTTTTTGCTGGGGGGCGCGCACGAGCAGGTAGGTGGTTAACCCAGCGCCGAGGGTCAGGACAAAAAAGTAGGGCCAGGTGAAGTGGCTGTAAATGCTCCCTTGTTGGTAGAGCCGTTCGGGTAGGAAGTGGACGATCCATCCAGCCAACATTCCACATAAAAACACCAGCAGGCAGCCGATCAGCAGGCTGCCCAATGACTGCAAGAAAAAGCGAACAGCACCCGTGATGGTCCCGAGCGAAATTCCAGCCACCGGAGCCATAAACGGCGAAAGCAGCACAGCCAGGAAGATCAGCGCTGGCGCATCCAGCAGTAGTGCCGCGCCTAAAACCAGGCCGCTTAACAGTGAAAACAAAAAGAAGTCAAACGACGGCACCATTCGCAGCGACAGTTCCGAGAGGAAACTGGCGCGTTCACCCGCATCCGGTGAAATAATCAACCGGTGCTGCCGACGGCGGCGGGCCGGGGGCAGCGAGGTATCATCTTCTTCAGGAGGAACTGGTTCGATGGTAGGCAGGTTCATTTTCGCAATGTGGCGACTAATCGTTGGGGATGTTCGAACAGCGCCAGGGCGCTGTTGATATCGAGTATGACTACGTCGGCGGCGTGCAAACTTTGCGCGGCTGTGCCTTCGGGCGAAATAAGACAGATGCCGATTGCCGCAGCCCGCAGCATTAAAGCATCATTTACCCCTTGACCGATGGCGGCGACTTTGTCTGCACCCAACTGGTGGATGTATTCGGCTTTCTGCTCTGCTTCCTGGCCTGGTTTTAGACGCACGGCTGTCAGGTTTAGCTGCTGGTCGAGCGTGGTTTGCTGCCCGTAGGTATCGGCTGTCAGCAAATGGACTTGAATCTGGCCGCGCAAACTGTTCAGGGCGCACCTGACACCATCCACCAGCTTGCCATCCACAGCCAGTGTTCCGTTTACATCGCACACCAGGTGTTCCAGGCGCACGATCCCCCTACCAGGTATGTTCAACTCGATCATGCGCTAATTATAATACACTCCTCATCAAACCCCTTTTCTGAGATAAAATTAGACAGAAATGAAAACTCCACGCCCAATAAAACAATTTTTGCTTGTCCTGGTAAGTTTGCTCCTCTTGGGGCTGCTGGCTGCCTGTTCGGCTGCAACCCAGCCGTCCTTCCCACCGACCCCAACCGGGCCGGCGCCCACCAGCATACCGCCTACGGCTACGCTGGCGCCGACTGCTACACCTCAGGCTGGAAAAGTCCTGTTTTGGGCGCCGGAGGGCAGTGACCCCCAACAGGTGGAACAGGTGAAGGCTGTGCTGTCAGAGCTGTCCACTCCCATGGGTTGGCAGATGGAGGATCGCGCCGCGGTCGAACCGGCTGAACTGGGGCCGGAGGTGAAGCTGGTGTTCTTACTGGCTCCGACCGAGAATCTTTCCGCGCTGGTTGCGGGGGCGCCGCAGACGCAGTTTATCGTGGCCTCCAATACGGATGTGCAAACGAGCGGCAATCTGAGCGCCATTCGCCTGCGGCCTGAAAATCAGGCGTTTGTGGCTGGTTTCATCGTATCGTTAATTTCAACGGACTTGCGCGGGGCGGGCTTGCTTCCATCAGATGGTTCGCTTGGGGCGGGGCTGCAAGATGCTTTTGTCTCTGGTGGGCGCTATTTTTGTGGCGTGTGCGCTCCCGGCTGGCCGTTAGGGGAGTATTATCCGCAGGCTGGGGTTTTGCCAGCCAGCAGTGACGGGGCGGCCTGGCAGGCCGCGGCGGTCGATTTGTTTGATAACAAAAAGGTAGATGTTTTTTACCTGGCGTCCGAAGCGATGCGCTCTGAAGTCACTACCTATCTCACTGATAAAGACCAGTTTGGAACCCTCGTGCGCGTGGTGGGCGCCAGCGCCCCTCCAGAAGAACTGCGTTCGCAGTGGGCAGCTACTGTGCGCCTGGACGTGCCCGAGGGTTTGCGCCAGTTGTGGCCGCGGGTCTCGACGAGTGAGGGGGGCCAGGTGGTGGATGCTCCCCTGGCGCTGGAAGATGTGGATGAGCAAAACCTGAGTGCGGGTAAGCTGCGGTTGGTGAAAGAAACGATGGAGGAGATTGTGAGTGGGAGCCTTTCTCCTTTTTCGGTCCCGGCTGAATGAAGAACGACTGCTATCGAACAAGTCTGTCTCCCTTTGCATTATGGAATCATGTGACCGCTTGTTTTCTTTTGTCTCTTGTGCTATTGTTTGTTAGTAAGAATTGATCGGCTCAATATTAAGGAGGCATGAAATGGGAGACAGAAGTCCACGAGATAAAGAAAAGCGAAAGAAGAAGAAAACAAACAAGGAGGATAAGAAGAAAGGGACCGCCAATACCGTTTCTTCGGTCAGTTCGTAATGTGTTTTCAAATGCCTGATAGACCCTGGAAAGCACCGCCATCCGCCGTGCATCCAGGGTCTTTTTTTGTTACTCCGTGATTGCTGAAGGCCTTACAGCTGTTTGGCAGCCTGAATTGCTATACTTCTGCTTGTTCTGGCTGTGAATTCCCCATAAACTCATGCATGGTAGCGTGTCCCGGCTCGCTAATTCCTTCCCGCCGCAGTACTTTCCAAAACGTTAGCGCCAGGATATGAATATCCAGCCGAAGGCTCCAATGGTCTACGTACCAAAGATCTAACGCAAAGCGTTCTTCCCAGGTAAGGGCGTTGCGCCCATTAATCTGCGCCCACCCAGTGATGCCTGGCAGCACATCATGCCGCCGCATCTGCTCGGGAGAATAGCGCGGCAGGTACTTCGCCATCAGCGGGCGCGGGCCGACCAGGCTCATCTCCCCTCGCAGCACGTTAAACAATTCAGGCAGTTCATCCAGGCTGGCAGCCCGCAGAAACTTGCCCAAACGTGAGAGGCGCCGCTCATCCGGCAGGGCTTTGCCGTGTTCATCGTACAACTCGCGCATGGTACGGAACTTGAACACATTAAATACCTTGCCGTTAAGACCAGCGCGCGGTTGGCGAAACAGCAGCGGGCGGCCCTCCCTCATCAGGATTAAAATGGCAACAACTGCCAGGATGGGCGAAGCGAGAAGGAGGCCAGGGGCCACGAGCAGCAGATCGAACAGCCGTTTACGTAGGGGAACACTCTGTGTGGACTGGGGAGCGTGCATAAATTCCATTTTACACCAGTATGTTATAATAGGCGGGCTCATTTCACTGACTGAGGAGGCTGTTGTGCTTTTGAATATTTCCATTACATACTGTGCCGTTTGACATTATACCGACCGGGCTGTCAGTTTGGCGGCTGAACTGTTGAAAGAATATGAACCTGAAATCGAAAAGGTCATTCTGATCCCTTCCGAAGGGGGACGGTTTGAGGTTGAAGTTAATGGAAGCCTGATTTATTCGAAGAAGTCGACCGGGCGGCACGCGAAAGCTGGTGAAGTGAAAGAGCAGGTTCGAAACTATCTCAAGGATCGTACACAATGACGATGAATGGTAAAAAAGGCCGCGTTTTCTCTGGCGCTCGTCCCACCGGGCGGCAGCATCTTGGAAATTACCTGGGGGCAATTCGTAACTATGTTGCACTCCAGAAAGAATATCAGTGTATTTACTGTGTAGTCGATATCCATGCCCTTACCACACTGGAAACAACCCGTGATTTGACTTCTAATACATATGAAATGGCGCTGGACTGGTTGGCGGCAGGGATTGACCCTGAACAGGCAATTGTGTTTGTCCAGTCGCACGTTCCTCAGGTTACGGAACTGCACACCATCCTTTCGATGGTCACCCCTTTGGGGAAACTGACTGATTTGCCTACTTTTAAGGAAAAGGTGCGCCAGCAGCCCAACAACGTCAACTATGGGCTGGTTGGCTATCCGGTTCTCATGACTGCTGATATCGTCTTATATAAAGCCGATACGGTTCCAGTGGGGGTGGACCAGCAGCCCCATATTGAATTTGCGCGTGAGACAGTGCGGTCGTTTAATTACCGCTACGGCACCAACGTTTTGATCGAACCGAACATGAAAGTGACAGAAGTTCCGAAGGTGCTTGGTACAGATGGTCAGCAGAAGATGGGGAAGAGCCTCAATAACCATATTGAACTGGCTTCTACTCCTGAAGAAACTACGCAGCGTGTGATGACGATGGTGACAGACCCGCAGCGCCAGCGCCGTACTGACCCAGGCGACCCGGATGTGTGCAATGTGTATACCATGCACAAAGTCTTTTCTTCAGCGGAAGAAATTGAGCGCGTTAATCGTGAGTGCCGTACGGCGGGGATTGGCTGCGTGGAGTGCAAACGCATGCTGGCAAAGAATATGAACTGCCACCTGGAGCCTTTCCGCGAGCGGCGCACGAAGCTGAACGAAGCCCCCAATTATATTTGGGATGTGCTGCATGATGGCGCCCGGCAGGCTGGCGAAATCGCTGAGGAGACCATGCAGGAAGTTCGCAGCGCAATTGGTCTGGCAAAATAGAACTATTTCACCAACAATTTATCGATTTTCAGGTGGGGTCTCTCTACAAAGGAGACCCCATCAATTGTTTGGTTTCCTTATTTACTTTTAATGTTTCCTCTGGTAATATAATTCTGTTGATATTCACCCATGACTGTCAGATTGTGCCCACTGTGGGTAAGAACCACCGGTGGTTGGTCTAGTGTCGATCGGGGTCGGTGTTTTTAATCTATTTGGCTAATCAAAAAGCGTGGTGTGAATTTCTAGGCCAGCACCTACAGACCGAATGCCGGACGGATGACCTTTGAATCTAGACGATGGGAACTAGGTACATCCCCAACCGAATGGGGAAGAGGTTTTTCTCAATGAACATCTATATAGGGAATTTGCCTTTCACGGCAAGTGAAGACGAAATCCGGCAGGCCTTCGCGGCTTATGGTAACGTCTCATCGGTCTCGATTATCAAGGATCATGTCACGGGTCAATCGCGCGGTTTTGGTTTTGTAGAAATGCCAGATTCTACTGAGGGTCAGGCTGCAATTGATGCACTCAACGGCAAGCCGATGAATGGCCGTCCGCTGAAGGTGAACGAAGCTCGCCCGAAGAGCGAAGGGGATGGCGGAGGCGGACGCCGGCAGGGTGGCTCTGGTGGTTATGGCGATCGGGGTGGTTTTCAGCGCCGATCTGGCCCCGGTAGTGGAGATCGTGACCGGCGGGGTGGCAGCGGTGGTGGTGGCCGCCGTGGCTGGTAAACTTTTGTAATGGAAAGATAAGGCAGGCCCTTGCGGCCTGCCTTTTTTATTGTTCTTGTTTCTGTATTCGTTGGATCAGGGCTTCTATTTGAAAGCGGTAGGCGCGTACATACCAGTCATCTAGCAGGGGTAAGTATTCTACTTGCAGCCAAAAAGGCAGGTGAAAAAAGTCGGAGTGGATGGCGTGACGGCAGCGCTCACTGCCGCAGTTGCACTCCCAGACCACATTCCCGAAGCCATTGATCGTGTAATCGTAGGTGATTTCTTCACCATCTGCGATGTCACGTAAGGCGAATACGTAGCGCACCCCGAGCAGTGTCTTGACATAGGTGTTGGGATCGCAGCTATGGTTAATGTAGCGTTCTGGGAGCTGCATCAGTACCACCAGTCCGTCCGCCAGATAGTCGCAGTGATGGTCGAACTCACCTGCTTCTGGGTGCAGGGGTTTGTCTGGCGTTACCTCCCGCGAAATCGTCAATTGCCAGCACGATTTCACCTCTGAAAATCCGCGCTGCCGCGAAAACCCCTCGTCCCTGAATGGCTGAGGGGACTACAGCTACTTTCTTTGAAACCATCTTTTTCGATTTCATCACTTTCTTGCCATCTAGTACTTGTTTGCGCCCGAAAATATGAGCTTGATTAAACGAGGAAACAGTCAGAGAGTCGCTTTGAATAAGCCGGTATCTTTCGTGATGTAAATGGCGCCTTTTGTCTTAATTTCTTGTTCCAGCGCGCCGGTAAAAACCCGCAAGCGCTCCTCTGACAGCGCTTCCAGAAAATATCCCAGCATCGACAGAATGTAATCCACCAACGGCTGGGCCTGTGTGACCACCAGTCCATCTTCACGCCGCAGCATCTGCACGTGATTAAACCAGCGGCCAATTTGCTCACCACCGTTTTCTAAGCTGAAAGACTGCGCCCAGAACCTGGGTTGGGCGCTTGGGGGTCCTTTTCTCATTTCTGGCGCAAGCTGGAACTCTAAATCGTACAACTCAGACATATGCTTCTCACCGTTGGTGGCGGCATAAAATGTTCCCTCCGGCCGCAGCACGCGCCGCACTTCACTGAGCGCCTGATTAATATCTGGAACGTGATACAGCATATGATTGGCGAGAACCGCATCGAAGCTGTGATCGGGGAAGGGCAGGCGCTGGGCATCTGCCACGCCAAACCGGAAGCGCGGGTCGGGCAGGTTATGCTGCGCTTCACGGGCCATGCCCAATGAAAAGTCGGTCAGCGTGAGGCTCCATCCAGATGGTAGATCGCCTGATAAATCCTTCCAAAGGCTACCGGGCCCACAACCGAGTTCCAGGATCTGACAGGAGTCTGGCAGGTCTAGATGGTCGAGATACCAGCGGTACCAGCCATAAGGGTTGGTGCTGAATAACTGGTGCAGCCGAATTCGCGCTTCCAGATTGTGCGAATCGCGGTACTGCTGGTTGAGCAGGCTTTGCAAGATGGTGGGGTTGCTGCTTTCAGTGGACAAAGGGCCTTTCCTCCAGTTCATTTACTGCGCGCAGGCGTTCTACTTTCAAGATCCTTCGTAAGATCGCGAGGGTGGTGGCGTAGGTCGAATCCATGCCAAAGTAGGATAACGTGCCTGCGCCCAGGTTTTTGCTTTTACTCATCGGGGTATCCGAGACATAGTGCAAAATGCCCAGGTCAAATGGCAGTCCATACAGGTTCACAATTTCATCAATTGGATGGCGCTTGGGCCGGAACATTTCATATACCGCCGAAAGATAGGGTCCAGCTTCCATCTCGATATCCGCGTACCCCTCGCGGTAGAACACGTCCATGAGCTGCACATTTTGCAGGAACGTGCCCAACACGCACAGCCCTTTCTGATTATCCAGCACAGTGCCATACGTCAGGTAAGGGGCAACATCATCCGCGCGGAAGCAGTTTTCAAACAGATAGGTATTGTGCGAATGCTCATCCTGTACTACATTCGGAATCATCACATCACCGCGTTTGGCGTTCAATGAGGCTGCTTTGCCCATCACATATACCGCCAATACGGAGGCGGCCTGTTCCGCTACTTTTGAAAGGACACTAAAGGCGGCCAGGCCAAGCGGGTAATCGATGTTTAAAATCAGCGCATCGGTGCTTTGTAGATAAGAGAGGTCTCCATGCTGCAAGCGCGGGTCGATATGCTCCAGGTTTAACCGCGATAGATCAATCACCTGGGCTTCCAGTTCGAAGGAGTGTTCGCTCTGGATGCGGTAAATGCCATGGGACTGCTCATAATCCAACTGGGCCTGCACCAGGCGCTGCCCTTTGGGCGTCTGCTGATACTTCTTCATTACATAGTATAGAAAGTTCTCACGGCTAGAGCGCACCTGGTGATTGAGAATATACTGCCATTCCTCGTGCAGTTCCTGGGTTTCTTCCTGCGCAATATAGCTGCTCAACTCTTCTTCATGCTGTAAGGCAAACCCGGTGACCAGATTGGCCAGGCTGTGTGTGTTGCTGGAGATGAAGTACAACGGGCGTTCCGCCGCTTCAGGAACATTCTCCTCAATATTTTCCCACCAGGTATGCATGGCGCGCTGATATTGGGTCAGTGAGCCGTTTAATAAACGCACGCCAATCGAGCGCCTGGTCGTCTGGATTCGTTCCATCAGGGGCGCAAACCCTGCCCCAAACGCGGATTGAAGTTGATTGACTTCAGAGGGTGAAATTTCCAGAATCTCACTTAACTGCATTGGGAACTCGGGCTGGCTTTCAGCCGCTGCCAGCTTCAGATGCCTGGGCCAGCGCTGGAGCAGCAGGTTCATTTTGTTCCATTCCATCTGATAAGTTGTCAGGGCGGGGATGACATCTTCAATATCCGAGCGGCTGGCGATATAACAGGCCAGGGTATCGTGCCCGTCAAAGAAGGTGCGCCGCCTTCGCGCCCGCGCCGAAACGGGCTGCCAGTGTTCCACTTCTGGAAAGCCCTGCCGGCGAAACACCTCTGAGTTTTGGCCTAAGATCACGGAACGCACCACAGGCATGCAGTCAGGCAGCCGCAGCGCACTGTAGATAAAAGCGGGAACATCGGGTGTGGGATTGCGCGCTGCGACATGCAGCAGGGAATTCATGCCTGCATGGACTTCCTCCAGCGTTCGGATCTGTACTTCGGTAGTGGAGCGCAGCAAGGAGTAGATGGTGCTGCGGTAAAGTTTAATCTCTTCAGTGGTCGCGCTTGGAACAGTTCTTTCCATATAATTTTCTAATCCTGATCCATAATTTCCTTACCAGATTTTCTTTTTCTGGGAAGGCTTTTCACATTATACCTGTTTTAAAATGGGGAGGTTGTGTGGGTAATGCGGGCGACTGAGAGGCACTTCTCTCTTGATACGCGCCAAAGCACTTCCGATTTATTCTGTATGGAATGTTGACACGAAACCCACCCGGGATGTGGCAAAATCATTGTTGAGTAAACAGGTCAATCTAGATTGTCGGGTTTGGATAAAAAATGGAAAATGAAGAACTACATGAAACTTACCAAGAAGCTTTGGAAAAACCGAGCAGTGGCAGTGTTTGTTGGGCGCGTAACTTAACGAAAACTTTCGGAGAGCAAATCGCGGTCAACGACTTAACCTTTGAAGTGCCACCCGGATCCATCTTTGGCTTCATCGGCCCGAGCGGTTGTGGTAAGACGACTACAATCAGGCTGCTCACAGGTATTTACCAGCCAACTTCTGGTGAAGTGCAGGTGTTGGGCCGTACTCCCTCTCATTTTAGCAAGCGTGACCAAGAAAAGATCGGTTATCTGACACAAAGTTTTGTGCTGTATCCTGACCTGACGGTGATGGAAAATATGGGGTTTGCGGCATCGATTTACGGAGTCCCTTTTCATAAGAGGAAGCACCTTCATCAGTTACTACAGTTTGTCGATTTGGGGAACGACGAGCATAAGCTGGCCCGTAACCTTTCCGGAGGGATGCAGCGCCGCCTGAGCCTGGCCGCAACCCTGGTTCACCATCCTCAATTGTTGTTCCTCGACGAACCCACCGCTGGTATTGACCCGGTTTTGCGCCGTAAAATTTGGGATTATTTTGAAGAGTTAAAGTCTGAAGGGTTGACGCTCTTAATCACGACACAATATGTTGGTGAAGCCGCCTACTGCGATCTGGTGGGGGTGATGGCAGAAGGCCGTTTGCTGCTGGTCGATACGCCAGAAGGGCTGCGCCGCCGGGCCTTTCGGGGCGATGTTGTCCATCTGCGTACTTACAAACCCATCCCGGTGGATCTGCGGGGTTCTTTGGAAGAACTGCACTTTGTTAATCCTCCGGTTATTCAATTGAGTGCCCGCGAAGTACGGGTTATTGTCGATGAATCCAGCACGGCAATTCCGCCCCTGATGGATTGGGCCAGAAGTAAAGATCTGGAAATTGAATCGATTGGGGAATATTTGCCCCCCTTTGATGATGTGTTTGTAAAGCTCGTGAGACAGGAGGAAGGGAACCTCCATGAGTAGATTGGCCGGTTTTATCATTCGTTCCTCCGCTTTTGTAAAGAAAGAACTGGTCGAAATCCTCCGTCAGACGCGCCTGATTCTGGCGCTTGTCTTGGGGCCTTTTTTGATCTTGCTGCTGTTTGGCCTGGGGTACCGCAACGAAGCGCGCGTGCTGCACACCATCTTTGTGCTGCCGAACAACTCGCTGCTCTCAAAGCAGCAAATACAGGATTACGCAACCTCGCTCGGCCCACAATTGGACTTTAAAGGGGTCACCAGTAATGAAGGGCAGGCTTTAGCCGATCTGGCGTTGGGCCGGGTAGATGCGGTGGTTGTGGTTCCAAACAGTATTGAGCAAAAGATCAGAGACTCGAAACAGCCCGTATTTCGCCTTTATCATCGTGAAATTGATCCCTTCCAGGTCAGCTATGTGGAGTATGTTGCTCAGATCTACGTGGATGAACTGAACCGGCGTGTTTTGCAGAATATTGCTCAACAAGGGCAGCAAGAAGCAGCAGACGTGCAGGGCGAATTGAAACGGGCCAAACTCAATGCGCTTGCGATGCGAATGGCATACCAGCGGGGTGACCCTCAATCAGCGGAAACAAACCGCAAGGATTTGACGAAAGCGCTTGAAGCGGTTACCCTCAGTGTGGGCGCCAGTCTGGGGGTTTTGCAGGGTGTAGAGCAGACAATCGGCCCGAATCAAACTGGTCAGGTTACTGCCAATGAGATCTTAAAGACGCTGGAAGCGATCGTGAATAACCAGCAGCAGCTTCAAGATACGCAGCAGAACCAACAAAGCTACCAGCAGGAAGCCCAACAAGCCGCGCAAATTGAAACACAACTGGATAAGCTGGACACGCAGCTCACTGACTTTCGACGGATCGACCCGCGAGTACTGGTCAGTCCTTTTCGCGCTGAAGCGCTTAGTGTCACCAATGTTAAGTTATCCTCTTCTGACTTTTTCTCTCCAGGCGTAATCATCCTGCTGCTGCAGCATCTCTCCGTCACCTTCGCGGCGCTTTCCATTGTTCGTGAGCGCCGTTCTGGCACGATGGAGTTATTCCGGGTGGCCCCCATTTCATCTTTTGAAACGTTGATTGGTAAATATATCAGTTATATGTTCCTGGGTGCTTTGTTAGCGGCGGCAATTTCGGCGCTGGTGGTTTTGGTGCTGGGCGTACCGATGTTAGGCAGTTGGTGGAATTTCGCGGCTGTGCTGACGGGCGTGTTGTTTGCTTCGCTTGGCATGGGATTTATCATATCGCTGCTTTCACTAACGACCAGCCAGGCCGTGCAGTATTCGATGCTGGTGCTCCTGTTCAGCATCTTCTTTAGCGGTTTCTTCCTCGACCTGCGGCTGATGCTGTCCAGTATGCGTATCCTGGCCTGGATTATTCCGGCGACTTATGGGATGCAGATGCTTCAGGAAATTATGTTCCGCGCCAACCCTATCAACCTTTTGTTGATGGCGCGCCTGGCAGGAATTGGCCTGGTGCTGTTCTTGATCTCGTGGTTCTTGCTTCGCCGTCAAATGCGGCTGTATTAAACGCAGAAGGGGCGCATGCAGGCGCCCCTTCTGCGCCGGGTCAGGTTTCTTCAGCATATTTCCCTAGCAACTCAGCCTCCTGCCCTCGTGAAAGCCCCGCTTGCCAGATATGGTCTGCGGGGCGGCTTTTTGCCCATGTCAATGTGTCGCGCACGGTATCTTCCAGCGGGCGAAAGCTTAGCCCGTGTTCGAGCGCCTTTTGAATGCTTACTTTGGCAAACCCTGCATTCGCCGGGTCGCTTTCGGGAAGCCACAGTGGAAGATCCGCCCAGGGCTGCACTTCATTACGCAGTAAAAAGTTCTCATTCACCCAGATTATGCGCGCATTGCTGCCGCTGATGCGTTTGGCAGTATCCAGCAGATCGCCCATTGGAACTGGCTGGCGTAAACCGGTAGCATTGTAAATTCCCGTCTGGCGCGCTGCGGTCATCTGTAGGATCCAACTAGCCAGGTCGCGCACGTCGATAAACTGAGTCGGGTAGCCGGGCCGGTTGGGCGCCAGTACCTCGCCCTCCTGTAACATCCGGTAAACCCAGTACGTGAACCGGTCGGTTGGATCCCAGGGACCCACGATTAAGCCGGGCCGGACGATTAAAGTTCGCCCGGGCAGGGCCGTTTCGACGGCTTGCTCGCACAAGGCTTTTAGAGGGCCATAGGTTTCACCTGTGACCGGCGCGTTCGGATCGGCATCGGGTGGTAACTGCGCCAGCGGCGACGCTTCGGTGATGCCTACCTGGCTGAAGTCGCTGTAGACGGAAATCGTTGAAATGAAAACATAGCGATCGACAGAATTCGCTAGCTGTTCAGCAGAAGCACGCACTACCGCTGGTTCGTATCCGCTCGTGTCGATCACCGCATCCCATGTGCGCTGTGACAGCGCTGCCAGGGATTGGCGGCGGTCACCGTGCAGTTTTTCTACTTCTGGAAACAGTTCTGGGTTGGTTTGTCCGCGGTTAAACAGGGTTACTTCATGTCCCTCTTGCCGGGCTGTTTCTACCAGAGCCCGACCTAAAAACTTTGTTCCCCCCAAGATCAAGAATTTCATCACAACGTCCTTTCTTTCTACGGGATGATTCAATTCGACCTGCTCCTACGATTCGAAATAGGTTTGCAGCCACTGCAAGGTGCTGTCTAACTTCACCTCATTGGCGACTTCCAGCAGGTCTGGGATAAACCGGATTGCCCCTAAACCAATCTCATGCGGCAGCACCGGGTTCAAACGGTGATACTGGTCTTCCAGAACCTGCCGGCACTGATAATCGGATAAACCGATATTGCCTTCCAGCATGATATTGACCAGATGCGGCGCCCAGTTCGCAATGCCCCAATCGGCATTGTTTACATCCAGGTAGTGAGGGTTCAGGCCGGAGCCTAACGAGAAAAGGACAATATCCGCTAGCTGCTGGCTGCCAGTGTGCTTGTTCAGGGCCTGGGCCAGCGCGCACATACTCGGGTTACCGGCTGCCACACCGCCATCAATATATCCTTGATATACCGGGAAGTAAGTCGGTGCGACACTGGTGCGCATCGCTACATCTACCACCAGTTGATCCCCATCTGACTCTGGACCAGGGTAGTTGTGGAAGAATTTCATCTTCCAGACGCGCACTTCATCCAGGTTAGCTGCCTGGTTATCCAAGTCAAAACAGGAGATCAGCACGCGTTTAGGGAGCTGTGCCAGCGTGGTGTCGCCAAAGTGGGCATACAGCACCTCCTTCAAGGGCTCTGCTGAATACTGCGCGCCAATCAGGTTGCCTAAATCTTTTATGTTATCCAGCGCTAAGTCCGCAAATACTTTATCCGCGCATTCTTCATACAAGCGGCGGAGTTCAGTGGGGGTTTTTCCATACGCCAGGCCCAGCGCCAGAATTCCTCCGGTGGAAGTGCCGGCAAACAAATCCACTTGCTTGACATAACCTGGGAAAGACGTTTCCAGGCGTTCTAGAATGCGGGCGGTCAAAACTCCTCGGATCCCGCCGCCATCCATTGTCAGAATGCGATAGGCTGCCATTGCTTATTCTTCCTTTCGATACGGCGTACGAAACGCATGTATCTTCTCCATAAAAGGGGTAGCGTATGTTTGAATCCGATTTTCTCATAAAAACGCAGCGCGCGCTCGTTAAATCCTATAATTTCGATCGAAATCCTGGGAAACCCCCAATATCCAAAAGCAATGTTTTTCACTCATAAAGTGTAGCCAGGGTCCTGTCGGTTTTCAACCGGGAGAGTCGTCGCGCATGATTAAAATGGCGGACTGCGAGCCATCATTATGGGTTTGAAGAATAACCTGGGCCTCGTCTGGCGTGCAGTTTAGGAGGATCTTGATTTCCGCATCCTGCTTCAGGCTATCGACTGTGCAGATTACGCCGGTTACGCGCCGGTCGGGCAGGCTTCCCACCCAGACATCAATGCCGCCTTGATCCATCGCCACTGTTCCTGCGAGGTAACCATATTCGAGGGGGTAGATGAAGTCGGGGAAGCGCGGGTGAGATGTGCCCTTCGGACGGTCGATGACCAGCCCACAATGTTTCACCAACGCTTCCAGTTTTTCCCAGTAACCTGTCTCCATGCGCGATCCTCTTGGAAACAAAATGTGCGACGTCTTTGGCCTGGCTGCCAAAGCGCCGCACTCAGCTATTTCCATCTCGTATCGAGATGGTTCGTATGTTAAAGGCAGAGGCGATTAACTTACAGGGTCCACTTCCTGAGCTTGTAAGCCTTTTTTTCCCTCAATAACAACATATTCCACACGCTGGCCCTCTTCTAGTGACCGGTAACCGTTGGTGTTGATTGCACTGTAATGGACGAAAACATCTCCACCTGCATCACGGGTGATAAAGCCGAAGCCCTTTGTTGCGTTGAACCATTTTACTGTACCGGTTTCACGCTCTACCATGATATGAACCTCCTGATTGGGTTGTGCGATGAATGGGTAAAGGCAGAGCGCTCCAGGCGCCTATAGAAGCTTCGTACTTCCATCGGACAGGGACGGACTGCCGACTGCTTGATAGTAGCATAGTCGATCAGGATTGTCAATTAATTTGGTTAGTTTTTAGTCGATAAATTCGAAGGCAGGAGGTAAACTTCACTCCGTTTCTATCAGTGCCAGCTTTTCTCGCCCATTTTCCAGCACCTGGTCATACAGGGCTTCCAACTCTGGCGTATGCCCACGCAGCCCATCCACCACCTGTTTCGCCCATTCCAGGTACTCGCGTTTGCGCTCCAGCGACCAGTCCGTCGGTGGCTTGTGAGTCAGCGCATATACATTAGAGATCTTATCGGCAATCTTAATCTGGCGAGCTGGCAGAGATTTATCCGGTGCGTGTACAACTTGCAGCCGCTTTCGTTCGGCTTTTGGCAAGTTTTTGTCGTCTGTTACTTCCTGAACCAACTTCATCACCGCTTCGCCAAACAGCAAGCGGATCTCCTCTGGTTTGGTGTTCGTGTCTTCAACAGTATCGTGCAGGAGGGAAGCCGTCAGCGTGGTGATGTCGTGCACCTTGCCCACGCGCCATAAGATTTCTGTCACTTCGATTGGGTGGTTGATATAAGGGGTTACTTCATCCTTGCGATACTGTTCTTTATGCTTGATGGCTGCAAAATGCAGTGCTTTGATAAACTGGTAAAAGTCGCTTTCACTAAAATGGGTCATTCAAAATACTCCTTTTGTTTACTGCGTTAATTTGAGGATGGGTTTTCGGGTACAATCGGGGGCACATGTTTTAACTGAGGTGTTTCAATGCGCGCTGTACTTCAACGGGTTCGGCATGGCAAAGTGACTGTGGAGGGCCGGGTAGTGGCGGATATCGGGCAGGGATTGGTTATTCTGTTGGGAGTGGGACATGAAGACCAGGAAGAAACAGCCCGCGCCCTGGCCGAAAAGGTGGCTTACTTACGGATCTTTGAGGATGAGCAAGGTAAGATGAATCTATCGGTGCGTGATGTGGCGGGTGAGGCTCTCGTTGTTTCGCAGTTCACGCTGTATGCGGATACCCGTCGGGGACGACGGCCTTCCTTCACTGATGCAGCCTTACCGGATCACGCTCGCTCCCTGGTCGATCAATTTGTTGCTTTTCTGTCTGGGCACGGCGTCTCTACACAAACTGGCGAGTTTGGCGCGCACATGCTGGTGGAAATCGAGAATGATGGCCCAGTAACCATTTTACTGGAGCTTTAAGCGGCCCACCCGCGCCATACGACGCTGTCCAGTTCTACAGCCCAGGCGCCCGCATCGCGCAGCGCTTGAGCATCCTGCCGCCGGTAGATCCCAGCTCCGGCAATCACTTGCAAGCCAAGCCGGTGAGAAGTCTGAACCGCAGCCAGCACCTGGGGAAACAGGGCCGGCCCAAACAAACGCCCGCTCACTGGCCGCCGGGTGTCGGTCAGCAGCGTGCCACGCGGCGCACTCAGACAGATTGCACTCACCCCGATATCAGGCAGTCCTTTTAACCAGCCTTCTCCTGCCATGCTCAGCGGTAAGTTAACCACCAGGGGAAGCTCCCCAAACCCCGCTTCTACGAACGCCAGAATTTCTTTGCCCTGTATGCCGGGCGGAAGGCCCAGTTCCACCGCCATGACGCCTTCTACCCCTTCCAGCCGCTGTACCATTTGCTGCACCTCACCAGGATGATTCGCCAGTAGATGCACCCAAATAGGCAGGCTGGACTGCGCCCAGCGCTCGCCATAGCGCCGCAGCACCCGGCTCAGTCCAGGGTTGGGATGACCGGTATGCAGCAGGAAGCCACCCGTGTAGGGCATGGCTGAGCGATCCGCAGCCGGGGAGCGCGCCATCAGGCTGATGGGGTTGGTGACAAAGGCGCCTTGTGGCTCAGGCAGCGGCCAACGCGCCGGCGGCGCAAAGCCCAGCGTACCTGCCGCATTAATCCAGGGGGAGTCCAGCACCAGGTCCTGGCGGTATGTCACTCTCTTACCCCTCAGAAGGCAGGCGGACCAAACCGGTTTGCCACAACAGGTCGACCAGGGCATCTTGCGGTCGCTCAGTCTGTGGGGCATTATCGAAAGGTGGGAAGACGCGAGTCAGGCTTTCGGTGGGCATAACAACTTCTTCCACGCTCAATCTGCGTCCAGCTTCCTCTGACCGGCGCCGCACGAACAGGTCATGCTGGGTGCGATGGCACATAGCGGCATCCACTTTTTGGGGCAGCACAGGGGTGATATCAATGATCAGGTGGGCTGGGGCATCGGCATTGGTGAGACGCGGATAAGGATGTTCCTTAAAATGGCCCGCTACACTGTAAAACAGCGGCGCGCGCTCACCCATGCGCGCAACCGCCTGGGCTGCTGCCTGATGAACCAGTTGGTGAGCCGGGTGACCATACTCCCCATTGACCCCATGCGAAATTAAAACATCCGCCTGGGTCTGCACGATGTACTTCACCACCTGCTCACTCAAACCTTCCAGGTCTTCAGTGAAAGGAAATAATTCGTCATCTGGCCCAACCAGCGGATCGAAGTAGTCTAGCAGAATTAAGTTGTTCGCGCCCAGGGCCGTGGTGGCGCAGCGCAGCTCTTTGGTCCGGACTGTCCCCAGGTCTTCGCGCGGGGTCAGGGGCGGATTGCCCATCTCGCCGCCTTCTCCACGTGTAGCGATCATTACATTTACCTGCGCGCTCTGGCGAGCCAGCAGCGCCAGGGTGCCACCGCATAACATTGTTTCGTCATCGGGATGGGCAAAAAAAGCTAGAACGTTCAAGATACCTCCAAAGCGCGAAAATCAAACACTGGCCCATCTGAGCAGGCCAGTTTCCATCCTTCGCGTGTAAGCACACTGCATACGCCGCACTCCCCGATTCCACTGCATGGCATGGGCGCGATCACCATTACCTGCACCGGGCAGGGGGGAAAGGTGTGTGGATGCAACCCTAACTAAGTCTGTAAGTCGGACAGCCCTGCCAGCGGTACATCCAGGGCCAAAAAGTCGGCCCATAAGGGTGCTTCTGATAGTAGATCGAGCGGCAGCACTTCTACCTCTGGTGGTAGGTTTTGCGGCACCGAGTTGGTATAAACAGCCACCGCGGCTTGCTGATCGAGCGCCTGCCGGGCCAAGGGCATCAGGCGCAGCGGCGTTGAGTCCAGTGAGGCCAGGGCCACGCGCCGCGCAGAGATGGGCAGCCGGAAGCCATTTCCTAAAGGGCCGCGCAGCACCAGTGACATTCCAGTGGTCCAGTAGAAAGGGACTGGAGGAGCAATGCGCAGTTCGTCTCTCTCTAACTCTGTTGGATACAGCACCACTGGCAGCGGTTCGTTCAGGTTTGCGCAGGCTGCGACCAGGTATTGACCGGGGGCAGGGCGCATGTTGACCGGGCAGGTGATGCGCCCACTCAACCCATCTGCTTCAAGGCGAAGTTCGGTGATGATAGCAGTTCCTTGTGCCATATTAAAAATGGTATCACAAGTCCCTGCTGGTACGCCCCCTTTTCCAGTATGAGTTTACCCTGTTTTAGGGCCTGGTTTTGACAAAGATTCGTAAACGTTTTGTATGGATTGTAGATAAAGGTATAATCATTTAGAGAATGATCAGGAACGATTAAGCGAGGGGAAAAATATGACGGATTCCATGGCAGCCTCATCTGGAAAGCAAATTCGCCTGACCAGCCTGTCTAGCTGCGCGGGTTGAGCGTCGAAATTAAACGCGGATACGCTGGCGCACGTGCTGCGCCCTATAAAAGAAATCTACAGCAGCGGCGACTATCCCGACTTGTTGGTCGGGCTGGATTCGCCTGATGACGCTGCCGTTTGGCGGCTGGATGATCAGCGCGCCCTGGTGCTCACTACCGATTTCTTCACACCGGTGGTCGACGATGCGTATGATTACGGCGCGATTGCCGCTGCCAACAGCCTATCAGACGTGTATGCAATGGGTGGGCAGCCTTTCCTGGCGTTGAACGTCGCGGCGCTGCCTCCGGATCTGCCCGAGGCGCTGCTCGCGGAGATTATTCGAGGGGGGGCGGAGAAAGCGCGTGAAGCGGGTGTGGTGATTGCAGGGGGCCATACCATTCAGGATAAAGAGCCGAAGTTTGGCATGGTGGTGGTCGGCATGGTGGAGATGAGCCGCACGATGACGAAGGGTGGGGTACGTCCCGGCGACCGGCTGGTGCTGACCAAACCCCTTGGCTTTGGCGTTACAACCACTGCCTTGAAGCAGGAACGGGCCAGCGCGGAAGATGTGCGTGAAGTCGTGGGGTGGATGAAACGCCTAAATCGCAGCGCCTCGCAGTTGGCAACTGCTTTTGAACTACGCGGCGCTACTGATATTACCGGTTACTCTCTGTTGGGGCACGCTTGCGAAATGGCGCAGGCTTCTGGCGTGCAAATCCGCTTTGATTATGCCGCCATCCCCTTTGTTTCGGGGGCCCAAAAGTATGCCGCAATGTGGACCTTCCCAGGCGGCGCGGTGGATAACCGCCTGTTCTTTAGTCCCTGCATCCAGTTTGCGGATAATGTTGATGAAACGGCCCAGATGATGCTCTTTGACCCGCAAACCAGCGGTGGTTTGCTGCTGGCTGTTCCTGAAGAAGTCTTGCCCGATTTTCTGGCTCAGGCCAGGGCGATGGATCAGCCAGCCTGGGTAGTAGGAGCGGCCTTTGCCCGGTCTGCGTCGGACGCCGATTTGCAAGTCATCCGGAGTGCTTAGCCATGCAAGCGTATGGCCCCGCTTTTGCCCATGTCTATAATTTGCGGTGGGAGCAATTCGCCCTTCAGCTTGCGCCGCAACTCCAATCCTTCTATGAATCTACCGATATCGGGCAGCATAACCGTCAACTGTTGGACTTGTGCTGCGGCACGGGCCAACTGGCCTTGTATTTCCTGGATCAGGGCTACCAGGTTACCGGGATCGATCTTTCGCCTGATATGCTGGAATATGCCCGCGCCAATACTGCTCCTTATGTGATCATCGGGCAGGCCCGCTTTGTGCAGGCTGATGCCGCGAATTTTGAGTTGGAGGAGCGCTTTGGCATGGTTGTTTCTACGTTCGATGCGCTTAACCACCTGCCTGACTTCACCGCTTTGAAAGGCTGTTTTCTGTCTGTCTTCCCAGTTTTGGAGGAGGAAGGTTTTTTTATCTTCGATCTCAACACGCCCTCCGGTTTGCGCAACTGGTCTGGCATGACTCTTGAGGATACGCCTGAGATGATGTTAGTTACCCGCGCCATCTATGATGAACAAAATCAGCGCGGCTACATGCGCGTGTCGGGTTTCTTTCCGGTTGGGGATGGGCTGTACGAGCGCTTCGAAGAGACGGCTTACAACACGGCCTTCGACCTGGAACAGGTGAAAGAGGCTTTGCTTCAAACCGGCTTTCGCAGTGTCCGTTTTGCCCGCTCACAAGATTTGAATGCCCCGGCGGAAGATCCTGAGCGCGATTCGCGGATCTTCTTCATCGCTCAAAAATAAAATCACTGCTACAATCGTTGTTATGAATCTCCCCGACTTTGAATTTAATTCACGTCGTTCCCCTGTCTTAGGACGAGGGGGCATGGTGGCTGCTTCGCAGCCGCTGGCTGTAGGCGCCGGACTACAGGTGCTGGCGGCAGGTGGAAATGCTGCCGATGCTGCTGTGGCAACCGCCGCCGCTTTGAACGTCACTGAGCCTGGATCGACCGGGCTGGGTGGAGATGCCTTTGCGCTCTTTTATGATGCGCGCACTCACCATGTGGCGGCGCTAAACGGTTCTGGGCGGCTGCCTGCGGCGCTCAATCTGGAGCGGCTGCAGCAGGAGGGCTATGGGCAGCACCTGCCTCCTTATCATCCGTATACTGTTACCGTTCCTGGGGCCTGTGCTGCCTGGTGTGATATGGTCGAGCGTTTTGGCCGCTTGAGTATGGCGCAAGTGTTGGCGCCAGCTCGCCGTCTGGCGGACGAAGGTTTTCCGGTTGCACCCCTCACAGCCTCCTTCTGGCAGCGCGGCGCGTTGGGCCAATTGGCGCAGTCAGTCAACGGGCGCGAACTGACAATCGATGGGCGTGGTCCGCGAGCAGGCGAGGTCTTCCGTAATCCTGGCCTGGTGCGCAGCTTTGATCAGATTGCTCAGGGGGGTAAGCGCGCTTTTTATGAAGGTCCAGTGGCTGAAGCTATCGTTTCTGTGCTGGCGGAGGCTGGCGGCGCAATGACAGCGGAAGACCTGGCGCGTCACACCAGCACCTGGGAGCAGCCCCTTTGCGTGCGTTACCGCGATCTCAACGTTTGGGAGTGCCCGCCGAACGGTCAGGGCCTGACTGCGCTGCTCGCGCTTAACCTGTTGGAAGGCTTTGATCTGGCTGGTCTGCCGCCGCTCTCGGCGGAGCGCCTGCATCTGGTGATTGAAGCACTCCGTCTGGCTTTTGCTGATGCCCACCACTATATCGCAGACCCGGCTTTCCGACCGGCCCCGCTTGCTGATTTGCTCAGTGCGGCTTACGCGGCAGAACGGCGCAAGCTGATCCATCCGCGCCGCGCTATTCCGCAGGTGGCATATGGGCAGCCGCCCGCCACCAGTGACACCGTCTACTTCAGCGTGGTCGATGGCGAGGGAAATGCCTGTTCATTCATCAACAGTAACTATATGGGCTTTGGCACTGGTATTGTCCCACGTGGTTGGGGCTTCAGCTTGCAGAACCGCGGCCACAACTTCCGTTTGCAGCCGGGCCATCCGAATATGCTTGAGCCGGGTAAGCGTCCATACCATACCATCATCCCGGCGCTGGCGACCCGCGCCAGTGATGATTCGCTCTTTGCTTCCTTTGGTGTCATGGGTGGTTTTATGCAGCCCCAAGGCCATGTGCAGGTGATAACTGGCATGGCTGACGACGGTCTCGATCCTCAGGCTGCGCTCGACCGGCCGCGCCTGTGCCTGTCGGCAGAGGAGATGATTAATCCGGCCCAACCCCCAGTGGAAGTCCTTATGGAAGAAGGAATTTCCTTCCGCACCCTGGCTGCGCTGGGGGATATGGGTCATACTGTCCGGCCTGTCAGTGGAATGAGCCGGGCGATCTTTGGCCGCGGCCAGGTGATCTATCGTGATGCGCAGTCTGGGGTTTTATGGGGGGGCAGCGATCCACGCGCGGACGGCTGCGCCATGAGCCTGCATTAGGAAGAAGAAACCCGGCTCCCCGGTGCTTCGACATCAATGACCTGGTTGGCTTTGTCCACCAGGTCTTCTAGTCTTCCCAGCATGTTGATCGTTTGTGGTTCGGGTTCGCCTTTGTTCTCAGCAATCAATTCGCGCACATACTTTACCCTGGAACGCAGTTGGGCGATGCGCTGCACCGACTCCATTGAAAAGCTTCCAGTGCGCGTTTGCAAACTATAGCGGAAGATCAGTTCGATGGCGGCTGCCAGCGGCGGCGCGACGATAAAACCAAGCAGTCCAAACGGCTCTGCCAGTACCAGGATCAGCAGAATATTCAGCAGGGAACTGTACTGCCTGCGCCGGATAAAACGCGGCTCGATGAAAAACTCCAGGAAGAACAGCACCACAATGGTATATAGAGATGCCCCAATCCCTAAAAGCAAGCTGTTCGACAACCCGGTGAGAGCCACTGGCAGCACCGCCAGCACGCCGCCTAACCATGGAATCAGCCAGGCTAGCGCGCTGAACACTGCCAGAAGGGTGGGATAAGGCAGGCCGATTGCCCAGAAACCTAGCCCCAACAAAATTCCGGCAAACAAGCTTTGCATCAGTTCGCTGCGCACATACGAACCAAAATCACGCTCAATATCTCGCCACATATCCCGGTACCGCGCTCGCGATTCAACCGGCAGCAGCGACAGCCACAGTCGTTCGAAGTGAACCTGATCGATGCTCCAATAAATGCTTAGTACGATAATTGCGAAGATATTGCCGAGCAGGTTGAACGAGCTGAGTGTAAAACCAAGCAGTGCGTTCAGGGCTGAGCTTTGTTGTTCTACTGAAAAACTGGCATACAGGTCGGCCGGGGCTGGAAGCTGCTGAACAATTAACTGCTGAACCTCGGTTCCATTCGGCCACTCATTCCAGATCTGGTCATAGGTGCGGGCCAGGCTGTCGGTCAGCCGTTGAAGCTCGTTGAGCAGTGAGTTTCCCACGAGCAGCAGGATCACGATGACGACAGCGATGGCAATCACATATACCAGAATCAGGGCTGCTGTACGTGGAATGCCGCGTTCTGTCCAGGTATCTACAAAGGGGCGTGCGGCGGCGGCGATTGCCAGTGAAAACATAAAGGAGATAAGCGCCAGCCGGAACTCCCAAAGGAGGAAAGCGAGCAGGAGTGTTCCAAACACGATGAGTGCATCCATCGCGATGCGCCGTATGGTCATGCCTGCGCATCTCCCTTCCGGCTGTTCTTCTGTTCTTCAATCTGTACCAGGATCGAATTTAGATCCTGAATGATTGCTTCCATCGAGTCCTCAATTTGGTCCGTGCCCGCTTCCAGTTCCTCATCCTTTTCGCGCACCTTTTTGCGAACGTCTTGAACCAGGTCTTGTGCTTCATAACGCAGCATGCTGACGGCGTCCCGGTTGTTCGAGGAGATATTCATTTCGGCAGGTCTTTGAAATACAAAATGGCTCAGCGTGATCTGAATCACTGCCGCCAGGGGCACTGCCAGCAGCGCGCCGACGAATCCAAAAATGGTCCCAAAAGCCAGAAATGCCAGTAGACTGGCAACCGGGTTGACTCCGACTGCTCGATCCATCACGCGCGGGACAATTAGATTGTTTTCTGCGAGTTGAATGACCGCTGTGGATACCACTACCCACACGATTTTGGAAGGATCGGTAGAGGCTGCCACCAGGAAGGCCGGCAGCGCTCCTAACATAGGGCCAATCAGGGGGACAATTTCCATGATCCCCGCTAAAATTCCTAGCAACAGGATATTTGGTAGCCCGATAATCAGGTAAGCGACGGTCGCCATGCCGCCTACGATGGACGAGAGCCATACCAGCCCGCGGGTGTAAGCGCCCACTTTCTTTTCGGCCTCAACCACAAATGCCCGGATCGAATCCCGCTTGTTTTGCGGCACAGCCAGCAGCAAAATGCGCGTTGAACGGTCCCCTTCCAACATCCAGATCCCCGTCAGCAGTCCGACTGACGCAATGGTTAGCAGGTTACGCAGGGCAATCTCACTAAAGTTGACGGCTTGCTGCACGAGTTGCAGCGAATTTTGCCCTGGAGCGGCGTTCGGCTGAGGCGCTGATAAGGCCAGTGGCAGCTGCATGGGCAGCTGTCGGGCAATGCGCCTTATCAACAGGCTGGAGGATTGCAGTAACAGGCGGTGTCCTTCTCGGTACCAGTCACTCAGCAGTGAAGTCAGGGTGGCCCATTGTTGGATAATTAACGGCGCGACGACCAGAATAAAGGCAATTAACAGGGCCAGTCCAATCAGGGAGATGAAAATGGTGCTGACGGTGCGTGGTATTTTTCGTCGTTCCAGGCTTTTTACCAATGGGGTAAAGGCTGAACTTAATACGATCGCAGTAAACAGACTGAAGAATACCAATCTGAACTGAATCAGAAGAAAAAAAGCACCGGCAATTACAAGCACCACCAGCGTGGCGAATGCCACTCTGCGAGGCGGCCAGGCAGCAGGTTGGGTAGAAGTACTTGGTCCCACGCCAGCAGGTTTCCAATCTAGTGAAAAGATGAGTTTGATAACGACCCTTTCCTCTACTGGATGGGATCGTTTCATCTATGTTTGGTATGTTCTTACCTGAAAATACTATCTCGACTTTCAGATAAGTTCTTAACGTGAATCTTACCTGAATCAATTTGTTTATCAATCGTTTCAGGCCAAATGTTGACTAAACTTTGATACTTTGCTGAGTCTCAATGGAATAAACTGTGGCATTCTTGAATAAGCGGTCAGGGCTTTACGACGGGAGTCAGGGATGTTTTTAGAACATATGATAAAATTTACATATGATGTCCGTTTCTGATCATCTGCAAGCGATCCTGAATACGCTGCCCACCCGGCCTGGCTGTTACATTATGAAGAACGCCGATGGGCGGATTATTTACGTTGGCAAAGCGATCAACTTACGCAACCGGGTCCGTTCCTACTTCCACAGCAGTCACGACCAGGACCCTAAGACGCGCCAGCTGGTTCGTAATATTGCCGATATTGAATGGATCGTGGTCGATTCGGAGTTGGAAGCGCTCATTCTTGAGATGAATTTGATCAAGAAGCATCGCCCGCACTACAACATTCGCCTTAAGGATGATAAGCGCTACCCCTATATTAAAGTGCATTGGGCGGACCCCTTCCCGAAGGTTACAGTGACCCGCCAGATGGAAAAAGATGGTTCGCGCTACTTTGGCCCCTATACCAGTGTATGGGCTGTACACCAGACCCTCGACGTGCTTCGCCGTATTTTCCCTTACCTGACGTGCGACCGTGACATCACTGGCAAAGATGCCCGGCCCTGCCTGTACTATGATATCAAGCTCTGTACTGGGCCTTGTATTGGGGCCATCCAACAGGAGGGTTACCGCCGCATGATTGATGATCTGTGTACCTTTTTGGAAGGTAAGACCGAAACGGTGGTGGAACGTCTCCAACAGGATATGGATCTGGCCGCAGAAAACTTGAACTTTGAGCGCGCCGCCGCTGTACGGGATCAGATTAGAGCGATCGAGCGGGTAGTCGAGCGCCAGCGGGTCATTTCTCCTGAACGCCTGGATTCTGATGTCATTGCGATGGCCCGCGCGAATGGGGAGGCCTGCGTGCAGATCTTCTTTATCCGCAGTGGTAAGCTCATTGGGCGAGAGTATTTCATCCTGGAGGGCACAGAAGACGAAACGGATCGCGAAGTGGTCAGTGAGTTTATCAAGCAGTTTTATTCTGAGGCGGCTTCTGTTCCTCCCCAGGTGCTGCTGCCCAACGAGGTGGAAGAAGTCAAGATTATTCAGCAGTGGCTGCGCTCACGCCGGGGTGGGCAAAAGGTAGAACTCCTGGTCCCGCAAGACGAAGGGGCTGGTCAGGATCTGGTTAAAATGGCAAGCGAAAACGCACAGGAGACCCTCAGCGCCTTGCGCGCTCAATGGGAAGCGGATACCAATAAGCAGTCTACGGCGCTGGCTGAACTGCAGCAGGCCCTTGTTTTGCCCGAACCCCCTAACCGGATTGAGTGTTACGATATTTCAAACACGCAGGGTACGGCTGCTGTGGGAAGCATGGTGGTTTTTGAACAGGGCGTTCCCAGTAAGAAACTTTACCGCCGCTTCAATATTCAAAGCGTCGAAGGTCCGAATGATTTCGCCAGCATGGAAGAAGTGCTTACCCGCCGCTTCCGTCGCTGGCAGGGTGCCCAGGAAGAGAAGAACCGCACCGGCGCGAAAGTGGATGAATCGTTTGCTTTTCTGCCCGATCTGCTGATTGTCGATGGCGGGAAGGGGCAGCTCAGCCGCGCCGTGGCGGTACTTGAACGCTTTGACTTGTTTGACAAAGTACCGGTGGCCGGCCTTGCCAAGCAAGAAGAGGAGTTATTCCTCCCAGGGCAAAGTCAGTCGCTCTTGCTGCCCCGCCATTCGCAGGGCCTGTATCTCCTCCAGCGCATTCGAGATGAAGCCCATCGCTTCGCGATCACCGCGCACCGCAACCGCCGCACCAAAGCCGGCCTGGCGTCCACCCTGGATTCCGTTCCTGGAATTGGTCCGATTAAGCGTAAGCGCCTGCTGGCGCACTTTGGCTCGCTAGACAAAATTAAAGAAGCCAGCGTTGAAGAACTGACAGCCATACAGGGCGTCACGCGCACCGACGCTGAAATGCTCAAGACACAATTGGCATAAGCCATAAAATAAGGTACAATAAGTTCTTCTTGAAAAAGCAGGCGTTTTTCAAACACAACATTCCCCTTTTATTGAAATGAAACGAAAAATGCCATTATTCAAAAATGGTCGGTTTTTTTGCAGTTTTGATGGAGGTAAGTACGTTATAAATCGCAATGAGCAGGTTGCCCGTGAAAAGCGCCAGAATGATCGATACCAGCGCCAGGTGCGCCGCAACCAGATTATCTTTGTTGCCCTGTCTGGGGTGCTTATTCTTTCTATGGTTGTATCGTTGATTCGCTTTTAAAGCGCGCAGCGAAGGAAAAGGTGAGTTTACAGGATGTTGTAAGCCCACCTTTTCCTTTTAATTTAAGGCCTGCGTGGTAGAATTGCCACTATGAAACGATGGCAGTTTTGGCTTGGCCTGGTAATCAGCGCCGTTTTTCTTTATTTTTCACTGCGCGGTTTGAAACTGGATGAAGTATGGGGCCAGGTTCAAACCGCAAACTATATCTGGCTAATCCCTGGGGTAGCGGTTTACTTTGTCGGTGTGTGGGCGCGAGCCTGGCGCTGGCATTACTTACTGCGGCCTCTTAAAAAGATTCCTACAGCCACCATGTTTCCCATTGTCACCATTGGTTATATGGGCAACAATATTTATCCAGCGCGCGCGGGCGAGGTACTGCGTGCTGCGGTGCTTAAGCAGCGCGAAGGGGTGCCTATTTCGGCTTCTCTGGCAACCATTATTGTTGAGCGCATTTTTGACGGCGTGGTGATGCTGGCTTTTGTCTTTGTTAACCTGCCAGAGCTAGCGCGCTTGGCTCAGGGAGCCGTGAAAATAGGCAGCCTGGACGTACAGGCGATTGCGGTGCTTGGAACGGTTATCTTCATCGGCGCGCTGCTGGCTTTCTTGGGCGCTGCGATGTTTCCGCGCGTCACCGAGCGGGCGGTCGATCTCTTCATCAACTTGCTGCCAGTGCGCCTCCGCCAGAAAACGCGCGATCTCACCATGCGTTTTCTATCTGGGCTCGAAATCGCTGCGTTCGCCTCAAGAAGCCTTGATGATCTTCGTCACCACAGTCGTCATCTGGCTGCTCGAAACGGCCAAATACTGGTTTGTAATGCACGCCTTCCAGTTTGAGGTGACCTTTTTTGCGCTCATGCTGATGAATGGTATTGTCAATCTGGCGACTACCTTGCCTTCTGCGCCGGGATATGTTGGCACGTTTGATGCGCCTGGTATCGCTGTTCTGATGGCCTATAATGTGCCAGGTGAGGTCGCTGCCAGTTATACACTTGTGCTGCACGCCGCGCTCTGGCTGCCTATTACGCTGTTAGGAGCATACTTCTACTTTAGGCAGCCGCTGCGGTGGGGGCGTGAAGTGGTGCGTTCAGAAGCAGAAGCCTGAAGCTGTTGTGATTCTGTTCGGAGCTGCGTTTCGAGCAGGCGACACTGAAACCTGAGGTTGATACAAGAATGAAAATTGCAATCATTGGCGCCGGTTTAGGTGGCATGACCGCAGCCTGGGATCTGGTCCGGGCTGGTCATGAAATTGACATTTATGAATCCGCAGATTATGTGGGCGGGCTTGCTTCCGGGATCAAAGAACCTGAATGGGACTGGTCAGTGGAACGCTTCTACCATCACTGGTTCTTATCCGATCAGCACATCTATCAGCTGCTAGAAGAACTGGGCTTGCGGAACAAAGTGGTTGTCCCACGCCCTAAGACGGTCGCTTATCACAACGGCAAGTTTTACCCGCTCGATTCTCCTTTGGCAGCGCTGACCTTCCCCGGCTACGGCTTTTTCGATATGATCCGTTTTGGCCTCGTGACGGCCTACCTGCGCTACCTGGCTTCCTGGCAATCGCTTGAAAAAGAACATGCGGATGCCTGGATGCGCCGCTGGTACGGTGAGCGCGTTTATCAGGCCCTGCTTGAGCCTTTGATGGTGGGCAAGTTCGGTGAGCATTTCCAGGAAGTCAACATGGCCTGGATGTGGGCGCGGCTGAAAGCGCGTACAACTCGGCTGGCTACCTTTGAAGGTGGTTTTCAGGCCTTTAGTGATGCTTTTGCGGACCGGCTGCGGCAAGAAGGCGTTCGCATTCATTTAGAGACGCCGGTCCGGCGCATTACTGCCCTGACTGAAGGCGGGCTGCAACTGGATCTGCTTTCAGGGCCGCAGGTGTTTGACCGAGTTTTATCCACTACCTCTCCTGGTTTGCTGGCGCGCCTGGCCCCAGACTTGCCCGAATCCTATCTGGAGGGCCTGCTTAAACTCAAAAGTATGGGGGCGGTGGTTATGATCCTGGCTATGAGCCATCCCCTTTCAGAGGAAGGCTATTACTGGTTCAATATGCCCAAGTCGGCGGGGTTCCCCTTCCTGGCTCTTGTGGAACATACCAACTTTATCCCCCCGGAAAATTTTGGTGGTGAACATATTGTTTATGTGGGCGATTATTTGGACATCACTCATGAGAATTTTAGTTTAAGTGACGAAGCCTTGTTGGAGAAATTCATGCCAGCGTTCAAGCGCATCAATCCAAATTTCGAGCCTGACTGGATCCGCAAGGTTTGGGTTTCGCGTACTGCATATGCTCAACCTATTCCCATGGTCAACCACTCGCGTAACATTCCGGATCTGAAAACCCCGCTGCCTGGTCTTTACTTTGCCAGCATGAGTTAGGTTTACCCATGGGATCGAGGAACGAACTTTGCTGTTGAGATTGGCCGGCGCGCCGCACGGCTTATGTTAACAGAAATGTAAAATACTTCGAACGAAAATTCGATTATAAGGTGCTGATTCAAAAGTTTGTGTATGACTCTACGAACTGGGTGATTTAGAAAATGAGAGACCTTTTCAAGATTGACACACATATATCGGGGTTTGGTCTCGAAATTAATCTAAATCGCCATATATGGGGGTATTCTCCCTAGACTCTACCAGCATCCGTGGATGAGGTAGTAATTTTATAAATACCAATATTTTCTGCAAGCAAAAAGTATTCTTTAAGGTTGTCAATCTTAAAGAATCCCGTATTTTTAGGGAAGCGTAGGGTTAAAGTCTTGTTTGACTCGCTACTTTTTGCTAGAATAACTTCAGATACTGAGGGCTGACAAGAAGCCTCCCTGATCGCTCATTAGAGCGCTGGAAGAAAAGAACACCGAGTTTAGAAAAGCTCCCGCTGCATGGCATACACGCAGCGGATTATTGTCCCTTTGCTTGTTGCCCTAAATCCAAGCACCCGGGAGAGGATGTCTCGATGAATACACAGCAAGCCTGGCAAGCCACTCTGGGCCAGCTCCAGATGGAGATGTCTAAAGCTGCGTTTGATACTTGGGTCCGTAACGCAGATTTAGTCACATATGGTCAAGATATTTTCACGATAGGCGTGCAAAACGCTTATGCGCGAGACTGGTTAGAGAGCCGCCTCTCCTTGACAATCACTCGCCTCCTGACAGGAATTATGGGCAAACCGCAAATGGTTCGTTTCATTGTCTGGCATAAAGAGTATGAATCTTCAGAGGAAGGGGAGATGGTTGTGGATGAAGCTGTTCCCGATACGGGCACACGCTCGAATATTACCATTACCCCGCGTTACACCTTCGAGAACTTTGTGGTTGGCGCCAGCAACCGCCTGGCGCACGCAGCCTGCATGGCAGTTGCTGATAACCCGGCACGCGCCTATAATCCCCTTTTCTTATACGGAGGGGTTGGGTTGGGCAAAACTCACTTGCTGCACGCCATTGGTAACACTGCTACCCAGCGAGGGCTTCAGGTGCTCTATGTCTCTTCTGAAGAGTTTACCAACGACCTGATTAACGCGATCCGCACGCACACCACCCCTGCCTTCCGTGAACGCTACCGGCGCATTGATGTGCTGCTCATCGACGATATTCAATTCATTGCTGGCAAGGAATCGACCCAGGAAGAGTTCTTCCACACCTTCAACACCCTGCATGGGCAGGATAAACAGATTGTGATTTCATCTGATCGCCCGCCGAAAGCCATGGTGACCCTTGAAGAACGGCTGCGCTCGCGTTTTGAGTGGGGGCTTACGGCAGATATCCAGCCTCCAGACCTGGAGACACGCATCGCAGTTATTCGTTCCAAAGCGGACCGCGCCGGTCGTGAAGTGCCCGCCGAGATTCTCGAAACGATCGCCCGGCTGGTGCAGTCGAACATTCGCGAACTCGAAGGCGCGCTCACCCGTGTTCTGGCTTTTTCTGACCTGAGTGGGCAGCCGCTATCTCAGCAGCTTGTTCAGACGGCTCTGGCAGACCTGCTTCCTCAGCGCGGTTCTTTGGATCTACAGCAGGTGCTGCAAGCGGTTGCTTCTGTCTTTGGGCTATCCCCCGAACAACTCCTCGGCCGCAGTCGTTCACGTGACGTGGCCCTGCCTCGTCAGGTTGCCATGTACTTAATGCGTGAAGAAGTTAACGCTTCACTCCCGCAGATTGGTGAAGCCCTGGGTGGGCGTGACCATACCACTGTCATGTATGGCTGCGAGAAGGTCGCTGATATGATCGAGCGCGATGATCGTCTTCGCCGTCAGGTTCTTCGAATTCGCGAGCATCTTTACGGTCACGCTCTGGCTTAGCGGTTTTCTTGATTCTCTTGGCGATTTTTTTTGACAAACACTCCGCTTTATGTTAAAATACTTCTGATCGGTAAAGGAGGATCAGCCTGAGAGAGACTGGCTTAACAAGTGGAGCAAGATCCGTCCAGTGTGATGGTAAATAAGAGTGAATTGCCCCAGCTGATATCCTGTGCCGGGGCAGTTTTTTATTAAAAATTAAAGTGACTGTTAAAAGTGACTGTAAGGGATCGTTAGTAGCCTATAAATTATTTTTTATTTTAGGGGAGAGCGACCGGAAGGTTGATTTTCCGTTAAAAGCAAGATGCTTTTTTTACAAAGATTTTTTGTTAGATAGAGGTTGTAAATTATGAGTTCGAAAAAGCTTCGAATAATTCCCCTGGGGGGTTTAGGGGAAGTCGGGCGAAATATGATGATTTATGAATACGACAACGAGATTCTCGTCGTTGATTCTGGTATCATGTTCCCCGAAAACGACATGCTGGGTGTCGATTACATTATCCCAGATTTAACGTATTTGAAAGATCGCAGCGACCAGGTGCGTGGCATCGTTATCACGCACGGTCATGAAGATCATATTGGTGCTATTCATCACCTGCTGGAGCATGTCCAGGCCCCCATCTACGCCACGCCGTTGACGCGCGGTCTTTTAGAGGTCAAACTTGCTCGGAATGGTATGAGTGGCAAGGCCGATTTACATACTGTTCAAGCTGGACAAACTGTTCAGATTGGCCCGTTCAATGTGGATTTCTTCCACGTTTGCCATTCGATTCCGGACGCGGTTGGCCTGGGAATTGACACGCCGGTGGGACTGATCGTTCATACTGGCGACTATAAGTTTGATCACACCCCGGTTGATAACTGGCCGAGCGATTACGCGAAACTGGCCGAGTTTTCACGCCGCGGCGTGCTGGCGCTGCTGGCCGATTCAACCAATGCAGAACGGCCGGGTTGGACACCCTCTGAGCGCGTGATCGACGCAGCCTTTGAAGATGTTTTCAATCAGGCGAAAGGCCGCATTATCATTGCCAGTTTTGCTTCGTTAGTTTCGCGCATGCAGCAGGTTGCCAATGCCGCTTTGCGACATAATCGCAAATTGGCCTTTGTGGGTACCAGCATGATTGACAACGCCAAGATGGCGCGCAAGTTGGGTTATTTGGATATTCCAGAAAACCTGGTTGTGCCGATTGATCAGGCGCTAAGTATGCGCCCAAGCGAGGTGGCGATTATGTGCACCGGTTCGCAGGGTGAGCCGACCTCCATTTTGGGCAGGCTCTCGGTGGGCAACAATCGTCTCTTTGATGTGGAAGAAGGCGATACGATTGTACTTTCTTCGCACCCCATTCCGGGCAACGAAGAGAATGTCTACCGCACGATCAACCGCTTGTTTGAACGCGGCGCGGATGTTATTTACGAATTGATTGCCCCGGTTCACGTTTCGGGCCATGCCAGTCAGGAGGAGATGAAACTCCTCATCCACCTGGTACAGCCTAAATACTTTATTCCGGTTCATGGCGAGATGCGCCAGTTGAAACAGCATGAGAAACTGGCCCGTGCCGTGGGCATCCCGAAAGAATATATTGCCATTATCGAGAATGGTCAGGTGATTGAACTGTATGATGGCAAGATGAAGGTCTCAGATGAGCATCTTTCTTGCCCCTACGTCTTCGTGGATGGCTCTGGGGTGGGGGATGTGGACCCGGATATTATGCGCGAACGTGAAGCCCTTTCACGAGATGGCATTGTCATGGTCAATCTGTCGCTCGATCAATCCGGGCATGTGTTGAAAGGGGATCCAGAGATTCTCACACACGGCTTTATCTTGCCGCGTGAGGCCAATGGGTTGATCGATCAGGCCCGTCGCAAGGTGACGGATACCGTCAGCCGCGCGAATGGCAATTTGAAGAAAGATGTGGAAGACGCAGTTCGCACGCTTCTTTACAGCGAAACCCGCCGCCGGCCGATCGTCTTTGTATCAGTCAATAAATCATAACGGCTGAAAAGCCGAATCAAAACGGGATGCAAGCGCCGACCTGACGCTTGCATCCCGTTTTTTTTGTTCTTAATTCTCTTCTGTCCATTCATCATCTTGCCAGCCCAGGCGCCCACGCAGGGGGACAAAGGCGACCTGGAACAGCTTCTCTCGAAACACATGCCCATTTTTCTTTCGCCAGCGCTGAAGTACCTGCCCTTCACTATCTCCTACCGGAATGACCAGCACGCCGTCTTCGTCCAACTGTTCCAACAGCGGTTCAGGAATATCTGGAGCGGCGGCTGTTACCACAATTGCCTGATAAGGGGCTGCTTCTGGCCAGCCTAAAGAACCATCGCCCCAATGGACAAAGACATTCTCAAAGCCCAGCTTGGTTAACGTTTGGCGGGCCTGTTGTGCCAGGCGAGGGTGACGCTCTACGGTATGGACGATTTGGGCCATTCCAGACAGTACAGCAGCCTGATAACCAGAACCAGCGCCGATCTCCAATACCGTTTCATCCCCTTTGAATTCAAGCAGGTGAGTCATGGCAGCCACCATATAGGGCTGTGAAATCGTCTGTCCCATGCCAATTGGTAAGGGGACGTCTTCATAAGCATGTTCGCGGTAGCGAGGTGGCACAAACCAGTGGCGTGGCACTCGAAACATTGCATTGAGTAGACGCCGGTCACGGATGCCGCGTTGTACAATTTGTTCGCGCAGCATCTTCTCCATCGCTTCGCGGTAGTCTTCTTTGTTCGCCATCCGTTTTTTTCCTATCCCCCCTCTTTGCCCATTCTCAGTTCAATGTCTTTTGGTTTAACCGTAGGGCAATTTGCCTGTCAATTTTCCCCATGGGGAAATCGCTCATCTGTTCTGGCTTCACCCAACGCAGTTCACTGGCTGTAATTGGCTGTGGTTCCCCTTTCTTTAGCTGGCATAGGAAGGCGTGCAAGGTAACCTTGAAGTGAGTGTAAGCATGGGTATAAACCCCATATGCCTCCCCTACGGTGATCTCTACCCCCAGTTCCTCGCGAATCTCACGCGCCAGACCTTCTGGCAGGCTTTCACCTGCTTCAAGCTTGCCCCCAGGGAACTCCCACAAACCGCCCAGCAGCCCTTTAGAAGGGCGTTTGGCGAGTAGGATGAGCCCTGCTTCTCCTTCGCGCTGAATGACAGCCGCTGTGACCGTATAATGCGGTACAGGGGCTTTTTCTTCTCGCACCGGGCGTTCTGCTTGTACGCCCAATGCGAAGGCCGCGCATTCGCTCACAATTGGGCAAATCAGACAGGCCGGGGCACGGGGGGTGCAAATGGCAGAACCCAGATCCATCAACGCCTGGTTATAATCTCCGGCGCGTTGTGGTGGCAGCTCCTGGCGAGCCAGTTCCCACAGCCGTTGTTGTCCTTCTTTCGATTGGATAGGCAGGCTAACATTAAAGACCCGCGCCAGCACCCGGCGAATGTTTCCATCCAGAGCGGGAGCGGCTTGTCCAAAAGCAATCGAAGCCAGCGCGCCTGCCGTATAACGCCCAATCCCAGGTAGTTTTTCCAATTCAGCCGGGTCGGATGGGATTTGACCGGCATACTTTTGCATGACGACCAGCGCTGCCTTGTGCAGGTTACGCGCCCGGCTGTAGTACCCTAAACCTTCCCATAACTGTAAAACAGCTTGCTCTGAAGCCTGAGCCACTGATTCGAGGGTAGGGAAACGCTCCATCCAGCGATTAAAGTAAGGAACCACCGTTTCAACCCGGGTCTGCTGCAGCATGATTTCCGAAACCCAAACCCGGTAGGGTGTAGGTTGGTCGCGCCAGGGTAACCGGCGGGCATTCTGGTCATACCACTTCAGTAAGAGCCTGGCGATCTGACCGGCTTGTCGATGACTTAGTTGGTCGGGGCTGGCCCCTTCGTTTTGTGCGTTTGGCTCGCTAGAAGGTAATTCAGGATTGGAAGGGTGAAGACTAGAATTGGAATCCACCCTGCGTTTCCACTACTTTTTGTGAATAATTCTGAACAAAGTCTTGAAGCTGATTGTTCAAGCTCTCCCATTCAGAAGAACGCAGCACCTGCTGCACCTTCATAAAAGAAGGCAGGGATGCCCCGACCATAATTTGTGGTTGGTTTCCATAAATGGTGGCCCATGCATCGGTAAGCTCGAATCCGAGCCGCTGGACACCGGGAATAAATTCACGGACAACAAATTCAAAATATTCTTGTTCTCGGTCTGGGGCGATGTCCCATGTCATGATCAGCTTATAGCTCATGGGTTGCTCCTCTAACTGCTTTGATAGTCTAAAACAACGATTTTGGTTTCTTCTGGTAAACTGCTACCAGTAACCTTAATCCCAGGCTGCGTTTCCATCTCACTGATGCCCATTTCCTTGAGGAATTTACTCAACGAGTTCGAGGGGGAGATTGCAGTTGGGCGTGGCATAGTGCATGGGTATAACGATATTAGGCTCCAACAGGCTGACAACTTCAGCCGCACGGGCTGCATTCAAACCACGTCCGCTGCCAATGGGTAAGAGCGCCACATTTACTGGCCCGATCGCCTCGACTTCAGATTGGGTAGGCACCCGGTTCAAATCCCCCAGATGGGCGACAGTCAGGGAGCTGTAATCAAACACGTAAACTGTGTTGCGTTCTCCTTCTTGCTGGTGTGCGCTGCCAAGCTGAATACCGGTAATAAATACGCCTCCTACTTCAAACTCACCAGGGCCGGTAATGATATAAGGTGTACCTTTAATTGCCTCCAGGTGATTGTGCCCAGGCGCATCATGACTGACTGTGACAATGTCTGCTTTCAGTTTTAGCGGCTCATATCCTGCCTGGCGGTGGTCAAAAGGGTCAGTGACCACCGTTGCCATGCCTCTATCAGTGAGCCGGAAGCACGAAAGACCATACCAGGTGATTTCCATGCAGCCTCCAATGTTTGATTTGATTATACAATAAAAAGAGGTATGGAAGCGGCGCAGGCTGGCTTCGGACACTTACTTGATCTGGTACGCGCGAGACTCCCTTTTCGCGGTAACTTCCATAAAAACGTCATGATTCCTTGACGTTTCGCTGATCTTCTGATAAACTCCCAACCCGCTGATTGCACCAGATTTTCAAAAAGAATTACCTTGTAAATGTTAGGTTCCTCTGGTATAATCTACGCGCTAGTTGCGGAAGCTTAACAGATCTATCCGCCGACGTAGCTCAATCGGCAGAGCAACCGCCTTGTAAGTGGTAGGTTACGGGTTCGATTCCCGTCGTCGGCTCAGTTGTGGGCTGGTGAGTGAGGCCGTTTGATCCAAAACGGCCTCACCTGCGAGCCAGCAACAAGTAACAAGTATTGTGATGGTTCGGTTTTGGGTAGTTAGCCAAGTGGCCAAAGGCGACTGACTGTAAATCAGTTGGGGACACCCCTTCGGAGGTTCGAATCCTTCACTACCCACAAGGTCTAAAAGACCCCCAACGACTGTCTCTTGGGGTTTGCCCAGTGGGATGGTTTGCGAACGGCAAGCCCTCATAGCTCAGTTGGTAGAGCGCGCCCTTGGTAAGGGCGAGGTCATGGGTTCAAATCCCATTGAGGGCTCTTTAAGCCGTTGATATTTGATTGAAATTGTCTTGGTAATCAATTATCAAGGAGAAGATCATGGCTAAGCAAAAGTTTGAACGGACGAAGCCGCATCTGAACGTAGGGACGATGGGACACATCGACCACGGGAAGACGACGCTGACTGCCGCGATCACCAAATACTGCAGCTTTCTGGGTGACGCAGAGTATCGAGCGTATGACCAGATCGATAACGCCCCAGAAGAGAAAGCGCGCGGCATCACGATCAACATCGCGCATGTTGAATATCAAACCGAGAACCGGCATTACGCGCATGTAGACATGCCCGGGCATCGCGACTACATCAAGAACATGATCACCGGGGCGGCCCAGGTCGATGGCGCCATTCTGGTGGTAGCCGCGCCCGACGGTCCGATGCCCCAGACGCGTGAGCACGTGCTGCTGGCGCGCCAGGTGGAAGTGCCCTCGATCGTGGTCTATCTGAACAAGATCGACCAGATGAACGATCCGGAGCTGCTGGAACTGGTAGAGTTGGAACTGCGCGAGATGCTGGCGAGCTACGGGTATCCGGGCGACACCATTCCGATCGTGCGGGGCAGCGCGCTGGAAGCGCTGGAGAGCACCTCGACTGATTCGAACGATCCCAGCTATGCTTCGATCAAAGAGCTGCTGCGGGTGGTGGATGAGTACATTCCGGAACCGGTGCGCGAGACGGACAAGCCGTTCATGATGCCGGTGGAAGATGTGTTCTCGATCAAAGGTCGTGGGACGGTGGTGACAGGTCGGGTGGAGCGTGGCAAGATCAAAGTCGGGGAACCGGTGGAGATCGTGGGGCTGCGGGAGAAGAGCATGAACTCGGTCGTGACGGGTGTCGAGATGTTCCACAAGATTGTGGACGAAGGCATGGCGGGCGACAACCTGGGCTTGCTGCTGCGCGGGATTGAGCGCACCGACGTCGAGCGTGGGATGGTGGTGGCGAAGCCGAACAGCATCACGCCGCACACCAAGTTCATGGGCGAAGTGTACGTGCTGAAGCGCGAAGAAGGAGGCCGGCACAAGGCGTTCTTCAATGGCTATCGTCCGCAGTTCTACATCCGCACGATGGATGTGACCGGCTCCATCCAACTGCCGGAAGGCGTGGAAATGGTCATGCCGGGGGACAACGTCAACCTGGAAGTGGAACTGATCGTTCCCGTCGCACTGGAGCAGGGCTCGAAGTTCGCCATCCGCGAAGGCGGTCTGACCGTCGGCGCTGGTGTCATCACCAAGATTATTAAGTAGGAAGGAGAGGCGGCCAACTGGCTGCCCAGGTAGGAAAGATGGCATCTAAAAAGAAAGATATCCGCCCTGCGATCACGCTGGCGTGCACGGAATGTAAAGAACGTAATTACCTTTCCGAGAAGAATCGCCGCAACGATCCGGGCCGAATGGAAATCAAAAAGTATTGTCCTCGCTGCCGCTGTCATCGAATTCATCGCGAGACGCGGTAAGGCTATGATGGAAAGTGATGGCGGGGTTACCCGCCATCCATGTAGGCCAGTAGCTCAATTGGCAGAGCGCCTGTCTCCAAAACAGGAGGTTGTGGGTTCGATTCCTGCCTGGCCTGCCTTGAAAAGGCAACGCCGTCCATAGAGGCGGCGTTTTAGCCGTAATGAGAAGGAGTGACGCATGGCAGAAAAGACTGTAAAGGCTAAACAGCCTGAAAAAGCAAAACAGGCCGAAACCCATGCCCCTCGGGCAGAAAAAAAGGTCAGCCAGCCTCCGAAACCTAAAACGGTTCAAAAGGCCAAGTCGGCGGACCGTGATCGGGATAAGCCAAAACAGCCCAATGCCATCCAGCGCTGGTGGCGCGAAACGATGGGTGAACTGCATAAGGTTTCCTGGCCTACCACTCAAGAAGCCTGGCAACTGACGCGAATTGTCCTCGTTGTAATGTTTGCGATGAGTGCTATTCTTGGTGTTTTGGATTTTCTATTTTCCAGGCTGATTACTCTGCTGATAGCGTAAGTTATCAGTTGGGTAGCGGCAGGAGAAAGGGTGCGCAAACAGATGAACGCACGGAATCAGTTTGATAGTGATGACGAAGTTTTCACCAGCCAGTCAGAAGCCCCTGGCTCGTTGGACGCGTCACTGTCTTCGCCCGGGAAACCTGCTGAACAGCTCTCCGACGAGGAGGCGATGAATGGTGAGCGTGCCTGGTATGTGGTTCATTGTTACTCTGGTTATGAGAACAAAGTTCGCCACAACCTGGAGCAGCGAATCGAAACCATGGGAATGAAAGACAAAATCTATGATGTCGTGATCCCCACTCAAGAGGAGATCGAGGTCAAGGATGGAAAGCGGCGCACAGTGGAGCGCCACGTTTTCCCAGGTTATGTTTTGGTCAATATGATCATGACTGAAGAATTGTGGTACGTGGTACGCAATACCCCTGGAGTTACTGGCTTCGTAGGGATGGGTAATCAGCCTACGCCCCTTCGCCCTGAAGAGGTGGCTCAAATCTTACGGCGTATGGAAGCAGAAGCTCCGCGCGTAAAGGTTACCTATCGGGTTGGCGAGCGTGTTCGAATTGTGGACGGCCCATTCAACGATTTCCGCGGTACGGTTGCAGAAATCGATATGGAGCGTTCAAAGGTACGGGTAATGGTCAACTTCTTCGGGCGTGAAACCCCAGTGGAGTTGGACTTTTTACAGGTCGAAAAGGCCTAGGTGTTCAATCCCTAAAGCGGCTTACCGGTTGCTTTAGGGGTATTCGTGGGAGGGTGCCCACTTAATCACCCGCTAATACCACAAAGGAGAAAAGTCTGTGGCAAAGAAACTTAAAGCAGTAGTTCGTTTGCAGATCAAGGCTGGTAAAGCCACACCTGCACCGCCCATTGGTCCTGCTCTTGCTGGACATGGCATTAATATTATGGCTTTTTGCAAGGAATATAACGCTCGTACGTCCAACCGGGCGGGCGAAATTCTCCCTGCGGAAATTACCGTTTATACCGATGGTTCATTTTCCTTCATTCTCAAGTCGCCGCCTGCCGCTGTTTTATTGACCAAGGCGGCTGGTGTTGAGAAGGGTTCCAGCGTCCCTAACCGTGAAAAGGTAGGACGGGTCACCCGCGCTCAGGTCCGTGAGATTGCTGAAATTAAGATGAAGGACATGAACGCGATCGACGTTGAAGGTGCAATGCGTCAGATCGAGGGTACGGCTCGCAATATGGGCCTTTTGGTAGTTGACTAGTGATTCGTGGGAGGGTATTTTCGAATACCCATTAGCACCACAAAGGAGTTTTCATGGCAAGTCATGGTAAAAAGTACCTGGAAGCGCTTGCGAAGATCGATGTCGATGCGACGTACGATCCGCGCCAGGCTTTAGAACTGGTGAAGGCAACATCCTTTACCGATTTTGACTCGACGGTCGAAATTCATATGCGCACTGGGCTTGACCCGCGCCAGGCTGACCAGCAGGTTCGTGAAGTTGTCGTTCTGCCCAACGGTCTCGGTAAATCTGTGCGTGTTTTAGTTTTTGCTCAGGGTGAAGGCGCAACACTGGCACAGCAAGCGGGTGCAGATTACGTTGCTGACACTGATGAGATGATCAACAAAATTCAGGGTGGCTGGACGGACTTCGATGTGGCTGTCGCTACCCCAGATATGATGGGTCGTGTAGGCCGCCTCGGTCGTGTTCTGGGTCCGCGCGGCCTGATGCCGAACCCCCGCGCTGGCACTGTAGTGCCCGCAGAGGATCTGGCGCGCGTGATCACGGAATTGAAGGCTGGTCGTATTGAGTTCCGTCTCGATAAGACCGCCAACCTCCATATTCCGGTTGGCAAGGTATCGTTCGATATCGAAAAGCTCTATCAGAATTTGGCTGCCCTCATGGATGCCATCCGCAAAGCGCGTCCCGCGGCTGCCAAAGGGATCTACATTCGCCGGATCACTCTCACTTCTACTATGGGCCCTGCTATCCGCGTGGATACCAACCAGGCCCTTGCGATGGAAGCGGGAAGCTAGTTTCGTTGTAAACATATGGGGATTACGAGGAAGAAAAACCTTGTAATCCCCATGTTTATGGTATAATTTGGCCGCTCCAATAGAATAAGCATTCTGTGTTTGCAGGATGCGCTTCGCCGGAGAAAGCCGGTGCCTTTTTCGAAGGGCTTAATATCCAGCCGAGGTGAAGACCTGATGTCGAATGACAACAATTCCGTATAAACGGGGTTAATCAGCAGTCTTTGCCTGGGTACATAAGGCAAAGATTTTTATTTTAAGGCAGGAAGGAGGTGAATTCCCGTTGGCCTTCACAAAAGAAGAAAAAATTGAAATCATGGAAAGTTACGAAAAGTGGCTGACTGAAAGCAAAGCCGTTTTTTTGGTTGAATATTCCAGGATGAGCATGAAAGAGGTGGACGAGTTCCGCGCCCGCGCACGTGAAGCAGGTGGTGAAATGCACGTCGTCAAGAACACCCTGTTTGGCATTGTCATGGATAAGCTTGGCCTCGATTCGAAGGATTTCCTTGAGCGGACCACGATTGTTGGTTTCGCTTACAATGATGCTCCTGGAATGGCTAAGATCATCAATGATGCGACAAAGAGCGATAACTTCAGTGTAAAGGGTGGTTACCTGGGCAAACGCACCATGACCATTGATGAGGTCAAAGCCCTGGCGACTCTGCCGCCGCTGCCAGTCGTACGCGCTCAGCTACTCGGTTTGCTCAATGCCCCGGCCTCTCGCCTGGTTCGCACCCTTGCTGAACCTGCTCGCGGTCTGGCTTCTGTGGTTCGTGCTTATTCCGAGACAGAAAACGAGGCAGCTCCCGCTGCTTAGTATGAGAACCCGTCTGGGGTTTCCCGGTGGGATTTGAAGTACAAATTGGAATTTATCTTATTATAGATCGATCGATCTTGCATTCGAAAGATCGCAAAACGCAAGAAGGAGTTTTTTACAATGGCTGACATGCAAAAACTGGTTGACGATCTGAGCACTCTCACTGTGCTTGAAGCTGCTGAATTGGTCAAGATGCTCGAGGAAAAGTGGGGCGTTTCCGCCGCCGCGCCTGTAGCCGCGATGGCTGCCGCTGCGCCTGCCGCCGCTGCTGAACCCGTCGAGGAAAAGACTGAGTTTGATGTAGTCCTGAAGGACACTGGCCCCAAGAAGATTGAGGTCATCAAAGTCATTCGCCAGCTCACCAACCTGGGCCTGGTTGAGGCCAAGAACATGGCTGAAACCGCTGGTTCCAAGATCCTCTCTGCGGTTGGCAAGGATGCAGCTCAGGACGCCAAGGCCAAGCTTGAGGCCGCCGGCGCCAACATTGAAGTTGCCTAGTTCCAGGCCTTCAGCAATATGCTGACAAAAAAGAAGCGGTGCAAAACGCACCGCTTCTTTTTTGTTCTTCAGAAGGTATCCTTCTGTTGTTTATTTCGCTTTATGCTGGCTAATCGGCTAGATAACCGCCTACGACATTTCACAATTTCTGTGTTTGTACTTAGTCGACAGGCTTGAGCTGCCGGACAATCATCACCACCTTACCCTGGATGCGCACCTGCTCTGGGTTATCAATGATGATGGGATCCATCGTCGGGTTGGCCGGTTGGAGACGCACGCGCCCGTTTTCTCGATAAAAATACTTCAGCGTTGTCTCGTTGTTATCTTCCAACCATACCGCTACCATTTCACCGTTGTTCGCCGTCTCTGCCCGTTTCATAATGACGATGTCGCCATCATTCACCATGGCGTCGATCATCGAGGTACCATCTACTTCCAGCGCAAACAGATCGGCCGCTTTCTCGCGTGTTGACAGACAGCTTGCGGCAATTTCTACTGAACTTTCTGAGTCAAAATAGGAACCACTTTGTGTAGGGGGCATGGGGATCGGGAGGCTGGCGCCAATGCGCCCCCAGATCGGAATGTTGAGCAGTTCGCCCATCGTTTGCGCCATTCGATCCAGCGTCTTTACCACCCGGATGCTGCGCGAAACGCGTTTGTCTCGTTCGATGAACCCCTCTTCGCGTAATTGTTCCAGATAGTAATCGACCAGTGAAGTCGATTCTACGCTAATATGTCTACCAATTTCTCGAATTGAGGGGGAATAACCGCGTTCATCCTGGAACTCGGTCAGGAACTGCATGATACGTTTGTGCCGGTCGCCCAGGCCTTCATTTCTTCTAGCCATCGCAAGCCTCGCCATTTTCCGATATTTATCGGTCATTTGTACTATTTTGAATAATATACACGAACATTCGTTCTGTGTCAAGTATCATTTCGGCGGTGATTACCCATAAGTTAAAGATGGAAGAAAAGTTGATGAGGGAAAGGCGAGATAGCGGCAAAGGAAAGGGTAGCGTTGGTCAATAAAACCATGGCGATCCCACGGAGGAGGATATAGGGGCCATCGCGATCGGAGGGTAGGCCGAGTTTCCCACCCAACTTGCGCAGCCAATAGACGGCTTGAGCGGGCCAATGGTGCAGGATGTGAAAGACCAACTGGGTAGCGGCCAGGACCAGGGCAAACAGCCGTTTCATGTGTTCGAGGGTTTGCACGCGCAGATCTTCAACATCCAGTCCTTGCTCCTGATCAAAGCGATAGCCGTGTTCAATCCGGCCGCGTAAGCGCCAATCGCCATACACCTGGCGGATGGTGGGATCGTCTAGCAGGGGAATGTTGGTGAGCAGGACCAGCGTGCGGTCTTCCCAGGTGTTATAGGCCACCAGCGCCCACAATTCCTGCTGGGTGTCAGGCAGGCGAATGTGCAAGACCCCAGCTTGGAGCATCACCCCATGCGTCCGTCCGGCATGCTGGAAAGCGGCTTGGTAGCGGAGGGTGAAGGGCAGGCTGTCGACCAAATCTTGCAACTGCTCGCGTTCCCAGCGATCGAGCCGCTCATTGTAGACTTCCACCCAGCGCTCCAAATGGGTGGCGGGGATGGCAAACTCTACCTCAGGGTGATTGAGCCAGGCAAAGATCTTCTGATCATCCATGCCACTATCCATCACAAAGCGGATGCGATAGCCGGGGAACAGCTGGCGTGTCTGCTCGATTGCCTGCTGGATCTCCGTATTTTGACTGATGAAATCGATGTGATAGGAGAACCAGTTGGCATAGCTGACCCCTGGCACCCGCGTATTGACCACGCTTGCGGTGATGGCGGGGTAGCCGTGGGCCAGGCGGGCGCCCCCATCCAGGGCTGGCGGCGTGCTTTTGTGAACGGTACTCACCCCCTCTAGCTTTTCGGTATAGGGTTTTTCGAAGTTGACTGGATCCACCGCGACCACCAGATAAGCGGGCTGTTCCTGGGCGACATTCGCCTGGGTCATTGCATATAACCCGGCAAACAATGCTTCGTGGCTGAACCGCTCATTATCCAGAAAGCGATAGATCCGTTTGGCCGCCGCCCAGCATTCCGCTTCCACCCGACTGACCGCCCGGCTCATCGCCGTGATCACCGGCGTTTCAGTCGCTAATATGCAGCGCACTGCCAGCGGGATCACCGCTTTCAGCCGCGCATCGGGTAACCCCGTCTGCATCGGCTGGGTCACCCGCTCGATCGTCGCTTCGATTTCCTCCACAGGTAACTTGGCAATTTCCGCACTTCCGGGTAAAGTCAACATCGCTCCATCTCCTGGTTGATCTTTTTCGCTAACTGATTCATACCACAGGAAATGGAGCTTTTCTATCCCCTTTCGACTTGTGGGTAATCACCGCTCATTTCGCTTTTGTGAACAAACAACTCTTCGCAACCTTTTTTAATTATGAGATAATACAGGATCAGCCTTTTACGGTAAGATAATGACAAATTCTTATGAAGCGAGGAGCTGCTTGTGGAGTTCCAGAAAATCTGTGTTCTTGGTTTAGGATATATCGGTTTGCCAACCGCCAGCACGTTTGCCACTCATGGCTTGAAGGTCGTTGGCGTTGACATTAACCGTCAGGTAGTAGATCGCCTTAAAGAAGGCGAACTGCATATTTATGAGCCGGGCCTTCGCACGCTTGTACAGGCCGCCTTTCTTTCGGGCAACCTGGTGGTTGAGGATTGTCCTCAACCGGCTGATGCTTTCATCATTGCGGTTCCCACGCCCTTTAAAGAGGAAAAGCGCGCTGATCTCAGCTATGTCACTGCTGCTGCTGAATCGATTGTGCCTCATCTGCGCCGCGGCAATCTCGTTGTACTCGAGTTGACCTCTCCGCCGCGCACTACGGTGGATATTGTTTGCCCCATTCTTGAGCGGTCTGGTCTGAAAGCCGGGCAGGACTTCTTCCTGGCTTATACTCCTGAACGTGTTCTACCTGGTCAAATCCTGCGCGAACTGATTGAAAATGCACGCGTTATTGGCGGGGTTGACCCGGCTTCTGCTGACGCCGGGCGCGCACTCTATGTCACCTTTGTGCGCGGTAACATCATCCTCACGGATGCGACCACTGCTGAGATGGTTAAGTTGATGGAAAACACCTATCGCGATGTGAATGTCGCCATCGCAAATGAATTTTCGCGCCTGGCGGATCACTTTGGCGTCAATGTTTGGGAGGCTATTCAGATTGCCAACCTTCATCCCCGTGTCAAGATCCTTTCGCCCGGTCCAGGGGTAGGGGGGCATTGCATCAGCGTCGATCCCTGGTTCCTGGTCGAGGCTGCCCCCGAAATTTCGCCCCTCATCCGAACTGCGCGCACGGTAAATGACTCGCAGCCTCATTTCGTGATTCAACTCATCCAGCGCGCTGTTGGGAAGCTGGAAGGCATTCGTGTCGCTGCGCTTGGCCTGGCATATAAACCCGATGTCGATGATCTGCGGGAAAGCCCGGCGATCGAAATCTGCCAGCTGCTGGCAGAGGAGGGCGCCCAGGTCATTTCTTATGAGCCATACAAACCTGGCTTTGAGGTCAGCGGCTGCCAGTCTGCCCAGGTTTTGGCAGAGGCAATTGAGGATGCTGAAGTCCTGCTGCTGCTGGTGGGGCACAGCCCGCTGCGCAGTCTTGAACCGCACGTCCTGGCCCAACTTACTCCGGCCCGAGTGATTGTTGACTGCGCCAATGTGTGGAATCCGGATGACTGGCAGCCCTTCGGTTTTCACTATTACCGCCTGGGAGATGGGAAAAACGCATGACACCCCTTCGCGTCCTTTCAATCTTTGGCACTCGTCCGGAAGCTGTCAAGATGGCTCCAGTCGTTCGGCGCCTTGCGCAAACGCCAGGGATCGAGCCAGTCGTTTGCGTCACTGCCCAACACCGGCAGATGCTGGACCAGGTTTTGAATCTGTTTGAGATTCATCCGGATATTGATCTTAATCTCATGCGGCCTAACCAGTCTCTGGCGCAGCTTACAGCCAATATCTTTACTCATTTAGACCCAGTTCTGACGGATGTCAACCCGGATTGGATCCTGGTGCAGGGCGACACTACCACGGTTATGGCAGCCGCCTTGTTGGCTTTCTATCATCGCATTCGAATTGGGCATGTGGAGGCAGGTTTACGCACCCGCGACCGCTTCCAGCCCTTCCCCGAAGAAATTAACCGCCGTGTAGCCGGCGTAGTGGCTGACTTACATTTTGCTCCCACGGAACACAGCCGCCAGAATCTGCTCAGTGAAAATATTCCTTCCGAATCGATTGTGGTTACGGGCAACCCCGCCATCGACGCGCTCCATAGTATTGTTCAGACTAAGCCTCCTGAGCAGGTCAATCATCTGTTGGAACGGCTGGGAGTCTGTCCGGGCGGCAAGCAGTTGGTGCTGATTACGGCTCACCGCCGCGAGAATCTGGGCCAGCCCCTGGAAGATATCTGCCTTGCGCTGCGCACATTAGCCGAGTGTTATTCGGATCGCTTGCAGCTCGTCTATCCTGTGCATCTCAATCCCAACGTGCAAGAGCCTGTCTATCGCCTGCTTGGAAGTGTTCCTAATGTCACGCTGATGCCTCCCCAAGACTATCTGCCGATGGTTCACCTGATGAAAAATGCTACCCTCGTGCTGACAGATTCTGGTGGTATTCAGGAAGAGGCCACCGGGTTGGGGGTGCCTACCCTGGTGCTGCGTGAGGTGACGGAGCGCCCTGAGGGGGTAGTTGCCGGGGTGTTGAAACTGGTGGGTACAGATCCCGACCGGATCGTGAGCGAGGCGCGCTGCTTGTTGGATAATCCGGCTGCATACGACGTGATGGCGCACGCTGCCAATCCCTTTGGGGATGGTCATGCCGCTGAACGAATTGTGGCTGCTTTGCTCGAATCCAGGCCGCTGGGATCAGGCGCATGACCATCTCTTCTACAGCGGGTGGGGTTTGCATTTTGCCCCGCCTGGAAGGTTTAGGGGGACCAGCTTCCTTTCGCGCCCGGCTTGTTGCTGGGCTGCATCAGCGTGGTGTGCCTATCGTTTCAGCCCCTTCTGACCCTCACTGCAAGGTGATCCTCGTCATTGGCGGCACTTCGCGAATGGACGAGTTATGGCGCGCGCAGCGGCGGGGCGTGCGCATCGTTCAGCGTCTGAACGGCATGAATTGGATTCATCGTCGCCGTTTCACGGGGGTCCGCCATTTTCTCCGCTCAGAGTGGAATAACTTTGTCCTGGCGACCATCCGGCGCTCTTTAGCGCAGCATGTTGTCTATCAAAGTAATTTCGCTCGCACCTGGTGGCAAACCGTCTATAAATCCGTTTCAGCGTCAAATACGGTCATTTATAACGGTGTTGACTTGCAGGCTTTCTCACCAGAAGGAACTCAGCAGCGCCTTAACGGTTCTTATCGGCTGCTCCTGGTTGAAGGCCGCCTGGGGGGAGGCAATGAACAGGGCTTAGAGAATGCTTTCCATCTGGCCCGTCGTTTAAATGAAATCATGGATCAATCGGTGGAATTGATGGTCGTGGGGGATGTGCCAGCGCGTTTACAGGGGAGGTACGAGCGGCTTGCCCCTGGTCTGATTAACTGGCGCGGCGTGGTCAAGCGTGATCAGATTCCAGAGATCGATCGTTCAGCAAATGTTTTGTTTTCGGCTGATTTGAATGCGGCTTGCCCCAATTCAGTGATCGAAGCCCTCGCGTGTGGACTGCCGGTTGTCTCTTATGCTACTGGCGCTTTACCCGAATTAATTGAGGGAGATTCGGGACTGGTCGTTCCGTGGGGTAGTAATTATTGGCGCCTGGAGCCGCCCGATATTCCCATTCTGGCAGATGCTGCCCGACAGATCCTGACCCAGCCGGAGCGTTTTCGTCAGGCCGCGCGCGCGCGCGCCGAGGCCGCTTTTGGGCTTGAGAAGATGGTCGAGCGTTATCTCGAGGCGTTCTTCGCGTAACGCTTACTTGACTCTTGTATTCCAGAATAAAAAAGCCCCGCGCCGGATCCGGTTCGGGGCTTTTGACTCTACTGGTTCAGAAACCGCTAAAAGTCATTCCGTCCGAGCACCATGTTTTCTGTCCCGCGATTAATCTCCCACGGGTAGACAATATAAGCATCCGTAATGGCGGCATAGTAATCTGGCCGGACGGTGCCGAACAGGCTGCGGTATGGGTTAAAGTGCAAAACACAGGTGTAGGGCATACCACCTTCAGATGAAATTCGATTTTTCACGGCTGTGATCGTACGTCCCGACCCCCAAACATCATCAACCACTAAAACACGGCGTCCGCGTACCAGATTCTCTTCTGGAAACTGTAAGAACTTCGGCCATGCCAGCAGGCGATTCCGCTCACGCTGCTTTTCATTTTCAATCTCTGCTGGAAAATCTACAGCTGCGTTGAAAATGTCACTGATTTGCAGCGCTTCAGCTAACATTCCGCCCGGGGTGATCCCTCCCCTGGTAATTAAGACCATTGCATCAAATTCAGTTGAAAATTGGGGAATTAAGTGGTCTATCAGCTTGTCAACGTCTTCCCAAGTTAGAACTTCACGGCGTGTCGGCATTGGCACCCTCGGTTAAATCAAGATCAGCATTCGTATATATGACATTATAGCAGGTTCTACTAAATCAAGCCCAGTTTATTCGGTGGTTTTTGTCTATAACAGGCTGGTCGGCTTAATTTCCACACGCCAGTCGCCCAACGATCGGTGGCGTAAAACGGCGATGGGGTTTGGCCCACGCAGCACGATTTGCCAGCGGTATAAACCGTTCTGGCGGCTGAAAAAACAGGGGACTGGGCCGATGATATGGGTCGAGCGGTACTCATTTTCGCGCAGCCAGCTTTCGATCTGCTGTGCCATGCTGCGGGCTTCGCTCTCTGCTTTTTCGGCATCCGCGTGACGGTACTCCAGACGCACCATTCGTGAGAAGGGGGGGTAATTCATCTTGCGCCGGTAAGCCATTTCTTGCCGGTAAAAGCCGCTGTAGTCGTGCCTGGCTGCCGTCCGAATGGCGTAATGCTCTGGCATAAAGGTTTGAAGGACAACCTGTCCCCCTAACGGGCTGCGTCCGGCACGTCCGGCTACCTGGGTGAGCAGTTGGAAGGTGCGTTCTCCCGCGTTATAGTCTGGAAGCTGCAAGCCCACATCTGCCAGCACCACCCCGACCAGGGTTACAAGCGGCAGGTCAAAGCCTTTCGCCACCATTTGGGTCCCTACCAGGATATCTGCCCGATGCTCGCTAAAGGTTTGCAGCAGCATCTCGTGCGCGCCTTTCTGACGTGTGGTTTCATAATCCCAGCGGATCACCCTGGCCTGTGGGAAGCGCGCCTGCACCTCGCTCTCTACCTTTTCTGTGCCTGTTCCAAACTGGCGGATGTGAGGACTTTCGCACTGCGGGCAAACTTTCGGCATTTGCCGGTGATAGTTGCAGGTGTGGCAGATCAGGCCTTTGAGATCTTCATGGTAGGTGAGCGGCAAGTCGCAGCGCGGGCAGCGCAGGCTGTATCCACATTGGCGGCAAAAGACATAGGTTGCCGTTCCGCGCCGGTTGAGGAATAGAATAGCCTGCTGGTGCGTCTCGAGCACATGCTCCAGCGCTGTTTGCAGTTCTCGGCTGAAGATGGTACGGTTTCCAGCTTTTAGCTCTTGCCGCATGTCAATGATCTTGACAGGGGGTAGATTGAGGGCCATATAACTGGCCTTTTCCACAGCCTGTGGTGTTTCTGTTTCTCTGGGCGATTGCTTTTGAGGGGTTTGCGACTCTATCTGTGAAAGTTGGGCCTGCACCGTTTTGCGGTGAGCCAGGATTCGCACCGGAAGCTGCAAGATGGGCCAGTGTTCCCGCTGGGCCTGATTGTATAGTTCTACCTCTGGCGTCGCGGACCCTAACACCAAAACGCTTCTCGCCAACCGGGCGTATGCCACAGCCGTGTCAACCGCGTGGTAGTTTGGCGCGGCATCATCCTGGTAGTAAGCGCCGTCATGGCACTCATCAATTACGATCAACCCTGGGTCTGGCAGCGGCGTGAACAAGGCGCTGCGCGGCCCCACGATCACCGGCAGGGTTCCCGCGCGCGCCCGGCGCCAGGTATCATAACGCTCACCTGCCGACAGCCGTGAGTGAATCAGCCCGACTTGCCCTGGGAAACGCGCCATGAAGCGGCGCACCGTTTGGGGGGTCAGCGAAATCTCGGGCACCAGGATCAGCGCCTGCCGGCCGAGATGCAGCGTTTCGGTGACGGCTTGCAGGTAAATTTCTGTCTTACCCGATCCGGTGATCCCGTGCAGTAAGTACGGTAAAGGCAGGCCGCCACTGCCTGCCGCCTGCCGGATGCCGCCTTGCAGCGTCTTCCATACTGCCTGCTGCGCTTCGGTCAGCAGCGGTGGTTCGCTCGAATCCACCGTTAGCCGTTCCAAAGGATCGCGCCAGGTTTCACTTTCGCCTAATGCCACCAAACCATCTTCAGCCAGACGCTGTAAATCTTGCATGCTGCCTCCACAGGAGGCATATACCCAGGCGACCTCTACCGGCCACGGCTCGCGCATCAAAAAGCGCAGAATAGCCTGACGGCGCTCTAACGCGGCTGTACCTGCTCTGCCTACTGATTCCAGCCGGGCTTCAGCTTCCCGCGGCGAAACGGCCAACTGCACGGTTCGCACCATCTTAGGGCGCACACTTGGCGGCTGCAAAATGGCTCGCGTTTGCAGCCAACCGCGCCTTGTCAGCGCACGCGCCGCTGCTTTCCAGCCCTGGCGCGGCAGGGCCGCATCTATCTGCCGCCCGCGCAGGTCACCACGCTGTTCCAGCAAGTGCACCAGGCGTGCTTGTGCCGGGCTGAGCTTCTTTTCATCAATGGCTTGAGAATTGAGATGGAAAAGTGTATCTGACTGCTGGCTGAGCCCAGGCGGCAGCATGGGATTGTAGCAGAGCGCCAGGGGGGCAAGTGTTTCTTCTGAAAGCCAGCGCGCCAGCTCCATCTGCACGCTGGTCAGCACGGGCTGGGGGTCCAGCACGGTTTGTACGGGCCGTGTTTCGCGCACCTCAGGCTGCGAGAGCAGCCGCAGGACAATCGCTTGCACTTCTCGCCCACCAAATGGCACTACCACCAAACTACCTGGGACAATCTGCCCGGTCAACTCGTCCGGTATATGATAATGATATAAACCAGAAACCTGGGGAACATTAACAGCAACTTCGACGTAGATGGAGTCAGGCATGGCATTGGACAAGCGATTCTACCTATAACCGCGACAGGTGAATTCGCGCAATTCGCAGCCTGTCCATCGAATCTACTTTGAGACGAACTCCCTGGTCGGTGTCATCCACCACATCTCCCTGCTGGGCGACCCGCCCTAACTTGCCCAGCATATAACCAGCGATGGTGTCATAATTTGGATCAAACAGGTTCAGCGATAACTGTTCGTTGATATCTTCAATCATTGCCATTCCATCGACCAACGCGGCCCCATCTGGCAGCATTTGCACCTGAGGGTTATCTACATCGAAGGGGTCTTGCACTTCCCCTACGATCTCTTCCAGCAGATCTTCCAACGTCACCAGCCCGGCGGTACCACCAAATTCATCCAGTGTAATCGCCAGATGCTGGCGGCGCGCACGCATATGCAGCAGCAGGTCATTGACTGAAACGGTTTCTGGCACAAACAAAACATCTCGAGCCAGTTCAATTGCGGGGCGCACTTGCATTTCCTGCTCGTGAATAATGGGCAGCAGATCTTTCATGTGTAAAATCCCCGCTACCTGGTCCAGGTTTTCTTCATAGACGGGCAGCTTTGTAATGCCATGTTTCGCCCCAACCTGTATGGCTTCTGCAATCGGCGTTTTGGCCTCAACTGCGATAATTTCTGTGCGGGGAACCATTACCTGGCGCACTACCAGTTCACCGAAGTCGATGACGGCTGAGAGCATTTCGCGTTCAGGACGGTCAATCACGCCTTCAATTTCAGGCCCGGAGACAATTTGTCTTAATTCTTCAACGGAAATGACAGCGGAATGAGTGTGCCCATTCGCGGGCAGCCCGATCAACCGCAGGACTTCCGCGAGTCGCCAGATCCAGTAGATTGATGAAACCACGAAACACAGTGCTGAAAACATGCATGATCGGCGCTGCGATCAATGCAAAACGTTCTGGCCCGCGCAGCACTGCGACTTTTGGCACTTGCTCACCCAACACCACGTGAAAGCTTGTGATCACTGTCAGTGAAATGATGAGCGGCAGTGCGCCTACCAGGTTGTCGAGAAAAGCCAACTGTGTTGGGATTACCAGGTTCTCGAAATAGGGCTCCAGCAGAGTCTGAAAGGCATCTTCGCCGGCTGCACCCAACGCCAGACTGACCACCGTGATCCCCAACTGTGAGGCGGCAATGAGCCGGTCGCGAACAGCTTCATTTTCTAACCAATTGCGAACTAACTGAACAGAGCGGGCATCAGCGGAGGCAAACAGTTCAAGCCGCGAGCGGCGAGAAGCCACTGCGGCAAATTCGACTCCCACAAAAAAAGCATTTAGGGAAATCAGCAGGAAGATTAATAAAACTTGACCAAGAACTCATGCGCGTTTGAGAACAACAGCCGCTCCATAACCAACCACAGATCCACGATCGCCGGTTTCGTCAGCGGATGTACTGTGATGGAGTATTTCGACCGTGTTTGCTCCCATTTCTCTGGCTGCCCATAAGACGGATGCCACCGCTGCTACGCCGCAAGCAAAGCCTTTGCCTGTTCGTTCAGCAGTAAACAGATCATCAGGCGCGAAGTTTCGAATCCTGCGCAGCATCTCTAGATCCAATTCTTGCGCCATTTCTTCTGGATAAAAGTGTGATAGGTCCGTGCTGGCTACCATCAGGCTGCTTTTTCCCTGGAGCACCTTTGCCAGAGCGTGCCCTAACTCTCGTGCTACCAGAGGAGACAGGCTGCGCACCATCACGGGTAAGATTTGAAATGTTCCATTGATTGCCCGCTGCAAGAAAGGCAGTTCAATTTCTAAAGAATGTTCTTTATCATTTGCGACCGGGGTCAATGTAAGGCCATCATTGGTCAGGGCTTCATCCAACTGAGCGACTGCTTCTGTATCAATCCACACTGTGCCAAGCGGGGTGCTGTAGGCCAAATGCGCCGAGGTAAGCAGTGCCGCTGGATGCGCCGAGTGCATGGGCGAAATGATGACGACCAGATCGCGCGCCTGCCCGGCAACGGTGGCGAAGGCATGTCCTGCCGTTTGTCCCGAGTAACGATGCCCGGCGTGCGGCGCAATGATTCCGGCTACGTAACCTGGCAGGTCTGGCAGGCGCGCAGACTGAAGATAATGATCAACCTGCTGCGCCAGCCGCTGAGGGTCGCCCGGATACCAGGTTCCGGCAATTGGAGAAGGTCTTATATCGGCGGGTGCGTCCATCATCCTATGGCAAGAAGTTGTGCGGGTTCACCCGGTTACCACCCGCGTCCCGTAGCTCAAAGTGCAGGTGCGGCCCTGAGGAGTTACCGGTGCTGCCCATCAGGCCGATGATCGCGCCTTGTGAAACGCTCGTACCGCAGCTTACATTTAGCTGGCTCAGGTGCCCATAGAGGGTTTGCCAGCCGTTACCGTGATCGACCATGATTACATTCCCGTAACCCCAGTCATTCCATCCGGCATACACCACCACACCACTATCCGCAGCGTAAATAGCGTTGCCCATACTCCCAGCAATGTCGATGCCCCAGTGGTTGGTATCAGGGGTGTAATCGTACCCTGAAAGCCAGTGTTCTACAGTCGGCCAAACATACGTGCCGCTGCCGATATAGCCGTCTAAAATGGTGCCACAGTAGCCAGGCCCGAAAATTTTGGCCTTGGCTGGGTCGCTGCGGCTGATGAGAGGAGCGCTCCATGAAATGAAGGGCCGTGAACCCCCGGGGACGAATAACTGCGTACCGACCTGAATATTAGGGGTGGTGTAATCACCAATCGTATCCATGTCCAGGTTATTTCCAGGCCAGTTAATGATATCTTCGGGCGTCACGCCAAAGAAACTGGCTACGCCGTTCAATCCTTCCCCTTCGTGCCAATCATGCAGCACGCCATCCAGCGGCAGGATACGCAGTTTCTGCCCTACCTGTAGACGGTGGGGGTCATCTGCCAGTGTATCAAAGTTCCCCCATAAGATGGACTGGGGCTTTAGATTGAACTTTTCCGCGATGCCGATGATCGTATCGCCTTGTTTTACTTCATATTCGGTGATCTCAAAACGTGCGCGTGAGGGCAGCGTCGTGTGCAACTGCGCGTACCGCGGAATGCCATTGTTTAAAGCAAGCACCATTGTCAGATCAAATGGCGGCGGGGGGAGGGTAGGTGTATTGGTTGGCAGCGGTGCAGCGATGGCTGCATCGCGCTTATAGGCAACCTCGCCCTTTAAATAAAAGCTCCCCATTACCCATATCACTAACAGTACCAGGGTAATGGAGGCCACAATTGTACCCACCTGCATTGTTATTTCGCCTAAACCAAGCCGCAGCAACTGTTCCCAAATTTCGCTCCACCGGCGCGTTGGCCGGGGAGCAGAAGGTTGGTCTGGAATGAGTTCGCTGTTGCGCAGCGCATTATCTTCTGAGTTGGAAAGGCGCGGATTTTGCGTGTTTAGATCCTCAGCCATGTTTTCAGTTAACTCCATTTTGGATCATAACATATCTATACCTCATGGTCAAGCGCCGCTCAAGTTACAAACAGCGCCGCGAATTATAAGTGCGGGGAAGGCTCCGAGAGCCATCCACCATCTTTTTGTGTTTCTTCAACAAGTGTGGTTTAATCAACGATGAAGGTGAATGATGGTCGAATGGCATCTTGGAACAATTGGCTTTACGTATCCTGAATGGAAGGGGCATTTTTATCCGGTAGGGCTGCCCTCTAACCAGGCGCTCAGCTATTACAGCCGGATCTTCAATGCCGTCGAAGTCAATACTACTTTCTACGGCCCGCAATCCCCGGCGCAGCTTCAGCGTTGGTTAGCTGCCACTCCCGATGATTTCTGTTTCTGCATGAAAGCGCCTAAGCGTATTACACATGAGCTGCGTTTGCAGTTTCCCGCGGATGTTGAGATGCGCGCTTTCGTCGATTTGCTCCTGTCGCTTGATCACAAGCTGGGGGCGGTGCTCCTGCAACTGCCGCCGAGCTTTCACGCCGATCAACTCGCTCAGGTGGATCGTTTCCTTCAGGCTCTGCCCTCTGAAGCGCCTTATGCTCACATACGCTATGCAGTTGAGTTTCGGCATGCTTCCTGGTATGTGCCTGAAACTGCTCGCCAGTTAGAAGCGCTGCTGCGCCAGCGAGGAGTGTGTTGGGTGTCTACCGATTATGAGGATTTACCGGTGGATATTCATCCCACAGCTTCTTTCCTCTACATTCGTTGGATTGGCAAGCATAATGTTCTTCCGCATACGGGTGAAGAACTGCTCGATCGCACTGAGCGCCTGCAAGAATGGCTGGAACGGATTCGCGCCAATCTGGAAGGGATTGACGCCATCTTTGGTTTCTTTGACAACGACTATGCCGGGCACGCTCCGGCTACCTGCAACCGCCTGAAAGCCCTGATCGGCTTGCCTGTTAAAAGTTCGGTTGCTGAAGATCAAGGCCATTTGTTTTAATGGTAAAGTGGCCTGTTTTCGTACAAATCACAACACTCCCATCATCGACTTGTGAGGCATGGAATTGGATGAACCTTTAGAAGTTCAGGTTGGAACGCTGCTCCGGCAGCGTGGAATGAAACTTGTCGCGGCTGAATCTTGCACCGGTGGGCTGATCGGTCACCTGATTACCAATATCCCCGGATCTTCTGAATATTACTTGGGCAGTATCACTGCCTATGCCTATGAGACCAAAGAACGTCTCTTGGGCGTGCGCAATGAAACCCTTCTTACCTATGGCGCTGTCAGCGAACAAACGGTCCTTGAAATGGCGCAGGGAGCGCGGCGTGTGCTCTCGGCTCACTTTCCGTTGGATCAAATGATTGGTATTGCTGTTTCTGGTATTGCCGGGCCAGGAGGCGGCATGCCGGGGAAACCGGTTGGCCTGGTGTGGATTGGCCTCAGCGCGCCAGATGTAAACCGTGCCTGGAAGTATATCTGGGAGGGGAATCGGGTGGAAAACAAAGCGCTTTCTGCGCGCCAGGCGCTGCGCTTGCTGCTAGACTATTTGCAAGGAACGGTGTAAGATGGAATTACAACCTGTGGAGGTTACTGCTCGTTGGGAACCTGCGGAAGGGTTTCTTCCCAGTAAGATCATCTATGCGGGGGATGTTTATCTGATTGAATCAACAGGTCGCCGCTGGGAAGATGAGCATGGTTTGCATATTTTATGCATGATCGCCGGGGGACAAGTCTTTGAGCTGATCTTTCGCTTGCAGCCCGCCGGCTGGTTCTTACGCACTCCAGCAGCCCCTACTCGAATGGCCTGAGGAGGATAGTGGATGACATCCCAAGTCTATTCACTGCCCATTCCATCTAAGCGGAGAATTTCGACTTTAACCGCGGATGCCGGTTTTGGGCATCGCAGCGCGGCCAATGCTGTAGCCAGCGCGATGCAAGAAAAATACGGCGAGTTCTGCAAGATTGATATTGTTAATCCTCTCGAAGATAAGCGCACCCCCTTCTTTTTACGCGACAGCCAATCCGACTACGATAAACTGGTCCGCAGCGTGCCCGAACTGTATCGCTTTGGTTATGACGCTTCCGATGCGACCGTTCCGGTGGTGATTGCTGAACAGGCCCTCACGGTGCTCATGTTTGACGTGATGCGAGACGTCCTGCGCACCTATCGTCCGGATGTCGTCCTGTCTACCTATCCCCTCTATCAACCTCCGATGCGCGCCGCCATGACCATGATGGGCTATCAGGTTCCCCTGCTGGTCGTGGTGACTGATCTGGCGACTGTCCATCGTCTATGGTTCAGCAACAGTATGGATATGTGTTTTGTGCCCAACAACATTGTCCGCGATCTGGCGCTCGGCTATGGTATAGCGCCAGAGCACGTGCTTGTCACTGGCATTCCCGTCAATCCTGAAATTGTCCGCGATCAGCGCAGCCCGGCTGAAATTCGGATTCTGCTAGATCTACATGTAGACCTCCCGACGATCCTGGCAATTGGCAGCCGCCGAGTCGATAATCTGGTTGAAACCCTGAATATCTTAAATCATTTTGGTTCTCCTTTGCAGTTAATCGTTGTCGCCGGGAAAGATGTCGCTCTTTACCGTCAGCTTAAAGCGGTGGAGTGGCACGTGCCGGTCAAGTTGTATGATTATGCCCGCAACATTCCCACCCTCATGAAGGCTTCTGACTGGATCATCTGTAAGGCTGGGGGGTTGGTGGTGACGGAATCGCTGGCTTCCGGTAAACCCATCCTCCTGATTGATGCCATTCCTGGTCAAGAAACCGGGAATGCAAGTTATGTGGTGGAAAATGGAGCAGGGGACCTGGCGCTCGACAGCATCGAAGTGCTGGAGACCACCTATCACTGGCTGGCAAACGATCACCGGCTCCTGCGAGAGCGTACCGAAAATGCGCGCCGCTTAGGGCAGCCAAATGCGGCTTATGATGTGGTTGATTTTGTTTGGTTCACTTCACAGCGCCGGGTCACTGATCACAGCCGCAGTACAGGCCGTTTGCGCCTGATGAACTGGCTGAGCAAAAATCAAGTTCATTGGGAAGACGAAGACTGAACCATCCACCTACAGAATGAAAAAGAGGCCAGCTTGAGCTAATTAGCTCAAGCTGGCCTCTCCTTGTTTATCCCTTTAGATTTCGACCGGTTTTCCCAAGCGGGACCGTTCTTCTTCGATAATCTTTACATCCAGTTTCTTAAACAGCGGCTGGGGTTGTTTGAGTACCTGCCCGGCCTTCAACTGGCTGGGTTCCCATCGCCCACTGGCGCCGGCATTATTGTAGCGCAGCACAGTGTGTTCACTCAGTGCATCCTGTACCGTCGCTGTGCTTTGAGTCCCAAACAAGGGTTGATCGTAGCCCAAGAAGCTGTGCAGCTTTTCACTGCTAAACGGTAGGAAAGGCGCCAGTAAAATATTGAGCGAGTTGATGGCTCGCAGCGCAACATAAACGGAACGTGCGGCCGCTTGCCGGTCTTTCTTAATCGCCAGCCAGGGCGCGGTCTGATCCAGGTAGCGGTTCACCTCTCCCGCCAGGCGCATGGCTTCGCCGAGTGCTGCTCGCAGGCGTACTGCTTCAAATTCCTGCGCCACAGTTTCAAACCCATCTTCGACTGCTTTGAGCAGCTCGCGGTCGTTATCGGTCAGTTCGCCCGGTTCAGGAATCTTCCCATCAAAGTTTTTATAGGTAAAGGCCAGCACCCGGTTCGCCAGGTTGCCCCAGGTGGCGACTAACTCATCATTGTTGCGTTTATAAAAGTCTTCCCAATCCCAGTCCGTATCTTTGCTTTCAGGCATTGTAACCGTCAGGTAATAGCGCAGGGGATCCGGGTCGTAGCGTGTCAAAAAGTCACGCGCCCAAACTGCCCAATTACGGCTGCCTGAAATTTTCTGCCCTTCCAGGTTCATGAACTCATTTGCTGGCACATCATACGGAAGCACCAATGGTTCGGCTGGTTGGCTGCCGTACAGCTCGTTGAAAGTCTTGCCTGTGCCTAATAATTGGGCAGGCCAAATGATGGCATGGAAGGGAATATTGTCTTTCCCAATGAAGTAGTAGCTGCGCGCTTGCGGATCGTTCCACCAAGCGCGCCAGGCATCCTGATCCTCGTTTAAATTCGACCATTCAATGGTCGCAGAAAGATACCCGATTACAGCCTCGAACCACACATACAAACACTTCCCTTGCCAGCCTTCTATTGGAACGGGAATGCCCCAGTCCAGGTCACGGGTAATCGCTCGACCATGCAGTCCCTGACTCAGCATCTGGCCCAGTGACTGCCGCAGAACGTTCGAGCGCCAATAACTCTCGCGATCTTTCAAGAAGGCTACCACCTCATCCTGTAGTTTACCCAGATCCAGATAGTAGTGTTCCGTCTCGCGCAGTTCAGGCGTTGAATTGTCAATGCGCGAGCGCGGCTCAATGAGCTGTTGTGGGTCCAGCAGATTTCCACAACGGTCACACTGATCGCTGCGGGCGTTGGTGTAACCGCAAATATAGCAGGTGCCTTCCACATAACGATCTGGCAGGAAACGGTTTAAAGAGGGCGCAAACCATTGAAATTCGCGCGCCGTGTATAGATAACCGTTTTCTTTCAGCGATAGGAAGATTTTCTGGGAAACATCAAAATGGTTAGCGGTATGAGTACTGGTAAACAGATCGTATGTCAGTCCAAGCTGCTGGAACAAGTCGATAAATCCGGTGTGGAAGCGTTGATAGACCTCCAAGGGAGTTGTATCTTCGGCATCTGCCCGAACTGTGATAGGGGTTCCGTGTGCATCTGAACCTGAGACCATCAGCACTTTCCGGCCGCGCAGGCGTTGGTAACGCGCAAAAATATCCGCCGGAAGGTAAGACCCTGTCAGGTTCCCGACGTGAATTTCTGCATTTGCATAGGGCCAGGCAACGGCCACCAGAACGGCATCGGACATAAAAACCACCTCAGGTGTACTAAAATTTGCTACGGATTGTATCACAAACAGAAACCGTTTTTGCCAACCTGAATCAGCCCATTTAGGATCCTTTCAACAGGCGCTCAAAAACGGGACGCCCTTTCGCGGCGTCTTTCAGTTATAAAGAGCTTGCGGGTCGCGCTATAAATAATCTTTCAACTGCCGTGCCCTGCGTGGGTGGCGCAGGCGGCGGAGCGCTTTACTTTCAATCTGACGGATACGTTCGCGGGTCAGTCCGAACTTCTGGCCTACTTCTTCCAGGGTATAGGCCCGGCCGTTATCTAACCCAAAGCGCAGCCGCAAAATGCGCGCTTCGCGCGGAGGCAGCGTATCGAGCACTTCCAACACTTTTTCGCGCAGCAAGTTGGCGTAAGTGCTTTGAATGGGAGTGGGGGTCATCTGGTCTTCAATGAACATTCCCAACTCCGAATCTTCTTCATCGTCGTTGATGGGGCTTTCCAACGAGAGCGGCAGCCATGAAACGCGCATCATCCACTCTACCTTGTTGGTGTTAATCCCAATCTCTTCAGCCAGTTCATCGGTTGTGGGAACTCTACCCAGCTTTTGCTCCATTTCGTGCGTAGTGCGGTAAAGCTGGCGGATACGGTCGACCATATGGACTGGCACGCGAATGGTGCGTCCCTGGTCAGCAATGGCGCGTGTGATGGTCTGACGAATCCACCAGGTAGCATAGGTGGAAAAGCGGAAGCCGCGCTGGTACTCGTACTTTTCCACGGCTTTCATCAGCCCAAGATTGCCTTCCTGGATCAGATCCAGAAAGGGCACCCCGCGCCCCATATATCGTTTGGCGATACTGACAACCAGGCGCGTGTTCGCCTTAATCAGGTGTTCGCGCGCTTGCAGACCCTCGTTGATGCATTCCTCGAGTTCATGACGCTGGTGTGGCGTGCTTTTACCATTTAAACGAGAGAGATCGCGTTTTGCATGCTTTCCGCGTTCAATTCGTTTGGCAATTTCCAGCTCTTCTTCGACATTCAGCAAGGGCACCCGCGACATTTCCTTCAGGTACAGCCCGACTGTGTCGTCACTCGATATTCGGGTTAAAATCAACATAGGGATCATACTCGCCGCCGTTCAATGCTTCTTCGCTCTCATCAAAAGCGGCGTCTGAGTCGTCTTGATCGAGAATATCCACCCCCCTGCGGCGGAGCGCCAGGACAATAGCTTCTAACCGTTCTGCGTCCTCGCTCACCTGCGGATACAACTCCATCAGGTCTTCTGTTGTCAGGTAACCTTGCACATCTGCTTTTTCGAGCAGCATGCCTAAAATCTCAGTGTTACGTTTATGCCTGCCCGGATTTTTCACACAATCCCTCCTGTGGGAACAGCATCCGGAGAAATGATTGTTGTGGTTACCCGTTGAAATGAATTGATCAAGAATTCCTGGACGATATTCATCTCTTCAGTTTTTAGCTTCTTTTGGATCAACTTTCGTTCGATTCGGTTGTATGGTAGTGTTCGCACAACTCCTCATTCAGATTTTGCCCACAAACAGAGCATAGGCCTTTGCATTCTGGGCTGCAGACAGGACGGATAGGGTACTCAATCAGCATATACTCTCGGAGCAATGGCTCAAGATCAACATTGGCATCCTCAGGCAAAATTAACTCGGATTCGGTTTCTGACCGCCGGTTGAACGCATAGAGTTCATCAAAACTCGTTTGCAGTGTTTGATTGAATCCTTCCAGGCAGCGTACACACTCCGCCGGGGCTTTGCCTTCGAATTCACCTTGGATCAAAATCCCCTGTGGTGTCCGACTTACGCGAGCTACCCCCTTGAAGTCGGTTAATTCTAGATCCGGTTTGAGGAGAATTTCAGGATACTCAAAGTGAATATCCCGACTTGTTCCAATCGACTGATTGAGTAAAAAGCCAACATTAATTCGTAAAGGGTATCGTGGTTTGTTCACGTTAAGACATTCTTCTCATTTATAATAATACACGAAAATTATAGCACAGCCGATTCGGCAAGTCAACTTTTGTTCATATTTATGATACTTATATTAGAAAACAAAGATGATGATAACCATCCTAATTGCCTCTGGAAACCCTGGAAAACTGCGAGAAATCCAGGATATTTTGGAAAATGTACCAGTAGAATTGGTGCTGCCAGCACAAATGGGCATTCAACTGCACGTGGAGGAGACTGGCAGCACGTATGCTGAGAACGCTGCCTTAAAAGCGATAGCGTATAGTCAGGCGTCTGGTCTGGTTACGCTCGCAGACGACTCTGGCCTTGAAGTGGACGCGTTGGGCGGGCAGCCCGGTTTGTACTCGGCGCGCTATGCACCCTGGCATAACGCGACGGACGCTGACCGGCGCCGTTATCTGCTCCAGCAGTTACAAGGGAAGCCCAAACCCTGGCTGGCGCACTTTCACTGTACGGTGGCGATTGCCCTTCCACAAGGAGAGATCCACTACGCTAAAGGAGATGTTGCGGGTGAAATTATTGAGGAAGAGCGCGGCGATGAAGGCTTTGGTTATGATCCCATCTTTTACTTACCCCAGTTGGGGCAAACCATGGCTGAGTTAGCGATGGATCAGAAGAATCACATCAGTCATCGCGCGCGCGCTATTCAAGCAGCCGTGCCATTTATTTGGAAGTTGATTGCGTAAGCGCAGCAGGGGGGGCGAAGGGAGCTGCTTCAAAGCGCCCTTTCGCCCTTCCTGAAGGTTACTTTTCGCCGCGTTTACGTGGATGAGATGGCAGGCGCTCGCTTTTCATCTGCTTGGGGCGATCCAGCGGTGTAGTAGGGTGAACAATCTCCCCCTGAGGATTTGTGCTGCGCACGCGGGCTGCTGTAAAGCGTGAGGCATGTAGTGCTGTTAAGAACTGCTGTAAACCTTGCGCCACGCGTTGCGGCTGTTCCAAAATTACCATGTGCCCCGCTCCGCCGATAATCTGCATCCGGGCTGCGGGTAGTTTCCCGGCTAGAAAGTGGGAGTAGACCACAGGACAGATGCGATCCTCTGATCCAACGATTACCCAGGCGGGGGCGCTGATTTGTCCAGCCGCTTCACGCACATCAAACGTGGAACAGGCGTACCAGTCGGCTGCCAATACGCTCGGACGCACTTCGCGCATGGCGCTCATGCATTTCTCGGTCATACTGGCGGGCGCAGCGGCCCCAAAGGCGCGCTGCTGGAAAAGGTGAAACGCTCCATTGAGGGTAAAGGTGTTGGAGAAAGCATTGAGCAGGTCTGTCTGCACTCCCAGGTAGGCCCCACTGGCAATTAATCCCAGTCCTGCCACATGTTCTGCGTGGCGTACAGCCAGATCCAGGGCGATAGCTCCCCCCATGGAGTGACCCACAAAAACGGCCTGGTAAAGTCCCAGCGCCGCTAAAAATTCCACCATTTGATCCGCATGAGCAGAGATGGATTGCAGTCCAATGCCAGGAGTTCGTCCGTGCCCGGGCAGATCGACTGCGTATACGCGCTGTCCTGCTAATCGTCGAATCGCGGCAGGCCACACCTGGTGACTGCTGCCCGCACCGTGGATCAGGATGACAGGTGCTTGTTCGTTATGGCCCCCCTCTGATAGCGCGAAGTAAATTCCCGCTGCGGTTGGCATACGCGATATTTCCTCTTCCTTAAGGTCCAAGTAGAAAACGTTTGCCCTGCTGGTTCCTGCTGTTGCTTCGCACAGCAAACGTGAAGTTGCCCTGATTTAAGATCGAACCTGCTGCAATCGGTCGGCTGCGGCTTCACTCAAGGGAATAAAAATACGAATGTATGTTCCCTTGCCCGGCACAGAATTAATCCGGAGCAGTCCGTTTAATTGATCAGTCCGCTCGCGCAGGTTGACCATTCCTAAGCTTCCACGTCTTTCGTAAGAACTCAGTACTGATTGTACATCAAAACCGACGCCGTTGTCTGCAATTTCTAACATTGCAACGCAATTTTCATTTGGTACTGCTACCAGCCGCACCCGAATCTCACTGGCCTGAGCATGTTTTCGGGCATTATTAACTGCTTCTTCCACCAGATAAAAAACTACAGTTTGCTGGGAGGATTCCAATTCCTTAACCAGTTGTGGGTCCGCGTCAATTACCACGTTTTGTTGGTAAACCTCTTTCATTTTATCCGCCATCGTCTTGAGCGCTGCTACCAAACCTTCTGATTCGAGCACGAGCGGGCGCAAGGTAAACAGCATATGGCGGATTTCCTGCGTCGTTTGCCTTGCTAATTTTTCAATCCGAGCCAGTTCTTCAGTCGCTTCTTGGGGCGAGGTCTCGATCATTTTTTGTGCAATGCTTGCCCGCATGGCAATTGCGGACACGGCCTGGGTCGGACCATCGTGTAGATCGCGCGCCAGTTTTTTCTGGGCTTCTTCTTGGGTTTGTACGATTTGTTCCTTTTCTTTTGCCAGATCCTGGTATAGGCCTGCATTTTGAATAGCGATCACGGCCTGATTGCTGACCATTTGCAAGATCTCTACCCGTTCCTGATCGAAGAACTCGGGATTGGTATGCGCAAACAGCATCACGCCGTAGGCGTTCATCCCTCGAATCAGCGGCAGGCACAGCGCCACTTTTCGCTCGTCCAGTGTCATCAGGCGCGATAACTCAGGGTCTTTCGACAACTCATACTCATGCACAAGCTGTGCTTCTCCACTCTGGATCGTTTCCAGCAGCGCCCCCTGTTCAGCCGGGCAAGCCTATTCCCATGTCGCGAGGGTAAAAATGACGCGCTGCCTTAATCTCCAGATCTTGTTCCCCAAACAGGAGAACTGCTCCCACTGTTTGCTCAATCTCACCGCTGGCGCCCAGCGCTGCCACCCCTGTTTCCAGCGCTGTTTCCAGCACTGTCTGGTAGTTGAGCGTGCCGCTGAAGGTTTCGATCATCGAAAACAACGCTCGCATTCTTTCCCGTTCCAACCGCTGGGCCTTATGTTCGCTTTCATTGCGCTGCTTGACCTGATCCAGGTAGGTTTTTCGCAGTCTGTGCAGAAAAGGCGTAATGAGTGCAGAGGATACCAAACTGGCAGCGCCATTAAACACAAGCATTGCGCCGATCATCAGGGGCATCAGGGAAGCGGGTTCAGGCAAGAACAGGAGAACAATCCCAGCTTGCAGCAGCGAGAACAACCCTGCGGCCAGCAGCGCCCCATTCAACTCAAAATAAACGGCTGTGGTGGTCACCGGCAGCACCGCTGCCCAGGGCAAGGCTCCCCCGATTCCGCCTGCGGCATAAAATAATCCTAACCCGCTCAGAACATCGAACACAACATTGATGAGATGATGTTGGGGAAGGCGGCGGTTAAAGAATGTCAGTGCTGTGACAAAGCCGTTAAACAGCACAATTAAGGAAAGCAGGATGATACTCAGCACCCCCAGGTGGCTTCCCAGCCCCAAAGAGATCGTCAGGCCGATCAGAATCAACCAGCGGAGTGAAACAGCAAACCAATCGGCCAGAGAGGGACTGTCGGCATTCTCCATACTTTTTATCATAACGCAGAAACGACAAAAAACAAAGTCAGAGCAAACCGATAGAATTTTCAAAAATGAAAGTCGGTATTCCTTGACCTTTCTATAGGCGCCGCTGTGTCTGCTGCTCTCATTTCATTTGGTCCTTCCTTCTCCTGCGGTGTACAATAAACGGAGATTCGTAACCTATTCTTTTAGCAAAATGACCTGTTTCAAAATGAAGGAGAATGACAGTGGACCTGATGACCGTGCAAGTCGATAAACCTGAGAATATCAACTTCATTTTAGGGCAGTCCCACTTTATCAAAACAGTTGAGGACATCCACGAAGCCCTCATTAATTCTGTGCCCGGTATTCGCTTTGGCCTGGCTTTTTGTGAGGCCTCTGGCAAGTGCCTGGTGCGCTGGTCTGGCACTGATTTAGAAATGATTGAGCTGGCTCGCAAAAATGCTTTGAGGGTGGGCGCGGGCCACAGCTTTTTCATCTTCCTGGCAGAAGGTTACTACCCGCTCAATGTATTGAACGCTGTCAAGAATGTTGCTGAGGTGTGTCATATCTTCTGCGCCACAGCGAATCCTACCCATGTTATCGTGGTTGATAACGGGGAGGGGCGCGGTATTATGGGAGTCATCGATGGGTTGAAACCCAAAGGTGTGGAAGAAGAGAGCGATATCACCTGGCGCAAAGGTTTTCTGCGCCAAATTGGTTATAAAGCCTGATCTTCAGCCTCCCCGCCAGGCGCAAACCTGGAACTTTTTGACTTCCATGAACGTTAAAGACCTGGAAGCGCTCTGCTTTGTGAGTAGGGCCATTTGAGAATGATTAGCGAGGAGCCTGTTATGAAGAGAACTACTCTCTGGATAAGTCTGATTTTGATGCTGCTGCTGGCAAGCTTGCTGCTGGCAAGCTGCACCTTACCTAGCTCACTTCCCATTGGTCAGGATGGTGGGCTGGCGAATACGCCGACCCTGTCAGATGTGGAAATGCAAACCCAAATCGCGCTGTTGCTGACTGCCATGCCTACCAGTACGCCCCAGGTTCAGGCCCCTTCGGCGACCGTCAGTCTGCCAACCCTCACGCCTGAAACCCCTTCTGCCACCAATACCGAAGTAGTTCAGCCGACCCAACAACTTACAGAGACTCCGATCACTTTGCCCACTGAGACGTCTGCGCCTCAGGCCGAGGTGACTGCTACGCCGCAGCCTACCCAGGCTGCCACGGCTACGGTTGCTGCGACGTCTCCTACTTTTACCCCACCGGCTAATGATCCCCGCGTGCGTTTTGGTGCGCCTACCTCGGTGGACACAATGGAGAATGACCGCACCTGGATCTGGCCGACTGGTTCTGATAAATATACTTCTGGTAATTTTTCCAACGGCAGTATGACTGTAACGGCCCTGGGCGACCTGGATGGCTGGCGCATGGCGAACCCGGTGGGGCATAGCTTTTCCAGTTTGTATTTGGAAGGGACCTTCCACACCACGACCTGTAAGGGAAGTGATCATTATGGTTTGATCGTGCGTGTGCCTGATATTCACAGTCCCAATCAGGGGTATCTGTACAGCTTCACCTGCGACGGGCGCTATTCTTTACGCCGCTGGGATGGCGAGGCGGGCACCAAAGGTGAAATGAAGTGGTTGGTTAACTGGACTGCCAGCCCGGCTATTGCTACTGGTTCCAACGCTACTAATCGTCTCGGCATTCTGACGATTGCTGACCGGCTGGTTCTCTATGCCAATGGGCAGATGCTGACTGAAATCAAAGATAACAGCTTCTCAAGTGGTTACTTTGGTGTTTTAGTTGGCGCGGATGAAACGAAAGAGCTGACGGTGCTGGTGGACGAAATGGCCTATTGGGAAAATCCACTGCCCTGATCTTCTCTTATAAAAACCGAATTCGAGTTTGCCCCTTTCTCGCTCACTGCCCTGCTGGGGCGAAGCGGGGGAGGGGCTTTTTGATAGATGAGATGGGCGCTTGATGGATGATAATATCTCTCAGCCCTGCTTCTAAAAACCGAGCGCGGCGCAAGTATCTGCGCCGCGCTCGAAACTGATTTCAATTAGGGGTCTAGGGAAACTGCTGCACCAACTTTAGCGTAAGTAATCCCAGGGGTTGACGAACATGCCACCATAACGGACTTCAAAGTGCAGGTGAGGCCCAGTGGAATTGCCGGTACTGCCTGCATAGGCGATCACCTGGCCTTTTCCAACATTCTGTCCACACTTCACAATGATCTGACTGTTGTGGGCGTACAGCGTGTGGAATCCGTTGCCGTGGTCGATCATTACCATCAAACCGTACCCGCCGCCGATCCCGGCGGCGTAAACCACCACGCCGCTGTCAGAAGCATACACCGGTGCGCCAGTAGCGGCTGCGATATCAATGCCCAGGTGGCCTGACCAGAAGTCGTTGCCTGAAAGCTTGTGATTATCTGCTGGCCAGCCAAAGGATCCTGAACCGATGGCTGTGCCCTGACTTGTATCACACCCAACGGCAATATTGCGTGATGCGCCAGAATTGGCGCGCCACATCGTCGGCACCACCCACTGCACCAGTTCACGCGAACCGCCTGGAATCATCACATAGTTGTTCGTGGCAATTTCCGGATTGGCAATATCGATGTGATTGCCCGGCCATGTGACGATGTCGTTCGGATCGGCTTTGAACTTCTTGGCAATTCGCTCAATCGTGTCGCTTTTTTTCCATTGATAGATCACGCCGTCCACGATTGGGATTTTTAATTTTTGGCCAATGGATAAGTTGTTCGGATTATCTTGCAGCAGGTCAAAATTTGCCCATAGAATCGTTTCTGGCTTCAAGCCAAAATCTTTTGCGATTCCCATGACCGAATCGCCTGCCTGAACTTCATAGGTTGAGATCTCTTCCCGATCTCGGGTTGGGATCGTCGTATGGACGCTGGCCATTCGTGTGATCGGTCCCGCATCCGCAAGCAGGTTATAGTCTGGGAGAGGCACATTGCCCTGGTTTCCCAGGTTCAAATGTGTTTGACGAAACGATTCGGCATCATCCGGGGCAGAGGAAGAAACGATTCCAGCGCGCTGTAGTGCTACCCACACCATCAAGACGATCATCAAGACGGCGAAAAACCATGTCAGGCCCGATAGCCATCCCCCAGGACCAGAGCGAGAGCCAATCAGGCTCTGCTGTCTGTCACCGGCGATTGGCTTTTGAATCACGCATCCTCCATCAGGTTTTCCATCAGTTCCATATTGTTCTTTGTACGCGTCATGCGCTGCAAGAGGGCTTCGGTTGCCACAGATGTATCCATACCCGCGCCTGAGGGCGGATTAGCGATCATCTGAAGGTACATGCGGCGCATCAACCACACGCGCTGCAAGATATCTGGCCCCAACAATAGTTCTTCACGACGAGTAGAGGAGCGTTCGATATCGATTGCCGGGAAGATGCGGCGCTCTTGCAGGCGGCGCGAAAGGTGCAGTTCCATGTTACCGGTGCCCTTAAACTCTTCGTATACGACGTCGTCTAAACGCGAGCCGGTATCTACCAGGGCGGTTGCGATGATCGTCAGTGAACCACCTTCTTCTAGGTTGCGGGCCGCGCCAAAGAAACGCTTGGGCGGGTACAACGCAGAAGGATCCATACCACCGGACAGCGTGCGTCCGGAAGGGTTCACCACCAGGTTATAGGCGCGTGCCAGACGGGTCAGTGAGTCCATTAAGATGACGACATCGCGGCCAATTTCGACCAGGCGTTTGGCGCGCTCTAATGTAATTTCAGCCGTGCGCACATGCGCGGTCACTGGCTCATCAAAGGTGGACGCCACCACTTCGCCATCCACAGAGCGGTCCATGTCGGTCACTTCTTCAGGGCGCTCGCCGATCAGCCCAATGATCAGATGGACATCCGGGTAGTTATCTGAAATGGAGTTAGCGATTTGTTTCAAGATGGTCGTCTTACCGGCCTTAGGCGGCGATACGATCATCCCGCGCTGCCCGCGCCCAATGGGCGCGATCAGGTTGATCAGACGGGTAGCCAATATGGAGCGGTCTGTTTCCAGGTCAAAACGCTGATCTGGGAAAATGGGGGTCAGGTCTTCAAAGCTGGGCCGTCGGCGTGCTTCTTCTGGCGTGAGGCCATTAATCGTTTCGACCTTGATCAACCCATAGTGTCGTTCCGATTCGCGCGGCGGTCGTACGTGACCAATCACCATATCACCATTTCGCAGGTCATACCGCCGCAGTTGTGCCTGTGAAACGTAAACATCGTCTGGGCCAATCCGGTAATCTGAGCGAAGGAAACCAACTCCTTCATTCATAATTTCCAGGATACCGCCGCGGACTTCCAGTCCCTCACGCTCCGCTTCAATCTGGCGGATGCGCAGGATTAATAACTCTTTCTTTAGGCGATTTGCGTTGGGTACATTGAGGTCTTTCCCCATTTGACGCAACTTGGCCAAGGGTTCGTTTTCAAGCTCTAAAATATTCATGGATTGGAATCTCGAAGGAGGATCTCCGCTAGCAAGGATTTAAAGTCAAGTTACACAATCCGCATGTGCGGATTTGGGTTTCACTCGGTTAAGGGTTTACACATTTGGGATAAGTCCGGGCCCCCTGCCCAAGAGTAGCTGTTAAATGACAGGTGCGCCACAACAAGCCAGGTTCTAGAAGACAAACAGGACTTTTGGCAATGTGATTATAGCAAGAAAGTAAAATTCGTGCAAGCTGTATATAACCTTTTTATCAGGGTTTAACCATTATAACGGTAAAATTGTCAGAGCCTTGATGTTACACTGAAGGCTTGTTTTCAACAAGAGAATTGGGGGAGCAGTTGACCATTTCAAACCTTATGATCGTTTCAGGTGCGTTAATTGGGAGGCAGTTTTATGACTTTTCCAAATACACCCCGCCGCTTGTTGATGATCGATATCGATGGCTTGCGCCAGGATGTCTTCCATCAGGCTTTGCGTGAGAACAAGCTTCCCTATTTGTCTGGTTTGCTGGGCGGCCCTGAGGCTGCGTTTGGCTGTCATCTCGATCCGGTTAGCACTGCACCTTCCATTACTTTTTGTGCTCAATCCTCCATTTTTACCGGCGCCTGTCCGGCTGAACATGGTATAGCGGGGAACCAATGGTTTGACCGTTTCGGCCGAGCCGGAAAGGGGCCGCGCTTTTATGCCTTTGATATTGGGGATACCCTTGCCTACGATGACGCCGTCCTGACCTTTACCGGACCGGTGGGCCTGGTGGGGGAGACTCTGAGCAAGGCCACGCCTACGCTTTATGAACGAGCTGCCGCCCATCATATGCAGTCCACTGTCGTTTATCATATGATCAGCAGGGGCGCGAGTCATTGGATCAAGCCCGACTTGCTCGATATTGCTCGCCTTACCCGGGGAGGCGGCTTGTTTGGTCTCAGCGCGCAGCAGTACGACCAGCAGATGATGGATAAAACCATCGCCTACCTCCAGACTGGCGCGAGCCCCGACCTGTTGACGGTCTATTTTATGGGCCTCGATCACCAATCCCATCATCATGGCCCGCAGGTGCAGTTAGATTATCTCGCCTCTTTTGTCGATCCTCAAGTAGGTCGCCTGGTTCAGACCCTCGGTCTGCTTGATCTGCTTGATAACCTGCTGGTTGTGGTGGTGTCTGATCACGGTCAGATCGCCGTTATCCCTGATGATCGTCATTCGCTTCGTCTCAGTTTCCCCTTTGATCGTGAGATGGGGTATCTGTTCGATGCACTCGGCCTCGATGTTCATGACTACCCGGGGGAAGATCCTGACTGTGACGCTGTCGTTGCCTCCAATGGCGGCCTGGCGCACGTCTACTTACGGAACCGTCAGGGGCAGTGGTTGGATGCCCCACGCTTCGAACAGGAGGTGCTGCCGGTCGCGCGCGCCTTTTGGGAGGCCAGCCTGATGGGGCGTTACGCTTCTGATTTATACGATGCCATTTCGATGATCCTGGTGCGCGATGTGGAGCAGGATGGCTGGGCTGCCCCTTTCCAGGCGCTCACCCCACAAGGCGACTTACTGCCCGTCGCCAGTTATCTCAGCCAGCATCCTGAGATTCAAACCGTCGATGCTGCGGCCCGCCTGCGCCAGTTGGAAGGACCCTCCAGCGGCGACCTGCTGCTTCTGTCAAATTATGCTGACCAGTTCTACTTCGCTGGCCCTACTACCGGGGTACATGGTGGGCTGCATCCCGAAGATTCGTTGGCTGTCGCTTCATTGGGCTGGTTGAATGCTTCATCTGATCAGCACGTCAGGCTGCGGTCGGTGGCGGATGCGGTCATTGGGGAGCGCCGCCAGGCCGAAGGCCGCGACCATGCCAGCCTGGTGGATATTGTCCCACTGCTCTCTCAACTATTCAACTGGGTCGAATAATTAAAAAACTCAGGCGGACAAACTGAATGGTATGCCCGCCTGAGTTAAAGTCAGAACGATTTAGATTATTTACGCGCTTTCGTGTCCGTTACTGCTGCTGTGATCAGCACCGTTCTCGTGCCCGTTGCTGTTTACACTCACAACCTCCAGATCTGCGGCGGCAATTCGCGCCACAGAAGCGACTTCATCATCTTCGGGCAGATCCATCAAGTGCACACCGCGAGTGGCTCGCCCCGAAGTTGAAACCTGGACAACCCGCATTCGAATGGCCTGGCCTCCGGTTGTGATGATCGTCAACTCATCGTCTTGCTGCACCACGCGCGCCGCAGCCACCTTGCCGATCTTCGACATGCTCTTCTGATCAATCGTTTGCACTCCGCCGGTCGCGCGGCCCTTCACCGGGTATTCTTCAAGCGGGGTCCGCTTGCCGTACCCGTGCGTGGTCACCACCAGCAGCTCGCCGCCCGGTTCTACCACTTCCATCGAGGTAACCCGATCATCGCGCTTCAAGTTAATCCCATTGATCCCGCCTGCCTGCCGGCCTGTAGGTCGGACATCACCTTCCGCGAAACGCAGGGCCTGCCCGTGCGAGGTAATCATTAAAATATCATTCTTACCGCTCGTCAGCCGGGCCCAATCCAATTCATCGCCATCATCCAGTGAAATGGCAATCAATCCCGAAGGCCGCACATTGACGAACTCTGACAGATGCACCCGCTTTACTTTGCCATTGATCGTACCCATTGTGCAGTAATGCGCATTGTCAAAGTCTGGCACGGCGACCGCGGCAGTAACACGTTCGTTCGGTCCTAGCGCCAGCACATTTACAATCGGCACACCCCGGTCAGCCCGGCCTGTTTCATGAATCTGGAAGGCCTTTTCTGAATATACCTTGCCTTTATCAGTGAAGAACAACATGGTATCCAGGGTGTGCGCCGCAGTCATCAGCGCCACTTCGTCTTCTTCACGCATCCCCTGGCCCATGACGCCCCGTCCTCCACGATTTTGCGTCCGGTATAACTTCGTGCTCACCCGCTTGATGTAGCCGCGTTCTGTCAATGTGATTAGAATGGGCTCATCTGCAATCAGGTCTTCTTCGCTCAGGCTTTCATTATCGTCCGCCGAAACCTTTGTGCGCCGGTCGTCGCCGTGCTTTTCAGCCAACCCTTGCAGGTCCGTCTGAATGATCCGCAAAATCTTGGTTGGGTTTGCCAGCAGATCTTCCAGGTAAGCGATGCGATCACGAATCTGCTGATGCTCTTCTTCGATCTTCTGTCGTTCCAGGGCCGCCAGGCGGCGTAACTGCATATCCAGAATGGCCTGCGCCTGCATTTCAGTCAGCCGGAAGCGCGTGATCAACTGCTCGCGCGCATCGTCCGCATCCTGCGCTTCACGAATTGTCCGGATGACATCGTCCAGGTTCGCCAGCGCGATCAACAACCCGTCCAGAATATGCTCGCGTCGTCGAGCTTTATCCAATTCAAAGCGGGTTCGCCGGGTGATGACGTCTACGCGGTGTTCCAGGAAGATTTGCAGCGCCCGTTTGAGCGGCAGCAGGCGCGGTTCGTTATCGACCAATGCCAGCATTTGCACGCTGAAGGTCGACTGAAGCGGCGTGTATTTATATAACTGGTTCAATACCTTGCGGGGCTGCGCGCCGCGTTTGAGCTCGATGAAAATGCTCATCCCGCGCTGATCTAACTCGTCGCGCAGGTCGCTAATCGCGTCGATCCGCCCTTCACGCACCAGTTCGGCGATCCGTTCGATCAACCCAGATTTATTCACCTGGTATGGAATCTCGGTAATCACGATGTTAAAGCGCCCACCGCGCCCTTCTTCCACCCGCGCTACGCCGCGCACCGTCAACTTGCTGCGTCCGGTGCTGAAGGCCTGACGTATCCCTTCGTGGCCTACGATGATCCCACCGGTTGGAAAGTCTGGTCCGTGGACCATCGTCATCAGGTCTTCGACCGTTACTTCATCCAGGTTATCGTAGTTTTCAATCAAATAATCGAGGGCGGTGATCACTTCACGCAGATTGTGGGGCGGCACGCTGGTTGCCATCCCTACCGCAATCCCAGAGGACCCATTGAGCAGCAGGTTCGGCAGCCGCGACGGCAGCACGACTGGCTCTTGCAGGGTGCCGTCGAAGTTGTCGATGAAATTGACTGTGTTCATGTCGATGTCTGCCAGCATTTCCTCGGCTTGCGTATTCATACGGGCTTCCGTATACCGCATCGCCGCTGGCGCATCGCCATCGATTGAACCAAAATTCCCTTGCCCATCCACCAGCATATAGCGCATCGAAAAATCCTGCGCCATACGCGCCATGGCATCATATACCGCTGAATCACCATGCGGGTGGTATTTACCAAGCACTTCGCCCACAATACGGGCGGATTTTTTGTAAGACGAGTTTGCTCGTATTCCCATGTCGTACATTGCATATAAAATGCGCCGGTGTACAGGCTTCAAGCCATCGCGCGCATCAGGCAGAGCGCGCGCCACGATTACGCTCATTGCGTAATCGAGATATGCCGTCCGCATTTGTTCATCAATGTCGACAGATTGGATGCTACCGATATCCATTAAGACAGTTCCTTTCCAAAATTGGCAACACCTTAATTATACCTCAGGTAATGAAGCGGTGCGTTCATTTTAATAAGTGTCTTCCAGGCTTTTTCAACTCATGCTACATACTGAGAAGATTCTTACTTGCGATGTTTACAGCGGTTAAAGTCCTGTTAAACTTGTTAACAAAGGATCGAGTATAATTTTATCTCGTGACCTCATTTTTATCTCAACGGATGTTTTCTGGCCTGGTTCTCCTGGCCTTGTTATTTTCTTTCGCAGCGTGCAGTTCGCCGCAAGGAAGTGATACTGGCACGCCTGGCGCTCCGAACACGGCTTCTGCATATATTGAAAACAAAGGTTCCGATACGATTGTGAACCTGGCGTTGGCCTGGGCAGAACGCTACCAGCAGGATCATTCCGAAATCCGTATCTCTGTTACGGGCGGCGGCTCTGGCACCGGGATTGCTTCGCTGATTAACGGCACTGTCGATGTTGCCAATGCATCCCGTCAGATCAAGCCAGAAGAGGTCAAAGAGGCCCAGGCCAACGGTTTCGATCCGGTTGAACATGTCATTGCCCGAGATGCCATTGCCGTGATCGTCAACCCCAATAATCCTGTCAAAACGCTCACGCTGGAGCAAATCTCGAAAATTTACCAGGGAGAGTTCACGAACTGGGAACAGGTAGGGGGTGAAGATCGTCCCATCGTGCGTCTTTCTCGCGAGACCAACTCGGGCACGCACGTTTACTTCCTTGAATCTGTAATCCGGCTGGGCAAAAGTGATGATAAATCCATCTTTTCCGCCGATACGCTGCTGCTGCCTTCTTCAGAAGGCATTATCTCGGAAGTTCGCGACAACCCGAACGCCATTGGCTATGATGGTCTTGGTTACATTACCCCTGAAGTTAAAGTGATCGCTATTGCTGCTGAAGCTGGAAACCCTTATGTTTTGCCCTCGGCCGCAACAGTCAATGATAATACCTATCCTATTTCGCGCGATCTCTATATGTACACCCGCAAGGAACCATCTGAAGCCGTCCAAACTTACCTCGATTGGATCCTTTCTCCTGAGGCCCAGCAGATTGTGACCGACCTTGGTTTTGTGCCGGTGACTGCTCCTGAAGTTTCGAAAGCAGGAAACCCATAAATGAAACTTACCGCTGCACAGCGTGCCACTGCGCGAAAAGAATTTTTCATCAACCTTCTGGTCAAAATTTCTGGCTATTCCAGTATTCTCTTCGTCTCGTTAATCCTTCTGTTTCTGGTGCGCGAAGGTTTGCCTGCCCTGGGTGATGTTTCCCTCTCTAGCCTTTTTGGCACACGCTGGTACCCAATTGAAAACTTGTTTGGCATCTGGCCGCTGATCAGCGGCTCGATTATCGTCACCATCGGCGCCATGCTTATTTCTCTCCCCTTAGGAATTGGCACTGCCGTCTTCATCGCTGAGATTGCTCCGTCCTGGGTTAACAATATTCTTAAACCCCTCATCGAAATCCTGGCTGGCCTGCCTTCGGTCGTGCTCGGCTTTCTGGGCATTCAGATTCTTGCGCCCTACCTGCGCCGTTTCCTGGATCTGCCTACCGGCCTCACCGCTTTCACGGGTTCTATTCTTCTGGCGATGATCTCCATCCCTACCATTGTCTCCATTGCTGAAGATGCTTTCAATACCGTTCCATCTGGTTATCGACAGGCGGCCCTGGCCCTGGGCGCCACCCGCTGGCAAACCATTTGGGGAGTTACCCTGCCTGCCGCCCGCTCGGGTGTGTTGACGGCCCTGATGCTGGGTGTGGGTCGCGCGATTGGCGAAACCATGGCGGTTATGATGGTCACCGGTAACGCTCCCGTTCTACCGCAAAGCCTGAGGGCGCTTTTCATGCCTGCCCGCACCATGACGGCTACCATTGCTTCTGAGATGGGTGAGGTCGCTAACGGCAGCCCGCACTACCACATTCTTTTCTTCATTGGGATCGTCCTGTTCGTGCTCTCTCTCGTAGTCAATATTCTGGCCTCATCCGTCAGCCTCCAGGGGCGCAAGCGTTCTGAGCGCGTTTTATCCTGATATGAATACAAATCAAACCAACTCACAATCCATTAACCCCAGTCAAGTTAAGCCCCCTCGTTATACGCGTTCGCTCATTTCGAAACGTACGGAGGAAAAACTTGGCTTTGCGCTCATGCGCTTCATCAGCTTCATTACCGTTTTACCCATTGTTTTGGTCATCATCTATATCATCGTCCGCGGCTTGCCTGCCATCAGCTTAGAGTTTCTGGCCGGTTTTCCGCGAGAAGGTATGCGGGCAGGGGGTATTCTGCCCGCGATTGTGGGCACCTTCTACCTCACCCTCGGGACTGCTATCGTCTCGGTTCCTCTTGGCGTTGCGGCAGGGGTCTACCTGTCAGAATATGCCTCCGATAACCGCTGGACGCGCCTCATCCGAATCGCCATCATCAATCTCGCAGGCATCCCTTCGGTAGTTTACGGCCTTTTTGGCTTAGGTTTGTTCGTCCTTTTCCTCGGCTTTGGTACCAGCATTCTGGCTTCTTCACTCACGCTGGGCATCATGACTCTTCCAGTCATCATCAGCACGACCGAAGAATCCCTTCGCTCTGTGCCCTATGCTTTCCGGGTCGTCAGTGTCTCTCTTGGCGCTACGCACTGGCAAACGATCTGGCGTATTGTGCTGCCCCAGGCGCTGCCGGGTATCCTCACAGGCGTCATTCTGGGCCTGGAACGCGCGGCCGGCGAAACAGCCCCCATTCTCTTCACCGGGGTAGCCTTCTTCCTGCCGCGCCTGCCGCATTCCCCCTTCGATGCCACCATGGCGCTGCCTTATCACATCTTTGTGATCTCAACCCAGGTGCCCGGCATGCCAGTTCAGATTCAGTATGGCACGGTACTTGTTTTGCTGGTGTTCGTCCTTGGCATGAACCTCATTGCCACCTTCATCCGCCAGCGCGCCCGCGCTCGCCGTCAATGGTAAGCGTCAGAGGGTCTCATGGAAAATAGCAAAATTGTCATCGATCACCTGAGCGTCACCTATTCTGACGGTCTCGAGAGTCTCCAGGACATCAATCTCAGTATCCCAGCCAATCAGGTTTCTGCCCTCTTTGGTCCAGCTGGCGGCGGCAAATCGACCCTGCTCCGCGTCCTCAACCGTCTCAACGACCTCACCGATGTTGCCTTCATGAAAGGACAGGTGCTTTTCAATGGGCAGAATATTCTCGATCCTCAGGTGGATGTCGTTGAACTACGCCGTAAGATTGGCATCGTCTTCTCGCGCCCCGTGACTCTGCCGCTTACGATTTACCAGAATGTGAGCTACGGCCTTGAGGTGGCTGGGGAACACCATAAAGCCCGGCTCGATGAAGCGGTGGAGCGTGCTTTGCGTCAGGCTGTCCTGTGGGACGAGGTTTATGACCGCCTGCACGATCCTGCCACGGCTATCTCTGGCGGACAGCAGCAGCGCCTTTGCCTGGCGCGAGTCCTGGCGCTTGAGCCAGAAGTGATTCTGCTCGATGAACCCACCTCCGCACTGGATCCTGTCTCTACTGCTAAAATCGAAAACCTGCTTCAAGAACTACGCGATCGTTATACCGTCATCCTGGTGCCGCATAATGTTCAACAAGCGGCCCGTGTTGCCGATTATGCCGCCTTCTTCTTGCAGGGTGAACTGATCGAAACGGCTCCTGGTAAAGGCCTCTTTGTGAACCCGAAAGATCAGCGCACCCAGGACTATGTCGAAGGCCGTTTTGGGTAAGGTGCTGCCTCTTGACTTTTTGGCTCGATCCAGATTCGAGCGAAAATCAAACCTTGTCAAAGCATTAAACACCTGCTATAATTCGCTTCGTTCCCGGGCGCGTAGCTCAGTTGGTTAGAGCGCATGTATCACACACATGAGGTCGGGGGTTCGAGTCCCTCCGCGCCCACACAAACAAACCGCATTGAACGGCGGTTTGTTTTTCTTTAACGTACTCTATCGCTCATCGGTTCTTTCTTTTTTGCTTTGCCCATTGGCTTTTTCTCCCCATAATTTTATATAATACTAGCAGGTTGTCGGAGAGGGAGCGGAAGGGAAGGATTTATGAAGCTGGAATGGCCCGCAAAGCGAAAACATGCAATCCAGGCGGTCTAAAGGACGCATTTGAGGGGAGAATGATCCTAAACTTCTCGCAACAGGCGCGCTAATAGAGTGCTTGCGCCAGCCAGATGGAGTGGATGCGTTTCAAATTGAAGGCGAGGCAAACCAAACACCATTCAGCGGTCACATTTTTTAGACCCCGCAGCGAAAACTGGCGAAAGCCGAGGATTTCCTTAATGATGCCGATCACCGGCTCAACGGTACATTTACGCAAGCGATAGATTTCCTTGCCGATCTCCAGGGCCAGTTTATAGGCCATTTTCTCTTTGGGGCTGGCATCGGCGGCGGGCGTATCGGGCAGGTTGCCCAGCAAGGCATCCACGCTCTTGTAATGCGCCTCGCGCCCGGTCGCAATGTAGGGCTCCAGCTTACGTTGTTCGCAAGCCACAATGTTGCTGGCACTGAAATAGCCATTATCCATGGCAATCCCCCCTGGCTGACCTAATTCGGTTGGCAGCGCATCCAAAGTCGGTTCCGCCTCTTGTTTATCGTTGGGGTGATTCGAAAGCGAAGTGGCCACAATCAACAGGCTGTTCTGGGTCACCGCCACCTGCACGTTGTAATGCTGGTCATATCCCTGATCGGTGCTGTTTTTCATAATCCGCGAATCCGGATCGGTAAAATTGTACTGGTCTTTATCGCCTGGTCTTTCTTGGGGTGGTTTTTGGTGCCGTTTGCGGGCTTTGGCTTCGCGCTCGCGCAATTTTGCGTCGTACTCGGCCTTTTCAACGGCATAGCGCTCCTGGGCGTGTGCGTCCAACGCTGCTTTGGCTTTGGCCAGGTTCTCCAGACGCTCTTTGCGAAAAGCGATTTCATCCTCGATCACCAAACCTTCGGGCAGTTGCACTTCGCCCTGATCGGCGCGCTCTCCCAAGGCAAACAGGCTGGCCACTTCTTCGCGTAAGGTTGTTTCTAATTCTTTCAGCCGTCCGTAACTCACCGCTTTACTTTTCGAAGCATCCGCGTGGATTTTGCTGCCATCCAAACTCAGATTGCCCACCTTCAACACTCCCGAAAGTTGGGCCATCAGCAATATCTGGACAAACAAGCCTTGCAGTTCGGGCAAAAAGGTCTTGCGAAAATTCGCGATGGTATCGTGATCTGGATGCAGTCCCCCGGCCACAAACCGAAATCCCAAATCTTCGTAGGTCGCCTTTTCGATTTTCCGCGAACTGAACTTCCCGGTAGCATAGCCATAAAACAGCAAGGCCAGTAAGACTTCAGGCGCAATGGCCTCTCCACCGGAAGCAGCATACCGCAGATAAATCAAGCTCAAATCTAGTCGGGCCACGATGTCCACTACGAATCGCGCCAGATGGTTCGCCGGGATGGCTTCTCCAAGGCTGATAAGCGCATTGGAGGTCGCTACGTAATCGGGTTTTGTGAATTTTCTCGCCATGCCTTGAGTTCTATCATCTTCTTACCCTTTCAGCCTCTCCGACAACCTGCTAGCAGCACATTACCCGGCTTTTTGTCTACTTTACTTGCTCTGCATTGGAGATCTTTCATGCCTGCACCCAAGCCCCCACTCAGCAACCAGCGCATGTTCCACGGAACCATTCAGGCTGGCGCCCTGGCTGACCAACTCGCTGCCCGCTTCAACGACCGCCAGCACCACGCTTGTGTCCATCGCAATGTCGATTCGGCACTCGTCCAGATGGGTAGTCAACATGGCACCCCTGTTACCATCCATATCGCCGATATCGAAGGGGGCGTACTGGTCACGATGAGCCGTGACCGTGACTGGCTCGACCGTACTGGTGATGTTTCTCAGCTCATTGAACGGGCTGGTTCCAACCCGTTTTCTTTCCTGGCGCTCATCCCAGATGTCATCGGTGAGTTCCGTCAAGACAATCTTCTACCGCAGCTATGGAATGCTGTTAACGACATGATGGCCCTCAGCCGGTCGCTGGCGGGTGAGGAAGACGCACCGCTCAACCCCAAACGCTGTCCTTACTGCGGCATTGCTAACGATGCCCATCTCACACAATGCACCTCCTGCGGTGGCCCGCTCCCGGTGGATTTACCTCGCCGCTGTCCGAAGTGCGGTCGAATGCATACCAGTGACGCCCTCTTCTGCCAGGCTTGCGGTACGCGGTTGGTTGAAGGTTGAGCCGTATATCCCATACTGGATTTCATTCGCTAGTTCCTCCTGATCCGGGTAAAATAATGAATACGATCTATATAAACAGATTTGGAGGGAGGCTATGAAAATTCCTTTTCTGAAGCTAGTCTTGTTCGTTGTCTTTACTATGCCGCTGGCTGCCTGCAATATTGTTACCCCCACCATCCCGGCTGCCACCATTCCACCCGAGGTTCCTACGCTCGCGCCCCAAGATACCCCTGTTCAGGTCACGCTGCCACCGCTTTCTACGGACACGGCAGTACCTACTCTCGCTCCGGTAATTACAGAAACCCCTGCTGCCAGCGCTACTCCGCTCCCGGTTGCAACGGATACCCCGACTGCACCTCCTCAGGCGGATGTCGTCCCGCTCCAGGTAACCACCCAAACCATCTCAGAGGAGTTGCAAACCCCTCCTCTGATCATCGATATCCAATACCCTGTCTTTAGCGATGCCGCTGGAAATCTGGCTGAAGGGCTGAACCAGCAGGTCAAGGATCTGGCGGATGGACTGGTTGTTGACTTCCGCCAACAGGTTACTCAGAATACCCCGCCGCCTGATTTGCAAACTGGTCCTAATGGGTTGAACGTTCGCTACGATGTCACTTATAACACCGGGCGTCTGGTCAGCATTTACTTCCCCATCTCTGTCTACTATTCAGGTGCTGCGCATCCGCTGCCTTACTCTGTAACGATCACCTACGATGTCATCGATAATCACCCGGTTCAGTTAGCAGATCTCTTCCAGCCTGGCGCCGATTACCTCACCGTTCTCTCTCAACAAAGCATCGCCTCACTGCAAGCACAGGATATGCTCGGTTGGGATTCCGGCGCGCAGCCGCAGGCCGAGAACTTCAAAAGCTGGAATCTTACCCCAGATGGCCTTCGGATTACCTTTGATCCATATCAAGTCAATGCCTACGCTCTCGGTTATATTCAGGTCGTTCTCCCCTGGTCTGATCTATCGAGTATCCTGGCGTCTCAATATACCGCTTTACCCTAGCTCTACTGCCTATGGATTCAAAACCAGGGCTTCCCCTTTTTAGAGGAAGCCCTGGTTCGTTGTTCGTACGGCTTCTAAAACTTTTTCAGGAATTCGCGAATTATCAATGCTGCGGTTGCGCCTTCTCCGGCTGCCGCAGCGGCTTGCTTGGTTGACCCGGCGCGCACATCTCCAGCCGCAAAGACCCCTTCAACCGATGTCATCAAGGTATGGTCTGTCATGATAAACCCTTGCTCGTTGATGTCTGCCATCCCGCGTACCAGGTCGCTGTTCGGTTCCAATCCAATGAAGATGAACACACCATCGTAATCCCATTCCTTCACTTTACCGGTCGCGCGATCTTCCACCAGAATGCCTTTTAGATGATGGTTGCCTTCGAAAGATTGAATAGCGTGGTTGGTAATCACCTTCATGCTGGGTGTCGTTGCCACCACGTCTTGCAGCACCTTACTGGCCCGTACCTGTGGCAAAAACTCTACAATATCCACCTGTTTGGCAAAGCGCGTCAGGAACAAACCTTCCTCAAACCCGCTGTTGCCGCCACCGACCACCAGCACCTTCTTCCCCTTATAAAATGCGCCGTCGCAGGTCGCGCAAAAATGAATACTGCTGCCAATCAATTCTTCTTCACCCGGGACATTCAACCGACGGTAGCGCGCTCCTGTGGTAATCAACACGGATTTTGCGCCGTATTCAGTTCCATCGTCAGTATTAATACATAGATAAGGCGGCGAGCAGGAAATCTTCGTCACTTCTCGTGCCTGCAAGATCTCCACCCCAAACCGGCGCGCCTGCCGCGCCAGCCGTTCGCCAAACTCTACGCCAGAAATACCCTCATCAAACCCTGGAAAGTTATCCATGATTTGGGTATTGCTCACCTGGCCTCCTACCCCGGCCTTTTCAATTACCAGGGTATCCAGCCCTTCCCGGCTGGTATAGAGCGCCGCTGTTAGCCCGGCTGGTCCGCTGCCGACCACGACCACATCATAAAACTCGCGTTGTGCCCGCGTATGCAGCCCCAGCTTTGTCGCCAGTTGAGCATTGCTCGGTTCCACAAGAACATCGCCATCTGGAAAGACAATGGTTGGGATAATGCGCTTACCATCATTCACTTGCTCCACGAAAGCCTGGGCTTTCTGGTCATTTTCGATATCAATATTGATATAGGGAATGCGCTGTTCGCCAAAGAATTTCTTTGCCCGTTTGCAATCTGAGCACCAGACGGTGCTGTAGACGATGATCGTGTTGGCGTCCGGCGGATTCTGCATCATTCACACATCTCCTTTGTATTCTTCTAACCATTATCTAAAGCGCCGGTGCATGGCTTTCCAGCCAGTCAAACCACCGCCTGTAAATTCTACCACTCTCAAATTAAAAAAGTGAGGCCGTTGTTTCCGGCCTCACCTGTTTTACTTTTTGACCTTTCCAAAGGCGAAGATGGCGGGCTTCAAGAACCCGGGCGCCAGCTTTTGATGCAGCACCCCCAGGGCGTAAGCGATCTTTGAGAAAGACAGGTAAGAAGGCTCCGCTTCATAGCCATAGACCACGTGTTCAAAGCCATACTTCTCCAGCGCTTTGCGCAGCGCAGAGATGCTGTTGCAGCGGTAAAGTGTCGGGAAGATATCTTCTTCGCGCAGATTTGCCTTCGCCCGCGTCAGTACCTGGGTGTGCTTCTGATTGGGAATCAGCCGGGAGATCAAGGCGATATAGTTCCAGTGGTTCGGTGTGCGGACGCATACCACACCGCCTGGTCGAAGTGTTCGCCGGGCCTCAGCGAAGAAGCGCTCTGGTTCCGGCAGGTGTTCCAACACGTTGTCACACACGCACAAATCGACTGTATTATCTTCCAAAGGCCACTCTGGCGTTTTTAGGAGATGAAAAGCGTCGATCCAGGGGTTGTTGGCAGCGTTGGGGTTTACATCTAACCCGATCACCTTACGCGCCTTGCCTTTGAACACGCGCAGGCTGCGCCGGAAAGGCAGAGGATCTTCCGCGTACGCTCCACGCCCACACCCGAAATCCAGCACCACACTTTCGGCATTCAGCAGGGACTGCACGCGTGCATAGAAAGCCACCGTACCGTCGATCTGGGTGAACCCACCAAACTTGCTTTCTGGGTAAAAGAATTCCATTCCTGACGCCATTTACGGAGTGCTAAGGCGCGGCCAGGTCTGCCAGCAGCACCCAACCGATAATCGTTCGAGTTTCGCCTTGATACTCAACTAACGCACATTCTTGATTGGTAAGACTATCAAAGCGCCGTTCCGCTGGCAGGAAGCGCACAATCGCGCCCTCTGGGATGGGCCTTACACCGACTGCTTCGAAATTGTTATAGCAGCCCGATCTGGCCCATACGATCCGTGAAGTGGCGCCAGTTAAGGGTGTCGGCGTAATCGTAGGCGTGTCGGTCGGTTTCGGCGTGGGGGTAATCGTTGCGGTTGGGTTGGGCGTGCGCGTCGGCGTAGCCGTGGCGGTAGGAGTCGCAGTGGGTGTGGGGGTGAGCGAAATGATGTATGACCGCACCTGTCCCACGCCCAGCCAGAGCACCAGGATGACGATGATGATCCCCACTAACGCGCCGCCGGCCCGCAACCCGGTTAGCGTAGCATGATAGGTTGACAGCGCGCGGCTCAATTCGATCACCCCGGGATCATTCGGGTAGCGGTTGCGCACTTCCTGGCTTACGCGGGCTGCGGCAGCCGGCCAGGAACGGTTTGAATTTAGCACGGTGTTTGCCTCTTGCAGTTGTTCCTGATAGCGCTGAATATCCCGCGCCATCCGGTCGACGTCCTCCTGCAGCGGCTCTAGCGATTCATCATTCTGCGAGAGAATCCGCGCCTGTTCCAACACCTGCCGGGCCTGCTGGATCTTGCTTTGCGCCGCTTCCAGGGTCTGCGTGCGCTCCGCCTGGGTTTTCAGGTTCTGCACCTGTTCCCGCAGCGGCTCCAGCACCTTCGGGACCACACTCTCTAACCGCGACTTCAGCCGCCCTAGGGTGGGATTCTCACCATATTCCAGAATTAGCCCGTCCAGGAGGTTCTTCGCGCGGGCTACCGCTTTAGGAGTTGGCGCTGAAATATTCAGGATTTCCGTCACCTGCCGCAGCGATTCTTTCACCTGCTTCATCGACTGCACCCGGTCGTTGTACTTAGGCAAACCTGTCGCCCGCGCGGCCATTTCGACCCGGTCAATTCCTTCTTCGAACTGACCCTGGGCAAACAACTTCAGTCCTTCTTCGTACACGCTTTCTGCGTCGATATTTTGCTGTAACTTCTGCTCGAACTCTTGCCCTTCTTGCCAGCGCTGAATACCCATCTCGCGCAGCACGTTTTGGGCCTTGTTTAGCAGGGTCATTGCCTCTTGATAACGTCCCAGCCGAGCCGCCGATTGTGCTTTACCAAAGGACGTGGCAGCCTCAGCGGGCAGCGCAACCGAAGGAATATACCCCGTTCGCAGGTAGTTTTCCGATTCGCTCCGGTGCTGCCGCGCCCTGTCCCAATCTGGTTCAATTTGCAGCACCTCGTCGTAGCGTTTGATTGCCTCAGCATACCGCCCGCCGTAAAACAGTGACTCCGCTTCCTGCATTCCCTGTTCTGCCCGCGGATTATGTTCTCTCTCTTTCGGGCGCGAGCCGCCATTTGTGCCAGCTGCCCCTTCTGGCTGGGCGTTCGCAAAAGCGCCCGCTGTGGCAGGCTGCATCCCCACCGGCTCAGGTCCGCGAATACGGGCGCGCAGCTCTTTATACAGGTTCTGCAAGTTGCCTCGTTGTTCGCGATCCAGGTTCTGGAAATCTGGCGAGTTGATATACTCGTCCATTTCCACCATCATTTTGCGAATTTCAGGCAGGGGAGGCGGTTCCTGGCGCGCCAGTTGGTTTGCCTCAGCCTGTAAAGATTCAAAGTCTGCCATTGAACTTCCTAGTCTTGTTCTCTTTCCAAAAGGAATTTGCCCACACCCGTGAGCCCGCTTTAAACGTCCGGTAGCTGCAAGAAGGACTGTTTCAATTCATCACGTAACTGCTCAGCGTTATTATATTCGCCTGCCAGCACTCTTTCCAGTATTGCGCGTAAATCTTCCGGCAAGCGCTGGTCATCGTAGGTCCACTGCACCTGGTACGATTTGGCTGATTGCTCAATCTCCTCTGGGCGCGTCGGTCCTAACGGCAGCGCGCCTGGTGCAGTTCGCCCGGTCAGGATATGGTGCAGGGCTCGCGCCCCGAACTGTACCAGATCCATTTGCTTTTCATAGTCCGAAAGTCCATCTGGATGCAAACGGGCTACATTCCAATCGATGGCATATACGCCGTGCAGGGCCTCTCGCCAGTAATAATGCAAGATCTTATGATCCCGGTAAACGATATTCTTACGGTGGGCCTCACTCAAAATATCGCAAATTTGAATGCACATCAACAGCAGCTCGGCTACCGGGCGGAAGCTGCCCCCAGTCATGCCTGCGTCGCAGATCGTCAACAGGTTCTCGCGCCAGTCTTGCTGTTCTATCACCAGGTAAGGCGTCCAGCCTTCGCTAATTCGTCCTTCCAGTTGATTGACAAACTCCTGCCCATACTTTGGCCCAATTCGAATCAGGCTGCCATTGAGCGGCTGTGCCATCGATGCTTCACGATCGGTCGGCAGCTTTCCTTCCTCGTTAATCTGCAAGAATTCGCATTCCATCATGCGGGTGATGCCCGGTACCTCTGCCATTGCATTCAGCACCAGCACTTCTTCGCGGAAAAGTGGCTGCGCATAGTCTATCTTGTCCATCCGCATTAGCTTGACAGCGCCTGTCCGAACTTCGCCTTGCGCATCTCGCCACTGCCCGGTAAACACGCGCGCGGATGATCCACGCGCTTCTGCAATCCAGGCATCCAGCGGGGCGATCAGGTTTATATCTTGTTCTGCGCCCAGTTTTCCGCGTACCACGCCCACTACAGGCACAAAACCATGCCCGTTTTGTTTTGCCGTTTCAGCGGTTTCTTGCCCTACGATTACTTCTGGCAGTCGCTCCTGCCGTTCAAAGCGGGTCAGCCAGGGCATTTCGCGAACCAGCAGCGGCATGCTCGTGAAGAGGTCCGGCGGCCAAATCCCCTTACGCAGTTGGCGGCAGCCTTCGAGAATTAAGTCCAACCATCCGGCTGGGCCAATCTGATTGCGCAGTTCGCGCCCTTCAAACTCCAGGTCGGTCACAAAGCGCTGGTAATGTTCCCCGTTTTGCGGCCCAAACCGCACCTTTTCCAACCAGTAGGGCGTCTCATGCAGCGCCTGTTCAGCGTGCAGCACGCGCTTCCGGTCTGGGTCCCACAGTAAGATCTTTCGCAGCCCTTGATAGACTGCTTGAAAGTCTCCGCGTTCCCAGTCTGCCAGCACCTGCTGTACCTGCTCGCGCGGCTCTTCCAAAGCCCGGTCGAGTGAATATTTCGCATCTGGCAAGAACGCGCCGATTTCATCCAGCGCTTTGTCTACATCTTGATAGGTTAAGTTCGAGTAGGGTGGGGCGGGATCGATCTGCACCCAGTTCGTCAGAATATCTTCGCGCAGCCTGCGCACCAACCCTGCCAGTTGAGTGTGCGATTCCGACATTTCGGCTGTGTCCTGATCCTGCATACGCTCCAGCATGGCTTGCAGGGTCAGCAGTGAACGCCGCGCCACAACCAGGGGCTGCAAGTCACCGGCTTTCTCACCGAACTGCTGCTGCCGCACCGCGATGATTAATTCATTCCACCAGGCCGGCTCTGGCGCGTTGCGCAGCGTGGAAGTCAGGTTCCACAACACACCGCCCCAATCCTGGCCCAGCGCGGATTGAACTGCATCCCGCAGCATTTCGTGCTGCTCTTCCTGGGTGGTTCGGCTGGCAATTTGGGACAGCCGCGCAATCAAGCGCAGATTTTCAGTGTTGCTGCCGGGAAGGTTCAGCGCCCATTCACACGTTTCCTGCACTTCTTCTAACCGGTGCTGTTCTGCATACAGATTCGCCAGATTTTGTGCAAAGTAGAGCGCCCCGCTGCTGTCGGGCAGTTCGCCATACTGAATAATCTCTCGTTGAATTTGTTCCAACTGCTCTAATGGATTGCCTGTTGAAAACTGTGACGCCGCCTTTTTCGAGATCTGTGCCCCAGCCCGCAGCAGATCCATCTCGCGCCGCCGGGCTTCACTCAGCCCATCCAGTTCTTGCTGCAGCGTCTCCCAGATCTTCTCACGCAGCGCGTGCAGCACCATCGGGTTCGTGGCCTCTTCAGACAAGTGCGAAGGCCACTCCAGGCGCATGAGCAGTTCTGGCGCTGCCATTTCTAGAAAGCGTCCCATGGCCTCGATAAACTGCTTATAATCATCCTGAATGGTAAACTGCCGGTCTTTGGTTACTCCGCTTTGTTCCAGGAACTGCCCATTCCCCCAATCGATGATCATTAACCGCGCCCGGCGTGGATCCCAAAACAGGTGTTCTGGCTTAACGTCATTCCACAAGATGCCATGCGCTGGCAGGCCTTCTATATCGAACAGGTTCGCGTGAATGCGTTCGAACATCTCTAACAGGTTATGCAGCACATTCAGCACGATCCGCGCTGAAAGGGTAACAGGCCCATTCCCCTGGAAATTGCTCTCTGCAAGGATATGGAGAAAGCGGCGTTCTTCAGCGGTGTCGGCCTGCGCTTCTACCCCGCTTAACAATCCCATTTTGCAAGCCTTCGCCAGCAGCGAAAGATCGAACCCAACCGCTTTCTCGATCACGATGAATAAACGCTCGCTAAAGGCTGTCCCGGGTTTGCTCTGATCCAGCAGGCGCGGCACGCTCACCTGCATATCTGATTCCAGATCAAAATAGGCGTTGAGCGCTTTGATTATTTTGCTTTCGGTAGTGATTTGTGAAGTTTGCCGGATAATATCACTGGCAAACGGGCTTTTGCCCGGGCGTTTAAGAATCGCGGGCTGCTTCTCCAAAAGCGATTCCACCAGATAAACTTCACCGGCGTCGCCTTCCCCCAGTTTCTTTAGCAGCACCCATGCAGACTGCTGCCCGGATACGATGTCACTTTCCATGAATAATTACTGGCTCGGTTTCTTCCCAGGTTCCATAATGTGAGTGAAGGGAATCATACCACTAAAATCAAGGAGAAATGAGGTTTTTAGTATCCGCTTCAACTTCACCAGCTAAAAAAACTCTCACGCTTTCCCGTTTTAACTGTTCAAATCGGGCCTGTACCATTAAACTATTCGCAGTCAAACGAATTGAGTAAAGGTTAGATGAAAGATCTCAGGAAAATCAGTCGAAAGCAGTCTGACTTAAAACCTCTGCTGCTGGCGCTGCTGCTCGCATGGCTTCTACCAGCGCTGGCCTGCAACCTGCCGACAGCCCCGACTCCCGATCCGAATGTGGAGCGTGCTGTTCAGCAGACGCTTGCTGCTCGCCTGTTTCCAACCCCACCCCCTGGTCTGGTCGATGAAACGCCCCTTCCTCCTGAGGATGATCAGCCCTTTCCAGGGTTGGCTACTCCCACTCCCGGCGCCTTTGCTACCGTTGATCCTGGCAGCGGTTTTCTCTATTACACCCAATCAGGCGATACGACTGCTGGTCTGGCAGGTCGCTTTCAAGTGGGCCCTGATCAAATCGTCAACCCTGGCCAGTACCCGCTGCAAGCTCTCTTGCCCATCGGTCAGCCAGTCGCGCTGCCCAACCAGTTCGGCGCTTTGCGATATACTGGCGCACTGCTTCCGGATAGTGAAGTGGTCTATTCACCGGCAACCGTCGGCTTTTCCACCTATGATTATGTTCAAAGTGCTGGAGGCTACCTCAATACCTACGCCGAAGAAGTCGATGGACAAATCTTGTCGGGCGCGCAGATTGTCGAACGCGTTGCCCTCGAAACTTCCACCAACCCACGATTGCTGCTGGCTGTCCTCGACTTTCGTTCGCATTGGGTCACGGGTCAACCTGAAACCTCTGCCAATAATGCCTATCCCATTGGCTTTTATGCAAGTCAATACAGTGGCCTTTATAAGGAAATTACCCTGGCTTCGCGCCAGTTGACCCTCGGTTACTATGGTTGGCGTTCTGGTCAGGTTACTGAGTTGGAGTTCGCCAATCATACCCGTATGCGTATCGACCCCACCTTGAATGCCGGTTCGGTCGCTCTCCAATACCTTTTCTCTAAGCTCTACAACCCTGACCAGCTCCAGCAGGTTTTATACGGCCCCGACAACTTCCTCACCCGCTACCAGGCCTGGTTTGGCGATCCCTGGCAGCGCGCCGCCCAGGTAGAGCCGATCCTGCCCTTTGATCTGACGCAACCCGCGCTCGTACTGCCTTTCCCTAGCGGTGAACGCTGGAGCTTTACCGGTGGTCCGCACGCCGCCTGGGGGGTAGGCAGTCCGTGGGGTGGCCTCGACTTTGCTCCGATCAGTGGCGCCAAAGGCTGTAATGTCTCGACTTCCTGGGCTACTGCCGCCGCACCCGGGTTGGTGGTGCGTTCTGAAAATGGGGTAGTCGTCCTTGATCTGGACATGGATGGGCACGAGCAAACTGGCTGGGCGCTCATGTATTTGCATGTCGCAGCTCAGGATCGCGTCCCGCTTGGTACCCAGCTAAACAAGGATGATCGCATTGGACATCCCTCATGTGAGGGCGGTGTTGCCACCGGGACGCATGTGCATGTGGCTCGCAAATTCAATGGGGAATGGTTAGCCGTAGATGGCCCGATTCCCTTCCTGCTTTCCGATTGGCAGGCTTATCCTGGTTCAAAGCAGTATGAAGGTACCTTAGTAAAGGGCGATCAGGTCGTCACTGCCCGTCCAGATGGTTCCCACTCTTCCCTGATTATTCGTTAACATCACCACTCCGGCTGCGCCATGCTGCTTTTAGGGAAATTCCTGCGCGACTTTTGTGGTTTTCCCCAATTGTCCTTTGCGCCTGGTTTGGCTATCTTTCAATCGAAAAAGAAGAATTCTTGCGTTCCAGGGAAGGTGGGGATGACAGAAACGCTATCGGTTCAGGTGGGCACGTCTGGATGGCATTATAAGCATTGGAAAGAAAAGTTTTATCCACTAGATCTCGACAGCGGTGAATGGCTGGCTTATTACCAGCGTTCCTTTCAGACGGTAGAAGTCAATAACTCTTTTTACCAACTTCCGTCAACAGAAACGTTTGACCAGTGGTATACTACCATAAACCCTTCCTTTAAGTTTGCCATCAAAGCCAGTCGCTACATCACCCACATGAAAAAGCTGACGGATCCGCATAACAGCACGGCCAAATTCTTTGATCATTTGGCGCATCTACGCGATAAGATCGGCCCCATCCTTTTTCAGCTTCCCCCGCGTTGGCACGCCAACCCGGAACGTTTGCAAGCGTTTCTCACGGCCCTGCCATCACAATATTGTTATGCTTTCGAGTTCCGCGACCCCTCCTGGTTTTTACCTGTTGTGTACGAGATTCTGTCTCGTTTTGGTGCGGCTTTTTGCATTTACGACTTCAACCGCCGCACCTCGCCTGATGTGTTAACTGCCGACTTTGTCTACCTGCGGCTGCACGGTCCTGATGGCCCTTATCAAGGCAGCTATTCATCTGAGACTTTACAGCAGCGCGCACAGGCTATTTTTGAGTGGCAGCAGCAGGGACGAGATGTTTATTGTTACTTTGACAACGATACTGCCGCCAACGCGGTGCAAAATGCACTGGAATTAAAGCGAATTGTTGGACAAGGGAGCTAGATAGAGAATGTTTTAAGGACGTGGTTTATACACACTTTATTGAATGCAAAGCATCAGGGGCTCCGGTTGTAGTCCCTGATGCTTTGCCATGATCCCAGGAATGCTCTTTTCCCCCTAATGCTCATGATACAATACAGTACATCGTTGCAAAGAAAGAGGGAGAAATGACAGAAGAAGCCGAGAGTAGTTTTTCATCCACCTTGCCCATCATCGTTTATTCCTGCCCGCAAGGCGCCGGGCAAGCTGCGATTGATTGGCAGGAAGTTGATCGAGGCCCAGGCTACTTTACAGTCCCTGCTGATCAGCAAATTGGCATTCGCATCAAAAGCATCGATGATTCCGCCTTAGCCATTCTTGTAGACGAACTGCGAGATCTGTCTGCCCTCGTTTCGCTCGATCTTTCCGAGAATCGCAACCTTTCGAATGAAAGCCTGGCAGTGTTGAAGGGCTTGCCCCAATTAGAGATGCTAAATCTTAGCTCTACCAATATCTCTTCCCAGGCCCTCAATCACTTAAAAGCGCTTCCCAATCTTCATCGGCTGTTTTTGTTATACTGCAACCGGCTTAATGATTCTGCGTTAAAGATCCTTAAATCGATCCATCAAATTCAGTTCGTCGATCTGCAAGGCTGTCTCGGCATCACCAACGCCGCTTTCTCTCGTGTTCGACGCCGCAGTCTCAGCATCCATCGCTAAAGGCGTTCTCTATACTTATAAAAACGAGGAGCCCTCCAATTTTGGAGGGCTCCTCTGTATATCACTATTAAGTTATTCTTTGTAATCTGGCAGCTTATTAACGAAGTCTTCATCTACTGCGAGGTAAACTTCTTTTTCGTAGATATGTTCAGCCCACTGCACCGGGATCAGTTTACGCTCTTTCAAGAGCAGCCCTTTTGAGATCAACAAGTGCGTTGCCTTGTTATCGGTCGGGTCTACAAATACCTTTTCAACATCCCCCACGTGTTTGGCGTTGCTGCTCAACACTTTCGCTCCTTCTTTGAGCGCAACAGTTCCTTTAGGCACGTTTTCTTCCTCTTCATCGATAATGGGTTCAGCATCTGTACTGTGCATATAGGCAGTTGTAGGCGGGTAAAGCGGAGGATTATAAGTGCGAGTGGGGGTGTCCGGTGGTTGCGGTTCATCGGGTGGCAGCAGTTCACCACCGCCCAGCGGCCCATAAACCGGTGGGTAATAGTAGTACATACGCATCCCAGGGTCCGCATTGATGTAGGAGCGGTTATCCAGGGCATGTTCATCGGTGATCAGGTAATGATCTTCGGTAAACCTGGGGAGACCTTCCGGTTCGACTGGCAGGGGTTTCAGGTAGACTTTATCCTCTTCCACCCGGTCCACATACTGCATGGGAATCACGTACTCTTTCTTAGAAAGCAGCCCATGTTCAAAAACGATGTCCGTAACCTGTTTGCTCTTCGGGTCCAATACAAATCGGTTCAGATTGCCAATGTCTTTCCCATCAGCAGTGATCATTCTGGCGTCGGTTGTAAGTTTCATTTTTGCATCCTTTTTACTATGTGTGACTGTTGTGAGAACAATTTGGACTTCTACGCAGAAACCCCGAGGGATATATGACCTCGGGGTTCCTGCTTCTCACTGGTCATTGTTCGCGAGTAAGCTCGATAGCAATATTTGTGAAAATATTGCTTGAACAAATAACCGGGTAGCAGGCTGTTGCCAGGCCCAAAATCACCTGCTAAGAGGATGGCCTGGGAGCCACTTATCAAGTAGCGTCGCGGTACGCTCGCCGCCCGAACTGCCGCGTTAACCAAGACTTTCAATAAACCCCCTACAAGTGCCTGGTCTGCTCCTCTATTACTTGTTTTAAGTCAACCCACTCGGAACATATTGTTACCAGTGCTCATATTAAATATAGCTGGATTGCAGGAGTGGGAAAAGCAGTAAAGCCCTATACTATGAGTAGGGGAATCCCTACCTTTACCTCTTAACCTCCTTTTTCCCCTCTTCCCCCTATATCAAGGATCGAGTAGAATTAAGCCGAATTTCCGGATAAAGAGTTTATTTGTAAACATAATCCCATGAATAGATATAATACGCATTCTCAGCGCAAGTCTGATGAGACTTTGCCGACTCGTGCTGCTCGTCCTGCCGAGCAGTTCCAGCCCGTCTCTGTCCATCGGCCCGTCCAGCGGCCTGTCCAAAAAATGAGGCAGCAACCGGTTTTACGCCGCTCTTGTTTATCGGGTGGCTGTCTGCAAAACGGTTGTTTTGGAATTGCCGCCCTGTTTTTGCTGGTGATGGTGGGCGTCCTGGCCTACTTTCTTGTTCCGCTGCGCACCAACCTCCTGCTCCTGGGTATTGATCGCACGCCAGATGGCTCCGCTGTTGGCCGCAGCGATACGATCATCCTGGTGTCTGTTATTCCCCTCAAGCCGACCGTCAATATGTTATCGATTCCCCGTGATCTTTGGGTGAATGTCCCGGGAGTGGGCGAGAACCGCATCAACACTGCCCATTTCTTTGCCGAGGCCGAGCAGCCCGGTTCAGGTCCGGCGGCGGCAGTCGTCGCAGTCGAACAAAACTTTGGCGTACAGGTGCCCTATTATGCCCGGGTGCGCTTTGACAGCTTTATCCGTGTCATCGATGCGTTAGGCGGCGTGACGGTCAACCTGCCAGAAGACATGTCTGGTTACACAGCCGGACAGCATCACCTGAACAGTGAAGAGGCGCTGGCTTTTGCTCGTGACCGCAAAGGCGCCGATGACTTCTTTCGTATGTCGCATGGTCAGCTTCTGGTGCGAGCAGTCATCAACCAGTTGTTAGCCCCTTCCGCCTGGTCTCACCTACCCGCAGTGATGAGCACTGTTCTCGATTCAGTGGATACCAATGTACCTTTTTGGCTGTGGCCTCGCCTGGGTTTGGCTGTCGCTCGCGCGATGCTAACAGATCGTATGGACAGCCGCACCATTGAGCGAGAGATGGTTACCCCTTATATAACCAGCGGCGGCGCCAGTGTTTTGTTACCCAATTGGGATCTGATCAATCCTGTCATTCAGGAAATGTTTGCGCCTTAATCCTGGCATTCAACAAGAAGGGCCGTCTAAATGTTCAGTTTAGACGACCCTTCTTGTTATTTCGACTATAAAACTACGAAACGAATCGCAACAGGAAATCTACCTGGTTTTGCTCAGCAGTTATGCGAGTCGCATCGTGGGATTTGTTTAGGCTTGCGTTTTGCCGTTCGCTTTTATTTTTTCCCAATTTTCGTCACTCTCCAGCGTGATTACTCGAAAAGACTCCGCGTACGCCATTTCTTTTCCACGAGCGCGTTCTGCCGCCCACTCCTTCACCGAAGATTCTGGGTCCCACGCGCCCATCTGGCTTTTGTGCGCCCGCAGCGCCGCTACTTTTGTATCAATCGTATCCTCGATGTTGACGTAAACATCTGCGTGGTCACCACTGGTTACATACACCTTGCGTGGTTTGTGCGCCTGTAGTCCCTCTTCTGCTAATTCTTCAAACAGGTTAGGTTGGCCTGCCGCCGGGAATATGGCATCAAGGGCGACTGTTGCGGCTGCCCGATGATCTGGGTGGTTAATATAATTGGAACCCGCCCATACGACTGTCGGATCCCCACAGACGACTACCTCAGGCCGAAAGCGGCGGATCTCACGCACCAGTTTTTTTCGCAGCGCTAAGGACGGCTGCAGCATCCCATCGGGTTCACGCAAGAAGATAATTTCACTTGCTCCGGCAATCTCTGCCGCTGCCCGCGCTTCAAACTCGCGGATCTCAGTTGCCTTTTCCCGCGTCATGCCCGGTTCCGCAATTCCCACATCTCCACTTGTCAAAAGAACATACGAAATCCGCGCGCCAGCTTTTGCCCAACGGGCCATCGTCCCTGAACAACTAAACTCAATATCATCGGGGTGCGCCACAATTGCCATTGCGCTCTCCGGAACATAAAAAGAATTCGACATACAGTTCATCTCCTAATATCAATATTAAACAGTCATTCTACTCGTCTTGAGATTTCAAATCAATATACAAACCTGCATCAATCCTAATGCTCTCCTAAAAAGTCTTAACCATAAATGATAAATCTATATTAAAATAAGATTAGAGAACGACCGGGGGGCCTGTTCTCTACGTCATCAGAGTGACGTGAACCTTAAAAGCCGAAGTCCTGTTATTAAGTCAGGCTCAAACTGTGTTTGATGCGCTCACCACCTTTTGGGTGGAGCGCTCGGTTTGCATTCCAGTATTCACGGAAAATGAAATATGGTTATTAGGGAGGGAGGAGATGCAAAACTTGCGTAACAACCTGCGCACCGGGCGTGTCCTGGTCATTGGGCTCGTTTCTGTTCTCGTAATTTTGGGGATTGCTCTCATTGTCAGTCTCCTGGCTCGCCCAGAGCAGGCCAGTCAGGTGCAGCGGGTGAATGCGTTGGCAAACAGCACAGATGCCTGTGTCGATTGCCACCAACGCAGTACGCCCGGCATTGTGGAGCAGTTTGGGCACAGTACTATGGCTGCTGCCGAAGTAACCTGTCGCGACTGCCATCAGGTTACAGAAAGTTACCCCGGTTCGGTCGCTCATCAAGGAACCTTCATTCTGGCTTCGCCCACCGCCGCTAAATGTGAGAACTGTCATGTGGCTGAAGTTGCTCAATTCAATCAAAGCCGGCATGGTCTACCAGCCATTGTTGCGGTATCCGGCACACAGGGACTGACGGCTGAACAGATCAAAATGTATGAGGCCGTTCCAGAAGGTTTGTTTGCGCCCGATAAATCGCGGAATGCCATTGCTGCGTTAGAAGGTCCAAAAATCACTACGATTGCCTGTTATCGCTGCCATAATATCGGTCTCCCGGCTGCCGATGGCTCGATTGGGCAGTGCCAGAAATGTCACCTGCGCCACGAGTTCAGTCTGGAGCAGGTGCGCAAGCCCGAAACTTGCAATGCCTGCCATATTGGCCCCGATCATCCTCAGTGGGAAATCTATCAGGAATCTCCACACGGCATCGCTTATATGACATCGGGCCAAAACTGGAACTGGGATGCTGATCCCGGTACTTTGACCGTAAACGATTTTCCTGCCCCTACCTGTGCTACCTGCCACTTCAGTGGCTTTGGCCCGGCTGGCACCACCCACGATGTTGGCGACCGCCTGACCTGGTACCTGTTTTCGCCTATCAGTGAACGGCGCCCTGGCTGGCAGGATAACAAAATTCGTATGCAGGGTGTTTGTTTACAGTGTCACAATGAAAATTTTGTGGGCGATTTTTACGTCGCTGCTGATAATGCAACAGATCGTGTTAACGAGTGGGTGAAAGAGAGCGATCAGGTTATGGCGCAAATTAAAGACATGGGCGCAGTTACGGTTCAGCCTTTTGATCAACCGATCGACTTCACCTACTTTGAGCTTTGGCATCACTATGGTCGTACTGCTAAGTTTGGCGCCTGGATGCAGGGCGCTGACTACTCTCAATGGCACGGTGCCTATGAAATTCTTTCAGATTTGGCAGAACTGCATACTCATTTAGATGAGTTGCAGCGTAATTCATCTGCGGGGACCGGGCAATGAGCACCAACTACCTGGTTGTTGCCTTTCCACAGGTACAGCGCTTCCGCATCCCTGTTTCCCGAGACCAGGCCATGCTGCTCATGATCGCTGTGAACGAAATTCTCCTGGGAGTCGAAACCTACCTCGCCCACAGCATCAGCGGCACCATCGTTCTACGCGAATGGATTCCGATTGTCGCTGGTCCTGTCATGGGTTTCTTACTCCTTTTTGCTGGCCTGATTGCCCTTCGAAACCGCATGGCAGCCAACATCATTGGAACCCTGGTCTTTCTGGTCAGTATTCTGGTCGGTATCTTGGGTAGCTACTTCCATATTCTTCGCGCAGTGCTGCCCAGCGCCCCTCCGGGCTCGCAGGTGTCTGTTCCGCTGCTGGTGTGGGGGCCTCCCATTTTAGGCCCAATTACCTTTGCCCTCATCGGTATTCTCGGCCTGAGTGCCGCCTGGCAAGAAGATCCCCCCGATAGCGGTCGTCTGATCCTTCCGGGTGGCGTACATCTCCAGCTGCCTTACAGCAAAACTCGCGCATACTTCTTCTTGATCGGTCTGGGTATGTTGATCACGGTACTCAGCAGTGTCCTTGATCATACCCGATCTGGCTTCGTCAACCCACTCGTTTGGATCCCAACCATTCTGGGACTGTTTACCACTGCCGTCATCCTCACGCTGGGATTCTTGGATCATCCCACCCGCTTCGATCTGGTCACGTTTGTCCTCACCATGCTTGTGATCCTCACGGTCGGCGTCCTCGGATCTATCTTACATATCAGCCATGATTTGACTACCCAAGGGGCCATTGTTGGCGAGCGCCTGATACGAAGTGCACCCGTGTTAGCCCCCATGCTGTTCTCGAATATGGGTTTGTTTGCTTTGCTCATCCTCTTTGACAGTGCGGAGGGGGAACACTTCAAACGGTAGAAGCTTTCGTTATCAGGATAAACACACACACAGAGTGATCGGAGGCAGGCAAGCGCCCTCCTTCACCCTGTGTGTTTTTCAATAGGGAAATCCCCTAAACTTACAAGGAACACTCCCCGTTTAGGCTGGTTCTTGGAACGTTTATAGTTAATGGGTAACCGATCAGTTGATTGAACTTTGATCGGCTGCAAGATCCGTAATGGGGTCTTTTGATAGGGATAAAAACAGGAGGAGCATGTTGGTTTGCCAGTTGGCAGCCAATGATGATCCGTTTTTTAGTTTGCCATTACCCGAGGAAAGGATCAACAGAATGACTGAGAAAATGACAAGTCTGGAAGATCTGTTCGTTGACTTTTTAAAGGATCTATATGATGCCGAAAAGCAGATTGCATCTACCTTACCTAAGATGATTGAGGAAGCGAAATCTTCCGATCTTAAGCAGGCTTTTAAAGACCACTTAGAAACAACTCGCCGCCAAACAGACCGGTTGGAACAGATCTTTAAAGAGATGAAGATGGAACCCCAGGGCAAGAAGTGTTTAGGGATGCAGGGCTTGATCAAGGAAGGGGAGCAAATGATGAAGGAAGCTGCTGACCCTGATGTAAAAGACGCCTTAATGATTGCCAGCGCGCAGAAGATCGAACATTATGAAATTGCAGGCTATGGGACCGTTCGTACCTATGCGGACGCGCTAGGCCACAAGAGCTTTGCGAATTTGTTGGATGCGACACTCGATGAAGAGGGACAGACCAATAAGAAGCTCACCAAGTTGGCTGAGGGTCATATCAATAAAAAGGCAATGAGTTAGCTAGAATGAGAAAAGGTAGTCAGATTTGCAGGTTACAAGGCCTGCAAATCTGACTTAAACAAAAACAATGGACGAACATACAACTGAAGTGCCGCTCCAATGTGTCGCTTTTGTGGGCGGGTTTTTACCCCGGCAAGAAAAAGCTACTGCCAATACCACGCGCCTTTGTTACGCTTTTCTACAAGAAGTTGAAAACTGTGACTGTCTGATCCTTGCCCTGAGCGACTTCCCAGGCAAATATCGTTACTCTTCTCAAGTTCGCTTCGAGTTGGCCCAGAATGATCTTGCCACCTACCGCAGCGCCGCGGACTTTCTCAACCTGCGCGATGTGGATCTGGTCAATTTGCAGTTTGATCCTTCTGTTTTCGGTGGCCCTTCCGGAAGTTACATATTGACATTGGTGAGCGTTTTAAGAGCGCCCGTAGTGACCACGCTTTACGCGCTTGAAGAGTCTTCGGATCCAGTCACCCATCAGGTCATCCGCCAGTTGGGTAATCTCTCCAGCCGGGTAATCGTTTTGGATGATCAGCAAGCGAAGCGGTTGGCATCGACGTATGGCGTTCCTGCCAGCAAGATTGACATCATTCCAATCCCCCAAACAATGCCAGACGCCGGCCACGAAGCCTGCTGGCGTGATGCGATCCAGCAGTATCAGGCCAGTTTCCATCAGGCGCGGACTGAGCCAGCGCTCCGCTTTCATCATCGAGAAATCCCAGCGACGGGCAGCGCTTATCATGAAACACTCCCTGTTCTGAAGCTCGATCATTTCTTGCGTATGACCGACGAAACCGGCATGCTGAGGCGCTCGATTTTGTCACTCCCAGATTATAAACAAGGCTATTCAACCGAAGATAACGCACGTGCTTTAATGTTCTCACTTCTTTTGGAGCAGGTAGGAGAAGGTCCATTCATCCACGTCGAACGGCAGGTATCCCGTTACCTGGCGTTTCTTTGGAATGCCTTTGATGAAGCGCAGGGCCTCTTTCGTGGACAGATGAACTATGCGCGGGTCTGGCAGGAGGGGGCGTTTTCAGAAGAGGCCCATGGCGTTTCGTTGTGGGCGCTTGGCATGCTGCTGGGACGCGCCGATTACCCAGGCATGGTAGGGGTCGCTTCACGCTTATTCGAGCGGGCTCTCCCGGCTGTCCGGCGTTTTTCCAGTCCGCGCGCATGGGCCTACACTTTACTCGGGATCTCTGAATACCTGTACCGTTTTGCTGGGGATCGTAATGTAGACCATACCGGGCGTTTGTTAGCCAACCGTCTGATTTCACATTACCATACCTATTCCATCCATAACTGGGAATGGTTTCAAGCTGAACTGCCCGCGGACAGCGCCTGCATTCCACAGGCGCTCCTGGCGTATGGTTTGTGGTCCGGCACTTCAGATGCCATTGAAACCGGGCTGCGGACCCTGGAGTGGCTGGCAAGCTTTCAGTATCCAGATGAAGGTTATTATGTACCGGTGGGGGATCAGGGGTACTTTGCGAGAGATCAGCAGCGTGCTCGTTTTGCGCAGCGGCCAATTGAGTTCCTGCGGGATGATCTCTGCCTGCCTGGACGCTTATCGGGCTTCACGCAACCGCCGTTGGGTGGAGCGCGCCAGAGCCGCCTTCGATTGGTTCTTGGGAGCGAATGACCTGGGCCAGCCTTTAAGTGATCCAGAGACAGGTGCGTGCAGCGATGGTTTACTCGCGGACCGCGTAGATCAGAATCAAGGATCTGAAGCTTTGCTTTCGTTCTTGCTCGCGCAGTTGAAAATACGCATGCTAGAGCAGTTTCTCGTTCCCCAAGAAACGAGCAGTCCGAACATCCCAATTCTACAAATTGGGATGCATACCCGGGATGAATAATCACTTCACTTTCCGTCAGGTCCACAGTGGAATAACCTTTTCGGAGAATCCCTACAGAATTTTTCGGCCTTTCCCCACTGGAACGACTTGCACGTCTATTTTATGATTCGAAAAGGAAATTAAGAAATTTGATCTTACAATTTCTGGGAAGATGATTTTCTGGAAATTGATTGAAGTATGAGAAGGAGACAAAAATATATGTATTACAACAAGAAGAGTCCATTTGGCAGTTTACTACTTGGTTTGTTTCTCGGCGGGTTAGCCGGTTATGTGGTTGCGTTGCTTTCTGCCCCTCAGTCAGGTGAAGATACACGTGACTTGCTTGCGGACAAGAGCCGTGACATTCGCGATATGGCGATGGATAGGTTTGAAGATACCAGAGACATGACCGAAAAAGCCCTTTCTAAGGGACGAGACAAGTTTGATTCATCCTTCGCGAAATCACAAGATGAAGCTTCGGATCTGCGGAAGCAGAGTAAAGGCATGATTCGTGGCGCCCGTGAAGAACTTAGCCAACGACTTCGCAGTGCTGCCGATGCGGTAGACCCGAACGAATCAATGATGTAGTTTTTCGGCGCTTATAGGACAAGGCGCTCTTAAACGTACTTGCCAGTAATGCGAAACGATTTGAAGGTCGCTTCACCTCTTTATGGAGGGGAGAGCGGCCTTCATTGCGATTAATGGTTTCATCTACTGCGCAGCAGCCAGCAGGTTTATTTTTCGGATCCTGTAAGCCGGTTCTTTATCTTCTTATCGATAACTTTCAGAGTAAACTGCTCTTCCAGACACCAGGAGTAACTTTGCGTGTTATAACTTAAGGTTGGGTTGGTAAGTGAGGAAGATCATTCTGGAGGACAATGTGGCAGGCGATCATATCTTGGCAATTGATAACGGGACCCAAAGCGTCCGTGCTTTAGTCTTTGACTTACGTGGAAATCTGATCGCTCGCTCCAGGGTCCCAATTGAACCTTACTATTCCACCGCTCCGGGCCTTGCGGAGCAGGATCCACAAGTATTCTGGCAGGCGGTTTGCCAGGCCTGTCAGGAGTTGTGGAAAATGGAGGGGGTGAAGAAGGAATCGCTGGCTGGCGTAGCCCTAACCACGCAGCGCGCCACTGTGGTGAACGTGGATGAACAGGGGACTCCTCTGCGTCCTGCGATGATCTGGTTAGATCAGCGCCGCACCAGCGGTCTAAAACCGGTCGATGGCTGGTGGGGTCTGGCTTTTCGCCTGACAGGCATGCGTGAAACGGCAGCCTATCTCCAGGCAGAGGCTGAAGCAAATTGGATTCGGACCCAACAACCTGAAGTCTGGCGTCAAACTTATAAGTACCTCTTCCTGTCAGGTTATCTGGTTTACCGGCTCACCCATCATTTTGTCGACTCGGTTGGCAGCCAGGTGGGGTATGTCCCCTTTGATTACCGCCGTCTTCAATGGGCGCGTCCTTCCGACTGGAAATGGCAGGCTGTCCCGATGGACCCGAAGATTCTCCCCGATCTGGTTCCTCCAACAGGCGTTTTAGGTGAGATTACAGCCGAGGCCGCCGAGGCGAGTGGCATTCCGGTGGGTTTGCCGCTTATAGCTGCCGCCGCGGATAAAGCCTGTGAAGTGATTGGCGCTGGCTGTCTGGCGCCCAATGTCGCCTGTCTCAGTTATGGTACGACCGCGACCATTAACACCACCCATCGCCGCTACATTGAAGTCATCCCGCTTATTCCACCCTATCCCGCTGCTGTTCCGAATGCTTACAGCCTTGAGATTCAAATCTACCGGGGATATTGGATGGTGAGCTGGTTTAAGCGCGAGTTTGGGCACAACGAACAGCGTCTGGCGCTGGAGCTTGGCGTGGAAGTTGAGGGTCTCTTGGATGACCTGGTCGCTTCGGTTCCGCCCGGCTCGCAGGGTCTCATGCTCCAACCCTACTGGTCTCCTGGTCTAAAAGTGCCTGGCCCAGAGGCGAAGGGCGCCGTCATTGGCTTTGGCGATGTTCACACCCGGGCCCACTTTTACCGCTCTATCCTTGAGGGGCTGGCTTATGCGCTGCGTGAAGGCGCAGAAAGAACCGTCAGGCGCAGCGGGGTTCCGATTACCGAAATTCGGGTAGCAGGCGGTGGCAGCCAGAGCGCCGCTGCCATGCAGCTTACCGCGGATATTTTTGGCCTGCCGACCACTCGCCCGCACGTATATGAAGCCTCTGGGTTAGGCGCTGCCATTGATGCTGCTGTTGGCCTGGGGCTGCATTCCAGTTTTCAAACTGCCGTCGCAGAAATGACGCACTTAGGTGTATCCTTTGAGCCTAATCGAGACCATCACCGTATTTATGATGAGTTATATAAGCGCGTTTACCTGCGCATGTATCAACGATTGCGCCCGCTGTATCAAGAAATTCGTGATATTACCGGTTATCCTCCGGGTACTTAATTTCGTTCGCGTCTTCTTTCTCATTTTGGTGATCGTCAGTTTCTTGAAGCGTTGCAGTCCTGGATGGCAGGGTCTAAAGAGCAGGTATAATGGCCTTGTAATAAACTGATTTCAAAGCAGGGGGAAACAAGGAGAAGCTAAAATGCGTTTTCGAGGATTTATCCATGCGCCTGATTTCCCCACTGGCTTAGAATGGATTAATACCCCTCATCCGCTCACATTGAAAGAACTGCGTGGTAAGGTCGTTTTGCTGGAATTCTGGACGCATGGTTGAATAAACTGCCATCATAATGTCGCGCAGTTGCGCAGACTCGAACAGCAGTTTCCAGATGAACTGGTCGTGATTGGCGTTCATTCAGCGAAATTCCCTTCTGAAAAGCTTACTGAAAATATCCGTCAGGCTGTCCTGCGGTTCGGCATTGACCACCCCGTAGTGAATGATGCCGGCTTCAAAACCTGGAATGCGTATGCCGTCAATGCCTGGCCTACCCTGGTGTTGATCGATCCCACTGGTCGTATTGTAGGGGAAACATCGGGTGAGATTCTCGCTGAAGATTTTGCCCAACAGATTATCGAAGTAATTAACCAGTTCTCTGACCGGATCGATCGCGCCCCGCTTGACCTGCAATCGAAAGTCCAGTTAGAACCCGAGCGCCCCTTACGTTATCCTGCCCGTTTACTTGTCGTTGAGGATTCTCTCTTGATTGCCGACTCGGGTCATCACCGTCTCTTGCAAATTAAACTGGATGAAGATGGAGGGGCAGGTGAGTTGGAGCGCGTTTTTGGCAGCGGCAGTGCCGGTTTGCAGGATGGCCCTGCTGAGGAGGCGCAGTTCAACCACCCCCACGGAATGGGCCTGGTCGGCACATTGGAAAAAGGTACTCTGTATGTGGCAGATACCGAAAATCACGCCATTCGCGCCATTGATCTACCCACGGGCCAGGTACGTACAGTTGCTGGCACTGGGCAAAAAGCGCACGGTCGCTTGACGCTTGGTCAGCCTACCGAGGTCCCGCTCCGCTCTCCCTGGGCTGTACTGCCGTTGGATCAATATTTGTTTATCGCGATGGCGGGTTCGCATCAGATTTGGGTGCTCATTAATAACCAGCAGATTGGCCCGTTTGCTGGCACAGGACAGGAAGCATTGGTAGATGGCCCGGTTGCTGAATCCGCTTTCAACCAGCCAAGCGACCTTTCATTTGGTCAGGGATACTTGTTCGTGGCGGACCCCGAAGCCAGTGCCGTACGCGCTATTTCACTCGGAGCTTCGCCTGAAACAGTCACGCTGGTGGGGCAGGGGTTGTTTGACTTTGGCGATATCGATGGGGCCACAACTGAAGCCTTACTCCAGCATCCGGCGGGTCTGGTTTTTCACGAAAACAAGGTTTATGTAGCAGATACCTACAACAACAAGGTTAAGCTCCTCGATCCGGCCGCGGGTCAGACTGAAACGCTGATCGGTACCGGTCAGCCGGGGATGAAGGACGGTTCGTTCGCCGAAGTGCAGTTGTTTGAACCGGAAGGGGTTCAGGCTCATCAGCAGCTTCTCTATATTGCGGATACCAATAATCATCAAATCCGGGTTGCAGACCTTGAACAGCGTCAAGTTTACACCTTCACACTGCGTGGATTGGATCGCCTGCCGCGTATTAATTCAGTAGATCAGGCGCCGCAAACCCTGCCGTCCGTCGAAGTCTCTCCCGGTCAGGTACGTTTGGTGATCGATGTCCAGCTACCGGAGGGGTATAAACGGAACGCAGATATTCCTACCCAACTTCGGATTGGTGAAGAATCGACTTCAAAGGATTTGTCTTTCACAGCCGACCAGGAAATTGCCTGGAACTCTTAACCTGGGGGCCAATCGCAGCGTTCCAATCGACCTTTCCCTCTATTACTGCCAATCGAGTACAGCTCAGGTATGCCTGATTTACAATCGTCAAATTGTTCTGCCGCTCAAGGTGGTTTCTGATGCTCCCTCTCAAGTGCATATTCCCTATACAGTTGAAGCGCCGGAGAAATAGAGGAAATGATAAAATGTACAGGAAATGGTTCTGAATGAGTAGGAGGATAATGAGACTTGCATTTTGTTTTTTGAAGATAGGTGGGTGCGTATGGTAGGAAGGATGGATGAGAAAGAGCTGGCATTATACTTCTTCCGTAAGTTAGTGTATGTGCTCTACTTAGAAATCGGTTCTCTTCAACCGAAAATTCATGAAAAAATAGCCGAGAAGGCAGATATCAAAAACGCTTTCTTTCAAGGCGAAAAAAGGCGTCACGCGTCTGAACTGTACTATAAGACTGAACAGGAGCAAGATCCCGCAAAAATTCTGGCGCCTTATGAAGAAAGAACACGCCTGACTCTGGATGATGTTCAACGGGCTTTTGTAGAAGGGGACTGGCGCAACAAGTTTGGCGCTTACAATTATGGTGGGCCCAGGTGGGTGCGAGTCGCTGAGGTAACGCAGCAGTTGCGTGACTTAATTGAACAGCAGGATTGGGAGCAGGCTGTTGTATTAATCCAGGAGATCAAGAGCTTAAAAACCAATCAAGGTTACCTGGTAAGCCAGTTTGAGCGGACCGAACGACGCCGGCGGTAGGATTCTGAAGGTGGGAAATGATCGAACCAGATCCGAAAGGGCATGAAGAACCAGTTCAGTATATTGATCCATTGAAATGGCAAGAATTGGTAGAGAGCCTGGATGAGGCGGCGGTTGAGGTTGCTGAGTCATTCTTAGAAGATGCGCCAACTCGAATAGCTGAGATTTGGGTGGCAGCAAACAATCAGGATCTAGAGACGGTTGGGCGTCTAGCCCATTCACTGAAGTCGAGTTCTGCGATATTTGGCGCGCAGCAGATGACGCGTTTGTGTTTGGCGTTGGAGATGGAAGCCAATCAGGGAGGGGAAGTGGTTATACAACATCTTTCAGCAGTCGAAGTTGTATTCCAAAAGGTTAAGAAAGAACTGGAAAGATCGATTACTTCCTACCACCCTATCGACTAAAGAAGGCAGTGTAAAATATTTCAGCGTGCAAATGGCAGCCTGATTTGCTGGCTGTGACAGGGGAAACATATCGAAATTCGGACCATACGAAAGGACATACAATGGAATATCGCGAATTAGGAAGAACAGGCTGGAAAGTCTCCAGCGTGGGTTTTGGCGCCTGGGCGATTGGGGGAACTTGGGGCGAGGTGCGTGATGAGGATTCAATGAAAGCCCTGCATCAGGCCTTAGACCTGGGGGTGAATTTCTTCGATACAGCTGATGTATACGGGGATGGGCGCAGTGAACGGCTGATTGCGCGCCTGCGCAAAGAGAGCCGCGAACCCTTTTATGTGGCTACGAAAGCTGGGCGGCGTTTGAATCCGCATGTCGCAGAGGGGTATAACCGGGAGAACCTGACTGCTTTTGTCGAGCGCAGCCTCACCAATCTAGACGTGGATGCGCTGGACCTTCTTCAACTGCACTGCCCGCCTACCACGGTCTACTATATGCCAGAGGTCTTTGGCATCTTAGATGACCTTGTTCGCCAGGGGAAGGTCCGATATTACGGCGTCAGTGTCGAAAAGGTTGAAGAAGCGTTAAAGGCCATCGAGTTTCCTAACGTTCAGTCGGTTCAAATCATTTTCAATATCTTCCGCCAGCGACCATCCGAGCTGTTCTTCCCAGAAGCAAAACGGCGTAAGGTCGGCATTCTGGCGCGGGTGCCTTTGGCCTCTGGTCTGCTGACAGGCAAGATGACTCGCAGCACTCAATTCAGTGAAAATGATCACCGTAATTTCAACCGTGAAGGAGAGTCCTTTGATCGCGGCGAAACGTTTGCTGGTGTCGACTATGAAACGGGCTTGCAGGCGGTTGAGAAGATCAAAGAACTTGTCCCACAAGAGATGAGCATGGCTCAGTTTGCTTTGCGCTGGATCTTGATGTTTGACGCTGTTACAACCACCATTCCCGGCGCGAAACGTCCAAGCCAGGTTGAGGATAATGTAGCCGCGGCAGAATGTGGCCCTCTCTCACCAGAAACGATGCAAAAAGTGAAAGAGATCTACGATTCGATGGTCCGCCCGCAGGTGCATCACTACTGGTAAACTGATAAGCAGAGTGCTTTGTTAAAGGCAGGTCCTTTTCGAAAAGGGATCTGTCTTTTTGTTTAACGGCTAAGGGGCAGGGTAAAGATGGCTTTGATTGATTCCCTGTAGTTTGCACTTCCCTAAGCCAATCAGTAAATTCAGCATAAACTCTTCCGATTAGGAGTTGACTCTTTGTGAACATATGTTCTATAATTGAATAGATCGTCTACTTGATCAGGAGGTATGGTCATGCACCGTTCTGCTTTCATGGACTCCCAAGAACCACCAGAAACATCTTTTGAAGATGTTCTTAATGTCGCTGCTGTCTGTCCCGCGACGCGTGTACTCGGCCCAGGCACTCGCGCCGTTGTTTGGGTGCAGGGCTGCCTGCTGCATTGTCCGGGCTGCATTGCGCCAGAATGGATGGCGGTGAAGCCTGCCTGGCATTTCCACCCGTCTGCTCTCGCGGAACAGCTTTTGGCAGATTCTAAAGTAACTGGCCTGACTTTTTCTGGCGGTGAGCCCATGCTGCAGGCTTCTGCGCTGGCTTCACTTGCTCGATATGCCCGCCAGATCCGTGAGATCAATATCATCTGCTTCACCGGTTACCAGTTGACCCAATTAGAGAAAACCCCACCAGGAGTTGGGGTGCAGGAACTGCTAGAAGAAGTGGATGTCCTGATCGATGGGCCGTATTTAGCCAATCAGAACCATAACGAAGGTCTGAAAGGCAGTCGAAATCAGCAAGTGCATTACTTATCCGATCGAATAACGGATTTCGATTTTAATCAAACGCCTCGCAAAGCAGAAGTATTTATTCAGAATGGGCAGGCGTTCCTGGTTGGCGTTCCTCCTCTCAAACTCAACGATGCTTTTCAACAGGCGGTCAACCGGGCCAGGTTACTCGGATCAGAAAGATTAAGCCATGAGCGGGCATAAGCGAGCCACAATCACCATTTCGCAAGAAGAATATCAGCGTTTGCGCGATTTGGAAATCCGGCTGCGTTCTACGCCAGGCTTCTCAAGTGAGGTACATACTCAGATCAGCCAGACGACACAGTCGTTGCTGCATCAAAACTTGAGCAGCATGGAAAACAGGCAGCAGCTTTTCGTGTCAGTTCTCGACGGGTTTAACGACCAGTTACGCTCTCTGGAGACGAACACCAGTCAGGCCATGGTAGATCATTATCGGCACTTTTCGGATGATTTGAATCGGTATGCTGGCGCATTGTGGCGTCACTCCAATCAGTTGGTTGAAGAGCAAACGCGGGCTTTTCAGATGGAAGTGGCACACTATCACCAGGCAAATCAGGAGCAAATCACACGGCTGGAACGTAGCTTGAGACAGATGGAAGGTTCTCAAAATGACAAAATGCAGATGGCGGCCGATTGGTTGTCTTCAGCAGAAACGCTCTCTGCTTTTATTAAGTACCACTACAATCATGAAATGTTCCTGCCGGGACAGATCGAGTACCTTGAGCAGCGACTTGAACAGGCGCGCGCAAACTTAGAAATGGGCATGCCGGAAGCGGTTCTGGTGGCTGCACAGCAGCTTTACCTGCGCTATTCTGAAATGCGCGTCGAGCTAGAACAGTTGACCTTGGAGTGGCAGGTCTTGTTTCAATCCGCGTGGGAGAACACTTGCACTCTGTATACAGAGGCGCAGGCATTGGCGCAGGGCAACAGCTTACCAGCCGCCGATGTTGAAGGAAATCTCCTGCCATATGATCTGGACGTTAATTTTTGGACGGGAAACCGCTACACGGATTTTTTGGAGGAAGTCAACCTTTACCTCACCCGCCTGGAAGATACAGATCACCCGCTTGACTTGTACTCGCTGCAGCAGTTACTGAATACAGAAGCTCCTCGTCTGGAAGAAACATTCGAGAATTTAATTCTTGAAGCGCGCGTTTCAGCGCTCAATGCGCAGATGCGCGTTAATATCGCTGATATGGTGGTTGAAGCGCTTCAAGAGCAAGGATTTTCTCTCGAAGAGGCGAGTTTTCAGCAGGTTGACATGCGAGAACCTTACCTGGCTCGCCTGAGTAATTATGAGGGTGGGCAGGTGATGGTCACTGTTTCACCTTATGGAAATGATCTGGGTGAAAATGAGCTGCACCTGGAATCTCTGGATGTGGAACAGCGCACATCCCACGAACTGCGCCAGCGCTGGATTGAAGTTCACCGCGCTCTGGTCGGTCAAGGTCTGGACGTGGGCCAACCCGAAACAGCCGGATCTGCCGGGCGTACCCTTCCACAGCCTGTAAATGGTCAGGTGAACAGCCGCAGGCAGCGATCGAGGTCAGTGAATGGCCGTTGAACGTATTCGATCTGCATTTCGGAACAGTTCTGAAAGCCGTTTTTTCATCCTGTTTGGGAATGGGATGGATGACGCCTTTGTTTCCCCCACGTTACGTGAGTTGAACATTGAAACTGCGCTGCTGAAGGCATTAAAACAGACCGGTTATTCTCGCGTGGTTTTCTATGCGCCCCATCGCTCCATCTACTTCCTCGACGAGGTTTCTCAGGAACAAGTCTTTCCATCCTATACTTATTCCTCCGTTTCTGATCCTTACCCGGCAGATGCTGTCGCGGAGATGCGCTATTTACGGGATGGGCCTTTTGGCAGTTACCGGGTATTAAACGCTCAACCAGTCAGGGAAACCGGCGCAGTTCAGGGCACGATGGGTGACCTTCACGCCCTGCGCCTGATGGACGCCTTGATGAAGGATACCGCCTCAGCGCGCACGGCTGTCGTGTGGGTGCAGGCCGAATCATCACTGGCGCATTTTGAGGATCAACGCACTCTGACTGGGTTGATGGGAGAGTGGGCGCGCCTTCCAGCAGCCAACAGGAATGCTTGTATTTTTCTGTTTGCTGCCGATACGTTTGAGCACCTGCTTGAGGTGGGCGAGCGCTTACCAGTTCCAGAACTGCGTAGTTACATTACCCGCGGCGAGGACTTCCCTGATTGGAAGTTCAACCTGATCGAAGTCGGCACGCCGGATGAAAGTGAGATGGTAAGCCTTATCCGCTACGCGGGTCAGTTGTATGGGATCCCCATTGTCAACGATGATGTAAAAAGGCTCAGTGAATGGCTTGCCATCGAAAAACTGCGTGCGCGGCAGTGGCTCGTTCGTTTTTCTGAAGTAGAGCAGATGGACCTGGAAACTGCGCGCCGGCGCGGCTGGTTCTCCGCTGGTCGAGGGGATCGCCGCTCGATTGAAGAACGGTTAAATGCGCTCGTAGGCCTTTCTGCCGTGAAAGAGCGTATTTATGAGATGGCAGCCTGGTTGATGCTCAACCAGCGCCGCAGTGAAGAGATGAAAGAGTGGGTAGACCCTCCTTTGCTGCATCTTATTTTCACGGGTAATCCTGGCACCGGGAAAACGACGGTTGCCCGCCTGTTTGGTGAAATCTACCACGATATGGGGCTGCTCAAACGCGGGCATGTTGTTGAAGCGAAGGCCTCTGACCTTGTGGCAGACTTTGTGGGTGGCACTGCCATCAAAACGAACAAGCTTATCGATCAGGCGCTAGACGGTATTCTGTTCATTGATGAGGCTTATCGTTTAACAGAGCCTGAACGAGGAGGCTTCGGGCAGGAGGCTGTTGATACCCTGCTGACGCGCATGGAAGATGACCGCGGCAGACTAGTAGTGATTGTCGCGGGTTACCCCGATAAAATGGATCGCTTCCTCCAATCGAACCCAGGGCTGCCGCGCCGTTTCCCCAAAGAAAACCAGCTCGACTTTCCTGATTATTCTCCGGTTGAGCTTTGGCAGATCCTTTCACAAATGCTTATTAATCGAGGGATCGCTGTACTACCAGAAACGGCCAGTGCTTTGAGGGATTTGGTCGAAGGGATGTATGCGAGCCGTGACGGCACTTTTGGGAATGCTGGAGAAATGCGAAACCTGGCGGAAGCGCTGGACCGCCGCCGGGCGGTTCGCATTGTTCGTATGAACCTGTATGAACAGGATCCGCTTTCAGTAGATGATGTGCCTGATAAATACCGAGAATTCTTGAAGCCTCAGGAACAGGATCTGTCCGAAATTCTCTCCCAGTTAGACTGCCTGGTGGGTTTGGAACCCGTTAAAGAATATGTTACCCAGCTTGCTTATCGGCTCCAATTAGAGAAAGCGCGTGGACAACATTCTGAAAAGGCAAACGAACTTCTTCCACAGCATATGCTCTTTATCGGAAGCCCTGGTACGGGTAAGACGACTGTGGCGCGCCTGATTGGGCAGATATACCATTCCTTGGGGCTTCTCCGGCGTGGGCATTGTGTTGAAGTCAGTCGGGCGGATCTTGTCGCTGGCTATGTGGGCCAGACCGCGTTGAAAACAAGAGAAAAGATTAATCAGGCGCTGGATGGGGTTCTATTCATCGATGAAGCCTATGCTCTCGAAAGCGGTCAGGGGAGTGACTTTGGTCGTGAAGCCATTGATATGCTTGTGAAAGCGATGGAAGACTTCCGCTCCCGTTTGGTGGTCATTGCCGCTGGATACTCTGACGAGATGAATCGCTTTCTCAACACCAACTCTGGCTTGCGTTCTCGCTTTGGGATAACAGTGCAGTTCCCGGATTTCCAGGCAGAAGAGCTGTTGGAGATTCTTCGCCGTCAGGCTCATAACGGTCAGTTCACGCTGTCAAAAGAGGTCGAGGAAAGAGCCAGCGCTTATCTCAGTTATCTGGCTATTCAGAATCATTCTCAGTTTGGGAATGCGCGTTCGGTTCTTACTTTATATGAGATGATGCAAAACCGTTTGGCTGACCGTACCATGAAGGCTCAACAGCATAACCCTTCCTCAATCTCCATTGAGGACTTATCTACTTTCCGTCCAGATGATGTTCCAGACTCGGGGTTTAAAGTCGCCCTGAAAGGGAAGGAGGGCAATCAGGCAGATTGGGTCGAGTATCCAGGTCAGCAGACACAAGGGAATACCTCGCATCGTAACGCCGGCCCTCCATCTACATACTCTGGATTTTCTTCGTTAACACACTTTTCATGATGGGCAGGTGTTCAGCATACCAATCGCGCTCCTCCGCGCGGTTCTTCTGGTCGGCCCGAATTCGAAGCTTTTCGATGTAGCTTATACAGTTACTGCATGTTTGGATCGCTTTAGATGCCCCATTGGGCATGCTCCACTGAACCATACCCAGCATCCATCGGGTTGCAGCCTGATGATGGCCCTCAGGTGAGTAAGTCGCACAGGCATGTCGAATTAATCGTACTGCTTCCTGGCAGTTCCCGGTTTGATAAGCCGTTAAACCACAAAAGGCCAGCGCTTCTCCAGTCTCCTTTGGATCCAGGCTGCCCTGGGTGATTTCAAGCAGTTGTTCCATCTTTTGATACGCGTGTGAGAAGCGCTTGTTGAGCATCGCGTCGGATATTGCGTACGACGTGTGATGCGCTTGTGATTCAAGATGGCTCTCTTCAAACTGTGTTAACCATTCATAGGCTTCTTCAGGCGTTGAGATCAGATCCTCGTCCATCTGGTCAATCTGTTCCGTGAACCACTTTACAGAGGTTACATCGGGAATGGCCGACTTTACTTTTCGCAGATCCGTAAATATCTTTCGGGCCATCCGCGCTTCATTATGAGCCATATTGTTTGCCAGTAACTTCCACCATACCAGATGCAGCATCCACCGCGTCACAGCTGTTCGGTAAGGATCTCCCTTTGCTTCGTAAAATCGAATGGCCTTCGAAATATACCCTTCTGCCTCGCTGTGCCGGTTGCGCCCTGACTGGATTTCAGCGCAGTTCAGCAGAACTTCTGCTTTCTCAAATGGATCTTTAGGACTGTGCGTGTCATAAATTAATGCTTCTACTATTCTATCTTTCTCACTGTCTAAAATGTTGGTATCGCGAACTTGCCACAGTGAAAGCTGGCTCTTATGAGTAAGATGCCCTTGATCCTCACGATTTAACCACTGTAATGACTGTGACAAGGTAATCATGTTTTCCCTCGGTGATCGTTTTGGCCGTTCATTGCATCCAGAACTTGTGCAGTTCGCACCAGCAGCAGCTTGCGCATATTGGTCGTCGATTCGGGTCCTTGAATCGCTTCATTAAGGGCTTCAGTGATGCTCATGATGAGTTCGGCCTGAGCTTCAGCGCGCCCCAGTTCCTGATACGCCAAGCGCTTTGCTTCCCCGTACGCCCGAATAATATTTGCATCTCCAACCCAATCGGCAGCCCACACACTTGTGCGCTGGTCATCGACGCTTTCTTCAATGATATCCAGGTGTCCAACATCAGCCCACAATAATTCCGCGCCGATCCCTTCAAGGCGCCTCTGAATTTGGCGATAAAACAACTCATTTCGTAGTTCAAGACGCGGGTTTTGTCCATCCTGGCGGGGAGCAGTCAGGTAATCGATCGTATGTTCGCTGATAAATTCAGTAATTGCCCCTACGACTCTTCCTTCTACAGAGGCGCCCCACTTATCTAATCCTTTTTTCGTAACTGTCAAATTAAAAGCCACATTGTGCATGGCCTCATCCGAAAATGGATAAGGGTCTTTGATCGAGCGCTTCTTCGGCTGACCATTTTCAATCTGCTTTTTAATTTGATAGCGAAAATGGACATCTTGAACGAGAACTTGAATTCCATCGCGCGTGACTGCTTTAATTCCATCTTTATCACCTTGCTGTTCATCCAGGTTGATGGTTTGCGCGATGGTTTCAAAAGGCCCCATAAAATAGGTGCTGGTCAAACTCACATGCGAAGGGTGTTTCAGCGTTCTGAACATGGCTGCATTTCCGGGCTGTATCACCACATATCCTGGACCACCGATCGCATCTAGCAAATTTGTCTTATGCTTTACAATTTGCTTTTCACCCTTTTCGATCACCAGGGCAGGCAAACCGACCGCAAAGAGAGCAGCAATCACAAACCGCAGACCGTCTCGAAAATACCTTAGATCATAAACATCTTTTATGTAATATGCGCCGGCGACCAGCACAAAAAAGATAGCCCCAGCGGGAGCAAACATAAAACGCAGGGTGGTTCCATTCATAATCGCAAAAAATGCGACCCAAAATGCCCGCGTGAAAAGCTTAAAAATCGGGAAGGCGATTTAAGAATTCGTTTGCACTTTCAACCGGAGTGATGTTGAAAAACCAGGATGCCCCTTTGATGCTAAAAAAAAGAAAGGCGCCTACCACCATCAAAAGTTTGATCAAGCCAAATAAGTGATGCCAATCTGCCTGACCGATGATTTCTGGGTCACTATCTTTTTTGATCATCCCGATCTCCTTTTTACCGTCGCCCCGGTGGGTAGGTGGGGTTTTCGTTTGGCAGCAGCATATTGTGGAGGGTGCGGATCAGGTCAATTGTGTTGGAAGGCAGCAGTTGACCCGTTTTCGGATCGGCGGCAGCTCTTTCGAGCGCCTGTAGAATACGCAGTGCAATCGCCTCTTCCGAATGATCTTGAAGCTCAAAAATCCGCGCCAGTGAAAAGGTTAAGTCCCGTTGGGCCTGAGCGTGCGCCCGGCTGCGAACTTGCATGGCCTGTAGATCCTGGCTGGCGCGTGAGATTTCTAATTCTTGTTCCCATTTCGAACGCCAGTGATCCAGGCGCTGCAAGTAAATAGCGTTTGAAACCGGGATCAAATCGCCAAAACTGCTGGCAATCACCTTGATTCCTCGATCTCGAAGGATCTTTGACGAGGACAGTGCGCGGATCTCGGAAACACAAAATTCATCTTTACGATACACCCAATTCTTTTCGATCGGCAGGTTTGTCTTGAGATTAATTAACCGAAATGACAAAATACCGTTGTTACGCATCATCTGCGTCAGTTTGCGCTTGTATTGTGGCAAAGGAAAGGATGTGACGTTATTTACATCATACAAGTCGTCATAATTGATCTGCGAAAGAATCTCACGGTAAAACCCTGCCGCTACGCGCGTGGGGAGATCGCTCCATAGGAGCAGTTCTTCCTTGCTGTTCCGTGCCTGCGCAAATACTGCCGCAAACACGCGATCCTGATTGAACACCGGCAGCTTCCCTGCGCTTGAGAGCGGCGTATAGTCCGTCATTCGTCCCGTGCGTTGATATACCCGCCGGAAGTGATCGATTTCCTTTTGGTCCGTTTCATCTAGTTCATCTTGAATGCCTGCAACTCTTAAGTGAATATCCGAGACTTTTGAAAAACTGATCACGCGTAAATTCTCTGGGCGTCGATCTCCCACATAAGTCACTTCCAATACATCTGGGTTCTGTCCGATTGTAAATACAGCGTTTACGTTTGCGGAAAGTTCGATCCCCTCACGGGTGTAACAGGTGATATTTGGTTCCACCCTGAACTGTGGCCGCAGATCAACGGTCCCGCGAATGTTTTCTCTCGGGCGGGTAAACACAATTCCAGGGCCACAGGCGCGGGGCGAATCGGGTTGGTCGCCCAACCCCAGCACGCCAAATATCTTCTGAGATAACTTCGTAAACGGGCGTGATAATCCCTGCGGTGAAATACGTTCTTCCAAAACTACCGCACTGTTAAAATCGACCACCACCACCCCTGGCCCTTCGCGGGCCTTATCCTCATCCGTCAGATTATCGATGCCATCGCGCACAAAAACCGCTGGACCATGCCGCCTCAGTACGAACAACAGCAAGTGAAAGGCAGTCCGCTGGATTTCCTGTAGGTTCGACACGGGCAGCAAGGCCTGACTGGAGATGAGCAGCAAACACAATATGAAGACTAAACCAAAGCCGCACAGCAGGTTATAGGCAACCATCCAAAAAGAATCTTGGGCAGAATCGGGCAAATTGCCGTATCCCATGCCTGCCATTGCTTTAAGCACTGCCCATAGAATAGAAAAAACATCCAGGAGTTCTTTGCGAAAGCTGATCACGAACCCTAGAATGAGGAGGACAGCAGCCCCAATAATGATATATTTTCTTTTTTTTGCGTTCGGCTCACGAAAGTGCATACCCCGCCCTGTATCGTTCTAGAGCCTACGAAAAGTATGAGTTACCATATGCTGCAAGAAACTTGGTTGGATAAGCAGTGGTTTAATATGACTTTTATTCAGGAGAATTTTCATCAAAAAGTAACAACGTGGAATCAGTATATACTTCCAGCTTTATTTTTGTCAAGTAATGAACGAGCTCTCAACGACTGAGCAACATCCATAACAGCACCAGCCCGGCGGCTATCGCACTCGCGAATGCCAGCCCGGTTTCACTTGCCAGATAGAGTTGGACTCCACCTATAAAGAAGACTGCGAACAGAATGGCTCTTGCCAGTTGATGCAGTCCATGCTCCAGGCGCTGTAAGGGTCTTCTCAACTCCGGCATTTGAACCTCCAACCGACCTCGTTCAATGCGCTGCAGCACTGCGTTCGTTCGTACAGGCATAGAAACCAATGTTTGCAAGATCTCTACTGCCTCACTCAACCAGAACGGTCGTCCGTTGCTCTCTGCCTCAATAAGCTGGCGCGCATAGGGCATTACTCGTTCCCAGACATTGAAATCGGGATTGAGCCCTGTGCAAATTCCAGAAAGAATGCTCAAACAACGTCCAAGTAAGATCAGGTTTTCTGGCACTTGAAAGGGCATTTCATATAACAGATCCCCAAACTCGCGCGCGAATGAAACGGCTTCCTCATGTCCCATACTGACAATCTCAGTGGTAGATTTTCCCCAGAAGCGTTCAAACAGCCGCTGGCCTGCTTTTTCCAGCAGTTCCAGGTCGGCGCCTGGTAAAAGGACCCCAATTTTCTGATAAGCTCGGATCACTCTTGCTACATCTTGGGTTCCGACGGCAATCAATAGTTCTCGAAGTCCTTCCAGCAGGTGAGGTGGAACGGTTCCCGTCATCCCGAAGTCTACGAAAATTAGTCTCCAGGGAAGCATTCCATCCTCCGTTGTTTCTCCATCTTTGAGTACAAACAGGTTGCCTGGGTGCGGGTCGGCATGGAAGAAGCGATCTTCAAAGATCTGCTTTAGATAGGCATCAAAAAGCTGATTCGCCACGGCTGCCCGGTCGATCCCGGCTGCGTCGATTGCCGCGCTGTCTGTAATTTTGATACCGAAAATTTCCTCCTGGGTTAACATTCGTAAGGTCGTGTGGTTCCAATATATCTTTGGCACACAGATGATTGGCCGGTCCTTAAAGTTCTCCGCGAAGGTTTCTCCGTTTCGACCTTCTCGTAGGTAGTCAATTTCTTCATACAACGACCGGCTGAACTCATCCATCAACGCAGGCATATTTGCTCGCTTGCGTACAGGCGGGTAGCGGTCGATCCATCTGCTCACGACATGCAGCGCTGCCAGATCGGTTTCCACAATCTGTCGGATGTTTGGCCGCTGCACCTTTACCACCACCTCCTGGGTTTGGCCGGTTCCTGCTTTGCGTATTCTTGCCCGGTGGACCTGCCCAATGGAAGCCGAAGCCAGGGGCAGTGGGTCAAACGCTTCAAACTGTTCGGCCAGGGGTGCATTGATTTCTGCTTCGATCACCTGCCGAATCGCTTCAAACGGCGCCGGCTGTACTTCATCTTGCAGATCTGCCAGTTCCTCTGTCACATCTCTCGGCAGGATATCTAACCGGGCTGAAAGAAACTGTCCTACCTTAATCAATACTCCACCCATCTTAATGGCCAGCAGCCGGAAACGAATTGCAGTTCGTTGGATTCTGGCAGGGCGGGTGCGGTTGCTCAGGCTTCGAAAACCCAGACGTGGTAAGACCATGTCCCACCAGAGCAGTTGGAGGATGACCCCCGCGAAGAACCATAAGATTTGGCGGTAGCGTGACTGTATCATTCTATGGGCATTATACTCTTGTGCATCGTTCATCCGATGAATTTCGTTCTATATTTCACATACTGGGTCACTGCATTTCGTAGGGTAATCATGGGGCAGGCGTAACCGAAGCGTCAAGCAGGCGCGTTCGATTTCAGATAAGATCATTAGCAAGAACGGCTTCTCTTCTTAGCTTCTTCTTCTCCTCCTAATGAGAGCCGGGGTCGGCGTCCCCGGCTCTCAGGAATTTAAGCCCAAACTGGGTATTGACTCACTTCAGCTCTCGTGCTAATATCTCTACAATCGGTGGTGAGAACCCTTATGAGTTTGATTTCTGTGTTTCGCATGCGACGACGGCTGGCTTTCCCGCAAAGTTCGGGAAGGTCGGCGTTTGGTTTGCTTGCATAACGTTTGGTCGTTCTCACGACTGATCTGCTTGTACCAGGTAATCCAAAAAGCCCTCCATCCTGGAGGGCTTTTTTATTTGGTTCAACTCAATTCATACAATCATTTTCGGAGGTTTTAGGATGTCGAAGGCAAACGGTACGCGCCCAAAAATAAACAAAGTTGTTCTGGCCTACTCAGGTGGGTTGGATACGTCGGTGATCGTTCCCTGGTTGAAAGAGAATTATGGCTGCGAAGTCATCTGCTATACGGCTGATATTGGGCAGGGAGAAGAGCTTTCTGGTTTGCCCGCCAAGTCGGTGGCTACGGGCGCCAGTAAGATTATCATTGAAGATTTGCAGGAAGAATTTGCCAAGAACTACCTCTTCCCCTATCTACGTTCGGGCGCTATTTATGAACGCAAGTACTTACTGGGCACTTCTGTGGCCCGCCCACTCATTGCCAGCCGCCTGGTATGGGCTGCCCAGCAAGAAGGCGCAGAGGCCATTGCGCATGGCTGCACGGGTAAGGGCAATGATCAGGTGCGTTTTGAGCTGACGGTTATGGCGCTTGACCCACGTTTAAAGGTGATTGCCCCCTGGCGCGAATGGGATATTCGCTCTCGTGAAGATGCTCTGAATTATGCTCAGTCTCGCAACATCCCGGTTTCTTCCTCGCTAAAATCCATCTACAGCCGTGATCGCAACCTCTGGCACCTTTCTCATGAAGGGGGCGTGTTAGAGGATCCCTGGGCAGCGCCGGATGAAGAAATGTTCCTAATGTCCGTTTCCCCTGAGCAGGCCCCTGATCAGCCCGAAGAAGTGTACATCACTTTTGACTGCGGTTATCCGGTTGCTGTCAATGGAGAGACGCTTTCCCCTGCTAACCTCATCAAGGTTCTCAATGAAATTGGCGGCAAGCATGGCGTTGGCCGGGTCGATATGGTAGAAAACCGGCTGGTCGGCATGAAGTCGCGCGGTGTTTACGAGACTCCTGGTGGCACCATTCTGCTGGCAGCGCACCGTGAGTTAGAATCCATTACCCTCGACCGTGAAACCCTTCATTATAAGGATATCCTGGCCCAGCGTTATGCTGAGTTAGTTTACTACGGGCAGTGGTTCACCACCCTCCGTAAATCGATGGATGCTTTCTTCGATACCACTCAGCAGAATGTTACGGGGGAGGTGCGTCTCAAGCTGTACAAGGGGAATGTGATCCCTGTTGGCCGCCAGAGCCCCTACAGTCTCTATCGTGAAGACTTCGCTACTTTTGGAGAAGATAACGTCTACGATCAGGGTGATGCGGAGGGGTTCATCAAACTGTTTGGCTTACCGCTCAAGGTGCAGGCCATGCGCGACCTTACCATGACGCTGCCTGCTGGCTCTGTGCCAGAACAGACCGAAGTTCCGGATTATTCGAAGTTCAAGCGCGACTAAACAGGAAGGATTTACCGGTATGAAACTGTGGGGTGGACGTTTTTCCGAAAGTTTGAATGAGCTGGCTGCCAGTTTCAACGCTTCTATTGGTTTTGATTGGCGTCTGGCAGAGGTGGATATTCGTGGTTCCAAGGCTTGGGCTCAAGCCCTTGCCCGCGCAGGCGTCCTTACATCGTCAGAAGCCCAGCAGATCTGTGATGGGTTGGAACAGGTATGGGAAGAGGCGCGTACCGGCCAGTTTGAACCGCAACCTTCGGATGAAGATGTCCACACCGCGGTGGAACGCCGCCTGACAGAATTGATTGGCGCTCCGGCTGGCAAGCTGCATACCGGCCGGAGCCGCAATGATCAGGTTGTAACAGATTTCCGTTTATGGATGTTGTTGACGTTGAACCATCTCGATGGGCTGCTGCGCGATGTGCAAGCGGCTTTGCTGGAGCGGGCAGAGCAAGACTTTGGCACGCTCATGCCTGGCTACACTCACTTACAGCGCGCGCAGCCCATCTTGCTCAGCCACTGGTGGTTGTCGCACTTCTGGCCCCTACAGCGCGACCGGCAGCGTCTATCTCAACTGCGTGCTCGTACAGCTGTTTTACCGCTTGGGTCAGGGGCGCTGGCTGGTGCTCCTTTTGAAGTCGATCGTAATTTCCTGGCCCAGCAGCTTGGTTTTGAAGGTGTATCTCCGAACAGCCTCGATGCCGTTTCTGATCGTGATTTTGCCGCTGAGTTTTTGTTTGCTGCTTCGCTCATCGGCGTGCATCTTTCGCGCTTGTCAGAGACACTCATTCTTTTTTCGTCTGCCGAGTTTGGTTTTGTTGAGCTTTCAGATACCTATGCTACCGGATCCAGCCTTATGCCGCAAAAGAAGAATCCAGATACGCTCGAATTAACGCGTGGTAAGGCTGGTACACTCATTGGGCGGTTGGTGGGCCTGCTTACCACACTCAAAGGCCTCCCTTCAGCTTATGACAAAGATCTGCAAGAAGACAAGCCAGCTGTCTTTGAAGTGGCTGATACGTTACAGTTAATGCTCTCTGTGATGGCAGGGCTGCTTACTTCGCTCAGTATTCGTCCGAAAAGGATGGCTCAGGCGCTTGATTCAATGCTGCTTGCGACCGATCTTGCAGATTATCTTGTAGAGCGCGGCGTTCCTTTTCGGCAGGCACACGGAATTGTGGGGCAGGTGGTGCGTCGCGCGCAGGAGGAAGGCTGCTCGCTCGATCAGCTTCCGCTTGCTGCACTTCAGGAAATAAGTTCTGTGTTTCAGCCCGATGTTTCCAGCGTGTTTGATTTCCAGTCCGCAGTTGCCCGGCGTGCTCTTGTCGGTGGAACCGCACCGGATGCTGTTCAAGTCCAGCTTAATCAAGCCAAAACGCAAATGAATTTAGATCCTTGAGTGAATCTTGACCTGGAGATGGGTTGAAAAATTTGCAATACGAATATAAAATGGATAAAAGATACGTACACTTACGGCTCTGAAATCCCCTCAGAGAGAGTTTAGTTTGTGTATTTGTTATCAAATCACAAGGAATTCCAGAGCGGGGGATTATTTGCCGTATACATAGCAGTCTCACTGTTGGAAGCAAAAGTATGTTATTCTTTAGGGTGCTGGCTGCTCTTGGTGGAAGCAAGGATTGTCGTTCTGGAAGGTGTTAATCCACAGAAGGATATGTGGTCTCCTTGACCTATAATACAAACCAGAATAGTCGAATGGAGAATGTATCCCAATAAGTCCCATCCGTGTTGTGTTAGCTGACGACCATCCAGTGGTCCGAAGTGGAATCCGCAATCTGCTTGAAAGGGTCGTGGATATTTCAGTTGTTGGCGAGGCTTCGACAGGGGCTGAAGCACTCCAAATGGTGGATGAAGTCCATCCAGACGTGCTTTTGCTCGACATGGAGCTCCCTGACGTAAAAGGTATCGAAGTAGCCCAGCAGTTAAAGCAAAGTGGATCCCCGGTAAAAATTCTCGTTCTCAGTGCCCATGATGATCCTCTCTATATCCGTGAATTGCTTGAGTCTGGTGCGGCAGGGTACTTAGTCAAAGAGGAAGCGCCTGAAACGATTGTTGAAGCGGTTCGAGGGGTTGCCCATGGTGAGCAAGGATGGGTTAGCCGCCGGATTGCCGCTCAGATGGTTTCGTGGATGCGCGGCGATGAGGTAGGCGAGGTTAAACTTACCCCGCGTGAAATGGATGTTTTGCGGCTGGTCGTAGAGGGTAAAACAAACCAGAACATTGGGGTAATGCTTGGAATTAGTGAAAAGACAGTAGAGAAATATCTTTATGCCATTTTCACAAAACTAGAAGTTACCTCACGCGTTGAGGCAGCAGTATACGCGGTGCGAGAAGGTCTGGTATAGCATTTTCCCATTCCACTCCATTTTAACCTTCTCTGGAAAAGGCGAGTTGATATTCGGTTTACTCGCCTTTTGCTTTTAAGATTGATATGAAAAGTGGTTAGGTAATTTGTATTTTCTTTTGTTTTGGTAGGAATATCCCTACTTTATAAGGGGCACTATCCGAATTGAACGAACGGATGTTCTCGTTTATAGTAGTGATGAATTACAGTAAACGTAGCTGTAATCTCCACAAGACTTACTGGAGGAACTCTGAAGCCGTATTTTTTACAGGTATTTACGAGAGACGGCGTTTATAGAGTACAACGAAGTAAGGTAAACATCGAAGGAGGATCAATATGGGTATTCTTGCCTGGATTATTATCGGCTTAATTGCCGGTTGGTTAGCAGGTGAACTGATGAGGGGATCTGGTTTTGGCCTGGTTGGGAACATTATTGTGGGAATTATCGGTGCTTTGCTGGGCGGTTTTCTAGCATCTGCGCTGTTTAACCTTCCGAATGCCGTCAATGGCATCAACCTGGTCAGCATCCTGGTCGCTTTTCTGGGTTCGGTAATCTTGTTAGCGATTATCGGCTTGTTCCGCGGTTCCAGGGTGTAACAGAATGATCCATGCACGTTTTGAGAACGTGTGATATTGTGATAGGCAAGAAGAGCGGTACAGCAGGAGAGGGTTTTCCTCACTGCTGTATTGCTTGCTTCAATCAATCACCATAATAGAGGGGGGTATTGGTGAAATTATTGGGAATAGGCAATCTAGGATGCGAGCTGCGGGGGGAGTTAAAATGTTAATGGTAACGCCAGAATCCTTGGAGGTTCAACCTAAAGTGATAAGCAAGGAGGTTACAACGCGAGTGGTGCTGGCTGATGATCACGACGTAGTCCGCCAGGGTTTAAAGAGAACTCTTGAATAGGGCGCCTGAAATTGAAGTTGTTGGCGAAGCCAGTGACGGTTTGCAGGCCCTCAAGTCAGTTCAAGCCCTGGAGCCAGATGTGCTTTTACTGGATATTGAAATGCCAGTGATGGACGGTGTTGAAGTGGCTCGTCGCCTTCATGAAGCGCACGTAGATGTGCGTATTTTGATTTTAAGCGCCTACGATGACCGCGAGTATATTCGATCCTTGCTCGATATTGGTGTTTCAGGATACCTGATCAAGGGCGAAGCGCCGGGCAAAATTATCGAGGCGGTCCGTGGGGTTGTGCGTGGTCAGAAAGGGTGGGTAAGTCCTCAGGTTCGTAAGAAGTTGGAGCGGATGCAGAAACTGCCTGACAAACAAGAGACTTTGACCTATCGCGAACTGGAAATCCTGCGTTTATTATCCTTAAACAAAGCGGATCAGGAAATCGCTTCTTTCACAAAGGTGAGTGAACGAGAAGTATCCTTGTTGATTAAATCCCTCCTAAAACGCTTAAATCTCAACTCGAGAGAGAAAGCGGTTGAAATTGCAATTCGAGAGGAATGGATTTAACAGGATAGAGAGAATAGGATCCGTAGGGTAATCATCAGGTACCCGTTAAGCAAGCGTCAAGCAGATGAGGAGCATTCTTATTAATATAAAAGCTGACAGTATGAAGGGCGACTTCTCTTCTTCTCCTCCCGCAAGAACCGGGGCCGGCGACCCCGGTTCTTGCGTTTAAATGCCCCGTAATGATCCGCCTGCAATAGGCGGGAAAACGTCCACCTGATCTTCCTCGTTTAAAATGGTATCCATCGCTTGTGGCAGATAAGGGGTATCATGGCCGTTTACAAACACGTGTACATGTCCGTAAAGATTCCCCTGTTCATCCAACAGCTTCGAATGCAAGCTCGGGTAGGTCTCAATCAGGGTTTGTACTAACTGTAACACGCTGCTGCCTGCGGGCAGATCGATATCGACTGTTTTGCTTCCGATTGTTGTACGGAAGGATGCATAAAAGTTGATCTTCATCTTGCCATCATTCTAATTGCCTTTTCCCTTTAATTCAAGAGAAAAACCTGATCAAGCCAGCCTCTTGCAAAGAAACCCCCAGTCATAGCTTTTGCCAGACTGGGGTTTCTTAATCTTAGCGATATTGCTTATCTAGAGGATCGCTGGGTAACTTGCGCGATCAACTTCGCGACCGTTGCAATTCCAGCCACCGTTCCTAACGCAATAAATGGCACAACGCTTTCCGGGTTTGGTGGGGCATATCGCACTACTTCCCGGATAGTTTGTTCCACTTCAGGCTGCCCCGCCACTGGAATGAGCACGGTTCCCGATGGAATAGGAGCAGGGGGAACCTGCCTGCTTGCGGGTTGGCCTGTCTCTCGTCGACTTGTTCCAGGTCGATGCGTTGGTTGAGCTGCGGTTGGTCTGCTTTCCCGCGCTTCCGGTGAGATCCACTCCGCGTTCTCTGTGGGCTCAAGGCCCTCCCCTTGCTGGCGAGCATATACCTGGGTAAACTCCGCGCCAATAAAGAAAATCTGAGCGGTGAAGTACACCCAAATGAGGATCGCTACCAAGGCGCCAGCAGTTCCATAGATGGAAGCAGTGGCTGAGAAGTTTAAGTACAACCCAACCAGAATGTTGCCAATCATGAACAACACCGCGGTGATAAACGCCCCTACCCAGACTACACTCCATTGAATTTTTACATCTGGTAGGATCTTAAAGACGAGCGCAAAAACCAGTGTCATAATCCCCGTGTTAACAACGAAGTTGATGATCTGCCAGACCAGGTTAGACCCAATGAAGGTACCGCCAAACAGGCTGTTGGCGCTGTTTAAAATGGTGCTGAGGATAAGCGCTAGCAGTACAACCAGACTGATGCCCAGGATGAGTAAGAACGAAAGCAGCCGGTCGTGAATGACTTCACCGATCCCGCGCCCTGGTTTCGGGCGCACATCCCAGACGGTATCCATGCCGTCCTGCAACTGTGCAAATACGGTTGTCGCGCCGATCAGCAGGGTGAGCGAACCGATGATGGTTGCCCATACGTTGCCTGATGATTGTTGTGCATTCGAGATGACCTGATTAATCAGATCCCCCGCTGATGGACTGATCGAAGTGCTTGCCATCGTGACGATTTGATTGCGAATGCCACTGTTGCTTCCCATGATGAATGTGAGTGCCGCGATGACGATTACTAAGAGCGGCGCCAGTGAAAGCATCGTATAGTAAGCCAGCGCTGCTGACAGTCGCGGGATTTTATCTTCCCCATATTCCTGGAAGGTCTGTTTAAACATTCCCCAGATGGAGGAATTGTTTGTGTTGTTTGAGTTACTCACTTTGATTTGCTCCTTTCCTGTTTCCTTCTTAAACACAAATAAGGTAGATACGAGCGTCGTAAGAAAGAAACAAAGTAGCCCCCTTGTAAAACAATTCTTATTTATAATTATACTGAATTGTAGAACCTTTGTACTTTAAGCTTTCATCAAGATTTGGCCCTTTTTGCACTGCTCAACGCGGAACATCGCTTCCGCTTCGGCGATTGAACCGCGCAATCTTGATCTGATTTGCCTGTCACACCTTCTTGGTCTTGTTCATTGATTCGTGGAGGAAACAATGATCACTGAGAACATTCTTTCATACTATTCCCAACCAGGTCTCATGAGCGATCCTGGCAGCAACCTTCCTTTGTTTGCACAACTGCCAGACGGTCTTCCAGAGTTGGTCCAGGCGGTTCAAGGGCTGTTGGTACATATCTTCTGGGCTGAACGTTATGAGCTGAAGCTATCTGAGGAACGTCAGGCTGAAGTTCAAATCCGTTCCGTGCGGGGCAAACTGGCTCGTATCTTAGCGATTAACGCTGCCCCTTTGAATGAACCTCGCCTCTTAGAACAGCGATTGGTCGGTAACTGCCGTGACTTCTCACTTCTCGCCAGCGCCATGCTGCGCGCTAAAGGGATACCAGCCCGGGCGCGGTGTGGTTTTGGTACGTACTTTATGCCTGATCACTATGAAGATCACTGGGTATGCGAGTATTGGAACCGGGAAGATCAGCGTTGGGTCATGTTCGACGCGCAGCTCGACGCGTTCCAGCAGCAGGTACTGGGCATTCAGTTCAACACGCTGGACATGCCAGCCGGTCAGTTTGTGACGGGTGGGAGAGCCTGGCAGCTTTGCCGGCAGAATCAAGCCGACCCAGATCAGTTTGGTATCTTCGAATGGCATGGTTGGGACTTTATCAAGGGCGACCTGATGCGTGACTTGCTGGCTCTCAACAAGTTCGAGGTGCTGCCCTGGGACTCTTGGGGACTGGTGGAAACACCTGTAGCCGAACTCACGCAGGAACAAATGGACTTGGTCGATCACGCCGCTGACTTGACCTTGCAGGGGAATGAAGCTTTCCCTGCTGTTCAAGCCCTTTATGAGGAGAATGTGTGTTTTCAGGCCCCATTCTCCTGGGCACAGTAGGCGAACGCTCTGAACAGACGGAGGATAAGATGCCTGAATTACCAGAAATCACAAATCTTGCGCGTCAGATGAAAGCCAACCTGACCGGGAAAACCATCAGTGGCATTGAGGTTTTGCAGCCTAAGTCGCTCAATGTCGAAGAAGAGGTGTTCAAGAAGGCTCTGATAGGCGCTGAGATTGTAGATGTGGCCAACCGTGGTAAGTGGTTGTGCGTGGAAACTACTGGTGGTTGGCTGCTTCTCAGCCTGGGCATGGGTGGAGAGGTGCTGCTTACCCGCCGTGACCAACTGCCCGAAAAGGTGCGCTTGATCTTTGATTTCGCGGACCATTCTTGCCTGAGCATAAACTTCTGGTGGTTCGGCTACGCTCACTATGCCCCCTTAGACGCTCGCGAGCAGCATAAGATGACAGCCAGGCTGGGCCCTAACGCACTGGATGTGGACGCGGATCACCTGCGCCAGCTGCTGGCTGGGCGAAAGGGCCAGATCAAAAGCTTTCTTCTCGATCAGTCGCACATTGCAGGCGTCGGGAACTCCTACATTCACGATATCCTCTTTCTGGCTCGTCTTCATCCCCAACGACGTATTGAGAGCTTATCCGACCCTGAGATCGATCACCTTGCGCAAGCCATCCAGCAGGGACTCGTCCCCAGCCTGTACAAGGGCGGCGCTTCCTACGAAATGGATTTGTTTGGACAAAAGGGTGGTTTCACGACCGATGATATTCTCATTGGATACCGGGAGGGCCAGCCCTGCCCGCAGTGTGGCGCGCCTATTGAAAAAATAAAGACGGGCAGCAACAGTAGTTTTATCTGCCCGTCTTGCCAGCCCTTGTAGCGGCGCCTGATCCTTGTTGGATGGTTCCCGGCAAAGAAGGATTTTACGCAGGCAACCCCTGCCAGAAATGATCCATCGCATCTACCGCTTCTGACAGCCGCTCAAACTGTGGCAGTCCTAAAGTAGGGATGATGCGAATTGCTTGCCAGTTTTCATTGCTAGAAAGAATTTCCGGCAGTTGTTCAAAGCTGGAGAAAGCATCACGATCATAAAGCATCAGAGTCGGCGTTTTAAGGCGCATAAACACGCGCTGGGTCACATTGGGGGTAAAGAGCTTTCCGCTTACAAAATAAAGCGGCGCATTTTCGGCCCCTGGCTGATGCCCGGTGTCATAGTCGTAATCGATTAACCCTTGAGGCACAGGCCCTACAAAGCTTTGCTCCAGGAAGTATTTAATACTGGCGGTGGTCGTCAGTAAATCATAGAAAGGCCGGCTCCATAGTGGGAAGGAGAACAGTGGGTAAAGCAGTTTACTCATGCCATTCTGACTGGCTTTTTGCGATCCTCGCTCCTGTTCGCCGCCTTTGCCCATCCCACTGGGCGAAATAAGGACCAGCGAGTGAAAGTATTCGGGCTGGGCCAATGCTGCCCTGGCGGCAAACTCGCTCCCCAATGATAGGGCGACCACATCCGCCGCTTCGCCAACCTCTCCCATTAAAAAGTCCAGGATGGCATTTTCATAAAGCTGGGGAGAATATTTTCGGTCAGATCGTTCTGAAAAACCGAAACCGGGCAAATCCAACGCATAAACTGGGCGCTGCGAGCGATAAGCGTTGAATAACGGCTGCATCTCATAGGCGCTGGCAGCCGCATTAATGCTGTGAATCAGAACCAGCGGCCTTCCACTTCCCTGCCGGTTGACATAGTAGCTCAGTTTTCCGGCTTTTTCGCTTTGAAATATCTTCCTTTCGGCTTCAATAGCCCGTTCTAATGGAACATGATGATCAATCGCTAGTTTGCTGTAGAGTATCCAGCCGCCTACAACCGCTGCTCCTAACCCGGCCAGGATACCCAGACCCGTTGTCAGAGGAGAACTACTTTCCTCCCTTTTTTGTACTGCACGATATCGAGCCATCGCACACCTCCAGGTTTATTATAGATAACACTGGCTTTCTTTATCACCTGGAAAGCCAGAAAAGCGTTTCTTGTCCAACGTTTTCGCCCTGGTTTCCTGTTACGAAACAAATCGCAACAGGAAACCGATAGGGTTTTGCTCAGCAGTTATGCGGGCCTCATTATGCGATTTGTTTAGTCGACCTCGATTGGGTAACCTGCGTCAACCCAGGCGTTCAGCCCACCTTCTAATACCTGTACCTGGTGACCATGCTCCCTTAAAAGCTGTGCCCCCTTCTGGCTGGCAGACCCTTCACTACCCTCTTCGCAGTATAAGATCACTGGTTTGTCATCTGGAACATAGCCCGGGTTGAGTTGAATGCGTTTGATGGGAATGTTCAACGCGCCCGGAATATGCCCATCCCCAAAGGCATCTCCATCACGTACATCAATCAACCTTGAAGGTTGCGGGCCGGAAAGCTGTTCATTTAAGTTTTTTACTTGGATTGTGTCACTCATCAGATCTGTTACCCTCCTATACGTTTCTTATTATAAAGTGGTTACTTTGTGTAATTATCAAGGTTCTATCAAAATCCTTTTCGCTCACTGGTTGGATCAGCCAGGTTAGGGTATAAGAACAATGTGAAAGAAGAACTTGTCCAGGAGGACTATGTCTCAATTCGTATCTTCAATGCCAGCGCCCTGGCACTTACATGGAGAAGGCTTTGTTCTGGTATACCACTTCCCGCGCAGCTTTATCTTACCGCTCATCGAACGACAGAGTTCGATACCCTCTTCAGAATTAGGACGGTTTCTGGGCGGATTCAGTTTTGTGATGCTGATGAACTACGCGCGTTCTGAAGTTGGCCCATATCAGGAACTCTTGTTTATTCCAGGACGTTTCCAGTTGGGCGCAGCCAGCGGATATACTGTCACCAACATTCTGGTATCCAGTCTCGCCAGTGCAGTCAATGGTCGCAGCAACTGGGGGCTGCCAAAAGAAGTGGCTCAGTTCGAATGGCAGTCTTCTGGTCATTACCAGCGGACTATTCAGGTTGCCCGGCAGCATGAGACTTTCTTGTCCGTTCGTTTTCGGGCTTCTAAGTTTCACTTCCCGCTGCCTTTTGGGCTGTTTCCATTTTCATTAGTGCAGGCGTTTAATCAGCAAGTCTACGTCACCCGGCTAAGTGGCTGGGGCACAGCTCATTTTGCTCATCTCAATCTACTTTCCACCCAATCCCACTTCTTTCCATCTGTTTTTCATCATTCGCCGCTGGCGGTGTTCATGTTGTCGCGTTTTGATGTGACATTTCAATCTCCTCAGGTAGGATAATGATCACTTTCGATCGTGACATTCAGGAAAATCCTCCCATCTAAGAACGAACTGGCATAAAGTTTCCTTTTCTTTCGGTAAAATAGCAGTATAGGTTAACCTGTTTGCCAAAGTCCCATTTGTCTCACTCTGGGTTACAACCTTTGCTTCTGAATCAAGTTCAACAGCTATACACAACCTCGTGCCAATATGGACCGGTACGAGCGCTATCTTAATCAGGAAAAGATTACATATGAATATTAGCGACCGTATGAAACGGAAGGTAATCTATATCTCCCGCGAGGCCACTGTACAAGAATCCGTCCAGCTAATGGTTCATCACCACATTGGCACACTTCCCGTTGTGGATGCATCCCATCAATTGGTGGGATTGGTTCGTCTGCGCACGCTGCTGTCGCTGGTTATGCCAGACTTTGTTGACCTTTTGGACCGCTTCAATTTTGTGCATGATTTTGGGGCTGTCGAAGCTCGACAGCCGACGCCAGAAGAACTTAATCGCCCGGTGCGCGAAATTATGACAGAACCGATTTCTTGTGATGTCTCCTGCAGCCTGCTGCACGCAGCTGCGTTACTTCACCATCATACCCTGCAAGATCTACCAGTCGTGGATGAAGCAGGAAGACTGGTAGGAATTGCTTCTCATGTCGATATCGGTACTGCTCTAATCCATAGCTGGAATGTATCGAGCAGTGGTGACGATGCCACGCTTGATCATCCTTAAAGTTAATGAGACTGGAATAAACGAGATATGCTTCCCGTTATTACAACCTCCCTCCTTTTTTTAGGAAGTCTGGCATTAATTTTCTCGGAAAAGTTAAACCGGACAATTGTTGCTTTCGCTAGTGCGGCTTTGATGCTCATTATTGGTAAATCCTTCGGTTTCTATTCGGAAGAGCTTGCCATTGAAGCGATCGATTTTAATACCCTCGGTTTGCTGCTGGGGATGATGATCCTGGTCTCTCTGTTAGAGCCAACTGGATTCTTTGAGTTTCTGGCAGTTTGGGTCGCCCGGCTTTCGCACGGAAACCCGGTTCGCCTGTTAATCTTGTTAGGAACAGTCACCACAGTGGTATCGATGTTTCTGGATAACGTCACCACAGTGGTACTCATTGCACCTGTCACAATTCTCATTTGTGAAATTTTAGGCATCAGTTCCCAGCCCCTTTTGATGGCTGAAGCGCTGCTGTCGAATACAGGAGGGGTTGCCACCCTGGTAGGCGATCCGCCCAATGTGCTGATCGCTTCAGCCGCCGGATTTTCGTTTAACGACTTTTTGATCCACTCTCTTCCGGTGGTGTTAATCACGTGGCTCAGCGTCTTGATGCTCTTACGTTATCTGTTCCGTTCACAACTGCATGAAGATACGTCTGCTAATCCTCAGGCTGTCCTATCGCTTAGCCCTCAGGAAGCGTTAAAGGACCGAAAGTCAATCGTTCGTGTTTTGATCGTGATTGCTTTGTCCATCCTGGCATTTCTTTTCGAAGAAAAGCTGCATATGCAGCCTTCGATGGTCGCGCTAACAGCAGCCGCCCTGGCCTTAGTGTTAGTTCAACCCCCTATATCAGAGACATTGAAGCGTGTGGAGTGGGATGTTCTCGTCTTCTTTGGGGCATTATTTGTTATGGTAGGTGGAATGGAAGCCGCCGGTGTCATGCATCTACTGTCAGGCATTGTCTTGAAAGTGGGCAGCCTGCCTCCCGTGATTTTAGGCCTGCTCATACTATGGATCGTTGCCTTCCTTTCAGCAATTGTAGATAACATTCCAATCACGATTGCCCTCATCCCGGTTATCCTGGAATTGGAAAGCGCCGGAATTGATGTAAATCCGCTTTGGTGGGCCCTGGCCTTCGGCGCTGGCTTCGGCGGGAATGGAACCATCATTGGCTCCACTGCTAATGTGGTCGTTACCACGCTTTCTGAGCGTACCCGTCATCCCATTACGCCTGCTGGATGGAGCCGCCTGGGCTTGCCAGTTATGCTGGTCGCCTGCCTGGTTGCCAGTGTTCTCTATGTTTTCATTTCCTTCACTTTTGGTTGGGGTGGAGGATAAATATCCTTTAGTCGCCGGAAACTCCGCTGTTATAACAGGGGCGTCTGTTTGGTGCTTACAGATACCCCTGTGCCGTAACAACCCTGTGAATGTTCATTTCGCGCTGTGAGGAAGCGCTCTGGTACAATTAAACGGTAGCTTTGCTGGAACGGCGACTTTACTGGAAAGGAATTACTGGAGGGTGTTGCGGCGCTGGTGGTGGAGGAGTGGTAAAAGTCTTCGTGGCCTGGCCTGGCTGGGGGTGAGCTTACTTGCCTGCCTGCTGCTTGCGTTTCAGTCCTCGCCGGCTGTGGCTCATGACCCAGCCTTGCAAGCGACTGAGTATCCACCTCCGTCGACAGAAAGCGCCTCAGATTACCCCGCACCGGCAACAGCAACACTCGCCGCGGACTATCCTGCACCAGATACGACTCAATTTGTGACCCCCACGCTTCGCTTTACACTTACTTTGGGCCCTACACCGCTGCGCACAAGAACCGTGATTCCCACACGCCTGGCGCGTGGAACCGTTACGCCCCGGTTTGGTCAGTCTCAAACGCCATCCGCGCCGAAGACGCCGGGTAAGGATCTCTTCCGGACCGAAGATGCAGAAATCGCGGGCGCTCTGGTGACCATCGTATCCAGCGATACCCCTTCGCCTACTTACACGCCCCTTGCGTCCACGCCCACCCATACTGCGCCAGCCGCTGCGTCCACGCCTTCAGATCAGGCTTCTCAAGACCAGCTGCTGGATTGGAAGCGTTTTGGGCTTGGCTTTTTTATTCCCATCTTGTTAGGCGCGGTTGGATTGTTGGCCTGGTGGTTTTTCCAGAATTGAAAAGCCAGTTAGCCTCTCCTCCTCGCCGGGTTAGGGGGCACGGACTTCAAAATTATCGAACTCCATTAACAGGTGCGAAGGCCCACTTAAGTCTGCACCCAACCCCACCTTCCCTTTTGCCAATCGACTATCTTGCAGTTCAGCAACCTGCTGCCCATTGATAAAGAAGGTGAACTGGTTTCCTTCCCCAATGACAGCTAACTGGTTTTGCGCTCCTGGAAAGATTGCGGACGCTGTTTCTGGTGGGTAAAGGATTTCCCACTGCTGGTTGATCATGGCGGATACATAGAACATGCCCCTGTCGATCACTGCAAAGTAGTAAAAATTCTGCTCATCCACTTGCCGAAAAACGATTCCATAAGCAGCATCATTCGGCCCATCCACGCGCCACGCCTTGACGCTGGCTGAAAAACTCGTCACTTCAGGGCTGGCGTTTGCTGTGGAGCATACATTCGCTGCCTGTTTAGATTGGATATCGAGCCTGTAAGCGCCTTCGTGAAAGGATCGCTGGATCGCAGCGAAGGCATTTTCTTCGTTCCCTTCGGGCCAACTGCTCTGATTACGCTCAAAGTCATCAGAAACGACCACCGGCCAGTTTAGATTATTCCCTCCGTCAGTGACGCCTATCGTTGCGCTTCCAGTCTGACCATTCAGATCCCAGAGCCGAATATTTGATATCTTGCAGCGTGTACCAAAATCTTTATTGCTTCCAGAAACCAGGGTTAACCCTAGATTGCCTTCCTTCAATGCTGCGTCACTTTTTTGTAAAACCAGTTTTCCATTTACATAGTAGGAAATATTATTCCCCTCTACCGCCAGAACGACATCTGCTTGACCTTTCATAAAATCGACTTTTTCTGCAAACGCGCGCTCTAGTTCCTGAAACTGTCCATTCACGTAACGTTTCAGATAGACATAGCCATCCAGTCCCAGGTAAATCACATAGTGATTCTCCACTCCATTTTCTCGGAAGACAAAACCACACCCTGAGTTGAACCAATCTGCCGTTCGGCTGGCGGATTCCCAGGAGGTTTGTGCGCTTAGCACAAAGTCCTTAGGGCCATAACCAGTTGTCCACCATTGGTACCAGCCAATCTGCGGCCAGTTTTCTTCAAAGTCCTCAATGGGATAGTATACCCCTCCCGTACTATGAAGAATATTTTCTGCCCTTAGCTGGTTGACCAGGTTTGCCATGTCCTCAGCCGATTGGCTCGCTTGCACGGTTACCGACTGAGGAGAAGGCGTAATGGATGGCAGGCTTTCAGTTTCCTTTGGGCCAATTGTTTGCTGCATTTCAGGGCTGACCTGAACAGCCAGGTCAGGTTGGGTGGGTGAGATATGGGTGAAAGTGGAACTTTGTGCAGGCGACGCTGTGGGGCGCGTGGTTTGCGTATTTTGTATAGTGGATTTTGTAGGGGTTGGTATGCCGCCAGCCGGTTTCCGAGAGAGATATTGGCAAGCCAGGGCTATGCAAACAATCATCCCACAAGTGAATCCAACCAGGAGCTTGCGGCGCATGGAAATACTCCTTTAGGTGAGTGACGAAATAAACAGCTTGTAATTGAATAACCCCACAAAAACGGTTCGTGCTTTGGATTAAAATAATCTTACCTTAAAACAAAAGGTTATGCTAAGGAATCGCCCCAGGCTCTTTAAAGGCCTGAACCCATGCTCAAAAAGGTCTCCCCTATTTTTTTGTTTAGTGGCATAATGGAACGGTCAAAGTGAATGTTAAGATTTGGTACAAAGACTACAAAAAATGTCTTAAATAAGATATAATCAAATTCAATACTTGTTTTGAACGATTAAAGAGGAGGCGTTATGGAAGAAATGAATGGTGGTGGCTGCTCTTGTGGTGGTAGCTGTGGTTGCGGAAATCACAGCAGTTCAGAAGTGTATCTGACTCGCGAGGAATATGTAGCTCGTCTGGAGCAGTATTTGCAGGATCTTAAAGACGAAATCCGCGCAGTCGAAGCCGAGCTGACTGGACTTAAACAGACAGCCTAAACTGCCTGATCGGGCAGCCGTTTTGCCAGAAGTTTCAGTACGATAGGTAAGATTTTCTCATAGGCCTGAATTCTCGCGCGAGAATTCAGGCCTGTTTTGATTTAAATGACAGCCAGCCCAGTCCTCAAAAAACAGGGAAAATCATCTTCCCTGTCAGGACTAGCGTGAAAGACCCCAACATACAGACCATGAAGAATAACATAAGCGCCAGCACAAAACGCTGCGGAGCCGTCATCCCCAGAAATGGTTCTGTTGGTTTGCGAGCAGGCCGCCGGCTCAGCTCTTGTTGTTCCTGTTCGGGTTCTTCCTCTTCAAGGAATGCAGATGAATTTCGCAGATCGTCCAGCATAAATTCAATCTCCTGATGAACTGATAAACAAAATTGAATTACTTTAACAGCCGCAAGTGAACATCTCCAACAGATACCGCTGAGACTTCACCTTCCTGGTTTCGCAGCAGCAGATCCCCAGAAGGGTCAATTCCTACCACCTCCCCTTCTATGGGTTCCTTGCCAGTTCCTTCCAGTCTTACCCATTCATTTCGAAAAGCCAGTCGTTCTTCCCAGCTCTGGAAAAATGTTTCATTCAGTAACTGCTTGCGCCAATAAAAAATACTTTCTAAAATTGCGCGCAGCAGTTCGATCCGGTCCACGGTTTGGCCCGCTACCTGTTCTACGCTGGTTGCTGGAAAAAGAAGCTGGTCTGCCGGAGGAACTGCATCTGGACGGACATTTACACCGATTCCGATGACAACCCCTCGTAAATCGCTGCCTTGCCAGACAACTTCTACCAGAATCCCTGCAACTTTGCGCCGTTCGAGTAAAATATCATTAGGCCACTTAATCTGTGGTCTCAGATCATAATGGTCTTCGAGCGCCTTGCTAATTCCCAATGCCCCTAAAGGGGAGAAGAGGGACAGCCGTTCAGCTTCTTCTCGGCGAGGGCGCAGTATCAAGCTAAATGCCAGGGCTGCATCTGGTAGGGTGACCCAGCGGCGTTTCAGCCGTCCACGTCCCCTGGTTTGCGTATTCGCAATGACCAGGCATCCGTCCTCGGCTTCCGTGTCTGTGATCCATTGAACTGCTTCGTCGTTTGTCGAACCAATGACTTCAAAAGCACGTATCTGTGGAACTGGCAGCCCAACCAGACGAGACCGCAGTGACTGAACATTCATACTGTATTAATTGTACCCTAGTTCTAGTTGTGTTAAAATGCACTTGCAGTATTGTATGGTGGAGGTGAATATTGTCCGGCTCATCAAATCGGGTTGCGCCGCAGGGTAGGGCGGTTACGCCCCCTGGCCCGTCTCCGCGAGAACTGCTGCCGCGCATTCCTGAAATTCAGAAAGATGCACTCGGCTTTTTGCTCAGTCTCTCGCGCCAGTATGGAGATCTGGCCTACTTTTCTGCGGGTTCTCTGCCGGTGTATATTGTCAACCATCCCGACGGAGTCAAGCATGTTTTGCAAGATCAAAACCGTCGCTATTCGAAGGATACCATTCAGTACAACGCTCTCTCTACCATCACTGGTAAAGGACTGCTCACCAGCGATGGCGCTTTTTGGCTGCGGCAGCGCCGCCTCGCACAGCCTGCGTTTGCCCGCCCACGCCTGCTCGCACTGGATCAAATCGTCGTTCCGGCTGCCCGGCGCATGCTCGACCGCTGGGTAAAAGTCGCGCAAACAGGCCAGGTGTTGGATGTGGATGGCGAGATGATGCGGCTGGCGTTGGAGATTGTGGGAAAAGCGCTTTTTGGGATCGATCTTTCTCAAGAATCTGATACTTTAACAAGCGCGGTACTCACTGCCCTGGATCATATTATGTACCGGGCGCGGAATGTTATTGTTCCGCCCAATTTTCTCCCCACGCCGCGCAACCTTCGTTTTCGCCGCGCGCTTCGCATTCTGGATGATTCGGTATATTCCATGATTAGCGCGAGGCAAACAGCATCTGAGCCGGGGGACGACCTGTTAGGGATGTTCTTGCGGGCTCGTGATGCAGACACCGGAGAACTGATGAGCAAAGAACAGGTCCGCGATGAAGTTCTGACCATGCTTATCGCCGGGCATGAAACAGTCGCGAGCGCTTTGACATGGACCTGGTACTTGCTATCCAGCCACCCTGAAGAGCGAGTGATGCTGCACAATGAAGCGAAGCAGATGCTTGGAGATCGTGAGCCAACTTCTGCGGACTTGCCAAACCTGCCTTTCACAGCCCAGGTCTTTTCTGAAGCGCTGCGTCTCTATCCGCCCGCCTGGGTGATCTCACGAAAAGCGGAAGAGGCAGATCAGATAGACGGATATCCTATTCCACCCGGTTCGCTGGTCATTATCAGTCCTTATGTAGTTCACCGTAATCCACAGTTTTGGGATCAACCCGAAATGTTTTCTCCGCAGCGGTTTTCACCGGCGCAGGAAGGGTCACGTCATCGTTTCGCTTATATTCCCTTTGGCGCTGGGCCGCGTTTATGTATTGGTAATCAGTTTGCTTCCATTGAGGCGCAGTTGATTATTGCGATGATTGCGCGTTCTTGCTGGCTAGAATGTGTCTCTGGTGCGGATGTTCGCATGGATGCTTTGGTCACGCTGCGTCCACATGCCGGTATGCCCATGCGCGTTCGCGCCTTCTGAGGTTCTAAAAAGGGTCTTTTCATGCGGTTTCACATCTTCCGAATTCTTCTGGCAATCAATCTTCTCGCGGTTCTGCTGGCAGGCTGCTCGATTAAAACCAGTCTTCCCCTGTCATCCGATCCGTCAGCTACGCCAGAAGAAAGGATTACCCTTTCTCCTCAAACATCTCTCACGGCTGCTGCTACGGTCGTTCCTACCTCTAGCGACATACAAACGCCCACTCTGACTGAAGTGACCTCGACTCCGCAAACCCGGATAACCTCTGGATGGACAATGTTCACCAATCCAGACTTTATTACTGGGATCACTGTCTATCAGGGCCAGGTCTGGGCTTCCACCCTCGGGGGCGTGGTTTACTGGGATCTCGAAACTGGCAAAGGACATTTATTTACCACCTATGATGGACTGGTAGAGATCCAGGGCAATGACATTGTCTCCTGTTCAGTTCCAGAGGACCGGTTGTTTATTGCACACGATACCGGAACGCTCAGCGTGTATATTCCATCTTTACAAAGATGGGATCGTATGCCCATCACGTTCAAAGATGGCAGTACGATGCGCGATGTTCAAACCCTGTTTTGCGATCCGAACAGCGCTCGTTTACTGGCGGGGGGACGGGATGGTCTTGGTATTCTGGACTTGAAAACCAATGAGTGGAAGCATATCGGTTCAAAAGAGGGCTTGAATACAGTTCACATTCGTAAGATCGATGCCAGTGGACAAACTATCTGGATTGCCGCGGGGGAAGATGGCGCTTTTCTGGTCCTGGGGAATACTGTTTTTCCCTTCAACAGCGACACCGGATTTCTTTCTGGTCGGGTAAATGATGTGGCTCTGGGCCTGGGTGGAAGTGTTTGGCTGGGCTATCCTACCGGTCTGATCTACTTAAAAGATCGCGTCTGGACTTCCTACGGTGCGCAAACTCCCAACGGTATTCCTTTTTACTCTGTAGATCAGGTAGAGTTTGGGCCAGACAAAAAAGTCTGGATTACCAGCGCGAGTGAAGGTGTTTGTCCCTTTGATCCAGCTACATTGTTCTGTTCTGTGGTCTATCCGGGCCTTGCGGATTATCCCTACACAGACTTATATGTGGATTCAAATGGAGTCGCTTTCGCGGGGACATCGGGTGGTGGAATATTAATCTTATATCCGGATCGCGTTCGTCAGTTAGCGTTCCAAAAGCATCAGTTGGTGAGTAATCAGGTGATGGATATCGCGGAAGATGACCAGGGATCCATATGGCTGGCGACCGATCATGGGATTAATGATCTTAATCCATCGAATACCCAAGAGCCCTGGCAGGGAATTGGTTATGCACGAGATAAGCTGGTTTCGCCCGATGTTATGGGGCTGCGCCCTACTGCAAACGGTATGTGGATCTTCTATCGAAATAAGCCGCAAGCCAGCTTTTATGATGGGAAAACCTGGACTCAGTTAGATGAGTTCAAAGGCATCCAGGGCCGGATTCTGGATGTCGCGATTGATTATCGTGGGTACGCCTGGTTTGCCACCGATCAGGGGATTGATATATGGGATGGAGCACTGCTGCGTAACCATAATACCGAAAATGCAAACAGTCCGCAGGCCAGCTTATTTTATGCTCTCTTTTCACAAGGTGATTCGATGTGGATTGGTACGAATCGCGGTTTGTGGCGCTACCGCCGGTTTGAGTGGGAATGGGTGCTGCCAGATATTGCGGTTCATTCCATCGTGCCTGATCCTTCTGGGGGCCTGCTGTTGGGTACGGATGAAGGGTTGGTGCGTTATAAAGATAACCAGAGCTTCTTCTGGATTATTAACCTCGGGCAAGAGTCCGTGCTTGCGCCTCATGTAACGACCATTGCTACTGACCGGCAAAATCATCTTTGGGTAGGGAGCGCCGGGCAAGGGTTATTCCACTATGATGGGATCCGATGGGAGCGCTTTACCACTGCCAACGGTCTGCCTTCTAACACGATTCAGAAAGTATATGTAGATCATCTCGGCTCTGTTTGGATTTCTACAATCACTGGCACAGGGGGTGGGGCGCTCGTACGGTATGTTCCCTAAGAACAAGCTGCGCTAGCTTTTAGAAATATCAGGTGATTCCCGGCGCTTCGCTGAAGCGCCGTTTTGTTTTCTGTTGGCCCCCGTAACCTTTTTGCCGTTTAAGCGACATAGATTAAAACAATATTAATGCTCCAAAAACTTCCTGCACCACAGCCATGGTTACTGCTTGCTTTCTGGTAGTCACTCACTCGAGGTATATAGACGATTTTAAGGAGGTGAATATGATGAGGCGATGGAACTTACCGGCAGGGTTGAAAGGGTGGGCGCTTGGCCTGGCGGCATGCTTGGGACTGGTTACTGCGTTTCTTCTCTTTGAGTTTGTGCCCTCCATTCAGGTGCAGGCATCTTCACTGCATCAGTCTGGCGGTTTTATCACCTATTTACCGATCATTCAAGGTGTAAACACCACACCCTCACAATCCTCAAACTATGTGGTGATTGGGTGGAATGACCTGGGCATGCACTGTTACAATCGCGACTTTCAGGATCTGGCTGTTTTGCCGCCATATAATACGCTTGTTGCCCAGGTAATTCGCAGAGGAGACCCACCCCAAATTGTGACACAAGGTATTCGCATTACCTATCAATTTCCAGAAAATACCTATTCAGCAGGTAAATCCAACTTTTGGAGTTACGCGGATAAGCTTTTTGGTGTAAATCTTCCGCCCAACATCGGTCTAAAGGGTAAGGGCTTATCAGGCCAAATGGATATAACCGGAAATCACTTTGTTGCGGAAGGAATTCCCCTCACAGAATACAACGACAGTGACCTTGTAAACCGCCAGCCGTTTCAGCTTGCCAACCTGGTCGTTTTGGATACCAATGGAAAAGAACTAGCTCGCAACCAGGTAGTAGCACCTGTATCCACTGAAATGCGCTGTGACAAGTGTCATCAGGATGGTGGCGTTGAAGGCATTTCAACAGGGCGGGTGGAAACGAACATTCTTACTTTGCATGACAAAGAAAACCGGGATGAGTATCCTCAAGGACATACCACCCCTTTGATGAACCGCCGACCGGTATTGTGTGCCGAATGTCACTCCTCTAATGCGATTGACGCAAAAGGTGTTGCGGGGCTTCCAAGCCTTTCACATGCCATGCACTCAAAACACTCTGGCAAGGTTTCCAATACTTTGGATGGCTGCTATAGCTGTCATCCAGGCCCTTCGACCAAGTGCTTGCGCGATGTCATGTCTTCACAACATCAAATGGATTGTATTGATTGTCATGGAACGATGTCTCAGGTGGCTCGTAATCCCAATCCCTGGCTTAATGAGCCGCGCTGTGACACCTGTCATGACCAACCTCAATATGCTCAAAATCAACCCCTCTACCGCATGTCAACTGGGCATGGAGGCCTGTACTGTGAGGCTTGTCATGACAGCACTCATGCGATCGCTCCCAGCACCGAGGCGCGCGATGCTATCAAGTTCATCAACTTGCAGGGGCACGCAGGTACATTATCCGAATGTACAGTTTGCCATCTGACCAAACCTTCTGGCGCCGGACCGCACCAATAGCCAGCAGACTGCTGATTCACTGTTGGCCCGCTCCCTTGGATATCAGGGAGCGGGCCAACACTTAACTTTGGTAAAGGACTGTCAAATTTATCGATTGATTTTTGCGAATATTTTCGCTAAACTGTAACGAATTATAGTTATATCAGTATGATGTTATCGTATGGTTTATCTATGTTTTTCGTTATATTTCGGTTGTGAAATAAATTAAAAAGGTGATCAGGTTTCTAGAATGGTACGATATCGAAAACAAATTCGCCGCCCCAAAAACGGTCACTTATCACAAGACCGGCTCTTAAAGCGAATCACATTATTAGAAAAAGTTTTGGAAAACGCTCTGCATGGCGTTTTAGTTACCGATGTAACAGGAATAGTTCATTTCCACAATGAATTCACAATACGACTGTGGAACCTACCGGTAGATGCTTTCGCTTCCTCTCAGGAAGATTGGAAGCTTCAAATGGCGCTGCGTTTAAAAGACCAAAAACGCTGGTTAGGGCTATTGGAAAAGATTTTTAACCACTCGGTCGGAGAAACGCTGGATATTCATGAAATGAACGACGGTCGTCTGTTAGAGTGCCGGTCACATCTGTTTTACCTTGAAGGCAGTCAACAAACCTATCGGATTTGGAGCTTCCGTGACTGCACGGAGCAGCAGCGCCGCGAGAACGAGTTACAGCATCGTAGTACGCATGACACCTTGACCGGCGTGTATAACCGGGCCTACTTTGAGGCGGCTTTGCGCCAGTGTCGTTCCAGTGGTTATCTACCCATCGGAATGATCATGATTGATGTGGATGGGCTAAAGAAAGTCAATGATCGCCTGGGCCATGGCGCTGGAGATGTGCTCCTCTGTCAGGCAGGCAGCATTCTGCGGCAGGCTTGCAGGGTAGAGGATGTGGTGGCTCGGCTTGGCGGCGATGAATTTGGGGTGCTGTTGATGCGCTCTGACCAGCACGTGGCCGATCAGGTGATGGACCGCATTCAAGGCCTACTCAATCTATACAATATTCGTCACCTTGAAAGCCCCATCTCACTCTCGTTAGGCGCTGCGGTGGCCTTCACGCAGAGCGAAGCAGATGATATTGTTCTGCGCGCGGATGAAACAATGTATCGCGAGCGCTGGAAGCGCCGTTCACAGCAGTCGCCCTCCCTTGGAGAGCTGCGCAACCGCAGCATCTAGTGCTTATTAGTGGCACCAGCCGGCGGTGGCGCTTTTACCGTCCAGGAGCCATGTTAATGAACTCCCTCCCCCCCATTCAACAGAAAACGCCGCAATGACTCTGCCGATTCGAAATGCTTCGGGCACTTCAGGGTTAATCGAGAGAACTGACGGAGCAATCTGGTTATTCTCTCCGATTGGAATCTGGACCACGTAAGCATTGTCATTCCTGTACCCAAAGTAGGCTCGGCAGCGGGTATCGTCTACAACTTCAGAAACCCCTTCATTTTCAACAATTGGGTGCAGCCGCGCGTAAGGCAGGGTAGCGGTCGGTGTTGGGGTATCCGTGGGGGTATTGGTAAGCGTAGGGACAGCGGTTTCGGTTGGAATAAGGGTTTCTGTCGGTGTAAGCGTGCTGGTCGCGGTTGGAACAGGTGTATTCGTTACCGTTGGGATGCTGGTAATGGTCGCCGTTGAAACGCTCGTGCTGGTGGCAGCCGGGACAATGGTATCGGTTGGCAGCGGTGTCTCTGTTGGCGCTGGCGTTAAGGTAGGCAGTGGAGTTGCGGTGTTGGTTGGCGGCGGCGTATCACTCGGTTCTGATTGTGGAGGAACGGGTGTTGCAGTTGGCGGCGGGGGCGGTAGTGTTCTGGTTTGGGTAGGTACAGAGGAAGCGGTTGCCGTAAGCGTAAAGGTTGGCTGGGGCATGATGGTATCGGTTGGCAGCGGGCTGAGAGAAGGCGCTGATGTAGCGGTAGCAGGAACGGCGGTCGGTGTGACTGTGAAGACTGCCTGGCCCGCCTGAGGGGTACTGGTGGGCCAGAACTGACCCACCGCAAGCGTTGCACCTGGGACCGGGCCTGCGTTCTCAATGAGACTATCTTTCAATAGATCTTCAATGATCGCCTTTGCATTGATTGGAGCTAACTTTTCATAAATCCAGGTCTGATAGTCTGCGTTGAGAACGGAACGGGTATCGGAGGATCCAATCGAAGCACGGATTAATAATGCGACCTGACCGCATAATAAAAGGATCGCCAACACAACAGGCGCCAAAGTCATCCAGCGTAACAGGTCGCGCAAATGCTGTATCGGAAAGGGATGATTTTTTGGATTGCCTGCTTTGTTGTTCATGCCCCTGCTGATCCCCTTTTATCCTGCTTTGTGATAAGTGATAGTTGTAGATGGTCTTAGTCTGCGGGCTGTGGCTGCGGAGTCGTCGGCAGGCACACGATGATGGTGGCCCCCTTGTTCCCCTGATTGCCTACCCAAACTTGTCCGTTCATCCGGTCCATAATCGTTTTCACCATCGCCATTTCCAGCCCAGTTGTTCCCAGTGAGCTTCCCATCTTGACAAAGGACTTATCGAAAATATGCGGTAAATCGGCGCTACTTAACGACGGACCCTCATCGTGGATGCTGACCCAAACTTGTCCTTTGTGCCCCTTTGCCTGGACCTCAATCTGGTTCCCTGGTCTGCTTCGAGCAATCGCCCGATTAATGAGTCCGTGCAGCAGCCGCCGCAGCAGTTCTGGTTCAGCAAGAACGAAGGGTAAGCCTAATTCCACGTTTAATTGGAAGTTGATTCCAGCATGAGCAAGGAGCGTTCCAGCCTGGTTTTTTTTAATTTCTTGCAGCACATCTTCCAGGTCGATTTGTTCCTGTTGATTATTCGTTTCCGAGTTCAATCCGCACGAGTGTGTTTAGATCATCTCCCCAGGCCTGAATCCGTTTCCAAATCTGGGTCAGCCTGTAGACGACTTCGCTTACCCGCTCATTCTGACTGGTTAAAATGTTCAATTCAACTAAGGCATTCATCGCCTGCGCTAACGGTATTCGGATTTTCCCGGCGGCTTCGGTGAGAAGCTGGGCTTTGACCGCTTCCATTCGTTTCAGGTGGGTTATATCCCGTAAGATGGCGACCCAACCTCGTTGGTCATTCCCTTCGTGAATGGGTGTCAGGTTAATCATTTGGATGCTGCCATTTGGCCATGTGGTTTCGATCACAGCCGGTAAACATCCTCCAGCCGTTTGCCAGTTTACAATCATCGACGTGAGATTCGAAGGCAGGCTTGACAGTGCATTTTTCCCTTCGAGCACCTCACTGCCGATCAATTGTGATGCGGCTGGGTTGATAATTTGCAAGATGCCGTTTGCATTTGCGGATAAAATCGCATCGCTCGAGTTTGAAACCAGTGCTCGCAGGGTTTCTGCCTCGCGCTGCATGCGAGCTTGCATTTCTTGGCGTTCCAACAGCAGCCGGCGGTGATTGGCAGCCCGTTCTACCGAGAGCATCAACTGGCTCATTAATTCAAAAGGCTTTAGCAAGTAATCGTAAGCCCCATCCGCTCGCATTGCTGAAATGGCTGAGGTAATATCAGGGGCAGCCGTCACCACAACCACCTCAAGATTCTCATCCATCTTTTTTGCTTCTCGCAGCAGTTCCAACCCAGACATACCCGGCATCATTAAATCAGTCATCATAACGGCAAATGCGGGCTGCGCAGCGATTACTTTCATTGCGCTAAAACCGTCACTGGCTTGTTCAACCTCATAGCCCCTCCTACGAAGCGCGAGGACCATCAGGTTGAGTAAAGCTTCGTCATCATCTACAACGAGTACACGCTCTAATGGGGTCATAAGAGTTGTTCTCCAGAAGAAGTTTCCAACTGCCTGGTCGGTAAGAAGATTTGGAAACAAGTCCCTTTGCCAGGCTCACTGGTGACTTTTATCTGCCCACCATGGTTGGCAACAATGCCATAGCTCACTGATAAACCCAAACCTGTACCTTCGCCTTCTGGTTTTGTTGTGAAGAATGGATCAAAAACGCGCTTTAGATTTTCAAGCGCGATGCCCACACCCGTATCGGCGATCTCAATTCTGGCAAACTGGCCTTCTTTTAAGAGGCTGATCCGTAGAGTGCCCTTGTTTGGCATTGCCTGGACAGCATTGTGGATCATATTAATCAGGACCTGTTCCATTTGTTGGGCATCATAGATGGCTTCCAGTGGTTCTTCAGGCATCTCATTTATCAACTCAAACCGTCGTGTCAGATAAGTCGTCAAACGGAGTGAGGTTTGTACTGTTTCTCGTAAATCGTGAAGCTTCAGTTCGGGTGCTGATTGGCGCGCAAACTTGAGCAGGTCAGAGACGATTCGGTTCCCTTTTATGGCGCTCTCGCGGATGACTTTCAACCCGTGGCGGGTCGTTTCATCAAGCTTTTCATCGTCTCCGAGAAACTCGGACATTCCCATAATCACAGCAAACGGGTTTTTTACATCGTGAACTATGCCCGCAGTAAGCTGTCCGATCGCCGCCAGCTTTTCAGACTGGATCAGTTGAAGCTGCGCAGCTTCTAACCGGGCATTGATTTCTGCCAGTTCCTGGTTTCGCCGCAAACTCTCCGCGTACAAGCGTTCGGCTTCTTCTGTTCGCTCGCGTAAGCGCAGGGTCATGGTGTCGAAGGATCCGGCTAAATCACCTATTTCATCTGCCCGTTTCAGTTGGATGCTTTGTGATAAGTCTCCCGCGGCAACTGATTGCGCCATAGCGCTCAGTCGAAGGATAGGTTTGGCAATGTTTTGCGCGAGGAAATACCCAACAACAATCACGCTGATGGTTCCAATCGTAAAGATCAGGCTGAAGGTATCACGACTGGTTGCCTCTGTACTGATGACAAAGTTTTCGGGCAGCAGCACCCCCATCCAACCGAGTGGCTGGTTACGAATGATCAAAGCATTGTAGGCAACTGTATAGTCTCGCTGATTGAGATGAATGTCAAAGGTCTTTGCCTCACTTCCAGCGGGCATAGATTGGACTGTATCTTCAAAGGTTCTAAAGCCTTCTTCGGGTTCTCCAAACGTGGTAGATAAGGGGAGGTAAGTCGTATCCATTACAATAAGATCGGCTTGCACCTGTTTCTTAATATCTTCCAAAATTGTGTCCAGGTACGAGCCGACCATCAAAACACCCGTCAGTTTGCCGTTCTCATCTTTCACTGGCGCGCTGGTAAACAAAACCCAACCCGGCTCTGTTTGAACCAACCCGGCGAATTTATCTCCCTGGTTGTCGACAATCTCATTTAGAACATTTTGAACCAACAGTTTAGAAGAAAAATCGGCTCCTTGTGAGCGGCGATATTGTGCTGTTTCTGGAGAGATGCCAATCGTCACAATCTCCTGTCCTTCCAGGTTCATGGCAGTAAGCAGTTGGATGTGACGGTTTGCGATAATTGGCCGCAGCAAATCTTCAATCTGCTGCTGGTTTTGGTCTTGTAGGGCTTGGGAAATGCCATCTGTAAAAACAGCCAGCCGTAAGTCATCCAGCTGTTTACGTTCCTGCCGTACAATGCTGTCCCCTGCAAACCGGCTGGTTTCATAAACCTGGTTAATAAAACGTTCGCGGATAGAGCTGGTCACCAGACGGGTGACGACAAAGGTGCCAATTGCTGCGAGCAGTAGTGTTAGCAGCACATAGGGCAAAATGAGTTTGCCTTGCAGCCCATAAACTCGAAAACCAATCAGGTTGCCTAGAAAGGTCTTTGACTTTCGGTTTGTTCTCTTTGAATTGGCTTGAACCCTGGCAGTGCTCATACACTTTTTCAGGATGAACGGAAACCCTGAATACCCCCTTTCATTCCTTAAGGGTGAAAGCTTGCTAGAAAGCAGTCTATCAAAACGAGTGCACAGAAAAGGCTTCGTGCCCCAGAAAATACCCAGCGTCAGTTTTTGCTTCATCCACAACAGATAAAAGGGAAGAACCTTATGTTACTTAAAAATAACCCCGTGATAACTTTTATGATACATAATATCCTACACATAACCAAGATCTTCGTCAATAGGAAACGGATAGGAAGTTTTTGGTTTTTACGCAAAATTCCCAGCGGATGCATACAAAAGAGAAGAGGTTGTGATCTATTCTTCACAACCTCTTCTCTTTTACTTAACTTTGTGCAGCTTTTTGCAGATTCTTCAAGCGCCCGAAGCAGTTGATTCAGTGCTACAGGCCCGTTATACCGTTCTCCATTAATAAAAAGGGAGGGTGTGCCGTTAACGCCACTGCGCACACCGCCCATAAAATCCTCTTGTATCTGGTCTTCGTAAGTATGATTTTCAAGATCCTGTCGAACCTGATCTCCGCTTAGCCCAATCGCTTCGGCAAATTGGGGGAGATGTTGTCGGTCTAACAAATCTTGATGTTCAAAGATGTAATCGTGCATTTCCCAAAACTTGCCTTGCGCAGCCGCCGACTCAGATGCTTCGGCAGCCGGCATGGCATACTCATGTGACTGAGAGATTGGAAAGTGCCGGTAAACAAATCGTAAGCGATCTCCCATGCGTTCCTGAACTTCTTTAAGAACGAAATAGGCAGCGCCGCAGTGCGGGCATTGGAAGTCGCCGTACTCGATGAGCGTTACTGGCGCATCTTCAGGCCCCTGAATGTGATCTTCGGGGGTAACTGGCTTGGTCAAACTTGTCATCGTATGGGCCTACTCCGCTTCTTGTTTTTGCATTTCTTCTAAGGCGGAAAGAATCCCGTCTGCGCCTGGATTAATTCCCGACGGTGAAACGTAGCTCCACTGTATCATGCCATCCGGATCGATCACGAACAGGGCGCGCTCATTTTTGCCTTTTTCGCGATTATAGACCCCATACTTTTGGGCAACCTTTCCCTTTGGCTCAAAGTCAGACAAGAGTGGAAACCCTAGCTTATGATCCTTAATAAATGCCAGGTGTGACCAGACACTATCTACAGAAATCCCAAGGACTTCCGCATCATACTTCTTAAACTCAGAGAGAATTTCGTTATAGAGCGCCAACTGATCCCCGCAGACTGGGCTCCAGTCATTTGGATAAAACACCAGAACCACTGGCTGCCCACGAAAGTCACTCAGGGACACACTTTGGTCCGGTGTCGTTTTCAAAGAAAAATCCGGCGCTTCTTCTCCGGCTTGAAGCGCGTTGTGTTGGCGCGCCTCTTTGTTGTTCTTTTCTGGCATAGAATGCCTCCTATATCATGATTTTTACGCACTTATCAAAAAGGGAAGAGCTTAAGCCGTTGCGGTTCCTCTATTCTCAATCAGCCCTTGAGCATATTGAAAAATCTGGTCAGCAGCATAGTATGCATCTTTATCTGTCATCTTTTCATCCACCATTAAACGAGTAGCCAGTGTGGTACGGCCTTGCGACACGAGATCATTTGGGTCTACTTGATTCGTGTAGCTTTGGTAAAGTTCTTTAGGCGTCAGTTGATATACACTCACTTTTTCCTCTCCCTCGCATTTTCACGTTTTCTATTAATGTCAGTACGCTTCTTATCGTCACCTTGTGACTATACCTGACCATACCTGAGTGGTTTTCTCCCATCAAGGTAGATACTCCCTTTTCGTTTGGTAGGAATCTCCCTAAAAGTTTCTAGCCCTGTTCGATAAGATTGGTTTTAAAGTGGAACAGGATGGTGTTTTTAGGGAAAATCCTACGCGCTGCAAGGGAAAGTCCCTCTCTGAGAACGGAGTTCGAAAATTTATAATAACGTTTGTATGCGGAACAGCCGTAACTTAGATTATGAAATGAGGTGATTGAATGGCGTTCAAATATACCAATTCGAAGGGAAACGATTACTTCTTGCACGGTCGGACGACGAAACTACGCAATGGCAAGGAGCAGACGCTTTACTACTTCTCAAAGACTCCAAAGGAGAATGCTTTAGATAAGATTCCGGAAGGTTACAAAGTATCTGAAACCGCGAATGGCCTTCCGGTGCTTCAAAAAGCAGAATCAAAACAGGCAAGTGCTAACAAGTAAGGCTGCATACAGCTTTCTAATGCCATAGTTATACAAGCACCCCGGGTTATTTCACGGCCCGGCTTACACTTATTAACCAGGCATACCTTTAGGTGAGACAGTCAGGGCCGAGATACTTCGGTCCTGACTGATTTCTGTTTCTCCGTATACGTTCCTCCGTGATTCACTGTAGTTCCCATTTATAATATACTCGTGATGAAACCTGAAGCATTTTCTCTTGAAACGATCCTGCTGCGTGCGTTGCAAGAACGCTTTCCTTTCCTGGATGGGCAGCATAATACGGCAGTTCGTCTCTTTAATGGTTTTATAGAAGGCGATCCTGATCTGGTGGTCGATCTGTATGCGCGCACGCTGGTTTTGTTTAATTATGCTGAACCGCCTGAGCAGGCAGGCGAAAAGATGGCTTTTGCGCAAAGCTTTTACTTAAGCCTGTTACCGTGGCTGAAGGCGGTGGTGGTCAAGCACCGCGCCGCAGCACAGCCGGCAGAACGGCATGGGCGACTGATTTATGGTCAATCTCCAGACCGGCACATCCAAGAAAATAATGTCTGGTATGCCGTCGACTTGACGCTCAGCACCGATGCTAGTTTCTATCTCGATACCCGTAACTTGCGCGCCTGGGCCGCAGCGCATTTGCAGGAGAAACGGGTATTAAATACTTTTGCGTATACGGGCAGCCTGGGCGTCGCTGCCATGGCAGGGGGAGCGCGTCAGGTCATTCAATTGGACCTGAACCGGCAGTACCTGAACCTGGCGAAAGAATCTTACACCCTTAATGGCTTTCCAATCCATAAGGCAGACTTCCAAACCGGCGATTTTTGGGTCTCCGTGAATCGTCTTAAACGAACAGGCGAATTGTTTGACTGTATATTTGTCGATCCACCTTTTTTCTCTGTTACTTCTGCCGGTAGAGTGGATCTGGTTTCAGAGAGCCATCGGGTTATTAACAAGATTCGCCCATTGGTGGGTCATCTGGGGTATCTGGTGATCATTAATAATGCCCTGTTTGTGAGCGGCCAGGATTACCTACAAATGCTGAAAGCATTATGCTCCGATGGTTATCTTTCCATTGATGAACGCATTCCCATTCCGCCCGACTTTACCGGGTTTCCCGAAACGCGTGTTCGCCCGCTGCCAGTGGATCCTTCTCCCTTTAACCATTCCACAAAAATTGTGGCGCTTAAAGTCACGCGCAAAGATCAGCGCTATGCTTCCTGAGCCGGGCGGTTTTGCTGGCAGATTTACGCTTCTAATCGGTGCCGCACTTCCACCTTGCCGTCCCGAATGCGTGCTTCAAAGCAGGGCTGTGGATAAGCGGAAGGCCCGTGAAGAACATATCCACTGGTCATATCATAAGTTGAGCTGTGCCAGGGGCAGATAACGGTTGGGTTCCCTTCTTCATCTTCGCTCAGCTTCCCTTTGGCTAACGGACCACCCATGTGAGCGCATGTTTCTGCCAGCGCGTACACCTGATCTCCTTTGCGCAGCAGTACCAATGGAATATCCTGCCACTGCGCGCGAGTGAGCTGGTTCTCCGACAGTTCGTCCACGTTCAACACGGCTTCAAACGCTGGTATTTCAACCCCTTCAGGCGCGTGGTTGACTCCCATCTTTTGTCGGAAGACCAGGTCTCCGCCCAAATAGGCGCCCAAACTAACGACTGTATACCCTGCCAGGGCCAAACTGCGGCCTAAGGCCCGGTTGCCGGTTTTACGCGTGACCAGCGAACCAATAAACAGGCTGAGTCCGAGCGTGTTGATTGAGGCGTGCAGGAGGCCCGTGCGCCGTGTTTCTCCACGCGTAAACTGCCAGTCCGTCAGCCCGGCGGCTGCCGCGCTGACTGCGCTAACTGCGCCAATCGCGATTGCTGTGTCTGCGCCTTGTTGTATCCGGCGGCGTCCTTTCCCTTTTTCGACTGCGTCCAGAAAAATTCCCACTGTCCAGGCCCCAATGGGGAGATCGGTCAGAACTGGGTGAAGGGGATGTCCTAGCCAGGTGCCATTGAGAAAATCTCGGATGGTAAGGCCAAGCTTTCCTGCTTTTTGATAAGCCTGCATGATGGTCTGTTGGATAGGAACAGCGTACTTATCAAGCCAGGTTTGCTGTTTAAGCGTGTCTTTAATCTCATGAACTGCATTATCCATCTTTGTTAACCTCCCTTACGAAAAACCATTTGCCTGATGGGTGTGCGGGGCTGCCGTTTCAATCATTAAATCGCGCACCGCCTGTACCACTTCTTGCGGTGATACCAGACGCAGGCAGTTGTGATGCCCTTCTGGGCAAATACTTTTATAACAGTATTTGCAGGGAACATCGTGAAAAAGGACTTTATTCGGCACCTCCCATGGGGTATGTTGTGGATTGGTCAGGGCATACAGGTCAACCACTGGAGTCCCCATCGCAGCTGCCAGATGCACCGGACCGGTGTTATTGGAGAGAAGCAGTGGGGCCAGCTGCAGCAGCGCTCCTAGTTCATCAATTGAAAGCTGCCCCACCAGGTTATAAGAAGGCGCTTTCATCCATTCTTGCACTTGCTCCACCAGGGCACATTCGCGTTCCGTGCCGGTAAATACAACTTGCAGTCCATCCTCCAACGAAAGCTGGCGCGCAATCTGGGCATAGCCTTTTGGGTCGTACTGCCGGGAAGGCGCGGTTACGCCAGGGTGCAAGACAATCCAGGGTCTCAGTAAGTTCACTCCGGCGTTGTAGAGCTTTTCGTGCACGAACAGGCACGCTTGTGGCGTATTCTGAAAACGGAGCTTCACGTCACTTGCCTGGCATCCAATGCTCCCTACCAGGTCGAGCTGGCGTTGAACCTCATGCCGGATATGCTCTTCAGGTTCTGTTTCTTTCACGCGGTGGGTTAGTAAGTGATACGGATTCTCTCGGCAGTGTGCCAGCCGCAGGGGAATATTGGCCAGGTAACAGGTTAAAGCGGCGGGCAGCGGGTTTTGACTGTAAACGGTGAAGATGACGGCTCCATCGAACCCTTCGCGTTGCAGGCGCTGAATCATCTCCATATCATACTGGCTGCTGCTGCGCTGCGGAGAGGATTTCATCCACGGTGCTTTATAGGAAATGACTTGATCGACATCAGGAACAAAAGAGGCCGGATCAGCACCTGCTGGAGAGGTCATCAACGTTATCTGACTGCCAGGAATGGACTCTTTAATCGCGTGGATTGCTGGGGTCGTCATTAACACGTCTCCCATCGAGTCCAACCGAATGCAGAGTATCTTCTTTGCTTTTTCCCAATCGGTGTCTACTCTCATCCTGGTCCCTTGTAAGATCCTCTCTTCTGAATGTGTTTGTAATGCGGGCGCCGCTTCGGCTTGTTCCGAAAAACCCTGTCTACAGATTGGGTAGGATTATCTGTATCCCCCACCCCTGGCGCGCTTACTGCTCTGGTTTGTCATAGACCTGGCGGATTCGCTCGATAATGCCGGTCGTCGAGTGATTTTCGATATAAGGTAAGATCTTTACCTCGCCGTCTAGTTTTTCGACGAGTTCGGCTTCTGGCAGCGTTTCGCGCGAATAGTCACCGCCTTTGACAAAAACATCCGGCTTGATCAACTGGATCAGGCCATATGGCACATCCTCTTCAAACGGAATAATGTGATCCACACTACTTAATCCAGCCAGTACCTTCACCCGGTCATCTAGAGAGTTGATCGGACGATCGGGTCCTTTTAGGCGGCTGACGCCTGGATCGGTATTAATCCCAACAATCAGGACATCGCCTAGCGCCTTGGCGCGGTTTAAGTACTGAATATGGCCGCTGTGCAAAATGTCAAAACAGCCGTTTGTAAAGACAATCCGTTTTCCCTGGTGCCGGTAGGCGGAGATTAGAGCCGTCATGTGGAAGTTGTCGGTGATGTATTTTTCCCCGGTAGAAAAATAGCCCTTTAATTCCTCGATGTAGCAGGCGCTGGTACCTGGTTTTTCGACCACAATCGATGCGGCAGCCGAGGCGATCTCCGCTGCGGTGGTGGTTGGGGCATTCCCTGCCAGTGACAGCGCCAACGCGCTCATAAAGGTGTCTCCTGCTCCCGCGACCCGATTTTGTGGGGCAGGGCGGGCATATACCCGGTAACAGGGCTGGTCGCGTTCAAAAACAACCGCGCCGTCTTTATCGAGCGTTACGGCTGCTATCTGTGAATGCGCCAGGTCGAGGATCTTTGGCCCAAACTTATTAATCTGTTTGATGCGTTCTTCAGTGTTTTCTTTTGTCTCCAGGTGCAGCAGCCGGGCGGCTTCACCGTAATTCGGCTTCACCGCGGTAACCCGTTGGGTCCGGTAGGCTTTCAGGTTTTTCGCATCTACCACCAGCACCCGTTCCCGTTTGGCTTGTAGTTCAGCCAGTGTCTTGAGAATATTTGGAGTCAGAATGCCATAGTTATAGTCTGAGACAATAATGGCTTCCACCTTGTTAATCAAACTCTTCATCCGTTTGATCAGCCAGTCTTCTGCCTCTTGATCAATCGCGTTGGTGCTGCCCTGATCAAAGCGAATCATCATTTGTTCGTTAGCGACGACCCGTTGTTTTGCAAGAGTTTGCCGTTTAGGGTGGGCGTAAATATGCTCATCCGATATTCCAAAGTCTCGCAAGGCCTGGCGCAGGCTTTGCCCTTCCTGGTCTTCACCGATCACAGATAAGAAGAAAGGCTCAGCCCCCAGGCTGCGAATATTAACGGCTGTGTTGGCTGCCCCACCTGGAATATCCTCCCGTTCTTCCACACCAACAACCAGTACTGGCGCTTCTTGCGAAAGGCGGTTCGTGCTGCCTTTCAGGTACCGGTCGAGCATTGCTTCGCCGATTACCAGTACCCTTAATTTTGAAAAAGTATCCAGTAAAGAAAACATGTTGTTGCTCATAAGAATTCATCCTTAAAAGATCAATCAGGTTAATCTGCTACCAGTAAAAGTTTAGTTACTCAGATGAAGTACTCCGGCTGCCTGGCGTGGGATTGGCTTGAGGGGATGAATTTGCAAGAATAGTATAGGCGGCCTCTACCAAATCTTTTGCAAGGAAATCTGGTTCTCGGAAAGGGCCTTCCTCCCACTCGGTCTCATGTCCATTGTTAAGTAGAATGGTGCGGCAGCCGGCTCTGTTTCCGGCCTCAATATCGTTGAGAATATCGCCTATCAGCCACGCTTCCGATAGCTGAATATTCATTTCTTTTGCAGCGGTCAGCAGCATGCCTGGCTCGGGTTTGCGGCATGAACACGCCACTGCATACTCAGCCACGCTGCCTTCGGGATGGTGCGGGCAGTAGTAAAATCCTGCCAGCGAAACGCCCGCTTCTGCTTGGAGTAATTCTTCCAGGCGCGCTCTTACGCCATCCAGCGCCGCCTCATGAAAGTATCCACGCGCGACCCCCGATTGATTGGAAACCACCACAAATCGGAAACCGGCTTTAGCCAGCAAGCTCAGGCCGCGCGCGGACTCATTTTCCAGCGTGATTCGTTCCGGATCGACGTTATAAGGTACGTCTTTGATCAACGTGCCATCTTTATCGAGAAACACGACAGGTTGCAGCATCGACCTACGGCCAGGAGGTTTCCCGCAAGGGCAGGACCATCATTTCTGGAATAACGGAACCCTCCGGCTGCATCATCAAGAAATGCACTGTCTCGGCCACATTCTTGGGATCTTGCAGGTTATTCAAATCAATGTCGGGGAAGCGATCCAGCAAGAAGGGCGTTCGCATTCCGCCCAGTACCAGAGCCGTAACTTTGATGTTGTCCGGGCGGCCTTCCACATGCAGGGCGTGACTGAAGCCGAGCAGTCCCCACTTGCTGGCGTGATAAGCAGACGCGTTCGCCCAGGCCCGTTTTGCTGCCGTAGAGACAATATTGATAATATTGCCGCCCCCTTGCTGGCGCATCAAAGGCAGTGCGTGTTTCGCCATGATGAACGGCGCGCGCAGGTTTACGGCCATAATGCAGTCCCAGTCTTCAATGCTAAGTTCATCAATCGAGACGGTTTTGTCAATACCCGCATTGTTAATCAGTCCGTCCAGGCGTCCATACTCTTTTTGGATTCGATCAAAAAACTGGTCAATCGCTTTTTCATCTGTAACATCAAGCTGATAAGCGCTGGCCTCGTTCTGCTGCGCGTGCAGATCTTCAACAACCTGGTTCGCCAGATCGGTTCGAACATCCGCAATGATTACTTTCGCACCGGCTGCGCTGAGTTCACGACAAATTGCTTCGCCTAATCCTCGGGCTCCGCCGGTTACCAGTATGACTTTCCCATCGAGTGTTTTCATGTTGATCTATCTCCCTGTTAGATTTCGACTTTGTAAAACTGCCTGTACTTTGTTTTGGTATGGTTTGCTCTTGTGGGGGCTTCCCCTGAACCACATAATTCATGAGACCAGACTGATAAAATGGACCGCTGGCCAGAACAACTCGTTCAATTAATTCGCACACCAGGTGCAAAATAAGAATCTGAACTTCTTGAATGCGAGCAGTATCGTTAGACGGGACGATTACGGCCCGGTCTGTCTCTTGAGTAAGCATTCCGCCGTCTTTGCCGATCAGTCCCAGGCAGGTAACGCCGCGCTTTCGAGCGGCATGGCAGGCTTCCAGCAGATTTTTTGAATTCCCACTGGTGCTAATGGTCAGCAGGATATCTCCCGGCTGTCCAAGGGCTTCAACTTGCCGGGCAAAAACCTGTTCATAGCTCTCGTCGTTGGCCCAGGCTGTCAAGAGTGCCGTGTCGGCGGTGAGGGCGATGACAGGCAGCGCCTTCCGCCCTGGTCGCTTAAACCGCCCGATCAATTCGGCTGCAAAATGCTGCCCATCCGCCGCGCTGCCGCCATTCCCACAAACCAGGATCTTATTGCCTCGTTCCAGTGCTGTGTTCATGGTTTGGGCCATTTCCATGATGGGCTTACTGAGCAGATCTTGCGTCTGGCGCAAACCCTCCAACAAATCTTCAAAGCCCTTATCAATCACTTGTTTTTGCGCCAAATCGTTTACGGCAGCTGGTTGGCTTGCCTGCGTCACCTCTTCGTATACTGCTGAGATCTGCCGCGCCACCTTCTCCCAGGTGAAGTAGTCCTGAACCCGCTGGACGGCATTTATCCGAAAACGTTCCAACATCTCTGGGTTGGTAAGGACCTGAGCCAGTCGGGCTGCCAGGGTATCCGGATCTTTTGGCGGCACCAGAAAGCCCGTTTCTCCATCCGCGACTGTGTACTTGATCCCACCCACGTTCGACCCAATGACTGGGGTTCCGCAAGCCATCGCTTCCAATGGTGTAATGCCAAATGGCTCGTACCAGGGGGTGGAAACAAACACATCTGCCGCGCTGTAGTAGTACTTCAAAAGGTCTCTCTGCCGTCGTCCTACGAAAATCACTTCGTCTTCAACGCCCTCTTCTCTAGCGATTTCCGTCAGGCGCGCCAATTCTGGGTTGATTTCGGGATCTGGGTCTTCCAATTCTCCGCCCACGATCATCAGCCGGGCTGAAACGTTATAAACCTTTTTCAAGCGCGCCAGCCCCCGGATCACGGTGTCCACTCCCTTTCGCGGCACCATCCGGCCAAGTTGTAAGATCAGGTGGCCTTCTTCTGGCCCGCCAATTTGTTTGCGGGCCTCGGCCTGGTCTACTGGCTGCATTTCATCTAAGTCATAGCCGCATGGCACCACTGTCAGTTGGTGAGGAACTGCCTGATAAAGGTTCATCAGGTCTTCTTCATCCTGTGGACATTCCGCGATAATCCGGTCGGCTTCTTTCACAATCTGGTCTTCGATATCAAACCGGATATCTGGAAAACCATCGTTATCCCCCTGGAAGATGCGCCGCACGCGCCCCAGCGCGTGGAAGGTAATCACAAAGGGGATTCCTAGTTCGCGTTTGATCGCTGCGGCCACCATGCCTGACATCCAGAAGTTGGCGTGAATAAGCTCATACGGCTGCTGTTCGTTTTGAATAAACTTCAGCATATACTTCGTGAACTGACCCATATAAGAAAACAGTTCCTCTTTTGCCACAAACTTCGCTGGGCCTGCCGGTACATGGATGATCCGAATCCGGTGTCCCCATGCGTGAATTTCTTCCAACTCTGGATCATCACGACGGGTGAACACATCTACCGAGTACCCCATTTCAGCGAGGTTTTTCGCCACCTGGGCAACGTATACGTTTTGTCCTCCAGTATCCACGCCTCCTAATGTCGCTAATGGAGAGGCGTGTTCACTAATCATCGCTATTTTTCTTCCCATTCAGTTTCTCCATCCCTATAGAAGTAAGTCCATTTGCAAAACCAGTAAGTTCATCCATTAATCGTGGCTAAAACTGTGAAAAAACGGTATCCCAGTCATGGGCAAAACGGTCAATATTGAAGTGTTCTTGCGCGTAACTGCGAGCCCCCTCACTTAATTGTTTTGCTTTTGCTGGAGATTGGATGAGGTCTTTCATATAATTCACCAGTTCATCCACGTCTGTATCGACATAGCCAGAAACATCGTTATGAACCACAGTTGCCATTTCAGTGGTAGCCAGCCCGATAATCGGCATGCCAATCATCATAGCCTCGCAGACTGCCAGCCCCAGGCTGGTGTAGCGGATCGGGTTGAAGAAAAAGCGGTAGCGTGATTCAAACGGCAGCAAATCGTAATGAGGCAGTTCTCCCAAACCGCCTTTCTCTTTTGAGTTCATTCCTACCAGATCCAGCGGCACTTCCTGCCGGACGTAATCAAACACGTCTGCGCCCAGTCTCCGGCCGCGGCGTGCCAGGTTATTCACCACCACCACACCACAGTTCATTTCGCCAGAATACTGCACATGTTTTGGGACCAGCACTCCATGCTCCACTACTGTAGTTGGAGTCTGCCCGTTATCCCACATCAGCTTGTTGAAAGGGGTCACATGTACCAGCAGCATATGCGGGTCATCGACCGGGTGTTTAGTGTCGGTTGGGTTTTGGCGCGGCGGGTCATGTTCCAGGTACACTTTCGGGAGTTTGTGCTGCTCATCCGAGAGAACTTCGTACTGGTCTTCCAGGTAATTCTTATGCGACTGGAACAGGATTACGTCAAAGTCCTGATTGCGGACTTCCTCCGCCGGTACTTCGTGAACGTTGTCCCCCCAGGGTAATGTCCCTGCCCGACCCCCATACCCTTCTGGCAGGCCTGGCTTCACTGGTAAGTAAAACTCATGTGGAGCCTGCGTCAGATAATACAGGTAATTGCCGTGGATGTGCCAGGTGAGAACCCGTTTTCTACGAGAATTTTGGGATTGTCTGGTTGGATTCATTGTGATGAGAAACCTCCGGGCTTAAAGTTTGAAACAAAACGAGAGACGGTAGATGCTTCATGCGAGAGCAGTTCCAGCACATTCTGTGCTACCTGCTCTGCTGGAACATCCAGGCATTCCAGGTGATAGCGACATTGAAAGTCGTGGCAGGGCGTGCAGTGGGTAGGCTGAAACAGAAACCGCGCGCCAGGGGTATTCGGCGCCCACTGCTGCAGCAGTTCTGTGCCAGAGAACAGAATCACCATGGGCCGCTGGAAAGCAGCCGCAAAATGCATCGATCCAGAATTGTTGGCGAGTACCACTTGCGCGCGCTGAAGAACAGCCGCCATCTCGGGCACAGAAGTTTGCCCAATCAGTGAAACTACAGCTGGGCTTTCTTGCACCAATCTTTCGATTGCCGGGAATGCGTCCGCTTCACGAGGACTTCCAATGACAACCACTGGGAGCCCGCTCTTTGCAGTAACTTGCTTCACGGCTTCCGCGTATCGTGCTTCTGGGTAGCGCCGGGCAGCGGCGCTCGCGCCGGGCGCCAACACGATATAAGGGCTGTCCGTTCCAACCCCAGATCGTTTCAGAATCTGATCTGCGCTCTGCTGAAATTCTAGCGGTACTTTCAGTTCAAGATGACTTCCCTGGTCTGTTAAACCTGCGCTGCGCAGCATATGCAGGCTGCGTTCTACCTGGTGAGCATCATCTGGCAGGGACTTAATCCAGTGGGTTAGCAACCTCCCTCCAAACTCTTTTGACTGGCCGATTTGTAAGGGAATGCGCGCCAGGTAGCAGGCGTAAGCCGGAGGATAGGGGGACTGAGAAAAACTGGTGAAAATAAACGCGGCATCAAAGTGTTGATCCGCCAGCATCGAAACCAACTGGTATTCTTTTTCGGCGTCAACTTGCAAATTCTTCGAAATATCCTGCCATACGGCTCGACAGGCCATCACCTCGTCGATCCAGGGGAGGAGAGGCGCAACCTGGCTGCCGCCGGGTGAGGCCATCAGGGTCAGATGCGCTTTTGGAAAGACCATCCGTAACGCCCGCAGTGCCGGACTGAGCATGACCACATCGCCGATGTTATCTAAACGAACCGCCAGAATGCGCTCCAGGTTTGTTGGGAAACGTTCAGAGGAATCAGGCATAAGTTCGCGCCTCCCGGAGCAGTTGATCTACTTCTGCCAGCACATCCTCTTCTGTAGCTGTTGAGGCGTTGGCAATTGCGCGATGCAGTTGATGGTTCAACGGACGCCAGCGCCGAGGATCTGAGGTGCTGAATAAGATGACGCTTGGCACCTGGAAAGCAGCCGCTAAGTGTGAAACTCCTGTATCATTGCTGATTAGAAGACGGGCGTTTGCCAACAGGAGCGCCAGCGTGCTCAGGTCGGTCAGTCCAGCCACGTCTAACGCTGGGAACCGCATGTTCTCTGCTACCGCACTGGTGAGGAACTTCTCTGAAAGGGTCCCGGTGAGCACGATCCGGTATCCAAGTCGAGCCAGTTCATCGCCCAGGCGCGCAAACTTTTGCGGCGACCATCGTCGGGCCATATCGCGCGCGCCTGGGTGAATGCAGACATAGCTGCGCGGCTGTAGCTGATATGTTTTTAGAAACTGCTCAAACCCTTTTTCTTCTGCTTTCGTCACTGGAAACTCAAGCGCGTCGCCTTGAGCAGGAACCCCTAAGAATGACATCAACCGTAGGAAGATGTGGATTTCAGGCGCGCCTTCTGGGTAAATGGCAAAACTTTCTTCGTCCGGGCAAAACTGATCGAGGAGGTAGAAACCAGCGCTTTTTCGCGCGCCAAACAGTGTAATCAGCGGGTTGGTCAGATATCCAGACCCTTGCATTTGAATAGCCAGGTCAAAGTGCCGCCCCTGCACTTCTTTTAAGAAGGTGGGAATCTTTTCGACATCCATTTCCATTTCTGGTAAACCAGGCCATCCAGGAAACTCAATGAAATCGTCCAGGTAATGTGAAAACCGCTGTACGAATCCCGCCGACCAGGGCAGGCCCACGAGGGTAACTCTGGCGTTTGGATAGGTGGTGCGGAGCGCCCGGAAAGCAGGCACTGTGCAGAGCAAATCCCCCAACTGCAATGCTCTCAAAACTACAATGGATTGAGGTGCTTCTTGAAGTGCCATAAATTGGTTTCTAATCCCTTCTAATCAGTTTGCTTCTTTGCGGCTTGTGACGATTTCGCTTTCTTACTGCCCCCTCAAGCGAAACGCTCGCAAATACGAATCTTCAATGATCTCTGGAAGAAAACGCTACTCCCAAACTAGAATCAATATAGGTTGAAGCAAAATCCAAATCAAGATAAACTCACCCTCTTTAAGTAGTAGGAGAATCCCTGAACTTTAGTAGGGAAGTAGCCTATCTTTTGGGTCGAAAATAACTAACCAACCTTAAAAAGGATCCATCCACCGGGTTTTGATGATCTTTAACCCGGTGGATGGACCGTGAAAGGATTGATTTTCAACAATACTGCTTAGCTGTGCCTGGTGTGGCAGTGCCGCTCAAAGCAAACATACAAAACAACTATCGGATAACTTTTTAGTTCTTCCCCTTTAACCGATTACCAAACTGGAACACTACCCAACCCACAAAAACCAGTGCGGCGGTTAGTTGGAACAGAAAGGCTGGCCCAGTTTGCTCGTAAACCTGTCCCCCCAGGAATGCTCCTGTCATACCAGATAAACCAAACACGGTTGTGCTGAAGAGCGCCTGTGAACTGGCGCCCAAACCGGGCGGGGCAATTTCGCTGACATAATTCACGCCCGCTGTCCACAACGCGGAAAACGAGAGTCCATGCAGCAGTTGTACGAGAATAACCAGCCGGGGATCGGTAAGCAGCGAGATCAGTACCAACCGGACGATTAAGGCTGCGAACGCCACGGTCAGCAGTCCGCGTGGAGACCATCTCTTTAATACTCTGTTTGAAAAGAAGAAGATCGGCAGCTCACTCACCCCCGCTATGGCAACCGATAAGCCGAACAGGCCCGCGCCAGCGCCCAACGAGCGCATGTACAGGATCAGGTAATTGTTGATCACAGCGAAGCCCAACCCAGCCAGAAAGGTTCCCCCTAAAAAGCTGTACCAGCGCCGGTCAGTGGACATCACCTTCAGGTTGCTCCAGAAGGGAGTCGAAACCACCAGTCTTGGGCGCGGCAGGTGGGTTGCCACAAAAACACCGGCTGTCATCACCAGCATAAAGGCAATGACCGAGTGCCTGATTCCCACTCGTTCCATCAGGAAGCCGCCATATAAGGCGGCCAACCCGTAACCTACTGCGCCCCAAATCCGGATTTTGCCGTACTCATAACGTGATTCACCCAACTGATCCATTACAGAAAAGTCGCCTAGCGGGATGATAGGCGCCAGGCAAAATGCATAGAGCAGCGCCAGCAGCATCAACATCCAGAAGGTCTGCATCTGGGCTAACAACCAGGCAAACGGCACGACCAGCAGCATGGTCAGCGGCAGCATCCGGCTGTGCAGATGAAAGGCATCCGCCGTAAAGGCCCAGATGGGGTTGGCAAACAGCATGGTAAACAGAGGCAGCGCCGCCAGGAGCCCGATCTGCTCCACGCGCAGGCCTGTTTGCTGATAGTGCGCATTTAAGAATGGGCCAAACGCACCCACCGCCCCAAAGTAGGTGAAGTAAAACGCCGAAGCCCAAAAACGGAAGTGACTACTTTCTGTTTCTTCCCCCACAGTTTGATTGTAAACCCGGCTTTTCCGCAGGCTTGTCTCAGTCTTTTTCAAGTTGTTCCCGATATTCGTCGATGTTTTTTAATTCAGTGGAAGGGCGCGGATCAATCTCTTTCAAGGTGTTGACCAGTACCGAAGCGACTACCAGGTTGCGGTACCACTTATGGTCGGCTGGAATAACATACCATGGCGCCCATTCCGTGCTGGTTTCATTCAGCATATCCTGGTAGGCTTTTTGATATTCATCCCACAGATCACGATCCTTCAAATCATCTGGGTTAAATTTCCAGTGCTTATCGGGTTCATTCAAACGATCTAACAGGCGCTCAGTTTGCTCCTTCTTGCTGATATGCAGAAAGAACTTCAAAATAATCGTTCCCTGTTGCGCCAGCGAGTATTCAAAGTTGTTGATCAGGGTGTAGCGCTTCCGCCACACTTCTTCAGGCACCAGCTGATGCACGCGGACAATCAACACATCCTCATAGTGACTGCGGTTGAAGAGTGCGATTTCTCCTTTTGCGGGGGTTTTCTGGTGCACCCGCCACAAGAAATCATGATCCAGTTCTTCTTCTGTTGGCGCTTTAAAGCCTGCCAGGCGCACGCCCTGCGGATTGACACCGTCGAACACATGCCGGATCGTGCCATCTTTCCCGCTCGTGTCGGTGCCTTGCAGTACCACCAACATACTCCGGTTGTGCGCTGCGTGGAAGCGCTCTTGTAGATCTTCGAGTTTATCTGTCAGGTCGTCCAGATCGTCTTTCGCATCATCTTTGCTGTCTTCATAGCCGGGCGTGCTGTCTGGGTCGATATCGTCCAGTCGTACTTGTTGTCCAGGGTTAATTCGATAAAATTTCATTTTGCTCCTCCCCCATTGTATAAAGTTCGATTTGTAAGATTCATTATAGCCCGGCTTCCAAAATCTTGACAGTCAGACATTCCTGGATAATGAAAGTCCGGTATGCGCGCTCTGGTTTAAAAACGATCAGCGCATTACCGGACGAGGATGCTTGCAGTGCTTGCTGTTTAGATGTGAGCCTGCACATCAGACAGCCGGCGCAGTTGGAGGTCTGAGTTTGGCTCCGAAGCCCAGGTGACCCAACCCAGCTTGCGCATCGTTCTGTGTAAGATGTGGCTGGCGTAGTACCCGGCGGAACGCCGCTCTGCCTGGCGGTGGGCTGTGGTTGCATGGGTTTGCAGCGCCAGACGCAGATCTTGGGCGGTGTAACCGTTGAAGGCGGTGTAACCAAAACCAATTGTCCAGAACAAGTGCGAGTCGCTGCTGCCTGTCTGAGCAACCGGAAGTCCTTCCGCTAACTTTCTCGCCAGGTGATTTGTTTTCTGGTAGATCAAACCGGTATTGCATGTTTCAACGCCCACCAGCACCTGCGCGGCATCTAGGTCTTGTAGCGTTTTGCGAATGACGGCGCTGCTTAACCCATGCGCCAGTACAGCATGAGGGTGCGCCGCGACACATAAACCACCCTGTTCACCCACGCGCAGTACTGTTTCAAGCAGTGAAAGCCGGGGCGGCACGGGGTGTTCAAGAAACAATGCCAGTAAGTGACCGTCCGCGGTGGAAATTTCCATTCCCGGAATGACTTCGATGCCGTAAATATAGGCCTGGTCGCGGGCTTCCAGCGCCCCTTTGATTTCATCGTGATCTGTAATTGCGATGATATCTAAATCTGTGGAACTGGCGGCCCATTCTAATACGGCTGGAACCGTGCTAGAGCCATCCGGACTGTAAGTTGTATGGATATGTAAATCTGCTTTTCCCATTAGTTTCCAACGTTTAAAAAAGTTTCCCCTGCCAGAAAGCAGGGAAAATGGAAAAGAAGGGCCTTTTCTGGCAGCAGTGAATGATGTTGATGTGAAAAGGAGTTGGATGATCAAATAGATGATCTTGTAAAACAGTTCAATTCACATCAAGAAAGAACGGTCTGATGATACCCTGAAAAGCTGCCAAAAAAGAGGGTTATTGGCGATTTTTGCATTTCTGTAAAGTGTAGTAAGATTTGACAGGATTCGAAGAAAGGGAGGATGGAATGCAGAATTTGGTGCCTGATTTACTTCCTCGTTTAGAGGAACATCGCTTGAGCGACCTGGATGCCGGGCCAGATGCTTTTTACCCCTATTATGAGGGATACTCACTCGTCAATCTACCTGACAGCGTTTGTCATTGGCTGGGCGCGCCAACTTTTGGAGCAGGACCTCTGGCCCCCGAGATTCTCAACCAGTGGCAGGCGGGTTTCCGGCACGTCATCCTGATGGTGATAGATGGGTTTGGCTTCAACACACTCCAGTCTGTACTGGAAGGGGCGTCTCAAAACAGTCGTAACGCCATCTGGTCTGACCTGGCCCGTGATGCGGTTCTTGCCCCTGTCACCAGCATTGTCCCCAGCACAACCGCCGCCGCGCTCACCACCTTTTGGACAGGCCGCACGCCCGCCGAACATGGTATTGTGGGCTATGAAGTCTGGTTAAAAGAGTTCAGCCTCATTGCCAATATGATTATGCACAGCCCTGCCAGTTATCACGGAGATGCAGGCAGCTTGCGCAAAGCTGGCTTTTCCCCTGAGACTTTCTTGCCTGTTCCTACCATAGGCCCGCACCTGCTAAAGCACGGCGTCAAGCCGTATGCCTTCCAGCATCAGGCCATTGCGCATTCTGGGCTGTCTACCATGCTGTTTCCAGGTGTAGAGGTGACGCCCTTCCGTACGCTCGGCGACATGTGGGTCGGCATGAACAGCTTGCTAAACACGCATCCTGACGAGCGCAATTATCTCTATATTTACTGGGGAGATTTGGATGAACTGTCGCACCGCTTTGGTCCGCATGACCAGCGGGTCGCTTTAGAGTTGGAAGTGTTTAGCCAGCAGTTAAGTTACTTTATCCATGAACGCAGGCAGCAGGCCCGCCAGGATACCCTGGTCATTGTCACTGCCGATCACGGGCATATTCACACCCCCCATCTGCCCGAGTTTGAAGTGCGTAATCATCCTGAACTGCTGGACTGCCTCACCATGTTACCTTCTGGTGAAGCCCGCCTGCCTTTCGTCTACTTACGCCCAGGCCGTGAACAGAAATTCCTGGATTACGTGGAGCGCACCTGGCCCGGTCTGTTCCAGGTTATTCCATCTCAGCAGGCTATTCAGGCTGGTCTCTTTGGCAGCCGCAATATCTATCAGCGCTTGTCAGACCGTGTGGGCGACTTTGTCCTGGTGCCTCAAAAAGATGCTTATTGGTGGTTTGCTGACCGGGACAACCCCTTGCTGGGGCGACATGGCGGCCTTAGCCGCACAGAGATGCTTTCACCTTTCTTCTCGTTCGTTCTTTTAAATAAAGAGAGCCGCCCAGTTGTGTTGATTCAGGCGGCTCTCTTTATTCTTACAGGTCTAATACGATAGTATCCATTGACCGCTTCGGAACGTGATGTACCTGTTGCTCATCACGCCAGTATTTCACGCTGCCATCTTCTGGCAGCGGCTCAACTTTTACTTCTTCTTTTGGCTTACCCAGTGCCAGCACGAGCAGAGTCTCATACTTTTCTGGGATATTCAGCGCCTTACTCAGTTCCTGCCGCTTGATCGATCCAATGATGCAGCCGCCCAACCCGCGTTCAGTCGCGCCCAGCAGGATGCTCTGCGCTGCGATGCCGTGGTCACAGCCAAAAGTCTTACTGACGGACGTATCTCCCAAAACGATGATATAGGCGCTGGGCCGTTCGCCTTCCTGCGGTCCGGGCCATTCCTTTAAGTAACCAGCCCACGCGAGGCACGGGAAGATTTTCGCGTTCTTTTCGGGCTCATTCGAGAGCACGTACTTCAAAGGCTGCATGTTAGCCCCCGAGGGGGATAACCGTGCCAGGCTCACCAGTTCCAACAGCGTTTCCCGCTGAATAGCTTCATTTTGATAGAACCTGCGGATACTACGATTTTTCATAATCAGGTCTGCTAGCATCGCTTTGTTCTCCTGCTCCAGGATGACAGAATTTTCCGGCTTTTCAACTTCGGCCTGTTTATTCCAGGGGAGAAAGTCACGCAGCACTTCTGGATCGAACCAGGTCCCGGCGAAGGTGAGCGCCCGGTCATCGATTGTCAGAAAGGCAGCCGGTTTTTCGGTGGCAAAGTCTACTTCAGGAAAACCATACTTCTTCATCCACTCGCGCATGGCTTCTATGCCGCCCTGATGGCTGCTGCGGGAACTGTAGACAACGACTTTGAAGTATTCTTGTGCGCGCTCCACGAACGCTTGCGCGCCAGGAACAGGTTCATCGTCGATGATTGTCCCGTCTCCTTGCCAGCCATTGCGGTACCAGTGCAGTACGCCGTCAAAATCCAGGCACAGGATCGGCTTACCGCCTTTTCGCCTGGCCCTCGGGGTGGGTTCTGTAGTCATTTCCTACCCTTGCTCGTTGAACAGTTCCGTACCGTGAATTGCCAGGATTTCACCGAAATATACCCGGTGATAATCATTGATTGGGTAGTTTCGGTCAATGCTCGTGTTTAAGAAGTGGGTTGGGTCGAAATCTTGCCAGTACATCTTGCGGCATTCCATCACAAGTTCCGCCTCATCAAAGCCAGGCGCAGCCACGCATTCTGATGCCACCGGCGTCAGCCCAGCTTCAGTGATCTTATCACCATCACGCCCCGACTTCGTCCCCAACAGGTTCAGCGCCTTGCGATATTCCTTAGAAAAAGCAGTCAGGGTGAAGCTGTCGTAAGCTTCCATGAACTCATAGGTGTATCGCTGCGGGCGCACGACCACTTGCACAAATGGCCGGCCCCACATAATCCCCAGGCTGCCCCAACTGATGGTCATAGCGTTGTACTCGCCGCGCTTAAAGTCGCCGCTGGTTAGCAGCAGCCATTGGCGGTCGAACAGGTGCAGTGGTTGGGCTGTAAAAGCGTAAATATCAATCGGGTGGCGTTCGTTCATTCATTCTCCTGATACTGTAAAGGATTTGTGAGGCGTTCGTAAATTGTTTTTAGAAGATCGTCTCAAAAAAGGAGGGTTTCTTACAAGATAACCTCTCTTTTATGAGACGATCTTCTAGCGATGTGTGCTAGCGCAGCTTAAAGCTCGCGGTCGTACGCTCATCCGTCCGATCTGTGGCGGGAGGTGGGGTAGGGGTGAAGTTCGAAATTTCAGCCCGCAGCTCCGGCGTCATGTCAATATCCAGCGCCTTCAGCGAACCTTCCAACTGATCAAGGTTTCGCGCCCCAACGATCGGGGCGGTAATCCCAGGGTGACTCGCGACCCATGCCACTGCCAGCCCTGCCGGGTCGTATCCATGCGCCCGGGCAAATTCGGTGAAGGCATCCGCCGAATCATACATCCAGTCTTCCCCGTAACGCATCTTATAGGTGTTATTGCTCACCAAACGCCCTTTGTCAGGACGTTTTTCTGGTCCGTATTTCCCGGTCAGCAGGCCCCCACCCAGCGGGCTGTATGAGATCACGCCTAATTTTTCAGCCTCCGCCATCGGCAGGATCTCCACTTCTGCCTGCCGCTTCACCAGATTGTACATTGGCTGCAAGCAGGCGAACGGCGCCCATCCTTCTTTGGCCGAAATGCCTAGGGCTTTCATCACCTGCCATGCCGTAAAGTTGCTGGCCCCAATATACATTACCTTACCTTGCTGCACCAGGTCATCCAGCGCTCGCAGGGTCTCTTCGAGCGGCGTCTTTTGATCGAAGTGATGGATAAAGTAAATATCAATATAGTCCGTGTTCAGGCGTTTCAGGCTGGTTTCCACAGCTCGCAGGATGTTCAGCCGTGACGCCCCCGACGCATTCTCTCCCTTTCCGGTCGAGAAATACACTTTGCTGGTGATGACGATTTCTTCACGGCAGTCCTGAATTAGCTCGCCTAAGATTTCCTCGGATCGTCCCCCGGCGTATGTATTGGCGCAGTCAAAAAAATTGATACCTGCCTCATAGCAGCGCTGGAACATTGCTGCTGAGGTTTCTTTATCCGCGTCGCCCCCAAAAGACATCGTCCCAAAGCACAGTTTCGAGACTTTAATCCCCGTTTTGCCTAAAAATCGATATTCCACATTCTCCTCCTTGTCTATGTCTCATCGATGACGTTGCGTTTGACAAGCGGCGCCAGCAGGAACCGGCGCATGGCTTTCCATCGCGTTAACCACTTGATTTGAAGGCCGTTCTTGCGCGCCTCTGGTTTTTCATTTTCAAGGATTTGCTCCACCAGCCACGGAGACACTGTTTCTACCTTGTCAGCCAGGATGTTAAATGCCCGTTTGGATCGTTCCCAATCCTCTGGGCTGCCCTTACGCTGGTTAAGCAGCAGGTCAGTTACCACCATGCCCGGCGACAGTGAGCCGATGATGACATCTTTTCCTTTGAGCGCTTCTGCTAATCCATCTGTCAGATAAGCGGTGGCGGCTTTGGTCGTGCCGTAAAGCGTCAGCCCCGGCAGCTTACGCCCACCCCGGCTGCCGAAACCTTCCATATTGTACAGGCTGCCAGTCCCTTGCTGGAACATGCCCAGCAGGGCCACCTTTGTTCCATACATCGTCCCTAAAACATTGGTGTTTACCACGGCTTGCATTTGCGCGGGGGTATGTTCCCAAAAGTCTGTCAAAATATTCGCCATTCCGGCGTTGTTAATCCAGATATCGATCTGTCCGAACTGTTCCTGGGCAGCTTTCCACAGCCCTACCACTTGCTCATATACCGTCACATCACACGGATAGCCTGCTACCTGTTCAGGCTTGTACTTTTTGGATAGATCGTTGACTGTCTGGTCAACTGCCCCTTGCGTGCGGCTGCTGATCATTACGCGGCAGTTGTTTGCTAGAAAGGCATCTGCCAGGCCCAAGCCAATCCCACGCGTGCTTCCTGTGATGACGACGTTTTTCATCGCTAGCTCGCCAGAATACTTTCGATCTGAGACAGTTCTTCCTGGCTGAGATCCAGGTTGTTAATCGTGCCGACTACATCGCGAATTCTGCTCAGGCCGGCTCGCGCCAATCAGCGCGGAGGTCACCACCGGGAAGCGCAGCACCCAGGCAATCGCCAACTGCGCCATCGTCTGTCCGCGAGCTTTCGCCAGTTCGTTCAATTTTCGCACTTTTTCAACTCGTTCATCTGTCACCTGTGAGGGTTTCAAGGCTCCGTGTGCTTTCGCTGCCCGCGAGTTTTCTGGAATATCCTTCAAATATCGGTCGGTCAGTAAACCCTGCGCCAGTGGCGAAAACACAATACAGCCCATTCCTTCTTCTTGCAGCACGTCCAGCAGGCCATCTTCGACCCAGCGATTGAACATGCTGTAGGATGGCTGGTGGATCAGGCAAGGGGTCCCCAGGCTGCGCAAAATCTCAACCGCCTTCCGCGTCTGTTCCGGTTTGTAAGAAGAAATCCCGGCGTACAACGCCCGCCCGGACCGCACGATGTAGTCCAGCGCTCCCATTGTCTCTTCTAACGGTGTGTCTGGGTCGGGCCGGTGAGAATAGAAAATATCGACATAATCTAACCCCATGCGCTTCAGGCTCTGATCACAGCTTGCCACCAGGTACTTGCGCGAGCCCCACTCTCCGTATGGCCCAGGCCACATATAGTATCCTGCCTTCGACGAGATAATCAGCTCATCCCGGTAGCGCTTCAGATCCTCAGCCAGGATCTTGCCAAAGGTCTCTTCAGCAGAGCCGGGTGGGGGGCCATAGTTGTTGGCCAGGTCAAAATGGGTGACGCCAAGGTCAAAGGCTGTGTGGATCATATCACGCGAGTTTTCGAGCGTATCCACGCCGCCAAAGTTATGCCACAGGCCCAGTGAAACCCCCGGCAGCTTTATCCCGCTGTTCCCGACTCGCCGGTACTGCATCTTTTCGTAGCGTTCATCGGCTGGCAAATACATTGCTTCCCTCCTAGATTGATCTTGATTGGATGTTTACTTCGTTTTGCGCGCCGTTTCTTCTCGACGAAACGCGTTTTTCTTTACTCGCTCTTTACTGCGCCCTCCATCAGGAAGACTGGCGAGGCCGGCCGCCTTGCCCGCGCGGGCGGCGTGAGCGTCTTCTTCCACCAGACCCAGACTTACGTTCTTCTGTCGGACTTTCCGCTTTAGGGGCTGGTTCGGACTGTTCCTCTCCTGGTGCGCTTCCACCCGAACCGCTTTTCCGCGCCCGCCTGCTGCTTCGAGGGCCCGATTTGCGCTCGCCCTGCAGCCGGTTTGCTTCGCGGCCCATCTCTTCGATCGGTGGCAGCTGCGCGGTGTGAAACTCCTGGTGATAAAAGTCATCTAAGAGCATCGCCACCCCTGCCAGCGCTTCGTCATTTTCATTCAGGCTTCGCAAAAACGGCAGAAAACGCTCCATCCGCTCCATTTGCAGCCGGTCCCGAGTGCGTAAACGTGCCTCGAGCAAGGCAATCGTGCGCTGCGAAACCACTTCCTGCACATCTTCTTCGGTGGGTAGAGGCCGTTCTTGCAAGTCGATTTCATAGCGTTTGCCGATTCGCGCCAGTTCAACTTTCTCCAGGGCGTTGACCAGCGAGATCGCTTCACCGCTGGCTCCCGCCCGCCCGGTGCGCCCGGCTCGGTGGATATAAGCTTCTGGGTCATCGGGTGGCTCATACAGAATCACGTGCGATAGTTCCGGCAGGTCGATCCCTCTGGCTGCTACGTCGGTTGCCACCAGGAAGCGCAGCTGCCCGGCCCGAATTCGTTCCATTACCTCTTCACGCGCGCTTTGCGTCAGATCCGAACTGATCTCGTTAGAGCGGTATCCATAGCGCTGCAAAATGACATTGATAAAGTGGACGCGCTCGCGTGTATTACAAAAGATCAGCGCTGAAGCCGGGTTTTCAACTTCGATGATTCGTACCAGGCTTCGCTCTTTGTCCATCGGCGGCACAGTGTAAAAGATATGCTCGGTTTCAGTGACGTGAACATGATCGCTCGACAGGTTCAAGAAGTCTGGCTGGCGCATAAACTCGTTCGCCAGGGCAATCACCCGTGGTGGGAAAGTAGCCGAGAACATGTAGGTATTGATCGGGTGGTTCGGTAAGAAGCGCTGGATGCGTTTCATATCGGGATAAAATCCCATGGATAACATCCGGTCGGCTTCATCGAACACCAGGATGCGCAGCTTGTTCAGGTCTAACGAATGGCGCAGCAGGTGATCGAGAATGCGGCCTGGGGTTCCCACTACCAGGTGCGCCCCTCGCCGGAAAGCATCTAGCTGTGGACCGTAACCGACGCCACCATAAACTGCCACCACCCGGACATCCATGGCGCTGCCCAATACTTCAGCTTCATGAAAAACCTGCGAGGCCAGTTCGCGTGTGGGCACCAGCACCAGGGCCTGGGTAGCATTTTGCTCTGGATTGATGCGCTGCAAGATCGGGATAAGGTAAGCGCCGGTTTTTCCACTGCCGGTGCGCGATTGAATCATCAGATCGCGGTGGGCCAGGATATATGGGATCGCCCGGCGCTGCACCGGCATCAGCTCTGTCCAGCCTTCCTTCACTACGCCTTCACGTAATTTTTCGGGCAGTTCTTCAAAGGTGAATTCGGGTAGTTCTTCACTCGCAGTCGATGCGGACGCATCGACTGCGGTGGAAATCGTTCGCTGGGTCGTTTCGTCTTCCGGGTTTTCCACCGGGTTGCCCCTCTCGCCGGTGTCATTTGGTTGATTACTCATTCAAATTCCTTCGCTCTTGAATTTTCTCATCAAAAAATTTGTCTGTACGTTTGGGCAGTGTGTGTTTAAACAATGCTGTTGGCTTCTTTTAAACACAGCCCTTCACACTTTGTTAAGCAAGCGTATCTATATCTCTCTTGATTATACCGAATCTTATTGGGATAGACCTACCACTAGATCGCCCGTACCCGGCGGCATAAACACCCCCATCGTTATTGTGCAGCGCCGTTTACTTTAACATTCGGACGGCACAGGCGCACAACCGGCGACTGTACTTGGTGAGTCATACCCTGCGACGGGTGGCTTGCCAGGCTGCCAGCGCGAGCAAGTACAGCGTGGCGATGCCAAATGACAGCAAAGTCCCCAGGTAAATGCCAAATCGCGGGTATGCATAAGAAACCGTCAGAGAATAGAACACCAGCGACCATAGCCCCAACGGAACATTCTTAATCACTGTATGCGCCTGCCGCGAGCCATAGGTGTGATGGACAATCAGCACCAGTGGAAAGACTGTGGCAGGAAAGGCGCTGAATAACCCTGCCCAATCCGCACTGACCAGGTGCGCCACTCCGGTCACAAGCACAATCACCAGCGCCGAGATGCTGGCCCGGAACAGCAGCACGCGCGGCCCCAAATGTACCCGCTGGGTAATCTTCGTATTGCTGATCCTTCTAAAGAGCAGGTGAAAGGTGGGGATAGCGATGAACGTCACCAGCACGCCCAGCCAGGGCGGCAGGTGCAGGGCTTGAAGGACCGCAGCCGCCCCCAGGAAAGTGACAATCGCCACCGCAGAAGTGACCACCAGCGACTGCCCGGGATGGTCTCGCGCTGCAAACCGTTCCGAAACCAGGTAATACACCCATAGAAAAAACAGCATAGCTGTCAATCCGGCTACATTAAATAAGGCGCTCTGCCCGGCAAATACTGGACTAATTTCTAGCCCGATGAAAAACAGCGAGATTGCTGACCCAGCCGGGTAACCGGCCAGAATACCCGCCACCCGGGGGCCAGCGCGTTCAGCCACAATGGATAGCAGCGTAACAACCAGAATCGTGACGAGGATCTTAATGAAAATCATCATGAGAATGCCGCGCCTATTTTACCAGGGTTCTTCTCTTTATCACCAAGATCCCCCAGGAAAGAAAAGCCAGAACAGCTTATTCCCGCGGCCCTCACCCTGCCTGCCGAAGATTAAGCGTCTCCTCTTACCAGCCTTAAAACAAAAATGCCTGGGCATCTCACCCAGGCATTCAATTGAACTATTGCAAGGAGTTCTTACTGCGTGTTTTCTGTAACTGAAGTTGGGGTGCCTGGTGGCACAGCAGGTCCATCGACAGATCAATCACTTCACGGGCCTCGTCGGGGGTCGTTGTCCCAATGGTGACCATATCCTGCGGGCGAATGGTATTCCAAACAAACGCCAACCCTACAATCGGCAGCAGCCGTCCCGCCGCAAGCGGCTTAATCGTCATCACTGGCTTTTTCGCGTTCTGAATAATCCGTTGTACCCAGTCACCTTCGACCTGCATCAAGAACCCGGCTGCGTTGTAGATCTGAATATAGGTTTCAATGTCCGCGTTCATTCGATCTGCATACACAACCGATTCTGGCATGTGTGTCGAAAGCCCTGGGATCATCCCCCGTTCGCGGATCATCCGCGTGTATTTATCGATGTCACGAATCTTGCCGCTCATGCGATCCAGCAGCGCGTCAGTAACAGCCTGATGCGGCATGCAGAAAGTAGCGTTCAGTTCGTTCTTGCACTGGTCGAACAGCACTTCCGGCTCTTTATCCGGGTCCCCGCCCTCATTTACGTTAAAGATGGGGGTCACAATGCGCGTCATGGCCTGTCCAGTCATGTCTTCCGCATCGCGCACAGCCTCTTCCAACAGCGTCGAGGGCGGTCCCATCACGGCATCTACACCGCTCTGTAAAAAGACGGACAAAATTTTAGCGACGCTTTCCCGAGTCTGGTAGGACTTAATGAACTTGTCCTTGGCGAGACTTGTGTGAGAGTACCCCAGGAACCAGTTACTGCCAATTATCAAGCGCGGCAGGCTTACGCCCCCAACCATCGTGCGAGGAAACTCCTGAACAGTCATAATTTTCACTCCTCATTTGAAGACCAAAAACCGGATGAGCTTGCGCTTCCTGCGCCAGCATCCGATCCAATGCGATTAATCTGAGTGTACCAGAAATGCGCCCGGATAAAAGTAACCACTTTTCTCGTTTTTGAACAGTTCTTGTCCGCTTAGTCCTCCAGTACAGCCTCTGCCATAGCTTCTACGTTTCGTGGTGGCACATCCGGCAGAATCGCTTCGTGGCTGGGGCTGATAATCAAGCTTGGTCCCAATAGATCCCGCACCCGCCGCACTTCCGCTTTGACTTCCTCCGGCGTGCCATGCACCAGCAGATCTTGCGTGTCAATCCCGCCCAAAAAGGCAATCCGTCCCTTGAAGTGGTTGGCAAGCGTTTCCGCATCCATATTACGGGCTTTGGCTTGCAGCGGGTGCAGGCAGTCCACCCCCGCGTCGATCAACCGGTCGATCACCTTAAAGATCGAGCCGCAGGAGTGCAAAATTACCTGGTGCCCGTGCCGGTGTCCCTGTTCGGTAAACCGCCGGAACCAGGGCAGAATGAACTGGTCAAACTGCTTCGGCCCGCAGATCAGGTCAAGCTGGGTGCCAAAGTCGTTGCCGAAGAAGAAACCATCTACCAGGTCACCGGCAGCCTTGAAGAAGCGCTCGTTGGCTTCATAGTAGAATTCGCACACATGCTCCGTCACAGCGTGCACCACTTCAGGATGGGTATACATCTTCATCATGTAGGCTTCCATCCCAAACAGATCCATGATGTTGTGGTAGAAGCATGTCCAAAAACCACTGGCCCGGTATACATCTCCCGCATTTTCCAGGGCTTGCAGGCATTCGTCAAAGTGGAGATAAGCCGGGTCAGGCCACTCATACTGTTCCACTTCGCGGGGATCTTCACAGTTCGCAAATGGCCCTGGTGTCCCATGTTCAACCTTCTTCACCCCCAGGTCGAACATCTCACGTCCTGTTGGGTGCTGGTAAGTGGACTCGAAGAACTGCGGGCTGATCCAGCGGAAATCGTTGTTCAGTTTTTGTTGTAGTTCTTCCTGAGTTTGGGTATCGAAATAACGATGCAGGCCAGGCCAACTATCTGGGTGCGGGTTGCCGATCCAGAAGCCGCAGCGGTCTGCCGCCTTGCCTGCGATAATGGTCCGGATGCGTTCGCGATGGTTCATGTTTTTCAACCTGCCTGTTATTGAAACATACTGTGATCTAACTCAGAAGGAGAGGTTTTATCGGGAGCGACCTGTGGAAAGCCTTCCGGCCAGCCCAGCGGCCCTGCCAACAGCGGATCGTTTGTTTGCGCCATCCAGGCTTGCAGGCGCTCGACCATCTCTGCTTTAATGCCCGCATAAGCCGGATCATACGCGAGGTTATTGCTCTCATTCGGGTCAAAGATCACATCAAAAAGATACTCCTCCGCCTGGCCGTGTTCGCGCCAGCCACTGTTCAGCCACAGCGATTTTGTGGGACTGTCATCGCAGTTGGGCAGCACGGGATGAGGGCGCGGGTCGAAGCGGCGAATGTACTTCCAGCGCTGGGTGCGTATCGAGCGCTGTGGTTCATAGGACACGTGGAAGTTGACTTCACTGTATACAGCCTGACGAACCGCATCTACTTCGCCTCGCACAAGCGGCAAAATCGATTGTCCTTGCAGCCAGTCTGGTTTTTCAACCCCTGCCACCTCACACAGTGTTGGGAAAAGGTCAATCTGGCTCACCAGGGCGTCCATCACTCGCCCGCCCTCGAAGCCTCCCGGCCCCCGCATGATCAGCATCACGCCGGCGCCATGATCCGTCAGGTTGCTCTTCATCGCCGGAAAGGCCAGGCCGTGATCGGTCGTGCATACCACCAGCGTATTCTCAGCCAGGCCAGTTTCATCCAGCGCCGCCAGCACGCGGCCCATTTTTTCATCGAGGGTGCGCGCCGAAGTAATGAACCCGGCCATGTCCCGCCGGGTTTCAGGTGTATCGGGGATCGGAGCGGGCGGGCGGACATAATTGGGGTTGACGTCAGAGGCCGGTTCAGGAAACACCCGGTGTGTCTCGCTAAAACCGACAGCCAGGAAGAAAGGCTGGGGTGGGTCTTCGCGCAAAAAGCGGGCGGCCTCTTCTTCGGCAGGAGCGCTTCCATCAGCGGTCAGGATCGCATCATAGCCAATGCGGGTACCCTTCTGTTTATCGATATGCTGCGTGCCAGATAAAGCGCTGTAGTAGCCAGCCTTACGCAGGGTATGCAAAATGTGTTGAGAATAGTCGTTGAGTGCAAAACCAAAGTGCGCCAGCCCCAGCATCCCGTTGTTATGCGGCATCATGCCGGTCAGCAGGGCGGCCCGGCTGGGGGAACAGGTCGGCGCGGCGCAAAAGGCTTGCCGGAACAGCACGCCTTGTTTAGCCAGTCGCTGTAAGTGTGGGGTTGGGACGGCATATCCGTAAGGTTGGATGTACCGGCCTGTATCGTGCGAGTGAATATAGAGAATATTAGGTGAATTTGCCATGAGTGATTCCAATTAATCGGCCAGGGCAGACCGCAGTGCGCGTTCCACCCTGGCCCAATGAAGAGAACGAAAGCGGCGCACTGAAAAGGCCGCGCTACTGCGGTCTGCCCAGATAATCCCAGCGCTATTTTGGCTGGATGGAGGCATAGTTCGCAACCAGCACATCCATCAAATGATCGATATGTTCATCGACTTTCTGGCGGGCTGAGTTTTCATCATACCAGGCCATAATCTCTTCTGCCCCACGTGAAAACGGGATGCGCGCTTTAAAGTCTGGCGCCAGCCGCTTGATCTTCGTATTGTCGAAGATCATACTATGCGCTTTATCTCCCAGCAAACTGGCTCCCCAGTTAGCGTCATAAGTGGCGATCACCTCAGAGGGCACATGCACCATCTTGGCTTCAGTTCCTGCGGCGCGTGCCACAATTTCATGAATCTGGTTCCAACTCAGCCACTCGTCAGAGGTGATATGAAAGTCTTCGCCAATCGCCTGGGCATTCCCCAGCAAGCCCACAAATCCCTTCGCAAAATCTTCATGATGGGTCAGCGTCCACAGTGAAGTGCCGTCGCCGTGGACCACCACCGGTTTCCCTTTGCGCATGCGGTCCACCACTGTATAGCCGCCATCAAAAGGCAGCAGGGTTTTGTCATAGGTATGCGAGGGTCTCACGATCGTCATCGGGAACTTGTTTTGCCGGTACGCCTGCACCAGCATTTCTTCACAGGCGATCTTATTGCGCGAGTACTGCCAGTAAGGGTTATCCAACACCGTCGATTCGGTTACGGGTAAGAAAACTGGCGGAGTCTGGTATGCCGAGGCGGAACTGATAAAGATATACTGCCCTACCTGCCCCGTAAACAGATTGAGATCCTGTTGAATTTGCTCTGGGACGAAGGCAATCCAGTTGACCACGACATCAAAGCTGTGCCCGTGCAGCGCGCTGCGTACCGATTCGATATCGCGAATATCGGCGGGTAAAACATAGGCGTCCTCTGGCACAGATCGAGAGGTTGTTTTTCCCCGGTTCAATAAATAGAGTTCAATCCCCTCTTCAACAGCGAGGCGTGAACAAGCCGAGCTGATAATTCCGGTGCCGCCAATGAAGAGCACTCGCATGGTTTCATCTCCTGTTTTAATGTTTTGTCTCTATCTTTCGCTTGCCGCCCCAACTTGCCAGAGCCGCAGGGCGATGAACGGTTTGCCGGGCAGTTCAATCATACACTTGCCCGAAAAATTCCCTTCAACCGGGGTTATGGTCATGTTCCAGGTGTCAATGATCTCGGCCTGGTAGGAGAAGCTTTCCGGCAGATCTAATTCCCACAAGGCGGGAGCATAGACCCCCCAGTACTGCAAGGAATATTCCGGCGGGCGGCCCACCCGCGCCTGGTTATTCCAGCTCAGATCGATTGGGTCAAGACCGCCATCTGGTGCTTCTTCCAGAATTTGGCGTAAAAAGGCTATTCGCTGCGGACTTTCGCCGTGCAAGACGCCGCCTTTTGACCACCATAAAATATCCTGTGGATGCAGGTAGGTCTCGCCATGCCCCACATACCCCCCACGCGCAAAGCCTTCCCAAAAGCGATGGACCATCTCGCCAGGCGGTAGATTGCCCCAATTAAACTGAATATTGCCTTCGTAACTGCATTCATCCACCACTACCGGTTTACGATACTGCTCGCGCCACTGCGGCACCAATGCAAGATTGTGATTTTGGATGCTGCAGTGTGTCACCCAGGGTTTGCCATGATCATAGAAAACATTCCCATTATGGACAGATCGCAAATGTTGGGCGGGGTCATTTTGCTGAACGATATGGAAGAATCGATCCCACTCCCCCATGTTTTTCGCCTTCATGAAGTCGAACTCGTTTGCCAGCGACCACCACACGTTCCGGTAAGCCCATAAGCGCGCGATCAGGTAGCGCAGATAGCGTTCATCCACCTCAGCAGGCATATTGGCGTATCCCCAGCGGTCGTAGGGATGAAAAAGGATCAGGTCAGCTTCGATCCCTAATTCTTGCAAGTGGCCAATTCGCTGTTCCAGGTGCTGGAAGAAGGCCGGGTTGAAGTGGGTGAAGTCCCATTCATTGGGCCCGCTGCCTTCGAAAGGATGGTAAGGTGGCTCGTTTTCATTATAAAGGTAGTGCTTGGGGAACACGCACATGCGCAGCTTGTTAAAGGGTGCATCTCGCAAGCTTTGCAAAGTCTGCTCTTGTAGTTCTTCTTCCTGGTGCACCCACGCGTAACAGGTCGTTCCGACAGGGATATAGGGGGAGCCGTCTTCATAGGCAAAGTGGAAGGTATTATGTACCCGCACCGGCCCGTGATTTTCTGGGGATGGGGTGTAACAGCGCAGGCTGCCTTGAATGCCGTCCAGCCCGGTAATATTGCTGTGCGTAATGTAGCGCCAGTCGCCAACTGCATCTGGCATAAACCGGATGCGGTAAAAGCCCTCGCCATCATAAAAGCCAGGCGCCTCGATGCTGCGGTGCCCGAACTGGAAAGTGGCGCTCAGTTCGACTTCCATAAACGGATTGCCCGTCTGCGGTCCTTCCAGTACGATTTCAAACATCCCCCAGCGTTCCACATCAGGCTGAATCATACTCATGTTTCCTCACAATCTTAAATCGCAAATGAAAAACGTTGGAGCCTGTCTACTCCGCTTGTTTCAAAATCACATCTGCGATGGGGAAAAGTTCTGCAGTTTGGTAAACAGGTCGCGAAAGATTGGGTTGCGGTGGACAAACCAGGCTGAACGGATGGAGTGCCGGTTGGGCGCGGCTTGCCAGGTAAGTTCATCAGTCAGGATCGGGCTGGGCAGCACAAAACTGGGCACCCATTTCTCTTCTAGTAGATAGGCGATGGCTGAGATGTCCCAAATTTCCTTGGCCCATGCGAAGTGGTCCTTGTGATAGGTGCAGAAGTGTTCAAAGAGGAAGTCGCTGATCGCGTTCCGTCCCTTCAGGTTAGCCTCCAGTTCTGGCACGGTGGTTAACAGGTGCGAGGCTACTTGCTGACAAGGAATCTGCACAAAGGGCACGCCGCAGTTAAATATCGTCTGTGACGCCAGCGGGTCCTGCATCAGGTTAAATTCTCGCGCAAAGGGGAGGTGATGTGGTTGACCGCCCAGCCATACCACCACAATATGTCGCATAATCTCCGGCTCTATCAGGATGGCCGAAGCGATGTTGGTGATCGCTCCAATCGCCACCACGTAAAGCGGTTCATCTTCTGGCATCGCCAGCGCCCGCTCGATCAGGTCTTCCACTGCCGGGCTGCGTTCCGGCTGCTGCCGCCCCGTCAGGTAGGTGGTTGAGCCGCGATGCACCAGACCCTCAGGCGAAACTGACAGCCGTTCGAGCAGCCGCAGGATTTCTTCATAACTTTTCTCCATGCCGTCGCCTGGGCCGTTGGAGCGATCATTATAGAAGGGGGCCGCATAAAGCGCCTCTACAGCTAACTTTTCTTTCGATAACAAGGCCAGCGCCACTGCAAACTGGTCATCGATTTCATTATAGGTGTCTGTGTCGAGCACCATGCATACTCGCCCGCCTGGAGCTTCTAAACGGCGCAGGCGAAATTCTTCAGAAAGATTGGGAAAGTTCACCATATCACTCATAGCTTTCGCACCATAAAGCCTTCAAAGGTCACTGAAAATCCTTGCCCATCGGGTGAGGCGCACATCGGCCCAATCTGGATCGTTTCGGCGGGTGGCAAGTAGGCCAGCCGCAGCAGTTGATAATCACTGCCATCCAGCGAGAAGAAAATCTCCACTGCTTCGGCTTTGCGTGTCACCCGCAGCCATAGGCTGGCAGGGCTGCCAATCAGGCGCACCACGGACCAGTCAGAAAATACCCTGGTGACGACCGCGCTGGTGTGCTGTTGGTTGTCGAAAAACTCAATCCCGGTCTTGATCCAGTTTTCTTCGTCAATCCTCAGCATCAATCCAGCCTGATCATATTGATCCTGATATAGGCCGTTAACGCGTACTTCAGCTTCGAAGTCGCCGCTGACTTCTTGATAATAGAAGTGACCGTTATCACGGGTAAAGCCGTAATGAGTTTTTGCGCCAGAAATCTGTTTTCGGTCCGGTCGTAACCTGAATGCGCCCGGATTCATCATTCCAGGATGGGGGTTGGTGAAGCCACTGCATGCCAGACTCCTCGAGTATCAGAAAAGTGAACTGTTGTGATTGTACAATGAAACCGGGATAGGCAGGCTGCAAAATGGGCAGGGAACTCAATCGGAGAGTGAAAGACAGTACCGCTTTTCTCCATCCGAGGTGGTCTCGGGTTCGAAGCCCATTTTGTGTAAGTAGCGGTCGTGCGTAGAATTCCCAGGCAGTGCATATATTTTGCGGATACCGTGCTGCCGGAAGATCTGGGTATGTCCAGTGAAAATAAAGTTTCCGATCTTTAAGTCTCGGTAGCCAGGGATAACGTAATCTAGCAGGATGTGTAAGCGCCCGTCGTCGTTAATTTCTCCGATCACCAGGCCTGCTGGCACTAGATTGCGCAGCGCAAAGAACACCAATTGTTCTGCCTGTGGAGCGAATCGAAAGCCGGGCTGGAACTTCTGAATATCCTGTTCATAGTGGTTTAAGAAAAAGCGCAGATATTCCGAATCCGGCTGCACTTCCAACAGGCGAAAATACTCTTTTGCAGACAGCATTTCATACAGGTAATACAGATCGATCAGCACGATGAAGAAGTTAACGGCTGCCACTGGATAAGCCTGGATCAGCAAACCATACACGGTGAAGAAGAGCGACCCCACCAGGTTGATGACCCGCAGCCGCAGAATATTGCTCATCATGAGCGAAATCGCGATCAGGATGGAGGCAATATAACCAATGATTTCGTAAATGACAGCAGTCTCCATAAATTTCCACCTATCTTAGAATGAATCCGGTAGGTACTCAGGCAGGATGAGCACCAGCTTGTCCCTACCATTCTGGCACAAAAGGAACGTATGGGCAATGGGCTTGAACACGTTTGTCCTTGCGCCGCGTTTTATCTTCATCCGAATATCATCAAGTAAAATCCTGCTGGCAAGACTTTCTGGAAGATCTCCACATGGATTAATACCCACCTGCTAGCTGCAAAAAGGCGGCGCAGTCGATGCCGCTTTTGAGCATCGACTGCGCCAGTTATGGTCTTTTCGTGAGTTTCGTGGCCTCGATTACGCTAGCCGTACGGGCGACGCACAGGAGTTCGCCAAGACGGTGGAAAAAATTCGGCGTAGTCCTATTCTTCACCCAGATGGTCTGGATGGCTGGGACGCCGGTTGCTAAAGGGTATCTGCCAGCGGCTGTTGGGTGGTTTCAACCGGCAAAGCCAGCGCCGCCACCCCTGCTACCACAAAGGCAATCGCGAAGATGGTCACGGGCAGCACCAGGGCCAGTGCGCCGCCCATCAAGGCCGCTCCCAGGCTTGGCGCCAGTGCCCCTGCGATGCGCGTCATCCCAGAGGCCGCACCCATCCCTGTTCCACGCAGGTTGGTAGGGTAGGCTTCGGGTGTGTAGGCGTATAAGGCTCCCCACGCGCCTAGGGTGAAGAAGGACATCCACATCCCCATCGCTACCATGCCGCTCAATGAATTGGTAACCGCAAACAGGTAAGTAAACAGCCCGCTGGCAATCAGGTAAATTGCCAGGGTGCGCTTACGCCCCAGCTTTTCGACCAGGTATGCAGCCGAGAAATATCCCGGTAGTTGTGCCAGTGCCAGTAAGAAGGTATTTTGATAAATCGGCATAAGCGCCATGCCGCTGGCTTTGAAGAAGTTCGGCAGCCAGGTAAAGACTCCATAATAGCCCAATGAAACGGCGAACCACATGACCCACAGCAGCAGGGTGGTGCGGCGCAGCTCGGGTTTCCATAGGTCACTGGTGCGCGACCGAACGACTTGTTGGACCGGCTGCAGCGGCAGATTAGGCAGGCTGCGCCCGTTTTCCGCGGCTACTTTTTCTAGCACTTCACGCGCGCGCTCGGTTTGGCCGTTCACCAACAAATAGCGGGGTGATTCGGGAATATCGCGCCGGATGAAGAAGATAATCAGGCCGGGTAGGGCTGAAACAGCCAGCAGCGCCCGCCAGCCCAGGTTCGGCACGATTAACCAGGCCAATCCAGCCGCCAGGATGACGCCCAAAGCCCAGAAAGATTCTAGCAGCACCAAATAGCGTCCACGTTGTTTCGCAGGCATATACTCAGTGAAAATACTGTAGTCCACAGGGAGTGTGCCGCCCACGCCAAAGCCAGTCAAGGCGCGTAGCACCACCAGCCAACCAAATGAAGGAGAGAGGGCCGACAGCAGGCCAAACACAGAGTCAATCGCTACTGTGCTGATAAACCCAACTTTCCGGCCAATCAAGTCGCTCAGGCGTCCCCACACCCATGCGCCGGCTAACATGCCTAGAAAGATGGCTGTTCCCAGCAGGCCCATCTGCGCCGCGCTCAATCCCCATTCCTTAGCGACAGCCGGCAGTACAAAGGAGATCAGCAGCACTTCCATCGCATCCGCCGCCCAACCTACGCCGCATACCACCATTAAACGCTTCTGGAATCGGCCAAACCCGATTTGTTCAATCGCATCTTCAAACGAGAGCATCTTCCCCGTTTTACTTGAATTTCTTTTTTGAGCAATCGTTGCTGTTGCCATCGGAACCTCTTATTTGATTTCTGCTACAACTTCAATACCGTTAAGCAGCATGTGATATAAAAAAACCACATGGAGCAGATCACCGGGATGAGGTAATCCGCCTTCTTCGCGGGCAACTTCCACCGGGCGGTCATAGGTTTGCACACAGTTCGCTGGAACGATCACCCGGCGTTTCACCTGCCGCGCGTTGGCATCTAACCGCAGATGCATGGCGAGCTGATAAGTGCAGAGATCTGTGCAGTCACCCACCGCGATAAACGTATCGATTTCAGGATGGCTCTCCAGCCAGTCATTCAAACCAGTGTTAAGACCGGGTTGGATTGAGTTTTTTTCAATCATTGTCATTTGGTCAAAGAAGGGGAGGTTCGTGAACGCCTGAACTGCTTGAGCTTCAGAAGTCCCCCGCACGCAGTGTGGAGGCCATTGCGCAAACTCCACCGCTTCTGGTTCGTGCGTATCCTGGCTCAGGACAATGTTACGCACGCCCTTCTGCCAGGCCTGTTCAAAGAGACGGGTGATTGGCTCAACAATTCCAGCCACACGCGGGCTGGAGAGCGCCCCCTCGTAACAAAAACCATTGATGACATCGATTGATACAACTGCCGCCTTATTGGGTTCGGGGATCGCATCATCAATGGGCAAAACAGTAAGAGATGCCATCCAGTTATCCAGGTAATTCAGGAAAGGCTTGGCCTGTTCGGCCAACACACCGGTATTTTCAGGGATCATCAGATACCTACCTCCTTAGTGTAATAAATACACGAACTGCCGGGCAAAATGAGAGCGGGGCTGGCCCGCTCATTGGTGTATATTTGACACGAATGTATTCTAATGCTTTTTATTCAAATGTCAATAGCCTGTTTGGCGGTGATTACCCATAAGTTAAAGATGGAAGAAAAGTTGATGAGGGAAAGGCGAGATAGCGGCAAAGGAAAGGGTAGCGTTGGTCAATAAAACCATGGCGATCCCACGGAGGAGGATATAGGGGCCATCGCGATCGGAGGGTAGGCCGAGTTTCCCACCCAACTTGCGCAGCCAATAGACGGCTTGAGCGGGCCAATGGTGCAGGATGTGAAAGACTAACTGGGTAGCGGCCAGGACCAGGGCAAACAGCCGTTTCATGTGTTCGAGGGTTTGCACGCGCAGATCTTCAACATCCAGTCCTTGCTCCTGATCAAAGCGATAGCCGTGTTCAATCCGGCCGCGTAAGCGCCAATCGCCATACACCTGGCGGATGGTGGGATCGTCTAGCAGGGGAATGTTGGTGAGCAGGACCAGCGTGCGGTCTTCCCAGGTGTTATAGGCCACCAGCGCCCACAATTCCTGCTGGGTGTCAGGCAGGCGAATGTGCAAGACCCCAGCTTGGAGCATCACCACATGCGTCCGTCCGGCATGCTGGAAAGCGGCTTGGTAGCGGAGGGTGAAGGGCAGGCTGTCGACCAAATCTTGCAACTGCTCGCGTTCCCAGCGATCGAGCCGCTCATTGTAGACTTCCACCCAGCGCTCCAAATGGGTGGCGGGGATGGCAAACTCTACCTCAGGGTGATTGAGCCAGGCAAAGATCTTCTGATCATCCATGCCACTATCCATCACAAAGCGGATGCGATAGCCGGGGAACAGCTGGCGTGTCTGCTCGATTGCCTGCTGGATCTCCGTATTTTGACTGATGAAATCGATGTGATAGGAGAACCAGTTGGCATAGCTGACCCCTGGCACCCGCGTATTGACCACGCTTGCGGTGATGGCGGGGTAGCCGTGGGCCAGGCGGGCGCCCCCATCCAGGGCTGGCGGCGTGCTTTTGTGAACGGTACTCACCCCCTCTAGCTTTTCGGTATAGGGTTTTTCGAAGTTGACTGGATCCACCGCGACCACCAGATAAGCGGGCTGTTCCTGGGCGACATTCGCCTGGGTCATTGCATATAACCCGGCAAACAATGCTTCGTGGCTGAACCGCTCATTATCCAGAAAGCGATAGATCCGTTTGGCTGCCGCCCAGCATTCCGCTTCCACCCGACTGACCGCCCGGCTCATCGCCGTGATCACCGGCGTTTCAGTCGCTAATATGCAGCGCACTGCCAGCGGGATCACCGCTTTCAGCCGCGCATCGGGTAACCCCGTCTGCATCGGCTGGGTCATCCGCTCGATCGTCGCTTCGATTTCCTCCACAGGTAACTTGGCAATTTCCGCACTTCCGGGTAAAGTCAACATCGCTCCATCTCCTGGTTGATCTTTTTCGCTAACTGATTCATACCACAGGAAATGGAGCTTTTCTATCCCCTTTCGACTTGTGGGTAATCACCGCCCTGTTTGGACTGATTTAAAAATTGTGGTGGGATCGACATGGAACGATCCGTTCCCGTCGATCCCACCCTCGCATTAGACAGCGGTATGTTTATTCCATCGGCTTTCGATAGGTTGTATTGATGCGATACATCTGGAAGCCCATCGACTCGTACAACTGCCGCGCGCCGTTCGGGTTTTCACTGTCTACCCCCAGGGCGGCTTCAGTCATTCCTAAGGCTTTGTGCATCTTAAAGCTTCGAGCCAGCAGGGCGCGGGCTAATCCACGCCGCCGCCAGGGTCGCCGCACAGAAATCCCTTCTGTCCAGCCGCGCTTGCGGTGATATTCCTCATTCTCCCCGTGGTTGATGAAGTTCAGGATCATCCCTGCCACCTGGTCGCCATCCCAGGCCACCTGCCACAGTTCGGGTTGAAACTCACTCGCGCCCAGCCAGGCCACGTAATCATCTTCCACAGGTTCGGCATACCCCCAATGATCCCGGAACGCTTCTTGAGAGGCCTCCCAAATCTGGCGGTAATGTTCTGGGCGGGCCGGGCGCACTTCCAGCCCTTCTGGTAGCGGCAGGTCAGGGATATTTTCAAGGTCAGGCCGCACCATCATAAAACCCTGCCGGGCAAGGGTATAGCCATCTTTTTCGAGCAAGGCATTGTTTCCTGGCTGGAAGTTATTTGCAAACGATTCAAAGAAACGTTCGACTCCCTCTGGGTGCGCAGCAGCAATCTGGCGCAAGCGGCGCTGGTTGTGCTTCAGCATGGCAGTCCCTATTCCTTTACGGCGCCAATCGGGATGCACAAAGCCGAAGGACAGATACATCCGGTTTCCGGTAGCTTCTTCTTCCCACCAGGTCACCCGGGAATAGGCGATCACCTGATCCTGTATCTCTGCCAGGACTAGATCCTGACTGAGGTCGCAGTTGGTCAAGTGGCTGTAATTATGGATCATCTCTTCCAGCGTATCATGCCGTTCTTCGTGATCCGCTGTTTTGCTGGCATTGATAATTGCCAGCATGTGGGGATAATCAAATTCATCCCGGAAGTTGCGAAAGCTCAACCCTTCCATGGTCGGTGCTTCAGGCAAATACAGTTTTTGCAAGGTAGAAGTTGTCATGGTATCTCCTGTGATTAGATGCAGTCCATACGACTGCGTTCTCCTGTTTGCCGGGCAGGACCTTCCGTCAACAAAGATCCTGCCCGGTTGAATTTTACTTTAATCGTTTGTGTCAGCAGATCTTCCCCGGCGCGCAGTTCGAGTTCGTAGACGTTCGTCTTGCGCTCCACGTACATCCCTGCTCGTTCATAAAGCTGGGTAGCGCCGGTCAGGCTGGCAGCGTCCACCCCCAACCCGGCGCGTAGTTTGCCGTGTTCAAAAAAGGCGCGGAACGAATGTTGCAGCAAGGCTGATCCCAGACCCCGTTTCCGCCAGGGGCGCAGCACGCCCAACGTGCCGATCCAACCCATATCCGGGTCTTCCGTGGTCTTCGGGTAGCACAACGACATGCCCGCCACTTCGTCCCCATCCATCGCTACGAAGTAGAAGTGGGGGTCATAATCTTTGTCATTCTCGAGGTAGTGCTGCCATCTTTCAAAGTACTCTTCAAACGGCTGCTCAAATGAACCCCAGTGATCCATAAAGGCTTCGTAAGCCGCCTGCACTGCCATGCGTTCCTCGCCTCGCGCGATGCTGCGAATCTGGATGCCTTCCGGAACCACCGGCGCTTCCGGTTCTGTCGTAAAGTCAATCTGCATCCGGTAAAAGTTGCGGATCTGGTTGAAGCCATGTTTTTGCAGTAGATCATTTGCGCGCTCATTTGTGTCCAGAACGCTCTGGTGCAGTACCACTCGCGCTTCGGAAGGGGCCTTGGCGATGTTTTGCCGCGCGCGGTCGGTCACCCATTCCAGCAGATAACTGCCGATGCCCTGTGACTGGTGCTCTGGATGAACCACTACCCATCCAATCAGACGGACGTGCGGCTCGCCCAGATCCCAAAACTCAGCGTAGCCGATCGGTTTGCCATCACTTGTCCAAACCAACCGGGTGTCCTGATTAAGGTCAAAGTTCGGCGTTTGCCACTCACTGCGGATATCATCAACAGTATATTGGTTTACCCCAATCAGCGAACGGGAATAGGCGTTAAATAAGTCTACGGTTGTTTCCAGGTCATCCATCCTGGCCGGGCGAGCCAGGATTTCTTTCAGGTTTAGCGTAATCATTCTCTTTTCCTTTTGGTACATATTTCGGTGTCTTTTGCTACCCGTTTCGATGCAGTTTGCCAGTGCGCTTGGCATAGCGCTCACCCTGCCCAAAGACCCACAATCCTAATGGGATTAAAGCAATTCCCATCAGCAGGATCGGCCAGATGTAGGGCCACAACTGCGCAGTAGGCATACCTTCTAACAAAGCGTTTCGTGTGCCTTGCAGCACATAGGTCGCCGGGCTGAAAACGGCGATCTGTCTGAGAAACCCCGGCAGGACATCCACCGGGTAATAAACGCCTGAAACCAGCAGCAGCAGCGCAATGAAAATATTCGTCATCTGCGCGCCGCGTTCTGGAAACAGCAGTGGGAAAACGGACGCCATGATGCCAATCCCAATGAAGGACAGACTACCTGCCATCATCATCACCAGGCCGCCGATCAGGTTGGCGCTGCGTAGATCAATGTGAAAGACCAGGGCAGTCGCCAGCAGAATCATGCTGGTGAAGATCATGCTGTAGATAATGGCGTAAAACGTCTGGCCTGCCATATGCGTATAGCGGTGGATAGGCGCCATGATCGTGTATTCAATCGTACCTTCCCAGCGTTCAATGTTGATCAGATCTGTAATCCAGTAAAAGATTTGCGAAAGGAAGCGCCAGACCAGGTTCCCAATCAGTAAATACAGCACCAGGTAGCTGGTGTCGAGGTTTGAGTTCTCGCTGATGACCCCCATTCCTAAGCCAATAAAACTGACCGAGAGACTTTCAGCAGTAGAATACACCAGCCAAACAAGCTCCCAGGACCAGTAACGTTTGGTCAGGTTAAAATTACGTTCGACAAAGGCAAAAGAAGCCCTTGCTTGGTGGTTTATTGCAGCCATTCTTACTCCTGAGCAGGCTGATTTTCTTCCCACTCACTTCTTAAAATTCCCATGTAAATCATATCCCAGCGCCGGTCAAACCGGTTCAACACCTGGCGCATCCGGCCTTCTTCTTTGAATCCAATCTTTTGATACGACCGGATAGCGCGTTCGTTGTACTCAAACACATTCAGTGACACGCGCTGCATATTCAGCTCTTCGAAGGCAAACCGCAGCACCAGGCGAGCCGCCTCGGTGCCGTAGCCCTTGCCCCAGTACGCTGATTCGCCAATTCCAATCCCGAGCCAGACATCTCCGGCGGTCCAATTAATGCCCGAAAGATCGACCATCCCGACCACCTGGTCTTCATCAAGGGTACGGATGGAGAAGTAATACAGGTTGCTGTAATTCTTCTCCATCCACTCCTTGATTTGCTTGGGTGAAAACAGGTTCGAGGGTCCCCAATCCAGCAGTTGTTGGTACTCACTGTTCTGGTTCCAATGGGCCATGAGTTCGGTGTCTTTCTCGATATCAATGACAGCCAGGCGCACGAGTTTTCCACAGTACTTTTCGGTGTTCATGCTCTCGCCTCCGCCATTTGCTGCATTTTCCACTCGGGCCGCAGCATACCGAAATACAGTTTGTCCCACGTGCGCTTGTTCCAATAAAGCGCCTGGCGCTGGCGTACTTCCAGCGTGAAGTTAGCCTTCTGATACAGCTCGTTTGCTGCCCGATCATGCTCTGCTACGACAGCCGTCACCCGGAACAGGCTCAGCTCATCGAATGCGTAGCGGAGAGAGGTCTCCAGGGCTTCCTGTGCGTATGTCTGCCAGTCTGCCGTGTTACCGATAATCAGGTCCAAAAAGGCTGCTCCGTGTACCCAGGCGATGTTGACAATGCGTACCACGCCAATTACGTCTTCATTGTCGCGGCGGCGAACGGCGAAAAGGAACTGCCGGTTTGATTCTTCAGCTTCCTTTTGCCACTGCTCATAGATTTTCTTCACTTCAAATACTGGCATCGGGCGGGCAGGTTCTTCACGCAGCCGGCTCGCGATGTCCAGGTCATAGGTCCAAGCCGAAATCACCTGCGGGTCTTTGTCCAGGTCGATCGGCGTAATTCGTAAATGTTGACTTTCAAATAAAGGTACATGTTTCATGGCGTAGTCTCCTCTTCGGGATTCACCAGTTTCTTACCGGTCAATTCCAGGAAAACATCTTCAAGGGTGGGTTGAGTCCCGTTTTTCGCCGGGATCAATTGTCGTAAAGCAGCGGGGGTGTCGAGCGCAACCACCTTTCCACTGTCCATGATCGCAATTCGATTGCACAAGTTTTCGGCTTCGTTCATATCATGTGTTGTTAAAAGCATTGTGGTTCCATGTTCTGCGCGCAGTTCGCGTACAACAGCCTGCACTTCGCGCTTCGAGCGTGGGTCCAGTCCGGTGGTCGGCTCATCCAGTAAGAGCAGTTCGGGCTGCGAGAGCAGGGCGCGCGCAATGGCTACTTTTTGCTGCATCCCTCGCGACATTTCTTCCATGGGGCTGAAAATCGCGCGTTTTTCCAATCCTAAACGGGTCAGAATTTCCACCACCTGTTTGCGGGTTTGTTTGCTCTCCAAACCGTACAGGCGAGCCCCGTATATCAGGTTTTCCATTGGCGAGAGCTTCTTGAAGAAGCTGGCCTCCACCGACACCCGGTTGATCAATTTCTGCACCTGCATCGGGCTGCGCACGACGTCATAACCAAAGACTTCGATGCTGCCGCTGTCGGGCAGGAGCAGGGTGGAGATCAGCCGGATCAGGGTCGATTTACCGCCACCGTTAGGTCCAAGCACACCAAAAATTTCTCCTTCTTCAACCTTGAACGAAACATGATTCACTGCTACCGTAAAGCGCTTCTCCTGTCCGTTTTTCGTGGCCTTGCCGTTCGGCGCAGCGGCGTTGGCCACGGTTTCGGGTTTGGTGAGGCTGGCGTTTTCTTTATGTCCGTCCCCGTTCCCATTGTGACGCTTCCCGTTCAAGCTGTTTTGATCAGCCTGAACAGTATCTCGCCGCAGCAGGCGCTTCCAGAAAGAATCAGTGGGCTTCCCAAACTTCTTATAAACATCATCAACGATTACTGCGGACATTTCTCTCTCCTTCGGTCACTTTCATAACCATAAACGATCACTTACCAGGTTTCGTCGATTGATAAAGGCCTGTTTGTTTCCATGTTCGCTCCGTAGTAGTAGGTGGAAATAAAAAAGGCCACGGGCGGGTCCGTGGCCTTTGACGGGCTTGAAAAAAAATCGGCCACGGGCTTGGAGAGCACCGTGGCCGACAAGGTTTCTGTTACTTCACCTTACCTGGGAACAGGCGCACTCCGAAAAGGAATCACCAAACCACCGAAATCCGGTGTGGTATAGACCTTCATGAGGATCGTGTAAGCTACGCTCATTCCTGTTCCTTCCATAAAATTAGTCAACATTAGAAGTTATTAACTTCCCGTCAAAGTCTATCAACTTCAAGATGCTTTGTCAAGAGGTGAATCTGGCAAAATTTACTTTCCTTCAAAATTGCCACAGGCAGATCGAATCTTGCCATTGGCTTCTTCCTGCATGCTCAGGATATCATGTTTTGGAGGCTCCTGGCCCGTCCCAATAGCCAAACTTTTCCTGGTCTTCAGGCCAGGTTTATACTTTGATTCAGGTATAATGAAAACCGACATGGAAAAGCTTTACCAGGAAGCACAGCGTTTGTTGGGAATCCGTCTGACCCCACGCCAGTTAGCGGCTTTTGAACGCTATGAGCGCGAACTGTCAGCGTGGAACGAGCGGATGAATCTCACCGCTATTCGCGACGTTGAAGGCATTCGTACCAAGCATTTCCTCGATTCCCTCACCTGTGTTCTGGCCTGGCGCGACAATCCCCCCGCCAGTCTGATCGATATTGGTACGGGGGCCGGGTTTCCGGGCCTGCCCTTGAAAATTCTCTATCCAAATCTAAACCTCACCCTGACTGAGTCAGTGGGGAAAAAGGCCGAGTTTTGCCGGCACGTGGTTAGCACACTAGGTTTGGACAAAGTGGAAGTGGTGCAGGCTCGCGCGGAAGAATTGGGTCAGAATCCGAAGTATCGAGAGCGTTTTGATTGGGCAATTGCACGGGCTGTCGCTAATCTCCCCATTCTTGTGGAATACTTGCTGCCACTGGTGCATATGGGGGGCGCGATGCTGGCCCAAAAAGGGGAAACTGGTCCGGCGGAAGCCCATGCCAGCGAAAAAGCCACTCGCTTGCTGGGTGGGCATCTGCGTCAGCTGATCCCTGTAAACCTGCCGGGCGTAGCCGAAGAGCGTTACCTGATTGTCATTGATAAACTTGCCGCCACCCCGCCCAATTACCCGCGCCGGGTAGGAGTACCTTCTAAAACCCCCATTCGATAAACAAGAGGTTCCGCCGAAACGGGAACCTCTTGTTTTTTATTCCTTTTCTGGAACGCGCACCATGCCTTGTTCCACTTGCCAGACAGTGCTTTCTTCGGCAAAGTCTTGCTCAAACAAACTCAGGTCTGTGGTGGTTAGCATAGTTTGTTCGTAATCGCTCAGATAACTTTGTAAATCGCCCCGGCGCTGTCCATCCAGCTCTGCTAGAATTTCATCCAGCAGCAGAACCGGCCATTCGCCGGTGCGATTCTTTACCCATGTTACTTCCGCCAGCTTCAATGCCAGCAGGGCGGTGCGCACCTGCCCCCGCGAACCAAAGTCACTCAGGTCAATTCCGTTACTTAAGAAGCGCACTTCATCCCGGTGGGGCCCAATTGTTGTTACACCGCGCGCCACTTCTTCACGGCGCAGATCTGCCAGGCGCTGGATGAAATTCTCTCGGATGCGTTCCAGACTGAATCCGGACCGGTTAACGGGGGCCTGGAGGGGCAGCGCGAACTGCCCTTCTGGCTGGGGCACAGGATCATAAGCAGGTTGGTATACCAGCCGCAAGATTTCTTGTGAATTGGTCAGCCGGTGGTGAATACGGGCTGCCAGCCGCTCTAGCTCATGTATCGCTGCGATGCGCGCGTGTACCAGCAGCGCGCCGCGCTCTGATAAAAGCATATCCCAATATGTGAGCTGTTCTGTATCGCCGCCCCGCTCGTTCAGTTGTTTGAGCAAGGCGTTGCGCTGAGAGATCGCCTGGTTATACTCACTCAGTGCTTGTGAGTAGCCTGGCACTACCTGCGATAGTGCCAGGTTCAGGTAGCGGCGGCGGTCTTCAGGCCCCCCTTCAATGATGCGCGTCATTTGGGGGAGGAAAATAACCGCGTTAAAAGCTCCTAGCGCTTCGTGAATATTACGCTTAACGCCATCTACCAGGATTTCTTTACGTATTCGCGAAGAACTGTTTCCACCAGTCGATTCCTGAATCAAGCGCACTTCCATATGGTGCAGCTTATCGCTGCGTTGAAAGTCCGCCACCAGCCGGGCGACGGCCAGCGGTTCGCGGCTTGCCAGGAAGTTAATTAATTGGCGGTCGTTTTGTGCGTGGAATGACGTGAAGGTCGCCAGGTAGTAAATAGCTTCAAGAACACTTGTTTTCCCCTGGGCGTTGTCACCCACCAGCAGCAATGTTCGCCTGGGCATTTCCATATCCAGACGGGTAAAGGCACGAAAGTTTGTGAGTGAAAGGTGGGTTAAATACATATTTCTGACCGTCTAGGCCGGTCCTTAACATGTCCGGCAAAGGATAACATCGAGAGACTGTACAGCAGTCTCTCGATGTTTCGTGATTTTTATCAAACTTCATCGACGATGGTTTCGTTCTCCTGCACCCGCCAGACTTTCTGTGCCCGGTCAGTAAACAGAACGCCATCTAAATGGTCGATCTCATGCTGGAAGATCCTTGCTATCCAGCCTTCTACTTTAATCTTGATCGGCCGGCCGTGGCGATTTTGCCCTTTGACGACCAATTTCAAAGAGCGATCCACATTCCCCATTACGCGCGGAATTGAGAGACAGGCCTCAACGCCTTCTTCTTTCTCTTCGGATGCCTCGATGATTTCGGGGTTAATGACCACATACAGTTTCTTGGGGATGGATTCATCCTCATCATCGCCATACTCAATCACAATTAAGCGTTCCGAGATGCCCACTTGCGGCGCTGCCAGGCCAACCCCTGGCGCTTCACGCATGGTCTCGATCATATCATCAATCAGCGTTTGTAAATCTTTATCGAAGTTTGTGATCTTACGTGCTTTGCGCCGTAAGACCGGTTCCGGTGTAAACACAATTTCTCGAATAGCCATTCTTCTTTCCTATAAATCGCAAACAGGCTTCCTTGTACGATAAAGTATGGAAACCTATAAAATTGGTTTAGTTAATTCCTATAATTTTACCCTTAAAATCTTCAAATTGCATCCCTTGTCGCGGGCGAAAGCCGAAATTAAGGAGATTGTAATGGCATCAAAGCTGTATCCAGCCCATTGAAAAGCGCGCGGTTAAAATCCACTGCGGGTGGGCGGAGTGGGGGGCGTCTGATTGCGGCCTGCCACCCGGTGATAAGCTGCGATCCAATCAGCCATGCGCTGCCGCTCCCCTTCTTGGGCAGCCTGTCGTTCGGCGTAGTTTTTCGCTGCCAGGCGGTTGAACAGTTCGCGCTGCACTTCCGACGGATTATAAACATCATCAAAGGTGAGCTGCTTGTCGCCGACCCGGATGTATACCGTACCAAAGTTCAGAACCAGCCCAAGGAACCCCAGCCGTTGATACTCGATGCTGAGGATGTTCTTGATTGGGGCAGCCTGGCGTTCTTCTCGCCCCAGCGGTTTTCGGTAAACATCCACAATCTGGTCGGGAGTGATCAAATAGATATCATTGTGCCAGTCAACATAGCGGTAACCCCACCACGGGACGATGAGGAGTGCCAGGATGGACGCAATGCCAATGACGGCGCCGATCGAAATCAGGTTGAACAGGTTGAACAGGCTCAACAGCACCCAGAATAGCAGTGCAAGCAGCAGCAGTGAGGGCAGCCAAATTTTCTTCAGTAAGATAAACCAGTGAGTGCGGTAAAGGACGGTTCCACCAACTTCGTAGCGCAGATGAAACAGGTCCGAAAGGAAGCGCTGTATGCCGGTTGGCGCGGCTGGCATCGGCCCGGCTTTGGATGGCGCTGGGGTAGGTGGCTCGGCAGAGCTGTTCCCCAGCTTGCGCTCGAGTACATTTTCAATTTGGCGCAGCTCGGCCCGGCGCAGGTTCGCCTGTGTGCGGACTTGCTGTTCCTGGATCAGCGCCATGACTTGTTCGGGCATACTGACGCTGCGAAATAGGATCGTGCCAATATACGTGCGGATGGCGACGTTCCCATACTTGAGAATGCGCCCAGTTTGGGTGGTATTCGTCGAAGTCGACTGCACCGCTGACATTGGCGATTCTTGCCGGCTGTCATATAACAATACCACCCGTTCCTGATAGATCACTCTCCGGTTCGTGACGATATAGTAGTCGTTGGACCAGTCTATCCAGTTCCAGATCAGCCAGGCCAGACTGATGACGGCAAAGAGAATAAGCAGCGCTAGCGTGGTCAGGTTCAGAGGAGACATGATCGTCAGAAAGCCAAAAACTGAAGTGGTGATAATGCCTAAGATGATCGGCGGCAGGATACGCGTGAACAAGAACAGAATGTGTTTGCGCCCGATATAATAAACGAATTCCTTAGGGTCCATCCAGACGAAGCGAGTCTTGAGCATTAAATGGTAGCTGTCGAGAATGAACTGTAAGCGCGGGATCAGCACAGGGGTAATATCCAGCAGCGCCCGAAAGCTGGGCACATCCATTTTTAGCAGAGTCGCTTCTGATTCGGCTTCAACAGAAATTTGCCGCGTCCAGTTCTCCTCCAACACTTCCTGTCCGAAGTAATCCCCTTCTTCCAGAAAACCAATCTGGTGATACTGGCGCGTCTCAGGCGCATACCGACTGACTTTCAACTGCCCGCTAAAGACAAAGTAAAAAGAGTCCAATTCATCACCCTGTTGGTAGATGACCGCCTCCGGTTCGACTTCTACCACTTCCATATAATCCACAACGGTTTCAAGTCTGGGGTTCTCCATACCTCGAAACAGATGGATCCGCTTTAACAGGTTGATAATCTCGACACGTTCGATTGGCATAGCTTAAGTATAATTCGAATCAATACTTATGAAAGACTCATCCCAATTCTTGATCGATCTCTCGTCGAGATGGATGCAAGAACTGTGCGAAACGACTTAAAAGCAGCGGCCCCTTTTTGAAAAGGGGCCGCTGTATCATTCTTACAACTCGTTGACTTCTTCCTGCTGCGGTTGGTTCACCGGGATCGGCTGTGCTTTGTGGAACACAATCCGGTTCTCGTCAGTGTCAAAGCCGACCAATACATGATCGCCTTCATGGAACTCACCTGAAAGCAGGCTGACGGATAATGGGCTCTCAACGTATTTCTGTAGTGCTCGCCGCAGCGGTCGCGCGCCAAAGTTTTGATCAAAGCCAACCTTAGCCAGGTAACTGCGGGCCTCTGGGGTCAGTTCAACGGTCAGGCCGTGTTCTTCAAGCCGCAGACGGATCTCTGCCATTTGCAGATCCACAATCTGGTTCACCTGTTCCTGACTCAACGGCGAGAACATGATGATCTCGTCGATCCGATTCAGGAATTCAGGCCGGAAGGTGCTGCGCAGTACGCGGTCAATTTTGTCATGCATCTGCCGTTCTTCAGCATCATCAGTGTGATGCAAGAAGCCCAGCGTACCGCCCTGTCGCACGAACTCGGTGCCCAGGTTACTGGTCATGATTAACACCGTGTTTCGGAAATCCACAATCCGTCCCTGACCATCCGTCAGGCGTCCATCGTCCAGAATTTGCAGTAAAGCATTCCAGACTTCGGGGTGTGCCTTCTCGATCTCGTCGAACAGCACCACGCGGTAGGGGCGTCGTCGGACAGCTTCGGTTAACTGACCACCTTCTTCGTACCCAACGTATCCCGGAGGGGCGCCAAACAGGCGCGACACGGTATGTTGTTCACGGTACTCACTCATGTCGATGCGTACCAGCGCATCCTCGTCTCCAAACAGGAAGTCCGCCAGTGTCTTTGCTAGCTCAGTTTTACCCACACCGGATGGTCCAATGAAGATAAAGGAACCAATCGGCCGGCGCGGATCTTTGAGGCCAGAGCGCGCGCGCCGGATCGCGTCAGCGATGGCGTGAACGGCTTCATCCTGTCCGATAATATGTTCGTGCATGCGTTCTTCCATGTGCAGCAGCTTCAAGGCTTCGCTCTCCAGCATTTGGCTGACTGGAATGCCCGTCCACTGTGCAATGACCTGGGCGATATCGTCCTCATCGACCACCTCATCCAACTGGTGCTCTGCTTCCCAACGATCGCGTTGTTCGCTGTACTGTGAGTCCAGGCGCAGGCGCTCAGCCTTCTTGCGGGCCGCCCGCTCATAATCGCGTTCAAGCCCGGCCTGTTCTTCTTCGGCGGTCAACCGTTCGACTTCGCTCTTCAACTGCTTCAGCTCGGGCGGCATCGAGTAGAGCGCAACGCGCAGCTTAGCGGCTGCTTCATCGATCAAGTCAATGGCCTTATCCGGCAGGCGGCGGTCGGGCACATACTGCGAGGACAGTCGCGCAGCCGAAATGAGGGCCTGGTCCGAGAAGCGTACTTTATGATGGGCTTCATAGCGGTCGCGCAGGCCGTGCAGCATCTTGATCGTGTCGTCAATGCTCGGTTCTCCAACAAATACCGGCGCAAACCGGCGCTCGAGGGCGGCGTCTTTCTCAATATACTTTTGGTATTCGTCCAGGGTCGTAGCGCCTACGCATTGCAGTTCACCACGCGCCAAAGCCGGTTTCAGCATATTCGACGCGTCCATTGCGCCTTGGGCTGCTCCCGCGCCAACGACTGTATGCAGCTCGTCGATAAACAGGATAACTTCTCCTTCCGAGCGCTGCACTTCTTCGATGGCGGCCTTCAGGCGTTCCTCAAATTCACCTCGGAAGCGCGAACCAGCGATCATACCGCTCAGGTCCAGCGCCAGAACGCGCTTACCTGAAAGAATTTCAGGCACATCGTTCGTCGCGATCTTCTGGGCTAGGCCTTCAACAATCGCGGTTTTCCCCACGCCCGCTTCACCAATGAGTACCGGATTGTTCTTTGTGCGCCGCGACAGGATCTGCATAACACGCTGAATTTCCTGGTCGCGTCCAATGACCGGGTCCAACTTCCCTTCACGGGCTTGTTGGGTGAGATCACGGGAATATTTTTCCAATGTCCGGTAGCGTGTTTCAGCTTGCGGGTCCGAAACGCGCTGACCTCCACGCAGCTGCTGAATGGCGTCATTTACCCGTTCTCGCGTAATGCCAGCGCCTTCCAGCAGGCGCGCGGCGGGTGTGTTCCGTTCGCTCAGAATCGCCAAGAAAATATGTTCGGTTGAAATATACTCATCTTTCATCCGGTTTGCTTCTTCATTCGCCAGGTCAATAATTCGCTTCACCCGCGGCGTAATGAAGATCTGCCCCGCCCCGCCGCCAAAAATGCTTGCTTTCGGGCTGGTGCGCAGAATATAATCAAGTCGTTCTGCCAGAGCGTTTGCATCTACCTTTAATATTTCTAACAATTGCGAAATGACACCCTGCGGTTGCTCGATCAGCGCCAGCAAGATATGCTCGGTATCAATTTGATTGTGACCGTAGCGCTGGATGATCTCAGCAGCTCGCTGTGCCGCTTCTTGTGCTCTTTCTGTAAAACGATCAAATCGCATCATAATATTCCATCCTTTAACAAGCGAGAAAATAGCTTGTTTGATGATTATAGGACATTTGTATAAGAATTAAAAATATAATTTATAAGAAGTGTGTTAAAAAGTGCCTCTTCTCTGGGACCTTTCCGGATCCTTTGCCTGTCTGACTTTATCTTGCTTCAACAAGCACATTCCTAAAGATCCTTATTTCATTGTATGAGAAATTCTTTCAAAATCAAGCATAATACGGCGCGATCCCTTCATGGAAGGTGTAAAATATACCTGTGAGCATCGAGATTCCAGTAACTGTTTCGCATATCCGTAGGCTTAACGTCAGGCAGGATTTGCTGCCGGTTGCGGATTTGATTGAGATCTGTTTTGCCAGCACGCTCGATCCAGATGGGCGTGAATATTTGCGTCATTTGCGTTGGGCCTCTCGCGACACACACTATCTATCCTGGTTGCAAAGTGCCGCTGAACGGCTGGCTTCCCCATTGTTTGGCTTTGTTTGGGAAGAAGATCAGCATGTCGTAGGCAACCTGAGCCTCATTCCGATGTATCGCCAGGGAAGAATCCTGTACCTGATCGCGAACGTGGCAGTCCACCCCGACTACCGCCGCCGTGGAATCGGGCATCAACTCACCGAATTTGCGTTGGATTACCTGCGTGAGCGCGGTATCCATTCAGCCTGGTTGCAGGTGCGTGATGATAACCCAACTGCCGTCCATCTTTACCAGTCCCTTGGTTTTGTGGAGCAGGCGCGGCGTTCCACCTGGTATGCGGATGTCCATGTCGCTATTCCGCGCCTGCCGCTGCTCAATCCGATCCGTGTAGAACGCCGCCGCACGCACGATTGGCAAAAACAAATGCGGTGGTTGCAAAAAGTATACCCGTCTGAAGTCATCTGGAATTTGCCGCTGAATATCGCCCACTTTCGACCTGATCCATGGCATCGTATATTAAGCTGGCTGCGCGGCGAGCCGCAGGAGCATTGGGTCGCCCTTAAAGAAGGGAATGCGTCAGGGGTTATCTCTTGGGAGCCGGCGCGCTCGCTGAGTGATTCGCTCTGGCTGGCAGCCCCTCGAGAGGCTGATCCGCAGGTGATTGAGGCCCTCTTGATTCACGCACGCAATGCCCTGATATATCGCAACAAACCCCTATCCGTTAATTATCCGGCTGGTCAGTCAGAAGAAGCTTTCTACCGGTCAGGCTTTCGGCATCATCAAACACTCATTTGGATGGAAGCGACGATTTAAAGAAGAGGAACCATGAACAAGCTTTTTCTACGGCTGGTGGTAAACGCGGTTGCTTTTTACATCGCTGTGACTCTGCTGCGTAATTATGGCATTGAACCGCAGAATCTTCAGTGGTGGGGATACCTGGGCCTTGCCCTGATCTTTGGCGTTGTCAATGCGGTGCTGCGGCCAATTCTCACCATTCTGGGCTGCCCGTTTATCATTTTGTCGCTGGGGCTAGGGGTTTTGCTGATCAACACGCTGCTCTTTTATCTCACGGGCATCATCGGCACGCAGTTCGGGATCGGCTTTCGGGTAGCAGGTTTCTTGCCCGCCTTCCTCGGCGCGTTGATTATTAGCGCAATTGATATCTTCTTTAACATGACCTATCGGGATGCGCAGCGCGATTAGCTCGCAGCATCCACCATATGTCTTGTCCCTCAAACCCGCAGCTCCGATAAAGGCGCTCAGGCTGGCTCAGGTTTTCTATTTCTCCTGAAACCGTCACAAATAGGGCGCGCTTTTTCAGGCGCGCCAGCAGTTCTCGCACCAACTGCTTCCCCAATCCCTGCCCGCGCTCGTCTGGCAGGATCTGAATCCACTCCAATGCGCCCTCGCCAATGGCTGGGTCCAGTTCCGCAATCCCCAGACCGGCTGGTCTGTCATGATCCAGGTCCCACACCCATACCCATAGATCTGGCTCGAAGACCGGGTGCTGAGTCCAGGCTTTCACAGTCGCTGCCTCAGGTTTCAGTGACTCATAACACTGGCAGATCAACCTGGCTGCTGCTTCGCATTCTTGGGCCGCGTCGACTGTTTTGAACTGGTAAGCGGGCGGGAGTTCTGCCGGGCGTAGGTTTTCGAGTTTGTGGATAAGTCGGAAGAAAGGGGTTTGCCTGTCAATAGCGGGAAGCTGTGGATGCCGCAAAAAAGGTTCCAGCAAATCCGCATGAATCAGTGCGATCTCCATCGTAGACAGGGGTTCCACCCGCAGCCGTAGGCTGGCCCGATCCTTCTGCCAGGATACGAGCAGATTCCCTTTCCGCCAGCTTTCCAACTGGCGGATGGTTCTGTCTGGGGCTGTATCCACCCGGTTTTCACAGTCTTCCAATCCTTGTAATGTTTTCCATAAAGGGTTGGGCAGTACCTGGCAGGGGGCTTGTAAGTAGGTTTGTTTAAGCGCTGCTTGGAAGTTCATATGCTTTCATAAACACGCGCGATGTCATCACGATCTGGACGAGGCAGCTTCTGGCGCTCGCCATGCACTTCCTGCCAGACACCCTGCGGACCATCTTCCACCAGCCCGATTTCGGTGCAGGGAATACCCTCGGCAGCCAGCGCCGCGCAGATTGCGCCGGAATCGGCAGGGTCCGCGGATAGCAAAAGCGCGCCAGATGCGATGGTTGACATCGGGTTCAAGCCAAAGACCTGGCATACTTTCGCCGCGATGGGCGGAACCCGCACTGCCTGCGGTTTACCAGCAGTTGTTTCCCACTCGCTTCTGACAGCTCCCACAGCGCAGAAGCCAGCCCACCTTCCGTAGGGTCGTGCATTGCCGTCACATGGCCTGTTTGTATGGCGATGCGCGCATCGCGCACCACGCTGATGCCGGGCTGGTACAGGTACTGACGCGCCGCTTCAATCTCTGTCTCTGTCAGCGCCGGACGCAGCCGGTCAGGGAACTCGCGTGCCAGCAGGGCCGTCGCTTCAATCGGCACGCCCTTTGTCAGCAGTAACCGGTCGCCTGGTCTGGCTCCTCCTGGCATTACCAACTGCTCCCGCTCCACTTCGCCTATCAGGGTTCCAATTAAAATGGCGCGGTGAAGGTCATAGGTGATTTCCGTATGGCCCCCTACGACAGAGATGCCTAACTGCCGGGCCGCCTGGGCCAACTGCTCAAAGATATGTTCGACCATTTCTGGATCCGTCAGGTTTTCGGGCAGCAGCAAGGTAGCCAGCATCCAGCGCGGAGTCGCCCCAGTGGTAGCGATATCATTCGCGTTCACCTGTACGGCATACCAGCCAATATCATCTGTCGCAAAGGTGATGGGGTCCGACTTAAATACCAGTACATGCTGGCCCAGATCAATAACGGCGCAGTCCATACCAATCCCCGGCCCATAAAGCACGCGTGGGTCCTGGATAGGTGCTTTCGCTAGCAGACGCGCCAGCAGTTCAGGAGGAAGTTTGCCAAGAGGGAGTATGTTGTTCATGTCGTATGTCTTTATACCCCCACTCAGGCCAATATGGCAAGCAAAATTAAGCCACTTGCAGGTTATTCACGGCTGCCCATTGACGGATATCCTGGCGCTGAATGGCGGCTGCCATCAGGTCGGGGAACAGGTCTGGGGTGCAGGCAAAGGCAGGTACTCCTAATTTCGCCAGTTCGGCGGCCATTTCAGCGTGATAAGCAGGCGCGCCGGCGTCACTCAGCGCCAGCAGGGTGATGACTTGCACCCCGCTTTCAACCAGCTCTTGGGCGTGTTTCAACATGCCAGTCCGGTCACCCCCTTCATATAGGTCGCTGATCAACACCAGGATGGTATCTTGTGGCTGCTGGATCAACTCCTGGCAGTAAGTCAGGGCGCGCTGGATATCCGTTCCACCGCCCAACCGCGTGCCAAACAACAGCTCTACCGGGTCATCCAGGTGTTCTGTCAGATCCGCTACGGCAGTGTCAAAGGCGACTACATGGGTTCGAACGGCCCGCAGCGAAGCCAGTACCGCCCCAAAGATGCCCGTATAAACCACTGAAGGGGCCATCGACCCCGACTGGTCGACACACAAGACAATTGTGCGCTGAGGCAGTGAGGCATTTCTCCGGCGTCCATACCCTACTAACTGTTCTGGAATTATCGTGCGGTAACGCGGTTGGTAATGCTTGAGATTCAAGCGGATGGTGCGATGCCAGTCGACTTCGTTATAGCGTGGGCGCAGGTTGCGTTCTGCCTTGTTGAGCGCCCCCAGCACTGCCTGCCGGGTCGCGTTCGATAACCGCTGCTCTAACGCCTCGACCACCTGCCGTACTACCAGCCGCGCCGTTTCTTTAGTCTGCGCCGGGATCACACTGTTTAGGGAGATCAACACGGATACCAGATGCACATCCGGTTCCACCGCTTCCAGCAGTTCGGGTTCAAGCAGCATCTGGCGCAAATTCAGGCGTTCCAGCGCGTCTTTCTGCATTACGCGTACCACCTGACTGGGGAAGTAGGTGCGAATATCTCCCAGCCAGCGAGCCACATAGGGCGCGGAGCTGCCCAGCCCACCGCTGCGTTCGGTATCGTACAGGGCTTGCAGGGCGTGATCCATCTTTTGGTCAGTCCCTTCCAGGCGTACATCCAACCCATCCGCCTCTCCGCCTCCCAACACCAATCGCCATCGCCGCAGCCGTTCGCCCGCTTCTGGGTGATTCGCGCCGCCGGTTGGTTGTTCTGGCAGGATGTCTTTGGAACGGGAAGGACTCATGATTGGCTCTCTTTCTTAGAAGGCAGACCAAGCAGGCGCGCTGCCAGGGGCAGAACCCTCTCTGCGCGCTGCTCATTGAAGTCAGTTAATTTCGATCTACCTGCGGCATGTGCAGCGCTGTTGGGCCGCTGTAACTGCTCACCAATCATGCGCCTTTCTGGGTGAGTAAAGTTAGCGAAGGTACGCCGCAGCAGGGGCAAAAGCTGTTGAAAAGTATCTCCATTTAATGAGGCCAGCCAGTCATCCACAATCTCCAGCAGTGTATGGTCATGCACTAGAAGCTGCCCGGACCCGCGCAAGAATCCTTCCAGCCAGGCGGCGGCTTGCGTCGCCTCGCTAGCCGTCGATAGGGTCAGCCCCAGGCGGCGGTTTGCTTCTCCGGTTTCGATCACTGCCTGATCCAGCAAAATCCGGCAGGCTCGGCCTGCTACCAGCCCATGGATGCTTTCTTGCCCGGCAATCCCTGTTAATGCCTGCTGCCACGATTGGCGATAACCAGCATCATTTAGCCGCAAAATCGCTTCGTCTACTTGTGAAATCATTTTGAACATATCTTCAGCCGCGTCTTCATTCAGCGCCGCGCACGCTCCTGCCAGTCCGATACAAATCCGCGTGACCAATCCGTCTATCACCTTCGCGATCATCGCCGTATCCGTCTGGCGTACATTTCCATAGCGCAGCACGCTCGCCAGCGGCGGCAGTGCTTGCATCAGGTGCTGCGTGTCGCTTGAAACCGAAGCCTGGGCTTGCAGGTTCGTCATCACGCGCTGAATTGCCTCTGGCAAATCTGCCAGCAGCACATCTTCCACCAGCCGGGTTAGTGAAACTAAATCAGGGGCCTTGTCCGCTTCATGCCGAACTTTCGCCGAAGCGGCTGCGGCGATGCTGTTCCCCCACTGACCACCCTCAATCAACAGAATCGAATACTCTGGCTGCCACTTCAAGCACCATATCTCGTGGAAGGTGCCTCCCCTTCCGCGTGCGTTGGCTTGCACGCTTGCGTCATTGTTCTGTCCCCACGGCACGCCGATCAGGTTCAGGCGGTGCAGCAGGTGGCTGCGTTCCAGGTCGTTCGTTTTGCGCAGGTCCAGATCCAGCAGTTTTTCGTATCCTTCGCGCGGTAGGCGCAGGCGGCGCGCCTCTCGTTCGAAATCTGCTTGTAAGGGAGCCATCGGTGTTTCCGGCGGCACAGACCCTATCTCGCTGCCGATCATCAACCGTTCTTCAATCAGACGCATTGGCACTGGATTGCCAAAACAGTAGACGGTCAGGGCCGCCTCATTGAGTTCTGTCAAACCGGGTAAAGGCCGTTCGCGCAGCGCCGCCAGGGCTTCAGCTAACCGGACGGCTTCAATCGTATGCGCCGGAGAAACGTCCACCCCTTCGTCTCGCAGCAAGCGCGCCACTTTGATCATCCAGCGTGTGACGATTTCCTTGTTAGTGTGCCATAGATGCTGGTACCAACCTGGCGCATCAATGCCTGCTCCATAGCCGCTGGCGCGTGTCAGCCGTGCCGCTGTCCAGGGTACCCACGTAGCCTGAACAGGAAACTTTGGCAGTCCGCGCAGCAGGACTGCGTCCCCCAATTCATCGCTGCGATCCACCAGGGCCGGTCCGTGCCACGCGCCACATACCACTGCCACGCGTTGAAAGCCTTCCGCCAGAACGGTCCGAATAGCCTGCCGCATGGCGGCTTCGCGTCGTATGGTCAGCGCATCATTTTGCTGTGGAACGGCTTCGCGCAGCGCGCTCATCGCTTCCAAAATGGCGGCAAACAGATCCTGCGAACTGCTGCGTTCTTCCACCATGTGTTCCCACCACTGTTCGCTTTCACGATAGCCTGCCGCTTCTGCCAGTGCTTTCAAAGGGTCAGTGAGGTATCTTTCATTTGTGGTTTCAGGCGAGTCTGCCCCAGACACGTCTGCCTCAGCCGTTTCTTCTGGCAAGGATACAGTTTCCGCTGGCGGCGGGCTGTCTGGATGGTCTGCTGTCATCAAAGCCAGTTGGTTGGAAGCTGGCAAATCCATAAACTGCACCTGGATGCCGTGGGAGGCTCCATAGCGCATGGCCTGCCATTCGGGAGAATAGTTCGCAAAGGGGTAGTAGGCCGCGCAGGATGCCTGCCCAGGCACATATACCAGCAAGGCCACCGGCGGCTGCATGGCTTCGTTCATCACGAACGGCAGCACCTGATCCCCCTCTGGCGGGCCTTCGATTAACAACGCGTCTGGCTGCAAAGCTTCTAGTGCCGCCAGTAAACTGCGGCTGGAGCCTGGCCCGTGGTGGCGGATGCCAAAGATGTGAACAGACTTCTTATCTGACGAGTGCGCAGCCACCATCGCTTACCCGGTTACTTCCTTGCAGGCCCTGTAGAGATCCTTCCAGGCGCTTCGTTCTTTCATCACAGTTTCCAGGTACTCCAGCCATACCGTCCGGTCTTGGACCGGGTCTTTTACTACAGCCCCCACCAGCCCTGAAGCCACATCATCTGCCCGCATCTGTCCATCTCCAAAGTGCGCTGCCAGCGCCAGTCCCTGGTTCACCACCGAGATCGCTTCGGCTGGGCTAAGCGTGCTGCTTGGCGTTTTGATCTTCACTTTGCCGTCGCTGGTCATGCCGCTCCGTAGTTCTCGGAAGATCATCACGACCCGGCGAATTTCTTCCAGCGGTGGCTTTTCAGCCGGCAGCTCCAGCGCCCGCCCCAGGCTTTCAACCCGCGCCTGAACAATGCTCACTTCTTCGTCCAGGTTTTCTGGTACTGGCAGGATGACGGTGTTAAAGCGTCGCTTCAGCGCGCTGGAAAGTTCGTTCACGCCTCGGTCACGATTGTTGGCGGTTGCGATCACATTAAAACCCTTCACCGCCTGCGCTTCCATGCCCAGTTCAGCCACTGGCAGCGTCTTTTCAGAAAGAATCGTAATGAGTGTATCTTGCACGTCCGAAGGCAGCCGGGTAAGCTCTTCTACCCGAGCCAGTTTCCCTGTGGTCATAGCCTGCATGATCGGGCTGGGAACCAGCGCTTGCATACTGGGACCTTCCGCCAGCAGCCGCGCATAGTTCCAACTGTAGCGCATCGCTTCTTCACTTGTACCGGCTGTGCCCTGCACGAGCAAGGTGGAATCGCCAGAAATTGCTGCGCATAGGTGTTCGGACAGCCAGGATTTAGCTGTACCCGGTAAGCCCAACAGCAGCAGCGCCCGATCCGTCGCCAGGGTGGCAATGGCAATTTCAACCAGGCGGCGGCTGCCAATATACTTGGGTGTAACCTGATAGCCATTGGGCAGCGTTCCACCCAGGATGTAGGTGGATACTGCCCAGGGCGAGAGTTTCCAACTGGGCGGCCGGGCCGGACGGTCGGCCTTTGCCAGTTCGTCCAGATCTTCGGCATATTGGTGTTCGGCGTGCGGTCGCAGAATTTTCTCGCTCATTCAGTCTCCTTCTGGATTTTCAAACGCCTGGCGCATCTCCTGGCGGAAGGTGAGAACCTCTATCATTTTCTCGACAGCAGAGTCCCCACCTTCCTTCCGCCGCAGGGCATATTTAATGCGATCTGTAGTTTCATTCAATCGCTTTGGGTTTATCCATACAGCCACTTCCCGCAGCATCCGGTCCCATCGCCAGGTTTCGATGTCCGCTTTTTCAAGATGCCAGACAATACATGCTGCCACCGCCAGGGTCAGTTCCTGACTCCAGGGATGGCGGCAGTTGCACAAAAAGATCGAGGCTGGCTGCTCGTAGGATAACGAAGGCATCTCGCGCAGCAAAGCAATCATCCGCTTTTCCTTCGCGGCTGCTGGCAGGCTCAGGAACAATCCCCCTGGCACGTGTTTCGGGTGATGCTGCATCTCATACAGCAACAAGGCTTCCAGCCAGTCTGCATCCTGGTAGGTAATCGCGGCATTCATCCAGCCGTTATAAACCACCTGCTCCCATTCATGCTTGCGCAGTGCCTCCAGCAGTTGTAAGGGGCGCTTGTTCCAGCCTTCACTCCAGGTATGCGGCGGCACCTGGCTGAGGATCTGCATGAGCCACCAGGCTTTTTCTCCTAACTGGCTGTTCTGCGGCGGCTGGCCTTCAATTCCATCGCGCTCCATCTCTGCGTCCAGGCCTTCTGGCAGATGCACTTCCAGCAAGCTGCGCAGCAGTCCTTGCTTCCAGCGCAGCAAGCGCCGGGCGCGTTCACTCATTCGCTGCGCCAGCCGTGACTGGGGAAGCTGCCTCAGCAGCCGTGTGGCCTCCTGTCGCACCTCTTGCCGGCGGTCGTCCAGTGCGCTTTCCAGAAATGGCTCATCGGCCAGGCTCAGGTTGCTTTCCAAAACGTGCAGGAAAAGTGCCCGCTCGGAGGGTGAATCGCTTTGCCAGGTCATCATCAGCAGTTCTCGCGCGTTCTCTGGATCGCGCCTGCGCAGGTTGCTTAGAAAAGCCGCCCGTTCCTTGCGCTTGCCTTCGTGCCAGATGATTTCGTCCTCATAGGGCACAATTTCTTGCCATTCAGGATTCAGTTGAGCCAGCCAGCGTCCGCGTTCCCCCAACAGGGACAGTAAGTTGTCCCGCAGATCCATATGATTGTGTAAATATTGCAGCAGCTCTGGCAGGCGCTCTTCCCGCACCCGCTGCTGATGCTGCGCTGCGATCTCAGCCCACTCTGGCAGTAAGGCAATTGTTTCGCTGTTCAAGATTGCTTCCAAAAAGGCGCTTGCTTTAAGAGAACAGGCAGGCCGTGTATCTGGCGGGCAGGCTGCCGGTGGGGTGGGGCCGCCTGCTGCGGGTTGTTGACCTGCTCGCCGGTACAGCGCAGCCAATGCGGTTGTGTGCAGCAGCGCTCGCTCATGGTCTTCTCCGGCTTCGTCCAACCCGACTAGCACGGCCTCTCCTATAGCGCCATCTACCTGCGAGGGCACAAATGGCCGCCGGAGGGTACCCAGCAGCGCGCTTACTGTCAATTCTTGCCAGAGGGTTTCAATGTTTGCCAAAATCAGGTTCCTCATTCTATTCGTGCTGGGAAGGCATAAAACGGTTTCCCTTCTCCGTGCCACGTGCTCAATGGCAGCAGGGACGCTCCGTTCCACTCCCCAAACACACTTACTGGCATCCCGCCGCTGATTGCCAGTAATTTCCACCCATCTAGAAAGTTCTTCGACAATGGCGCCCAGTGCCCTTCCGCATCGACCAGCCGCCATTTATTCTCATCCAGTACAGGAATTACCTGGCTTAGCGCCACCGGGAAGCGCTCTAACCAGGGGTTCGCCGCCAGGCTGCTGGCGCAGGACGCCACTGCATCCACCAGGCAGGCCTGTCCGGGCCAACTGCTGCCCATCGTGACCAGCGGCCCGCGGCTGCGCATCACAGCGCGCATCGGAACCGCTCCTGGGTAGAAAACCAGTTCAGCCGTCAGGGCTGTACCCGGCATCAAGCTGGTATCCAGGCTGCCGCCTGGCGCCGCGAAGTTCAGCACCAGCGCCATCTGTCCGCTTGTCCGTCCCCACAGCCACACGCGCTGTGCCTTCAGGTTGCCCTCTTCCTCTACTTCCCGTCCTATTACCAGCCAGGTATCTTGCACCCCTTGCCCTTCTAACACTTCTTCCTGTTTTTGGGTGATTCCAATCAGGCTGAGCAGGTCGCTTTGTGTTGTTTCTGGCAGGGTTTCCAGGTGGCGGTAGCCTTCCATTAACAGGTATACACGTCCAATCTGCTCCATCATCCGGCTTTGCCAGCCCTCGCCCGAAGCGCAGATCCCACCCATATCGCGCACCATCCGGCCTAATCCGGGCGCTTGAGCATCGATCAGGCGGGCCGCGCTGGTTTCCCAAAAGCTGTAAGGCTGGTTTTGCGCATTTGCCAGCCCTTGTCGCAGCAGATCATGCAGCCAGGTATCCAGTTCCTCAATCCCGGCCAGCATTTTCTTTTCACGCTGTGCCATCCGCTGCGCCGCTCGGCGCTCTTTTTCGTTTGTGTCAGGAGGATCGTTCGGAGCCTCTTCTTTAGCGGCCTGGCGCTCACTTTGTTCGGCGCGTTTTGCCAGCCAGAGGCTCACCCACTCTGGGGGCGTATTCGCTTCAAAGCTTTCTGGATGAGAAGCGAACAGGTACAGCAGCCCCAGGGTGTGCTTGCAGGGAAGCTTTCGGCTGGGGCAGGAACACTTAAAACCTGGGACTGTCAAATCCACCTGGCAGCGGTATGGGTCTGAGCCGCTGCCCTGACACAACCCCCAGATGGCCTGTTCACTTTTCTGCAAGCCCTGCCACTGGTGCGCCGACGAAGCCAGCGACCGCGCATTCCCGCGCGAGGCTTCGTCGGGGGCCAGGTTAATACTTGTTCAGGAGTCCAATCTACCGGCATAAGCTGTCATCAATTCCTGGCTTGCAGTAAGAAAGTCGGTTAGGATATCCCTTATTATAGTCAATAACCACGAAAAATAGAACATATTTTCTGTTTTGGTGTGCACGCAAAAGTTGTCAAACGGCTAAGGGAAGGGTGTCCCATTCACCGCTCAACCAGGCAGCCCGGGCTTTCGCTGTACGAATAGCGCCATCGGTGGTCCATTGTGCACCGGATTTACGCAGACGCTGGACAACGATCTGTTTGCAAGCGCTTTCAATGGTGCCACTGCCAATGGCATACCCAGCTGCGCGGAAACGGGCATAGTCCATGCGCGGTTCATTATTGACAAAGTAAGCGATTTCCGGCAACACCTTGGGCTGCCAGGGCACCAGTTCTTGGCAAGAGCGGATCACCTCCTGCACCTGACCGTTCCAGAGGGCTTCCTTGGCCTCTGCCAGCCAGGCCTGGCGTTCCTCGGCTTGCGGGAAGGCAATCGCAGCAATCTTCTCCAGATGCTCGGTGGCGTGATACCAATCGACAATTTGCACGGCCTGCGGATAATACTGCTTGACCAGGTTCCAGATCCAGACCGCGCCATCGCATACAAAAACCAGCTCGGGGGCAAAATCAGCCAGCACCCGGCAACCGGTGGCCCAGACGAGCTGACCGAACTTTTTTGCTTCCTCTAAATCACAGTAATAACGCAAGTTTTTGGCCCGAAATACCTGTTGTTCGCGATCATACTTGTCCCGTTGGCGGTGCGAACGCTGGGACGGAGGAACCGCTTCCAGCTCATACCAGCAGCCCACCTTGAAATCTCGAAAAGCTTCTTCCCGTTGGGCTTTCTCTTCCGGACAGCGCGGCTCAATCCGGGTCTTGGCAGCATCGATGGAGCCATACAACCGCTGGGGCGCCCGACTGGCGCTCTGCAAGCGAGCTTGTAACCACGCTTCATCCTGGCTGTTGGCCTTCCACGCCTTTTCCTGAGCCTGACGCTGTGCGCCGCGCGCTTCGGTGGCGCTGCGGATCGTATTCTCCGATACGCGGAACAACAAATACTTCTCCAACCACCGCTGCCCTTGCTCGAAGGCCAGTTCAATCCCGCCCAAGGCTAACAACTCTGCCAGCCCGGCACTGGCCCCACCCGGTTTTAGACCTAACTTTCGATCCAGCGGCGCTTGCCCTTTCCCGCAACTACAGCCTGCATAGTAGCTCCGGCGATACTGCACCCGCCCAAACACGCTCAACAGGCTGGCTTCCCGCTCTCGTTGATACACCATTTCCCCGCCGCACGCACAGGCGATCTTCGCCACTTCTGGAGTCGATAATCCGCTCAGATACTGCCCCAAAGCCGCCGCCCCTACCTGGCGCAAAAGCTCGCGCATCTGTATCTCGATCTCGCCGATCCCTTGATTGACCCCGCTGGTTTCCAGCGTCTCTTTCATCACGCTCACCACCAGGCCTGCAATCGCCGTGATCTTTTCTGTGGTATAGTCCATTTCAGAGTGCCTCCTGTTCGATTTGGTTTGTCGCAACCCATATCTTACTTGGTTGGCACTCTTTTTGCTCCCTGACAACTTTTGCGTGCACACTCTGTTTTGAGCTGTTTAGGATACAATCCGGTCAGCAATTGCCGCTTTCACAGCTTCGCTCGCCCGTAAACTGCCAAACACCTGCACGGATTCGATCACTTCACGCGCCAGATCAGGGGGGATGTCCAATTCGAGTACCAGCATACCCACCACCCGGATATTCATCTTTTCTCCATTGGCGCGTGCGGCTTCCAGGGCTTTTCGGTTATAGCCGATGACGCCAATCGCCATCGACTTGCGGGAGATGCTCTGTTTCACGCCTTCACGATGCGTGCTTAATTGGTTGCGTATCGCGGTGCGGATAAAATCCGTCCGGCTGGAGTAGTAACCCTCTTCTACCAACAGATCGACCTGTCCCAGGTCAACGACGCTCATATTAATCGTGACTTTTTCAGTGTCTGCCATAATAACGCCTCTTTATCCTCTGTTATCCATCTAAATACCATCCATATGGATGGTATAAATTGATTATAAGCTTTTCTTGGAAAAAGTCAACATCTAACTGGATGAATAATGGATGGTAAATGGAAGGCATTTTTTGCTTCGCTTTTCGCTTTGACCCATGCCTCAGCAATGGTATAGTAGTAAAGCTTCCCAGAGGCAAACCATTATCGCGTTTATGGAGAAGAAATCGAATATGGAATGGTATAAGTACCTCATCATCGCAGCAGGCGGAGTTCTGGTTGGGTTTATTAATACGCTTTCTGGCAGTGGTTCAGCTATTTCGCTGCCCTTGCTCATTTTCATGGGACTGCCCGCCAATGTCGCCAATGGAACAAACCGGGTTGGTATTATGCTGCAAAACCTGGTTGGAACCGGCAGCTTTTATCAGAAAAAAGTGCTTGATTTGCGCGGCGCCTTGATCTTAGCTGTGCCGGGAGTGCTGGGTTCACTGCTTGGTGCGCAGATCGCTGTCAACCTGGACGAAGTTTTGATGCGCCGGGTAATTGGCGTAGTCATGATCTTGATGCTGGTGCTGCTGCTGGCCCGCCCGCAGCGTTGGCTAAACGGGCAAACAGAGGCCCTGCAAGGTTTTCCTTCCTGGAAGCACCTGCTTTTATTCTTTGTAATTGGTCTTTATGGTGGTTTCATTCAGGTAGGGGTAGGTATCTTCTTGCTTTCTGGTCTGGTTCTAAGTCTCGACTATAACCTGTTGCGCGCTAATGCGGTCAAGGTTGCCATCAATCTGTGCTTCACCGTGGCGGCTCTGCTGGTCTTCCAATCGAATGGGCAAGTCGAATGGGCTCCTGGACTGGCCTTAGCCGCTGGTACGATGCTCGGGGCGCGGATTGCCGCTAACTTTGCCATTCAGCGCGGCACGGTTTGGGTGCATCGTTTGGTCATTGTCGTCGTGGCTTTTTCAGCCTTAAATCTGCTTGGTGTGTTTGAAGCCGCGGCGCTGGCTTTGGGTATTCACTTTTAGGTGTTTTGGCTGAGTTTTAAGTGCAGGGGGCGGTAGGCCCCTACCGCCCCTGAGAGAGAGGAGAAATAGTCATATTTTCCATCCTTAAGATAGCAGAATAAATCCTGCATTCCATCCGTCGATTGGTCGGTTAGGCTTTGGTAGAATGGTGGGGCTTTCTCTGGTCATCTGACCAGTTTTTCAAACTGTTTTGGTCGGATTTGTACCAATCAATTGATTGTTTTCCTGCCAGGCTCTTCTAAAAGCGCATCTCTCAAAACTAGATCATCAAATCGGCAGGTGTCTTTTGGAAAGAAGATTGTCCTTGTAGAACGACATCGGTAATACTGGTCAATAGGCCAGGAGAAAAGCTCTTCTTCTGGAGGGTGGTCTCGAATTCACGAACAGTAGACTGGTAAGTAGTCTCTTGTCGGATCGGGCAAAGTTCGTTACCATGGCTAGCGTATCAATGATCTGAGACCTACTCGCTGGGTTGCTCCATTCAGCGTAGATATGCAAGGTGGAAGAAGTTCTGGGGCGGCTGAACAGCCAAATAATCTCTGACTGCTCCTGAGAAGGGAAGCCTATGCTGCGTTTTTTTCTTCGCCGTTTACTGCTGATCCCTGTAGCGCTGCTGCTGGTCAACTTTTTGGGCTTTTCCTTTGCCCATATCACTTATCAGATGCAAAACTCCCAAACTATTTTTGGGTCAGGCGAAGAGGACCGCGCGCCTATCGGGCCCGCCTATCTCAGTTACGCTCGCGGCTTCCCTCACTTTGACTTCGGCAAGATGCCGGTGGGCGTGAACAATTCCATTCTGGGCGAGGTGGCGAAAGCCAGCCTGGTCAGTTTTGGATTGCTGGCGTTAGCCTTCGTTCTTAGTCTGGTGTTAGGGCTGGCTTTAGGACTTTCGTCTGTGAAAACCGATCCTCCCCAAACTGCTCCCTGGTTGTCTGCCCTGGTTACAGTTGGCCTGGCGATGCCCAGCTTTTATATTGGTACGCTGCTGGTCAGTGTTCTGCTGCTAAGCGCCATCCGCGCCGAGGCCGATCCAATCTTGCCGCTGACTGGCTTTGGTTGGGACGCCCACCTGATCCTGCCAGTGCTGGCCTTGACCATTCGCCCTACCATGCAGATTGCCCAGATGACGGGCACGCTGCTTTCAGGAGAGTTGGGGAAGCGTTATATTGTGGCCGCCCGCAGCTTTGGGCACACCTGGCATGTCATTCGATGGGATAAAGCTTTACGCAATGTGTTAGCCCCCATCCTGCTTACGGTCGCCGGTTCTTTCCGTTTACTGATGACCGAACTGATTCTTGTAGAGTGGTTGTTCAATTGGCCTGGCCTTGGCTATCTGTTGGTGCAAACCCTCGTCCCACCGCGCATTTCGAATCTGGGCGGTATGGCTGATACCAGCATCTTTTTCCTTAATCCGCCGTTGGTAGCTGCGCTGCTGATGGTATTCGCCCTCTTGTTCTTGCTGACGGATACCTTTGCTTCCGGACTGGCGCGTGCAGTGGATCCGCGCCTGCGAATCGTCGAAGAGGAGGTTTTCAATGGCTGAAGATCTCTCTATACCGGTTCCGCAAACGCCCAAACAGAACTGGGCCTTATGGGCGGGGGTTGTGTTGATCGTCCTGATTATAGGGCTGGCCTTTATTGGCCCGCTTCTCGCGCCGCAAGATCCGCTGCAAGAAAACTATATTGGCCGCATCGGTACACGCTTTAAGCCGCCGCCCTTCCCACCCGGTCAGGTGGAAGGTTTCCCGTTAGGCTCAGATCAATTTGGCCGCGATGTGTTCAGCCGCTTGTTATATGCCATTCGTCCCACAATGACCTTAGTGATTGTGGTGGCGACCTTACGCTTGTTTTTTGGCATTTGGATCGGCCTGGTTTCAGGTTGGTGGAAAGGCCGCTTGGGGCAGGTGCTAGATACCCTCACCGCTGGCGTAATCGCCATTCCGGTATTATTTGTGGCGTTGTGTGTGGTGGCGGCCCTTTCGAACAAGTGGGGCGTATGGGCTTTTATTCTTGGTTTATCCATTACGGGCTGGGCCGAGACCGCCCGCCTGATCCATGAGCAAACCCGTGCGGTGAAGGCGCAGCCTTTCATTGAAGCCGCGCGTGCGATGGGCGCCGAGAGTGGGCAGTTGCTGCTGAGTTATGTTATCCCGCATATCCTCCCGCTGATGTGGATTCAGCTTGCTTTCGAGGTCAGTGCTTCTTTGCTGGCTGTTGCTGCGCTCGGCTTCCTTGGGTATTTTGTCAACGCTGTCTGGATTCCGGTGGGTGAGTTTACCGGTTTGCGCGCCAGCGGCGCCCCGGAACTGGGCCAGATGTTAGGTGATTCTGTTCATGGCGTCAGTTGGGTGGGCTTTTACGCAGGTACCCTGGTGTTCCTGATTGTGCTGGCCTTTAACCTCTTTGGCGAAGGCCTGCGCGCCGAGCTAAGCCCAGAGCGCCGCCGTACGAAACGCACCGATCAGGTAGTGGAACGGGCAGGCGCCTGGGTCGAAGAGCGAGTTTACCTGTTCGCTACCGAGTGGCGCCGTACAGCCACCACAAGTGGAGCCTTTGCGCTTCTCTTCCTGGTGATGTTGGGCGGCACCTGGACGCTCTGGCAAGCCCAGCATAACACGATGCCTGAAACAAAGCTGAGTGTTCCAGGTAATCAACTGTGGGCTGCCGAGCAGCGTGATGCGCAGGGCTCGTATTGGGCTGCCGTGTCAGGCCCGGAGAAACCAGACCTGGCCTGGCTGTACACCGCTCCTGAAGGCTTTGTCGGCGGTCCAGTGGTTGATGCGGACGGTAATCTATACCTCAATGCCTCAAATGGTTTTCTGCTTAGCCTGGATTCTTCTGGGAAGGAACGCTGGCGGTTGAAGTTCCCCCTGGGTCTGGTCGGCTCGCCGGCTGTCTCTTCAGAAGGAGAGATTGTGGTAGCAGACGAGAAAGGTGGGCTGTCCAAAGTGGATAATGCCGGCAATCTGTTGTGGACTTACCTTTCTGATCCTGCTGATCAAGTCGGCGAATTGAGCCCGGTTGTGGGGCCAACGGGTCTCATCTATTACACGGTCAGAGATTATATCGTGGCAGTGACGCCGGACGGGAAACGCTTCTGGCAAATCTATATCCCCACTTACAGTTACACCACCCCTTTACCCCGTCTCAGCGCCGATGGCCTTTATATGTTTTTTGAGGATTTCATCATTGAAGCGGATACAGGTCAAACCCTGTTTAAAGCCACCCCAGAACCCACTGACCGCTATGTCGTAGGTGCAGATGGACATTCTTATTTGCGCACTTCTGACAGTCTCAAAGAGTGGCAGATCACGGAAAGCGGCGCGGCGCTGGTAGATCAGGCTGTTCTCGATACGCGCACACTCGGGACCAGTTTCCGTTTTCCTTACGATTTGGGTGTGGCGCCTTCTCATAGTGTCTGGTTGTTGTATTCTAGCGGTTTCGAGTATCTTCGTCTGGTATGGACTGACCCCAAAGGACACTCCCCCTTGCTCATTGACTACCCCTTCATGCCGGGCAGGTTAATCGGCATTGACCGCAAGACAGTCGTGTATGTCTGTGGCATCCTGCGGCACAGCCCGCCGGAGTGCCGCGCCAATCGTCTGGACACCGGCGCTGCGCTTTGGAAGTTTGAAATCAAAGCAGGAGGGTTCCCAGTCGGAGGCGCGATCGTCGACCAGCGCCTGTATGTCACCATGCGTGAAGGTTACCTGTACGCCATCGGCCCCTGATTTAATAGAGGGTGTCACAAAAAAAGGAGTGTACCAGCAGGGTTTTCTGGCTGCCAATACACTCCCTTGAGTATTTATTCGGGCCGTCAGGCAGTTTTCTGAATGCGCAGCATGCTGCTCTGGAAGTCTCGCAGCGGCACTTCCAACCCAATCTTCATCCAGGCCAGTCCAGAACGCGTTTCGTCTTCTCCGCTAATCTGGTAGAGCGCCTCAGAATCAAGCCCGCGCGGATAGATGCGCGGCAGTTGGGCTGGTTCAGGGAGATGCGTGCGGAATACAAATAACACTCCCTGTGACTGGTCCTTGCTCATATACTGCACTGCCGAGAAGGGGTGTTCTTGGGGAGAGCGCAGCCGGTACTGATCCCCCAACTGCACGATCGGCCGGATCTGTTTATAGATCTCGATCAGGCGCGCTGCTTCCTGGCGTTCGTCCTCGCTCCAGTAGATTAAATTTCCACCCACGCCCAGCGATCCGCACATACTCGCGTGAAAGCGAAACGCTAACGATATTTGCCCTGCACCCGCGTCTGTTACCCAGGCTTCCATTGTATTCGCAGGGAAGATCTGTGAGAAGCCCTCTTGAATGTTCAGGCGGGCTGTAGCCTCTGTGTTGTCACTGACCCAGATCTGGTCCGCCAGGTGTAAAATTGCCAGATCAGCCCGTCCACCTCCCCCTGAGCAGCTCTGGAACACCACCTCTGGATGCCGTTCGCGCAGGGTATTCCACACCCGGTAGACGCCGTACATATAGCGCACCCAAATTTCGCGTGGGTCACCTTCAGCGCTTTCCCAGCCCGGCTCGCTGACATTGCGGTTCATATCCCATTTAATAAAACGAATATCGTTCTCATTGAGCAAGCGGTCGAGCGTTTCAATCAAATAATCCTGCACATCCTGGCGCGCCAGATTGAGGATCAGCTGGTTGCGACCTTCCGTGCGCTGCCGGTTCGGGAAGTGAATCACCCAGTCGGGGTGTTCCCGGTACAGGTCGCTGTTGGGGTTTACCATCTCAGGCTCCACCCACAGGCCAAACTCCATCCCTAACTGGTTGATCCGATCAACCAGCGGGCGCAGCCCATTCGGGAACTTACTTGCATCCGGCCACCAATCGCCCAGCCCGGCGTGATCATCGTTGCGCCCATGAAACCAGCCGTCGTCCATCACAAACAGCTCAATCCCCATCTGTGCAGCCAGCTGGGCCAGCGAGCTTTGCGATTCTACATTCACGTCGAACCCTGTCGCTTCCCAGGAGTTATAGAGTACCTTGTGTTGGATTGCGCCGTGCGGCAGTACCTGCTGCCGGATGAAGTCGTGCAGGCGGTGGCTGGCCCCTGTAAAACCTGCCGAAGTGTACCCGCCAAAACTGGCTGGCGCGTGGAAGGTCTCACCCGGCGCCAGTCGCCAGGCAAAGTCCCAGTCATTTAAACCCAGGTTGACACGCGTCGCGTTGAAATCGGTTACTTCTGCTGCCAGCTTCCAGTTGCCGCTCCATGCCAGCACTCCAAACCAGACCTCGCCCTGTTCTTCATCCGCGCTGCCCCGGTCAACCGCAAACCAGGGGTTGTTGTGGTGGCTGGTGGTCAGTCTCCGGCTTTCCAGCACCTTCACACCCTGCACCAGTGGTTCGCGCCGGATGTGCATTTCGTCCAGCCAGCGCCCGGTCAGGTGCGTCAGGCGGTAGTGTTCACCCGGTGGTAAATGCCACTGCGCCGAGAAGACGCGTTCTACCGTCATAGGCGCCTGGCCTTCGTTCGTCAGAGTAACCCACCGTTCGATCAGGTCGAATGCTTCGTATGCCCGGTATTGCAGCGTTACCTGTAGTGGGTAGTGTGCATCCCTTAGGTGCAAGTCCAGGCGCGGCGGGTTATCCTCTACTACCTCTGCTGAATCAAACCGCAGCACGACATCCCGCACCCCATCCGCAAAAGTCACTTTAAGGCAAGGCTCAATAAACTTCATTCCAGCATAGGCCGGGAATTCCTCCGGTGTAAGCTGTTCGGGATTGTTAAAAGAGGCCCAGGGACCGGGATTGGGGGCAGGCGGGTAATCCGCCGGGCGAGGCAGCCGCGCGCCCCAATATCGATGGGTCAGCAGGCCAGCTTCATTTAGGCCAAATGCATATGCAGTGGACTGGGTCTCAAGCACCCAGCCGGTTTCAGAAGAATGAATCGCCATGAAATTAATCCTCGATTTGAATAAACTCAGCTTTGCCGCTTTCCAGGTCCAGCAGGCAAAACTGTCGCTTTTCAACGTGCAGCCCGCCCAGCGCGCCCGGGTTGATCAGGCGCGTAAAGCCCACCAATTTCTCTTGATGCCTGTGCGAATGACCTTTAAACACGTAGTCGTACGCTTCTGAATGCAGCAGCTCATCTAATGTGCCGGGAACATGCCCATGCGTGGCGGCGATCCGTGTTCCGTTAATCTGTCCGGTGTAAACCATGCCAACATAGTTATCGGAATCCAATTCTCTCAGTGCGTCGCGGATTTCGCCAGAAGCCACGTCCCCATTGCCCAGTACGCAGATCACATGAAATCCACCCAGTTTTCGAGCCACTTTCGCATCTGTCAGGTCACCGCAGTGGAACAGGGTCGTCACACCTTCCTGGCGCAGGCGCTCCAGCGCCTTTTCCAGATTATCCAGGTTGTTGTGTGTGTCAGAGAGGATTCCAATTTTCATCGTTGCAGCCTTATACAATCTTCAACATGCGCAGTTCAATTCCACTGTTGTGATAGGCCTGTTCCAGCAGGCCGATTTGATCTAGAGTCAGGTAGCGTATCACCAGGCGGAGTTCAAAGCCTCCATCTGGCAGTGTGTTATTTACCGAACGGAGGATATTCCCGCCAAAGTCAGATACCATTCCTGCCAGTTGTGCCAGTACTCCTGGACGGTGGGCTTCTCCCGTTCCGATCAAGTACACTGAGGTCCACTTCAGGTTTTCTTTTGAAATCCCAGTAACTTCCATAGCCTGATCCACGTCTTCCTGCCGGATCGCTCCACCCCCAACTGCCGCGTATAGATCGTCCAGGTTGGCGCAGGCCAGCAGTTCCAGCAGCACATCCCAGCGATCTCGCTCTAGCGCGCGCACGTCTTCCAGCGCCAGCAGTCCGCGGGGTTCCAGTACATTTTGAATCAGCCACCGGCCTTCTTCTTCGGCCCGCCGCAGTGACTGCGTCGCCAGCACCGACTGCAGCAGCCGTGCCGTCGAAGCGTTCGAGAAACTGAGCCATTCTTCACTCGGCATCATCCGCTGACCGCTGGAGATCACTTCTACCATATCCCCTGGCTTTACCAGGTTCGACAGGCGCGCCAGCGCGCCATTCACCTGCACTCCACTGATTTTGTCGAGCAGATACTCTTGCTGAATAGAAGCCACCGCATCTAACACCGATGACCCCTCTGGCAAGAAACGAGCGCTGCCCGACGGCGTGAAGATCTCTACCGGTCGATAGCTGGAGATATCTTTGCCGTGATTTAAGGCATAAACGACGCCCCAGATATTTTCGCCTTCCATCTCATCCGTGGTAATTGCTACTTCTACCATGCCGATGTGTGGCAGCCACACCGCTGTATGCAGAGCGCGGTAACGATTATATGGGTTGGCAATGTAATCCGAAAACTGGCTTTGCACCAGATAGGGCCCAAAGAAGCGGTTTACCTCCGACAGCAGCGTATAGCACAGCTTTTCATTGTTCTCGTCCGTAATCATCCGGAAGCTGACCATGTCGTTAACGGCTGCGAAGGAATTTAGCGATGACTGCCGGGCGCGCGCCAGTTGCCGTAACTTTTGCCAGGCGCGCCAGTACCCATTCACGATAATCTCAACCCGCCCGTCAATCCCGGTTCGTTCCATCACCTTGCCCAGCTGTTCCAGCATCGGGTTAATGAAATTGACTTGCAGGCGCGGATCACTGTCAATCTGGGTTTTTACTGCGGCGAAAGTGTCTGGTTCGGCATATGGGAATGCCATATCTTCCAGCCAGCGCCGCCACTTATAGCAATTCATGATGCCTGCCAACTTGCCATAAGCCCGGATCGCTTCCGTTGCCTTTTTTTGACGCTTTGGCTCTGACATATGATGCAGCGTCATCAGGTTGTGACTCTTGTCTGCCAGTTTAACCAAAAAGACGCCAGGATCTCGGAACATGGCAATCTTACGCAGGGTTTCGATCTCTCGTGAGCGCCCATCCCGTGGGTTGCTCAGTTTGGTCACCCCATCCACAATGTAAGCGACTTCCTGTCCCAACGCCCCCGGGAACTTCTCGCGGATCTTATCGAGGCTTTCGCCCGAGTCCTCTACCGCGTCATGCAGCAGTCCGGCAATCGTCCAAGCTTCATTGCAGACCAGCTTATCTAAAAATGCGCCTATCCAGGCGCAGTGTGTCTCAAAATAGGGTTCGCCGCTCAGCCGCATCTGTCCGCTGTGCAGTTCCTTCCCCCATTTATATGCCTTCGCGATGGCGGGCGTGCGCGGTGTAAACGTTCCTGGGTTGAGTTCTTCAGCCAGGTGCGGGCGAATCTCACTGACCTTCTCGATCCTTACCACGTCAGCGCTCCTTTTTTGTTAAATACCATTAATAGGGTTTGCCAAAACAAATGTCTTCGCTATAGTTTAACACGAAAGCAGTTGATCAGCAGGCTGCTGTCTAATGTGAATCTCTTCATCCTGTCCTGCTCTTTTCCGTTCCGGCATTTTGTTATACACTCATATTAACTTTTCCGTTCATGGAGGCTCAAATGCCTAAGATCTCCTTGATTGGTGCTGGCAGTATCGTTTTTACACGTAACCTGTCGAGTGATATCCTGCTCACTCCAGCCTTGCAGGATGCTACCATTTCGCTCATGGATATTGATTCCGATCGCCTGTCTCAGGCGCGTGACCTGGTGCAAACACTGATCGACAAACGCGGCCTGAAAGCCAGGGTGGAAGCGACCACGGACCGCCGCGAAGCGGTCCGCGATGCCGATTACGTCATTACGACCTTCCAGCAAGGTGGGTTGGACGCTTATGCTCTGGATATTGAAATTCCGAAGAAGTACGGCGTGGAGCAGTGTGTGGGCGATACGCTTGGCCCAGGTGGGGTATTCCGCGCGTTGCGCACCATTCCAGTCTTGCTCGATCTGTGCGACGAGATGGATGAATTGGCTCCCGAGGCCATGCTGCTCAACTATGTCAACCCCATGGCTGCCAACTGTTGGGCTGTTTTCTTGGGATCAGGACGGCCTTTTGTTGGGCTGTGCCATAGTGTCCAGGGCACCAGCGAAATGCTCGCTGAGTGGATCCATGTGCCCTACGAAGAGATCTATTTCATGTGTGCAGGCATCAACCACCAGTCCTGGTTCCTGGATTTTAAACGCCGCAAAACCCATGAAGATCTTTACCCCCTCATTTGGGATGCCATCGAGAAGCCTGAAATCTACGCTCAAGAGCCGGTGCGCATTGAGCTAATGAAGTCCTTCGGCTATTTCGTGACCGAGTCTTCCGGGCACGCCAGCGAATATGTCCCTTACTTCCGGAAGAATGAACAGATGGTGATGGAAGAGTTGGTGCCCACCTTCAGCGACCCACGCAACAGCTGGTATGGCCTGGGGCGCACCGGGGGTTACCTGCATCACTGTCAGGAACGGTTGATCCAGTCACGGCAGGAGTATCAGGAACTGCTTGAAGGTACGCGAGATTTACCGGATACGCGTTCGCACGAGTATGGCTCTTATATCATTGAGGCGATGGAGACCAACCAGCCTGTGCGTATTAACGGCAATGTTCCTAACCTGGGCCTCATCGACAACCTGCCTAACGGCTGCTGTGTAGAGGTGCCCTGCCTGGTCGACAGTAATGGAGTTCAGCCCACCACATTCGGGGATCTGCCGGTGCAGCTTGCCGCCTTGAACCGCACCAATATCAATGTGCAGGAACTGATCGTCGAAGCCGCCCTGACGGGCAGTCGTGATGCTGTCCATCACGCTGTCTTGCTTGATCCACTCACTGCTGCGGTTGGCGCCCTGCCTCAAATTCATAAAATGGTTGATGAAATGCTGGCGGCTGAAGCGCAGTGGCTGCCGCAGTTTTAATCGAATAAACCTTCGGAGAAAATCACTATGCCAAAGATTGCTTTTATCGGCGCGGGCAGCACGGTCTTTGCTCGCAACTTACTGGGAGATATTCTTAGTTTCCCTGAACTGGCTAATTCCACGATCAGCCTCCACGATATTGATGAAGAGCGCCTGCGTACCACTGAAAAGGTAGCCCAGCGTCTGGCGAGTATTCTCGGCGCCCATCCCACCATCGAAACCACCCTCGACCGGCGCGCTTCGCTGGATGGGGCCGATTACGCCATTTGTATGTTCCAGATTGCTGGCTACAAGCCCGGCACGGTCGTGGATTTTGAAGTTCCTAAGAAGTATGGCTTGCGCCAGACCATTGCGGATACGTTAGGCATTGGCGGCATCATGCGCGCTTTGCGCACCATCCCAGTTCTGCTGGATGTGACCAGAGACATGGAAGAACTCTGCCCCGATGCCACCTTTTTGAACTATGTCAACCCCATGGCGATGAACTGCTGGGCGATCAACCGCGCCAGCAAGATCAAGACGGTTGGCTTGTGCCACAGCGTGCAGGGGACAGCCGAGCAGTTGGCCCGTGATATTAACGTGCCCTTTGACGAGATTAACTACGTGGCCGCCGGTATCAATCACATGGCCTTCTACCTCCGCTTTGAACGTATGACTGAGGATGGGGTTCAGGATCTGTATCCGCGTATTCGTGATGTCATCCAGGAAGGTCGTGTACCAGAATGGAACCGCGTTCGCTACGAGATGTTCAAGCGCCTGGGTTACTTCGTCACCGAATCCAGCGAACACTTCGCGGAATATACCCCCTGGTTTATCAAGCGTGATCGCCCCGACTTGATCGAAGAGTTCAATGTTCCCATCGATGAGTACCTGCGGCGCTGCGAAGTGCAAATTGCTGGCTGGGAATTGACCAAAGACACTATTGAGAATCCCAATGTCCCGGTGAATAAAGAGGCTGTTCGTCAGAAGATTGTAGCTGCTGGTGGGACGGAGCATGATGCTTTCCGCGTTTCTGAAATGGCGATGAATTTCGACCAGGTCAGCCAGTCCCATGAGTATGGTTCCTACATTATCCACAGCCTTGAGACGGGGATCCCCCGCGTCATTTATGGCAACGTCATGAACAATGGCCTCATTGACAACCTCCCGCAGGGCTGCTGCGTGGAAGTACCCTGCCTGGTGGATAAGAACGGCATTCAGCCGACGAAGATTGGTGATCTACCGCCGCAGTTGGCTGCCGTAATGCGCACCAATATCAATGTCCAGGAACTGACGGTGGAAGCTGTTCTAACCGGCAATCGCGAGCATGTTTATCACGCTGCCATGCTCGATCCGCATACCGCCGCCGAGCTGGACCTGGACCAGATCTGGCATCTGGTGGATGATCTGATCGTTGCCCACGGCGATTGGCTGCCTGAGTTTCACGAATTGAAGTAGTTCTTAACAGAACAGCCAGTGCGTGCTTTTCCACGCACTGGCTGTTTGCTTGATGCGCTTCAGTCTTCTTGCCTGACGGTAATACTTAGCTTACCCTGCTCGCCGTTTGGCAAACTGACTTGCAGCACTCCCGGGAAGATCTCCTGAAATGCTGCCGTTTGACCATTCCACTGTGCCTGGTAGGATGCACCCGTCCGCATGGTTGCCAGCACGGTCGTTGGTGTTCCACCTGCCCCGTTTAGCCGCAGGTCTGCTTCCAGCGCCCGCTGGTGGTCCGAGAACACCTGCCTGTCCACCCACGCATCCATTCCAACGGTCAGGCGCCCTGGCCGGTGGTAGGCGTTGTACCATGCCATTACGGGTGTGGAAAGACCGCTGAACTGATGCCAGCCCGCTCCTCGTCCGGATTGTACAATGAAGTGTTCGAAGCAGTAGTAGGAAGCCTCTACCTCTTTTTTCCACACTTCAAGAGCAGTATGCGCGATTTGCTGCGCCTTGTCTCCCTGTCCCAGGTCAAGCAGTCCTTTTCCAGAAGAACCACTGGTGCGGCATCCATACTGCCCCATTCCAATAACCGTCTTTCCGATAATAGGGGGCCGATTGATCCACTGTGGTGAACCCAATGGGCGTCCATAGGTTATGGGGCGAGAACAGATGCTCCACCATCCGCCCATTCTGTTCATCCGATCCAATTCCCGCATACAGCGGAGTCAGCCCGTCGAAGCCCATATTGAAGTTCATCCCACTCGCGTGCCGCAAAATCTCTTGTGGCCGGCCTTCGGCATCATGCACCACATAACTAAAGTAGCCTGCTTCCTCGTCCCACGCGTAGCGCTGCAGCGCTTCTCCAAAGGTCGCGATGTCCTCTTCGTACAGCGGCAGGTCGCTGTCTGCTCCCAACGCTTGCGCCGCTGCCTTTAAGAATGCGCGCCGACCGGATGGCTTGCGCGCTGGTCACTACGGGCGACACGCGGTCTTCCAGTCGGTGTTGGTGCAAGTAGAACTGCGGCGGGTAATCATCCCATCCTCCTGAGTTATAGAAGTAATCCCAGGTTTTCAGCAGGTTCGACTTTAACACGCGCGTGGTCGAACTGCCCAACCGCCCCACCAGGAACAGGTAGTACTGGCGCAGGCGTGGGTAGAAATATTCCAGCAGCTGCCGGTCTTGGGTGCGGTTCCACAGTTCTTGGAACAGATACATTTGCACGGGCACCATGCTCCCATGGTGGATAAACGCCGCCTGCGGATCGCCCGGGTCTGTTACGTAAGCATTCAGGCAGTCAACTGCCCGCTGCACGTCCAGTTCCAGCAGGCCCAAACCGATAAAGCCTGAGTCCCAGGTATACAGGCAGTCCCACCACTTACCCGGGGTGTTGTGCCGGATAAATGTACGCCGCGTATAGACCGGGTAAACCACGTTCATCAAGGTAGTGGCTGCCATCCGACTTTGGCTGAATTGGTAGGTTTGCCCACTTTCATTCCCTGCCATCTCCACCACCGACTGCCTTGCTTGCTGGTAAGCTGCTTCCAGCGGCGTTTCTTCGCGTGGAAATCTCGCCAGTTCTTGCTTCACCGTCTCGCGGCTGCCCGAGCAAACCAGCCCGTAAATTACTTTAGAACTATGTGGCGCCAGTGGGATAGGCCGCATAAAGACATTCGTGAAATGCCCTTCCCCCGGACCGCGCAGCACCAACTGCACATGTTCATGAACCTTCAAGCGTAGAAACCGGTCGAGCTCATCATTCAAGATTTCTCGCACCTGGAAGTCATCGTAGTTCCAGGCCAGGCCGTAGTAAGTATCTACATTCTCGTACTTCAAGATCATACTGTTCGGGGTAGGCCCTTCCAGCCGTACGGGCTCCGGGTTCCATTCGTGCGGCTGGAAGCTCACCAGGCCTGCCTGTTCGGCTGGAACCACTGCAAACCCATCCAGGATGATATCTGCCCCGCCCAGTGAGGTGAGCTGCAAGGTCTGCATACCTGCCTTTAAGGTACCGACCGGCAGCAGCACATTTTGGAAACGCCCGTCACCGCCAATCTCAATGACCTCTTTGCTCATACCTTCCACTTCAAACTGCACCACCCCGACCGCTTCCATCCGGTATTGTAGAATCAGTGCGGCCTCGGCGATCTGCTCATTGAGTACAAAACGGTAGCGTACGCTGTCGCCCGCCTCGCGCCCAAAGCCCTGCCCGATCCCGCTTCCATTGACCAGTCCATGCTCGCGTACTTCCGCCCGCAGCATTCCATCGTATACCAGGGTATCATTTGGGCGCGGCCTGGCAAAATGCAGTTCTTCGTAATCGAGTCCATCTACCCATAATCCATCTTCCGGCAGATATACTTCACTGGGTTGAATCGCTTCGTCCGAATAGGGGCGCACTGGCGGAAAGTTCAGGTACGCCATTTCATGCAGCACCAGATTCTGGTTTCGATCTGTCTGGTTCACAAACTCACAGCGCACCATACGAGCATTTTCACTCAGTTTTGAAAAGGAAACATCACAGTAAACCTGATCTTTCCATTCCAATTCGTAGCGAAATGCGTAGTATGTCAAATTCGGGTTCGCTTCCCAGGCGTGGTGCGCCGATTCCCATTTGGCGTTTGGCACCAGCACCTGCCGCCGGTAAAACCCAGGCAAGATGCCCAGGTCAAACCGCAGCCCGCGTTTCACATCTGGAATGTGCGAAATTCCGCTGTACCGCTTGGTGTAAGGTCCCCACGCTGGCAGGTTAAGATCGTGATTTTTCTGTGGTGTTGGCATTAGAATCCTTCTCCTCTCGCCCGTGCCCATTCCGTCATGCGGCTCGGGTCGCCATTCCATAAGCGATCCACTGCCCATGGTCGAGCAGTGGGTGTGTCTTCACACACCAGCTTGATCACCGGAAACAAATCCGTGGGCCGTTCGCGTGGCAGTCCTGTCAGCGTCACTTCATCCAGACTTTGTTCTACACCCAGTTCCTGCCCGGTCGTCAGCAGGGTGGCCCGCTTCACGCCAGTCTCCAACCCTGCCAGTCGCAAAGTCGGCTGTCCATCCCAAAACCGAATCACCAGATAAAGGTTGTTGCCTTTGCGCGTTTGCCGTCCGTAAGTGATAAACTCACACACTTCTCCCGCTTCCGATCCGTAGATTGCTCCTCCGTGCGTCTCCAGCCAGCGTCCAATCGCTTCCGCCCGTTCCACAAACTGAGGGGGCAGTTCTCCCTGTGCGGTAGGGCCTACATTCAACAGCAGGTTGCCACCTTTACTCGCCGCTTCCACCAGCATGTCCAGCAGCAGATCGGCTGGTCGCCAGCGTTCACCTGCTGTGTAGCCCCACAGTCGCCAGGTGGACACCTGGCATGATTCCCATAAACGCCCCGCGTCGGCGGTGATATGATGCTCTGGCGTCCCAAAATCGCCCAACGTCCTCGACTCTCCTACCCCCATGCCACCATCCACATGCGGCTGGTTGGAATTCCCTTCTGCCGGCAGTAAGCCCAGGCGGTTGTTGATCAAAATGTCGGGCTGCAGCTTGCGAATCATCTCCACCAGTTCTGGTGATTTCCATTCAAGCGCCGAATGCGGCCAGGCCCCATCGAACCAGATCACGTCAATCTTGCCGTAGTTTGTCAGCAGTTCTTCCACCTGCGCGTGGACATAATTTTGGAAGGCCACCCAGCCCTCTGGATCTTTACCCGGTCCTTCCCAATATGCCGGAATGCGCCAGTCTGCCAGGGAGTAATAAAGCCCCACCCGCAGCCCAGCCTTCCGAAAGGCCTCCACGTATTCGCCGACAAAGTCGCGCCCCGCTGCCTGGGCTGCTGTCGTGTAGCGCGTGGTTTTCGAGTCCCACAGGCAAAAACCATCGTGATGGCGCGCGGTCATGATGGCATACTGGAACCCACCCCGGCGCGCCAGGTCAGCCCAGGCGCTCGCGTCAAAATGCTTTGGGTTCCAGGCACACGCCCGCTCGGCATAATCATGCTGGTTCAGATGCTCGCGGAACAGCACCTGTTCCCCGCGCCCATACTGTGCATACGCGCCCCAATGGATAAACATGCCGTATCGGGCCTGGTCAAACCACTGCCATTTTTCGGGAATGCTGCCTAAGGTCACAATGCCTCCTCTATCCGTTGTAAATTGGGTATGCAACTGATTGTACCCTCGAAAACTACCGCGTAGAAAGCATAAAGGCCAGGGGAGTGCAGTCTACTGCATTCACCCGGCCTTTATGTTTAGTCATCCTCAGGCCAGTCTATAAGCCGCATTCTGTCCAGCATGTACGCACGAAGCGCACGCTGCCTGGATGATCATCTCTCTAGGCGAACCGTTACCGGCCCGCTCGTGCAGCCCACCCGAAACTCAAGGGAGGCGAGCCGCCTCCCGCACCGGGCGCCGAAGCACCCCATGCTTTGTTTCTGCTTGGCCTTGCTCCGAATGAGGGTTACCTGGCCGCGGTATTACTACCAACGCCGGTGGTCTCTTACACTGGCCCACCCTGCGGACTTTCACCCGCGGGGCTGCTCAAGAAAGTGGCTTTGGCTTGCGCCAAAACATTTCTCACCTTTTCACCCTTACCCTTTTGGGGCGGTTTGTTTCTGTGGCCCGATCTGGCAGATTGCTCCACCCCGGGAGTTACCCGGCATTCCGCTCTTTGGAGTGCGGACTTTCCTCGACTATGCAGCATTGCACAGCCGCGATCATCCAACCAGCCTGAAGGCCTTAATCTTACCTTTAAGGTCATCGAATGTCAAACCTGCAACAGTGTGTGTTCCCTACGAAAACCCGCTAGTTGGCGTGGGAAAGGGTCGATTTGCGTTATACTAGGGACAGTTCTTTCATGAAATACAGGATAGATAGCGGTTTCCTGATTCTCGTCATCATTTTATTTTTGCGCGAGGGATAACAATGCGAAAACCTTTTGTAGCTGGAAACTGGAAGATGAATAAAACTGGAGAAGAGGCGCGGGCATTGGTGGCAGATATGCTGCCTGGACTGCAAAGCGTCCCTTCGATTGATCGGGCCATCTGCCCTCCCTTCCCTTATCTGATGCCGGTCGCCGCCATGCTGGTCGGTACTGACGTGGGTTTGGGCGCTCAGAATATGTATTGGGAAGAGTCAGGCGCTTATACCGGTGAGGTTTCGCCTAAGATGGTCGCGGAGTTTTGCCAGTATATCATCCTGGGTCACTCCGAGCGTAGGGCTTACTTTGGTGAAACAGATGAAACGGTTAACCGCAAAGTCAAGGCTGCTTTTGCCAATGGTCTCACTCCCATTGTTTGTGTAGGGGAAACCCTGGAAGAAAACGAAGCCAATCGCACCGCTGAAGTGGTGCAGCGCCAGGTTCGTGAAGGGCTGCAAGGTTTAGATGCTGCCCTGGCGAGCCAGTTGGTGATTGCGTATGAACCGGTTTGGGCCATTGGTACGGGCCGCGCAGCTTCCGGCGAAGGCGCTAACGCCGTCTTAGCAGATTACATTCGCCCTACCCTGAAATCCATGTTTGGGGAGGATGTTTCTCAGGCAGTTCGTATTCAGTATGGTGGCTCGGTGAATGCCAAGAATGCCGCGGAATTTTTCTCGCAGCCCGATATCGATGGGGCTTTGGTGGGCGGCGCCAGCCTGAAACCGGCCGATTTTGTCGCCATTGTCAAAGCAGCCGCCGAGCGGGTCAAGTAAGCTCTGATTGCAAGCCCGTGGGAACGAATTTGTCGGGTCTGATCGATATCGTCTGGAACAACTTTGATGGCCTGGGGTGGCTCCTGCTCATGCTGGGGCCACTCCTCTTCTTCCAGCGCCGCCTGCATCGTGAGCTGCAAGTGCTTTTTTTGCTGATCACCCGCCGCCCTATGTTTTCTCTAGGGCTGTTTTCCCTGTTGTTTTTCCCCGGTGTGTTCCTGCACGAACTTAGCCACTACGTGATGGCCCAACTGCTGATGGTGCGCACCGGGCGTTTTTCACTGATCCCGCAGCTCATGCCCGAAGGCCAGCTTCGCCTCGGCTATGTGGAAACCGCCGAGTCTGATCTACTGCGCGATGCCATGATTGGCATGTCGCCTCTGATTTCCGGCGGTGCGGTCATTGCTTATCTCGGCCTTCACCAGTTGGGTCTGGTGCCCCTGGTAGCGTATTTGGGCAATCAGAATTGGGAAGGCTTCTGGTACGCCCTGCGTCTTCTGCCGCAGCAGTCTGACTTCTGGATGTGGTTTTATCTGGCCTTCGCTGTGAGCAGCACCATGCTGCCTTCTGCTTCAGACCGGCGCGCCTGGCTGCCGTTGACCCTGGTAATACTGGGACTGATCGCGCTGGCCTTTTTCGCGGGAGGCGGCCCCTGGCTGCTCCAAAACCTGGCTCCTGCGCTCAATCAGGCTTTCCGCCTGTTGGCGACGATCTTTGGCGTCAGTCTCGTGGTGCATCTCGTGCTGCTCTTTCCGCTGGTGCTGCTGCGCGGGCTGGTGATGCAGATTGCTGGGCTGCGCGTGGTGCGGGTTCCTTAGGTTGATTATTCTGTTTGTGATGAAGATTTGTGAGGTTGAGAAACGATGCTAATCGATCGCTGGGGACGCGCAGTAACCTATCTGCGTGTTTCGGTCACAGACCGCTGTAACTTTCGTTGTGTTTACTGCATGCCTGCCGAGGGGGTTCAGCGGCTGTCGCACCAGGCGATCATGCGTTATGAAGAAATCGCGCAGGTGGTGCGCGTTGCTGCGGAACAAGGGGTCCGCAGGGTACGTCTCACGGGTGGGGAACCACTGGTTCGCCGCGATTTACCCGACCTGGTGCGCATGGTGAGCGAAACACCTGGCATTGAAGATATCAGCCTCACGACCAATGGCTTCTTACTTGAAAAGATGGCCGCTGAACTGAAAGATGCTGGCTTGCATCGCATCAATCTCAGTCTGGATTCACTGCAAGCTGAGAAGTTCACTCGCATCACCCGCGGCGGTTCGTTGGAACGGGTCTGGCGCGGAATGGAAGCAGCTGAGGCCGCCGGACTGGGGCCGATTAAGATCAATGCCGTCGCGATGCGAGGAGTCAATGAGGATGAGTTACAAGATTTTGCCCGCCTCAGCCTGGCTCATCCCTGGCATATTCGCTTTATTGAACTGATGCCCGTCAACAATCAACAGTCTTGGGGCGATCCCTTTCCTAACCCTGCTGACGCTTATCTTTCGATTCCTGACATCCAGGCTGCTTTAGCCCCCTTAGGCTTGAAGCCCTCTGACTCGCATTTGGAAGACGGAAATGGTCCGGCTCGCGAATATCACTTGCCGGGTGCGCGTGGGCGCGTGGGATTTATCTCGCCCCTGAGTGAACACTTTTGCGCTCAGTGCAACCGCATGCGCCTGACCGCCGATGGGAATTTCCGGCCCTGCTTGCTGCGCGATCAGGAGATCCCTTTTCTGGCGGCGCTGCGTCAGGGAGAAGCGCTGCTGCCCTACTTACAACAGGCTGTAGCGACCAAACCAGCTGGGCACGATCTCGCGAACAATGATCTGCCCAAGGGCCGTTTTATGCAGCAAATTGGTGGCTGAAGTTCTACCTGCTTTTGCGATCTGCCTTTTGGGTCCAACAAACCGCAAAAGCAAATGGTTCTGATTGGGCTATGCCGTCCCAAACTGGCGGTCACCCGCATCCCCTAAACCAGGAACAATATATCCCTTCTCGTTCAGGTGATCATCCACACAGGCCAGATGGATGGGAATATCTGGATGATTCTTCTGCATGGTCGCAATTCCCTCTGGCGCGCCGATCAGCCCCAGGAACTTGATCTTCTTGACACCCCACCGTTTAAGAATATCCGCTGTGGCTGTGGCAGACCCACCGGTCGCCAGCATCGGGTCGAGGATCAGGCATACCGATACAGTCGGTTCCACTGGCAGCTTATTGTAGTACTCCACCGGTTTCAACGTTCGCTCGTCCCGATACAGCCCAATATGCCAGACTTCGGAGGAGGGCATCAATTCCCAGATGCCTTCTACCATGCCCAGCCCGGCTCTTAAAATCGGCACCAGGCCAATTTTTTCTTGCAGTTCCTGGCATTGCGCTGTTGTCAGCGGTGTCTGCACCTCAATAGGGGCGGTGTTCAGATCTGCCGTCGCTTCATACGCCAGTAGGGCAGTGATTTCTTTCACCAGTTGGCGAAACTTTTTGGGTTCTGTGCGAGTATCCCGCAGGATGCTCAGTTTGTGCAGAACGAGTGGATGATTCGAAACCATAACATTTGACATAAACAACTCCAACAGGTATTTAGGGTATTATATCGTCTTCCCATCGCAGGAAACCATCTTTTAAGTAAGCCCCATTGATCCGCCTCGTTTGTATGAATTCCCAAAGAGGCTTAATTGGATCAATTGTTCCATTTCCGAGATGCGGATAGAATGGGAATCGAGTATAATTTTACCCATGAGCGATCTGGAAAAACGTCTGGTAACTCCTGAAACCAGGCCTGATGAAAATGTCGATCCAGCACTGCGCCCGCAGCGCCTGGAGGATTTCATCGGGCAGGATCAATTAAAGGAAAATCTGGAAATTTTAATTTTGGCTGCACGGCAGCGCAAGGAATCTCTTGAACACGTTCTCTTTTATGGCCCGCCCGGCTTAGGGAAGACAACCCTGGCGCACGTGCTGGCGAATGAGATGGGCGTAAACATTAAGATCACGGCAGGCCCGGCGGTGGAACGCCCCGGAGACCTGGCTGCAATTTTGACCAATTTACGCGCCGGAGATATCCTATTTATCGATGAGATCCATCGCCTGGGTCGGGTGGTTGAAGAAGTATTGTATCCGGCGATGGAAGATTTTGCCCTCGATATCATCATTGGCAAAGGGCCGGCCGCCAAGAACATCCGCCTTAAGATGCCACGCTTTACCGTCATCGGAGCCACTACGCGCCTGGCGTTGGTTTCTGCGCCGCTGCGCGCCCGCTTTGGCGCGGTCTATCGCATGGATTACTATGACCAGAAAGCCATGGAATACATTCTCGGCCGCGCCGCTGGCAAGCTTAACGTAGATGTGCGGCCCGAGGGACTGGAAGAAGTGGCCCGCCGGGCGCGTGGTACGCCGCGCGTGGCGCTGCGGCTGTTGCGCCGTGTGCGTGACTTTGCTCAGGTGCGCGCCCAGGGCGCCGTTACGCGTGATGTGGCTTGTGAGGCCCTAAACCTGCTCAATGTGGATCCTTTAGGGCTGGATGAGGTCGATCGCCGTGTGCTGTCTACAATTGTCGAAAAGTATAACGGCGGCCCGGTTGGGCTAAACACCATCGCTGCTTCCATTGGGGAAGAGCCTGATACCATTATGGATGTGGTCGAGCCATATCTACTGCAATTGGGCTTCCTCGATCGCACGCCCCAGGGTCGGGTAGCCACGCGCCACGCTTACGATCACCTGGGAATGCCTTTTCCTGACTCTACGCAGCAACCTGGATTATTTTCTTAGCTGTGAAGACTTCCGATTTTGATTACATTCTCCCCCCAGAGCGCATTGCGCAAACGCCGGTGGAGCCTCGTCATGCGTCGCGCTTGATGGTCCTCGACCGTCAGCGTCCTGACTTAACCCACACGACCTTTTGGAACATCAGTCATTATCTGAATCCCGGGGATGTTCTGGTGATCAATCAGACCCGCGTTATTCCGGCGCGTGTGTTTGCGCATAAAGACACTGGCGGCAAGATTGAACTACTGCTGCTGCGCCGTGCTGACTCGCTCACCTGGGAGGCCCTGGTAGGGGGGAAAGGAATACATCCCGGTCGCCATCTAATCGTGAGTGAAGGTCTTCAGGCTGAGGTGATCGCCGATTTGGAAGGTTCTCGCCGTCTCATCCGCTTTTCGGAGCCGGTTGAATCCTATCTCCCGCGCGTGGGCGAAATGCCTCTGCCGCCCTACATTCACACCCGCCTTGCGGACCCCGAGCGCTATCAGACCGTGTATGCTACCCAACCCGGTTCGGCTGCGGCCCCGACTGCTGGTCTGCATTTTACGCCAGAACTGATGGATCACTTACAGTCACGCGGCATTCACTTTGCTTCCGTCACCCTGCATGTCGGTTTGGATACCTTTGCGCCTGTCACCGAAGACGATCCCCGCACCCATCCTATCCATACTGAGTGGTGTGAGCTAACGCCTGAGTCGGCCGAACAAATCAATGCGGCCCATTCTGCCGGTGGTCGTGTGGTCGCGGTAGGCACGACCAGTGTCCGCACGCTTAAATCCGCTGCCCAAAATGCTCAGGGTCAAAAAGTTGTTCAGCCGTTTGCTGGTCCTACCAGCCTGTTCATCCTGCCCGGCTACACCTTCCGCGCCGTCGATGCCATCATAACCAACTTCCATCTACCGCGCTCCACCCTCATTATGCTGGTCTCGGCCTTTGCCGGGCGCGAGCGCATCCTCTCAGCCTACCAGACCGCCGTCCAGGAAAATTACCGCTTCTTCTCCTTTGGCGATGCCATGCTCCTCCTTTAGCATCTCAGTCCAACGCAATCCGCGGTTTGCTTATCCCTCGCTGGTATTCCCCCACGAGGTTTTTTAATCCCCTGCCTTAATCCAGTTCTGTTTGCTCTACTCCGCTGTTTGATTTCTCCTTTCTGCATTGGCTCAATCTGCTCAGGTCGTAAAGGGAAGGAGTAAAATAATGGCGGTTCATCAGCGCCGGGCGGCTACGGTTTCTGCCCGAAACAGTCAAGAAATAAAATGAACACAAAGGACGCGCATTAAATCACCACATCATCTTGTTTGATTTCGAATACACCGCCTGGGAAGGCTCGCATCTCCGAAAATGGTCGGAACCGTGGGAGCATCGTGAAATTATTCAGATTGCCGCAGTTCGGGTAGCCGTAGATGAGAGCGTAACAGAAACAGAGTACTTTGACTGTCTCGTCAAGCCTAAGCATAATCCGATTCTGTCATCCTATATTATCGAGCTGACGGGAATTGAGCAGTCAGCGATCGACACGCGAGGAGTACTTTTTCCTGAGGCTTTTGCTGCCTTCTATACATTTTGCGAACAAGGGCATATTCCATTATTTTGCTATGGCGATGATCTCTCGGTGTTAACGGAGAACTTTGCATTAAATGACTTGGCTGTCACTCCCTTTCCATCAGGGATCCACGATATCCGTGGCGTTTTTGAGCAGGTGGGCATTGATACCCGTCAGTACACCAGTGGGACGGTACATCAGGCTGTAGGGGCGGAATATAACCATATGGCTCACAATGCCTTGAATGATGTCCGCAGCCTCGCGGTAACCATCCGGCAGTTGACGCGCATGGGGCAGCTTGCGGCAGGTTGGTCCGGGGTGAGTACTTCGCTTCTCTGATCCCCAATGGCCTTCCTGAGCAAATAACGAATCGCATCGTTTTCTTCTCCGCCTTGACATGGGTCACTACCAGGACTACAATCCACTTACTGACCGGTCGGTAAGTTCGCTTCCGATAGGTGTTAAAGGAGGGATTGAAGAAAATGGAAGTTAAGTCCAGCGTTCGCAATCGGATTCTCACTGTCTTGTTTACTGGCGTCTTAATGGGCGCCCTGGATATTGCCATTGTTGGGCCAGCCCTGCCAGCCATTCAGGCCCAGTTTGGCGTTTCAGACCGTATCCTGGCATGGATGTTTAGCTTGTATGTGTTGTTCAACCTGATCGGCACGCCCCTCATGTCCAAGCTCTCCGATCTTTATGGGCGCAAAGCCATCTACCTTTTAGACGTATCCTTGTTTGCGCTCGGTTCATTGATCGTTGCGCTGTCTGGCAGTTTTGTGGTTGTGCTGGTTGGCAGAGCTATCCAGGGTTTTGGGGCGGGTGGCATCTTCCCTGTCGCCAGCGCTGTCATTGGCGATACCTTTCCTCCTGAGAAGCGCGGCGGCGCCCTCGGGCTGATTGGCGCCGTCTTTGGCCTGGCATTTCTCATTGGTCCGCTGCTCGGCGGCCTGATCCTGAATGTCGCTTCCTGGCACTGGTTGTTCTTGCTCAATCTGCCTGTCGCTGCCGTTGTTATTCTTCTCAGCTTGCGCGTGCTGCCTTCCAGCCGCCCTGCCGAAACCCAGGCCTTCGACTGGTTGGGCATGCTCGTACTGGCAGTTCTCCTGGCTAGCCTGGCCTGGGGGGTAAATCATCTGGACGCGCAAGCCTTCTTTGCCAGCCTGGTATCCTTCAACGTACTGCCTTTCCTGGTAATTTTTGCCGTTTTGCTGTTCGTGCTTACCAGGGTTGAGCGAAACGTCGAGAACCCCATCCTGCCGCCTGAACTATTTGATCGCAACCAACTACGCCTCGCCTATGCCCTCTCAGTGGGGGCTGGGGTAGGCGAAGCCAGCATGGTCTTTATCCCACTTCTGGCGGTTGCGGCCCTCAGTGCCTACGGAGTCACACAGGATTCGGCGACCTTCTTGCTCTTGCCAGTTGTGCTGTCTATGGCCTTTGGTTCGCCCACTGCCGGGCGCTTGCTCGACCGCTTTGGTTCCCGCGCAGTCATTCTATCTGGCACATTGATCATGACCATTGGCCTCTTCTTGCTGAGCCAGTTCGCCGCCAACCTGGTCATGTTTATCCTCTCTGGGCTGCTCATTGGTTTGGGGATGTCAGCCTTATTAGGCGCGCCGCTTCGTTATATCATGCTGAACGAGGCCAAAGCTTCTGAGCGTTCTGTGGCGCAGGGCGTGGTTGCGGTTTTCACCAGCACCGGGCAGTTGATCGGCAGTACTTTGGTAGGGGCCATTGCGGCTTCAGGGATTCGCGCTGGCGGTAAGGCTGCTGGTTACGCCCTGGCTTTCCTCATCATTAGCTTCCTCAGCCTGCTGCTGGTCTTCATATCTACCCAGCTTAAGCGCCGCGCTGCTGAACAGCGTACTGTGCAACAAAATGAAGCCGAGGGTGAGGCCGAAGCGGAAGAGGTCGAAGAAACAGAACACATCGTTCACCCTGTATGAGGGGGATCGTCGAATTCAAGCTGATCTATACCAGAGAAGGGAGTGAAGGTGTCCGTTGAAAATATCGATGTCCGCGATCGGATCCTTCTGAAAGCCTTGCAGTTTTTTGTAGCCCACGGCTATGATGGCATCTCCATGCGAGAAATCGCTGAGGCCTGTGGTCTTTCGAAAGCCGCTTTGTATTATCACTTTCGCGATAAAGAAGCCCTCTTTCTCGAGAATTCTTAGCCAAAGCCTGGCAGACCTGGAAGCTGTCTTGCAGCAGGCGGCCCAGCAGCCCGGTGGAGTGGAATCTCAGGTGGGCTATTTCGTACGTACCATTTTTTCGCAGATGCCCGCCGAGCGCCGCGAAGTGATCCGCCTGGCAAATCAGGAGTTAAATAAGATCGGGGCCGAGAACCGCGCTCAGTTTGTTCAACAGTATCAGGTTCGCTTTCTCGATCGCCTCGGGGTCGTTTTACAAGAGGGTATGCAAAGGAACCAACTGCGCCAGATCGACCTGAATCTGGCCGTTTGGAGCTTGTTGGGCCTCATGTATCCTTTCTTTACCCCTGGTCACGCTGTTTCTCAGGAGGGTCAGGAGCGGGTGGTAAAATCAATCCTCGAAATCTATTTTGAAGGGATGAAACCTCGTGACTGAATCGCCTGAAGCCTTCCTGGCTGTGCTGAACCAGTTACAGTCGTTGGAAGAACTGAACGATGTAATGGTAGAATGCCGCCGTTGCCCGCGCCTGGTAGCCTGGCGTGAAGAAGTAGCGCGTGTTAAGCGCCGTGCCTACCGCGATTGGGAGTACTGGGGCCGTCCGGTTCCGGGCTTTGGTGATCCGCAGGCTCGCCTCCTGGTCGTCGGGCTGGCGCCGGCTGCGCACGGCGGGAATCGTACCGGGCGGGTCTTCACTGGCGATTCGTCCGGTAATTTTCTGTTTGACGCGCTCTACCGCGCTGGATTTGCCAACCAGGCTGTGTCTACCCATCTTGGAGATGGTCTGGCACTGCGTGATATGTATATTGCTGCGACCTGCCGCTGCGCGCCGCCAGCCAATAAGCCCACGCGTGACGAGATGGATAACTGCCGTCCTTATTTGCTGTCAGAACTGCGCCTGCTCCATCAGATGCAGGGGATCGTGGCGCTTGGCAAGATCGCATTTGACAATGTCTTGCTGAACTATCGCATGCTTGGGCATTCCCTGCCTTCTCTGAAGTTTGGTCATACTGCCTTCTATGAGTTAGGCCCTGGGCTGCCCTGGCTGCTGGCCTCTTACCATCCCAGCCAACAGAACACCCAAACTGGCCGCTTGACCACCGAGATGTTTGATCAGGTTTGGCAAACGGCCCGAGATCATCTTGGGTAGCTCCTTTTCACTCCACCTTGCTTCTATTCGGAGGCTGCCTATATTCTCTTAAGCGAATGCCAGCCGCCGCTGTTGTCTATTACGGATGTTTGTATAACCCTTGTATAGAACAGCATTGTACAGATTGCGTTTCTTATGTACAATGGGCATTGAAAAAGGGAGGGACATTACAGTGCTAAAAAAGATTCTGCTAGGGCTGCTCGTTGTACTGCTGCTTGGCGCTGCCGCTTTCGTGATATGGGGCTCGACCCCGCTTAGACCCATGCCTCAGGCCTTGCAAGCCCTGCAATCCGATGCTCAGGTTCAGGTCACGCAAGATCGTTGGGTCATCTTTCAACCTGTCGGCGCTCAACCCCAAACCGGTTTGATTCTGTATCCTGGAGGTCGTGTCGATTACCGCGCCTATGCCCCTCTGGCCCGCACCATTGCCGCTGAAGGGTATCTGGTGGTGTTGGTTCCCATGCCGCTCAATCTTGCTGTCTTTGGCAGCGAACGGGCCGGTGCGGTCATTGCGGCTTTCCCAGCCGTTCAACATTGGGCAATTGGGGGGCATTCGTTGGGTGGCGCCATGGCGGCTCACTATGCCGCACAGCACCCAGCACAGATCGAAGGTTTGGTGCTGTGGGCCGCTTATCCAGCCGAGGCCGATACTCTGGCAGGCCAGGATGTCCAGGTGCTGTCCGTTTATGGTACTCAGGATGGTCTGGCTACCCCTACTAAGATCGCCGCTTCCCGCCCACTCCTGCCCGACGCAACCGAATGGGCGCCCATAGTGGGAGGAAACCATGGTCAGTTTGGTTGGTATGGGCCGCAGGGAGGCGATAACGAGGCGACAATCAGCCGTGAAGCTCAGCAGGCATTGGTGGCCCAGGCCACTGTTCGCTTTTTGGATATGTTACGTGGAGGGAATGCAGGATGGTTATTGCCCGTATCATTGGAATGGTACTGCTGCTTATTTTCTTGATTCTAGCCGTCGGGCCGTTTCTGGTTCCTGTGCCTCCCTTGCAAAACACGCGCCCGCCAGAAGAACTGGCTGATCCTGACAGTCTTTTTGTCGAGATCGACGGCCTTAAGCTGCACTACAAGCAGACGGGCCAGGGCAAGCCTGCACTGATCCTGCTGCATGGTTTTGGCGCCAGTCTCTTTTCCTGGCGTGAAGTGATGGCCCCGTTGAGCGTCGAGTGGCGGGTCGTGGCGTATGACCGCCCTGCCTTCGGCTTAACCGAACGCCCCATCCCTGCGGAGTGGCAGGGGCAGAATCCCTACTCGCTGTCTACCCAACCGGACTTACTGTTTGCCTTGATGGACTCGCTTGGTATTGAACAGGCGGTTCTGGTCGGTAATTCAGCCGGAGGAACCGTGGCAGTGCAGGCCGCCTTAGAAAAGCCAGATCGCGTGCGGGGGTTGGTATTGGTAGACGCCGCCATTTATGCCGGTGGGGGCAGTCCTTCCTGGCTTCGGCCTTTGATTCACACGCCTCAGATGGATCACCTCGGCCCTTTGATTGTACGCTCCATTCAAACCCGCGGCGAAGACCTGATTACCACAGCCTGGCACGATCCTGCACAGATTACTCCTGAAGTGCGCGCCGGTTATCGCAAACCCCTTCAGGGCGATCACTGGGATCGCGCCTTGTGGGAGCTCACGAAAGCTTCTCAACCGGGTAACCTGGGCGAACAGGTGGATTTGTTAAAGATGCCGGTTCTGGTGATCACAGGAGATGATGATCGCATTGTGCCTACCGAACAGAGTTTGCGTTTGGCGCAAGCCATCCCGCAGGCTGGGCTGGCAGTCATTCCCGAATGTGGTCATGTTCCTCAGGAAGAATGCCCGCAGGCCTTTTTGGATGCGGTTTTGCCCTTTATTCATTCTCTTAAAGACAAGTAGAGAGGAGATGTAATTTGGCGAAGCGTTTGCAGGTTTTGGCGCAGGCTCCCGACTTTGAGTTGAAGGACACTCATGGGAACCTCGTCCGTCTTTCCGACTATCGCGGACACCAGCCAGTGGTGCTGGTGCTCAACCGTGGTTTTGCCTGACCCTACTGTCGTCAGCATCTGGCGCAGTTGCGCCAGGACTATTCTGAATTTCAGGCGCGGGGTGCCGCTCTGTTGGTGTTAGGCCCCAATGGCCCGCATACCTTTCAAGACTATTGGCAGGAGCATGATATGCCCATGATTGGCCTGCCCGATCTTCGTTCGCGGGTCGCCTCACGTTACGAGCAGGAAGTCAACCTGTTTAAGTTTGGCCGGATGCCAGCCTTATTTGTGATTGACCAACAGGGCCAAATCCGTTATGCTCACTATGGCGACTCCATGTCTGATATTCCTTCCAGTGAGGAAGTCTTCTCTATTTTGGATGAACTCAATCGCAAAGATCCCCCTCGCTCCTAAATCGCTGGCAGTACCTCCATCTTATAAATGCCTTACTCTTAAAAAGAGATGGACCCGGTTACCGGGTCCATCCCCTGTCATCACAACAGACGGGTTTGCAGCATACGAAGTATAGTGCAAACCCCTTCCTGTTTTAGCGTTTACTTAGTATAGCTGGGCTTGTGGGCCAGAGCGCCCCAGCCAGCATACTGCGCAGTTTCGCCCAGTTCGGCTTCGATCCGCAGCAGTTGATTGTACTTGGCAACACGATCAGAACGCGCCGGCGCGCCGGTCTTGATCTGCCCGGTGTTGAGGCCCACGCACAAATCGGCGATGGTCGCATCTTCCGTCTCGCCCGAGCGGTGCGAGGTGATCGCTCTCCAGCCTGCTCGGTGGCAGGTTTCCACCGCTTCGATGGTCTCTGTAAGTGAACCGATCTGATTCAGCTTGACCAGCAGTGCATTCGCGGCTTTCTCACGAATTCCCCGGCGTACACGCTCTGGATTGGTTACCAGCAGGTCATCGCCTACAATCTGCAGGCGGTCGCCCAGTTCCTGCACCATCAGCTTCCAGCCGTCCCAGTCATCCTGAGCCAACCCATCTTCGATCGAAACGATCGGGTACTGGTCCACCCACGACTTCCAGAAGTCAACCATCTGCTCGCTGGTCAGTTCCTTGCCTTCTTTGCGCAGAATATAGCGCTTTGAATCTTCATCATATAGTTCAGAAGCTGCCGGGTCGAGCGCGATGGCTACCTGTTCGCCAGCGCGATAGCCTGCTTTTTCGATGGCTTCCAAAATCACTTCCACCGCTTCCGAGTTCGCCTTCAGAGCAGGTGCGTAACCACCTTCGTCGCCGACCAGCGTCGCATAGCCGCGGCTCTTCAACACGCTCTTCAGCGTCTGGTAGATCTCTGCGCCCCAGCGCAGACCTTCTGAGAACGAAGGGGCGCCGAACGGCATGACCATGAATTCCTGCGCGTCGGTGGACTGCCAGGCCGTATGCGCGCCACCGTTCAAGATGTTCATCATCGGAACGGGCAGCACATGGGCATATACGCCGCCAATATAGCGGTAAAGCGGCAGACCCAGTGCGTTCGCCGCGGCTTTCGCAACTGCCAGGCTGGTCCCCAAGATCGCATTTGCGCCCAGCTTCGACTTATTCGGGGTTCCGTCCAGGTCGAACATGGTCTGGTCGATTGCTTTCTGTTCCGTTGCATCCCACCCGACCAGCGCATCTGCAATTACGTTGTTCACATTGTCAACTGCTTTGAGCACACCCTTGCCGCCGTAGCGGGCTTTGTCATTGTCGCGCAGTTCCAGGGCTTCGTGAACACCCGTCGAAGCGCCTGAGGGAACCGCAGCCCTACCCCAGCTTCCATCTGCCAGCACAACCTCAACTTCTACAGTCGGGTTGCCACGAGAATCTAGAATTTCTTGTCCAACGATTGATTCGATTTCAGTATCCATAACTATCCTCTTTAATTTGATTATCAGCGGATTCCGCCGATTTGAGCGAGTGAGGGAAGAGATAAAAGGATCCCGCTAAGTATAATACGATTTTAACGTTTCAACCCACTGGAAAGTTATTCACTTGCCGTCACGCTGTCCCTCGTTTGGGCTTCCTCGGTCAGTAGCCCGGCGTGTTGGCACACAGCCGCTAAGAAGCGCACAAACAGCGGATGAGGCCGGTTAGGTCGCGAGAGAAACTCAGGGTGAAACTGCGTGCCCAGCATAAATGGATGATCGTTCAACTCGACGATCTCGACCAGCTTGCCATCTGGCGAAAGTCCCGAAAACTGCATGCCGTGTTCTTTGAAGATCTCGCGGTAAGCATTGTTGAATTCGAAGCGGTGGCGGTGCCTTTCCTCAACCAGGTCTTGTTCGTAGGCTTTTGCCGCGATCGTGCCGGGTTGTAACTGACATGGGTAAAGCCCCAGGCGCATCGTTCCGCCCAGGTCGGTGATCTGGTGTTGATCTGGCATCAGATCAATGACGGGATGTGGCGTGGTACGGTCAAACTCGGTGGAATTCACCTGTTCATTTTTCAGCACTTCTCGCCCAAATTCCACCACCATCAGCTGCATTCCCAGGCACAACCCCAGGTAGGGAATCTTATGGGTTCGGGCAAAGTGCGCTGCTTGAATTTTCCCTTCAATGCCGCGGCTGCCAAACCCACCCGGAACGATAATCCCGTCTACATCTTCGAGTACGTCCAACCCCCGTCCCTTTTCCAATTCATTTGAGTGCAGCCATTGCAAATCCAGTTCTACCCCTAGCTGCAAAGCCGCGTGTTTCAACGCTTCGCGCACACTGATATAAGCATCGTGTAGTTCGACATACTTCCCCACCAGGGCTACCTTTACAGTGGGTTTTGGCCGCCGGATTTCTTCAATCAGCCGCTCCCACTGCACCCATTCGGGTTTCTGCCGCGCCGAAAGCCCCACGCGCTGCAAAACATAATCCCCCACCTGGGCATCTTCGAGCAGCAAGGGAATCTCATACAGGATCGGAGTCGTCACCATGGGCACCACCGCGCGCTTTTCCACATCGCAGAACAAAGCGATTTTTTCGCGCAGGTTTTCTTCTACCGGCGTATCAGAGCGAGCAATGATCATATCTGGGGTAATCCCAATGGAGCGCAGTTCGCGCACAGAGTGCTGGGTTGGCTTTGTCTTCAACTCTTCCGTCGCGCCAATATATGGCAGCCATGTTACGTGTACGTAAAAGGTATTTTCGCGCCCCAGGTCACTGCGCATCTGACGGATAGCTTCCAAAAAAGGCTGGCTTTCAATATCGCCTACCGTACCGCCCACTTCCACCAGAACAATTTCAGCCCCAGTAGTGCGCGCTACCATCGCGATGCGCCGCTTGATTTCATTTGTAATGTGCGGAATGACTTGAATCGTCCCGCCCAGGTAATCGCCGCGCCGTTCTTTGCTGATCACTTCCGCGTAAACCTGTCCGGTCGTGATGTTACAGACCTTATTCAGACGCACATCAATAAAACGTTCATAATGCCCCAGGTCCAGATCAGTCTCTGCCCCATCATCCAGCACGAACACTTCACCATGTTGGTATGGGCTCATCGTACCCGGATCAACGTTGATATAAGGATCCAACTTCTGTACCGCCACGGCAAAACCGCGGTTCTTAAGTAACCGACCAATTGCTGCCGCTGTTACCCCTTTACCTACTGAGCTAACTACGCCACCCGTGAAGAAAATATACTTCGTCGCCATTTTTTGAAGAGCTCCTCTTCTCTCAAGACTCGTACAAACCTGTGTTTTGGCTTAACAATAAAGAAGTGGGGAGGGCCGTTTGACCGGCGCCTCCCCACTGATCTGTGGTTTCCGGCTTCCTAAAAAGGTCGGATACCAAAAAATAAATTCCATAGTCTGACTTACTTATCAACACCTGAACAATTCAATCGACTTTTGCACGTCCTCACATTAAAAGCCTGGCGACCTACGGCTTGAACAATCAAAAGCTGCTTTGCCAGGCTTTTCCTTAAAAGGAGTGAACACCCAATTCGGGATAAGTTTACCATACTTATAAATCAAAAGAAAGACACATTTTGTTCTTCTCTGCGATTTGTCAGAAAATGCTGTTTTCACCTGTCTCCACTTCCTTTGATTTTTCGCGCTGTGGTTAAAAGCAAACCCCCGCATTTCGGCGGGGGTAAAAGTCTCGGGTGGTGGAGAGGGTGGGAAGTTCTCGACTAGTAACTCTGGGCGGCCTCAATCTTTCAACGACTTAACCTTCTCGGTCATTCGTGACGGCTGAGGTATCTCATCTCCTTCTATCGAACGAAACTGATTACGATAGCCAACCCTGAACATTTTTCAGGAGGACTAAAATATTTTTTGGACCTTCCCCTACTTTAGGATTGCACCTTGTTTTCGAGGGTCCGGCTCAAAATATCGTCCTGCTCTGCTGAAACGTTCTTGTTCCTCCGAGTCTTTTCGTCTTGCTTGCGTGCTTTCGCGCGCTCCATTGCCTCGCGCATCGCCATTTCCATGGCTGTTGGTTCGGCTTCCTTTTCAGGTTCGTTGATCGAAGCAAGCAGTTCATCTACATCACCCGACATCTGACCAGTGCGCGAGCGCGTTGGCCGTGCCTTCTTCTTGCGAACAGGCTTTTCTTTGCGGGTGGTCTCGGTGAAGATCCTTGGCAGCTCTTCTTCCTTCACAGGCTCTGGTTGGAGTGCCTTGAGGCTGAGCTTGATTTGTTTCTTCTTCCGATTAACATCGATGACCTGCGCCTCGACTTCGTCACCTTCATTAACAACATCGCTTGGTTGGCGAACATACCCGTGTGCCATTTCACTGATGTGAATTAGCCCTGGGCGCTCCGCGCCAATTTCGACGAAGGCGCCGAACTTTTCAAGGCGGACAACCTGACCTGTAATCGTCATGCCTTTTTTGATGTCGCGCCACTCGAGATCGAGCGGTTTGATCATCGTCAATTCGACACGGTTGTCCTTGACCTTTTTGACCCAAACATCCACGGCCTGTCCGACCTGCAGAACATCTTCAACGCGCTTGATTGGCTCACTCGCGTTCTGATCTTCCGGGACGATTTGGGAAATATGGATTAAGGCCGGATGGCCAATCCCAATATCTATGACTGCACCAGCAAGGCCTGTTTTGACGACAGTACCTGTAAAGTGCATCTTGGCCTTGACTTCTGCACTGTCTTGGTTTGTATCAACTGTGCGGTCCGTATCCGCAGCAACGCTAAACTCCATCACACTTCTCTCCCAATTTAAAGAATTTCACGGAGGCTGATTATACATCACCGTTTGCCAACTGTCAATTAACTTTAAGTTTTTCACTATGTCATAGTTTTGGGGAGCTAATTGCGTCAGAGGCAAGGGTAACCTCCTATCTTAAATCTTTGAGACCTTCAAAGCAGGTGGGTCGAAAAAGGGTTTGCACGTCTAAGCGCCGCAAACCCCTACTCTATCGATCCATCACGCCAGTTCCCAAAGAGGCCATATCCCTATTATAATCGAAAACATATGGATCTTGAATGGTTAGTTAGGGTTTTACAAAGAAAATGTTTGTTAACGTTTGATGAAAAGATTCTGGTTGGGGTTTCGGGCGGACCAGACAGCCTCTGTTTACTGGATGTGCTCCACCGGCTGCACCTGCCCGTTCTCGCCGCTCACTTCGATCATCATCTGCGTCCTGAATCCAGTCAAGATGCTCAGGTGGTGCGTTCAGTGGCTGCCCGGTTGAACGTCCCTTTTATCCTGGGGCAGGGCGATGTAGCGGCTTTTGCCCAGTCTGAAAAGCTTTCTTTGGAAGAAGCCGCGCGGATATTGCGCTACCGTTTTTTATTTGCTGAGGCTCGCCGTCATGCAGCCCAGGCGGTAGCAGTCGGTCACACCGCGGATGATCAGGTCGAAACGGTTCTGATGCATCTGCTGCGCGGCGCAGGTCTTTCTGGGCTGAAAGGGATGGATTTCAGCACCATCCTCCCTGGTTGGGACGAATCCATTCCCCTGGTGCGCCCTCTGCTGTTTGCCTGGCGAGAAGACACCCTGGCATACTGTCAGGCCCAATCCTTGCCCTATGTGATGGATGCCAGCAATCAGGATACGACCTTCTTTCGCAACCGTCTCCGCCATGAATTGGTCCCATTTCTATCCAGTTATAATCCGCAGATCAAACAAACCTTATGGCGCACGTCGCAGGTGCTGACCGGCGAGGATAGCCTGGTGCAGAATGCCATTACACAGGCCTGGCAATCCTGCCTACACGTGCAGCGCGCCGATCACCTTACTTTCTACTGGTCGCCACTGCGCCATCTCTCCCGCCCTTTACAGCGCGGTGTGGTGCGTCGTGCGATTGCTCAACTGCGCCCCCAGATGAGAGATGTAGATTTTGAGGCCGTTGAGCGGGCGGTAGATTTTATTGAAGCTCCGCCTCGTACAGGTCAAATGGATTGGATTCAGGGTCTTGTGATAGCGCTTTCCCCTACCTCAGACGGTGAGCCTTTCTTCGTGTTGGGAGAGCGTGGAGCGTTTGATCTTCCTGATTGGAGTGGAGAGCATGGTCCGCAGTTGGCGCAAGCGGAAGAGCAGCCGCTGTCCGTTCCTGGGCAGGTCACCCTTTCTTCTGGCTGGCAAATTTATTCGAATTGGATAGATCTGGAATCTGACCCCGCTCAACCAATCTTTTCATCTTCTCCCTGGGAGGCATGGTTAGATGCTGCTGAAGTAATGGCTCCCTTGCATCTCCGTCGCCCTCATCCTGGGGATCGCTTTCAGCCTTTGGGCATGGGCGCCCACACCATCAAACTGTCCGACTTTTGGATCAATGAAAAGCTGCCTCGCCGTCTGCGTTCTGCCTGGCCCCTGGTCTGCTCTGCTGGGCGTATTATCTGGGTTCCTGGATTCCGTCTGGCTGACCCTTTCCGTCTGACAGCTTCGACTCGCCGTGCTTTATATCTGAAACTGGTCCGCCTATAAACCAATCTGGGTTTGCAGACCATCATGTCTGCAAACCCAGAGATAGCGCAATCAAATGTAGAGCCAGTCCGTTCTAATCCAGTTCTGGTTCTTCCTCTAACTCATTTTCCTTTTCTGGCAGGGGCTGCTCGCCCGACAACTGCCGGAGTTTCAAGCTGATCTCTCGCCACTGAATTTTAGAAATCCCCATCTTTTGCCGGATTTTGTCCGGGTCCATGCCAGATTCCCAATCGTCCAATGCGCAGGTCCACCGGCACATATCAAAGGAGAGGTGCTTTTCCAGCCCTGCCTCTTCGCCAATATCTTCCAGCAGATATTCCAACCGCCGTGGTGACCACGGGAAGACGCGGTCTGTCGGTTCGTACTGCGTCAGGTACTCTTTATAGCTTTCAACCCACGCTTCGAGCAGTGGAATTTTGCGTTCTTTATACCGGTTGCTTGGGCTTGGATAGCGCACAAAAAGGATAGGCCCATTCGTTGCTTCCAGGTCCACGTGGTTTAGGGACAGTGACAGGCATTCGCCTTTCTTGATCCCGGTTGCCAGCAGCAGCGCCAGCAGGGTATACGGACGTGCATCCGGCTTTTGCGCCGTCCGGTATGCATTTGCTACTTCCAGCACTTTTGCCGTCTCATCTTGAGTGAGGACCACAGGCAGCGGGCTCATCACCGACTGCTGAATGACCTTTTCAGCCGGGTCGACTGTCAGCACGCCAGCCTGGTGCAGCCATCGGAAGAACGACTTGATCGAAGTGATGCGCCGCGCCAGGCTCTTTGGACTGCACGGCACGCCGCGACCTTTCTGTAACCAGTTCAAGAAGTGGTTCAGATCATTGGTCGTGACGGTTCCAAGTGTACGATCGGCTGGCAGGAAGGTGGTCAGGAGCTGTAGGTCGCCGATGAATGCTTTAATGGTATAGAGTGACCGCCCTTGATCTTGTAAATAGATTTCCCATGCCCGGATGGTGGGCAGGAGGGCCGTTTGAGCGGTGATGTGTGCGGTCATGTCAGGTGTAGGGTCAGTGGGCATAAGCCTCCAACGCCGGATGATTTTCGCATAGATAAAACATATAGCATAATCAGTGTACCTAAATCATCCGAGTTTGTCAAATCGTAGCAGGGTGAGTCTTTCTCAGTTTTACGCAATTTTAAGGTCCGAAGACAGCATCCTGAATCATCGCTCGAATGGCATCATAGTTCGGAATCAAAACGGCTGCGCCGCCCTCCGTAATCGTGGGAGTCACCTGGCCTGGCCCCACCGCAAACTGGCGGATGCGGCTTGTGTCGGTCAGTACCTGCGAGGCCATCGGCAGTAAGGGCAGCATATCACTCAGCCCCATATTGGTTTCAACCGAGGAACTGAATTTTTGATAAAGTTCAGGTAGCCTGGTGACGGCGTTCATACTCATTAATTTCTTGAATAACCCCAACATCACTTCTTGCTGCCGGCGGGTTCGATCAAAGTCGCTTGAAGAATGCCGTGAGCGCACGTACCACAAAGCCATATCGCCATCCATGGAACGTACACCTGGGTTGACGGTACAATACCCCCCTCTGGACCAGTATAGGTCGCACGAATCAGAAAGGGTCTGCCCCACATTAACGTCGATCCCACCTAAGCTGTTGATAATTCCCACGAAGCCCTGGAAGTTGGTCATAATGTAATACTGAGGGCGCACGCCAAAGTTATATTCCATTGTATCTGCCATCAGGCTGAACCCACCATGCGCCTGGGCTGTGTTAATGCGCTGGGTCATCCATCCCGGAATTGTGACATACAGGTCGCGTGGGAAAGACACTACGCTGACCGTGCCTTTTTTCGTATTAATCGATACCAGCATAATCACATCTGTGCGAAACCCTGAATTTGGCCGCCAGTCAGATCCAAGCACCATCAGGTTCACTGTCCCTTCTGGCATGGGCTGTGACACGCGCACAGGGGTTGGAATTTCCGGTACATCGTTGACATCCTCAGTGGCTGTTGCTGTACTGATAACGGTAGGGGTAGTGCGGGGTGTGGCAGTGTATGCTGAGGTAGCGGTTGGCCCAATCGGCTGGAATGGCGTCGGCGTTGCCGTTAAATCCGGTCCAGCCGTAATGAATAGTTGAGAAACGGCTTTCGGGGTTGGTTCAACTGTAGGCGTCTGAGAGGACATCGGCAGACTGCATGCAACCGAGACCAGTATTAGAATAAAAGCGAGGCGAACCAGTTGCTTTACCATAGAGAACTCTTTCTAAACAAGCAGTATATTTTACTTTTCAAAAGGCCTTCTCATTTACGTTTGAACCGATAACATCAATGATTCGCGTTCACGTTATTCGAAAGGTTTCCACTCATCGTCCCGCTCACCGTCGGCGTTGTCACCTGGACCACAGGGGTCGGTGAAGGGGGCGAAGCAGTCGTTGGGGTTGGAACAACCGGAACTGCTGTGTTGGTAGCAGTGCTGGGTTCTGGGGTATTCGTAAAGGTCGGAACGGGCGTATCCGTTGGAACCTCCGCAATTGTCGGTGTGGGTTGCGTGGGCACGTTGGTATCCGTAGGTGTAAATGTGCCAGCATTTGTGGCTGTGACCGACGGCGTGTTGGTTTCCACCGGCGCGCTGGTAGAGCTGGGCGTCTGAGTCGCTGCCTGCGTAAACGTTGGCACAGGCGTGCGGATAATCACATAGGGGACATAAATGCGCGTCCCCGCCTGGATTAACGTTCCTGATAGGCAGTTGGCCCGCTGTAGTTGATAGACACTGATCCCGTAAGCCTGGCTCAGCCGGTAGAGGGTATCATTGGGCTGCACCGTATAAAGTACCCATCCTGACGGAGGGCCGCATGGAATGGACGTATTTGTAGGCCGGGCTGTCGGCTGGGCTTGTGCAGTAGGCAGGGTCACCGCAGACGTTGGGAGCGGTTCTGTCGTCGGCGGCGCAGGGGGAACTGTATTGGTTGGCGCTGAGGGCGGTAAGAAAATAATCGTGCCCGACAGCAGTTGTGTGCTGAGCAGGCAGTTCGCCGCCCGAAGCTGCGCTACGTGCAGCCCTGAACGCGTCGCCAACTCTGATAACGCGTCACCGGGTTGTACCACATAGGATCGCCAGCCTTCCGGCGGTGGGCACAGCGTGGATAAACTCTGTGTCAGCGTTGCAGAAGGTTTGAGCGGGATAACCGCTGTATTTCCTTCCACTGGGGTTACCGATAGCTGAATCGAAGTGGGAGAGACAACGACTGAGGTGAGGGACTGGCCTTCGGTCAGTGATAGTGAAATGGCTGATAGTACGAGTACCCCCGTGCCAATCGCTGCCAGTATTCCTAAAATGAGTTGATTGAATGGTTTCATGCTTCCTTCAGCCTTCGGTTGTCTCTTCTGAACTATGAATAATGGGTAACAAAACACTAAAAGTGGTGGTTTGTCCCGGGGTGCTTTCGACCCAGATACGTCCACCCTGCGCTTCGACCAGAGCCTTCGCAATCGATAACCCTACCCCTGTATCCCCCAATCCAGGGATAAGTGGATTTTCAGCACGAAATCTGCGCGAAAAAACACGCTGCAGTTGGTCGGTTGGAATTCCCCCGCCAGTATCCGTCACCTGCATCAGTAGATAATCCTTCCCATCGTCATGCTGCGTTCGGGCCCGTAAAATAACGGTCCCTTCCAGGGGCGTAACTGCCCCTGCATTTTGCAGCAGGTGAACCACAATTTGCTGCATCGCATCCTGATCGGCCTGAATCGCTGGCATTTCTTCAGGTAAATCTACCCTAAGCGTAATATCCTTCTCGCGTAGTTGCGCCCGTGTATCAGACATAGCTCCGTCAATGATACTTCCCAGTTCAACCGGCTTTACCTTCAGCCGCAGCGATCCATTCCCAACCGTGGTAACCTGAATTAAATCATCCAGCATAGAGCGCATGCGCTCGGTGGATGCTCGGATGCGTTCCAGGAACCGCCGCTGCAGCGTGCCTAAAATTCCTACCAATTCGGCCAGCAGCAGATCGGTATAGCCTACAATGGAGGACATGGGTTGGCGTAATTCCTGCGCAATCGAGGCGATTACCTCATGCTCTTCTTGCGCCTGTTCATCATTCTGGGGCGCTTCGCGCTCAGTCAGCAGTATTCTCGCATTCGCTTCTGCCAGTTCGTTTTGCAGTCGGGCCATTTCTTGCAGTGTCGCCCTCAGGTCAAATTCCAGGGCTGAAGCTCCGTTCGCTCCCTGGCTCTTTAAAGCCATTTGCAACCGCCGGTTTTCATGCTGAAGTTGAACAATCTGTTCCTGCGTTTCCTGCTGCAAAGTGACCAGTTCGTCAAAGCTCTTAGCCGTATCAACATCTTCTACTTGTTGGCGTGCTTCAGCAAGTTCCCCATTCAGCTTTTCATTTTCCTGGCGCAGTTTGTCTATTTCTGTTTGGAAAGCGATCAGGCTCTCTTCCAACTGCCCGACAGATAGTTGTTCGCGTGTCTGCGTCTGAGCATTCCGCAAAATCCGCGTAATACCATCCAGTTCAGAAGTCAGGTACCCCTGGTCATCTGCCGTCCAGGCCCGTTTTGAGTAGGGGGACATCAGTAAAAGTCCTGCCCAGGGTTTATCATTAATCGTCAACGGCAAGAGCATCAGGCTGTGGATATCTGTAAAGCCAAAGGTGCTGCTGAGGACTTTAAAGTCAATGGGTTCGGTTTCACCAGAAACGGCGCGCATAACCCTTCCACGTTGCAAGGATCCTGCCAACATAGGCAATTTGCTCTGATCAATCATCGTTCCTGGTATTTCTCCTTCCCGCACCAGGTCGTACCCGGTAGAGAAGATCACCTGACCATCGTCCGCGCGCATGATCATAAAACACAAATCAGCCAGCATTGTCCGTGATAGGGCCTTGACCATTGCATTTGTCACACCCTCTGGATCACTTTGTTCTTTTAGTTCCAACCAGGCATGGACTGTTCGCTGTTCACTGCTGTAGCGACGGCGTTCAACTTGTGGATAACGCTTCTCCTTCTCCACCACTTCAGCGGCCGGCGCCGGGTCACTGGCCAGGCTCAAACGGTTGAGCAGGGTGGGGAGCAGCGGGTACGCCGCCAGTTGTCCCAGCCGGAGCAGCCCTGAGAAGTCGCCCGAAGCGGGCATTAATGCCAGATGCGCCACAAAACCTGCCAGGCTCAGGCTGAGCATTCCTAACCCAAACCCCCATCCGGGCGGCTGTGAGAAGAGCAAGATTGCCATACCTGTTAAGACGATGAACAGCGCCGCAAGTTCCCAGATCCAGTCCACCCAGGAATTATTAAACGCGGTCTGTCCGCCTTGTACAGTCCAGCTTGTATAAGTAAACAAAAAGAGCAGGATAACGCCCAGGATCAGGAATCCGGTTACAAGGTCGCCCAGGCGAGCTGGCTTTGGAAAATTCCACAGCCATACGATCCACACCAGGCTGAAAACCGTTACAGCCCGTTCAAGTGGCGGTAAAAAGAAGTGCGGATTCAAAACCCCCTGCCAGGCCAGTCCGCTGCTTAAGAACAGCAGTAGTTGTCCAAGCATCAGCATGCACAACCCAAGCACCATCCGCCCTGAATAGCGGTACGCACTGGCGCGCTGGCCGATCAAAACAGCTTGCAGGCTGGCAAGCACAGAGAAAGCCAGTACCAGATGGAAGATGAGATTTCCTGGTGGGGTGACGAGAAAACTCAGTGCTCTTTGAATAAATGTGTCCATACTTCTCCTGGGTGATCATAGCGATTATAGCATGCTCGGTCAGGTGCTATGAATAAAAACGGCGCAAAAAGGTTGACAAAAACGAAAAACCCGATAAAATAAACCCCGTACAAAGGTTAGCCGAAGTGGCGGAACTGGCAGACGCGCTACGTTCAGGGCGTAGTGGGTGTACGCCCGTGAGGGTTCAAATCCCTCCTTCGGCACCTGACTCCCTCTCAAAGGGAGTTTTTCTTTTAACCCATCTCACGGCTTGATTCACTTGTTTTCTTGCAGTAAGATATTGGTTATGAAGGCACTCCTCGGCGCTCCGAAAAAGTTCATAGGCATAATTGCCATATTTCTCCTGGTGCTGTTGATGATAAATCTGAACAGCCGGTTGGGTGAGTATTTCCGCCTGGATAGCGAACGGGATAAAATGCAAACCCAGTCCGCAAACATGGCGATGACCAGTGTCGCCCTGGAAACGCAGGTCGCCTATGCTACGTCTCAACAGGCCGTAGAAGACTGGGCGCGCAATGAGGCCCATATGGCAAAACCAGGAGATGTCGTTGTCATTGCAGTGACTCCTGCCGCTGTCACCCCGACCCCCGAGGTAATGGTTACCCCTGAAGCCCGTCCTATCGCAAACTGGGAAGTATGGTGGGCTCTCTTCTTTGGTGAATAACCCCCAATTTCGCACGAAAAAGTGTGTTTGCATCTTCAGCGCAAACACACCTTTTTAGTTCGGTTCAATCAGCCGGCCAATGCCCACCAGGGTGATATCATCCATGGGAGGGGTCCCCTGGCGAAAATCAGCTAGCGCGTCGTCCAGGTTCTCCAGCAAGTCTTCAATGTCTTCCTCACCATACAGCGCCACCAGGTTTTGCAGGCGTTCATTGCCGAAGAAACTCTCGTTGGGTGACATCAAATCTGTCACCCCATCTGTGAAAAGCACCAGCTTATCCCCCATTTGGAGGTTGAGCCTGTGATCTTTCAGCGTCAGGTTTTCCAAAATTCCCAGCGCCATCCCGCCTTTTTGTAGTTCCTCAATTTCCTGGCTTTCCTGCCGGAAAAGTAATGGGCGGTTATGCCCGGCATTGGTGTAAACCAGTTCTCCTGTATCCAGAGAAAGTATCGCATAAATTGCTGTGATAAACATCGAGTCTGGCGAATCGTTTACCAGCAGCTCGTTTACTTCCTGCAGCACGCTGGCTGGTGAGTGGGCGTCAGCGGCATAAGCGCGAATGAGCGTGCGAGTAACCGTCATATACAGCGCAGCCGGCAGCCCCTTATCCGATACATCTGCAATCACCAATCCCAATTGGTTGCCTTCAAGTTTGAATATGTCATAGAAGTCTCCGCCTACTTCTCGCGCTGTCTCCCAACGTGTATCCAACTCCCAGCCTTCCAAGGGTGGCAGCGACTCGGGCAAAAAGGTCTCTTGAATCTGACGAGCCAGTTGGACTTCCCGCTCGATGCGCTCATTTTCGACCATTTCCTGCTTGAAGATATCATTCTGAATCGCCAGTGAAACTTGCTGTGCAATTCCATTGATAATCTCCAATCGCCGTTCCCAGAAAGAAGGGGAGGTGCTGTTTTCGCGCACCAACATCGCCCCCATCACCATTCCTGGCATCGAGAGCGGATACGCCAGCACCCAGTCGCCTACCGGTGGGTTGCTTTGAATATCCAGTTCTTCATAAGGCATACAGGCCAGTTGTCCCCACTCGCCAAACGGCAGATGCGAATCCTCTAGCTTGCACAGGTACCCTTTGCCTTCATTCAAGATGGCGTCCAGCAAGCCATGTTCCCCCGGCGCATAAATGCGCGATAGTACCGCTTCCTCTTCGCGTGGTGAACCAGCCTGCGCTTGAACAGGGCGGAACAGGTGCTTGGCGGGATCCCACAAGTAAATGATGCTTCCATCAATCCCAACCAGGATGGGCAGCAGGTGAACAATGGTATCCAGTGTGTCGTGCAGGTCAATCGAAGTGACCACCGCCTGCGCCACTTGCAGCAGGGCCGCCGTAACATAGGCTTCTTCCTGGCGCGCTTCCAGTAGTTGCAAATTGTCCAGGGTCATTGCGGTTTGGTGCGCAATTCCCTGTAGGATTGCCACTGCCTTTGGGTCAAACCCCTGGTCAGAACCAGGTAAAACCGCCATTTGCAGCGAAACCAGGAACGCCCCTACCACATCGCCGCGCACCAGCAGTGGCAGCATCAGAACGGTGCCGTTCTCCGCATCCATGCTCATATCCGGGAGGTTGATTTCATCCTCCAGATTCTCCAGTCGGATCACGCTCATTTCTTTCCGCAGGCGTATCAAAGCTGGCAGGTTAGCGGAGAGCAGTTGCGGGGATTCGCTGCCTGAGGAGGTGTTTTCTGATCCAAAGCCATACCAGGCTTTCAGTTCATAACTCTGTAAGCTGTCTTCCCATAACAGGAAGGCGCACTTTCTCACCCCTACCAACAAGCGTGTCAGGCGCACCATGGTTGCCAACAGATCGTCTACCGTCATAATGCTCTGACTGGCTTCTGCCACCTGCAAGAGCATGGTTGAAATCATCGCCTGTTCCTGGGCCTCGCGGTAAAGGCGCGCATTCTGAATCGCCACGGCTGAATAATTGGCAAATGTCGCCGTGATAGCCTGGGCCTCGCTGCCGTACCGTCCATCTAAATGTTGCGCCAGCACCAGCACCCCTAACGGGCGTCTCCCCGTTCTTAACGGAGCCGCAATCGAGGAGTAGTCCTTGTTAAAGCCCATCGCTTTCCCTAATGGCCCCATGGCTTCACCTGCTTTTCGGATGACGGGCTGTTCCGCCATCAGCGCCATCTGGAGCATTTCTTGCGTTTCTGGGTTATTCTTGACCACCTCAACGATCTTTTCAGGATCGATTTTACGGGTGGCCGCCAGGCGCAGTCGGGAGGTGTCTTCTTGACCGGGTTGTGTATCTTCCTCTAACAACCAGATTGCGGTGGCATCACACGGCAGGTTGGCTTCCAGTCTTTCCAGAACCGTATCTAACAATTGGTTAATCGGCTTGTTTGTTGTAATGAGGTAAGCCACATCGCGGAAACTTTCCGCTACTTGTCGCCGCCACTGTTCTGACCGGTATAGATTAGCATTCCGCATGGCTGTGGCAATTGAAACAGCCAGCGCTTCGAATAGAGAGCGGTCATTCTCGTCAAACTTATTCGGATTTTTACTCTGAATATCGAGGATGCCCAAGACCTCATCGCCCACCATTAAGGGCACGGTTAGCTCAGATCGTGTGTCGTGGGGAGGCAGCTCTGAAGGAATATAAAGCGGCTCGTTCTGTACATCATTTGCTAAGAAGGTTTGCCCATTGCGCGCCACCCATGCAATAATTCCTTGTTCGGCGTCCAGTGAATAGCTCAGTTCCCGCTTTCGCATGGCCGCGCTGCGCTCGCCGCTCCCGGCTTGATAAATAATTCGCCGTCGCCCCGGATGCACCGTAAACACGTGTACGAACGGGAAACCGAATCGCTTTTGAATTAAGTTTAACCACTTCATTTAAAAGCGCGTCCAGGTCCAGGATTGATGCTAAAGCATGGCTGACTTCAAATACTGAGGAGATCTGCGCTGCCCGCCGCTGCAGGTCATCATAGAGATGCGCGCTTTCAAGCGCCAGGGCGATATTGTCGGCCAATGTGTGCAGCACCAGCAAATCAATCTCGTGAAATGCCTGTCGCTGATCGCTCTGGAAGTCCAGTACGCCAAAAATCCGATTTTCAACCTTAAGCGGCAGCGCTGCCTCCGACTGTGTTTCGGGCAGGTTATCCAGATAGTGGTAGCGCGGCTCCAGTCGTACGTCCGGCGCGACAATTTCTTCCTCGGTTTCCCACACTGTGCCAATGATGCCTTCTCCCTTACCTAGTGTAAAATCTGTCGTCAGGGGAGACTGTCTATTCTGCCCCGCGCTTGCTCGAAACCGCAAGCGCTGCTCGCGCTCATCCAGCGTAAACAGCGCCACATAGTAAAAGTCGAAGGTTTCTTGGATAAGCTGCGTCACCTGAGAGTAGAGGGCATTCGGTTCGCGCAGGTTCGCGATTTGTGCACTGACGGTGCGAACCAGGCTGAGTTGTTCATATCGCCAGTTCTTCAAGGTCTCCTGGCGCGTAATCTCCATCGCAATCGCCGCGTGATTCACCAGGCCTTCCAACAGCGTCAAGTCGCGATTGGAAAAGGCAGGCCCATCAGGTCGCTCAACCTGCACCACGCCCAACAAGGTTCCATTTGTCGCCATAGGCACAGCCACCGCTGTGGCAAATACCGCGCGGTCAGAATCAGAGTTTGTGGTCGGGGCGTTTTCCAGGGCGCATGCCCCCAACTGTACCTGGAGCGTTTCATACGCCTTAAGAGCCAGTTCGCTTGCCGGTGCTTGCGGCAGTGTTTCAATTTCAGAACCACCTGCCAGTAGATAAGCCGGGTTTGACAGCCAGACCTGCACCTGCCCAGCCAGCAAATCATGGATCGTTTCAACAATTCGCTCGCTTTGCGCGGCTGGGCTGTGCTGTCCAACCAGCTGGTCTCCCAGGCGCAGGAGCTGTTTCCACTCTGGATCAGCAGCTTGCCTGGAACGTTTCATCCCAACCTCTTCTATTTCTGATCTTGAACACGGGGTGTAAAACCACTCGTCGTAAGTACTGGCTCAATTCACCGGCTCGCTTTTCTTTTGACCATAACGAGCGTATTATGCTTGCCGGTCGACTTAAAATTCACCTCATCCATCCATTTCCGGATAAAGTAAAGCCCCAATCCATGCGCCTGACGCTCTTCCAGGTTACTGCTCAGGTTGGGCTGCGGAATATTGGATGGATCAAAAGGTTGTCCGTTATCTTGCAAAGCAATGGTCAGGCTGTTTTCTGTCACTGAGCAGGTACAGTGAATAATTCCAACTCCTTCGCCCCCATAAGCGTGCTCGATGATGTTCGAGCACGCTTCATCAACTGCCATCTCAACAGAATAAATCGCAAAATGATCAAAACCGGCGTTTTGCGCCACTTGATGCACAAACTCACCAATCTTTGCCAGGCTCTCGTAATTACCAGGAAAAGATTTGGTGACTTTAAAGGGAGGTTTCAGATCGTTAGAGACTTCCAACGGCTTCAAGCACGTCATCATAAATTCGGAACAAAGGAATAAAACCGGCCAGATCAAGAGCTGCGTAGATGTTTTCTGGAATGCTAACGAGAATCAGTTCGCCTCGATTATAGCGTTTGCAAGTTTTTTGCGTGTTGATCAACACGCGCAAGCCGGCGCTAGAAAGAAAGTCTAACCCGCTCATATCGAAAGCAATTTTATAACGGCCCGCGTCAGTGATGTTATTGAAAGCTTCGGCTAACTGCGGCGCCGTATAGCTATCAACACGTCCACTTGCCTTAACCAGGTCGCTGTGTTTATATTGCATGACGGATATTTCCATGAAGCAGCCTCCGCTGAAGAATTACAAGATTAAAGAAATTATATCAGATCTACCTCATAGGTTATGGGCAGGCATACCCAGAAAGTGGCTCCTCGCCCAAATTCACTTTCTACCCAGATCTTCCCATGATGCAGTTCGATAATGCGCTTGCTAATGGCTAATCCCAACCCGGTACCGTCCACTTCGCGTGTGAGTGAACCGTCCCCCTGCCGGAACTCATCAAAAATAACCCGCTGGTCTTCCAGACTGATACCGATCCCATTATCCTGAACCAAAAACAGGAGATGCTCCGGGTCATCCTGACGACAGCAAGCACAGATTTCGCCTCCCTGCGGCGTGAACTTGTTGGCATTGCTGAGCAGGTTAAGAAAAACCTGTTTCAGGCGCATCCGGTCGGCAGTCAGTTGACCAGAAAGGGCTTCCATCTGGAAAGACAGCCGTTGAGCCTTCTTTTCAGTGAGCGGTGAAATGGTCGTTCGCAGCTCGTCAAAGAGTTCCCTCACCTCAAACGCTGAGGGTTCCAGCTTCATCCGTCCGGCTTCAATCTTCGAGAAGTCTAACAGGTCATTGATTAATGCCAGCAGGTGCTTACCGCTCTCATAAATATCCTGCACGCACTCCTGTTGGTCTTCATTGATCGGTCCGGTCAGTTCATCCAGAATAATTTCAGAGAAACCGATAATCGAATTTAACGGTGTGCGCAGCTCATGGCTCATATTTGCCAGGAACTGGCTTTTAATCCGGTCCAGCTCGCGTAACTGCTCATTGGCTGTTTCCAGTGCAGCCGCCCGTTCTTCCAACTCTGATCGGGCCGCCTCAACTTCTTCAAACAGCCGCGCGCGCTCAATTAACACAACCAGGTTATTCGCCAGAATGGTTAACAGCCGCAGGTCATCTTGTGTAAAGGCGTTTTCTAATGGGCTTTCCAGGTTGATCGCGCCGATCACGTGGGCTTCCGACAGCAGCGGGACGCACAGCTCAGAACGCGTATTGGGCGAAACTTCCATGTAATATGGCACAGTTCGTACATCCGAAATTAGAGCAGGCTGACGGTTGCGCGCAGCCCACCCGATAATGCCTGTATCCCAGGGGCAGAAACTCTGAAAAAAGTTTTGTGGATAGCCCTTGCTGGCGATGGCTTGCAGCCCTTTGCCTTCGACGTCCGCCATTAAAATCGTAACCAGCGGCACACTCAGTTCTGCTGATAAGGTCTCGACGGCTGCGTGGAGCATTTCTTCTACTTTCGTTTTGGCGCTTAATTGCACCACCAGGTCACGTTGAATGCGCAGGATATTTTCTTTGTGTTCCCGTTCTTTTTAACTGTAGTCTTACTTCCTCATACAGCCGTGCGTTTTCAATCGCCACTGCCATCTGATCCGCCACCGTCTTAATCGCGCGCACGTCGTTCTCATCAAACGCATTGACCTTCGGGCTTTGAATATCCAATACCCCCACAAGTTCGTTCCCAGAAAGGATGGGTACGGTCAGTTCAGACCCGGTAGTGATCTTATCAGGATACAGGTTGGTATAGCGTGGCTCAGACACCACATCATTTGTCAGCAAGACCGACTGATGCTGTGCTACCCACCCTACCATCCCCTGCTCATACTTTAACCGGTGACCTTTCGGGAAAACTTCAGAAAATGCACCGGAAACTGATCGCATCGTTACCTCTCTACACGCTTCGTCTGGTGTATAAAGGCCGACATGGTGGTAGTGGAAACTTTCATAGATCAGGTATGTGGCGCTGTCGAGAATACTGTCCAGATCCATGACTGCCGCAATTTTCTCACCAATGCGGTTAAGCATAGCCAGTTGCGAGAGCCTTCTTTCCAGCATCTCTTCTGCCCGGCGGCTTTCAGTAATATCCGTCAGCATTCCCTGTAGTCCCACCAGGCGGCCTTCCTGAAACAGGCGGTTGTACTGACCGCGCATATAGCGAACAACACCAGACTTGCCGATCACTCTGAAGTCACAAGAAGGGTTTGCCCCTTCCAGGGTGCGCTTTAAAGACGCGCTTACTTTCTCAAAATCTTCAGCATAAATAAAAGTCTTGTAAGCCCTGCCAATCATCTCTTCTGACTGAAAGCCCATATATCGTTCTGCCCCAGGGCTGATATAGCTGATAGAACCGCTCATATCAAGAACAAAGATAATTTCTTGAATATTTTCGACCAGATGACGGTATATTTCTTCGGAACGTGCCAGTTGGGCTTGCGATTCGCGCGACGCCTGTTCTGCTTCCACCCGCTTAGAGATATTTCGCAGCACCATCAGCCGCCCGATCAAATGTTTTCGCCGGTTCAATAGGGGAGACAGGTGCATCTCATAAAACACTTCTCCCCCTTCGCCTGGAAGCGCAATTTCTTCTTGCATTTCCAGTTCGCTGGTGCAGCACTTTTCGATAAGGTTTGGCAGGTGCGCGAACGCCTCCTTCGCTGGCTTTCCGATCACTTCAAGTGCCTGTCGCTGGATGATTCGCTCCGCCGCCGGGTTGATCTGAACAATTTGTTTCTGAGGGGTGATCACGATCAATCCATCCCCCATACCTTCAATCATCGTCTCAAACGCAATTGGAATAATATTTAACAAACGGAAGCGGAACAGGGCGTATACAAAAAAGACCTGGGTCAGGTTGTACGCATATAAAGTGAGGTCTTTTACCCCCCAGAGGGGCTTGAATAACAGATAGGAGATGTGAAACAACCAGGGAGTGAAGGTGCAAATCAGCAAAATCCCAGTATGAAGTTTATTTTGCCCGCCTGGTTTGAAGAACACCTGCGCTAAAAGGATCGCGGATGCCAGTAAATAAAGATAGGTTACCCCTGAACAGATCCAAAGTCCGGGTCCAAATGGAGCCGCGCTCGACTGGAGCAGAGGTTCAGCGAGAATAGTCGGCTTCCAGTAAAGGAAGTGCAGTTCATTTGTCCATATCAGGAGGATAGAAAGCAGTGGCGGCAGAGAGAGTAGTGCCTTCGTGCGCCACTTCAACCAGCTTGCATGTTCGCTGTAGTAAATGACAAACAGCAGCCAGGCCAGCGGTAGAAACGAGGCACTGGATACTCCTATCTTGAGCCAGAAAACTTTCGCAGCCGGTGTTTGGACAACAGCTTCAATCGCCGCACTGCCTGCCCATAACAGATTGCTAAACAGCAGGAGTAGTAGCGGTGTAATCCCTGGCGTACTGCGTCGATTCCAGATATAGCTCGCCAACAGTAGGGCAAGAATAGCTGCGGATAACAAGGAAAGGTTTTCTGGCGTAATTTGAGGAGGCATTGTCTTGCCCTATACTTTCACCAGTTATCTTACTGTCTATTCGAGAAAATTTGTCTATGTCCTTGGTTGGGTCGGCTGTACAACGCAAACACCAGGAACGGGTTCAGGGAAGATCCTTATGGATGAGTCCAGCATTCTAAAAACTGGCGAATCTGATCTGGAAACGTTCGTGTGTTAATAGGCTTGGTAATATAGCCATCAAAACCTGCTTCTCGTGCCCGTTCACGTTCATCGGGCAGCACGTGCGCCGTCAGCGCAATCACCGGAATGCTCACCGTATCAGGGTTTTCTTTCAATTTTTCGGTCACCGTGTAACCGCTCATCTTCGGAAGTTGCAGATCCATCAAAATCAAATCGGGATGTTCTTGCTGTGCCATCAAAAGCGCCTCCTCACCATCCTTTGCGGTGAGCAAGCGGTACTGGTAAGGCCGCAGCACAACCTTGAGCAGTTTTTGGTTTACCGGGTTATCTTCAACGATCAGAATTTTCTCATCCACCATGCAACCGTTACCCAGCCAATACAGAAAGCGCTCTCTTTTCGGGGTTCGTGACTTATTTTCGGTTCAATTCCAAAAAAATTTTCATGCATCATCACTTCGGATAAACTCCTTGTTATGATAGCATGTTTTCTCTTTCTAAAACGAATGCTGTTTCCCAAAGTTACAAGAATTCCCTACGCTTTCATAAGCTTTCCTGCGGATATATACCCGCGCAGTCCTTTGTCCAGTTGTCTGATGACCTGACTACGCTCAGAGTATAATGAAAAGAGTGAACAGCACGCCTTCGAAATCAAACAGTTTCAAACGTTCGTCTTGTGCAAACAGTGAAAACTTTACAACAGGAGCAGTTACATGATAGCAGAGGTTCTGGATGGAAAAGCCGTAGCAGATCAAATTCGCGCCGAAGTGGCGGAAAAAGTTGCCGCGCGGGTCGCCGCCGGGAAACCCGCCCCTGGCCTGGCGACTGTTTTAGTTGGCGAAGATCCGGCTTCGCAAGTGTACGTAAAGTCCAAACACAAAGCCTGCCAGGAAGCAGGCATTCAATCTTTCGGACACACCTTGCCTGCCACTGCCAGCCAGCAAGAAGTGGAAGATTTGGTCAGAAGGCTTAACGCAGACCCGGCAGTCAATGGCATTTTGGTTCAGCTTCCGCTCCCCAAGGGTCTTGATGAAGAAAAGGTCCTCAATGTCATCTCGCTGGAAAAGGATGTGGACGGATTTCACCCGATCAACATTGGACGGTTGGCGCAAAAAGGCCGCGAACCGCTCTTCATTCCCTGTACGCCAGCCGGAGTGATGGTGCTCCTCGAAAAAGCTGTCCCTTCACTGGAAGGGATAAATGCCGTCGTCCTCGGGCGTTCAAATATTGTCGGCATGCCTGTCGCGCTGCTGCTCGTGCGCGCCAACGCCACCGTTACGATTTGTCATTCTCGCACCAAAAACTTGCCAGAAGTGGTGCGTCAGGCAGATGTTTTGGTGGCGGCAGTCGGCCGTCCAGAAATGGTGCGTGGTGACTGGGTCAAACCTGGTGCAGTCGTCATCGATGTTGGGGTGAATCGTGTTGATGATGCGACCCGCAAACGCGGGTACCGCCTGGTTGGCGATGTTGCCTATGATGAGGTCAAAGAAGTCGCTGGCGCTGTAACCCCTGTGCCCGGCGGGGTAGGTCCCATGACGATTGCCATGCTGCTGCAAAACACTTTGCGAGCCGCTGAACTGGCAGACCAAAAACAGTAAGATTGTTTCCATCCTGTTATGAGATAGAAGATCCTTACAACCGGACGATCTACCTCACATCAGGATGATTGTCAGACAAACCTTTGTCTGACAATTGACTTTTTATCTGTTTATGATTAAACTAATTTTGCCCCTGCTGGGGGAGCTGCGGCAGTTCGACACTGATCCCTCATTTCTTAGAAACAGAAACCTTTCCTTAAATCTTATGTCAACACTTCTGATCCGTAATGCAACAGTGGTGGTAACAATGGATGACCAGCGCCGGGAAATTGCCGGCGGGGGTCTTTATGTTGAAAATGGAATGATTCGTCAGGTCGGGCCTACTGCGGATCTGCCCACCACAGCAGATCAGGTGATTGACCTCAATGGGCATATCGTTTTGCCTGGCCTGGTAAATACCCATCACCACTTTTACCAGACCCTCACCCGCGCGGTGCCTGCTGCGCAGGATGCCAATCTCTTCAATTGGTTAAAGACGCTCTATCCGATCTGGGCGCGCATGACACCCGCGGATGTTTTTATCTCCACCCAAACCGCTCTGGCCGAACTTGCGCTTTCAGGCTGCACCACCGCTTCTGACCACCTTTATCTCTTCCCTAATGGCGCTCGCCTGGATGACGAAATTGAAGCTGCCCGCCTGATGGGGCTGCGTTTGCACGCCTCGCGCGGCTCCATGAGCCTCGGCGAAAGTCAGGGGGGCCTCCCTCCAGATAGTGTGGTCGATTCAGAAGAAAGCATCCTCGCCGACTCACAGCGCGTCATTGAGCAGTATCACGATTCCAGGCCCGGTTCGATGCTCCAAATCGTTCTTGCTCCCTGTTCGCCCTTCTCCGTCACCGGCGACCTCATGCGCGAAAGCGCTCATCTTGCGCGCCAGTACGGCGTACACCTGCATACCCATCTTGCCGAAACGCAGGATGAAGAGGCTTTCTGCATCGAGATGTTTGGGCATCGTCCGGTGGCCTATATGCAAGAAGTTGAATGGGTAGGCCCAGATGTCTGGTTTGCGCACGCCGTTTATGCTAACCGGGAGGAAGTGGAAGTCTTTGCTCATCACGGTTGTGGCGTTGCTCACTGTCCTTCCTCTAATATGCGTCTGGCTTCTGGCATCGCCCCCATTCGCGAGTATTTGCGCGCGGGTGTAAAGGTTGGTTTGGGTGTGGATGGCTCTGCCAGTAATGACAGTTCTCATATGCTTGCCGAAGCGCGCCAGGCCATGCTGCTTGCCCGTCTGCGCGCCGGCATCGAAGGCGCCTCGCTTTCAGATGGCGCAGGGTTTGCCGGGGAGGATGGTCGCATGATGACTGCCCGCAAGGCGCTGGAGTTGGCGACCCGCGGCGGCGCGGCTGTGTTAGGTCGCAGCGATATTGGCTCTCTTGAGGTTGGCAAATGCGCCGATCTGGTGGCGATCAACCTCAACCGGTTGGATTATGCCGGCGCGCTGCACGATCCGGTCTCTGCCCTTGTCTTTTGCGCCTCACAGGGCGTGGATTGGAATATTGTTCATGGCAAACCAATCGTACAAGAAGGTCATCTGCTGACGGTGGATCTTCCGGCCTTAGTGGAAAAGCATAATCGTGCTGCCCGGCGATTACTCGAATGTTAACTGTAGAGGAGTAGATTCCCTTGCCTGATGCCCGAAAGTTAGTCGATTGCGCGATGGGCCGTCTTCCGGCGGATATCGTCATACGGGGTGGTGTTTGGGTCTGTGTACAGTCTGGTGAGTTTGTGCCTGGCACAGACGTTGCCATTCTGGAGGAACAGGTGGCTTACGTGGGTCCAGATGCCAGCCATACGATTGGCGAAAAAACAGAAGTCATTGAAGCTGCCGGACGCTACCTGGTGCCTGGCCTTTTAGATGCGCACATGCACGTTAAATCAGGAATGTTGACGGTGACAGAGTTTGTGCGCGCGGTGGTCCCTCACGGCACGACCGGCATGTTTATTGATCCTCACGAGCTTGCTAACGTCTTTGGCTTGCCAGGTGTGCGGTTGATGGTAGACGAAGCCTTACAGCAGCCTATTCACGTCCTGGTTCAAATGCCTTCCTGCGTGCCCTCCGCCCCTGGCCTGGAAACCTCCGGCGCCGCGGTGGGTCCCGAAGAAGTGGCTGAAGCAATGCAGTGGCCTGGCGTGGTGGGCCTGGGCGAGATGATGAGCTACCCCGAGGTGTTCGACAGCCACGAAAAGGTTCATGCTGAAATGTCTATCACGCGTGACGCTGGCAAAGTGGTTGGGGGGCACTACCCGGCTTTGGATCTCGGTTTGCCGTTTCACGGTTATGTCGCGGGTGGTCCTGCCGACGATCATGAAGGCACGCGTCTCGAAGATGCGGTCGCTCGTGTTCGCCAGGGCATGCGGGTGATGATGCGTTTTGGCTCTGCCTGGCACGATGTCGCTCAGCAGGTGCGCGCGGTCACAGAACTGGGCCTCGATTCGCGTTACTTCTTGTTGTGTACCGATGATTCGCACTCGGCGACTCTCGTAACCGAAGGTCATATGGATCGCGTGCTGCGCCATGCTGTCGCGCAGGGACTGCCTCCCATGACCACCATCCAGATGATGACCATTAACACCGCTGACCATTTTGGGAAGAGCCGCGAGATGGGCATGATTGCCCCCGGTCGTTACGCTGATATTCTTCTCGTTTCAGATCTGGTGAATTTCAAGCCCGATCTGGTCATTGCCAGGGGACAGCGAGTAGCTGAAAAGGGTCATTTGTTGGTCGATCTGCCAGAGAAGCAGTATCCTGAGTGGGCCTTGAAGTCCATTCATCTCCATCGTCCGCTGCGCGCCGAAGATTTCCGCATTGCTGCCCCTGCCCATTCAAATGGAACCATCACGGCGAACGTGATCGGCGTCATCGAAAATCAAGCCCCCACGCGGCACTTGCGTTTGCCAGTGCGTTTGCAAGCAGGCCTTGTATCGGTTGATCTGGAACGTGACCTGGCAAAAGTGGCTCTGGTAGAACGCCATCAGGGAACTGGGGGCATCCAGAAGGGCTTTGTACAGGGCTTTGGGTTTCGTGAGCCTTGCGCTGTTGCCTCCACCATTGTCCACGACAGCCATCATATGATTGTGGTGGGAACTGATGAAGAAAGTATGGCGGTAGCTGCTAACCTGTTGGCGGAAAAGGGGGGTGGGCAGGTGGTAGTGCGCCAGGGTGAGGTGATTGGTCTGGTGGATCTGCCCATCGGTGGCCTGATCTCTAATGAGCGCGCCGAAGTTGTTGCCGAGAAAGCTGAAACCGTGCTGAAAGGTTTTCGGGCCTGTGGTTGTACCTTGAACAACCCGAACATGCAGTTAAGCTTGCTGGGACTGGTCGTCATCCCAGAACTGCGCATTTCAGATCTTGGGCTCGTGGATGTAACCCAGTTTAAGATCTTGCCAGTGTTTGAATAACCGTCACAGGATATTTGGAAGTTTGTTATGAACAGAAGATTTTTTCGTGTGAGCCTAAGAAAACAAAGGGATGAGGGAGATTGAAATGAGTTCAGAGGATCAACCGGCCGCAGGCGCAGCATCTCACCCCTATCAACGGCTGCAGGGGCAGCTTGCCAGTCTGATTGCAGACACACCTCCGGGGGAACGTCTTCCAGCGGAACCGGAACTGGCGCGGCAGTTGGGCGTTTCGCGCGCGACGCTGCGCGAAGCGATGCGCGCCTTTGAGGGTCAGGGCCTGATTCGCCGCCGGCAGGGGGTAGGCACATTCGTGGTAGGGCATACCCATGTCATCGAAAGCGGCCTCGAGGTGCTGGAAAGTATCGAGACGATGGCTCAAAAGATAGAGCTAGATGTCTCGATGGGAGACTTGACTGTGGGCCAAACCCAGGCGGACGAAACCCAGGCTGGGGTCCTCCAGTGTGAGCCAGGGGCTTCGCTTATCCGTGTTGCTCGCGTCATCCTGGCAGAAAATCGCCCGGTCGCCTATCTGGTCGACTTGCTGCCGGGAGATATTCTCCCTCCCGAAGAGGTCGAATCGGGTTTTACAGGCTCAGTCCTCGATCTGCTTCTCCGGCGCGGCTCACCGCAGTTAGTCCGCTCGGTCGCTGAAATTGGCGCTGTGGCCGCTTCTGGAGAGATCGCTCGTGCCCTGGAAATTCAGCGTGGTGATGTACTCCTCATGTTGTCCGCCCGTCTTTATGCTGTTGAAGAGCGGGTGATTGATTATTCGTTGAGTTACTTCCTGCCCGGCTACTTCCGCTTCCAGGTTGTGCGCCGTGTGGGCGAAATTCGTTATGTTTGAAATCACTTATACCCTATGAAAAATCATATCGATTCTAAAACTGTTGCTGAAATTCAAGCGCGTGTTGATCAGTCTTCTGAGTCAATCGTGCGTTTTTTGCGTGAAATATGCGCCATTCCCAGCATGGAGTCACAGCTTGGAGCGGTCGGTGAGCGCATTGCCGCTGAGATGAAGTCATTGGGCTTTGACGAAGTGCGTTTTGACAAGATGGGCAACATCTTGGGGCGTACTGGCAGTGGATCGCGTGTCCTGGTATATGACTCGCATATCGACACCGTCGGCATTGGCGATCGTTCTGCCTGGCAGTGGGATCCCTTTGAGGGCAAAATAGAGGATGGTAAGCTCTATGCGCGCGGAGCCTGCGATGAAAAAGGCAGTACCCCCGGCATGATCTATGGGCTGTCTATTGCCCGCGACCTGGGACTGCTGGAGGATTGGACGGTCTATTACTTTGGCAATATGGAGGAGTGGTGTGATGGCATTGCTCCCAATACCTTTGTCGAAGTGGATCCCAAAGTCCGTCCAGACTTTGTCGTCATTGGCGAACCGACTCGCATGCAGGTTTATCGCGGTCATAAAGGCCGTGTTGAACTAAAAATTACCGCCAAAGGCCGCAGCGCGCACGCCGCCAGTAACCATCTGGGCGACAACGCTATTTATAAACTCTTGGCCATCATTGCGGGCATCCGTGACCTGGAACCACAGTTGGGAGATCATCCTTTCCTCGGTCATGGCAAGATCACCGTCAGTGACATGGAAGTCAGCACGCCCAGCATTAACGCCGTGCCTGATGAAGCGGTCATCTACATCGACCGCCGGCTTACCTTTGGTGAAAGCAAAGAACAGGCTGTCGAGCAGGTGCGCGCCTTGATCCCCGAACAAGATCGCTCCTCGGTGAAGGTGGAAGAGCTTTTCTATGAAGAGCCTTCCTACACGGGCTTCGTCTTCCCTGTGGATAAATACTTCCCGGCCTGGGCTTTAGAAGAAGATCATCCACTGGTGCAGGCTGGACAGTCGGCTCGTCAGATGATTGGGTTACCCGAAGCATCCAGTGGCAAGTGGGACTTTAGCACCAATGGCATTTACTGGGCGGGCAAGGCGGGCATTCCCAGTATTGGTTTTGGCCCCGGCGATGAAAAGAATGCCCATGCTATCCATGAATGTGTGCCGCTGGCAGAAGTCGTAAAAGCGACCGCTTTTTATGCCCTGCTGCCTTCACTGTTGGCCTGAGGGTATATTCGCACCTTTTTCCCTTGTGGATACAGAAACTGTTCGAATTTATTGATATAAGGAGATTCCAATGCAGACCTTCCTTCACGGGCGTGATTTCATCAGTGATCTTGATTTCAGTAAGGAAGAAATCGAGACCGTATTAGACGTGGCTTTTGATCTAAAGCGCAAGCGCGCGCTGAACGAATCCCACGCGTACCTGCGCGATAAGACGCTGGCCCTGCTCTTTTTCTTCAGCAGCACGCGCACACGCGCTTCCTTTGAATCTGGCATGGCTCAGTTAGGCGGTCATGCGGCTTTCATCGAATCGCGCACCACCCAAATTGCCCATGGTGACACAGCCAAAGAGATTGGTGAGATCTTAGGTCGTTACTACGACGGCATCGCCATTCGCCACTGTGACTGGGGCGTTGGCAATGCTTACATTAATGAGGTTGCTAAGAATTCTCGCGTTCCTGTTCTCAATATGCAAGATGAGGTGTACCACCCCTTCCAGATTCTGGCAGATCTCATGACGATTATCGAGAAGAAGGGCCGCGACCTGCGCCGCAAGAAGATGGTCGTTTCGTGGGCTTATGCTTCTTCGTACCAGAAGCCCCTATCGGTTCCGCAAAGCCTCATTCTGCAAATGCCGCGCTTTGGCATGGATGTTGTTCTGGCGCATCCGCCTGAGTTTAAGCTGATGCCTGAGGTTATGGATATGGCCCGCGAGCAGGCCCGTAAGTTTGGGGTGGGTTTCGATGTCGTTGAAGATATGGACGAGGCCTTCAAAGACGCTGACATTGTCTATCCCAAGTCTTGGGGACCCCTTGTCTTTACGGAAGACTCAGATGAAAGCGCTCGTATCATCAACCAGTACAAAGACTGGATCACTGATGAGCGCCGCATGAGCCTGGCCAAACCAGACGCCATTTACATGCATCCGCTCCCCGCAGATCGCAACATTGAGGTGACCAACGCCGTAATTGACGGTCCAAACTCGGTCGTGTATGACGAAGCCGAGAACCGACTGCACGTTCAAAAAGCCGTCATGGCTTTAACCATGTAGCAAGCTTCAAAAAACGATCTGGTTCGTGCCTTTCGTATGCCTGTCGGGACGAACCAGATCATCTATTTCTTCTGGAGTAGGTCAGGTCTATGGAGAAAAAAGGAATCGCGGTTGTCGCGGTAGGGGGCAACTCTCTCATCAAGGACGAAGCCCACAGGTCTGTCGTAGATCAGTATGCGGCGGGCCGAGAGTCCATGCATCACATTGTAGACATGATTGAGCAGGGTTGGGAAGTCGTGGTAACCCACGGCAACGGCCCTCAGGTTGGGTTTATCCTGCGCCGCTCCGAACTTGCGCGCAACGAACTGCATGAAGTGCCCCTCGATTATTGTGGCGCTGATACGCAAGGCGCGATTGGCTACATGTTCCAAAATGCCTTGTATAACGAGTTTGAGCAGCGCGGCATGCAGAAACAAGGCGTAGCCCTGGTCACCCGTACAGTCGTTGACCGGTATGACCCGGCCTTCGAGAATCCTTCGAAACCCATCGGTTCTTTCATGAAAGAAGAAACTGCCAGAAACCGTGCTCAACAGGAAGGCTGGTCAGTCGTTGAAGATGCTGGACGGGGCTGGCGGCGTGTAGTGGCTTCGCCCAAACCAGTACGCATCGTCGAAGCTGGGGCCATCCGCACTCTGGTGGACGGTGGTTATGTGGTTGTGGCTGTGGGTGGCGGCGGTGTTCCAGTGATCGAAACCGAAAAAGGAGAACTGCTGGGTGTAGAAGCGGTCATCGATAAAGACTTTGGCTCTTCTTTACTGGCGACGATGATTCAAGCTGACCTGTTTCTCATTAGCACTGCTGTTGAACAGGTCGCCATAAATTTCCGCAAACCGAACCAGCAGTGTCTCGACCATATCACGGTTGCACAGGCGAAGCAGTATATCGCGGAAGGACATTTCGCCAAAGGCAGTATGCTTCCGAAGATTGAGGCCATTATTCGCTTCCTCGAAAGTGGCGGCAAACAAGCGATCATTACCAACCCTGAAAATATCGGGCGGGCTTTGAAGGGAGAGACCGGCACCTGGATTGTTCCGTAAGAACAAAAAACGAATCACTTCTGGCCCGTTTTTATCTGCAAAGAGGGAGTTGCACCATTAGAAGCCCCGGCGCGATCAGGGATCAGTCCTTATAAAACTGGTTGTCTAAACAACCAGTCTATTCAGCTTAAATAGGATTAAGAGTATCGATTCATTTCTGTTATTTTAAGTGTAAAATACAGGGGTGAGTTTTCCGGATCAGTCAACTGATAAATGAGTTTCTTGGTTTCATAGAGTTGTCGTCTTCAAAGAAGACCTCCGACGTGTTTCGTTTATGAAACATTCGAGAAAGGAGGCAAGCCTGTAGGATAGACTGTATACAGTTGGAACATTGGGCAAGGTTATCTGTTAACCTAATATTTGTATTTGAGTTGTTGACCTAAATTCCAGGAGGAGACTTTTTATGAAAACAAAGCTGTTGGCCCTGTTGATGGTCTTCGCATTCGTGCTCAGCGCTTGTACGCCGGCTGCCACGAGCGTCCCCACCACAGCCCCTGTAGCGACAAATCCACCTGCCAGCGAGCCTACTACACAGAGTGGAGAAACAGGATCCCTTCAGATCCCTGATGTTGAAGAAGGTAAGTTCAATGTAGCCTTCGTGCTGATTGGCCCCCATGATGATGGTGGTTGGTCGCAGTCGCACTACGAAGGGTTGCAGTATGTTCAGGAGAATGTCGAAAACGTTCATACTGCTTATATCGAAAATGTTCCCGAAGGTGCAGATGCAGAGCAGGTTTTCCGCGCGCTATCGCGCAAAGGTTTCGACCTGATCTTCGGCACATCCTTTGGCTACATGGATCCGATGGAAACCGTCGCGGATGAATTCCCGGATACGACCTACATTCACATCAGCGGCTATAAATCCAACGAGACGAATTTTGGCAACCTGATGGGCGCCATTGAAGATATGAAGTACCTGGCAGGGATGCTTGCCGGTGCGCGCGCCAAGCAAGATGGCAATCCCAAATTGGGCTACATGGCTACCTTCCCCATCCCCGAAGAACTACGCCTGGGTAACGCTTTCGCGCTCGGGATGCGCAAGACTTGCCCCGAATGCACCCTGGATGTGCGCTGGCTTAATACCTGGCACGATCCGGTGGTCGAGCGTGAAGCTGCTGCTTCTCTGTTTGATGCCGGTGCTCAGGTTGTTTTCACGGGTGCAGATACCCCCGCAGTAGCGGATGTGGCGACCGAAAAAGGCAAATGGGGCATTACCTATGACTGGGTTGGCTCCTGCAAGGCCGATGGCTGCCTCACTACTCCTTATTGGAATTGGGGTCCCATCTACACAGAAGTAGTCAAAGGCGTTAAGGATGGCTCCTACAAACCCGGTTGGCACTACTTTGATGCCGATTCGGGCAGCTTGGGTCTCTATGGCTTCATGGAAGGCCAGAGCCTGACCAAGGGCCTTTCCGATCTCGATCCGGCTGTGATCCAGCAGGTGAAAGATCTGCTCACACAGATGGAAAATGGTGAATTTACCCGCTTCGATGTCTTCTCTGGCCCCATTAAGGATAACCAGGGCAACATTGTTGTGCCCGAGGGTGAGAAGATGGAACAGGCAGACCTCGACCAGTTCCCTCCGGGATCTCCTGGCCTGGAATGCAAGTACTGCATGCAGTGGTGGGCCGAAGGTGTAACGGCTGAACCGCCCAAATAAAGTCCAGCAGGTTTGAAGATGTGGTTTTGCAGGTGTGTGAGCTTGTTCCCACAGGAACATTCCCCCTGCAAAATCACAAGTTCTTTTGCGAAACTCTAGCTTATGTTGTTGACCGGAGCGTTTTTTTCTCCGGTCAACAACATAATCGTATCTAAATCGATTTTACCTGTAATAAGTGGTTTGCGTTTTATGCGAGGTGTAATGGAACGAACAACCGAGCAAATAGATAAGGCAAATGCTGTCTTGAACGTCGTCAGTATGCGCGGAATCGTCAAACGCTTCCCGGGTGTGCTGGCCAATGATGCCGTGGATTTCAACCTGCTCCGGGGAGAAATCCACGCGCTTTTAGGGGAGAATGGAGCTGGGAAAAGCACTTTAATGAACATCCTGGCTGGCTTATACCGCCCGGATGAAGGCGCTATCCTGGTTAATGGCAAACCAGCTTCGTTTAACTCTCCCCGTCAGGCCATTGAGCATGGCATTGGCATGATCCACCAACACTTCATGCTGGTGCCCTCTCAAACCGTCACCGAGAATATCTTGCTGGGTTTGGCTCGTCCCCGCTTTTTTTTGAAACTCTCCATGTATGATCAGATGATCACCCAACTGGGTGAAAAGTTCGGCTTACAGGTGGACCCGCGCGCGCAAGTCTGGCAGCTTTCCGTGGGTGAGCAGCAGCGTGTAGAGATCCTCAAGATGCTTTACCGCGGCGCTGATATTTTGATTATGGATGAGCCGACCGCTGTTTTGGCTCCCTCCGAAATTGAGATTTTGTTCCGCACCCTTCGTGCGATGGCAGCCGAAGGGAAGTCGATTATTTTCATTAGCCATAAGCTCAACGAAGTGATGGAAATTTCCGACCGGGTAACCGTGCTGCAGCGTGGCAAAGTCACTGCTGCTGGTTTACCCACTCAGGAAATGACCAAGGCTGAACTGGCCCGGTTGATGGTGGGCCGTGAAGTGACCTTCAGTCATGCCAAGAAGGAAGTTCAGCCCGGTAAAGTGGTGCTTTCAGTAGAAAACCTTCACGCCGAGAATGACAAGGGCCTCCACGCGCTGCGTGGTATCAACCTCCAGGTGCGCCAGGGTGAGATCGTCGGTCTGGCGGGAGTAGCTGGCAATGGACAGCGCGAGTTGGCCGATGTAATCACCGGTATGCGGCGGTGTACAGAGGGCAAAGTGAGCGTTTCCGGCGCCGATATTACCAACCAGTCTGTAAAAACCGGGATCCGTCAGGGCGTTTCGCATATTCCCGAAGACCGCACCCATGTCGGCACTGCCCCTAATCTCAGCATTACAGACAATGTGATTATGAAAAAGTATAACCAGCCGCCTATTTCGCACGGCTGGTTGATGAGTTCCAGTGCAGCCGAACAGTACGCCAACGAACTGAAAGACGCTTACGATATCGTTGTACCCTCCCTCAATACGCCCGTTCGGCTTCTTTCAGGCGGTAACCTGCAGCGTGTAATCCTGGCGCGTGAGATTTCCAGCCAGCCGGCGCTTATGATTGCCATGCAGCCGACCCGTGGCCTGGATGTGGGCGCGATCGAAGGGGTTCATAGTTTGCTATTGGCCCAACGCGAGCAAGGCGCGGCGGTTTTGCTGATCTCTGAAGAGCTAGATGAACTCCTCGACTTGAGTGATCGCATTTATGTAATCTATGAAGGTGAAATCATAGGTGAAGTGACAGATGGTGATTTGGAGAAAATTGGGCTGATGATGACCGGTGTCCGGTTGGAATCGAATGAATCCCAGGAGGTATCCAATGGCTGAGATAACTTCACCCCAAACCAGCCGTGGCAAGCGTCTTTTCCCGTATCAGGTGCGTGTCGAACCCCGTTTACACGTTGTCCCGCGCTGGTATGTTTTCTTGCTGTCTTTCCTGTCTGTAGTGGTCGCCCTGCTGCTTGGCGCTGGTGTTATTGCCCTGGCAGGTGGAGATCCCTGGGCTTCTTACGCCCATATTGCAGATGCCTCTTTCGGCAGCCTGGGTGTATTTTCAGATACGCTCGTGAAGGCCATTCCCCTCATGTTAGTCGGCCTGGCCTGTGCAGTGGCCTTCCGGATGCGCCTTTGGAATATTGGCGCGGAAGGACAATTCTTCATGGGGGCTTTTGGGGCAAGTGCGGTTGTGCTCGTGCCTTTGCTTCCCGAAACAGCCCCGCGTTGGCTCTTTATCCTCGCGATGGCGCTTGCCGGGATTGCCTTTGGCGCGTTATGGGGCTTCATTCCTGGCTTTCTAAAGGCCAGATTCAATGTGAACGAAATCATCTCCACGCTCATGTTGAACTATATCGCCGTGGCCTGGAACAACTACTTTATTTTTGCTGTCTGGACAGAGGGTGGCTTCCAGATGTCGCGCAAGTTCCCCGTGAATACCTGGTTGCCGCGTCTGACAGACTTCAGCGCTCAGGTGCCCGCCTTTCGCGGGTTGACAGCGCACTTTGGTCTCATCTTTGCCGTACTGGTGGCGGTGGTCGTCTGGTTGATTCTCTACCGCAGCCGCTGGGGGTATGAAATCCGTCTGTTGGGCGATAACCCCAATGCTGGAAGGTACGCTGGTATCTCGATTACCAAAAACATCGTTCTCGTCATGATGTTTTCTGGAGCGATTGCTGGTCTGGCTGGAATGTCAGAGATTGGGGGCGTGGTTCATCGCTTACAAGGGGCCATCTCACCCGGCTATGGCTTTACCGGCATTATTGTTGCCTGGCTGGCAAAGTTGAACCCCGTGGCAGTTATCATCGTATCCATCTTTTTTGGTGCGCTCATCCTCGCTGGTCGTGAAATTCAGCCATCCGGAGTTCCGAAACTGATTCAAGGCATTATTCTGGTTTGTCTGATTGCCAGTGAATTTTTCTTGCGTTATCGGGTAACCATCGTGCGCCGTTCAGAGGAGAAGTAAACGATGGATTTTTTGATTATCTTTCAGGCAGGGGTAGCAACGGGTACGGTTCTGCTGTTTGCCGCCCTGGGTGAAATCTTGGCTGAACGTTCAGGCATATTAAACCTGGGTGTGGAAGGGATGATGTTGTTTGGCGCAATGACTGCCTTTAGCATTGCGCTTAAGACCGGCAATCCCTGGTTAGGCGTGCTGATGGGAATGCTGGCTGCTGGGGTAATTAGCCAGATTCATGCTTTTATCAGTGTTACCCTCAAAGCAGATCAGGTGGTCAGCGGGCTCTCCTTAAACTTCCTGGCAGTAGGGGTGAGCCTTGTGCTAGGTGAGGGCCTCAGCAAGGCCGGCACTGTAGCCTTCATGCCTTCCTATACCATTCCCTTACTTAGTCAGATCCCTTTGCTCGGTCAGATCTTTTTTACCAACCAGAAACTACTCGTTTACATCGGTTATCTGGTCTTCCCCCTGGTTTGGTACTACATCTACTACACCCGTCCCGGCTTACATCTGCGCGCAGTCGGTGAATATCCCGCTGCTGCGGATACACTTGGCCTCAATGTGGGCGCGATGCGCTACTTTTATGTTTTTGTCGGCGGTCTGTTTGCTGGTTTAGCGGGCGCCACCATTAGCCTGGCGGTTTCACCCGGCTGGTTTAGTGAACTGACCACTGCTGGTCAGGGGTGGATCGCGATAGGCCTGGTCATCTTTGCGCAGTGGAATCCGCTGCGGGCTGCTTTTGGCTCATATATGTTCGGTGCGCTGCGTCGCTTGGTCCTCGATATTCAAGGCCCTACCATGCTGCTTGGCTTTGCAAACCCGTTCTACTATAATCAAGCCTTAGGATATTTCTTACAAATGCTGCCTTACGCCTTCACCATTGTTGTACTGGTGATTGGTTCGCGCGAGGCCATCCGTAAGCGCCTGGGCGCGCCGCTCGCGCTGGGGTTGCCTTATATTCGGGGTGAGCGTGGTTTGTAACTGCTAGCCCTTCATTCTCACTAGACACAGGTCCTTTTCTAATGAAGCATTCTTTTGTCGGGTATACCTGTTCCTTATGTGGAACACAATATGGCCCACAAGAAGTACAGTATGTTTGTCCAAAAGATGGCGGTAACCTGAATGTTAATTTAGATTATGCGGCCATTAAACAGAACTGCTCCATCGAGGAATTAACTTCCAGCATAGACTATTCCTTATGGCGCTATCTTCCACTGCTTCCGGTCGACGATCCTGGTGGTATAGGCACGCCGTTGCGTTCAGCCGGTTGGACTCCCATATATCATTCTCCCATTCTTACGAAGCGTACAGGTCTGCGGCATTTGTGGGTGAAGGATGAAAGCCGCAATCCCACCGCTTCTTTTAAAGATCGCGCCAGCGCCGTTGTGGTCGCCCGCTCTTGTGAAATAAATGCCGAGGTGGTGGTCACAGCTTCCACCGGGAACGCGGGGGCCGCCCTGGCTGGCATGGCTGCCGCCGTGGGCCAGAAAGCAGTGATTTTTGCGCCCAAAACCGCGCCGCCCGCCAAAATTGCTCAACTGCTCGTGTATGGCGCGCAGGTCATCCTGGTGGATGGAAACTACGATCAGGCTTTCGATCTATCCATAAAGGCTTCCCAAAACTTCGGTTGGTACTGTCGCAATACCGGTTACAACCCCTTCACGCTGGAGGGCAAGAAAACGGCCGCCTTCGAGATCTGGGAACAGCTCTTGCGCTCGATCGGTACCTTTGCGCGCCCGCCAGCCGTGTTTGTCTCGGTAGGCGATGGCAATATCATTTCTGGGATCCACAAAGGGTTTAAAGATTTGTATGCGCTGGGCTGGTTAGATCAAATGCCGCGCCTGTTTGGTGTTCAGGCGGAAGGTTCAGCCGCGATAGCCAATGCTGTTCGCGCTCATACAGAAGAAATTCATCCAGTAACCTCGCAGACGATAGCAGACAGCATCTGTGTCGATCAGCCGCGTGATGGCGTTCGCGCTGTTCGTGCCATTCATCAGACCGGCGGCGACTGCCTGGTCGTCTCAGATAATGCCATTTTGCAGTCGCTTGCCGAGTTAGGCCGTGCTGGAATTTTTGCTGAACCAGCCGGGGCTACCGCGTATGCGGGTTTATTGAAGGCCATGGATCAGGGTCTGGTTTCACCTGAAGATGCTGTGGTGGTTCTGAATACAGGCTCAGGCTTAAAAGACACGCGCGCCGCGATGCTGGCAGTCAAAGCAGCCCCCACAATTGAACCAAACATGGCCTCGTTAAAGCAATATCTGGCATCTCAAACCGATTCGGGGTAAGATCATGGGTGGGAAGATGAGGAAGTTGAAGGAGCGTTTTTTATGAATCCTACCTTTTCCGTCATTGCGCCAGTCTTCAATGAAGCTGAAACGCTGCCAGAGTTATATCGCCGTGTAGGCGAAGTGCTGGACGCGACAGGTGATTCATGGGAGCTGGTGCTGATTGACGATGGCTCTCAAGATGGCTCAACCGAAATGATCCGCCAACTGGCAGCCAAGGATGAGCGCGTACGCCCTGTGATCTTTGCGCGCAACTTCGGCCACCAGATCGCCGTCACGGCTGGACTGGATTATTCGCGGGGCGATGCCGTTATCATTATTGATTCTGATTTGCAAGATCCGCCTGAAGTAATTCTGGAACTGATTCAAAAATGGCGTGAAGGCTATGAAGTCGTTTACGCTGTGCGCGCAGAACGGGAAGGAGAGTCGCGGTTCAAGCTGTGGACGGCTTCCCTCTTTTATCGCATGATCTATCGCATTACAGATGTCAAAATCCCGATGGATACTGGCGACTTCCGCCTGCTGGACCGTAAGGTCGTCAATGTGCTTAACCAGATGCGCGAGCGCTACCGCTTCTTGCGCGGCATGTCCGCCTGGGTTGGGTTTAAACAGGTTGGGGTGCCTTATAAACGCGCTGCTCGTTTTGCTGGTTCGACAAAATATCCCTTCAGTAAAATGTTCAAGCTGGCGTTGAATGCCGTCACCGGTTTTTCCTATTTCCCGCTCCAGTTAGCAACCTATTTGGGGTTTGGCGCCGCCGGTCTAAGCATTATTATGATCCCCATCGTAATCATCATTCGCACGCTGACCCGCGAGCAGTTCTTTGGGCAGGCCACTACTCTGGTGGCAGTCTTGTTCTTGGGAGGTGTGCAGTTGATCTCTCTGGGCATCTTAGGGGAATATCTGGGGCGAGTTTATGATGAAGTCAAGGGCCGCCCACTCTATATTGTCAGCCAGGGCCCAGGAGAGAGACAGTCTCAGAGCCGCGTTCAACGGGGACCGTTTCAACCAGATGGTACCTTCCCCGGCCAGATCCCATCAGATTTGGAATCTCAAGACGAATATGAGCCTACCTCTGCGGCTGCCAGAGCGAAATCTGTTTCTTCACAGGAGTAAATGAATTCATGGCAACCATTGACTTAACTGTATATCCCGACCGTCTGGAACATACCATCCAGCAGGTTCGCGAGCGCAATATCATTATTCCCACCTTTGCACAGATGAAAGATCCCACCCAGATTCCCGCTGGCGTCCGCGAAGCCTTGAAAAACGTCGGATTGTGGGACCTTTCACCGCTTAATCTATTTCGTATTACCTGGAAGAATGACCCCAAACCCTCCGGCGGGGGCTTTAACGGTGTTAATTACATTGAGTTCCCCTCCACGCTCACCGGCACGCCCGCCCGGGTGATTGCGCTGGTGGGGAAGTGGTTCCCTACTGGCGCCCATAAAGTCGGCGCAGCCTTTGGTTGTTTAGCCCCGCGCCTGGTGACGGGTCAGTTTGACCCCACCCAGCAGAAGGCGGTTTGGCCTTCCACCGGAAACTACTGCCGGGGTGGCGCCTACGACTCAGCCCTCCTGGGCTGCAATTCTATTGCCATTTTACCCGAAGGCATGAGCCGCGAGCGCTTTGAGTGGTTGTCAAGAGTTGCTGGCGAGGTAATTGCTACTCCGGGCAGTGAGTCGAATGTCAAGGAAATCTTCGATAAGTGTTGGGAACTGCGTCATTCAGGTCAGGACCTGATGATCTTCAACCAGTTTGAAGAGTTTGGCAATTACCTGTGGCATTATGAAGTCACCGGGCATGCAATGGAAGAAGTGCTCCGCCAGGAACTTGGTCCGCAAGATCAATACCGTGGTTTGGCGCTTACCACCGGTTCCGCTGGAACCATTGCCAGTGGAGACTATATAAAGCAGGTTTTCCCAACCAGCAAATTAGCTGCTTCTGAAGCCTTGCAGTGCCCCACCTTGCTCAACAATGGCTTTGGCGCCCACCGTATTGAGGGAATTGGCGATAAGCACGTTCCCTGGATTCACAATATCAAAAACACGGACCTGGTGGTCGCCATTGATGATAATGCTGTTGTCAACATTTCACGTCTGTTCAATGAGCCTGCCGGGCGTGAGTACCTGCTCCAGAAAGGCATCCCCCAATCAACTGTGAGTCAGCTAGACCTGCTCGGTTTTTCAGGGATTGCCAACGTGCTTTCAGCCATCAAGATGGCGAAGTACTACGAAATGGGGCCCAATGATGTTGTTCTCACCGTCTTGACAAACTCTATGGAGCTGTACGGCACCCGTATTGAAGAGTACCGTGAGTCCATGGGCGAGTTCGACGACTTTGCCGCTGCTGAAACCTACGCGCGTGATCTGCAAGGGGTTACCACCGATCACATGCAAGAATTGACTTACCCAGAGAAAAAGCGCGTTCACAACCTGAAGTACTATACTTGGGTAGAGCAGCAAGGCCGTACCTACGATGAAATTCAAGCTCAGTGGTATGATCCCTGCTACTGGACCGATATTCAGGGCCAGGCGGCTGAAATCGACGAGAAGATTACCGAGTTCAACCAGCGCGTTGGTTTGCTGGATCAGTACCGCTAGAAACTGTATTTAGACGCAGTCGATCTCTGCGGCCCACCTCGCGCCGTAGGGATCGACTGGAAGCGGTTGAATATGAACAGCTACCCTCCTTCGACAGCCCTAATCCTTGTAGCCCTGATCCCTCACCCGCGTGATCTCGAAATTGCGCGCTTGCTCGGCTGGTATCGTGTGCCGCTGCGCAGCGCTCCGAAAGTCGTTGATGTGGATTACCTGGCGTTTTATCAGGCAGCCGCTTTTGGAGAGCAACACCGCTGGCGGATTGAAACCATCGCTGAGGTGCGTGGGCACGAGCTGACCACCCGGGCAGAACTGCTGCGTGATGAGCCAGATCATCCTCGTGCTAATGAGGAGTATTATAAGGTTCAGTTGGGGCCGCTGCAGGCGCTCCCACAGCCCATTCTGACCCATCGCTGGCGTCGGATCACTTTCTTATATACCACGGGCGAATTGCTGCGCGCTGCAAAAGTGGTGAATGACCTGGTGGTACGCTCTGACGAGCGTGAAATTTTATGGAAGTCGCTGCGTGAGCGTGCCCTGGCCTCAGGCCAGTATCAGGCTGCTGATCTGCCCGAACTGAACTTAGACCCGGCTTTACTGGCCTTATTAATGGGTATGGGGAATTTGCCAAAAGCATCGGGGAAATATGAGGTTTGACGCATGGCCCTTTTGATTAAAAATGGAACGTTGATGACTGCCTCCGAAACTTTCCAGGCGGATGTGCTTATTGATGGAAGCAAAATTGTCGCCGTTGGCATGAATTTGCTGTCAGAAGGTGGCGCACAGGCAAAACAGGTCGCGGTGATTGACGCGGCGGGCAAGATCATTATGCCAGGAGGCGTGGACGTTCACACCCACTTCGATCTGCCCATGTTCGATACCGTTTCTTCCGATGATCACTACACCGGGCATAAGGCGGCTGCCTTTGGCGGCACCACCACAGTCATTGATTTTGTTCCTCAAGATCAACCTGCGCTCCAGCCTAACATCGATGCCTGGCACGCCAAAGCTGATCCAAAAGCAGCCGTTGATTTTGGCTTCCATATGAATATCAGTCACCTGGATGATCAAGTCCTGGCCGAAATTCCTTCTCTGGTGGATCAAGGGATTACGACCCTGAAGGTTTTTACGGCTTATAATAACCGCCTGCGTTTGCCGGATCATGATATTTTTAAGGTGATGCGTGTTGCGCAACAAAATGGTTTTCTAACCATGCTCCATGCGGAAAACGGCGATGTGATTGACGTTCTGGTAGCCGAAGCCCTGGCTGCTGGGCACACTGACCCCATCTGGCATGCCCGTACGCGCCCTGCCTGGGGCGCAGTGGAAGCGGTGCTTCGTGCATCTTCCCTGTCTGCGCAGGCTGGCGCTCCCTTGTATATTGTTCATATGAATACCAGGGGGGGCGTAGATATGCTTCAATATGCGCGCTCTCGCGGTGTGCCTGTTATGGGAGAGACTTGTCCGCAGTACCTCTTCTTCAACGAAGAGCATTTATGCCGCCCGGATGGCGCTAAGTGGGTTTGCTCACCCCCGATGCGTTCTCTGGCGGATAACGACCGCCTGTGGGAAGGGGTGTCGAATGGTATTTTGCAAGTCATTGGCACCGATCACTGTCCATTCTTCTTCAATGGACGTGAGCCAATTCTCTATGAAGGCAAGCCCGTTTGTATTCCAGGGAAGGAACTGGGCGCGCATGACTTCAGCCTTATTCCCAATGGTTTGCCCGGGGTAGGGGATCGCTTGCCGGTCATGTGGACCTATGGCGTTGGCGCTGGAAAGATTACTCCTAATCAATTTGTTGCTTTGAACAGCACCAACCCGGCAAAAATCTTTGGCCTTTACCCGCGCAAAGGGAGCTTGCTGCCCGGTTCGGATGCCGATATTGTCATCTGGGACCCGAGTAAAACCCTAACCTACGGTGTCACCCACGCGCAGCATCGCACGGATTACAACTTATATGAGGGCTGGCAGCTAACGGGTTTTGTCGATAAAGTTCTCCTGCGTGGGCAGGTGATTGTTGATGGGGATCGCTGGCAGGGCCGCCCTGGCATGGGACAGTTCTTACACCGTCAGCCATACGCGCCGGTCCTTTAGTGGCGGTTCCTTTGAAAGTTGCTGGGCATCTAGAATCAATCCAGGCATGATCGCTCTTTTGATCTTTGTGCCGGTGCTGCTGCTAGTGATTTCCGCTTTCGGAATCATTCTGCTCCAGCAGTTCCGGCCCAGTATTGGCTATTCCTGGCTTTGGGCATCGAGCACGGCGCTCGTTTCTCTTGCCCTGGTTTTCTATTTGCGTTGGCGTTTACCGCTTGAGTTTCTGGTCGACCGCTGGCGGCCCTTTGCGGAATATACGAGTTCCCCGGTTTTCCTGCTGGATTCTGTCTCCTGGCCGTATGCCATCAGTTTGGTCGTGTTGCTCTTGGCCATGCTGTGGACTGATTCTGCTCGTCTTCAGGTCGACGCCAGGCCGCGCAATTGGGCCATCAGTTTGTTAGCGACTGCGCTCGGGCTGCTTGCTGTCTTGTCAGGCAGCCCGCTTACGCTGGTTTTATCCTGGACAGCCATCGATCTGTTTGAACTGATCGTGGTGTTGGGCACGCGCGCCGGAAGTAGAATGAGTGAATCGACCATCATTTCGTTCTCGGTTCGCGTAACGGGCACCTTGCTTGTAATCGCCGCTATTTTATTCAGCGCTGCTCAGGGGTTTACGTTTACCTTCGCCACCATTCCGGTTGAAGCCGCTGTCTTTATGCTGGTGGCAGCTGGTTTGCGCCTGGGGGTTCTGCCGTTGAACCTGCCCTATTCACAGGAAGTATATGCCTGGCGCGGTTTGGGAAACCTGATCCGAATGGTCGGGCCAGCCTCCAGCTTAATGGTGTTGGGGCGTATGCCAATCGCAGCCGTGCCGCAGGAATGGCAGCCTTTGTTTCTAGCACTTTCTTGTCTCGCTGTGCTGTATGGCTCCGCTATGTGGCTGACTGCCCATCCCGGTTCGGTGAACCGCCCTTACTGGGTAATTACCTTATCTGGCTTTGCCGTGATTAGTGTGGTTCGCGGCGATCCACCGGCCAGTGTTGCCTGGGGCGTGGTGCTCCTGCTGGTAGGTAGCACGGTGTTCCTATTCACCGCCGAGCGGCGGCAAATGCGGTTTATTCCCTGGTTGGGGTTGCTCGGTATTGTCGGGCTGCCTTTCACTCCAGCCGCCTTAGGTTGGCGGGGAATCATGACATCATCCTTTAGCGTCTATAATCCGGTACTCATGCTGTCTGTCCTCTTCCTGCTCTGGGGCTATGTCCGTCATATTCTTTACCGGCGTGATATGCTCGGGCCGATGGAAAACTGGGTTCATACTGTATTCCCAATCGGTCTGATGCTGCTCTTGCTTTCGCAGTGGGTCATCAGCTATCTCGGGTTGCCAGGTGGGTTTTCGGTAGGCGTATGGTGGGCTTCCGCGGCAGTCGCTCTTCTGGCGCTGCTCATCGGCGCCCTGGTTTATTCCTTTCGACAGCGATTATCGGCGGATACTCCCCAAATGCGCTGGATCGTTGTCGCGGCGCGCCGGATTGGCGGCATTCTGGCTGTCGTTTTCCGGCTGAACTGGTTATACCAACTGCTGGCCTGGGCTTATCGGCTGCTGCAAAGTATTATTCAACTTTTGACTGCCATCTTTGAAGGCGATGGCGGGGTCTTATGGGTGCTTTTGATGCTCGCTTTGCTAGTTTCGATCATTACGACTGGAGGCTCTCCTTGACCCTTGAGCGCCTGTCATTTCTTCCCGTCCTTATCCTGACCATCTCTTCGCTGCTGTTGCTATTGAGCCAGAACTGGCGCTGGAGTATTCTTGCGTTAGCGGCTCAGTATGTGGCTGTGTTCTGGTTAGTGGCTTTGATCTGGCCTTATGGCCTTGCCTCGGTCAAACTGGTTGCGGGTTGGATGGCGGGTGCTGTGTTAGGGGCTTCGCAGCCTGCCCCCGAACAGGTGGAAGATCCTTATACAGGGAGTTCAGCTTTCATATTCCGCCTGTTAGCCGCTACTTTTGTATGGATTTTGATCTTTTCCACGGTTCCAGCGATTGTCGCCCTGTTTCCGATACCCGTTCCGGTGGTACAGGGCGCGCTTCTGTTAATTGGAATGGGTCTGATTCACCTGGGTATGACCACCCGCCCACTGCGTGTGCTGCTGGGCCTGCTCACGGTGCTTTCGGGCTTTGAAATTTTGTATGCCGCAGTGGAACAGTCTGTGCTGGTAGCCGGTCTCATGGCAGTCGTCACTTTGGGCCTGGCGTTGGTAGGCGCCTATCTCCTCGATTTCATCTTCGTATGAGGAGTCTGCTTGAACGCGCCTCTGATCTGGGTGGTCTTTCCAATGCTCTGCGCCGTCCTGTTTTGGTTCTTACGGCGCCGGTTTGGTCTGACGATTTTTCTCGCTACCCTTTTAGGGCTGGTGCTGGCTGCGTTGGCCTGGCTGCTGCCCATTGCCCAGGTAGTTCATCTCGGCCCCTGGACTTTCGAGATACAGAGTACCCTGGCCTTTGCCGGGCGGCGTCTGGTTCTCGATAATGGTGACCGAACCTTGTTGATCTATCTCTACCTGATTTGTGCTTTTTGGTTTGCAGGAAGCAGCGCCGCTGGTTCGCATGACCTGTTAATCCCCTTTGGCCTCGGAATTATCACCCTGCTCGTGGCAGCGCTGGCTGTAGAGCCGTCTCTCTATGCGGCTTTGCTGATCGAAATGGCCGTTTTGCTTGCTGTGCCGGTGCTGGCCCCGCCTGGCAAGCTTTTTGGTCAGGGAGTACTGCGCTTTGTCATCTTCCAGACACTCGCGATGCCTTTTATTTTGCTGGCTGGTTGGGCCTTAGAGGTGGTGGAGTTGAATGAGGCCAGTCCGCTGCTCACGACGCTGGCCCCCATCTTACTGGGTCTTGGATTTGCCTTCTGGCTGGCTGTTTTTCCGTTCTATACCTGGGTGCCGCTTCTGGCTGAACAAAGCTATCCTTATGTATCTGGCTTTTTGTTCCTGGTGCTGCCTGCCGCCAACCTGCTGCTCGGTCTGGGGTACCTGGACCGGTTTAACTGGCTGCGGGCGAGTCCGGGTTTGTATAGCGTCATGCAGTTGGTGGGCGTTCTGATGGTGTCCACCGCTGGGGTTTGGTCGGCTTTTCAAAAGGATCTGGCGCGCTTGTTTGGCTATGCCGTCATTGTTGAAACAGGCTTTGCGGTGTTGGCGGTAAGTCTCAACACGCACGCCGGCCAACAACTTTTTGCCAGTATGTTCCTGCCGCGCATGATTGGTTTTGGCCTATGGGCACTGTCGCTTTCTGTCCTTTTGCGTGAAGCGCGCTCTCCTCGTTTTGCAGATGTTGAAGGCCTTTCGAGTTGTTACCCATTTGCGGCAGCCGGGTTTGCGGTGGCGTCGCTTTCGCTGGCGGGTCTGCCGCTCCTGGGTGAGTTTCCGATCCGGTTGGCGCTCATGGAAGAACTTTCACGGCAGTCTTTATGGGTCGGCCTGGCCTCTCTTGCAGGTAGTGTAGGCATGTTGTTTAGCATTTTTCGTGCCCTGGCCGTTTTGGCGCGTGGGTCGCTGATCCCGCAAACGACTTGTGAAACCCGCGCGCAGTTGGCGCTGCTATCTTTGGGCATGCTCGGCATACTGGTCATTGGCCTTTTGCCGCAGGTATTCTTACCTTTGCTTAAGTCGCTCCTGGTGGCATATCCACACTTGCCCTAAAGAACGGTATAATCCGATCCACAGTAGCCAAATTACGATCCTAAATCAATGCTAGAAGTGAGTTCGTTTTGTTGGTAGGACCTCAACGAAGGTGACCGCGAACAAGTGACTCTGAGAAGGAATGATAATATGGACCTGGAACAGCTTGAAAAGCGTCTGGAATGGCTCGACGGCGAGCGCCGAAAAGATAAGACGATCATTGCCACGCTTGAAGAACGTTTAGCAGTGCTGGAAAGCAACCTGCCAGGGTTGGTCCAGCAGTCCAAAGAGTTGAGTAGTGAAGTGACCCATCTGACGACAATGCTTTCCAGGTTTGATCAGATCGATGCTTCTTTGGCTCAGGTTCGGGTGGATCTCGCTCGTTCAGTGGACACCATCGAAAAAGCGCGCCAGGAACGTGAGCGCGAGATGGAAAAAGCGCGTATGGCGGATATCGAAATGATATCCAGGCAAGTGTCTGAAGTGCGCCGTGGCCTCGATCCTATCCCCGACTTGAGGAAGTCGATCCAGACCCGCATGGAAGAAGATTTCCGCTTGGGCCGGATGATTGAGGAAGTTAACCAGAAAGTGGTAGAGTATCGCCGGGGTGATGAGGACTTCCGCCGCTCGATTAAGCTGCTGGAAGATTCTCAGCGCCAGGAAACCAAGCGGATCACCGACTTGCTCGGTGAAGTGGCTGCGGTGCGCAAGCGCCAGGACGAACAACGTGGCAAGGTAGACCTCGCAGCTGACAGCGTCCGTAAAATGGAGATGCGCATCAGTGAATTCCAGTCGGCAGAAAGTGAACGCCGTCAGGCGCAAGCTGCCTTTATTGATAAACAAAACATGTCTGCGCTCGAACGTGATCGTGTATGGAAAGATTGGCAAACCCGCTTTGAATTAATCGAACGGCAGGGCATGGGCCTCGATACTCAGCTGCAAGCGATTGAAGCGACCAACCGTCAATTGAAACGCTCACAAGAAGCGTTTGATGAAGTAACTCAGCGTTTTGAGCGCCGTATTAATGAAATTACTGAAATGCAGCGTCTCACTGAGGACCGCTTCCGGCAGGAATGGGTATCCTTTAAGGCGGACGATCAGAAGCGCTGGACGAACTATGCGATGGTCCAGGAGGAGCAGCAGCGCGAGTTAACCCGTCACTTCGATCGGTATAATGAGCGTGTTGTGCTGCTGGAGGATATCGCTCAAGAGCTGCAGGATATGATGGTTCAAGTAAAAGAGGAAAATCAGAAGCGCTTACAGGGTTTGCTGGCAGTTGTGCATGACTGGGTGGAGCAGTACGACCGTGTCTTTGGGCGTGCTGGTTAGCAGGAGGACGGATGCGCGTCATTGGTACAGCCGGGCATGTGGATCATGGGAAGTCAACCCTGGTAGCAGCGTTGACTGGCACGCATCCTGACCGTCTCAAAGAAGAGCAAGAACGAGAAATGACCATCGACCTCGGCTTTGCCTGGATGACTTTGCCTGGCGGCAAACAGGTTGGGATTGTTGATGTTCCTGGGCACCGAGACTTTATTGAAAATATGCTGGCTGGCATAGGGGGTATTGACGCTGTTTTGTTTGTGGTTGCTGCGGATGAAGGCGTTATGCCACAAACCCGTGAGCATCTGGCCATTCTGGATATCTTGCAGATTGAAGGCGGTGTCATCGCGTTAACCAAAACTGACATGGTAGATGACCCTGAATGGCTGGACTTGGTGGAAACAGATGTCCGCCAGGCCGTACAGGGCACAGTACTTGCAGAGGCTCCCCTTGTACCGGTCTCTGCGAAAAGTGGCGCCGGCTTGGAAGAACTTGTCCGGCAGTTAGCCATTTGCCTGGCTGATCGTCCTCAGCGCTCAGACCAGGGCCGTCCGCGCCTGCCCATCGACCGGGTCTTTACCATTGCTGGCTTTGGTACGGTCGTCACTGGCACATTATTAGATGGCAAGCTAAAACTGGGCGAGGAAGTGGAAATCCTGCCTTCTGGTCAGCGTGGTCGCGTCCGCGGTTTACAAACGCATAAGCGTAAGGAGCAGTCGGCGGTACCAGGAAGTCGCACCGCCGTTAACGTGACGGGCTTAGAAGTCGATCAGGTGCGGCGCGGAGAGGTATTAACCTACCCGGGCAAGTACCAACCCTCCCATCTGCTGGATGTTCACTTTCGCCTCTTGCCCGATGCCAGCGGGCCTATTCGTCACAGTATGGAAGTGAAGTTCTTTGTGGGAACTTCCGAAGTGTTAGCGCGAATCCGCTTGTTAGGCGCCGAAGAACTGAAACCTGGTCAGGAAGGTTGGCTGCAGTTGGAACTGCGCGAGCCAGTAGTAGCAGTGCGCGGCGACCGCTACATCTTACGCCGGCCCTCTCCTGGAGAAACTTTAGGCGGTGGGGTGGTGGTCGACCCGCACCCTAAGGGCCGTCACCGGCGTTTTGAGGAAAACTTGCTTGCACAGCTTGAGTCGCTGCTTGCTGGCACTCCCGCAGAGATCCTTTACCAGGCTTTTTTAGCGTTGGGTGCAGTGCCCATTCGAGCAGCAGCAGCCCGTTCGCGTCTGGCAGAAGAACCGGCGCAGTCCGCGCTGCAAGAATTAGCGCAAAGTGGTCAGTTGGTTCTGCTCGAAGCCGGTCAGGTTACCCCCACCAGTGATATACTCGCCTGGGCGGTAGATCAATGGTCAGCAGAAACCGAACGGGTTGTGCGTGAAGTAGAAGCCTACCACCGCACCAATCCGCTGCGTCGCGGTATGCCAAGAGAAGAGTTGAAAAGCCGTTTAAAGATAAACGCGCCGCGTCTGTTCAATGCCGCCATGCGGCGCTGGGTGGCGGAGGACGTTCTGGCAGAAGGTGGCAGCCTGATCTGGCGGCCTGGACATGAGATCCGCTTTACGCCCTCACAGCAGGCTCAGGTAAAGCATCTCCTGGCAAAGTTTGCCAGCAACCCTTACGCCCCACCTTCTGTAAAAGAGGCCCAGGCTGAGGTTGGCGAAGAAGTCTTTCAGGCATTGGTTGACTTGGGGCAGTTGATTCAAGTTTCACCCGAGGTGACTTTTCGCCAGGAAGATTACGAGCATATGATAACGATGCTTCGCGAACACTTTGCCCGCGAAGAAACCCTTACCGTGGTCCAGTTCCGTGACTTACTCAGTACCAGCCGGCGCTACGTCTTGGCCTTTCTGGAACACCTCGACGCGGCAGGCGTTACCGTCCGTGCCGGTGATGTGCGCACCCTGCGCGAAGGATCATAAGATCCTATAACATCGATTCTTTCTTTCACCAACCGTTGACATTCTCCCCCGACACCTGTATAATATGCCCCTACATTTGCCCCGGCGAACGTTTGCTGGGGCATCCATCTGTATCCCCAACTTCCCCGCATTTCGGCGTTCTGTTTTATTAACGATGGTGCGCGGAACATGTGGCGAAGTGAAGATTGGAGACCTTGTATTATGAAGTACGCAATTGTTGAAAACGGCGGAAAGCAGTATCGTGCCGTGGAGGGTTCCACCATTGAGGTGGATCTGATGAATGCCGAGGTCGGCCAGCAGGTCAATCTGGATTCGATCCTTCTGCTGGTTGATGATGATAAGGTTTCGGTGGGCGCTCCGGTTGTTCAGGGTGCGCGGGTCAGTACCACAGTAGTGGATCACTTCAAGGGCCCTAAAATCGTTATCTTCCGTTACCGCCCTAAGAAGCGCTATCGCGTAAAGACTGGTCATCGCCAGCAGTATACCCGATTACAAGTTAATTCGATTGAGGTGGAGTAAGAACAATGGCCCATAAAAAAGGTGGTGGTTCTAGTCGCAATGGTCGTGACAGCAATGCCCAACGCCTGGGCGTAAAGCGTTTTGCTGGTGAGCAAGTCATCTCTGGGAACATTATCGTTCGCCAACGCGGTACGCGCATTAAGCCCGGTGAGAATGTGGGTTTGGGTAAAGACGATACCCTGTTTGCTGTTGCGGATGGTGTTGTTGTTTTCGAAACCCTGCCCAGCGGTCAGAAACGCGTCAGCGTTCTTCCGGCCCAAGCGGAGTAAGAGAACGTCAACCTGTGTTTGCCAGCCAGGCAAGGTTGGCTCGTACACCTGCCCCGTCTTTTACCATGATAGAAAGACGGTTGTAGGGTCGCTCTTAGAAGGGAAGGTTTACTAGTCATGAAGAAAGATATTCAACCGACGTATTACCCCGATGCGCAGGTTATTTGTGCTTGTGGTAACACATGGACGACCGGTTCGACCAAAAAGGTGATCCGCACCGAAGTTTGCTCGAAATGCCACCCATTCTTTACGGGTCAGCAGCAGCGTCTGGTTGACCGCGAAGGTCAGGTGGATCGCTTCTATCGCAAGCTTCAGGCTCGTCAGAGCTATGTGGAACAGCAGCAAGCGCGCGAAGAATCCCGAGTTTCACTCGATCGCCCCATTGCCGACTTGGGTTTGACGAACCGCGTGGTCGAGGCGCTGGCGAATGCTGGCATCACCACCGCTGGTCAGGCGCTCGAACGCTTCCAGCAGGGTGAACCCGCTTTGCTCGCCATTGAAAACTTTGGTCGTAAGGCGTTGATCGACCTGAAGAAGAGCTTGCGCCAGGCAGGTTATGAACTGCCGGCTGCTTCAGAAGAGCTGTCCGTCTAAACCAATTGGTTTGATACTTTACAGGCAGTGGTATTCCGAAAGGTTTACCACTGCCTGTTTCGTTTCCTGTAGTAAAATAACCCTCCTTACCATTTCAATCCATTCAGCACGAAAGTCGAGGAGGAATGAGATCTTTCTTTCATATCGTTCGGCTTTCTTTCCAGCAGCAGCTTACCTACCGGACTGCCATCTTAGCCGGGATAGCAACCAATCTGTTTTTTGGCTTGCTGCGCGCATCGATCATCATTGCCCTCTATCAGGGTCGGGGTGAGGTAAACGATCTTACGCTGAAAGGCGCTCTGACCTATATAGCCGTATCACAGGGCATGATCGCCTTCCTCTACATCTTTGGCACTTCCGATGTCATGACCTCTGTTTATAACGGCAGCATTGGCTCTGATTTGCTCAAGCCGCTGAATTTGTTTACTTTGTGGCTTGGTCGCGATCTGGGCCGTTCATTCGTTAACCTCTTCGGGCGCGGTTTCTTGATGATCGGCTTATTTGCACTGTTCTTCCCGATCACGGTTCCTACGCGTCTCGACCGTTGGCTTATGCTCACGCTCGCCATGTCGCTTGGATGGTTGGTCAGTTTTGCCTGGCGTTTCCTGGTCAACCTGTTTGCTTTCTGGACACCGGATGCTCGTGGTTTCTTGCGCATAGGCTTCACGCTGTCGCAGCTCTTTTCGGGCTTTCTCATGCCGCTCCGGCTGTACCCAGATTGGTTTGTGAGCATATGCAATCTCACGCCTTTCCCAGCCTTATTTAACACCTCTCTCGAGGTGTATTTGGGCCTCCTGACGGGTAGGGGCGTGTGGCTTGCCCTCTTGAACCAGGCTTTATGGTTCTTAGCACTCGCTGCGCTTTCGCAGTTCGTACTGACCTTAGGCGTGCGGCGGCTGGTGATTCAAGGAGGTTAAGGGAGGAAAAATGGGATCTTTCTACATGTATCTTCGCTTCCTCTTGATCCAACTGCGCTCCCAGATGCAGTACCGGGCGTCTTTCTGGCTTGAGTTATTTTCGACCGGTCTGCTGAACGGCGTTTATTTCCTCTCTCTGGCGTTGATTTTAGAGCGTTTTGGTTCGATTGCTGGTTGGACACTGGGCGAGATTGCCTTCCTGGCAGGGATGGTCGAGATGTCTTTTGGCCTGATGGATATGGTTTTCAGCGGCTTCGACCCGGACTATTTCAGTACCCTTGTCCGTCAGGGCAGCTTCGACCAGTTCTTGCTGCGCCCGGTCAATGTCACCTGGCAAATCTTAGGCTCCCGCTTTTTGCTGCGCCGCCTTGGTCGCATCTTTGAAGGGTTCGTCATCTTTCTCCTCGCGCTCACTCTGCTTGATGTCCACTGGACGTTGTTCAAAACCCTTTACCTTCCGGTTGTATTACTATGCCAGGTGCTGAGTATGGGGGCCTTGTTTATGTTCGGTTCCACCATCACCTTTTGGACGGTGCAGAGCATCGAAGCGGTCAATATCCTCACCTACGGCGGCACTGAGTTAATGTCCTACCCCATGCACATCTACCCCGCCTGGCTGCGCCGCTTTTTCACCTTCATTGTGCCCTTTATCTTCTTGAATTTTTACCCCGCTTTGTATATTCTGGATAAGCCTGACCCGCTTCATTTCCCTTCGTCTGCGCCCTTTCTTGCACCGCTGGTCTCGCTGGGGTTCTTCTTGCTGGCGCTGCGTTTCTGGCAGACCGGCATCAATCATTACCAGAGTACAGGCTCTTAATGAAACAGGACAATCAGTATGCCGCCTTTAATTTCTGTCCATAATCTCAATAAGACCTTCCGGGTGAACCGCCGCCGCTCAGGAATGTGGGGCACCCTCCACAGCCTCGTGAAACCCCAGTACCAGACGATAACAGCGGTCAATGGAGTGCAGCTTTAATCTGGAGGAAGGGGAACTGGTTGGCTATTTGGGCCCAAATGGCGCGGGCAAGTCGACCACCATTAAAGTGTTAACGGGCTTGTTGGTCCCGACCAGCGGCGAAGTTCATGTGGATGGTTTCGTGCCCTGGCGTGAGCGTACCCGCTATGTTTCTCATATTGGGGCTGTGTTTGGTCAGCGCACGACCCTTTGGTGGGATCTGCCGGTCATTGAGTCCTTTGAGCTGATCCAGCCAATGTACCACGTTGCGCCCGAGCGCTTCCGCCGCAGCCTGGGTGAGTTTATCCAGCTTCTCGATATGGAAGCTTTTTTAGATACCCCCGTTCGTTCGCTCTCACTGGGTCAGCGAATGCGTGCAGATTTGTGCGCCGCGCTGCTGCATGAACCCCGCCTGGTGTTCCTCGATGAGCCGACAATTGGCCTCGATGTGGTCGCCAAAGAACGCATTCGCCAGTTTATCCAGTATATTAATCGCACCCGCGGCGTTACGGTCCTGCTGACCACGCACGATCTATCCGATGTCGAGCGTCTCTGCGAGCGTGTCATAATCCTCGATCACGGTCGAGCCCTTTACGATGGCACGCTTTCAAGTCTAAACGATCGCTTCGAAAGTGATTGGTCCTTGGTAGTGACCTTTGCCGAGCCTTATGAAGATGTATGTCTTCCAGGTCTGGCGCCTACCCACCGTGAAGGCCTTCGCGCCACCTACGCCTTCAATCACCGGCAAATGGCTGCGTCCGAACTGGTACAGCAAATCTTGTCCCGCTTCCGCATCGCAGACCTGGAAGTTCGTCGTCCGCCCCTTGAAGAAACCATCCGTCACATTTATGAAGATCGCCTACTGCTAGAGCCGGTTTATGGTTGAGCAAAAGATTATTCACCTCGATCTGGATGCTTTTTTCTGTGCTGTTGAAGAACTGCGCCAGCCCGACCTGCGCGCTAAGCCCTTTGCTGTTGGGGGTCGCCCGCAAGAGCGCGGGGTAGTTTCCTCTTGCTCCTATGCGGCCCGCCAGTTTGGCGTCCACTCTGCCATGCCGATGGCTCAGGCCCTACGCCTTTGCCCCAACCTGATTGTAATTGCTCCTGACCATACCGCTTATCATGCCGCTTCGGAGCAGGTCATGTCTATCTTGCGCGAATGGACTGCCCTGGTCGAGCAGATTTCCATTGATGAAGCTTTTCTAGATGTCAGTGATCTGCCTCAGCCACCGTTAGAACTGGCCCAGGCCTTGCAAAATACGATTTACCAGCGCCTGCATTTGCCCTGTACAATTGGCGTGGCGGGCAGCAAAATGGTAGCGAAAATTGCTACCGATGTAGGCAAGAGCCGTCATCGTTCTGACACGCCTCCGAATGCGATTGAAGTTGTTCCGCCTGGGCACGCCGCCTCATTTTTAGCGCCGCTCCCGGTCAATATGCTTTGGGGCGTTGGCCCCAAAACAGCCGCTCGCCTGGCTGACCTCGGCGTGAAAACCATTGGAGATCTTGCGCGTCTCCCCGAAGCGGTTCTCGCGCGCCATTTCGGCGCAGTTGGTCGTGAGCTCAGCCGTCATGCCCGCGGCATCGATGATCGTCCTGTGATCACCGAACGCGCCACGCGTTCCATCAGCCAGGAGGTCACCTTCGACCGCGATATCGCTGACCCTCAACGCTTACAACAGACCCTTCACCAGCTCTGTGAGCAGGTCGCCTTTCACCTGCGCCAGAAAAACCTGTGTGCAGGCACGGTGCGCATCAAGCTGCGCTGGCCCGATTTCACCACCCAAACCCGCCAGGTGAGTTTATCCCAACCGACAGACCAGGATGAGCAAATTTTCGAAGCTGCTGAAAGTCTATTCAAGAGCCTTTGGCAGCCTGGACGGCCGGTTCGTTTGCTGGGCGTGGGCGGCTCTCACCTGACCGAGCGCGCTCACCAGCTTTCTTTATGGGATACGAAAGATCAGAAAGAGCGCCGTTTGTTGGACGCGCTGGATAAACTGCATGAGCGCTTCGGTGACCAGGCGGTACAGCGTGGTCGTCACTTGAAGGGGCGCGCTGAACGAAAAAAACCAGAATCGTAAAGGTTCTTCTCTACTTAAACTCAGTTGTGCAGTTCCGGCACGTGGAGTACTTCCTGGTACAGGTCAGTAATTCGGCTTGCGATGTTCTCCCAGGCATAGTCGCGCGTATAAGCAGCCGCCTGTTCCCCCAGCTTTTGGCGCAGTTTTGGCTGGCTGATCAGTTGTGTCAGTCGTTCGCTCAACGCCAGGTAATCGCCTCCAGGCACCACGAACCCGGTCACCCCATCTTGAATCAGAAATGCCAGCCCGCCCACCTGTGACGCCACCACTGGCGTTCCACATGCCATCGCTTCCAACGCCACCATCCCAAATGATTTGTAGTGTGAAGGCATCACGACGACTTCTGCCGCTGAATAATAGTAGGACAGGGAGGATTGCGAGCGCTTCCCTAAGAACACCACCATATCTTGCAGCCCCAGGTCGTGGCTCAGGCGCTGCAAGCGGCCCATTTCAGTATCCATGTCAATGGTGTTCTCGTCTGGATTGCCGCCGATGATTGCCAGGTAGTGTGGGTATTGATACTGCACCCCGGTGGTGCGCATGTGCGCAATCGCCCGGATCAAAGTGTCCACGCCTTTCAATGGTTCAATCCGCCCCACAAACAGCAGCATTCGGTCTTCTTTGGGCACGCCAATGACCGACTTCGCCTCATCCGGAAGGATCGGGTAAAAGTGGCTGATATCCACCCCGGGCGGAATGATAACCACCTTGTCCAGGTCAGCCTTATACAGGAACTGAAGCTGTGCTTTTTCTGCTGGAGTTGCGGAGACAATGCAATCTGCAACGCGCAGTACCTCCATTTCGCCTTCCACGCGGTACTCCCCCTCCATCTCCGCGGCGCTTTGTGCCACCCGGTTTTTCATTAATCCTAATGTGTGAAACATATGGATGATGGGGATCCCCCATTTTTCTTTCAACTGCTTGGCGGCAATTCCAGACATCCAGTAGTGGCTGTGGATCAGGTCATAATGGATGCCTTTTTCAGCCGCAAACTGGAGAATCCCATCGACAAACTGGGGCAGGTAGGTCGCTAGTTCCTTCTTCGGCAGGGGCACTTCTGGGCCAGATGGAACGTGAACCACCCGGTTTCCATACCCCAGGTCGTGCAAAATCTGTGGCACGTGCTCATCTTGTGAGCGTGTGAATACATCCACGTGTACCCCACTTTGTCCCAGGTAGCGCGTCAGTTCGCGCACATAGACATTCATCCCTCCGGTGTCCTTACCACCTAAAATCGCCAGCGGACAGGTATGGTATGAAATCATTGCAACGTTCAACATCTTCTCCTCCAATAATAGACCCAGGATAAAGCCGCCTCATAGAAACAAATAAAGTAACGCTTTCAACTCTTGCGCTTATAATTAAAGTGCTGGTATAATACAGCCCTCGCGCCAACGTAGCTCAGCTGGTAGAGCAGACGATTTGTAATCGTCAGGTCGCGGGTTCAAATCCCGCCGTTGGCTTCCTTATCATACTCCTGTTCTCAGGAGTTTTTTGTTTCCTTCCAAGAATGAATTGTGGGATAGGGGCGTTCTCTTGGCGCCTATCCCACTTTTTTATTTAACTTTGTTCTGCAAACACAATCCAATCAGGTCGTCCACCTGGGCTGTTGCCAGGCAGGTGTATGTATCCGCCGCGCCATAATAAATCTTTACTTCCCCGTTATCTTCGAGGATCATTCCTCCTGGGAAGAGTACGTTGTTACGAAAACCGCCATTCGTTTCATAAGGCGCTTCAGGAGCCATCAAAGGTTCCTTATAAAGTCCTACGATCTTACTCGGATTTTCCAGATCCAGCAGCACAATCCCAATCGTATAACGCTTCTGCCACTTTTCTTCCCAGCCGTTCTTTCCACGTCCCGGGTCAAAATCCACTGCGTGGAACAGCGTCAGCCAGCCCTGAGGCGTCTTAACCGGGGGCGCGCCTGGGCCAATCTTGCGATTCGCGAAAGGTACATCTTCCACCCCCATCAGCAGGTTGCTGTTCCCCCAGTACTTCAAATCCGGCGACTTAGAGATCCAGATATCAAAGCGTTCTGGGTAGTTCCGTGAATAGATGGGGAAAGGCCGATCCAACCGTACGTACTTCCCACCCACCTTTTCAGGGAACAGGACCACATTGCGGTCTTCGGGCAGTGACAGTGTTAGCACTTCAAATTTTCGGAAGTCGTCAGTTACCGCGATCCCTGCCCGTACCCCATGCCGGGTATCGACGGCAAAACACATATAGACGCGCCCATCCATTACCGTCAATCGCGGGTCGTAAGCCCGCAGGTTCTCTTCATCATGCAGGATGAAGGCGGGCTGTGGCTCTGGGTTCCAGTGAATGCCGTCATCACTGTAAGCGAGACCAATGTTCGTCAGGGTGTTATCAATATTCCCTGGTTGGCCGTAGTCATTTCGAAAGGCCATCACATACTTCCCCTGGTACTTTGCCACGCCTACGTTAAAGGCCAGCAGGGGGTGGTAAGGCACGTCCTCCGCTGTCAAAACTGGATTTGCAGGATGTCTCTGAATCACTGCGCTGGATTTCAATGTGCCAAGAATGCCTTGGTCCTGCATAGAAAAAATCTCCTTGTTCGGTCGGCTTTCACGCATACTACCCAGGATTTTACTACGAACCGCTTATTTTCACCGGGCGGCCTTTCCTTAAATAAGAGGGCTCTGGAGTATAATCGCTGTATGCCCAATCAAATCACGCCTCTTGTTATCGGTATTGCCGGTGGTACTGGATCCGGGAAAACCACAGTTGCCAATGCCATTCTTCAGCAGGTAGGGGCTAATCGCATTTCTTTCCTACCGCACGATGCCTACTACCGTGATCTGAGTCAGTTATCCATTAAGAACGGAGCGGATTAATTTTGACCATCCCGACTCTGCTCGAATCGGATTTGTTGGTTCAGCAAATCCTTCAGCTTAAAAAATGGCAGTCTATCCAGCTTCCCGTTTACGACTTCACCCATCACAGCCGTACTGAAAAAACCATTCTGGTTGAGCCGCGTCGTGTGATATTGGTTGAGGGCATTCTGATTTTTTACGAACCCGCCTTACGCGATTTATTTGATGTTAAGATCTTTGTAGATACCGATCCCGATATCCGCTTTATTCGCCGCCTGCAGCGCGATATTGTCGAACGCGGGCGTACGACCGAATCAGTTGTTCGCCAGTATCTGACAACCGTCCGCCCAATGCACCTGGAGTTCGTTGAGCCATCCAAGCGTTACGCGGACGTTATTATTCCGGAAGGGGGCCTGAACACAGTGGCGCTGGATATGGTAATTGCACGTGTTGAAGCATTACTGCACGTTAAAGATGAGCCACAAGATCAGCCTGAGAAGCGGATTGAGGATAGGGAGGTATGAAGACTGACCAACGCAAGAATTTTTTCGCCTGTTCGCTCTTCTGTTTGTTGTCGCTCTAACGGTCCTGTTGGTTATTAATCGGAACCGGGTTCAGCGGCTAGAAGGCTATGGTTATCCTGGCATCTTTTTAGTGTCAATGTTGGCTAATGCCACCCTGATCCTGCCTGTTCCTGGCGTTCTGATTACTTCTGCGATGGGGGCTGTCTTTAATCCCTTCTGGGTTGCCATTGCGGCAGGCAGTGGGGCCGCCATAGGTGAATTATCTGGTTATTTGGCTGGCTTCAGTGGACAGGCGGTCGTCGAGCGGGTGAATGCTTACGAAACGCTGGAAAGGTGGATGAAGCGTTATGGCGGCTTCGCCATCCTGGTGCTGGCTTTCGTTCCCAACCCTGTGTTTGATATGGCAGGCATGATCGCTGGCGCCTTGCGTATGCCGGTGGTGCCATTTTTCTTATGGTGCTGGTTAGGCAAGGTTCTGAAAATGTTAATGTTTGCCTATGCTGGCGCGCTCTCGATCCATTTATTTCCCCTAAAATAAATCCCCTAACAACAACAGCACGGATGGAGGCATTGAATGACAGAATACGCAAAAGTAGACCGCTATCTTGAAGACCATCTGCGAGACAGTATTCAAGAATTGTCGCGCCTGTGCGCGCAGCCAAGCGTTTCGGCCCAGAATTGGGGCTTAGGTGAATGCGCTCAAATGGTGGCGGAAATGCTTCGCCAGCGTGGTTTTGATGCGCAGGTTTATGAAACCGGCGGCGCGCCCGTTGTGTTTGGTGAGCGGAAAGGCAGCAGTGATAAGACTCTTCTGTTTTACAATCATTACGATGTGCAGCCTGCCGAACCCCTCGAACTGTGGGAATTGCCGCCGTTTGTACCCACCCTGCGTGATGGTAAGTTGTTTGCGCGCGGCGTATCCGACGACAAAGGCCATATCGTCAGCCGCCTTTTTGCGATCGATGCCCTCCTAAGTACGATGGATGAACTCCCCTGCAACGTCAAATTTATCATCGAGGGTGAAGAGGAAACCAGCAGCATGCATCTGCATGGCTTTGTACGCGATCACCAGGACTTACTGGCAGCCGACGCTTGTGTCTGGGAGTTTGGTGGAGTGGATCATCGTGACCAGCCGGTAGAGTATTTGGGACTGCGTGGCATCTGTTACGTCGAACTCAGTGTGGAAACTGCCAATCAGGATGTTCACTCTGGTATCGGTGGTTCCATTTTCCCCAATGCGGCCTGGCGTTTGGTTTGGGCTTTGAATACCCTCAAGGGGCCGGATGAACAAATCCGCATCCCTGGTTATTACGACGACGTTCGTCCGCCCAGCCAGCGTGACCATGAGTTAATGGAGGCCTTGCCAGATGTGGCTGAAGAGTACCGCCAGCGCTATGGGTTGAAGTCTTTCCTGAAAGATGTGCAGGGGGGCGCAGAACTGCGCTTGCAGGAAGTCTTCCAACCTACCTGCACCATCTGTGGGCTGACCTCTGGCTACCAGGGCCCTGGTTCAAAGACGGTTTTGCCTGCTCGTGCCAGCGCTAAGGTCGACTTCCGCCTCGTTCCTGACCAGACTCCTGAGCGTGTGTTGGAACTGCTGCGCGCTCATCTGGATGAACAGGGCTTCAGTGATGTTCAGGTAGAGTTTATCGGCGGTGAAGCGCCCGCCCGGACCAACCCCGATGATCCCTTTGTGCGCCTGGTGGTTGAAGCGGCGCGCGAACCTTACGGCGTACCCATGCAGGTTGTGCCTATGACAGGCGGGTCTGGGCCTAATTACGTGTTCAAAGAATATCTCAATCTGCCCATTGTCACCTCTGGGGTAGGCCATCCCGGCGCGCAAGGTCATGCCCCCAATGAAAATCTGCGGCTGGATCTATATCTGAAGGGCGCTCAACATATTGCTCGCATTCTAAACGAATTCGGCAAGTAAGAATTTTTTCCCACTCTTATCAAAAATGAGCTGCGTGAGGTTCAACACAGCTCATTTTTTGATCTCATTTCCTCTTTTTTGGCGCTTCTTCTGTTTACCTTGCTGCCGGATTGCCTTCCACGCGTTTTGTACTTCCTCTACCTCCTGGCTCGATTCCGGGTACTGCCCATAGCGCACCTTCAGATAAGCCTGCGTAATTCTGTTCACCTCGCCGCTGCTGTTGGGGAACAGGCGCTCCAACTGCGGCAGAAACTCCAGCGGCGTGCAGGCTGGCGGGCGCGCCGCGCCTAGCTGCTGGCTCAGGGCCATCATCTGTCGATAGATCTGCCGGATGCGCATCGCTGCCACCAGTTGACCTGGCGAGTAACTTCGCGGTCCTGCCCGGCTGCGCTGGCGATTGCGCATCCGCTGCCAGAGTTCCCGCAGGCTCACTTGCCCAATCCCTTCCGCCTCCTCTTCCGTAGAGGTGGTCATCGCCATATGCCACCATCGCAGGCTGAGCAGAATCAGCACAAGAATCCCTACCACCAATCCAACCAAAAACAGTTGTCGCCCGGTTAGCACCATGGGAACAATCGCCGCCGCTGCCTGGCTGATGCGCAGCGTCAGGTCTTCCAGAAACTTGGGTAAATGTATCCCACTAAAGCGGTTGATTAACTGCTGGAAGATTTCCGCCATCGCCGGGATTGCCCGCGCCAGCACGAGGAGCAGCGGTGTCAGCAGGATGAACAGCAGCGCCGTCAGCAAAGTCAGGATCACAACAACACCTCGCACCAGCAGCGCGACCAGACTCCCGCTGGTCACCCAGCCCAGCAGCACCCCCACGCCCACTACTGCCAGTGCCGCCAGCGCCACGCCCAAAAGCCAGCCAGCACTAAAGCGTACCGGTCTTCCGCCCGGCGCTCCTTGCAGGCTGCCAATGCGCGCCGCGCTCATTGCTACCAGCCCGCTCAACAGGAAAATATACAGCCCAGCCGTCGATGCCGCTGGATAAGTCTGCGCGAAGAACATCCCATACAGCAGCAGAAAGACCAGCCCTAGTTGAAAGCTCACCTGAGCCCCCGTCACCGAGAGACTGGCGCGGGCGAGCGATACGCCCCGCCAGATCAGCAGCGCCACCCCCACCAGGTGAAAGAAGTTTGCCCATCCATCTTCCGCCAGCGTGATATAGCGAATTGGCCACGAAGCCATCTCATACAGGCTGATCGTCTGGTACGGATATAGAAACAGCTTCATGCTCCCAAAGATTGCCGCTCCGATCCACCCTAAAAAGAGGGCTTGCCGGATCAATGGGCGCATCCGCAGCCCAAACAGCACCCACGCGAGCAGCAAACTCCCTGCCAGGATGGCGAACAGCACGCCCCATACCTCAACCCAGGCTACGCTCGCGTCGACGAAAATCACCCGGTACCACAGAGACGCGTACACGCTTTCCATCATCAACAGCGTTAAAGTCCCCAGGATGATCCACAGGCGCTGGTGCGAAAAAATGAGATTGCGCGGCGTGCTAGTCTCAGTCATGCGGCCTTTTCCCTTCAAATGGCAGGTGCAGGCTTCGGATGCCCAGTAGTTCGGGCGGCGGTTGCTTTGCCAGCGAGACCAGCAGAATATTGGGCCGGTAGCGGTGCAGCCGCACCAGAGTCTCTTGCAGGCTTTCTGGCAGCATCGCTGTCACAATCACTAATGTAGATCCAAACGGAATCTCAGCCATCGAGCGGATCAGAAAGTCCTCAAAGGAAGCGTTGACGTATGGCGTCACCCCTGCCAGGGCTTGCAGCAGCAGCCCTAACTGCCCGCGTGATTTGCCTGGCTGAATCCGGAACGGCTGGTCAGCGTGCGCCAGGCAGCCATTCGAGAACAACCCCACTGCATAGCCCGCTTCCACACCCTGATACACCAGTGTGGCGCATACTTTCACCAGTTGTTCCAGATTCTCCGCCGAATACCCCAGCCAGTGATGCGCCTCGGTCGCAATATTCAGGCAAATTGTCACCGTTCGTGCCGTCACCGGCTGAAACACCCTGGTTTGCAGTTCTCCAGTGCGCGCAGTTGCCTGCCAATGAATATGCCGGAAGCCATCCTCTGGATGATAAGGCCGGATGCCCATGGGCAGGTTAGGGTCTTCAAACAGCGGGCGGCGAGCGCGCCGCTCGCCAAACGGATCTTCAGCCGGTAGGTGCAGACCTTCCAGCGGCAGGATTTCTGGATATACGGTCAGGTACTCATGCTGGTCTTGTTCCCGCTGCTGCACGTATAACCCAAAAAAGTCGCCGCCTTCCAGCACTACTGGCCCAACCTCATAGACTCCCCGCTGCCGGAAGAGCAGTTGGTAGGTTCGGTGGGTGCGCTCGAACCACCGCAGGCTGAACAAATTAGTGAGCGTTCCTTCGTCGGGAATATGCGTTGGCCCTAACAGGCCGTCTTCCGCCGGCCCTACTGCTGCGGGCCAGTGATCGTTCGAGCGCAGCCACGAGAGCGGCAGCGCCTTATTATTGACAACAGTGATTTGTACTTCTGTGGCTTCCCCCGGAAACCCGCGCTTATAACGGAATCGCCGTGCATACGAAACCCTGTCCAGCGCGTGTTTACGCCACAACTGCGCCAGCCAGATGACGACGATAATTGCCACCGCGAAATAAATCATCCAGGGCAGTTCTAACAACACGCCTGCCATAAAGACGAAGAAAAGCAGTTGGAGCCAGCTTTCTGGGATCATTGCGCCTCTCATCTGATCCCTCTCCGCCGCCCATTTCTCCAGGTACGTTCTGTCACAACAGCCTCACGCCTCTACTGGCACATCCACAGTCGTGACAATATCCATCAGCAGTTCTTGCGCTGTGCGTCCACGCAGTTGCGCTTGCGGCGAAATCATCAACCGGTGGCACAACACATGCGGCGCCACCTCTTTCACGTCATCTGGCATCACAAAATCCCGCCCATGAATAGTCGCCCAGGCCTGGGCGGCGTTATATAAAGCCATTGTGGCCCGTGGGCTTGCTCCCAGTTGAATATCGCTGTTCTGGCGTGTAGCGCGGGCAATTCGTACCACGTAATCTCGCACCGTTTCTTCCACCCGCACTTCGCGCCGTTCCGTTTGCAAACTGACAATCTCCTGCGGCTCAGTTACGGCTTCCAGGGTTGGCAAAGGATCCTTCTCCCGAAACCGTTCCAGGATTGCATTCTCTTCCGCCTGAGAAGGATACCCAATCGACACCCGCATCAAAAAACGATCGATCTGAGCTTCTGGCAGGGGGAACGTCCCTTCCAGTTCCACCGGGTTTTGCGTTGCCAGTACGAGGAAGGGCCGTTCGAGCGAACGCGTTACCCCGTCCGCAGTGACCTGTCGCTCCTGCATCGCCTCTAACAATGCTGACTGAGTGCGCGGCGTGGCTCGGTTAATTTCATCTGCCAGCACCACCTGACTCATAATCGGTCCGGGCCGGTACTCAAACTCCTGCATCTTTTGGTTAAACCAGCTCAGACCAGTCACATCAGAAGGCAGCAGGTCAGGCGTGAACTGAATCCGCCGGAAACTGCATCCTAAAGAAGACGCCAGTGCGCGCGCCAACGTGGTCTTGCCGGTGCCGGGCACATCTTCCAACAGCACATGCCCTTCACACAGCACGGCTACCATTAACAGCTCGATTACCTCATCCTTGCCGATGATCACCTTTTTTATGTTCTCCAGGATGCGTTGAGCGACGGGCTGGATCATGAAGTCCTCCAATAAACTCATTCTCTTGCTAGAGAGGATACGTTGATTAATCTTACTTCAATTTATCCAGCCCTTTGCTGGTCGGATGGGTAGTTTTTAAGAGGCTCACAAGCCTGCCCTGGCGCCGCCGCGAAACTTAACTGCCTTCGGTTATTCCTGCCACTTCAACCGGATCTCCTGCCTGAACCTTTAACTGCCGGGCCGCGCTGCCATTCACGACGCATATACTTAAACGATTCGAGCTGTCGATCAATGCAATCAGGTCCCCTGGTTTTCCGTCTCCAAAGGTGCGTGCAAGCCCCTCGATCACCGCGTTTCCCACTACCACGCGCACGCGCCCCAGCCCTTCCAGGTGGAAGTTTTTTAAATTCACCGCCAGATTCCCAAAGTGATCCATTTGAATTACCTGCCCTCGCCAACCGTTATTTAGAGCTTCTGGTTCAGGAAGCCTGCGCCGCACAGGATCATTGATCAGTTCGCCCATCTCGCGCAGCGGCACTCCACGTGCCAGGAACGCGGCAGCAGGCGCAAATACATCGCGACCGCGAAAAGTTTGGCTGGAGTGTGGCAGCCAGTACTGCTTGCGGTCCGTCTCTACCACCTCTACCGTCCAACCGTTCGCTTCTGCGTGCTGCAGCAGCGGCGTGATCAGTCCATTATCGGGGCCCACAAATCCTTGCGCGCCGATGCGGGCCGCGATGGGACGTGGTAACTTGCCTGAGGGTTCGTCCTGTGTCCCTGGGTCAATCACCACCAGGTGAATCGTCCCTTCAGGGAAATAAGGTGCGGCGTTCTCCAGCACAACTTGCGCCGCCAGCACATCCTGTGCCGGAATCTCATGAGTCAGCGTCACCAGGTTCGCTTCCGGCGCGATCGAAGCAATCACCCCCTCCATCTGCCCGGTGGCGTAGTTCCCGCTGCCAAAGTCTGTGATGAGGGTAATAATGCTCATACCGCTCCTATGATCACATCTACCTGTGTTCCGACTTGCGCCTTTAACCGTTTGGCCGCACTGCCGTTGACCACTGAAATCGCGAGTTCCCCATCCGCGCCAATCAATGCCACCAGCGAACCGGGTTCTCGCTCCCCATACGATTTCACCAAGCCTTCAATTTCTTTCTCACCCACCCGCACCCGGGCCACCTTCTGCCCTTTGAGTTGTTCTTCCGTCAGGTTCGTGCCCAGGTTGCCAAACCGGTCGATATCAATTACTTCTGCTCGCCATCCATGTGCCACTGCTTTGGGTTCTGGCATCTCCAACTGGACCGCATCTTCAATCTTGCTGCCCATCTCATGCAGCGGCGTGCCATTTGCCAGGTGCGCTGCCACAGGTGCAAAGATATCCCGTCCGTGAAAAACGTTACTCACCTGGGGCAGCCAGTAGCGCGGCTGGTCAAGCTTCACCACCTCAATCGCTTCGCCTGTTTGCTGGGCCTGTTTCATTGGGATCGTAATCAAGCCGTTATCTGGGCATACGTAAAAGTGCTTTCCCACCTTCGCTGCGATTGCCCGGCGCTGTGTTCCTACGCCTGGGTCAATCACTGCCACGTGAATCGTCCCTTCTGGAAAGTAGTGGTAGCTCCGTCCTAACGCCAGGCAGCCCTGCCGTACATCTTGAGGATGGATGGCGTGGCTGATATCTGTAATCTTTGCATCCGGTACGATCCGGTAGATCACCCCCTTCATTACCCCTGCGTACCCATCCTGCAAACCGAAGTCTGTCATCAGCGTAATCCACTTCACAGTTGTCTCCTTAGGTGAAGTTCATTCCGTCCCCCTGTTTCATCCCTTTAGATAGGCCGCCACTGAATGCTCAGTTTTCGGCCAAACACCTGTTCCATTAAGTCACTGCTCTTTCGAGCCGCTTTCTCTTCTTTTCGGTTTCGCGTGGGCGCCCTGTACCGCAGCCGAATTTTATCACCGCTGATCTTGCACTGTACATCGCGGATATGGCTGTGATGTGTGCGGTCGAGTGCGTCCGCCAGGCGCAGCAGCGCCGCCAGCACCCGCACTACTTGTTGATCCGCTGGTCGTAGCGCCGCAAAGTGATCGTGCCGCAGCCCTGGCAGGGCTTTGGTATGGTAACGCGCCACTGACCCGATAATCAACCGCTCCCTGTTTTCCATCGGCAGCATTGAGGTGCGCAAAATGATCTTGAGCGCCGCCTTGTGGTGGCCCTTCCAACCTTCAATCCAGCCGATGTCGTGCAGTATTCCAGCGCATTCCAGGTAATACCGCTCCCTCATCCCCAGGTGATGCAGTTTTCGCAGTTCATCAAACAAGCGTAAAGCCAAATAGGTCACCTGATGGGTGTGTTCGGCTTCATAATGGCAGGTCTGTGCCAGTTCTTCCGCCGCTTGCAGCGCCTGTTGCTGCTCTGCCGTATAACCATGCAAAAGCTTTCCTGTTTTAGTTTGGATGCGAGCTCGCTGTCGCAAAGCCCAATGTCTGCTTTCCCCCTGCTGTTCGCCAGGATGTCGCTTCACGCGGACCTGGTTTAACTCTATTTTTCGTTGAATGGCACCTGGATGCTCTGATGCAGCCTGGTCCATAGATCCTCCTGCTTCCACTGTTCCCACGAACAGACAAACTCCTCGTAAAGCGCGCTGCGTGTCTCCTGCCGTTCCTGTTCAAAAAGCTGGATGCCTTCTACCAACCTCTGGTAAGGGCGGCGGTAGCCATAATATTCAATCGTCCTCTTTTCTTCTTTCATCATGAAGTCCGGCAAAAAATCAATCCATATATCGCAGTCATGAATCTCCCCCAGTGTTTCCTGCACCTGCCGCACGATGGTCAGATACGGCTTCAGCCCCTCCGGGTACAGCGCTGCAAAATTTTCCATCGCATACCGCAGCCACTTCGCCTGAACCCGCATCTCGTGCAGTTCTTCCTTTTTTTCTTCGTAAGGAACAATTTCATCGTAGCTCAGCAGCCCCTTCAAATGCGTATTGATCTCATTGAAACTGCGCTGGTAAAGGGTAGGGGTAAACAGATACACCTGTTCCTGGCGGTCTGCCATCGGCTGGATCTGGTCTTGCATTTCATTCAAGATCTTGCTTTCCATCAGGTGATCCATTGCCTTATTCACCCGCTTTTGCAGTTTCTGCCGCCGCTGCTTCAGCCTCAGCAGCAAGCGGTTAACGCCCGCCCGGTACTTCCTGTCGGGTAGGTTTTTTAGGAATGCTTGCAGCCGCGCCATCTGCACGTCAAGATCACGGGCTTCCCCCAAAGCTTTGGTGACCTGCTTTATTTCTGGTAACCAGTCTTTACTTTTCTTTTGTGGAAAACACTCGCCAAACAAACTCAGGGCGCTGCGCAGGCGTCGTGAAGATACCCGCATACGGTGTACAAACTCAATATCTTCTGTGGAACTGCGCACGCCTGCAACTTCTTGGATAAGTGCTTGCAGGTGCTTTGCCAGCACTCCGGCGCCGTATACACAGAAGCCTTCGTCTAATCCACCCTTCATGGCCCCTCTTTCGTGGTTTGGCGTAAGTTCAGCCCTGAACCCGTTCCTGCTCAATCAACCGGCGAATATGGCTCCCCAGGTCTTCAAAAACCGCTTGCACGGGTCGATTCGCATCGATCGTCGTAAACTGATATTCATCTGCCATCTGATCGAACTGTTCAATCAGTTCCGATTGATAGTTACAGAAACTGTCATATAGGTTATCGGCGCAGTGAATATCCATGCCCGATTCCCAATAATTAAACCCGCGTCCATGTACAATCCGCGAGACCAGCGTGGGTACGCTCGCCTTTAGATAAAAAACAATATCCGGCACCAGCGCAAAACCGTATACCTTTCGCGCCCAATCCGGGTCGCCCCCGCGCACCACGTCTCGCGCAATGACGGAATAGAAGTAGCGGTCCGAAAGGACAAAGAAACCAGCTTTCAAAGCGGGGATGATCTGGTTTTCCAAACGGTCAGCGAAGTCGGTGGCGTAGAACAGACTCATCGTCAATGGGCCCAGAGTGTGCCCGCTCTTTGCCGCGTCCAATCCTGGCTGCGTGAGAGAGGACCGCCGCAGTCCTGTGTCAGAAACAGCAAAGCCTTCATCTTCCAGCCAGCTTCGCAGTAGCTGAATTTGTGTTGATCTTCCCACCCCATCCGTGCCTTCCAGCACGATCAACTTGCCCGGTAATTCTTTGATCGGCTTATATGGAAAGCCAGGTCCGTAAAATTCAGCTTCTCTCATGACTGGCCTTCTTCATGTTCTGCCGCCAGTTCCTGCGCTTCCACTGGCTCATGGTGCTGGTCGTTCCCGTTGTTTTTCGCTGTCCTGCTTTTTTTGCGCGGATGCCGTACCGGAACCCGCGGATTAGGCAGCGATTCCCATCCTTGCAGCGCCTTCTTGACCATCGTGCGCACTTGCTTTTGCTGCTTCTGAATCGGCTGCGTTCCATCAATTACCGTCAGGCCAAACTCAGCCACCATCTTGTCATACTCATCCAGAATCCGCTGCTGAAACAGTCGGAAACTGGTTACCTTGTTCTCAGAAAGCCCCAGATCCATACCGGCTTCATAATACTTAATCTTCGCCCGTGAGGAAAGAATTCGCTCCACTGCCACATCTAACGGGACCCGAAAATAAAAGGCCAGATCCGGCTGTGGCGCAAAAGAGTACAGGTTGCGCACCCATCCTGGATCTACGCCACGCGCCACATCACGTGCAAAAGCAGTGAACGCGTACCGGTCAGCCAGCACCACCACCCCTGCCTTCAACATGGGCAGGATCAGGTTTTCCCACCGGTTTGCGAAATCAGTCGCCTGCAGCAGGCTGAATGTGGTAGGGGTGAATACTTTCTGCTTTTTGCCAAATTTCGTGGTGCTTTTCACCAGCTCTGAGGAATTCCACTCGCTGAAATAAACGGTTTTCCCCTGCGCCTCCAGCCACTTATAGAGGAGATCAATCTGGGTCGATTTACCGCTTCCATCGATCCCCTCCACAATAATGAGTTTGCCTTTGTAACTTTGAGGGTCTAGCACAAAATCACCTTCCTCGGTCACACCATGCGGCGGTATTCAACCGCATAGCTGACAAAGATGATGTATTCTCTTAACATTTAACATTATAGCATGAAAAAAAGCCCCTCAGTTTCTGTCCAAATTCCTGAGGGGCAAATCAAAAAACGAAGGCAGCGGCACCATAGATGCCTTATTCGGTGTTCTCTTCGTCCTCGGTATCCATCTCCATCAACTCGCCTGTGGCAATAAATACCGTCCGCTCGCAAATATTCGTCACCCGGTCGGCCAGGCGCTCAATATTGTGGGCTACCCACATCATCAGGTTAGCGCGATCAATCACCTCCGGGTTAGCGATCATCGCGTCAACCATACTCCGGTAGATTTTATTATATAGATCATCTACCTGATCATCTTCTTGTGGAATTTCATGTGCCTGCTGCGCATTTTCTGAGATAAAAGCGCCTAGCGCCCGGTGCAGCATATTGACCGCCAGATCAGTCATGGTGGAAAAATCGCGCAGGTTCAGCGGCAGGGGTTCGTCGCCCAGGCGCATCGTTACTTTCGCAATGCCTTTCGCGTAGTCGCCCATGCGCTCCAGTTCAGTGATTACTTCTAGAATCGCCGCCATCAGCCGCAGGTCGCGTGCCATTGGCTGCTGTGTCGCGATCAAAATGAGAATAGCGTTCTCAATCGCGTAGCGCTTCTCATTGATCAACTGATCATTATCGAAAATCTGCCGAGAGGTTGCCAGGTCGCGCCGCTTGAGCGCGTCTACTGCTTCCAACATGGCTTGTTCAACCATACTGCCTAGCAAGAGAACCTCATCTTGCAAGTGATGAATCTGGCGATCAAGAGTCTCTCGTGGCATTCGATACCTCTTTGGTTTAGGAGTAGGCTTAACCGAAGCGTCCGGTGATGTAGTCTTCGGTACGTGAGTTCGCGGGGGTTAGTGAAGATTTGTTCTGTGGTTCCATATTCTACCATCATTCCAGAGCGATCCTCATCCATTGTAAAAAACGCGGTCATATCCGATGCGCGCGCCGCTTGCTGCATATTATGGGTGACGATGACGATTGTGTAACTCGCGGAAAGTTCGCGCATTAGATCTTCAATCTTCAGCGTGGCAATCGGGTCCAACGCGGAGCAGGGCTCATCCATCAAGATGACCTCTGGTTCCACTGCCAGCGCCCGGGCAATACATAAGCGCTGCTGCTGCCCACCCGAAAGGGCCATTGCGCTTTTTTTTAGATCATCCTTCACTTCATCCCACAAAGCCGCCTGGTGCAGGCTTTCTTCTACCAGTTCATCCATGTTTCCCTGAAACCCATTGATTCGAGCGCCCCAGGCAATGTTCTCATAAATCGACTTTGGAAAAGGGTTGGGCCGTTGAAAAACCATACCAATCGTGCGCCGGATCTGCACAGGGTCTACCTTTGGATCATAAATACTTTGATTGTGGAACAGGATTTCCCCTTCCACTCGTACCCCTGGAATAAAGTCATTCATGCGGTTTAACGAACGCAGCACCGTACTCTTTCCGCACCCAGAAGGCCCAATAATCGCCGTAATTTTCTTTTGCTCAATGCTCAGATTCACATTCTTGACAGCCCGAAAGGTGCCATAGTAAAAACTCATATCCTTGATTTCAATGACGTTATCTTGATGATCCATACTTCTCTATTCTCAATATATTTCTAGCATTGATTCACGGAATAATCGATGAAAAGTCCCAGCAGAATGATACCATCTTGGCTGGAAAAGACGTTAAAAAGCGATGTTAACAGCCGTTCAACCAGGGTAAAGCTTGGGTTAATAAGTTCCGAAAGGGTTGGCTGCGCAAGCCACCACCCGAAACATTTTTAGTCAGTTTCTCAAGCAGTGGGGAGGGTGAAGTAAAAGGTGCTCCCTTTGTTAACTTCACTTTCAGCCCACACCCGTCCGCCGTGCGCCTCGACCAGATGCCTTGCAATGGAAAGCCCCAGCCCTGTTCCTCCTCCCGAACGTGACCGGTCCGCCTTATAGAACCGCTCAAAAATCCGGTTGAGCGCATCTTCGCTAATGCCCACCCCCGTGTCTCGCACAAAGACAACAATGCACTTCGCATTCGGGTCCGGGTATGCGCCGACCAGAATCTCACCGCCGGGCGGCGTAAACTTGATGGCATTGTGAATCAGGTTGATCAGCACCTGTGTCAGGCGCACCGGGTCTGCCAGCACTTTTGGCAGTTCATCCGGGCAGTCCATCTGCAAATCTAACCCGCCCCGCTCGGCTTGCATTTGCATCCGTTCCACGGCTGGCATAATCAACTCGCATGGATGCGCCGGACGCCGGTTAAGCGGCACGCGGTTCGAACTCAATCCGTGAAAGCTCCAACAGTTCATGCACCATCTGTGTCAGGTTGTCGATCTCAGTTTCCATCCGCTGCAAGAACCGCCGTGCCGCCGGAGGGTCCTCCAGCGCGCCTTCCTGCAAGGTTTCTGTCAACGCTTTGAGTGACGCCAGCGGGGTGCGCAGTTCGTGCGAAACATTGCTGACGAAATCGCGCCGCACAGTTTCTAGCCGGCGTACCCGTGTCAAGTCCTGGAACAGCAGCAGTGTCATATCTGGCAGCGCATTATGCAGCGGTGAAGCAATTCCCTGCACAAAAAGTCGTTCCGGTGTCGTTTCCAGAGTGACCGTTTCTTGCTCGCTGTTGATCCGCGACTTCCGCCACAGCTCAATGATCTGGTGGTTGCGCACCACTTCAATCAGCGACTTTCCCAATGCATTCGCTTCTTTTGTATTAAAAAGGCGCAGAGCAGCCGGGTTAATCAATTGTACAATCCCTTCGGCATCTACAATAATAATGCCATCTGTCATATTCCCCAGCACGGCTTCGCTCTTACCACGTTCCGTTTTCAGTTCATCGATCTGATCCTTTAGCTGGCGCGCCATCGTCAGGAAGGCCTCATGCAGCCGTCCGATCTCATCCCGGCGTGTAGGTGGTGTCATTTCATTTACTTGTACTTGCCCGTCCGTGATCTGCTGCACCACCTGCGTTAGCTGTTTCAGAGGATAAATCGTATAGTTGGCAATGAGAATAGCCAGCAGCAGCCCTAGCCCTAAAATAATCCCCGCAGCCATCAACACAGTTTGTCCGATTAAGTTCAGATTGTTTTGGATCGTATGCAGAGAGATAGCCAGCCTTGCCGCACCGATTACCTTCCCATTCTGGAGGATCGGCGCCGCCGAGTAGAGCATGGGCATTTGCAGCGTGTCGCTAAAGCGCGTTTCTGTGCTGGTGATACCATTCAGCGCTTGTTGAATTTCAGGCCGGTTGAGGTGATTTTCCATCTCTTCTGCCGAGAAGTTCGATTCGCTGATAACATTTCCGTTGGTGTCGATAATCGTTACGCGCACGTTAAGCAGATCGGCGTAGTGTTTCGCCATTCCATCCACAGTCAGCCCACCGGCTTGATCCCCCATCAAAATGCTGATCCGGTCAGCCACCAGGCGTGATTCTGCCTGTAAGTTTTGTTTTGAAATCTCTAAGTAGGATTCTCGAAAGTAGTTTGATAGAAAAACACTCAGCATGCCCATGGTCAGAACCAGGAGCAGTGCAAAGGGCAAAGCAATTCGCCAGACAAGACTATGGCGTTTTCTGAACACAAACCCTCTTACTTCTATCCCTCAAAGCGATATCCCGCCCCGCGTACAGTAATGATCCGGTTTGGTGTGCCTGGGTCTTGCTCAATCTTTTCGCGCAGCCAGCGGATATGCACATCCACTGTCCGGCTGTCACCAATAAAGTTCCATCCCCACACCCGTTCCAGAATCGTCTCGCGCGAAAGCACCTGTCCCCGATGTTGAGCCAGGAACAGCAGCAGTTCATATTCTTTTGGTTTCAGTGAGAGAGGCTGTTCGTTCAGCCGTACTTCCCGTCGGGTCAGGTCAAGCGTGAGATTTTCAAACTGAAGGGCCTGCGAGTTGACCGGCGGGGGGCTGGTGGGCGCTGCGCTCACTTCTTCGCGCACCAGGCGCACCCTGCGCAGCATCGCTTTAACGCGCGCCATCAGCTCGCGCATGCTGAAGGGTTTCGTCATGTAATCGTCTGCGCCCACTTCTAGCCCAACGACTCGGTCAATTTCATCGTCTCGTGCGGTCAGCATCAGCACAGGCGTAGACATTTCCTGGCGCAGGATTCGGCAAACCTCAAACCCATCCAGCCCTGGCAGCATGACATCCAACACGATCAGGTCTGGGCGGGTCTGTCTGGCTGTGTCCAGCGCGGTGGGGCCGTCACCGGCTGTTTCAACTTCATATCCCTGTCTTTTTAGATTGTATGCCAGGGTTTCCTGGAGAGTCACTTCGTCTTCAACAACCAGGATCTTTTCAGCCATTAAGATCTCTCCATCTCTTCGAACAATAGCGCGAGTTTCTCCGCCAAATCACGGCGGTTAAAATGCTTTTCGATATAATCTCTGCCTGCATATCCCATCTGGCGGGCCTCTGTTGGGTGTTCAGCCAGCCATTCGGTGGCCTGAGCCATAGCGGTGGCATCTCCCGGCGGTACAAAAATTCCGGCGTTTGCCTGCTCCACCACTTCGCGAATGACCCCGTCAATCGCCAGAATAACCGGTCTCCCCGCTGCCATATAATCAAAAACCTTGTTAGGGTAGGTGGTTTGATACAGTTCCAGCGGCTTTAGGATGGCGATGCAGGCATCTGCGCCCGCCATCACAGCAGTGATTTCATCTTTTGGGACGGCTGGCAGAAAGGAAATGTTCGTAAGCTTTAACTTCTCCGCCTGTGCTTGCAGGCTGGCTTTATCTTTGCCATCTCCCACCATCAGAAAGTGGATCTTCGGATGGTAGCATAATTCTTCAGCCGCCTGGAGTACGATCCCCAGGTCATTCGACAGGCCATGCGCCCCTGCATAGAGCACGACAAACTTTTTATCCAACTGATGCTGTGTGCGAAACGCCTTTCCATCACATGCCGGGTCAAACATGGTGGTGTCTGCTCCATTCGGCACCAGCTCCACCCAGCGCGCTCCCCGCTGCAAAACATGCTCCACATATCCTGGCGAGTTAACCATCACGCGGTCTGCTCGTCTGTAAAGAAATCGCTCCAACCATAGCGAGGCTCGTTGCAGCGTAGGGTTGCGTAGCACGCCTACCGCAATCGCAAAGGCAGGCCATAGATCCCGCACTTCAAACAGAAACGGAACCCTCTTGAGCCGGGCCAGCAGCCAGGCGGTCACCCCTTGAAAGATAGGTGGCGAAGTGCCCCATACCAGGTCCACTTCTTGCACGCGCAGTCCAACGAGAAAAGACGACAGCATAAAACTGAAAAAGCTGAACACCCGGTGGACAAAGCTCTTATGCAGTGCCGGGTAGGTATAGCTGCGTAAAATGGTAATTCCAGGCTCAATATCCTGGCGGCCCACCCAATGCATTTTGCCCTGCCGCGTTTTCCCCGTCAGGTAGCTAACCGGGCTGGCGATAATCGTAACACGATGACCCCGCTCGACCAGGTAACGGGCCAACTCGTGGTGCCGCGTTCCACCCGCTTCATCCAGGGCAGCAAACGCCTGGTGGATTAATAAAATATGCATAGGGTGATTTTACCTTACCTTCATTGGATTTTCGAGCATCGACGTCCAAAGACTTCGTACACGAACGCTCGGCTTTCCATAAAGTGTCATCTTTCATGCACCTTTTGACAGGTTCCCCGTGCAGTTCTTTTTTTGTATACCTATCCTGGAACCTTACGAATTGAATATCCCGGTTGTATGCAGCGGCTTTCCACTTGGTTCTGCCACAGGCATTCCCCATGAAAATCATCGAAAAACAAAAAAACAACGAAACAACAAAACAAAAACGAAAATCTATCCCTCAAACCGCCATTCACTCAACAAAGCCAGCGGCAGTCTGCTCCTTGCTTCGAGAAAAAAGGAAAGCGCGGGCCGCTTTTCCCCGTACGTTGGCGAAAACCATCCCATTACCGGGCTGGGAACCTCTGGTCCTACCAGCGCCTTGCCCGCTCGAACCAGCCCAATCACCGAATTTTCCGCGTTCAGAGTACGCGGTTCGCGCTGCGTCAGCGTCAGTTGTACTCGTTCCGCTTCCGACGGAAACAAACTCAGCGTACCTTCCTTTAGTTCCCAGCGCCAATCAGGCAGCAGCCAGTGCAAACGAATGTGATAAACGAGAGACAACCCATCTGATCTATTCCGTTTTGAAAGAGGCAGCAAATGGTCATCAACCTGCCAGTGGTCATCCGTCAGCCGCTGCAGCACCCGTCGTTGCAAAACGCCTATTCGCCGGTATCCATCTTGCTCAGCCGCCAGCAGGTGGTCCATCTGCTTTCCGGTATCCAGCATCTCAGCCTGGGCCCAATCCAACCACAAAAAGCGCCCGGCCCGCTCCATCTGGTTTTGTCCATTGACCAGGATGGTATTATGAACAACCGTCTCAGCAAGGCTGTTATTCCAGGGGGGGGCAGCGCTGTAACGATAGGTGCCTGCATCTACAGCCACATTCCTCCCGTGCCACCACAAATCAATGTGCAGTTGATCTGCATGCGCGGGACGGCTTTGATAGTGATTGGCCCTTATCACGCCCCAACTGGTCGAGTTCCCCAGGCGATGAACGGCTGGGTTATCTGGCAGTGGGGCCAGGGTTGGGATGGCATCCATTGGCAGCCCTAACCACAGGCTCAGTTCATCCCATGCGCCGGGCGGCAGAGCCGCCTGCCCAAGAAAAGCCCGCGCTGCGGCCTGGGCCACCGGGCGGTAGTCTCCAAAGCTTCCCGATCTCAATGGGAGAATCAATGCGCCATCATTGGAGCCATAATTCGGAACTCTTCCAGAAGAAGGATCTAACTGTGCCAGCAGCCAGGTGGCAGCCGCCGCCAATCGCTCGCGCGCGATCGTCGAAAAAGACAGCCCATTCATCTGCGCCAGCAGCGCCACCTGCAACATCAAACGGTGATAATTCATGCTATGTTGTGCATAAACACCATCCGGATCAATTTGCTCCAGCAGGGCTTGTTCCAGAATCTTCTTGCCTAGCTTGCGCCATCTGGCCGAGTGCTTATAGCCTGGCAGGGCTGCCCCAGCCGCAAACAAGCCCAATGCCTCGCTTAGTAGATGATTATTATGTTGAGCATGGGCATAACTGAGTGTGGCTGGAATGCGCGTGGCGTGCGCCGCCAACGATCCTGTTAGCTGTGCCATCCGCTCCGGTGTGCTCTCTTCTGCGTTCGCAAACACCTTTGCCGCGAATAATAATGCCACTAACCGCAGCGCCACTTCCTGGCCCGACGCCCAGTTGAGTCCCTGGTTCGGCGGATTTCCATTTAGAAAAGCCTGGAGGTATCGCCAGAACGCAGACGGGTATGCTGGAGAACCGGTTAGCAAGTAGGCCCGTCCCAGTGTATACGCCCACCCAAACCGGGCTGGTTCCCACACATACTTCAGATCCTCAACGCCTTGCGCAGACCGTCTCTGCTCCGCCTGCGTCCAGTGTTTCAGCGGGCTTTGCGGTACAAGCTCCAGCGCCACAGGGGGGCCGCCAAACAGGCGCACAAAACCGTTCACAATCTCATCTGCCTCAGCAATCACGGCTGGCTGGCTGTCTCCCACAATGCTCACGAGTGTCTCGCGCTCAGGCAACAAAAAGGGGGCGCAAACCTCCGTCATTTGTTTCTGGTTTTTGCCAACCGGGGTAAGCCACTGCCACAAGCCGCTGTGCAGCCCCAACTGGTAGAGGGCAAACCAGCCAGTTTGTACTGGTCCGAGCTGTTGCGCGGCCTTTAATGCCACAATCAGGCGGCGGAGTGGAGAAGCCATAGCCTATGAGTGCAACCTTGTTTTTTTTACGATTTCAGTCACAGCGTACCGGAGTGTTTTGGGTGAGCGCCTCCATCGCGGCAAACGTGGCTCGTGTTACCCTAATCAAGTGGTCGTAAGGAATCGGCGGAGGGCTGCCTTCCCGAATAGCGCTCAGGAAGGTCTCCCAGCTTCCCCGGTGGCCTTTATCCTGTCCCAACCGCGATTGGAACACCTGTCTTCGCCCGTTGTTTGTCAGCTCCAGCCGCCGGAAGTCATCCAGCAAGGCTACCTTACCGCCGCAAAACACTTCAACCCGTTCCTTAGACACGCTTTTGTCGCCGTTTGCCAGGTAACTAAGCTGTCCGAGTGAGCCATCAGGGAAGGTTAAAGTCACCAGCATATTATCCTGGTGGTAGTGCCCCTCGTCAGGCAGGGCTTGCGCGCTGACCGAAACAGGCGGCTGCCCTGCCAGGAAGGTCAGGAAATCCACAAAGTGACAGCCTTCTCCAATCATCCGGCCCCCCCCCTGAGTTGGGTCATGAACCCAGTGTGTGAGGGGGATAAATCCTGCATTTACCCGGTAATGCGCTACCAATGGTTCGCTGCGTTGGGCAAGGAAAGCCTGTAGCTGCCTTGCAAACGGTGCAAACCGGCGGTTAAAACCCACCATCAGCAGTGGCAGAGACTCGTTGGCCAATGCCTGCTCAATCTCATCCACTTCTTCCGGGGTGATCGCCAGCGGCTTTTCACAGTAGACGTGTTTTCCACTACGCAGCGCTGCTAGTGTTTGCCGGGTGTGTTGTTGATGGCGTGTCAGAACTGCCACCACGTTAATATTCGGCGATTCCAGCACTTCCGCTTCTAACGAGCTGGCGACGCTGAAACCAAAGCGTTCTGCCGCATGCCGTGCGCTCAACCCAGCCGCCGTAGCGACTGCCACCTGGCGCACGCCGCCCACCTTCTTTACAATAGGCAAGAACACGGCTGTAGCATAGTTGCCTGCTCCCAACACGCCCAGTGCCAGTTCACCTGTCGCAGGCTGGCGCGGCTCCTGTGCTCCTGGGATCAGTACCCGCTGCCTGGGTTGGCCCTGTGTATCTTGTGGATAGGTCAGTAGGACGCCTAAAAATGGCTCGCGCCGTTTGCCTGTGATCAGTTCATACGCTTCAGGAGCCTTTTCAATCGGGTAGTGGTGGCTGATGAGCGGCTTCACGTCCACCTTGCCATCTGCTAAAAGCTGAACAAAAGCTTCCAGGTTGCGTCCTTCTGTCCAGCGCACAAACCCTACCGGATAATCCTGTCCACGTTCCTCATAGCCCGGATCGTAGCGTCCAGGTCCGTAGGATCGCGAAACCTGAAAGTGCAGCTCTTTTTCGTAATACACCTTGCGCGGAATGTTCAGACCAACTGCTCCAACCGCAATCACGCGGCCGCGATCACGCGCCAGCTCACCGGCCAGCTCAATTGGGTCATTGGCACGGGCATCTGCGCAGATCAGCACGACATCAAAGCCCTGTCCATGTGTCAGTCCACGCCCAGTGCTTTCTGCATCCGCTCTCAGGTTGGCTTCAAAGCCCATCGAACACGCCAGTTCCACTCGCTCTGACGATAGGTCCACCCCAAATACCACGCATCCCGCCGCTCGGGCAATGCTGGCCGCAAGCAGTCCCAGCAGCCCTAGCCCCACCACAGCTACCCGTTCGCCTAGTTGAGATTGTGCCAGGCGGAAACCGTGCAGGGCAATTGCTCCCAGGGTCGTAAACGCAGCCGCTTCAAAGTCGACAGTATCAGGCAGGCGGGCTAATAAGTTGCGTGGCACGATCGCATATTCCGCATGCACAGCATAATTTCCACCTGCACAGGCCACTCGCTCGCCTACCTGAAAATCATCCATCCCTTTACCAACAGCCACGACGGTTCCAGCAGAGGAGTACCCCAATGGCATAGGCTGATCGAGCCGGTTAAAAGCCGCCTCCAGCGTTGGCAAGATCCCCTCGCGGCGCGCTTTGTCCAGTATTTGCAGCATCAAATCAGGCCGCGAGCGTGCTTTGCCCAGCAGTCCCTTCTCTGCGAAAGAGACCAGCGTTCGCTCAGTGCCAGCCGAGACCAACGAAGCAGCAGTTTGTACTAATACAGTTCCCGGTCGAGGCGTAGGGCAGGGAACATCGGTGACGAGTGTTTTCCCATCACGCAGGTTTTGCAGGAGTTGTTTCATCGAAATCATGCCTTAGGCACTGCATGATGATAACAGTAGTAAACAGATAAGATGGCTCATGGCAGTGCAGATAATTTAGTGTGAACGTGCCTATTATAGTCGATGTGAGAAGCGGGTGTATAATTATGCCCGAACGACAGGCGAGACTGTACCAGAGAATGCGCTTGAGGTTTCGCAGGAGCGCGAATCCATACCAAGGAGCCAAAGTGAGCGACTCACGCGTAGATAAATTTGCCCATGTTTTGGTAGATTATTCTGTCAATATTCAGCCCGGGGATCGGGTCATGATCGAAGCCACTACGGCAGCAGAACCCCTGGTGCGCAGTGTATACCGCCGGGTGCTGGAACGAGGCGGTCATCCTCACATCTTGCTCAGCCTGCCCGATCAGGATGAAATCTTCTTCACTTACGCGGATGACGATCAGCTCGACTTTGTTCCTGCGTTGCATAAGTTTTCAGTGGAGCAGTTTGATGCGCGCATTCGTGTTTACTCTGAAGCGAATACCCGCGCGCTAACGAATGTGGATCCGGTTCGCATGGCGCGTCGTCAAAAAGCGCTGGCGGCGGTACAGCAGACAGTCTTTCGTCGCGCCGCCGAGGGTAGTCTACGCTGGGTCAGTACCCAGTATCCTACCCAGGCATATGCCATGGAAGCGGAAATGGGGCTGAATGAGTACCAGAACTTTGCCTTTCGGGCTTGCCATGTTACCGAAGATACCCCAGATCCGGTCGAATTCTGGAAACGAGTGGGTGCAAGGCAGCAGCAATTTATCGACCTTCTCCAAGGCCACGATCAAGTCACCTTGCAAGGCCCCGAAGTTGACTTGCGGCTGTCGATCAAAGGACGTACTTTCCTCAACTCATGTGGTATTCACAATATGCCTGACGGAGAAATCTACACTGGCCCAGTAGAAAACTCGGTGGAAGGGTGGGTGCGTTTCACCTATCCCGCTATTTATGCTGGGCAAATTGTTGAAGGCGTAGAGTTGAAGTTTGAGCAAGGACGGGTAGTGCAGGCTTCGGCAAAGAAGAATGCAAGCTTGCTGCACAAGATGCTGGATACAGACGCTGGCGCGCGCTATGTGGGCGAGTTTGCTATCGGCACTAACTATCAGATTGACCGCTTCACGCGCAACATCCTTTTCGATGAAAAAATCGGCGGCACTTTCCATATGGCCCTGGGAGCTGGTTATCCTGAAACAGGCAGCCAAAGCCAGAGCGTCATCCACTGGGATATGATTTGTGATTTGACGAGTGATTCCAACATTCAGGTGGATGGGCAGACTGTGTATAAGAACGGTAAGTTCAGCAGCTAAGAACTCCCTTCATGATGAAAAGAGGCTTTCGCAGTTCAAGTGGCGAAGGCCTCTTTTATAGTTTGCTGATCTGTTAACCTCGACCTTTAGGCCCAACTCTATAATTTGTACAGGTTCACGATTTTTTAACGATTAAAAACTTAGTCTTTTTTCGTTCACTGCATGTTTGCGTGTCAGTGTGGCGGAGCGTGCGTTAAGGAACTCAGTAAGCAAGTCACCAAAAAAGCCAAAGCCACGGAACCCAAACGCAAACCCGGTCGACCCAAATGCAGTAAGAACAAACTGAAAGCCCTCTTGCTCATTCGTCCGCTGCTCTAGTCCGTCTACCTGGCATTAGATGGTCATTTAGGCAACTCCCCGGCTTTTTTGATGGTGCAACAACGTGGTCTGTATTGTTCCATTTCAAAGAGTACTTTTGGACGGCCTGGGAGTAGTTTTCCCAGGTCGTCTTAATTTCAACCTAATTAGATGAAATATCCGATGATTTGGTTATAAAAACAGTGCGAATGGTATAATGGGGCCGTCACATAGCTTAGTAAAATGAATCTGATCCTGTTTTTATCTGGAAAAGGCTTTGCTCGAAACTGTTTGCGGTAGGTTTGCCCGTATTCATCTAAAATATGTCTTGGTCATGCGCTTCTGTATTCTGATTATGGTTGGGTCTGGGCAGCGTTACGTTTAGTAAGTTCTGGGCCTTGCTTAGCTTTATTGACGCTCCTATTCGCACCTATTCTTCCGGTATATGGGCGCGTCTTGGGTTTGCGGTTGCTACAGCCAAACGTTCCGATATTTTGTTGGTTGATGAAATCCTTGCAGTGGGTGCTGAAGCCTTCCAACGTAAGTGTATTGAGCACATCCATGAGTTTCGAGAGCAAGGTTCAACCATTGTTATTGTTGCCCATCATATGGGTATGGTTCAAGAATTGTGTCAGCGCGTGGCATGGTTGGATCATGGACAGCTAAAAGTTGTTGGTGAGCCAGACGCCGTTATTCAAGAGTGTCGTAGTCATCAAGATTAAAACAAGTAAACGTGAGTATAGGATATGAAGTTCATACCATACAAAACCCTTCCAGATGTTATCTTAGTGGAGCCAAATGTCTTTGGCGATTTGCGTGGTTTTTTTATGGAAACGTATCAGGCACAGCACTTTGCTGAAGCCGGGATTAATGTAGACTTTGTTCAAGATAATCATTCGGGTTCGCGCCAAGGGATCTTGCGTGGACTTCATTATCAAATCCAGCAGGCACAGGGTAAGCTGGTACGTGTAGTGGTGGGTGAAGTTTATGATGTTGCGGTTGACTTGCGCCGAAGTTCTGCTACTTTTAAGAAATGGGTAGGGGCATGTCTTTCAGCAGAAAATAAACATCAGTTGTGGGTTCCACCAGGCTTCGCGCATGGCTTTTATGTCCTTAGTGATTGGGCTGAAGTGATGTATAAGACGACGGACTATTATGCTCCACAATGGGAGCGAACGTTGAAATGGGATGATCCGGAGATTGGCGTGGATTGGCCTTTAATCAATGGGCAGCCTCCTTTGCTTTCCGCTAAAGACGCACAGGCTTCTCCCTTAGAAGAACTGGAGCTTTTCGACTGAAGTTCATCCTTTAATCTTGGGCGCGCAGTTGAGTTTGCCCGTTCGGCAGGAGTATCAGCTAAACCCAAAACGGGTATGTAAGGAAATAAACCATGAAAACTGTATTAGTGACTGGCGGAGCAGGTTTTATTGGCTCCAACTTTGTTCGCTACTTGCTTCAAACGGAGCCGGATGTCAAAATTATTAACCTGGATGCACTAACCTATGCTGGGAGCATGGCAAATCTGGCCGATCTGCCAGCCCCTGATCGTCATGAGTTTGTTCATGGTGATATCTGCGATCAACAGTTGGTGGCAAATTTGTTCCATCACTATCCAATTGATACAGTCGTTCACTTTGCCGCCGAATCACACGTGGATCGCTCGATCCTTGGTCCGGCTCAGTTTATTCAGACCAATATTCTGGGCACTTTCAACCTGCTCGAAGCTGCCCGTCAGAACTGGATTACCGAAAAGTATCTTCCTCTCAATCAGGTACACTTCCATCATGTCTCCACGGATGAGGTGTTTGGCACGCTCGGTCCCATGGATCCAGCTTTTCAGGAACTTACTCCTTACGCGCCAAACTCTCCATACTCTGCCTCGAAAGCTTCCAGCGATCACCTGGTGCGTGCTTACTATCACACTTACGCCCTTCCAGTAACCATCACAAACTGTTCGAATAACTACGGCCCTTACCAGTTCCCCGAAAAACTGATTCCTTTGATTATCATGAATGCTATAGAAGGCAAACCATTACCTGTTTATGGGGATGGTCAGCAAATTCGTGACTGGCTCTACGTAGAGGATCATTGTGATGCCATCTGGCAGGTCGTCAAACGAGGACGTATTGGCGAAACCTACAATGTGGGTGGTGACAATCAACCTCCCAATCTACAAATTGTGCACACGATCTGTGCTATCTTGGATGAGCTTGCGCCGGTCGTTTCAAGAGAGGCGCATGAATCCTTAATCCAGTTTGTGAAGGATCGCCCTGGACACGACCGCCGTTATGCAATGGACATTCGTAAGATTTCTACAGAGTTGGGTTGGCGGCCCCGCCAAACTTTGGAAACGGGGTTGTTGAAAACGGTTCAGTGGTACCTGGAACATCCTGCCTGGATTGAAGCGGTACGCAGCCATTCGGATTACAGTGGTTGGATGGAAAAGAATTATTCCAATCGAGGAGGTACCCAATGAAAGGTATTATTCTGGCGGGTGGCAAAGGCACCCGTCTATACCCGATTACGCGTGGTGTTAGCAAGCAGATGCTGCCAGTCTACGACAAGCCAATGATCTACTACCCGCTTTCCATGCTCATGCTGGCTGGCATCAACGAGATTCTGGTAATCAGCTCTCCGGATGATCTACCTGGTTTCTGCCGTTTATTAGGCGATGGCAGTCAATGGGGACTGAAGTTTTCCTATGCTGAACAAGCTGAGCCTCACGGTATCGCCGAAGCATTCATCATTGGGCGTGATTTCATCGGTTCAGACTCAGTCTGCCTCATCCTTGGCGATAATATCTTCTTTGGACATGATATTCCAGTCACACTACGCGAGGCAGCCAAACTTATTTATGGCGCAGTGGTCTTTGCTTATCCCGTGCGTGATCCGGAACGTTATGGCGTGGTTGAATTCGATAAGGAAGGTCATGCTCTGAGCATTGAAGAAAAGCCTAAACAGCCGCGCTCGAGTTATGCCGTGCCTGGTGTTTACTTCTATGATAATCGTGTCGTCGAGTTCGCTGCTAACTTGCAGCCTTCAGCGCGCGGTGAGTTGGAAATTACCCATCTAAACCAGCTCTACCTGGATATGAATCAGTTGCAGGTGCAGGTGTTAGGGCGTGGCGTGGCCTGGTTAGATGCAGGAACGCACGAAGCCTTGCTGCAAGCTTCTAACTTTGTCCAAACGGTGGAAGATCGTCAAGGGATGATGATTTCCTGCCCGGAAGAGATCGCCTACCGGATGGGCTTTATCGATGCTAACCAGCTCCGTGAACAAGCCTTGACAATGGCCCAGAATGGGTATGGCGCCTACTTGTTGCGCCTGTTGGGTGAGGTGCTCTGATGCAGACCATTCTGTTGCTAGGGAACACTGGACAGCTCGGTTGGGAAGCACAGCGCTGTCTATCCTGCCTGGGGCAGGTCATCGCTCTCGATTACCCGGATGTCGACTTTGCCCATCCCGAGCAGCTGCGCGGGCTGGTTCGTTCTGTCAAACCATCCGTAATTTATAACGCCGTCGCGTATACTGCGGTTGACCGCGCCGAGAGTGAGCCAGAGAAAGCCCATTTGATAAATGCGGTTGCTCCAGGGGTATTAGCAGAGGCCGCTCGTGAAAGTTCGGCTGTTCTCATTCATGTGTCGACAGATTACGTTTTCGATGGCGCCAAAGGCTCTCCCTACAGTGAAGAAGATGCTCCCAATCCCTTGAACATATATGGTCAAACCAAATGGGAGGGGGAAAAAGCGGTACAGCAGGTGGGAGGGTCCTATCTGACGTTTCGAACGAGTTGGGTTTACAGCAACCGCCGTGACAGTTTTGTGACAAAAGTACTCCAGTGGGCGCGTCAGCAGCCGGTCATGCGGGTAGTCACTGATCAGGTTGGTAACCCTACCTGGGCTCGTTTACTGGCAGAAGTGACGGCTCAAGTGTTGGCGAGAAGTGGCCCAGATGGTTATGATTGGATTGGGGAACGGAGCGGGCTGTATCACCTGGCGGGTGATGGCTGCGCTAGCCGTTATGAGTGGACGCAGGCGATCTTGCAGAACGATCCACATCCTGAAGAACAAAAGGTTCAGCAGTTGACAACTGCCCTTTCGTCTGATTTCCCTACCGCAGCACAGCGTCCATTGATTTCAGCTCTCAATTGTGAACGCTTTAAGGCTGCTTTTGGGCTGGCTTTACCCGATTGGCAGTTAGCTCTGAAGATGGCAATGCAGGTTTAGTTTTCGCGGCTTGTTTGTAAATTACTTCTCGTCTCTCCACATGACTCTCCATGGACAAGATTGTAACCGCTCCTGGGAGAGTCATTGTTTTAAGCGCTTCTGGTTCGTTTGCTAGCCTGGTGCAATTCTTGCAGCCTCGATTCAATTAAACTTATGGATCGGAGTTGTAAATGGTTAAACATCTCATCGTCCTTCTGTCAGGATTGCTTCTCCTGGCCTCATGTAGTTTACTTCCTTTAAGTGCTTTACCAACGCCTAACGTACAGGATGCAGTTGAAACCAGTATACCCAGTGCCTTACCAACCGTGGTCACGTTTACAGCAACCCCCAGTCCTCTTCCTATCTTTACATGGACACCTGAACCCTCCTGGACACCGACTGTTACCATAGAGCCGACGCCTGCACCTACCTTTGTCCCCACGGATGATGTTTCGCAGCAAGGTGTTGGAGTTTTGCGCTTTCAGGTTCAGGAAGGTTCTCCAAAGTATATGCAGAACTTTCTTTATCCAGAACAAGGCTGTGACTGGGTCGGAGTTGTGGGCCAGGTGTTTGATGAAGATGGACAGGCACTCCAAGATCAGGTTGTATTGATTAGTGGCGTGGTGGATGGGGTGTACTTTGAAAAACTCGGTATGAGTGGGTTAAATACAGCGAATAGTCTCGGAGGATATGAAATTCAGCTTGCTGATCATCTCCCTGCGACCACTACACTCCTCCAAGTTCAGCTATTCGATCTCGACGGGATATCGTTATCAGTGCCATTCCAGTTTGACATTCCTACTTTTTGTGAGCAAAATCTAGTGATCATTAACTTTGTTTCCGTTTTATCGAAACCCATTCTATAGATCGTTCTAAAGGTATAATAGGCTTTTACTCAAAGATCATTTTTTAATGATTTGGAGGGATTTACTGGCATGCTCGGCATGTTGAGGCAAATCTAATCCAACCTGACCAGTTGGCGCCATTTGTCGACTTGGAAGAAAAAAGAGGAGAAGTCCAATGAGTAACAACACAAAATGGGCCATTGGCCTGGTTGTCGGGCTGCTGGTTATATGCCTGTGCATAGGCGTGGCCTGTCTGACGGGTGGATTGGCTATATGGGGATTAAATATCAGCTCGCGCGTGCAGTCGCCGCCCCAGCCCTTTGAGGTGACGCGTGAGGCCCGGCCCCACCCACCTGTAACCGTTCCGACCGCCACAAACCCGCCCCTTCCGCAGCAAGATCCCGCTGGGAATGAAGCTTTTGAAACCCTTCAAACGTTAGAAAACGAGGTGGTTCCCATTAACGACCCTCGTGATTTGGCGCGCCGGCTCGAAGGAAAAGAAAATATCTCCGAGACGGTTCCGTCTCCATCGCAACCCTTACAGGTTGGGGACGAACAGACTTTCTGGGTTTCGAATGTCGATACCAATGAGAATTTCCAGGTCACTGCGAAACTCGGTTACATCACCGATCACCTTTACTTCTGGATTGGAAAAGGCGTCAAATATTCTCCGGCGGACTTGAAGAAGCTGTCGGAAACGTTTGAGACCAAAATATATCCAACCGACCGCGATTTCTTTGGAAGTGAGTGGAGCCCTGGTGTGGATGGAGACCCCCATCTGTACGTACTCTATGCGGGCGGCCTTGGCAGCAGCATCGCTGGCTACTTCTCATCAGCCGATGAGTTGAATCCGCAAGCGCACGAATATTCCAATGCGCATGAAATGTTCCTCATGAACTCCGACAACGTTGATCTGGGTGAAGAATATATCTATGGCACCATGGCCCATGAGTTCCAGCATATGATTCACTGGTATCGTGACCGTAATGAAGAGTCATGGATGAATGAGGGCTTTTCGGTTCTGGCGGAGTTTTTGAATGGATATGATACAGGTGGTTTTGATTATCTCTATGTATCAAATCCAGACCTACAGTTAACAGACTGGCCTGAACCACCTGACTCCACCCCTCACTACGGCGAATCCTTCCTCTTCCTGGCCTACTTCCTCGACCGTTTCGGCGATCAGGCTACGCAGGCTGTGGTAGCCCATGAAGATAATGGGATGGATAGTATCGACGCTGTGATGAAGGAATTGAATATTACAGACTCGCAGAGTGGAAAAGCCATTACCGCCGATGATATTTTCGCGGATTGGGTGGTGGCTTCATATTTGAATAATCCCAAAGTGGGGGATGGTCGTTACGCATACAAGCGCTATACCTCCGCTCCTCAACCTTCTGAAACAGAATCGATCAGTGATTGCCCAACCGATTGGCAGACGCGCGCTGTTCATCAATATGGTGTGGATTACATTCGCATCAACTGCTCTGGCAGCTACACGCTTGAGTTTGAGGGTGCTACCGAGGTAGGGGTTTTGCCGGCTGGTGCCTACTCTGGTGATTATGCCTTCTGGTCGAATAAGGGCGATGAGTTAGACATGACTCTGTCCCAAACTTTTGACTTTTCCAATGTCACTGGTCCGTTTAACCTCAACTACCGCACCTGGTATGATGTTGAAAAAGACTACGATTATGTCTACCTGACTGCCTCAGAAGATGGACAAAACTGGCAAATCCTCACCACACCATCTGGCACAGATAAAGATCCCTCTGGTAACAGCTATGGTTGGGGCTACAATGGCGACTCTGGCGGCTGGATTGAGCAGCAGGTAGATCTTTCCCAATTTGCAGGGAAGAAAGTGCAGTTACGCTTTGAATATGTGACAGATGCTGCCGTCAATGGTCAGGGATTCATGCTGGACGATATTAGCATTCCTGCAATCGACTACAGCACAGATTTTGAGCAGGATGAGGGAAACTGGCAAGGAGATGGCTTTGTTCGCATTCAAAACCGTTTACCGCAAACCTATCGCGTGTCCTTAATCAGTCAGGGCGGCGCCACCACAGTGGAACCGCTGGCATTAGACGATCAGCAGGCCGTTCGTGTGCCGGTGGATATCACTGGCTCGGTGGATGATATGGTGCTTGTGGTCAGCGGTGATACCCGCTTCACCACCCAAACTACCAAGTACCGCTTCCGCCTCGTTCAAAAGTAATCCGACCCTTTTCTCTCTAACCTTAGAATCAAAAAAGCCAGCGCAGTTTGATGCACTGGCTTTTTTGATTTATGCAGAGACTAACTGGTAACGACTTCACCACGCATATTCGCCAATTCCAGTTCTAACTCGGCCCGGCGCTGTTTTGCGGCTCGGTCTACGTCGTTTCTCACCTGTCGGGAGTAATCGCGGATTTCCATACGCAGTTCATCGCCTGACATTGGCGCCAGGATGAGGCCAACTGCACCGCCAACCATGCCGCCCAGGATCGCCCCTAACAATAGATTTAATGCTTTTTGCATTCCATCCCTCCTATGCAATCGTTCGAATTGCTTTCATTATAGAGGATTTTCACTGGAGGATAAAGGGGGAAGTTTTAATTCTGGCTGACTGGTTAATCCCATTTGCTCAAACAGCATCGGCGCAATGGCCGATATCCACAACCCTACTATAACGTACCGCAGGTAGCGTAACCCAAAGCTAAGCGCATCGGCATTGTCAGGGAGCAGATGACCCAGCAAAGACCAGAAGACGATAATCCCCACTGACCCTACCATGTAGCGCAGCGCTCGCTGCGTGAAAGTTCCCGTTGCCTGGAACCCCCCTTTTAAATGATACAACCATGCCACTCCTGCCAACATTCCAAACCAGGTGCCAGCAATCGTGAAAGCCCCTTCAAGGTTGACGGGATCTATCTCACTACCAGGTGCTGCTATCTGCGCCTGATCCAGCCAGGTTTGTGGGGGTTGCCAGTTACCCAGGATAGCAGTTGTAAACAGTATCGATCCACAGATCAAGAAGGAAGACAGCAGTGCCAACCCGATCATCTGCGTCAGGTTGAGCTTCCGTACCCATTTGCCAATCACTTTTTCAACTTTCAAAAACACGAACAGCAGGAGACCGCCCAGCAGCCAGCCTGTCAGCACATCGCTGATAAAGTGGACTCCCAAATATATTCTCGAAAAACCAATCAAAAAGATCACAAGCAGCACTGCCGGTATTGACCATCGGCGTTTTATAGAGAGAGCCATCAACCCCCACAGGCTGGCTGCGTTTTGCGCGTGCCCTGATGGCAGCCCAAACGATGGTTCATACGAGAATGCCCGGGCGTGTCCATCGAGCCAATAAGGCCGAGGCATATGGAAAGCCAGTTTGACGACTGCGTTCAATCCATTGCTTAACAGTAAGATCATTCCCATTCGCACGCCCAGGCTGGTCTCTACGCACCAGTATAAGATCGGCATGACCAGCATAAAAAATTCTTCATTCCCCAGAAACGATATCGCTTTCATTGGGTTGCCTAACCACGTGCCCAGGCTTTGAATAAGCAGAATAATAGACACTTCGAGTTGGTGGAGTGCATCCATGCTCAGTCTCTTCTAATCCCTTCTTTAAGTTAAAAGGTTGACGATGTACGGGATTATATTGTACACTCAGATGATGAATACGAAAACACAAAGATGGTGGGACGTTCCGGCTGCACTGTTTTTACTGGGCGCTTTGTTTAGCGCTGCTGTGCGTCTTCAGGTCACCAACTGGACCGAACATCTGGGGCGCATTGAGTTTGTCGTGATTCTCGGTGTGATATTCGGCCTGGCGCTGGGTAAGAGTATTTTCAGCGGACGAGTGACTTTCTGGTTAGGCCTGGCTTATAGTGTTTTTGTAATCCCTTGGCATCTAGGGCTGCTCATGCCTCAAGGGGATTGGACTTTTCGTTTAAATTATCTATATGCCCGCCTGTTTTGGGCTACGTCAGACTTTATCCATAACCAGCCGGTGCGGGATCCCATCTTATTCCTCAGCACCATGACGATTCTCTACTGGTTCGCCAGCCTGCTGGCTTCCTATCGGCTGGTGCGCCGCGCGAACCCCTGGCTGCCGCTGTTATCTTTGGGCGGTATGATTCTCGTCATTGAATACACCTCTGAACTATACCGTTACGCGCGTATCTCTGGCAGCATCTACAGTTTCTTATATTTGCTATTTTCCTTAATATTAATGGGCCGTCTCTACTTCCTTCGTTCTCGAAAAGATTGGGAGCAGCGTGGTGGAACCATCGAGTTAGAGGTCGGTTACGATTTGGGCCGAGGGGTCATCATCTCGGCTTTAGTCCTGGCTCTGTTGGCCTGGAACACGCCCTTTTTATTAAATGTGTTTAGTTCAGGAAATCCGGCTCAGGAACGCATCACCCGCAGTTGGCAAGTCTTTAAAGATCGCGTTTCGAAGGCTGCCAACTCATTGCGTAGTCCAGCCCCTCTGGTGGTTGAAGGCTACGGCAACAACATGTTCCTGGGCACCGGCGGCACCTTAGGGGATAACGAGGTTTTTACAGTTCAATTAGATGGGGTGAAATCTCGTCCGAGCGGTCGTTTTTATTGGACAGCCCGTAACTACGATACCTACTTAAATGGACAGTGGGTTACGAGCATTTCTGGCTCTCAAGATATCGGCCCAGGTGAAAGCCAGTTGACCTATCCCGAATGGGACTTGCGTAAATCCGTCCAGTTTACATTTTCTTCGAACATTCCTCTGCTGCAAACACTCTACCATCCGTCTGAGCCGCTTGGGATCAGCCGTGATTCCAAAGCCGTTCTTTCTGTTGATGAGAATGGGGAAGCGGATTTAAATGCTATTGTGATGGATCCTCCCCTCAAAGCTGGAGAAACGTATTCGGTGCTGGCGCGCATTGCTCAGCCTACCGTTTCGGCCATGCGCAATGATACCGGTGATTACCCTGACTGGGTAACGAGCCGCTATTTACAGCTTCCTGATAACTTCTCACCACGCATTGCCGATCTGGCGCAGCAGGTGGCTGGAAGTGAGCAAACCAATTATGACAAGGCGCTGGCAGTTACTCAGTACCTGCGCCGGGCAATCACCTATTCCGAGTCGGTTCCAGAAGCGCCGCGTAATCAAGATCCAATCGAATGGTTCCTGTTTGATCATCGTTCTGGTTTTTGCAACTACTACGCTTCTGCCGAAGTGCTCATGCTGCGCTCGCTGGGTATTCCCGCCCGTTTAGTCGTCGGTTATGCTGAAGGCACCTGGGATCCTGAAAAAGACTTGTTCTCAGTCATTGCGAAAGATAGCCACGCCTGGCCAGAAGTGTATTTCTCTACATTGGGATGGATTGCTTTTGAGCCTACTGTTTCGCAGCCGCTCATGTCTTTCCCCGCTGGCGAAGGCGCGGATCGCAACAGTTTCCCCGATGCCAATGTTCAGGAACCACCGTCCGAAGAAGACTACCTCAATAACGCGCCCTCTTCTGGTGATCCTAACCAGGATATTCTGGATTTCTACCGCAATCAGGGTGCAGGTGTTGATCAGGGTGCTTCCATTTCCCCCTGGACGATCGCCTTGCTGGTCTTTTTGGTGCTCGCTGGGGTGTTGGTGTTCCTTGAATGGCGCCGCCGTAAGATCATGTCCCTACCATTTCCCACCTGGGTGGAGAAGTCGCTGGATGAGCGTGGTTTCCGTACACCCGATTGGCTGCGTATATGGTCGCGCCGTTCGCTGCGTACCCCCATGGAAAATCTCTTTTCCAATGTCGGCCTGATGCTCCGCATCTGGGGTCAAAAACTCGATCCATCTCAGACCCCTTCTGAACAGGTGAATCTGTTGGTCACAGTGGTGCCAGGGGTAAAGGACTACGCGGATGCTTTACTGGAAGAGTACCAGCGTGCGCTTTACAGTCCCTATCCTGCTAACCTTTATCGCGCCCGTAAAGCAGTGGAAGATTTGCGTTCAGTGGGTCTTCGCAACTGGGCCTTGCGTCTGGTAGGCATTGAAGCCTGATCCATCCCATCCAGCGGTTATTTGGGCAAGGCAGAGAAAACATAAACCGAAAGAAAATAGGAGTTGTTCCGCTACTACAGCGAAACAACTCCTATTTTGATATGCTAAGATGAGAAGAAAGAGAGCCAGCATCAACCAGCCGCTTCCGGCAGCCTGTTTGCTGGCTCTCAAAGAATCTCTTTAGATTTCTTCTTCTTCTTCGATGTTCTCGCTCCCACCCTCGCCATCATCATCCATCAGCAGCCCCCCCATTTCACCGCCAACAGCGTGCTGGCGTACTGCTGTCTCGATTTCACCGCATATTTCTGAGTTTTGGCGCAGGAACTCTTTCGCATTCTCACGGCCCTGTCCCAGACGAATATCGCCATAGGAGAAGAATGCGCCGCGTTTGGTGACAATTTCCAACTGCGTCGCCAGATCGATGATATCGCCGGTCTTGGAGATACCTTCGTTATACATAATGTCAAACTCTGCTGTACGGAAGGGCGGCGCTACCTTATTTTTCACCACCCGCACGCGCACGCGGTTGCCAACAATTTCTGCGCCAATCTTAATCGATTGGATACGCCGGACATCCAGGCGTACCGACGCGTAGAACTTTAAGGCCAGGCCGCCAGGCGTGGTTTCGGGATTCCCAAACATAATGCCGATCTTCTGGCGTAGTTGGTTCGTGAAAATCACTGCGGTCTTGGTTTGGTTGATCGCGCCCGAGAGCTTGCGCAGCGCCTGAGACATCAGACGGGCTTGCATACCCATGCTGGCATCGCCCATATCGCCTTCGATTTCCGCGCGCGGAACCAGTGCGGCAACTGAGTCGATGACTACCACATCTACTGCGCCCGATCGAACCAGGGTTTCGGCAATTTCGAGAGCTTGTTCGCCAGTATCTGGTTGTGAGATGAGCAGGTTTTCGATATCCACGCCGCAGTGCGCCGCATAGCGCGGATCAAGAGCGTGTTCCATATCGATGTAAGCGGCCATGCCGCCCTTCTTCTGTGACTCAGCTACAATGTGCTGGCAGATTGTGGTTTTACCTGACGACTCTGGGCCATAGATCTCAGTAATTCGGCCGCGCGGGATACCCCCTGCCCCCAGTGCAATATCCAGGGAAAGGGATCCGGTCGGGATAGCTTCCACGAGCATGTGTTGGGCTTCGCCCATGCGCATGATGGAACCTTCTCCATAGCGCTTAACGATATCGCCTACAGCCTTTTCCAGGATTGCCCGGCGGGCATCATCCATTGGAGAAGGTGCGGAAGGCAAGGGTTGAGGGGGTTGTGCGGATTTACGCGCCATTCTTTCTATACTCCTGACTAGAGGTACACCTTGATTATATCCGGTAACCGAAAATCTTCAAAAGTTGGTGTTCCTTAAATTATAGTACATATGTTCAGGGCGTCAATGCCCCAAAACAACTGTTTTTCGTGCATTTTGTTTTTCGCTATAACAGATCGACTGTTTTGCAGAAGGCGCACAGACCTTCATTCGTTGTGGGCTGCCCGCAGTTAGGGCAGGTGTATAAATGCTCATCTCGCGAGGCTTCCGGCATTTCTCGGAAGGCGCCGCTTTCTTTTGCTTTTAAGAACCCCACGTAAAAAGCCAGCTTTACGCCTGGCTGCTTTTCTTCCATCTGGTTGATCTGCTCTTTATAGTATAGCTGCTTACTGCCTACTGAATAAGGGCATTCGTCTTCAATGTATGGAATGCCGCGCAGCAGGCTGTATGCGGCTGTCTCGCGTTCGTAAAAGCGGCAGAAGGGTTTTACCTTACGCGCGAAGCCGGGCGCGGCTTCCAGCACAGGAGACTGGCGGGTAAGCAGTTCAGTTTGCCAATTCATTACGTTGCCCATCAGCACAGCCACTTCATCGTCCAGGTTATGCGCTGTTGCCAGAACATCATAACCCATTTCCCGCGCCATCCGGTTCATCACATGCCGTTTGGTCAGTCCACAAATCGAACATGGCTTATTCCGACCGCGTTTGCTGCGCTGTGCGATGCCAGGGATGGTTTCACCATAACTTTCTTTCACGTTGACAATATTCAGCTTTAAGGTACGCTCCTTAGCAAAGTCCTGCGCATAGCGTTCTGATTCGTCGGAATAATTTTCTTCTCCCTGAATTCCCAGGTTGATATACAGTCCATCTGCCTGATAGCCAAGTTTCCACAGTACATCCCACAGCGCCAACGAGTCTTTGCCGCCTGAAACCGCCACCAGCAAACGCTCATCATGACCAAACATATGATACTTCTTAATGGCGCGCTCGGTTTGTTCAGCCACCCACTCGATATAATGCTCTTTGCACAAAGCCAGTCGGTGCTGTCTCATTCGGATTGCGGCTCGCTCTTCGCACTTACGGCACCTCATACTGATATGGCTGGTCATGAGGCTGTGCCCCCAGAAATGACCGCCACAATCTTGATTAGGTCTCCATCGCGCACCAGGTCATTCTCATTCAGCAGTTCACCGTCGCGGACCAGCAGATAAGCTTCTGGTGACAGGTTTAGCTGCTGCAAAGCTTGCTTGACCATTAAAACGTTTTCCTCTAGCTCAAGCGTTTGCTTTCGTAAGACGAATTTAATCGCCATAACATACCTTCCTTCTGCTTTCTGCTCATGGCTCTGCCCCCAATTGTTCTTGCAGGCACAACAACCAATCCCGCCCGCTCCCCTCCGGCTCTGAAGCACTAAGCGCCAGCACCGCCTCGCCGGGCTGCTCACTTTCCAGTCCATCCACCGCCACCCCCTTCACACTTTCATTCACCCAGTGCTTTGGCAGATACCCCAACGCGTTTGGATCTTTCGCCACGCCTTCACGCATGGCGGCTGGGTCAGGGGCCAGGTAGGTTTTGCCTTCTGGAACTGGCTCTCCCAACAGCTTGCGTTCAAAGACTTGCTGCACATCTTCCCCATCTGGGTATGTCCACGGATGAATTTCTTTGGCTGCGCTTTCTGTCGCAACTTTGCTCCAGTCCTGAATGGTCCCCTGGAAGATCCCTTGCACTTGATCCAGATTTAGGCTCTGTAAGCTGTTTTGAGGATTTACGACCACCACCAATTCTTCATACCCAATTACCGCCGCGTATCCTTGAATCTTTTCTGGTGGCCCCCAGCGCAGATTCAATGTGGCGTGATCGCCTTCAAGAGTCGCGTCTGGTTGCTCGATGAGCACCAGCCCCAGCGCGTTCTGGGCAGCACAGGTGTTAAAGCTGGAAGCCAGCGGCTTAAGCGCTGGCGAAAACCCAACTTCAAGGATCGCCGGGGTAGGGCGTGGCATGGGGGTTAGTGAGGGTTGGCAGGCGGTGAGGGCTGTGGCGAGGGCAATCAGGATGAAATGCGAAAGATTCCTAACGGACATAAGCCACGATTAAAGTCACTGCCCCCAATATAGCACAATAAACAGCGAACACCGACAAAGAATGGCGTACCAGGTAGGCCAGTAGCCACCGAATGGCAAGATACCCCACTATGGCTGACGTCACAAACCCGGCGATAATGATGGGTAAAAACTGGCTCAGGTTAGGCACATCCAGTAAATCAAGGCTTGCCAGCAGTCCGGCTGCCAGCATTACCGGCACAGCCATCAAAAACGAAAAGCGTGCCGCAGATGGACGGTCGAAGTGGCGCGACATTCCCCCTGAGATGGTTGAACCCGACCGAGAAACGCCGGGGAAAATGGCAATTGCCTGGGCAACACCTATCCACAGTGCATCTCGCCAGTTCAGCGATTCAAGGCTCCGGCTGCGGCGGCCTACTCGCTCGGCCAGCAGTAAAAACAGGGCTGTGAGAAACAAGAAAAATGCTGCCGCCACCGGGCTGCTAAACGCGGCTTCAACAACATTTTTCACTGTAATGCCCAACAGTCCTGCTGGAATTGTCGCCAGGATGAGATACCATCCCATACGCGCAGATTGGCTGGCGAAGGGCCGCCTGGCCAGCAGATCTCGGAAGAAACAAACCACAATTTCAACCAGATCTCGCCAGAAGTAGATAATTACCGCCAGCAGTGTTCCTAACTGCACCAAAACGTCGAACACGAACGCCTGATCCACCGGGATATTCCATCCGAATAAGAATGGAACGATGACCAGGTGACCTGAACTGGAAATGGGCAGAAACTCTGTCAGCCCTTGAATGATGCCTAAGAGGATTGCTTGGAGCAGGGTCATGATTGGCGTACCTCTCGTTGATAGTTTGCCAGGAATTCAGCAGCAAAATCGTCAAAAACACCCTCGATAATAGCCTGGCGTGCATCGCGTACTAACTCGAGCAGTGTATAGAGATTATGAATCGAGATGAGGGTGGCAGCCAGCATTTCCTTCGCGACGATCAGGTGGCGCAGGTATGCCCGGCTAAACTCTCGACAAGTGTAACAGCCACAGGTCTCAGAGATGGGGCCAGAGTCATGTGCGTTGCTGGCGTTCATCAGGTTAATCCGCCCTGTGCGTGTCATTGCGGCCTGATGACGCGCCAAGCGGGTCGGCAGAACGCAGTCGAAAATATCCACTCCACGCAAAATTCCATTGATTAAGTCTTCTGGCGAACCCACCCCCATCAGATAACGCGGCTTATTTTCAGGCAAGACGGCGTTTACCACTTCTAACATATCGTTCATTTCTTCTTTGGTCTCGCCTACGGATAGTCCACCGATGGCATGCCCTGGAAAGCCCAGTGAGGCGATAAACGCTGCCGACTGTTCTCGTAAATCAGGAAAAACGCCCCCTTGCACAATTCCGAATAAAGCCTGGTCTGGGCGTGTTTTTGCTGTCAAGCAGCGTTCGGCCCACGCGTGAGTGCGCTGCATGGCTCGCTCATTATACTCCCGTTCATAGGGGGGAGCGCACTCGTCGAACGCCATAATAATGTCTGCGCCCAACTTTCCCTGCACCTCAATCGACTTTTCTGGTGTAAAGCGGTGCATTGAACCGTCGATGTGGCTCTTGAAGGTCACGCCATCTTCATCAATTTTGCGCATATCAGCCAGGGAAAACACTTGATATCCACCCGAATCTGTCAGCATGGGGTTCGGCCAGCGCATAAAGTTATGCAATCCACCCATCTCTGCTACCAGATCTGCCCCAGGGCGCAAGTAGAGATGGTAGGTGTTTGAGAGCACCAGTTTCGCGCCAATCTCCTTTAATTGTTCAGGTGTGACCGCTTTCACGGTCGCTTGCGTTCCTACAGGTGCAAAAATAGGGGTTGGCAGGTCGCCATGGGTAGTATGGAAAACGCCCGCACGGGCTTTCCCTGTGCGGGCGGTAAGGGAAAATGAAAAAAGGGTTCTTGTATTCAGTTCGCTTTTCATATTAAGCGCGGATTATACCTCATCCTCATCAATTAAACAGTTCCTTACGTACGCAGTTTCTTGTCCATCCTCACTTCTCGGTTTATACTTGAAAAATGTTTTCCTGTTCCTATTCCAATTGGCTCGAAATTGACTTGGGCGCGGTACAAAACAATATCCACCAGCTACAGTCCATCACCCAGCGTCCGGTACTGGCTGTCGTAAAAGCCAATGGCTATGGTCATGGCTTGGTCGAAGTTGCCCGCGCGGCGGCTGCGGCTGGCGCGGCCTGGTTAGGGGTGGCGCGCGTGGATGAGGCGCTTATGCTGCGTGAGGCTGGGATAGAACAGCCGGTTCTAGTGCTTGGCTTTTGCGCGCCAGACCGCGTTCCTGAGGCTATCGCCAACCACCTGGCTTTGACAGTGTTTACCCCAGAAGTTGCCTGTATCTACGCGAGGCAGGCCCGTACAGCCGGCGGGCAGCTGCATGTGCATGTTAAATTAGATACAGGGATGGGCCGCCTGGGGATGTTTGCCGAAGAGGGGCTCGCTTTCGTGCGTCAGCTTACCGAAATGCCTGAGCTTCTTGTCGAGGGGCTTTTCACCCATTTTGCGCGCGCCGACGAACCACAGCTTGATACCACTGACGAGCAGTTGCGGCGTTTTATCACAGCCGTTGATACCCTGCAGGCTGCCGGCTTGCGTCCTCCGCTCGTTCATGCAGCGAACTCTGCTGCTGCACTTTACTTCCCGAGTGCCCGGTTCGATATGGTCCGTGCTGGCATTGCGATCTATGGTCTCAATCCCTCGCCCGAGGCCCCCCTGCCGCCGGGCTTTCGCCCGGCGCTTGCCTGGAAGACCCAGTTAGTTTCCGTGAAGGATCTTCCTCCTGGGCACGGCGTCGGGTATGCTTTCCGCTACGTCACTTCTCAGCAAGAAAGGATTGGCGTTATTCCGGTTGGCTACGCCGATGGTTTCCGCCGGCGTCTGGGAAATTTTGCACTCGTGCGCGGTCAGCGGGTCCCCGTCGCTGGCGGGGTTTGTATGGATCAGTGCATGCTTCATCTCGATGCTGTCCCCGATGCGCTCCCTGGAGATGAAGTTGTCCTGATCGGTCAACAAGGTCAATCCATCATCACCGCCGAAGAGATTGGGGAGGCCTGGGGAACGGTAAATTATGATGTCGTGTGCGGGCTGACTGCGCGTGTGCCGCGGATTTACTTAGAAACAACAAAGAAGTAGTTCAGTTGCTAATTTCTGGTTGGGGCTCGTAAGGAAAAGATTCAGAACTGCCCTTTCAATAAAATATTGTCACGATCAAATGTGATTTTATAGGAGAATGCTTATCATGCTGCCGCGTCAACCCAAGCGTTGGATCATCAAGGAACAAATATCTGCCCTGGTAGACCAGGAACTATCAAGTTATCCTGCGATTTTCCGCCAAATCTTATATAGCCACGGGGTTCAGTCTGCCCGCCAGGCTTATCACTACCTTAGCGCTCAGGTAGAGCAGGATGATCCCTTCCTACTGACTGACATGCGTGAAACAGTGGATCGCCTCACCTGGGCGATCAAAAACCACGAGCCAATCGTGGTATATGGGGATTATGACGTAGATGGCATTTCAGCGACTACCCTTATGGTAGAAGTGCTGGGTCGTTATGGGGCAGAGGTGCAGTTCTATATTCCCAATCGCATTGACGAAGGTTATGGTCTGAATGTGGAAGCCCTTGAAGCGCTGGCGGCTCAAGGAGCAAAGGTAGTGCTGACAGTCGACTGCGGTATCCGCTCACCGCTTGAAGCGAAACGGGCCGAGGAATTAAACATCGACCTCATGATTTCAGATCATCACCATCCAGATAGCGAGCTCCCCGATGCTTTTACGGTGGTTTGCCCCAAGCGTCTGGATGACTCATATCCCGACAAGGATCTCTCTGGAGTCGGTCTGGCTTATAAGATTGCGCAGGCGCTGGCGGCCCGCTGGCCTGAAGCAGGGGTAGATCCACGCGAGTGGCTGGACCTGGTGGCCCTGGGGACTGTTGCGGATGTGGTGCCCTTGCGCGGTGAGAATCGCGGTTTAGTACGTCAGGGACTGGCTGTAATGCGGCAGGGCCGCCGTCCTGGTCTTTTATCACTGGCCAATGTGGCTCGCATTAATCTCCTCAAGGTTGCTTCAGGAGAGATCGGTTTTATGCTGGGCCCCCGGCTGAATGCCTCCGGGCGCTTAGAATCGGCTCTGGCTTCATTAGAACTGCTTATGGCAAGGGATATCCGCCAGGCGGCTCCCCTGGCCCAGCAGTTGGATGATCACAACCGAAGGCGTCAGGAGTTAACCGCATCGGATGCAAGAAGAGGCGTCTCGTCTTGCGGTAGAATCTGGGGTGGAAAATATTCTTTTTGCCTTTCATCCTGAGTTTCAAGAAGGGTTGGTCGGCCTGGCTGCTTCGCGCCTGACTGATCCCTATTACCGCCCGGCAGTCGTCGGGCACAAGGGCGAGGAATACACCCGCGCTTCTTGTCGTTCCATTCCCGAATTTCATATTACACAGGCGCTGGACGAATGTCACGACCTTCTCGTGCGGCACGGTGGTCATGCAATGGCAGCCGGGTTTACAGTGCGGAACGGAAATCTTCCCCTTCTGGTTCAGCGCTTACGTGTCATTGCCGAGCGTGAGTTGAGCACTCAAAATCTCTGTCCGGTCCTGCATGCCGACTTGGAACTTTCTCTTTCAGACTTGCGCCCGGATCTGCTGCCCTATCTCGACCAGCTCCAGCCCACTGGTCAAGAGAACCCTGAAGCGCTGTTCGTTTCGCGCGATCTGACGGTAACCCAAATGAAACCGGTTGGCGCTGAAAAGCAGCACCTCCGTCTCTCGGTCACGGATGGACGCATCACCTATGACGGAATTGCTTTCCGAATGGGGCATTGGTACGGTCAAATGCCCAAGCGGGTGGATCTGATGTATGTTTATGAGCGCAATGAGTTCAATGGACGTGTTACCTTGCAGTTGAACATTCGCGACCTCAAACCCACTGGGACCCCCGATTAACCAATCTGTGTTGTCGCAAAAGCTAACAGTTTTGTAGTGTAAACCTTGCGCTCTTATCGAAACAGGCTTCAGGTGAGCGTGCTATAATTTTTTAGATCCAAGATGGATCCAAAAACAGCCGAATACATGATCCCTGTCGATGGAGGAATAGCATGGCGACCGCCACTGCCCGTCAAAACGCCGCGTCTCATCCTGCTGCGGGCAATCCGCAGTCCAGTGCACCTTTTATCCCTCCGCCCATCATGAATGTAGAGGATACAGGTCTTTCTCCGCTCTGGTTACAAGACCTGGTTCTAAAGATCATATACTTCCAGGGCTATCTGACTGGTTACAAGGTCGCCGAAGAACTGGCTTTACCATTTTCAGGTGTCGTAGACCAGATTTTGGAAGCGTTGAAGCGCGAGAAGTTGATTGAAGTGCGCTCTTCTCAAATGGGTTTGGGTGAGGGGGCCTATCTCTACGCAATCACCGGTGCGGGAATTTCGCGCGCTCGTGAAGCCCTCGAGCGCAGTCAGTACGCTGGTCCGGCTCCCGTTCCCCTTGAAGTTTATAATGCTGCTTGCCGCCGCCAGGCCCGCGGTCGGATGATTGTCACCAACCGCTTAATGCGCCAGGTAATGTCTTCGATGGTACTGTCTGAGAACATCTTCCATGCACTCGGCCCGGCTGTTAATTCTGGCACCTCCATTTTCCTCTATGGCCCTCCTGGTAATGGGAAAACGAGCATTGCTCGCGCGATAGGCAATATGGTCATGGCGCAGAGCATTTACATCCCCTATTCCATCTATATTGATGGGCAGGTGGTCAAGGTATACGACTCGGTCAACCATCAACTAGCCGCCGATAAGGATGCCACGGTCCAGGGCACTGGTTCCTTGCGTTCGGGTGCTCGGCGCGACCCGCGCTGGGTCCGCATCCGTCGACCTTTTATTGTGACGGGCGGCGAGTTGAACCTGGCCGGATTAGACCTGGTCTTCGACGACACCCTGAAGTACTATGAAGCTCCCTTCCAGGTTAAGGCCAATGGAGGGATTCTGCTCATCGATGACTTTGGTCGCCAGCAGGTTCGGCCGCGTGATCTGACTTAATCGTTGGATTGTGCCGCTCGAAAACCGGATTGACTATCTGTCTTTGCATACTGGTCGTAAGCTCGAAGTGCCCTTTGACGTGCTGGTGATCTTCTCGACCAACCTGCCGCCGAATGAGCTGGTAGATGAAGCCTTCTTACGCCGCTTACGTCATAAGATTGAAATTATCGATCCGAGCTATGAGGAGTACCGCGAAATATTCCGGCGTGTAGCCCAGGCGAAGAGAGTCACTTATAGTGATCAGGGACTGGCTTACTTACTGCAGGAATGGTATATTAAGCGTAATCGTAAGGTGCGTGCTTCCCATCCACGCGACTTATGTGATCAAATTTTAGATGTATCCCATTACTTGGGTGTTGAACCAGTAATGAGCCGTGAATTAATCGACCGGGCAGCTCGCTCCTACTTTGTGCAGCTATAATTCTTCACATGAACCTTCTTAATCAATTAAAAAAACCGCTCATTATTGCGCACCGCGGCGCTTCGGCCTTTGCGCCTGAAAACACCCTCGCGGCGTTCCGTCTGGCTGTCGAATTGGGCGCAGATGGGATTGAACTGGACGCCAAGTTAAGCGCAGATGGTGAGGTAATGGTCATTCACGATCAGACTGTTGATCGTACGACCGGTGGACATGGCGCTGTGCGTGAGCTATCTCTCGCGCAGTTAAAACAACTGGACGGGGGTCATTTTAAAGATGTGCAGTATACTGGTGAGCCGATCCCTACCCTGGATGAGGTTTTTACCGAAGTAGGCCCGCGCACCCTCATCAACGTGGAGTTAACCAACTATGTCTCGCCCTTGGATGCCTTGCCCGACCTGGTCGCCGATCTTGTAATCCATCATGGCCTGCAAGACCATGTCTTCTTTTCTTCGTTCCATCCCCTCAACCTGATTTCGTATTCACCGTCGCTTACCCGACGCCCCGCTTGCTATCCTGGCTTTACCAGGACGAGCAGGGTGGTTGATGCGCAGCTTCTTGATTCGGTGGGTTTCTCCAAAAGTGGTTCATCCTTACTATGCCGACGTCACTGGAAAGTACCTCGCTTGGGAGCATGACCTGGGGCGGTCTGTAAATACCTGGACTGTCAATGATCCAAATGAGATGAAACACCTGTTCAAACTCGGAATAGATGGTATTATTACAGATAATCCCCGCCTGGCAAGGCAGGCTTTGGAGGTGGTATGATCTCCCTGGACCGGTTGGAGGAGGCCGTTCACAGGATTAGAGACCGAGTAGAGAAGACGCCGCTCACCTACGACTCTGAAAACAGCCTTTACTTAAAGTGGGAGAACCGGCAAATAACCGGTTCTTTTAAAATCCGTGGAGCCTTCAACAAAGTGCTCTCTATGCAGCCGCACGAACTGGAGAGCGGTCTGGTTACTGCTTCGGCTGGTAATTATGGTCAAGGGGACGCTTTAGCCGCTCGGGAAGTAGGCGTGCCGGTGAACGTTTTTGCGTCTGAGCATGCCGTTCCTGCCAAGTTGGAAGCCATGCGCTCCTTAGGCGCGCAGGTCATCTTGACGCCCCGTGGTTATGCTGAAGCGGAAAAAGCGGCGCTCGCCGATGCTGCTACGCGCCAGGCTGCCTGGGTTTCACCCTATAATGATATGGATGTGATTGCAGGACAGGCCAGCCTGGTTTTTGAACTGGTGGAGCAGACGTCTTCGTGGCAGGAGATTAAGGCACTCGTGGTTCCGGCTGGCGGCGGCGGGTTGGTGTCGGGGATCGGACTGGCGCTGCAAGCGTTTTCTGCGCAGGCTGGTGGTCATCGTCCGCGTCTGATAGCTGTACAATCTGAAGCTTCGCCCTTCCTATACGACCTCTACCACCAGGGTTCACAAGCACATGCAGTTGAACTGGACAGTCTGGCAGACGGTTTGGCGGGTCCAGTCGAACCGGGTTCCGTCACCATATCATGGGCGCAGCGGCTGGTCGACGACTTTGTATTAGTAAGTGAAGAACAAATTGCGCATGCCGTGGCTTTTGCCTGGCAGCGTTATGGTGAGCGGATTGAAGGCTCTGCGGCTGCGGCTCTGGCGGCGGCATTATCAGGAACTGTGAAAGAGCGTCCGGCTGTGATTATTTTGAGTGGTGGCAATATTCAACCTGAATTGCATGAACGCCTTTGCGCACGCTCTTATGGAGAATGGAAAGAGGTCAGCGAAAAATGAAATTGGGTCCTCGCGTGCTGCTGGCCTGGCTTTTACTTGCTCTCCTGGTCGTCACCCCTTGGTTAACGTCAGCAGGGCAGGCCAGTGGTCTGGTTCCGGAAGTGCAGAACCAGGAGGACCCTGCGCGCCAGAAGGCCATCGACTTCATGGCCAGGATGACTCCCGAAGAAAAGGTGGGCCAGTTATTCTTAGTCACGCTTCCAGGGTCGACATTCGATGACAACTCACAAGTTTATGACCTGATTGCCAACCATCACGTGGGCGGCATCGTCCTGTTACGCTCAAATGATAATTTTTCAGATTCTGAAAATACCCTTACCAGTGTTTCTAAACTGACAAATGCCTTGCAAGACGCAGAGTGGCGTGCCTCGCAGCAGACAATCGCCAGTCCAACGAATGGCATCTCCTTTAATCCTCAATATGTCCCTCTCTTAATTGGCATTTCACAAGAAGGCAATAGTTTCCCATCCGATCAAATCTTGAATGGCGTCACGCAGCTTCCTAGTTTAATGTCCATCGGCGCTACCTGGGATCCGGAACTTGCCCAACAAGTGGGCGAAGTGATGGGGAGTGAGCTTTCTGACTTAGGCTTCAATTTGTATCTTGGCCCTTCTTTAGATGTGCTGGATGTTCCGCATATCGAGGGCGGCGACGATATGGGCGTGCGCACTTTTGGCGGCGATCCGTACTGGGTGAGCAAACTGGGCCAGGCATATATTTCTGGTCTGCATCAGGGCAGCGAAAACCGACTGGCTGTCATTGCCAAGCATTTCCCTGGTCGCGGTAGTTCAGACCGCTCGCCAGAGGAAGAAATTGCCACGGTTCGCAAATCTCTGGCCCAGCTTCAGCAGTATGAACTGGCCCCATTCTTTGCGGTCACCGGCAATGCGCCTTCTTCGCAGGCATCTACCGATGGTTTGCTGGTTTCGCACATTCGTTATCAGGGCTTCCAGGGGAACATTCGCGCTACGACCAAGCCGGTCAGCCTCGATAAGACGGCTCTTGACTTAATCTTTAAACGGTCCGGCACTTTCCGGTTGGCGTAAAGGCGGCGGTTTGATGGTGAGTGATGATCTGGGCAGCCAGGCTGTGCGCCGCTTTTATGAGACGACTGGCAGCACCTTTGATGCAATGCAGGTTGCCAAAGATGCTTTTTACGCAGGCAATGATCTGCTCTACCTAAACAAGTTCGTTTCTTCCACCGATCCCGATACCTACACCACCATTATTCGCACTTTGCAGTTCTTCACTCAAAAATACCGCACAGATCCAGAGTTTACCCGCCGGGTAGATGCATCTCTGGAGCGCATTCTCACGCTCAAGTTTCGCCTGTACCCTGAGTTTGAACTCCAGCAAGTTCAACCCGGCGCGCAGAGTGTGACTGAGGTAGGGAAGTCTGAAGCGGCTCAACAGATTTCTTTCGAGATTGCTCGTCAGGCTGTGACTCTCATCAGTCCGGATGCCAGTGAACTGGTAAACGTCCTCCCGCAGCCGCCGCAGTCGCGTGACCGGATTGTGTTCCTGACGGATGTTCAACCTGGTTCGCAGTGTACCGGCTGTCAGGAACAAGTCTCCCTTCCTGCGGACGCGCTTCAAAGTGCCGTACTACGCCTCTATGGTTCGCGGACTGCCGGGCAAGTTTCGCATAGTCTTATGTCTTCCTACTCATATCTGGATCTTTGGAAAGTCATTAACAGTTACAGTGAGGTTCCAAACCTGGAGGATGACTTGAAACTGGCGGATTGGGTGGTGATCTCCATGTTGAAGCCCAATCCTAACCTGCCTGAATCGCAGGCTTTTCGGCGTTTACTTTCAGAGCGTCCTGATCTCCTCCGTAACAAGAAGGTCATTGTATTTGCTTTCGATTCTCCTTACTACCTCGACGCCACCGATATTTCCAAACTAACCGCCTATTATGGCTTATACAGCAAGACCCCGGCTTTTATCGATGTGGCTGCGCGCATTCTTTTTCAAGAACTGCAACCTGCCGGGTCGCTGCCTGTCTCGGTTCCCGGCGTCGGTTACGACCTGATTCAAGCAACTTCCCCGGATCCTTCTCAAGTCATCCCGTTATATATCGATGCGCCCGGAGACCCGCTTTTCTCGAAAACACCTTCTCCGACGGCGGCTGTAGCATTTCGGGTCGATGATGTTATCACCCTGCGTACCGGGATCATTTATGATCACAACAATCACCCGGTTCCAGATGATACGCCTGTTACCTTCACGATTGGCATCGTCACCGACAGCGGCACTTTCACCAAGTCATTGGCGAGTGGCACTGTCGATGGTGTAGCTCATGTCTCTTATCGCATCGACCGCGCCAACTTGCTCGAAATCCAGGTCAACAGTGACCAGGGCGCCAAGTCAAATATCCTACGCCTGGATATTGGCGGGGCAGGTGGGGTAACTGTCATCTTTGCGCCCACACAGGCCCCCTCACAAACTCCTGAGCCAACTGAAACACCGACGCCTACCATTACGCCCACCGTCGTCGAAGTTCCGCCGCTGCCGCCCACCGTCCATTTTCAGGATTGGTTCCTGGTCGTGATTTTGATTTTGGGCGTATCAGCCGGTGTTTCCTGGTATGGAATTCGACAGGAAATCACACGTTGGGGGCTGCGTTGGGCTTTATGCGGAATCATTGGTGGCTTATTAGCCTACAATTATCTGGCGCTTGGCTTCCCTGGCAGTGATGCTCTCCTTCGTGATTCGGGTACCGGGGGCGTCCTGATGGTCACTTTTGTTGGCGTCGCAGTAGGGTGGGCAATTGGCTTGCTGTGGAAGCAGTTCTCTCCCCCTTCAAACAGCAGCGCAGATAAAAATCCAACCGGTGAACGGAGTACTACAGGCGGGCGCAGGGCTGCTGGTCCTCGCTCCTAAAAAAAGAAGCCGTCGTTGTGACAGCCTCTGTTTTTACTTGCCTGAAAGAGTCGCGATCAGGCTTAGCAGGGTCAGCCCTGCCGAAACCCAAAGGAGCGCTCGCTCCGGGTAAGCTTGCAAGTAGCGTGTAATGGGCATCGAGCCGCTCGGCTTTGAAATGGGCCTGGAGACCGGCTGATAATTCCCCAACAAACTTTCTCGGAATATTTCCACAGTTTGAGGCCGCTCATCTGGATGCAGCGCCATCGCCCACAAGATCGCTTTTTCAGTCCGTGGAGTCAGGTTGGTGTTGATCTGCCGGGGTGGAATAAATCGCTCTGGGTCCAGAAAGCGTTCGCGCGCGTCTGCGGGGGGCTGGTTGGTCAGCAGGTGATACAATGTTGAGCCAAATGCATAAATATCCGTGCGGGCATCGGTATGCCCACTGTCACCACCATACTGCTCCAGCGGTGTATAGAGAGCGGTTCCCTGGCCCTGCAGCACGGTGATTGTCACCTCGCCCGGCGCCAACAGCTTGACCAACCCGAAATCAACCAGTTTCACCAGCCCGCTGGGAGTCAGCTTCAAGTTGCTGGGTTTAATATCCCGGTGCAAAATAGGTGGGTTCAGGTTATGCAGGTAGCTGAGCGCGTCAGCCATTTGGCTGCTCCAATTGAGAACATCTTCTTCTTCTATGAAGTGTCCGGCATGGCGCGCTTCCAGCATCAATGTGCGCAAGTCTTTCCCAGGCACATAGTCCATTACCAGATAATCCCGGTTCCCAATGGAAAAGAAGTCTGAAACTTTCGGGAGGTTAGGGTGGTCCAGGCGCGCTAATACAGTGGCTTCACGTAAGAACTGCTCGCGAGCCTCTCGGATTAAATCCGTAGATAACGACCGGTCGTGTTCGACTTCTTTCAGAGCGCATAAACGCCCTTCTAGTCGCAAATCATCGGCCAGATAAATACTTCCCATCCCCCCTTGACCAATAATCCGGCGAATCTTATACCGGCCGCGCAAGATTTCCCCAGCTTTAATTGGGACGGGCATAGCGCGACTTCCCTCAGGCAGTGATTTACAGGTAACAATAGGCTTCCCGAGCGGTTGGTAAATTTCGGCGAAAACCGCTATCAAACCATTCATTCTGCCGGGGTTACCAAAAGAACAATTTTCTGCTATATTATACCTGATCTGGCTTGACGAAAACTTTCCAGATAAGCAGACTTGCCATCTTTATGAGTTTGTATCCCGGCCAAACATCGAAGTCTGTTGGAGGAATGCATGGAACGCACAGGGGCTGAGCTTCCCGTTCTAATCGCACAATCTGGACCCCTGAATGGGCAGCGCTGGTTAATCGAACGCGCGCTGGTCGTTGGCCGTGATCCTACGTGTGATATCATGATTTCAGACCGACAGGTCTCCCGTTACCACGCCCGCTTTTCGCCCTCAGAGGAAGGCGTATTACTGGAAGATCTGGTCAGTAAGAATGGTACATTTTGCAATGGCCAACGCCTGCAAGACCCTACCTTGCTTTCGGACGGAGATCTCATCCAGGTTTCGTTGGTTCAGCACTTTGTATTCCTTAGTTCTGATGCTACCGTTCCCCTTGATTTTGATATTGACCTTGAAAAGGATAAATCTCAGAATAACCTCTACCTGGACGTGCGCTCCCGCCGCGTATGGGTAAAGAATAAAGAGGTTCTTCCCCCTTTATCGGTTCCTCAGTTCCGTTTGTTACAAGCCCTATATGAACAACAGGGTGAAGTTGTCGAGCGACAGGATCTCATTAATGCCGTTTGGGGTGAAGAAGAAGCCATTGGGGTTTCCGAACAGGCCTTTGATGCCCTTGTGCGCCGCTTGCGAGATCGCCTGGCGTTAGTCGAGCCTACCCACGTTTTCATCGTCACCGTGCGCGGGCACGGTTTGCGCCTTGATAATCCTCACGATTAAGTCTTTTCAATCCACAATGGTTCTGGAATCGTAACTACTCAGGCATAAAGCCAGAAGTACATTAACATTGTCAAAATCGTGAAACGCAAGCACAATTAGGCGATGGAACCGTTCCAATTAGCCAGCGATGAAGAAATCGGCGCGGCCTACGATGAAGGCAAAGAAGCCGTGGTTGCATTATTTCATCGCACGGTTAGTCAATTAGCTACGCGGGTGCAAGCGCTGGAAGATCGGGGATCGAAAAACAGTCGCAATAGCGGCAAGCCACCCTCCAGTGATGGACTGGCGAAACCCGCGCCGAAAAGTCTGCGGAAACGGCACGGCAAGAAAAGCGGCGGACAAGCGGGTCACGAAGGCCACACGTTGAAAGCGGTGGCACATCCCGATCACACTGCTGTTTATGCGATGCGCCAATGTGGTCATTGTCAGGCATCCCTGGAAGCAGTGACAGCGAGTGGGATCGAGAAGCGCCAGGTGTTTGATCTGCCGCAGCTCAGTGTAGCGGTCACCGAACATCAGGCGGAGATCAAGCATTGCCCCCGCTGCGGTGCCGAGAATCGCGGGGACTTTCCCGAAGCGGTGACCCAACCGGTCCAATATGGACCGGCTATCCGCGCGCTGGCGGTCTATCTGAACCAATACCAGATGCTGCCCTTAGAAAGAGTCAGCGAGACTTTCGCCGATGTGTTCGAGCACCCACTGGCGGAAGGCACCATCTTCGCTGCTGGTCAAGCGGTGGCCGAACAGGTAGCTCCAGTGAATGAAGCGATCAAGAAACACCTCACCGAACAGGAAGCTGTGGTGCATTTCGACGAAACCGGAACCCATATCAACGGGAAGCTGCATTGGTTTCATGCGACCTGTACCGCGCTGCTCACCTACTACGCCTGTCACCCCAAACGAGGGCATGAAGCCACGGATGCCACCGGGATCTTGCCGAAGCTGCATGGACGGGCCATGCACGACGGGTGGAAATCTTACTTCCGCTATTCGGCCATTCTGCATGGGCTGTGTAACGCCCACCACCTGCGGGAACTGATCTTCCTAATGGAACGCTATCCGCAGGATTGGGAGCAGAGCATGTTGGATCTGCTCCTGGAAATCAAGAAAAGCGTCGATCAGGTGCGAGGGGAGCAGTCACAACTGCCGAAAGAGCAGCTCGCTGACTTTGAACAACGCTATGACCGACTGATAGAACAGGGGTTACAGGCCAATCCACTGCCTGAATTGGACAACCAACTGCCCAAGAAGCGTGGACGGACCGCAAAAAGTCCACCCAGGAACCTGTTGGAGCGATTGAGAGACCACAAAAACGCTGTGCTGGCTTTTATGGTTGATTTTAAGGTGCTGTTTGACAAGGATCACACTTCATACTGCACCTCCTCTGTACAAAGAGAGACATGTTCTAACTGGGCTGATGGGCATCGTTTTGACAGTTTTTTGCCCATACATTTCCTTGGGGCACTTTCACCAGGCGGTTCATACAGATAGTTGTTTTTATCATCGTAAACATACCCGCGCAGTAGCCCCGCTTGGCGCCATTTGCGCACGGTTACCCAGGTAATTCCCAGTTTTTCAGCCATCTCCTGAACAGTCAGCAAGCCTTGAGCGCGCAGCCGGTCAAAACGGCTTTTCAGGTCATACTGGCGTCGAATATTACCGACTAAACGTCCGCGGAACATACTGCCTTTTCCCGTATGGATTCCCCGTTGATTGAGAATATCTGCCACTTGCTGGTCTGTATTCTCGTCGAGTAATGCGTCAACCAATGCCACGACTTCTGCGGAGGTTTCCCAGATCTCCCAAATCTTCCGAGGCGCTGTCAGATTGAGGGTTTGGGTAGAACCGCCTCGAAAGCGCACCTCGAGGATGACACCCTGATTTTTGCTCAAGGTAACATCTTCGATCAGCAACCGGACTAACCGCGTACGGTCATGTTGGGTTGTGTGCGGATTGTTCCACACGGCTGGAAAATCCGTAGATAGCGCCAGGATTTCGGCACGTACCTCATCATCCATTTGTAAACGATCTTTTTGACGCTGACGTTCCACCGCTTGTTGGGCTTCTTCCAGCGCACGCAAGGCTGCATTCCATTCCGCTTCCAAGGTACTGGCGACCAGGCGATTATTGGGATCCACTCGCCGATACCGTTGCCCAGCTAGATCCGCTTCATACTGGGCACGCGCCACCTGTTTGGTACGCAAAGCATCTGCTTCAGCCTCACGAGCCACCATTTCTTCCTGAACCGCGATGGATACGGATAATTCCAGGCGTGTCATCTTTTCCAAAAGCAATTGCGTGACTGCTGCATCCACCGCCTGTCCAGGCAAGTGCAGGCAGCGCGGGGCGGCCCGATCAACATTCTCGCGTTGGCAAACGTAGTCGGGACATAAGTTCCCCTGGCGTTGGTGATAGCGAACCGTCATTCTGCGCCCACACACGCCACAGACGACCAGCCCTTGCAGTAGCGCCGGTCCTTCTCGCGGTGGGCTTTGGCGGCGGTCCTTGCCATGCGCTTGCGAACTTTCTTGCAAACGACGCTGGTTATCTTGGAACACCTCCCAAGAAATATATCTAGCATGCAAATTAGGGATCAGGCACAGCCACTCATCGGGGGCTAAACGCCGAATATGGTGGCTGCCGTCTGGCCAGATGCGCGTACGCGTGCGCCCAAAACAGAAAGCCCCCGCATAGCGTGGATTATGGAGGATCTGGAGCGTGCGGTTCAGGGTCAGTTCACCCCAAACGGTCTCTCCTTTGTGCGCGCCACTCCGAATGCGGCGGGGAAACAACAAACCATTCTGGCGAAAATGAACCACCGCCCCATGGGCCGTGCCCAGACGTTGAAACGTATCAAAGAGCAGGCGTAAGGCTTGCTGAATCTGCTGATCGGGATCCAGGCGGATCTGTTTGCGTTCATCATACAGCAGCCCAACCGGTAGGAGACAGGCCAGTTCACCTCGGCGGGCTTTATTGAGCAGACCACCCCGCATTCGTGCGCGCAAAAAATGCAGTTCCGCTTCGCTTAGGGTTCCTTTCAAGCCCAACAGCAGGCGATCGTTGAAATCGTTGCAGTCATACAGCCCGTCTTCATCCAGAATGAGCGTATCGGTCAGCGCACATAATTCCAACAAGCGCTGCCAATCGGCAGAGTTACGCGCCAATCGAGAAACTTCCAGGCCCAACACCACCCCGGCATGCCCCAGGCTGACTTCGCTGACCAGTTGTTGGAACCCGGCCCGGTCAACGCTGGATGCACCCGAATGACCTAAATCACAATCGATGGTATGCACGCGGTCACTGGGCCAACCTAATCCAACCGCCTGCTGCTGGAGGGCATACTGGCGCTGTGTACTCTCACTATTCTGTAAAACTTGGTGGAGCGTAGACTGGCGCACATACAAAAAGGCGTCCCGAGCCAGATGCGCCGGGGTTGCTTTGGTCTGCCTACCATTGGAACGGGCGAGATCACTCATGTTGCACCTCTCCACGACTGCCAATCACCAGATTGGTTAACAACCGAACCAAATCCGGTGAAAGGGGCTTGCTTTGTTCCAAGAAGACAGGCGTGTGCTCTGGTACGAACTGCATCCAGACAGCCATCCCCTGATTTTCTAACAGGAGACGCTCCAAAGAAGGATCGTTCGCCTGCAATGCCTGGCAGCGGAGATTTTCGTAATCTTGAAGTAGGATCGCTGGGGAGCGTACCGGCGTGAGGAGGGCGGCTGGCACCGACAGACTTTTTTTCGCGCTCGGATAAGCGCTCGCTCGATACTGCGAGGATGAACGGAAAGCTCTAAGTCTTGCTGTAAACGTTGTTGCAAGTCCGCGCTCCGCAAAGTGGGGTCGTCTTGCAAGATCTGCAGCAGCGATTGCAGAACAGTTTCGGATAGTTTGTATGCCTGACGCGGTCCTTTGCGCTGCGGTAGCAGTCCTGGCAACCCTTTTATCGTAAAACTGTGCTCTACCTGATAAAACGTCACCCGCGAAAAGCCAAATTGCAACGCTGCCGTAGTAACCGGCGCCTGTTCCCGGCTGACCTGACGCAGCATTTCGTATTTCACTTGAACCAGATCGCGTGGGTCGAAGAATGGATGGGTCAGAAAGAGCAGAGCGCGGACCTGTTCGGGATGCGGATTCAGGCTGGCTTGCTGGCGTAAGTAGTCGTTTTTGGTGCCGCATCGCATCGATCTGTCCATCGTGACCTCCCGATCCTGGCGTAGACTTGTACCAGATCCACCGGATCGATAGTTTCATTATGGATTTTGTGTCGCGCTTGTCAATCGTTGGCGGGCAAACTTCCGGCAAAATAGACTTTACATTTTCCCGAGCTGGTACGGCAAAATACCCTTTACACTTTTGCGGGGTAGGCGGGAACAGTTTAGTCTTCATCCGGTTCCTCCCGATCCAGAATATGGAGCAGCCGGATTAGCTCACGCAAGTCAGTGACCCGAAAAGCGGCTCGTCCGGCGCTTATTTGGACAAATGGATCGACTGGTGCCAGGTTGGTCCAGCTCAAAGGGAGCGAAGACAGTTCACCCGCTTCGTTATGATAAAATACACGTGCCTCTCCCCAATTGTGATGGCAGGTTACGATTTCGAATCGTTTCCCATATTGGGGATGAAAGCAATGCGTGACCTGAAAAGTGTGGGCTTCATCGTCCCATTCAAGTGTAGTTGACTGCTTATTCCAACAATCAGGCGGAACGCGATCTCCGCATGATGAAGGTCAAAATGAAAGTATCGGGTGGGTTCCGTTCCGACCAGGGCGCAAAGGTGTTTTGCGCTGTTCGGGCTTATCTTTCCACTGCTCGCAAGAACGGCCAGCGCATGCTTGCTGCCCTTCGCTCTGCCCTGGATGGAAATCCTTACTGCCCTCCTTTCGTCTCACTACCTGCCTGAGTAGTTACCTGGAATCAAAAAAGACACGGTAAAACCCGCGTCTTTTTTATCATAATAAGCAGATCAACCTGGCGTGGATAGTCTACATCCTCCAGGCTAGGTTACTTCTTCATATTGGATTCCATCGAGAAGCGCAGCGCTGTTCGATAGGTTTCCTGCAAGCGCCTCGCCATATCCGCTTCTCCCTGCTGTTCCACTTGCGCCATTAAAGAACTAAGCATTTGTAAGAACTCAGCAGTAATCTGGTCGGCATGGGTTTCCATGATCTGACGCCGGGCAGCTTCGCTTTCAGCGCCCATCAATTCTTCCGCCAGCGCGATTTCCGGCGGCGGAGCCGAGGCCTGCTGAAATCACACTGACCACCTGCTGTAGTTTGTCTAAGCGGGCCTGGTCAGTGTTTTCTTGTGCCTTCTGCATTTCATCTCGCAGTGCTTCTGCAAAGAAATCATCCAGCTCAGGCATCACTTCAGAGGTCGCTTCTTCAATATTCTCTGACGCGAGAATTTCATTGAGTAGTTCGCGTGAAGCCCCTAACTGTTCCTGTAAGCGCTTGTCAATTTCCTGACTCAGCTCCAGCAGCTTATCGCGCAGACTTGTCAGTTTGGCTTTTTCTTCATCTTTTGCTTGGTCAATTCGCTCACTTAAGATGCGGAAGAACTCATAGTCCATTCCAGCGCGCGCCATGCTCACCAGTGTTGCCAGGCGAGTTTCATTTTGCTGCGCTTCAGTCATCATATCCAACAGCTTCTCACGTGTTAGCCCCGACTGACTCGCCTCTTGTAGCGATTTGACTGCCTCCTGTACTTCGTCAGACTGAGACTGAATTCTTCGCCCAATCTCAGTCATGGGTAAGATTTCCTGCTGCAAGCCCGCTAAAGCCTGTGCGGAATTCTGATCTCCCTGTGCCAGCGAAGCTTCGATCAGCCGTCCCAGAATTTCAAAGAAACGCTCGTCAACCAGCTTTTCTTCCTGTTTAATAAGCTCGGCCCGCACATCTGCCGATTGGGTGCTGATCAACTGTTGTAACAAATTCAGCCGCTGCTGTGAAGCTTCCATCATTTCACGCGTAATCCCCTCAGATTCAAGCACTCGTTCAATCATAGTTTGCAAGGTAAACATCGTCTGGGGGCGCAGCAAATAAGCCTTCCGCTTTTCTGCTGGCAAGCGATTTACCGCCTTTGTGATCAACGGTCCAATCATCTTCTCTTGTTCATTTACCGGTAATCCCAACTCGGGTGGGAAGTAAGTTAAAAGAAGTTCTTTATCAGGGTCATGATAAACAATTGGCGTGCTGAGTGGACCCTGATAACCACAGTGAGGACAGTTCGCGGTATTGAAGTTGCCTGACAGAAACTGCTGTTTGGCCTCGGGGTTCGCGCCAACGTCAAACAGCTGTTCGACTTCCGCCACAATTGGCTGTCGGCAGCGTGGACAACTTACTTGAATTCTTGGCATATAATTTCCCTTTCAACGCTCATAATTATCCATACATTATACCATCCTGGTTAATCCACCTATTCAATTTATATACAATTCATATAATATCGAACACCTGCCTGCTTTATCACGCCTGGCGGCTCTAATAGAAAAACGTCAGGGTCAGGAACCTGTCTCACTTTGGAGCGGTAGTGAGAAACAAATCGTTACACCCTTACCGGGGTTTGTATTTACCCAAATGCGACCCTCATGTGCCTCGACGATCGCCCGCGCCAGATATAGTCCCAGTCCAGCCCCTTTTGTCTGACGTGCCATCTCGGGGGCGCGGTAGAAGCGGTCGAAAACGTGAGGGATATCTTCTGGCGCAATTCCAGGGCCCTCATCGCTGATGCATATAATCACGCTGTCCGACCGTGCTGTGCCACTGATCCGAATTTCTCCCCCAGGCGCATACTTGATCGCATTCGAAACAAGGTTAGAGAGCACCTGTTCCAGCCGGGTTTCATCTGCCAGTACAACTGGAAAACCTTGCGGGAAATCTACTACAATTTGATGCCGCGTTGTTTGGGTTTGCAATCGCTTAGCCAAACGCCGGGCCATATCTTGTAGAGAGATATCTGATCGTTTCAGAGGAAATCCACCCGCTTGCAGCCGTGACGCATCTAACAAGTTTTCAATCAACTCGGCCAGCCGGTCAGCTTCTTCTTCGATGACGGCCAGACTGTCCTGAATAATTTCTGGCTCCCAGTTCGCATCTTCAAGGCGCAGCGTGCTCACGTAACCTTTAATCAGCGCTACGGGTGTCTTTAGTTCGTGACTGATGATCGAAACGAAAGTGCTCTTCAGCTCTTCGGCCTGCCGATAGCGGGTAATATCACGTATCGTCGCAATCGTATTGAGCAAGTTGCCTTCTAGCGAAACCAAAGGCGTATAGGTTACGCCGACTGGCAGCGGTGGCTGGTTGTCTATCCGTTTTAGATCACCTTCCACATACAAATGCGCGTGAGGTGTCAGTGGCCAACCGCCCGCTTCAGCCTGTTCCAGGGTCAATCCTTGCGGGCGTTTCGCCCACTGTACTGCCTCCTCGTGCAGCTTTCCAATGATGTTTTCAATTGTGCTTCCCACAATTCGCGCGGAAGCCGGGTTACACCGTTCGATGCGATTATTCGCGTTGAGGATTAAAATCCCATCTGCCATCGAATCGAGCAGCGTGTTGAGCCGCGTTTTCTCCTGATTGACCTGGGTATATAACTGCGCATTTTGGACCGCGATCGCAGCCTGATTGGCAAAACTGCTGAGCAGGGCATAATCGTTAGAAGAAAAAGCGCCTGCGTACCCTCGAAAGATAAACAGCAGGCCCACGACCTTCTTCCGGGCAATCAAAGGCAGTCCTACACCGGTCAACAGCCCCAGGCTGGCCGCATAAGTCAGCTCATTGAATAAACGGTTGATCTCCGGCAGTTCGAAGTTCTCCGGGTCTTCATGGAACGGGATCTCCTCCAGGAACGACTCCACAAACTTGCGGAAAGTCGGGGGCATTCCATGCGAGACGGCCACACGCCAGCCACCCCGTTCTGCTCGTAACGCAGTCAAACCGGCTTGTCCAGCCAGCATTTCTACCGCGATCTTCAAGATGCGCCCCAGCAGCTTGTCGAGATCCAGTTCCTGGGTCAGCGCTCTGGCAATTTCTAAAAGGTAATCGCGTTGGCGAATGCGAAAATCAGGCAGCATCCTGCTCTACGATCCTTGTTCAGCCATTGAGACGGCTTCTTCAAAAATCATTAAACCCTCATCTACAGTTTCTGTACTGATGCACAGCGGAGGCGAGAAGCGGATCACGCTCTTTCCGCAGCCAAGCAGCAGTAAGCCCCGTTCAAAAGCGAGATCGACGATTCTGTCACGTAATGGTTCATCGGGTTTAAGTGGGTTATCACGCGAATTGATCTCAGCACCAATCATCAGGCCAATGCCGCGCACCTGACCGATGCATGGGTGCCTGGATGCAATCTCCGCCAGGCAGTCCTGAATATAACCACCTACTTTACATGCGTTTTCCATGAATTCATTTTCAATCAGGTCAATCGTTGCCAGCGCGGCTGCACAGGCAATCGGATTGCCGCCGTAAGTGTTGCCATGTGAGCCTTTCGGCCAGGACATCACACTTCGCCTGGCGACCATAGCTCCCAGGGGCACCCCCGATGCAATTCCTTTCGCAATACAGACGATATCCGGTTCTGTATTGAAGTTTTCAATCGCCCACCACTTTCCTGTCCGGCCCATTCCAGATTGCACTTCATCTGCAATGAGTAGGATGCCATACTTATCGCATAGCTTTCGAAGCGCTGGGAAGAAACCTTGTGAGGGCACAATATATCCCCCTTCCCCTTGGATCGGTTCAATGAGGATCCCCGCTACTTCATCCGGCGGCAAGATCTTTCCTAAGATCTCCTCTTCAATGTAGCGCACCACGGTTTCCCCATAATCTTCACCGGGCAGGCTTTGGAGAATTGGGTGATTTGGGTTAGGGTAGGGTGCGTGGACAACTCCCGCCATTAAAGGAAAGAACCCTTTGTGATAGTGAGGCTTGCTGGCTGTAAAGGTAATGGCTCCCATCGTGCGCCCATGAAAACCGCCCAGGAAGCCAATAAACTCGCTGCGCTTGGTGTGATAGCGCGCCAGTTTGATGGCTGCCTCCACACTTTCTGTGCCCGAATTGGTCATGAAACAAGAAGCTGGTTCATTGAACGGAGCAATTCGATCCAGTTGTTCTGCCAGTTCAATCCACTTTTCATGGTAAAAGTCGGAAGAAATATGGATGAACTTTTCAACCTGATCTTGAATGGCTTTTACCACTTTAGGGTGGCTGTGCCCGGTAGAAACAACTGCGATACCAGCGGAAAAGTCCAGGAAACGGTTCCCATCTACATCCCATACTTCACATCCTCTGCCGTGATCCATCACAAAAGGATACCCACGCGGATAAGAAGGAGAGATGACAGCAAGGTCACGTTTAATCAGGCTTTTCGCCTTTGGCCCTGGAACAGAAAGGGTGCGCATACGTATACTCCTGAAAGGAAGAAATGAAATGATCGAAAACTGTAGTAGTGCTTCAATCAGGTAACGAGGTCAGTGAGAAGCGCCCAAGACCTATTCTTAAAAAGCAAGTGGGACAATCTGATCTTACCCAATTGTCCCATTTTATACAACTAAAAACTGTACTCTTCTTAACCACAAAATTTCCCTTTTCCCCCTCCTACTTCATTACGGGATATACCCGGTACTCTCAGACCGCTTTTGGCTCCACTTTTTGAGCCAGCGCCAGAGCGCCGAGCAGTCCGGCGTCATCTCCTAGGGCTGCGGTGGTGAGCACCAGCCCGTGCAAATACTCAGGTGAGATGACTGTTTCTGCCATTGCGGCTCGCAAAGGTTCAATCAAGAACGGGCCGCTGCGTGAAACGCCACCACCCAGGATAATTACGGATGGATTAAGATATGTAAGTAATCGCCCAATGCGCGGCCAATATACATACCAGCCCGGTTCAGAGCGGCCTTTGCCAGCGGATCACCCTGTTCGGCAGCCAGACTGATATCTCGCCCCGTCGGGTGGGAATAATCAGACAGGGCAGATGGTACTCCCTTGGCGAGTTGATTTGTCACATACCGGGCGATGGCTGTACCGGAAGCAAATGCTTCCAGATGACCCGGGTGCCCGCAGCTGCAAATCGGGCCGTTTGGGTCAACGGTCACATGTCCTAGTTCCGCTGCCAGGCCATTTGCTCCTAACAGCAGTTCATCATCACAAATCACCCCGCCGCCAATTCCTGTACTGATGGTCATATAAAGCACATTATGATGCCCCTGCCCAGCGCCAAACCGCCATTCTCCCAGCGCTGCCATATTCGCGTCATTGCCCAGGAGCACGTCAACCTTAAAACGTTCTTCGAGGATCTGTGCGAGTGGCAGCATTTCCCAACCGGGGATGTTAGGCGCGGAATAAATAATTCCCAGTTTGGGGTTGCTGGGGCCTGGGGCTGCTGCCGCAATGCTGTTCACATGGGCATCAAACGGCCAAATGTCGGCGATTAATCCCATCAGTCTTTCAAGCGGTGTTTCGTTTTCACCTTGTGTCGGGATTCGCTTTTGCCGAATTGGGCGAGTTTCCCCTGCTGGATATACCGCAGCCCGAAGCTGCGTACCGCCAATGTCGACTGCAATATATGTATCCATATGACCGGGATTATAGCATGAAATCGAACACGCATCGTTGACGTTTCATAAAAACACTGCTATGATCAACCGCGTATGAGGTCAAAACCCCCTTTTAACTCGCGCGGCTTTTTGAGAAGGGTCAGCCAGGAAATTGGATGGCTTGCTCCTGGATTGGGAGTTAAACGGTGGATCTTTCTGATGCTGGCTGGAACCACGCTCATTGGCCTGGGGTTTGCTGTTCTGGTAATTGACCTTTACCGCACTGCCCCAGATGCCTGGTGGCTGCCAATCCTATCCTTTCTCTCACTGCGTTTTCTAGCTCGTCCACTCCGCGCGCTCATCTTTGGCGGCCTGGGCCTTATTCTCGTTTTGTTTGGAACCTGGGGATTAAACCATGCGCTTCTCAAGCCCTTCATGCAGCCTGGTCGCAATATTTTAGATACGGTTTCAGCCTATCGTAAACGTGAGCGGGGGCCGCGCATCACTGTCATTGGCGGCGGCACGGGTCTTTCGACCATGCTGCGCGGCTTGAAGGAGTATTCGAATAACATTACAGCCATTGTCTCTGTCGCCGATGATGGTGGGTCTTCCGGCGAACTGCGCCGCAGCATGGGCGTCCTGCCGCCAGGGGATATTCGCAGCTGTCTCACAGCACTTGCTGACGATGAAACTCTGATGGGGCAGTTGTTTCAGTATCGTTTTGCTTCTGGCAATGGCCTGGGCGGTCACTCTTTGGGTAATCTGCTGATTACGGCCCTCGCTGAGATCACTGGAAGTTTTGAAGAAGCTGTTTCAGAATCAGGAAGGGTATTGGCGGTGCGCGGGAAGGTTTTACCCGCTACGCTGCATGATGTGCGTCTTGTTGCGGATATTCAATTGCCCGATCAGGTCAATGAAGTTCATGTGAAGGGTGAAAGCAAAATTCCTCAAACCGCAGGGCGTATTCGTCGGGTTTGGTTAGAACCAGATAATCCTCTCGCTTATCCTCCCGCGGTTCAGGCTATTCTCAGTTCGGATCTTATTCTAATTGGCCCTGGCAGTCTCTATACCAGCGTCTTACCTAACCTGCTGGTTCCAGATCTCGCCGAGGCTGTACGGGTCAGCCGCGCTTTAAAGTTTTACATTTGTAATGTCGCGTCCCAACCTGGAGAGACTGATGGTTATAATTGTGGCGACCATGTTCGCGGCATCGAAAAACATCTCGGTGTTCGTCTCTTTGATATGGTCATCTGTAACACTTGTTATGAAGGTCAGCTGCCTCTCGGAATTAATTTCGTCCATTCTGAACCAGAGTTGGATGAAGAGTATTCTGTTTATGGTACAGATCTAATTGATAAACAAAAAGTATGGCGGCACGATTCGCAAAGACTGGCGCAGGTCGTAATGGACTTGTACTATGAACGGACCGGGCCGCTCCTGAGCAGAGAAGAACCAGAATCCTAAGATTCTGTACGACCACCGTAAACAAGCGGGGGGATGCGTGGTAAAATTCTTTACACCTAATTTAGGAGGATCATAAATGACTACAAAGATCGGTATTAATGGCTTTGGCCGTATTGGCCGCCAGGTATTGAAAGCAATAATGGAAAGGTATCCAAATGATTTGGAAGTCGTTGCGATCAATGACCTCTTCGACAGCAAAATCAACGCTCACCTTCTCAAGTACGACTCTAACTACGGGATCTTCCCTGGTACTGTAGATGTAGATGGTACGGACCTGGTCGTGAATGGCAAGACCATTAAGGTCTTGGCAGAGAGAGACCCAGCTGCGCTTCCGTGGGGAAACATGGGCGTTGATATTGTCATTGAGAGTACGGGGATCTTCACTGACGCCAATGGCGATCCCTCCAAGAACAAGCCCGGCGCGCGTGCCCACATCCAGGCCGGCGCGAAGAAGGTCATCATTTCGGCTCCTGCCAAGAATGAAGATCTGACCATCGTTTTGGGTGTCAATGATGATCAGTATGATCCCGCCAGGCATAGTGTCGTCTCTAACGCGTCCTGCACGACCAACTGTTTGGCCCCGGCTGCGAAGGTTGTGAACGATCGCTTCGGCATCCAGAATGCAGTGATGACCACCATTCACTCTTACACCAACGATCAGGTCATTCTCGACCAGGGTCATCGCAAAGAAATGCGCCGCTCTCGCGCCGCTGGGTTGAATATCATCCCCACCACCACCGGTGCTGCCAAAGCCGTTGCGTTGGTCATCCCCGAGTTGAAGGGCAAGTTCGATGGCTACGCCTTGCGCGTTCCCACCCCTACTGTCTCTGTGGTAGATTTCTCGGCGATCGTTGACAAACCGACCAGCAAAGAAGAACTGAACGCTGCCTTCAAAGAGGCCGCCAATGGCGCGATGAAGGGCATTCTGGGCTTCACCTCTGGTGAATACGGTGATCCGCTCGTTTCAATGGATTTCAAGGGCGATTCACGCTCCTCGATCGTGGACTTGCCTTCGAACATGGTCATGGGTGGTAACCTGATTAAGGTTGTGACTTGGTACGACAATGAATGGGGTTACTCCTGCCGCACGGCTGATCTGGCCGACTTGATGGCGAAGTCGCTCTAATTCTAATTAGAAGGATTATGAAGAATGCGTAACCGGCTGCTGGCGGAAGACTGCCTAAATGAGTCCGGCTGCGCATTCTCTGTTTAATCCTTTCTTTTCGTGTCAATTCGCTTTTTGGAACACCTTAGGAGGCAAGCATGTTCAGTAAGAAAACAGTTCGCGATATCGATGTAAAAGGGAAACGGGTGCTGGTGCGGGTAGACTTCAATGTGCCCATCAAAGAGGGCAAAGTAAGTGACGATACGCGCATTCGGGCTGCGCTGCCCACTATCCAATACTTGGTAGATCAGGGCGCTGCGGTTATTCTGTTCTCGCACCTGGGTCGGCCTAAGGGTGGTCCGGATCCGAAGTATTCCATGAAACCCGTCGCCGATTATCTGGCTGGTCTGGTGAAAGCTCCGGTCAAGTTCTCAGAAGAAGCAGTTGGCCCCCAGGCGAAAGAAGCCGCTGAATTGCTGAAACCAGGAGAAATTCTCGTCCTCCAGAATACCCGCTTCTATCCGGGTGAAGAAAAAAATAATCCTGATCTGGCGAAACAGTTTGCCGATCTGGCCGACGTGTACGTGAATGATGCCTTTGGCAGCGCGCACCGCGCCCATGCTTCAACCGAAGGCGTTGCTCAGTATCTGCCGGCTGTGTCGGGTTTCCTGATGGAAAAGGAAATCCAGTACTTGGGGCAGGCCATTACAGAGCCTGAGAGGCCCTTCATCGCCATTCTTGGCGGCGCCAAGATCTCGGACAAGATCGGCGTCATCCGCAATCTGCTCACAAAATCAGACGCCATCTTAATCGGCGGCGGCATGGCTAATACCTTCTTCAAGGCTCAGGGCTACCCGATGGGTGACTCGCTGGTTGAAAATGAAGTCCTCGACCTGGCTCGCGAGCTGCTGGGGATTGGCGGAAACAAGATTCGCCTCCCAGTGGATGTGGTGATTGCGACCGGCACGGATGAAAACGCGGAAACCAAGGTCATGCCGGTTGGCCCCATCTCCGATGGTTGGAAGATCCTCGACATCGGTCCGGAGACCGTGGCGAATTTTGGCAAGGTGATCAAGGACGCTAAGACGGTTGTTTGGAATGGCCCAATGGGGATGTTTGAAGTAGCGCGCTTTGCGGTGGGAACTTTCGGCGTGGCACGTGCCCTGGCTGAAAGTGATGCTACCAGCATTGTCGGTGGCGGCGATTTGGCTGCTGCCATCCAGCAGTCTGGTCTGGCAGATCAGATTACTCACATCTCTACAGGGGGCGGCGCTTCTCTAGAAATGCTCGAAGGCATCACCCTGCCTGGTGTGGCGGCCCTTCAAGATAAATAATCTTGATCTGGTCAGTTATTATCCATACTTGTGCCGCTGATCTTTAAGATGTTTCTATAAGCACCCGGCATATCCCATCGTGAACTTACGTGGATCCTATGCCGGGTACTTTGTTTAAGCCTGACCCTATTCCTTGCGTGTCCCTGAACAAAGTCCAGCCTGAACGGCGGGCAAGGGACCGCCGAACGGATTTCACTGCAAGTGATGCCAGGGTAGCGAGCTTGTTTCGGCGGTGGGTTTGTTTTCGTTGCGCGAACTGCTCCAGTTAAAAAAGGGGTTGAGACTGGACAAAACACGTTCTTTCGGGTAAAATCTCAAATCGCACTTGTGGATCTTTTTTGGAGGAAAGACTTTGGCAAACATTAAATCACAAATTAAGCGTAATCGGCAGAATGAAAAACGCCGGATTCGCAATCGTATTTACCGCGGTCGCGCTCGAACCTTTGTGGGTCGTGCTCGAACAGCGCTGCAGACGGAAAACACAACCGATGCAAAGGAAGCTGTTCTCCAGGCTGTGAGCGCGCTCGATCGTGCAGCGGCGAAGGGTGTCATTCATAAGAACAATGCAGCCCGCCGCAAGAGCCGGTTGATGAAGCGCCTGGCGGAATTAGAATAGTCATTCAGTTTGGTTTGATTCGAAGCTAAAGTCCTGGCGCTTTGCCAGGATGCTTTGATCGTTACCGGCAGCGGGAGTGGTTTGCTCCCGCTTTTGCATTTCAGAATGTTATAATCGCGGTATGTTCGTGAATCTATAGCTCTTTGGAAGATCGTGTGGTGTTGGTGGGGGGGGGATTCCGCGGCAAAACCCAAAGAACGAAATCTTTTTCAGGTAGGTACAGTCGATGTTTGAGTTAGAGCAAAAACAACTCGAAGCGAAAATCCGGGCTTATGCAGCTGAAAACGGCCTGCCCGAGCCCACGCTGCAATGGGGATGGATTCCCTTCAGCGGCCAATGGGGTATCTCAATCACCTTGTTCCCACTTGCTGCTGCAGAAGCGCGGGCTTCCGGCAAAAAGGTCAACGTGCCCCAGCGAGCCGCTGAACTGGCACAGGCTATTGCAGATTCCCTGGGTGTTCCCGCTGGCTTCGAACGAGTTGAGGCGACCAAAGGCTACCTGAATTTGTATTTTTCTACCTCCCAATACACTCAACGCGTGGTGGATGAAGTGCTGGAGCAAGCTAGCGAGTATGGCAGCGGCCCTTCAAAGGGCAAGCGTGTGATGGTGGAGTTCTCTCAGCCCAATACACACAAGGCATTTCATGTGGGGCATCTACGCAGCGCCATTCTGGGCGATGTTCTTGCTCGCATCTTGCAGTCCGCCGGTTACGATGTGGTGCGCGCCAATTATCCAGGCGATATGGGGCTCCACGTCATTAAGTGGCTGTGGAACTACAAAAATTTCCATGCGGGTGAGCACCCAGACAAAGATATTACGCAGTGGATGGGCAGTATTTACGCCGAAGCGAACCGCCGCCTGGAAGAAAATCCCGAGCTGGAAGCTGAAGTGCGCGCTTTATACACTCGCTGGGATCGGCGTGATCCAGAAATTGTGGCGTTATGGGAGCGCACGCGCCAGTGGTCGTTGGAAGGGTTTAACGAGATTTATGATCTGCTCGATATCTGCTTCGACCGCTACTATTTTAACAGTCAGGCCGAGCAGCCTGGCAAGCAGGTTGTGGCGGAACTGATCGCGAAGAATATCGCTCAGGACGAGCGCCCTGAAGGGCCCGTTATTGTCAAACTGGACGATCTGCTGGGCCTGAAGAACGAAAAGTATCGTGTGCTGGTCGTTCTACGCTCAGATAGCACCGCCCTCTATGCTACCGAAGATCTGGCCCTGGCGATCCAGAAGTTTACCGATTATCCTGATCTGGCCCGCTCTTACTATATTGTGGACGTGCGTCAGTCGCTCCACTTTCAGCAGGTTTTCAAAACCCTCGAAATTGCTGGTTATCCGTGGGCCGGTCTCTGTCAGCATATCCCGTACGAGCTAGTAAATCTGCCTGGTAATGTCGTTATGGCCTCGCGTGAAGGCACTGTGGTTCTGTTAGAAGACCTCATCCGCGAAGCTACCCGGCGTGCCCTGGCGGTTGTTGAAGAGAAAAATCCAGAGCTCTCCTCTGAACAAAAGCAGGCGGTTGCGCGTGCTGTGGGGATTGGGGCGATTAAGTACCCCATGCTTGCTCGCGATAATACTAAAATCGTCACCTTTGACTGGGAAGCTGCCCTCGATTTCAATGGGCAGGCCGCGCCGTATATTCAGTACGCCAGCGTGCGCGCGAACAGCATTCTCCGCAAGGCGGGTGGGGTGATTCCGTCCAGTCAAGACTATCAGTACGAGCTGACCCAGTCAGAAATTCAGTTTGTGGACTTGGTTTCGCGCTTCCCTAATGAAGTGCAGCGGGCCGCTGAAGAAATGCGCCCCCTCTATATCGCCAACCTTGCCTATGAAATGGCGCGCGCTTTTAGCGATTTTTATAACGAGTGTCCGGTCTTACAGGCCGAAGAACCCGTTCGCAGCGGTCGCCTGCGCCTCGTCGCCGCTGCACGTCAGTCGTTAGCCAATGCTCTGGCTTTATTGGGCATCACAGCCCCAGAAGCGATGTGACCGTAAGCATAATTCTAGAGCGAATGAATCGCTTTAAATCCTGGCTTGCGGAAATATTACAGTCACAAGGAGCAAGTTGATCTATGACCCCCATTCGTACAATCATTATGGGCGCTGCGGGACGAGACTTCCATAACTTCAATGTCTTTTTCCGCGATAATTCGGACTATCAAGTGGTCGCTTTTACCGCCACCCAAATTCCTAATATCGAGGGACGTAAGTATCCGGCGGAACTCGCTGGCAAGCTTTATCCGGAAGGCATTCCAATCTATCCTGAAAGCGATCTGGTGAAGCTGATTCAAGAACATCAGATTGATCAGGTCATCTTCGCCTACAGTGATGTCCCCCACGAATATGTGATGCATCGTGGTTCCACGGTCCTGGCTGCGGGTGCGGATTTCCGCTTGATGGGTACCAACTCCACTCAGATCAAATCCAGCAAACCAGTTGTTTCTGTCTGCGCTGTCCGCACCGGTTCAGGGAAGAGCCAGACCACGCGCCGCGTGTCGCTCATCCTGCGCGATATGGGCTATCGGGTCGCTGCCATTCGCCATCCCATGCCCTATGGTGATCTCGTCGCGCAGAAGGTGCAGCGCTTTGCAGACTACGCTGACCTCGATAAAAACGCCTGCACCATCGAAGAGCGAGAGGAATATGAGCCGCATCTCGACAATGGCATTATTGTCTATGCGGGCGTCGATTATGAAGCCATCCTCCGTCAGGCCGAGCAGGAAGTGGATATCATCCTTTGGGATGGCGGCAACAACGACTTCCCCTTCTATAAACCTGATCTCGCAATTGTCGTCGCCGACCCGCACCGGCCCGGGCACGAACGATCCTATCATCCGGGCGAGACCAACGTCCGTTCAGCGGACTTGTTCGTCATTAACAAAGTCGATACTGCCAATCCGGATAGCATCATCGCCGTGCGCGAAATCTTTGCGCTCACTCAACCCGGACGCGCTCATCATCGAAGCGGCTTCCCCCATCTTCTTAGAAGATCCGGCTGCCATTCGTGGGAAACGCGTATTGGTTGTTGAGGATGGCCCTACCCTCACGCATGGCGAGATGGCGTATGGCGCTGGTTGGGTTGCCGCTCGCCGCTTTGGCGCTGGTGAAATCGTTGACCCCCGCCCTTATGCCGTGGGTGCCATTGCTGAAACGTACCGCAAGTATCCCAACACAGGCCCAATTCTCCCGGCGATGGGATATGGCGAAGAAATGACGCATGATCTCCAACAGACCATCAACAGCGCCGACGTGGATCTGGTTATCAGTGCGACGCCTATCGACTTGAATCGGATCATCAAGGTTAACAAACCTATGCAGCGCGTGCGCTACGAACTACAGGAGATTGGTCAGCCCAACCTGGAGGATATCCTGAAGGAAAAGTTCGGTAAGAAGTAGTGCTTTGACTTCAATGGGTTATGGGCTGTTTTATGCCCATAACCCTTATTTTTTGGTCATTTATTCCTGTTCGTCGTTATGTGTAGCTGGCAAAGTTTGTCTTCCATAACGAAGTCAGATCAACGATGATTTTGAAGGCGGGTAATTCAAATGTTTATTGATGAAGCCAACATTTATATTCGCTCTGGCAAAGGTGGCAATGGAATGGTTCACTTCCATCGCGAGAAGTATGTTGCTCGTGGTGGGCCAGATGGGGGGGATGGAGGGAAGGGGGGCGATGTCTATCTCGAAGTCGTCCCTACTGTCAACACCCTTTCTAGTTTTCGCCAGAAACATCGTTATATTGCTGACGATGGTGTGAATGGCGGCCCCGATAATATGTCTGGTCGTTATGGCAAAGACTTAACCATCCCTGTTCCACCTGGAACCCTGGTTTATGATCAGGATAGGGGCAACCTCTTAGGAGACCTCGTTGAACCTGGTCAGAAACTGTTGGTTGCCAAAGGTGGCCGGGGTGGCCGTGGTAACCAGCATTATGCTACGGCTAGCCGCCAGGCTCCGCGGATTGCTGAAAAGGGCGAGCCGGCTGAGGAACATAACCTGCGCCTGGAATTAAAGCTAATCGCAGATGTGGGGATTGTAGGCATGCCTAACGCTGGTAAATCCAGTCTGCTGGCGGCTGTCACCCGTGCCAAACCGAAAATTGCCGATTATCCTTTCACCACCCTCGAACCTAATTTGGGTGTGGTTGAAATGGATGAAGATAACACTATGGTGTTGGCCGATATTCCCGGTTTGATCGAAGGGGCCCATATGGGGGTTGGCCTAGGAGATGCCTTCCTGCGTCACATTCAGCGCACGCGGGTCATCATCCACCTGCTCGATGGCCTGGCCGAGGACCCTCTGGCCGACTTCTCACAGATCAACAGTGAGTTAGCCTTGTTCGATACTGCCCTGGGTGAAAAGCCCCAGGTGGTGGCTTTTAACAAAATCGACATGCCTGAGGCCCAGGAACGTTGGCCGCAGGTAAAAGCGGCGCTCGAAGAACATGGCTACGAGCCGATGGCTGTTTCAGCCCTCAACCATGAAAATCTTCGTCCGCTGCTGTGGAAGGCGTTTAACTCGCTCGAAACCGCCCCTGAACCAGAGCCTGTTCAGGCCATCCCGGTTTACCGCCCAGAAACTAATCCTGAGGAGTTTACCATCGAGCGCACGGACGATGGCGGCTTCCGCGTGCGCGGCGAAGCGATTGAACGCGCCGCAGCCATGACTTACTGGGAATACGAAGAGAATGTCCGTCGTTTCCAGCGCCTGATTGAAGCTTTGGGAATCGATAAGGCTCTCCGCGAGGCTGGCATTCAGACAGGGGATACTGTCTATATTGGCGACTATGAACTGGAATGGCAGGATTAATCTGTGCGCATTGGCATCTTTGGCGGAACCTTTGACCCACCCCATATTGGTCATCTTATTTTAGCGGCCGAAGCGCGTGACCAGCTCAACCTCGATCAGGTTTTGTGGGTTGTTACGCCAGATCCACCGCATAAAATCGGCCGCACTGTCAGTCCTCTGGCAGTGCGGCTTGAAATGGTTCAGGCAGCGATGGGTGACGACCCAGGCTTTGTGATTTCACGGGTTGAAATTGATCGTCCCGGGCCTCACTATTCGGCGGATACGGTCAAGGTGCTGGCCCACCAATACCCTCAGGCCAACCTGTTCTACTTGATGGGCGGCGACTCATTACACGATCTACCCATCTGGAGGCACCCTCAAGCGTTGATCGACTGCCTGACCGGTCTGGGGGTCATGCGCCGCCCGGAAGACTTTGTCGATTTACCGCGTCTAGAGCGGGCTTTGCCCGGCATCACAGCCAAAGTTCACTTTTTCAATGCGCCCCTTTTGGAAATCGCCTCCAGTGACATTCGCGCGCGGGCTGCCAATGGGCGCCATTTTCGCTACTTTTTACCGCCCGCAGTTTATGCCATCATTCAGAAACTGCACTTGTATCAGTAGTCTCGCTCCTATCAACCCCTTAGCAGTTTACTGGCTCACCAGCTTTAGTTGTCCCACGCTCATCTGAACATTGATCGTGAGCTTAGGGCCTGTTCCTGCCAGTGTGTAAATATCATTGGACTGGCTCCAACTGCCAGTGGTGTTCACGTTGCTTAACCCGCCCGTTACATTTACTTCCGCGGCTGTCCCTTGCGGAACGATAATGGTCATCTCACCCACCGCCCCTTGAACATCGGCGGTTGCGTCACGTTGCAGGGTTCCACCAAAGTCTAGCTCATAGTTGCCAGCGCCGCCCTTGAATGTAAATGTCTTGAAGTTTGCATTGACCAGATGGGTCAACTTTACATTCGATGCCCCGGTTTGATAGTTGAAGCTCGACATCTGTTCCGGGTTGGGGGTATCAAAGCGTGTTTCTGAGTTGCTCGCGCCCTCTGTGATATCCAGCCGCACAATCGGCACGCCGCCCAGGTTAAAGGTGCCTTCATAAGCGCCCGCCCCAATATCCAGAATCATGGGTTTGTTTCCCAATTGCAGATCCCAGCGGTTAATCACATTGCCGCCGTTCCTCGGAAACGGCACCGTTTTAACACTCTGATTGATATAAACGGTATCGCCTACTCGCTCGATGGTGGGCTTCCATTCGTTTATGTTATATTCGATGGTGCCGCTGACCAGTTGATCACTGCCTCCGTTCAGGTTGAAAGTCCCTCCCACCATCGTCAGGTGCAGTGTGGCTGGGCTTCCGCTGGGGGCAGCCTCACTCACTTCAAAGGTTTGTGTCTCCCCCACTCCTGAGGCTGGCAGATTGAAACTGACGGTGCACGCTAGCGATACAACGGAAAGAATTAAAATCAGCTTTAAAATCGGTAGAAACTTCATGAATACCCTCCTCGGTTCATCTGTTAGCGGACTTAAAAAGTCGGCTTTCCCTGATCCTGATGACGTATATAAAAATCTGAACATACCTGTGTGATAAGAAGATTGAAATCTTTCCTCAAGAATAAATAGTAGCATAAGAACATCTATTATGGTTAACGCTTCATCGAAAGTGTGCACGCAAAAGTTGTCAAACGGCTAAGGGAAGGGTGTCCCATTCACCGCTCAACCAGGCAGCCCGGGCTTTCGCTGTACGAATAGCGCCATCGGTGGTCCATTGTGCACCGGATTTACGCAGACGCTGGACAACGATCTGTTTGCAAGCGCTTTCAATGGTGCCACTGCCAATGGCATACCCAGCTGCGCGGAAACGGGCATAGTCCATGCGCGGTTCATTATTGACAAAGTAAGCGATTTCCGGCAACACCTTGGGCTGCCAGGGCACCAGTTCTTGGCAAGAGCGGATCACCTCCTGCACCTGACCGTTCCAGAGGGCTTCCTTGGCCTCTGCCAGCCAGGCCTGGCGTTCCTCGGCTTGCGGGAAGGCAATCGCAGCAATCTTCTCCAGATGCTCGGTGGCGTGATACCAATCGACAATTTGCACGGCCTGCGGATAATACTGCTTGACCAGGTTCCAGATCCAGACCGCGCCATCGCATACAAAAACCAGCTCGGGGGCAAAATCAGCCAGCACCCGGCAACCGGTGGCCCAGACGAGCTGACCGAACTTTTTTGCTTCCTCTAAATCACAGTAATAACGCAAGTTTTTGGCCCGAAATACCTGTTGTTCGCGATCATACTTGTCCCGTTGGCGGTGCGAACGCTGGGACGGAGGAACCGCTTCCAGCTCATACCAGCAGCCCACCTTGAGATCTCGAAAAGCTTCTTCCCGTTGGGCTTTCTCTTCCGGACAGCGCGGCTCAATCCGGGTCTTGGCAGCATCGATGGAGCCATACAACCGCTGGGGCGCCCGACTGGCGCTCTGCAAGCGAGCTTGTAACCACGCTTCATCCTGGCTGTTGGCCTTCCACGCCTTTTCCTGAGCCTGACGCTGTGCGCCGCGCGCTTCGGTGGCGCTGCGGATCGTATTCTCCGATACGCGGAACAACAAATACTTCTCCAACCACCGCTGCCCTTGCTCGAAGGCCAGTTCAATCCCGCCCAAGGCTAACAACTCTGCCAGCCCGGCACTGGCCCCACCCGGTTTTAGACCTAACTTTCGATCCAGCGGCGCTTGCCCTTTCCCGCAACTACAGCCTGCATAGTAGCTCCGGCGATACTGCACCCGCCCAAACACGCTCAACAGGCTGGCTTCCCGCTCTCGTTGATACACCATTTCCCCGCCGCACGCACAGGCGATCTTCGCCACTTCTGGAGTCGATAATCCGCTCAGATACTGCCCCAAAGCCGCCGCCCCTACCTGGCGCAAAAGCTCGCGCATCTGTATCTCGATCTCGCCGATCCCTTGATTGACCCCGCTGGTTTCCAGCGTCTCTTTCATCACGCTCACCACCAGGCCTGCAATCGCCGTGATCTTTTCTGTGGTATAGTCCATTTCAGAGTGCCTCCTGTTCGATTTGGTTTGTCACAACCCATATCTTACTTGGTTGGCACTCTTTTTGCTCCCTGACAACTTTTGCGTGCACACCATCGAAAGATCTCGCGAGTCAATCCGCCCTATCCGTTAGAAAGAAAGGCAGGCCGTAAAGTGTTCTACGACCTGCCCGTTATTTCGCTCCGCTGATCAGCGTGAAACAGGTTTACAAGATCGGCGGAGCCGGAGGAGTCTCGTCCTCGTGGCGCTCTTCTTCTTCATACGTCTCGGGTGCGCGATAGTTAGCCGGTGTTGGCGGGTAGGGTGGATAGACGGCTGGCGACCGGTAAGCTGCTGGCGCGGTGGGAACAGGCGCCGGATAAAGCTGCCGGCCAAATTGGGTCACAATAACTGCGCCCAACCCGATCACAGCCACAATGAATGTCGCCAACCAGCCGACGCACGGGATCAGGTTTGCCATACTGGCTACCAGTGAGAGCACCAGGGTGCCTACACCCGCGTGGATGGGTTCGCTCCAGTTCTGGTTTAACCATTGTCCCAGGTAGCGCCCGGTGATCAAACCCAAAGCCAGCCAGCCGTACAGGATCGCTATACCCAGGATCAGCAGCCCCAGCAGACTGAGCGGCAGTAAGATGATCGTGATTCCCAGCACCAGCAGCAGGGCCGGCGCGACAATGGCTGTCAGCAGGCCTATCCCACCTGTCACCGCGGGTTGGGTATGCGCGGCCTGTCCGACGCGCGCAATTGAAGCTGGAGCAAACAGCGCTGCCAGGATTGCCAGCGCCGCCAGTGCCAGCGCCCGGAAGAAAGCCAGCAGGGGGGCAAACACCGCGTCAAAGTTGATGTTCAGCGGGGTCGTTTGCATCGTCGGAATACGGAAGGGGGCCTGATTGAACGGGTTAGAACCTTCCACCCGGGCTTTTTCGGATTTATATACCGACCCTCCCAACTGGTTTACGTTACCGCGTACCACGGCATTATCTTTCAGATTTACCATGCCACCCAATACAGAGATGTTGCCGTTGATCAGGCCATCGGCGCTCACGTTGCCACCAATCACGGCTACATCGCCATTCACCGTTGAGTCTTGCTCTAATGTTGCGTTTCCGCCGATGACGGTTAAATCATCATTCAGCGTTTCTCCACTTTGCAAGCGGTAGTTTTGTCCTACCACCAGCCCCCCTCCAAAAGAGGGCAGTCCAACACAACCTGTCATAGACAGGACGGCAGTAATTGCCAGGATCAAAAGTAGACTTCGAAATGGTATTCTCATTTGTTGAACACTCCTACGTGCGAGGTTCGCCACAGTGCAAGTACCCAGATTGCGCTTAAGAGGCACAGTGTGAAGGCCAGGTACATCCACAGGACGATATCCAAAGCGAGTGGTGTTGCTGCCAACCACGACTTAACCAACGAGGCAGCCAGGTTGAACAGGTTGATTGAAGAAGAAAGATACTGAATCCCAGCGGTCAGCAGGTCAGTAGGAGTAGAAGTCGCCAGTACATAACCGGTTATGATCAATAGGACGAGCAGGGCCGCTCCCAGGCAGGCAAAGAACACCCACCATGCCTGTTTGCGCTGCTCACGGGCCCGGCGTTCAGCCAAGCTGGATTGCCAGCGTTGAGTGAATCCCGGGGCCGGAGCAACCATCCGTCGGGCTTGTAGTTCCCAGTGAACCGCCTGCCACCGGCGTTGCAGCTTCTGGCACTGCGAGCAGGTTTCAAGATGTGCTTGCAGCGAGCGCCGTTCCTCTCCGGTGAGCGCGTTCAGATCCAGTATCCAGTTTTCAAAGGGCTGGTGACTCATTTTTCCTCCTCTCTGGAATTGCATTGTTTGCCTGATCTTCCTTCCAGTTTTGGGCCAGTTCTTTTCGTGCCCGGTGCAGCCGGCTTTTCACCGCGCTGACGGTCAAAGAAAGGGTCTTTGCGATTTCTTCTTCCGAAAACTCATACCAGTAGCGCAGGACTACCGCTGCCCGGTCTTGCGGCCCTAACTTAGAAAGTAGTTGGCGCATTTGCGAACTTTCTTCCAGCTTACTGACCACTTTCTCAGGGTTTGGAGCAGAATCGGGAGCGTCCTCTTCCGGTAGTAGTTCCATGCTCAAGATTGGCACGCGGCGCTTTCGCTGCTGGTCGATACAGTAGTGAGCCGCAATGGAGAGCAGCCAGGTGGCGAAGGAACGCTTTGGGTCGTATCGCTTCATTCCCTGGTAAGCCCGCCAGAACGTCTCCTGGGCCGCATCTTCCGCTTCATTCGGGTCGCCGAGCATCCGGTAGCACAAGTTAAACACCGGACGCTGATAAGCCTCCACGATGTTGGCGAACGCGCTGTCGTCTCCTTTCAAGGCTCCTTGGAGCCATTCGACTTCTGAGGTACTCACTATTGCTCCTGTATTTCTTCTTTCTGACTCTATATACGGAGGAATGTCTCTATGGTTGCATTGTAAAACAAATTCGATGGGTTTTGCATGGAATGCAGCAAAACTCATCGAAAGACTGGCCTACCTGGTCTTAAGAACTAAGGCTGAATCTCGACCACTACCCCTTCCTCTGCCCAGGAATAAAGCGCTTCCGCGTCCTCCAGGCTGAGGATAATGCATCCATAGGAAGCCGGCCTGCCCAGCACACTCCCCCACAGGCGAACGCCGCTTGAAAGTATTGGCAGTCCGTGAATCCCGTTCATAAAGCCAGGCCACCCTTCATAAATTCCCATAAAGTGAGGCATGCTCAGATCCCAGATGGAAGCGTATGCGTTTATTTCGTGCGAGCGAATCTGGTAAATGCCAGGGTAGGTGGGTGAACGCTCCAGCCCGGAACTAATCACGTATTCACTGTGCAGCGCTCCATTTTCATTCGTCCACATGCGCTGCTCGCTCAAACGGATCACAATTCGTTTATTTAATACAACCGGCAGTGGCAGCATGTCGTTCTTCGAGGGGATGACTAAGATCTGTCCGGCTTGCAGGTTGTCTGTGTCGATTTCTGGATTCGCCTGTTAAATCTTCCAGTAAGGCATTCCAACTTTAAATCCTACTCGTGTCAGCGTGTCACCCAACTGGACGATATACGTAGTGGGATGATGCTGGATGCGTAATATCGTGGGTCCCCTGCCAACCAGCGCGAAGCTAGCTCTGGGGGCAGTTGGTAGGGCGCGAGTGTCCGTTCTGGCTCTAGATGGGTCTTCCAGGTTTCTAGATATTCGTCCAGTTTGCTGTTGTCTAATCCAAAGCTTACGTCTTCGCCCTGTGCCTCAACCGTCAGCCAGGTCGCCAGTACTTCGCGTGGGATCGCGATATCCAGCATTTCATCTGTAATGGGATCGTAAGCCCGTATTTTAAGCGATTGATCCAGCGCTGACTGCACTTTGGCTAACAAGGGCGCCGCGTTGCTAACGCGTGGGGCCACCACCTGTGTTGCTAGCGGCAGGTAACCACTGAAGAACACTTCTTCGGGTTCGCCCGCAAGGCGCTTTAAGCTCTCTTCAACGTTAAGGCTCAGCCCGTTTTGGCCTGCTGCCGCTACCCATTGTCCACCCTCAAATCGCAGCGTAGCATTTTCCGCTGGCAGGTTCACTTCGGTTGTCAATTGTTCCAGTCGCTTCTGAGCCAGATCGGGCCGGAATACCACCTCTGGGCTCACGGACCAGTGTCCTGCCCGCAGCAGCCAAAACATCTCTTGAAACCCATCTGGTCCCCGGCCAATTTGATAGGCTTTCTCCACCGAAGCCTTCGGATCCATCCATAACCCCAACTCCAGCGGTTTCACCTCCCACACGCGTTTGCCATCACTGAGCACCACATTTCGCTGCTGATTCCAAACCAGGTTCAGCTTGTCTTCTGCCTGTTCGCGTGTCAGTCCACTCAGTGAGGCGCCTCCACTTTGAACGCCTGAAAAGATTCGCCCAGAAAACAAAGTATAGGCATAAGTGCCAGCCAGTATAAAAACAGGCAGCAGCACCAGGGAAATCAAACCAGTTGCTGCTAGAAACACCCACCAGGGAGAATACCACCAGGGCGCAGCCCTTTGTGCAATCTGATGACGGTAGTACTGAACAGGGGAGGGCAGCCGGCGCGCAGGTTGGGCACTCGGCCGCGCGCCCGAGGGATAAGCTCTGGCTGCGTTTGCAGATGGCTGCCGCATCATCGGCTGCTGAATTGGATCGACTGGAGGATAATGCTGCGAATGATTCATCATGATCTATAAGACGTTCATCCTATAAAAGTGGTTCCAACTTACTGGAAATCTGTGGATCGCTACCACAGCAGGGTGGTCCTGCCGCCTGCTGCATCTGATTTCATTAGCGGATGCAAGAAAAGGACCATTCCAAGGAATTCGTCGTAAATATCTTTACAAACAACCGCCTGTACTCGATAAATTGCCAGGGTAATCCGCGTATTTTACAACCATCGTTTATAAAAAGACTTTCAGCGGATCACACAGAATGCACAATATGTTAAAATCAAGCAAGCTCTCATAGGATAAAGGATTAAGTGAAATGATGGACTTGGATCGCCCGCACCGCCGTTTAAACTTGCTAACTGGTCAATGGGTATTGGTCTCACCACATCGCGCCCGGCGCCCTTGGCAGGGCCAGGTTGAAAAGCTTCCGGTGGAAAAGCTTCCTGAATACGACCCCACCTGCTATCTATGCCCTGGTAACCAGCGCAACACGGGCAATCAGAACCCTGCTTATTCCAGTACATTTGTCTTTGATAATGATTTCGCCGCCCTTCTGCCCCCCGAAGAAGGGGAACACTTCCAGCCGCAAACCAGCGGGCTGTTCGTCGCAGAACCGGAGTATGGTCTTTGTCGCGTAGTATGTTTCTCTCCACGCCATGACCTCACCATTCCTGAACTGCCTCAAAGCGATGTTGAAGCCGTCATTCGCACCTGGACGGAGCAAACCCTCGACCTGGGCCAGCGCGACTTCATTAACTATGTCCAGGTCTTTGAAAACAAAGGCGCAATGATGGGCTGCTCGAATCCCCATCCTCACAGCCAGATTTGGGCGACGGGTCACATCCCGAATGAGACGGCTGCTGAACTTGATCGCCAGGCCGCTTACTTACGCGAGCATGATTCTCTGCTTGCTCTGCGATTACATCGCTGCCGAGCGCCAATCTGGCGAACGTGTTGTTGCTGCCAACGATCATTTTACCGCCCTGGTTCCGTATTGGGCCGTTTGGCCGTTCGAAGTCATGCTGGTAGCGCATCGCCACGCCGCTTCGCTTTCTGATCTTACTCCCGTTGAAGTTTCAGCTTTAGCAGATACCATGCGCCAGCTCACCGCCCGCTACGATAACCTCTTTGAGGTTTCCTTCCCGTATTCTATGGGCTTCCATCAGGCGCCTACCGACGGGCAGTCTTACCCCGCGCAGCATCTCCATGCGCACTACTACCCGCCTTTGCTGCGCTCCGCCACCGTTCGCAAGTTTATGGTCGGTTTTGAAATGTTAGGCATGCCTCAGCGTGATCTTACCCCTGAAACAGCTGCTGCCCGCCTGCGCGATCTAAGCCCGGTTCACTATAAATCCCGCTAAACAGACAGCTTTAAAGCAGAAGGGCGAGGAGATCCCTCGCCCTTCTGCTTTATAAAACCAGCTCTTCTTTCCCTGCCAGCTTTTCCTGAATGCGTTCCACCACCAGGTCCATATGCTGTGGTTGGTTCACAAAGTCCAGGTCATCTGACCGGATGGTTAGCACCGGGCATAGATCGAAATGCTGCACCCAGTCGTCATAGAACGTGTCTAACAAGTTGAGGTATTCCGCATTAATCGTGCTTTCAATCGATCTTCCCCGCCGCCTTATCCGTTCTATCAAAGTGCTTACTGGCGCTTTCAAGAGCACCAGCAGAGAAGGCGACGGCAGATTCTTGACCACCAATTGAAACACCTGCTGGTAAGATCGGTAGTCGCGCTCGCTAAGGTTGCCTAAGTGATACAGAGCGCGTGCAAAAATGTAGGCATCTTCGTAAATGCTGCGATCGATTACTGCTGAGCGGGGGTCTTCCGCCATTTCAATATGTTGTTCTGCCCGGTGTCCCAGGAAATACACTTGTAGGTGGAAGGACCAGGCCTTCATATCGCTGTAGAACTCGGATAGATAAGGATTATCGCCAACGGACTCGTAAGCCGTGAGCCAATCCAATCTTTCTCCCAGGCGTTCCGTCAGTGAAGTTTTCCCAGATCCAATGTTTCCAGCAATGAGAATGAGGCGTTTTGTCATGGCTGCTCATTCGAATGCATGCTAAAGATCTAACTGCCCATTGCGCAGTCCCATCGGCAGGGCAGCCGGGCGCGTGCAGGTGGAAGCCATTTCAACGTGTTTGCCTTCGCGTGCCGCATCGTGAATGGCGTGCATAATATCCAGCACATGATAAGCCATCTCGCCATTTGCTCGGTGCGGTCGCCCTGACTGTAACCCACAAGCCATATCCGCTACACCCAGGCTGCGGCTGTTTTTTGCATAGCCGTGTGTTAATGGCACTTCACTCCATTCACTTGCTCCAGCCCTGCGCACGCGTACCGGCCCGCCAAAGGTGTTCGGGTCAGGCAAGCTCAATGAACCTTCTGTTCCATAAATCTCAATTCGCGGCACTTCTGCTGACCACACATCAAAACTGGTTACCATTGTGCCAATCGCCCCATTGGCGAAATCCAGCACCCCGGCAATATGGGTAGGGACTTCCACATTTACCTTTGTCCCATATTGAGGCTGGCTGGTAACCGTCCGCTCTGGGAAGGTGATCCGGGTCGATCCAGTCACCCGCTTGACTGGCCCTAACAGGCTGACGAGTGCCGTCAGATAGTAAGGCCCCATATCAAACATTGGGCCGCCGCCCACCTGGTAGTAAAACGCCGGGGCCGGGTGCCAGCTCTCATGCCCATGGCACAGCATAAACGCGGTTGCCGCTACTGGCTCACCGATCCAGCCATCATCTATCAGTTTTCGGCAGGTCTGCAATCCACCGCCCAAGAAGGTATCTGGCGCCCCACCTACCCGCACCCCTTTCGCCTGCGCCAGCTCCAACAGTTGGCAGGCTTCTTCCCGTTGGGTTGTCAGAGGTTTTTCGTTGTAAACCGATTTTCCCGCCTCCACCGCCGCCAGCCCTACACTGGCATGGGCGTTCGGGATGGTCAGGTTAATGACAATTTCAATCTCCGGATCTGCCAGTAATTCTTGCACGCTGCACGCGCGTGGAATATTGAACCTGGCTGCCTGGGCCTGGGCTCGTTCTGAGATCAGGTCAGCGACGGCAGCAATTTGCATACATTCAAAAGTCTGGCCGACCTCCAGGTAGATGCTGCTGATATTGCCACAGCCAATCACGCCCACTTTCGTTTTATTCGCCATGAGAAGGTTCTCCTCTATTAAGCATGAGATATAAACAGGAGTACGTTCTCCATTTTAGCACAGGAGCCGTTTTGGAAGTCAGGAGTGAGCTCATTCTATCTTTCCCGCAGCTTGCGTTTGCCGGGATAACCCTATCTTCCAGCGGGAAAGTTCTCCACGCTGCCTGCGTCACTTCCTCCTTGTCCTATCTTCTAAAAACAGTTAAAGTGACTTTAGTGCAGCAATCCACAAAAAGGGAGGGAGGTAGATCAATGTCATTAATCGGCTTTTTAATCCTGCTGCTGATTGCTGCCGTGACAGGCTCACTGGGTCAGGCCCTTGCGGGTTACTCCCTGGGAGGGTGTCTGGCTTCAATCCTGATCGGTTTTATCGGTGCATTTTTAGGGATGTGGTTGGCTGTTCAGTTAAACCTGCCCATTTTCTTCATGGTGGTTATAGATGGGCAGCCCTTTCCAGTGGTATGGTCGCTCATCGGCGCTGCCATCCTCTCATTCTTATTTGGGCTGGTAGGCAGCCGTCGGCGGTATGTCTAAGAAGGTACCCTCTGTTATCCCCTGTCAAAACACACTGGTTCGAAACTTGCTACTCATTCTTTCTTAACAGCGTTACTTGCCGTTTGCCAATCTGAAAGCGCTCCAGGCGTTGATACTGCTCATGAACGATCTTCTGCTTTTTATCAGCCGCAATCGCTAACACTGTTTCTGTGAGAATATAGGGCAGCAGCGCCTCCAGCATGAGCCAGACTGGACTGTGTAAAATATTCTCTTGATTGGCGGGGGTTTGCCACGTGCTCAGCAGTCCATAGGGAACATCGCTGAGGATCAGGTCAACCTTTTCTCCGTTCAAACCTGCCTGGATAGATTCTGCATCCAAGGCATTCGCCTGGAAGGTGCGTATGGAAATGGGCTGCGGCTGCGCCGCCAGGAATGCTTGCAGTTTGTGAACACTCTGCAAGGCTTCTATATGCGATTCTTTACCAAACGCCGTGAACATGTCGCGAATTTCATCTTCGCGTTGTCGCAGCCCTTTTATCATCAGGAGGCTCAGGTTGCGTTGTGCCAGCGATACCGCTTTTTCGTCGATATCCGAAGCTGAGATGGTCTTTATCTGTGCGCCGTGCAAGAATCCTAATGCGCTTAGATGATAAGCCCCCCCGCAGCATGGGTCATACAGTCGCAGTCGTTCTACCCCTTGCAGGTGCTGACGTGCGCGCTGAAACATTTCACTGGCTAACCGTACGGGAAAAGCGGGCGCCCCTGCCTGGCTGTAGATCACCCGCCCGCTGGCGAGGTCAGAGTAATCCTGGTCTTCGGTCGCATATTGATAAGGCATGCCTTCATTATAAGTGCTTTTGATGGTTGAACAAGTTTTCTATGAAAGTGTTGGTACAATACGATTACCGTAAAAAAGATGGTATCATATGTCAGAAATGTAGAGCAATAGGAGCAAGAATGGACTCGAACTTCTTTGATCAAGCTGAATTTGCAGATAATCCCGAACCCCGCTGCCCGGTGGTGCTGGTTTTAGATACCTCAGGCTCGATGAAGGGCCAACCGATTGTGGAGTTAAACGAAGGCCTGCGCGCTTTTGCGAGCGCCATTCGTGCTGACCATCTGGCCTCACTGCGCGTGGAAGTGGCAGTAGTCACATTTGGTGGTTCGGTCCGTGCTGTAGATGTACGTGGTAACCCAAACGGCGGCGGCGATATGGTTGCTTTTAACCCAAATGGTTTAGCCATCCGCCCTAAGGTCAAGGATGTGCCCTTCGATGCTCGCCAGGCTTTTGTCACTGTGGACCAGTTCCAGCCGCCTGTGTTAGATGCCGATGGTGGCACGCCCATGGGAGAGGCAATTCAGCGTTCGCTGGCTCTGCTTCGTGAGCGTAAGGAAATCTATAAACAGAACGGGCTCGACTACTTCCGCCCCTGGGTCTTTGTGATTACAGACGGCAAACCGACGGACAAGTGGGAGCAGGTCGCCGAGCAGGTCCGCCAGGAAGAAGCTCGAAAAGGCATCCTTTTCTATGGTGTCGGAGTAGAAGGCGCTGATTTTAAAGTTCTCGGGCGCTTCTCTGAAGGTCGTTCTCCACTCAAGCTAAGAGGCCTCGCTTTTGGTGATCTGTTTACCTGGCTCTCGAAGAGTTTTTCAGCGGTTGCGCATTCTCGCCCTGGTGAGCAGGCTCCCCTTCCGCCGGTCGGTTGGGGCGAAGTCGATACTTCTCATTCTTAATGGGTGACGAACACAGGTTTTTGAGCGTGGTACAGGTATACGATTCAATTGTGGATAGTCCCTGGCGAGTGATCGGGGCAGTGGTGCAAGGCGCTTCTCATGCCCGCACTGGTCAACCCTGCCAGGACGCTCAGGCTTACCGCCGTTTGCCGGATGGCGAACTACTGATCGCCGTCGCGGATGGAGCGGGTTCTGCCGAGCGTTCTGAACTTGGCGCGCGTCTCGCCGTCGATACAGCCCTCAATGCGCTTTCTGCATCACTGGTTGGCAGCCGGCCGCATACTCAAGCGCAGTGGGAAGATCTGCTGCGTGAAGTGTTTGTTCAGACGCGCCAGGCAGTGCAGGATTTATCCACCGAGGATGGTTTTCCTTTGCGCCAGTACGCCACGACCCTCACGGTGGTCGTGGCTGCTGCGGGTTGCCTGGCCTCTGCTCAGGTAGGGGATGGCGCTGTGGTGGTTCTCGATGCCTCAGGAAAGCTCTTCGCGGCGACTCACCTCCAAAAAGGGGAGTATGCGAATGAGACCCACTTTCTCACCCAACCTGATCTGTTAGAGCATTTAGAAGTTCAGGTTTGTCGTCAGCCAGTCAGCGCCCTGGCAGTAATGAGTGATGGTCTTGTACGCCTGGCCCTGAAAATGCCGTCTGGCGAGCCGCACTTTCCCTTTTTTCAACCCTTGTTTGGTTTTGCCGCCCGCAAGCAGTCAGAAACGCAGGCTGCTGAGCAATTAGCCGATTTCTTAGCCTCTGAGCGGGTCTGTGCCCGCACCGATGATGATAAAACGCTCGTGCTGGCCTCGTATACTGCCAGCACCGCTTTAGTTCCATTCAAGCGGCAGGAAGATCTTTTGGCTCATGGCAGCGAGGATTTCACGGGTCCCCCTTTAGTGGATCAGCCCGTCTCTCTGCCAGTCGCTGCGCCAGAGCCGGAACCCGAGCCTGTTGTTCAGTCAGAGTTGCTGCATATGCGTACCCGGCGGCGCAAACCGCGCAGAAATCTGATCCAGTTTCTCTTCCCCTGGATCTGGAAAGGGCCGGCCTTGAAGGAGTTGGGTGAATGATCGTTTACGATAGCAGGCGTAATCCTATAGAACTCGGCGCGAGTGTGGGCCGCGGCGGTGAGGCTGTTGTCTACCGCATCAGCGGTCAGCCCACCCGCCTTGCCAAGCTCTACGAGCCTGCTCCTCGTCCTAATTACGCCCGTAAACTGACCTGGATGGTCGAGCATCCCCCGCTCAATCCAACCAGCGCCATGGATCATCCCTCATTAGCCTGGCCTGAGAACCTGCTTTATGATGCTCAAGGCCAGCTGCTCGGTTACCGCATGCCCTTCATTCGCCGCACGGTTCCCTTGTTAGATGTCTTCAACCCGCGCCGTCGGGCTGCCATTCTCCCCCAATTCGATCGTTTGTACTTGCACCGCGTTGCGCGCAACCTTGCTACTGCGTTAAGCGCGCTGCATCGCAGTGGTTATGTGGCTGGCGATTTGAACGAAAGCAATGTGCTGGTCACTCCCTCAGCCCTGGTGACCATCATCGACACCGACTCCTTCCAGGTTACCGAGAAGCGCGGCGACTATCAAGACGTCATCCATCCTTGCCCTGTGGGCAAGTTGGAATATACACCTGCCGAACTGCAAGGCAAACCGCTTGCCCAGGTCATTCGGCTGCCTGAGCACGATTCCTTCGCGCTGGGTGTGCTTATCTTCCAGCTGCTCATGGAAGGCAGCCATCCTTTCCGTGCTCAGTGGCAGGCCTCTGGTGATCCGCCGCCTATCGAAGTGCGGATTGCCCAGGGCGCCTTTCCCTACACCACTTCACCCAACAGTCAGGTTCACCCTCCCAAAAACGCCCCAGAGCTAGACACACTCTATCCCTGGCTGGCTGAACTGGTTCGCCGTTGTTTTATTGACGGTCACCGCGACCCGCGCTTGCGGCCTGATCCCGATCTTTGGGCCTCTGCTATTGCAGAGGCTGAAACGCATCTCGTGGCCTGTTCTGCCGGACACCTCTATTCAGGCCATCTCGGCGACTGCCCCTACTGCTCGCGCGCGATACAACGCTCTACGCCTGCTCCGGCTTTTAGAAAACGCCCTGTTGCGGGTCGGGTAGTAGCCTCTTCGGCAGCCCGCAGCCAGACTCACCAGTCGCCAACGTATGGATCTTCGCGATCTAATTCACCCTTTCCTGCCGCAGCACGCTCTGCTGCCCCCAATGTCCCTCCTGTTCAGGCAGCTTCCTCAGCGCCGGCACAGGGTAGTTCATCCCACCGCGCGCCTTCCTCACCCGGTGTCTTGCATTTCTCAACCTCCAGTTCTGGCCCTTCCATTCGCCTGAACTTCCCCTTTCCCTGGGGCCGCATCCAGCCGTCACCCACTCCTTCTACCTCCTCTACGGTACGCCCAGGCTCATCCGCAAATAGCCCTCAATCTGCACCCTTCTCTTCCTTTAATTTTCCTGGAGGGATTGGGATTCGCGGGCGCTCTTACAAGATGTCAGCAGTGGACTGGCGAGTCTGGCTTCGCCAGCGTCTGGTGCGCAGCTTCTTATATGGGGGCTCCTTTGGCGCATTAGCGGGTGTGTTGCCAGGGATCGCTTACGGTCTCATGGCGGGTACCAGTGAACAGGCCCTGGCCTGGGGTACGCTGTTTGCTATGGGCGGCGCGAGCGGCGGCTTACTCAGGGGGTGGCAGCCCGGTCATCGCATGGGTGGCTTCATCAGCCGTACCGTTGGCTGGCAGCGCTTTTGGCAGGGAGTTGGCTTGATCCTGGGCGGCATGATTGGCGGCGTAGTCGGTCTGGCTTTTGGCTGGGCCATCTTCCCCATCATCGCTGGCCCATTCTTAGGCGCAAAAGCAGGCTGGGCCTTAGGACAAAAGATTTATCGGGCCGGGCAGCAGTTGGGTTGGGAACAGATCTGGGCCGGTCTGGCTGCGCTCAGTACCGCTGGGGTGGGCTGGCTCATTGCCGGGTTAGTCGGTTCTTTGGGACTCAGCCTGCTGGGGGCTCACTTTGCGAACGCCCTCGTTTATGCAGGCGCGCAGCCCCTCCTGACGGCTGTCCTGGCGGGTGCTTTTACCAGTGCCCTCGGGGGTTTAGTATCTGGCACCTTCGCCGATTTAGTCTCCCGATTGCTCGGCTTACAAGATTAAAGCCCCTTGCCTGGGCTGCCCTTATACCTTTGCGCGTGGTTTCAGGGTCGGGTCGGCTGCCGGACCATTGTTCAGGATATCCCGAATTTCAGTGAGCAGCACCACATCTCGCGGTAGTTCCTCTTTTGCCGGTTTTTCTTCTCCGGTTTCCTCTTTTGTGCGAAGCCGGTTGTAGGAACGCATGATCAGGAAAAGAACAAACGCGATGATAAAGAAGTTGATAATCGCCTGAATAAAATTCCCATAGGTGACCACCGCGTTTCCCACCTCGAATGCCTTGCCAGCCAGATCAATTCCGCCAATCAGGATGCCAAGTAAAGGGGTAATAATATCCTCAACCAATGAATTAATGATCGCGTTAACGCGTTTCCTAGAACCACTGCCACCGCCAGATCCAACACATTACCGCGTTTGATAAAATCACCGAACTCTTTAAACATCTTCGTATACCTCCTCAATGAGTAAGTTATCCTTGTTCTCCACAGGCTTTCTGTTGTATATGGCGTTGTACTCCAGGACAGCTACCATCCGGCATTGTTGCATTCGTAGAATGAAACCGTGAAGAACAATCTTTTTTATCACAGTTTGTAATTTTAACGGAAAAAGCTTTGTGGAAGGGATGGGGATATTCCCCGAACGTGCCTCACTGACGCCTCCTGCATCCCGATATTATTTATCATATAATTAGAAGATCATCTTTGCCCTGAGGGGATGAAAGAGTTGGGGCGGTGACTTGACACTCAAGTAGAAAAGGTTGCATAGTGAACGATATCCAGAAAATGAACATTTCTGAAATAATCCACCTGGTGGGAGATATCCTCGGCCAGGTATTGATTGAACAAGAATCACGGGATTTATTCAATGTTGAGGAGCATGTCCGCGCCCTCGCTAAGGCTCGTCGTGATGAAGACCAACAGGGAATAGAGCAGGCAGGATCGCTGGCTCTGTCGCGGGAGATCGCCTCGTTAGATGTCGATACTGCGCGTGGTGTGGCGTGTGCCTTTGCTCTATATTTCGATCTGGTCAATTCAGCCGAAGATGTTTACCGGATGAACCGCTTGCGCGAGGAAGAACTGCATAAGCTTCCCGAACCAGTGCATGATTTGATCGAAGAAGCTGTCCAAATTCTCAAGAACCGTGGTGTGACGGCCCGGCAAATGCAGGAACTGCTGGACCGGCTTCATATCGAGCTGGTTCTCACAGCGCACCCTACTGAGGCGCGCCGCCGGACGGTGCTTTCAAAAATCAGTCGTATTGCCGAAGCCCTCCGTGTGTTGAGTTCTACCCCCTTGTTGCCCCGCGAGCAGGAGGAGTATCATGAGCTGCTGCGTAATGAAGTGACCACGCTTTGGCTTACTGAACGCGCCCGCACTACGCAGCCTGCCGTGACGGATGAAGTCCGCACTGCCCTTTACTTTGTCGGTGAGGTTTTCTGGAAGGCGCTTCCCCAGGTTTATGAGAACTTCGATCAGGCTTTATCCCAGTATTATCCTGGCTTGCGTACCGATCGCCCCTGGCTGACTCTGGGTTCTTGGATGGGGGGAGACCGAGACGGTAATCCTAACGTCACCCATCAGGTCACTGCCGAAACCTTGCATCTTCATCGTGGTCTGGCGGTTGAAAACCACCGCCGTACCATGCACGAGCTTTCTCGGCGTCTCAGTCTTAACGCCGAGTCTGTGCCCCTCTCTCCTGAACTGCAAGCCTGGCTCAAACTGCGCGAAGATAACCTGCCCCCGCACGTGATGCAGATCCGTCATCGTTATCCTCACGAGCTTTACCGTCAGATCCTATCGTTGTTAGCGGCTGAGTTGGCTGACGCTTCTGCCGACAATATGAAGGCTCATCTCCTTTCGACTGAACCCCATACGGCCCGCGTCCATTTGAAGGATCTCATGGAACCGCTCGGTGGCATAGCCGAAATTCTCCCGCCCACAGTCGTCCGCGGGTCGCTGGAAACGGCCCTGCGCCAGTTGGAAATTTTTGGCCTGTATGGCGCTCGCCTTGATATACGTGAAGACGCCTCGCGCATCAATACCGCCCTGGGTGAAGTGCTGCGCGCGCTCCACATTGAGCCAAACTTTGCCGGCCTGGACGCGGATGCGCGCCTCGCGTTAGTGCTGCGCCTGCTCTCAGAACCAGTTCCTTCGCTCGCGCAGAATCCAGGGGTCTCGCCTGAAACTGCCGAAACCTGGTCGCTGTTCCGGCTCATCTATCGCGCACGCGCAGTGTATGGGTATGATCTTCTCGGCCCATTTGTGATCTCCATGACTCACGGGGCCGCCGACGTGCTTTCCGTGCTGCTGATGGCGCATTGGTGCCAGTGTGATGAGGGTTTGCAGGTGGTGCCATTGTTCGAAACCATCTCAGATCTCGAAGCAGCTTCGCGGGTGATGGAAGAACTTTTCGCCCTGCCTGTATATATGGAACATCTCAAAACCTGTCCTGATGGTCAAATGGTCATGGTTGGCTACTCTGATAGCAACAAAGACGGCGGCTACCTGATGTCCAATTGGGCGCTCTATCAGTCTCAGGAAAAGGTCGCTCGTATTTGCCGCCAGAATAATGTCCCGCTGACTCTCTTCCATGGGCGCGGGGGCACAACTGCTCGCGGTGGCGGCCCCACCAATCGTTCCATTCTGGCGCAGCCGGGCGGCGCGGTAGGGGGGCGCTATCGGCTTACTGAGCAGGGTGAAATCATTTCCACCCGTTACTCCAGCTTTGATCTGGCCCTGCGCAACCTCGAACAGATTGTCAGCGCAGTCTTGCTGGCCTCGTCGCCTCTCCTCGACGAGCAGCCTGTTCTACCCACCGATCCCGATCAGCGTGCTCACCAGTCTTCACCGCGCACCATCCCCGATGCGTGGCGCGAGACCATGAACCGCATGTCCGAGGCCTCGCGTGCGGCCTACCGCCGTATGGTCTATGAAACGCCTGGTTTCATCGAGTACTGGCATACTGCTACGCCACTAAATGAAATCAAACGTCTTCACATAGGTTCGCGCCCTTCGTCACGCCATGCGGGTGCCAGTCAGGAAGTCGGGCAGATTCGCGCCATTCCCTGGGTTTTTTCGTGGATGCAGAGCCGCTTCAACTTGCCGGGCTGGTACGGATTGGGCGCCGGTCTGGCTTGCCTGGAATGTAATCAGCCGCATACCCTCCAGACGCTGCGAGATATGTACGCCCGCTGGCCGTTCTTCCGTGCCGTACTCGATAACGCCGAACTCTCCCTCTCCAAAGCAGATATGCAAATCGCCGCGATTTACGACTCCCTGGTTCCCGATCGCGATCTGTCTCAGCGTATCTTTAGTGATATTCAGGAAGAGTATGAACGCACCGTCGATACTGTCTTATCTATTAAAGAGCACCATCATCTGATGGAAGCTGAGCCTGAAATCCGGCGCTCCATCCGGCTGCGTAATCCCTATGTTGACCCTTTGAATTACATTCAGGTCGAAATGCTGCGCCGCCTGCGGGCTCTCGATGACCCCGAGAGTGAGGAGGCAGAGTTGCTGCGGGATGTCATCGTGCTCACCATTAATGGAATTGCCGCCGGTTTGCGCAACACCGGCTGAACAGGGCGGCTCTGTATTCACGCCAAAAAGTAATGTATACTCAGCCAGGTTAGAAAAACAGCTTGATCGAAATCTCTATTAGAGGTAAGTATGGATTTAAAAGCAGTCATCTTTGACATCGATGGTACGCTAGCGAATACCCTCCCGGTTTGCATTGAAGCCTATCGTGCCACCCTTCAGCACTACGCTCAGCGCCCTTTTACAACCGAAGAAATCACCCGCTATTTTGGCACTACCGAGGAAGGTATTCTCTCTATTTATATTCCCGAAAGTATGCCCAAAGCGGTAGATACTTATTTTGCATTTTACGAAGAAATGCATCATACCTGCCGCGAACCCTTCCCCGGTATTTTCGATGCAGTCAAGTTTTTACACGCTCGCCGTGTGCCCCTGGCTGTGGTCACTGGCAAGGGCGCTCGCGGTGCAGAAGTCACCTTACAGAAGATCGGCTTGCTCCCTTATCTCTCGGCAGTCGAGTCAGGCTCAGACCAGGGGCCCAACAAGCCTGAGTGCCTGCTCCGTGTCTTGCAAAAGCTGGGTCTGCGGCCCAATGAGGCTGTTTATATAGGCGATACTGCCTATGATCTTCAGGCTGCCGCCTCAGTTGGGGTTCCGGTGATTGGCGCTGCCTGGGCTAATACCACAACCATTCAGGAGCAGGATGCTTCCCTGGCGCTGCACGTCTTCCACCAGGTTCAGGATTTCACCACCTGGTTGATGTCCACTTTTAACCATCATACAGTCTCTCATTTCCAATCCGCTTCCAGTTCGTAGTCGGGTTCGCTCTTCGATCCCATTAAAAGAATCAGCCATGCCGCATGTGTCTCTGCGGCATGGTTTCTTTTTGGATCCCAGTATGTTGCTGGGGTTACGCGAATTGCCAGCCGAACAAGCGCGCGTGAACGATTTCCTCGTCCGACTCGCACAGCCGCTCAATCTCACTTTCTTCCAGCACAGCGTCCATAGATAAAGCCGTCCTCAATGAGCGCTGGTAAATGCTCATCACCATTTCAGCATCATCGTCGGCTGCAATCCGGTTAATGCTGATTTTGCCGCAGTCCATACACGCGTGAATCAGCATTAACTCACCCTGCTGGCTGCCATACTTTTTATTCGTCTTCTTCAAGGTCAGTCCTACCGGTTCCATCCCGGCTTTACAGGCTGCGAGGCGGTCTCCGCCCCGGTATAGGTCCAGGTGTCGTGACCATAAACAGTAAGGACAGTGATTGCGGTTTTGAACGCCAGAAAACAGGCTCTCCGCCATCACGAGTTGATGACAGTGCAGGCACTGAAACGTCCCGAAAGTATCTCTATAAACGCTCTTCATACAATCTTCTCATCAATCATCATCTTGCTTCATGTGCATATAACTCTGATATCGTCTGGGGTGGATGTCTCCGCGCATCACGGCTTTTCGCACCGCGCAGTCGGGTTCTTCATCGTGCTGGCAGTCTAAGCCAAACCGGCACTGCCCAATAAAGGGCCGTATTTCGGGGAAAAACATTGCCAGTTCATCTTCGTCTATATCCCACAATCCAAACTCGCGGATCCCTGCCGTGTCGACCACGACTCCGCCCCAATCCAGCGGAAACATTTCCTGGTTTGTAGTCGTATGCTTCCCGCCGCCGCTTACCCGGCTGACCTCATTGACTCGCAGTCCCAGCCCAGGTTGCAGGGCATTTAAGAGTGAACTCTTGCCTACCCCTGATTTGCCGAGCAGTACAGAGGTGCGTCCCTGAAGGGCCCGCTTCATTTCTACCAGTCCTTCTCCGGTCACGACGCTGACCTGAATCACCTGGTAACCGACTTTTTCGTAGTTCTCGAGAACCTCATCCAGGCTTTCCTGGTAGGCCTTATCTTGGCTGGTTTCTTGCTCTGCCAGGTCCATTTTTGTGAGACAAATCACCGCTGGCAGTTGCGCGGCCTCCGCCGTCACCAGGTAGCGGTCTAACAGGTGCCATCGTGGCGTCGGTTGAGCCGCTGCGAACACCGGAATCACCTGATCCACATTGGCTACAATCACCTGTTCTTGTTGGTGCGACCCAGGCATAGGCTTGGCGGCTCGCCTCGAAATTTGGCTCCGCCGCGGCAGCACTTCCACAATTTGCCCGGCATGGTCTGCATATTCAATTAACTGCACCACGTCTCCCACTGCGATCACTGCTAAATCGCGGGAGGTGTGTTGAGAAGGGCTGCCCTTTTGCCGTTGGCGTGAGGGGGTGGCTAAGGTACATGCAATCATTCGTCCATTCGTCTGCACCAGATAATGTCCTGCTGTTTTCCGAAAAACGACGCCTTGCAGCTGTCGATCCTTATCCTTTGTTTGTAGAAAAGATCCCATTGCGATTACTTCCTAAAGTTGCGGTAATAAAAAAAGCCAGCCACGGTGGGTCCCGTGGCTGGCAGATCATCCTATTGTCGTCGGAAAGCTGGAAACGTTAAACATGGCTCAGTTTAACCCTTATCGAACGAATCGCAGTACCTCAGGCAGTACTTGTCGAGTGGTTCAATGCCCACTGCGCGATCTGTTCGTAGCCCACCGATTTTATTAAAAAAACAGGCCACGGGGCATCAGCACACCCGTGACCGCGCTCAGTTTCTGCTTAGAAACTGAGTGCGAGTTAAAACAAGCAGGCGCGCTTGATGCTAGATCTTGAACAAATACCGCAACTTGAGCCACAAAAAAGCAACGCCTCCTCTTAGGATAAGATAACAATCTGCAATAATTTAGCACGAATTCTTTCCAGTGTCAATAACCAATTTACGCTTGTATGCGCAAAATAGAAATGTCCCCTTTTAGAAGGATTTATCACTTTTCAGATTCGCAAACAGCCTTGACCAATTTTTAATTATCCGTTACCTTTTCGGGCACTTAATGATACAATCTCAATTCGGAAAACACACTGTTTGAGGGATGGGCCCTCAAAAACATGATCGTGCTTGGTTCGAGTGCCTCGCCGGTTCCGGTGAGGTGCTTTTTTTATGTCTGGGTGTCTTGTTGCATGGCTGACTTTGTCCGTCGCGCATCACAAAGTCAGCCCGGTTTGTATGTGGGAGAATGAAATGGATTTATCGTTTGAATTACTAGGTTTGCTTCCTTCACTGGTGCAGACCCTTGAAAAAATGGGTTTTGAGCAGCCCACTCCAATCCAACAGACAGCTATCCCGGTTCTTTTGGAAGGTCGCGACGTTATTGGTCAGGCCCAAACCGGTACTGGCAAAACAGCCGCTTTTATGCTTCCGATGATTTAGCATATTTCGGAAAATGAGGAAGCTTCCAGTTCGTCTGAGAAACCGGCCATTCAGGGTCTGGTTTTAGCGCCTACCCGTGAACTTGCTATACAGGTCACCAAGGCTGCCGCTAAAATGGCCCAGGCGACGCCGGTAAAACTCATGACCGTATATGGTGGGCAGTCCTACGATATTCAAATCCGCCAGCTAAAGCGCGGCGTGGATGTGGTAGTAGGCACACCAGGCCGGCTGCTGGATCTTTTGCGGAAGAACGTTTTAGATCTTAGCCAGGTGCGTTATCTGGTAATAGATGAAGCGGATGAAATGCTTGAGATGGGTTTCATTGAAGATGTTGAAACGATCCTGGCGCAAATGCCAGGAGAACGTCAGATGGCTCTCTTTTCGGCGACCTTACCGGAACAGGTTCGCAAACTGGCTGAAAAGTATCAGAAGGATCCTCAGCGCATCATCGTCAATCCTTCTCATCGCACCGTCGAAGAGACAGAGCAGCGTAGCTGCCGGGTTCGCGAGGAAGATAAAATGGCTGCGCTGGTGCGTTTGTTGGAAGTCGAGGAAGTAAAGAGCGCCTTGATCTTTGCCCGCACCAAGGCCCGTGCCCAGGAAGTTGCCGAGGATCTCATGCGCCGTGGCTATCCTGCTGAGTCCTTGCATGGTGATCTCAGCCAGTCTCGCCGTGAGTTTGTTCTCAATCGCTTCCGTCAGGGTACAGCCAGGCTGTTGGTCGCTACCGATGTGGCTGCACGCGGCCTGGATATTGAAGATGTTTCTCATGTCTTTAACTATGATGCCCCAGGTGACGCCGAAGATTATGTGCACCGCATTGGTCGCACCGGTCGCGCCGGTCGTAAAGGGGTCGCTATCACTTTCTTTACGCAGCGTGAGCGCGCTCGGCGTGGACAGATTGAGTCTTATATTCATCAGGTTATTCCAGAGAGCCCGGTTCCCTCTTTAGAGGAGATTCAAAAACGCCGTGACGATCGCTTTATGCAGCGCATGATGGAACAGTTCGGCAGTGATGATCTGGAACGCGCGCGTTCACTGGTGGAGCGTTTGTCGGTCAATGGAGATAATCTCCTTGAAATTGCGGCAGCAGCCATTCACATGGCTCGGGCTGGCGAGGCAGAGCTTCCCATTGAAGAAATTGTCGAACCGGTTGCGAAATCGCGGGCTTCACGGTCACGTCAGACAGCCGTTCAGCGTTCCTATGAAAAAGCCGCTGAAGGAACTACTCCAAAACCGGTTCGTTCCGAAAAGAAAGTTTACCAGCCCGCCGAACAGCCTTTATCTGACAGGCAGCCGTATCATTCCTCAACCAAACGGCCAAAGCATCAGCCCGGCATGATTCGTCTCTGGATGAATCTGGGCAATATGCATGGCATTCGTCCCGGTGATGTGGTTGGCGCTATTGCAAGTGAAACCGGCATTCCTGGTCGCGCCATTGGCGATATCGACATTCGCAGCGATCATACCTTTGTTGATGTGTCCGAAAAACATGTTCGCACGGTGCTTCGCGGCAGTGGTGGTCAGTATTTGCTGCATGGCAAGCCAGTCTTGCTTAAGTTAGCAAACTAAATATCGATCTGAAAGCATTGTCTGTGTGTTTGGTGTGGGCGCTGCCCGCATTAAGCACACAGACATTTTTGTTTTTAAAGGCGAAATTCTTTCATCGTCCCTGTCTCATCTCGATATTCAATCACCGACTGCCCGGCTTTCAAATCAGCTCGTAGAATACAGCGCTGGTCATCCTTTTCCCAGGCCAGGTGGAGCCTATCCTGCTCTGAATCGAGCACCTGAAACGTCCCCTGAAAGGCTGCGTAGGTGTTGCGGAACCGGATCAACTCCATCAGGCGCTGCACCACTGGTTGTTGAAGCGCTTGCTCTACCTCTGCCACTGTGTAATTATGCCGGTTGATTGCCCGCCCCTCACCACTGCGCTCCACTTCGGCCTGGTCATTTTCACCCGCCAGCAGCCCTACGTAATAGATCTGCGGCACGCCTGGTGAGAAGAATTGAATGGCGCGTGCGGTCAGGTAAGCTTCATCATTGCTGTTCAAAGCAGAGTAGTAGGTGCAGTTAATCTGATGCGCGTCAAAGTCTGAACGCCGCTTGTGTTCAGCCGACAAGATACGGTTCAGGCTTGCTCCTCGCTCCTGGCAAACTCGCACCACTTTCTGTGCTTCGTCAATCTCCAGAATTCCATCCAGGTCTGGCTGCACGGGAATGCCATCATGACAGTCTAACATCGTCACCTGCTTGCGCGGGCAAATCTTCAGGTGTTCTCGCAAATAGGCTCCTGTCCCAGTCATTAAACCGTGTAAGATCAGCAGCGGCAGCACGAAGTTGTACACCCAGTAATCATGCTCAGCCAGTTTAAACTGAAGTAAAAAGTCTGAATGAACTTCTGGCAGCAGCTCGATCCCCACTTTCTCCGCTTCTCGCTCCATCCAATCCAGAAATGCGTACAAGTCTGGCTCAACAAAGAAACAGCTCGTACCTGCTTTCTTGTTTACATAAGCGATGGCATCCAGCCGCAGCAGGCTGACATTTTGTTTGCTCATATTTGCCAGAATATCCTGGAACATCTTCCGCGTAATCGGGGCGTTGATATCCAGGTCAATCTGCTCAGACCAGTCCTTTTTACCAAAGGTAGTCCACACACGCTCGATTTCGCCGGTCTCCTCAATCTCAATGTCTGAGAATGGGTGTTCTGGTTTGCGCAAAAAGATCTTTGCCACGTCTGCCGCTGGCGGCTCTCCCCCAGGCCAGACTTTATCGAGCGTGATGAACAGATCCGCATACTGCGAGCGCCGGCCCTTCTTCTGAAAGTCCTTAAAGTACGCCGACTGCCTGGAAATATGGTTCACCATCAAATCCACGGCCACGTCAAACCGTTCGCCAATTCTTCGGATATCGTTCCAGTCGCCAAATGCAGGTTCAATCTCAAAATAAGTGAGCGGCGCAAATCCCCGGTCACCCGAAGAAGGATAGGGTGGCAGGATATGCACGCCTCCAAATGTGTCTGCAAAATGCTTGACGAGCAGTTCATTGAGAAGTTTTTAAATTCCCTCCCATTGAATTGGGGTAGGTGATCAACTGTGCCTTGTTTTTAATCGTCATCTCTGCGGTGATTACCCATAAGTTAAAGATGGAAGAAAAGTTGATGAGGGAAAGGCGAGATAGCGGCAAAGGAAAGGGTAGCGTTGGTCAATAAAACCATGGCGATCCCACGGAGGAGGATATAGGGGCCATCGCGATCGGAGGGTAGGCCGAGTTTCCCACCCAACTTGCGCAGCCAATAGACGGCTTGAGCGGGCCAATGGTGCAGGATGTGAAAGACCAACTGGGTAGCGGCCAGGACCAGGGCAAACAGCCGTTTCATGTGTTCGAGGGTTTGCACGCGCAGATCTTCAACATCCAGTCCTTGCTCCTGATCAAAGCGATAGCCGTGTTCAATCCGGCCGCGTAAGCGCCAATCGCCATACACCTGGCGGATGGTGGGATCGTCTAGCAGGGGAATGTTGGTGAGCAGGACCAGCGTGCGGTCTTCCCAGGTGTTATAGGCCACCAGCGCCCACAATTCCTGCTGGGTGTCAGGCAGGCGAATGTGCAAGACCCCAGCTTGGAGCATCACCCCATGCGTCCGTCCGGCATGCTGGAAAGCGGCTTGGTAGCGGAGGGTGAAGGGCAGGCTGTCGACCAAATCTTGCAACTGCTCGCGTTCCCAGCGATCGAGCCGCTCATTGTAGACTTCCACCCAGCGCTCCAAATGGGTGGCGGGGATGGCAAACTCTACCTCAGGGTGATTGAGCCAGGCAAAGATCTTCTGATCATCCATGCCACTATCCATCACAAAGCGGATGCGATAGCCGGGGAACAGCTGGCGTGTCTGCTCGATTGCCTGCTGGATCTCCGTATTTTGACTGATGAAATCGATGTGATAGGAGAACCAGTTGGCATAGCTGACCCCTGGCACCCGCGTATTGACCACGCTTGCGGTGATGGCGGGGTAGCCGTGGGCCAGGCGGGCGCCCCCATCCAGGGCTGGCGGCGTGCTTTTGTGAACGGTACTCACCCCCTCTAGCTTTTCGGTATAGGGTTTTTCGAAGTTGACTGGATCCACCGCGACCACCAGATAAGCGGGCTGTTCCTGGGCGACATTCGCCTGGGTCATTGCATATAACCCGGCAAACAATGCTTCGTGGCTGAACCGCTCATTATCCAGAAAGCGATAGATCCGTTTGGCCGCCGCCCAGCATTCCGCTTCCACCCGACTGACCGCCCGGCTCATCGCCGTGATCACCGGCGTTTCAGTCGCTAATATGCAGCGCACTGCCAGCGGGATCACCGCTTTCAGCCGCGCATCGGGTAACCCCGTCTGCATCGGCTGGGTCACCCGCTCGATCGTCGCTTCGATTTCCTCCACAGGTAACTTGGCAATTTCCGCACTTCCGGGTAAAGTCAACATCGCTCCATCTCCTGGTTGATCTTTTTCGCTAACTGATTCATACCACAGGAAATGGAGCTTTTCTATCCCCTTTCGACTTGTGGGTAATCACCGCTCATCTCTATGATCCTCATCGACAGCTCATGCGCGGTCCGCTCAAACGAGACCCGCGGTAGCGTAATTACGAAAATTATAGCCCTATCCCCGCACCACCTTACTCTGTCAGCACAACATTCCTTCTCGACTGCTTCATTTTCATCGACAGCCCGTACAACAAGACCAACACCACCGCACTGTAGATCAGGCAGCTCCGGTAACCCCACGCTACCCCCACATACTCATTGGTAAACCCAATGACAAGCTGGAATAAGCCATTGACTGCCCCCGAAACGGTAATAATCACACTGGTCACTGCTAGCGCGTCCGCACCGAATACCTGCATTGCGATTGCAATCATGGTGGGCCACATAATGGCGATAAAAATCCCGGTAAACGGCAGCATCCAGATGCCCTGTCTTCCCAGCGCAAACCCACTGAAGAAAAACAGGATCGTACCCCCTAGCGCCAGGTAAAGGCTCCGCACATAGCCTACCTTCTCAATAACGAAACCGCTCAACAGCCTCGACAAAGTGAACAGGATATAGAAAAGCGACACAAAACTGGCCCCTACCACCCGTGGATCCAGGCCATACACGTCCTTCAGATAGAGCCCTCCCCAGTTCGCAGCGCCAAACTCGATCACTTCCATAAACCCCAGCGTCAGGCAGAACAACCACACTAAGGGATTCTTCAGGGCGCCAAAGAAGGTAATCCGGCTCTCCTTGGCATCCTCCGCTTCATTCGCTTCCTGCCCCGGTTTTCCATTAAACCGCGTAAAAAGGATGAACAGGAATATCGCCGCGACAGGAATGATGATAGCGATATAAACTTGCCGCCAGCTAAACCCAAGCCGGTCTGTCATCAAGCCCGCCGTAAGCGGCCCCAGGATCGCTCCAAACCCATAAAAGAAGTGCATCAGGTTCATCATGAGTGCTGCCCGGCTTGTAAACACAACTGTGCCCAGCGCGTTTGTTCCCACCTCAAAGAATCCAAATCCTGCATTCACAAACATCAGCGTAAACGCCGCCAGCCAAAAGGTGGGCGCTGCCAGCGTGGCAACTGCTCCCGCGCATACCAGCACATATCCGGCCAGTACCGCCTTTTTGGTTCCATAGCGCTGCAAAAAGAGACTGGCAGCCAGACAGAAAATCACATAACCGAACCAGGTGAGCGAAACCAGCCCGCCCTGGCTGTCATAATTCACGCCAAACTCAGCCTTAATCAGTGGAAAGGACACGCCTTTAATGTTTTCCACCAACCCAAACAGGAACATGGTGGCGTAGATAATCACAAAAAGTATATTAATCTGAATCCGTTGTTTTGCCAACGAGGGGAACTTCATAAACAATCTCTCCAACAGGTGGGGTTGGTTTCATCCTGCACTGCCCGTAGTCTCGGCGATCCAGGTGAAACAGTTATCCTGGCTATTATAGCTTCATCTGTCGGCCTCCCATAACCTGATCTATGCCCATCATCAAGAAAGGGTCAAACAAATTCTCGTTTTGCTGTCAATGAGTTACACTAGGTGCAGGGGCGGCGGGTCTTTTGAAAGGAAGGCGTCGAATTTGATATGAGCGTGCCAAAGCGTAGTGATATTCGACCCGGAATGCGGGTTCAGATTGTGGAAAAGCAAAACCAGCCGACGGGTAAGCTGACCGAAGGCGTGGTCGCGCGTATATTAACAAACAGCCCCACCCATCCGCATGGCATTAAAGTGATGCTGGCTGATGGCAAAGTTGGCCGGGTGCAAGCCATTGTTGGACCTGCCGCACAGCTGGGGTAACACCAAAGGAAACGCAAGATGGGGAAATCAAAAAAAGATAAGAATCAGGCTTTGTTTATTTACAATCCCTTCGCCGGAAGCCCGGCAGATCCAGACTTGCGCCTCCAACAAGCTGTCCGGTTTTTAACCGAATCTGGCTTGCAGGTCAAAGTGGTGATTGTGAAACCAAAACTTGTTGTGCGCAAGGTTGCACGTAAGGCTGTGCGTAGTGGCTATCGCCTGGTCATTGTGATGGGAGGAGATGGCACCATTGAAGCCGTTCTTCCGGAGCTGGTCAAGACCAAAACGCGCCTGGGCATCTTAATGGGCGGCACCCAAAACAATGTTGCCAAAAGTCTGGGAATTCCAGAAGACCTCGAAGCTGCCTGCCGCATTATTGCGCAGAATCGCTGCCGGAAGATCGATGTGGGCCAGATTAAGAACAAAAAGGGTGAGAAAGCTTACTTCCTCGAGTTTGCCTCTATTGGCCTCATTGCAGAATTATTCTCCGAAGCGCAAGCGCTTTATGATGGCAAACTGACTCATATTGTTCAAGCAGTGGGGGAATTTATTCGCTACAAACCGCCGAAGATGAAGTTAATCATGGATCACCTGAGTTACATCCAGGGTGAAGCGCCCCTGGTGACCATTTCGAACACTCCCACCTGGGGAGTCGTTTATATGGTCGCGCCAGAAGCGTCGTTAGAAGATGGCCTGCTGGATGTGAGTTTTTATGCCGATATTTCGAAAGCTGAACTGCTCGCTTACTTTACGTCGGTTGCCAACGGTAGAGCCGTCAAGCAGCCGAAAATTCAGAGCTACCGCGTGCGCCGGATCAAGATTAAAGCCAAACCTAAGCAGGCTGCCGTCGCGGATGGCAAGCTCCTCCACAAAAGCAATGTCACCATTCGCTTGCTTCCTGGCGCTCTCCGCGTCATAACAGGGGAGCATCTTGGCCTGGCAAAAGAAGCGCCCACATCAGAGGAGGCCTCGCTTGAACCCCCGCCTCCGGTTCCAATTCCAAGTACTCTAGATGAAGTGGCTAACCAGCAAAGTTAATGGTAAACGGCTCGCATTATGCGGGCCGTTTTTAGTATGACGTTTATAACTAGTACTTTGTGATAAATGTCATAAACACATTAATTTGCGTTTAATCTAGTATTTATTGATATACAATGAATTTGGAGGGGCAAATCTTTATAAGCTACCGCGCTAAGGTGAAGTCACCGAATAACAAGGGACGTTCATCTTAGAGAACGAATCGCTTTCGTCTAAAAAGGTAGTTGCCACCCAGTATTACCCATCTAACTTGTCTTATAGTCGCAACTGTTTGCTCATGGGGGAGTCAGACAATTTCTTTCCATAGGGAGGGACTATGCCACAACAAGGACAGTCTACGTACAACGATGTCCAACAAGCCGATCGGTCTCCAATTTTTTCCAGTACTATCTCCATTGCTGGTGAATTAGTCCTCGAATATCGAGACCACGCTGCCCGCGTTTGGTTGCTAAGTTCAGTTTTCTGGATGATGTTCGTAACCATCGTTGGGCTCACCATGGCGACTGAACTTGTCACGCCTAATCTTTTTCAGGGCATTCCATATCTGGTTTTCAGCCGCATTCGCCCTATTCATGTCAACGGTGTCATCTTTGCTTGGCTGTCATCGATGTTTTGGGGAGGCTTGTTCTATGTCTTGCCCCGCTTACTGGGCCGGTCCCATCTCTGGGGGGAGAAAGCAGCTTACTGGATGGCCTGGGCCTGGGATCTAATGTTCGTCGGCGTTGTGATTACCCTTTCGATGGGTTATACCCAGGGCCGTGAGTATTGGGAGATCATCTGGCCGCTCGACATTTTCTTGCTTGCCATCTGGATTACAAATACCGTCGTTGTCATCGGATCTGTAATCAAAAGAAGGGTGCGGCCCCTCTACGTTACCGTCTGGTGGTTCCTGGCGTCTCCTCTTTGGCTGGCAGCGACTTACATAATCGCCAATGTCATTTGGGAGCCTGGCAACTTGTTAGGCAATGGTATTCCGGGTGGGGCCCTTTCAGGCGCTCTCCCCAACCCTTTGCATGATGTAATGATTAACTGGTGGGGCAGCCATAACCTCTTTGGCCTTTGGCTTACGCCCATGTTAATCGCGCTAACCTACTACATGGTCCCGCGTATTACTGGCACACCCCTCTACAGCCACACACTGTCGCTCATTTCTTTCTGGGGCATTGCTTTCTTCTACGCTGGAGTGGGTCACCATCATCTCTTGCAAGCCCCCATCCCAAGCTGGCTGCGGACTGTGGCGGTCATCAACAGCCTCCTCATCTTAGCAGCGGTAATCGCCTTTTTCTCCAACATTTGGGCCACTATGAGAGGTAACTGGGAAAAGTTCATTACGAACCTTCCCCTCCGTTTCACTATCACCGGCTTTATCTTCTACTTCCTGGTCAACGTACAGGGCGCCGGTCAATCTGTCCCAGATTTCAATGACCTCATTCACTTCACCAACTGGACTATTGCCCACGCTCACTTAGCGCTGCTGGGTGGTTTCTCCATCCTGGGTCAGGGCGTCATCGCCTATATGATCCCACTCATTTATAAGAAGCCGCTGTGGTCGAACCGCTTGCTTAACTGGCAGTACTGGTTGATTACCGTCGGCTTCACGGGTTTCTTCTTTGCCCTTACCTTTGCCAGTTTCTTGCAGGGCCAGGGCTGGCAGGAGGGTATGCCGGTAGTGAACACACTGCCCTTCCTGTACCCTCACTACATCATGCGCGCCTTTTTTGGCTCCATGATTATGACGTCATCCTTCATTCAAACGTATAACATCTGGCGGACCATTGCTTCGAACGCCAGTTCTTGGCACCGCCAGCAGGTCCAACCCTTCCTGAGGGCCGCCGCTAAATAGGCTTATAGAGGAGGAATTGCAATGCCTATTCCAAAAGACGAGCGTATCCCTGCCCATCCTCCCGTTGCTACCGATTACATGAGCGAAGAGCCCAGGCGGGTAATCCTCATGACCCCCCTGATGAGTACCCTGGGGGCGCTGCTCGTGTTTTTCTCGGTAGCGGTGGTAGCCGTGGTGATTTTGCCAACCTTTACAATGAATCCACCTCCCTCCAGTAACTGGCTTCCCTTTACGGACGCGGCTTACAAAGGGAAAGCGATCTATTTAGCTAACGGCTGTGTTTACTGTCACAGCAGTTTCACCCGACCAGAAGATTACTGGCGCGCCCCTTACTATCTCTACCCTCGCATTTCCGAGCCAGGAGATTACTGGGCAGGCGATCCTGGCCCGAATATTTTCGGAACCGCCCGTACAGGCCCTGACCTTTCTCAGGAGGGTGGTCAGCATCCTGATGACTGGCAGCAGGCCCACTACTGGAGCCCTCGCTCCACCACCCCGCTTTCGATCATGCCGCGCTTTAATTTTCTCTCTGATCAAGAACGTACGCTGCTGCAAAGTTTCATTCAAGAGCAGGGTGGCAAAGAAGCTGTGCTGCGTTATGTCACTGAGACGATTGGGGATAACCTGATGCAGATAAACATGGGCATTAAAGATCCTCAGGAGACTTACCCAGACTTTGTGAGTCAGGTTCAGAACAATGGATATAACACAAACGGCAGTCCTGATGATGAATCGTCTTGGGGGCTGGATTGGAAAGCGGTCTGGATGGTCAACTCCTTTGAGCGTGGCTACTGGCTAGAGCATGACCCCTTGGTTCTCAATGAGCAAAACCTGCTGCGTGGCAAGGAACTCTACTTGTTGCGCTGCGCTGGCTGTCATGGTTATGAGGGAAATGGCTCAGGCCCTGCCGCGCAGTTCCTTTTGCCCAATCCATTCAACTTCCAAAGCGGTATGGGTGGCCCAATGACTTCTGATGGGATGCTCTATCACCGCATTCTCACGGCTGGCAAGGGCACAGCCATGGAAAACTTCGGCACGCGCCTTTCTGTAGAAGATACCTGGCGGATTGTTCTATTCCTGCGCACCATACAGAATGGTTCACTGGATGAAAAGACGAGTGTGCCTACCGTCGGCATGTGGGAGCAGTGGACGCCCCCCGCGGATCTGTTGACCTATGTGGATGCTCATCCTATTCAGGCAGGCCCAGGAGTCATTGACCAGGCCCAAAGCGACCCATTCGCGGCGGCGGCTCACTGGTTAGCTCCCGGATTGGCTGAGGGAGATGTGGTTCTGGTGGGTGGCAAGCTTCCCATGAGCCCTTTCCTGCTCCGCAATCTCATTCATGATGAATATATGAAAGCGGTTCAGAATGCCTTTCAAGAAGCCAAAGCGCGTGGAAATAAACTCCCTTCTGAGTCTGAAATCATGAGTACCGAGGGGGTAGAGTTTCATATTCCATGATCTGTTGTATCTAGATCTGCATGATTCGTTTGGAGCAGGAGGTGAGATGAAAAAAAGTCGTTCTTGGATCTTCTCTATAGAACTTGGAACCATAGCCGCTGTCCTCATGGCGTTTGTCAGCCCGGTGGTTGTGCTTGCTTCTCCAGGCTTACAGGAAGATTCTTCCGATTGGGTAACCGTGGAAGAAATGCTTGTCTTGGGCTACCTGGCCTTTTTCCTGGTGGCCTTTATCGCCTTTCTTATTGCATTCAAGCGTGGCATGTTCCGCAACATTGAAGAAGCCAAATACTATATTTTGACAATTGACGAACCGGATTACTTTACGCCCGATTGGGCGAAGGAGGACACGGATGACGACGTTGATGATGAAGATCCTGAGTTGGGTCTCCTGGTTAATGACGCAAATTCAGACCCAGACCATTGAGGTTCCCTCAGGGAACACGACTCCAGAGGTACAGGCTTACTACCATTACCTGATCCAAACCCATCTAAAGGATATCCCTACCGATCGAGCCACAAATATCTTATGGGTTTCACCGGTCAAGATTGTGGTTTGGGGCTTGATCCTTATCATTGTCTTTTACTTCTACACCTATTACTTTAATCGCGCTCATCGTGCTCACGGTGAGTTGTATGAAGCCACTTCTTTTGCTGGCGCTTTGCTAGAACGAAACGGAACGGTTACGATTTTTACCTGGTCGATTATTATCGGCTTGCTGTTGTCAGCCGTATACCTGGGGATTCGCTTCATCTTCCTGGGTTATCTTTACTAAGCGGAGGCAGATGTGGCTCATATAATCTCCTACTCCAATATGGTCATGGCTTCGGTCCCACAAGAGTATTGGGATGAGGCCTGGTTTACCTTCAACTCCTGGAAGGGCTATCTCCAATCTTTTCCAGGGCACCTATCCACCCGCATTTCTGCCCGCCCATTAGAGAATGGCGATGTGCGCATGTTTATCACGACTGTCTGGCGCGATCCTGAAGAACTGGAAGAGTGGCGTGGCAGCCAATATTCGGCAGAAGTACTGATCAAGAAAATTACGAAGGGTGTCTACGACATCATTAATGAAGTCTTTGAGGATTTCTCCTGAGGAGGCAAATCATGAGCGTCGAAATTTTCCCCCCACCCCAAGATCCGTCCGATAGGCCCGATCGTGACGTTGAAATTTATCCTGGTAATCCCAGACAGCCAGGGAAGGCTGGCGAGGATCAGGAAGAAGACAAGGATCAGGAACGGCACTACACGCTTTCGATTAGCGATGAGGACCGTGATAAATCATTTGAAATTGAAGATAAACGTTGGTCGAGTGGGGAGCAGGTCAGAGACTGGGTGATTCTCATCATCCTGATTCTCATTTGGTTAACCTTCCAGGTGTCCTTCTACTTCCTTGTTCCTGGCATCCGTTAGGCGTTTCTCAAACGCAGTCGATCATTTGCTTATTGCTTTAGGAAGGAGTGTTAGGAATATTCAATGACGAGTACACATCTATCCAGACAGCGCCGCGTAAAGCGCAGCCGCCGCATGGTTTTGCGGCTGCGCGAACATTTTCCACCTGGTTACTTCCTTCTCATCGAAGCCGTCTTAGGCATTCTGGGCTTCCCAGGCATTGGATGGATCTTCAGCGGCAAAGGCTCGCTTGGCCTTGGCATTGCTATCATAAGTCCAATTTTTGCCTGGGTAGGTGTTCCTATCCTGATGACTCTATATCATCTTGATGCCATGACACCCATTGGTCCTGTGGCTATTCTGGCTTATCTGGCGTTTTCGACTCTCTTGTCAGTCACTGCCTTGGCAGTTTCCCTTTATAAAACCGCGCAGAGCTTAAAATGATCACTGCCGTTCTGTTGTTTCTTTTGGGTGGGGTGAGCGCCTGGGCCATCTTGCGCGCTCACCGTCTGGCTTCTGTTGTTGAGCATCTTTATCCTATGGCCTGGCTGTTGGCTGCTTTCTGGCTCTTCTCAGGGGCGCTCTTGCAAGGGGTTGGATGGGCTGCTGGCTGGTCAAAAACCGGTTTGCATCTCATTGCCCTGAGCAGCACAGCCCTCAGTTTGCTCAGTCTGGGACTTGGCGCCGCTTCTCTCTTCATTCCGAACAAACTGGCTAACTTGCTGCTGCTTCCGCTGCTCTTGGGGGCTGCCGTCGTTGTCGGGGCGGTGATGATTGAAGGGGATGGGCAGGCATTGAACGAGTACAGACCCGGTCAGGGCCTTCACTTCATCCGGCTGGTCGCTCTGTTCGGAGAGGCCTTGTTTCTCTTTGGGAGTGTTCGCTTCGCCTGGCAGCCCTTTTGGGATTCGGCTTCTCCTGATCTGATCAAGCGTATGGCTGGTCTTTTCGCCGGCAGCTTGCTGCTTACCTTCAGCGTCCTCTGGATTTTCTCCACCCCGCAAGATTGGCTTCAAGTGCTGTTAAGTCTGCTCGGGGTCTGCCTCTTCGCGCCTGGTTTTGGCTTTGATCTGGCGCGGCCTGCACCGGGTTCCTTGTCCAAGAAAGCCCTGGCGCGTCATCAGCTTAAGCTGCGTGCCTGGGGTGTTGGCGGTATGTTGACATTCCTCTTTGGCACACTCATGCTCATGCCCGTATTTCCTGTCTTTATGGGCATTCTCGGGGATGTACCACAACCCCTTATTTATCTGCCCGAAATGCCCGCTGGCGTTTCCGGCGCCTATCTACTCACTGAGCAGGGCACTTTGCCGCTCTATGAATGGTATATGCCCTTGCAGCAGGCCCCACGTGATTCCGCCGTACTCTCCAGGCTGCAAATCCAGCAGGTCGTCGTTGCTCAGAAAGTCCTCTATCCAGCCTCCGATTATCAGTTGTATTGGTTAGAGACCGGGCAGCGCATGGCCTGGCAAATGGAAGAACAACAGGATACTCGCCTGCTCCTGAAACCGGCAAATCTTCCGGTCGGCAGCTTTATGCTGGTAGTGCCTACCAATGGCATGTTCGGCGGAGAGAACTTCTACTATTTCAAGGTTTCGGAATGAATCAGGCCGACCGTCAGTTCCTCATAAAAACCACCTTATTTATGAGCGGCTTCTTTATCTTGCTCCAGATCATCCCCTATGGACACAATCATACCAATCCTCCCATCGTTGAAGAACCCGCCTGGGATAGCCCCCAGACTCGTGCTGTCGTAAAAAAAGCCTGTTTCGACTGCCACAGCAACGAGACCGTCTGGCCCTGGTACAGCAATATTGCCCCCCTTTCCTGGCTGATTTAACAGGATGTGGACGATGGGCGTGAAGAAGCTTAATTTCTCGGATTGGCCCAATCACCCGCAAAAAGTGACTGTCCTGGTGGATCTGGTTTTGGTCGACCACATGCCCCCGCCCGATTATCGCCTCATCCATATCGCTCCACAGTTAAGCTCCGAAATGAAGCGGGAACTGGCTATAGGCTTTCAAAACACCTTTGGCCCTTTACCTTAAGAGAAAAACTAGGGGGATTCCCTATTATCAAGAGGAAACCCCCCGGTTTTAAAGGGCTGTATTAACGAATTGAATTCGCCTCCCCTTTTTGTATCATTTAAAAAAGAGAAACTTGTTGGATTTTCAGGATTGGTAAGTTAGACAATCCACTTTGTGTATCTAAAGCATGGTTTTATTTGAGCGATTGTGTTCTTCGTTTTTCGATAAAGTTGATCATCTGCCTCACACCTTTACCGAAAAACAGAGACATCGTCATTTGAGAAGAGAGGTGAAACGCGATGAGTACTGCCAAAATAATTAACTGGGTAATTGCGGTAATTGGGGTTTGGGAAGGAGTCGCTCCCTTTGTATTGGGTTATTCTTACTTACCCGGAGCTTCCTGGAACGCCGTCCTCGTTGGTCTGACAGTGATTACCCTTGCAGCCTGGGCTGCCCTAACCAACAGCGCGCAGACCGCCTGGTTTTTAGACTGGGTCCTTGTTCCGGTTGGCGCTTGGTTAATTCTTGCCCCCTTCATTCTCCGTTACACGGATGTGGCGGCTGGGTTATGGAATGCCATTATTGTTGGAGTAGTGATTACGGGTCTCTCCGTTTGGGCCGCCATTTCTATCCGCAAGTCCACTACTGCTGTCTAGTTATTCCAATCACACGGTTACAGCACACCGTCCGCCAGAAGAGACATCTCCTGGCGGACGGTTGGATTCCTTTAAACTTTTTCGAGCCTCACTGCGCAAATCTTAAATTCAGGGATTTTTGCCACCGGGTCAAGCGCTGCGATCGTGAGTTCATTTGCTGAGGCTTCTGGAAAATGAAACCCGGCGTAGACCATTCCGACGGGCACGCGTTCTGTTACCCAGGCGGTCAATTCAATTTCTCCACGCTTCGAAGCCACCTTTACCCGATCACCGTTTTGAATGTTTAACCTGGCTGCATCCTCCAGGCTGATTTCCGCCAGGGGCCGGTCATAAACTTCCAACAGCCCCCGCGAGCGGCGTGTCATCTCGCCGCCGTGCCAGTGATACAGCACGCGCCCTGTATTGAGCAGCAGGGGATACTGCCTGTTAGGCCGCTCTGCTGGCTCCAGGTGATCTGTCGGTGTAAAGCGTCCCTTTCCTCGCGCAAACTGCCCCTTGTGCAGGATGGGCGTCCCTGGATGCTCTGGCGAAGGTACAGGCCATTGCAAGCGTTCGCCCCGTTCCAATCGCTCATAAGTAATCCCGCTGTATGAAGGTACCAGCCTATTGATTTCGTTCATTACATCCTGGGGATCTTCATATGTCCACCCGCTGTAAGGCCCACCCGGGCCTACTTCATTCTTCTCAAATGAACCTCGCTGCTGCAGAATCCGCTCGGCGAGATCGCGAATGATGATCCAGTCTGGCCGTGCTTCGCCAACCGGTTCAATCGCTTTCCGTACGCGCTGGACGCGCCGTTCCGTGTTCGTAAAGGTCCCGCTTTTCTCTGCAAAAGACACGCCAGGCAGCAGCACATCTGCGAAAGCTGAAGTTTCAGAAGGGAAGATCTCTTGCAAAACAATAAAGTCGCATGTTTCCAGGCAATGCCGGACATGACTTGAATCAGGATCGCTCATCGCCGGGTTTTCAGCCAGAATATACAGCGCCTGAATTTCTCCTGTTCCTGCCATGGGGATCATTTGGGTTGCAGCCAGGCCAATCTGTCCAGAAAGAGATACTCCCCAGGCTTCCTCATACTTTTGCTGTGCTTCTGGGCTGTTCACCGCCTGGTAAGCCGGGTATACGTTCGGCAGCCCGCCCATATCGCATGCTCCTTGCACATTGTTCTGCCCGCGCAGTGGGTTCACCCCACCCCCAGGAATACCGATATTACCTAACAGCATTTGTAAATTCGCTACAGTGAGTACGTTCTGCACGCCCACCGTATGCTGTGTAACACCCATCGCGTACAGTACCGCCATCGGCTTACTGGTCGCCAAAATCTCTGCCGCCTCATAGAGCTGTTCTTGTCCAATTCCCGTGATCGCTGCTACCTGATCGGGTGGGTAATCTTTTAAATGTTCGCGCAGTTCTTCAAACGCTTCCGTACGTGTCTTAATAAATTCGCGGTCTTCCCAGCCCTTGTCCACGATGATGTGCATCAACCCGTTCAACAAAGCGATGTCTGTTCCAGGGCGCAGTTGCAAATGCAGGCTGGCAAACTCGGTAACGTCTGTCGCACGTGGATCTGCCACCACCAGTCTGGCCTGCCGTTGTAAAACCGCCTGCCTGATCTTCGTACCAAACACCGGATGCTGCTCAGTAGTATTAGAACCGATGATGAAAAACGCCTCTGCCTGTTCGGCGATGTCATCCATCGAGTTCGTCATCGCGCCTGATCCAAACGCAGTAGCCAGACCGGCTACAGTGCTGGAGTGTCAAAGTCGGGCGCAGTGATCAATATTGTTCGTCCCAATCACCTGCCGGGCGAGCTTGTTCATCAGGTAGTTTTCTTCATTCGTACACTTAGCCGAAGTCAGAAAGCCGATGCTGTCTGGGCCATACTGACTGCGCGTCTGATTGAGTTTGCTTGCTACAATTTCCAGCGCCGTATCCCACGAAACCTCAACCCACTCCCCCCGTTCTTTCCCGGCCCGTTTTTCGCCTTTTAGTAAATATTCCCGCACTTTAGGCTTCGTCAAGCGGCTGGGATGGTGGATGAAGTCATAGCCGTAGCGTCCCTTTACGCACAGGTGCATCCCATTGACCGGCGCTTTCGGATTCGAACTAACCCGGATCACCTTCCCGTCCTTGACATTTAAATCAAACTGGCAGCCCACCCCACAGTAAGTGCAGGTGGTGGTGACCACCCGGTCGGGCACCCCGGCCCCAAACGAGAGCTTATGATCGAGCGCCCCCGTCGGACAGTAGACGGCGCACGCCCCACACGACTCGCATCGCGCTTCCAGCATTGTCACCCCGTTTCCTGCCACAACCTGGGTTTCATACCCCCGCCTGGCGAGCCCCCACACAAACCTTCCTTGCACTTCTGCGCATGCCCGAATACAGCGGTTGCACAGAATACACTGGTTCATATCCACGCGGATAAATGGGTTGGGGTCTGAATCTACAGCATAACGAGGTTGCGGCGAAGCATAGACGCGGGGGTCTACCCCATACACCTTTGCCCAATGCAGCAGTTCATTCACCTGACCGTCTGGTTCCTGGTAGCTTTCGCTGTAATAACTTGAAAGCAGCATCTGCAGGATAGCCTGTCGTCCCTCCACCAGTTTAGGCGTTTCCGTTTCAACGACCATATCCGCTTCCGCAAGGAGTGTGCAGGCTGCCAGGGGAGTGCGCTCCCCCTTAACATCGACAATACACAACCGGCAGCCCCCATAGGGCGATAGATCTGGATGATCGCACAGGGTCGGAATATCAATCCCTGCCTCACGAGCGGCTGTCAACACAGTGTCGCCATCTTGCACTTGAACCGATTTCCCGTTAATGGTTAAAGCAATCATGAAAAGAACCTTTATGAATTGGATGAAAGAGACCGTATCTGTTCTTATCCTACCACAACTTTTTCGCTCTTGTCTCCCTGCACTGTTGTTAGTTTGCACTTCTTTCCATTTTTTGACAGGTTCCCTGTGCAGTTCTTTTCAGATAAACTCAATCCAAACCCGAAGTGTGTTTAGTTTGCGTTTCACCACATAATCAAAAAACTATAAAACAATAGAACAATAAAACAATAAAACAATGCAAATAAGCTGCTGGCTTGAACGGCGGTAACTTAAAGATGATCAAGAAAACGAAAAATGAAAAACGAATACTTTGTCTCCATATCGAATAACCTCATCCCAGCCGTTAATCGCTCGCCAGCTTGTTAAGTATAATTATTAAGAATAATGAAGTTCAGAGAGTCTTAAGAGTTTGAACAGCCCACAAACCTTGAGAACCATTGAGAAAGGAACCCGACGAATGTCTCAAGCTCATCCCACAGCCGAAACGCTGCTCTTAAAACAACCCACCGTTAGCGATCAAGAGATCGCTTTCCTATATGCCGGTGATCTTTGGATCGCTGGTCGGGATGGCAGCCACCCCCGCCGCTTGACGGCCCAAAAAGGGCGCAAAACAGGCCCCATCTTCTCACCCGATGGCGTCTGGATTGCCTTCTCTGCTAACTACGATGGCAACACCAGTGTGTATGTTATTCCTCGCGAAGGGGGTTCACCTCGCCGTCTCACCTATCATCCTTCCGAAGATTGGGTGCGCGGCTGGACTCCTGACGGCAAGCGCATTCTGTTTGCCTCCACCCGCGATTCAATCACCCCTCGTGTGCGGCGCTTATTCACGGTTTCACTAGAAGGAGACTTGCCCTCTGCCTTGCCCATGCAAATGGCGGAACGCGGCGCATATTCACCCGATGGGAAGTATCTGGCTTATACCCCCTTTATGGATGCTTTCTGGTCTTGGAAGCGTTACCGCGGCGGGACCACCGTCCCGATTTGGGTGCTGGACCTGAACACATATGAGCATGTTGAAATTCCTCACGAGAACGCCAGTGATACCTTTCCTTGCTGGCTGGAGAACTCGGTGTACTTCCTCTCCGATCGCGCCGGAACGATGAACATCTTCCGTTGGGATCAATCTACTCAGACTGTCGAGCAAGTCACCTTCCATGATGATTTCGATGTCCGTTCGCTAACCTCTGGCGCGGGCTTGCTGACATATGAACAGGCTGGAAAACTTCACCTCATTGACCCATCCACAAATCAGACCACTACGCTCGCCATCTCCATTGCGGCAGACTTGCCTTATACCCGTCCTCACTACCAGAATGCTGTCAGGTTTATTCAAAACTGTGGCATATCGCCAACCGGTTTGCGCGCTGTCTTTGAGGCGCGTGGTGATATCTTCACCGTGCCTGTTAAGAAGGGCGATATTCGTAATATCACTAGATCTCCCGGCGCAGCACAGCGCTACCCTGCCTGGTCACCCGATGGGCAGTCCATCGCCTACTTCTCTGATGCCAGTGGTGAGTATGAACTGGTTATTGCTGACCAGAAAGGAAAACAAAAAACAACGGTTTCACTAGAAAAGCATTCCTTTTTCTACACACCGTTCTGGTCGCCTGATAGTAAGAAAATTGCCTTTACCGACAAAGCCCTCCACCTGTACTACGTGGACCTCGACAGCAAAGCGATCACGAATGTAGATACCGATACCTATGACCATCCCGAACGCAGTTTGAATCCTGCCTGGTCGCCTGATAGTAAATGGCTTGCCTATACTAAACGGTTAGAAAACCATATTCGTGCCGTCTTCTTGTTCAATCTGGAGGAGGGCCAGGTGCATCAGGTGACCGATGGAATGAGTGACACCACTGATGCCTGTTTCAGCCGCGACGGTAAGTACCTCTTCTTTGCTGCCAGTTCGGACTATGGTTTGAACACGGGTTGGCTAGATATGTCTTCCTTCGATCGTCCGGTTACCCGTAGCCTGTACGTTACTGTTCTTAATGAAGAAGAGTCTTCTCCTCTGGCTCCAGAGTCTGACGAGGAAAAAACCTCAGAAGAGCAGGCTGCTGATGAAGAAAAGCCAAAGGATTCGGAGAACGACCAGGAAGGTACAGAAAACGAATCGAAAGAAGATCAGCCGAAAGCTGAAAAGGAAAAGAAGGCTCCCCCCGAAGTAAAGATTGATCTGGAAGGGTTGGACCAGCGTGTTCTGGCGCTGCCCACTCCCGCTCGCAGCATTTATGGACTGCAAGCTGCTGAAGGCAAACTCTTTTACCTGGAATATGTTCCCAACCAATCGTCAGAAAATTACACGCCATCGTTCCGATTGAATACCTTCGACTTGAAAGAAAGAAAAGTCGAAGTGTTCCTGGATAAAGTGCGAAACTTCTGGATCAGTGCGGATGGTAAGAAGCTGCTCTATCAAGCTGCCGGTAAACTTAAGTTTGCAATTGTCGGTGTAGAAAAGAAACCGGAAGCAGAAGAAGGGGTGCTGAATCTGAGTCAGTTGGAAAGCGCTGTGGATCCTATGGCTGAATGGCGCCAAATCTTCCGTGAGGCCTACCGCATCCACCGCGACTTCTTCTATGATTCCGCTTTGCATGGCCTCGACTTACAAGCCACCTATCAGAAATATCTGCCCTTCTTGGAGCATGTGGGCCATCGTGACGACCTTAACTACCTCCTGGCTGAATTCTCTGGTGAGTTGGTGGTCGGTCACGCCTACGTCGGGGCCGGGGATATCCCCTCTACGGATAATGTTCCGGTGGGGCTGCTGGGCGCTGACTACGAGGTGACGGAGGAAGGGTACTATCGTTTTCAACGTATCTATCCTGGCTTGAATTGGCATCCTGAGCTGCGCGCTCCGCTGACCGAGCCAGGCGTAAATGTTCAGGAAGGGGATTACTTACTGGCGGTTAATGGCAGGTCGCTGCAGGCTCCCACAAACGTCTACAGTCTGTTTGAGAAGACCGCCGACCGCATCACAGATCTGCTTGTTAGTCCTACAACGAACGAAGCCGATGCGCGCACAGTCAGTGTGAAGCCTATCTCCAGTGAGGTTGCCCTGCGCCATTGGTATTGGGTGGAAGGCAACCGCCAGAAGGTGAATGCGCTTTCTAATGGCCGTGTGGCCTATGTCTATATGCCCGATACCTCAGTGGGCGGATATGATTCCTTCAACCGTTACTACTTCTCCCAACTCAATAAAGAAGCGGTGGTTCTGGATGAGCGCTTTAATGGCGGCGGCAGCGTCGCTGACTACGTCATCGATATGCTCAACCGTCCCATCCTCAGCTACTGGGCCACCCGTGATGGAAAGCCCTTTGCCACACCCAATGCATCCATCTTTGGCCCCAAGGTGATGATTATCAATGAGCTGGCAGGTTCGGGCGGAGATGCCATGCCCTTCTTTTTCCGCCGCCGGGGTTTGGGGAAGCTGGTTGGCAAACGCACCTGGGGCGGCCTCATCGGTATCTATGACTACCCAGTCTTGCTTGATGGTGGTTTCTTCACATCGCCTCGCATGGCTATTTTCAGTGCAGAAGGAGAATGGGTAGTAGAGAATGAGGGCGTAGCCCCGGACATCGAAGTGGAGATGACCCCCAGGCAGGTGATCGAAGGCCATGATCCGCAGTTGGAAGCTGCTGTTGAAGTGGTGATGGCAGAATTGGAATCCTCAGCGCCCAAACGCCCGGCCCGCCCGGCCCCGGTCTACCGCGCGCGTGGCTAACGGATCCATCACGGTGGACGTTAGAAGTGGATGCTGCAACTACTCATTTCTAACGTCCATAGAAGTTCTAAGGGGTTCCTTCAAAAGTGGGCCATGAAACTTCGACTCGCCAGGTGTATCCATGCTTTTCTGCTGCTGTCACCCGCCCATGTGAAGTTTCAGTGCAGCCCGGTTCATCTACAATCTTTACCGCAGTCTGGTAAGTCCCGACTGGTGTGAACACAAACTGCCCATCCTGACAGACCCAGGCTTCAACCACGTAAGGGCTCTGCTCAGAGTCATCGCCAGGTCTCAGTGCCAGTGGGTTCCAGAACACAGTTACTTCATTGCCATCCCGCCGGGCCGAGACGCCCGTCAATGGTGGGTAGTAGGGCGACCAGGGCAGCTGCACATCTTCCGCGCTGACTGGTTGGACATTCATCAGGTCACCCTTCACCTCCAGGTAATCTGCGCGCATCCAGCAAGGATTGTTGCCGCCGATTGCCTGGATCTCGATATAATTTCCGAGTTCCACGCGCCGGATAATTTCGAGGTTGCTGTCTTTGTAGACCCCATACTTATATAGATAAGGGGCCCCAGGCCCGTAATGGCACACGGCCTGGTCAATAATGACTTTGCCGCGCAGTGTAACATAAGTGGGAACAGGCGTGGCTGTTAGTGTTTCGGTGGGTGATGGGGTGGGGGTAATTGTTTCTGTTTGGGTCGGCCCCGGTGTTGGCGTATCGCTTGGGGCGGTTGTCTCGGTTGAAGTTGCGGTCAGTGTTGGCGGCAGTGTGGATGCTGCGACAGTGGTGCTGCCAGGGATGCTGGTGGGAGTGTTGGCAGCTGGCCCAGGAGATGGGCTGCAAGCAGAAAGCAGCCCGACCACTAACACGAGCAAGCAAGATAATCGATTAACAGATAGGGTTAACACGCGCTAGATTATAACGGATTCTGGTTTGTGTGGGGTGAAAGGATACAAATAGGATGGCGGATGACTGAGGCATTCGTTTTTGTTATGAGGGCAGTCCGGTCAAGTATTGGAAAAGTGGGGGAGAACTTTTTCTCCAAAGGTATCAATGAACTGTTCTTGTTTGCGATTCACGTTGTGAAGGATGATCTTCTCGAAACCGAGTGAGGAGAGTTCTTTAATCCAGTGGATGAAATCGTCGAGGTGGTTGGAGATTTTGACAGCCTTTTTGACGGTTTCGACATCTACCATAGCGCCAACTTTGTCAAACAACGCGGTGGTTTTTAGTTCTGCAATGACCGGGCTGGTCAGAAGCGCGTAGCGCCACTGCTGATAAGCGCCCTGGACCGCTTCTTCGTAGCTGGGATCGTAGGATAGATCCGCTTTGAGGATGAGGCGCTTGCCTTGCCCGCCGCCAGAATGGAAGGTGTCGATCATGCGCTGTAGTTCTGGCAGGGGACGGGCGGTGGTAATCAGTCCGTCGGCCCAACTGCCGAGCCAGTGGGCGGTGGCTTCGGTGAGCGCGGCGCCGATGATCTGGGGCGGCGTGGGGGGATGAACGTAGAGTTGGGCCTGTTCGACGGTGACGTGGCCGTAGTAGGTGACTTCTTCCCCCTGCCAGAGCCGGCGCATGACCCCGGCGGAATTCTTTGAGGACTTGATTGCGCACTTCTTTGACCGGCCAGGCCCCGCCAATGACATGTTCGTTGAGTTCTTCGCCGCTGCCCATGGTGAGGAAAAAGCGACCAGGGAACATTTCTTCCAGGGTAGCCACAGCCTGGGCCAGGATGGCGGGATGATAGCGGTAGCCAGGAGCGGTGACGATGCCAAAAGGCAGATGGGTGGCCTGCAAAGCGGCTCCTAACCAACTAAGGGCAAAACCGCTGTGACCCTGATGCTTGCTCCATGGATGGATGTGGTCAGAGGAGAGGACGGCCTGGAAACCAGCCTGCTGTGCCCGCTGAACGTATTCCAGTAGTTTGCTGGGCGCGTACTGCTCGTGCGACGCCTGATAACCAATTTGTGTCAAGTGATCTCCTTGTTTCTTCTGGGTATGCCTGGGCTATTTATCCTTTGGCCCAGGCATAGGTTTTGATATTTAAGTTTACGTTTCACGCGCTTCGACTGATATGGGGGCTTTCCAGCACTGACGGTTAGGGAACTTCCTTGTTCCTGAGGCAGGGTGGGCGGCGATTAGCGCAAGGGCCGGAGGTCGACGCGGCTGCCCAGGCCCAGGGTGATGGCGGCGACTAGGATGGCGAGGGCGATGTAGTCGGGTTTGAAGGGCAGTCCAAAGAGGAAGGTGTGACTGTAGCCAACCAGGACGGCATGCGCGCCTTGCAGGAAGCCGAGCAGCAGGGCCAGAACCGCGCCAGCCAGCGCGCCGAGGATGAAACCCAGCAGGGTGAAGACGGGGACGCGGTTGAGTTCATCAGCCATCAGGCCCAGGCAGGCGCCGAAGACAGCGGGAACGACGATGGTGAGGGCGAGTTGGGCCGGCAGGAACAGCAGGCCGAGCGCCAGCCCAAGCAGCGCGCCGAGAAAGGCCCCGAGCAGGGTGAAGGTGCGCTTGCGGCTGTGGTTGAGGCTGCCTTGCAGGGCGTCGATGGAGACGCCGAGGGCCAGGCCAAGGCCGATGCCCACGCCCAGGTTGCCATTGAAGAAAAGCTGACCGAAAGCCAGGCCGAGCGCAGGGCCTAAGGCGATGCCGATGCCTGTGTAGGAATGCTTGCTGGTTTCATTATTCGCGTTGTTGGTCATGATCTGTATCCTTTCCGGTTGTTTCATTGTTTCGTTGTTTTATTGTTTTTTTGCGATGTTGTTTGTTGTTGGCTTTATTATCGGATACGGACCTTAGGCGGCTTTTGTCGTCATCTTAATTCGAGCTTAAGTCGGTCAGGCGAGGTGACGGAGGAGGAAGTCGCATTGGGCCTGGCTGGACTGGTCGAATTCGGGGCTGGGGTAGTACACCAGGCCAAAGTGGCCGCCTTCGATTTCGATCAACTCTTTGGGTTGGGGGGCGCGGTCGTAAGCGGCGCGGGCGACGAGTGGATTGGCGCCGGGCATTTCATCCTGGGGGCAGAGGATCATGAGCAGGGGGGCTTTGAGGTAGGGGGCGCATAGACCAGGGTGGAAGGGGGCGGGGGTTGGGGGGGTGACGAGGGTGACCCAGTTTTGCCAGCCGGTACCGAAGCGCGCGCCGTATTCAATGAACCAGCGGAAGGCGGTGATGGGTTCGAGGAAGGAGGGGCTGCCGAGCTGGTCGAAGGTGACGACGGGGCGGGGGCCGCGGGTAGTTTCGGGGGTGGCGCTGATATCACCGTGAAGGAGGGTTTGACGGAGGGCGTTGAACAGGGAACCCTGGGGGTCGGCGGGGGGAAGCTGGCGACCGCAGGCGGGCACCTGGGCAACGACGGCTTTGACGCGCTCGTCAATGGAGGCGACGACGATGACTTCGCCGCCGCTGGAGCTATCACCCCAAATGGCGACGCGGTTGGAATCGATTTCGGGGAGGGTGAGGGCGTAGTCGATGGCGTGGGTGTAGCCGCGGGCCTGCACCCAGCGGTTGATTTCCTGGCGGGGCTCGCCGCCGCTGATGCCGAGGTTGCGGTGGTCGTAGAGCAGGACGGCGAAACCGGCACTGTGAAAGGCTTCGGCGTAGCGGTCGGCGGTCATGCCGTTGATGGTGGCGGAGAAGCCGTGGGCCATGACGACGAGGGGGGCAGGGTGGGCGGCAGCGGAGCGGAGATAGAGGCGGCCCCGTAAGGCGGCGCCCTGGGAGGGGAATTCGACCATTCGAACCATGGAGGGTCCTTTCTGGGCAAGCGCCGGTTGAAATGGCCCCCTGGCCCGTTCGGCGGCGCGCGGCTGAAGTTTGCTCTTTTTCATTATACGACCGTCCATATTCGTTCTTTGTTTTTCGTTTTTCGTTTTCCAGCGGTTTTTTTTCATGGTGGGCCTTTTGGGAAAGGGCTTTCGTATAGGCGATGGTTGGGTGAGCGGGCGCACTCCGTCATTGCGACACGGCGGGGATGCCGGGCGGGTGAATATGATGCGGGCAACTGCCCGGATTGGATAGAGCAATCCTCGCGGGCAGTCTGCGGGTGGGATGATTTTGAACGAGTATATGGAAAAGGGAGTGCATCGGAAACCTGTGAAAAGGTGCACGGCGAACGTCATTAGCCGCGCCGTTTTTGGTCCTCAGGCACCGGGGCAGTTCGGGATTGGGGAAAAAGGCGCCAGTTCGTGATTTGTCAAACGGTTATGCGGGGTGAGGGGGACTGGCTGCATCCGCCGGGGAGAGGCAAAGCGAACCGCACGGGCTGGACTGGAGCCGGGGCGGTTGGTGAGGGCGGTGGACGTACAGAGTACGCTGACGTACTCTGTACGCGGGCGGGATTAACGGAGGTGAGGCGGCTGAGCGGCGCCGGTTGAGGGGGCCTGGGAGGGAAGGGCGGGGGGAATCTCGGTGACGCTGATCTCGGGGATGTCGGAGGGGCGGCGCAGGAGGCGGCGGGCCAGCTCGCGCAGGGCGCCGGTGACGAACCGGCGGGGGGTGAGGATGTTGACTTCGAGACCAGTTTTGCCATCGGTGGCAGGGGAGGCGAGCCAGACGGCTTTGCGGGCGGGGACTTCGGGCAGGTTGCCCCACATGCGGATGACGGTATTGAGGGGCGCCATGCGCTGTCCGTAGCCCTGGACGGCTTCGACATCGGTGAGGAGATCGGTGCGGACGAGGCCGGGGTTGAACATGTAGACGCCGACGCCGCTGTCTTGATATTCTTTGGCGAGGGCTTTGCTGAAGGAGCGCACCCAGGCTTTGCTGGCGGCGTAGGCGTTCTGGAAGGGGACGGGGCCTTCGGCGCCGCGCCCGAGCAGGTTGATGAGTTTGCCGGCGTGTTGGGGGAGGAAGCGCTGGAGGGCGGCGCGGGAGCCGTGGTAGACGCCGAGGATGTTGGTCTGGACGACCTGGGTGAAGCGTTCGGGCGGGAGGGAGACGGTGGGGCCGTAGGGGGCGCTGATGCCGGCGTTGTTGACCCAGATATCGAGCCTGCCGAAACGATCTACGGCGAGACTGGCGAGGGCCTGCACCTGGGCTGGATCGGCTACGTCGCAGGCCTGCCCGGCGGCGGCGCTGCCATTTTGGCGCAAGTTTTGGACGGCTTGATCGACAGCCTGCTGGGTGCGCGAGGCGATGACGACAGACGCGCCCTGGTCGGCGTAGGCCTGGGCGATGGCGAGCCCGAGGCCGCGGCTGCTGCCGGTGATGACGGCTACTTTTCCATCTAAGGTACCCATGTTTTTTCTTTGCCTCCTGTAGTTGTTTTCCCCACTGAAAACTGTAAGCTTTACAGGATGGATTATACCGGGGTTTGGGACGGGGCGGGGCGGGTTTGTACAATCCGGGAGATTATTTGCGATAATATACCCATCGACGATTGAGATTGGAGGCGATATGCGATATCAACGAATTATGATGAAGTTAAGCGGCGGGGCGATGAGCGGCGGGAGCGGGTGGGGGTTCGATGCGGGCGCGATCAACCATATCGCCGATGAAATTTTGCGGGTCATCGGCAAGAAGGCGTTCAGGTGGCGGTGATGGTGGGGGGCGGCAATATTTTCAAGGGGGAACTGGCGGACACGTGGAAGATTGAGCGGGCGGAAGCGGATAACATTGGCATGATGGCGACGGTGGTCAACAGCTTGCTGCTGCGGGGGGTGCTGCAATCGAGGGGGAACGCGGAGGTGCGGGTGATGACGGCGATTCCGATCAACGCGGTGGCGGAACCGTATATCCGACTGCGGGCGATCCGGCACCTGGAACACGGGTATCTTGTGATTCTGGCGGCGGGCACCGGCAACCCGTATGTGACGACAGATTATCCGGCGGTGCAGCGCGCGCTGGAACTGCGGGCGGAGGTGCTGCTGTCGGCGAAAAACGGGATTGATGGGATTTATTCGGGCGATCCGAAAAAGGATGCCGCGGCGCAGCGCTACCAGGCGATTGCATATGATAAGGTGATCGCGGATGACTTGAAGGCGTTAGATCAGTCGGCGGTTTTGCTGGCGCGAGACCATGACCTGCCGGTGCATGTGTTTGATTTTGACGCGCCGGGGGTGATGGCTCGGATTTGCGCGGGGAAGGGGGAGACGCGGTAGGGGATGAAAAACGAAATGAAGCAGGATAGTCGGTCATGAAAGGTAACTACTATTGTAAGGCTAAATTATTGACTAAAGCGATATATGGTTATCTTCTTCCATTTGTTTAACATCAAGTCGCAACCTAAACTCAACTCCATTTTCTTTATGTTTAATGGTGAAAGCATGATCCTGTTTATACTTGTTAGTATATATATCGCTATACCTAATTATTAAGTTGTACTGCCCGTGTATCCTGCTAACATATTCTTCTAATACGTCAACTAAAATATAAAATTTAAGTTTCTCTTTTGCTGCTAAAGAAATAGAGTGGTTGAAACAAGTTTCTTTATAAGGAGAAGTGACTTGAATAATTACATTTATTGCTGCTTCTTTTCCTACGTTGATAAGTAAGTAGGGGTGCAAAAAAGTTGTCGCTTCTTTTGCCAAGTAAGTAACCCCATGTTCTTTATCTTTAATGCTAGCAAAACCAGCGTTCTTCGCTCTGTTTATCTGTTTTTCATTCACTTGTTCAATAAAAGTAGCACCCTCTTGATTTATTAGACATGTTACGTAAGCGTTCAGATGGTCAGGTAAAATGCGGCGAGAAAGGGCACTAACCCACAGGCAACAAAGAAGGAACCGGGCTACCTTGAGTAGCCGCGATGCAAGCGGCTGTCAGATAGTCCAACACATTGCGTTTCTGCTGGCGCAAAGTCATCACCGCTGTTAAGATGCGCTCGACGAAGACACTCCCGGCTTTGCTTTGAGTGCCAAAACTGCGTTTGCGCCACAAAACACCCCGCCGCAAAGCCCGTTCGGCGGCGTTATTGGTGGGTTCCACCCCTTCCCGGTCAATGAAGGTCCACAAAGCTGGCTTGACTTTGAGGATATTCTGGCAGGTACGCCGGGTTTCACGGTGGCCCAGGAGCGTGCCAATTTCCAGCAAGTCTTCCACCTGGGTGCGGATCGGCTGGAGGACTGCCTGCAACTCGATCCGCGACAGGGTGCCATCGCGGAAGTGATGCCAGCAGCCAAAGAACTGATCGAGACGCGCCAGCAGCATCTGCCCAATCACCTGCGATTCGCCGCCGCGATCCACCAAAGCCTGAAAATCGCGTTTGAGATGCGCCCAACAAACCTGGCGTCGCAGCGGATCAATCCAGGCATAGGCGCTGTAGCGATCCGAGCCGATGATGCCCGCGTAGTCTTTTCCCAACAAACGCTCGACTTCCACGCTGCCCCGACTGTCAAAGACGCGGAAAATGGTCACGGTGGGGGTGGTACACACCCACAACCACTTGCCGTTGGCCAGTTCATGCCAGCCGGTTTCATCGACATTCACCACGGCCTGCTGCTGCACATGCTGTTGCGCTGCTTCCACGGGAGCCTTCAGCGCCTGACTGACGCGCTGCTGCTGGGCTGGCACACTCCCCAGACTGATCTCCACCTGGAAGACCGTTTCCAGCAATTCGTCCATGTCGCGATGGCTGATCCCGAACCGCCCACTCAAATAGCCAATCATGGCTTGCAACCGTTCGCCAAAACTGCCGCGCGGCATGTCCACGGGCCACTCTGCTCGATTTTTGGTCCCGCACAGCGCACAAGTCAGCGTGTGCCGTTGATATTCGATGATGTCCGGCACGATTTTCGGCAGTTCACTCACCTGATGGCGCTCAGGATGCGGATCTACCCCGTGCAGCGGATTACCGCAATTCCGGCAGTTATCGGGCCGACTGCTCACCACCCGGCTAACTTGATCGGGTGGTTTCAGTTTACGCCCCTTTCCAGCATGCCGTGGACGACCGCCTTTCTTCTTTTCGCTGGTTTCGGGTTGCGCTGCCTGCCGCAGCTGGGGCGGATCGCTCGAGGGTGGTTTGGACGAGTTCTGCGAGGTCTTGTTCACCCGTTCTTGCAGCCGCGCCACCTCGCTCTCCAGTTTGCCAACCTGTTTTTGCAGTTGCGCCACCTGCGCTTTCCGCAGCTCGTTCTCCTCCCACAGCATGACCACCACCGCTTGTACGCTCAGCGGTGTTTTCGCCCAGTCTTCGGGTGGGATTGGCAATTCGGGTGGCAGTTTCATCGCTTTAGTTTACTTCGTTCTCAGCAGTTTGCTTACTGCGTTTCTTCGTCGTTTTCCAGACTCTCTGTTACTGGTCTGTCTGGTTTTTTACCCATCTGAACGCTTACCATGTTACTTCTGATACCTGATATTCTTCATAAATTGGTTTTAACTCATCAATAAATACTCGCTTTTTCATTGATTCCTCTTTACCAAAACCCTCTGAGAAGAAGTCCACAAGACCTGTTTCTATTTTTGTTACTATTGGCTGGAGGATAATAACTGGTAAGACATCCAGTTTCCTTTGTCTTTCCTGTTCTTTAATAGCTTCAATATGAATGGTTTGCGTTTGTCTTAATGTCCATATAACGGCTAAAAACGTTGCTATCCCTCCTGAAAATGAACCCCAGAAAGAAAACCAGTCTTGATTTGTTATTCCGACTGCATTTATATTTATCCCTGTCAAACCGTAAATTCTATTGCTTATTAACAAGAATAGGTTTATCACATATGGGAGAATTATTAGTAGAGAAATTATTATGCCGGTTTTTGTTTTATTCTTTGTTATCCAATCCCAGACGTTAGCCATTCTCCAGTTACTTTGCATGATGTTTATCCTAAAGAAAATATCATAGCCCGAAAAGAAGAAAATAAGAGATTACATTTATCTAAGGAGGCTTAACTGGTTACGTTAAGCCTCCTTAGATATTTATGTGAAGTTTCAGTCTTATGAACTTACTTTCCCTAACACTCACTATACCCGCAAGCATAACACTTGCGGCAGCCTTCCTCGTTGATCACCGCGGCCTGACCGCACTCGGGGCAGAGGTCGCCGATCTTGAAGAGCAGGGGCTGTTCGCTGGGGATGGCGGTGGGGTGAGGCTCTAGCACGAGCATGGTGCTGGTGGGGCTGCCGTTGTGTCCATTGGGGCTGCCGTTGGATTGGCCTTCACTGCGCTCGTTCCAGCTTTGCAGGTAGTCATCGAGCACCTGGGCGACGCCGTCGGGCAGGGAGCGGACGCGGTTGGGGCCAAAGCCCATGGGGCGTCCGCCGCCGATGCCGGCTAACTGGCGGGTCACTTCCACCAGGCGCTTGAGCGGCTCGACGGGCGAGGCCAGGCGCAGGATGTAGGAGATGAGGCGTCCGATGGCCTCAGAGACGGCGGCGGTGTCGGAGCCGGCCTTGGCGGTGTTGATGAAGACCTCAAAGGGCTGGCTGCGGCCGTTTTCGTTGACGGTGACGAAGGCCTCGCCGAGGGGGGTCTGGATGGAGTAGGTGAAGCCGGGCAGGAAGCGCGGGCGGGGCTTCTTGGACTCGTGCCAGATGTAGAGCTGTTCGGCGGTTTGGGGTTCAGCGGCGGGCTGGGCTTCGGGGGCGGCCTGTTTCTTTTCGACGGTGGCGCGGGTTTCGAGGACGACTTTGTCGCGCGAGCCGGTGACGTAGACGGTGATGCCTTTGCAGCCGAGCTTCCAGGCGAGCTGGTATGCGGTGGCGACCTGGTCTTCGGCGGCGCCTTCAGGGAAATTGATGGTCTTGGAGAGGCTGTTATCCACAAAGGCTTGCAGGGCGGCCTGCATGCGGACGTGCTCCTGGGCGGAAATATCGCCGGAGACGACGAAGGTGCTGCGGACGCGCTCTGGCAGGCTTTCTACGCCCTGGCACGAGCCTTCACGCATGATTTGATCCAGGATTTCTTCGCGTTCCTCTGGGCCTACCGCAAGGTCTTGCAGGGCCTTTTCAAAGAGGGGGCTGGCGTAGGTGAGCTGGAGGTCTTTGCCGTTGTCGTTGACGTGGCGGATGTAGGCCAGGGCGAAGACCGGCTCGCAGCCGTAGCCCTCGCAGCCCGCGACGGTGGCGATGGTGCCGGTGGGGGCGATGGTGGTCTGGGCGGCGTTGCGGATGCCGTGCTGCTGGATGGCGGTAAGGATATCGTCCCAGTTGATCTCGGGGCGGCCCCAGTCGGACTGGTAGGGAGTGAGGGGCACGGGCGGCTGCCATTTGAAGGCGGCGGGGTCGTAGATGCTGCCCTGGATGGCGGGGAAGGGGCCGCGGGCCTGGGCGAGTTCGATGCTGGTCTGCATGGCGTGGTAGCGGACGAACTCCATGACCTGGGCGGCGAACTCCTGGCCTTCTTCGGAGCCGTAGCGAATGCCGACATGGTAGATCAGGTCGGCCAGGCCCATGATGCCGAGGCCAATGCGGCGGGCGCGGTGGGCGGCTTCTTTCAACTGGGGAACGGCGGGCACGTAGGCGTTGGCTTCTACCACGTCATCGAGGAAGATGGTAGAAAGGGCCACGCTCTGGCGCAGCTTTTCCCAATCGACGGCGCCGTCGGGGCCGAGGTGCTGGGCCAGATTGACTGAGCCGAGGCAGCAGTTTTCGTTGGGACCTAAAAATTGCTCACCACACGGGTTGGTGGCTTCCAGTTGATAGAGGTGCGGGACGGGGTTGGAGCGGTTGGCGGCGTCGAGGAAGAGCAGGCCGGGTTCGCCGTTGTGGTGGGCCTGCTTGACGATCTTGTTGAACAGGTCGCGGGCGCGCACGGTGCGGTAAACCTTGAAGGGGATGCCGGCCTCTTCGGCCTGTTCAAAGGTGCCCTGGAAGCCGCGGTAAGCGGGAGAGGTGATATCGGGGAAGCGGAGATCCCAGGATTCGTCGTTTTCGACGGCGCGCATGAAAGCGTCGGTGATGCCGACGGAAATATTAAAGTTGGTGATGGCGTTTTCTTCGGTCTTGCAGGTGATAAAGTCTTCGATATCGGGATGGTCGACGCGCAGGACGCCCATGTTGGCGCCGCGGCGGGTGCCGCCCTGGGCGACTTCGCCAAAGGCGTTGTCGTAGACGCGCAGGAAGCCGACCGGGCCGGTGGCCTGCCCGGAGGAGGATTTGACGAGGGAGCCTTCAGGACGCAGGCGCGAGAAAGCAAAGCCGTTGCCGCCGCCGGTTTGCTGGATGAGGGCAGCGTTGCGGAGGGTCTGGAAGATGCCGTCGGGGTGGCGGCCCATGTCGTCGGCGATGGCGAGGACGAAGCAGGCGGCGAGCTGCCCGAGCGGGGTTCCGGCGCCGGTAAAGGTGGGGGAGTTGGGGAAGAAGGACTTGCTGGTGAGCAAGTTGTAAAAGTCGCGAGCGCGCTCCATCACATCACCGCCCCAGGTTTCTTCGACGCGGGCGATGTGGTAAGCCACACGCCAGAACATCTCTTCGACGGTTTCAGCCGGCTGGCCGTTTCACCCCGGCGGACGTAGCGGCGCGTAAGCACCTGGCGAGCATTGTCGGTGAGGTCGATGCCCGGTAGATCGGTGGGCATGGGTGGGGTGGGGAGCAGACCACTTTTTACTGCGGGTTCTTGTGTCTTAAACACTTGCTTTTCCATAAGAGATCTCCTCATCCTTTAAGAGCTGATCGATTTCATCACGGATTGAATGCAGATCATCCAGTTGGAGGTACACGATGCCGTAACGAATGTACGCAATATGATCCAATTCTTTCAGGCCGGAAATCACCATATCTCCGACCACGCGCGAGCTGACTTCGGAGCGGCCCAGGCGCTGGAGAGAGGTTTCGATTTCGCCGACCAGACGATCGATGGCAGCCGCTGAAACAGGCCGTTTGGCGCAGGAAATGCGAATGCCGCGCATGAGTTTTTCACGATCAAATTCTTCGCGCGTCCCGTCTTTTTTAATAATCAGAGGCGTTGCGAGGAGAGGGCGCTCAATGGTGGTGAAGCGCTGTCCACAGGCTTCACACTCGCGCCGCCGCCGCACACCCCCTCGGCTGTCATGAGTAGTATCGAGAACCCTGGATTTATCATTTTGACAGTAGGGACAACGCATGCATCCTCCGAAAAAGGGAATTTACTTTGGGACAAAGAAAAAACATACCACCATATATGGTGGTATGGTACTACTGACCCCCGTATATTTACTATTGTGTAGCCATTTTAGCACAAATGCCCCACTCCTACAAGAGAAAAAGTCATAAATTTAACCTTAAAATTTCATTTTATCATTCAAATGTTCTATGATATTTACCAATGCGGTTTTGGGGTGGTCTGGGAGGAGGCAGATGTGGGGAAAACAGGTCGTAATGATGGTGATGCTGGATATATGGGGCCCAGATATGGGGGGTGGAGCAGGTTTTGCGGACAAACCTTAAAAAATGAGTTTCGGCGGAAGGGCATTTTCCTGGGGCGCCATTCCACCCAAACGATATGGAAAAGGTAATAGCGGGCAAGAAACTGCCCGCTATGTATTCTTCAATGGAGGAGCAAGCCAGAGCAGCCCTGGCGCAGTTCCAGCGCGTTATGCGCTGCCCAACGCGGTTAGCGTTGGGTGCGGTTGCGCAGGAAGGCAGGGATGTCCAGATCGTCCGTGTTCATGACGCGCTGAAAATCGTTCGGCGCCTGCTGGTTCTGCTGCGGAGCTGTTGAGCGGCCGGGCGTTCAGAACTGCTGGCAGCCGAGCGAGCGCGAACGCCGGACTGCTGCGTATCCTCGATGCGCAGGGTCCGTTCTACTGGTCGCCCGTCGGCTCTATCGAAACCCGTTGCAATGACCGTAATGCGAATTTCTTCGCCCAGGTTGGGGTCGATGACTGCACCGAAGATCAGGTTGACATCGGGGTGAGCGGTTTCTTTGATGATGGCGGCGGCCTGGTTGACCTCGAACAGGGTGAGGGATTGGGCCACCGGTGACGTTGAAGAGGATCCCGCGGGCGCCGTCGATGGTGATATCCAGGAGCTGGCTGGAGATCGCCATTTCGGCAGCGACGCGCGCGCGTTCTTCGCCGTTGGCGTGACCGACTGCCATGAGGGCAGCGCCGCCTTCGGACATGATGGCGCGCACATCGGCGAAGTCGAGGTTGATCAGGCCGGGCACAGTGATCAGTTCAGAGATGCCCTGAATACCCTGGCGCAGCACGTCGTCCGCCAGGCGGAAAGCATCTTGCAGACTGGCGCGTTTATCGACCATTTGCAGCAGGCGATCATTGGGGATGACGATGAGGGTGTCAGCATGTTCCTTCAGTTTGCTGATGCCTGTTTCGGCAGCCTGAGCGCGGCGCGAACCTTCAAAGGTGAAGGGGCGGGTGACCACGCCAATGGTCAGCGCGCCGACTTCTTTGGCAATCTGCGCGACGATGGGGGCCGCGCCGGTGCCTGTGCCGCCGCCCATGCCGGAGGTGACAAAGACCATATCGCTGCCTTTCAGGACTTCGTACAGCTCTTCGGCCGATTCTTCGGCCGCTTTGCGCCCAACCTCGGGGTTACCGCCCGCGCCCAGGCCGCGAGTCACCTTTTCACCGACACGGACGCGAGCCTGCGCTTTGGATTGAAGCAGCGCCTGTCCATCGGTATTGACGGCGATAAATTCGATGCCTTGCAGCCCTTCTTCGATCATGCGATTGACGGCATTGCAGCCACCGCCGCCCACGCCGATCACTTTAATCCGGGCAAAGGACTCAGATTGTGGTATGCTCATTTCCATTGATTATTTACCTCCTCCACAAAGAACAACGCATCCTCATACGATTGTGTTTCAACTTTTGGTAATGCAACAGCAAATTCTGCTTTACAGCTTTGCAAGTGGGCTGTCATTGAAAACTTACGGCAAAAGACGAGTAAGCCAGCTCCGCAGTGTATCCCCAAAGCTTGTCCCTCCTTTCTTTCTTGGGCGGCCACGGTAACTGGGCTCGGTCTCACTCATCATTAAGGCCCAGTAGAGCAGCCCCACGCTGGTTGAATACGCGGGAGAATGTAGCTGATCCGTCAGACCGACCATATTTTCTGGCCGGGCAATGCGGACCGGCAGTCCGAGCACACGGTTTGCCAGTGTGCGCGAGCCAGGCATCAGGCTGCATCCGCCGGTGAGCACCATGCCTGCCGGCAGCAGGCCATCGTAGCCTGAGCGCTTGATTTCTTGCAAGACCAGGTCAAAGATCTCTTCCATGCGGGCCTCGATGATCATCGCCAGCTCGCGGCGGCTGATGATGGTGGCCCGTTCTTCGCCGAAAATGCGGGCTGTGAAGGTGTCATTTTCGGCTACTTCTTCCTGGACGGCGTGCCCGTACTGCTTTTTAATTTCTTCGGCCTGGGCCATTGAGAGCCGCAAGCCGTGGGCAATATCGGAGGTGATGTGGTTGCCGCCCACGCCGAGCACCATGGTGTGCCAGACATCGCCATCAATGTAAATTGCCATGTCTGTTGTGCCGCCGCCAATGTCGCAAACGACCACGCCCATCTGGCGTTCTGTTTCTGAAAGCACCACTTCGGCAGAGGCAAGCGGGTTGAGTACGAACTGGGACACCTCCACGCCAGAGGCCTGTACGCACTGGCGCAGGTTTTCCACGGTGGCAGCAGCGGCGGTGATGATGTGCGCTTCCACTTCCAGGCGGTAGCCGTGCATGCCGACGGGCATACGGATGCCATCTTGACCATCTACGATGAAACCGCGCTGCATTACATGGATGATCTCGCGGTTGTGTGGAATAGCGACGGCCTGGGCAGCATCCAGGGCGCGGGCGACGTCATCCTGGTCGATAACCCGACCAGAGATACCGACTACGCCCCGGCTGTTGACCGAGGAGACGTGCGAGCCAGCCAGGCTGACCAGAGCGGAGGTAACTTCGAGCCCAGACGATCGCTCGGCTTTTTCAATGGAGCGAGCAATTGCCTGAGAAGCGGCTGCAGATCCACAATGGTCCCCTTGCGAATCCCTTGCGAAGGCTCAATTCCAACGCCGAGAATGCGCAGGTTGTTTTCGCCTTCTACCCGCGCAACCAGTGTGCAGACTTTTGTGGTGCCGATATCGATGCCTACAACAATCGGTTCGTCCACCATGGCTTACTGCTCCAATCGGTAGAATGGTGCGTTCAGATGTTCAACGCTAATCAGACTGGGCTGGATGCCCTGGTCTTGCAACTGCTGCAAGATGACCTGATACATCGTGTACTTTTCATCGAAGTTTTTTAGATCTTTGCCAATGAAGACCTGGTACCCTTCGGCAGTATTCCACCCCAGGCCGTTGGCCTGGTCGTATACCAGCGCGGTGCCTTCGGGCAGCTTTTTGACCAACTGCAGCGTGGCGCTCAATAACTGCAAGTTTGCCAGGCGATGGGGCAGGGCAGCGTTACTGCCTGAGAGGATGCTGGCTTCTTTCAGTACGCCGGCGGGGTCGGCTGACGGGTCGGTGCTGGCAGAGTCTTGGGTGATCTCACTGGCGGTCAGTGGGGCCAGCGGGATGTTGTCGTTGCTTTGCACTGTCACCAATGCTCCGGCTTCTCCGCGAGGTTGGAAGATGAAGCCTTCCACGTCTACCCAACTGGTCTGGTCGCCTTCTTGCCAGGCCAGCACGGGTTGGCGCTCACGGGCGGTTACCGTGACGATATTGGGCAGTTCCACCGTGATCGCGATGTCGGTCAGTTCTGGGAAGGACTGCTCAATTTTCGCCTGCACTGTTTGCGGGTTGACTTCAATCACTGAGAGGTTTTCCAGGGCGATTTCTGCTTCCAGGTCAGAGGCATTCAGGCGCTGCAAGCCTTCCACGTCTATACTGCTGATGCGGAAGAAAGGCGAATTCCATAGAGAGAAGATGCCAACTGCCAGGAAGACCACCAACAGACCAGACAGCAGACGCCAGCCAGGACGGATGAGGGGTAAGGAGGGCAAGCGCAGCTCGGCGCCAGAGCTTTCCATGGTGACGTAGAACTGGCGGCGGGCTCGCGTTCCTGCCTGACGGTGAACCGGCGTGCCGTACCCACTGCCGCGCACGAGGACTGGGCGACTCTGGACAGGGCTGCTGACTCGTGAGACCACATTACCCACGTGCTGCTGACTGCGCTGGGCGCGACGGCGGCGAATGTCTTCGGCCCGGTTCTGGGACGGCTGGTTACTGTCTCTCATCCTCTCCTCCGAAACTGGCGTTCTGTGCGATCACGATCTGCTTTGCGTTCTAAGGCCAGTTTAATCAAGCGATCGACTAAAGCAGCATAGGATAAGCCTGTGGCTTCCCACAGCTTGGGGTACATGCTGATGCGGGTAAAGCCTGGAAGGGTGTTAATCTCGCCAATATAGACGTCATTGGTGTGCCCATCCAGCAAAAAATCGACGCGGGCCATGCCAGAGCCATCTGCGGCGTGAAAGGCTTGGACAGCCATCTGGCGGATGCGGGCGGTCACATCGGCGGGTAGCGGTGCTGGAATGATTAGCTCAGAGCGATCATCCAGGTACTTGGCCTCGTAGGTGTAAAAGTCGCCGGAGGGCCGTACTTCACCGGGCAGAGAGGCGCGGGCATCTGTATTGCCCAGCACGCTCACTTCGATCTCGCGTACATTCGGGACGGCTCGCTCCACTAGAACATGCGTATCGTATGAAGCAGCTTCCATCAGTCCTTCGAACAAATCTGAGCGGCTGCGGCATTTGGTGATGCCGACGGAAGAGCCCAGGTTGGCGGGTTTGGTAAAGAGCGGGTAGGGCGCCAGGGCTTCGGCCTGTTCGATGATCGCCTGAGGTCTGTTTTGAATGTCGCTGCGGCTGAATGTGATCCACTCAACTACTGGCAGACCATGAGCGCGCATCACATCTTTAAACAGGCTCTTATCCATGCCCACCGATGAGCCAAGCACGCCTGCGCCTACGTAAGCCAGATCAACCAGCTCTAACAAGCCCTGGATGGTGCCATCTTCACCAAAGGTACCGTGCAGCACCGGAAAGACCACATCTAACTTTGCGTATGGCTTCAGGTGTGTGCCTGTGCCATTTTCATGCAGCGCGTAGAGCGTGTTCTGTCCAGGATAGGGCAGGAGCGTGACGCGGGTAAGGTCATTTTCTTGTCCTGGCTGGAGGGATGTTTCCAGCCTGTCGTTGGTATTCGATTCAAGCATCTCTAATACGCGGGGACCAGTCACCCACACCCCTTCATGGGTGATGCCAATGGGAACAACCACGTATTTTTGGGGATCCAACACGGACAGTACCGAACGAGCTGACATCAGCGAAACTTCATGCTCGCCCGATCGTCCCCCAAAAAGTACTCCCACGCTCCGCTTAGCGTTCGTCATAATAATTGAATGCTCCTAAGCATTTTTCTGGATGCCGGGCCATTCACCCAGCAGTTCCACTTCAAGTTCGAGTAATACGCCAAATTTTTCCAAAACCGTTTCGCGCGCCATGCGAATTAACTGGCCGATCTGGCTGGCGGTTGCCTGTCCATGATTGATGAAGAAGTTCGCATGGATCGGGCTAATTTCTGCATCTCCGACGCGCTTCCCTTTTAGCCCGGCGGCTTCGATCAGTCGGCCGGCGTGATCTCCTGGCGGGTTTTTGAACATGGAGCCCATGCTGGCGCCGGGCGGCTGGCTCCTGCGGCGGTAGGCCGAATTGGCTGCCATTTGCGCCTGCACCTGCTGTTGGTCGCCGGGCTGCAACCGCAGACGGGCCGACAGGACGACGGCGGGCATCTGGCTGCGCTTTAACAGGCTGGACCGGTAGGCATACTGCATTTGGTCGGCACTCCAGGTTTCTTTTCCGGTAGGGTGCAAGATATTTGCCAGCATTAAATTCCCGGCGATATCGCCGCCAAAAGCACCCGCGTTGCCGTAAACTGCCCCTCCCAGCGTGCCTGGAATGGTTGCCGCCCATTCCAGGCCGCTCAGGCCGCGCAAGGCTGCCTGGCGGGCAATGCTGCCGAAATTTGCGCCCGACTCGGCCCAAACGGAATGCGGTTCCGCATCCACGTCAATCACGATGCGGCGGGCGCGGTTCAGCACCACCAGGGCGGGCAGCCCCTGATCACTTACCAGTACATTCGAACCGCTGCCCAGCAGGATGAAAGGCACTTGCAGATCCCACAGTCGGCGAATGGTCTGTTCCAGTTCGGCGGCTGAGTTTGCCACCAGCATGGCTTCTGCTTGCCCGCCTACGTGAGCCGTAGTGAAATGAGCCATGCTCACGCCCTCTTTTAACGAGCTGCCAAACTGCTCGCGCAGCCGCGGCAGTTGTTCGGTCAAGAGGAGGGAGCTAGAAACCGTGCTCATTTTCATTCTCTCAGGCGCTTAACGAGCGGCCTGATGCCTTTCTTGTAAGTGGGCCAGTACGTTTACGCTTACCTGGTCAGCGTCACCGGCTGAAAGAATGAGCAGGACATCGCCAGGTTGGAGTGATGCCAGCAGGACGCTGGTGGCATCTTCCAGGGTGGGCACAAACTGTACGCCCGGATGATTTATTTGCTGCACCACCTGGGCGGCTGAAAAGTGGTCGAACTGTTCGGCCTGCTCGCGGGCAGCATAGATTTCAGTCACCAGCACCCGTTCAGCATTGTCAAAAGAACGGATGAACTGCGGCAGCAGGGCGCGGGTGCGCGAGTAGGTGTGCGGCTGCCAGACTGCCCAGATGCGCTGTTGGGGGTAGCGGGCACGGGCTGCGGCCAGGGTGGCCTGCACTTCGGTTGGGTGATGCGCGTAGTCGTCAATGACAGTCACGCCGTCCACCACTCCCCGCACATCAAAGCGCCTTCCGGCGCCGATATATTCGCTCAAAGCCTGGGCCGCAATGCTCATGCCTTGCGGGCGGTGTTCTTGGGGCAGGAGTTGGTGTACTGCTGCCAGAGCAGCCAGGGCATTGCGAACATTGTGTTCGCCAGGCACCTGCAAGCTCACCAAAGCCAACCGCTGCGGTTGATCGCATTCCTGACAGAAAAAGGCTTCGAAGTCATAGCCTCCTTGCTGGTTATGAACCAGATTGGCGGCAGTGTAGTCCGCTTCTGGATTGGTTCCATAAGTAAGGGACTGGCAGCCAGATGGAATCACCCGGGCAAGCTGCCTGGCCTCGAGATTATCATGTGAAACGAGCAAGGTACCACCGGGCCGCAGTCCCTGGATGAAGTCCACAAAGGCCTGCCGGTAATCCAGTGGAGTGGGGTAGCAGTCGGGGTGATCGTGTTCCAGGTAGCTGACAATGGCCAGGTCAGGTTGCAGCCCCAGGAACATGCGGTCGTACTCATCCGCCTCGATAACGAAAGCCTGTCCCTTTCCGGCGTGGGCGTTGCGCCCCAGATTGCGCGCCGTTCCACCGATGATATACGAGGGATCTTCGCCTAACTGCACCAGCAGCCAGGCAATCATGGCAGTGATGGTGGTTTTGCCGTGCGTACCAGCAATGGCGATGCTCTGGTGGTTCGCCATTAACTGTCCTAAGAAATTAGCGCGCTTCATCATAGGAATTCCCGCAGCCTGGGCAGCCAGCACTTCGACATTGTCGTCTGGCACGGCTGAAGAACGTATCACCAGATTGGCGCCGCGAACATTTTCGGCCTTGTGCCCTAAGAAGACGCCAGCTCCAGCGGCGACTAGATCTTGCGCGAGAGGGGAAAGGGCACGGTCACTGCCTGTGACGGTGTGGCCGCGTTCCAGCAGTAAGCGGGCAATGGCTGAAAGACCACTGCCGCCGATGCCGATCAGGTGAATGTGCATCTTTTGCGCCTGTACCTTGTGCGCCATTTCAGACAATTTTTCCATCTCCATCTTTAGATAAATACCACAAGAACGAAAGCAAAGGCGATGGCAACCGCGAAGTAAATCGCTGAGGAGCCACCCAGTAGTTGGGGCGGCATGATAGCCATCATGCGGTTCGTGAGATCTGCTACCTCACCACCCGCCGGGCCGCTGATCACATTTGGGAAGGGATACCCGGCTGAGTTGAGGTAGTACCACAGCGAGCCAGCAATCAGGTATCCGTTCAGCGCACCCAGGAAGATGCCCAGCAGCGTATCTTGCAGGCGCTCACGCGCGAAACGGTTGCCGCCAGCCAGACGAGAAATATTGGGGGTCTGGTAGCCAAAGAACACCAGCGCAAAGATCACACCTGCTCGCAGCCAGAACATCACCTGTCCGTTTGCCGCCAGAATGTCACGAACAAACGGAACAAAGCGCTCAATCACGGAAATGATAAACAGCGCCAGGATAAGGCTGAAACTGACCAGCAGTTCACGAGCCCAACCGCGCATCGCGCCAATAATGGCGAAGAGAATGACATACATCCAGAAGACGACAACCAGGCTAACCATCGTTTTGTTTCTTCCTGTGTTGTGCGGTGTGACTAGATAATTCTCGCACCAGATCTGCCAGGTGTTCAGCCGCGGCAGGTTGTGCCAGTTTCTGCATGGCCTGGCGCATCGCTTGCAGCCGTTGTAGGTCACGCGACAGAAGCTGGATGGTTGGCAGCAGTTGGTTGGCCATGTTTTCATCTTGCAGCAAGACTGCGGCTCCACGCTCTACCAGGTATGACGCATTGACCTTTTGGTAGCGCCAGGCGTAGGGATAGGGAACCAGGATGGCGGGCAGGCCAAACAGCGGATACTCTCCGAGACTGGAGGCTCCCGCCCGCGAGATGACCAGATCAGCAGATGCCAGGGCCGCGCCCATCTCGTGCAGATAGGGCATAGTGTGGTAGCGACCGGCGGTTTCGGCTGGCAGCTGGCACTTAGCAGCTTCTACCTCGGGCCAGTCCAACTGCCCAGTGATGTGAACGACCTGCATTTCCGGCAGGATTTGGGGCAGAGCGGCTAAAACGGCCCGGTTGATGGAACGCGCTCCCTTACTGCCACCCGTAACCAGAAGCGTGAAGCGGTCTGGTTCGAGGCCCAGGTGCTGACGCGCTTCACTGCGCTGCCAGCGCGCCATTTCAGGGCGGGTAGGATAGCCTGTCACTACCGTTCGCGCCTGGGGTGGGAAGTACTGGCGCGATTCTTCGGTGGTGAGCGCAATGCGGCTGGCGAAGCGGGCCAGGAACTTCAAGGCCAGGCCAGGTTCAATATCCGGTACATATAGCAAGCTGGGGATGCTGCGCCCGGCCAGGGCCATTGGCGCGGCAACATAGCCACCTGTGAAGAGCAGCACGTCCGGTTTGAAAGAATGCAGAATGCGCCGGGCAGCGATTGTTCCGCGCGCCAGACGCACCAGGTTGCCGGGCAGGGCACGCGGTCCCACGCCGTGCACTCCGGCAGCGGGAATCGCAGCATAGGGGAGCCCGGCTCGTTTCACCAGGTCTTCCTCCATGCCGCCTTCGCTGCCTACCCAAAGCACGGGGTCAGCGTCCTTGCCGAGTGCTTGACGGGTGACCAGAGCGGGATACACGCCCCCCCCGGTCCCGCCAGCGCAAATCAACAACCGTACCAAAGGAATTCCCTCCTTGCGAGTTCTTTTTTCTCGGATGTGCGAGCAATATTCATCAGAATGCCGACTCCTGCCAGCGTAACGACCATGTTTGATCCGCCGTAGCTGATGAACGGCAGCGCATTGCCAGCTTGTGGCAGCAGGTTGACCATGACGGCCATGTTTAGCAGCGCTTCGACTAAGATCCATACGGTGATTCCACTGGCGAGCAGCGATCCGAGCTTATCCTGAGCGCGTTCCGCGATGAACAGACCTCGCCACAAGATGACCAGGTAAGCCAGAACCACCATAGCCGCCCCGAGCAGCCCGACTTCCTCAGCGATGACCGCGAAGATGCTGTCGGTGGGCGCGACGGGCAGGCCGGTAAACTTGGCGCGGCCGAGGCCAATGCCAGTACCAAACAAGCCGCCGTTAATCACGGCTTCCAGTGAGCGCTGCACGTGGAAGGAAGCCTGAAGCGGATCGTGCAAACCCGTCAGATATTCATTGATGCGGCGGATGCCGGTGGGGTAGATGTTGACCACCAGCCAGCCGAACAGGGCGGTGACGAGCATCACCAGCGCAATCTGCCGCCACTCTCCCCCAGCCAGGAAGAACAGGATACTGCCGAGGATGGCGACTGTAATGGCCGCGCTGAAGTCTGGCTGTACCATAATCAGGCCGGCGGTGGTGCCGAGGATGATGATGAGCGGAACTAACCCGAAGGTGATGTCGTTGAGTACGTCCTGTTTGGCGTTCAGCCAGACGGAGACATAGATGATGATGACCAGTTTGGCTAACTCAGAGGGGCGGATCGAGCCAGAAAACAAGGAGCGATTTGCGCCCAGGGTGGTGTTGCCGATCAGCGCGACTGCCAGCAGCGCGGCCAGTGTGCCCAACAACATGAGGATGGTGATCCGCCTGAAAAAGTGGTAGTTGAGAAAGGTCAAGCCGATTGCCACGACCCCGCCAACCCCAGCCCACATGATCTGGCGCTGGAGGAAGTAGTCTGGCGAGAGTTGTAACTGCATAGCAAACTTTGGCCCTGCTGAGTAAACCATCAGCATGCCAAACAAAACCAGACCCACTACTGCGCCGACCAGCAGCCAGTCGATGCCTAAATGCATCGAACGAGGCTGAACGGGCCGGGCATGGTTCTTTTCCACCGGAGGAACAGACATATTTACGAAAGAGCCTTCACCCATGCTCGGTAGCGCTCCCCACGCTCTTCAAAATCTTTGAATTCGTCGAAACTGGCGCCGCCAGGCGAAAGCAGCACAACGTCACCTGCCTGAGCCAGTTCTGCGGCTGCCTGCACTGCCTCTGCCAGATGGTCCTGGCGGCAGACGGTTTTCAGACGGCTGCCGCTGCGAACAGGGCCAATCGCCTGCAGAATTTTTTCGGCGGCTTCGCCAAATACAACCACGTGATCTACCCGCCGGTGCACCAGTTCAGCCAGTTTTTCCCAGGGCAGGTCTTTATCGCGCCCGCCCAGGAGCAGAACAAGGGGTTCGTCAAAGGCCTGAATGGCTGCGATGGTGCGTTCAGGGGCGGTAGCGATGGAGTTGTTGTACCACGTGATCCCTTTCCAACTGTGTATCCACTCCAGGCGATGCGGCACGCCATTGAACCCCTGAACTCCGGCTCGCATGGCTTCCACCGGAAGACCGGCTGCATATGCCACAGCGCAGGCAGCCAGCACATTTGTTAGATTGTGCTCCCCGCGCAGACGAATGTTGTCGCGCGATAGAATAGGCTGCTCACTGTGACCATCTGTCAGATACAGGTTCGAACCTTCTACGAAGGTCGCGGCTTGAGCGGAGTGCGGACGCTGTAGCCCAAAAGTAATCAACTTGCCTGCTACACGTTCCGCCAATCCCCGCGCGCCTGAGTCTTCCCGATTCAGTACGGCGATATCTTGCGCTGATTGGAAGTCTAGAATGCGGGCTTTGGCCGCGGTGTAGGCTTCTAGCGTGCCGTGCCGGTCAAGATGGTTCGGGGTGATGTTGAGCACAGCGGCGATATGGGGCGAGCAGGTCATCAGTTCCAGCTGAAAGCTGGAAAACTCTACGATGACCAGATCCTCTGGCTGAATTTCATCCACATATTCCACCAGCGGCAAGCCAATGTTGCCTCCTACCCAGGCGCGGCGCGCAGCGCCAAGAGCGCCGGACCGCAGCGCGGCTTCTGCCATGCGTCCTAACAGGGTAGTGGAGGTCGTCTTACCAGCGGATCCGGTGATTCCGATGACTGGGGCTTTTACTTCCTCCATAAAGATTTGCGAGTCATTGGTGAGCGGCAGTCCACGGCGTTGAGCTTCGTGCAGCACCGGCAGGTTGAGGGGCACGCCGCCTGAAACACAGACCAGATCGGCTCCAGCTAACATTTCTGGCGAGTGACTGCCCAACACCCAGCGGATGGGCAGGTGCGCCATGCTGGCGATGACGGACTGCATCTGTTCGGTCGATCGCTGGTCGTTCAGCGTAACCTGAGCGCCCCGGCTGGATAGGAATCGCGCCAGGGCCAGTCCCTGCCGGGCGGCCCCAATGATGACAACGTGCATTCCAGTCCAGTTTCGTTTCATTGTTTTACACCAATGCCAAAGCAATTCCTAACATTGCAAATAACAGGCCAACCAACCAAAAACGCTGCACTACCTGCGTTTCGCTCCAACCGAGCAGTTCGAAATGGTGGTGAAAAGGCGCCATCTTAAACAAGCGCCTGCCTTTTGTCACTTTAAAATACCCTACCTGTAAGATGACACTCAGCGCTTCGCTGACGGGAATGATGGCAATGAGCGGCAGCAGCAGCCACTGACCGGTCATGAGAGCGACCACACCGAGGGCTGCACCCAGCGAGAGCGAACCTGTGTCACCCATGAATAACTCAGCGGGGTGAACATTGAACCACAAAAAGCCAAACAGCGCGCCGACAATCGTGAAGCAGAAGCGCGCCAGAAAGAGCTGCTGCTGCAGGAGCGCAATGCCGCCAAAGGCGGCGAAAGCGGTAGCCGAGATCAGCCCTGCCAGCCCATCTAAACCATCTGTAAAGTTGATGGCATTCGACATGCCGACGATCACAAGCACCGCAATCGGGATGTACCAGCCGCCCAGTGAAAGAGGCTCTTCACCGGCAAACCAGAACAACTCTGGCACCTCCAGCACGTACTTCAACCCAAAGGCCACAGCGGTAGCGAAGATGACCTGCATGAGAAACTTGGTGCGGGCGCGCATGCCCAGCCCGCGCCGTGGGCCGCGAATGCCTTCCCAATCGTCGACAGCGCCTAGAAAGGCATAGCCCAAAAGTACCATCAACGGCAGAATCACCGAACGCCCTAAGACATTCAAACCTAGAAGCGAAGCGGCGTTCAGCAGAACGGTCAACAGCGCCACGGGTAGGACGATCATTACGCCCCCCATGGTGGGTGTGCCCATTTTGTTAATGTGCCGGTCGGGGCCTTCAACCCGTATAAGTTTCCCGACTTTAAAGTACTTCAAAACGCGCAGCAGTGGACCGCCCCAAATGACTGCCAGCATAAAGCTCAACCCACTCAGCGCCAGAGCCATAGGTGTATTGTTCATGGAGCGTCCTCGTTCATGTTTCTTTTTTCTTGCATGAAACATGCCAGGATCATGAAACGGTCTCCAATGCGGACACAATCCGGTCCATTCGTAACCCGTGCGAACCTTTAATCAAAACCACGTCTCCTTCTTTCAGTTCGGAACGCAGTACCTCGACTGCCTGGGGCACATCGGGTACCCAGGTGATGTGCGCAGATGCCAGGCCTGCTTTTCGGGCTGCCTCTACAATCAACCGGGCGCGCTGACCGACGGCGATCAGGCGATGGACCACTTCGGCAGTGCGCAGACCGACGATTTCGTGGCCTTGTTTTTCGTACTGGCCCAGTTCGAGCATTTCACCCAGCACAGCGATGCGGTGGCCTTCCATCTCATTCAGTAAATTGAGGGCCGCCAGGGTCGATTCGGGTGAAGCATTGTACGAGTTCATCCAGGATGAGCGCGCCGTTCTGCGTGCGCACAGCAACCAATCGAAGCTGTGAATGCCCATGACGCAGCCCATTGATGATCTCGCTCCAGGTCAGCCCTTCTACCAAACCGACGGCGGCTGCGCGTAAAGCGGTATGAACGGAGTGCTGCCCAATGAGCGGTACGCGCAGATGCAGCACTTCATTGCGATAGTGCAGCCGGAAGCGAATTCCTTCCAGGCCCATGCTTTCTACGTCATCAGCCCATAAGTGGGCGGATGGGTTCAGGCCGTAGTAAAAAACCTGGGCCTGGGTCTGCGATGCCATGGGTCTTACCCAGGGGTCATCATAATTCAAAACGGCGACCCCTTTGGGCGTGGACGGTAGGGCCTGCACCAACTCGCTTTTTCCGCGCGCGATGACCTCTTGCGATCCGGCCCGTTCGGCGTGGACAGTGCCTATATTGGTAATGACGCCTACTTCTGGCAGGGCCAGATCGCACAGGAAAGAGATTTCACCGGGGACAAAAAAGCCCATCTCTAACACGGCGCGCTGGTGACCCTGCCCCAGTCGCAGCAGGGTTAACGGAAGGCCGATTTCATTATTGAAGTTTCCACTTGATTTTAAGGTGCGGTAACGTTGGCTGAGAACCTCAGCCACCAGTTCTTTGGTTGTTGACTTGCCGACACTGCCCGTGATGCCGATTACCCGCACATTGAGCTTGCGGCGGTAGAAACGGGCGATTTTTTGCAGCGCTTGCAAGCTGTCTTCCACTCGCAGGCAGAAGGGCGTGCCTTGCAGCAGACTGGCGGGTAGAGTTTCCTCCGAAAGACTGCGCGGGCTGCGCAGGTCAAAGGTGGGGAACTGCTCCGCGAGATCTTTTTGGATCAGCGCCAGGCTGGCTCCATTTTTGAAGGCTTCACCGACATAATTGTGACCGTCGGTCCGCTCACCTGGCAGCGCAACGAACATCGTTCCTGGAATAACCTGCCGCGAATCAATCGCTGCTTCATTGATAATCTGTGTGGCAAGTTCCAGACGAGCGCCGGTGAGCGCTTCAAACACGTCAGCCAGGGTCAGCACAAAATTTCCTTATCGCCAGGTTTGATGATCCACAGCGCATCATGGCGAGGTCTGCGCTGTCAACTGCTCACGGACATTGTCCGGAGGGATATCCATGAGAATGACCAGGTTCGTCACCATTTCTTGAAAGACGGGGGCCGCTACAACCGAACCCCAGATAGAGGTGGAGGGCTTTTCGAGCCAGACATATACCACAAAGCGGGGGTTATCGGCGGGGCCCCAGCCGACAAAGGAAGCGTTGGTCAGATCGCTGGAATAACCGTTGGGGCCAGGAATTTCAGCCGTGCCCGTTTTACCTGCCAAACTATAGCCTTCCACCAGCGCGTCCGATGATTCCCGCGATAAGGACTCTACCAGCATGGTGGTGAGGGTGCGGGAGGATTGTTCACTGATCGGGTTGCCGATAATCTGTGGAGGGTTATTATACTGCTCTCCGTTTTCAATGACGGCTTTTAAGACGTGCGGCGCCATCATTTTGCCATCGTTCGCCAGGCTGCCAGCCGCCATGACCATTTGAATGGGTGTGGTCGCAACACCTTGTCCAAAGGAGTTGGTTCCCAGGTTGACCGGGTACCAGTTGGGGTCGCCCTGCACGCTGAGGGGCCAGTTGGCCTCGCCAGACAGGTCGATGCCGGTCAGGTGACCAATACCAAAGCGCTGTAAGTAGTTATAGAAGCGCGAAGGGCCCAGTTCGGTAGCTACCCAGGCGAGGCAGACGTTGAGGGAGTGCTGCATACAGCCAATCATGTCTTGCGGGCCCCACGCACCGCGGTCCCAGTTATAAATTGGAATGCCGCCCACCATGATCGTACCGGTATCGAGGAAGGGCGTGGTCGGCTCGACCGCGCCGGCGTCTAACCCAGCTGCCATGGTGAGAACTTTGAAAACAGAGCCGGGTTCGTACGTTTGCCCAATCGCCCGGTTGAAGGGGGTTGGCGCTGGGAAGGTCTCTGTATACTTCCAGTACTCGTTCGGATCGAGGCGCGGGGTGGAAGCCATTGACAGAATTTCACCATTGCGCGGGTCCATCACAATGATGGTTCCTGATTTGGCGTTGTTGTCGCTGACTGCCTGGTCGAGCACACGCTCCGTCATCCCCTGAATTTCCCGGTCAATGGTCAGCACCAGGCTGACGCCAGGAGGAATGGAGGGCGGTTGTGTCATATCGTAGGGATCCTGTGGAACCAGGACTTCGACTGGCGCACCAGACAGCAGTTGGTTGTACTTCCCTTCTACACCAAAATAGCCGTGCCCGTTTTCTTTATCCAGGTAGGAGTAAAAGCCCAGCACTGTCGAGCCGAGGCTGTGTTCTGGGTAGCTGCGCTGTAGATGAGGAGTCCACTGTAGTCCATCCAGCGAAGGCAGATCTTTGCTCTTGTCTGCCGAGACGCGGCTGGCTTGATCCTCCATCTGCTGCATGACCGTTTCGATTTCCTTAATCTTTTCAGGTGATACATTGTTTGCCAGTAACAGATAGCCTGGTTTCTCAGGATCCCACTCCTGACTGAGGCCAGGATAAATCTGACCATAATCGAGTCCGAGGATACTTGAAAGGGTCATGGCGACAGTTTGCGGATCTGTAATATACCGCATATCCACCCCAACTTCATAGACCTCAGTATTGCCAGCCAGCAAATGTCCCCAGCGGTCATAAATATTCCCCCGTTCGGGATAAATGGTTTTGCGGATCATATTGTTTTGTTCCGCGCTTATCATTAAGTCTTTGGCGCTTTTGCTGGTCTGAAGGCGAAACATCCAAACAAGGATAAACAGGCCCGCGAAGGTGAGGGCGCTGCCGACAAACATGTAACGGGAATACAAGCGGGGCTTCATGGAGAAATCCCTCCCGGGCGTTCACTAACATCTAATACACCTTGCAGCAGCCATTCCCAAAGGGATTGCGTATAGATTGGTTTGATCAGGCGCTTTTGCACGGATGCGGTGGGGGGCGGTGCGCTGATTTGGGACTGCCGGCCCGTATACCCTGGGATGATCATATAGGTGATCGATTCGGGTGTGACCGGTTCGAAGCCCATTTCAGATGCGCGTTGTTCCATTCTGGCAGCCGAAGTGAGGTTGGCATATTGAGTTCGTAAGTTCGCAATCTTGCGCTGTGTATCTTCTTGCTCGGTTTCCAACTTTTGAACTTCGAGGCCTGCCGAGGCTGCCTGTACGGTGACGCTGAGCATGATCCACAGGATTGAGGCGCCTAAAATTGCCACAACGAGGATGAACACTCCTCTTTGGGTCTGTATGCGCCACGGCGCCTGTCGATATGCTTGGACGAACCGTTTGGGCGTCGTCATAGGTTTCGCTCCAACAAATTTCCTTCTCCAAAACAAGTTAGTTTATTGAAGGACTCGTTTGTCCTGTAACCTTTACGTGCAACTCTCGTGCCAGAACTTTATTTCACTTCCGCTTTTTCAATTACTCTTAGCTTTGCGCTACGTGCTCGCGGATTGCTCTGCATTTCTTCCTCATCCGGTTGGATGGGGCGGCGGTTCACTTCTTTCAGCGATGCGATGTGCCCACAGGTGCAAACGGGTTGTTCGGGTGGACAGATGCAGTCGCGGGATTCCCGGCGGAAGTACTGCTTCACGATCCGGTCTTCCAATGAATGGAAGGAGATAACCGCCAGTCTTCCCCCTGGAGCGAGTGCTTCAACAGCCTTTGGTAGGAAGGTCTCCAGTGCTTGCAGTTCCTGGTTGACTGCAATTCGCAGTGCCTGGAATGTGCGGGTGGCTGGATGAATATGCCCCCTGCGCCCTCCGATAGATTGCGCAATTAGCTCAGCCAGTTCGCGGGTGGTATGCAGTGGTCGGGCCTGAACAATCGCGCGCGCGATGCGCCGAGACTGCTGTTCTTCTCCGTAGCGCCAAAGGATATCTGCCAGATCGCGCTCGGACCACTGGTTTACCAGGTCTTCGGCCTGTAAGGGCTGGGTTGGGTCAAAGCGCATGTCCAACGGCCCTTGCGACTGAAAAGAGAAACCGCGTTCGGCGGTATCTAACTGCATACTCGAAACACCCAGATCAATGACAATGCCTTCGACGGTGTTCCAATCCAGGTGGTGAATTTGCTCGAGCAGTGTGGTGTAGGATGCCTGCACCAGGATGGCGCGGTCACCAAATTCTGCAAGTCGTTGGCTTGCCAGTGACAGCGCCTGCGGATCAACATCCAAACCCAGCAGGCGTCCTTCGGGGGAAGCGGCGTTCAGGATTCCCCAGGCATGTCCCCCTGCACCTACTGTGGCATCAATGTAGCGACCTGGGCTGCGCGGCTGCAAAGCGAGTATAATTTCATGGTAAAGAACAGAACGATGCGGTGGATTGCTGCCACCTTCATGCCTATCCTTCTCTTCTTCCATAATGGCCTACCCAATGGACAGGTTAAGGGCTGCGAAGCGTTGTGCGTTGGTTTCGGCATCTTGCAAAACTTCGTTCTGCTGGGACCAAAGCTGCGGTGACCAAATTTCAAAATAATCTCCGGCGCCTACAATAACAGCCGTCCCATCCAACTGTGCGGAATCACGCAGAAACTGCGGTAGGAGCAGCCGCCCGGAACGGTCAAATTCGCACCGTTCAGCCGATGAAAAGATCAGGCGTTTTAATGCGCGGGCGGTCGGATCCGTCATACTTAACTGGTTCACGCTTTCCGAAATTTGTTCAAAGGAGGATGCCGTCAACACCATTAAATTTCTGTCGAATCCCTGGGTGACGTAGGCGCCATTCTCCAACAGTTCGCGAAAGCGAACCGGGATGGTGATGCGCCCTTTCTCGTCGACTGCGTGTTCGTAGCGTCCCAGGAACATATGTTCTACAATCCTTAGAATGACGGAACGCCGGACACGAGGCCGGCGCTCCAAATAATCTCCACGATCTCCCACTTTTTACCACTTACACCCACAGTATAAACGAATCAAACATGATTTGCAAGTATTAACCCCACCCTCATAAACGTTCTTAATAGGTTCTTTATGTCAACAATTTTGAAAGACTTTTCTCATTTGTTTACCGGCCTGGAAACTCAGGTACCGCTGCTGGATGGATCGTGCCGGAGGTATGTTAACCTGGATAATGCTGCCTCTACGCCTGCTTTTCGGGCAGCCGCTGACAGTGTGCAGCACTTCTTGGATTACTACAGCAGCGTGCATCGTGGGACCGGGTTTAAGAGCCAGGTGTCGACCCATGCTTATGAAGCGGCTCGCGAGGCTGTCCTTTCATTTGTTGGAGCCGACGCCCAGCGCGATGTTTGCATCTTTGGGAAAAACACGACTGAGGCGATCAACAAGCTGGCGCATCGTTTCCCTTTCACCTCCCAGCGGAACGTGGTGTTGGTGAGTCAGATGGAGCATCACTCTAACGATCTGCCCTGGCGGGTTGTGGCAGAGGTGGTGCATATCCAGGTTGACTCGCAGGGGCGGTTGGATGAAGATCACTTTCAGGCGCTGCTGGAGCGGTACGCCGGGCGGGTGGCGCTGGTTTCGGTGACGGGCGGCAGCAATGTCAGTGGATATATCAATCCAATCTACTGGATGGCGGCGAAAGCACACGCGGCAGGCGCGCAAATCCTGGTAGACTGCGCGCAGCTTGCACCGCATCGCCCGATTGATATGAAACCACATCGTGATCCCGCTCATCTCGATTATGTTTCGATTTCAGCGCACAAGTTATATGCGCCCTTTGGTACGGGAGCGTTGGTCGGACGGCGCGAGACATTTACGCAGGGATCACCCGAGTATCGCGGCGGTGGGCAGGTGGAGATTGTGACTCTGGAAGATGTGGCCTGGTCACAGCCGCCAGAACGTGAAGAAGCGGGCAGCCCTAACACAGTAGGGGCGGTGGCTCTGGCTGCTGCCGTGCGCCAGCTTGAAGCAGTTGGAATGCAGCAGGTAGCACAGCACGAAGCCGAACTGACGGCATATGCCCTGGCGCGCCTGAAGGAAGTGCCAGGCGTGCAGATCTTCGGCGATTCGGATTCGGCCACGGCCGCCGACCGCCTGGGCGTGATTCCGTTCCAAATGGAAGGCGTTTCTCACTTTTTGCTGGCGGCTATCCTGGGGTATGAGTTTGGGATTGGGGTGCGCAATGGCTGTTTTTGCGCTCATCCGTATATCTTGCACTTGCTGAATGTTCAGGATGAGCAGGCACAGGTGGTGCGCGAGCGGATCTTGCAGAATGACCGGCGGGATGTGCCGGGGTTGGTACGGGTCTCCTTTGGTCTGTATAACCAATTGGAAGAGATAGATTATCTTGTGGAAGCACTTCAGTGCATTCAGAGAGGGGAGTATGCGGGCGAGTACGTGCAGGACCCAGCCAGCGGCGAGTATCATCCACGCGCGTGGCAGGTGAATTACGATGCGTACTTCTCGGTTTCACAGTTTGTGCAAAGCGTGCCTCCAGAAGCCTGATTGCTTAACAATCTTCCCTGGAGCCGTTGTTATCGAAATCGAGAGGGACGCCGTGGCATCCCTCTCGATGGGTGTATCGGGCTGGTATTAACCAGATCGGCCTTATTTAAGCGTTCCATCTGGGCGGGGCTGAGGTTTAACTGCAAAGCGCCCAGATCTTCGGCCAATTGTTCTGGATTGCTGGCAGAAAACACCGGCACAACGGTCGGACTGCCGGCAAGCATCCAGGCCAGGATGACCTGGTTGGTCGAGGCGTTCAACTCTCCGGCAACTTCACGCAGGGTTTCCAGGCGTTTCTGGTTATCTGTATTCAGATACTTCACATCGATGCTTTTTTGATCCTGGGTGTAAGCGCCGCCCAGGAGAGGAGAGTAGGCCAGCAGGGTAGTCCCCTGTTCGCGACAGTAATCCAGCAAGTCTTCGTTAGCGGCTACCTGAGGTGCGAATGAAGCTTCCGTGCGGGGTTGAAGGTAGGTGTAACGCTGCTGAATGCAGCAGTATTGGGGCAAGCTGCGCGTCTGGCTGATGCAGCGCGCCTGCTCCAGCCGCCAGGCCCGGTAGTTGCTGGCGCCGATATAGCGCACTTTGCCTTCTTTAACCAGCAGATTGAAGCTTTCCAGCGTTTCTTCCAGCGGCGTGTAGCGGTCATCAACGTGGGCATAATAGAGATCGATGGTATCCACGCCGAGACGGCGCAGGCTTTTTTCACACTCTGCCGCGATCTGGCGCGCAGTTAGACCGGTTTGAACCAGCCCATAGCCAAAGCCAACTTTTGAGGCGAGGAAAACTTTATCCCGATTTTTGCGCTGCTTCAGCCATAAGCCTAACAGGGTTTCGCTCTCCCCTCCGCTGAAGCCCTCCACCCAGTGCGCGTAAATATTGGCTGTGTCGAGAAAAGTGCCCCCTGCTTCCATATATTGATCGAGCAGTTGGTAGCTCATTTCTTGATTGACGCGTGTGCCGTAATACATGGTTCCCAGGCATAAGGCGCTCACCTGTTCGCCAGTGTTTCCCAGTGGAATTGTCTTCACGTATATTTCCCTCCTTCTAATACACAAATTCCCGAATGTCGTAGCGGCTGATGTGCGGTACGCCTCCCTCCTCCGAAAACACCAAATTGTTTTCGATCTCATCCCCTTGCGCCATGCGCTCTTGTGAGGTCAGCGGCGTGAGGCCCTGCTGGTATGCGTCCTGCGTGTACTGCAAGCCTTCACTTTCGATCAACTCCGAAAAGTAAACCAGATCATCCAGGTCGAGGTGCATGGCGTTGATGGCCTGAGTGGTATCACGCACGTGGGCTTTCGCGAAGGTATGTCCACCCGCGCCCAGCAGCACAATCACCCCAACAGAAATCCCACCCTCTTTAATGGCGCGGACAGCCTGGATAACATCTTCGGGCTTGCCTGGTTTTTTTAAGAAGCGGAGCAGTTCTTCACTGCCGCTTTCCATGCCAATGTAGATGCGCTTGACGCCGCGTTCAGCCAGGCGGGCATAATCACTGGCTGTTTTTTTCTCTCCGCTAAAACCATCCAGGAAGGCAAAGATGCCCCCTAGCTGGTCTACATCCAATATTTCGTGCACAATATCGATCAGATCCAGCAGGCGCGGCATGGGGACTACCAGAGCGTTCGCGTCTCCCAAAAAGATGGTGCGCCGCAGGCTCAACCCCTGGCCCAAAAAGGCTTTCACTGCCTGGACATGAGCCCGAAAGGCTTCTGGTTTTTTGATGCGAAAGGGACGGTCACGGTAGAAGTTGCAAAAGGTGCAGGTATTAAAAGAACAGCCTTCTGTGGCCTGTAAAACGACCGCCATATACTGGTCGGGTGGCAGGATTCCGACCGGCTTATAGGCGGTGTGATAGTGTGCGATGTCACTTTGATAACGCAGCGGGTCAAAGGTCAAAACGGCCTCAAAGCTGCGCTGGGCGCTGGCGGGCAAGGGCTGGCTAAGTTTCAGCACGCCAGACTGCAAGTCGTGGTACAGGTCGTGGATGGTTCGGCGGGCCTGTTCTTCCAGTTGGGTGCTTTCACGTAGATCTAACCAGCGCCGCTCACGCACAGTCTCCGCCATACTTCGAGCAGGTAACTGCCACTTCGCAACTGTTTTGCCATTCAACCCGCGCCGGTAGGAAACGTCTTCTACCATGGCTGTCCATAAACGGCCTTCCATGTCGAAGCTGTATACCAGCGAGGTGCGCTCCTTTTGCAGGCTGACAGTCAGCGCGTTGGGCTTAAGGCTGAGGGTAAGTGAATGATCTTTCCATTTTCCAAAAATTACCATAAACCATCTCCGTTTTTTAATGCTACCATAAATTCGGATCTGCCTCTTTGGACCTGACGCTGTTTATAAGGGCGCGCATAGTTCCTTCAGGATGACGGCAAAACAAAAGAGAACGCCGAAGTTTCGGCTGCCGAAACGCAATTGACTCGCCTTCTGGCGTTTGCTATACTTTTGATATCCTGGTTGGATAACGCGCGTTAATGGGGCCGCGTTCCGTCTACCAGTGGACGGCATCCACTTTTAAAGGGTCGGGGAGGTCTGCTTGGGTGCGAAACGGGTTACCAGTCAGGACGTGGCTAGAAAGGCGGGGGTTTCTAGGACAACAGTCTCGTTTGTTTTAAACAATGCGGCTGGTATCCAGATCAGCCCAGAAACGCGTGAGCGTGTCCTGCAAATTGCCCGGGATCTGGGGTATGTTCCAGATGCGGCTGCACAGGCCCTGGCGAGGGGCCGTTCTCAGACGATTGGTTTGTTGTTGGCCCGGCGCTCGCGCTTAATTGCCTCTGACATGTTTTTAATAGAGATGATGGAGGTGCTGGTCCGAGAAATTAGCCGCAACGGGATGCACCTTTTGTTAGAAGTTGTAGAAGACTTTGATAATCCTGAAGCGTACCTGAAACTGGTCCGCTCCAATAGTATCGATGGAGTCATCTACTCTGGGCCGCGTTTCAACGATGCTGCGCTGCGTTGGTTGGTGGATCATGGTGTGCCAACAGTTTTGATGGGCGCGCTTCAGCAAACTCCCTACCCTTATGTGGATATTGATAATCGTAAAGCGGCGCAAATGGCCGTGACTCATCTGCTGCGCATGGGACACCTGCATACAGCTTGCATCACCAATGCCCCACTCACTTATGTGGCTGCGGCTGACCGCCTGCAAGGGTATCGAGACGCACTCTATTCGTTTGGGATTCCCTTTGAAAAAAGAAGGGTGCGCTATGGTGATTTTAGCCCTGAGAGCGGCTATGAGCAGATGAAAAGCTTGCTGGAAGAGAAGATGGATCTATCAGCGGTATTTGTCGCCAGTGATGTGGTCGCTTTTGGCGCAATGACAGCCATTCGTGAATGTGGTTTGTTCATCCCCGGCGACATCGCATTGGTTGGATTTGATGATGTTCCTGTAGCACGATTTGTTGAACCCAGCCTGACTACGGTGCAACTGCCGGTTATGGAACTGGCGCAAAAGGCCAGTGAGATGATTGTCCAGTTGGTTCACGAGCAGCAGCCGGCGTGCAGCCAGGTGCTGTTGGAGGCTAACTTGCTGGTACGGAAGTCTTGTGGGGGAAGTGTAGTGCGCTGATAGAAGCGCTTTGATGAAAAACACCCAAAGAAGAACTGAGAGGTTGCATGGCGGAACATGAATTCCTGTGGTATCGAAAAGCAATTTTTTACGAACTTTATGTTCGAGCGTTTAACGACAGTGACGGCGATGGTTCTGGCGATCTGCGCGGCGCGATGGAAAAGCTGGATTACTTACAATTCCTGGGGATAGACTGTGTGTGGCTTTTACCAATCTATCCCTCGCCCTTGAAGGATGATGGGTATGATATTTCAGATTATTACAATATCCATTCCCATTATGGGACGCTGGAAGACTTTAAAGCCTTTTTAGATGCTGCTCACGAACGCGGCATTCGCGTTATCCTGGACCTGGTACTCAACCATACTTCTGACCAGCACCCCTGGTTTCAATCTGCGCGTTCTGATCCCAATTCGCCTTACCGAGATTACTATGTTTGGTCTGATACGAATGATAAGTATTCAGGGGCGCGCGTCATCTTCCTGGATACAGAAAGCTCAAACTGGACCTGGGATGAAGAAGCAGGCCAATACTTTTGGCACCGTTTTTATTCCTCACAGCCGGATCTGAATTATGACAACCCGGCGGTGCAGGATGAGATGACGAACGTGATGCGTTTTTGGCTGGATATGGGGGTGGATGGCTTTCGTTCTGACGCTGTGCCTTACCTCTTTGAGCGAGAAGGAACGAACTGCGAAAACCTGCCCGAAACGCACGACTACCTCAAATCGCTGCGGCGTTTTCTAGACGAGAATTATCCGGGGCGCATTCTGTTGTGCGAGGCGAACCAGTGGCCGGAAGACGTTTTTCCTTATATTGGGCAGGGGGACGAATTCCAGATGGGCTTTCATTTCCCGATCATGCCGCGAATCTTTATGTCGATTCGCAAGGGTGACCGGACTTCACTGGTGTGGATTATGTCGCGCACGCCGCCTATTACCACCACCAGCCAGTGGTGCATCTTTTTACGAAACCATGATGAACTAACGCTTGAAATGGTGACGCCGGAAGAACGCATCTGGATGTGGGACGAATATTCGCCCGAACTGCGCATGCGCCTGAATCTGGGTATTCGCCGGCGGCTGGCCCCGCTGCTGAATAACGACCGCCGCCAAATTGAACTTGCCAATTCGCTGCTGTTTACGATGCCGGGCACACCCATTATTTATTATGGGGATGAAATTGGGATGGGGGATAACATCTGGCTGAAAGACCGGGATGGGGTTCGGACTCCTATGCAGTGGACAGATGGCCCAAACGCGGGTTTTTCAAACGCGCCCCCAGAAAAACTTTATTCGCCGTTGGTGCAGATCCCTCCTTACGGAGCAGATCAGGTGAACGTTTCTCTCCAGAAAGATGATCCTGATTCGCTGTTGAACTTTACCCGTAAGCTCATTCGCGTGGTTAAAGCGCACAAGGCGTATGGTGAGGGCAGTTTTACCTGGGTGGAGGCCGGTTCAGATGCAATCGCGGCCTACTCAAGAATGTATGGCGACGATCGAATTCTGGTAGTGCAAAACCTGGCAGACAGTTCGCAGACTGCCGAGATTGAGCTGCCGCAATTGATGGGGCTTGAATGCTGCCTGATGGATCTGCTGACAGATCAGCAGTTTAAGACGACGGCGGAAGGTAAGCTAGTTCTGTCGATGACGCCCTACCAGTTCTTCTGGCTGCGGTACTGAACGGTTACAGGATAGGAATAGGAGGGAAAAATGACGTTCCAACAAGCACGAGATCGGTATCAACGAATACTGGCGGATTATCACGCGGGGAGGATTAATGAAGCCGCCTTCAAAGATGTGGTCAACAAACTGGTCGTGGTTGATGCGCAGGGGCGCCGCTGGCAGATTGAACCTGTAAGTGGCCGGTGGTTCCGCTATGCGGATGGTAACTGGGTAGAAGATACGCCTCCTGCTGGCAGGGCCGCGACTGGGGCTGTTCCGGCAGGGGCGGCGCCGGCGCGGCGTTCAACCAGTGGGTGGGTGATTGCGGGAATTATTGCCGCGGTGGTGGTCGTGATTGCCTGTCTTTGCCTGTTAGGGTTGGCGCTGGCTGGCCTGTTCACCATCCCCATGATCCGCTCAATCGATGTTCAACCGGGGCCGCAACCGTTTCCTGGCCCGGCTACGACCGTTGAAGTCACCCGGGTACCGTTTCCGTTTGAGATGACCCCTACGCCGATTCCGGTGGAACCGAGTCTCCCAGCGCCTACGGTTGGCGCGAGTGAGACTCCGGCTGTCGTTACCCCCTCAGCGGCCCCATCCGCGCTTTCGGCTGAGGGCCCATGGGCGGTTTTTAGCAATGAAACCGGGCTGTGGGCAATCAACCCGGATGGCAGCGGATTGTCTCAACTGGTCAACCAGCCTTTGGCGTTTGCTTATAACCTGAATCAGGCTGTTTCGCCCGGTGGGCCTTATCTGGCGTTCCTGACCTCGACCGACGCAGCAGGCGCTTACAATGGCCTGACATTGAAAATGCTTAGCCTGCCGGGCGGTGAAGTCAATGTCGTGGCGCCCCTTACCTCCCCGACCACTGAATTGGGGCCGAACGCGCAGCCCGGCGATCCAGGCTTCGATGTGGTTATTGCCGTTCAGGATCCTACTAATTTGCAGTGGTCTCCACTGGGAGACCGGTTAGCCTTTGTAGGGGGTCAGGAAGGTTCCTCTGCTGACCTGTATCTTTATACGCTGGAAAGCGGTACCGTTACGCACCTGTCTAATGAGCAAAGTCAGGCCTTTGGCCCGAGCTGGTCCCCTAATGGGCAGTACCTGGTTTTCTTTGGGGTGAATAACTTTGGAACAGGGGCGGGATTTGAGATGGCAGATGCCTATGTGGCAGACACCGCCAGCGGCGTAGTGCGGACGCTTTATACGCCACAAAGCAGTGGAGAGCAGGTGGTAGGTTGGTTGAATGATGAAACAGTGGTGATCAATAGTTGGGCTCCTGACTGCGGCAATAAGCAGCTTCGTACAGTGAATGTGGTCAGCGGCGATCAGCAAATGTTGTTTGCCCCTTGCTTTGATTCGGCGGCGCTGGCTTCTGGCAGCGGCAGCATCCTGGTGGCTGTTTCTAGCAACCTGGCAAATATGAGCAGCCAGCAAAGCGGTATTTATCTTCTCGCAAGCCCAGGCAGCCAGCCGCAGCAGGTGTCGCAGGCCAGCAGTATGCGCGTGGAATGGTCGTCGGTGTTAGGAGAGTTCCTGGCGGTTACGGATAGCCAGGGCTTGCAGGCCTTTTCGCCGCAAGGTGAAACGCAAACTGTGCCGCAGGGAATGAATGAGCCCGGCGTAACCGACTTCCCGGTGATTTCACCGGATGGTACCTACTGGGCGTTGGGCACGAAGCAGAACCTGACGATTTATTCTGTGAATGGCGGCCCGCAGCAAGTCTTTGACGGCAGCGCTCGTTCATTGGCCTGGAGCCCGAACGGGCAGGCGTTGATGTTCTCTGGCGGGCAGGATTCGACACGCTTCTATATTATGCCGGTTTCCTCAATGATCCCTCAAGCAATTTCAGCAGAAGCGAAACCCGCTATCCTCGAGCAAGGGGTGTGGGTATCGCGGAAGTAACCGGAGATGAATTGAAACAGCGGGGTGGCAGTTCAACTGTCACCCCGCTGTTTTCTTAAGCGCGTGAAACTACTGAGATGGTCCTTGCAGATCAAACGGAAAGCGGACCAGGGTTTGGGTAGGCTGCTGCGGCCACCACACCCGCAGCTCATACTGAGCTTGTGGATCTAACCTGGATGGAGCGCCTTTTTGCCCCAGCGGTACAAGCATTTCCCACTGGTTATTTTCCGCTTCGATGCATACATCTTTGGGCCACCAGGTGACTGGCTGGTCACCGGCCCAGAACTCCGTTTTCAGGCAGGCTCCGGCTGGCAGCGTGCTTTCGCCCTGGAAGTAGACACCGGTACCTTGCGTGACCCGCACCGCTCGCACCTGAATTTGCGGCTGCGTGGTGGGTGACGTGGTTGGACTGACCGTCGCAGAAGGTGCGGCAGTGGAGAACACAGCCGGTTCGGCGGTAGGGGGCAGGTTGGTAGGCGTTCCCTCTTGTGTAGAAGCTGGGCCTGCGCCAGGGACGCGCACGACTTGCGGGGAAGCCATGCGGTTACAGCCCAGCAGCGCCAGGCACAGCAGTCCACAGATCAGGATGAGCTTCAGCTTACTGCTCCAGTTGATGAAATAGGTTTTTAACCAACTCATAAGACTGCTTGGGACGGCGGTATTCATCCACCACGCCCTTGTTATTGAAGGCGCGCCCGCGTCCCAATACGCGCGGTACACCCTCTGAGGTGCGGAAGTCGCCGAACAGCCAGATGCTCAGGCCGCGCACCCGATCACGATTCATAAAGAGGTGACGGATGACGGTTTCGAGCAGACGAGACTGGTACTGCTCGCTCCAGCGGGTTTCATTCCAGTCCCGCCAGCCGTAGATACCTTCCGCGCCGATTTCGGAAATGATGATGGGTTTTCCGGCAGAGGAAGTCTGATCGACATGGCTAATTATTTTGTCCAATGTGTCTGGGATTTCCTCAATGCTGCCTACATACCAGCCGGGGTAGGTGTTGACCGACACCACATCAATCAGATCCAGGCAGACGTCATCCAGAGGGTGATTGCTGGCATAGGTGACCGGGCGCGTGGCATCGAGCTGGCGAATTTGCTGGATGATGCTCTCATAACCAGGACGGCAGTTCGGGTCATTGCTCAGACTTTCATTAAGCAAGCCGTACAGGAACACCGAGGCATGGTTGTAGGACATATTCACCATCTCTGCGGCGTTGGTACGCTGGGCTTCCACGAAGCGGGGGTTGGTCAGGTGTTCGGCGGTGTGCTGCCAGCCAATGACTTCATTCCACACGCAGATGCCAGCCTCATCACATAGATCGAGGAAACGTTCATCCTGGGGGTAGTGGCTGCCGCGCACGAAATTAACATTCAAGTCGCGTAACTGCTGCACGTCAGCCACGAGTAAGCCATCCGGCAGACCCGCGCCAAACTCGGGATGCGATTCGTGACGGCAAAAACCGAGCAGCAGCACCGGCTGCCCGTTAATCAGGATGTCTTTGCCTGAAACGGTCACCTGGCGGATACCAATGCGCTCGCGTAGATCATCCCCGCACAAGCGCGCCTGGACGATATGCAGGTTGGGTTCCTCGGGTGACCATAGGCTGGCCTGGGGAACTTCGAAGGTACGCTGGAGTTGACCCTGTTCGTCAGCGAGTTGTACCTCTTCGGAGAGCATTTCTTGTCCGTCAAAGGAAATGCTCAGCGGGCAGGTCTGCTGGGCGCGGGTGGCGCCGTAATGAATGGTGACCGATAAGCGGCGGGTAGTCAGATCTTCTGTAACGACTTGCAGGGCATTGACCCAGGTTTGGCCTAAGCGGTGCAGTGTGACCGGTCGGATAATTCCACCATAGTGGTACCAGTCGAAGTATTCGAGGTGGAGGGGAGAAAGCTCCTGGTTAAAGCTGTTATCCACCAGCACCACCACTTCATGTTCGATTGGGCCCTGGCTGTCGAAGTCAGCATTGAAGCGGGTAAAGCCGCCGCTGTGTTCGCGGATGGGCTGACCATCTACAAAAACCCGACTCCAGTTATTGACGCCCGCGAACACCAGCCGGTAGCGGCCAGCATCTGGCGTGTAAAAGCGGGTGCGGTAGGCTGCCAGGCCGCGCTTGCCAGCATAAGCGGGGGTGGCGTCGTAGCTGCCTGGAACGGCCATCCGGTCTGGAAAGGTGAGGTTTTGCACGTTAACTTGCTGCGGGTCGGACTTGCCCAGGAACTCAAAGTCCCAGATTCCGTCCAACTCCGTCACTTGTCGTACGTCGTGCTGCCGGTAACGGCGAATCATTGTATTCTCCTGAAAGGGGTCTGATCGGTGATTTAAAGTGAAGAATGGAACCTGTAACAGGTTTTGGAGGATGACCAGTCCAGTTCGTGAAAACCGGTCATCCTCCAGGAGATTACTACGTTTGGTCGCTACTCCTGAAAAGGAGCCAGGTGTTTCTTGAAGTGATTGGACAGGAAGGTGTAGTAGAGGTCTTCGTTGTCGCGCAAGACGGCGCATAGGGTGGGGCCAAAGCGGTCGAGTGTGGCGCCAAACGTGACGTGAAATACCTGGCGAGCGTCAAACTGGTCGAGCAGGGCAGCCAGGTCTGAGTCAGGGATGCTGTTAGGGTCAGTGACCTTCGCTAACTCTGCTGAAACATGATAACTGGCGCGGTCGGTTTCATAACGCTCGATCGCCAGTTGGAGGATCTTGCGGAAGAGAGACGGGTTAACCTGCCCAACTACGCGCAGGGCCTCCAGGTAGCTGGTCCCGGCGGTTTTCAGGTGCACCAGACCGTCCGTCTTTTCAGCGGCGATGCGGTAAATGCTGAATTTGTCTGAGCCAGAGTGCAGGCTGAGCCGGTAGCCGAATTGACTGGCAATGGCAGCGTGGCGGGCAAACTCTGCGGCAAACACATCCCGGTCACCAATGTAGTCTACGCCCTTCTCAAAACGGCCCACAAAGCGGGGCGCCATGCTGACCCAGTTTACTCCCAGGCGTTTAAGCTCGCTCGAAACGAAGTAGTGTTCAGCGGGAGAGGTAGGGGTTTCGGTTTCATCGACTGAGACTTCAAGATCGTAGGGTTCGCCGTTCGCTCGCTCTCGCAAATGTTCGGCCATACGTAAGGTATGGGCAATGGCGCACCCATATTTTGCGCTGGCGCGCAGCAAGGTTTCTTCATCAAAGGTGACCGCAAAGTCGTCTAGCTGGATGGTCTGGTTCAGGTAGCGCTGGTTCTGCTCATCTGGCGAGCTGCGTAGTTGATCCCAGGGGAGATCCTGAACTTTTTCGCGCAGGGTCTCCAGCGAATCGCGTTGCGCGTCATTGTCAACATGATCGCCTGGGTCAATGGTGAAGAAGGTAAAGCCAGCCTCGTAGAAAGAGTCCACGTCCTCGGTTGTTTTCAAGTGATCGGCATCTGCGCCCCAGGGCTGATGCCAGCCGGTTTGGAAGACGCCCCACATGGCATCATCTATCACTTGCTGTGGGGTGCGGCGGGTGCGAGCGTTTTCGCGCACCGACTGTTGGGCAAAGATGGGGGCAATGCCGGTATCGCGCACGGCCTGGATGTGGCCCGGCGTTGCCAGGCCGAGCCGGTCGCCAAAGCCAGCCGTGGTTTGCAGGCCCAGCGGCTGAGGGCGCAGCCAGGGAAGCTGCTCGCGCAGCCGGGCCGCGTTTTCCGGGGTCAGCGGGCAGAGCAAAGCGCCGCTGCCGGCTTCACGAAAGCCCTGAAACCCCTCTATGTCACCCATCACGCCCAGAAACTTGGCGTTGTTTTCTTCGCTGCGGGCCAGAAAATAGGTGACGCCCTCCGCGGAGGCTAACGAATCAGGGTAATAGGAATATCCAGATAACGTTTTCACAGGGCACCTCAATCATTCGTGTCCAAATGATAGGCCTTCTTTGCCAGTCGATAGGCCATATCGTAGATCATTTCTTCTGCATCCGCCTGATCCACCACTTTGTGCACTACCTGACCCGCCAGCCAGTTGGCACTGGCGCGCCGCCATAGATCGTGCCGCGCCGGGATCGAAGCAAAGGCTCGCGTGTCATCATTGAAGCCCGAAGTGTTGTACACACCAGCCGTTTCAATGACTGAGTTGAAGTAACGTTGGATGCCGTTCAGGCTGTCATAGAACCACCAGGGCGGGCCGAGGCGGACGGTGGCGTAATGGCCTACCAGGGGGGCCAATTCGCGGGCATTGGGCGATTTATCCAGCGTGAACAGGATCATGTTAAGGCGCGGGTCGTTGCCGTACTTGTTCAGCAGGGGAGATAGGTTGCGGGTAAATTCCACTGCAATTGGAATGTCAGCGCCCTTATCGGCGCCAAATTTCTGGTAGATCAACTGATTGTGATTGCGGAAGGCACCTGCGTGCATCTGCATGACCAATCCATCTTCGATGCTCATGCGCGCCATTTCCATCAACATATGTCCATTGAAACGCAGCGCATCCTCGTCGGAAACTTCGTTGGCCAGAGCGTGCTGGAAAATGGCTTCTGCTTCCGCTTCGCTTAGTTCCTGGGTATAGGGCACCAGAGCAGCGTGGTCGGTGGCTTTGGCGCCCATGCTCTTAAAGAAAGCCCGCCGATTTTCCAGTGCCTCGATAAAGCTGCGGTAGTTGTGAATGTCAATGCCGCTGATACTGCTGAGCGCTTGCAGGCTGCCGCACCAGTTATCCGCTTGCAGGTTGACCACTGCGTCGGGGCGGAAGGTGGGCAGAATGCGCGCGTTCCAGCCAAATTCACGAATGGCGGCGTGCTGCGTGAGCGGGTCGCTGGCGGCATCGGTGGTGCACAGTACTTCAATGTTGAAACGCTCGTACATCTTACGCGGGCGGAACTCTGGCGAGTTGAGTTTTTCGTCGATCTGATCGTAGATTTCTTGGGCGGTTTCGCTGGTCAGCTTCTTGCGCACATCAAAGATGGTGTAAAGCTCCGTGTTCAGCCAGACGCCTGAAGGCGTGCCGCGGAAAAGGTAGAAGTTATCAGCGAAGATCTGCCAGACTTTGCGATGGTCCGTTTCCACGCTGCCGCCATCCTGACGGGGAATGCCGAGTGCTTCCAGGGAGACACCCTGCGAATGCAGCATACGAAAAACGTAGTGGTCGGGGATGATTAACAGATCGACTGGCGTGCCGAATGAGTAGTTAGGATCAGTAAACAGGCGGGGATCGACATGTCCATGCGGCGAGATAATTGGCAAGTCGGCTACCTGCTGGTACAGGTGCATGGCAACTTCCTTTTGCCGTTCGTCTGGCCCAAAAAATCGGTCCTCAGGTAATTCGAGTTGTTGCCCAGAGTTCATGCGTAGCTCCTAGTTGTTCAGGTTCGATTTACTGCTTGATTAGATTCTACCCTTTTCAAGGGGCGCCGGGCAAGCGAACTTGCCCGGTTTTGGATGGAATGCCAACTTACTGGCCGTATTCATGGGTGTAGCGGTGGTGCAGCTTGGCAACCATCTCCGCCGGGATTTCATTCGGCTCGCCCAACTGCTTGGCTAACCACATTGTGCGGGCAATGTCTTCTACCATCACAGCGGCTTTTACGGCAGCTTTGCCGCTTGGCCCTACTGTAAAGACGCCGTGATTCTTCAACAGGATGGCCGGGGAATCGCCAATACTGTCGATGACCACCTTGCCAATTTCCTCGCCGCCGATCAGGGCAAACTCGCCGCAGGGGATGGGTCTACCAAACTCATCGGCGTGCGCTGTCAGGCAGACGGGGATGGCCTGACCGAGCGCGGCGAAAGCGGTGGCGTAGGGGGAATGCGTATGAACCACGCCGAACACATCTGGGCGGCTGCGGTAGATGTAGAGGTGGCTGGCGGTGTCAGAAGAGGGTTTCTTTATGCCTTCCACCGTCTTGCCATCCAGGTCGATCACGACCATGTCTTCTGCTTTCAGGTCTTCATAAGAGACACCGGAAGGTTTGATGACGATATAACCGGTTTCTTTGTCGCGGATGCTGACATTGCCACTGGTCCAGGTGACCAGGTTATTCTTAGGGAGTTCCAGGTGCAGTTTTACCAGTTCATTTCGAATGGATTCGAGCATGTTGTTTATCCTTATTCGTGTTTTCTGTCTGTATTATTTATAAGCTAATCTTATCTGTCAGGTCAAATCGGCTTTTAAATGCGAATGAGGTATTTTCCCTCAGGCTTGCACGGGAAAATACCTCATCACGATTTACTTGCTTTCCAGTACGTCTGCTTTCAACGCTTTTAGGCGCTTCATCACATCATTCTCACCCCGGCCAAAGTAGTCATGCAGGAGGAGATATTCTTTGTAGAGGCGGTTGTAAACGGTCTGGTGCGCTGGAATGGGTTTGTAGCTTTCCTCGCGCAGGTGCGCCATAGATTGGCTGGCTTCGAAGATCGAGTCGTAGCCGCCAGCAGCTTTCCCGGCAGCCACTGCGCCAAACATCGCCGAGCCGAGGGCCGGGGTTTGCTTCGACTTCGCCACCTTCACCTCGCGCCCAGTCACATCAGCATAGATCTGCATCAGCAGGTGGTTATATTCGGGCAGCCCTCCGGTCGCCACAATCTGTTCCACCGGCACGCCGTTGTTTTCAAAGGCTTCGACGATGACGCGCGTTCCATAGGCGGTCGCTTCGATCAGCGCGCGGTAGATATCTTCTGGTTTGGTTGCCAGGGTCATGCCAATCAGCAAGCCGGTCAGGTCCACATCTACCAGCACACTGCGGTTGCCGTTCCACCAATCCAGCGCCAACAGTCCGCTTTCGCCAGGCTGTAATTGGGCAGCTTTTTCTTCCAACAGTTGGTGGATATCCATCTGGCGCTGACTGGCTTCTTCCAAGTAAGCGGCAGGTACGCAGTTTTCAACGAACCAGGCGAAGTGATCTCCCACGCAGGACTGTCCGGCTTCGTAACCGAAGAAGCCAGGTAGGATTCCTTCATCCACGTACCCGCACATGCCCGGCACGATTTTCTCTTCCTGACCAAGCACCATGTGACAGTTGGAAGTGCCCATGATGATGACCATCCGGCCAGCCTGTACAACAGTGGACGCTGGGACAGCCACATGCGCATCGACGTTTGCGACCGCCACGGCTGTACCCGGTTTGAGGCCCGTCCAGCGAGCCGCTTCTTCGGTCAGTTCACCGGCTTTGTTGCCGATATAGTCAATGCTTGGACTCATTTTTTCAGCGACCACATTCTCCAGGCGCTCATCCAGCGCTTTGAAGAACTCAGTCGAGGGGAAGCCTTCGCGCTTCGACCAGATGGCTTTGTATCCGGCGGTGGTATTGTTGCGGGTTTCGACCCCGGTTAACTGCCAGATGACCCAATCCGCCGCTTCGATAAAGCGCCCGGTCGCCTGATATACATCTGGAGCTTCGTCCAGAATCTGCCAGACTTTCGGGAAGAACCATTCTGAGCTGATCTTGCCGCCGTAGCGATCGAGGAAGTCGAAGCCTTTTTCACGGGCAATCTCATTCAGTTTATTGGCTTCTGGTTGGGCGGCATGATGCTTCCATAGTTTCACCCAGGCATGTGGATGATTACGCCACTCTGGTAAGAACGCCAGAGGGGTGCCGTCCTGGGTGGTGGGCAGCATCGTGCAGGCGGTAAAGTCAATCCCGATTCCAATTACATCGGCTGGGTCCACGCCGCTTTCCTTCAGTACAGCCGGGACGGCGTTTCTGAAGACTTCTAGATAGTCGTTTGGATCTTGCAGTGCCCAATCTGGACCCAACTGCACGTCACTGTCGGGCAGTTTTTCATCAATAACGCTGTTGGCGTAGCGGTGTACGGCTGTAGCAACTTCTTGCCCATTGGAAACGTCTACTAGCAGTGCCCGCCCCGATTCGGTTCCAAAGTCTACGCCAATGGCATATTTCTTGTCACTCATGTCAACCTCCATCACTGAGATAGGATGGCGAAAAGCCATTGTCTCTCATCAAAAGGAAAACGCTGGATGAAAAGCCAGTCTATTTATGGTAGTAAGTACTCCAGCCCAGGTACTTGCTCATGGCTTCATTGAGGGCCGGCGCGACCCGGGCGGGGTTAATGGCGACGTGATGCTCAAACCCATTTTCGCAGATGTAGGTCAATAGTTTCTGGAAGTTCGGGATGCAAACCACGCCGTAACCGCCAAAGGTGCTCAGTGAGTCGTTGGTCAGCTCACCTTCGCCCAGATAGGTTAGAATGCGGCCGTTCAGGTCGTCGGTAGAAACGCGGCAGTAGGTGACGGGAGCAGCCTTCAGGCGGCCCACGATCGTGCCATAAGTGCTGGCTTTACCGACGGTCCCGGCGATAATGGCCTGATAGTCCATCTTAGGAGCGTTTTCGACTGAAACGGTTTCTTCCACAAACAGATCTTTCGGCAGGTTGGAGCAGTGGAAGATGACGGCTTTATCAGGATCTTCACCGTAGTTATTGTTCCAATCCACAATGGCGCTGGCTTTGCCAGAGGCCAGGGTCATGGCGTACATGCCAATCACGCCGGCGATATCGGTTTCGCAAGCCGAAGGGACCAGACTGTTGCTCATCATGCTCATGATGGTGCAGGGTACCACGCCGTAATATTCCTGCATGGCAGTCCAGCACTGAATGGCGCTGGCGTCGAGATTGTTTTCTTCCATCCAGCGATCAATCACCACGCCCAGTTTTGCCATGCGAACCATCGACTCAGCCGGGACGCCGTTGGAAGGAACATACCCTTGTACCGATTCTAGCTTTGTCTTCAACAGTGGATCATCTGACTTGATGCGGCCGGCCATTCCAAACAACTCAGAGAGGTCGAGCGTGTCGACCGAGATGCCGGAGTGTTCCAGCAGTTTTTCACTGTAGCGGACGGTATTGAAGGCGGCCGGACGTGCGCCAATGGCGCCCAGGCGCGCACCCCGCAAGCCGCTTACCACACGGCAGGTGGCGACAAAACTACGCAGATCTTGGCGGAAGGGTTCACCTTCCGGATCCATTGTGTGCTGGCTGGTGAGGGTGAACTTAATGCCATACTGCAGCAGGTTGTTGCAGGTGGACATCTTGCCGCAGAACGAGTCGCGCCGGTCGAGGATGGTCATCTGGTTCATGTCATCGGGGAAGGCCTGTACCAGCACAGGCACGGACAGACCAGACCAGCGCAATGCGTTGGCAATGGCGCGTTCCTCGCCAAAGTTAGGCAGGGTAACCAGCACACCGTCAATTTCATCCCGATGCTGTTTGAACAGATCGGCGCATTTTTGTGAGTCGCTGTTGGTGAGTACACTGCCGAACTTCGGTTCATTTTCTCCCAGAATAACGGCTTGAATGCCCTCTTGCGCGAGCACTTTGAGGATGGTTTTGCGACCAGACTCGCACAGGTGATCCGGGAAGAATCCGCGGTTCCCAACAATAACGCCCAGGGTGACAGGTTTCATAGTAGATGCTCCTTCGAAGTATGGAATAATCGGATAGACTAGTTTTTGGTTTTTGCATTGTGCGAACTATCTCGAACGACCAGATGTGGTTGCAGCCAGACCGGGGCGGGAGGCGTGACTTCCTGGCCTTCCTGCTGCGTTTCCAACATCTGATGCAGTATTTCTACAGCTTGCGCGCCCAGTTCAGTCAACGGCTGGCGAATGGTAGTGAGCGCCGGGTGGTAGTAGGCGGCTTCGGGTACGTCATCAAAGCCGACCACTGCCAGGTGTTCAGGAACGCGGCGGCCTAAGCGGCGCGCGGCTTGCAAGGCTCCAGCCGCCATTGGATCGTTGCAAGCAAAGACGGCTTCCAGGTCGGGGACGCGCGCCAGCAGTGTTTCGAGGCCGCTGGCTCCACTGGAGGGATACCAGTCACCGCTCACCTGCAAGGCTTCCAGGTTGCCCAACCCGGCTGCCTGCATGGCTTCGCGCCAGCCCTGTTCGCGCTGTTGAGCTTCCCACCAGGTAGGTGGGCCGCTGATGATGCCAATCTTGCGATACCCTTCTGCCAGCAGGTGTTCCGTTGCTAACCGTCCGCCTTCGCGATTGTCAATCGCCACCAGGGCTAAGCCTGTGACGGGCTGCATATTAATGAACACCATAGGCGATGAACCCTGCTGAACCTGTTGCGTCAACCACTCACGGTTCGCGCCAATTTGTGGAACCGCCCAGATAATGCCGTCCACCTGGCGCGCCAGCAGGTTTTGCAGGGTTTCCTCGCCGTAGTTGGTTTCAGGACTGCGCAGCAGACCGAGTTGGAGAGAATATCCTAACTCGTTCGCGCGCCGTTCGATCCCGGTGAGCGTACGCGCCGGGCCGTAGTAGCTCAGCCCGTAGCCGACAACTCCGAGGGTATGACTGCGGCCCTGGATGAGACTGCGCGCCAGCACGTTGGGCGCATACCCCAGTTCATCAATGACGGCGTGAACCCGTTCGCGTGTTTCCGGCGCTACATCGGGCCGGTCGTTTAACACACGCGAGACCGTCTGGGTAGAAACGCCAGCCGCCTGGGCCACCTGCTTAATGGTCACTCTTTGCCGGTTCATCATCGGGTTTGAAAGGAAGCACCATTCTGTTATCGTTACCGTTATCGTTCACGGAAGCTGATACAATCGTAGCATGAAACCCGGCCGGAGTCAGATTAAACCAGTTGGTGCAGTTTAACGCCGCAATCGAATGACAATGTGCTGTAGGCCTGCTTCACCGGCGGGTACAAAAGGCTGCGGGCTGGAAGCGCCGTTGCGTGAAAACTCGGCGATCCGGCTGCCTTCGCCTTCGATGAGCAGATGCAGGATTTGGTTGCGGTAGGGCAGGTTGCTCAATTCCATATGCTGCACGCCGGCCGGTAAAAGTGGACGGAAGGAAAGCCCTTCCGGCTCAAAACGCATCCCAACCAGCCCCATCAGCACCATACGCAGGTAAGCGGTGGCGCTCCAGGTCTGGCGGCGGCAGGAATGCCAGCGCCAGTCAGAGGGGCCTTCTTGCAGTCCGCCGTAGATCTCGCCGGTCAGGGGATGATAAATTTCCGCGAACTGACCATCCCGCACCGCCAACTCGGCCAGTTTGAAAAGCTCAAAGCGGAAGGCCTCTTCGGCCCCGGCGCGCGCCGCCACTTCTGCCCAGAAGCCCTGAATGTGGGGCCAGACTGTGCCGCTGTGACGGCCAAACTCCATATCGTTGGGCTGGTAGCGCGCAAAACTGGGCCAAACACAGGGAATGCCATTTGGCGTGATGTACTGATTCTGGATCACCATTTGGGCCTGTTCTGGGGAGGCCACACCGAACAACACAGCCAAGCAGTTCCCCAGGCCTTCCTGGTGATCGCATCTGCCTTCTTCGTCAATCAGATAACTGTAGCGTTCGCGCTGTGGATTCCAAAGATGCTGGTTGATGGCTTCGCGGAGCCTTTTCGCTTTCTCCTCCCACCCTGGATCTGCTGGCTGACCCAGCTCCGCAGCCATTCGCCCGGCTATCTGATAGGCATTGTAGTACAGGCAGTTGGTGGAAAGAGTCTGCATGGGAATGCCGTAACCTTGCGGAGCGACCTGAGCGGGGTTGTACTGCGGCCACACTAAAATGCTGCTGGAACCGTTCGTTTGGGCATAGCGGTCGGGGTAGGCGGCTACGCCGTCGCCATAACAGGCCGGGCCGCGGAACAGGCCGGTTTGAGGATTGAATTCATTGTTCTCAAAGTAAGCCAGTGAGTTCCGGGCGGCTTGCAGGGCCAGTTCCAGAAAAGCCCGCTCTCCAGAGTAGAGATAGTAGGCCCAGGCGCCAGTCACCCAGATGATGGCGTCCCAATACTGCCCACCGATATACAGCCCGCCGTCGCGCTGTTCCAGCACGGAAAGCAGGGTGTTCCGGGCGGCCTGTGGAAAGATCAATCCAGCACCATTCCAGACGTTAATGGCGGTGTCGCGCGTCCAGGGCGTATCGTATTCCAGACCGGCCAGGATGCAGGGCTGTTTTTCCGTTAGCAAACCGTCTTGAAAGGGATTGATATTGCCGACCAGATCGCCCAGGGCGGTACGGAAGGCGTGATTAAGAGTTTGGTGATCCGTGAAGAGATAGGGAAATGGAGGCATACTATCCTCGTCAAAAAAGCTGTTTCGAGCGCACGCTCGTGCGCTCGAAACAGCTTTTTGTGTTTAGACTGGAACAATTTCCAGGCGGACTGTGCCTGCTTGCTTCGGCTCTTGCAGGGCGAATACCACCCGGTACACATCGCGCAGGCCTTCCTGCAAGTCAATATCTTTGAATAATTCGGCCCGCACGTTGACCTGCTGGGGATCATACCCCACGCGCAGTTTCCCCAGGTCACCTTTAAGCAGCACGGCATTTTCGCCTAATTCTACCTTGCCGAAAGTCGTCAGAGCGCTTTCGAAAGTACCTGGTCCATCCTGGAAGGTAAAACTGTCCTCCAGTTCCACCCAGCCTTCGGACGCGTCACGATGAAACACCAGCCGCCGCTGCAGTGAAGCCAACCCGGCTTCAGCGGGGTAGGCGTCTTTCATTTCAGTATGCAGCACGTCACAGTCTGGGCCGCTGCTGTGTTCGATCAGTTGAGCCGCGTGCTGTTTACCAGGCAGCTGCACTTGACCATTCGGCACAGGTACAGAGTGCCCCAGTGAGGAAGTCGCAAAATGCTCATAACGTTGGGGGCCGAAGTATTGCAGCGTGTAGCGCCCGCAGCCGACATCGGCGATCACCAATTCTTCATTAATATGCACGATGAAATTGCCGACATCATTGTGATTGTGCATCTCTTCGTTATGGCCCCCCTTGGCTGCCAGCACCAGCGCGTGGGGATCTTCGGGTTTTTGGCGCGAGAACATCCACATCATGCCGTTATACCAGTCATGTGGAGCAGGCGCGAACTTCGTACCATCCGGTTCGGGCAAATCCCAAACCATGCTGCGCAGCATCCAGGCCAGTTCAGGCCGGGCCTCGAAGACCTTTTGCTCTTTCGCCAGGGCTATCAGACCGGGGACATTCAGACGATTTGCCAGGTAGGTGAGTTGGGCGCTGATAAAGGTGGCGTAGCGCGGTGCGTCAGAGAAGTTGACGTACATTCCCTGGCTGAGCATGGAGCGCAGCGGGAATTGAACAATCTTACGCACCTGCTCCCCGTCAAAGAAGCGGGCTTGCCCAGCGGTGCGCTGTTCGACCAGGTGTCCAATCAGGGTGTAGTAACTAAAGCCGTAGGTCCAGTAGCCAGGGCCTTCTGTGGAGCCGCCATCTTCATCAAAGGTCGTCAGATAATCATCGAGCGAGCGCGAGCCTTTCGCCAGGATATCCGCCAGCCGCGCGGGGTCTTGTTCCAGGTAAATGGCCGCGCCCATCACGCCCGCGTTACAAACCGCGGTCCAGTTGTTGACTTCACGCTCAGTCGAGTTATACAACCACCAGAAGTCGTGGCGAGCCAGGTAGGGCACAAAGCAGCGCCGGTTGATTTCATAGCGAATCCGTCGATCCACGCGTGGATCTAACTCGGATCCAATCAGCGCGTCGGTTTCGGCCAGTTCAAAAGCGGTGCCAGCCACGCCCAGATCAATGTAAGGATCATCCATATCTTCTAGATCTTGCTGATGGGCCGGGTAAACCCAACTGCTTTCCTCGCAGATGGCCCAGATCACGTCCATCAGCTTTTCCAGGAAGCGTCCCTGATACTCCAGGCATTCCCCAATCAGCAGATCGCGCATCATCAAGCGCCGCTGCCAGGATTGGTTTTCGTAGTTTTTTCGCTCTCCGGTGCGCTTGCATTCCAGGTAGAGCGAGGCTGGGAGGAAAGGAATGGGATCTTCCACAGCCTTTTCCGCATGCTGAATAAACTCAGCCGCCAGTTCCTTGCCCAGCTTTTGGCGGATCGCCTGCCAGGCGTCCCGGTCAGAAGCGGGTGGGAAGGGTGGTTTGGGTTGGTTTTCTCGCAAGAAGATTTCGTAGTTGATGGCGTTATACTGGCTGAGCATTTTTTCTCCTGGAAATTGACCTGCTTGATTTACAGCGAAATGCCTTCCTCGGACCAAATGGTAAACTCACGGTGACCACTTTCTTCCGCCTTCGCCCACTTACCATTCGTTACCGCCAGAATTTCATCAAAGATGCGCTGGCCCACCTCAGGCAAGGTGGTACCTTCCAGCACCTCACCGGCGTTGACATCCATATCGGCGCTCATGCGCTGATACATGAGGTTGTTGCTGCTGATTTTGATAACGGGAGCAATGGCGTTCCCAATGCCAGTGCCGCGTCCGGTCGTGAAGCATACAATCTGGCAGCCTGAAGCGACCATGGCAGGAACCGATTCTTGATCGTATCCTGGTCCATACATTAAATAGAGGCCATGCGCGCCGTGCTGGTCGTAGGGTTCGCCGTAATCCAATACGCCTTGCACTGGCGAGGTTCCACCTTTTGCCAGCGCCCCGAGCGACTTAATTGTAATATTGAGCAGCCCGCCTTCTTTGTTCCCGGGACTGGGGTTTTCGGTCATGCTGCGTCCAGAGCGGGCGGCGTAGCGGCGGTAACGTTCAATCAGATCAAAGATGTCGCGGGCCACTTGACGGTTAACGGCGCGCCGGGCAAACAGATGTTCAGCGCCAAAAAATTCAGGCACTTCACTAATTATGGCGGTACCCCCAGCGCGCACCAACAGGTCACTGGCATAGCCCAGCGCCGGGTTAGCCGTCAGGCCGCTGAAGGCATCACTCCCGCCGCACTCTAACCCAAGCGCCAGTTCACTGAGGGGGGCCGGTGTGCGCCCCACCTGATTAGCCGCTGCGAGCAGGTTGGGCAGCAGTTCCAAACCGCGTTGAACCGTGGCGCGTGTACCTCCGCAGGCCTGAACGCTCAGACTGAAGACGGGTTTGCCGTAGTGTTCGCTCAAGTCAACCGGTCGTACAGCGCTCACCCGTCCGGCGTGTTCCTCTTGGGATGTGCCTTGGCCGATATAACGGTTAAAGGCGCTCAGATTGGTTTTCTCACAACCCAGTTCAATCAGAATGACCGCGCCTACGTTCGGATGGCGGATATATTCTGCCAGCATGCGTAGTGAGGCTTCCACAATGCTGACAACCTTATCGGGTCCGGAGCCAGCCGGGGCCAGGTCGGGGCAGCCGCAGCCGCGTGAGTGCGGAATGGCAGTGACGCCGTCCACGTTGGGATACTGCTCGCGGCTGTAGACGCCGCCCAGCTCGGCTTGCATAGAGATCATGTTGGCTTCGTGGCTGGAGCACATACTGGTTGGTACGATTAACACCCAGTTGCGCACCCCTACACGCCCATCTGAGCGGTGGAAACCCTGAAAAACGGGCAGTTCGCCTTCCCAGGGAGGCAGCGCCAGTGGATTGATCTCAATTGTTTCGGGGTCCACTTGCGGGACTTTGTTTTCAACGGTTTCATCATTGACCGGGTCGCCCAGGTGCAAGCCTTTTGAAACAGCAAAAGGCTGCCCATACTGGCGTACCCACTCCCCGGCGGGCACCGGGCGGATGGCGAAACGGTGACCAGGAGGAACTTCCTCTTTCAGTTGAAAGAGAACGCCTTCCGGGCTTGCAAACTCGGTTCCAGCAGCCAGTTGGTTTTTTGCCACAGCGACGTGGTCTTTCTCTGGGTTCACCACTACGCTTAGGGCAGTCAGGGGGAACGGATCATGTTTTGTTTGGCTCATCATTTCTACCTGTGAATGCGAAAAAAATTCGTAATACAACAACACATCGTTTCAGATGGGTGAAAGTGAAACGATGTATCTTTGTTTTATGGGGTTTGCAGGGTGTTATAGAGCGCTTCGTAGGCCGGTTTGGGCCGGTACTCCGCGTCGAATATGAGCGGACTGGCATCCGGCTGATCCAGGTTGGTCGATAACCAGGTGTGTTTGTCGGTGAAGCCCCACATGATAAATACCGGACAGTTACTGGCTTGCATGCACACTTGCAGCATTGAGCGGTAAACATCCGCCTGGGTCTCATCTGGGTTCAGTACTCCGGCTACTTTGGGTATATCTAACTCAGTGATATGCACCTGCAAGCCTAAGGCATTCAAGCGGTCGATATTGCGTGCCACCGAGTTGGGTGGAATGAGGCCCTTCAGGTGCATTTGCAGCCCCACGCCATCGATAGGAACGCCTTCTTCTTTTAGACCCTTCACGAACGCATACACTTTGTCCGACTTGTTATTAATGATCTCAGCATTGAAATCATTATAGAACAACAAAGCCTGCGGGTCGGCTTCATGCGCCCATTGAAAAGCAAGCTTCGCATAGTCTGGTCCAATCAGTTCTTCCCAGATCGGTCTGCGTTCCACCGTTTCATTCAATACGTCCCAATAGGCGATCTTGCCCTGGTAGCGCCCGACGACTGTCGAAATATACTCATGTAAGATCTGGCTGGCTTCTTCAGCTGTAAAGGAGCCTTTGTTGACCCAGTCAGGGATGCACTCGGTCCACACCAGCGTATGGCCGCGCACGCGCATGCCGTTGTCCAGCGCAAACTGCACAATCGCATCAGACTTTGTAAAATCCCAATGGTCGCGTTCGGGCCAGATGGCGCACATTTTCATTTCCCATTCGGGTGTCACAATGTTGAACTCTTTTTGCGCGACCTGACGGTAGCCCGCCTCATTTTCTAAAAGATCAGCCTGCACAGCACTACCGATGAAGAGATTGTGCTTCACCGCCAGATCCCTCAGCCCAGAGGCTTCAGCCGGCCAGGGCGTGCGCGTGAGGGTGGCTGTGGGAGAGGGCAGCGGGGTGCGCGTCGGACGGCGCGTGGAGGTTGGCGCAGGCGGGAGGGTGGGGGTGGCAGTTTCGGTGAGGGCCGCTGTGGTAGGAGTAGATGCAGCAGGTACTGCTGTGGCAGGTGCGGCTGTGGTTTGGACAAGCGCAACAGGTTCGACAGCCGTGGTTGGGCTGGCTGCCTGGCAGGCAGTCAGCAGCAGAATCACAGCTAACAAAGTGGATTGGAAAAGAAAGCGAGTGGTGGAGGGTACGCTCATGGGTTTTGTGTTATGAGATGGAAAGGGGATACAATTAAGCCTGCCGCGATTTTATAATCGTTCAAGCTTTTCGGATAAGCAGTGATGGAAAGCAGTCACAAGTGTATTGTAACATAGAAGCAAAGTCCACTTTTTTGGGTATCTGTTCTTCTGTAGGAGCATTCTTTTATGGAATCCACTCGCCTGACCCCTGATCATGCCGCGAACGATCAACTGCTGTACTTTACCTCGTCCAGTCTGACATCGGATGATCGCCACCTTGTTTTTATCAGTGACCGGACTGGACACCCAAACCTGTTTGCATTGGATCGCGCTTCCGGTGAGGAGCGTCAACTGACAAACAATACAGAAGGGGCGCTCAAGTCCTATGTCTACTTTCGCGGGCGTGAAGGCTGCGGTTTTGGTAAGGCCAGTGTTAGCCTGCACGAAGACAGCGGAACGGCCTATTACCTGCAAGGCCGCCAGGTTTGTCGGGTGGATTTGATGGGTCAGCGCCGGGTGCTGGCTGAACTGCCAGAGGATCAGGTCACCGCTTTTACCCATGTCAGTTCAGATGGCCGCCGCCTATGTGTTCCCACTACGGACGCGCGTGCCCTGGAGGCAGACCGGATCGTGGAAGGCACGCCAGACAGCAACACCGATCAACGCGTAGATCAACGACCGAGTTATAATATTGATGAACGGGTCCAACGCGAGGGGCTGAACTCGTATCTGAAGGTATTTGATACCCAAACCGGTGAAATGCTCCTCAATGAGCGCGTTCCCCGGGCATGGATCACGCATGTTCAGTTTCATCCTACGAACCCAGACTGGATTTTGTATAATCACGAATGGCCCAGTGACTGCGGCATCCGGCGGGTTTGGCTGTGGGATGGTCATCAGCACCGCCGTATGCGCACCGAAGGGGAAGGCCGCAGCCGTGACGACTGGGCTTGCCACGAGGTGTGGGAGAAGGATGGGCAGCGGATTGTGTACCATGGTGGGTATCATAACGGCCCTTACTTTATGGGTAGGGTGAATGTCGACGGTAGTGAGCGCGTGGAAATTGCCCTGCCCGAAGCGTACCGCCAGTATGGGCACTTTACACTCAGCCCGGATGGCAGGCTGGTTTCAGATGGTTACTACCGGGATGAAACCAGCGGAGACGGTTGGGGGGGTGAGTGGATCAGCGTGCAGAAGGTGGACTGGCAGGCGCAGCAGATGGCGTGGCGGCCCTTATGTAAGCATGGCTCCAACTGGGATTCGCAGGATTCACACCCACACCCCATTTTTAATCACGTCGGAGATGCCATCCTGTTTACCTCAAATAAAGAAGGGCATCGCGCGGTTTATGAAGTGCGCGGGTTTTAGCCGGGTGGCTGAATAGTAAAAGCGGAGGCGAGTGTTTCATAATACTCGCCTCCGCTTTTTGATTTGAACAGGATTACATGTTGCGCTGGAGTACTTTCAGCAAGCCTTCGTTACGATTGCAATTTTCGAATTTGAAAGATTGCAGCACTTGATCGATGCGCTCTTCGCTCATGCCGTGGAAACAGCGCGCATAGTAGGGCTGTAGGAAATTACCGACATAACCGGAGAGCGCCGCCTGAGTCAGGTAGTTGCGATTGGCGAGCTTGTCAATATCTGGGTCCGCGACGGCGCTTTCTACCACGTCAGCCAGTCGTGAAATGGCCTCTACGGCAGGAGTAGCGGGCAGCCAGCGCATCCAGAAATCGGAATACAGCTCATATTTGGCCTTTAGCGCGGGCGCAATCATCTGCATGTATTCTGATTCAGGGGATAACATGGCCCAACCCATCACACCCACATCTTTATAAGTCCAGGTTGTCCAGTGGGCGCCATTTTGGTTGAAAATATCCAACTGATCATCCATTGCGCGCAGCCGGTCATCCACTTCATTCTGCGGCCCATTGTAGACAGAACCAAACTCTCCTACCCATAAAGGCACATTATTTTCTTGCGTAAAGCGCGCACCCTGGTGATTGAGGAAAACTTCCTCTTGCTTCTTGCGATCCCACCAGGTTCCGCTGATCTCACCCGGATAAGCGCCCGGCCCGAAACCAGAGGCAGTGTAGTTGTGGCTGCTGTAAACCAGATTGTTCGCAAAGGGTTCTTCGAATCCTTCAAAGCGGGAGGAGTAGTAATCTCCTTCCAGGAAGATGATATGCTCTGAGTCGATAGCGCGGATGGCGCGAACCACACGGCGGTAGATGCGGTTGATTACCTCCCAGTTGGGGTGATACACCGAGGTGTAGCGCCCAAAGGGGGTGTTGGTAACCGGCTCATTCATCACGTTGTACCCGGCCACCGTGTTATTGTTCTGATACCGGCGAGCGAATTCTTCCCATAAGGCGACAAAGCGATCCTGAAACTGTTTATGGGTCCAGAACATGGTGTGGCGGGTGGAGTTATCGCTGTGCCAGTCGGTGTTTTGGTAACCTTGTACGGCGTGCAGATCGAGGATGACGTATAAGCCATTTTGCTCGCACCAGTCAATTGCCTGGTTCAGCCGTTCAAAGCCGGTCTCCAGGTATTGAAAGGGAGCCTCATCGCGCTCAAAGTGGCGGTAGTTGAGCGGCAGCCGCACGACTGTGGAACCCTGCGCTTTCATAAAGCGGAAATCCGCTTCATTCAAGAAGTGATCCAGCAGCCGGTTAAAGAAGAACTCGGCTTTTTGGGTGCCCAGTTCCTGCGCCATGGCAGCACGCACACCACTTTCATCGCCTGGGTAACCGTTGATGAAGTTTTCCATATTCATCCAACCACCGACACACGTTCCACGCAGTTGAATGGGGTTTCCCTGCGCATCCATGATCTTGCCGTTTCTAACTTCTAGCCGCTCCATTGTATTCTCCATAAAAGAAATAGAAATAGGATGCAGGTTGTTCGTTTCCCTACACAGGTTGAAGGTTGTTGATTATCAAGAAGTCTGGCTGGTAAGCGCTGCATAGGCTTCATCGAAGTGCAGCGTCATCACCACTCGAGCCGCTTCCTGGTCGCCTGAACGCAGCGTTTCAAGCAGCTTCTCATGCGTTTGCTGAATGGCGCTCAGGTTTAAAAATTCGCCGCGGCTGCGGATGCCTTCGTTGATGGTATTGCGTAAGACTTCGCGAATGGATTCCACCAGGTAGATGATCATATTATTATGCGAAGCCATCGCCACCTGTAAATGAAACTCAACGTCCAGGCGGGCGTAGGTTTCACGGTCGTTCAGGCTGTTGTGCATGGCCTCGAGTGTTTGGGTGAGGCAGGTTAGATCCTCAGGCTGGCGGCGCTGGGCGGCAAGGATGGCCGCCTGCACTTCCAGGCCTTTGCGAATTTCAACCAGTTCAAGAATGGTGCTGCGCTCTAACTGCATAGCGCGGTGAAAGAACAAACGCAGTGGGTCACTGTCGATCGGTTTAACAATGGCTCCTTTGCCATTGACAATCTCAATAACGCCTTTACCTTCTAAATTCTTTAAGGCTTCGCGAATCACAGGCCGGCTAACGCCAAAACTGGTTGCTAGCGAGGTTTCGCTTGGCAGCAGGTCTCCAGCTTTTAAGTGTTGTGCATCCACAAACGCGAGTAAATTTTCCGCCACCTGTTCGGCCAGCGTGCCGCGTGAAAGTTTGGGTAGCATGAACACATCCTTCCAACGAGTTTTGGTCATGATAGCAAATCTGAGCGTTCCTGTCAATCTGTAATACAGCTTGACATAGAATATCCAAAATGCTATGATATTTTTGTTAATTTGAGCTTCCCAAACACTTCTTAATAATTTATGTTACTGTAAGCGTTCTGAAAAGTGACATTGATCACCTCAGCGAAACTGATGCTTGACGAGTTCGCAAAAGTGCTTTAATATAGCGTTAACCATTTGTTAGCGTTCACGTTAGCGATCACGTTAGCGAAAAACATCATTCACTTACGAAAGCGGCTTAATGTCCAAATCGCGCGTAACTATTGTTCATGTAGCTGAAAAAGCGGGGGTTTCTACCCAAACTGTTTCGCGCGTCATTAACAATAAGCGTGAAATCAGTGAAGAAACACGCCAACATGTTTTGGAGGTGATCCACGAGTTGGGTTATCGTCCCAACCGGGTTGCTCGCAGCTTAGTGACAAGCCAGACCTTTTCCATTGGATTAGTAATCCCCGATATTGCTAATCCTTTTTTTTCTGAAATCACTCGTGGCGCAGAAGATGTGGCCTGGGAAAACGGCTATAATGTTTTGCTGTGCAACACAGTGGAAAAAGAAGAACGTGAAAAGAAAACGCTTCACTTATTGGAAGATACGCGTGTCGATGGCGTGATCGTGTGTAGTTCTCGCATGGATCAAGAAGAGTTCTTTCCGATGCTTGCTAACTTCCGATCTGCGGTGCTGGTAAACCGGCATGCACCGAAAAGCGTGGCTGGCGTGGTGCGCGTGGATGACTTTGAAGGCGGGCGATCGGCGGTTCAGCATCTCCTTCAAGTAGGGAAGCGCCGGATTGGTTTTTTGGCGGGACCTGAAAAGTCTTTTAGCGGCTGTGAACGCATACGGGGTGGGCTTGAAGCGCTTGACCTCGCAGGGGTTCCATGGACCCCAGCGTGGAGGGTTTACTGCCCTCCCAAACGGCAGGCTGGTTATGATGTGGCTCGTCAGTTGTTAAGCGATTATCCTGAGATTGATGCGTTGGTTTGTCATAATGATCTTATGGCGGTAGGGGCATTACAAGCTTGTCTGGATCTAAATCGGCCCGTTCCGCAAGAGGTAGCCCTGGTGGGGTTTGATGATATTACGCTTTCACGTGTCGTTTGCCCTCCCTTGACAACCTTAAGTGTTTCGAAAGTTGCCATTGGAGCTTCCGCAGCGCGGCTGTTGTTAGATCGGCTGCAAGGACGTTCGGAGGCGGATGAAATTATCTTCAAACCACAGCTCCTGATCCGTGGCAGTACTTTACCTTTACCTGTATAGTCTCTTCTTCCTTACGCAAGTCCATTTTAAATTTACTGGTCTTTTACTGGTACGCAGCAGAAACAAAGTTAGCTCTCAACCTGGGCAGTCCATCACATAAACTGTGATGTGTAAGCAAATCCGATTTACTGTTTTAGGAGGAACTTTGATGCATCGCCGTACTTCCGTTTTGAGGCTGGTTATCAGCCTGGTCTTTCTGGCGGCTTTACTTGTTTCATGTGCGCCGCCAGTTGTAGAAACGACGCAGGAAGCCCCCACTGTAGCGGCTGAACCGACAAAAGCCGAAGTAATGTCTTCCACTGCGACGCTTTCTCCCACCCTGCCGCCGCCCGCTCAGTATAGCGAAGCGCCCGAGCTGGCTCAGCAGGTGAAGGATGGCACGTTGCCACCGGTTGAAGAACGTCTGCCGGAAAGCCCCATGGTGGTCCAGCCGAATGAAAGCATCGGCGTGTATGGTGGTGTGATGCACCGCCTGACCAAACCATCCGGTGATGGCGCGCACTTCACCCGTGTCGTTGTTTATGAAGGCATGGTTCGCTGGACCCCAGATTGGACGGGGTTGGAACCGGATGTTGCTGAGAGCTACGAAGTGAACGACAACGCCACTGAATACACCTTCCACCTGCGCAAGGGAATGAAGTGGTCGGATGGTTCACCCTACACCTCGGCTGATATCAAGTTCTGGTACGAAGATATCATCTTGAATACGGACCTGAACTCCTGCTCAGCCTACCTGGTTAAAGGCAGGTGGGGAGTTGGCCAAGATGGAATTCCCTGATGATTATACTGTTGTCGTAAAGTTCTCAGCCCCCAACGGCTTGTTCCTGAGTCGCCTGGCGACCCCCGATACGTTGGACATGGTTCGCATTCCGGCTGAATGGGCCAAACAGTACCATATCAACTACGTATCTCAGGCTGATATGGACAAGATGGTCAAGGAAGGTCAGTACGAAACCTGGAAAGACCTCTTCAATGCTAAGGTAATGGGAGACTCTTACTTCCAACAGCCTGATCGCCCTCAAATGACCGCCTGGATACTCAAGGATGCCTATGTAGGTGGCGCCACTCAGGTAACTTATGTGCGCAACCCCTACTACTGGAAGGTTGACCCTGAAGGCAATCAACTGCCTTATATGGACGGCGTGAGTTATGCAGTCGTTGACAGCGTCGACGCCATGGTCCCCAAGGCCCTCAACGGCGAAGTGGACATGCAGGAACGCCACATCAACACGCTGCCCAACAAACCATTGTTCATCGACAATCAGGAAAAGGGCGACTATCGCCTGTTTACCGTCTATGATGGCGCCTTGAACTTGATGACCATCATGTTCAACCTGAACAGTCAGGATCCGGTGAAGAACGAAATCTTCAATAACAAAGATTTCCGCATCGGCCTATCCTACGCCATCAACCGCCAGGAAATCATCGACACAGTGTACGTCGGCGTCGGCAGCCCCTGGCAGACGGCCCCGAAAGAAAGTTCGCCTTTCTATGACGAGGAATTGGCCAAGCAGTACACGGAGTACGATCTGGACAAGGCCGCTGAATACCTCGACAAGGCTGGCTATGAGAAGAACTCGGCTGGCAAGCGTGTAGGCCCAGATGGCAAGCCGATCTCGTTTGTGGTGGAAGTGATCGACACCAACCCGCAGTGGATCGACATGCTCAACATGATCTCCAAGTACTGGGCGGAAATCGGCATCGACATGCAGCCCAAGGTGGAAGAACGTTCGATCATGTACGCCAACAAGGCCGCTCTGCTGGACGATGCAGGCGTTTGGGGTACCAGCGGCTTCTTAGCGGAAGTGCTGCTCGACCCGCGCTACTTCTTGCCCTACTCTAACGAGTCGATTTGGGCAGTAGGTTGGGCGAACTGGTACAACGGCGTGCCCGAGGGCAAGGACTACGAACCCCCCGAGGCGATCAAACAGGAACTGGATCTCTATGGTCAGGTTAATGCCACTGCGGATGTTGATAAGCAGGTGGAGTTGATGAATCAGATCCTGCAGATTGCGAAAGAGAACTTCTGGACGATTGGTGTGGCGGTTGGCCCGGATGGTTATGGCATTGTCAAGAACAACCTGCACAATGTCATCGATCAGCCGAGCGGCTGGCTCTACCCGAACCCGGCTCCTACCAATCCGGAACAGTACTACTTCGATCCGCCTCAGCAGTAAGATTGGTGGTAAACACGTTCGAAGGACAACATTCTTGATAGCGTGAAGTTCCGAGGAACGTGATAATTGTTCGGTCTGGGGTTTGGCCTTTCCATCTATCAGGCGTAAAAGCCAGGGAGGTGAGAAAGGCCAGGCCTCAGGCAAATTATCCGGGGAGCAGTCCCTGAGATTATTTATAAGAGGGAGCGATGCTACAATATATTGCCCGCCGATTTCTCTTAATCATCCCTACCATGCTGGTTGTGTCAATTGTAGCCTTCATCATTATCCAGCTGCCTCCAGGCGACTTTTTGACGGCTCTCGCTTCACGGATGGCATCCACTGGCGAAACCATGGATCAGCAAGCGCTGGAAGCGCTTCGTATTCGCTATGGTTTGGGTGAGCCAATGTACGTCCAGTATTGGAAGTGGATTACAGGCGTTGTTCTTCGCGGCGACTTTGGTGAATCTTTTCTCTGGAATCAACCGGTAAGGCTCTTAATTTGGGAACGCATGGGGTTAACTTTTGCGATTTCATTTACGACGTTGATGTTTACCTGGCTTGTAGCTTTTCCAATCGGAATATTTTCGGCAGTTAAACAATATTCTGTTGGAGACTACGTTGCGACGTTTATCGGATTCATTGGGTTAGCGACGCCTAACTTTATGATTGCATTGATCTTGATGTGGATCTCCTTTAAATATTTTGGAGTCACAGTGGGAGGCTTGTTCTCCCAACAATACATCAATGCGCCCTGGGGGTGGGGCAAAGTCATGGACTTGTTACAACACCTCTGGATTCCGATGGTGATCCTTGGAACGAGTGGAGCAGCCGGTTTGATTCGTATTATGCGTGCGAATCTGTTGGATGAGATGCACCGGCCTTATGTGGTTACCGCTCGCTCAAAGGGTCTTCCAGAGATGAAATTAATCATGAAGTATCCGGTTCGTATGGCGCTCAACCCGTTTGTCAGTACAGTCGGTTGGTCGCTGCCGGGGTTGGTTTCAGGGGAAACCATTGTGGCAACTGTGTTGGCGTTGCCTACTGCTGGACCGTTGATGCTGCAAGCCCTGATGAGCCAGGATATGTATCTGGCGGGTGCTTTTATTCTCCTTCTCAGCATGCTGACCATTATCGGCACCTTGGTTTCCGATATTCTCCTGGCGATGCTAGATCCGCGTATCCGTTTTGAGTGAGGTTAAAGATGGCAACTGAAACAACAACCACATTACCCCCTCGGGCTGAGCCGGAAGCGGCACCGGAAGAGCAAGAAGCAAAAGTTTTTGTCGCCTCACAATGGCAGTTGATGTGGTGGAAGTTCCGCAAGCATAAGGTCGCGATGATCGGCGGCGTTATCACCATATTATTCTATCTCGTGGCTGCGTTTGTCGAATTTCTAGCTCCGTATGGTTCTGAAACCTTCTGGTCGCAGTATACTTACGCTCCACCTATGACTCTGTACCTTTTTGATCGTACAGCCTCTGGTGGACTGACTTTCCATCCTTTCGTATACGGCTATACAGTAAGAACGGACCCTGTGGCGCTGCGCCGCATCTTCACCCTGGATACCAAAACGAAAATTCCGATTGGGCTTTTCGTACATGGTGAGCCGTATAAGTTGTGGGGGCTGATTCCTGGCGACCTGCATCTGCTCGGTCCGACGAGCGGCGACATCTCTAGGCCAGTTTTCCTGATTGGCGCCGACCGCCTGGGTCGTGATATGTTCAGCCGTATCATCCATGGTACGCGTATCTCACTCTCCATTGGTTTGGTGGGTGTGTTCCTGAGTCTGGTGCTGGGCATCATGCTGGGCGGCGTCTCTGGTTACTACGGTGGTGCAGTGGATGTCATCATTCAACGTGTGATTGAATTCCTGCGTTCAGTTCCGACCATTCCTTTGTGGTTGGGTCTTGCTGCGGCGCTGCCGCGTGATTGGGGCCCGCTGCAAGTCTATTTCGGTATTACCGTCATTCTTTCGCTCATTGGGTGGACCTGGATGGCACGTGTGGTGCGCGGTAAATTCTTCTCTCTCAAGACAGAGGACTTTGTGGTTGCAGCTCGCCTGGATGGTTCAAGCGAAATGCGTATCATTCTTCGCCATATGGTCCCCTCATTCTTGAGTCACATTATCGCGTCGATTTCTACCAGTATCCCCAATATGATCATCAGCGAAACTTCTTTGAGTTTCCTGGGATTGGGGCTGCGCCCGCCGGTGGTGAGTTGGGGCGTTCTGCTTCAAGAGGCGCAGAACATCCGCTCTGTCGCCACTGCGCCCTGGCTACTGTTGCCCGGCGTTGCTGTGATCATTATCGTTCTGGCAATGAACTTCTTGGGCGATGGCCTGCGTGATGCGGCTGACCCGTACGGGGTCTAACGCCACCACAAGGGAAGTTGTGTGGTTCAGTAGAACCCACTCCAGATAAAATTGAGATGAGCAAAGAATTGAAGTAGGAAAGAATATGACCGTAGATACGAATACGATCCCTCTCCTAGAGGTAAAGGACTTAAAGACATACTTCTTTATGGAAGAAGGTGTCTCTCGGGCCGTGGATGGTGTGGATTTCAAGATCAATCGCGGCAGCACTGTAGGCATTGTAGGAGAAAGCGGCTGCGGTAAGAGTGTGACCGCATACTCTATCCTGCAGTTAGTCGGTCGTCCCGGCAAGGTCGTTTCTGGGCAGGCGCTGCTTCACCGGTTGGTGGGAGAAGGGAATGCTCCACAGCAGGTGGAGACGATTGACCTCCTCAAACTATCACCCAATGGGCGGGAAATCCGCGCGATGCGTGGTGGTGAAATCAGTATGATCTTCCAGGAGCCGATGGTTTCGCTTTCTCCGATGCATACCATTGGCAACCAGATTTCAGAAAACATCATCATGCACCGGCCTGTGACGAAGAAAGAAGCGATGGATTTGACAGCGGAAATGTTGGGGCAGGTAGGCATTCCACAGCCGCATGAGCGCTTGCAAACTTATCCCTTCCAGTTGAGCGGTGGCATGCGCCAGCGAGCTATGATTGCGATGGCGCTGGTGTGCCACCCTAGTTTACTAATCGCCGATGAACCTACTACCGCCCTCGATGTGACCACTCAGGCCCAAATCATTGAACTGATGACGCAGTTACAGCAAGAACTGGGTATGGCTGTCATGATGATTACGCACAATCTGGGCGTGGTCGCTGAAATGTGTGAGGAAGTGGTGGTCATGTACCTGGGTGAAGTGGTAGAACAGGCTGATGTGGACTCGATCTTCCACGATCCGCTGCATCCATATACCCGGGCGCTGCTGCGTTCTATTCCGCGCCTGGGCGCCAGCAAGGGAAAGCAGTTGGAACCGATTGAAGGTACAGTCCCTGATCCTTATAACCGTCCAACTGGCTGTCCGTTCCATCCTCGCTGCGTTCAGAAGATCCCTGGCAAATGTGACGTTATTCGTCCAGAACTGGTGGTCATGCCAGATGGGCGTCGGGTGCGCTGCTTACTTTACGAGAAAGAGGGTTAAAATGGCGAACCAGGAAGCACTGCTGACAGTAAAAAATCTAAAAATGCATTTCCCCATTCAACGGGGCTTTTTCCGCAGCGTGGTTGGCTATGTCAAAGCCGTGGATGATGTAAACTTAATGGTTTATCCTGGTGAGACCCTCGGCCTGGTGGGCGAAAGTGGTTGTGGCAAGACTACGGTAGGCCGCTGCATTATGCGCGTTTATGATCCAACCGCTGGAGAAGTTTTATACAAGAAAGACCAAAATAAGATCGTCGATATCGCCCAGTTGTCAAATAATGAATTGAAACCCTACCGGCGTGAACTGCGCATGATCTTCCAGGATCCTTACGCCTCGTTGAATCCTCGTATGACCGTGATGGATATTGTTGGGGAGCCGCTGCTGGTAAACAACATGGCACGGGGCAAAGAGTTGGAAGATCGCGTGGCTGACTTGCTGAAGCGGGTGGGTCTGCGCCCAGAATATATGCGCCGCTATCCACATGCTTTTTCGGGTGGGCAGCGCCAGCGTATTGGTGTGGCGCGCGCACTTGCGCTCGATCCACGGCTGGTCATTGCAGATGAGGCCGTTTCCGCGCTGGATGTGTCGGTGCAGGCTCAAGTGCTTAACCTGCTGCAAGAGTTGCAGAGAGAATTTGACCTGACATACATTTTTATTTCGCACGACCTGAGCGTGGTCGAATATATTGCTGACCGGGTAGCGGTGATGTATGTGGGTAAAATGGTAGAGGTGGCTGAAACGGGCGCTATATTCGCGAATCCCAAGCACCCTTACACCGAAGCCCTCCTTTCTGCTGTACCCAAACCAGATCCGCGCCGCCGCTCTGAGCGCATCGTGCTAGAAGGTGATGTGGCCGATCCGGCCCATACGCCTTCAGGTTGCTACTTCCATCCGCGCTGCCGTTATGCAAAAGATAACTGCCGGGTGGATACGCCTGAACTGCGCGAGATCGAACCGGGCCATTTTGCTGCTTGCCATTATGCTGAGCAGTTAAAGCTGCGCGGCGTCTAGTCGAACCTGTTGAGGAGGGGTTCACTCCTGTCGGGTGGACTCCCTCCGTAAAATGAATTGGGATGCCGGATGACAACAAAACCTCTTTTCATCGATAGCCTGGATTGGACAGCAGAAAACATTCTTCCGCTGATTTCGGGAAACGCTCCGTTCTTCCCTGAACTTGACGCAGTCCGAGCCAACCCGGCGGTTCTTCTGGAGCGACCCCAGACGAAAGTGGTGCTGGCAGAAACGCAGCCGTGGATGGAAGGTCTGTCTCAGATTCCGCAAACAAAATTTACCGCTTACCGCCGTTTTATCAATGACGGTGACCGGGTAGAGTACCAAACGCCCTATTTTGCTAAGCGTACCAAACTGGCTTCTGCCGCGTTGCGCATGTTCTTGGGCATTGATGGCGGCAAGGCGCTTAAACCTGTCATCGAAGATTACTTGTGGAACATCTGTGAAGAGAGCAATTGGGTAGTGCCCGCTCACGAGCGTTTGGCGATTGATCTGTTCGCTGCTGAAACCAGTTTTATGCTTTCTGAACTACTGGTTTTATTGGGCGATCAAATCAATTGGGAAGTGCGCCACCGGGTGTTGCGCGAAATTGACCAGCGTGTCTTTGAGCCATTCCTGCACAACTATACCTCGTACAACTGGTATAACGGCCATCATAATTGGAATGGCGTGTGCAGCAGTTCGATCGCGTCGGCTTTCTTGCTGGCTGAACCTGATCCGCGCCGGGCAGCTCAGGGAGTGGCCCTGGCACTGAACAGCCTGCAAACTTTTCAAAAGTTTGCGTTCGAATCAGATGGCAGTTCTACAGAGGGCGTTTCATACTGGCGCTATGGCCTCAGCCACTTCATCTCGCTGTCCGAAATGCTGCGCGCGCGCAGTGGGGGGCAGGCGGATTTCCTGGCTTCGCCGCGCTTCCGCGATGTGGCGGCTTACCCGGCCAAAGTGCAGCTTTACGGTTCTTACTTTGCAAACTTCTCTGACTGTGATGAGCAGGTTCAGTTCCATTATGGCCTGCTGGAGCGCATGTACGAGCGCACAGGGGAGGAAAGCTTGCATAACCTGATGGCAAAACCTGCCGTGCCCACTTCAGGGCGCTGGCTGATGTTGATGCTGCGCGATATTCTCTGGTGGGATGGTTCCCAGCAGGAAGCCCCAGTTCTTCAAGATTCCGTCCTGCCCTCTTCAGGGGTGGTGCGGTTGGTGGGTGAAACCCAGGATGGTAAGCCGCTGGTATTCGCGATGAAGGCCGGTCATAATGAAGAGCATCATAATCAAAATGATGTAGGCAGCCTCATTCTGCATGTAGAGGGTGAAAGTTTGCTGGTTGATCCTGGGCGTGGCCTTTACAACCGCTTCTACTTTGGTCCAGCCCGCTATAAGAACATTTTCGCCAATTCGTATGGTCATAATGTTCCACGTATTAACGGGCAGTTACAGGCTTTTGGTCGACAGTATCATGGTCAGCTGCTTGATGCGAAGACGGGGCAGGATGGCAAATCGGCGACCATTGAATTTTCCCGTGCCTATGCAGTAGAAGCGCTCAAGATACTTACCCGCACGGTGCGTTTTGAGCAGCCCGACACACTCCTGTTGACCGACGAATATGTCTTTGAAGGCGAGCCGCTGGACGTGGAAGAATCGCTGTCGACCTGGAACGAGGTCAGCCTGGAAGCGGACTGTGCCCGGATTTCAGGTGAGCATTACGATTTGGTGCTCAAAATTGAGCAGCCGGCTGGGGCTTGTTTTGAAGTGGAACGGTTAGAGGAGGCCTGTCAGGCCAACGCTAAGCTGAGTGTTCTGAAACGATTAACTTTCCACACGCAGGATAAAGCGCGTGTGCGCATGACGGTTCAAACCAGGTAAGGCAATACCGGTTCGAAGTGGAACGGAAGGGTGTGCTGCAAATTTGAAGCAGTCTTACGCACACCCGCGGCGCACCCTGTACTTCCACTAAAGCTTCGAATCGCTGCACGGCTTTTAGTAAGTGCTTTAAAAGTAAGACAAACAATTTATTTGTGTTGGCGCTTAGGACCTGTTTAGGTAGGTCATCGCCCAGAAGGCGATGTTGCTACTGTGTTTACCTTCTGTTTTCCTTTTGAAGGAGGCCCTTCAATGCAACGCCAAAGTTCCGTTTTACGGCTGGTTTTCAGCCTGGTCGTTCTGGCAGCGCTGCTCGCTTCATGCGCTCCGCCAGCCGCAGTAGAGACAACGGCAGAAGCACCCACTGTTGCCGCACAGCCTACTAAAGCCGAGGTTATGGCGGCAACCGCCACTCAGGCTCCCACCCTCCCCCCACCTGCTAAGTATCATGAAGCGCCAGATCTGGCGAAACAGGTTGAAGCTGGCACCCTGCCGCCGGTTGAAGAACGCCTGCCGGAAAATCCGGTGGTGGTCCAGCCGAATGAAAGCGTCGGCGTGTATGGTGGTGTGATGCACCGCCTGACCAAACCATCCGGTGATGGCGCGCACTTCACCCGCACGGTGGAGTACGAAGGCATGATGCGCTGGACGCCCGACTGGACGGGGCTGGAACCCAATATCGCTGAAAGCTACGAAGTGAACGACAACGCCACTGAATACACCTTCCACCTGCGCAAGGGGATGAAGTGGTCAGATGGCGAGCCTTATACCTCAGCTGATATCAAGTTCTGGTACGAGGACATGATCAAGAATACGGATCTGACTCCTGCTCCACCCTCCTGGTTAACCTCGGGTGGCGAACTGGCCAATATGACCTTCCCCGATGACTTCACAGTGGTGGTCACCTTCGCGGCCCCCAATGGTTTGTTCCTGAGCCGCCTGGCGACCCCAGACGGGCTCGGTATGGTGGATGTTCCCGCACACTGGGCCAAACAGTACCATGCCAATTACGTAGATCAGGCAGCCCTGGACAAGATGGTCAAAGAGGGCCAGTACGAAACCTGGAAAGACCTCTTCAATGCCAAAGTGACTGGCGATGGGTACAACCAGCAGCCAGACCGTCCCTTCATTACTGCCTGGATGCTCAAGGACCCCTATGTGGGTGGCGCGACTCAGGTAACGTTTGTCCGCAACCCCTATTACTGGAAGGTTGACCCTGAAGGCAACCAACTGCCCTACATGGATGGCGTAACCTTCACGGTGGTTGACAGCGTGGATGCCATGGTCCCCAAGTCCCTCAACGGCGAAGTGGACATGCAGGAACGCCACATTGCAACGATCCCCAATAAGCCCCTCTTTGTGGACAATCAGGATAAGGGGAATTATCACTTCTTCACTACTTTCGATGGCTCTTTGAACTTGATGACCATTATGTTCAACCTGAACAGCCAGGATCCGGTGAAGCACGAAATCTTCAACAACAAAGACTTCCGCATCGGCCTGTCCTACGCCATCAACCGCCAGGAAATCATCGACACAGTGTACGTCGGCGTTGGCAGCCCCTGGCAGACGGCTCCAAAAGAGAATTCGCCGTTTTATAACGAGGAACTGGCCAAGCAGTACACGGAATACGACCTGGATAAGGCCAATGAATACCTCGACAAGGCCGGCTATAAGAAGAACGCGGCTGGCAAGCGCTTAGGCCCAGATGGCAAGCCGATCTCGTTTGTGGTGGAAGTGATCGACACCAACCCGCAGTGGATCGACATGCTCAACATGATCTCTAAGTACTGGGCGGATGTTGGAATCGACATGCAGCCCAAGGTGGAAGAACGTTCGATCATGTACGCCAACAAGGCCGCTCTGCTGGACGATGCAGGCGTTTGGTCCACCAGCGGCTTCTTAGCGGAAGTGCTGCTCGACCCGCGCTACTTCCTGCCCTACTCCAACGAGTTGATTTGGGCAGTAGGTTGGGCGAACTGGTACAACGGCGTGCCCGAGGGCAAGGATTACGAACCCCCCGAGGCGATCAAAAAGGAACTGGATCTCTATGATCAGGTCAATGCCACTGCCGACGTAAACAAGCAGGTGGAATTGATGAACCAGATCCTGCAGATTGTGCAGGAAAACTTCTGGACGATTGGTGTGGCGGTTGGCCCGGATGGTTATGGCATTGTCAAGAACAACCTGCACAATGTCATCGATCAGCCGAATGGCTGGCTCTACCCGAACCCAGGTCCTACCAATCCCGAACAATACTACTTCGATCCGCCTCAGCAGTAAACAACAGTAAATAAAACACAAAACACCCTGAGTCAAAAGGCTCAGGGTGTTTTGTGTTTGGCCTATTTGCGGCGAGCAAGTGGTAATTCCAGATATACTATTCATATAGTCTCTCTCAATTTTATCTTTCAAAAACAGCACTGGGAGGAATTCGTATGCTTTATCCAAAAACAAACGCTTATCGTCAGTTTGTTGATCTTTCTGGATTCTGGGATTTTTGTCTGGGTGCGGGTGAACAGGACCGTTCTAATGGCTTCGATGACGGTGATCCGATTGCTGTGCCGGCCAGTTGGAATGATCAGTACATGCTTGAGCGCGAAAATCTTGGTCCGGCCTGGTACCAGACACATTTCGACCTTCCGTGGGGTTTTGATGGTAAACGGGTTTTCCTACGCTTTGGTTCGGTGAATTACCTGGCGGAAGTCTGGCTTAACGGCAGCCAGATTGGTTTGCACGAAGGGGGTAACATGGCTTTCGAGTTCGAGGTAACGGATCAGGTACAATCGACTGATAACAGGTTGGTGGTGCGCGTAGATGGTGAGCTGGCTCCTGATCGTGTTCCACCCGGGAATATTCCACCGACCGGGTCGTCTATCTTTGCTAACATGAACTTCCCCGCCAGCAGCTTTGACTTCTATCCCTTTACGGGTATTCAGCGCCCGGTTCTCTTATATGCGCTGCCGCAAGATGCCATTACAGATCTCACTGTTATCACAAACGTAGAAGGGCAAAGTGGGCGCGTGAATATCCAGGTGCTGCGCGCCGGAAACCAGGCGGACAGCGCCAGGTTCACGCTGAGGGGGCATGGGGTCAATATCACTTATACCCTGGATAAGCTTGAAGGAGAACAGGCCCAGGCCAACCTGGATGTGCCAGATGCCGCTTTGTGGGCGCCGGGGCATCCGAACCTGTATGATTTGCGAGTTGAACTGCTTTCTGGTAAGCAGGTGCTGGATCAGTATGACTTACCGCTCGGCATCCGCACGGTTGAAGTGCGCGGTGACCAGTTGCTGCTTAATGGTGAACCGGTTTACCTGACTGGATTTGGTCGCCATGAGGACTTTCCGGTGGTTGGGCGTGGCTACCTCCCTGCGGTAATCATTCGCGATTATGAACTGCTGAAATGGATCGGGGCAAACTCTTTCCGGACCAGCCACTATCCCTACTCAGAGCAAATGATGGATCTGGCGGACCGGCTCGGTTTTCTGGTCATCGACGAAACCTCTGCTGTTGGACTGTATTTCGATGAACAGGGCCTGGCGCGCCGCCTGGAATTGTGCAAGCAGTATACGCGTGAGCTAATCGCCCGTGATAAGAATCATCCTTCTGTCATTGCCTGGAGCCTGGCAAATGAGCCGCAGTCAAGGTCGCCAGTGGCTAAAGATTTCTTCCGCCAGTTGTATGATCTGGCGAAGTCACTGGATGATACGCGCCTGGTCACGGTGGTCAGCATGATGGGCGTAGATGAAGAAGCATTTGAGTTTTGTGAACTGATGTGTGTGAACCGTTACTTTGGTTGGTACATGCAGTCGGGGCGAATTGAGGAAGGCGTGAATTATCTTTCAAAGGATTTAGACGCCCTATATGACAAGTATCATAAGCCCATCATTATCACCGAATTCGGCGCAGACGCACTGCCTGGGCAGCATGCTGTGCCTCCTGAGATGTTCAGCGAAGAGTACCAGGCGGAGTTGATCCTGCGCGAAATTGAGGTCATGCGCAGCAAGCCTTTTGTGATCGGAGAACATGTCTGGAACCTGTGCGACTTCAAGACCGCTCAGGCCGTCTTCCGTACAAATGCTATGAATTACAAAGGCGTTTTCACCCGCGACCGCCGTCCCAAGCTGGCGGCGCACCGTTTGCGCGCGCTGTGGACTGCCAAGTAACTCCAAAATAAAATAACAGCACAACACCTCCGCTCTACCTGGCGGAGGTGTTGTGCTGATTAAGCTGTTTTAAACAGCCGCAACTTTACCAGTACATGGTCCATTCAGGGCGCGCCAGGCGCATCAGGGCTTCCAGGTAGAAGTAGTCACCCCACAGGTTGGCTTCGTCTACCCCTGCGCCGCCCGGTTTGCTATAGACGCCGTGCATCAGCAGGGCATTTGATTCGGGTATGTTGTGGGTGGTATAGTGAGTCGCCAGTGCTTTCACAGTCGATTCAGCCGCATTCTGGTAGTGCTTCTTCTTGGCCGTGTCCAGTAACCAGCGTGACATTTCTAAAAAGCCGCAGGCTGCAATAGCTGAGGCTGAACTATCTTTTTCTTCACCGCTGTTATCGTTAAAGGCCAGATCCCAATACGCGACGCCGTCCGCCGGGGTATGGGCGATAAAGTAATCCGCCAATCCCTGGGCCGTTTCCAGGAAGGAGCTGTCTTTTGTATAGGCGTAGCTCAGCACAAAGCCATAAATCGCCCAGGCTTGCCCACGCGCCCAGCAAGATTTATCGGCTGCGCCCTGCGCCGTCCTACCGTACTTTGGCTCCCCAGTCTCTGTGTCAAAGTAGTAGGTGTGGTAGGTGGTATGATCTTCGCGCACAAAGTGCTTGCGTAGCTGTTCCGCGTGGCGCTGACCGGCCTCGGCAAAACTTTTGTCTCCGGTGGTTTCACTGGCCCAGTAGAGCAGGGGCAGGTTCATCAGGCTGTCTACAATGGTGCGGCCTTTCTGCTCTGGATCATCCATGCGACCCCAGGCCTGAATGATGCCCGGTTTTTCCCAATAGCGATTTATCAGCGTGCGGGCGGCATGAATGCCCACTTCTCGCGCGATCTCAGACTTTGTTAACCGGTAAGCCGCAACAGCCGAGAGGGTGTAAAGAAAGCCCAGATCATGGTGATCCACATCGACCTGATTCTGCATCCGTTCGGCAAAGCTGTCTAGCTGCGCCTCTGCCACTTCGCGGTACTTACTGTCGCCGTTCCACTCGTAAGCCAGCCATAACAAGCCAGGCCAGAAACCTGTTGTCCAACCGGTATTGGCGCCATCCGGGTATTTGCCGGGTCGCTTGCGCGGGTAGTAGATATTGTTGACGGTGGTGTCATCCGGGCTAAGCGTGCGGAAGGTTTCCAGATTGTCATCAATTTTCTGTAAAGCAGCCTCAATGGCAGTTTCAGGGTTAAAGGGCACTTGAGAATACATTTTCAATTTCCTTTTCTGAAATTGTGTTTCACGGGGTTTAAGAAAGCATAGGACTTCCTAATTATACGCAACCTTTTCGCTCTAGCGACGTAAATTAATTATGGAGGTTAAAATAAAATGGAAAGAAAAACAAGGCACGTTCCCTGGTACTTATGGCCGTTCTGGTTGATCTGGCGTCTGGTAATCGGCATCATCGCGTTGACCGGTCGCTTGGTCGGGGCTGTGCTCGGCTTAGTGCTCATGATTGTTGGCGTGGTGATCAGCCTGACCATCGTCGGTATGATCGTGGGAGTACCGCTTATCATCTTTGGGTTTTTGCTGATCATTCGCAGCCTCTTCTAAAACCTGTACAGTGAAAAGCCCCTGGGACGCTTCCCGGGGGCTTTTGGGGTTGTGAATTTATTGTGACATTTTTAGCAAAAATATTCTATGGGCCTCTTTATCTTGTCCAGTCAAGTTTCTGAGTATAATCATGAGGTCTGCTCACAACGGCGCTCCAGCCGGGTGTTTGTGATGCCTGGGCAGACAAGTGATTGAGATAGAATTAATTAATGGTGATAGGTGGAGTGACATCGATGACACTAGCCGTAATTTTTGATATGGACGGTCTGATGCTCGATACTGAACGCCTGGCGCGCGCTGCCTGGAGGCGCGCGATGCAGGACAAGGGTTTCGAGATTGAGGATGCAATCTATTTGTTAATTGTAGGGCGCACGATTAAAGACGCGCAAAAGATCCTGGCAGAAGCTTATGGCCCAGATTTTCCTTTTCAAGAGGTTTACGATCTGCGTCAGACTTATTATGACGATGACCTTACGATAAACGGGGTTCCAGTCAAACAGGGGCTGCTGGAATTACTCGATTTTCTGGATGCTCATCATATTCCGAAGGCGGTAGCCAGTTCCACGCACCGTAAGTTCGCGGGTGTAAAACTCACAGGGGCAGGCATCGCGGCGCGTTTTGATGCGGCGATCTTTGGCGATGAGGTGATCAATGGGAAGCCCGCCCCTGATCTATTCTTAGAAGCGGCGCGTTTGCTGCGTGTTTCCCCAAGGGAATGTGTGGTGCTGGAAGATTTTGAAGCGGGCGTTCGGGCCGCTTATGCCGCCGGGATGCTGCCCGTGATGATCCCTGATCTCAAACAACCCAGTCCAGATGTGTCCGTTTTGACTTACCGCATCGTACCCTCCCTGGAGGAGGTCGTTCCCATTTTGGAAAAGCTGTTGGAGAAAGGCTCACCCGAGCCTTCGTTGAACAGCCGCTTTAGATAAGAAACTCAGCTTACCGCAGGTGTAAGGATTTCAAACCTTTGTACCTGGCTGTCCATTTCTGCCTGGCAGCCGATGGGTAGAATAAACTGCGGAGAGGTATGACCAAAATCCATATCCGTGATAATTGGAAAATTGTATGACTGGGTTCGTGTGAGGATAATTTCTCGCGCGAGCCTTTTTTCTTCTTCTGAATAGTAGATCGGCCTACCAAATAACATTCCGTTCAATGCAGCCAGCACGCCCATGTTTTCGTAATCCATCAAGATCCCATCTAAATCCGCTGGAGAAGGTTTTTCTTCGGAAGTTTCGAAGAACAGGATAGCTCCTTTCAGGTTGGGCCAGAAGCGTGTTTCGCGCAGATGCTGTAGGGACTCAATGCACCCACCTACCAACGTCCCCTGCGCTTGCCCTGATTTTAACCAGGTCCAACCGTCGGATGGCAGCATCCGGCGCGGGCGTTCCAGGTCCAACTTCTGTTCCCAGTCGAGAAATTCTTCTGTCCAGGTGGGTGCGGGTTGGATGATGCCAGGCGGCTGCGCCTGGAACAAAGTTTTCTGCACCCAGTGCCGGGTATAGTCCAGCATTTGCGGGTACTCTGCGAAGTCGGTCAACAGCGCCGGCCCATTAAAAGTGACCAGCCCGGTTTGAACCCAGACAGCGACATTCAGCACTGTAATATCTGAAAAGCCCATCAGGATTTTGGGATTTTGGCGGATGAGGTTAAAGTCGAGATGGGACAGCAGGTGACAGGAATGGTCTCCACCAATCGCTGCGATGATCGCTTTTACGGTTGGGTCCGCGAATAACTGGTGCAAATCATATGCCCGGTTTTCGGCGGTATCTGATACATAGCCTTGATGATGGAGCGCATGTTCCCCAAACTTTACCTGTAAGCCCAACTGCTGCAAAGCGGGCACGCCCTGTTCAGTGCGGTGAGGGAACAGGCCGGCCCCGCCGAAAGAGGGGCTAACAATTCCGACTGTATCGCCGGGTTGGAGATGGGGCGCGAGGATAGGAATCATTCAGCAGCGCGTGGCGTAATCCGGATACGGTGGGTTTTTCGGTGGGTCTCATGCCTATACAGCAGCACTTGATCCTGTGCCAACACCTTGCATTCTCCATCAGTGACCCAAACGTTGTAACCATGAGGGTATTGAAAAGTAGGGACAAAGATTTCTGTCGGCGCTTCTATGCCCGGCGTGTGGCTAAACTCGTAAGTGAAGGTGCGCCGATTGTGGTCAAAGGAAAGCTGCAAGGGTGTGCCCGCTGTTGCCCGTGGGAAGGGGCGGACCACTGCTTCTAGCGCCCGTCCACCTGAATTGAGATCCGTTGGGTCAGTCTGCTGGTCTCGTGAGAAAATGGAAAGATCCTCTCCATTCCACTGGTCGCCGTGTTGTTGATCGTTGTCTGCTGTGTAGTTCCAGATGGTGAAGCTCAGCAGTTCATCTTCAGTGGCTCTCAGGCTACGGTTCATGGCTCTGATTTGGTGTTTAAAGTTGCCGGTGCGGTAAGCTTTGCAGTTGTTCAGATCATAAGCAATTCCTATTTCCCCGATCAAAACGGGCACATTCCCTAGCTTATTTTTCGCATACTCTTTATAGAGATTCAACTGCCAGGCAAAGGAGCGCCGGATGCTGCCCCTGCCCAGAACAATGCGGCGTTTGTGGATGTTAAAACCAATCCAGGGTGAAAAGGTTTTCAGAAAGAGTACAGTGGCGTCATACCAGTGGGGAGCATAAACGATATGATCCGCGTCTTCGGAGCCCCATTCTGGCGGCGGCAGGCGCGGGTCGGTTTCAAAGAAGATGAGTGCATCCGGCAGGATTTTGCGTATGCTATGGGCAAAGCGATTGGTGAATGGGCGCATATAATCGCGCGAAAAATCCACTTCCTTCCCGTTGACTTGCCAGAAGTGATGAGGGCGTTCCAGGTGAATGCCGCCTTTCGCATCCTCGCTCCAAACCCCGTTCTGGCACCAGATCCCATCGTATCCCTCGCGCCAGATACGCATTCGATTGGTGTTCAACCTGCGCCGCTCGACCAGCCGCGAGAGCAGCAGGTTACGCTGCCAGATTTCAATTTCCTGGGGAATCCCTGAACCCAGCAGCATGGATTGCAGCGGGGTCAGCAGTGCGCCAATTTTTACGGGCAAGGTGGGTTTGGTCAGGTCTTTGACGCCAATAAACCCATTCATTGGCTCGTTCATCACTTCAAAGCCAATTACACACGGCAGATCTTTTAGCTTGCAAGCTACTTGCTGGTAAGCGCCAATATAGTGCCGCTGTAGATATTCCTGCACCGGTTCGCCTTCAATTGTCGTTTGGGGAGCAAAGTCATTTCCGCCAAAAAACAGGGTGAACATGGTCGCGGCTGCCAGCCGGGACCCGTTTGTGGGCCAGATCATCATGGGGAAGGGGTCGCCGTGCAGTTGGTGCACAATGGCTGCGCCGGTTTCTTGGAACTGAGTCAGGTCAAAACCAACTGCCTCCAGCGTCCAGCCGGGCGCGCCATCCCCGCCAGAAAAGCGACTCCATACATCCTGGTGCGGGTCGATGATTACCTGAAAACCATATTCTCCCGATTTGCGGATGATCTCGTGCAGGTAATCCAGGTAGGCTTCATCATATATTCCGGGGCCGGCGTGTTCCACCGCTTCCCAGGTGACAATAAAGCGCAGCAGGGTAAGCCCCCAGGACTTTAACCGCTGAAAGTGTTCATCTGCTTCTGATAGTGGGAAGGGGCGACCGACGAACGAAACCTCTCTATGTTGGAAAAAGTTTTCGAGGATATGCGTTGCGCCGTTTGGGCAAGCGGGCACTTTACTGCTCCCCCCCAAATTTACCCCGTGCAGCAGCACTGTTCTTCCCAGTTCATCACGAAACCACGGACCCTCTGTCCGTATGACCATTATTGTAGAATCCTCCCTGGCCCTATCAATTTCTAATCTCGGTATTATAATCCGGCTTGCTATAGGAGAGCATCTTTCTCAAGGCTGCCTCTGTCCTCCCTCTGAAAGCCATTCCTTGATGGCGCTTACTTTTCTGATTCTATCTGTGTTCGACCAGTGAATCCGGCTGTCTTTCATTTCTTGAGGAACTCTTGACTTATGCCTGAACGTCTTCAACAGCATGCAAGCCTGTATGTTTTCCTGACCGGGACTTTTCTGGGTTCAACCCTTGTCCTGTCGCGCTTTGGCCTGAGCCAGTTTGATGCGATGACCTATGTGTCGCTGCGCCTGCTGCTGGCTTCGTTGATCTTCCTGGCGGCTTACTTCATTTTCCATGTTCGGCCCTGGCCGCGTGATGGTAAACTCTGGCTGCTGGCAGCCGGTTATGGCATCATCAATACGGCTGTTACGATGACCGCCTTCACCAATTCGATGCGCTATCAGTCCAGTGGGGTGACCGCTCTATTGACAACACTTTCACCTATTGTGACGGCTTTTCTGGCGCACTTGTTTTTGAAAGATGAACCTTTCACCCGGCAGCGTTTCTTGGGCGCGCTGATTGCCTTTGGTGGAGCGGGGCTGCTGCTGGTTCGCGGCGAAAATGGCCTTTCGCAGTTTGCGCATGCCGACTGGCGCGGCTATGCCTGGGTATTTTTAGGCATCTTTTCCAACTCAATTGGGCTGGTTTATGCGCGCCGTTTCTTGCGCGATGCAGACCCTTTTGTCGTTACCAGCATTCGTATCCTGGTTGCCTCGTTTATTGTCGTTACATTCACCGCTCTGACCAGCGGTATCCATCTCGAGCAGAGCCAGTGGACGGGTTGGCTGGCCCTGGCTTATGCCGCTTTGATAGGCACATTTCTGGCTTTTTTGTACTACCTGACTACAGTCCAACGTTTTGGGGCAACGGTGGCTGTGCAGGTTGAAAATGTGGTGCCGATCATTGCCACCGTATTGGGTGTGCTGCTGCTGCACGAGATGGTTACCATACCCATGTTGATTGGGATGCTGCTGATTTTCCTGGGATTGGCCGTTTTCAGCCGCGCAAGCCAGACGGCGAAAACGGAACAAGCCCCTTCCTTGACACAAACAAACACTCCATGATACGATCGTAGCTACAAGATCCCCGTTGAGCGGGGTGCGTTGGAGAAAGGATAGGTATTGACAGACAGGAAAGAAAACACTTGGGCGCTTGATGGCTCTGCTGTGTGTTGCGCAGCGGGCGAGCGTCCACACTTTCCTGTGGTGGACCTGTCTTTGAAGTAAGTAATTTATCCCATCGGTTACTCGAGTTCGCGGGCGCCATTACAGGCCCGTGACTTTTTGTTTTAATCATCCTATGCCTGGCGGCGCTGCTTTCACGCAGCATTTGGAGGAACAGTATGCTTCAAGTTCATCAAGTGTCAAAATCGTACGGGATCCAGATCATTCTCGATACGGTCACATTCTCAATCGATCCAGATGACCGGGTGGGGCTGGTAGGCCCTAACGGTAGTGGTAAGTCAACCTTGCTGCACATTATTACTAAGGCGGAAACTGCTGACCAGGGTACAGTGTTCTTCGCGCCTGCTGCCAGTCTGGGGTATCTGCCGCAAGGCCTGGATCTATCGCTGGATGAAACGGTGGGGAACTTCATTCGCACAGGAATTGCAGGCTTTTTGGAGGCGCGCCAGCAGGTAGAGGAACTGACCGAGCGCATGATGCGTGATGCCTCACCCGAAGTGCTCGATGCCTTTGGGGAGGCACTCCAACAGTTTGAACTGTTGGGTGGTTATGAGGTAGAGAACAAGATCGACATCATCCTGACAGGGCTCGGCTTGCAAGAAGTGACCCAGCAAGATTGGATGAATCATCTCAGTGGAGGTCAACGTACGCGCGTTGGTCTGGCGCGCCTGCTGGTGGCTTCACCTTCCGTTCTGTTGTTGGACGAACCCACCAATCACCTGGATATTGAAGCGCTCGAGTGGCTGGAGGGCTTTCTCGCCACTTATCGGGGCGCAGTGTTGTTGGTTTCGCATGACGTACGATTTCTGGATCATACCGTACATCGAATCCTGGAATTGGACCCCGAAAAACATACGCTGCGTGAATATCCTGGCAACTACAGTGACTATGAAGCGACCAAAGCGCGCGAGCTTGAAAAACAGTGGGGCGCCTGGAAAGATCAGCAAACTGAGACTCGCCGCCTGGAGCAGGATATCCGCCAAACGAAAGAGCATGCTATGGCTACTGAGCGCAGCACCAATAACGATCATATGCGCCGCCTGGCAAAGAAGGTGGCGCAGCGCGCCAAAGCCAAAGAAAAGCGCCTCCAGCGCTACCTCTCCTCAGAAGAACATATCGAACGGCCCGACAGCCAGGATCAAATGCGCTTGACGTTTGCCCCCGCGCTCCGCAGTGGTCAGATTGCCATTGCGCTAACAGAGGTGCAGAAAAGCTTTTCCAGCCGGGGGCAGAACTGCCTGTTTGAAGGTGTGACGCAAACCTTGCAATATGGCGAAAGGGTAGCGCTGGTCGGCCCAAACGGCAGCGGGAAAACCACCCTGCTGCGGGTGATTATGGGGGAGATCGCGCCGGACCAGGGTGAGGTTTCGATTGGTCCCAGCGTGCGGATCGGTTACATGCCGCAGCAGCAGGAGATTCTGGACCCTGAAGAGAGCGCGCTGAGTGTCATTCAACATTTGTCCTCCATGAGTGAAAGTGAGATCTTTAACTTCTTGCACTACTTCCTGATCATTGGCGATAAAGTACGCCTGCCGACTCGCCACCTGAGCTATGGTGAGCGAGCGCGCCTGCTGCTGGCGCGCCTGGTTGTGAGCGGCGCGAACTGCTTACTGCTGGACGAACCCATTAACCATCTCGATATTCCTTCGCGCCAGCAGTTTGAAACAGCCCTGGAAGCATTTCCGGGCACCATCCTGGTTTCAGTCCATGACCGGGCTTTCATCGATCGTTTCGCCACCAGCATCTGGCGTATTCGGAACGGCACTGTCCGAAAAGAATTCGTGCGCGTTTCATAAAAGAATCAACAGTTGGAGCAGTGAACGGCTGTGTTTTACTATTGTGTTCCACGAATCTCGCAAACATCAGCATAAATCTGGATCAAAAATGTTAAAAATAAAGCTATGTTTCGCCTGTTTGAGTTGGTGTTAGGCGCCGTCCGGCGCAGGCTGCGCAGCCCGCGCGTTTTCTGGCATTCAAATACAGATACTTGCCAAACGACCATCGAAATTCAACATGGGCTGCTGCCTTTCGTCGTTCTGGTGGTGGTGTTCTGGTATCTGGTGGCTCCTTCTGGAGTCATTACCGTGACCCTGTTTACCCTGGCCGGCGTGCTGTTGGCAGATTTTTTGTGGGCTTTGGCGATGGCGCGGGGTGTTACAGCGCAGCGGCGCCTGCGTTATTTTGCTATGCAGGTGGGGGATGAACTGGAAGAAGAAATTACACTCCAAAACCGGTCCCTTCTTCCTGTTTTATGGGCCGAGTTCCTCGACCATTCTGATATCCCTGGCTATACCGTTTCCAGTGTGCGCGCCGCGAATGCTGTGGGCGTGACCCACTGGCGCGCGCATACCATTTGCTCGCGGCGGGGCGTTTTCTCGCTTGGCCCCTGGGAACTGCGCCTGGGCCAGCCGTTTGGCGTCTTTTTGGTGCGCCAGGTTTATTTGCAGCGCCAGGAGATCCTGGTCTATCCGCCGATGGCCGTTCTACCAGAGACTGTACTGCCGCATCGCGGCGCGCTGGGCGACAGCCGCCCGCTGAACCAACCCTTGCTGGCAGAGACGATCAGTTCCAGTTCCGTGCGAGCCTATCTCCCTGGTGATCCGCTCCGTCACATTCACTGGCGCACAACTGCTCGCCGTGTTGATCCTTATGTAAAAGTCTTTACGCCCGAAGCTGCCTCCAATATCTGGCTGATGCCTGATTTCGACGCTGACGTGCACCTGGAGCAGGACGGCGTTTCCAGTCAGGAAACGATGGTCACGGTGACGGCTTCGCTGGCTGCCGAACTTTTGCGGCAGAATCTTTCTGTGGGACTGGTAACGAGCGCGGATCAGGAAGTGGTGCTTTTGCCGCGCCAGGGTCAGCCTTACCTGTGGACCCTTTTGCAGGCGCTCGCGCCACTGCACGCCGTGCCGCAGCGTCCGATTGAAGGGCTGCTTCAACGTGCCCGCGCGCTGCTTTCGGGCAGCGACCTGCTCATTCTGATCACGCCCTCCCTTCGCCCCGATTGGGTGGCAGCACTGAAGCGAATTGCTCAAAGTCGGGGCGGCAGCAGCCGGGCCGAAGTGATTCTGATCGATACCACTTCATTGGGTGGGCAAACCTCCCCTCAGGCGTTCTTACAATTGTTGGTGGAGCAGGGCATTCCTGCCAGCATCTTACGCCCGGAGGATATCCATCTCATTAGCGGCTACTATGGCGAAGTAAGGCGTTGGGAGTTTACTGTGTTTGGCACCGGACGAGCGGTTTTGCGCCGCGCCCCGCGCAGCGCGGTGCAGACTTCGGTGAACGACAGCCAGTCGGCGGGCCGGTAGCGTATGGAAGCCTGATTCATGCAAACCCTGATTCCCCTGCTGCGCAAGTATTGGGTGCCGCTGCTGCTGGTCGGCGGGATGCTGACCGCGCTTTCGTACAGTGTTGACGAAGCGCGCTGGGTGCGCGACAGCAGCGGGATTGTCACCAGTCTCAGCCTCAGCTTTTTGGTCGGTTGGGCTTTAGCGCACTCGCGCTTTCGCGGCTGGTTTGTGCTGCTGAACTCCCTCTGCCTGGGAGGGGTCGTCAGCGTTCAGGTGGTCGGTCACATTGTGCCTTCCCTGCCGACGACCTTTACGATGAACTTCTTTCAGTGGGTCAATGAACTGAATCTGCGCCTGGTAACTTTGTCGCTGCGTGTCGGTGGCTGGGTAGATACCTTGCGCGCTGGGGGCGATATTCAAGATACAGGGTTATTTGTGTTCCTGGTGGTGTTTGTCCTCTGGAATGCCAGCGCGTGGTTCCTGTGGTGCCTCATCCGTAAGCGCCGGGTGGTACTGGGGGTGCTGCCGTTGGCCTTCTTGCTGGCGGTCAATGTACATCTCAGTCGTCAATCCCTCTCTGCTTATGGCTTGTTCCTGATGTTTACCATTCTGCTCCTGGCGCGCACGTCTTACGTCACCCGGCGAGAAGACTGGGATGCTCGTCAGGTAGATTATTCTGATCAGCTAAGCCTGGAATGGTCAGGCAGCGCGGCGCTGCTGGCAGTAGCCATTTTTGTTCTGGCGCGGCTGGCGCCACTGGCAGTTACCCCCGAGGGCTGGCAGTTGGTTTCGAATTGGGTGCAGAGCACTCACCAGCAGACTTCGCACACTGCGGAACGCTTGTTTTCGGGCGTCAATACGCCGCCTCCGCCACCGGCGGCGCAGGCGACGCCGCAGGTATACGTTTCCATCCCCAACCTGAGTGAGATTGGGGCTCCCATTCCACAAGGTTCTGAAACTGTAATGTGGGTGTCCGTCAGCGATCCGCCGCCCATCCCTGCGAATTACACCGGTCAGGTCACGAAACCAGTCCAGCGTTTGCACTACTGGCGTAACAGTATTTATGCGGAATATACCGGGCGCGGTTGGCTGCCAGTGGCCGAGCAGTCACAAAGTATCTCCCAACCGGCGGCCTTGCCAGATCAGGCGCCGCCCGGTCGCTACTTCTTGCGACAAGATTATGTGATCGTAGCGAATCATTCCAATAGTCTATTTGCGGTCAACCAGCCGTTTCAGACCAGCAGCGGAGTCAGTATTCATCCCACCGCTTTGGATGATAGCCGCCTGGTGGCAGGAAATTCCTCTAAATATTCTGTCATTTCAACGGCCTCCGATGTGACTGCAAATCAGTTGGCTCAGGCGCCGCAGGATTATTCTCCTGCCATCCGTTCGCTTTACCTGCAACTTCCGGATCAACTGCCTGCGCGGGTGCGTATCCTGGCGGAACGAGTAGCTGGCGGCGCTTCTGATCCTTATCACAAGGCTGTCCTTATTCAAGACTATCTCCGCAAGGACTATACATACAGCCTGTATGCGCCGCCGCCACCTGCCAACCGTGACATTGTCGATTACTTCTTGTTTGACTTACCCAGGGGGTTTTGCAGCCATTACGCCTCCGCTATGGTGGTGATGCTGCGTTCGTTGGGGATTCCGGCGCGGGTGGCAGCCGGTTACGCTGCAGGAGAATATGACACCAGCCAGCAGGCCTATCGGGTGCCGGTTTCAGCTTCACATGCCTGGGTGGAAGTGTATTTCTCTGGTCTCGGATGGGTGGAGTTTGAACCCACCGCCGCTCAGACCCCCATTGATTATCCTGAAATCCAAGAGGTGACGCGCGCCCCGTCTGCACTTCCGGCGCTGCCGCCCGAAACGCCCCGTACCGCTTCCTGGTTAAGCCTGATCCTGTTAGGGATCATTGCTTTCGGATTCCTGCTGCTGCCGTTCTGGCTGCTGCGCTTGTTTTCATTAGGGGGTGGTGAAGCCAGCCAGCAGGTTAACACACTCTATAAACAGATGCGCCGGGCGCTAGATTGGGCCGGCTTGCGAGCGGTTGCCAGCGTCACCCCAGACGAGTTCTTAAGGCTGAACAAGGATCAATTAGCGGGTTATGGCGATCTACAACACGCTCTGCGCCAGGCTACTGCTCTCTATCAGCAGTCCATTTTTAGTGCGCATCCTCCCGATACGCGCCGGGTGCGTGAGGTGGGCGCCTTATGGCGTCATTCTGTTCGTGATTGGTTAATCCTCTGGCTGCGCGAGCGCTGGCATCATCTGCGGTAGCGGACAGCCCTGCTTCGTTTCACTCCTTGTAGGATCTGCCAGGTATCAGTGCATATTGAAGGAGTGGTGTGGGCAAGCGTACTACCCGCACCACTCCCTTTCATTAACTTTGGATTGGTCCTTGCTGTGCGTTTTGTGCCTGACGGCGGTTAAAGTCCCAGACGATACCAATCGGAATAAAGGCAGCCAGGGTCCCAGGGATGCCGATCAACAGCGCAATCGCTGCCAACGGCGCCAGGGCAGGCATCGGCACGGAAAGCACCCCCAACACCAGGCCCAGCAGGAAGACTGTCAGGCCAATCGCCAGGATAATGCTGCTGGTACGCCGGGCGCGCTGCATAGAAGACCGCCTGCTGCCCGTGATGACCCCATTTTGACCGTAAATCAGCACGGTTTGTGGTTGTTGTTCATCATCCAGATAATAGGTGGTATAGAAAGGCAGCAGCATCAGGGTCCAGTTCAGGTGGTCAAAGCGCGCACTCCACCGGAACTGACGCACATGATCGGCTGCACAGGCCTGTTTGCATTCTTCAGCGGCCTGGTTTTGGAAGGATGGAGCGGCTTCACTCCAGGCGTCCTCGGGCGTGCGGTCTGGCAGGCGCACATAAGCATGTTTCAAGTGGGACGGCTGGTAGGGCTGCAGGCGATCCAGCCGGAAGTCGCCTACCTGTCGCTTCAGCCGGGTCACTTCATCCAGCGCGGGCGCACTGATATTCTGATAGGTACGCGTCAGCTTCCCCATGCGCGGTTCCCAACGGATTCGTGGCTCGCGAACCTCGCGAGTTTGCCACTTGCGGTTGCCGTCATCATAATACTCCTGATGACTGACCACATCGTAGTTATAGCCAGTTTCGGCCTGCCAGTTGGCGTTTACCTCGCCATCTACCAGCCACATTGGCAGGAAAACCGGCGCCAGCCGGGTATGCATGACAGTGTAGTTCAGGTCAGGTGGAGCGTAGGGAATGCCGCTAGCAAATTGGCGCACCGATTCTTCCAGCGCCTGCTGCGTGACCCCGAACGGCGCTACCAGTTCGGGTGGGTAGGGGTAGGGCTGGTCGCTGGCGCTTCCTTCGGCTGCTACCAGTTGGGCCTGAAAGCAGTGCGGGCAGAGCGGTAGGGCATCCTGTTTCTGGCGCGGCAGCAGGTAGCGCCAGTTGCAGCGCTCACAGATGACCACCTTCATTTCCGTTCCCCAGGCGCTGTTGAGATCAAAAGCCATGTTGGTTTCCACGTCAAGCATTTTCCATCTCCTCAGCTTTCCGGAAGATAAAAAATGAAATGATCAACCCAATAATCAGCAGGAAGAAACCCAGACCCCCAATCAGCACGCCCACTTGCAGCATCAATGTCAGCAGCCCCAACAGGCTCAGAATGGCGCCCGGCGCGACGATAGCGCCCACGGCTAACCAGACCTTTGTCCAATCTACAGGGCGCGGCCCAGCAATCTTGCCAGTTTGTCCATTGACGATTACCTGATAAGGCTTCTCTTGAAAAGTGTAAACGCTGGTATAAATCGGAACCAGGATGTAGCGCCACGTTTCATCTTGAAAATCGAGCACCATACTGAAATCGCGCACCCGTGAGGTGCTGGCGCGATCCATGCAGGCCTGCCGGGTTTGCTCGCGCATCACTTGCCGGCCTGCTTCCCAGGATTGCTCCAGGGGGACATCATAAGCCTGAGCCTGCATCCCGGCCAGGAAGCGCGGTTCATACAAAACCATCTCAGCCATCTGATATTGATCAATCTTTCCCAATATCGAGAGATTCAGGCGGGTGGTTCCGGGTACGAACAAATCATCAAACTGCTTGTTTACCGTGCCCGACTCCCAGCGCCACACAATTCGTGTGCGTTCCCGTCGCTCACCATTAACGTAGTAGCTTTCACGCACTTCATGCCCCACCTGCGCTTTCCAACGTGCGTTTGCCAGCGAATCAAAAGTCCAGTAAGGGATATAGATAGGTTGGAAGCGATCCAGCCGGGCTGCATCTTGCAGCTGGTTGGGCGTCATCCAACTGGAGCCTAACCACTGGCGGATGGTGTTCCGGCAGATTTGCGCGTCGACGCGGAATGGGATCAGATAGCGCGGGCGCAGCACGTCTTGCAAGGGTTCGCGGTAGAGAACCTTGTTCGAGCCGCAGAAGGAACACGTATACGATAATGCATCTGGCGGCACGGATACCAGCGCACCGCAGCGCTGGCAAGCCATTTCTTTCCGGTTTGTGCCCCAGCCTTGTTGAGAGCGTTCCAGGGTTTCAACCTTAAACTCAAACTCTTGTGCGCCCTTCCCCAGCACCTTTGTCTCTGGGGTTTCACGGTATCCACAGTGTTCGCAGAAAAGTGCGCCCGCGTCCACGTTGAAGGAAGTAGTGGCCCCACACTGTGGGCATTTAAAGTCAATTACTTCCGGACGCTTACTGGCTGCCGTCGCCGCACTGTCTAATAGGGCAAAAACTTCAATTCCCGGCACCTTTGAATTGACGGGCGCATACCCGGGTGGGGGAAATATAGACTCGCTCATAACCATCCTCGCAGTCCATAAACAAATAGTCCTAAATATTCTTTCATTGCATTCGTCGTCAGCCCTAAACTGCTGGTATTCGGCAGTAGATTTACCAGGAGCGCTTGTGGGTCTGGCTGCATCAGGTTATCCCAACCATCTTGCGTGACGGTGTAATCGGTGGGCGCCGGGATCACATCTACGCCCAAGTGCTTGAAAAGCGCCACAGCTCGCGGCATGTGAATAGCTGAAGTCACCAATAAAACGCGCTTTGCGCCCTTTTCCTTTAACAGCGCTGTGCTTAATTCGGCGTCTTCCTGGGTGTTGCGCGAGTTCGATTGCAGCCAGATGGCATCGTCTGGAACATCGAGCCGGTGCAGGATATCCGCCATTTCTTGAGCCGGAGTCATGCTGCGCCCATACAACCAGGTGATGTTCCCTCCGCTGACCAGGATCGCCGGCGCTTTACCTTCTTTATAGAGTTGCGCGGCGTATAAAACCCGGTCTCCCGCGCTGTTCACTTCCACCATCTGGCGCGGATATTGAGCTGACTCAGTGCCGCCCCCTAACACGACAATTGCGTCGGCTTGCGGCATTGGCTGCTGCGGCAGGTACTGCCATTCCAGCGAACGCGCCAGAGTATAGGAAAACCAGCGGTTGCTGCCTATCCATAACAGCAGCGCCGCTGCGGCGATCAAACCAAACTGCAAGCGCGGATGACGATATGCGATCAGGGCTACAATTAGCAACAAAAACGATAGCCCAAGCGGATACACAAACAAAGGCAAAAACTTCGATAAAAATACGAACATGAATATCCTTCTGTGACGAAGCTGCTTCCTTTGATTCTACCGCAAATTTTGTTCCGCTTCTTGTTTCGCCCAAATCCCATTCCAGGGCGAGAACTGGACACGCCAATAATTTCCAAACAGCTATCAATCAGCTATTGCGGTGGCTCTAAATATCAGGCTATAATGACAGGGAATGTTAACCATTGTCATAATCTGGTCAGATCAAACCTCATATAACCCTTGCCTCACTTCAGGAGGAATTCATGGAACCGGTCTTTAACGGCCTGGGAATGCATTTGGGTAACCTGGCAGAGCTATCCAACGCGCAAACACGCTCCATTAGCGCCGAAAACCCTACCGGCGCCAAAGGTCAGGGGGGCATGGCAAGCACTGGCACAGGCAGTGCTGCCGCGCGCGAGTTGGGCCAGGGTTGGAAAGTGTCTCCCTCCATTCGGATTGCTGGAAATCAGACGGTCACTCTGGCAGATATCGATGGCCCTGGCGCTGTTCAGCATATCTGGTGTACCGTGGCGCCTGCTGCCTGGCGACGGCTGGTGCTGAGGGCTTACTGGGATGGGGAGGCGCAGCCTTCCATTGAAGTTCCCCTGGGTGATTTCTTCTGCAATGGGTGGGGAGAACGCGCGAACGTCAGCTCGCTGCCGGTGGCTGTAAATCCGGCAGGAGGCTTTAACAGCTATTGGGAAATGCCTTTTCGCCAACACGCCCTTCTGACGCTCGAAAATCTTTCTCCGGATGAAATTGGAGGGTTTTATTACCAGGTTACTTACACCCTTACCGATGTTCCTGAAACGCGCGCTTACCTGCACGCTCAATGGCGTCGCAGGAACCCGCTGCCAGCTATGCAGGTACATACGCTTTTAGAGGGCGTGCGCGGGCAGGGCCAGTATGTGGGCACTTACTTAGCAGTCGGCGTTAATAACAATGGTTGGTGGGGTGAGGGCGAAATCAAATTCTACCTCGATGGTGACAGCGATTGGCCGACGATCTGCGGAACTGGAACAGAGGACTACTTCGGCGGCGCCTGGAACTGGGAGTTCCCCAAAGGTCAGTATGGAATCTACTCGACCCCTTATCTGGGAATGCATCAAGTGATTCAACCGGATGGTCTCTATCATAGTCAGCAGCGCTTCGGAATGTACCGCTGGCATGTCATGGATCCTATTCGCTTTCAAGAAGGTCTGCGCGTGACGATTCAAGATCTAGGCTGGCGCGCGCAGTTAGAGGGTAAAAGCCGCTATCTACCACGCCAGGACGATATCGCTTCAACAGCCTTCTGGTACCAGGCTGAACCCCATGCGGCTTTTCCCACGTTACCGGGTTTCAATGAGTTGGAAGTTATTTGATTTGGAGGGTTGGGATGAAACGTTCAGAGATTAACGCCATTATGCGGTCTGCGGATGCTTTTATCCGTGAGCGCGGCTTTTATCTGCCTCCTTTTGCTTACTGGACTCCACAAGAATGGCAGCGCAAAGGATCTGAAGCATCTGAAATTGTCAATAACCGTCTGGGTTGGGATATCACCGATTTTGGCAAGGGCGATTTTGATCATTTTGGCCTGTTTTTGTTTACCATTCGGAATGGGCATCCGAAGAACCTTGAGAGCGGACAGGGCAAGCTGTATGCGGAAAAACTGCTCATTGTCCAAAAAGATCAGGTTACTCCCATGCATTTTCACTGGCATAAAATGGAAGATATTATCAACCGGGGAGGAGGGAAGCTTTCCATTAAAGTGTATAATGCCACTCCTGATGACCGGTTAGATGAAGACAGTGATGTGCAGATTTCTACGGATGGCGTGAGGCATACGCTGCCGCCCGGCACAGTGTTGACCCTCGAACCGGGCGAGAGTATTACCCTGGGGCCGCGCTGTTACCATACCTTTTGGGCAGATGACCTGACTTTAATCGGTGAAGTCTCGCTGGTTAATGATGATGACCTGGATAACTGCTTCCAGGAAAATGTGGGCCGTTTCCCAGAAGTTGAAGAAGATGAACCGCCCCTCTATCTATTAAGCATCGATTACGACCGTTATTATCAGGTCTAAATGTTGGGGAGAATCGCAGCGTGACAGAAATGCTTCGTGCAGTGGTGGCGGGCCATATTTGCCTGGATGTCATCCCCAACCTTGATCACCTTCCTGCTGGTAAATTCAACCAGTTGTTTCAGCCCGGCCATATTGTCTTGACCGGGCCGGCAACCTTTTCCACCGGCGGCCCGGTTTCCAATACCGGGTTGGCGCTGCACCGCCTGGGGATTCCTACCCGTCTGGTCGCAAAGGTGGGTGCAGATCCCTTTGGCCAGGTCGTGTATGATCTGGTCCATGCCCACGATGCGGCTCTGGCGCAGGGTTTGGTGATAGACCCTGCCGTGCCTACTTCCTACTCAGTCATCGTTAGTCCGCCCGGGATGGATCGCATTTTTCTGCACTGCCCTGGCGCGAATGATACTTTTGGCGCGGAAGATATCGACCCGCAGGTTTTGAACCAGGCCGCCCTGTTTCATTTTGGTTATCCACCCATCATGCGCCGCATGTACCAGAATGGCGGCCAGGAACTGGCTAAAGTTTTCCGCTGCGCCAAGTCTACGGGTGTGACCACCTCACTCGATATGGCTTTCCCTGATCCTTCCTCCCAGGCGGGACAGGTAGACTGGCGGGTCATTTTAGAAGCAGTCCTGCCCAATGTCGATCTCTTTCTACCTAGCATCGAAGAACTGCTCATTATGCTGCACCCCTACACCTACCAGCGCCTGCTGGACACGGCCCCTGAAGGGAAGTTGTTGAATGCCGTTACGCCAGAACTGCTTTCTAAACTGGCAGAAGAAATGATCTCGATGGGGGCAAAAGTAGTGGTGCTCAAGCTGGGGGAGCGAGGGCTGTTCCTGCGCACTGCTCGCCAGGATGCTCTGTCAGAGATGGGCCGCGCCTCACTGGCTCATCTGGAAGACTGGGCCGACAAGACATTATGGGCGCCTTGTTTTCAAGTAAATGTCGCCGGAACGACTGGTTCTGGTGATGCTACCATTGCCGGGTTCCTCAGTGCTGTGCTGCGCGGGTTTGCCCCACGCCAGGCGCTAACAGCCGCTGTCGCGGTTGGGGCCTGCAATGTGGAGGCAGCCGATGCGCTCAGCGGCATTCAGCCCTGGGAAGACACCCTTACTCGCATTGCCGCTGGCTGGCCTCGCCTGCCGCTGGACTTGTCTTCCCCAAACTGGCGCTGGTCTGAAGAAAGTCAGCTGTGGGTTGGCCCCTCGCATTCGTCAGGAAAACATGGGTAGGAGTTAAAAATTCTCTGCCCGTTGATTAATCATTGAAAGTGTAAGGAAAATGGAACGACAAAAACAAAACGTATATCCTTTGAAAGTGCTTCTCGCTGAAGCTGAACGCGGCAGTTATGCCGTTGGTTCTTTTTCCCCGCGTTATGTTCCCGTCATTGAAGCCGTTCTACGCGCCGGGGAAGCGGTGCGCTCTCCACTGATCGTGCAGATATCGCAAATTGAGTTTGAGCGGGTGGAAATGTCCGTGGCTGAATTTGCGAATGCTTTCTGGAAGTCTGTGGCGGATCTTAAGCCTACCGTCCCCATGTGCCTGCATCTCGATCATACCTGGGAGTTCGACATTATTAAAGAAGTCATTGATAATGGCTTTACCTCCGTCATGATTGATGCTTCCAAAAAAGAACTGGATGAAAATATCGCCCTCACGCGTGAGGTGGTGGAGTATGCGCGCCCGCGCGGTGTTTCTGTTGAGGCAGAATTAGGCCGTATTTTTTCCGCGGACACCATGGAGACAGACTCGGATCAGGAATTGTATACCGACCCAGATGAAGCAGAACGCTTTGTACGCGAGACGGGTGTAGATGCGCTGGCGGTTTCCGTGGGCACTGCGCATGGCGTCTATATGGTGCGCCAGCCGAAGATCGACCTGGAACGCTTGAAAGCCATTCGGGCCCGCACCCCGGTTTACCTGGTGCTGCACGGCGGTTCGGGTGTGCCAGAAGCGATGGTTCAGCAGGCCATTCATCTGCCGGGGGGTGGGGTCAGCAAGGTCAATATTGCCACCGACCTGGAACAGGCCTTTTTACCAGCCTTGGGGTTGGAGCAGCGGGTGAAAAACGCGGAACTCAGCCGTTTTTCGGAAGAAGAAATTGCGCGTGCCGTGCAAGCGGTTCAGCGTGTAGTGGAAGATAAGATGGTGCATTTCCTGGGCAGCAATGGCAAGGCAGACACATTCCAATCACCAGCCTGAAGCTGTAGCAGGTGTTGGTGGGCGGCCCGGGTTCGTCGTGTTGAATAGAGCGATTCTGTTCAGATAGATCACCCTGACAAGGAGGAGCCTTTGGCGATTTTGTGGGGCCAAAATTACACACGCTTTGATTTGCTGCGTCGCGTTGGCGATATCCGCCAGCTAGCTTATGTGGAACCATATAAGCTGGTGGAAGGTTCAGAGAATGGCGTTCGGGCCGTTCGTATGCGTAGCGCTCCCGGTCTTGAACTGGTGATTGTGCCTGACCGGGGAATGGCAATCACTGAGGTGAATGTACAAGGGACTCCATTGCCTTTTGTTAGTTCGGTAGGCATCGCTCATCCTGCATATTCTGAGCCACAAGGGACGGGCTGGCTGCGCACCTGGCCCGGTGGTTTTCTTACCCCTTGTGGGCTAACGCAGGTGGGCTCGCCTTGTCAGGATGATCAAGAAACGCTAGGCCTTCACGGGCGGGTTGCCGGTACACCGGCCCGCGAAGTGCGCTGGGGGGGCACATGGAAGGAGGATAATTATCTGTTATGGGTGGAGGGATTGGTGGTTCAGACCTCTGTGTTTGGTGAGAACATTACCCTCCATCGTCGCGTCTGGACCTGGTTAGGGGAGATGCGTTTTTGGATTGAAGATACAGTTGAAAACCGAGATTTCAAACCTGTCCCACATATGTTCTTACAGCATTTTAATTTGGGATTCCCACTGATTGATCAATCTACACACCTAGAGCTGCCTGAGCACGAAACGCAAGCGCGAGATGAGGTTGCCCAGGTGGAAACCGGAAGCTGCTGCAGCTTTGAAGAACCGCAGCCAGGTTACCAGGAACAGGTTTTTTACCATGAATTGCATTCGAACAGTGAAGGACAGGTGGAAGTGCGCCTGGTGAATCCGGGGTTTGACCAGGGACGTGGTTTAGGCGTATACTGGCGTTACACCCGTGCGGACTATCCGGTGTTGGTCGAATGGAAGATGATGGGTGAGGGTCTTTACGTAGTAGGTATCGAACCGGCAAATTGCTATGTGGAAGGCCGCTGCCATGAGCGCGAAAGGGGCACCCTGCAAGTTCTTAAACCCTTTGAGTTGCGCCGTTATGCCATAGAAGTTGGCTTTTTTCGGTAAAGTTTTTTTTCGGGGGTTGTTTTTAATGGATAATCCTTCTCATGCCCTTGCGCCCATTAAGAGCGCACTGTTTGTAGACTTTGACAATATTTATATTGGCCTGAGTAAAACGGATCCGCTTGCTGCTGAACGGTTTGCTTCCGACCCTGCCCGCTGGTTATCCTGGCTGGAGCGGGGGGGACCAGGAACACCCGATGCCCTGGCCTCTCGTAATGGGGATCAACAAGCCCGCCGCCGCACTGTCCTGATCCGCCGCTGCTATCCTAATCCAGATGCCGGTTTCCGGCGTTACCGCTCGTACTTTACCAGTTCGGCATTCTCGGTCATTGACTGTCCTACACTCACCCGAACTGGGAAAAATAGTTCCGATATCTACATGGTCATGGATATCTTGGACACGCTCAACCATAAGACCTACTTCGATGAGTTTATTATCTTCTCTGGCGATTCCGACTTCATGCCGGTGCTCTTGCGCTTACGCGCTCATGACCGCCGTACCACCACCCTGGCGATTGACTTTATGCCGCCAGCTTATAAGGCTTCCTGTGACCTTGTCATCAATGAAGAGGAATTTATTGTCGAAGCCCTGGGGGTATCGCCAGATAGTTCGAACAGCAACAGCTTCCGTTCGCGTTTGGGGCTGCCAATCTTGAAAGAAATGGCTCAGCGGGTGTTGGAGGAAGTTCGCCAGCAGGGTGAAGTGCCTGGCGCTGAACTCCCCGATATTCTCAAAGATTTTCGTGATTTTCGCGAATCCAGTAACTGGTTAGGTTTTGGGACATCACACCGCCTGGCTGAAGCCCTGATATGCCAGGAATCCCGCTTGAACCTGGTGCGTTTGAATCCGATCCAGTATAAACTGGCTCTTAAGTCCGATGTTGCCCTTGAAGAAGGGCCTCAGCCTGTGATTGAAATTCCATCTACGGAAGTAAAGTCGGATGATGGGCATGTTCTGGAACCGGTTTTACAGAATGATGCTGCTGCGAAACCCTTGAATGGGAATGGGAATTCATCGTATCGTAGTGAGCCGGGAAAAGAAGCGCATTCTGGCGATCATGTTTCTCTCCGTCATCGGATTGTGACGGCTGTTAGAGAAGTGGTGGCTGAATCACGAAACGCAGTTCTGCTGGCACGCGCTTCACAGTTCGTAGTCAGTAAAGTGGGACCAGAGGTTTTAGAATCCCAGTGGGCGGGTGCTGGGTCGTTCAAGAAGCTGCTACAAAGTGTCGAAGATCTGGGACTCGAGATCACTACCCTACCAGAACCTGGTTATATCTTTGACCCGCAGCGGCATGTACATCCTGTTCATCGGGCCCCGCGCGCTTCGACGACAGATGCAGTTCATTCCGGCGAGCCGCAGGATGAATCTTCTGGGGAAAATCTCCCAGAGAATTCACACTTTGAGACGGCTTCAGAGTATGACGAATCGGATCATTCCGCTAACTATGAGGAAACTTTGCCAAGTCTTGAAGAATTTGCCCACCGGGTAAGCCGGGTGACGGGCGCTCCGCTGCTGACGAGTGAGCAGTATGCCCTCGTATTTCGCGGCGTGATCCAGGAACTGGAGCGAATCTCACAAGGGCAGAAAGTTTATAACACCTACCAATCCTCCAAGTCCGTCAGTGACTGGTGTGCTGAACAAGGCCACGCGGTTTCTCATAGTGATATTGTGCTGGTCTTCAAGGGCATCATCTTTCAAGACAGCGTACGCTTTGGCAAACAGCCAGGCAGCTATACAGCTTTTGAACTGGCGATGGTTGTGCGCGATAACATTAAAGTCACTGTGCCAGCGCGCGCGCCTGGAATTGAGTGAGGATGAGCTCCACCTGTTGAATGAGTGGATTGTGGGTGGATTTGCCAACTCGCTCGAAAAATCCGTGGACGGCAATCCGGCCGAGGAAATTGCTCCCTAAAGGAGGCAGTGGTGAATTCTCCTTGTGTGGCGCACCTTCTGAACGATATTCCTTTTACGTTGGATCGAGAAGCTCTGCTGAAGCGCGCCCGGCTAAAACCCGGCAGCGCCAACGCCGATGAACTGGTGCACCTGGCAGCTCAGGCTGAGAAAATCGCCCGGCCTAAAGCGCTCTACCTGGTGGCTTACCGTTCCGATCTGGGTGAGGACTGGGTGGAACTGGAAGGGTTTCCCTTCACCAGCCGGGTGCTGCGCGTCAACCTGGATCACGCTTACCGGGTTTTCCCCTATCTGGCAACCTGTGGACAAGAATTGCAGGTTTGGGTGAATGGGTTGGCGGATATGCTGCACCAGTTCTGGGGAGAGGCGATCAAAGAAATGGCGCTTACGGCAGCCTTGCGCGCTTTGAACGAACACCTTCAAAACACATACCAGCCAGGTGAAACCTCTAGTATGAGTTCCTGGCTCTCTGACCGATTGGCCCATCCAGCAGCAGCGCATCCTGTTCGATTTGTTTGGACAGTATAAGGACCAAATTGGGGTCACTTTGACTGACAGTCTGCTCATGATTCCGACCAAGACGGTCTCGGGCATTCGTTTCCCGACCCAAGAGCATTTTGAAAGCTGCCAGTTGTGTCCGCGCGAAAACTGCCCTGGGCGGCGCGCGCCTTTCCAGCCGGAACAGTATGCTGAAAAGTATGGGTTTGCACCACGTGGTTAAACAGCCTGGAAGTGAGGCGCGATGGCGCTAATCCTCATAACCCCTTCTATAGAGTATGCGCGGGCGTTTCAGGAAATGGCTGAGGAATTTCAGGCGATGGGTGAACTACGGTATGATCGCGACTTTGAGCAGATCCGGCAAAATTTTTCGGCCTACTTACTTCGTTTAGAGCGTAACGCCATAGGAGAGGATTTGCCAGCAGGCTACGTCCCTCAAGAGGAGTTCTGGCTGGTGGATACGGATTTAGAAAAAGTGATTGGCGTCATCCGCCTGCGCCGTCTTCTGACTCCGCGCCTGAAGTCAGAGTGGGGTCAGGTAGGTTATAGTATTCGCCCTAGCGCCCGGCGCAAGGGCTATGGAACCCGGATGTTAGCGATGCTGCTTGAGCGATTGCGCGCCGAAGGGCGCCAGCGGGTTTTAATCACTTGTGACGCCGATAATGTTGGTTCTCGGCGAATTATAGAAGCCAACGGTGGACTCCTGGAGAATCAGGTACGGTCTGAGGAGACAGGAAAATCGGTTTGCCGTTACTGGATAACGTTATAGTCTCTCTGGGCGCACCTGATTCGCCCCTGGTTTTGTATGAATTCGAACTTACATCCCCCCTCTCTGGATCTAAACCATATTGCTGATAACCTAGTGCGTGGTGAGCAGGATATCTGGTATGCCCGCAACCATTCGCATATTTCGTACCCTCAGGAAGGCAACCTCAACTGCCTGGCGCTTGAGGCCGATTCCTTCTGGTTCCGGCACCGCAACCAATGCATTCTGGCGGCTGTTCGCCGCTTTCCACCGCCGGGCATTTTATTTGATGTGGGGGGTGGCAACGGGTATGTTAGCCTGGGGCTGCAGCAGGCGGGTGTGGCCTCGGCGCTGCTCGAACCCGGCTTGCTGGGAGCGCAGCATGCGCGCCAGCGCGGGGTCGAGCAGGTTATTTGTGCCACCCTGGAAGATGCTGGTTTTCAAGATGCCTCGCTGCCTGCCGTCGGTTTGTTCGATGTACTCGAACATATTTCTGATGACGCCGCTTTCCTTCGTACGGTTCACCGTTTGCTGGTTCCCGGTGGACGGCTGTACCTCACTGTTCCAGCTTATCGGGCCCTCTGGTCAGCGGACGACGATTATGCCGGGCACTTCCGGCGCTACACCTTAGCGCACCTGCGCGGTTTATTGCAGGAGACTGGCTTCACACCCGAATGGCTGACGGGATTCTTTTTCATGCTGCCCCTCCCGATTTTCCTGTTTCGGGCTTTACCCAGCCGGTTAGGGTGGCGCAAAGGTAACGAGTGGGATCGCTACCAGCAGGAACACAGCAGCCAGCCGGGCGTGTTAGGGCGCGCCCTTGAGCGTATGCTCAGTCTCGAGCTGGCCTATCTTTCAAAAGGCCATTCCATCCCGGTGGGCGGCAGTTGCCTCGTCGTGGCTCAAAAAGCTCCGCGCTGATTTGTTAAAAGATTGTATGGTTTTGGAAAACGTGTAAAGTATACAATGAGTAAGGAGTGTTATGAACAGCAAGGGTTCACGCAAGCCGCTCCGTATTATTAACAGCGTGGCGCCAATCCGCATCTGTGATAACGGCGGTTGGACTGATACCTGGTTTGCTGGTTACGGCTCGATTTTCAACATTGGCGTCTATCCCTATGCGGAGGCGCAAATTGAGGTCTTTCCATATGAGGGGCAGGAAAATCGGGTAGTTATTCATGCTGAAAACTATGGGCAGCGTTACACGGTTCATCCGGAAGAGCATGTCGGTTGGACAAAGCACCCGCTTCTGGAAGCGGCGGTTGACTACATGCGTGTTCCAAAGGATCTATCTTTTGAAGTCACCATCTTTTCAGAGGCTCCTGGGGGAGCTTCTACTGGCACATCCGCTGCTGTGACAGTGGCGCTGATCGGCGCGCTTGACTGTCTGACCCCTGGTCGCATGACCCCGCATGAGGTAGCTCACGCGGCGCAGTATATTGAAACCGAGATGCTGCACCAGCAGTGCGGCATTCAAGATCAGTTATGCTCGGCATACGGCGGCATTAATTATATCGAGATGTTCCAGTATCCTTATGCCTCGGTTTCGCAGATCCAGGTGCCGAATTCTATCTGGTGGGAACTGGAACGCCGGTTAGTGCTCATTTATCTGGGAAAAAGCCACGTTTCATCCAGCGTGCACGAAATGGTCATTCAGGGTCTGGAAAATGCTGGGCCAAATTGTTCCCAGCTAGAAGACCTGCGCCAGACGGCGCGTAAGTCGCGCGATGCAGTCTATACTGGAGACTTTCAGGCATTAGGGCAGGCAATGATTGAGAATACCGAGGCGCAGCATCGCTTAAATCCAGCTTTGATTAATACAGATGCCCACAAGGTCATTGAGATTGCTAAGGAGCACGGGGCAATTGGCTGGAAAGTCAATGGGGCAGGCGGCGAAGGCGGCTCGCTGACGTTTTTGTGCAGCGAATCTTCCTTTGCCAAGCGTTCGATGATCCGCCAAATGGAACAGGAAAATCCTTTGTATAAAAACATTTCGATTTATCTGAGCCGTTTCGGGCTGAGAACCTGGGAATATGAAGTCGGGAACGGGCCGGAGTAGAACAATGAGATACGGGAGGATGGCGGATGGCCGAGTTTACACGCTATGAGATATTTATGCTGTTGAACCAACCAAAACCACTCTGGTTGAGCCATATCGATCTGAATGGGGTTGATCTGCGTGGGGTAGACCTGGCGCGAGCCACGCTGCATGGCGCTAACTTAAAGGGCGTAGATCTGCGCGGGGCTGTGATGACCGAGGCCAATCTGGGGGGCGCCAATCTGGAGGGCGCAATTCTAATTGGAGCTGACATGCGCCGGGTGAAGCTGCGGGGAGCCTGCCTGCGGGGGGCAGATCTACGTGAGGCCACTTTGGCAGAAGCGGACTTATCAGAGGCAGATCTTTCAGAATGTAACTTAACCTCCACGAACTTGGGGGGAGTGGAGTTGTATGCTGCCGATCTGACGAATGTGAATATGACGGACGCAAATGTTCCGGACTATAAGTTTCTGCGGGTGCGGTCCCTGGCTGGAGCGATCATGCCAGATGGCGCCCGGCATGAATAGAGGAATCTGACTGTGAGTGAATTGGAAGTTCGCCATGCCTGGGTAGATGAAATTCCTGTCATTTGGGTAGATCCAACTGAGGCGCCTTCTCACCGCAAGTTGGTCATTTGGCTTACGGGTCTAAGCGGGCGTAAAGAAGCCATCCAACCTCAGTTGTTGGAACTGGGCTCGCATGGTTTTCTGGCGCTCAGTTTTGATCCATGGCAGCATGGAGAGCGCGGCACGGAAACTTCAGAACAAATCATAGAACGTGTTTTTGGAAACTTCCGCCGCTACATGTGGCCGATTCTGGCGCATACCACCGAAGACACCCCGCGTGTCATCGACTGGGCCATCCACCAGTTAGGAGTGGACGCGCGGGTCTTGATGGGGGGAATCTCTATGGGTGGTGATATTTCCGTCGCGGCGGCCGGTCTGGATGACCGTATTGCGGGCGTTGCGGCTGCCATCGCGACACCTGATTGGCTGCGCCCTGGAATGAATATTCCTCCCGGTACGCCAGACGCGGACGCACAGGCTATGTATGACCGCCTCAACCCATTGACGCACCTGTCAGCTTATGCTCGCTGTCCGGCCATTACCTTTGAGTGTGGCGCTCAGGATGACCATGTTCCGCCAGATGGAGCCGCTCGCTTTCGCGAGGCGCTCTCCACATTGGCGCCAGGCTGTGCGGAAAACGTCCGGGTCGTTTTGCATGAAGGCATCGGCCACAACTTTACCTCTCAAATGTGGGCTAACTGCCTGTCCTGGTTCCTTCAGTGCCGGAACCAGATGCTGTAGGTGTTTCCTTCATCCTGTTGTGTGTGAATTGATTAAGGAATAGCGCGCTGCTCGCGTAAACGATCCGGCGCGACTGTCTATCAGGCAGCCGCGTATTCGCTTTTGTAGCAATGCCATTGTAAAGAATCTAGAACGAAAGGCGCAAAATCACGTACAATAAAGTTACATGAAACCATGTTGTTTTCAGCGCGACTGTCTGCTGGACGCCTTTTGACGAATACCTCATAAGTGTTCAGCCCTTTGTTTCTGCTCAAGTGAATCAGGATTTATCATGTCTGAAGAGCCCTTCTTCGTTCGGCAGATTAATACGGATGATGCGCTTTTTTTACGAGAGATGCTCTACAATGCCATCTACGTTTCGCCTGGTGAACCACTGCCCCCTCGAGACATTCTTGATCATCCCAACCTGGCCCGTTACATACAAAACTGGGGCCGCCCTGGCGATCTGGGTTTCCTTGCCATCGATCCGCTCATGCAGGAGCCGGTAGGGGCCGCCTGGCTGCGGCTGCTCAGTGGCGACAACCGTGGCTATGGCTGGGTGGCTGATGATATTCCCGAGCTTTCCATCGCTATTCTGGAGTCATATCGTGGTCAGGGACTGGGGACGCTGCTGCTCGATCACCTGCTGCAAGCCGCTCAGGCGCAGTTTTCGGCTGTTTCTCTTTCGGTTTCTCCGGATAATCGTGCGCTCAATCTTTACCAGCGTCTGGGCTTTCAGTCAGTGGGGGCGTCAGGCACTTCATTGATCCTGGTTAAAGCCTTCGAGCCTGCCTGATTTCGCCCACCCATTAAGGTTTTTGTTTCCCCCAGGATGGCAGAGAAGTTTTCTGTAAGCAGGGGTCCTATCTCCCCAGCTTACAGAAAGCACAAGATTTCTTATTTACAAGGACTGATCGGGCCGGCTGGATCGCTGGCTTTGCCAAACCAAACCACTGCGTATCCCTGGTAAATTCCAATACCCATAGCAGGCCAATTGCTTCCTGCCCAACTTCCCTTTTCTAAAATGACATCATTGTGTCCGGGGCTGCCTTTCCATGCGTTAAACGAACCCTCCGCAGTGGCGGTCCAGTTTGGGCCTCCTACAGCGATTTCAAAACCGCTATCCTTGTAAACCCCCTGGGTAACTTCATTTGGTTTTTGCCACATTGACGATCCATACTTATGATCAGCCGTATAGCAAACTGGCGACCAGGGCCCATTACTCGACCAGCTATGCAAGTTGCATCCTAATCCACGTGAATCAGTACCTGTATTGGGCGCAAAATCTTGCAAATCACGCACATGCCACTGTGCTACTTTGGATAACGAGGTTGAAAAGGTTACGGGAGCCAGTTTGTTTTCAGCTCGATAATCATTAATCATCTTACCCAGCTTGGCTTCTTCACTTGTCAGGCAAATCCCAGGCTCGGTGATGGATGTTGTGGAAGGTCCGCCCGATCTAAGCGCTGGCAGAAATATCTGGTTTCCCCCATCCGACTGTGCTTGTACAACTCCTACTTGAGTGGCTAGCCCCCCGAATATGAACGACAAAAGGAACAGCGTTGATACGATTGTCTTCATACTTCGATCCTCTTTTCAAATCAGTTTTGGTTTGGCAAGGAATCAAACTTGTATTCCCAGCCCTTGCTTAAGGGTTGTTGCATTTCTACGCGATTCAATACAAGCATCTATCTGATTGCGGTGTGTATACTCGCTAGAAATTAGCAAGATCGGGGATAGAACTCCATTCCCCCTGAAGTCCCATCTGGCAGCAAACTCACACCTCGCAGCAGGGCATTCTAAAAACCCTGTGCTTAGACCTTATCTGTGCACGCTGCTACAACTCATGCGCGCTGAAAATAGGAAACTTGCGTCAAGCAACAGTGTAGCAGAAAGAGGGCTTGCTAGGGGGATTGTCCCAGGGAAAACCCTACTTTACAGAAATGAAAGGAAGAAGCGAATATTTAGCTAGTAAGTCACGAATTTAGTTGTTGTTCGTTTCATTTGCCCTCAATAAGCCCCTACCCCAAACCAGCCGGGTTTGGGGTAGGGGCTTATTGAGGGTCTGTTTTATTCGGGAAAGTTACGAGTTTTGAAGTCGCTACATTTACGCTCCGCCGCTTCCTGGAGGAGCCATTCCACCATGATATTTACTACTGGTGTTACAAATAACCCAGCAAGGTTTACTGATCAAACCAACGGTTACTTAACAGGCGTGCCTGTTCAATAAAGAACTGTTTCACTTGCTCCCAAGGAATGTTAACGAACAGTTCCGGCTGAACATCGCGATCGGCGTTATCAAAAACTGTCATGCTTTCCAGAACCATTAGAGGAAAGTCGCGAAAAAGCGAGTATTTTTTCTCGCCGAAATGGAATAAGTCCTCAAGTGAAATCAACTGGGAGATGAAGAAAAGATCATAAAAGTCCTTTCGGCTGCCGCGGCTGATCAGCGCATCACACTTCATCAATCCAATATCAACCTGAGAGGCAAGTAAAGCGTTTTCACAACGAACGAGTTCATCAACCAGGGGATATCCGTATCCAAAGAAGCCAACCCGGATGTTGTCAACCAGCAGCAGCAAATTGCCTCCAACACTTTCAATCACTTGCATTGGAAAGGATGCGAGCCCCGCGATGATCTCGTTCCGGGTTCTTTCGTTCACTTCGTCCGTCGCTGAAAAGAAGTCGAAATCGACCGAGCGCCGGTGACCAATCTGGAGCGATAAAGCCGTGCCCCCTGCCAGGTAAAAGCGCTGAGAAAACGGCTGCGCTCCAATGTGGATGAACAGCCGTTGCATTTTAGGTGTAACCACATTCCAATGCGGAGCGCTTAATGTTGCCATATCTCGCTGAGTTTATCCTTTTTTGGAAGATCAAAAACAAAACACCAAAGGTGGTATCTGCGTCGCGATAACCGGCTTACTCCCAATTGGTCTACCCATCCGCTGACCTGTTCACGATCATATATTTGTAAAAGCCAGCGAACTTCTGAACGGTTTCCATAGGCTAATATCCGCTCTATGATCAGCGTTGCATGTTGATCCACATCCAGGAGATCTAGATTATATTCCTGAAAAAAAGGCCTCGCGGAAGCAGGTATTTGTTTAGGATTAGAAGGCACACTCATATAAATAAGTATAACGAAAACCCATGCAAGGGTAAATAAGAATTATCCCTCGTTCATCCTGGGCCGGTACTGTAACGCCTCCGCCAGGTGGCTCGCCCCCATCCTCTCACTCCCCGCCAGATCTGCGATCGTCCTTGCCAGCTTCAACACCCGATGATAGGCCCGGGCTGAAAGCTGCAACTGGTTCATGGCAGTCTTCATCAGGTTGGAGCAGGTGGCATCCAACTCACAGAACTTGCGCAGTTCTGCGGGGCGCATATCGGCATTAGACATGATCTCTGGCATTTCAGTAAAACGCGCCCGCTGCCGCTCGCGAGCCGTCTCAACTCTTTCACGTACTGTAGCGGATGCCTCTCCTACCCGTTTGTCACTGAGCTTGTCATACTCCACTCTGGGAACTGTGAGGTGGATATCGATGCGATCCAGCAGCGGCCCGGAGATGCGCTTCTGGTACTTGGTGACTGTGGAAGCGGAGCAGGTGCAAGGTCTCTGTGGATCACCATAATAGCCACACGGGCAGGGATTCATGGCGCTAATCAATTGAAAACTGGCTGGAAAAGTTAGCGATCCCTGCGCGCGTGAAATCGTGACCACCTTGTCTTCGATCGGTTGGCGCAGCACTTCCAGTACGCGCATACCAAACTCAGGCAGCTCATCCAGGAACAGTACCCCACGGTGCGCCAGCGAGATCTCCCCTGGGTGTGGGTTATTGCCTCCACCAACCAACCCGGCGTGACTTATTGTGTGGTGGGGTGAGCGGAAGGGGCGGTTGCGGATGAGGGGGATGTCCTGTGGCAGTTGGTCAGCTACCGAGTAAACGCGCGTCACCTCTAGGGCCTCATCGATACTCATCTTTGGCAGGATTGACGGCAGCGCGCGCGCCAGCAGCGTTTTTCCTCCGCCAGGGGGGCCAACAAGCAGTACATTATGACCTCCGGCTGCCGCGACCTCTAATGCTCGTTTGACGTGTTCCTGCCCTTTAATATCGGCGAAATCAGTCCCGACAACAGCATCCACTGCTTCAATATTTACCGGAGGATAAGCTGCGATGGGGCACTCTCCGGTCAGGTGATCGAACAAGTCTTTCAACGAGCTTACTGGAATAACTTCCAGATCAGGAATCAAGGCAGCTTCGGCTGCATCAGCCTGTGGAACGAAAATACGTTTAAAGCCCTGCTCGCGCGCAGCTGCTGCCATTGGCAGTACACCCCGTGCATGCCGCACAGAGCCGTCTAGCGACAGCTCGCCTACCACCAGTGCATCTTCCACAGCTTCTTGCGGCAGCAGCCCCGCCATGACGATCACGCCCAGGGCAATCGGCAAATCGTATGTGGGGCCTTCTTTGCGCACGGAGGCCGGTGCCAGGTTGACCACCAGGCGCCGCCGTGGATAGGGCAAACCAGTGTTGCGGATTGCCGCCTGAACGCGCTGGCGGCTTTCTTGCACGGCTGCATCCGGCAGCCCTACCAGATCCATTCCCGGCAGGCCAACTCCGGTGTCAACCTCTACTTCGATGATAGCGCCTTCCAGGCCGATCACAGCGCATGAGAATATGCGGGCCAACATATCAGAATGCCATTCCTTTGAAAGTTAGAGAATGGTTATATCATAGCATATCTATGTGTTTTAGCATGCCCGTTTACGAAATCGGTTGGAAAAAAATAAGTATTGTCATTCTAAAACCAAACTGCTATACTATTAAGTAATAAAATACGATACCGACCGGCATTATCATTAAACGCGGTGTTCAAGCGTACAAGCCGGTCGAAAGGGCCGCTGAGGGGGAATCAGCGGTTTTTGATTCTCAACCGACGCGCTGTTTATACGTTAGGAGAGGGAAAAATAAGATGAACAGAAAACGGCGAACATGGCTCACTGCTTTCGCGCTGGTGATGATTTTGCTGCTTGCATTCAGCACCACTGCGGCAGCGCCCATGCAACATCGGGCTTCTCTGGATAGCACACTGACCGTGACAACCACCCAGGATGAAATGAACATCGATGGAAAGTGCTCGCTGCGTGAAGCAGTTCACGCACTGAACGTCCCAGGCTCAGAAGCGGATTGTGTTTCTCCTTCAACTCCTACCGAAATTGATTTGCCTGCTGGAGTCTTTAAGCTCTCGATAACTGGGACATTTGAAGACGCCGGCTTGCAAGGTGATCTGGACCTGACCGCGAATGCGGTCATTCGCGGCGCATCGATGGATACCACCATTGTTGATGGCGCTGAAGTTGACCGGGTGCTTCACATCCTTAATGCGAATCAGCAGGTCCGCCTGGAAAACCTGACCATTCGCAACGGGAAGACGACTGGCGGCCCAAATATCAGTGCTTCTAAAGATGGCGCTGGGATATTAAACCTGGGCCGCTTAACCTTAGATCATGTGAAGTTGCAGGACAATTATGTGTATGACCTGGCGCCTGCCTCAAATGGCGGTGGGGTCGCGAGTATGGGCTCCCTAACGGTGCTGGACAGCCTCTTTGACAGCAACGTGACGGAGATCGGCAGCGGCGGCGCGATTTACAGTACTGGACAGCTTACCATACAGCGTAGTTCCTTCACTGGCAATGCGGCTTTGCCCTGCGGCGCAGTCAACTCACTTGGAACCGCCGAGATTACCGCGAGTGTTTTCGACCAGAATTCAGCGGGTACATCGGATGGCGGCGCGATTTGCCAATCTGGCACGATGACGATTGATAGCAGTACCATTACCCATAATCAATCTGATGGTGGCGCCATTACCAATCGGGACGGTTCATTGACGATTACCAATGCCAATATTTCGAGCAATGAAAATACATTGTCGAACGGCATCCTGTATGTGAAAAAAGGTCAGGTTCGCCTGGAAAATACCACCCTATCCGATAACAGTCATGGGGTTTTCAAAGTGACTAATGGAAAACTGGCCCTGGAAGCCGTTACAATTGCCGGTGCAGCCGGTATTTATCCGCCCCTGGATGGCGGCTCCATTGAACTGCATAACACGCTCATTGCTGTAACTGAAGGGCCAGCGTGCAGCAGTGGTACTACGCTGGTTTCGCAAGGATATAACCTCATCCGTGATGTGACGGGCTGTCAGGCCGCTCCCTCGCAGGGCGACCAGTTTGGCAGTGCTTCTTCGCCGCTCGATCCCAAACTCAGTCCATTAGCGGATAATGGTGGGCCTACTTTTACCCGGGCCCTTCTGACCGGCAGTCCTGCTATCGATGCGGGAGATCCGGAGGCTTGCCTGCCAACCGACCAGCGTGGTCAGATGCGCCCGACCGATGGGAATGGAGATGGCGCCTCGCGCTGCGATATTGGCGCTTATGAAGCCTCCGCTGTCAACTCAAACTCGCCTGTGGACCCTGGCATTATCCGTACCCCAGCCCCGTCAGATCCGCCCGGTCAGGCTGATACAAGCTTTATCGTTTACCTGCCCTTAATGAATCACTAAAGTGGCTTTGTTTGAACCTAAAGCGGGGTTTCTCGAAGGATTTCCTTCGCGGAAACCCCGCCTTTGTTTTATCATAAGGGAATTCTATTCCATCCCCTTGGAGTGATTCATGTTAGAGACTTTTAAAATTGGCATTGGCAGTTACGCTTACCGTTGGACCGTCTCCCTGCAAAACCTTTCCCCTTCTGATCTGTTGAACCGCGCCGCTGCGGTGGGTTCTCAGGTGGTCCAGCTTTGCGACAACCTCAATACAGATCAGCTTCCATCCAGCACCCTGCGTTCTTTGGCGCGCCAGGCCGCTGACCTGAACCTGTCGTTGGAACTGGGGATTAAGGGTGGGCAGCCTGACCACATTCGTCATAGTCTCGATGCAGCCGACGCGCTCGGTACGCATCTGCTGCGCGCTGTGGTAGCCGATGAAGATTGGTCGCCCAACCCGGATGAACTGATCGAAATCCTGCGCAATCTACTGCCAGATCTTCAGGCGCGCGGCACTGCTTTGGCTCTGGAGAATCACTTTGATCTTACCCCGGCTCAACTGGGAAAAGTGGTAGAGACGGTAAACAGCCCATTGGTAGGCATTTGCCTTGACCCCATCAACGCGATTTCTCAGCTCATTGGGCAGGAAGAAGTGGTTGCGCACCTTGCGCGTCATGCCCTTTCTGTTCATATTAAAGATGCCCAGGCGCGGCAGTGGAAAACGGGTTTTTATGTCAGCGGCGTACCGATGGGAACTGGACGGCTGAACCTGGATGCCCTGCTGGCGGCGCTGCGGGCGGCTGGGCGCTATCCTGCTGTGCTGCTCGAATCCTGGATGGATCCCTTAGAGAATGATCAGGCTACCTGCGTGCAGGAAGAGGTCTGGGTGCGCGATAGTCTCGATTATCTTCGCCGGGCGGTATCCCCTGGCGCCGCCAATGTTGGCGCCGCATAGCCACCCTGGGTACGAAATTCGCCTTCCAGCATGCGACTTTTTGCAGCCTCCTCCGTATATTAAGTAAAGTGACACGATGAAGTTCTTAGGAGGCTAAAATGAACGACCGTCCAGGTTGTTTAGGTGGTTTGCTGCGTTTGTTCTTTCTAAACTGGATCTTCGACTGGCTGCAGGATCGGGTGGGGTTTGGTCGCGGTGGGTGCTTTGGTTGCGGCTGCGGCATGATTTTGCTGATTATCTTTATCATCATGTTCTTCTCGATCCTGTTCGGCACCAACTGGACCGACATTCGTCTGATGCTGCCGTTCGTGATGATCTAAAGCGTTCTTAATGGGTAATCGAAAAGCAGCCCGTGAAGTGGAAAACCACTTTGTGGGCTGCTTGTGATTCCTGAAATAGTCTACCCTTCGGGCGGAGGCTGGCTGCTTAAACCCTGCCCCAACTCCTGCGATCGTTCGTATGCGGCCCAAATCGCTCTTGAAATCGCGGTGCGGAACCCGGCTTTTTCCAGGTAATAGAGCGCCTGCGCGGTTGTTCCACCTGGTGAAGTCACCTGGTTGCGTAGTTGGGCCGGGTGAATGGTCTGTTTCTGGTAGTAGGAAATGCTCCCCAGGATCGTCTGGGTTACCAACTGCTCAGCAATGCGGCGCGGAAAGCCCATATGTACTCCCGCGTCCACCAGGGCTTCCATAAACAGGAACACATACGCAGGCCCTGTGCCTGATAACGCTGTTGCCATATCCAGATAATATTCTTCTTCCATAAAGACTTCCTGGCCCAGCGCCCCCAGGATCTTACGCGCCAGGTTCAACTGCTCAGGGCTAACAGCTTGCGAAGCCGTCCACACGGCGATGCCCTCACCGATCTGTGCGGGCGTATTGGGCATTGAACGCACCACAGCCGGGTGCCGCAGTCCTTCCGAAATCACCTGGATGGTGGCTCCCGCGATAATCGAAAGCACTAATGCGTTCTCCGGAATCTGCCCTGCCAATCCTGCCAGCACTTTCGACATGCGCTGCGGCTTGATCGAAAGGATCACCACATCTGCCTGAGACGCCGCCTGACAGTTATCGGTATAAGCCTGGATACCATATCGCTGGTGTAATTCATCCACTCGCTTTTGCCTGGGCCCCGCTGCCAGAATATTCTCCGGCGTGGTAATCTCCTGGCGCAGCAGCCCGGCAATAATCGCTTCTGCCATCACACCCGGGCCAATGAGTGCGTATTTTTGGTTTCCGTTTCTGCTTTGTATTTCATCGCTCATGACTCATCTCCTCGTCAATTCCGTTTTCCCTGCGCTGGACCAGCGCGCAAAAATCGCCAGTGAAAGCAGCCGCCCGGCGCTCTGTTCCTGTAAAACCACTTCTCCCGCTTCCACGCTTCCCTTCCAGGCGCGCATCATCTCTTCTATTGCATTGTAAAGCGTTATCGATGAGGCCTTCACAGCATATGCTGTTAGCACTACAAAGCGCGGCTGGCTCGAGACCACCTGCTGGCACGCCTCCAGCAAATTAGGGAGCAGTTTATAAAACTCCCACACTTCCCCTTTTGGACCGCGCCCAAACTTGGGTGGATCCAGGATTAATCCATCATACTTGGCTCCCCGGCGGGCTTCGCGCTGCACAAACTTGAGGGCATCATCCACAATCCAGCGGATCGGGCGTTCTTCCAGCCCTGAAAGAGCCTGGTTCTCCCTGGCCCACGAAATCACCTTACGCGAGGCGTCCACATGCGTCACCCGCGCCCCGGCGGCGGCAGCGGCCAGCGTAGCCAGTCCAGTGTACCCAAACAGGTTTAGCACCTGCAGCGGGCGCTGGCTCTCGTGAACATGATGGCTCAGCCAATCCCACTGTCCGGCCTGTTCCGGAAAGACGCCTAAGTGCCGCGAGGCAGAAAGCTGGGTCCAAAACTTCAGACCCTTATACTGCATCATCCAGCGTTCGTCGACCGGTTTCAAGGTTTGCCAGTGCCCACCGTTTTCTTCTGGCGTAGGGTGGAACACAGCCTGAGCCGCGTTCCAGGCCTTTTCCGGCAGGGCTGGTCGCCAGATGGCTTCTGCTTCTGGTCGCTTCAACACATACTTGCCGTAGCGCTCCAGTTTCAGTCCGTCGCCGCTGTCCAGCAGTTCATAATCCTGCCAGTCAGGTGAATCCTGTAATGTTAAATCGGGAAAGGTAGTTGCTTCTGCTTTCATCACTTCTCTTGTATCATTTATCCACCCAAACGGGTTGTATTTCTCTGACATTCGATCTACGAGTATAACAGTTTTTAAGGTTGAGTGGAAAACCCTGTCCGCTTGTGTGCACGCAAAAGTTGTCAGGGAGCAAAAAGAGTGCCAACCAAGTAAGATATGGGTTGCGACAAACCAAATCGAACAGGAGGCACTCTGAAATGGACTATACCACAGAAAAGATCACGGCGATTGCAGGCCTGGTGGTGAGCGTGATGAAAGAGACGCTGGAAACCAGCGGGGTCAATCAAGGGATCGGCGAGATCGAGATACAGATGCGCGAGCTTTTGCGCCAGGTAGGGGCGGCGGCTTTGGGGCAGTATCTGAGCGGATTATCGACTCCAGAAGTGGCGAAGATCGCCTGTGCGTGCGGCGGGGAAATGGTGTATCAACGAGAGCGGGAAGCCAGCCTGTTGAGCGTGTTTGGGCGGGTGCAGTATCGCCGGAGCTACTATGCAGGCTGTAGTTGCGGGAAAGGGCAAGCGCCGCTGGATCGAAAGTTAGGTCTAAAACCGGGCGGGGCCAGTGCCGGGCTGGCAGAGTTGTTAGCCTTGGGCGGGATTGAACTGGCCTTCGAGCAAGGGCAGCGGTGGTTGGAGAAGTATTTGTTGTTCCGCGTATCGGAGAATACGATCCGCAGCGCCACCGAAGCGCGCGGCGCACAGCGTCAGGCTCAGGAAAAGGCGTGGAAGGCCAACAGCCAGGATGAAGCGTGGTTACAAGCTCGCTTGCAGAGCGCCAGTCGGGCGCCCCAGCGGTTGTATGGCTCCATCGATGCTGCCAAGACCCGGATTGAGCCGCGCTGTCCGGAAGAGAAAGCCCAACGGGAAGAAGCTTTTCGAGATCTCAAGGTGGGCTGCTGGTATGAGCTGGAAGCGGTTCCTCCGTCCCAGCGTTCGCACCGCCAACGGGACAAGTATGATCGCGAACAACAGGTATTTCGGGCCAAAAACTTGCGTTATTACTGTGATTTAGAGGAAGCAAAAAAGTTCGGTCAGCTCGTCTGGGCCACCGGTTGCCGGGTGCTGGCTGATTTTGCCCCCGAGCTGGTTTTTGTATGCGATGGCGCGGTCTGGATCTGGAACCTGGTCAAGCAGTATTATCCGCAGGCCGTGCAAATTGTCGATTGGTATCACGCCACCGAGCATCTGGAGAAGATTGCTGCGATTGCCTTCCCGCAAGCCGAGGAACGCCAGGCCTGGCTGGCAGAGGCCAAGGAAGCCCTCTGGAACGGTCAGGTGCAGGAGGTGATCCGCTCTTGCCAAGAACTGGTGCCCTGGCAGCCCAAGGTGTTGCCGGAAATCGCTTACTTTGTCAATAATGAACCGCGCATGGACTATGCCCGTTTCCGCGCAGCTGGGTATGCCATTGGCAGTGGCACCATTGAAAGCGCTTGCAAACAGATCGTTGTCCAGCGTCTGCGTAAATCCGGTGCACAATGGACCACCGATGGCGCTATTCGTACAGCGAAAGCCCGGGCTGCCTGGTTGAGCGGTGAATGGGACACCCTTCCCTTAGCCGTTTGACAACTTTTGCGTGCACACGTCCGCTTCGTGCCTGTTCCCAAGGGTTCTTCCGCGCTGTCTATTCGCTAGATCTCATCGGTTATAATCTTTATCATGCAGCCTTCGTTGCTGCCAATTATCACAAGCGAGGATCAACAGGGCATGAGATACAATTTTAACGAATTACCGGAACGTTTAAGTACGGAAAGTATTAAGTGGCATGCCTATGGCGGGGATGTGCTGCCAATGTGGGTTGCGGATATGGATTTTCCCTCCCCGCAGCCCGTTATTGAAGCGCTGCAGGAGCGTGTGGCGCATGGGGTATTTGGTTATCCCGGTGAGCCTGAAGGACTGCGTGAGGCCGTTGTGGATTGGCTTGCGCAGCGGCACGCCTGGCAGGTTTCAACGGAAGATCTGGTGTTTGTTCCTGGCGTCGTTACCGGAGTCAATATGGTGGCGCACGCTTTTGCTGGCGCTCACAACTCCAGCAGTGGCGCTGGCATTCTTATTCAACCGCCGGTCTACATGCCCTTCCTGAGGGTGCCCAATAATGTGGGTGGTCAATGTCAGGAAGCGCCCCTAGCTCACCATCCCGATGGATTTTACAGCATCGATTGGGATGCCTTCGAGCAGGCTATCACCCCGGAGACCCGCTTGTTCGTTCTGTGCAATCCCCATAACCCGGTGGGCCGCGTTTTCTCTCGGCCTGAACTGGAGCGTATGGCCGAAATTTGCTTGCGTCACAATGTCCTCATCTGCTCTGATGAAATCCATTCAGACCTGGTTTATTCCGATCACCATCACATCCCCATAGCCTCTATCAGCCCTGAAGTTGCGCAAAATACCGTCACCCTGATTGCTCCCTCTAAGACTTTTAATCTGGCGGGTCTGGGCTGCTCGGTCGCCATCATCTCAAATCCTGAGCTGCGTAAGCAGTTCAGAGCGGCCCATTTAGGCCTGGTCCATGGCGTAAATATTCTGGGCCTGGTCGCTGCCCGGGCGGCCTATCGCCATGGTCAGGAATGGTTAGATCAACTGCTGATCTACCTGGAAGAAAATCGCGACTGGCTCTACCACTTCGTGCGGCATGAACTGCCGGGTGTCAGTATGTTCAAACCTGAAGGAATGTACCTGGCCTGGTTAGACTGCCGCGAGGCGGGCATTTCTGAAAACCTTTGCCGGTTCTTTACCGATCAGGCGGGCGTTGCGTTGAATGATGGGCAGGCCTTTGGCGCGGGTGGAGAGGGCTTTGTTCGTTTGAACTTTGGCTGTCCGCGCCCAATGCTGGAAGAAGCGCTCGAACGGATGCGCGCTGCCTTGCTTCAAAAGAGCTGAAATTTCGATCCGGGAGGGGGGGCACTGCTCGGAGAGATTCGTTTAATACGGTAAAGGGTGCTTTCTGTGGCTTTCCACATAAGCACCCTTTACGTTAACAATATTAAATTTTAGTGGTCTGGGACCAGAACTGAATAAATTTATTCCACGGGTACGACGTTAGCAGCTTGCAGTCCTTTGGGACCCTGTTCGATTTCGAATTCCACTTTCTGGTCTTGTTTCAACGAACGATAACCATCCATCGTAATTGCGGAGAAATGGACGAAGATATCATCGCCCTCTTCTCGGCCAATGAAACCATACCCCTTGGTTGCGTTGAACCATTTGACGGTCCCAATAATGCGATCAGACATTCTTGCACACTCCATACAGGAAACTGAAGAACTGAAGAGATGATTTGACGCAGACTCACCAACAACCCTCACAGAAAGGAGGGTGCCAAAGATTGGAATATGGTTAAGTCGGATACGTCTTTGCGACAGGCCAAGGTTATCACGTCTTCTAGAAGGTGTCAAGGATTATACTGTTGGCTGAAAGCGCGTAATTCGACCTTCTATCCCACCATCGTTGGTATAATCCTTTCATCCTATCATGCAGTCTAACGGACGCTTTTCTCTCGTTTTCAAAATCCTTCTGCCGGTTTTTATCACGCTTGTGATCGGTCTTGCGCCGCTTCCGCTGCGTTTTACCCAGGAACTGCGTGAAGCACATCAGGCGCAGTTAGCCGGACAGCACACCCTCGCTGCGGCGCGTTATCGTTCTGCGCTTCAACGCCAGCCCTGGCGCGTTGACTTGTGCGAGCAGGTTGGGTTAGAAGAGCAGGCGGCTGGGCGGGCGGCGGAGAGTTCTGGCTGCTTATGATTCGGCGCGTCAGGCTGGTTCGCTTTCACTGGAAGGCTGGTTCGCGATAGGAGCGCTTCAAGAAGGGCAGGGGCACCCACAAGCCGCTTTGCAGACTTACCAGGACTTGCTGCTGAACTGGCCTCAATTCAGTCATCGCAGTTCCTTGCCAGTGGACCAACTCCCACTGGCGAAAGCCTTAGTTTACCAACGGATCGCGTCTCTCCAGCGCGCTCAGGGCAATCTTCCTGCCGCCGTAGATACACTCCGTACCTGGCACGCTGCTGAACCCGGCAGCGCTTTGGCTGCCTACCAGCTGGGACTGTATCTTACCGTGTGGAATCCGTCTGAAGCCCTGCCGCTGCTCATAGAATCTGCCAGTCAAGATGCCAGCTTATCAGATCCTGTTCAGGTGCTGCGCCGGGCGATAAACATCGCTTCCACCGCCGAAGATCCGGCCTACGGTTGGGTGCAGGTTGGGCGCGCCATTGCCCGGCTGGACCAGTGGGATCTGGCCCGCGCGGCCTTCCAGCAGGCTGTAGATACCTCGCCACAGTACGCGGAGGCCTGGGCTTTTCTCGGAGAGGCCCGCTTCCAGTTGGGGCAGTCAGGTCAGGCCGAGTTGGAAAAGGCACAGTCTCTCGATCCAGGCTCGATTTTGGTGCGCGCTCTGTGGGCGCTTCGTTTCCGCCGGCAGGGCCAGTACGACTTAGCTATTCAGTATCTTCAAGCGGTTGCTGTTCAGGAACCGGAAGAAGTTACCTGGCAGTTGGAATTGGGAAATACGCTGATCGAAAAGGGAGACCTTCCTGCTGCGCAGGCGTACTTCTTACGTGCGGTGCAGATCGCGCCGAAGGATCCGCGCAGTTGGCAGGCGCTTGCCAGTTTTTCGGTTCAATATGACTTTGATATATCGGGCCTGGGGCTTCCGGCGGCGCGCCAGTTCTTGCTGCTGGCTCCCAGTGACCCGGCTGCACTGGACCTGATGGGTTTGACGATGCTGGCGCTGGAGGATCAGGTGAGCGCGGAACGGTTCTTGCAACGAGCATTGGAGAAAGATGCTGCTTTTGCGGCTGCTTATCTTCACTTAGGGCAATTGTACCTTCAGCAGGCAGAGTCCAACCTGGCTCAGCATAATCTTCGTCAGGCGGCTGCTCTGTCTCCGGATAGCTCGGTTGGAGATGTGGCTCGCCGCCTGCTGCAGCGATACTACAACGAAGGCGGCTCATGATGAAACCTCGTATTTCCTGCTTGCTCTTGTTGTCTATCCTTACGCTGGTCGGCGCGGCCTGCACTTCTACTGTTCAGGTTGAAAACAGTACCGGAGCGCTTCAGTCTGGCGCGGTTCTCTTTGTCGATGACTTTTCCAAAACGACTTCTGGTTGGGGTACCTGGAATCGTGAAGGGGCTGTCGTGGAGTATCATAACGACGGTTTGCGGATCCTGGTGGAACAAAACCAGTACGATTTCTGGTCGGTCGCCGGGCGCAGCTTCAATGATGTTCAGGTAGAATCCGATGTGACCAAAATTGGCGGCCCAGATGATAACGATTTTGGCCTCATCTGCCGCTACCAGGATAAGGATAACTTCTATATGCTGGTCATCAGCAGCGATGGATACTTTGGAATCGCTAAAATGAAAGAGGGCCAGTATAGCATGATCACTTCAGACCAGTTACAATATAGCAGCGCCATCGCCCAGGGTCAGGCGGCGAACCGCCTGCGCGCTGACTGTATTGGCGCGAACTTGAGCCTGTATGCGAATGGTCAAAAGCTGATCGAGGTACAGGATACAGACTTCCCTTCCGGCGATGTCGGCCTGATTGCTGGCGCCTATGATACGCCCGGTGTGGATGTCTTGTTTGATAACTTTATCGTGAAGAAGCCTTAAGTCCGTTTCGAAACGTTCGAGTGCGCTGCCTGCGCGCTTCATCTTTAGCCAACATCAAAGACTGCGTTTCGAAGTGAACCCTGGAGGGAGGCTTTGGGTGATGCTCTCGATGCAGGGCGGTTCCTAAAGAGTCCCTAGAGATATTGGTTCGATGAAAATTTATCTTGATACGATTGGCTGCCGGTTAAACCAGAGTGAGATTGAACAGTTTGCAAGTCAGTTTCGCGCTGCCGGCCATGAAATTGTCGAAAGTGCTGCCGATGCCGAGTACGTGATTGTAAATACCTGCGCCGTCACGACCGAAGCGGCTTCTGATTCGCGTGGCAAAATTCGTCGCGCTGCCCGGCTTACCCAGGGAGAAATTGTCGTCACTGGCTGTTGGTCTACGTTAGATCCTCAGGCCGCGCAGTCACTGCCCGCCGTGACTCATGTGGTTCCGAACCAGGAGAAAGATCGCCTCGTCGCCGATTTGCTCCAGCTTCCCCAAGAAACCTTCGATCTTGAACCGATCGCCCGCCAACCCCTGCCCGGCGCGCATTTGCGAACACGCGCTTTTATCAAGGTGCAGGATGGCTGTGATAATCACTGTACGTTTTGTGTTACCCGCATCGCGCGGGGAGAGGGCCGCAGCCGGCCTGTGCAAGAAGTGCTGCGCGATGTACAGGCCGCGCTGGAGGGTGGTACCCAGGAAGTGGTGTTGACGGGTGTTCACCTCGGTTCGTGGGGCCAGGACTTTGAGAACTCAGCCAGTCTCTATGAGTTGGTAGGAGCAGTGCTCAAGCGGACCGATGTGCCTCGCCTGCGTTTGTCTTCTCTTGAACCCTGGGATCTTGATGAACACTTCTTCTCGCTGTGGTCCGATCCACGGTTGTGCCGTCATCTTCACCTGCCTTTGCAGTCCGGTTCTGCTGAAACACTGCGCCGTATGGCCCGCAAGACTACCCCTGAATCGTTTGCGCAGCTGCTCGCCTCCGCTCGTTCCATGATTCCTCAAATTGCCATTACCACCGACGTTATTGTCGGCTTTCCTGGCGAGACTGAGCAAGCTTTTCAGGACAGCCTCAGTTATGTTCGCCAGATGAACTTTGCTTCCGGACACGTTTTCACTTACTCGGCCCGCCCTGGCACCGCCGCTGCGCGCCTGTCGCGACAAGTGCCGATGGCTGAACGTAAGCGGCGTAATGCTGAAATGCGGGCCGCGTTTGCCGAATCCGCTGAGCGCTACCGCCAGCAGTTCCTCGGTACAGAACTGGGCGTATTGTGGGAATCAACAGATGCTTACGGTCCGCGGGGCTGGCGCTTGCACGGTCTCACCGATAATGATTTGCGTGTAGCCTCGGTTTCTCCTCAGCGCCTTTGGAACGTGATGAGCAAAGTTCGCTTGCAGTCCGTGCAGGGCGAGGTGTTATTTGGCGAAATCATCGCATCATAAGCAAGCACTTCTATCATCTACTACAGCAGGGCTTTCGAGTTTCTGAAAGCCCTGCTGTTTCATCTCCTTTCCCTCTTCCTTCACTGGCTTTCATGTATAATTTCAATGTTCCTGGATGGACTGTTTGCATGAAAAAACGCTGCTCTGGCGTATTCACCTCAATATCTTTCAAACCGAAAGACCTATCCCAAACCACCTCTTTGTGTCTTTGAGAAGGTTCAAAATCAATCAGGAGAAACGTGAATATGGTTCCGCTTAAATGGTGGCAAACTGCTGTCTTCTACCAGATCTACCCGCGAAGTTTTGCAGATGGAAACGGGGATGGCATTGGTGACTTGACGGGAATGATCGATAAACTGGATTATCTGAAAGATTTAGACATCGAGGCCATCTGGCTTTCGCCGCATTACCCCTCGCCTCAAATGGATTGTGGTTATGATATTTCTGATTACACCGGTGTCGCTCCTGAATATGGCACAATCGAACAGTTTAAGGTTTTTCTAGAGGAAGCCCACCGGCGCGGCATACGGATCATTCTCGACATGGTTCTTAACCATACTTCTGATCAACATCCCTGGTTTACTGAGTCGCGTTCCAGCCGTGACAACCCTAAGCGCGATTGGTATATCTGGCATGATCCCAGTCCCTCCGGAAATTTGCCCAACAACTGGTATTCGACTTTCGGCGGTCCAGCCTGGGAGTATGACGCCCAAACCGATTCTTACTACTATCACTTCTTCTTCAAACAGCAACCTGATCTCAACTGGCGCAACCCTGAGGTCAAACAGGCCATGTTTGATGCGGTTCGCTTCTGGCTCGATATGGGCGTTGATGGTTTCCGCCTGGATGCCATTGGCACCATCTATGAAGATCCTGATATGCCCGACCAGCAGGCTGGAGTCACCCAGGAAGCGTTATTTAAAATGGAGCGCCGAAGCTGACTCAAAAGAGGATTGGGAGCGCCTGCATCCTTTATGGGAAGAGATGTTTCGCTACCAGCATGACCAGCCGGGCGTTCATGAGCTGATGCGTGAACTGCGTGCCTTGATGGATGAGTATCCTGACCGCGTTTTGGTGGGGGAGACCGATGAAATCGCCTTCTACGGCAACGGCGATGATGAACTGCATCTGGCCTTTAACTTCCCTCTCATGCGCACTCAGCGCCTGACGCCCTTCTGGATTCGTGAAAACCAGAAAACCCGCCTGGCTGAGCTGCCCCTCAACGCCTGGCCCTGCAACACCCTGGGCAACCATAATTCTTCTCGCGTTTACAGCCGCTACGGTGATGGTGAGCATGATGACGCCCTGGCGCGCCTGCATCTCATGCTGATGCTCACCCTGAAAGGCACTCCGTTCCTCTACAATGGCGAAGAAATCGGCATGCGTGATACCACGCTCACCGATCTTTCTCAGATCCGAGATGTGCTGGGATTGTTTTATTATGATATGGCCGTCAGAGTAGGGGGGATGTCTCCTGAGAAAGCCCTGGAAACGGCCCTCAAGAGCAGCCGTGACCGTAACCGCACCCCAAACCAGTGGGCGAATGCCGCCAATGGTGGCTTTTCACCGGAGGGGGTTACCCCCTGGCTGCCGGTAAACCCGAACTATGCCCAGGGTGTCAATGTGGCGGACCAGCAGCAAGATCCTACCTCACTGCTTAACTTCTACTGCCAGGCAATCGCCATGCGCCAGCGCACCCCGGCGCTCATTGATGGAGATTATCAGGTGCTGAATGAGGAGGCGCAAGACTATCTGGCCTTCGTACGCGCCAACTCCGAACAGCAGTGCCTGGTGGTGCTTAACTTTAGCAGCGAACCCCAGACGGTCACTTTCGATCTGCCTGTATCTGGCGCGCACCTGATCTTCTCGTCCCATGCTCGCGCCCAGTCTGAAGACAGTCTTTCCAGTTTGTCCCTGGCTCCTTTTGAAACCTATGTTGCACAACTCAACTGAGCGTTCTTTCTCATAACGGGAATCAAAAAAGTGGAGAGGCTAACCCTCCACTTTTTTCTTCCCTAAAAGCCAATCTTACTCACCAGGTCTTTTAGCACCCGCGCTGACTTTTGCAGCCCGGCAATTTCTGGGTCGTTCAACTTTAGCCGCAGATACCGTTCTACCCCACCCCGGTCAACCACGGTCGGCAGGCTGAGGAAGACATCATGGATATCGTAGTAGTTCTCAATCAGGCTGGAGACTGAAAGTACTGACCCCTGGTCGCGCAGCACCGATTCGACAATCCGCACAATTCCAGATGCCACTGCGTAGTAGGTCGCTCCCTTGCGTTCGATGATGTGGTAAGCCGCATCGCGTGTTTGTTCAAAAATCCGGTTTAACGCATCGACATCACAGCCGGTGCCGTGCTGCTCGCAGTAGTCATCAAACGTCATCCCCGCGATATTTGCCAGGGACCATACCGGCACTTCGCTGTCGCCGTGTTCGCCAATAATATAAGCGTGGATACTGCGTGGATCGACGCCAAAGTGCTGGCTCAACAAAAACCTGAAGCGGGCTGTATCCAGAATAGTGCCCGATCCAAACACCCGTTCCTGTGCTAGTCCTGAGATCTTCCATGTGGCGTAGGTAAGCACATCCACCGGGTTGGTCGCCACCAGGATCAAGCCTTGTGGATTATTCTGGACAACCTGCGGCACAATCTGTCGAAAGATGTCCGCGTTCCGCGCCGCCAGATCCAGCCGGGTCTCGCCTGGCTTTTGGTTCGCTCCAGCCGTAATGACCGTGATCACGGCGCCCGCGCAGTCTGCGTAGTCGCCCGCCCATACCCTCGCTGGCTGAGTGAGAGGCGCAGCGTGGTTCAGGTCCATCGCTTCGCCTTCGGCCTTGCGGTGGTTTGCATCGATTAAAACAATTTCAGTTGCCAGCCCACTCATCAGCAGGGCATAGGCAAAGGTAGCGCCCACATTTCCGGCGCCGACCACAGCGACCTTTACGGGTCGATGGATTTTCTCCTCGTTCATTATGCTCTGAACTCCTATTAATATTCCCCATCTCATCAGAAGATTATACAGTTTATTAATGGAATGAAAAGTGTACGCCTGTATTAGTACGGAAAAAGGCTGGCGCGGGCAGAAAGGAAATTCCAGATGACCGTACTTCACCTGGTTTTCAGCAGCGTTCGCAGGCTTTAGAAGCGCCTGCGGCTCGCGCCAGCCGGTTTGAAAATGTATGCGCTCCAGTTCGTGCCTGGGCAGCGCTCGTTAAAAATCCGAAACTTGCCCCTCAGACGATATCTACCACCAGCCTGATCCAACTGCTTGCGTCGCCCAAGGAAACGAGCGGCAGCAAAAAAACAGCGCCAGGCTCAATCCACTTAGGTGGATAGGGGATAAGCGGATCTACCCTTAAAGATGCTTAAAGATGGAGGGGTGAGGGATGAAACTAGCTTTCTTTCGTGCTTACTTCGTCTTTTTCAGCCTTCTCATCCTTTTCGTCCTTGCCCTGCAGGCCTTCGCGGAAAGCGCGGATGCCCGTACCCAGCTCACCGGCAATTTTGCCAATGCGCCCGACACCAAACAGCAGCAGAACGATCACCAGGATGATCACCAGTTCTAGGGGACCAATTCGAATCGGCATTCACTTTTCTCCTTGTATCTATCGGAAACTGAAGTAGGCAGATTATAACCCACTTTCATTCAGGAAAATAGGGTTACACAAGGCGCGCTCGGCCCAGGGCTTTCCCCACGCCCGCTGCCGCGTCAAAACTTTGGAACCAACATCGTTCAAGGTATCACGCTTTTCTTAAAGTCGAAAAGGGTTGAAAAAAACGACCTTCTTGGGTAAATTGTAGGCTCCTACACCAACAAACACCAAAGAAGGTCACCATGAAGTCTAGCACAAAAGAAACCCAGACGGAACAGACCACGCAGGCGGAAGGCAAAATCATCAATATTCACCACCTGTTGAGTTATTTACGGCAAGTGAAAGATGGACGCAAACGGCGCGGGAAGCGCTATCCGTTGGAAATCGTCCTGATCCTCTTCATCTTGGGCAAACTGTGTGGGCAAAACAAGGTCTCCGGGATCGCGGATTGGGCGCAACAACACAGTGCATACTTGATCGGGGCCTTGGGATTGAAATACAAACGGTTACCCCATCACAGCACCTACCGGCGGGTACTGGCAGAAGAGGTGGACGGGGAGGATTTGGAACGCATCCTGGGGGAATACTTGGCCCAGCTGCCCCGGCATGGACAAGATACGGTGATTGCCATTGATGGCAAGACCGTCCGAGGCACCATCACCGCCGAAGATCCGTTTGGTTTGCATCTGTTAGCGGCTTATCTACCGGGCGAAGGGATCGTATTGATGCAAATGGTGGTAGAAAAGGAGAAGGAAAACGAGATTGTGGTGGCTCCGAAGCTGTTGGCCTGTCTGGATTTGCGCAATAAAGTGGTGATCGGCGATGCGATGCAGACCCAGCGCAAGTTATCGCTTCAAATCGTGGCAGCGGGAGGTGATTTTGTGTGGGTCGTCAAGGATAACCAAGCCAATACGCGTCAGGCAATCGAGCAGTTGTTCGCCCCTGAGCCAGCACGCCCCGGTTTTGGCTGTCCGCCGATGGATTTTCGCAGTGATAAGACCACTGAAAAGCAAGCCGGACGCATTGAAGAACGCACCCTCACGACCAGCAGCCTCTTGAACGACTATCTGGATTGGCCCCACTTGAGCCAGGTGTTCAAACTGGAGCGTCGAGTTACTTTCCTTTCCACCGGGCTCGTCGAAACCGAAATCCAATATGGCCTGACCAGCCTGACCGCTCAAGAAGCTGACCCCAAACGGCTATTGACCATCGTGCGCAGTGAATGGGGGATTGAGAACGGGCTGCATTATCGCCGCGATGTGACCTTTCAGGAAGACCAAACCCGCATGACTGTGAAATCGATGGGGCGGGTGATGGCGACCATCAATAATCTGGTCATTAGTTTGATCAATCACCAGGGCTATAAAAACCATGCCCACGCTCGTAGGGTCTTTAACGCCTGCCCTGCTAAAGCGTTAGCCCTCATTTGCGGACTTTAAGAAAGGCGTGTTCAAGGTATAATAAATGATTGACGACAAATAGACTGGAATGTATAATCTCTAGCTTTGTGAGCAGCGAGCTATACATAAAAGTATGAATTGGAAGTTGATACAAGTATGAATATTGAGGATAAGAACGGAACGGTTGTGCTGCGGCGAACCAAAGAGGAAGACCCTCCTCGTTCTTTTTTCGATATCTTAATCGGTCGTCCTTTACCAACAGCGGATGCCCCCCATCAGACCATTGGAAAATTAATTGGTCTGGCGGTTTTTGCTTCAGATGCGCTTTCCTCCACGGCCTATGCCACCCAAGAAATGCTGGCAGTTCTTTTCGCCGCCGGAACGCTTGCCTTCGGATACGTTTTCCCACTTTCACTGGTGATCGTTGGCCTGTTGTCGATTGTTGTGATTTCGTATCTGCAAACCATTCACGCCTACCCAAATGGTGGCGGCGCATATATTGTCTCCCGCGATAACTTAGGAGATCTCCCGGCGATGCTGGCGGCTTCTGCTCTGTTAGTCGACTACGTTCTAACCGTCGCAGTTTCCGTTTCTTCTGGTGTCGCGCAGATCATTTCGGCCTACAAGTCTGTTTATCCCTATCGTGTCGAAATCGCCATTTTAATGGTCGTGATCATGATGGTCATCAACTTGCGCGGTGTGCGCGAGTTGGGCCTCATCTTTGCTTTCCCGTCCTATTTCTTTGTGATCACCATGTATGTTACCGTCGGAGTGGGCTTGTTCCGCTACTTCACTGGCACGCTTGGCGTAGTTCCCAATCCCCCACCTCCTGAACTTGCCACGGGAGCCGTTGCCGGGATTTCGGCGCTCTTACTGCTCCATGCTTTTTCCAGTGGTTCGGCGGCCCTCACCGGGGTAGAGGCCATCTCCAATGGAGTCCAGGCCTTCAATGAACCGCGCAGCCGGAATGCTGGCATCACCCTCATCTGGATGGCGCTCATTCTGGGCAGCCTGCTGCTGGGCATTTCATTCCTTTCTGCCCACATCCATGCTATTCCTTCCGCTGAAGAGACCGTTATTTCTCAGCTGGCTCGGGTTGCCTTTGCCGGGCGCGGTCTGCTCTATCTGGCGACGATTGTTGCCACCACCGTCATCCTCATCATGGCGGCCAATACTTCCTTTGCCGGGTTCCCTCGCCTTAGCGCCCTCACCGCAGAGGATGGCTTCCTGCCCCGTCAGCTTACCTATCGCGGTAGTCGCCTGGTTTACTCACGCGGGATTGTGGTTTTAGCTCTGCTTGCCTCATTAATGATTGTCATTTTCCAGGCCAGCGTCACCCGCCTGATTCCTTTGTACGCCATTGGCGTATTCCTGTCCTTTACGCTTTCTCAGATCGGCATGGCCCGTCGTTGGTGGAAGATCGGTCATCTCCAGCCGGGTGAAGAAATACGCAGAGTCAGGGTCTGTCCTTCGTTATGAGGATAAATGGCAAACCAAAATGATTGCCAATGGCTTTGGCGCTTTCTCCACTGCCGTTGTCGCCCTCGTCTTTGGCGTTACCAAGTTTTCTACGGGCGCCTGGCTGGTCATCATTATCATCCCGGTTCTGGTCGGTATATTTGCCATCATTCATAATCACTACCGTGTCCTGGCGGGCCGGCTTTCCTTAGAAAATTATGGTGCGCCTTCGCGTGTTACCCGTAATCGTGTCATTTTGCCCATTGGTGGCGTACACCGCGGCACATTGGCTGCCTTGCGCTATGCCCGCACGCTGTCTGACGATGTGACTGCCGTGCATGTCTCCATTGATCCTGAAGAAACAGAGCGCCTTCAGGAAAAGTGGGAGACCTGGGGAGAGGGTGTCCGGCTGGTGATCATCGAGTCGTCGTACCGTCGTTTTATCGAACCCTTGATGTATTACATTGACGAGATCTATCAAAAGCGCCAGCCGAATGAAATTATCTCCATTGTGGTGCCGCAGTTTGTGCCGCGTCAGCAGTGGAGTAATGTGCTGCACACCAATACGGCTGGTATCTTGCGAAAAGCACTCATCTTCCGTAAGGGGATTGTCATTACGAATGTCCCTTACCTGGTTAAATCGTAAGGGCAAGGGAGAAGGTTTTATGAGAGTAATTATTGTAGGTTGTGGGCGCTTAGGCGCTGATCTGGCGACCCGCCTGTTTCAACGCGGACATGAAGTTTCGGTGATCGATGAAAATGAAGCATCTTTTGCGAAACTGCCCGCTAATTTTGAAGGCCGATTGAACGAAGGGGATGCCCTTAGCCGGGATGTGCTCCACCGCGCCGGGATTGAACATGCCGACGCTGTTGCGCTGGTGACCGACTCGGATATTATGAATGCCGTTGTGGGGCACCTGGCGCGCACTTACTTCAATATTGATAACGTCGTCGTACGCAATCAAGACCCACGTTACCGTCCTGTCATTGAGGCCTATGGCCTTCAGGTCATCAGCGCCATGAGTTGGGGCGCCCAGCGAATTGAGGAGATGCTCTATCACGATGATGTCAAAGTGGTTTTCTCTGCTGGTAATGGTGAGGTAGAGGTCTACGAGTTACCGGTAACCGAAGAGTGGAACGGGCGCACTTTACGAGAACTGATGTCAGAAAACACCAGTATCCCCGTTTCATTAACTCATGCCGGGCGCGCCATGTTACCGTCGCCAGATGTCATCCTCCAAGAGGGGGATGTGCTGCACATCAGCGCCACACTGGATGGTGTTAAATCGCTGCGCAAGCGCCTGCGTTTAACTGAGTAGGAGACGAGTTTATGTTTGTTGTGATTGCTGGTGGAGGACGAACAGGCGCACAGTTGGCAAGCCTACTGTTGAGCTTGGATCATGAAGTGCGGGTGGTGGAAGATCGCGAGGAAGTGTTAGAGCGCATCCATCGTGAACTGCCTACCGAAGCCATTATTGAAGGGGACCCGCTGGAACTGCGTGTTCTGGAGCAGGCGGGCATTCAACGCGCTGATGCATTGGCGGCTTGTACAACCCGTGACGATTTCAATGTCACCCTGTGCTACATGGCCCATGATCGTTATCAGGTGCCGCGCACCATTGCTCGTGTCAATAACCCCCGCGATGCCTGGCTGTTCGACGAAAAGTTTTATGTCGATGTGGCGGTCAATCAGGCCGACATCCTGGCTAGCTTGATTTCGGAAGAAATGTCGCTTGGCGAGATGATCACCCTGCTCAAACTGCGCCGGGGAAACTACTCATTGATTGAGGAAAGAATCCAGCCAGGCGCGCGCGCGATCGGCGTAGCCATTAAAGATCTTGGACTGCCAGAACATTGTGTGATTGCCGCGATTATTCGCAAAGGTGAGGTAATTGTCCCGCGTGGCGTTACAACCTTTGAGGCCGGCGATGAGATTATGGCAGTGACCGACGCGGAGGGCGTCAATCGTCTTAACGATCTATTCTCGCGGCCCAATATGACCCCCGAAGCTGAAAAGCAGGTGAGAAAAGGCCCCTGGAGACGCAGTTGAGGTTTGACCCTCAAGCCGGGTTGAGGTATAATCAACCCTCGTGAGTTTGACTAATCGATATCATTTTTTGAAAGGAAAGTTGTAATGCCAAAGCGGACTTATCAACCCAAAATTCACCGCCGATTACGTGTGCATGGCTTCCGCAAGCGCAGCGCCACCAGTGACGGTCGCGATGTTCTCAAGCGCCGTCGCCAGAAGGGTCGCCATAAGCTGACCGTTTCCATGAACAACCACGTCAAGCGCATCCGGTGGTAAATCGCCATCCTCAAAAGATGGTCAGGTGTACTAAAGTAGTCGATCCTGGATTCGCTTTTTCCTCTTTACAGCAGGCACATGGGTGAAACGCAGGTTTCGCCTGACCCGGTCAACCGACTTCAAGCGGGTGCGACGTATAGGTAAGTCATATGCGCACCCGCTCGTTGTGTTGGTAATCGCTCCCAACGAGCTCGACCAGGTGCGGGCAGGTATTATAGCCGGTAGAGCTTTTGGAAATGCGGTGGCTCGCAATCGCGTAAAGCGCCGTTTGCGAGCTTGCTTAGATCAATGCCTTCCAGGCCTGGAGCCTGGTTGGGACCTGATCTTCCTGGTTCGGAAGCCGATGGACCGGGCCAGTTTTGCCGAAATTTGCGCTGCTGTAACATTGGTTATTAAGAGAGCTGGGTTGTTGTTAGATGTTGAAACACGACCATGAAGAAAACAACTCGAATCCTGATACAGAGCAGGACCTGATGGTTTCTTCCGATCAGAATGCTCAACACAGCCATCATCACCATCAGCATAATGAGGAGATCGATCCACAGGATGAGTATCCGCGCGAGCCGCGATTGAAGGACCTTCCTGTTACGCCCTTAACACTACCGAGGTGGGTCTTGCTGGCTTTAATCCGTGGTTATCAGATGACTTTGTCTAAAACGCTGCCGCCCAATACTTGCCGCTTTTATCCCACTTGTTCGCACTATGGCTATCAGGCAATCTACAAGTACGGCGTGATCAAAGGAAGTTTGATGGCGGTCTGGCGCGTGCTTCGCTGCAATCCATTCAACCCGGGCGGCTATGATCCTGTTCCTTAGATTGTTTCATCGTACCGCTGGTTTTCTTTTAGAGCGCTGCGTTGATTCTATTATTCATGAACTATTTCCGACTTCGGTAAGATAGATAATTCGTATGAAATCTCATCGTTCTTTAACAGTCATAATTATTTCTGTCCTGGCTGTACTACTGTTATCTGCCTGCTCTGGTGCAGGCGCTGTAAACAGTTGGCCTGGGATGACCGCCAGCCAGGGTGTACTTTACCTGGCTTATCAAAATGCCGTTTTTGCCATTGATGTGAACAACGGCAACCTGCTTTGGCAGTATCCGGAAAAACCGGAAAATGGGAAAGCTTTTTTTGCGCCGCCGGTTCCTACCGATAGCACTGTCATCGCGGGCGACTATCAGAGCACACTCTTCGGCCTGGATGCGAAGACTGGTGTGCAGCAGTGGAATTTTACGCCGCCCACTACGGGGCATTTTGTCGGTAGCCCGCTGGTGGTCAACAATACCATCCTGGCTCCTTCAGCCAATGGTCATCTATATGCCCTCGATATGAGCGGTAAGGAACTGTGGAAGTATAAGACCGGTAACGTCCTTTGGGCCCAGCCTGCCAGCAATGGTCAGGTGGTTTATCTGTCTGCTTCTGATCATAATCTCTACGCCCTGAATATTTCAGACGGTTCCTTACGCTGGAAGCAGGATCTGGGCGCTCCCCTGATCAGCTCTCCTGTATTAAGCTCAGAGGGTGTCATTTATCAAACTGGTTTGGATGGGGATCTCTACGCAGTCGATTCGGCTTCAGGCAAACAACTCTGGAGTGTTCCGATTGGCGGTCATCTTTGGTCCGAACCTGTACTGCAGGATGGCATTCTCTATTTCGGTAATTCGAATGGTACAGTTTATGCCGTTTCTACTGATGCCAGTCTTGCTGCCGATAAGCGCGTTTTATGGTCAGTAGATGCTGGCAGCCCCATTGTGGGTGCTGGCGCGCTGGTTCAAGATGGCATCGCCTTCCCAACTGAGGGTGGCAGCCTGGTCGCGGTAAGTTTCAAAGGTGAAAAGCTGTGGAATCGCTCCGTTAATGGTAAACTTTACACCACACCAGTCGTCACCAATGATTCAGTAATCGTCGCAGTAACGCAGGGCGATAACCTGGTGGCGGCGTTTGGCCTGAATGGAAATCCGAAATGGACTTTTGTTCCTCCTGGCAAATAGCCCTTTCAGGCATTTATAGGAGTTGTAAGACCGGAGCAATCATATGTGGGATGCTTTAATCATCACCCCGTTTACAAATGTTCTTTTATTTATCTATAATTATACTGGTCAGAATTTTGGTATTGCCATTATTCTGTTCACAATCCTAATTCGTCTGATCACCCATCCCTTAACGGCCCAACAGTTGAAGGGCACGCAGGGCATGCAAGCCTTACAGACGGACCCAGAGTGGAAAGAGATTCAGGAAAAGTATAAGAACGACAAAGAGAAACTGGCGCAGGAACAGATGCGCATTTATAAGAAGCTCGGAATCAATCCCTTCGCTTCTTGTTTGCCAATGGTCATCCAGTTTCCAATCATCATTGGGCTATATCAGACCATCATCCAGGCCATGGCGAATACCCCAATGGATATGTTGCGCCTTGTCCGCCATATCTGGCCCTGGTTGTTGGATGTTTCAACTGTTTTACCGCTGCACAGCCACTTCCTTTGGATGGATCTGGGGCAGCCAGAACGTCTAAACCTGCCTTTCCTTTCGTTTGGCATTCCAGTTCTGGCAGCCGTGGTGATGGTGACTACTTACCTTCAGTCGAAGTTAATGACTCCGCCCACAGCAGGCGGCACTGGAGACCAGACGGCACAGATGTCGAACATCATGAATTTGTACATGCCGTTCTTTATGGGGTATCTGGCGCTCACGCTTGCATCGGGGCTTTCTCTCTACTTTGTCGTTTCAAACGTCGTTGGTATTTTGCAATATGCAATTTTAGGCAAAGCCAACTGGCGGAACTTAATTCCAGGGCGGAAATCGGCGGAGTCTGTTCAGGCCAAGCCTGCCGGTAAACCGGCCCCGAAACGCGAAAAAAAACCAACCACTCCTCCTGAGGGTGGTCCAACAATTCGAGGCAAACATAAGTCAAGAAAAAACAACGCTGGAAGTAATCGCGCCAACAGTCGATGAAGCCGTTCAAAAAGGGCTTGAACAATTAAACCTGCCACAAGATGCGGTGGAGGTAGAGGTTCTGGATCCAGGCTCGCGTGGCCTGTTTGGCCTTGGCAGCCGTCAGGCGCGAATTCGCCTGACGATCAAGCCTCAATCCCCACCGCCTGCTTCCCCGGTGAAACCGGCAGTCACGCCGCCGGCAGCGCCTGCCAGGCAAGCTCCGCCGGTTCCTGCCGCTACAGTGGAAGAACCTGCTGCGTCCAGGCCAGAGGAAAAACCGGCTCGTGTGGCGGAGTCTGTTGAAGAAGAAGAACTGGATGAGGACGAACAGTACGTGCTGACTCTGTCGCAGGAGGTCGTTTCTGATCTTCTCGAAAAAATGAAGGTTCGCGCCAGGGTCAGTACCAGTTATCAGCAGCCGGAAGAAGATGATGCCGAAGCAGTGGTGCTGGTCAATGTAGAGGGAGACGATCTCAGCATTCTCATTGGCCGCCGTTCTGAAACGCTCAATTCTTTACAGTATATTTCGAGCCTCATTATCTGCAAGCGTCTCGACCGCTGGGTTCCCATCACCATTGATGTGCAGGGATACCGCGCCCGCCGCGAGCGCCAGCTTCGTCAGTTAGCGCGCCGCATGGCAGACCAGGCTATTCATACAGGGCGCCGCCAGGTGCTGGAACCCATGCCCGCCAATGAGCGCCGCCTCATTCACCTGGAACTGCGCGATCATCCCCAAATTGCAACCGAAAGTGTTGGGGATGAGCCGAATCGGAAAGTAACCATTTTCTTGAAAAAAGACAATCAGTAGATTTTGTGACGGTCTTGTGGCATTCTTGGATGCCGCAGGACCGTCACAAATTTTTTTTAGGATGTGCGGGGGAGAGAATATGCGAGCAGTAGACATTATCATTAAAAAACGCGATCGCCAGGAATTAAGCCCTGAAGAGATCGCGTTTTTTGTCGAAGGTTTTACAAAGGGAGAAATTCTTGACTATCAGGTCTCTGCCTGGGCCATGGCTGTTCTATTGAATGGTATGACCGAGCGCGAAACGACCGACCTCACGCTGTCGATGGCTTCCTCGGGTGAAATGCTCGACCTGTCCAAAGTGGTTCCCATTGCTGTGGACAAACACTCCACCGGTGGAGTAGGGGATAAAACCACCCTGGTGGTCGAGCCGGTGGTAGCTGCCTGTGGTTTGCCGGTTGGCAAGATGTCCGGGCGCGGTCTGGGCTTCAGCGGCGGCACACTCGATAAAATGGAATCTATTCCAGGCTTTCGCACCAACCTCTCACGAGAGGAATTTATTGAACAGTTAGGCTCCATTGGCCTGGTGCTGACCGGGCAGAGCGGAGACCTGGCTCCAGCGGATGGTAAACTCTACGCCCTGCGAGATGTGACCGGTACGGTTCCCTCTATTCCCCTTATTGCCTCTTCCATCATGAGCAAGAAGATTGCGGCCGGGGCGCAGGCGATCGTCCTGGATGTTAAGGTCGGGCTGGGCGCCTTTATGGAAGATCTCGATTCTGCTCGCGAATTGGCCCGCCGGATGGTCGCCATTGGCAAGCTTAGTAAGCGTAAAGTAGTTGCCCTTCTTTCGGATATGAATCAACCTTTGGGTGAGGCCGTCGGCAATGTCCTGGAGGTGCGAGAGGCGATTGACACCCTACATGGTCATGGTCCAGTTGATTTCCGCGAACACTGTATGGTGGTTGCCAGTCATTTACTGCTGTTGGGTGAAAAGGCAGATACCCTCCAGTCGGCGCGCCAGATGGCGGAAAGTGCCATTCAGGAAGGCAGCGCCTGGCAGCGCTTCCGAATGCTGGTGGATGCGCAGGATGGCGACCTGGATTATGTGGATCATCCCGATCGCTTGCCAAAGGCTCCAGTGGTTCAGATGCAGACATCGCCCCGTTCTGGTTGGGTCTGTCAGGTCAACGCGCGGATTATCGGCGAAACTGCCGTCACCTTAGGCGCTGGACGTGAACGCAAAGGTGAACCCATTGACCCTGCCGTTGGCATCGTCATTCATCGCAAAGTGGGGGAACAGGTTTCACAAGGCCAGCCCCTCTTTACAGTCCATGCCCAGAATCAGCAGTCTGCGGATCAAGCTGCACAGCGCCTGCTCCAGGCCTATAACTTCACCGATCACCAGTGCGATCCGCTGCCTCTCTTTTATGATGAAATCTCATAACTTCTCCTTGGTAAGTTTACAGGCCGGATGAATGTGTTTAAGTTCATCCAGCCTGTTTTAAAGAATTGCTTTTTCCCACCTTTTATGGCATAATCAGATTGGAAAAATATAAAAAGCCATGATGGAAACGAGTAGGTTCTCCTTACGACTGACAGCGAACCTGGGGTAGGTGTAAGCCAGGGCAGCGCGGTGAACCGAAAATCCTTCCGGAGCTGCAAACTGAACGTCGTGTGATTTGGAAACGAGAAGCGAACACGATCACTAAGGGCGCCGGCCTCGCCAGCCGTTATTCGGGTGCAGATATAAACCGTTGAATCCGGGTAGTATCTGGTAAAGCGCTTTGTGTGCCGTCTCTTTGGCGTGCAAAGAAGCAGGGTGGTACCGCGAGTAAATCTCGTCCCTGATCAGACTTGAGCAGAGATGGGATTTTTTGTTTAAGGATTTTTACATTAAAGTTTCGCCATCATTTTTCGTTGTGTTTGTTGAAATCATGTTTTGGAGGTCGTAAATGTTTAAAGAAGTCCCAACCAAAGTGGATTTTCCCGCCCAGGAGCGAGAGCTTCTGCAGTACTGGAAGGAACTCGAATGCCTTCCAGAAGATGCGCCAGCTTCATCGTGGAGAACCCCATTGGTCCTTTATCGATGGCCCTATCACCGCCAACAACCCGATGGGTGTTCATCATGGTTGGGGGCGTACCTATAAAGATCTGATGCAGCGCTTCCAGACCATGTTGGGACAAGAACTGCGCTATCAGAATGGGTTCGACTGCCAGGGTTTGTGGGTTGAGGTAGAAGTCGAAAAAGAAAAAGGTTTCAAGACCAAGAAAGATATTGAAGACTTTGGTCTCGAACAATTTGTGCGCATGTGCAAAGCGCGCGTGCTGCGTTATGCGGCCATCCAAACCGAGCAGTCGGTTCGCCTGGGGTACTGGATGGATTGGAATGATCCCGACCGCCTGCGTTGGTTGGCGGAAAAGTTGATGGAAAACGCCCAACAAGAAATTACGCTGGAAGGTCCCCAGGGCCCGGTGACCGGCACGGTAGAGCAGTTGGTAGGGCAGTTGGGTTTGGCAGATTTAGGCGGCAGCTACTTTACCTTCTCCACTGAAAATAACTACATGATCTGGACCTTCCTCAAAAAGTGTTGGGAGAAGGGCTGGCTCTATCGGGGCGCCGATGTAATGCCCTGGTGCCCGCGCTGCGCGACTGCCATTAGCCAGCATGAGATCGTTACCGATGGTTATGCTGACCTGACGCACAACTCAGTCACCCTGCGCTTCCCCTTGCTCGATCAAGAGGGTCAGCCTCGCCGTGATGCGCAAATCGGCCTGCCCGAAGCGCTCCTGGTGTGGACGACCACTCCCTGGACGCTTTCCAGCAATGTTGCCGCCGCTGTCGGTCCCGACCTGACCTATGCTAAAGTGCGCCAGGGCGATCAGGTCTATTACCTGGCGAAGGGTACGCTTAACATGCTGCGCGGCGAGCATGAACTACTGGCTGAACTGAAAGGCCGCGAGATGCTCGGCTGGAAGTATGCCGGCCCCTTTGACGAACTACCCGCCGAGCGCCAGCCAGGTGGCTATACCCAGCTTAAGGAGCTCATCAGTGGAGTGCAGCAGAGCGCCCGCCAGGCCCACCAGGTCATTCTGTGGAACGAGGTCGGCGAAACCGAAGGGACCGGCATTGTTCACATCGCTCCCGGCTGTGGCGCTGAAGACTTCCAGTTGGGCCGTGAATACAAGCTGCCCATCGTCGCGCCCCTCAATGATGAAGGATACTTCATCGATGGCTTCGGTTGGCTCTCCGGCAAGCATGTTTCTGAGGTGTCTGATCCCATCTTTGAAGATCTTAAAAACAAAGGTTTTCTTTACCGGGTTGCTGCCTACACCCATCGTTATCCCACCTGCTGGCGCTGCAAGACTGAGTTAGTCTTCCGCCTGGTGGATGAATGGTTCATCAGCATGGGCGAGGTCTACGATAAGCCGCGCGCCGAACTGACTGCCGAAGAAAAAGATCGCAGCCTGCGCTATCAGATCATGGATGTGGTCGATCAAATCAGTTGGATTCCAGACTTCGGCTATGCCCGCGAGATGGACTGGCTGCGCAATATGCATGACTGGATGATCAGCAAGAAACGTTTCTGGGGTCTGGCGCTGCCGATCTGGGTTTGCAACTCTTGCAATCATTATGAAGTGATTGGGAATGAAAATGAACTGAAAGATCGCGCCGTGCAAGGCTGGGAGACTTTTGAAGGGCATACGCCCCACCGGCCCTATGTGGATGCGGTCAAACTGGCCTGTCCGGAGTGCGGCGGGCAAATAAGTCGTGTCCCTGATGTTGGCAATCCCTGGTTGGATGCGGGCATTGTCCCCTTCAGTACCTTGCAGTATCGCAGCGACCCTGAGTATTGGGCGAGTTGGTACCCCGCTCAGTGGATCACTGAGTCCTTCCCAGGCCAGTTCCGCAACTGGTTCTACAGCCTGCTGGCTATGGCGACTGTTCTGGACCAAAGCCCGCCTTTCTTGCGCAACTTTGGTTATGCCACCTTATTGGCCGAAGATGGCCGCCCGATGCATAAGAGTTGGGGCAACTCCATCGAGTTCAATGAGGCGGCCGATAAGATGGGCGTAGATGTGATGCGCTGGCTTTACTGCAATCAAAAGCCAGAAAATGACCTGTTGTTTGGCTACAATCGTGGCGATGAAGCCCGCCGTCAGTTCCTCATCCCCTTGTGGAATGTTTACAGCTTCTTTGTCACCTATGCCAATCTGGATGGCTGGCAGCCTGACTTTGACTTTGATCCTGCTTATCCCGAAGGCCCCACACCCACCAGCGACAACCTGCTGGATCGCTGGGTGCTGGCCCGCCTCAGCCAGGTGCTCCAGCGTGTCACCGAAAACCTGCAAGCTTCGGAGATTTTCGTCGCCGCCGCGCTCATCTCAGCCTTTATCGACGACCTGACCAACTGGTACGTTCGCCGCAGCCGCCGCCGCTTCTGGAAGAGCGAGCACGATGCCGATAAGAACGGGGCGTATGCTACTCTCTATCATGTTCTGGTCAAGCTGGCGCGCATGCTGGCGCCCTTTACACCCTTTGTTACTGAGTCCATGTACCAAAACCTGGTTCGCTGTGCTTTTCCACAGGCCTATGAGAGCATTCACCATACCTCCTGGCCGCAGGTCGATACAGAAGTAGTGGATGAGCAGCTGCTGTCACAGATGGCGCTGGCTCGTGAAGTCGCCAGTCTGGGCCTGGGAGCGCGCAACAGCGCCAATATCAAAGTGCGCCAGCCGCTGGAAAGCGCCATGGCCTATGTCACTGGGGGCAAGCGCTCGCTCAACCCGGAACTGGTAGAGATTGTCGTCGATGAGCTGAATGTCAAGCGGTTCGAGTTTGTTGAGGAAGCTGGCCGGCTGGTCAACTACCGTGTTCTGCCCGATAATAAACGCTTAGGCCCGCGCTTTGGCGCACAGTTCCCTAAAGTGCGAGCCGCGCTGATGTCTGCCGACCCGGCTGAGGTCTCTGCGCGTGTCCAGTCCGGCGAGCCGGTTCAGTTGAAAGTTGATGGTCAAATGGTGGAATTATCACCGGAAGAAGTACTGGTGCAAACCATGCCGGTGGAAGGCCTGGCTGTTGCTACCGATCATGGCGTCAGCGTAGCGATCAATGCTGCGCTCACCCCCGAGCTGCGCGCTGAAGGTCTGGCGCGTGAAGTGGTGCGCCGCGTACAGGCCATGCGGAAAGAAGCAGGTTTCAATATTGATGATCGCATTCACCTCTATTATGACCTGAACGGCTCTGTAGCCTTAAATGAGGTGATGCAGTCCTGGTCCGATTACATTTCTACAGAGACATTGGCGGTTGAGATGGAAGCCGCTCAGTCTCCCAGCGACGCCTACACGGAAGAACAAAACCTGGAAGGCGAAAAGATTACATTAGGCGTAAAACGCATTGCCGGATAAAATAAACCTGGTTGGATAGATGAAAATGGTCGCTGTGGCGGGCGCTTCGATACGTCCGCCACAGCGGCGCGCATGACTTCGTTTCGGGAGGTGGTCTTTGTTTAAGCCTGTATCGCCCCGCGTGAACGTCCCTGAAAAGGAAGAAGAAGTTTTGCAGTTCTGGAAAGAACATGATATCTTTCATCGCTCGATTGAACTGCGTAAAGAATCGCCGGAATATGTCTTTTATGAAGGGCCGCCTACTGCCAACGGCAGACCAGGGGTGCATCATGTGCTGGCGCGTTCCTTCAAAGATATATTTCCGCGTTTTAAAACGATGCGTGGTTATCACGTTACCCGACGTGGGGGCTGGGATACGCATGGCCTGCCGGTAGAAATTGAAGTTGAAAAGAAGCTGGGGTTCACCAACAAGCAGCAAATTGAAGACTATGGCATTGACAGGTTCAACGCCCTGTGCCGCGAATCGGCTTTCAGCTATATTCAAGATTGGGAGCGTCTGACGGATCGAATTGGCTTTTGGGTCGATCTGGAAGGTGCTTATATTACTTTCACGAATGAGTATATCGAGTCGGTCTGGTGGATCCTGAAGAATTTTTGGGATCGCGAACTGATTTACCGGGGCTTCAAGGTGGTGCCCTACTGCCCGCGCTGCGGCACACCCCTCTCGGATCATGAGGTTGCTCTGGGATACGAGGAAGCGGTCGATCCATCCGTTTACGTGCGCTTTCCACTGGTTAAAGAACCCGGTACTTCTCTGTTGGTGTGGACGACCACGCCCTGGACGCTGCCTGCTAATGTAGCGGTGGCAGCCAATCCGGATGTTCAGTATGTCAAGGTGCAGCACGCATTGCCGGAAGGCGGCACTGAACGCCTGATTTTGGCCGAGGCTCTTCTCACCCCGATCTTTGGCGATCAACCAGTGGAAGTGGTCGAGCGTTTCAAAGGCCGTTCTCTGGCAGGGATGACGTATCGTCCCCTGTTTACCTTCCTCCCGCTCGAAAAGTCCGCTCACCTGGTGGTCTTAGCCGATTATGTCACCATCGAAGATGGCACGGGGCTGGTGCATATTGCGCCTGCCTTTGGCGCGGAAGATATGCAGGTAGCCCAGGAAGAAAACCTGCCGATGCTGATGACGGTGCAGGCTGACGGTACTTTCCGCTCAGAAGTGCGTCCGTGGGCCGGTCAGTTTGTGAAAGAAGCGGATCCCTATATCATCCGCGATCTTGACGCGCGCGGACTGCTTTTCCGCTCTGGAACGTACACGCACACCTATCCTTTCTGCTGGCGCTGCTCTACGCCTCTGTTGTATTACGCTCTCCCAACCTGGTACATTCGCACGAGCGATTTCAAAGAGCAGATGGTCCAGCTCAACGAGAAGATTAACTGGTACCCGGCTCATATCAAAAAGGGACGCTTTGGCAATTGGCTGGAGAATAACGTCGATTGGGCCCTGGGCCGCAACCGCTACTGGGGCACACCGCTGCCTGTCTGGCAGTGCGAAAACTGTGACCATCAGGTGGTGGTAGGTTCGGTTGCCGAGCTTTCAAAGCTGGCTGGGCGTGAACTCAGCGGCCTGGATTTGCACCGTCCGTATGTCGATGAAGTGCGCCTGCCCTGCCCGGAATGCTTTGGCGCAATGATCCGCGTGCCAGAATTGATCGACGTCTGGTTTGACTCAGGCTCTATGCCTGTAGCCCAATGGCACTATCCTTTTGAAAATAAGGAAGCCTTCCGCCGTCACTTTCCGGCCGATTTCATCTGCGAAGCCGTCGATCAGACCCGCGGCTGGTTCTATTCGCTGCATGCCATCAGTACCCTGCTGTTTGAGGAGATTAGTTACCGCAACGTTCTGTGTTTGGGATTGATCCTGGATGCTAATGGGCAGAAGATGTCAAAGACGCGCGGGAATATCGTCAATCCCTGGGACGTAATGGATAAGCATGGAGCAGATGCCACGCGCTGGTATCTCTATACAGCCAGTCCGCCGGGTCAAGAGCGGCGCTTCTCGGCTGATCTGGTGGGCGAGGTGGTACGTAACTTCACCCTTACCTTATGGAACACCTACTCTTTCTTTGTCACCTATGCTAATCTGGATGAGTGGCAGCCCACCCCCGACCAAACACCGCGCTACAGTCCCCTCGACCACTGGCTGCGCTCCTCGCTGCATACCCTGATCCGTGACGTCTCCCAGGCCATGGAGGATTATGATGTCCTGGGAGCTACGCGCCCCATCGAAACTTTTGTCGACCAGCTCTCCAACTGGTATCTGCGTCGCAGCCGCCGTCGCTTCTGGAAGAGCGAGTCGGACCTGGATAAGCAGGCGGCCTATGCCACACTCTACGAAGCCCTTGTGTCCCTTTCCAGGCTGCTGGCCCCTACCATGCCCTTCATAGCGGAAGAACTTTATCAGAATCTGGTGCGCTCCGTTCAACCGGACGCATCCCTTTCTGTCCATCTCAACGATTGGCCCGATTATGATCCGGCTGTTATTGATGAAAGCCTGAATCGAGAGATGGAACTGGTGATGCGGCTGGCTTCGTTGGGTCATGCCGCGCGGAACAAGGCCAATCGTAAGGTGCGCCAGCCGTTGGCGGAGGTGGCTTTTGCTCTGCCCAGTGCTGAGGAACGCGCCATTCTGACCAAGTATGCTGACTTGCTGGAAGATGAGCTCAATGTCAAAAAGGTGCGCGTTTTAAATGCGGCTGGGGAGGCTGTCTCTTACAGCTTGAATCCGCTGCCAAAACAGTTGGGTCAGAAGTACGGCAGCCGGTTTCCTGCCATTCGCAAAGCGATCCTGGCGTTACCATCCGAAGAGTTGGCGCGCGACCTCATAGCAGGAGATTTCTTGCGGGTTAACGTGGATGGCGAAACCTATCCGGTGCTGCCGGATGAAGTAGAAGTCCGCCTCCAGGCCCGCGAGGGTTTCGCGGTTGCTTCCGAAGGCCCATACCTGGCTGCATTGGTTACGGATCTGACCCCTGAGTTGGTGCGGGAAGGTCTGGCGCGTGAGTTTGTCCGCCGGGCGCAGGACTTGCGCAAGCAAGCGAATCTGGATATCGCCGACCGCGTTCGCCTGTACTATACAGCTTCACCGCAGCTTACCGAAGCTGTTCAAGACTTTCGGGAATACATCATGAATGAAACCCTGGCCCGCCAGTTAACCTCTGGAACCATTCCGGCTGGACTGCCGGTTACTGAAGACACCTTCGACGGTGAAACAGTTGTGTTAGCCCTGGAAAGGGCTGCGTGATCGCTATCGGGTGAGAATGAAATCAGGAGGTTTTGCGTTGAAGAAGGCGCAAAGCCTCCTGATCGTTAAAAGGGTATGCCATGTTCGATCTACCTGCCGCTCCTGGCAGTTATGCCCTCCATCTGTTTCTGCCTGCTCAAGTGCGGCTGTCCGTCGGTCGTCTGGGAATGATAGATTTTCCAACCGGCAGTTACTTTTACCTGGGAAGCGCGCATGGACCAGGTGGTTTGCGTGCGCGTCTGAAGCATCATTCTCAGATCACACAGCATCCTCACTGGCACATTGATTGGCTTCGTCCTCATGCGCGGCTGGTTGGCGGTTGGTTTGCCCTCGATTCGCACGTTAGTCTCCTGTCATTGGAGTGCGCCTGGAGTCAGGCCCTTGTGCAGATGCCTGACGCCTGGCTGCCAGCAGCACATTTTGGGTCTTCCGACTGTCGTTCAGGCTGCGGTTCACACATGGTCGCTTTCACTCATCCGCCAGGGTTATCGGAAGTTGAGGAACTTCTAAGATTGAGGGCTGGGACCTGTAAAGCTTTTATAATAGAGTAAAATGAGAGGCACTTCTTGTAAGGAGGAAGCTGGTTGAAGAAGTATATTCGTAGTTATCTGCTACTTACACTGATTAGCGGTTCTGTGATTGTCCTGGATCAGGTGACCAAAGCCTACATTCGCTCGAATCTGGCAGTGGGCGAAGTTTGGGCGCCCTGGAACTGGTTGACGCCCTATGCCCGCATTGTGAATTGGTATAACACCGGTGTGGCGTTTGGCCTTTTCCAGGGACGCGGAAGCCTTTTTACGATCCTGGCGCTGCTGGTCGCACTTGCCATAATTTATTACTATCCCAGTGTTCCCAGACGAGAGTGGGGGTTGAGGCTGGCAATGGGCCTTCAGTTAGGAGGCGCACTGGGCAACTTAATCGACCGTGTGACAGTCGGTTATGTGACGGATTTTATCTCAGTGGGTACCTTTCCGGTGTTCAATGTCGCGGATGCCAGCATTACTATCGGGGTCATCGTGCTCATTCTGAGTGTCTGGCTGCAGGAAAGACGTGAAAAGGAAGAGCAGCGTCGGGCTGAGCAGGAACGGCTGCTTTCCATTCGCCATGATGCACACCTGGAGGATCTTTCTTCTAACGACCACGGGACCACCAGTTAACGGAATCACAAGTGTTGAACTTTTCTTTTGAGGAACAAAGCGAGGAACGGCTGGATAAGTTCCTGGTTCGCTGCATGCCAGATTTTTCCCGTTCGCGGCTGCAAAGTTTGATTAAAGAAGGCAAGGTTACCGTAGATGGGAATCAAATTACCAAGACTGGTTACAATGTAGAACCGGGTAATCAGGTGCAGGTTGAACTACCGCCGCCCCAGCCCACCGAACTGGTGCCGGAAGATATCCCTCTTGATATTATCTTTGAAAATGAGGATGTGATTGTCGTTAACAAGCCGGCGGGGATGGTAGTCCACCCGGCAGCCGGGCATGGACAAGGCACGCTGGTGAACGCGGCCCTGGCACATGCCCCTGATATGGAAGGAATCAGTGGGGAGATTCGCCCAGGCATTGTTCATCGTTTGGACAAAAATACTTCTGGATTGATCTTAATTGCGAAGAACGACCACGCACTGCGCTGGCTGCAAGATCAATTTCGCTTGCGCCAGGTGACCAAGATCTATCAAGCGTTGACCGATGGTCATCCACCCACGCCAACCGGGCGGATAGAAGCTGCCATTGGTCGTGATCCTTCCCTTCGCAAGCAGATGGCAATTGTTTCCGATCAGAAAGGCCGTTCAGCGGTCAGTGAGTATCTTGTACTCGAATCCTTCCCGGAACATACTTTATTTGAAGTCCATCCCATCACAGGGCGCACCCATCAAATCCGGCTGCACCTGGCTTTCATTGGCTGTCCTATCGTTGGAGATACGGTTTATGGGCATCGCAAGCCGTCTATTCCGTTAGACCGGCACTTTTTACATGCGGCCCGACTGACGGTCGTTTTGCCCGGTGAAACCGAGCCGCGGACTTTCGAAGCGCCCCTGCCGCAGGATTTGCAGTCAATCCTGGAGCAGCTCCGAAAGGCTTGAAGTTTGTTATCAATCTTTCTTTTTTCTCGTGTGCTATTTTATTCATAAAAGAGGTAGAGCCTTATGGAATATGTCGATTTGCGTTCTGATACTGTCACCCTGCCTACCCAAGCCATGCGCGCCGCGATGGCTGCCGCCGAGGTAGGGGACGATGTTTATGGAGAAGACGCGACGATTAATCGTCTGCAAGACATGGCTGCCGCGCGCATGGGCAAAGAAGCCGGTTTATTTGTCCCGTCTGGCACGATGGGCAACCTCATAGCCGTACTGGCGCACTGCAACCGTGGTGATGAAGTCATCCTGGGAAACTTAGGGCATACCTTCTTGTTTGAAGGCGGCGGAATTGCGGCTCTAGGCGGTGTTCATTCCTACACGCTCCCTACCAATCCCGATGGCACTTTAAACCTGGAAGATATTCAGGCTGCCATTCGTCCGGCTGATGATCCCCACTACCCGGTGACACGCCTGATTACCCTTGAAAACACTCATAATCGCTGTGGTGGGGTGCCTCTCACCGTGGATTATATGGATCAGGTGGGCCAGTTGGCCCATGAACACGGTTTAAACCTCCATGTGGATGGCGCCCGCATTTTCAATGCAGCCGTTGCACAGGGAGTAGCGGCATCTCGCCTGGTGCATTCGGCTGACTCAGTCACCTTCTGCCTCAGTAAGGGGCTCTGCGCGCCAGTTGGGTCTGTATTATGTGGACCGCAGGCCTTTATTCAGCGCGCCCGGCGTATTCGGAAACAGTTGGGGGGCGGCATGCGCCAGGCGGGGGTGCTGGCGGCTGCCGGGATCATCGCGTTAGATCAGATGGTCGATCGTTTGTCGGAGGATCACTGCCGGGCCCAGAATCTGGCTCGTGGGCTGGCCCACATTCCCGGACTGAGCCTGGAGAAGGAACAGCCGCCCACCAATATGGTCTTTGCCCGCCTGGATGAGCAGGTTGCGATGACGGCTGGCGAAGTGGTTTCTCATCTGCTGGAGAAGGGCGTCAAAGTGGGGGCGGTGGGTGCGCGCCGTTTTCGCATGGTCACCCACTATTGGGTGAATGATACAGGCGTGGAGCGAACCATTCAGGCCTTCGACGAAGTTCTGGCTGGATAAATCTCTTTCATGTGGTTAGTACTCGTTTGAGGGACTGTCCAAGAATATCGTCTTGGACAGTCCCTCATTTATGTTCAGTCACAAAGGTTCGGCTTTGGAGCGTAAAATCTGCACCATCTTTTCAACCACCTGAGGGTCGAACAGCTTGCCAGACTGACTTTCCAGGTAGTCGATTGCTTCGGCTGGCTTCAGGGGTTTTCGATAGGGACGGTTAGAAGTCATCGCATCATATACATCGACCACCGCGAAGATCCTTGCAAGCAGCGGAATCCCTGTGCCAGATAATCCCATTGGGTACCCACTGCCATCCCAGCGCTCCTGATGGTGGGCGATAATGGACAATGCATCTTGCAGGGCGGGGATTTCTTGAACAATATTGGCTCCAATCTGAGGATGTTTGCGCATTAACTGCCACTCGGCCCAGTCTAGCGGTCCTGGCTTCATTAAAACCGTGTCGCTAATCCCGATTTTGCCGATGTCATGCAGCAGCGCCCCTCGTTCCAGGGCTTGCAGTTCAGTTTGCGAAAGCCCCACGGCCTTTCCCAATGCCACCGTCAGAGTCGTCACCCGGATGCTGTGACTTTCTGTTTCCGGGTCGCGCGCGTCCAGTGCTTTAATCAACGCGACCAGCAGGTGGTCGCACGAGCGTTCCAGGCGGTGGTAGGATCGTACCAGTTCGTTGGCTTGCTGGCGGGTTTCCGTTAATAAAACCATTCGTTCCAGCACGGTAGAGGCCTGGTTCAACAGGAGTTGTGTTTCTTCGATCTGCTCCTCTTGCAAATTTGGAGTCGTCTTGATCCACAGCGCGCCATAGCAGCGTAATACCGTTTGAATAGGGAAAACCACTTCATCCCTTTCGGCGGAGAGGAACCTTGTTTTCCGGCTCGTAAAAGTCTCGTGGAGGATGTTCTCCTCGGGTAGGTGGACCGGGTCGGTTCCTGTCTCTCTGGATGAATAACACACATCCGCTTCTTTTAAACCGTCTGCGGTATAGAGGATCAACCGGCTGGCGCTGGCTGGGATTTGGCGGCAGATCGTTTGCGCGATCTCCAAAGCCGCGGCAGAAAGGTTTTCTGCCTTTAAGATGGACAGGTTCAGGGCATACAACTTTTCAGTGTTTGGTCTGGCTTTCCGTTGCTTGTCTTGCCCAGGATGAAGGGATAGGACCACCTTTCTCACTGTTTCAGCCTGTCTGGCAAACATCCACATGTTGACGATCTGCAAGCAAGCTGTTTCTATGAGTTCTCGGTCAGGTTTTTGAAAAACGCCCACTTTTACGTCCGCTAATAAAATTAAACCCTGCCATTCACTCTGATACAGAAGAGGCGCCGCCAGCAGGGAAGGAAACGCTGTGCTGCCCAGGTAAAGCGGCTGGTCACTGTGCAGCTCCTGTGAGGTCAGCAGCCTTGCTGCACGAAAGAGATATCCAGGGAAACCATACCGGCTGTTCAGTGTCAGTGGGTGCGGGACCTGGTCCGCGCACGGGCCTGCGTCCGCTAACAGCAGGAAGCGCTGCTCCCCTGCCAGGTATGAGAATACACAAACCAGGCTGCAGCGCGTGATCTTTTGGAGCGTCGCCGCCATTTGTTGTGCTGCTAACAGTGGGTCTGTCGTACTGCCAGGTTTGCCCATAAACTGGTTCAGTTGAAGCAAGTTGGAATTCTTACGCTGCTCCTCCGCCAACTGCTTCGTCAAGAAAATAACTTTTTCCTGAAGCGATTCATGGAGGATGACGCTGTCCGGCTCGGAGTAGTCTTCCTCTCCTGGCCTTGCTTTCGGAATATATCCGTCGGATCCAATTACAGTATGGGGTTGAATAGAAGGTTTTTGTACGTTTGTGTTCGCTGCCATGTGCCCTGATTCTCCCTGTTGTCAAGTAAATTACGCTGAACCTATAAATGTTTTCAGTAAAAACCGTAATAAACCTGCAATGATTCTTTTCCCCTCAAAACGGTTCTGTAGATTCTCTGATATAATCTAAACACCGGGGTATACCCCAGACCAACAAAGGTGTTAATAAGTGCGGTGCTGATAAGGGTAAGATGTGAATATCGTTTCAATTAAGCCTCTTTTTCCTGTTCTGATTCCAAATAGATGAACTGGAAATGTGTTGCTTTTTAAAGATGCAAGATAAGGACCACCCAAACCACGGAGTGAATGATTGATGAAAGAAACTTTCACCATCGAAGAAATTGACGAAGTTGCCACTTTAATTGAAAGTCGTACAGAGCATCGTCCTGATGTGGGTTTGATCCTGGGGTCTGGTTTGGGTGGGCTCGCGGATATGGTGGAGCAGGTGGATATCATTCCCTATCAGGAAATCCCTTACTGGCCGATCTCCACAGTCGAAGGACATTCTGGGCAGTTGGTCATCGGTAAACTGCAAGGGAATACCGTGATGGTCCTACAGGGAAGGTCTCACTTCTATGAGGGCTATTCCATGGCTGAGGTGACTCTCCCTGTGCGTGTGATGCAGCGTTTGAAGGTGAAAACCCTGATTGTGACCAATGCTGCCGGTGCGATTAACCCCGATTTCTCCCCTGGGGACGTTATGCTGATTACCGATCATATTAGCTTAATCGGCATGACAGGTTTTAATCCCTTACGCGGTCCTAACCTGAGCGAGTTTGGGGTGCGGTTTCCAGATATGAGCCAGGCCTATGATCGTAAACTGATCAGTTTGGCCCGCGAGGAAGCGCAATCACAAAATATTCCTCTGCGCGAAGGTGTTTATGTTGGCCTTTCTGGCCCATCCTTTGAGACCCCCGCCGACTTGCGTTTCTTGCAGATTATCGGGGCGGACGCAGTTGGTATGTCCACTGTTCCTGAAGTGATGGTTGCCCGACATGGTGGTATGCGTGTGCTGGGGCTTTCAGGAATTAGCAATAAAGCGAATTTAGATGGAAGTACGCCTACTACACATGATGAGGTTTTGGAGGCTGGCAGGGTCATCGTGCCCAAGTTGAAAGCGATCGTTCAGGGCGTGTTGGGCCAGCTCTAGGAATCTGATTGTTTACCGGTTGAGGGCATTCAACGTGTTTTATGGCCCGAGTGTAAAGAACATCCTACTATGGAAGAACTTCTTCCTCTCCTGCAAAAGTACGAAGTATGGATTTACGTACTGCTTGGAGCGATTGCGCTTATTAATCTACAGAAACTGGTCTCTGCCTGGTATGAATGGCGGTCAATGGTTTTTGGATTGGAGCGGGAAATTGCTCAAAGGCGGTTTACCGCCTCGTTAACAGTGTTAATTTTACTGGTTCTGTTTGTCTTTGCTGAGTTTATGATCGTTTCTTTTGTCACTCCTAGTTATCCGCAGGCTTCTACCCTGCCCACGCTCACATTAGACGTGTTGGCAACGCCCACAGTTACCCTGGTTGCACAAGTGGAAGCTGCTGCTACAGCTCCCGCTGATGAAGTGACAGTCGGTACATTGGAGGGGCAGGCAGAGGGTTGTACCCCAGGGCAGATCGAGTGGACGTATCCAACGCCTGGCATGGAGGTAAAAGAGACAGTGCCGCTCAAGGGGACGGTCAATGTTCCGAGTTTGGGATTTTATAAGTACGAGTATAAGGCTCAGGGAAGTGATGTGTGGAGCACATTGGCGGCGAACAACACGCAAAAAATAGATGCTGAAATTGGTTTTTGGAATACAAGTCAGTTAGTGCCGGGAGACTACTTGCTTCGATTAGTGGTCGTAGATAATCAAAATAAACCTTTCCCGGTATGCGTTATTCCAGTTCGTATTGTGCAGCCTTAGCCGGTAAGGTTCGGTAAAGGTAGGTGGTATGCCCGAAATAGAAATTCGACCTGCTGTACAAAGTGATTTGCCTTATTTGGTGGAAATTGAACATTCTTACCAAAGTCAGTATGTATGGCAAATGGATCGTATCCTGGAAGATGGTCAGATTAACATCAATTTCCGTCAGATACGCCTTCCTCGTCCGGTGACTATTGAATACACTGGAACGTATCCTTTACTGAATGAGGAGAATTGGTCGCGTTATCAGGCTGTTTTGGTGGCTACGGTATCTCAGGTTCCGGTAGGATATATTGGATTATCGGATCAGTTTGCCCCTAAAACGGCCTGGATTACGGACAGCGCGGTGCGCAGCGATGTGCGCCGTAAAGGAGTTGGCACGTCGCTTATCCTCGCGGCCCAAGAGTGGGGAGCAGAGCATGGCTTTCGGCGCGCTATCCTGGAAATGCAGTCGAAAAACCACCCGGCTATTCAGTTAGCGCGTAAGTTGGGCTACGAGTTCTGTGGTTATAATGATCACTACTATGCAAATCAAGATATTGTTTTATTCTTCGCCCGTTCCTTGAGATCCTTTTCATAAAGCAATGGCTATGTTAAGTGGCTGGCAGGCCAATTTAATTATCTTTCTTAGAACATTTAGTGAGATTCTGACTGCGGGCATCGCAATCACAGCATTCTCGCTGTTGCTGTATGCCCTGGCTTTCAATCTGCGTGATCGTGTTGCGCGGTCGTTTGCGCTCATTATGATCTTTGTGGTGGTGGTGTTCACTGCAGAAGCCATTGGAAGCCAGGAAACGACTCCTCGCCTGTTGACTTTTTGGCTGCGCCTTCAGTGGGTGGGCATTGTCTTCTTGCCGCCTGTTTACCTTCACTTTTCTGATGCCCTCCTGGCAACGACAGGGAAACCCAGCCGAGGACGGCGCCGCTGGGCCGTTCGCTTTACTTATATCGCTTCATCCCTCTTTTTACTCGGGCTGATGTCTTCCTTGTTCCTTGGGCCGGTGGCTTTCAATCGGCCGCCCTCGCCTCATCTGCGCCCCACATCGTTAACCGACTTCTTCCTGGTCTATTATGTTAGTGTGATGGTGGTTTCCTGGATTAATTTCGTGCGAGCTTATCGCCGCACCACTACCACGAACAGCCGCCGCAGGATGTTCTACCTGACTACTGGCGCCCTGGCTCCTGCTTTGGGCGCTTTTCCGTTCCTGCCGTACAGCTCAGAGTTTGCCGCGCAGCACCTGATGGCTTTCTGGTTTGTTTCGGTGCTGTCTAACATTGTGATCGGCATCCTCTTGGTTGTAATGGCCTACTCTGTCGCCTTTTTTGGCGTTTCCTGGCCCGACAGGGTGGTAAGGAGCCGCCTCTTCAAATGGATTATGCGGGGCCCCTTTACCGCCAGCGTCACGCTGGGGCTTGTCACCCTGACGCGCCGTGCGGGAGAAGCGTTTGGGTCTCCTTACTCTGCTTTTGTGCCCATCGTAATGGCGGGCAGTATTCTGCTTTGCGAGTATCTGATTACCCTTTTTTCTCCACTCGGCGAGCGCTGGCTCTTTTATGGCAAAGATAAATCAGAACTGGACTTGCTGCGCAACCTGGAAAATCAACTGCTTACCAAGAACGACTTGCAGCAGTTTATGGAAATGATTCTGGCGACCGTTTGCGACCGTTTGCAGGCGGATGGCGCTTATGTAGCCGCCTTCAGCCCGAAAGGGCTGGAGCTGGTGGTTACCACTGGGAAAACGCGCTTTAAAGACTCTAAGTCAGAGAATGAGATCCCAGAAGAGATCTTGCAGGAAGTGGTATCAAAAGATGGGGTGCAGCCCCGATTCTTTACCTGGGGAAATGACCAGCTTTTCCCCCTTATCAACGGCACGCCAGAAAAACCTGACCTGTTGGGATTACTGGGGGTGTCGGGCGCGGTGAGAGATGTAGCGGATGAAGAGCAAGTGCAGGCCTTCGAGGTATTGGTAGAACGGGCCACGCTCGCTTTGCAAGATCGCCGCGTTCAGCAGAAAGTGTTTCGTTCGTTAGAAGATTTGACTCCTCAAATGGATCTGATTCAGCGGCTGCGCGCAGCGGGTCAGTATGACCGGCAGGGTGCGCTGGTAGCTGAAGAACTCCTTCCACAAGAAAGTGACCTGGCGAACTGGGTCAAAGATGCCCTTTCCCATTACTGGGGGGGACCAAAGTTGACCCAGAACCCAATGATGAAGTTCAAAGTTGTGCAAGACGCCCTTTCAGAACATGACGGCAACGATGCCAATGCCCTACGGGCAATCCTCAAACAAGCGATCGAACGGGTACGACCAGAGGGCGAGAGACGCTTCACTGCCGAATGGATCCTGTATAATATCTTAGAGATGAAGTTCCTGGAAGGCAGAAAGGTTAGGGAAGTGGCTTTGAGACTGGCAATGTCAGAGGCCGATTTGTACCGCAAACAGCGAATTGCGGTTGAAGCCGTTGCCAAAGCCATTAGTGAAATGGAGGTGCAAGCGAGAAAAGGAGCAGGAAGTTAATGGGTTCGATTGTCGAAATGATGGTATTGGAGTTGGATAGTCATAGGCCATCGCTTACTTGTGAAATATAAGATCCGTTGGGGAGGTGGGTGAATGCTTTCTAAGCGTTTTACGTCAAACCTTGGTGATGAAGTACATGAGATTGATGAGGGCTGGTGGGCTTCTGTCCTGGCGGACGAGGAAGCTTATGCCACGCCTCAGAAGACTTCCGCGCAAAAAGCCGGGTCATCTAGCATGGTGACCGTGGATTGGAAGCGGGTACAAAGCCTGTTTGAAAGAGACGAGGTTGTCTCACTACAAGTCTATGGATACAATCGCGGCGGTTTGCTCGTGCAGGGGGAAGGCATTCAAGGTTTTGTGCCTGTTTCGCACTTGTTAGATATGCCCTGCGGCATTGAGGAAGAAGAGCGCCGCCAGATCTTAAGTGAATATGTAAACCGCACGCTTGAACTAAAAGTTATCGAATGCGAGCCTTCGCAGGAACGAATTGTGCTCTCAGAGCGGGCCGCCCTGGCTGGAGAAGGCCGGCGTCGCCAGTTATTCAATACGCTCAAGCCGGGCGAAGTAGTACGCGGTACCGTGACCAACGTTACTGACTTTGGCGTTTTTGTGGATCTGGGCGGTTTGGAAGGCCTGATTCACGTTTCGGAGCTCTCTTGGGGCCGCGTTCAACACCCCTCTTGTGTTTTGCAGGTCGATCAGCCGGTTGAAGCTTTAGTGCTGATGATCTCCGAAGAAAACGGTCGGGTGGCGCTTAGCTTGAAGCAGCTTTTACCCAATCCCTGGGATGTGCTCGCAGAAAACTATAAACCAGGAGATGTCGTTTCGGCAACGATCACAGCCATTGTCCGCTTTGGCGCGTTCGCGAAACTGAGTGAAGGGGTAGAAGGTTTAATCCACATTTCTACCATTCATATTCCTGGCAACCGGAAAGATCTGGAAAGCTATTTGACGATTGATCAGCCTGTTCAAGTTCGTATACTTCATATTGAAGCGGAAAAACGGCGTTTAGGATTGGGGCTGGTAAGTGTTGAATGAGTCAAGCGTCAAAAACTTCTAAGACCACCACCGAACGGAGTTTAGTGGCCCCTCACTTCAGGAAGTTCCTGAACAGGAGGAAAAGGGGGATCTGGTCACTGAGTTATGGCTCCGGTTTGGGCGTTTCGGTTGGGATATCTTAGGGGTAGTGCTGGTTGCCTGTGCGCTCATCACGCTGATCAGTCAGTTGAATCATGCATGGGCTCAGGGATTTTTACTTACGCGCTGGGTGTCAATCGTATCGAAAGGGTTTGGTTGGGGATGGCCGCTTGTTGTGGTCGGAGTAGGCGTTTTAGGCTTGCTTTGCCTGCGGCGTCGTTTTGCCAATTGGCCAAAGTTCCATCTGGGTAGAGTGCTGGCCCTGGAAGGCCTTGCATTTACACTGCTCACCATGTTATCCATCTTGGGTGGGTTTTCACTGACCAATGCGGAAGCGGGACAGGATGGTGGCATAATCGGCTGGGGGTTAGCCACACTTCTTGATCGAGTGATCCCACTGCCATGGAGCACGTTAACCGTGCTTGTATTGATGCTTGTCTTTGCCGCTTTTGGTTCTGGCATTGTGCAGTGGCTTGTCCACCGCCTGGTAAAGTGGTTAGATACCATCAATCCGGCTGGTGCTGCCACCACTGCGTTTGTTCAGCTGCCGACTGACGGGAAACAAGTTGAGCCAACAGATACTGAAGTGGAGCTTCCGCTTCCTGATCTTCAGGGCGTGCGTGATCCCAACCTGCCGCCGCTGACTCTGCTGCTAGATGAACAATATCAACGGCCTGATGAAGAACAAATCCGCGCCACAGCCGCTGAAATTGAGCATACGCTTTCAGAGTTTGGAATCCCTGCTCATGTTTCGGGCTTTCGAATTGGCCCTACTGTCACCCAGTATGCCGTCGAACCCGGCTTTACTGAAAAGCCCGGCCCATACGGGGAAATTATCCGTCAAAAGGTTCGTGTCTCCCAAATATCCGCCTTAAATCGTGATCTGGCTTTAGCGTTAGCGGCTGAGCGCCTGCGTATTGAAGCGCCCGTGCCAGGGCGTTCCTACATTGGCATTGAAGTGCCTAACCGGCTCAGTACCATCGTGCGGATGCGCTCGCTGCTCGAATCAGAGGTGTTCCGTAAGCTGTCTTCGCCATTGGCGGTGGTCTTTGGTCGTGATGTCTCAGGTCAACCGGTCGTCGCTGATCTGGCGCGTATGCCGCACTTGTTGATTGCTGGCACTACTGGTTCTGGTAAGTCTGTTTGCATTGAGACCCTTGTCACCTGTCTGGTCATGAATAACTCGCCTGCCGACTTGCGCCTGGCGCTGTTGGATCCAAAGATGGTCGAGTTGGTTCGTTTTAATGGGCTGCCCCACTTGCTTGGCAAGGTGGAGACCGAAATCGACCGGATGATGGGCGTGCTGCGTTGGGCCCTGATGGAAATGGATCGCCGCTACCGGCTTCTGGAAGAGGCGCGCTGCCGTGACATCGAGGTTTACAATCGCCGCGCCATAAAACGAAATCAGCCTACCCTGCCGCGCCTGGTTGTACTGGTGGATGAACTGGCTGACTTGATGATGACTGCACCAGATCAGACAGAGCATAACCTGATTCGCCTGGCGCAAATGGCGCGTGCCACAGGCATTCATCTGGTTGTAGCCACGCAGCGTCCCAGCACCGATGTGGTCACCGGGCTCATTAAAGCGAATTTTCCAGCCCGCTTAGCGTTTACGGTGGCTTCCTCTATTGACTCGCGTGTTATTCTCGATAATACCGGGGCAGAAAGCTTGCTGGGAAAAGGGGATATGCTTTTCTTGAACCCTGAATCGGGTACTCCTTTACGCGCTCAAGGGGCGATGGTCTCAGACGCGGAAATTGAGGCCATTGTGTCCCATTGGCACGCGGTCATGCCAGAGCTATCAGAACAAACTCCACCCTGGGAAGCGCTGCTCGAGGCTTCGGAAGAAGAGGATGGTGATGCCCTGGTGGATCAGGCTGTTCGGATTGTTCGGCAGACACGGCGCGCCAGTGCTTCTCTGCTGCAGCGCCGGCTGCGAATCGGTTACCCGCGCGCAGCGCGCTTAATGGATGAACTGGAAGAATTGGGCGTGGTAGGGCCGGGTCAGGGTGGGGGGCGTGAGCGTGAAGTGCTGCCTTCAGAAGATGGAGAACAGGATGATGAATTTGAAGAAGATGCTTAATTTCCACTGCTTGACAGTTTAGCCTGGGTAAGATAGCATATCATTTCAGTAGAGAAATATCCTAAGAAAAGAGAATTCTCTTTAAGAGGTGTTGGCAGTGCAAACAGCAGTGAAGAAGGAACCAGTGACGCTGACAGATATTTTACGGGCGCGTTTTAAAGGTGTATTAGGTCCGATTGCTGCTTTCTTAAACCGTCTAGGCCTGCTGCCTAACACGGTTACGCTGATTGGCCTGGCTGGTAATGTTGTCGGTGCTTATTTTTTGGCCATTGGCAATATTCCTCTCGGTGGTCTCATCATTCTCTTAATGGGACCCATTGACGCGCTGGATGGAACGATGGCTCGCTTACACGGCCTGTCCAACAGCTTTGGGGCCTTTGTGGATTCTGTTACCGACCGCTACTCCGAGTTAGTCATCTTCGGCGGTTTGATGATCCACTTCTTGCAAACCCAGAATTGGCTGGCTTGTGGGCTGGTGTATCTGGCCGCCGGTGGTTCTGTGTTGGTGTCCTATATTCGGGCGCGCGCTCAATCTGTAGGGTATGATACCAAAGTGGGCATCTTTACCCGGGTAGAACGTTTCCTGGTGCTTGCTCCATGCCTTATTATTAATCAGCCGCTTATTGCGCTTTGGGCAATTGCCATTTTTGCGAACGTTACAGCGCTTCAACGCATCTTGGATATTCGTAAGCAAATGAGTGGTCAAACCCATTAAGCTGTTGTGATTCCAGGTTCTGTCTTTGAGCCATTATTTTCGTTTTGTGCAGTTTTTTCATCAGTACGAAACGTAGGTGGACTAGCTTTTATTGAAGGTGTGATATGCCAAATAGTTTTCAGATCGGTCCGTTAACAATTCATCTGTACGGTATTTTAATCATGATAGGGGCCTTGGCGGCGGCCTGGCTTTCATCTGTTCGTGCCCGCCAGTATGATCAAGATCCCGATGCCGCCTGGGATATTTTGCCTTGGGCCCTCATTGGCGGGATTATTGGGGCTCGTTTGTGGCACATTCTGACCCCGCCGGCCTCAATGGCGGAGCAAGGTATCACCACCTACTACTACCTGACCCATCCGCTGGATATGCTTATGATTTGGAATGGCGGTTTGGGTATTCCGGGGGCCGTGCTAGGCGGTTTCCTTGCTGTATTTATTTATGGTCGCCGGCATAACATGAGTGTTGTTGTTTGGGCCGATATCGTTGCGCCAGGACTGGCTTTAGCCCAGGCGATTGGCCGCTGGGGAAACTTTGTCAACCAGGAACTTTATGGCGCCCCGACAAACTTGCCCTGGAAGTTATATATTGATCCGGCACACCGGTTGCCTGGTTTTCAGGACATTGCCTATTACCACCCTCTGTTCCTCTATGAGTCCATTTGGAACTTGCTGAACATGGGGTTGTTGTTGTGGCTTGGCCGTCGTTACTCGAATCACTTGAAGACGGGGGATATTTTCCTTGTCTATCTGATGGCATATCCGCTTGGCCGGTTTCTGCTTGAGTTCTTGCGACTAGATCCCTCCAACGTAGGTGGAATCAACATCAACCAGACCTTAATGTTAGTCGTTGCCCTGGTTTCGCTGGTTACTTTTGTGGTGCGCCATCGCACTCATCAAAACCAAAGTGCGGCTGAAGCCAGTTTGAAAGACACGCCTAATAACCCGTTAGGCTAGTGCGATTGGATTTATGATATACACCCCCTTCACGGGGGTGTTTCGTTAATACTGCCGATGCATCGATTGAAACCAGGGAGGTTAAAAAATGGTGCAAGTTATTATTTTGGGGTCGGCCAGTGCTGTGCCCACTGAAGAAAGTGAGAATACCCATTTTTTGGTTCAGGCGAGTAATCGCGTTGTACTCGTCGATTGTCCTGGCAGTCCGGTAGTTCGCCTGGAAAAAGCGGGAATAGACCCTCAAAGCCTGACAGATATCATTTTGACGCACTTCCACCCCGACCATGTCTCAGGGTTAGCGTCCCTTCTCATGAGCCTCTGGCTGTTGGGACGGAAGCAGCCCGTTAACATTTATGGGTTGGCAGTCACTGTAGAACGCGCAAGGCAGATGATGGACTTGTTTGACTGGCAGGATTGGCCTGGCTTTTATTCGGTTAACTTCTTTTCCATCCCGTCTGAAGCGTTAGCCCCAGTTATCGATACGCCTGGTTTACGCGTTTATGCTTCGCCTGTGCAGCATCTCATTCCAACCATGGGCCTGCGCATGGAGTTCTCAAGCCCATCAAAGTCTTTCGCGTATTCATGCGACACAGAGCCCAGCCCTGCTGTTGAACGCCTGGCGCATGGGGTCGATGTGCTTCTTCATGAAGCCACTGGCGATTCGAAAGGGCACACCTCACCAAAGCAGGCTGGAGAAGTTGCCCAACGTGCAGGGGCGAAGTCTCTCTATCTAATTCACTATCCCCCGCAAACGAAAGATCCCGAACAACTTCTGGACGCAGCCAGAAAAACCTTTTCGGGACCCGTGTATCTCACAAAAGATTTTATGAAAATCGACTTGGAATAAGGGGCGCTCTTACCACCCTTCCAAAAACGTTTCCCACTCTTTGTTTTCCACCAGGTGCCGGCCAAATATATAATGGGCTGAAGCCGGGGGCTCTAGAGGGGGGCGCAGCAGATACATATTTGCTTCTTCAAGCAGTCTGCCGCCTTTGCGATGATTGCAGTTTGGGCAGGCTGCTACCACATTATTCCACACATGCTTTCCCCCTAGATGGCGTGGAATAATGTGGTCAATCGTTAAATCATTCGTTCGCTTTCCGCAATATTGACAGGTATAATTATCTCGGCGAAAGACTTCGCGCCGGGTTAGTTTGAGTTGTGGTCGAGGCCGGTTCACCATACTTTGCAGTCGGATGACGGAAGGGCATGGATAGGATCTGGAAACCGTATGGATTTCGCCTCGTCCATTAATCACTAACGAAGCTTTGTCTGCCATAATGAGTCCCATTGCACGTCGTAGATTGCATACGTTGATGGGCTCAAAATTGGCATTCAGGACCAGAACAGGTGCTTTCATAAACGTTCTCCAACTTTGAAAAATTATAGCACGAGATGTTTACGGTTCTGTTAGGTGGAAGTTAAGAAAGTGTATAGGATCGAGTAGAGCCCTCTATAAACAGGAGAGCAAAAGGGAGGATAGATATGAATGTTATTGTCGCAGGCGGTTCTGGATTAATCGGACAGTCTTTAACAGCCGCTTTGGTAGAGAACGGTCATAAAGTTTGGGTGCTAACGCGCAATCCAACCAGTATTCAACTCCCCTGGGGAGTAGAACCTGTTCCGTGGGATGGTAAAACCACCCAGGGATGGTCAGACCTGGTTTCTCAGGCGGATGCTGTCGTGAACCTGGCTGGCGCCAACATCGGTGATTTACCCTGGACCAATGAGCGAAAAGAGCTTATCCGTTCCAGCCGGGTAGAGGTTGGTCAGGCGATCACAAATGCCATTCGAGACAGCCAGCATCGTCCAAAGGTTTTTCTACAGGCCTCAGGGACCAACTACTATGGAACCCATGAGGATGACCGCCTGAATGAACAATCTACAGCCGGCTCAGATTTTGTCGCTGATGTCGCGAAGGATTGGGAAGCTTCTACACAACCAGTAGAGGATTTGGGTTTGCGCCGGGTAGTGATTCGCAGTGGCGCAGTGCTGACCCCCGAAGGCGGTATGCTAAAGCGTTTTCTTTACCCCTTTCAAATGTATATGGGGGGTGCGATGGGCTCAGGTCAACAGTGGATCTCATGGATTCACATTCGTGATGAGGTCAACGCGATACGCTTTTTGCTAGAAAATGAAGAAGCAAATGGGCCGTTCAATCTGACGGCTCCGAACCCGGTGACCAATGAGACCTTTGGCCGTACTTTGGCAGATATTCTGGGGCGGCCCTTCTGGGCGCCCATCCCGGCCTTTGCCATCCGGCTGCTCTATGGCGAGCTGAGTATGATGGTATTGGAAGGCCAGCGTGTGCTGCCTGAACGGCTCTTAGAAATGGGATTCAACTTTACCTTTCCCAGTTTGCGTTCAGCATTAGAAGATCTGCTCAACCCAGAGCCAGAAATTGTGAAGGCGCAGCCTTAGCTGTTAAGGAGTAGTAACCTATCCAAACACACAATGAGGGTGTTTGGATGAATTCAAATACGTTAATCATGGTGGATGCTTTTCTTATGCATCCACCATGATTACGTAGGGGCAGATTGGACAACAGTAGATATAGGAGATTGCCATGAACATTGAAGAGCAGGTAGCGCTTTTTATGCAGGGAACAGAATATGGTGATGAAAACCTGCGCAGCGCCATGCAAAACGAACTGCGCGAGCGTTTGTTGGAAGCTCAAAAAGAAAATCGCCTATTGCGCGTCTACTGTGGTTACGATCCCCGCCGGGCGGATCTGCACCTGGGCCATACTGTTACCATGCGCAAGCTGCGCCAGTTTCAGGATATGGGCCACGATGTCATCTTTTTGATTGGAACTTACACTTCACTCATCGGTGACCCTTCTGATCAAGATGTACTCCGCCCGCAGTTAAGCCAGGAAGAAGTGGAGGAAAACGCCCGCACTTATGCCGCGCAAGCATTCCGTATTTTGAATCCGGATAAGACGATCGTTCGCTACAATGCAGAATGGCTTTCAAAACTTACCTTCGCTGACCTGATCCGTCTGGCTTCAAACTTTTCTATTCAACAGTTTCTCACGCGTGAGGCCTTCCGCCAGCGCTGGGACAAAGGCGACGCGCTTTACCTGCACGAAATGTTTTACGCCATCATGCAGGGATATGATGCTTACGCTCTTCAGGCGGATGTTCAGGTGGGAGGCACGGATCAACTTTTTAACATCGTCACTGCGGCGCGCAAGGTGATGACTTCTCTGGGCGCCAGGCCCAATGTAGCCATCATTCTGGGTATTCTGCCGGGTACAGATGGCGTCGTCAAGATGAGCAAGTCCTTAGGCAACCATATTCCAATCAATACGACTCCTGAGGATATGTATGGGAAGGTAATGAGCCTGCCGGATAGGGCGATGCCTGCTTTTGCCCGTCTGGTTACCCGCTGGACTCCCGACCAAATTCAACAGGTCGATCATGGTTTGCAAACGGGTCGCCTTCATCCCCGAGACGCGAAAATGCAGTTAGCGCAGGAAATTGTTGCTTCCTTCTATGGTGAAGAAGCTGCCCAACAAGCGCAGGAAAGTTTCGTGCGTGTTTTTCAGCAGCATGAACTGCCGGAGGATATGCCAGAATACCGGTGGGCAGCCGGGCAAACCGTTTTAGATGTGATTGTGGCGTCTGGGTTGGCCTCCAGCCGCGGCGAGGCCCGGCGGCTCATCGACCAGAAGGGCGTTCGCCTGGATGGCGACTTGCTGGATCTTCCTCAAATGGAATTTCCCCATGCAGGAGTTTTGCAAGTGGGCAAACGCCGTTTTGTAAAAGTCGTTTGCTAGCGCTTTATTGTCAGGCGACAACTGCCCCGTGATTTGACAGAGGTTACGGAGTCTGGCTTAGAACTGCCTGGCAGATACTTTTGGCCAGGGAAGGGCTGTCTTCTTCAATCACCACAGCCACAGCAAGCGGTGTTCCCTGCCACTGTGGCAGGTTGCCTGCCAGGCACCAGGTGAGTTGTTGCTGGTTAGCGTGGGCTGTGCCCAATGCGGACCAGTAAGGGTCGCTGCCGTGCTGAAGCATTTCGAGCGTGGCATTCGTGCCATTCCGTAAAACAGTTTCTACAGCATTATCATGCGGCAGAACAGCCCATCCTGAGTACGGCGTCTGAATAGCACTGGCAATTCGAGGCGCAGGGCGCTCTCCCTGGTTCGTTAACGCAGCGGCTGCCAGCGCCATTTGCAGCGGGGTAACGCTCAGGTTCTCTTGTCCAATGCCTGCCAGTTCTTTCTGTTCTACTGGAGCAGCGTTTGCAAGTGCGACCGGCAGCGGCAGATCAGGGGCCTGGTAAAACCCCAGGCTGCGGAAAAGAATCTCCAGTTCTTCGGTGGTCATGGATTGAGATAACCTCACAATGGGCGCGGGGCAGCCGCTGCCGATCAAGGACCCCCAGTTGAGCGGCATATCTGGATTCTGGGCGCATTCCCATGTGCGTGTTTCTGTTTGGTAAGCAAGCTGATTTGGAACCGAGGGCAGCTTGCCTTGAGCGCTTGCTTCCGCTAACAGGAAGGGGCCAAGCGCTGTGCCAGGCGGATACAATCCCTGGGTTGCCCGGTTGAGCAGAGGCGCGTTTTTATCTTGTAATAGTTCGTCCCAGGTTTGATCCAGCGTGTTTGGGTCATAATAGGGATGCGAAGCCATGGCCAGGATCTCGCCGCTGTCTGCGTTCAGCACCACCACCGCGCCTTGATGATCGTTGAGCAGGGTATCTATCTGCTGCTGGATTTCCAGGTCCAGGCTTAAACGCACGTTTAACCCTGGGGGTGGCTGTCCATAGAGGAGAAAGTCCCAGTAAATTAATGAGGCTGGGTTACCTTTTAGCCCGCGCAGATAAGGATCAAGCCCGGCTTCCAGGCCAGTCGTTCCAAACTGTGGCGAGTTGTACCCGGTGGTGGTGCTCAAAGGTGGATACTCGTAAATGCGCTGATACGAACCAGATTTACCGGTGGTATGGGTAATCGTCAGGTTGTTGCGATCTAGCAGCGTACCACGCCGGACATAACGATCATTGATGCTCAGACGAGGATTATCTGGCCTGGCGCGTAAGTCTTCGGCTCTTATGCCGGCCCACCAGCCCCCTAAAAGGGCCAGTGCGGCTAACCCCGCCAGGATCCCTGCGCTGGCGAACAAGTAAGGTTGGATACGTGTCAGAGGGGCTGGCTGTTCCTCCTCATCTGTCGCGTGACTGGCAAGCATTAATAACAGGATCGACAAAAACGCAGTCAGCAGGGACGAGCCACCGTAAGAGACAAATGGCAGGGTCAGTCCCGTCAGCGGCAGCAGTCGCAGGTTCCCTCCGATGATAAAAATGGCCTGGATCGCCAGATATGCTGATAGCCCGCCTGCCAGGTAACGTCGATAATTATTGGTAGCAAATAACGCGGCCCGAAACCCGCGGACGACTAAAAGCCCATAGGCAAGCAGCATTCCGACCACGCCTAACAGGCCGGTTTCTTCAAAAACAGCCATGAAAATGAAATCGGAATGAGCTACCGGCACCACCCCTGGACTCCCCAAACCAGGCCCGCGCCCGAGAATGTCGCCTACCCCTGCCGCAATCAAGGACTGCACAATTTGATAGGAGCGTCCATTCGGGTCGGCCCATGGATTAATCCAGGCGTCAACCCGAATGCGCACGACGTCAAACAGCAGGTAACCGATGATGCCAGCCGCCAGCAGTCCCAGCCCGCTGATCACAAGCGTGCGCCGCTTACCAGAAGCCAGGTAAATGATCAGGGTGTAGATCAAGATAAACAGCGAGGCAGTGCCCAGGTCGCGCTGACCGATCAACAGCACCAGCGCTGCCCCCATCAGGATCAGGGTAGGTGTCAGCAGGGTAGCCATGCTAAAGCTGATCGGGAGTTGGTCTGCCAGGTAAGCTGCTAAATACACAATCAACAACAGTTTGAGCGGTTCAGATGGCTGCAAGTAAACACCGCAGCAGCCCAACCACAGGCGCGGCCCGTTTCCAGAAGGGTAGGTACCGAACAAGAAAGTCAGCGCGGTAAGCAGCAGCCCGCCCACCAGCCACAGATACTTGTAGCGACGAAGCTGCGCCAAAAGATCGGGCGTTCGTATTCCTGCCCAAAGGATTGCCATGCTCAGCGCCAACCAGACACTTTGCCGCGCGCCCAAAACCAGGTCCAACCGCCAAATCGTCAGCAGCCCCCATCCGCTCAACAGCGCGACGAGCGGGAAAAGATAGGGGTCGCGTTCTGGGAAATGCTGAATAATCTGGCGGTGGATGAGCAGGCTGCTGACGAGCCAGACGACGAACCCGATCCAGTGTTCCCACGGATAGTTCACATTCCAGGAATGCAGCCGGGCGGCTGGAGAAAGCGTCAGGAGGATGGCAAACACAAACAGAAACGAGGCCGCTAACTGCATCAGGCGGCCCTGGACGAGATCGACTCGCGTTGCTTTCGGATGAATAAAGAAACCCACGGTTCCAGACTTCTAGAGGTACTTATCCACCAGCAGCCCCAGTTTTTGCCGGGCTTGCGCTGAAATCCGGTCTCGCTGCGTGATGATGGCTTCGCTCAGTGCCTGCTGGCAGTCACACTCGCTCGTAGTACCCGGCAGCGATTCTACCAGATGTCGGATGGCCTCTTGCGCGACTTCAGTATTCTGCATCAAGGTGCGGATAACCATCTCCACGCTCACCGGCTCTTCGCTTACATGCCACACGTCATAATCGGTAACATGCGCCAGAATGGCATAACATAGTTCAGCTTCGCGCGCCAGGAAAACTTCTGGGCTGGCGGTCATGCCGATAATCGACATTCCCCAAGATCGGAAGACGTTTGACTCAGCTTTGGTGGAAAAGCGCGGTCCTTCAATCGTAATCAGTGTTCCGCCCTGGTGGACTGTTCCCCCGGCCTGGCTGACAGCCTGTTTGACCTGCCCGGCAAAATCCTTGCAAATCGGATCCGCCACACCGACATGAACCACCAATCCTTCACCAAAGAAAGACCGTGGTCGCTCGCGGGTGAAGTCAAAAATCTGATCAGGAATCACGATATGACCGGGCGCATAATCTTCGCGCAGCGATCCGCAGGCGCTGATGCTGACCACCTTCTGTACCCCCAGCTTTTTCAAAGCGTAGATATTCGCCCGATAGTTTACCTCAGTGGGAGAAAGATGGTGTCCAATGCCGTGCCGGGCTAGAAAGGCGACCCGTTTACCTGCCAGAGTCCCAATCGTAACCGGTGCGCTGGGATCGCCAAAAGGTGTTTCTACTTTGACGGTTTCGATATCTTCCAGGCCCGACATTTGATACAGGCCCGAGCCACCGATCACAGCGAGAACAGGTTGTTCTGTCATGCGCTTTTCCTCCTGGTTGTGCGTTAGCTTTTGTTTCGGATCTCAACAGCGAGGCTTACCTGCCCAACGCGCAGCTCGTCGCCGGGTACAATGACAGTAGGTACACTGACCCGCTCATCGTTCAAAAAGGTTCCGTTGGTTGAATTGAGATCTTCCAGCCACCAGTGATTGTGATGGAAACTTAACCGCGCGTGTCGGGCAGAGATGGTTTCATTCATAATCGGAAGCTCGTTGCTGATACTGCGCCCAATCACCACTTCAGGAACCTCAAACGTTTGAGTTGGCTGCCCATCCATGCTCGTCTCATCTTCAACGGTGGTGAGTGTTAAGGCGGGCACCCGCGGCGCGCTCAACACGGTTGCCTGAGCGCGTAGATCACGCCAGATCGTGATGACTGCCCAGCCGAGAAAGGCATACAGGCCGATCATCAGCAGGATGCGTAGAATGAGAACGATAATTCCGCTCATAGGCCAGTCACTCAATCTCTTCCGGTGGAGGATTGGAACTGTTCATGGTTTGGGTGCTGCCGGTTTGCCCGCTTTCTTCTTCCGACGAGAAATCTTCGCCATAAATAAGCGGCACGCCTGAAAGGGAGATGACATCACCCGGTTTCAGCGTGTATTGATGAATAGCCCGCCCGTTCACCATCGTTCCGCCGGTCGAGTTCAGATCGAACAGGATATATTGCCCGCGAATGGACCGAATTTGGGCATGGGCGCGTGAAACGCGCGGATCAGCAATGACCAGATGGTTATCGGACCGCCGCCCGATATTAATGACGCTGCGATTCAGCGGGTAAATCTGGTCGCCGCCCACCATAAGGAAAGCATTTTTGGGGAGCGCATTCTGGCTGGGGGCCGGTTGAGCATTAAACGCAGCGGTATGCCCCGAAGGTTCGTGCTGGCTGGACGCCACGATTTGAATCCCCTCTACGGACATGTCTGGATCTGGAGACAGCCGCAGGACAGGTTCATTGAGGAACTGCACGCCTTGTTCGCGAACGACTTCACTCAGGCTGCGCGCAATCGCATCGAGCAGGGGGAGATGTGTCTGCCAGTATGCAAGGCTATCGGGGTGAAGATGGATGGTGAAAACATTGGGGGCTATAGTTCGGCCGTCCCGCCTTTCAATAATATTCTCCTGCACCGCTTCCACTAGCTCATGTGCCAGTCGGTGCTGAGCATCACCCTGTGCAAATAGCCGCACACTGCTTTCGATGAGAGTCTGTAACTTGGTTTCGATTTGGTCAAGTTTCGTACCCATACGCTATAATTATAAATGAGACATGGCAGAGAAAAGTTCCGGATTTAAAGAAGTTGAACATACTGCGGACTGGGCCCTACAGGTTTGGGCGCCCGATTTGCCGCTGCTTTTTTCGTTGGCCGCCCAGGGTATGTATTCATTGATGGAAACTGAACTGGATACAGAGGAACGTGTTGAGCGGCAAATTGTGCTGCAGGGTGAGGATCATGAGAGCCTGCTGGTTGTTTTCCTCTCTGAACTGCTTTACCTGGGCGAGTCGCAGGGGCTAGGCTTTGACTATTTTGATATTACCATAGATCACAGCCAACTTAAGGCCAATGTGACAGGCGCTGCAATTCTTTATCAGGGGAAAGAAATTAAAGCGGTGACCTACCATAATCTGAAGATCTTGCAGGCATCCGAGAATTTCAAGGTAACGATCGTGTTCGACGTTTAGCCGCTTCGCCCTCTGGTAGGTTGGGTGGTGAGTGGCATCAGTGAAGAAGGGGCGAAAAGATGATTTCATTTGAAGGATTAAAGAAAATTTCGGATTACGAATGGCAAATTCCGATGGCATATCGCAGTGATATGCGCGTACCTGTGCGTGTGTTTGCTACCCGTGAACTGCTGGAAGATGTTCTGGGAGACCTTTCTTTGGAGCAGGCTGTTAATGCCGCCACATTGCCCGGGGTGGTCGGTTCCGTTGTGGTAATGCCAGATATGCATCAGGGATACGGTTTTCCCATTGGCGGCGTCGCTGCCACCCGTTTCCCAGATGGCGTGATTTCTCCGGGCGCGATTGGCTATGACATCAACTGTGGCGTGCGCCTGTTAGGCTCGTCCATTCCCTACGAGGAAGCTGAACCGCTGCTCGATCGTCTGGCTTCTGCCCTCGATCATTACTGCCCTAGCGGTGTCGGGACCAAAGGTTCAATGCGCCTGACAGACGCCGAACTCGATCAAGTCTGCAAGCAGGGGGCGCGCTGGGCTTTGAAGCGTGGGCTGGCAACTGAGCAGGATTTACAGCGCACGGAGGAGGGCGGCGCAATCGGGGGCGCAGATCCACACAGCATCAGCCCGCGTGCTAAAGATCGGGGCCGTTCTCAGCTTGGCACGTTAGGGTCGGGAAATCATTTCCTGGAAGTGGAGGTGGTGGAAGAGGTCTTTGACGCTGAAGCCGCCCAGGCGATGGGTTTAGCAGAAGGCATGTTAACCTTAGCCATCCACTGCGGTTCACGCGGCTTTGGTCACCAAATCTGCACGGACTTTGTTCAAACATTCCAGTCTGCCGTGCGTCGCTATGATATTCATCTACCAGACCGCGAACTGGTCTGCGCGCCTTTGAATTCACCCGAGGGGGGAGAATACCTGGCTGCGATGCGCTCGGCTGCGAACTATGCCTTTGCTAATCGTCAGGTTTTAGCGCACAATGCGCGTCAGGCATTTGAAGCGGTTTTTGCAGGTCAGGTCAAAAACTGGCATCTACACCAGATCTATGATATTGCCCATAACATCGGAAAGATCGAAACGCACGAAGTGGAAGGCCGCCAGATGAAAGTCTGTGTTCACCGCAAAGGGGCCACCCGCGCTTTTGGGCCCGGCACGCCCGGTTTGCCTGCTGAATATCAATCCATCGGGCAGCCAGTCTTCGTGCCGGGCAGCATGGGCACGGCTTCGTGGGTGCTTGTAGGCACAGAAGCCAGCATGCTGCGTTCATTTGGATCGAGCTGCCATGGCGCGGGGCGTGTCATGAGCCGCAGCCAGGCCAAGAAACAGATTCAAGGGAATCAGCTAAAGGATGAGTTGCAGTCTGAGGGCATCCATGTTCGTGCTGGTTCACTGGCAGGCCTTGCGGAGGAAGCGCCGCAGGCTTACAAAGATGTTGACCGTGTGGTCGACACAGTGGCCGGCGCCGGCATTGCTCGAAAGGTCGCTCGTTTGCGGCCCGTGGCTGTGATAAAAGGTTAATACCCCTCATCTTCCTCAATATCGCTGAGGGGGGCGCTGATCGGGGCAAACCGGGCGTGCGTGAGTTTCGCCAGGTCTGCGACGGGTAGGCGAATATTGATGCCCCGCTGGCCTCCTGAAACATGAATTTCGGGAAAGCTTTGTGCAGACTGATCGATCACCACCTGAAAGCCGCGGTTGATCAGCGCCAGAGGCGAAATCCCTCCCGCTTGCAGCCCGGTCAGTTGTTCGGCTGCATTTTGGGTCGGAAGATGCATCTTTTTCTCACCCAAGAAGCCCGCCAGTGCTTTCAAATCCAGGCTGGAGACGCCGGGCACAACGGCTAAGACTGTCTTTCCCGGTTTGTCACGCTGGACTACAATGGTTTTGAAAACCACTTCCAATGGCGCCTTCAGCCGTTGGGCGGTTTCCCGCGCGCCTAACTTTTCCACTGGAAGTTCAAAAACGGTGTAGGAAACTTTTTGTGCATCGAGCATACGAGTGACGTTGTTCTTAACAACCATTCTTTCAACTCCATTAGCGCTGTGAGATTCACGCTAAACCCGGACGTAGATTGGGTTGCTAAATATCCAGCCGCGCTGTTTCCCCAGGTAGTTCAGATAACATTCCACCCGGTACGCGCCAGGTTGGTTACTGATATGCGTGCAAATCTCGCGCCCATTCCAGGTTTTGATGACCTCTCCGTCGCGCAGCAGGCGGCATTCCACCTTTCCAGGGATACGGATTTGGAAAGTCACGCCGTTCCCCAGCGCGACTTCATCGCCCATCGTGACAGAACCAGCCTTGCCCTGCGCTGTAAAGCGAAAGCCCCTGGTGGATGCAGGGAGATCATAACCGATAAACGCGTGGCCTTTCCGCAGCGCATCGAGCACCTTCTGCCGGTCAGCAGCCATGTCAGTTCCCAGTGCCCGATCTGTGAATAGATGGGTATTGATGGCGTGAAAATGGAAATCGTATGGGAAGATGGTCCGGTGGATCGGTCCCAGGTGCATTTTCAATGCATGGGCATCGGATCCTCCGACGGCGACCACTTTCTGACCACGCGCGGTCAATTCATCCCACTTTTTCAAGGTCGCCGAGAGCGGCCCTTGAGCAATGTACTTGGGGAAAAAGGCATAAAAAATCGCTTGCAAGCGGCTTTTTGCGACGTTTTTAAGCTCGCTAAAGCCATTCCATAGTTCCAATCCGGTATAACCGCGCACTTCCCAATCGGCCCAAGAAATATCGGGTTCGTGGAAAGACTTCATTTCTGGGTCAAAGGGATGTGCGATAAACGATATCCCGCCCGCTTTTTGGACTTGTTCGAGCAGGCGCTGGGGTTTAGGGGCATAGGTTGCCATTTCGCGGTCTACACCCAGTACCAGCAGGTGACTCTTCTGAGGATGGCGAGCCGGGTCATGCACTTCTTCACCTACCAACAGTAAGACGCGCCGTCCTTCGGTGCCGTGTTTCGCGTTCCCGGCGTAGTAACCTTCCATATCTTGCACGAATATATTATGATCGGTCACCACAACGACATCGATCCCCGCACGCAAGGCAGCCTCAGCGATTGACTGGTGCGTGCCGCTGCCATCGGAATACTGCGTATGCATATGTAAATTAACGATCAGTTCGGGCATTATCAATTGACGAATCCATATAAGAAAAGGTATAATCCCTAACTGGTTTTTATCACAGGAGGAAAGCGTGACTGGTTATTTTGACATTGCTTTGATTATAACGTCAATTGCACTTATCATCAGTGTGGTGCTGCAAAGCAAAGGCACTGGCCTGGGCGGGTTGACGGGACAGGATACGGGGACAGTCTTTACCGCTCGAAGAGGGATTGAAAAAACGCTGTTTTGGGTTACAATTGGCCTCAGCGCTTTGTTTTTCATCCTCATTATGACTGTTGTTATCATCATGTAGTTCTTGGGCCTACGTTTCGAAGACTTTTCAAATCATTCTAATTGGAGATTTCACAGGGCGACTTGCCGATAAGGGGTAAATCGCCCTTTTAACATTTATGTTCCATGAAAAAACTACGCTGGCAATTACTCATTATCTTCTTGACTGGCCTTGTGGTTGGGATCTTACTACTTGGAGAACAGCCTACCCCTGATACTCCGGTAGTGGCTCCTGAACCTGTAAAGGGAGGAATTTATACGGAAGCGTTGGTTGGGTCTCTGATGCGCCTCAACCCTCTTTTGAGCTTCTATAACCCGCCCGATCGAGACATCAGCCGCCTGATCTTTAGCGGTCTGGTCAAGTTTGACGGAAAAGGGATTCCTGAGGTCGATCTTGCTGAGTCGATGGGCAGTTCGAAGGATGGCACCCTCTATAACTTCAAGCTGCGCAAAGATGCAACATGGCATGATGGACAACCCGTCACTGCGGATGATGTTGTCTTTACAGTGGATCTACTGCGCAAGGGTGGCAGTGCAATTCCGCAGGATTTGCAGGATTTTTGGAAGGACGTGGAATTGGTCAAGCTCAGTGACGACACACTACAGTTTCGCTTGCCAGAGCCTTTCTCGCCGTTCCTGGATTACCTGACCTTTGGCATCCTACCAAAGCATTTGTTGGATGGGCAAACCCTGGATGAGATGATCAACTCACCTTTCAACCTCCAACCTGTAGGCACGGGCCCGTATCGGTTCGAGCAGTTGGTGGTCGAAGATGGTGAGATCAAGGGTGTGGCGCTGGCAGCTTTTGATGGCTACTATGGGTCGAAACCTTATATTGATGAAGTTGTCTTCCGTTACTATCCCGATTCTGCTAGTGTCTTGCAGGCTTATCAGGATGGACAGGTACAGGGCATCGGTCAGGTATCTTCGGATATTTTGAGCGCGGTTCTGGCCGAGCCGCAGTTGGCGGTATATACCGCTCGCGAACCTGAACTCAGTATGGTGATGTTGAATGTTAAAAGCCAGGACGCGCCTTTCCTGGAAGACGCGAAGGTGCGGAAGGCATTGATGGAAGGCCTGAACCGCCAGTGGATTGTAGATCGTTTGCTGCAAGGGCAGGCCGTGGTTGCGGATGGTCCCATTCTTCCCGGTACATGGGCATACTATGATGGTATTAAACACGAGGCTTTTGACCCTGAGGCGGCGCGTGGTCTACTAAAAGATGCCGGGTATGTTTTGGCTGAAGAAGGAGACCTGGTGCGCAAGAAGGATGATGTCGCGCTGCGTCTGACCCTGCTCTACCCCGACGATGATCTGCACAAATCCGTAGCGGAATACATTCGTGACCGTTGGAAGGAATTGGGCGTTCAGGTGGAAGTCGAACCGGTTGCTTATGAGAACCTGGTCAGGGACCGGCTGGATCAGCGTGATTTCCAGGCTGCACTGGTTGATCTGAATCTCTCCCGTTCACCCGATCCAGACCCTTATCCCTTCTGGGATCAGGCTCAGGCAACAGGCGGGCAGAATTACAGCCAGTGGGGCCAACGCGTCGCCAGCGAGTATTTGGAACAGGCCCGAGTGACTGCCAATGTCAGTGAGCGCGCCCGCCTTTATCGCAACTTCCAGATTATCTTCAACCAGGAACTGCCCGCGCTTCCGCTGTACTATCCGGTATACACTTATGCGGTCGACCGTGAGGTTCAGGGCGTTCGAATGGGGCCGCTGTTCGACACCTCAGACCGGTTTGCAAATTTAACGGAATGGTTCCTGGCGTCAAGTGCGAATCGGTCAAAGTCTGAGAGTGCAAACATGCCTGCTGATAACAATCCAAAACCGTAACCGCAGTAGAGCGGTCGTGCAGAAAGCAAAGGGGTGAAAAATGTCTTTTGAAAGCGACTGGTTTTTCTTACGGGCTGCACTGCCCGACTTACAAGAATATATTCTTTCTTCCGAACTTTATTGGACACTACACTCCCCCAGGAATATACCTGGGGGGGTGCGTCTTCCACAACTGACCCTCGGCAGTTTGCTACTTGCTGAAAAGCGCTTGACGGCGCTGCCGCTTGCGGATGTACAGCAGGCTGAGTTGGAAGATAGCACGCGTAAAATCCATCATGTGCGCAGCGAGTGGCGCGCGAATTGGGGCCTAAAAGCCGCGCATGAGTTTCGTTCTCGTCTCAACCTCTGGCGGCAGTACCTGGGCGAACTGCGCGACGAAGCTCGAACGAATGCCCAATCTTATCCCAGTCAGGTGCGCTCGCGGGCGATCTTGCATCTGCTGCCTTCAGAAATGATAGAGAGCGTTCCTGCTGACGAAAATGACCTGTTATCCATATTAGACCAGATTCTTCGCGGAATCAGCCGCTCAGGGCCGTTTGTGTGGGAGCCTGAGATGGCTTCTGGTTTCCCTGAGGAGGATTACTGGTTTTTGTACGTGCGTTTTGATCTATCTTAGAAGCAGACAGGAGGGGTTATCATGCCAATGCCGTTTTATACACGGGGTGGCGACGATGGTTATTCCGGCTTGCTGGGGGAGGGGCGGGTTCCTAAAAGCAATCTTCGCCTGGAGGCCCTGGGTACGGTGGATGAGGCAGGGGCGGCCCTGGGGTTGGCTCGATCGCTCAGCCGTTCACCGGAAGCCAAACAACTGCTGCTCGAAGTGCAGCGTCACCTTTACGGTCTGATGGCAGAACTGGGGGCCACGCCTGAGAATGCGGCGCGGTTTCGTTCGATCACTGCCGAGCAGGTGACCTGGCTGGAAGCCCAGATGGATGATTTGAGCGCCAGTGTGGAGGTTCCAAAAGAATTCATCATTCCAGGGGATACCGTGGAAGGTGCGTTGATGGATCTGGCGCGGACGGTGGTGCGCCGGGCGGAACGCCGGGTGGTGGAGTTGTTCCATCAGGGCGGGATCGAAAACCAGGAACTGATGGGCTACTTGAACCGGCTTTCTTCGTTGTGCTTTATACTTGAGTTACGCGAAAATCAATTGGCTGGAAATCAAAACTTAACATTGGCAAAGGTAGATCCTAAAAAATGACTGGCACGTTCATTAATGTTGCGACGATTGTGATTGGGGGTTCGGTTGGCTGCTTGCTGGGTGGGCGTTTGCCCGATGGCTTGCGCCGTACAGTGGTGGCGGGCTTAGGATTATTTGTCCTGGCTTTGGGGTTACAGTCCTTTTTACAGACCCATAATTCGCTGGTAGTGCTGGGCAGCCTGCTAATTGGGGCCTTGTTGGGTGAATGGTGGCAGGTGGAAGAAGGGATTCGCCGCCTGGGCCGCTGGCTGGAACAGCACTTCCAGGGGAAGGCCACTGTGGGCGGGGCAGAGGCGCAAGTAGCGCGTCAGGAACGGTTTGTGCGGGGTTTCTTTGCGGCTTCGCTCTTGTTTTGCGTCGGTCCTATTGCCATTATGGGTTCTATTGAAGATGGTTTAACGGGTAACTTCCAACTGCTGGCGGTAAAGGCAATCCTCGACGGCTTTGCTGCGATGGCTTTTGCTTCCAGCCTGGGTACCGGGGTGATCTTTTCAGCGCTGCCCATTCTGGTTTATCAGGGGGGAATCACGCTGGCGGCTGGGCAGATTAAGCCTTTGATCACGGATTTGATGATGAACGAAATGAGCGCGACGGGCGGGCTTTTGTTGATGGCGATTGCGATTAGCAGTTTGTTGGAGCTTAAGCCCATTCGCTCAGGAAATTATCTGCCTGCCCTGCTGGTGGCTCCGCTGTTGGTGGCGGCTATGGCCGCCCTGGGGATAAATTGGGCTTCTTTGCCATAAGAAAACTGGCATTCGTTTTTCTTCTTCTTTTTTCTGGTGAAAAAAACGATCGTCAGGTTGTTTCAGAAGAACTTGACAGGCACAGATCCATAACATATTCTCAAGGAAATAAAAAAAGCCGTCTGGGCAGTCAATGTCCGGGCGGCTTTTCGAATGCTTAACCTTGATTAGGATTAGGGGGCTGTGGTGGCGGTAGCGGCGGGGGTGCTGGATTGCAGCGCAGTATCGATGGCGGCTATCAGATCATTCTGTGAAAGAGGGCCCTGCCCATTCACGAAGAACATGGGGGTGCCAGTCACACCCAGGCTGTCGCCCTTTGTCTTGTCATCTAGCACCTGTTGCTTATACTTATGGCTGGTGTAACAACTGTTAAACTGGTCCATATTCAGCCCAATCTGCTGGGCGAATTGGGTCAGGCGGGAATCGCTGAAGGTGCCCTGGTTTTCACCAGCCTGATTATTGAAGACCTGGTCTTTGTACTCCCAGAACTTGCCCTGATCAGAGGCGCAGTAAGCAGCTTCAGCAGCGGAAACTGATTCGGGGCCGATAAAGCTATAAGGCATGTAAGTAAAGTAAACATTGCCTGGATTAATATAATCCTGAATGAGTTGTGGTTCGCCGGTAAGCGCGAAGCGAGCGCAGTAAGGACACTGGAAGTCTGAGTATTCCACTACTTTCACCGGTGCGTTTGGGTTCCCCATGGAAGTTCCCTGGGGGTTGGGGCGAGCGATGACTCTGGAACCAGCCATCAGATTGGGAATAACGAGCAGACCAACCACTAAAAGTGCTGCTATGGTTATGATTGAAATAGTGATGATTCGCCTGCGCTGCTCTTGCTGTTGACGTTTCAAGCGCATGGCAGTGCGTTTACCAACTTGTTTTGCCATATTCTTCTCTCTCCTTGAGTTTACGCAATCCATGTGCGGCTTTGCTGCCTGATTCTCCCATAACGGAGCATGTTTGTAAAGTATCTATTAATAATCTATTAATTAATATTGGTTGTCAAAAAACTGGCCTCAACACGAGTAGGCCAGTTTTTTTTCGAGACAAATGTTGTCTAGGTTTTGTAATTACACCGGGTCTTAAAAGAGCTGCTCCTTCACTCGCTGTCGTTATAAATAAAAACAGGGAATCGCTCGCCGGTCTTGTGAAAACCAATCGACTGGTAAAGGGCGATTGAGGAGGTATTATTATGCTGGGTATTTAGCGTGACGCCCCAACAACTACGTTGATTGATGAAGTATTCCAGCAAGTCCTGAACCATGGCAAACCCGATCCGGCGGCGCTGCATGGCGGGGCTGACTGCCAGCCGGGCCAGGTGGGCGTAAAAGCCGGTGGAGGAGCTCATCTGGTAGCCAACAATCTTCCCTTCATACTCCGCGACTGTCATATAAGCGCTTTTTTGATAGGCATACTGCATATCTTGCTCAGAAAGGCGCCATATGGGTTCGAAGGATTGGTTATCAATGACGATTACTTCTGGGATATCTTCCAACTGCATGGGGCGCAGCCTGAATTCGGGCGGCATTTGCGGGGGGATGGGCGGCGTAGTGTCGTAGATAAAGACGACAATATCTTGGTGGAATGTAAATCTATGGCGCTGCAGCAAATCACTGTACCAATCGCGCAGCGATAATGACACCAACGCCGGCCGAGGAGTATGGGTATGTAGAGTCTCAATCGCGCGCTCAAACATGGATTGCCAGGCGCGTTCCGGTGAAGTGCGCGGAGAAACGCCAAACAGGCGCACCCAGGCTACCTCTGGCGGCTCGGGCGGGCAGGCCAGCACGGCCTTAATCTGGTGGCTTTCTTCCATCAACAAAAAAGGCTGGCGACTCAGCCAATCGAGTGTTTCTCGCCAGTCCAGATGATGGTGGATGTAGTTTTGAGCATGGATAAACCGGTTGAGTGCGGCAAAATCTGATTTTTCGGCAGGGCGTAGTACGATGCTCATGGGACGTATAACGATTTCTCGGCAGCTTATCAGACCTGCATAAACTTGCCGGGCGCAGCGGTTCTCAGCCGCGGTTCAACATTTGAAAGGGAACTTTGAGCAGCTTCTTTAGCATGCGCTCTTTAATGGACAGCCTTTTATGTTGCTCCAAAGCTGCATCCATCGAGGCCAGGGCTTCGAGCTGGTGACCGGTGCGCATCTGAATTTGAGAAATGCTCTTTAAGACCATCGCTCTACTCTCATTGTCCCCGACTTGTTTCAACAACTCAGCACATTCCTGATACTTCAGTAGGGCGGGTTGAAGCTGATTTAATCCTTCCAGTGCGGCGGCTTCGTTTCCAACCGCCATCGCCTGACGACGGGTATCGCCTGCCAGGGCAAAAACGCGATCCACACCTTGCGCCGCCTGGTAAGCACCGTTGGCATCGCCAGCTTGCAGCAATGCCACGCTGCGGTTGCTTGACATTTCTGCTGCGCTTAAAACATCACCTTGCGCAGTAAATGTTTGGGCCGCTTGTTCAAACAAATCTGCGGCTTGCGCGTACTGTTGGGCTTGGTAAGCTTTTTCGGCTTGCCGGGCGCGTTGTTGGGGAGTGGAAGTTTCCATCAGTAAGTAATCTCCAGTAAGACTTCTGCAACAGCCCGCAGTCTTTCAGCCGAAAGCTCGCTCAGGCGCATCGCCAGTTCAAGATAAGGCCGGTTGACTGGTTTGCTCACAAACTGCTGAACATCGGGCGGCAGCTCGAGAAACATTTGGGTGAGGCCTTGCTGCGCTCGCCAGCGGCCAATCGGCCCGTGCTGATCATAGAAGCGTTCAATGGGAATATCCATCGCCGCTGCCAGAACTTCCAATTCAGGCACAGGCACAGTTTCCTCGCCCAATTCATACTTGCGCAGCCTCTCTTCATCGATCCCTGTCCGCTCAGTCATCTCGTCGTAGGAGAAGTTTGCGCTGTTACGCGCCAGACGCAGGTTTGCGCCGATCATCCGGTTGCGCAGCAGCAGTAAGCGTTCTTTTTCTTCCAGGGCCTGAGAGACGTTGGTTTCAGAAAGGGCTTTCTTTCCCCAAAAATGTTCCAGTGAGATATTGAAATACAGCGCCAGCAGTTCTAACTGCGGCATAGAGGGAGAACGAGCGCCTTTTTCAAATTCCTGAAATTCTTCTGGAGAAACGCCAATAGCTTCGGCGCATTCTTCAACACTGCGCCGCTGTACTTTGCGAGCATCGAGAATGAGTAAGCCGAGCTTCTTTGTGCGGATCTGAACGAGCTGGCGGTAATTGCTCATACGAAACCTTACCTGGTCAATCGCGCGAGTGTTTCGCCTTGTTTGGGATGATCAAAAAGCACTGGATCCATAGAGGCAATTATAGCACCAGTTCATCACGGACTGCTCTGTGGGATGGGGCTTTTTATCACCGGCGGCGCCCGCCTAATATTTCTGCAAGGTTAGCGCCAAACACTTCTGGACCTAGTTTGAAACCGGAGGCTTCCAAACGTGGCGAGAATAATGGCCGGATTCCGGTCGGTTTGAGTTCGCCAAGCACTTTGCCATCCGAGCTGATGCCGATTTGCTCAAACTTGAAGATATCGGTCAAAACAACCGTATCGCCTTCCATACCAGCGACTTCGGTAATCGCGGTTACCTTGCGGCTGCCGTCTTTCAGGCGGGTCTGCTGCACAATCAAGTCGATAGCCGAGGCAATTTGCTCGCGGACTACCTTGATGGGTAAATCCATCCCCGACATCATGCACATGGTCTCCATACGTGAGAGCGCATCACGCGGTGCGTTGGCGTGGAGGGTGGTGAGTGAACCATCATGACCGGTGTTCATGGCTTGCAGCATATCCAGGGTTTCGCCACCGCGGCATTCCCCTACGACAATCCGGTCGGGGCGCATGCGCAAGGAGTTTTTCACAAGATCGCGGATGGTAACCGCATTCTTACCCTCGCTGTTTGCTGGTTTGGTTTCCATGCGTACCACGTGTTCTTGTTGGAGCTTTAACTCTGCCGCGTCTTCAATCGTGACAATCCGCTCATCTTCTGGGATAAAGCTGGAAAGCACGTTCAACAACGTTGTTTTCCCAGACCCGGTACCGCCAGAAATAACGACATTGAGGCGTGAAATGACGCACGCGCGAATAAAATCAGCCATTCCACGCGTAATCGAGCCATAATTGATGAGCTGGTCAATGGTGAGCTTATCTTTTTTGAATTTTCGGATGGTAATGGTAGGGCCATCAATCGCGCAGGGAGGGATAACCGCATTCACACGAGACCCATCTGGCAGGCGCGCATCCACGGTGGGACTTTCTAAATCGACCCGTCGTCCGAGCGGCAGGATGATCTTTTCGATCACACGCAAGACTGCCGCATCGTTTTCAAAGATGATGTTGGTTTTGGTTAACTTTCCTTTGCGTTCAATGAAAACTTTTTGGGGGCCGTTGACCATCACTTCTGAGACATCTTCATCTTCCAGGAGCGGCTGCAAAGGGCCAAAGCCGAGTAGATCATCTAAAATTTCATGAAAAAGTTGGTCGCGCAGCGTATTGGGGAGTTGGAGACGGGTTGCCTGATAAGCCTGCTGTAAAATCTGCGTCATCACCTGGCGACGGTTGGCAACAGGCGCAGGATTATTTTCCAGTTCACGAGAAACCGCGTTAATTAAGTAGTCTTTTAACTTCGCCAGCTCTGCTGCTCGCGAATTGAGTCCGGGGTTATTCATATGTCTGCTATGCCTGATTGAATGCGTTATTCTTCTTCTGGAATGAGCCAAACAATATGGGAAGAGTTCACCAGTAAAAATGAACTGCGGGCTACTTCCTCGTTTTGACTATTGTATATAACTGCATCGGATACTGCAATAAACCTTTCTTCTCCGTTAAGTTCATCTTTTGTGCGTGCATCAAGCCGGATATGAATATATCCCTGAATAACTTGTTGATTGGTGTGGATCGTGACGGCTAACTGTTTTTTAGAAACGACCTGCGTAAAGATTTTGCCCTTTTCGTTGTAATGTGCGACCATGTTAATCCTATTGAGGCGAATTTTGTAATGCAGTATCTACTTTATTCAGACCGGTTCCCGGGCATTATCCTTTTTCCAGTGGATCCTTTTCTACAGGGGGCATCAAGTAACCCAATCCAGACCGGGTAACAATGTGCTGAGGGCTGTGGGGATTATCTTCTAGCTTTTGACGCAGGCGAGCAATACTAACCCATAGAATTTCTTTATCGTCACGGTACTGGCTGCCCCAAACCGCTACCAATAGATCTTCAGCTGAGAGAACATGTCCAACATGATGTGCAAACTGGATAAGCAGGCGGTACTCGGTGGCTGAGAGATAAACGGGTTTGTTGTCGCGCCAGACTTCAGCGCGGGCAAAATCAATCTTCAAGTTGCCATGAGTGAAGTAGCGGTTTTGCGTGGCTGCATCTGAAGTCTGCGCGCGGCGCAGGACGGCGCGCACGCGGGCGACCAGTTCGGTTGCCGAGAAAGGCTTTACCACGTAATCATCTGCGCCCGCATTCAGCCCTTTTACCCGGTCCTGTTCTTCGCCTTTTGCGGTCAGCATGATGATCGGAACATTCGAAAACTGCCGGATGCGCTCGCAAGTGGTAAAGCCATCCAGCTTGGGCATCATGATATCGAGGATCACCATATCTGAATTCTGACTCGACATTGCTTCCAGTGCTTCTTCGCCATTGCTAGCGCATTTCACTTCATAACCGGCAGCTTCTAAATTAACTTTGATTAAGTGCAAGTAGCGTGCTTCATCATCCACAACAAGAATTTCTGATGCCATCTTTTCCTCCTGGACAAGTTTGTTCAGGTTCAGGCTGGGGCCGCTTTCGTTCCATTGAGTGAAAATGGAAACGGTTTACGATGAGTAAGGCAAGTCGATATGGAAGATGGTTCCTTCTCCTACTGTTGAGGTAGCATATATCTGACCCTGATGTGCCTGTACAATTTTCTTGCAAATAAAAAGCCCAAGCCCTGATCCATGCACGTAAGGTTCTAGTTCCGGGTTGCGGAAGAAGCGGTCGAAGATGTGAGGAAGATAGCGTTGCGGAATTCCTGGCCCGTGATCTTGAAACATAACAAGAACCATATCACGTTCTTTAGCAATATTAATCTGTATCTGCGATCCAGGCGCATACTTAACAGCATTGTTAAGTAAGTTTTCAAACACCTGACCCAGGCGTTTAGGATCGCCGCGGATGATAAGCCCTGGTTGGTTCAATTCAATATGAATTTGCAGGTCCGAGTGATGCTGGGTGACTCTGTCCGCTACAGATTTGATGAGTGCGTCAATTCGCACAGCCTGGAATTCCATCTTGAGCGCCCCACTTTGCAAGCGGGCAGAATCCAGCAGGTTTTCGATCAACTCTTGCAGCCGGTCGGCCTCCTGATCGATGATTTTCAAGAACTCTTGTTGTGTTTCCTGATTCCAACTGGTGTCAGAGCGCAGCAAGGTCGTGGTATAGCCCTTGATAAAGCCCAATGGGGTACGCAGTTCATGGGTGATCGTGGATATAAAGTCTTCTTGCAGTCGGGCTTCCTGATTCTGAGCTTCGAGGGCCTCATAAGCGTGCTGCAAGTTTTGGCGTTCCACTAACAGGGCAATTTGCTGGGCAATAAACTCTGCCAGGCGAATAGTCTCAGCCTCAAACGGCGGGCTGCCGAAGCGAATGAAGATAATCACCCCGAGGGTGCGTGTCGATACTTGCAGGGGAATGCCAAGGATATAGGGCCGTTCGAGACGATTAATATTGGGATCGTTGATCGGCTCCTGTACGATCTTTTGTGGTTTGTCCATAATCTGATTTGCCAGAATTTCCCCCCAGGCAATATCAGCTTCAGCAGAACGCCCACGACCCATTGCGCGGGCATACATCACATCCAGATCATGGCGGGCCGGATCGGCCAGATACACAACGAGGTTATCGAAGATGAAGATGGAGCGAATGAGGGTGGCAATCTCGTTGAGCGCTGGTTTCCACTCCGACGTCTGCGTGATAATGCGGCTGATCTCGTAAAGATGATCCAGCCCGACTGTTTCGGAAGAGTACTTCTGTACGCTCATAATGATTTACTTACACCTTTATAAAAAGTTGGCAATCAGGTTTTCGTGTGTTGGCTGGCAGTATGGATCTTGAGCAGAAATTCAAAGCTGCTGCCTTTACCCACTTCTGACGTGACTCGGATAACTGAACCATGCCCTTCGACGATCTTTTTCGCCAGGGCCAGCCCCAGCCCGGTTCCTCCAGCGCGGCGAGTGGTGCTGCCGTCTAACTGGTAAAACGATTCGAAAATTTCATCCAGGCGGGTTGGAGGAATGCCAATACCCGAATCGATTACCGCCAGGTTCGCAAAAGGGCCTTCCTGGCGAATGCTCAGGGTAACCTGTCCGCCTGGCTGGGTAAACTTGATGGCGTTATCCAAAAGCTGCATGATTACCCAGGAAACTTTTTCTTCATCACCAAATACTTCGGTCAGATCAGGTGCGCATTCTAAATGCAAGCGAACATCGCGTTCACGCGCTTTGTAACTTGCTTTATTGATGGCATTCGCGCAGATTTTCGTCAATGCAAAGGGTGCTAAACGAAGATGGATCTGGTCACGCTCACTGATGGAGAAGAGGATCAGGTCTTCAATCAGGCGGCCTAACCGTTCGGCTGATCGCCCCATTACAGTGAGCGCGTTGGTCTGCGTGTCATTCAATGGCCCTAAATCCCCACTCAGTAACAGTTCCAGGTAGCCCTTTAAATGGGTGAGGGGGGTGCGCAGTTCATGTGAAATATTGGCGACGATATTGGCTTTTAACTGATTTAGTTCTGCTAATTTTTCAAGCGCTTTTTGCAGTTCCGAAGTGCGTTCCTGCACGCGCTTTTCAAGCTGTTGGTTCGCCAGCAGCAGCTGCTGGTTGGCCTCTTGCAGTCCCGACCGAAGCTGGAAAATGACTTCCGTAATCGCCGCTTCGCGCGTATCGGGGTCAATTAACTCCAGGTCAATCAGAACTTGCCCCAGCAGACGGACATCCCCTTCTTTACGCAGCTTTTCCTGGTATGCAAGCGCATGTTGCAAGTCTTGTAGAGAAAGGGTGCCTTTCTCTACAAGATAGTCGCCGAGTCGTGGAACCAGGATTTCAGGAGTTAGGTGCTGAGTACCCATAAGTCTTTATCATCTAGTAGGTGAATAATCGTGGAGAGCCCCAAGGCTGCTTGCCACTTAGGCTGCATGCCACACCCATTGTCCACCAACCATGGTGGCAGCGGGTTGTAAACCGTAGAGCTGGTCTGAGGACAGTTGGAACGGGTTTTGTTCCAGTACGATCAGGTCTGCAAAGTAACCAGGAGATAACTTGCCGAGCTGGTTTTCCAATCCAACAGCAAACGCGGGGCCAGTTGTATAACCGGCGAGGGCTTCTGAAAGGCTTAACTTCTGCGCCGGATACCAGCCTTCGGGAGTAGGGCTGCCGTTGGGCCGCCGCCGGGTAACGGCGGCGTGCAGCCCCAGGAAGGGGTTAGGCGATTCAACTGGAGCATCTGAGCCAAAGCATAGATGCGTCCCACGCTCGAGAAGCGTGCGGAAAGCATAAGCCCCTTCTGAACGGCTGCCCCAGTAGCGGTCGGCGGTATACATATCAGAGGTGGCGTGAATGGGTTGAACAGAGGCAATTACGCCCAACGCAGCCAGCCGCCCATAATCGTCTGGGTGCAGCACTTGCACGTGTTCAATCCGGTGGCGCAAAGCGGCTAACCCTTTTTCATTTTCAAAGTCCCGTAGGTGCGTATAGGCTAACAGCACTTCATGATTGGCCCGGTCGCCGATGGCATGAATAGCAACGCTGAGGCCGTGCGCACTGGCCTGCTGCCCGTGCTCAAATATTTCCTCGTTATCCATTAACAACATGCCGGTATTGTTTGAGTTGCCTTCGTAAGGTTGCAGCATGGCCGCAGTCATTGGGCCTAGCGCCCCATCTGCAAACATCTTTACGGAGCCAACGCGCAGGTAATCATTGCCAAAGCCAGTGCGTAAACCCAGCGCGATGGCATGTGGCATATCCTCCAGTGGGATGCCTTTCACCACGCGCAGGCGCAGCTTCCCTCGCTGCTGTAAGATTTGCAGGGCGGCAAAACATTGGCTGGGATCATAGTCGTGGACGCTGGTAATGCCCATCTGCCATAGGTTGCACTGAGCTGCTTCCAATGCGCTGGCAACCTCTTCTACCGTCATGGTAGGGATGGATTCGTCTACCAATGACATGGCCGATTCAAACAGGATGCCGGTTGGGTTGCCATTTTCGTCTCGCTGGATGACGCCGCCTTCAGGGTCTGGAGTCATGCGCGTGATTCCGGCTGCTTTTAGCGCGGCAGAGTTTGCCCATGAAGCGTGAAGAGACTTGGCGGTCAGATAAACGGGATGGTTCGGGGCAGCAGCATCCAGTTCCTTCACATTGCCAAAGCCTTCAGGCCATTCGTTCTGGTTCCAGCCATGCCCTTGAATCCATGTGCCTGGAGGCGTCTGGCGCGCTTTTTCAGTCACCCGCCGCACGCATTCGGCTCGCGAAGAAACTTCGCAGTCGATCATTTGCAGCGCGGCAGCATAATGTTCCAGGTGAATGTGAGCGTCCGTCAGCCCAGGCCAGATGGTCTTACCCTGCATGTCCTGCGTTTCTACCGCGTCGTGAAATTGGTTCAGCACTTCCTGATCGCTGCCAACCGCTAAAATACGCTCCTCTCCCACGACGATGGCGGTGGCAGAAGGGCGGGAATCATCTTGGGTAACAATATGAGCGTTATATAGGATGCGCATGAATCCATTACTCCTTGAGGATCTTTGTGATCATATCGTTTAATTCTTCGTCAGAGAAGTAGTAAATTGTCAAAGACCCTTTGCCTTTTCCATAGCGAAGCTTGATGCGCGTGCCCAGGTAACTGCGCAGCTCATCTTCCAGTTCCTGCACTTCGGCCGGCACTTTCTTCCGGTCAGATGGGGCTGGCCGGCGTCCTGCCATATCTTTCACCAGCGCTTCGGTTTGCCGCACCGACAGCTTGTTATCGACCACGGCTTTATAGACTTCTTGCATCAAGATGGGCCGCGCTTCCAGCCCCAGGAGGGCGCGGGCATGCCCCTCAGTGATCAGGCCCTGCGCCAGGCCCTGCTTCACCTCGTCAGGCAAGCGCACCAGGCGGTGCGTGTTGGTGACCAACTCGCGGCTTTTGCCCACGCGCGCTGCCACTTCTTCATGCGTCAGGCCAAATTCTTCGATTAAGTGGTGATAAGCTTCGGCTGTTTCAAGCGGGGTGAGATCTGCTCGCTGTACATTCTCAATCAGGGCCAGTTCCAGCCGCTGCTGGTCGCTGGTCTGCCGGATGACGACCGGCACAGCTTCTAACCGCGCCATTCGCGCGGCGCGCAGGCGGCGTTCGCCTGCCACGAGGACATACTGACCACTGTGCTGGTCGTGCGAGACTACCAGAGGCTGTAAGACGCCGTGTTCACGGATTGAATCAGCTAACCCCTGGAGTTCTTCATCATTCATTTCCATACGCGGCTGTCGTGGGTTCGGGACAATCTGATCCACAGGAATCTCAACCAATCCGCTTTCCTGCCGGGGGGCGGCAGGAGAACTGCTGGGAATCAGAGCGTCTAACCCTTTACCAAGTCCGCCTTTACGCGCCATATCTTTCCTGTTTCAGTCTTAACCAATCCAATCACATACCCAGTGTTTCAGGCCCGTACAGCCAAAGGATCAAGCTTGCAGGTCGGGAATGAAAATACCATCCTTTGCCAGCAGTTCGCGTGCCAGGGCCGCGTATGCGTGCGCGGCAGTTAAATCCGGGGCGTAGATGGAGATCGGAATCCCGTAGGAGGGGGCTTCTGCCACCCGGATGCTGCGTGGAATAACGGCTTCAAATACCTGGTCGGGGAAATACTTTCGTACTTCGTTGACCACATCGGTTGCCAGGCGCGTGCGCCCATCATACATCGTCAGGATCACACCGCGCACTTCTAGTTCGGGGAACAAACCGCTGCGCACGCGCGAAATGGTGTCTGTCAGTTGCCCCAGTCCTTCCAGCGCCAGGTACTCGCACTGCACGGGGATAAGCACGCCGTTTTGCGAGGCGGTCAGCCCGTTGATGGTGAGCAGTCCCAGCGAAGGAGGGCAGTCGATGAGAATATAGTCATAGCGATCCTGCAGCGGGCGCAGGGCCTCTTGCAGACGGAACTCACGGTGCGGCATCTCCACAAGCTCTACTTCTGCCCCAGCCAGGGCCGACGAAGAGGGGAGCAGTGATAGTTTAAGACGAGGGTTGTGTAGAATCTGCGGCCCCACTGGCGTAGATCGGATCAAGGCTTCATACGTGCCGCTGCGTACCGTGTTTTTATCAATGCCTAAAGAAGATGTTGCGTTGGCCTGAGGGTCAATATCGACAAGTAAAACACGCTGACCATAGTACCCGAGGTATGCTCCCAGGTTTATGGCCGAGGTTGTTTTACCAACACCACCTTTTTGGTTGACAAGTGTGTAGATCCGTGCCATGCGTCTCCGTCTTTCTGCGGCTTACATTAATCGATCACTTCAGTCAGACAACTTTGCACTTCATCTACCGTGGGGATGCTCTCTAAGGCTACTCTTGTTACGGTGTTTGCTGCCAGGTTGGTAGCAAAGCGAGCCGCTTCCCACGGGTCGCGGGTACTGTGGAGCCGAATGAAAAAGGCGGCTGCGAAGACGTCGCCAGCCCCGGTTGGGTCCACTTCGTCCATTTTGGGGGGGCGGAAGCGGCGCAGGTCGCCGTTCCAGTAGAGCCGGGCGCCAGCCTGGCCTTCGGTCACGACCAGCACACGAATGGAGGACGCCATCTCCTCCACCAACCGTTCGTCACCCAACACATCTTCGATACTGATTACAGCCGCATTGGCCTGCTGCAGCACAAAGGATGCTTCAGGCCAATCGGTAAAATGGACGCGTCCTTCCTGATCCCAGGTGCGCAGCCAGCCTTGCGGCGTCAAACCGATAAACGAATTTGAAAAGGCGCGTATCAGGGTAGGATCCACCTCACGGGCAACCGGGCCAAGATGAACAATAGGCGTTCCGCGCCAGGCTTCCGGCAAGGAGATTATATTAATTTCTGGGGCGACATGGTGAACATATTGAACGCGCCCAGTTGGTGTTTGAATATTTTCGAAGGTCGTGGTTTGGTCTGCGTGGAGACCAACTACCTGAATCCCTTCTCGCTCCAATTCGATGGCGGAAAGGCAGTCTTCACAGGCCGTTAGAATTCCAACTCTTAAACCCATGGCGCGAGCCGTCAGGGCTGAAAATGCCGCTGTGCCGCCCAAACGGGGGCCAGTGGGGGTCAAATCACGAGTCAGATGACCAATAACAAGATAATCGACAGTTTCTACTGGTGCGGTGCGATACATTTGTTTATTATACCTGATAGATCAAAATGCGTGTATTTTAATGCGCCGCTTTCGCTTGGAAGAGCAGCGGTACAGTTCCAATATAACGAAATCCCCCTTGCTGTGTTTTCATAGGGTTATTCGTTTTCTTCTTTTTCCAGGGCCTCCACCGGCAAGTTACGCAAGGCCTCTTCGAGCGTCAGATTTTCACGCCGCATACCCGGAGCAGGTGTGCCACAGTAAGGACACAGGTTCCAGGCCAGCTCCATCAGGCGATTGCACTGATGGCAGGGCTTTTTCAGGCGGGTGTAACAGCTTGGGCAGGCTACCCAGTTTTCGTGTACCCTGCGTCCGCAGCCCGGGCAAACAGCATTATCTTCGATGGATTGGAGTAAAGCCTCCTCTTCCAGGGTCTGCTGGAATTCTTCTTCCAGGGTGTGCGCAGGGCGCAGGATCAGGTATACCAGAATCCCAGGTAAAAACAATACTGCCACCACCAGCACAGCCAGGATGCGCGCCATTGGATCACGCGCGCGTTGGCGGATATCACGATAAGTCCAGATAACCAGGCTCAGCCAGAGCGCAGCGAGAAATGCTGCTGCAAAGGCCACAGCGGCTAAAACCAGGCTGCGAAGTAAAGCGGGATCAATCGTCATAAAATCTCCGGTAGAAAAATTATAGCATGGATAGCAGACCTTCTTTATACGTTTTTTGCTTCGCAGGGGACGAAAAAACGCGTAAAATGAAGCTGCACAATAACGCCACATAAAATCCTCAAACTACGGACACATCGATGCCAAAAGAGAATTCAGCCACTTACCGCATTACAGATCTGACTGCTTCCGACCGCCCGCGTGAACGTCTGGCTGAGTTAGGCCCCCAGGCGCTTTCGAACGCGGAACTGCTCGCCATTCTCCTGCGCGTAGGAATTCAGGGGGAGAATTCAGTTCAAATGAGCCAGCGCTTGATGCAGGATATGGGCGGCCTGCCAGGCCTGCACCGCGCTTCTGTGTTGGAGATCTCGCAGCAGAAAGGGATGGGTCTCGCGAAGGCGGCTCAGATCAAGGCTGCGATTGAATTGGGCGTTCGCTTGCGCCTGGAAGCGCCAGATGAACGTGCGGCTATTCATTCTCCGGCAGACGCCGCTGCGCTCGTGCAGTATGAAATGTCGGCTTTGCCGCAGGAGCATTTGCGTGTAATTCATCTTGATACGCGCAACCGGGTGATCCATATTGAAAAACTATATGTTGGGTCACTGAATGCTTCGACGGTGCGCGTGGGCGAGGTGTTCAAAGCCGCCATATTGCGGAACGCGGCTGCCATTGTCATGATCCATAACCATCCTTCTGGCGACCCTTCGCCTAGCCCAGAGGATGTGGCGCTGACGCGGGCAGTAGTGCAGGCTGGAAAACTACTGGATATTGAACTGCTGGATCATCTGGTCATTGGCTATGGACGTTTTGTTTCCTTGAAGGAAAAGGGATTGGGTTTCAACAATTAATCATCAGTCCAGTAATGGAAAAGAGGTGCTGTTTCGGATGGCTTTACCGTAAACAGCACCTCTTTGATTTCACTTTGGAACGAAACGCCTTGATCTACTTATTCAACTGCGCATTCGAGTAGACAGGCAGTCCACCCTCGCCGGGCAGCAGTTGCGGCGAGTCCATCAGCTCCAGGAACTTTTCGCGATTGATGGTTTCAACTTCGAGCAGTTCCTTTGCGACCAGTTCTACGTAAGCCCGCTTTTCGAGCATAATCTGCTTGGCCCGTTCGTAGCACTGATCCAGCAGAGACTTCACAGCTTCATCAATCATTTCGAAGGTCTTTTGCGAGCTGCGTGGGCTGGCCAGGGCAGCGTAGCCGTGCGGTTGTGGGAAGACCCGCAAACCAGTGCTGGCATCCATGCCCAGGCGCATGACCATTTCTTCGGCTAACTGCGTGGCGACCTGGAGGTCATTCGAAGCGCCGCTGGTGATATCCTGGAAGAAAATTTCTTCCGCGGCGCGCCCACCCAACAATCCGGTAATACGCGCGATAAGTTTATTCTTTGAATGCAGCAGGCTGTCTTCTGTGGGCAGTGAGATGGTATAACCGCCAGCCTGTCCACGTGGGATGATGGTGATCTTGTATACCGGGTCAGCGATCTTGGTCTCGTGGATGGCGACTGCATGTCCGGCTTCATGGTAAGCGATGATCTCGCGCTCTTCCTTGCTCATGACGTTGTTCTTGCGCTGCACGCCGCCCGCCAGGGATTTTTCGATGGCTTCTTCTAAGTCGTGCATGGTGATCATCTCATTCCCATTGCGCACTGCCAGAATAGCCGCTTCGTTAACGATATTTGCCAGGTCTGCCCCCACCAGGCCCGGAGTTGCCCGGGCAACATTCTCCAGGCAGACTTCAGGGGCGAGCCGTTTGCCGTTTACATGCACCTTCAAGATGGCTTCGCGGCCCTTAATGTCCGGGCGTCCCACATAAATGCGGCGATCGAAACGGCCTGGGCGAGTGAGGGCGGAGTCTAGCACGTCCATGCGGTTGGTGGCAGCCAGAACAATAACGTTTTCCGAGTTTTCGAACCCATCCATTTCAACCAGCAGTTGATTCAGGGTCTGATCCTGTTCCATCTCGGCGCCACTGCCCGCGTTGTGGCGTTCGCGTCCAACCGCATCAATCTCGTCAATGAAGATAATGCAGGGAGCCTTTTTCCGCGCCTTTTGGAATAGGGAACGCACCCGCCCTGCGCCTACCCCAGCGAAAACCTCCACAAATTCTGAGCCAGAAATGGCGAAGAAGGATACACCCGCTTCCCCAGCGATAGCCTTTGCCATAAGCGTTTTGCCGGTGCCCGGTTCACCGATCAGCAAAACGCCGCGTGGCATTTTTGCACCCATCACAGAGTACTTGTCACCTTCTTTCAAGAAGGTCACCACATCACGCAGCTCTTGTAGATTTTCATCCATCCCAGCTACATCTGTAAACCGGTAAGGCGGAATCTTGCCTTCGTCGAAGGTCTTTTTCTTCATCGGGCCTCGTTCGACCATTCGGAAGGCCATAAAGGCCATGAAAAGGATCACTCCGAAGCTTAGAACGGTTCCCATAGCGCGGGTAGTCGCCATCGAACTGCTGGCATGCACTTCATACTGAATTTTGGCAAGCTGCTGACCAGTGACACCCATAAAACTTAATTGCTCAAGCAGTGAGGAAGACGTATCACGAAGACCCTTTTCCAGGTGTCCATCTTTGTAGTGAATGATTAACTGACCGGAAAAGAGCGTGTCTTCAATCTTGGTAACTTCTCCACCCGAAATGCCATTGGCGATTTCGGTCAGAGAAAGCACCTTCGCCTGCGGTTGGGTGGGTAACCAAATGGCTACTAATAATCCAACCAAAACCACAAATGCTGCTGAAGCAATCAGGAACTTTTTGTTCCGGAAAATCTTGGGTTCGAATCTGTTATTCTTTTTCATAACCTTCAACCGTCACGTGTTGGTAAGCTAAATTGCTTGCCAGAACGCACATCCTCCGTTCAACGAAATTGCTAAAAACCTTTAGAGGTAAATATTGGAACTTGGGGTAATTTTATCAATATTTAAGGCAATACAGATTAAAAAGATCTTTGAATTCCGGTTATTAACAAAACTGTAGGGTTTAGCGCGCAACGAACTGCTGCTGCCAGGTGTTTTATCCAGAATAGGATGCGTAAGTACATTTTCGCTATGAATTCTGTTGAACCGCTTCAGCCAGTAAGTCTTCCAGCCAAACACCTTCGTCGAACAGGCGCGTTTTCCAGCCGGGTAGGAGTTGGTCGAGCATCACTGCTTGGGCCATGCCGGTATAGTAGAATCGCCCATCACCTTCATCGCCTGCCATCAATCGAACCTGGTTGACCTCATTCTTCCAGCGCTGTTGGAATCCGCGATAAGCCCGAAACGCCGGGTCGGCCTGTATGGCTGTGGATGGCTCGTATGTTGGCGTGTTGGCTGCCTGGCGATAGATCTCTAGTTCGACATACTTAGCAATACCCTCTTCCCACTCGATATTCCGCTCAAACGCGATTTGATTCTCACTGAGCTGAGCAGTATGTCGGCGCGCCTCACGCTGCTGTAAGAACTGAACCGCCAGGCCGCGTGTCTCCGCCGGAGTTTGTGCCTTGAGGGCCTGGTTCAGCAGATCTAACTCTTTTTGCCAGTCTTCATGCAAAACCTCATCCTCCCAGGGATATAAGTCCTGCCACTGGCGGTTGGCGTTTTCCGCGGCTTCCAGGCGCGCGGGTGCAGTGATGCCCTGATAGGCGTGGGTGGCTTCGTGCAGCAAGGAAGCGACATACTGCTCGCTCGGACCAACAAATAAGTTTGCTGCGAAACGGTAAGGGAAGATGGGGCTCACAAAGGAAGGCAGATCCTTGCGAAACTGCTGCTGAAGCCCAATCTTCAACCACTCCATGGTCGGCAGGCTGGCAGCCCACTGTTCGCCCACCTGCACAGTGAATGCTTCTGGCGTTATGTCTGGACCGGGCAGGGGCTGGCGCAAGTAAGGCGGGTCTGCTGAAATCCTCAACTGGAACACTTTCCCAGGGTCCGCCCCTGTGTGTGCCATTTGGGACTTTCACCCAACCGTCCGGCGCAGCCTGCCCCTGCGGGTAGCCTGTCAGGAAAACGTATTCCTCGTTATATAGGATGAATGGAATGTCTGCTTCTGCCCATCCTGGCAGCACGGTGTTTCCCAGAATTTCTTTCAAATGCAGCGCTTCAGTCCGGCGCGCCTGATCGAGTTGGGATAGGCGCTCAGCGGTGGAGTGCTGTGCCAGACTGCGGTTATCCAGTGCAAAGAAGGCGGTTGCAGCCAGACACAGTACAATTACCGCTCCGATCAGCAGTAAAAAGATTTTCCTCACTGAAGCTTTTCTGTTGCGCATGGTTTCCCGCTACCTTTCATTCATTCGAAGCTCTTCCCCAAAGCGGTGCAGCCAGACCGCTCCCGCCCCAGCCAGCCCGGTTTGCATTCCCAAAGAAGCGCGTACCAGGCGGGTTTTCTCGTAGGGCACCAGGCGGCAGTTTTGGCGGATCGTTTCACGTACCTGCGTTTCGAATAAATGCCAGCTTTCCATCACGCCGCCGCCCAGGACAATCACCTCAGGGATGAAGAGCGACACCATATTCGCCAGACCCAGTCCCAAATATTTCCCCTCGCGCGCCACCGCAGCCAGCGCCAGAGAATGTCCTTGCTCTGCCCACTGGCAAACCTGTCGAGCGTCAGCCAGATCACTCCCACTTTCGGATTGGGCGTTATACCAGCCTGCCAGCGCCGGCCCACTTGCCAGGCTTTCCCAGCAGCCATTCGCGCCGCAGAAGCAGGTCGGGCCGCCCGGTTCAATGACATGATGTCCCAACTCAGGGTGCGCTCCCGCCGCGCCGCGAAAGAGCTTTCCATTGAAAATAAGCCCTCCGCCGATGCCGGTGCTGACGGTGATATACAGGCAGCTGCTGGCCCCCTTCCCAGCCCCCCAGGTGGATTCGGCCAGGGCGGCGGCGTCTGCGTCATTTTCTATGGCAGTGGCAACCCCAAAGAGCCTGTTCAGTTCGGTGAGCAGGTTATGCCCTTCCCACTCTGGTAAGAACGAGTTTGGGCCGAGTTCGCCGGTCTCTGGGTCTACCGGCCCGGTACAGCCGATCCCGATTCCTGTCAGATGCAGCTCTGGACGGCGCGCGAGGCAGGTTTGCAGCATCTGGCGAAGCCGGGTTAGCCCATCTGCATAGCCTTTATGCGGCTCGGTGGGGCAAGACATTTGTTCCAGCAGCTTACCATCCGGATGGACCAGCCCTACCGCAATTTTAGTTCCGCCAATATCGATTGCGCCGATGATTGGGCTTGTTTTGGGCATCTACCGCACCTCACCTTCCTGAAATTTTGGCTGCAAACCGGTGGGTAATTAACTGCGGGCGGGTGATTGCGCCACCTACAATGACCGCATAGGCGCCTGCTTCCAATGCTTGCAGCGCTTGTTCTGGGTTAATAATGCGCCCTTCAGCAATGACCGGAATAGGGAGATCGCTTGCCAGCCGCCGCACCAGGTCAAAGTCAGGTTCTTCTTGCTGCGGACTGTAGGAGGTGTAACCGGATAGTGTAGTGGAAACCGCTTCGGCCCCTGCCTGATAAGCCGCCAGGCCTTCTTCATAAGTTGAGATATCCGCCAGCACCGGTTTGCCGGTGGCATTTTGGACTGCCTCAATCAGTTGGGCCGCGGTTTTGTCTCCGGGGTGAGGACGCAGGGTGGCATCCAGGGCGATAAGATCAGCCCCCGCCTGAGCAACCTCCACAGCGTGTCGAACCGTAGGGGTAATGTAGACATCTTCGAAGCCGGGTAAGCTCTCTTTATACAGCCCAATGATGGGGACATCCACTACCCGGCGAATGGCGGCGATATCGACCGGAGTGTTGGCGCGGATGCCAACTGCGCCGCCCATAATCGCTGCGCGCGCCATCGCTGCCATGATGTCGGCCCCATACAGCGGTTCATCCGCAAGCGCCTGGCAGGAAACAATGAGACTATGTTGGAAGCGGGAGAAAACAGTTGTTTCCATAGAAAAAAAGATCCGTAGGAGTCATTTTCGGATGGAAACTTTCGAAAATGACTCCTACGGATGAAATGCTTACTTGCCTAAAATCTCGCGCAGCGCGCCCAGCAGCATGGTGACGTTCTCCCGCTGGGAGGAGTAGCCCATCAGGCCGATGCGCCAGATCTTCCCGGCGAACATCCCCAGTCCGCCCGAGATTTCGATATTGTATTCATTGAGCAGCCGGCGGCGAACATCCAGATCCTGCACGCCCTGCGGCACATAGACGGTGGTCAGGCTGGGCAGACGGAACTCGGCCGGCACCACCAACTGCAAGCCCATATCTTCCAGCCCCATCCACAGCGCTTCAGCGTTTCTACGGTGGCGCTGCCAGCGCGCTTCCAGGCCTTCTTCTTCAATCATGCACAGGCCTTCATAGAAGGCATAGTACATATTGATCGGGGCGGTGTGATGGTAGGCGCGCTCTTTACCCCAATACTTTCCGAGCAGGTTCAGGTCAAAGTAGAAGCTGGGCACAGCCGTCTTGCGGTTCGCCAGTACTTCCCGTGCGCGCGGGCTGACTGTGATCGGCGCCACCCCAGAGGGTACGCCCAGGCACTTCTGTGACCCACTGTAAGCAATATCTACGCCCCACGCATCAATTTCCACTGGCAGGCCGCCCAATGTGGTGACGCAGTCCATCAGCAGCAGCCCTCCCTGGTCGTGAACCAGGCTGGCGATCCCTTCCATCGGCTGCAGCGCCCCTGTGGAGGTTTCGCCGTGTACAATCGCAACCAGCTTGGCAGGTTTCTCTTCCAGGGCTTTGCGAATATCGTCCAGTGTGAAGACTTCACCCCAGGTGCGGTCCAGGCGGCGGACATCGGCCCCGTAGCGTTTGGCGATTTCTACCATCCGCTCGCCGAAATATCCCTTCACACAGACCAGTACACTGTCGCCTGGCTCGACAAAGTTGGCGAAGGAAGCTTCCATCCCAGACATACCGGTACCGGAGAGGATAAAGGTCATTTCATTTTGCGTCTGGAAGACGACGCGCAGTTTTTGCTGAATGCCATCCATTAATTGCAAGAACTGCGGGTCGAGGTGACCCACCAGCGGGTAACCAATGGCTTGTAAAACGCGCGGAGGAATATTGCTTGGCCCAGGCCCTAACAGGCAGCGAGGTTTGATGTTCAGGTCCATACCCTATACATTCTCCTTTTGATCTTTTTTGGTATCCCCTCAATGAAGTGGGGCGGGTTATTTTGAGAAGATACTTACTTTGCTACTATTGTAGTTCAGTCAAAGATGTTGGCTCTAAAGAAGAGCCGCTCCATCATGCCGCGGGACGTTTTGGTGAGAGCGGGTGCGGCAGGAAAGGTCAGACGCCATTGCTTGCAAACGGCAGCACCATATTTACCAGCAGTTCTACCAATTCAGTGCGCACATTGTGCAGATGTTGGCGCATCTGCGCTTCGGCTTGCGGACCATCGCCCATCAGGACCAGTTGGATGATCTGTTCGTGTTCGCGCACGGAGCGTTTCATCCGTTCCTGGCGCACCGTAAAACCAATCCGCAGGCGGTGCCACTGTTCGTTCAGGCCGCGAATCAAGCCAGCCGCCCGTTCATTGCTCGCCATCTGAAAGAGCGTTTCATGCAGCTGCGCATCCGCTGTCAGCCAGGCCTCAGCATCTTCAGCCGCGACGGCCTGACGCATAGCCTGCAAAGCCTGTTCTAAAGCTTTCCGATAACTGGCGCGCTGGGCCGACTCGGCGGCTTTATGCACCAGCATCCCTTCCACCAACTCTTTTAGATCGAAGATTTCATGAATATCTTCCAGGGTCAGCACATAAACCCGCCAGCCGCGCCGGGCCTCATACACCAACAGCCCTTCCTGCTCAAGCCGGTGAAAAGCTTCGCGAACGGGCGTGCGGCTAATGCTCAACTGCGCCGCGATTTCACTGTCCGTAATATATTGGCCGGGCTTTAACTTGAGGTGTAAGATTTGTGACTTTACGTAGGTATAAGCTTGTTGGTGAAAGGTGATCCGGTCAGGATCCATCGCGCCGCTCCTGGAGTAGGGAACATGAAACATTTTTATTATACTCTTTTTCTATTTGTATACAGATAATTGAAAATTTGTATACCGAGTGTTATGATAGAGCTGCGTTGGAAAGAGTCTTCTTCCTTGCTCTAGCGTGTTCGATTTCTCTCATTTACCCCTGTGAGGAATTCCTTATGCAGCTTTCTCCTGAAACGCTTACCCAACTTGAAGAGATGGCCTACCAGATCCGCCGGCTCAGCATCGAAATGATTACCTTTGGTCGCTGGGGTCATATCGGCGGATCTTTTTCAATGGCTGAAATTCTATCGGTATTGTATTTTCACACGCTCAGGGTCGATCCCTGCCGTCCCGACTGGGAAGAGCGTGACCGTCTGATTCTGTCGAAGGCGCATGGCTCGCCCGCGCTCTACGCGGCCCTGGCGCTGCGCGGCTTTTTCCCGGTCGACAAAATCTATTCCTATTGTGAGCCGGAAGGGCTGGAAGGCCACACAGACATGCGGCGCACACCGGGCCTGGAGTCTTCTGGCGGGCCCTTGGGGATGGGCCTCTCGGTGGCGGCAGGTTCGGCGCTTGGACTGCGTTACAAAGAAAAAGTAGCGCAGCGCGTATTTTGTATTTTGGGGGACGGCGAAAGCAACGAGGGCAATGTGTGGGAAGCCGCGATGTCTGCGGCGCACTACCACCTGGATAATCTGATTGCGATTGTCGATTACAACAAAGTGATGGCGAAAGGGTTTGTGTGGGACTTGATGAGTATCGAGCCATATGCTGAAAAATGGCGTGCTTTTGGTTGGGATGTACTGGAAGTGGATGGACATGATATTCCCGCTCTGGCCCACGCCCTGTATGAGGCGCGTTGGGTGCGCCCGCGCGGGAAGCCGATTGTGGTGATCGCTCACACCGTCAAAGGGAGAGGGGTAGAAATGGCCGAGTTCAATTACAAGTGGCATACCCACGCGCCCGATCCCGAAACAGCGGATCAAATGCTGCGCCTGCTGGCGCAGCGCTATGGCTACCCAGAAGCAGGTTACAGTCGTCTTCTGGATGATCCTGGTAAGGAGACTTTCTATGGCGGCGAATAGTGCTTCTCCTCTCGAAATGCGTGACGCTTTCGGCCAGACCCTGGTAGCGTTGGGCCGCGAGTACCCTCAAATGATGGTGTTGGATGCGGATCTACACACTTCCTCGAAGGCGCAGTACTTCAAAAATGCTTATCCAGACCGGTTTGTTCAGGTAGGCATTGCCGAACAGAACCTGTTTGGCATGGCGGCTGGCCTGGCGCTGACCGGCTTTATTCCGTTCCCTTCTACCTTTGCGGTGTTTGCCTCACGGCGTGCATTAGATCAAATCGCCATCTCGATTTGTTACCCCCGCTTGAATGTAAAAATCCCTGGCTCGTACGTTGGTCTGCCCACCAGCCGGGCAGGGGCCTCGCATAACGCCATTGAAGATATTGCCATTATGCGCGCCCTGCCTAATATGCGCGTAGCCGATCCAGGCGATAATGCTGATTTGCGCGCCATCATGCGCACGTCTATCGAAACCGAGGGGCCTGTTTACTTCCGGGTGACACGCTTCACGGTACCTGACCTGTTTCCTACAGATCATACCTTTGAATGGGGCAAGGGAGTGGTGCTGCGTCCGGGCCGTGACGTAACCTTGTTTTGCACAGGCATTATGACCTTCTTCTGCACCCAGGCGGCTGAGCTTTTGGCTGCCAGCGGCCTTGAGGCGGAGGTGGTGCATCTGGCGTCCATCAAGCCCATTGACCAGGCGCTGATTGCAGAGTCAGCGGGACGGACAGGCTGCGCTGTCACGGCCGAAAACGCGACCATCGTGGGTGGGCTGGGTTCAGCGGTAGCGGAAGTACTGGCAGAAACCTGCCCCGTGCCCATGCGGCGCATCGGTGTGCTGGATCACTGGGTAGAAAGCGGCGGAACGAAGGACTTGTTTAAACGCCACAGAATGATGCCAGAAGATATTGCCAATGCGGCGCGCCTTGTGATACAACAAAAAGAAAAATCAGGTGTGAAATGACCCTACCAAACACTCCCTTTTCGCTCGATCCAATCCAGTTGTTCAGTGATTACCTCAAGGTAACAGGCGTGGCGCATACTGGCCCCGAACCGCAGGGTGACCCGGCTTTGTTGGGCAAGCGCCTGGGGTTGATTAACGGCGGCTCCTGGGTCACCCTGTGGTCGAACTACTTTGGCCGCCTGTATCTGCCAGGGGCACACCTGGTCAATGTCGGCAATGAGGCCGTGCAGATTAACTTTATGGAAGCCCACGAAGCGGGCCGGCCTACGCCTCCCCAGGCCAACATCGAAGCTTTCACCCGCTATGCGCGTGATCTGGTGGATCTGGCACGGGTGGATGCGGTTCTCATCACCTGCTCCACCATGAATCGGGCTTACCCGCAGGTGGGGCAGGCCCTCGCGCCGTATGGCGTGCCGGTTCTGTCCATTGACCGGCCCATGATGGAGCGCGCTGTGCAGCACGGTGGGCGGGTGCTGGTTGTTGCCACCCATGGCCCCACTGTTCGCAGTACACAGCTTTTGCTGCAGGAGACAGCCGCGGACCTGGGCAAGACGGTCGCGTTTTCGGGGCTGGATTGTGAAGAAGCCTGGCATTGCCTGGCAGTGGGAGATGTCAAGGGCCATAATGAGGCCCTGGCCCAGGCCATCCGCGCCCATTTAGCGCAGGAAGAAGTTGGCTGTGTGGTGCTGGCCCAGTTGTCGATGACGGTCTTTCTGCTGACCTACCCAGATCCCCAAAACAGCTTCGGTGTGCCCGTTTTCACCAGTGGGCAGTGTGGCTTTGAGGCTGTACGGGCATTGCTGACCCAGGAATTTTCTTCAAACAGGTAAACCAGGATGGGTGAAATGAGTTTAAACAAAGCCGAGGCTTTTGGAGCCCTTCCGCCGGAGTGGTCCCAAGATCTGCTGCCTGTCATTCGGCAGGAGGTGGTGGAGAGTGGCCGCAAAGTGGTGGTATTGGATGATGACCCGACCGGCACGCAGACTGTTCACGATATCCCAGTGCTGACAGAGTGGCCTGTGGAACGCCTGGTAAAGGAACTGAAAGAGGACTCGCCCGCTTTCTACCTGCTGACCAACTCGCGCAGCCTGCCCCTACGTGAGGCCCAGGCGCTGAACCGCGAAATTGGGGTCGCCCTGCGCGTCGCCAGCCAGCAGGCCGGGCGAGATTTTGCGGTCGTTTCGCGCAGTGACTCGACCTTGCGGGGGCATTTTCCCGGTGAAGTGCAGGCCCTGGCCGAGGCCTTGCAGCAGGATTTTGATGCCTGGATTCTGGCGCCCTTTTTCCCAGAAGGGGGGCGCTTTACCTTGAATGATATTCACTACGTGTTAGAAGGAGAACGCCTGGCGCCCGCCGGGCTAACGGAGTTTGCTCGCGACAAGACCTTTGGGTATCAGGCCTCAAACTTGCGGGAATGGGTAGCTGAAAAGACGCGCGGCGCGGTTCCGGTTGAACAGGTCGCTTCGATTTCAGTTACGGAACTGCGCGAAGGGGGTCCGCAGACCGTCTTACGCAGCCTGTTGGCTCTTCCCAAAGGCTGCGTATGCGTGGTCAACGCGGCCAGTTACCGCGACTTGGAAGTGTTCGTCCAGGCCTTACTGGAGGCAGAGGCGGTTGGGCGGCGTTATCTCTACCGCACGGCGGCTTCTTTTGTTCGTGTACGAGCCGGGTTGTCTGCGCGCCCCTTGCTGACTCCCGCTGACCTCAATCTGCCCGAAAGCGGCGCGGGCCTTCTGATCGCCGGGTCGTACGTGCCGCGCACCTCGGCGCAGTTGGAAGCGTTGTTTGCGCAGACCGGAATTGCCCAGGTGGAGGTGCAGGTGCGGCGCCTGTTAGATGAATCCCGGCGAACGGATGCGTTGAGCCGGGTGCACTCTCAGGTGAATGCATACTTGCAGGCCGGGCGCGATGTGGTCGTGTATACCAGCCGTCAGTTGATTAGTGTGAAAGATGCAGAACAGAATCTATCCATTGGACGTGTGGTTTCGGATAGTTTAGTCTCTATTGTACACAACTTGCAGGTGCGTCCGCGTTATCTATTGGCGAAGGGTGGCATCACCTCCAGCGATGTTGCCACCCGCGGCCTGGGAATTGTGCGGGCGATGGTGTTAGGGCAGATCCAGCCGGGCGTGCCGGTATGGCGCACAGGGCCTGAGAGCCGCTATCCTGGCCTGCCCTATATTGTCTTTCCGGGCAATGTGGGGGGGCCAGAGGCCCTGGCGCAGATTGTCCAATCCCTCTCACGATAAATGGACCTGCCGGGCCACCTTGACTGCCTAACAGTTTTGTAGATCATCACGCTCGCTTCTCTCTCTTATAATCTTAAAGAACGTGCATTGCTGCGCGTTCAAGCCGGATGGGAGGGAAAAGCGAGCGTGAACGATTTAAAGCAGTTGATTGAGCTGTTAGAGTGGTCAGATCAGGCCCGCAATGCCTGGTTTGCGACGATTGTGCCAGGGCTGGAAGTGCATCTGTCCAGCGAAGCGGTTTTCCTTTCCAATAACGACTTCCCCACCGCAGATGGCAATCATGCCGCTCGCCTGCGAGCGCAGCCTGAATACGCCGATGCCCTGATTGAGCGAGTGGTGGCTTATTACCGCGCCCGGGGCGTCGCTCCCTGTGTGGCGCTTTCGCCAGCCTGCTCGCCCGAAGATCTGCCGCAGCGCCTGGTTGCGTTTGGTTTTCAACCCTACGGGGATCCAGAACATTGGCTGCTGCTGCGTGACTCTGCCCGCTTTGCAAGGGTGCGCTGCCCGAGTGGCATTCGCATCCGCGAGGCAGCGGCTCAGGACGTGGGCCTGTTCTGTGAGGTGATGGCGCAGGCTTTTGAGATGCCTTCTGAGTTTACCTTCGTCCTGGAGCACTTTTTCGGCCATATCAACGAACTGCCAGGCATCCATAACTACATCGCTTTTCGCGATGGAGAGCCGGTAGGCTGTGCTTCACTGTTTTCGCATCAGGGCGTCAGCGCGTGGGGTTCCTGTGGTCTGCTGCCCAATGCCCGCCAGTTGGCGGTGATGGCTGGCATCATCGCTCAGGTCTATCAGGACTGGCAGTGCGATGGCACGGCTAACCTGCTTTTCCAGACGGTCTTGCCCAAACTGGAACAGGCCGCCTTGCGTGTTGGTTTTGAGCATGTGTTTTCTCGCACCTACTACCTGCTCGAATGATGCCCCTTATACAGGTTTGTAAGGTTCAGAAGGCTTATCCTATAAGTGGCGCAGGGCCGCAGCAGTCTTTCCAGGCGCTGGGTGGCGTGGATTTTATGGTCCAGCCGGGCGAATATGTGGCGATCATGGGGCCATCCGGCAGCGGCAAGTCGACCCTGCTGCATCTGTTGGGCGGCTTAGATCGCCCCAGTCAGGGTCAGGTACATATCGCCGGGCAGGCCCTGCATGCCATGAACGAAACCGGCCTGGCGTTGTTCCGGCGGGCGCACGTGGGCTTTGTTTTTCAGTTCTTCAATCTGATTGCCAATCTCACCGTGCGCGACAATATCGAACTGCCCGCCTTGCTTGAAAGCCGCCAGCGTCCGGCGGAGATTTCAAATCGTGCGGATGAACTGATGGAAACCCTGGGAATTATTGCCCAGGCGAGCAAACTTCCCGCCCAGCTTTCAGGTGGACAGCGCCAGCGAGTGGCAATTGCGCGAGCGCTGATTAACCGTCCCAGCCTGCTGTTGGCGGATGAACCGACCGGCAACCTCGATTCGCGTTCGGGTGCGGAAGTGCTGGATCTGTTTGCTGAACTTAACCAGCGCGGGCAGACCATCGTCCTGGTGACCCACGACCCGGCTGCCGCAGCCCGCGCTCATCGGGTCATTTTCCTGCGCGATGGGCAGATCCTCCGAGATGAAACCGGCCTGGATCGGGCCGCCATCGCTTTCCGCCTGTCTGAGTGTACGGACCTCGTCTGAGGGAAGGCTTCTAATGCTTGCCATTCTGCGCAAGGTTCAGGCGGATCTGTTCAATCGACGTCTGGCGTCGCTGCTGGTCATGCTCACGATCCTGTCTGCCAGCGCCTTGCTGACTCTCACGGTGACCACTTTAGGCAGCCTGGACCACGCTTTTGAGCGCAGCTTTAATGAACTGAACGGCGCTCACCTCTGGCTGTTTTTCGATCGCTCCCTCACCAGTCAGGCCGCCGTCCGGCGCATAGAGCAGTTACCGGGAGTGCAGGCCACTACTGGCTTGCAGATCAGCCAGGTGACGCGGGCGGTGTTAGGGCAGGAAAAAGTACCTGTCAGTGTACGGGTCGTCAGTCCTGAGCCGCCGGACGTAAATCGGCTGCGCCTGTCGTCGGGGCGTTTCTTGCAGCCTGGAGATCACCTGGGTGTGCTGGTCGATAAGCGCCTGGCGGAGCAGTACAATATACGCCCAGGGAATATCATTCAAGTAGATACCGGATGGGGCGAAAAACCGCTCACCGTCGCCGGGTTAGTCTTCAACCCCATCTGGGATATCTACCGCGCCAACCAACCCCCATACATCTATGTCCTGGAGAATACTTTCCGGAAATACTTCCCGGATGATCTGGTCTGGGATTGGTCATTAGGCCTGCGTTTGACAGACCCGGAAAGCACCACGGGCATTCTGCGATCCGCCGAGGATGCCGCCCGCAAGAAAGCGATTGTAGATCATACGGACTGGCACAGCGTGCGCGATGCCTATCTATTCGGCGCGCAGCTCAACACGGTTCTGCTAATCGCCTTTGGCCTGTTCTCGCTGGGGGCGGCGGCGTTTATTCTCGCCAACAGCATCAGCGGCGCCGTACTGGCCCAATTTCATGATATTGGGGTGCTAAAAGCGCTTGGTTTTACGGGCAGAGAAGTCGCCGCGGTTTACCTGGGGCAAAACTTTGTCATTGGGGCCGTGGGCGCTGCCCTGGGACTGCTGGCTGGAATCTTCCTCGCCCCGCTGCCGCTCAGTTCTCTATCGCAGGCGCTCGAAAGCGCCCCCAGGCCAGTCTATAACCCGTTCCTCCTGGCGCTGGTGTGGCTGGGCGTGCAGGTCGTAGTATTGGGGGCAGCCTTTCTGCCTGCCTGGCGTGGCGCGCGCACTAACACCATTCGCGCCATCAGCACTGGTTTCGAGCTGCCTGCCAGCCGCGCCTCTTTGCTGGCCCGCCTGGCTCTGCGCGCCCACCTGCCGGTGCCGGTCGTATTGGGGGCCAAGAATGCCTTTGCGCGCCGTGGACGCGCTGTGCTGACCCTCTTCAGTTTGCTGCTGGGGGTGGTGGCGCTGGTCTTTAGCGCCGCCCTCAACAGCGTGCTGGACGGGTATCTCAGGGACCCTTCTTTGGTGGGCATTGTATATGATGCCTGGGTCAGCCGCGAGGAGATCAGTGTAAACAGTGCCTGGCGGGCGTTAGAAGGGGCGCCTGGGGTGGCGGCGGTGCTTGCGCACGCCAGTGCCGAGGTGAAAACGGAAAATGGGCAGAGCTTTCGGATCCACGCACAACAGGGCGATTTGACACGTTTCCCTTACAAGCTTGAGGCGGGCCGGCTGCCAGATCCTAACCTGCCAGGGGAGATGCTGATTGGGGTAGGTTTACAGCACTGGTTGGGCTTGCAGGTGGGCGACAGCTTGCGTCTGAAGGTGAATGAAAAAAAGCAGCTGGTCCATTGGCGGGTGGTGGGTGTCTACCGTGAGCCGTCGGATAACGGTCAGATGGCGCTGGTGACCCTGGATACCCTACGTGCCGTGGACCGCCAGGCGGAGCCGGATACCTTCTACCTGCGTCTCCAGGCTGGGGCAGATTTGCAGACCCTGCGCGACGATCTAAAAACGCGCGCCGGTGATCATCTCAGTCTGGCGGTCATCAATAAAGAAGCGGCTGGATTGACCCAGTTTCGCCTGACCATGCTGGCGCTGGCAGTAGTGCTTTCCGGCATTGCCCTCCTGAGTGTGTTGAATACCACTGTTCTTACCATGCGCGAGCAGATGCATGAGATCGGCGCCTATAAAACCCTCGGCATGACGCCTGGGCAGGTGGTCGGCATGGTGCTCACTTCGGGTGGAATTTTAGGGGCTTGCGCGGGCGTACTGGGGGCGCCAGTGGGCGTGCTGTTAGTGCGGCTGACACTTTCGACTTTAGGCACAGCCTATGGTTTTGGCTCTTTTGACTGGCAGATAAACTTGTTCAGCTTGGGACTGCCCGCGCTGGCGGCTGTTCTGGTGGGCCTGTTGGGCAGCGTCATTCCGGCGCGTTGGGCGGGCCGCTTGCAGGTGGTGGAAGTTCTACTGTACGAGTAGTCTTAGGCATCATGCCCCCGAATGTTCGTCCGTATTTTCGGCCAGAGTGCGCCCGGTGAGCGCCAGGAACACATCTTCCAGGGTGACCTGCACCGGCGAAATGTTCTCGATCAGAGCGCCGTGAGTATAAAGGGTGTGAATCAGTTCCGGCAGCACCTGGCGTGGTTGGTCACTGACCACACGCAGTTCCCCTTGTCCGTCACAGCTAGATAGGGCGGCTTCTCGCACCAGCGCCAGTTGCTTCACCGCCTGATAGGCCGCGTCAGGGATCACCCCTTCCACCCGAACCACAGCGCTGCTCGCACTGGCTTCCTGGGGCTGTAGCGAGCGTTTCAGCGCAGCCACTGTTCCACAGGCGCGCACACGTCCCCGGTCGATGATAGCGACCCGGTCGCATAACTCTTCCGCTTCGTACATCTGGTGTGTAGTATAGATCACCGTGCGGCCCTGTTGGTGAAGGGTATGTACCAGTGCCCGTAGTTCACGCGCTGAGGGCAGGTCGAGCGTGTTGGTGGGCTCATCCAGTACCAGCAGCGGGGCCGGATGGATCAAGGCGCGGGCGAAGGCCAGTTTCATCTTTTGCCCCGACGAATACGACTCCACGGCCCGATCCGCAAATGTCCCCAGGTTTAGCAGATCAATCAGCTCAATGGCCCGCTTGCGCCGTTCGATGAGCGGCAGATAATGCAGCGCGCCAAAATACTCCAGGTTTTCGCGCCCGGTTAGCTTCCAGTACAATCCGCGCTCCCCCATTAACATGCAGCCCATTGAAGCGCGGGCGGCATCTGGTGCGCGCGCGGTATCATAGCCATTCACCATGATCTCACCGCTGGTCGGCAGCAGCAGCGTCGTCAGGCATTTGATGAGCGTGGTTTTCCCGGCGCCGTTAGGTCCTAACAGGCCAAATACTTCTCCCCTGGTCACTTCCAGATTAATGTTCTGCAAGGCTGCGATGGCGCGTTCACGGCTGCGCCAGAAACCCTGCCGTTCTTTCAAAAGGTAGACTTTGCTCAGGTCCTGGATAGAAACCATTGCTTGCCTGGAAGAAGATACCATTGCGATCCTTGTCTGCTATTAATACTGGCCGAGTTGGCCTTCTTCGCGCAGGTGATGCACAACCTGGTGATAGAGGGTATATCCGAGGAGGGGCGAAAGAATGCCATAGGCGGCGATAATCCACAGTTCCAGGTTCAACGGTGCGAGTTCAGGGTAACCGGCTGGAAAGCCCATCAAGGTGGAGCGGAAGGCGTCCACACAATAGCTGAGGGGAATGAAGCTGGAAAGGATCCGCACCGGACCTGGCAGAATGTGAAAAGGAAACAACATGGCGCAAAACACCAGCAGGGCAAACTCCAGCAGGTTTCCCAGCGCGGAAGCTGCTTCGCCCGCCAGCAGGGTATAAGCTGCAAAACAAAAGCCAAACCCGAGCGTTCCAGACAGCGATCCGGCGAAAATCGCCAGCGCCAGCAGCGGGTTCGCCAGCGGCAGCGCGCCAAAGATCAGGCGTGCGCCCAGCAGCGCCAGAACCGCGCCGCACAGAGTCAGCCCGAACAGCGGCACCACCCGCGCGATCAGGCTGGCAAACTTGGGGGCTGGGGTAAGGTACAGCCCCTCAAAGGTGCCTTGCAGTTGCTCCTGACGAATGCTAAAACCAATTCGCCATAAACTGTCGGAAAGAAACAGGTATAACAGGTAGCCATAAAACATGGCGCTTGCGCCCGCCTGAGGAGCATTCCCGGCGGGCGCAAACATCTGAATCGCCAGCGCCAGCGCCAGCACGCCCCCAAAACTGACCAGCAGTCCGGCTGCAAAATTGACCGGATAGCGGGTGAGAATGGTTGTCTGAGTGCGTACCATTGCCAGGAAGGCCGAGAAAAATCGCATGAGTTGTTTCCTAGAACTGGCCCAGGCCAGAACCGCGCTGTAGATTGTTCTCAGTGCGGCGCAGCGCAGCGAAAGCCAGCGGCGGACCGATCAAGGCCATAGCGGCCAGCACAGCCAGGTCTTTCGGCCAACTGCCTAACAGGTAAGCGGTACCCAGCAGGGCGGCGCGTATATCCAGGGTGATCCAGGTGGGTGGAAAGAGCAGGGCGGCTGCCTGAGCCAACCGGGGCAGGATGGTGATGGGGTAGTAAATTCCAACTGCCAGCGAAAGCACGACCTGTGCAATCTGGATGAGTGCGTCCGTCTCCTTGAAGCGTAGCACCACCAGCCCATACAGCAGGCTGAAGGCGTACAGCGGAATCACACCCAGGCTGAGGAACGCCAGGGCCACCAGGCTATTGCCTTGCAGTGGGTTGATGCGAAACACCAGGCAGCCCAGCGCAAAGGAAAGAATCAGGTTGACCAACCCGCGCAGTAGATTGAACGCCGCCAATCCCACGAAAACCCAGCGCCGGTCTGCCGGAGTAAGGTACAGCGCCTCATAAGTTCCGGTTTGCTGCTCTTTACGCAGCCACAGCCCCAAATCCCAAAAGGCGCGCAGGGTGAGCAGGAAGGTATTGGCCCCAATTAAAAGGAATGCGGCATACTCGCTCGTGCCCGCCTGTGCCAGGAAATAATCTACTGAAGCACCTTCGTTCGTGCGGCTTAACAGGATAGGAACTGCGGTGATCAGAATGGGAATGAAAGCGTCTAACAAGAACCAGCCAGGGTAGCTTGCCAGCTCGCGCGTCCGGGCATACATGGACCACCGGGCGATTGCTAGAGATCCGCGCAGCGTTGGCTGGCATGGAAGAGGAGTTTTCATGATTTACCTGGTTTGTTTTATGCAAACGAAACGGGTCTTGCTGCAAATCATACCACGAAAACAGCAGGTGTTTAAATCACAGCGCCCAGGAACTCCTGGGGCCGCCTATCTTTCGATTACTGCTCTACAAAGGGAGTAGAGAGAATTCACAAAGTTATCCCAACTTTTCTTAGAGGGTTTTTTATCTCAAAGGTAAAGGTTATAACGATGGGACCTTTGTTTTCTGCAGAATAATAAAATCTCTAGCCACCAGACAGTTTAACAAAAGAAAAAGTTGATCGGCAACGGAACTGCGCTGCGAGCAACGCATCACGCAAATTCGCGGTTTCGTCTGGCTGATGGTCGGGATTTACCAAAGCCGTTCGGTCAATTTGAGCCGGGTGGCGGGCAAGATCCCTGGACAGGCGAAACTGGTCAGTGTCACGCGGCGTTTGAGCCGCCTGTTGGCCAATCCGGCGATTGTCGCGCGGGATTGGTATGAACCAATTGCGCGAGAATGGCTGGAAAGTCAGGCCAGGAACGGGCAACAGATCCGCTTGATTGTGGATGGCAGCAAAGTGGGTTTTGCGCATCAATTGTTGATCATCAGTTTGGCGTATCGGCGGCGCGCCATCCCGATTGCCTGGACGTGGGTCGGATATGTGCGCGGGCATAGTAACGCAACGACCCAATTGGATCTGTTGACCTATGTGCGCAGCTTGTTGCCGCAAGGTTTTGCGGTGCTGCTGGTGGGCGATAGCGAATTTGGGCCGGTGGAAGTGCTCAAACAACTGGATCAATGGGGTTGGGATTACGTTTTGCGCCAAAAAACCTCGGTGCATGTCTGTTTGGCGCGGGAAACTGAATGGCATGACTTGGGCAGTTGGGCGAAAAAGGCGGGTCAGAGCCGCTGGTTGGGAAAGGGTTGGCTGACCGAGAGCGAAATCTATCCCGTCAACCTGTTGGTGCATTCGGCTGTTGGTGAAGAGCAGCCCTGGTGTTTGGTGACCAATTTGCCCGATCGGGCGCTGACCCTCAAAGCGTATGGCCGCAGAACGTGGATTGAGTTCAATTTTAGGGATGCCAAACAGTTCTGGGGATTAGAGAATTTCATGAATGTCGAAAAAACAGCGGTGACCAATGCTGCGAACCTGTCCCTCTTCATGGTCAACGTCGCTCAGTTGTTAATGTCCGAATTCCGTCAAACCGATCCGGATTTTAGCGTGCTGGATTTGAAAGCCCATTACCGAGGCTGCAAATATGCCGCCGAATTGATAAAAATGCTTCCGCAAAAACCCGATCCTATTTTTATTGCCCAGCTTTTTCTGAAAATCTCTGCGATGGGCAGCATCCACCGCCCAAAATCGACGGTTTCGTCATCATAATTGGCGAAGGGATTAATAAGCGGTGATTACCCACAAGTCGAAAGGGGATAGAAAAGCTCCATTTCCTGTGGTATGAATCAGTTAGCGAAAAAGATCAACCAGGAGATGGAGCGATGTTGACTTTACCCGGAAGTGCGGAAATTGCCAAGTTACCTGTGGAGGAAATCGAAGCGACGATCGAGCGGGTGACCCAGCCGATGCAGACGGGGTTACCCGATGCGCGGCTGAAAGCGGTGATCCCGCTGGCAGTGCGCTGCATATTAGCGACTGAAACGCCGGTGATCACGGCGATGAGCCGGGCGGTCAGTCGGGTGGAAGCGGAATGCTGGGCGGCGGCCAAACGGATCTATCGCTTTCTGGATAATGAGCGGTTCAGCCACGAAGCATTGTTTGCCGGGTTATATGCAATGACCCAGGCGAATGTCGCCCAGGAACAGCCCGCTTATCTGGTGGTCGCGGTGGATCCAGTCAACTTCGAAAAACCCTATACCGAAAAGCTAGAGGGGGTGAGTACCGTTCACAAAAGCACGCCGCCAGCCCTGGATGGGGGCGCCCGCCTGGCCCACGGCTACCCCGCCATCACCGCAAGCGTGGTCAATACGCGGGTGCCAGGGGTCAGCTATGCCAACTGGTTCTCCTATCACATCGATTTCATCAGTCAAAATACGGAGATCCAGCAGGCAATCGAGCAGACACGCCAGCTGTTCCCCGGCTATCGCATCCGCTTTGTGATGGATAGTGGCATGGATGATCAGAAGATCTTTGCCTGGCTCAATCACCCTGAGGTAGAGTTTGCCATCCCCGCCACCCATTTGGAGCGCTGGGTGGAAGTCTACAATGAGCGGCTCGATCGCTGGGAACGCGAGCAGTTGCAAGATTTGGTCGACAGCCTGCCCTTCACCCTCCGCTACCAAGCCGCTTTCCAGCATGCCGGACGGACGCATGGGGTGATGCTCCAAGCTGGGGTCTTGCACATTCGCCTGCCTGACACCCAGCAGGAATTGTGGGCGCTGGTGGCCTATAACACCTGGGAAGACCGCACGCTGGTCCTGCTCACCAACATTCCCCTGCTAGACGATCCCACCATCCGCCAGGTGTATGGCGATTGGCGCTTACGCGGCCGGATTGAACACGGCTATCGCTTTGATCAGGAGCAAGGACTGGATGTTGAAGATCTGCGCGTGCAAACCCTCGAACACATGAAACGGCTGTTTGCCCTGGTCCTGGCCGCTACCCAGTTGGTCTTTCACATCCTGCACCATTGGCCCGCTCAAGCCGTCTATTGGCTGCGCAAGTTGGGTGGGAAACTCGGCCTACCCTCCGATCGCGATGGCCCCTATATCCTCCTCCGTGGGATCGCCATGGTTTTATTGACCAACGCTACCCTTTCCTTTGCCGCTATCTCGCCTTTCCCTCATCAACTTTTCTTCCATCTTTAACTTATGGGTAATCACCGCTTAATAATATGTTACTATTTTTATCTAACATGCTATAATTTTACCGAATGAATTGTGATTTTTGTCCGCTCGTCATAGAACGGGTTGCGGAGAAAGCGATATTACAAGTGAAGCAAACATTCCAGAAAGATCGAGCTGTTGTGATAGGTTCCAGCTTAGCTGGATTGATGGCAGCAAGGGCGCTTGCAAATCATTTTTCGCAGGTGATCGTGTTCGAGCGAGATGTGCTGCCATCAGACCCGGTACCGCGCAAGGCGGTACCGCAGGGACGGCATGCCCACGTGCTGCTGGCGCGTGGGGCGGGTGTGATGGAAAGCTTTTTCCCAGGACTGATACAGGACCTGAAGAATCAGGGGGCCGTCGTCGAAGATATGAGCGCAACGGGAATCTGGTTCTCTAAGGGGCGCTACCACCGCAATTACCGTTCGGGCATCATCTCGCTGCAAGTCAGCCGTCCACTATTGGAGGGCTACATTCGCCAGCGAGTGTGCGCCTTACCAAACGTGACCCTGCGGGAACACTGTGATGTGATTGGCCTACTTCCGGTCAAGGAGGGCAGCGAAACTAGTATCCGTGGCGTTACAGTAATGGATCGGGCACAGATTAACCCGGTTAAGGAACCATTGACCGCCAGTTTGGTGGTGGATGCGGGGGGTCGGGGCTCGCGCGGGCTGGCTTGGCTGGAAAGTCTTGGCTATCCTCGCCCGAAAGAGGAACTGATCAAGATGAACCTCTCCTATACCACCTGTGTTTACCACCGCCTGCTCGAACATACTCAAGGTAGAAATCCGGTGCTAATCAATGCGGGTCAGAACCGGCGGGGAGGCGCCATGCTGGCTGTCGAAGGGCAGCGCTGGATCGTCACCCTCTTTGGTTATCAGGGCGATGCCGCACCGGACGATGAGGCTGGTTTTGTGGCATATGCCCGCACATTGGAGGCGCCGGATATTTATAATGTAGTCAAGACAGCGCACCCGTTAGGCCCAGCCAGCCAGTATAAGTATCATGCCAGCCAGCGTCGCCGGTTCGAAAAGCTGACTCGCTTCCCAGAAGGGTATCTGATTTGTGGTGATGCACTGTGCAGTTTTAACCCCATCTACGGTCAAGGTATGACCATGGCTGCCAGCGAAGCCGCTCTACTGGATGAGTGCCTGCTTGAAGATGGACCGGGTAAGACCCCGAGATCTCTGAGCAGACGCTTCTTTCACGCCGCCAGCCGTGTGCTCGATTCACCCTGGGCTATCGCCGCCAGCAATGACCTGATCTACCCAGATGTAGAAGGGAAACGCACCCCTCTTATGCGTTTCTCCAACCGGTATATCGATTGGCTCGCACGGGTGTCGCCGGAAGATACAACTCTTTCCATTGCCTTCCTACGTGTAGCAAATCTTGAGATTTCTCCGGTCAACCTTTTCCACCCGGCGCTCGTACTGCGCGTACTATTGGGTAATCTCAAGCTCGCTGCTCATGCTGTTCATCACCTGGATTAATTCAATTGGATGTCAGGCTATTGATTTGTAGGAGAAAAACTCATGGCAAGCAGGTATTATCCCTCCAAACCAGGAGAAGCGCACTCACCTGAGACTTCGCACCTCCGCGATGATGCAGTTCTTCCCGTAACTCATTGGCTGGCCCTGTTCATTATCCCGTTTCTAATCGCCGCGGCCGTACTGTTGTATGTTTGGCCCAACAATACCGATAAAACTTTTGCCTGGACCATCAAGCCATCGATGACGTCGATGATGCTGGCTGCCGCCTATATGGGCGGTATCTATTTCTTTGCGCGTGTGGTGGCAGCCCGCCAGTGGCATACCATCAAGGTAGGTTTCTTACCGGTGACCACCTTTGCTTCGCTGCTGGGCATTGCCACCATCCTGCATTGGGACCGCTTCAACCACAGTCATATCTCTTTCGTCACCTGGGCGGCCCTGTATTTCACCACTCCTTTCATGGTCATAGCCGTTTGGCTGGCGAACCGTGCACACGACACCCGCCAGGCTGAACCCGGCGATATCCTCCTGCCAGTGATTGCTCGGTTGATTATTGGGCTGGTAGGAGCGATGACACTGCTGGTTAGCCTGTTGTTATTCTTATTCCCACAACTCATGATCCAGATCTGGCCCTGGGCGCTCACTCCCTTGACTGCCCGGGTCCTGGGCGCCATGTTTGCCCTGCCGGGCATGGTCGGGCTGGGGATCGCTTTTGAACCTAGGTGGAGCGCCGCGCGTATCATCCTCCAATCTCAATGTTTTTCGATCCTGATGATCCTGATCGCTATCGCGCGGGCTAATGCCGACTTTCACCCCTCGAATCCACTCACCTGGTTGTTTGTTGGCGGGCTGGCTGGCTTGTTAGTACTGCTCCTGTTCCTGTATGCCCGGATGGAAATTGTCGGTTCTATGAAAAGGAGGCCCTCTCCATGACCGCAATCTCCTTCATCGTTTCGGCGTTTTACCCTTTCAGGAGCAGCGCCTGGTCGAGCAGGTAACTAGCGTCTGCGGTGACATGCAGTTGTCAGAACGGCAGGGAGGCGGTACGCAGTTAATCTTTTCAGCCGCTCTGCCGAGACAACGAAACAAAAAAAGCAGGTACAACCACAGTTGTCCATAAAATTTAGAATCCGATTCATATAGCAATAATTACTCTGTTTGAGGTACCTCAACGGTGGAATAGTGGACTTGCAGGACCCCTCTTTGCATCCCATCTAAGTGAGGGTTGGTCGTATAATAAAAAGAACCAATGGACTTTTCTTAAAGAAATCCTTGGTTCTTGAACAAACCCTATATATGGGTATCCAAACAGAGGAAAACCAGCATATATAGTATATCTTAGGGTGTGGCGAGGGTGGGATTCGAACCCACAACCAATGGCTTATGAGTTCCACTGCTCCACCATTGAGCTACCTCGCCAGAGAACGGCCTAATCTTACTATACGGATTTAGTTTTGTCAACGGTACTTTCTGAGGTTCAGACAAAAGTTGGGACAGGATGCTGAACGAGAATACGGAAGGCGTTCAAAGCCGCCCGGAGGATGGCCGATTTCTGCTTGGCCGAAATACGGAATTTTTGCTTGAGCAGCACAAATAATCCCGAATAGCGCTTCCACTTCTTGCCCTTTTGATGAAAGGGGTCACCAGGGATCCGCTCGCGGTCGGGTACGGGCGCATCTTCGTGGATTGGCAGTCCATAGAGGACATCGCGTAGTTCTTCGCCGACCAACAAACCAATGCTAAAGGTCAATAACAGCAGCGCGAGCATCTTTTCCATGTAAATTTGCTGTTTGTTCATCAATTTGGTCATGCCCAGCAAGCTTTTTAGGTCACGGAAGGTCTCCTCCACTTTCATCCGTGCAAAATAAATCCGTAGCCCCTCCTTTGCCGCTAAATTGGTGATCACCCACATCGGTTCAGATAGTCCTTTTTTCCAGGTGCCGATTAGATTGACACAGACTTTGCCCATATACCAAACCTGGTTGTGGATGACAGTTTCACCGGGCGAAATGGTCAATGCGACTTCCTGTTTGTCGCCATCGAAGAACTTGGGCGGATGGGCACGCAAGTTCAAGCGGATCACCCAATTGATCTGCTCCTCGACCAGGTTAAGCATCAATTCCAGGTAGCTGAATTCGCGGTCGAGTACTAAAGGACGTTCGCCCAGCAGGTCTTTCAAGGCGTCAAACACCCGGTAATGGTTGCGATTGCGCGAATCCTCCACCTGCTGAGCAATCGTTTTGGAGGAATAGGTGACCAACCCGCACGGAATGGCGCGCCCACGATAGGGCGTCGCCAACACCAAGGCCCAGAAGCCTTTCGTCTTCCCATCTTTCAGGGTCCCGACATACTCGGTTTTCCAGGCGTGCGGACGCTCAATCTCGGTTGGATCGCCAATCACAAATTCGGCCTCCTCCTGGAACAACCGCCACAACACATGACGCGGATCCTCGGCTTTGAGAAAACGCTGAATGCGTTTATAACTCGCTGCACTTTCGCCGTTCATTTCTGCAGCCACATCGGTGAGCCGGATCGAGCGCGCAGCCAGGATCGCATCGCTGATTTCTCCGGCTCGTTCTGCTACGTTTTGATCATCAAATAATGCCACCATAAATGCTTGATTGTTGATAAACTTGTTCATGAAGCCTCCGTTTGGATAGACCGGTCTTGGTAAACCAAGTTTATCCCAACGTGAGGCTTTATTTTCCCCAATGTCCCAACTTACGTCCCAACCTCAGTACTTTTTAGCGTAGAGATCGTTTGGCGAGGTGCTGTTTATAACAGTATCACCACGCCCCAAGAGATAATCGCCACCACGCCTTCGATTAGCAGGGTGATACTCACCCGCCGCCAAAAGCGTTTCTTATTCACACCATCCCTGTAAAAACTTTCCAGTCCAACGATAGCGATAAAAGCGATCAGTCCAAGCGACAGGGTTCCCCAGTTATCAATGCTCTTGTATACCCATGGATTGAGCTTGACATGAAGCAGTGTTTGCAAGACGGCGTCGCGAACCAGGAAAAACAGTCCGAGCAGGCTGAGCGAGATGAGCATCCATACCCCATAGGTCACAGCAAAAGAGGTAAAACGTTTATAAAACTTGGGTTCCTGCATTCATAATTCCTTCAGTTGAAATCAATCTGCTGGATATTAACACATAAACAGCGGAAAAGGTAGCTTTTAAGCTCGATAACAGCGAACCTCTTCCTTACCCTTTTGCAAATATCTTTTGGGTTTCTTCGACCCACTGGATGGTGCCTACCAGGGTCAGGTAATCGCCCCACTCCAGGCGAGTATCGCCGTGCGGCACCAGCAGTTCGCCGTTCCGACGCAGTGCCAGGATCAGCACATCACCCGGCAGCGAAAGCTGGCGGAGCGTCTTGCCAACGCACCGTTCACTTTCGACCATCGTCTCTGAAACTTCCTTGTTGTCATCTGCGCGGGTCAGCAGATTATAGGTGCCTGGACTGCGCGCCAGCAGCACCAACAGCACTGCCCGGTCGAGGACGGGGTTCATGGTGGTTACGCCCAGGTTTTCAAAGTCAGGCAGGTTAATAGGATTGGTCACCTGCGCAACCACATTGGCAATGCCGTATTCCAGCCGGGCCACAGAGCAAGTGCAGTAAGAGCGGTGCGTTTCGGCATACGTGCACACCAGCGTATGGGTCTGCTCGAGCAGAGGGCGGGCGCGGACATCGTTATCTTCCACGGCTGCCAGCAAGGCTTTAAAGCCCTGCTTCTCAGCCCGCTCCACATTCTCTGGGTCTGGGTCCAGCAGGATCACTTCTTCCTGATGTCCACGCAGTTGGTTGGCCGTTTCTAACCCTAACTCGCCTGCCCCGACGACCAACACTGGTAATTGGGTTTCCACTTTGGGGTGCGGCGCGAAGCGGGTGAAAGAAAGCGGCGCAAAGGTTACCGTCAGGATCGCGACCAGGATAATGGCGGCGTTCACCTCAGGACTGATCACATTCAACCTTGCGCCAATCGCGCTGGCAGCAATAATCAGGGAGAGCCGTGAAGACAGCAGCCCTCCCGCTGCCAGGGTTTCTTGCCAGGTAAAGCGTCTTCGAAAGACCAAAGCGGGCAGAACTTTGACCAAAATGGCCGCCACCAGCAGCAAAGGCACCAGCAAGAGCGCTTTGGACGAATTAAACAGCAGCGACAGGTCGAAGTTCACGCCCACTTCGATGAAGAAGATCGGGATCAAGAATCCATAGCCGATGGTTTCTAACTGGTGGGCGATATGGGCATCAGAAGGGGTTGAAATGAGCGCAATGATAGCGCCTGCCAGAAATGAACCCAGGATGATTTCTGTGCCGACCATTTGTGACAGCACCACAAACACCAGCATCATGGCGAACGCAAACCGTACTTTGATCTGCGCGGTGGCATGGCTTAGTTCATCGATGGTGGTCCGCACGGCTGGCACCCGGTTGATAAACAGCCCAAACCGGTATGCCAGGAAAAACGCCAGGAACAGCACACCAATCAACAGCAGGTCTAACGTTAGCCCGCGCGACAGCGCCGCTACCAGCACTGTAATCAGCAGCATGGTGGCAAAGTCAGCAATCAGAGCCGTCACCAGCAGGGTTTGCCCGTAGCGGCTGCCGATCAGGTTGGTTTCTTTTAACACGGGCACCACTACTCCCAGCGAGGTAGTAGACAGGATCAGGGCCATCATCCAGGGGTTGCGCACCAGGCCGGCGCGAGTGAGGCCCAGGCCAATCAGCGCGGACAAGACCAGCGTCAGCCCAAAGTTGACGCCTGCCAGTGACAGGGGATTCCAACCAGTGGATTCTTTCTGCGGTTTATCGGTTTGTAAAAAGCCCAGGCTGGAAAAGTCAATTTCCATCCCTGCCAGGAACATCAGGAAGATCAGCCCGAACTCAGAAAGGAACTCTAAAACCGGTTCTTCTGTCGCGATCAGGTTCAGCCCACTTTTCCCGACGATGATGCCGGCCAAAATTTCGCCGACCACGATGGGCACGCGTATGTTTCTAAGGCGCGAAAGTAAAATGGGTGCGATCAGCGCCAGAAAGATAAGAATTAGCAGTTGAATAAAGTTATTAGGCTCATGCATTGTTATATAATTCTATCAGAACACTTCCTCAATAGAAGGGAACAGATTCAAATATGAAGCCCAACCCTCTACTCCGCAGGCTTGGTTATTCTGATAATGATCGGCTTGCGATCATTCACACGGACGATATTGGTATGTGCCTTGCCAGCGTGATGGCCTTTGCTGATCTACATTCTTTTGGACTGATTTCTTCTGGGGCAGTCATGGTTCCCTGTCCCTGGTTTTTAAAAGCCGCCCAGTATGCTTGTGAGCATCCCGAGGCTGATCTAGGCGTCCATCTCACCCTCACCAGTGAATGGAAAACTTACCGTTGGGGACCCATTTCCACCCGCAGCCCCGAGTCGGGGCTGGTGGATGAGGAAGGGTACTTCTTTCATCTCACCAGGCCGGCCCAGGCGCATGGTGATCCGCTGGAGGTGAAGAAAGAGATTGAGGCCCAGGTAGCGCGCGCCTTCACTTTAGGTATGAAGCCCTCGCACCTGGATACCCACATGGGCACAGTGGCTCACCCTAAGTTTATGCCGGCTTACTTGCAAACTGCCATCATGAACCAACTGCCGCCCATGATCTTTCGCATGGATCCGGCTGGATGGCAGGCGGCTGGCCTGGATGCGGAAACTGCCCAGTTTGCCACCCAGATGGTGCAGCAGTTAGAGGAGATGGGCTTACCGCTGCTGGATCACCTCCTGGGCCTGCCGCTCGACCAGCCCAACGATCGCCTGGAACAGGCGAAGAGGGCCTTTTCATCCCTGCAGCCGGGAATTACACATTTTATCATCCATCCTTCGGTCGATACGCCTGATCTGCGTGCCATTACATCCGACTGGCAAAGCCGGGTGGCAGACTATCAAACTTTTATGCGCGAAGATTTGCGCGCATACTTGCAGCAGATTGGCGTTCACGTGATTGGATATAAAGCCGTTCAACAGTTCATGCCAGAACCGGCGGCATTCGCTGATTTCAAGGTCTAGAGGGAAATAGCATGGCAAGTATTGGGCCGCAAGGCAAGGCTGTGACCTCCCGTATGGGAGTCCAATTAAGTTTTAGCTATAAAGTGATCTGGGGCATTGCTGCTCTGGGAACGTCCCTTATCTCGGGAACCTACGGGGCGATGCTGCCCATTTTCTACCAGGATTACCTCGGTCTGACGGCTCGTTGGATCGCGATTGCTTCGGCCGTATATGCAATCTGGAATGCGATCAATGACCCTTTGTTTGGGTATATTACCGACAGCACCCGCTCGCGGTTAGGCCGGCGCATCCCCTATATGCGTTTTACAGCGCCCTTCCTGGCCTTAACGTTTATCCTGGTGTGGTTCGCGCCCCCAAAGGCCGGGCAGCAAACGCTTTTCTGGTGGATGCTGGTCGCGATGCTCTTCTATGACACAGCCTACACTATCATTGGCCTGGCCTATTCGGCGCTCCTGCCCGAGGTGACCGAGTCCGATGCGGAACGCAACGGTTTGCAAATCTCCTCGTCGCTGTTTAGCCTGTTGGGGATTTTATTAGGCTTTCTCATCCCAGATTTCTTCCGGCCAAAACTGGGCACCTCACCATCCTTCCTCCCGCTGCAAATGGCAATGATCGGGATGGCGGTCTTTAGCATGATTTTGATCATCATCACCACGCTGCGGGTGAAAGAACGACCGGCTTTGTATGCGCTCGAAAAGCCGGTCGGGTTGGTTCAAGCGTTGAAATATACCTTTACCAGCCGTTCATTTCTGGTGCTGGTGATGTCAAACTTTATGTCGATCCTGATGAACGCCCTCATCCTGGGCTCAATTTTTTATCTGGCAGACTATGTCTTGCAGGTCAACACCATGACCTTGCTGGCGTGTCTGTTCATCCCGTTAATCATTGGCGTGCCCATGACCACCCTCATTCGCGCCCGGCTGGGTGTTGTGCAAACCCAACAGCTGCTCTTGCTGCTGGCAGGGATTGGTCTGGTGCTGATTTGTATCGTCCCAACTCCGCTCATCCCGTGGTGCATTGCCGTAGCTGGTTTTGGTCTGGCGGGTCCGCAAACGCTGACCAATGTTTTATTTGCTCAGGTAGCAGATGAAGATGAACTGCGCTCGGGGGTGCGGCGCGAAGGGGCGTTCTTTGGCGTCAATGCGCTCATTACCAAACCGGCTCAGTCGATCGCGCTGGCGCTCTCGCCCTTTATTCTCGAAGCCACCCACTTCGTGACCCGTGAACAAAACCTGGGTCAGGCGTTTCTCAACCAGCCGGATAGCGCCATCCTTGGGATCAAAATGATTGCCGGGTTGATCCCTGGCGTCGCCATGCTGTTAGGAGCGCTCATTCTCTTTGCCTATCCACTGCGGGGAGCCTACCTGGAACGGGTGCGGGCGCAGGTCTTGACCCTGCACGCAGAAAAAGAGGAGCGGATGCGGCGCGAGCAGCAGGAACATCCAACCATTGAAGTGAAAAAGGGCCGCCTGGCGCCAGGAAGCTGAAGGATGGAAACAAACATGATTGAATCCCTGGGTCTGCCAAAAGATGCTTTTCTTGGACAGGTTGTCGTGATTACTGGGAGTGGTCGCGGCATTGGTCGTGAAATGGCGCTGGCTTTTGCGCAGCTTAGGGCCAGGGTGGTCCTTGCGGAAGTGAATGTGGCAGGCGCATCTGTCCAGGTGGAAGCTGAGGCTTTCGGGGGGCAGGCCTGTTTTATTCAAACAGATGTTTCTGACCCTGCCAGTGTAGAAAATATGGTCCGGCGCACAGCAGCGACTTTTGGTCCTGTAGACCTGTTGATAAACAACGCCATTCTCTGCCCGGTGGCTTCTGTAGTTGAGATGCCTGTCGATCTTTGGGATCGTGTCATGGCGGTCAATCTACGCGGCACATTTCTCACCTGCAAAGCTTGTTTGCCTGCCATGCTGGAGCGGAAGCGCGGGACGATCATCAACATGATCTCCGCGGATGCCATGCCGCAGCTTTCAGCTTATATTGCCTCTAAAAAAGGGATCGAGGCGTTCGGTCAGTCGCTGGCGATTGAAGTGGGCGGGCAGGGCGTTCATGTGGTTTCGCTGGCGGTCGGTATGGTAGATACGCCCGGCATTCACGAAATTGCCGGGCAGTTAGCGCCCCATCTCGGTCTGACCCGAGAGCAGTTTTTGGGTGTTTCCCTGCACCCCGCCTATGAAGGCCTCATGCCGCCTGCTCATGCCGCGGCTGCGGCGGTTTATCTGACGGCTCGCCTGGCTGTGTCCTATCATGGTGAAACGCTCACGGGTTACGAAGTGCTTGAGATGGCTGGCGTTTTACCGAAACTGTCTGCGCCTCAGGCGCAGGTTGAGGCTTCAGCAGGGGATGTTTTAGGGGCGGCTTTGCCCAGCGCGAATCAGGCGCTGGCGCTGGCGAGTTGTTTTTCGCAGATCATTGCTGACACAGAAGCGGAGTTCAATCAACTGCCGGTTTTTGTGCGGCCCCTGGCGCGCCGTGGGTTTAAAGGGAAGTCAGGACAGAGTTTGCAAGAGTGGCAGCGGACCGCCGCCCAGTTGGAACAGCATTTGCAGGCGTTGATGGATGGGCAAGCTTCTGCTCAGGCTGCGCTGTGTGCTGATTTGCCAGGTTTGCAAGAGGCGCTGGAAAAGTTGAATGTATATTACCGTGAGGTTCCGGCGGAAACAGCCCGCCTAACTCGCGATCAAGAAATGCTGCGCCGGGTTCGTCAAATTTCAGATGAACGCCAGGCACTCATTCAGGGATTGTTAGAAAGCCTGGCAGGGATAATGGTGGTGTAAAATGGTGAAAGATCTAGCCGCTCATAACCGGCTGGATGGGGGCATATTTTAGCTATAGAAGTAGGAGATGATGATGAAGTATCGTATTTTGGGGAAAACGGGGATGAAAGTCTCCGTCGTCGGCGTAGGCACCTGGCAGTTTGGCGGCGAGTGGGGGGAGCAGTATACCCAACCGCAAGCGGATCAGATTCTGGGCCGGGCGAAAGAACTGGGTATTAACCTGATTGATACCGCTGAGTGCTACGGCGATCATCTGTCTGAGTTGATGGTAGGAAACGTAATCTGCAAAGATCGCGATTCCTGGGTTGTCGCTACCAAGTTTGGTCACAAGTTCCACAGCAACTTTGAGCGTTCTGAGTTGTGGACAGCAGATGACGTGCGCAAGCAGTTGGAAGAATTGCTGCGGTCGCTCCAGACCGATTATATTGACCTGTATCAGTTCCATTCTGGAACGAATGCCGCTTTTGATAACGAAGAACTGTGGAACATGCTTAACGATCAGGTTCAGGCGGGCAAGATCCGCCATCTGGGCATTTCGATTGGCAGCAATGATAACCTGTATCAGACCGAGCGCGCTACTCAGGTGGGCGCGGAAGCCATTCAGGTGATTTATAATCGCCTCGATCAGACTCCTGAAAAGGAAGTCTTCCCCTCTTGTATAGAGCAAAACCTGGGCGTACTGGCCCGCGTGCCGCTCGCCAGTGGTTTGTTGAGCGGTAAGTACAAACCAGGAACGAAGTTCACCAATGAAAATGATATTCGCTCGCGCCGTGACGACGAAATGATGCAGCAGCGGTTGCTTCGGGTGGAAGAAATTCAGAAGAATGAACTTCCGGCAGGTGTGCCGATGGCAGCCTGGGCGTTAGCCTGGTGCTTGCAAAACCCGGCGGTCACTTGCGTGATCCCCGGCTGTAAAAATGTCCAGCAGGTGGAAGCGAACGCCAGCGCGGCTGAGTTGGACATGGTCAGCGAAAATCATCCCCAGGCGGCTGCCTGAGCTTATTTTCGCGCTGTATTTGTTCATCACAAATGGGCCTGCCAAAAGATCTGGCAGGCTCATTTTGTTCTCCATTCAGAAAGTAGCGTTAGGGATAAATACTGGCGACCGAGCGAACAATATGGGTTGGAACGTATGGATACTGGCTCACGTCTTCCAGGCGTGTGACCCCAGACAACACCAGAATCGTATCCATCCCTGCCTGCACCCCGGCGACCATATCCGTGTCCATACGATCCCCCACCATTAGCGTGTTTTCGGAGTGGATTTCCAGGTAGTTGAGCGCTGAACGCATCATCAGGGGGTTGGGCTTGCCTACGAAAAAGGGGTGAATGCCGGTGGCGGTCTCGATCAGAGACGCCATAGAGCCGCAGGCTGGGATAATGCCTGTTTCCGAAGGGCCGGTTGCGTCAGGGTTGGTGGCAATGAAACGCGCTCCTTCACGTATCAGTCGAATGGCGCGGGTGAGCATGTCGAAGTTGTAGTTCAGGGTCTCACCCAGCACTACGTAGTCCGGGTTGTACTCAGTGATGATGTAGCCCACATCATGTAAGGCTGCCGTCAGGCCGCTTTCGCCAATCACAAACGCGGTTGCGTTCGGCTTTTGGGTGTGTAAAAACCGGGCTGTGGCAAGCGCCGAGGTGAAGATATTATCTGAAGAAATATTCAAACCGATATTCTGGAGGTTGTGTGCCAGATCGCGCGGGGTGTGGCGCGAGTTGTTTGTTAACAGCAGAAACTTTACACCCCGCTCGCGCAGCCGCTCAATAAACTGGTCTGCTCCTGGGATGATCCTGCTTCCGCTGACAAGTACCCCATCCATATCGATTAGGAAGTTTTTCTTCCCTTCCAGATGCAGTTGTTCGACTCGTTCTGGTATCATGCTGGCCTGTTTCCCTCTCTTTGGCTTCGTTTTTCTAATCTTATTATAAACCGGCATCCATTCCAACCGCAAAAGAAAGCGGGAGTGACTTCAATTACTGAAATCACTCCCGCTCATATGAACTTATTTCCAGGTCATTTTCTCAGGCCAGGTCATCACCACCACAAGGTTTACACCTTAACAGGGCTTGGCTCGGGGGCCATCCCTTCCTGGAAGGGATCGAAAGCGGCTTCCATCTGGTGGCGGAACTGCTTGGTGTAGAGTTGATAGTACTTCCCGCGCAGGCGCAGCAGCTCAGAATGCGTGCCCATCTCGGCAATATGCCCCTCTTCAATGACCAGGATCCGGTCGGCGCGTTTGATAGTGGATAGGCGGTGAGCGATGACAAAGCTAGTGCAGTCTTTCATCAGCCGTTCCATCCCTTTTTGGATGAGCGCCTCGGTCAGGGTATCGACCGAACTGGTGGCCTCATCCATCACAAAGATCTCTGGCTTCGCCATAATGGCGCGTGTCAGGCTGATTAACTGTTTCTGCCCAACCGAGAGCATATTACCGCCCTCGCCCACTTCCTGGTCATACCCTTTTTCCAGCCGCATAATGAAGTCATGCGCGCCCGCCAGTTTAGCCGCCTCTTCGATTTCCTCATCGGCAGCGTTCAACCGCCCGTAGCGGATGTTGTTGCGAATGGTGCCCGAGAACAGGTGCGGCGTTTGCAGCACGACCCCGATCCGCGACTGAATAGCATGTAGAGTGAGCGTCCGGTACTCCCGTCCGCCGATGCAGATGGTTCCCTTTTTCGGTTCATAGAAACGGCACATCAGGTTGACAATGGTGGACTTCCCGCCGCCGGTAGGCCCGACCAATGCGATCGTTTCGCCGCGCCGGACATGTAGATTGAAATCTTCCAGCACCGGCTTATCATCCTCGTAGGAAAAGGTGACGTGATCGAAAACGATATCGCCGTGAATGGTCCCTGGATCGATTGCGTTCGGCTGGTCGGCGACGTCCGGCACTGCGTCCAGCAGGGAGAAGATGCGCTCAGCGGAGGCAATCGAGTGTTGCATTTCGGCGAAGATGCGTGCTAAATCTTGAATAGGCCACATCATAAAGGTGACATAAGAAACGAAGGCCTGAATGCCACCGATGGTCATGCCGCCGATTCCGTTTTGGGCTTGCAGGCCGCCGAACAAGACGATGGCCCCGAGCGCTGCCGCCGAGATAATCTGCACAGTCGGCAGGAACAGTGCGCTCAACCATGCGGCTTTATACGCCGCGCGATACATCTCGCTGGTCAGGCCCGAGAACTCTTCCAGGTTAGCGTCCTGTCGTCCCAGGGCTTTCACCACACGCACCCCGGTGATATTCTCGTTGTAAGCGCCGGTCACCTTAGAGTTTACTTTGCGAACATTGCGGAACTCACCCAGAATGCGCTTACGGAACTGAACGGCGACGTACAGCAGAATAGGCAGCACTGCGAACACAATCAGCGCCAGGCGCCAGTTGATGTAGAGCATAAAGCCCATCGAAGTGATGATGTTCATGGCGGCCCAGGCTGAGTTGAGCAGCCCCCATGTCACCAGTTCAGCGACCCGGTCTGAGTCAGACGTGACCCGCGCCATAATCCAGCCGACCGGCGTGCGGCTGTAGTACGACAGCGACAGCGATTGCAAGTGATTAAACATCCACTGGCGCAGGTCGTAGCGCACGCGCTCGCCCAGGATGCTGACCATATAGATAAAGCTGAACACCAGTGCTGCTTGCACAATGATCAGCACTCCGTAAATCGTCAGGTAGTGCGTCAGGGCACTGCTGTTCCTGGCGACAATGCCATCATCGATAATATGCTTGCTGATGAAGGTGAACAGCGAGTTTAAACCAGACACGATCAGAATGGCTGTCAGAAAGCCAACCAGGTATTTCAGGTGCGGTTTGGTCAGGCCCAAAATCCGCCGGAAGGTCTTTCCGCTGAACTCGGTCTGAAACTCCTCTTCCTCGAAATAATCACCCGACACTGGCGATCTCCTTTTCTAGCTCTTCTTCAATGCGAGTTTGAATGTTGTAGATTTGTCGATAGATCCCTTCTTGCACCAGTAGGTCATCATGCTGGCCCGATTGGACGATCCGTCCATTATCCAACACCAGAATGAGATCGGCGATCATAATGCTTTGGATGCGGTGCGCAATGACAAACGTGGTGCGGTCCTGCATCAGGTTTTGCAGCCCTTCCCGGATTTCAGCCTCAGTCTCGGTATCTACCGAAGAGGTCGAGTTGTCGAGAATCAGAATCCGTGGATTTTTCAGCAAGGTGCGGGCGATGGCGATCCGCTGCTTTTGGCCGCCCGAAAGGGTTACCCCTTTTTCTCCCACCAGCGTCTGGTATCCCTCGGGGAAGGTCACAATGACATCGTGAATAGCCGCGGCGCGGGCTGCGGCTTCCACCTCTTCCTGAGGCACTTCGCGGCCAACCCCATAGGTGATGTTTTCACGGATCGTGCGCGAGAATAGGAAAGGTTCTTGTTCCACAATCCCAATATGTTGGCGCAGATAGCGCCGTGGATACCGCTGCAAGTCGGCGCCATCCAGTAAAATGGAGCCTTCTGTGTAGTCATAGAACCGCGGCAGCAGGTTGACCAGCGTGGTTTTGCCAGAGCCGGTGGAACCCAATAACGCCACCACCTGCCCCGGCTTGCATTCAAAATGAATATCTTCCAGCACTTTATGGCCTGGTTCGTATTCAAAACCGACTTTGTTGAAAACCAGTTCGCCCTTTGGCGCGCCTGCCGGGTGGACATCCCCGCTGTCCAGGTCTTCGCGATTCTCACGGAGAATATCCACTACGCGGTTATAAGAGACCATCCCGGTTGAAATCTGGACGATCAGGCGGCCCAGGTTGCGCATGGGGAAGATGATCCACACGATCAGGTTTACGTAGGCCAGGTAAGTGCCCACTGTGATCGTGCCATTGATCGCCATGGTGGCCCCCACAAAGTATCCCAACAGGATTTGCAAGCCGCAGATGATGTCTGAGGCCGGCCAAAACATGGAGTGCATGGTCAGCAGTTTCTTCCCGCGCGTAAATTTTTCTTTGTTGTCGCGGTCAAACTTGTCGATCTCGTACTGTTGGCGGGCAAATGCCTTCACCACGCGGACCCCGCTCAGATTCTCCTGCAGCGTGGTAGAAAGTATCGCGTCCTGTTCCTGAAACAATTGATAAGCTTTGGTGATGCGTTTAAAGAAAAAGAATGAGGTGAGCACCACAAACGGAACGGCAATGACGGAAATCAGTGCCAGCTTTACATTGAGCTGCAGCAGCGCGTAGAAGTTGATTACAAAGAGCAGAACCACCCGTGCAAAACCAATCGCCTGGTCCGAGAAAAACCGCCGGACGGCATCCACATCTGAGGTGGCGCGTTGAATCATCTCACCTGTTGCCGTTTTACTATGGTAGTGGAAGGACAGGTGTTGAAGGTGATCAAACAGATAGTTGCGAAGCCGGCGGGTGGTGCCTTCAGAAGTCTGGGCGGCCCACCTGCCGCTTAAGAAAGAAAACCCTCCTTCGAGTAATGCTAAGCCAATAAATCCCGATGCGATGATTGGTAAACCAACCGCCGGGGATGTTTCGCCGAAGTAGTGATCTACAAAATACCTCAGCAGCATGATGGTTGCCATCTTAGCAGTCGCAGCGGCGCCTACACTGAGCGTTGCGCCCACATACTTCCATTGGAAGCCGTGCATCAGGCGCCACAGGCCAACAAAACGATTCTTTGAAATGGCGTTTTTAAGATCGTAACTTAAGACAGCCTGAGCGATGGACAATCGACCGCCCTCCTTTGGGTAAAAAGTCAATTTTTAATTATAATCTAATCTTTCTTCTTTTTACAGGTGTTCTATTTACTGTCACGGTGGCGTGGCTGCTGCGGCTTCTCGTGAGTTTTGCGCTCCTTTCTTGAGAAGCCGGGGGACTTAAAGCCAGCTTTTGTTGGTGCTGGCTCGTATCTATGACATTGACTCCCTTTTGTGTGACAGTTAATGGGGGTCTCTCAGGCTTTTGAAGCGCGGCGTTTTGGCGATAGGATAAAGAGGCGGGCAAAGTGACTGCATGAGCCTGCCCAGTTGCGTATATAATTGAGAAGGTCTTCACAAGTCGTTATTGCAGCAAACGAAATCAGTAGAGGGAGAGGCTTATGTCCCAGGAGAATCCGATTCGGGTGATGATTGTAGATGATCATGCCGTTGTCCGGAGTGGGTTGGGTGCATTTTTGATGGTATTTGATGACCTGGAACTGGTGGGGGAAGCCGGCAGTGGGAAAGAGGCCCTCCAGCTTATTCCGCAAGTGCAGCCCGACGTTGTCTTAATGGATCTAATCATGCCCGATATGGATGGGGCTGCCGCTACCCAGGCCATTCGCAGCCGCTGGTCAGGCGTGCAGGTGGTGGTACTTACCAGCTTCCGAGAGGATGATCTGGTAAAGAGCGCGCTTCAATCCGGCGCGATTGGCTACTTGCTAAAAAATGTGAGCGCGGATGAACTGGCGGATGCCATCCGCGCGGCGGACAGCGGGCGGCCCACCCTGGCCCCAGAAGCGGCCCAGGTGCTCATCCAGGCCAGCCGTAAAAAGGATGAACCTCATTATGAACTGACCGAGCGTGAGCGTGAAGTGCTTTCGCTGTTGGTGCGTGGGATGAGCAATAATGAGATTGCTGAACGGCTGGTCGTCAGCCGCTCGACGGTAAAATTTCACGTGAGCAGCATTCTCTCGAAATTGAGTGTGTCCAGCCGCACAGAGGCGGTAGCCCTGGCCTTAAATAATAAACTGGTTGAGTAGCTGCGGATTAAACAGACAGGAAGTGGACAATAAGTTACCCCATTGTCCACTTCCTGTCTGTTAATTTAGAACGGCTGGTATCAGTTTTCTGATAGGTTTAAAGAAGTTTCCAGCGCGGTTCCAGTGGAGCGGATGCTCGGTGCGGGTAACTTGGCCCGGCACAGCGCTCGCTCAAAGTAGCCGCCGCTGATGCACAGGTCGTTGTAATCTTTTTGCAGCAGCACTTCCATCAGCGGCATGAGCTGCCGTGCGTAGTGTTCCATGCAGGCCTCGGGATGAATGCCAGGCCAGGAATAGCAAGAGACCACGGCGCGCCGGTTGCTGGAAGGAATCGATGCCGGAACGGTGCCATCCCAATCTGGATCGTCTGGCTCGAAGGTATACTTGTCGAGGTTGCCCTGCGGAATACCTTGCACTCCACGCACCACAGGTGGGTTAGCCGTGAGAGTGTACGGATCTACAGCCAGGTCGGCGATCACAGCGTGTTCTGGCAGCCATGCCAGCCATTCATTCGGCACCACCGGCTCGCTCGAGTTCGCGGCGTTGTGTGGCGTCTACCAGAATGTCGGTATTGCGAAACAGGCGCTCGACCGTCTCTGGGTGACAGGTGATGTTTCGTCCCACGCTGATTCCAAATGCACCCGGCCCTTTGCAGCCAATATGATCGTTGTTGCGTTCGATATTACCCAGCTTGGTAGCTGCGTCGACTGCATATTTGCCCACCATGCCAGTACCCAGGATCAAAACCTGGTAAGGCTGCTGGTCTTCGCGCATCAGTTTAGGCCAGTGCTTTTCGAGCATATCGAAGGCCACTTCCAGGCCGTTCCATGCCACGGCTTTCATATTCTCCACCAGCCGGATATTGTTATCATCCACGATGCTGTCCAGTGAAATAGAATGAATGCCCAGGGCTTGCAAGCGTGCTACCCGCTTGGGGCGGGTGGGGTAGTGCAGCATAGAAATCAGGCATGCGCCGGGTTGAATCAACTCAAATTCTTCCATGTTTGGTGATCGCAGAATGATGACATAATCTTTTTGAAAAGCTTCTTCCCGGCTGCACTGGAACACACGCAAGTTCCCCTGACGATAATCGTCAAAGGTAAAGCCCAGGCGGCTCCCATAGCCTTCCCCCAGGTAAACATCGGCAAATTGAGCTAAAAACTGAATGAACTCGGGCAGAAAGGCGCGCTTTTCGCTCGGTTCTTTGTTCATTCTGGGAAAACCAATGCTAATCGTTGACTTCATTTTAGGCCTCCAGTGAATAGAATTTTGACCGGCTGGAATCGAAATCGATACCAGTGCGGAAGGAAAAAAACAGCATTTTTATTTGTCAGTACGCCATCATTTGGATGGTACGGAGCAGGCGGCGTTCGTTTTATTCAGGATGCCGCATCAGTAAAAAAAGCAAACCCAAACTTAACAGTAACCCATATGAACAACATGCCAGTGGCCTCAAAGAAAACTGCTGGTGTTGTATCGTAACTATAGTTTACCAAATCTTTGTGAATTAATGGGACTGCTGACGCCAAATCCTGCTGTTTTTGTTACAATTGGGACTGTGTGGTTGATGTTAGGAGAAAACAGCCGCGAACCTTATGATTAACAGACAATTTGGTTAGAGCAGGTATAAAGTGGCCGGAAGTCACATTTTAACATCTAAGGAGAATGGTATGATCAAACTTGTATTAATTCGACATGGTCAAAGTACATGGAATCTGGAAAACCGATTCACGGGTTGGACAGATGTTGATTTGAGCGAGCAGGGTCTGCAAGAGGCGCATCAAGGTGGCAAGATCCTCAAAGCAGAGGGCTATACCTTTGACTTTGCCTATACTTCCGTTTTGAAGCGCGCCATCCGCACGCTTTGGATTGTAATGGATGAAATGGACCTGATGTGGCTGCCGGTGGAAAGAAACTGGCGGCTCAATGAGCGGCACTATGGCGCGCTCCAGGGTCTAAACAAAGCCGAAATGGCAGAAAAGTTTGGGGATGAGCAAGTCCACGTCTGGCGGCGCAGTTACAATGTTCCCCCACCGGAACTGGATCTGGAAGATGCCCGCCACCCGCGCTTTGACCCGCGCTATGCAGATGTAGATCCCGATCTGCTGCCAGCCAGTGAGTCCCTGGAAAACACGTTGCAGCGGGTAATGCCTTATTGGGAAGAGGCGATTGTGCCCCGCTTGAAGCGTGGTGAAAAGGTGCTCATTGCGGCGCATGGCAACAGCTTGCGCGCCCTGGTGAAGCACCTCGATAATATCTCGGATGAAGAAATTCCCGGACTGAATATCCCCACCGGTGTTCCTCTGGTATACGAGCTGGATGATGAACTCAAGCCAATCCGCCACTATTACCTCGGCGATCAAGAAGCGATCCAGGCGGCGGCTGAAGCGGTGGCCCGTCAGGCCGAAGCGAAGAAGTAAGAAACTTCAAGGGTCGTCGATCCTCAAGATGACTGGAGCATCTCTCCAGTCATTTTTTTTATAAGTATATTGACACTGATAAATTAACTGTTATAATAACAGTGTAAAGAGGATCTTATGACAACGACTTCTACCTATGATATTCAACAACTGATTCGAGAGAGCGGCACTGCGCGCCGCACCGTTTACTTTTATGTCCAACAGGGCATTTTACCGCCCCCAGAAGGGGCCGGCTTGGCGGCTCATTATACGGAAGAACATCTGCTGCGCTTGCAGCTCATTCCCATCATGCGGCGGCAGGGGCTGCGCCTGGAGGATATTCGCCAACAGTTTGAGCAGATGAATCTGGAGGAAATGAGCCATGCCTTATCTGATGCTCAGGCGAAGCAGGTGGCTGTCCGGCGGGCGATCAAAGAGGCGTCTGTACCGCAAGAAACATCGGCGCGCTCCCCTGGCGCCCAGCAGCAGGTTTTTATCCATTATGCTCTGCCGGCTGGCATTACGCTGGTAGTGCCTGCGGATGTTGCTCAGGCAGAATCCCACCGGCTGCAAAGCCTGCTCAAGGCGGCTGGGCAGATCTTGGCGGATCTGCCTGGTCAGCACAATATTAACGAAAATGGTAGTTCATCTTCCGCTGTGTCAGAACAGGAGGCTCAGGAATGACAGGTTTGCAGGTTTCCCCAATGATCAAGCTCCCTCAGGTTTGCCCGGTTGAGGAACTGGAGAGCAGCTTACCGTTAGAACTTACTTCCATCCATGCGCAGCTCTCCGGGCCGCTGGCAAGTGTGCTGGTCCGGCAGCGCTTTGGCAACCCACTCAAAGAACCAGCAGAACTGGACTACTTGTTCCCCCTCCCAGAAGCCGCCGCGATTACTTCCTTTGTGCTGCCCTGCTGGCTTTTATTCGCGCCGGGCACACTTCGCGCAGCGGCTCATATCGCCAGGTTTTACGGCGCGGACTGCACTGGCTGGAAGGGCTCGCGCCAACTGGTTTTTTGGCCTTTTTAAAGGCGCGCGTATGGGTAGCGTTAGCGGATCATACCGGCGCGCCGAAAGACCGCCAGGCGGCTCAGTCCGCGCTTGCCGCTCTTCCGGCTCCTGTGGATGCCCTTCAATCCGCGGCTGTTCATGCCCCGGCTGCGGCCCCAACCGCGATACACGATCTCAATGATCTGCGTCTGGCGAGTTTGTTGCAGGTGACCTACCCCGTGCCAGCCCATCTCCTGCAAGGCGAGCAAGCCAACCTGGCCCGCGCCTGGGCAGCCACCTTGCCTTAAAGAAAAAACAGGCAGTGATTTTCCAGGTTGCCTGGAAAATCACTGCCTGTCATTCATTTTGGATCAACCGCTCAAGGTTGGCTCAGTTCCAGATTTTAGATTAATCCTTTTTATGATTGAAGTTGTAAACCGCTCCCATAAACAGCACGGCTGCCAGCGCCAGCATGCCCACCGGCAGTACAGCCGCCGGTACAAATTCGGAGGTTGTCTGGTTATGTGGGTATTCGCCGCGTAACTGTGTCAGAAAGTTCTCAATGCTCAAGCGGTGCGCGCGCAGTTGCAGCCAGCGCGTCCAGCGCTGCATTAGAACTGAAGCTCCAGGGCGGCTGCGGGATACGACATCAATCAACAGAACCACTTCTCCATTCTCACGCCATTCCACAGTGGGAGACCATTCACCGACTTCGCTGTGAACAGTGGTGGTAGTATAGGTAAACCCCTTCTGGCGCGGCTCATCTACCACCTCAGTGATTTTATTGAGCGTTAACACTTCGAGGACCGGTTTATTCCAGGCCTGTAAAATTCGGATGCGCTGTAAAACACCGTCACCGACTTGCACATCGCGATCTTCCAACTGGTAATCTGCCGTGATCTGCATCACTTGCGGGGGGTAGAAGCGGTTGCGCATGATCAGATTCGCTGCGTGTTGAAAACACGCGCCGGTGGGATCATATCGTTCCAGAATAACCTCATAATGGTCGATAAACCAGTTGCTGTTCAGAGGCTGGCTTGGAGAATAGGTCAATGGAGCGTCGCTCCACTGTTCCAGGTGCTGCTTGTCCTGATGGTTGCGCCCAAACCAGACTGGAACCGCACCGGTTGTACGTGTCATCTTTCTTGCTCCTCGTACGAAGAATTTGATCAATCATACCCCCCTTAAAGGGTTTATGCAAACGCCCCATTTTCATCCTGACCCCATCCATTCCCAAAGACCCTCAGAGGTTGCAGATTAAACGGCTCTCCGTTATGATATGGGCGGTAATTGGGGGAGCTTGCTGAATAAAGGGGAAGATGGATATGCCGTCTGATAAGCGTGAAGAGGATCTTAAACAAAACAGCTTACTGCTGTATAAAACCCATCCGGCGCGGTTGCTGCGGATTGCGGATCGTTTGGAAATTGAGCTGGAAAATGGGGACACAGTAAAAGTCCGTCCAAAGGATGTCACTTTGCTGCATCCCGGCCCGCTCAACAGCCTGTCTGAGTTGGAAACGCTGCAAGGTGAAGTTCAAGCCGCCTGGGAAATCCTTTCAGGGGGGCAAACGAACCTGCCTGAATTGGCCGAACTGGCCTACGGCGCTTATACCCCCGCTTCGGCCTGGTCTGCCTGGCAGCAGGTGGCCGAAGGCTTTTACTTTGATGGCAGCCCCGATCAAATTATGGTTTATTCAGCCGATGAAGTGGCGCACAAACAGCAGGTCCGCGAGCAGGCTGCTGCAGAGAAGCAGTCCTGGCAAGATTTCCTGTCGCGCGCCAGCCGCGGCGAGGTGACGCCGGAGGATCAGGAATATCTGCGAGATGTGGAAAATCTGGCGCTCGGGCGCAGTGAACACAGCCAGGTGTTGCGCGCATTGGGCCATGCGGAGACGCCAGATAACGCTTACGCCCAGTTGTTAACCTGGAATATCTGGGATGTCACCGTCAACCCCTACCCGGCGCGTTTCGGTGTCGCTTTTGGGCAGCCACAGCTGCCTGTTCCACCGCTGCCCCAGCAAGCGCGCCGCGACCTCACCGATCTACCAGCGTATGCCATTGACGATGAATCTACCGATACGCCCGATGATGCCATCAGTTTAGAAGGCAGCCGGGTGTGGGTGCATGTGGCGGATGTGGCCGCCCTGGTTCCGCCAGATACTCCGCTCGACCTGGAAGCGCGGGCGCGCGGCAGCAGCCTGCACTTGCCCGAGGGAACCCTGCATATGCTCCCACGTGAGGTCACTGAACGGTTAGGCCTGGGCATTCGTGAAGTTTCTCCCGCGCTTTCTTTTGGCATTGACTTAGACGACAGCGGACAGGTGACCGGCTTTGAAGTCGTCCCCAGCCTGCTGCGAGTCACCCGGTTAACCTATGAAGAAGCGGATGCGCGTCTGGCAGAAGAACCCTTCCGCTCATTAGAAGCGCGCATGTCCGCCGTGCGGCGCCAGCGTCAGGAAAATAACGCGGTTCTGATTGATTTTCCTGAGGTAAAGATCGCTGTCGAGCAGGGTCTGGTGCATTTGAAACCCTTACTGCCGTTGCGCAGCCGCGCCCTGGTAGAAGAAGCGATGATTCTCACCAGCGCGCAAATCGCTCGCTTTGCCATCGAACACAACCTGCCGGTTCCTTTCAGTCAACAGGAAGCGGTTGCGACGCCTGACCGTCCAGAAACGCTTTCGGGGATGTTTGCGCTGCGCCGCCTGTTGAAGCGCAGTCATTTTCAAACGTCCCCTGGGCCGCATTCTGGGTTAGGGGTGGCAGCTTATACCCAAACGACCAGCCCGCTCCGCCGCTACCTCGATCTGGTGACTCACCAGCAGGTGCGGGCCTTACTGGCAGGAAATGAACTACTCGGCGAGCCACAGTTGGTAGAGCGAATTGGGGCTTATCAGGCTGTGATTGGCAACATTCGTCAGGCAGAAATCCTTTCTGAAAAGCACTGGACGCTTGTCTACTTACTTCAGCATCCAGACTGGCGTGGGGAAGGCATTCTGGTCGATAAACGTGGCGCTACAGGGGTTGTCATCATTCCCAGTCTTGCAGTCGAGGCCCGGGTGCATCTTTCGCCCGACTTACCACTCGACAGTATGGTGTCTTTACAGGTTTCAGGGATCAACCTCGCCCAGCGTGATGTCCACTTCCGGGTAGATTACCGCGCGATGCCTTGAAAACGAAAGGGACTTTCGAGCAGCATCCTTTGTTGTTCGGACGCGATTCGGCATAGTCGGTTATTCGATCGCAAAGGCCAGGAACCTGAATTAGATCTTTGGGAATTGGCATGGTATCCCCCCATCGGTGCGGCTCGTGAGCCGCCCTCTTGCTGGTAGCCTATAGGCTAATCGGCCACGGAGATTCTCAGAGACCCCCTGAATTTGGTTATTCGAAAATGCGAAGAATGTGGTAAAGTAGGTTGTGTTGCAAAAGTATTGTAAATTGATGATTTTCAATACAAAAACAATCCTTGCCGGGCGCATTTCCTTTGGATATACTGTTTAAAAGGTTCCGGTGAAACAAGTTCAGTTTAAGGAACTTGACGAGTGAAGAGAGGGGTAAGCTGATGACGGTCTATTGGTACGCTATGCAGAGCAAACCGAATAAGGAGGACGCACTCTTCAAACAGCTTTTAAGTCAGGAGTTTGAAGTTTTCTATCCACGTATTCGGGTTACTCCCGTCAACCCAAGATCAAGAAAAATCAAGCCGTACTTCCCAGGCTACTTGTTTGTTCACGCAGATTTGGAAGAAGTAGGCCTCTCCGCCTTACAGTGGATGCCTTTTTCGAGAGGAATCGTCGCGTTTGACAGCGAGCCTTCCACAGTTCCCGATGCACTGATCCACGCCATCCACAGTCGGGTGGGAGAAGTCAATGAGGCTGGCGGCGAACTGTTTGAGGGTTTGCAGAAGGGGGATACCGTTTTCATTCATGATGGTCCTTTTGCTGGCTACGAAGCGCTGTTCGATTTGCGCTTGCCGGGCAGCGAACGTGTCCGTGTTTTAATACGGCTATTGAGTCAGCGTCAGGTGCCGGTTGAACTCCAGGCTGGGCAGATCCGGCAAGCAAAGCGCCATTAGCGCGCTTTGTTCAGTTTCTCTTAATCCTTTCCACTGTCTTTTCTTGCTGTAGGGGTAGATTCTGTTTAACGATTCAGACTGGGTTAACTATGCTGAAACCATCAGCCGAGGGGGATCGGGTCGCATTCATCCAGGCGTCTGTCCCTGCCTTACTGACTGGACAAAATCATCTTTTGAAAAGGTCCCAAAAATGGAGGGCAAAATGAAAGTGCTTGTGACGGGTGGTGCTGGCTTTATTGGATCGCACGTTGTGGATATGCTCGTTGATGAAGGGCATGACGTGGTGGTGGTGGATAATCTGTCGACCGGCAGAATGTCTAACTTGAATCCAAAGGCAAAATTTTATCAGGTGGATATTCGCAGCCCAGAGCTGCGCCAGGTCTTCGAGACCGAGCGACCCGAGGTTGTGGATCATCACGCTGCTCAGATGGATGTGCGTAAGTCGGTCGCAGATCCCATCTACGACGCTGATATTAACATTCTGGGCGGTCTCAATGTGTTAAGTGTTCCCGTTGAATTCGGTGTGCGCAAGTTCGTCCATATCTCTAGCGGTGGCGCGGTGTATGGTGAGCCGGTCTACTTGCCTTGTGACGAGGCGCATCCAGTGCAGCCTTTATGCCCTTACGGGGCAACCAAGTATATGTTGGAACTGTACCTCTACATGTTCAAGGAAACATATGGGTTAGATTACTCCATCATACGCTACCCCAATGTGTATGGACCGCGTCAGGATCCTAGTGGAGAAGCTGGGGTGGTCGCCATCTTTATTGGGCAGATGCTGGATGATCGCCCGACTACGATCTTTGGCACCGGCGAGCAGGTGCGCGACTTTGTCTATGTCAAAGATTGTGCCCGGGCAAATCTTATGGTGCTGGAAAATGGCTCCGGTCGTGTTTTTAACCTGGCCTATGGAGTAGGAACGACCATCAATCAGATTTTCCAGTCGCTTAAAAACATCACCAGTTACGGGCGAGAAGTCAATTATGCCCCGGGTAAAGCTGGCGAGACCTTTAAGATTTATCTGGACGCGACCCGCGCCGGTGAAGAATTAGGTTGGGAGCCGACGGTAGACCTGGAGCAAGGGCTGCGCAACACAGTAGATTACTTCAAAAGTGTGGAGTTGGTCGTCAAGTAAGGATCGTATCGCTGCTTGACAACATGCTGTTCATTCCAAACGCGTCGTGGATCAACCACGGCGCGTTTGGATAAACCGGGATAAATGCGCCTTCTTACGGGCGCTCTGGGTCTTTGGGGTTTCGCCGTTGTATAACCCCCTTTTCTATTCATATGTACAAGGATGCGGCTCGCGAGCCGCCCTCTTGCTGGTAGCCTATAGGCTAATCGACCACGGAGATTCCCAGACCCTCTCTTTTTCTGGAATGTGGATATTTATAATATAATAATGTGGAATAGCAATGCGGGGGAGATAACCTCTGGCAAATGAAGCTTGAGCAGATTCGCTTTAGAGAAGCCATTTTTATGTCAAGCTTTGCCGCATAAGGGTACTGGAAGGAATAGGAAGTTGGAGAAGAAGAAACAAGAGGATCCAGGGCTGGCGGTGCGCATGAACCGTCGGCGCTTTTTACACTTTCTCTCCGGCACTGTGTTAGGCACAGTCGCGGTTGGGTTAGGCGGCCTTACCTATATTCACAAAGTGGAGCCAGCCTGGTTCGAAGTCGTGCCTGTCGCGCTCCCTTTACCCAGGCTGCATCCCGCTTTTGATGGTTTTCGTCTGGTGCAAATATCCGACATTCACCTTAGTGAAGCCCTGACAAGTGCGCAGGTGGCTGAGATCAGTCAGCTTGTCTTGCAGATGAAACCGGACCTGGTCGCTATTACAGGAGATTTCGTCGATGAAACGCGAGATCTGCAAAGGTCTTTAGCCGATCTGGCATATGCCCTGCGACCGTTAGTTTCTACCGTCCAGACTATCGCTGTGTTAGGCAATCATGATTATTGGGTAGGGCCTGGGGCCATTCGCGCCATGCTCCGTCAGGAAGATATTCGTGAGCTTGCCAACCAGGTGATGACCCTGGAGCGCGGCAGCGCTCGCCTGCATATCGCCGGGGTCGATGATGTCTGGGAAAGTAAAGCGCGGATTAGTAAGGTGCTAGAGCAGATCCCGGATAAGGAAAACAGCGCTGTCTTGCTGGCGCACGAACCCGACTACGCCGATGTAGCCGCTGCCTCTGCCCGGTTTGACCTGCAAATCTCCGGACATTCACACGGCGGACAGGTGGTTCTGCCCTTTGTGGGTCCCCCGATCTTGCCGCGTTTTGCCCGGAAATACCCCAGCGGCTTATACCGCATCAAAAATATGTTCCATTACACCAACCGTGGGTTAGGTACCATTGCGCCCCGCGTGCGTTTCAACTGCCGTCCAGAGATCACCGTTTACACCTTCAATTCATCTCAGGAGGCAGATCCTGCTGATATATAGTTCATCCACCTGTTGCGCCAACCGCTTCATATGAATATGCTGACTTTCTTTTATCTGTTGAGGAAATCTCCTCAACGATTTTTTTAAAGAGACCTGCTGCTGAAAGTCTTTTCATCCCTTTTCGAAAAAGTCAGGAAAGTTTCCATAATATTTAAGACAATCGCAAATCCCAGGCTGGTCTGAAAAATAGTAAAATAGACGTGTCATTTATAGTGAAACTTCTGTTCCCCAGGTGATGATCGTTGTAAGTGGGTAATGATCCGCAGTGGTGCTGCGAAAGTCCGATCGGCCTGGAACAAGATGCGCTTTAGATCGCGGTTTCTCATCCAATCCATACTGTTTAATAAGGAGAACGCTTTATGAGCACGTATCCGGAAGCGGCCAGACCCCTGGCCGAAATGCGCCCTGAGCATTCATTTTTTGTGGGGATTGACTCGGATGGCTGTGCATTTGACACCATGGAAATAAAGCACAAGGAATGTTTTACGCCCCAGATTATTCGCTATTGGGGATTGCAGCCGGTGTCAAAGTACGCGCGTGAGGCGGCTGAATTCGTCAATCTTTACTCCAAATGGCGCGGTATTAACCGTTGGCCGGCCCTGATGATGGTGTTCGATCTGCTGCGCGAGCGCCCAGAAGTCCTTGCTCGCCATGCTGCTATCCCCCAGGCGGAGAAAGTGCGCCAGTTTATTTCTTCAGGGTATGCGCTGAGCGATAACGGTTTGCGTGAATACAAGGAAAAGAATCCTGATCCGCAGCTGGATGAAGCCCTGGCCTGGTCAGTAGCGGTCAATACCATCATCGGTGAAATGGTTCATAATGTCCCACCCTTCCCCTTTGTGCGCGAAAGCCTGGAAAAATTGACGGGTGTAGCCGATATGGTCGTGGTTTCTGCCACCCCCACCGCTGCGCTCGTCCGTGAGTGGGAAGAGCATGATATCGCTAAGTACGTGCGCGTAATTGCCGGGCAGGAAATGGGCAAGAAAGAGCAGCATCTCGAGTTAGCCGCCAAAGGCAAGTATCCGGAAGGGCATGTCCTCATGATTGGCGATGCCCCTGGTGATATGAAAGCGGCTCGCACCATTGACGCGCTCTTCTTCCCCATCAAACCCGGTCATGAAGAAGAATCATGGGAGCGTTTTTATAAAGAGGGGATGGAGAAGTTCTTGAACGGCGAGTACGCTGGTGAGTATGAAACCCAACTGATCGCTGACTTCGAGAAGGCCCTGCCAGAAACTCCACCCTGGAAGCGCTAACCGCGCCGTTAATTTGCATATGGAGAAGATATACAACAGGAAGCCAGCCTATCAACTCGTGATTTCTGCCTGTTGTTGAAAGGAACGAAGATATGGAAAAGGCAAATATTGGTGTTATTGGCCTGGGAGTCATGGGCCATAATTTGGCGCTGAACATGGAGCGCAATGGGTTTGCTGTTGCAGGTTACGACCTCGACCCAAAGAAAACCCAGGCTTTCTTAGCGGGTGAAGGCGCTGGCAAAAAGATTTTCGGCGTCTACTCTCCAAAAGAAATGATGGATGTATTGGAAAAACCGCGCCGCATCCTGATTATGGTTCCGGCAGGCCCCGCTGTGGATAGCGCCATCGCTCATCTCAAAGACTTTATGGAGCCAGGTGACATTCTCATCGACGGCGGCAACTCTTTCTTTATGGATACCGAGCGCCGCAATCAAGAATTGGCCGCTGAGGGCTTTAACTTCGTTGGGATGGGCGTTTCGGGGGGGGAAGAAGGGGCTCTTTGGGGGCCAAGTATGATGCCCGGCGGTCAGCGCGAGGCCTGGGATGCTCTGGAACCCATTCTGACAGCCATTGCTGCCAAAGCAGATGATGGCGAACCTTGTGTCGATTACATGGGTCCGCGCGGCGCCGGTCATTATGTAAAGATGGTGCATAACGGTATCGAGTACGGCGATATGCAGTTAATCGCCGAGACCTACGACCTGCTGCATCGTGGCGCCGGACTATCTGCCCTGGAACTGAGTGATGTGTTTGCCTCCTGGGATGAGGGCAACCTTCAGTCTTACCTCATCGAGATTACGGCTGAAATCCTCGCTAAGATCGATGCGGATACCGGTAAACCGCTGGTGGATGTCATTTTAGATGAGGCCCAGCAGAAGGGGACTGGCAAGTGGACCAGTCAGAATGCTCTCGACGTAGGCGCGCCTACCCCCACCATCAATTCGGCTGTGGAGAGCCGCATCATTTCTGCGCTCAAGCCGCAGCGGCTTCAGGCCAGCCAGGTGCTGCGCGGCCCCTCTCCCAACTTTACCGGAGACAAACAGAAGCTGGTAGACGCCGCTCGTGATGCGCTCTATGCGAGCAAAGTTACCTCCTACGCCCAGGGAATGAGTTTGCTTCGTATGGCTTCGGATGAATACAAGTATGACTTCGATCTCGCCAACATTGCCAAAGTATGGCGTGGTGGCTGCATCATCCGGGCTGGTTTGTTGAACGAGATTATGGACGCTTATCGCAGCGCTCCAGATCTGGTAAACCTGATGCTCGATGAAAACTTCCGCACTGTACTCGAAAACAGCCAGGTTTCCTGGCGCTATGTGGTTCAGACCGCTGTCAGTATGGGCGTCCCTGCCCTGGCGACCAGCGCTTCGCTCGCTTATTACGATGCTTACCGCAGCGCCGTTTTGCCCGCCAACCTCACCCAGGCTCAGCGTGATTACTTTGGCGCGCACACCTATCGCCGGGTGGATAAAGAAGGCGTCTTCCATACGGAGTGGACAAAGTGAACAAGAATGTAATTGTTGCTCAGTCTGGCGGACCGACCCCGGTTATTAACAGTACGCTGCGCGGCATTATCGACATGTGCAAAGCCATGCCTGACAGGTTTGGAACGATTTATGCAGGTTATCATGGCATTGAAGGGGTGCTGAAAGAAGAACTGCTAAATCTTTCGGCCCAGCCCGATGAAGAGATCGCCTTGCTCAGTGTCACACCTACCGCCGGCAGCATTGGTTCCTGCCGCTACAAACTGCGCGCCAAACAAAACGAAGACTTTGACCGCATTATCGAGATCTTTAAAGCCCACGATATTGGCTACTTCTTCTATATCGGCGGCAACAACTCGATGGACACCGCCTACAAAGTAGCTCAACTGGCCCACGAGCGCGGCATAGAGTTGGTGGCAGTCGGTGGTCCGAAGACCATTGATAACGACGTAGGGGACACCGAATTTAAGTTGATAGACCATACGCCGGGTTACGGTAGTGTAGCTCGTTACTGGGCGCTCAACATTCAGAATGCAAACGAAGAAAATGCAGGTTCCAGTCCCTCCGACCCGGTACTTGTGATTTAGGCGATGGGGCGTAAGATCGGCTTCATTCCTGCTGCTGCCCGCCTGGCGGATCCGAACCGCGAGATGCCCCTGCAAATCTATATGGCTGAAGCCGGTGTCAGTCTGCCGCGAATGGCCGACCTGGTGAATGATGAACTAAAAAACAGTGGGCGCTGCATTGTGGTGGTCAGTGAAGGGTTGGATGTGGGGGACGTGGGCGAAGTGAAAGATAACTTTGGTCACACCGTCTTCTCTTCCAGCAAGATGACCGTGGCTCAGATCGTGGTCAACTATCTTAACGAAGTTGGCCTGGCGGCGCGCGGCGCGGCTCGCGCCAACGTTTCTGGCACCAATCAACGCGAAAATATGATTTATGCTTCCACTGTCGATTTAGACGAAGCCTATAAGCTTGGTCAGAAGGCGGTTCAGATTGCTGTGGAAGATGGCTCTGGGTTTATGAGCACCATCCTGCGCGAACCGGGTCCTATCTATAACGTGCGCTATGACAAGGTCCCCTTGCAGCAGGTTGCCAATTCCGAGCGTATGTTCCCCGAAGCCTGGATTGCCCCCAATCGCATCGACGTCACAGATGATTTCATTCGCTACGCCATGCCCCTGATCGGCCACGATTGGCCTTCCATTCCACTCATCAATGGCCTCCAGCGCTTTGCGCGCATTCAGAAGATCTTTGCTGAGCAAAAGCTGCCTGCCTACGTTCCCCAAACCTATCGTTCCTGATCTCATATTCATCTCAGGGACTTCTGCTCACAGTAGAACAAGGCAGTTTTGGACAAAGATACTTGTCCAAAACTGCCTTTGAATATTTTTTGCATTCTCAGCGCACCAGGCGTTGTTGCAAGCAAGTCAAAGACTCTTACTTTGACAGCCTGCCTGCTTTAACACCGTTTTCACAAAGCCGCTTGCACTTTTTGAGGGCACTGTCCTGGTATCAGGGCAGGGCTTTCGACTTTGTGAAAGACTTGCCTGTTCTGACCTTACAAATGTCATAATCTTAAAATTTTTCGTGCCTTGTTTACAAGAAGCGCGAATCATGGTATATATAGATTACCCTGCTGTGCTCGTGCTGCCGCATAACCGGTTTTGGGCCAACACCTGTTCAGATGGGAGCCTTATTCTGGAAGTGACGCGATAGGCGCTCAGCGCCAAGGCGAATAGGCTGCCAGAGCGGCACCCAATAAAAGTAGCAGGTTCAAAACTTCGCAGCACACGGCATGGCAGGGATGTTTTATGACTCAATCACCCTCTCTTGTTAGAAGAGGGTGATTTTTTGTGTTTGTCTTACCTCTCCGCCGCGAAAAGTATCGTTACCCTTCCGCATTGTATGCGTCGTGCAGTAATTGACAGGTATCTCATGCACTCCATTTCAGATACATTTACTTCACCCTGGTCGTCTTATACCGGCTGCAAGGGTGACTCGATGGCAGCTTGCACAGAACCTTTACAACTGAATATTCCCTCGCAGAAAACTTTTAGAAAAAAACAACAAAACAACAAAACAATAAACAAATGCTGTGCAAATTTTTCGGGATCAGATGTACGAAGGTGCATCTGATCCCGAAAGTCTCCTTACGGTTTGGGTGGGTGGCGGCGAGTTAGTTCTGCCAGGATATCACCCGGTGTCAGACCTCTAGACGCCAGTACCACCAGTACATGGTAGGTTAGGTCAGCCACCTCTTCAATCACGCGCTGATCTCCCTGGCCCTTCACCGCCAGGATGACCTCCATCGCTTCCTCCCCCACTTTTTTGAGCATTTCATCTTCGCCTTCAGCCATCAGGCGTGCAGTGTAGGATTGAGCATTTGGATGGTCCCGCCGCTCGCAGATAATATCATAAAGCTCGTTTAAACTTTCCATCTGTTCCTCCCCAACCTAAGATAGTTCCCGATAAAAACAGGTCTCGTGACCGGTATGACAGGCGGGGCCAGCCGGGCGCACCCGTACCAGCAGCGTGTCAGCGTCGCAGTCCACGCGCAGTTCCACCACTTCCTGCACATTCCCCGATGTCGCTCCCTTGTGCCACAGTTCCTGCCGGCTGCGCGACCAGAAATGAGTTTGCCCGCTTTGCAGGGTGGCTTGCAGCGCGTCCTGGTTCATATAAGCCAGCATCAACACGTTTCCGCTGTCTGCATCCTGCACAATTGCCGGGATCAAGCCGCGTTCGTCAAAGCGAAGTTGTGTCTCCATTTCCATGCCTTAACCCTCTGGCAGCGCAACAGGCCGGACCGGAATGTCTTGTTCAGCCAGGTAGTGCTTCAGATCTGGAATAGAGAGCTTGCCGTCATGGAACAGCGAAGCCGCCAGCGCTGCATCTGCCTTCCCCTGGGTCAGCACCTCTGCGAAGTGCTGCATCTGACCTGCCCCACCCGAAGCGATCACCGGCACAGAAACAGCTTCAGCTACCGCTCGTGTCAGAGCTACATCAAAGCCAGCCAGTGTCCCGTCAGCATCCATGCTCGTTAGCAGGATCTCCCCGGCTCCACGTTCTACGCCCTGAACGGCCCATTCCAACGCGTCGATGCCAGTCGGTTTGCGCCCGCCGTTGATGAACACCTCCCAGCCCGATCCGCCAATGGTACTGCTCTTGCGGGCGTCAATTGCCAGCACCACGCACTGGTTTCCAAAGCGGTCCGCGCCTTCGCTCAATAGCTCAGGGTTTCGGACAGCGGCTGAGTTCACGCTCACCTTATCCGCCCCTGCCAGCAGTAGTTTCCGCATATCCTCTACAGCGCGAATGCCCCCGCCCACTGCAAGCGGCATAAACACCTGATCGGCCACGCGCCGCACAATTTCCACCACCGTCTCGCGCCCTTCATGGGTAGCCGAGATATCCAGAAACACCAGTTCATCTGCTCCGGCGGCGTCGTAAATACGGGCCTGTTCTACCGGGTCACCTGCATCCCTTAAGTTAAGAAAATGGACCCCCTTCACCACCCGCCCATTGGCGATATCCAGGCAAGGAATAATTCGCTTCGCTAACATTCGTCTCCTTCTCTCTCCGTTGGAGGTTGGTTGAGAGCAAACAGGCTTTGCGGGTCTACTGTGCCTTCATACAAAGCGCGGCCCACAATGGCGCCAGCCAGCCCCGCCTTACGCGCTTGCAGCACATCAGTCAGGCGGCTGACCCCACCGGAGGCAATGACCTGCAGCCCACTGGTCTGAGCCATTTCAGCAGTAGCGTTCAAGTTCAGCCCGGTTTGCAATCCATCACGGGCAATATCAGTAAATACCAACCATTCCAGCCCCCGGGCTTTCAACGCGCGTGCCATCTCTAGTGCTGAACGTGAAGTCCCTTCTTGCCACCCACGTACCTGCACCTGCCCGTCACGTGCGTCCAGGCTCACTGCCACGCGCGCACTCCCCCACAGCGCCAGGGCTTTTTCAAATACTTCGGGCTGTTCGACTGCCAGGGTGCCCAGCACTACCCGCGTCACACCTGCTTCTAGCGCGGTCTGCACAGCCTCTAACGAGCGCATCCCCCCTCCAAACTGCACCGGGATCTGGCACTCTCGCGCCACGTCTAAAATGGCTTTTAACGCCCGCTGGTTAGCCAGATCAGGCTGATCAAAGGCGCCATCCAAATTCACGATGTGCAGCCAGCGCGCGCCTTTTGTGATCCAGGCACGCGCCACATTTGCCGGAGCAGAACTGTACTGCGTTTGTCGGCCCGGGTCGCCTTCGGTTAATCGCACCACCTGCCCCTGGCGCAGGTCGATGGCTGGGAAAACTGTAAAGGATGATGACTTCATTTCACACTCTTTTCGAGATTTCTAACTTCTTGGTCGTCCGCATTCGGCTCACCTTACGTACGTTTCAGAAAGTTTGCCAGCACGGCCTGTCCCACCTGTTGGCTCTTTTCAGGGTGAAACTGCACGCCAAACAGGTTTTCGTGCTGTACGGCGCTGGTAAAAGCGATTCCGTAATCCGTATGAGCAGCGCTGTCGTCCAGGTCCTGGTTGGCGCAGTAGTAGGCATGGTTGAAGTAAGCATAAGCGCCTTGGGGTAGGCCCTCGAACAGCGGACTGTCTTCTCGGAACCAGAGTTGGTTCCAGCCAGTGTGCGGCACTTTCAGTTCCGCAAAGTCAGGGAAGTGCACCACCCGGCCTTTCAGCAAGCCCAGTCCAGCATGTTCCCCCAGTTCTTCGCCGACCTCAAATAGGGCTTGCATTCCCACACAAATGCCCATCAGCGGGTCGCCTCGCTGTGCAGCGCAGCGCAGCGCCTCAACCAGTCCACGAGATTGCAGTCCCTGTACAAAACTGCCAAAAGCCCCTACTCCCGGCAGGATGACTCGCGCTGGCCGGTTGAGGTCTTCAGGCTGTGAGGTCACCAGCACCTCAAACCCTAAGGTTTGCAGTGCATTGTGTACGGAGTGCAGGTTCCCGGTTCCAGCATCAATCAGAACAGCATCGTAAGCAGTCATAGCACCTCAAAATAGGTTAAAACAAGATCCCTTTACTGGAGGGCACACGACCGACCCGGCGTGGATCAATACGCGTTGCGGCGGACAGCGCACGTCCTAAGGCCTTGAAGATAGCCTCAGCCTGGTGGTGGTCATCCCGCCCATAACGGACGGCTGTATGCAGCGTACAGTGAGCCTGAAAGGCAAAGCTTTCGAGAAAGTGCGCAAACAGGGAAACAGGCAACCCGCCTACACTGGGACTGTGCCAATCTGCATGAATAACAGCGTAGGGGCGGCCAGAAAAATCGAGGGCTACCCAGGCCAAACTTTCGTCCATGGGGCACTCTGCCGAGGCCATGCGGACAATCCCTGCCTTATCTCCCAGGGCTTGTTGGAAGGCTGTGCCCAGTGTCAGGGCCACATCTTCCATCGTGTGGTGCGGGTCAATCTGCAAGTCGCCCCGCGCCCGGATCTCCAGGTCAAACAGGCCATGTACAGCCACCTGTGCCAGCATGTGATCCAGGAAAGGCAGCCCGGTATCGATCTCGTGTTGCCCGTTTCCATCCAGGTTCAGTCGTACTTCCACCTCGGTTTCACCGGTCTGTCGCTTCAGGTTGGCTTGCCTGGGTTGGGCAGCAGGGGCCTGTCCGGTCACTGGAATGCCAGGCATGGGGGCAGGAATCGCCTGCGTATCGATCAGGCGGCACAACAGTTGAGATAACCCCAGCCCTTCTGCCGCGCCAGTAGCGGTATACAGCGGCGGATCCGTCACGACTGCCTCAACCACAGCCTGTGCCCCATAGGACGCCAGTTCTTTTGCCATCTCCAGGTCAGCCGCGGCGCGCTTTCCGTTAGCGGGTCCGGCAGCCGCCAGCAGCAGCGTCCCTTCAGCACAGGCGGCCCACTGCGTTTTAGCCTGGGCAGTCCTCAGCCAGTCTAGCAGCTCTGTCCGCTCTAAGCACGCGCGTGCCCCGAGGCCGCCTGGTACGATCACCCAATCGTAACCGGCCAGCGAGGAAGTCACGCAGGTGGGATAAAAGTGGATGCCCTGACTGGAATAAATATCTGTGACTGGCGCGCACAGCTCACACACCAGATTGTCACTGGCCTGCCGCATGATGGGTTCAGAGAGGGCGGCCAGGTCTAGCATCGAAAAACCATCGTAGAGCACAAACGCGATCTTCATGGCGCACGCTCCGCAGTTTGCATCTTTAACAAAACCGCCAACACAGCTTCCCGATCCGCTGGCCGGCCCACACTGATTCGAACGTAATCCTTCAAGAGGTCATTGTTGTAATGACGCACCAGGATGCCCTCTGCTGTCAGCGCTTGCTTCAGTTGTAAAGCGGGTCGATCCAGCACCTGGCAGAGGATAAAGTTGGCCTGAGAAGGGAATGGACGCAGGTAAGGGATTTCTTGCAGTCCCTTGAATAATTGGTCTCGTTCGGCTCGCAGCCGGGCCACGTTTTTAGCCAGGTAGTCCAGATCACGTAGTGAAGCCAGGGCTGCCGTGCTGGCAGCCACGTTGACGTTATAAGGCTGCTTGGCTTTCCATAGGGTAGGCATCAACCAGGCCGGGAAGGCGCCGTATCCGACCCGCAGCCCGGCCAATCCTGCCCACTTACTGAAGGTTCGCAGGATAATCAAGTTCTCCCGTTCAGGCGCCTCGCGGATGCATGACAGCTTTTCACCCAACCGCCCGCCCTGAGAGGTAAACTCGATGTAAGCTTCATCAATCACCACCATGACTGGCAGCTTGAGCAGTTGGTCGATTTCCTCTGAAGTGGGCAGGCTGCCATCTGGATTATTGGGTGCAGTGATGAAGATGACTTTGGGCTTACGCTGCTCCACCGTGGTGAGAATAGCTCGCATATCGAGCGCAAAATTGCCCAACCGGGGCAGGTCAATTACCCGTCCCGCGTTTAACAGGGTATCAAACGGGTACATCCCGAAGGTGGGTGGGCAGTTGATGACGCAATCCTCTGGCTCTAACAAGACGCGCAGCAGCAGGTCAATCAACTCGTCAGCTCCAGACCCCGCCATGAGATATGCTTCTGGCACGCCGGTAAACGCTGCTAATCCGGCCCGCAGTGCTCTGCTCTCTGGATCAGGGTAAATGTGAGGGAAAGCTAAATTGCCTAACGCCTCGCGCACCAGTGGAGAAGGCCCATAGGGATTTTCATTCGCATCCAGCTTGACGATTTCTTCAGGTGGGCGTCCCAGGCGCGCCGAGAGCACTTCGAAAGGTTCGATTGGCGTATAAGGGGGAAAGTTCTCAAACCGGGCAGCAGGTTTCATTGCCCATCCTCCACCCGCTCCTGGGCGGCGTGGGCGTGGGCGTCTAACCCTTCTGCCAGGGCAATCGTCGCGGCAGCAGGGGCAATCTGGCGTGTTGTGTCATAGTCCAGTGCTATCAGGCTGACGATATGCACGAAGTCCAGCACGTTGAGCGGTGAGGCAAAGCGGGCTGAGCCGCCAGTCGGCATGACATGGCTGGGGCCGGCCACGTAATCCCCCAGGACCTCGAAGGAATACTCGCCCATGAAGATGCCGCCCGCTGCTGTGACTTTGGCAGCCAGTGCCCAGGGGTCGCGCACAGCCAGGCAGAGATGCTCCGGCGCATATTCATTCGCTAACTTCACGGCTTCGTCCAGGTCGCGAGTCAGCACTGCGCCGCTGCGGTTTTCCAACGATGCGCTGATAATGTTGGCCCGCTGGCGTTCTTCCAACTGCCGGCCCACTGCCACCTGCACCTTCTCAATTAGTTCAGCCGATGGGGTCAGCAGGATCGCGGCAGCCAGAACATCATGCTCCGCCTGGGCCAGCAGGTCTGCCGCGACCCATTCTGGGCGAGCAGCTTCATCAGCAATCACCACCGTTTCGGTTGGCCCAGCCAGCCCATCAATACCCACTATGCCAAACACCTGCCGTTTCGCCAGGGTGACAAACAGGTTGCCAGGCCCAAAGATTTTGTCAACCGCCTGGATGCTTTCCGTACCAAACGCCAGCGCTGCGATGGCCTGTGCGCCGCCGATGCTGTACACTTCCGAGATTCCGAGCAAGGCCGCAGTTGCCAGGATGATCGGCGCGATTTCACCCGTGCTGCGGCTGGGCGGAGATACCAGCACAATCTCCTTCACTCCCGCAACCTGAGCCGGAACGGCGCTCATCAAGACGGAAGAGGGTAGGGGGGCGCTCCCAGCCGGAATATAGAGTCCCACCCGTTGGATAGGCCGGATGAACTGCCCCAGGGTGCCGCCCATTGACTGCGTCATCCAGGAAGAGACAGGTTGGGCCTGGTGGAAAGCCCGCACGCGTTCTGCCGCTAGCTCGAGCGCAGCAAGCTGTTCGGCAGGCAGAGCCGCCAGGGCAGCTTGCATTTCCGCTACCGGTACGGCGAAATTGTCAGTCGCTTTCCCATCCAGCCGGGCGGTCCATTCTTGCAAGGCGGCGTCACCCCGGCTGCGGATATCTCGCAAAATGCGTCCCACTGCCTGGGCTGGACTGAGCGGCTCTCCAAACAGCTTCGTGATACTTTCCTGCACGCTGCCTGGAATGGTCATATCATCCATTGGCAGCCGTTTTAGGAGTGATTGGCGAGCATTGGGGACATCATAGGACTTTAACATGGTCAATACCTCCAAAATGGATTACCGCTAAAGGGTTTCCTGCTGTACTTCGGGCTGGTCTTGTAGTGCTTGCAGCATGGCCATATACCGTGGGGGTTCTTCTTCAAAGATGTAGGAGACCGGCATGACCACCACACCGCTGCCGCCAATGGAGCGCAGTTCTGTGACAGCCTGGAACAGTTGGCTGCGCGGGACAATGATATTGACGGCATACCAGTTAGGATCTTGCTCGCGCACCACTACCCTGGAAACGGTTGGGCCTTGCAGCCCGGCGATAGCTGGTTGGTCGAAAATTTGTTGGGCAATAGCTTCTGGAGAAGTGCCGCGCATATTCGCGAAGATAGCCAGGTTTTCACTGGCGCGCAGATGGGCCTCGAAGAACTCCAGCAGCTGGCGCGCGACGCGCAGTGCTACGGGGTTGGTTTTTAGTGCATTCAGGTTCGCGATGAGCGCCGCCTGCGACTGCTGGATCAACCCATCCGCCAGCGGCTTGAGACGGTTATCGCGCAAGGTCTGGCCGGAAGACACCAGGTCGGAGATCATATCGGCATAACCAATGGCAGGGGCGGTTTCGAGTGTGCCTTCTGCCGAGATAAGAGAATAGGGAATGCCGCACGCGTCGAGAAAACGACCAGTCAGCACCGGGTACTTGGTCGCGACATGGATAGGCCGGCGCATTGCGGCAGTTCGTCGGCGCAGCCCAGCCACATCTTGAACATCTTCCCAGCTTTCTGGGACGGCCAGGTTGAGCGCGCACGCGCCAAAACCCAGGTTATCGTGTAGAACCAATACATTCCCATTTTCCCCTTTGCGTTCTTCGATCACGTCAATGCCGGTAATACCAAACTCCACACTGCCATCCCGTACACTCACGACAATGTCTGCTGGACGTTGAAACAGTACAGTTAGCTCGGGCAGGTCTGGAATGCGGGTCTCATACTGGCGAGGGTTCGGTTTATACACTTTTAGACCGCACGCGCTCAGAAAATCGAGGGCATCTTCTGCCAGGCGGCCTTTCGAAGGCAGAGAGATACGTACCATTTTGGAAGAATCTGGGTTGGAAAGCATGAACACTCCTTAAGAAAAGTAAGCTGCTGGGTGAATGATATAAAAAACCCCCCGATGACCGGGGGGTTCATTTACTTCTGGAGTCAGCAAAACGAAACCGACCTCCACCGGTCAGGCAGGGGGGAGGCTGGTATGATGATGAAACTGGACAAAACGTTTTGCTGTCATTGTAGAGTGAATATATCAGGGTTACCGTGATTTGTCAATAAACTAGTGCCGGAAGTGGCGAACTCCGGTCGTGACCATCGTGATGCCAGCCTGATTGGCTGCGGCAATTGATTCTGCGTCGCGTACGGAGCCGCCCGGCTGGATGATGGCGGTTACCCCGGCCTGAGCGGCTGCTTCTACCGAGTCAGAGAAGGGGAAGAAGGCATCGGAGGCCATCACTGAGTTCGCTGCCAGTTCGCCAGCGCGTTCAACGGCGATTTTCACACAGTCTACCCGGTTAGGCTGTCCACCACCAATCCCAACAGTAGCCTCGCCCTGTGCCAGGAGAATGGCGTTGGATTTTACGTGTTGGCAGGCTTTCCAGGCAAAGCGTAGGGTTTGCCATTCCGCCTCTGTAGGCTGGCGTTCAGTAACAACTTTCCAGGATTCTCTGTTTTCAGGGTCGCCGAAATCACGCGCCTGCCAGAGCATACCCTGGTTGATGGTGCGGATTTCGTAGTCAGGGGCAAGGACAGCGGCGGGCATTTCAACCAGCCGGCAGTTCTTGCGTTTAGCCAGTCTCTCTTGAGCTTCTGATGTAAACCCAGGGGCAATGATGCATTCGACGAACAGGCTGCCTAGTGCTTCGGCAGTGGCGCCATCAAAGGGGCGATTGGCAGCAATGACGCCGCCAAACGCGGAGATCGGATCGCTGCGCAGAGCCAGGGGGAAAGCCTCGACAAGTGAATCGGCGCTGGCGATGCCGCAAGGCGAAAGGTGTTTGATAATGGCAATGGTCGGCCGCTCAAAGGAGAGTGCGGAACGCCAGGCGGCATCCAGGTCGAGCAGATTGTTGTAAGAGAGGGCCTTTCCTTGTAGAATTTCTCCGCCTAATGGCCCTGAATTTGGATCGAGATGATAGAGGCGTGCTTGTTGGTGCGGATTTTCACCGTAGCGCAGTTCTGTGGAAGGGTAAAGCGAAAGCCAGGCTGGCGTTTGTTCACTGGAGTTTCCTTCAGCCAGGGTTTTCGCCATATAAGTAGCGATAGTGGTATCGTAGCGTGCGGTGTGCTGGAAGGCTTTTACGGCCATGCGCTGGCGGGTTTGAGGAGATATCGCGCCGCTGCCTCGCAGTTCATCCAATACCGCTGGGTAGTCAGAGGGTTCGATGAGCACTGTCACCCGTTCGTAATTCTTCGCTGCTGCCCGGATCAGCGCTACACCCCCGATATCGATATTCTCAATGGCATCCTCCAGACTGACACCCGGCTTGCTGATCGTTTCTTGAAAAGGGTAGAGGTTAACGACCACCAGATCAATCACCTGTGCATGCAGGCGCTTCAGATCTTGTCGGTCCTGTTCAGTGTTGCGAGCCAAAATACCGCCATGGACTGCTGGGTGAAGGGTCTTGACCCGCCCAGACAGAACTTCAGGACTGCCTGTATACACAGCGATATCTTCAACAGGAACGCCAGCATCACGCACAGCGGCAGAAGTGCCACCGCTTGCCAGCAGATCCCAGCCTAATTGTTTCAGTTCACGGGCCAGTTCTACCAAGCCTGTTTTATTGGAGACGGAAAGTAAAGCTGTTGGCATGAAAGTCTCTCTCTGTAGGGGTTTGATTAAAAGAAAACGCGGTTGTCTAGACCATTGTATCAAGACAACCGCGTTTTTGGCTAGGCATGTCCGCCGAGATAGGCCTCAATGACCAACGGATTTTCGAGCAGCTGTTGAGCATTCCCTTCCAGGGTAATCCGGCCGGTCTCCAGTACATAACCACGATCGGCAATTGACAGAGCCATTTGGGCATTCTGTTCGACCAGCAAGATCGTTGTGCCTTGTGTGTTGATTTCACGAATAATTTCAAAAATTTGCTCTACCAAAATGGGCGAAAGTCCCATAGAAGGCTCATCGAGCAGCAGCAAGGTGGGGCGTGTCATTAAGGCGCGGGCAATTGCCAGCATTTGCTGTTCGCCGCCAGAGAGCGTGCCACCATACTGTTTGCGGCGCTCGCGCAGGCGAGGAAAGCGCTTCATGACTTCTTCCATATCACTGCGAATTTTCTCTTTATCCTGGTAGATATAGGCTCCCATTTCCAGGTTTTCTTGTACGGTCAGCTTCGGGAAGATGCGCCGGCCCTCGGGAACCTGCACCACCCCTCTTCTAACAATATTTTGGGGAGGAACTTCGGTCAGGTCTTCTTCTAGAAAATGGATTTTGCCAGAACGAGGGCGCAGCAAACCGGAGATGGTGTTGAGGGTGGAGGATTTCCCCGCGCCATTGCCGCCAATAAGCGCGATAATTTCGCCTTTTTCCAGGTGAAAGCTTATGCCTTTTAGAGCATGGATGGCGCCATAAAAGACGTTGATATCGTTTACTTCAAGCATCATATGGCAGCCCTCTTCTCTCGACGGAATTTTTCAGAAAGTTTAGCAGAACCCGGCCCCAGATAGGCCTCAATGACACGCGAATTGGATTGGATCTCGCGTGGAGTGCCTTCGGCAATTTTTACACCATAATCCAGAACCGTAATTTGCTCGCAGATCCCCATAACCACCCGCATATCATGTTCAATTAAGAGAATGGTGATTCCTAAATCATCACGCAGGCTCTTAATAAAAAGGGTCATCACCTCTGTTTCCTGTGGATTCATTCCGGCAGTGGGTTCATCCAGGAGCAGAAGCCGGGGCTTGTTCGCCAGGGCACGAGCAATTTCCAGGCGGCGCTGCGCTCCGTAGGGCAAGTTGCGCGCCAGGCTGTCGCCTAGTCCAGCCAGGTCCACAAATGCTAACAGGCGGTGAGCTTCCTCGATTGAGGCGGCTTCTTCGCGATTGAAACGGTTGTTGTGCAAGATGGCATCTATCCAACCATTTTTCAGGTGTGGATACTGACCGACCAGGATGTTTTCCAAGGCAGTCATGTTCGCAAACAGGCGAATGTTTTGGTAGGTGCGTGAAATGCCGAGATGGGCAATGGCATCTGTGGGCAGCCCCTGAATAGGCTTTCCATAAAATAAAACTTGCCCTTTTTCTGGCGTATAGAAGCCAGAAATGCAGTTGAAAAGGGTGGTCTTTCCGGCGCCGTTAGGACCAATGATGCTGGCTATGGTTTGTTCAGGAACAACCAGGTCCACTTGATCAACGGCGGTTAATCCACCAAATATTTTTGTAACGTGTTTTGTTTCAAGGCTCGCTTGCATGTTGTACACCCTCAATTTCAGGCGATAAGACCGTGTCTTCAGCCTCTTGCGGCTGAGGCCGCTTTTCTAATCGAGGTCGGGCGGCAGGCCACAGCCCTTCAGGTCGTAAGATCATCATGACGACTAGTAGTCCGCCAAAGAACATCAGGCGGTAGTTTTCCAATTCGCGGAGTATTTCAGGCAGCCCTTTCAACGCAAATGCACCCAGGATGACCCCAGGAATACTGCTCATCCCACCTACAATAACCAGCGCCAACACGTTAATCGAAACCATGAGGGTGTGATCCTCAGGCCCAGTAAACTGGTTTCGAGAGGCAAACAACGCGCCTCCTAAGCCAGCAAAGGCTGCGCCAATAGCCAGCGCCAGTAGTTTCGACTGGAAAGTATTGATGCCGGCAGCACGGGCCGCAACTTCATCTTCGCGAATTGCTACCCAGGCACGACCGGTGCGTGAATTGTGGAGCCGGTCGGTAATGAAAATTGCTAACAGCACTGCCAGGACGATCAGGTACATAAAGTCAATATCTGAAGCGAAGGATCGTCCGAACAGGGAAGGTCCAACGATATCGCGCACGCCGCGCGGACCGGCAGTGATGGGGGTCATCAAGTCGGAACGCAGCATGATGCGAATGATTTCACCAAACCCTAAGGTGACGATTGCCAGGTAATCGCCACGCAGACGAAGGATGGGTAGACCGAGTAGTATACCCGTTACGCCGGCGAGCAAAATACCGACTATCACAGCAGGCCAGAAATTCCAATTCAGGTTATGCGGCTGAGGGGCTGTCAATAAAGCAAAGGCATAGGCGCCAATGGCGAAGAAAGCCACGTAGCCCAAAACCAACTGCCCGGCCAGACCGACAATGATATTTAAGCCGAGGCCAAGGATCACGTAAATCCCCACCGTTCCCATGATGTAGTTCCAGTAGGAACCCCAGGCACGTGGCAAGAAGAACAACAGAACAGCCAGAAGAGCATATAGAACATACACCGCGTAGGGGAAACGCCGGAACTGCTCCACGATGCGGGTGCGGCCTAACCCTGAAAAAGCCTGGCGAAGGCGGTTGAAGATATCCTTGTTCCATTGGGCATGCCGCAGGTAGAAGTTGATTAATCCACCAGCAATGCCAGTAAGGGTTAAAGAGCACAAAATGGATCAAGGCGCCCACTACGAAGGACTGATTGAACAGGAACAGATGGATTGAATTGGGGGAGATCTGACTGAGATAAGGGCGCAGGTCAATGCCCTGGGTGTTGATGATGCCAAGAATATAGGCAAATACGCCCACCAGCAGGCCAGCAAACAAACCGGCTGTCAGCCCAGCCTGAAGTGCATCTGATAGCCGATCCTGGCTGTGGCGGGCTGGTTTAGCGGCCTGCGAACCATTCCACAAACCCAACAGTGCCAGCAAAAGCGCCAGGTTACCCACCGGCGGCATTTGACTGCCAGTAGGGGCGTTCCCGAGCAGTTTGCCCACCAGGGTGGCAGCGGTGATGGTAAAGCCGATCAATGCCAGAAAAATGATGATGATGGCAAAGGCAGCGGCGGTACGAATTCCGTTTCGGGCAGGGTTTGACATATTAGATCTTCTCCTCAGAAAGCGCTTCACCCAAGATGCCTGAGGGGCGGATGATTAATACCAGCACCAGGATGGAGAAGGCGATCACATCTTTAAGTTGGAAGTCAATCCCCAGGGCTGCTGGGCCTACCGCTTCAATCAAGCCGAGGAAGAGACCACCTACCATGGCGCCTGGAATATTACCGATGCCGCCCATAACAGCCGCGGTAAAGGCTTTGATGCCAGGGATAAACCCGATGAAGTAGTAGACAATTCCCTGATGGAGGCCCCACATGACTCCGGCAGCACCAGCGAGCACGCCACTGATGATGAAGGTGCGGCTGATGACACTATCAACATCGATACCCATCAGCGCGGCAGTTTTCTTATCCTGCGCGACAGCGCGCATGGCACGGCCCAACCGTGTGTGTTGAACCAGGAGGTACAAACCTACCATAAGCAGGATAGATAGAACAAAGGAAAAAACACCTGTGTAGGTGATGATGACGGAGCTACCACCGACGGGGATGGACCAGCCTGTGCCGCGTGTCAGAAAGTCTGGATTGGTGTAGTTCCGGCGCTGCGGACCAAACAGCAACTGAGCTGCATTCTGTAGAAAAATGGATGCGCCAATCGCGCTGATTAGCGGTACCAGACGAGGCGCATTGCGGAGCGGACGGTAAGCAATCCGCTCCAAAAAGTATCCTACCAATGAAGAGACACCCATTCCTACCAAAAATGCCACAATGATGGAAATGATTGGGTGCGCGTTCAAAAAGGTAAGATCCGGGTTGGCAGATGTGGACGCTGGAATGGCGTTGAGCGCTTCAAACACAAAATATCCCCCGAAAGCCCCTAACATCATCACTTCGCCATGGGCAAAATTGATCATGAAGAGAATACCATATACCAGAGTATAACCAATGGCAATCAGGGCATACATTCCGCCGAGAATTAACCCGGAAATCGCAAACCGCAGCCAGGTGTCGAGACCGTAATCCGCTTGAATTACGATAACTGTAAACATTCTCCACAAAATTGCGCCAAAAACAGCAATACCAACAATCCAACGAAGCGCTCGTATCAGGTTTGCAGATGCGTGGATGGGGATAGATAAACGATTTGCACTCATATTTTCTTTATCTTCTCGGAGTTTCTTCAAAATGGCTTTGAATATGGAAGTGGTGGAAAGGGGCGCAGAGTCCCCTTCCCACCACACGAAACCTATTTCATGAAGCCACGACTACTTCTCGGCAACAATCCACTTGCCATCCTTTACCTGATAGAAGGTAGGGCCGGTCGAGTTGCATTCGCCAACCGAGTTGCAGGTGAGGGTGCCAGTCAGACCCTGGAAATCCTTCAATCCGCGAACGGCATCTGCCAGTTGTCCACGGGGAATGTACAGGTTACCATCGCCACCTTTGACAGCTACACTCTTAATGACAGAGACGAGCGATGCAGTTGAGTCATAGGCATTCCAGGTGTAGGGAGAAAGGGATCCGGCGGCAGCGCCGAACTGCTGCTGGTAAGCAGCATCGAACTTGGTGCGGGCATCCGATTCGGGTGGGATTAGGGCTACTGAGTAGGCGCCTTCACCGTTCTTGCCAGTACGGGTGATGAAGTCCTCACCAAAGGTACCATCGCAGCCGAAGAATGTGACGCCTTCCAGGCCAGACTGTCCCATCTGATTCACCAGGACGACCGCTTCTTGCACGTAACCACCATAGTAAACGGCCTGCGGTCCCTTAGCAGCGATTGCCGCCAGGGGAGCGGAATAATCGGTTTCTCCGGGGGTAATCGCTTCGGTAGCGACTACTTCGCCGCCCAGTTCCTGGAAGCGTGCAGCCACGACATCGGCGAGGCCCTTTCCATACGCCTGACCATCATGCATGACAGCCAGCTTGGTAACGCCCAACTTGTCGTAGAGATACTGAGCCGCGAACTGTCCTTGAGCGGTGTCGGTGAAAGCCACGCGGTTGAAGACCTTCGAACCCTTCTGGGTGAGGGCAGGATTGGTGGCAGAGGGGGACATCATTGGGATGCCCGCTTTTTCATAGATCGGAATAGCCGCATCGGTAGCGCCGGAGAAGATATGACCGGCAACTGCAACCATCGTGGGGTCAGAGGCCAGTTTGTTGGCTACTGCTGCGCCACCTTCTGGGGTGCCGCCATCATCTTCTACGACAAGTTCCATATTCCAGCCTTGCACATCGCCGCCATCTGTAACAGCAATTTTGGCGCCCTGGGAAATATCGATGCCAAATTGGGCATTATCACCGGTCATGGGCGCACCCATCCCGATTTTGACAGTTTTACCGGGTTCAATCTTAGCGCAGCCGTAGGGGTCGCTGGCGCATGCTTCTGGTTCGCCGCTGCTTTGATTACTGGCTGGACCGCTTGACGTGGGGGTTGCTGCGGGTTGGCAAGCCGCGAGCATCATTGAGGCGATCAAAACGAACAAAAGAACACTGTAACGAGCTTTCATCTTCTGTTTCTCCTTAGGGGAAAATTCATTTGCGGGAATGTAGAAAAGCCATTGTGAAGGAAAATCCTCTCCATTCTGTTGCCAGGGATTCAGGTGTATGAGCGTTCACACCAGTTCCCGGACCGTTAGCACCTCCTTTCAATTGAATAACCTGAATGATTGTTAGCATCCTTTAACCAGGGGTAACGTGAATCGAAAGTACCTGGCTGGAACAGACGATAAGCGACATCATTTGGGGGCGGAAAACGAAAACCAATCTTATTCAACTATAGGATGAAATATTCTCCCGATCATAAATTCTTTTGGTAGATTTGTCAATAGGTGGTACTTTTTTCTTCCCATTCGGAATAAAAGCGTAAGGGTTCCTGCCGTTTTTTAGCGATAAAATAAGAGATAAAAGTGGTCGATGTATGAGGATCGTTCCTCTTTTTTTTACAAAATGCCTTGAAGGATCTCCGTGATGGTTTAGAACAAGCCAAATAGATGGCTGTTCGAAGCGAACGGCTGGGATCAGAAATGCTTCTGTCCAGAACTGTTCAGTTGAGGATCGGTCTGAAGAATGGAGCGGGATAGGTTTGCTTGAAAAAATTGATTACTGGCTGTCTTTGCTTTGTAACACGAGATCTGCAATTTGAGGAATGGCCTGGGCAACGTCGAGAGGGATACGTACGGCGGCGCGCTGGTCGAGAGGCGTGGGAGAAAGATTGTTAAGAATTAACTGCGCCCCATGTTCGAGAGCGATTTCTGGTAGACTTGCTGCAGGCCAGACTTCCAGGGAGGACCCAGCAACCAGCATGACATCGGCCAGGAGGCAGTGCTCTTCAGCTTTGTCCCAGGTCTCCATAGGCAGCATTTCACCGAAGAGGGTGATATCTGGTTTGAGGATGCGCGAGCAGATAGAACAGCGCGGCATCTCATCCGCAGTCGACATTTGCTCTTTGAACTGTTCTGAAGGATATGTTTCGTTGCAGTGTAAGCAGGAGAGGGTGTGCATTGAACCATGTACTTCGAGCACATGTTTCGCTCCGGCGCGCTGGTGCAGATCATCAATGTTCTGGGTGATGATGGCTTTGATCACACCGGCTTTTTCAAGACGCGCCAATGATAGGTGGGCCGGGTTGGGTTGAGCATTCCAGGTTTGGCGCAAGAGCGGACGGAGCCAGTCATAAAAACGATCTGGGCGCGACTGAAAGACGCCGATAGAAGCGAATTCCATTGGATCATAACGTTCCCACAAACCTGTTTTTTTCGAGCGAAAATCCGGGATGCCGGAGGGCGTGGAAATGCCCGCGCCAGTGAAGACGACAGCGTGTTGTGCGTCGCGCAGCATTTGAGCCGCTTGCTGGATAGCGTTTTCAATGGATGTGGAATTCATACCATCACTTGTTCAATCAGGAGTTCCGCCAGGTTGCTGTACTGAAGGCTCAATGTGCTGCCAATATGAACTTGAATCAGGGGCATACAGCGGTTGGCGGCTTGAAAAGCCAGTTCTGGCGCGGGTGGGATTACCTGGGCAATGGACTGCCCGAGGAGTTCCTGAATCTGGAGGATTGATAACTGAACATCGGCCCGTAGGCGGTTGACGAAGATTACTTTCATTCGTTTCGATTTGCCAAAGCTGAGAGTCGCGAGATGCTCAATTAACAAGCGGGTGCGGCGAATGGTACTAGGTAAGGGGTCCGTAACGACCAACAGTTCCTGGCAGTGGTTCAACAGCATTTCGTACCCAGGTATAAAGTTGGTACCAATATCAAACAACACAGTCTGGGCTAACAACGGCAGCACATCCACAACCGCTTCTAACTGGCTGGTATTTTGCATTAAGGCTGTTTCGTTGTTGAGGGGAGAAGCAGTCAGCAGCCGTACACCATACGCTGTGCGGATTAACTCATTTCCGACCGATGAAAGGGTGATATCGGAAGGGCGTAGGCGGAGCAAGTGACCCAGGCCGCTGGTATCTGTCAGTCCTAGTTCGGTGTTCCAGCTTCCCTGACCGGGGCGTGTTTCAGCAGCAATAACTTCCAACTTCGTTTTTTGATAGAGCGCAATGGCCAGGTTGAGGACCAGTGATGAAACCCCTAAGCCCCCTTTCGCGGCGACTACACCAATGGTATATCCACTTTTTAACCCTGCGGTTTGCACATTACGTGACTTGCGCGAAAGCAGTGCCCGAAGATGGGCTGTAAGTTCGGCCGGGTGAACTGGTTTGGTAAGATAATCATCTACACCAGCTTCATATCCGGTAATCTTGTCCTCTACCTGACTGCGAGCAGTAAAGATCAGGATAGGAGTCTCGGCAGTTTCTTTCATTTTTCTGAGGCGGCGAGTAACTTCATAGCCGTCAAGGTCTGGCATCATCACATCCAGCAGGATGGCATCTGGACATTCCGTCTGCGCCATTTGTAGCGCCTGAATGCCTGTGCTGGCGGCGAGAATTTTAAATCCTTGCCTTTCTAACATCAACCCAACCAATCGCAGCGTTTGGACATCGTCGTCAATGATGAGAATTTTTTCTGTCATGCGATTCCTCTTTGTTTGATGTGGTCTGGAGAGTGACTATATGCTGGATGTGAAAGTGAGCCCTGGAATAAAATTTAAAGGGAGGTTTGCAGATGATTGACCTGTAAACCTCCCAAGAAAACGAAGATCAGGAAAAGGGTTGCGTCTACCAAGCTCTGAGGGCTTAGCCGCTGCTGCACAGCGTTCAAGCGTTTATAAAGTCCGTCTTGTTTCATCAACTCGTCATGCGTACCCATTTCGGCGATGTGGCGGCCTTCCAGTACAACAATCTTATTAGCGTTGCGGATCGTGGATAGCCGGTGAGCGATGATAATGGTGGTCCGGCCCACCATCAGGCGTTCGAGGGCCTGTTGAATCAGCATCTCTGTTTCGGTATCAACCGAGGAAGTGGCTTCATCCAGGATCAGGATGGGAGCATCCTTCAATACTGCTCGCGCAATAGAAAGGCGCTGCTTCTGTCCACCCGAAAGTTTGACGCCGCGTTCGCCAATGAGGGTATCGTAACCTTCTGGCAAAGTACAAATGAATTCGTGAGCGTTAGCGACCTTGGCCGCTTCGATCATCTCATCTTCGGTAGCATTGGGTTTCCCAAAGAGAATATTGTCGCGAACGGAGCCGTGGAACAGGAAGACATCTTGCAGCACAATGCTGACTTGTTGGCGTAGACTATCAAGGGTGAGATCACGGAGATCAACGCCGTCGAGCGTGATCGAACCGCTGCAAACATCGTAGAAGCGGGGAATGAGACTGACCAGCGTAGATTTCCCAACACCAGTAGGCCCAACCAGGGCGATTACGTGACGAGCGGGGACATCGAGATTAATATGATCCAGAACCGTATCACCCTGGCTGTATTGGAAGGAGACATCGCGGAACGTAAGTTCACCATGAACCCGTTCTTTGAGACTACTGGCGCCGGAGCGATTTTGAATTTCGGGGTCTTCATCCAGCAGTTCGGCTACCCGGTCTGCGCCTGCCAGCGCTTCCTGGATGGCTTCCCAGGCGCCGCCTAACTGGCGTACTGGCTGGTAGAACATTTCGAGGTATAGGAAGAAGGCGACCAGGTCGGCAATGCTTAAGACACCTTGATAAGCCAGACGACCCCCATAGAAGATGACAAACAAGTAACCCAGGTTGGAGGTGAAGTCAAGGAAGGGCTGGAAGATTGCCATCAGTCGCAGAGCGGTGAGCATGGAGGTGCGGTAGCGATCGATGCTCAGATCCACACGCTCACGTTCTGTGTCTTCGCGGGTGAATGCTTTAATCTCGCGGATGCCGGCAATATTGTCATTTAAAACAGCATTCAAATCGCCCAGTTGTTTCTGGCGATAACGGAACGCAGGGCGGACGAACCGGGCGTAAACGCGCAGTGAGATGAGAATTAGCGGAATGGGGATCAAGGTGAGCAGTGTAAGCGTCCAGTTCATACTAATGAGTACGGCACTGATCGCGAAGAGAGTGACAATATTGACTAGCACGTCTGGAACAGCATGAGCGATCAGGCGCTCGAACAGCTCGGTATCGTTAATGACGCGCGACATCACCTGACCCGTTTGTTTATCTTCATAGAAGCGCAAGGTCAGGCGTTGGAGGTGTTCGTAGACATGTTTACGCAGATCGGCTACAACGCCCCATCCGGCAACATGAGCCATATAACTGCGAATGAACTGAAGACCGCTGCGCGCTAAGTAAACCACCAGCGCAATAATGGTAAGGCGCGTGATTGTTCCAAATGACTGCTCGTTAAGCGGCGTTTCGGTGACCGACGCAACCAGGGTGCGAATGATCCAGGGAACGAGCAGTTGAGCTCCCACCAGCAGCAGCATGCCGACGACAGTGAGAACCAGGGGAACCATGTAATTCCGAGCGTAATGTAAAACAAGTTGGGTTGGTTGTAACTTTTTTCTTTCTTGTGAAGCATTGTTATTTCGAGGAATAGTCAAGGTAGACACAGTTAAATTGCCTTTCAAAACGGTGTTGTATGGTATGTGATATTAAGGGATGTTAATAATTATATCATCGTAAACCCAAGCAAGATCGCAAAAAGTACAGTACTTATTCGGTTTCTCCTGGAATATAGCGGCGCATACGTTTTTTCTGGCTGAGTTGGCGCTTGTTTTCCAGGCGTCGAGCTTTGGCTGCTGCACTGGGACGCGTTTTTTTGCGCCTCTTTGGCTTCTTCGCAGCCTCCTGGAGCAGATCTACCAGTCGGATCAGAGCATCAGCACGATTTTGATCTTGGGTGCGGTACTGGTGCGCGTCTATAATGAGTATGCCATCGCTGTTGATACGACTGCCTGCCAATTGGGAAAGGCGTTCCTTTACCTCTTCAGGCAGAGAAGAGGAGTTGGATACATCAAAGCGTAATTGGACGGCGGTTGCAACTTTGTTTACGTTCTGACCCCCTGGACCTGATGCACGGACAAAGTCATACTGAAGTTCACTCTCGTCAATCGAGAGTGACGGCGTAATTTCAATCATAAAACAAGTATAGCATTTTGAGGAAAAATTTTGTATATGGAAAAGGTCATATCTCCGTTAAGCAGAGATGGCCTTTTTCTGTTAAATCCGATGAATGCCGACGCTGAGGATCTCTGCCAGTCCCAGCCACCCAGCCAGATGAAATTGAATGCCAAGTTGAGCCGCATGACGCTCAATCTCTAACGGCTCTCCATGCCACACAATAAACATCATTGGATATAGTGTCACTAACAGCACAGCCAGCAGTACCCAAAGCGGATTGGCCTCTCGCCAGTAAAAGTAGATGCCAGCCAGTGCGGTTAGGAACAGGGCTGCTAATGCCAGAGGATACCGTGGATAAAAAAGCGCTGTTAAAAAAGATAATTGAGAGGGAACAGGGGTTACCCCACCTAGAGGACTGCGGTACTCCAGGTTGCTTCCCCATAAAAGTTTAGGAGCATTAAGCAATGGATCCAGCAGCGTGCGGCCTGGCTGTGAGAGCAAGTATTTAAGGTAGGCCCCTTTACTGCGCGTTATCACCCAATCGCGAACCGGTTGGAAGGCAGGATCTTGCATGTAGATTGACTGGTACTCATACCCGGCCATATGGGTAGTTTCCATTAAGCGGTCACTGAGCGGCAGTCCTTCGGCGGCAAAGAACTGCACGGCGGCTGGATCTGGTAAGAAACGCACAGCGAGATGATCAAACATAAAAATTTGCCAGCGGTTGCCAGCACTTAATGAGAAGCTTTGAGCGAGGAAGAGCAAAGCAGAGGCAAGCGCAAAGGCTGCCGTCTCCTTTCGGCGCGCTTTAATCCAACCCAAAATCCAGCACAGCAGTAATATACCAGCGCCAATGATCACAAAATAAATATTGCTATCACGGGTGAAGGTGTAAAGAAGCGTAATGATTCCAGTCGTAATAAGAAGCGCTAACCGCAGCCCTGCCCGCTGGATCTTTGGAAGCCAGGTAACCAGGGCCAGCCAGGAGGCCAGCGTCAGGGCAAACAGGGAAAAGGTTAGCGACTCTGACAGCAGCAGCGCATCCCATAAGCCAATCTCCAGGCTGAGGCTAAAGAACAGAACCAGGCCAAACAGGAAAACCCTGATAAACCAACGCCGGGGCGCAGCCGCCGCGATCACAGCGGCGAGCGCAGTCCATGACAGGGCTGATAACGCCAACTGGGTTAGAAAGATGCGCTGCATCTGCTCGTTTGAGCTGTAGTTGGTTAATGTTGTTCCGAACAGTTTGAGGAACAACGGCAAACTGAATGCGCGCGTTCCGGCCCAAAACTGCAGATCCGTGAGGGATAAGGCCGCTGTCTGAACATAGGCGTAGGTATCACGGAAAACACGTGGAATATCTGCGCTCAAACTGCTGGTTTTAAGATAGCTAAATCCTACTAGCAGTGCTGCCATCACTGCTACGGCGGTGAGGGGACGAGCGCGACTCAGTCCAAACAAACTGTAGGCTGAAGCCAGGCTGAGAAAAAGCAGAATATATAGGCCGCCTGATGCAAGGGTGATTAGAATGAGCGTCGCCAGCGTTTGCAAGGGAGAGTAGGCGATATTCCAAAACACCGGCTCACTCAGTATGGTTGTTAGCACCAGCCCCTCACGCGCTGCAAGGTTGATGATTTGCGCGTTCCCATCCCATTCCAGGATGACAGAGCCGCCTTCGGGAAGGTAACGCATTCCAATTACCATACCACCTGCCAGATTGCCCTGAACGACCAGCCGTGAATTGGAGAGGCCGTTTGAGTAGATCACCTCGCCTTCGGTCTGCCAGTCGGGAGTCATTTGAAGGGCGGAATCAGGGATTGGACTGCCGTTTAGATCAGTCAGTTTGCGAATCTCAACCTGCGTTCCTTCAATGGGTTGGATAACTAACTTGTGCGGCGCGTACAGCGCGGGACTTGGAAGGGGCAGCAGCCAGGCTACCAGCGGCAGTAAAAACAAGGCGATCCATCCGGTTTCACGCCGCGTTTTACGCCGTTCTCTTCCAGGTGTTCGCTGCCAAAGCGGCCATCCTCGCCAGAAAACGAGCAGCGTGATTGGAAGAATGACGATTAAAACCAGCGGCAGGTAGACCAGACGTTTGAGAGGATATACACCATATTGGTTTGTGAAGCGTAATCCCAGCGCCAGAACGCTTAACGCCAGGGCGGTAGGAAGGGCAGCTTTTAACCAGGAGAAGCGATTCACGGTGTTTTACATCCATATTGGAAGAGGAGATCTGCTTGCTGTTGCTGCCCATTTATCAAATACTGCCCATCTTTGTACTCTATGCGTTCGCTCTGACCAAATGCTAAGGCCTTCGACGCATCGGAAGCATTCGAGGTGATTTCAATCGCATACGGATGGCCTACTGTGTTTTCAACGGAAGGGACGGTTACTTCCAGCCAGGAATAAGGTTCCACACTGCTGTTTTCTACGGACTGTTCTGCTAGCGCTGAACCGGTAGCAGCATCCCGAAGCGTGATCGTGGTAGATTGCTGCGCGCCTGTCATCCCCTGCCCATTCCACACACGCACAGAACGGATTGGCGAACAGACCGCATTGAAGGTTTGCGAAAGTGTGATGTCCTTTGTTACGGGTTCTGAAAAGTGGGCATTCGGCGCCCAATTGCGGTAGGGTGGCTGGTAGCAAAGCCCTGAGGTGTAGTAGCTTGTGCCGCAAGTAACGTAGTAGGTCATATAGACGCCGCCCATATAAAGGCCTAGCACCAGCAAGCTGCCGGCTGTCAGGATGAGCGGCAGCCGCCCTGAAAAACGTTTCGCCAGGCGGGGCTGCAGCCCAATCAGCGCCAGGTAGAGCAGGGGAAAAACGATCAGGAAGTAGCGCCCCTGGACGCCCTCGATGAATGGCGAACCTGTGCGATTGGTGGTTAGATACATGCCGATCACTGTAAAGAGATACCCGAACACAAAGGTGATCAGCAGTACAGCGCGTATCTGCTTCCACCTGCGCGTTGGACCCATTAATCCCTCTGGAGTTAGCGTTTGATCTGGTGCTGGTTCTAATAAACCCACTGCTCCTATCAGCAGGCCAAACAAAGGATAGACCAACCCAGGCACCCTTCCGGTGTTATAGGCATAGATACCGATCCATTCTGTTAGATAAGATCGTCCATGTATCCACAGGTCGTTGAAGAAAGTGCCCAGAAAGGTGAGTGGGTGCTCTAGAATGAAACCTAACTGCGGACTGGCGCCATATCCAGGAACATTGGCATAATAGTTTTGATAGATCAGGATATTCCACCCAACTGCTTCCAGGGCAAACAGGGCAGCGGTTCCACCAAGTAGAACCCATACGCGGCGGGCAGGCGTTTCGCGCCAGGGCAGCAGCACCAGCAGCAGCAGCAAAAAGACGGTTCCTGGTTTACCCGCTAGCAGCAGCGCAGTGACTCCCAGAGTAATGCCAGTCTGTTTCCAGGAGAGGGTGCATCCTCGCCAGGCCAGGGCCAGAACCCAGCCGATAAACAGCAAACTGGCGCCATCGCTGAAAGGATCGCTGGAAATCGTTCCAGCTTGAAAGATTGCCATCGGTGTTAGTGCCATTAATGCCAGTAACCACTTTCCAAATGGCACTACTCGAATGGCAAAATAGCCTAGTAGGGCGTAGATGAACACATTAATCAATCTCGAAAGGGAATACATCCAGAGAACCGGGGCATCGAGTACCCTGCCGAGCAGTCCCACCACAAATGCCTGGGGCATATACATCAATGGGAAATACACTGCGCGTGTGATGTGATCTGTAAAGACATTCCAGTTGATGCGCTTGTTGGCAAACTTCGCCCAATAGTCACTCTCAAGTGGCGTGTTGAAAAAACGGTTCCGGTAAGCGACCTCGGTAAAGGCCAGCGGCAGGTATGGCCCTTTTCCCAGCCTTTGATTCGGAATCAAAGTACCACTTGATATTTCCCACACACGGGCCATATGCGTTACTTCATCAAATCCAGCTCCGGGGGGAATCAAAAAACACATTCCCACGCCAAGCAGTAGGGCAATGATCAGGAATATGTTTTCTGGTTTTTGGAGTGCTGTTGAGAAACGGAACATAAATAAACCTTTTGCTGTAGATTGCGTAAACAAAGCGAGTTTGAGCCTAACCGCGGCAGGAGTAGTCAGGCCACCAGCGAGAAGAAAGGGTTTCCTGGTAAACACGCTGTGGTGTAAGGTATGCTTATGCGCTTCAGCTCGTCATTCGCTAACAGTGTCGATTATATCAACTCTACCCCAAATGCAGCAAAGTCACTGCCTGCACCAGTGGCAAAGCTGGCCCTTTACAATAAAAGGGTTAACTGGCTTCCTTGGGTCACAAAGTGTATTTACGATATATACATTTTTAGTGATTTAGACTAAAATGAAGGTACAGGGCTAATGATGGGCAGACCAAGCCAGCATTCTTTTTCTCTCTCCCTGGACTGTCCCCAGTTGAATGTTACACTTATCCGGTTAATCCTATAAAGGGGTGTTTATAGGATCTGGATATATTGTACCTGTTCGAATGCAATCATATCAGACGATCATAGGAAAGTAACACCAACACGAAAAGGAGCATGTAGTGGGTGATCGAGCCGATTTTTATATCGAAAAGGTAAGATATAACAAAGGCCATACGCGAATTGTTTGGGTTTCAATCCGCGAGGATAAAGGGCCGAAACTGGGTGGATCCTATAACATGGTGCGAAGACAAATGGTTTCGCTCATTCGGAAGGGCAAACAGTTTATGACGATCTTCCGAAACGAGGAAGGTAAGTACCGCCGGGGACAGAAACTGGCAGTGATCCGCGTCAAAGGGATGGAATACCTTCGAACGGATGAAGACATACAGGAAAATGACCGGTTACAGGATTTGCCTGAGTTTTAGCATCTTTTGAAAGACCTGGATTTAATGATCCAGGCTAATCTTTTGACTCAAGCGGCATGGAACGGGAAGGGGGTTGTTGCGTTGGTCGAGGGGGAACCGCCGCAGTTCTGTTCTTCCGGTTGAGCGAGCGCAGCGTGAACATGCCAATCAAGAATGGCATCCAGAAAGTGAATCCACGATAAGCCACAGTGATAACGGTGGCATCGCCTAGCGGCACTTCGAGCGAGTTGAGTGCTACTGCAAGGATTTCCTCTACAATGCCGATGCCAGCCGGAGTAGGGGAAACAATCAGGAAGAGTTGAGCGAGGCTTAATCCGGCGATAATGGTGCCCAACTCAAACGGCACTTGAAACGCCAGGAAGCACAACAGCAAGATGGTCATCAGGAGAGTCTTGTTGATCAGTGTGTAGAGAATAGGCCAGACTGCCCAGGAGGGATGATCACGCAGCGCGCTGATCCCTTCAGAAAGCTCACTGGCGAAAGTATGGGCTTGCTCCTCTTGCAGATAATTTTTATGGATGAAGGGGCGAAGAAGATTGTTGACCATGCGTGCCAGAAAGGCCAATGTGACCCCCAGCGCATCGGCCGACTGCATGCCCAGGTAGAGTAGAATACCAATCCCAAGCGCGCCAGCCAGCAGAATCAAAGAAGCTGTGATTTCAGACCAATGCAAGTTATTGCGATGGGCCAGTTCTGCTAACCCGAGCGTTAGCACCGCCAGCGTACCCAGGTATTCAAACCAGACGTAAAGCACACCGGCAATAGTCACTTTGGCTGTGGAGCGCTCCTGACGGCGCGCATCACTGAGGAAAACGGCCATACCGCTTATTCCGGCTGAAGGGGCGACAATGGTGAGGAAATTGGCGGCGGTTACTAAGCGCAGCAAAGAAAGCCGACGTTCTTCTATGCCTAACACCCGGTAGATCGATTGGTAGAAGGCGCTGAGGTTATATATCCAGGCAAACTCGACCAACAGCGCCAGTCCCAGGAAGAGCAGGTTCCCACGTTGAAGAATGCTCAGGATATCTTGCAGCTCCGTGAAGCGCGTGATGACAAACAAGACACCCAGCAGCAGGCCGAGCGCGACGAGAAACTTCCGCATGGCTCGATTATACAAGATATCGCTGCCCTGAGAATAGACAAGCCCTCTGCAGAACAACGCAGAGGGCTTGAAACAGTTTTCAAAACTCTTAAGAGAAGCTAATTTGCAGCGCCTGAAGTTAAAACCTCAACGGCTTTATCTAGCTGTGGATCCAGCCCGGCTTTCATATCTTCCTCAGTCATCTGAACTTCAACATCGGGCTGCAGGCCCACTTCATGAATTTGACGACCATTCGGCGTCAGCCAGCGGGCGATGGTCACGCGCACTGCGCCCTGGCTGTTTTGCAGCGGGATCCAGTTCTGCACCGAACCTTTGCCATAAGTGGTGACTCCGACCAACTCTCCGCGCCCCAGATCTTGAATAGCGCCAGCCGTGATTTCAGAAGCGGAAGCGGTTCCTTCATTGACCAGCACAACCAACGGGATCTCTGTAGCGAGGCCATTGGGCAAGGCCTTGTAGTCGGTTTGGCTGCCATCACCATATTCTTCGTGCATGACCACCCCTTGTGGGATGAACTGAGAGACAACCTCGATAGCCGTGTTCAGGTAACCGCCGCCATTATTACGCAGATCGAGAATCAAGCCTTTGGGCTTTTGTTTCATGAGATCTTTGAGCGTGGTGGCTAACTCGTCGGTGGTTTTTTCGCCAAAGGTAGTCAGCTTGACATAAGCGATGTCGTTGTCAAGCATTTTGCTTTCCACGCTGGCAACGGAGATCTTGGCGCGCTTAATGGTAACGTCGAATGGTTTTGGTTGTGATTCGCGTAGGATGGTCAGGGTGACTTGCGTGCCAGACGGACCCAGTATGCGCTGCAGCACAAGGCTGCCATCCACACTGGTCATATCTTCGCCATCCACTTTAATAATCTTGTCACCCGGCTGCAGGCCCGCTTTTTCGGCTGGGGAATCTTTCATGGGGCTGGTAATCGTCAGGTATTCACCAGTGGTATCGACCCAGGCGCCAATGCCTTCATACTGGCCGTCCATCGGCATGTTGGCCTGTTTATACTCCTCTGGGTCCATATAGGAACTATGCTGGTCGCCGAGTGCCTGCATCATGCCGCGGATTGCACCGCGCATGAGATCGGTATCGTTTACAGGCTGATCAACAAACTGGTCATGGACGATGTTCCAGGCTTCCCAAAAGGGTGCGAAAAGCGCGTTGTTGGTGGGACCGGTTTGCGTGGTGGCGCTTTCGCTGTTCAAAGGATTAGCCTGTATGGCTGCCAGTTTATGGTTGGGCAGTACCCATCCGACCAAAATGCCGCCAGAGAAGGCTCCTACCAATAACATAACGGCAATACAGCCTGCCAGAAGATAGCGAATGACTCTAGACATGGATATTTTTGCTCCTGTTGGTTGAATACCTGTCCGAAATCAGGATTTTCCAACTGTAACATGGAAGGGTTAAAAAAGGATGAAAGAGACAATACCTTCGCCATTGTGCCAAGAAAAGTCCGAGATATAGGGAAAGGAGATGAAGAAAGCGTAGCAAATCCTAGAAATATGTCAATGTTGTCCAATGGGTGCGAGCCGAGTATCACGGCGGAGCTCAAATCCCATCTGATCAAAGCCTAGCCAGCAGGTCAGTAGTGAGACTCACGTGCAAAACCAGTAATGGAAGTACGGAACTGAGTGGAGCAAGAACGCAGGCCGTGTGATAGAACCCCGAAATAGTATATGGTCGTGGACTAAGGATAACCGGGAAAGGAAACCGGGAAAAGCCGACGTTGTTGGCGAAACGGAAGGCAGCAGTCCTGAAAGCGAAATGGCGAGCGAGCAGGACACCACCGGGGTCTGAGAGCAGGGCATACGTTCAAAGGGACAACGCGGAAACTTGGGAGAGCCATTTGCCTCCCCCCAGGAGCGCCAGAAGAGCAAGGGTACTGGCTGACCAAGAGCCTTGGTGTCATAGGGTGGCTTCCAACCGATATGACAAGCCGGAAACGGGACACAAAGGAAAGGGAGCAGGTCAGGGTATCGGGGAACGACAGCGAAAAGCGAAGTGAACCGAGACGGGCAAATGGCAGTCGTAGCGGAGCATAGTACCGATGATCAGGCATAAGACCGGATCGAGAAGGTGGGGAACTAAGACCCAAAGGACCCACTGGAGGGAAGGCGAAGCCGGGCATAACGTTCAGTTGGAAGGAAAGACGAGAGATACAATGGGATCACAAATCGTCTCAACAAAACTTCAACGGATTGCAGAGCAAGCAGCCAATGAGCCAGACAAAGTATTCACCAACCTGATGAATTTGGTGGATGAGGACTTCCTGAAGGAGGCCTACCAGAAGATCAAAAAGGATGCGGCACCAGGGCTGGACGGGATAACCGCCCGGCAATACGGTGAGAAGCTGGAAGAGAACCTCCAAAACTTGTTCGAACGAATGCGAACGGGACGCTATCGCGCCCCGGCCGTGAAGCGCATTTGGTTGGAGAAGGAAGACGGAAGAAAGCGACCGATCGGTATCCCGGAAATCGAAGACAAGATCGTGCAAAGAGCCGTGAGCATGTTGTTGGGAGCGGTGTACGAGCAGGATTTTTATGACTTTTCACACGGGTTCCGAGCGGGGCATAGCCCCCACCAGGCAGTGAAAGAAATCTGGAAGCAGTGCATGGGAATGAACATTGGATGGATCATTGACGCAGATGTGAGTGGATTTTTCGACAACCTGGACCATTCCCTGTTACAAGACATCATCAAACAGCGGGTGAACGACGGGAGCTTGTTACGCTATATCGGGAAATGGCTAAATGCGGGGATCGTGGATGGGAAGAGCCTCAGTTACCCTGAGACAGGCACCCCACAAGGTGGCGTAGTTTCACCAATACTGGGGAATATCTTCCTCCATCATGTGCTGGATGAATGGTTTGTGAAAGAAGTACAGCCTCGGATGAAAGGGCGCTGCTTCTTATGCCGATTCGCGGATGATTTTATCATCGGTTTCGAACGAGAAGAGGACGCCCAACGGGTGATGGAAGTTCTGCCCAAGCGGTTTACCCGCTATAAGCTGACGATCCACCCGGAGAAGACCCGGTTGGTTGCATTCAAAAAGCCAAATGCCCAGCAAGCCGCCGGTAAGGGCGAAGACACCTTTGATTTCTTGGGGTTCACCCATTACTGGGGAAAATCTCGGCGGAACAACTGGGTGATCAAACGCAAGACAGCCGCAAAACGGCTGCGCCGCTCCATGAGAAATGTCTGGGATTGGTGTCAGAAGAACCGCCATTTGCCACTACGAGAGCAGTATCGCATGTTGTGTTTGAAGCTGAAAGGACACTATCAATACTATGGCATCCGAGGAAACTTCATGATGCTATGGGTGCTCTATAGAAGGGCTGAAAACGCATGGCGGTACTGGCTTAGTCACCGTAGTCGGAAAGGTGGCATACCTTGGGAGAAGTTCGATATGTTGAGAATACTGTACCCACTCCCGATGCCGAGAATTGTCCACGCCATCTAAAGCTTGCAGGGTAGCAAAGTTATGCGCCAGAGAGAAGTAAACTCTGGTTACCGAAGAACCGGATGAGTGAATTGCTCACGTCCGGGTCTGTGGGGGGAGCGGACGGGTAACCGCCGCTCCTACCCGGCAAAGTAGGCTGAAGTAAAGGGGCTTCTGTAGTAGAGTTGAGTTTACCAAGACATCAGCTCAGGAACTACAAAAGCCCACAATGGACATTTTAGCACTTTTACAACCGATTGAAGATAGTTTATCCAAAGCAACACTCCGTCAAATGAGCCGGATCATCATAGCAATGCTGGCGATGACTGGGCGGGTGACGATGTTAGGGCTTTCACGCTGGGCTGAAGACGGTGGCAGTTACCGAACGATTTAACGCTTTTACATGACCGCTATTCCCTGGGCGCAGGTGTTTTGGTTGTTCTTTCGCCAACACCTGTTTCGACAGGAAGCGGTCTACATCCTGGCAGGGGACGAAACCGTCGTCAGCAAAGCCGGGAAGAAAACCTACGGGCTGGACCGTTTTTTCTCGGGGTTGCAGCAAAAGGTGATCCCCAGTTTATCATTCTTTGTGTTCTCGTTGGTCAGCGTCAAGGAGCGACGTTCGTATCCGGTATGCGTCGAGCAAACAGTGCGCAACGAAGCAGAAAAAGCAGCCTGCAAAGCCAAGCAAGCGGCGAAAAAAGTCAAACCGATTGGACCGAAACGCAAACCGGGACGCCCGAAAGGCAGCAAAAACAAAGACAAGACGGAAGTCGCGCTCAACCCAGAGTTGTTACGGATCCAAACGATGCTCAAAGCATTGCTTTTACGGATCGGTACGTCACTCCACCCCGTCTATCTGGCCCTGGATGGTCATTTTGGCAACTATCCTGCGTTTCAAATGGTGCGTCAGTGCGAATTGCACTTGATTTCCAAAATGCGTGGGGATGCAGCACTTTACTTCCCGTGGGACGGAGAAGGTCACAAGTGCAAATATGGCAAGCGGGTGGATTATGCGCACCTCCCAGAGCAGTATCTTCAATCCAGCGTGGTGGAAGACGGCTTTCAGACTTGCACGTACCAGGCCCAGCTTTTGCATAAGGATTTTCCGGTGCCGCTCAACGTGGTGATCATCGTCAAAAAGAACCTTGCCACCCAGGCCTGGGGTCACGTCATTCTGTTCAGCAGTGATCTCAAGCTTTCGAGCGAGAATTTGGTCGATTATTATTCTTTGCGGTTCCAAATTGAGTTCAATTTTCGGGACGCGAAACAGTTCTGGGGATTAGAGGATTTTATGAATGTCAAATCGACTGCCGTGACCAATGCCGCCAACTTATCGTTGTTCATGGTCAACCTGTCTCAACTGTTACTGTGCGATTTTCAAAAAACCAATCCTCATTTTGGGATTCTGGACCTCAAATCATATTACCGAGGCTGCCGTTATGCGACCGAGTTGCTGAAAATACTTCCGGAAAAACCCGATGGTATTTTAGTTGCACAACTTTTTCGCAATCTCGCCGCTTTAGGCAGCATTCATGTCGATAATTCGCCGGTTTCTTCAGCTTGATTGGCGAAGGTATTGAAGAGAATCAACGGTTTTCTAACCGTCGGATTTACTTTTTGGGGGTAGAAAGAGGATTTTTGAGTTTTTCAACGAGGTGGGAGAGTTCTTCGATCTGCTTTTGATCTTCTTCGTAAGGGTTGCGAAGTACATGGACAAATTTTTCCGCTTTCTCATGAGATATGCCACTGCGCGGGCGGAGGATCTGATTCAACTTCTGCGGGTCTTTCGCGCGCATCAGCATGACCATGGCGACATTGATGCTGACAATGACCAGCAAGAGGATGCCAATTGCAGCCCAGGCTAGTGGGGAAAGTTTATCCATTCTTACCCTTCTCTTTCATCCAACAAAAGCCGGGTCTAAGACGGTGGGTAGATCTTCGAGGCGCGCGATACAGTGATGATACTTTCCTTTAGGTTGTGGGCTGCCAACACGGATGGTGTATAAACCGAAGTCATAGGCTACAGCAAGATTATGAAGACCATCATCAATGAAGACCACCTGATGGGGATCATCCACGCCGATTTTCTCGAGAGCCGTCTGAAAGGCTTCATTCATGGGTTTGCAGTAAGGATCAACATCAAGAATATCAATGATGCCGTCGAAACAACTTTCAAGCTGCAAGCGGGCTAGTACACGCCGGGCATGGCTGCGATCCGCGTTCGTAAAGACAAACTTGCGTTGAGGGTAGCGGTTCAGGATCTCTGCCAGGGTGGGGTTGGGGTGGATCAGTTGATCTACCGGGACATCGTGGACGAACTGGAGGAAGTCGGGCGTGTCGATATCCCTTGTGATTTGCAGCCCACGTAGGGTAGTGCCATACGTATGAAAGAGGTCTGAGCGTAGGGTCAGAACTTCTTCCCAGGGAATATGCAGGCGCTCATGCATGTACAGGTCAATCCGCTCTTTGATGGCATCCCAGACGCCACTATCGGCAGGATAGAGGGTGTCATCGACATCGATCAGGAATACTTTCAAGCCAGTAAGGGGATGCTTTTTCATGATGAATAAGTATACCGTTATCTTTTCTTATAAGAAACTGTTCTGGAAAATCGTCGACCGAACAAGTATAATCATTTTCCGAAAGAGGGATTATGCCAATCCAAGTATTAAGGGAAGAAGTTGCATCTCAAATTGCGGCGGGTGAAGTGGTTGAACGCCCCGCATCTGTTGTGAAAGAACTGACGGAAAACGCGTTGGATGCTGGCGCCAACCAGGTGAGCATTCAGGTGATGGAGGCTGGACGGCGTTTAATCGAAATTTCAGACAATGGGCAGGGCATCGCCGAGCATGAAATGGAATTGGCTGTGGCGCGCCATGCTACCAGCAAGCTGCGTTCTGCGGAAGACTTGTTTCATATCGTGACGCTTGGGTTCCGGGGAGAAGCGCTTGCTTCGATTGCTTCTGTTTCGCGTTTCACGCTGACTTCGCGTGTAAGTGATGCTGACGTTGGCGCTCGGCTGCGGGTGGAGGCAGGTAAGGTGTATCCGCTGGAAGCCGTGGGCGCGCCTGCTGGTACAGTAGTTCGGGTGGAAGACCTTTTTTACAATGTGCCGGCGCGCTTGAAGTTCTTGAAACGTGATCTGACCGAGCGGCAGCAGGTGGATTCGCTGGTAACTCGCTATGCAATGGCTTACCCACAAGTCCGTTTCCACCTGTTTCAAGATGAGAAATCAGTGCTTCAAACCACCGGGCAAGGGGATCGTCGCGAAGTTTTGGCGGGATTATACGGCATCGATATTGCCCGGCAGATGTTGGAAGTATCTTTTGAGGAAGAGCATTTGCGGATGAGCGGGTTTATCAGCCCGGTAGCGCTGACCCGCTCTAATCGTAAGGAAATCACCTTTTTTGTCAATGGACGTTGGGTGCAGGATTCGTCACTTTCATCGGCGCTGCTCCAGGCATACCATACCTTGTTAATGGTAGGGCGTTACCCGCTGGCGGCGCTGTTTATTGAGATGGACACAGAAGAAGTGGATGTGAACGTGCATCCGGCGAAAGCTGAGGTGCGCTTCCGCAACCCTGACAAAATATTTAGTGGGGTTCAACGAGCGGTTCGACGGGCGCTGCTGGCTTATTCACCTGTGCCACCCGTTTCTATCAATACCTGGCAGCGTCCCGCGGACAACCATCCCAGTCGTTATGAGGGCAGCCTGGACTGGAACATGACGCAGCCTGAACAGGGCGCGTATCCCAATCGTTGGGATGCTCCGTCTGGGGACGAAGCCGGTTTACCAGTACAAGCCGAATCAGGTAGGCCGGATGAAGCAGAGGCAAGCGGAAACGCGGGGGCAGCGACCGAACAACCTGTCTTGCCTTCAGGCATGCTTCCACTGCTGAGGCTGGTAGGGCAGGTTGGCGCGGCTTACCTGGTGGCGGAAGGCCCAGATGGGTTGTATCTGGTGGATCAGCACGCCGCGCATGAACGGGTGCTTTTTGAGCGGTTCATGCGTCAGCGTTCTAATGTAATCCCGGCACAAACGCTCCTGGAGCCAGTTGTTATCCAACTTCCACCGGCTAACGCCCGTCTGCTGCAGTCGCAGCTAGCGATCATGGAGCGGATTGGCTTTCAGATTGAGCCCTTTGGGCCGAACACTTTCCGAGTGCGCGCCATTCCAGCATTGTTGATTGGCGCGGACCCTAATGCGGCAGTGCGAGTCGTGGTGGAGGATTTTGAAGAGGATGAAGCGCCGCTGCAGGCGGAAATTGAGGCGAAGTTGATTGCGCGGGTTTGCAAGCGGGCTGCGGTGAAGGCGGGTCAGGCGCTGAGCGCAACCGAACAGAGTGCTTTGCTTCGTGAGTTGGAAGCCTGTCGTTCTCCGCGTACCTGCCCGCACGGTCGCCCGACCATGATTTACCTGCCAGTGGATCTGCTTGAACGCCAGTTTGGTCGCCGGGGTGGGCGATAAGGGTTATTTTGCAATACAGGAGAGGTTAAAGATGCAGGTGGTGACAGATCGAGGAAGTGATATGTCGGCGGAACAGATGAAGGATCTGAACATCCACTTTGTTCCCATGCAGGTGACATTAGGCGGCAAATCCTACCGAAGCGGGGAGGAAATTAGTTCCGAAGCATTTTATGATCTGCTGGAACAAACAGAAGACTTTCCGACAACCTCACAACCTTCAGCAGGTGACTTTGCAGCGCTATATCGCCATCTGTCTCAAACAGACCCCGATATCTTATCTGTACATATCTCTTCGGGGCTGAGTGGAACGCTTGATTTAGCCAGGGCTGGGGCGGCGATGACGCCGGAAGCCAACGTGACTTTTTGGGATACTAAGACGCTGTCATGCCCTGAGGCCTGGCAGGTAGAAGCAGCCGCGCGAGCGCTGAAGGCGGGCTGGCCGACTGAACAGGTGTTGAAAATGCTGGCGCGTATCAGTCAGGCTTCAGAAGGATTGTTTACCCTCGACACGCTCAAATATCTGATTCATGGTGGGCGAATCAGTCACCTGAAAGGGCTGCTGGCGTCGATCTTGCATATCCGACCGGTGATTGGTGTGGATAAGGAGTCGGGCAAGTATATTACCTTTGGGCAAGAGCGGACCATGAAGCGTGCAATTCAAAAATTGGTAGGGGTGGTACGGGACTTCTATCCGGAGGGCAGTCATCTGCGCGTGCAGTTGCTGCATGGGAAAAATCCGGAAGGCCTGGAAGTTTTACGAAAGCAGATGAACAATATGTTTCACTGTGATTGGATGCCTGAGGTTTCTGTGGGGCCGATCTTGGGCGCGCACACTGGCGGTGGTTTGATTGGATTATCCATCGGCCCAGCCGACCTTTTCAAGGAAGTGCCAGGAATGTAGCCTGTTCTGTCGAATGGGTGTTAAAAAACCGTGCGCGACCATTCAGTTTTGATGGTCGCGCACGGTTTTTATTCGAAAGAAAGTTTACTGCGTTAGAGGCGGTTGAAAGCGCAGTAAAGCGCTGTTGGCGCCATCGCTGACCCAGACACTGCCGTCATCAGCAACGGCAACACCCGAAGCCAGCCCAATGCCATCGGGTCCGGTGCTGTACTTCCCCCAACCATACACAAAGTTGCCTTCCTGATCGAACTCCAGGACTCGCGACGCTTCGGGATCGGTGACAAATACATGCCCATTTACAGGTGAAATGGCGATGAAGGGCTTGTTGTCCAGCAACTGGCCCACCCACCCTTTGATATCCCAGGAACGGATTGGGGTGAAAATCTGTCCATTGGCGCTCGGCGAGAACTCTTGAACGCGCTGGTTCCAGGTATCTGTGATGAAGAGATCGCCATTCGAAGGATCAATAGCGATGCCAACCGGCTCATCCATCTGTCCCTTGTCAAAACCCTGACTCCCAAATTGTGTAATGAAGTTCCCGTCGGCGTCGAAAATGACCACACGATCGTTGCCGGTGTCCATGACATAAACACGTCCTTGCTTGTCCACGGCTAACCCACGTGGCCCCCAGAAGGCTTCTGGCTGTTCCGCCTGACCAAAGTAGCCCCACATCTTGATAAACTGTCCATCAGATGTGAACTTCTGAATGCGGTGGTTCCAGGTATCGGAGACGTAAACAGAGCCATCTGGGCCGACTGCTACATCCCAGGGTTCGTTGAAAGTGCCGCCTGGAGCGTTTCCTGCGCTCTGGTCGGCGAACGTGCCCCACAGCTGCAAGACGTCTCCATTGGGAGATAGATGCTGGATGCGGTTATTCTTCGAATCAGCCACGTAGAGGGTGCTATCTTGAGCGACAGTGATGCCGCGTGGGGCGTCGAATAAGCCGGGCTGGGCGCCGGGTGCGCCAATTACTTGAACAGGCTGCAAGTCTGTGATCTTGCTGGCATATGGATCGATCTCTTCGGGGTTAGCGACAGCCGGGCTGGCGCCATAGTTCCAGATTTGCGCGACAATATCTTTGCGGATATAGAGGCGCATACGCGCGCCCGGAGACCAGTTTTCGAGGGAGAACTCTTTTTCTTTCCCTGTCAGGCGAGCGTATTGCGTATAGTCTCTATTGAGCCAGATATCAAAAATGGCAGCCCGCATTTGTGGATCTTTAATAGCACCCAGGATACGATCCCACGTCAGGTTGAAGTAATCCTGGTTCGGCCACCACAGGCGCATGTAATCGTACTCAATGTAGTTGTTGGCTACAATCGGATCAATCTTCCCGAACACATCTTCCCCTGCAATGATGAGGGGATAATCACGCAGTTCGCGCGTGGGACTATCCTGGTACCAGTAATGGTTGGGGTAGTCGCGCAGGTACCACCAGTAGGGATACAAGCCGTCATTGGAGTAGGCGACTTTAATATCCTTGCCACCGGTAATGCGGCGCGATATTTCTTGCACTTGGGCTAAGACGTCCTTTGGCCCACGTGCGGCATGAGCATAGATCAGGTATTCAAAGGGATAATCGTAATTAATAAACGAGGCGCGGTAGGCGGTCCGGGCAGTAAGGACAGCCATCAGGCCAAACAGAGCCACTCCCGCCAGGCTAAAGGTTTGGCTCAGACGCCAGTCACGCAGCAGGTAGAGGATGCCAACACCGCTGGCAATTGCCGCGATCACCGAGACAATGAATTGGCTGGTTGCCTGAAGTTGTTCGAGCGTGTTACCCTGGAAGGGTGGCTGGGTTCCTAACACAACACCAAACGTATTGGCTGTGCTGGCAAGGAATACCGGCAGGAGCAGGAGGGCTAACAGACCGCTCATATTGGCGATACGTTTCCAATCGATGGTATCAACCAGAAAGCCCAGGCCCCAACCAGCAGTCAGCAGTATGGGCAAAGCGATGTGAACGGTCAACCAGGGCATGCGTTCACCAGCCACGCTGTAAGCTATTAAACTGGTGAGTGACCAGAACAGCAGCAGCAGCAGGACTGGCAAAGGACGCTTGAAGGCGTACATATCACGTAAGTCGGGCATGCTGGCTTCATTATCGGAAGACTGATCTTCCAGTTCGGCTGCATCTTCTCCATCCGAATGGCTTGTTTTGGGGATAAAGGCAGGAACATCGGCTGGGTAGTCAGGGAATTCCTCCACTGGCGCCTGGTCTTCTGCCAATTGAGGCACACGCGGCGAAACGGCTGGAGCAAACCCAGGAATGGTGAAGAAGCGGCTGTAGCGGAGACCATAGTAAGCTGCAAGCAGCGTGCCCGAGGCGGCCAGGAACTCGTAAATGGGAACCTGGATCAGGGCATAGTAGTACAAAGGTTGGCTGCCGCGCTCGACGCCTTGTTGTGATAGCCAGTAGCCCAGCGAACCGACGATGCCGGTAAAGAAGCCAAAACCATTGGTAAAGAAGGTGGTATAGAAAACAGTAAAGATAGCATAAAACAGAAAGGCATTTTGCAGCCACAGGCGCGGGTTCCACCACCAGCCAATCACCACCGCGATGATGAAAAATAGCACCACGAAGATGGCCGTGCGCCCGATGTTGAGGGACGAACTATAGTCCAATGGATTCCAGCCCAGCATTTTCACAGGGAAGGGGCTGAGCATGGGCAGGATCAGGGTGCTGATCAGAATCAGCAGGGAAAAGGAGCGGATATGGCGAATTTGCTTCCAACCAATGTCTTTAGCGAGGCTAAAGATGGCGATGAGGCCGAGAATCAGCGCGATCAACAATGCGATCGCTTCGCCGGCCATTAAGAAGTTCGCTGGGCTGAACAGAGAAGGAGAAACCGTGGGGCCTACGGCTGGCGTTGTGGTTACCGCTGCTCCAGTAGCTTTACTGGCTTTGACAATAGATAACCCCAGCGCGCCAATCACCAACAGCAGCGCGCCGCTTAGCAACAGCAAGAAGCGATTATAACGAGCTGGACTGCGGAACTGGATACGGCGCACTTCGACCAGGAACATAAAGACCAGGAAGATGAGCGCCTGAGCAGTATATATGAAGGCAGTTTCCTTAATGGTGAAGTGCAAGGCGATTGAGGCTGTTAAGAGGAACAGAGAAAAACGATCGCCTCTTTCCAGATAGCGCAGGATCGCGTAGATCATTACTACGCCTACCAGTTCGATAAAGGCTTCGTTGCGGGTATAACGCCCGTAAAAGAGCAAAAAGGGTGAGATTAAGAACAGCAGACCGGCGATAAGCGCTCCGGTGTGTCCCAGGTAGCGCCGAAAAGCGAACAGAACAAAAGCGACTGCACTAACACTAAACAGAGCCGCTGGAACACGTGAAGTAAAATCGCTATCTCCAAACAAGAAATAGGAAAGGGCGATGGCGTGAAACTGGAATGGGCCGTGGGTGACAGGGTCGTGAGTGTAGCCGTGCCCTTGATAAAGCTCATAAGAGGGCACCACATGGTTGACCTCATCGTGGCTCATCACTCGTTCACCCAACAGTGCAAAACGGCTGACGATGGCGAGCGCCAGGATCAGGAAGATAATTAGATTTTCCCATGTAAACAGTTTGGCTGTATCTATGAGAATGGGACGGTTCAGCCAGGAAGAAGAAGTATTGTGGGACACCATAATGTTTCCGGTCTTATTGGCTTCTTTCAGAAAAAAGTTTGTTAATCAAACAGGGTGACTATACTTTAAACTGATTAAACTTGCAAGGAAAAAAGAAACATTCTAAATTCATGCTTAACTCTGGTAAAATCTGAGTTTGTGAGAAACCGTGGTATTTTCATCACCTTACGTTGGATTTCAGTATCGCTCATCTTTCTGGCCGTCATTCTAACTGCCTTGCAGCTTGTCCGCTACAGTCGCATTCGCTCCAGCTTTCCACCAGGAATGTCGATCGCGGGTGTGCCGGTGGGTGGATTGGATCAGGAAGAAGCCGCGAACCGGCTGGTCCAGGCTTATACAGCAATTCCGGTTGAAGTTCGTTACCGGGATGCTGTTATTCAGATTAAGCCCTCTGTGATTGGTTTTGAGTTAGATACACAGGCTATGTTGACCGCGGCTGACCTGGAGCGTTTGCAGCAGCCTTTTTGGAGCGGCTTCTGGGACTTCCTGTGGAACCGTTTGCCTCAACCTAACCCGGTGCCGCTGCGCGCCACCTATTCGGAAGACCGTCTACGGGATTACCTGCGAAACGAAGTAGCACAGCGCTACGATCAGAATGCCCAGGCCGCGCTCCCTGTGCCCGGAAGCGCCAACTTTCAAACTGGCAAAACCGGCACATTGCTGGATGTTGATCGGGCTGTCATTTTGATCGACAGTGCCCTGCGCTCGCCTTCCTCGCGCGTGGTGAACCTTTCTTTTAATAAGATTAGCCCTCCACGGCCTGCTATGGCGAACCTGGATGAAATGTTGAAGCAGATTGTGGAACTGTCGAAGTTCGATGGACTAATTGAGGTGTATGTGAATGACTTGCAAACCGGGCAGGAAATTCACTTTGCTTATCAGGATGGTCAGCGGGTACAGCCGGATATTTCGTTTACGGCAGCCAGCACCATGAAGATCCCGATTATGGTGTCTACTTTCCGGCGGGTAAACGAGCCGCTGCCAGAGGATGTTCAAAATGGGCTAAAGTCCATGATTGAACTCTCTGAAAATGACCCGGCGGACAAATTGATGCAAACAGTAATGGATAAAAATGGTGGCCCGCTAGAAGTGACCAAAGACTTGCAGTCGCTGGGATTGAAAGACACCTTCCTGGCTGGCTACTTCTACCCGGGCGCGCCGTTATTGAGCCGTATCCAGACTCCGGGCAACCAGCGCACCGATCTTTCTGCTGGCCCTGATCCTTATAACCAGACCTCACCGGCTGAAATGGGGGCGCTGCTGGAGGATATCTATCAGTGCGCCGAAAACGGTGGCGGGACGTTTGCTGCGGTTTTCCCTGGTGAGATTACCCAGCAAGAGTGCCAGGATATGGTTTCCTATCTGGTTATGGACAAGATTGCTGTGCTGCTGCAGGCAGGGCTGCCGGAAGGCACGCGCATTGCCCACAAACATGGTTGGATTATCGAGAATGATGGGCTCATGCATACAGTGGGTGACTCGGGATTGGTTTACACGCCGGGTGGAAACTACATCGTCTCCGTGTTTATGTATCATCCAGTGCAGTTGCTGTTCCCTACCGCCAGTGATATTGTTTCCACGATTTCACAGGCCGTTTACAACTACTATAATTTGTCCCCCGGGCCTTAAGTAGAGACGTTCTCGCCAAATTCCAAGGACTGTCAAAGATTTCAAAACCGCGCAGGCGAACAAACTGCGCGGTTGGTTTTGGTTATGTTCCGTGTAGTGCGCTCCGTAATTGTTCGATCAGTTCGGATGGAGTCCATTGCAGATGCTGACAGATTTCCTGTTGAATAGATTCTAGAACGGGCTGGCTTTCTTCTAATTCTTGCGCGAAGTCAGGGTAGCGCTGCTGCAAGGCCGCAATGCGTTCTTCGATAGATACCAGGCGCGATCCTTCGGCCAGTTTGTCTGCAAAATGAACTAATTTTTGCTCCCAGGTTTGCGGCTGGCGATTTTCTGGAGTAGTATGGCTGACCGGCATGTGGCGGTTAGCCATTTCTGCCAGAACGGGTTGGTTCCGCTCCAGTAGGATTTCATAGGCCATCAAGGCATGATCTCCCTGATCACCTCGTTCCTTCCCAAGGCGAATGGAGTCGATTTTAGCCAGATCGTGCAGCATAGCTCCGCGCTGAGTTAAGACGGCATCTACGGCAACGCCGCGCGCCCTTAACCATAACGCTAACTGATAGGCCAACGCAGAAACTAATTGAATATGAGATAAAATGTTATAAGGCGTGTCGCGCTCCATCAGCCACGCCAGGCAAGTCGAATAGTCGGGTAGGGGCGGTGTGGCAATGACTTCTGGCAGGTGGAGCAGGTTAGCAACTTCGCCGTCTTGAAGTGGCAGCAAGGCCGGGACGCTTTGAAAGGACGGGTTGTACCAAATGGCGCGCCAGCCAGCTTGTTTGGCCCCTAAGATATCTCCTTTGTAGCTATCGCCGATCAATACCATTTGCTGGGGTGGGCGGTCGAGGACTACTTCGATTTGACGGAAAAACTGTATATTGGGTTTGCGGCTGCCGAGTTCTTGTGAGGTAAAGACGGCTTTGAAGTACTCTCCGAGTCCAACGCGCTTCAATGCTTTCCAGACCAAGGTAGCATCGGAATCGGAGGCATTGGTAGCGACCACCATGTGATGGCGTCGGTGCAGGTTTTCTAAAGCCTCTATGACATGGGGCACCTCGGCAACCTCGGGCCAGTTTGCCATAGGACCGCTGTATTCTTGGAACACGCGCATGAGCGTATCGCCCCAATCAAAGACGAGTATGGAATTTTTTGCAGTGTTTTGAAGGGTCATAACGGGATCTGGTTAGCTCCTGTGGTCATTCTTAAGCCGGCTTGTGCTGTCTCAAAATTAGCATACCCTGAGTTGGGTTGCATCAGTATAAAGGGAGTGAATAGGCGCGTCAACCTGAGGTGAAGAACGGTTGAGGAGCCTATCTTTCAGTTTTGTTATTTTTGATTTGGATCGATATGGCATAATTGACACAGATCCTACCGGTTGATATACTTGTCTGGCTTTTCAAACAAAATGACAACTTATGGCGCATTTCTTCTAATTTCATTCACTGTAGAAGCTGAATTAAATTGAGTTTGGGAGAACATTCATGAAAAAGGCTCTAATTACGGGGATTACAGGCCAGGATGGTTCTTATCTGGCAGAACTGCTTTTATCAAAAGGCTATGAAGTACATGGAATGATTCGCCGCGCGAGTACCTTTAATACCCGCCGCATTGACCATATCTACCATGACCCTCACGGCAATGGTGAACAGGTTAAAATATATTTACATTACGGAGACTTATCTGCCGCCGGAACTCTGCTGGATGTGATTTACGATGTCCGCCCGGATGAAATCTTTCATTTAGGAGCGCAGAGCCATGTGCGGGTTAGTTTTGATATGCCAGAATATACCGGTGATGTGACGGGTATGGGCACGACACGTATTTTAGATGCCGTTAAGCGGAGTGGAATTAATGCCCGCTTTTACCAGGCGTCTTCCAGTGAAATGTATGGTGGAGCCAAACCACCGCAGAGCGAGACCACGGCCTTTGAGCCGCGCAGCCCCTATGCTGCTGCCAAACTCTATTCCTACTGGGTTACCCGCAACTATCGCGAAGCTTACAACATATTTGCCAGCAACGGCATTCTCTTTAACCACGAAAGTCCACGGCGTGGAGAAACCTTTGTCACGCGCAAAATTACGCGTGCGCTGGCTTCGATTGTGGCTGGCAAACAGCACCATCTTTATCTGGGTAACCTGGATTCGAGACGTGACTGGGGCTATGCGCCTGAGTATGTCGAAGCCATGTGGGCGATCTTGCAGTATGAACAGCCAGATGACTTTGTGGTCAGCACCGGGGAAGCGCACACAGTGCGTGAGTTCCTGGATGAGGCTTTTGGTTATGTGGGGTTGGATTGGCAGGAGTATGTGAAGATCGACCCGCGTTACTTCCGGCCTACTGAAGTGGATTACTTGTTAGGTGATTCCAGCCGCGCTCAGCGCCTGTTGGGCTGGCAGCCAAAAGTCTGTTTTCGTGACCTGGTTCGGATTATGGTAGATGCGGATCTTGAGAAGATGAATTTGAAATCTCCTGGTGAGGGATGCCGCATATTAGCACGCTGCTTCGATGGCTGGCACCGCTGGGAAGATCAAGTCATCAGTATGGATGAACACTAGCATGCCTGGTTCAGTCTTGTTTGTCTGCACTGCGAATATCTGCCGTTCACCCATGGCTGCCGTGCTGTTCAGGCAGTATCTGAAAAAGACGCAAGTGGACTGGATGGATTGGCGGATAGACTTGGCTGGCACCTGGGCGAGTGATGGCGAACAAGCCTCGAATAACTCGTGTGTCGTGATGGCACGCCGTGGACTGGACATCAGCAGGCATCGTTCGAAAACAGTGACATATGAACTGCTGGAGTTGTTTGACTTGATTTTGACGATGGAACCCGGGCACAAAGAAGCGCTGCAGGTGGAGTTCCCTACAGTCGCCAGCCGTGTTTTTTTGTTGAGCGAAATGCAGGGACTGGCGGCGCCGATTTGGGATCCCTTTGGTGAGCCAGTGGAAAGTTATGAAGTGACGGCGCAAACCATGGAGAAGTTGCTGGCAAAGGGGATGCCGCGCATTTTATCCCTGGTAGCCGCTCGTCAGGAGTAAGTGGAGTTTAATTTTAGTTCGTGGGGATGATTGGGCCATCCTCAGAACCGAGTTTTGGGCAAAGACAAGTTTACACAAATTTTCCGATGAAAGTGCTTGAATCAGTAGAACGTATGTGCTATTATCTTGATAGTAGTACTTGCTGAATTCTGGCGAAGAGGTGATGGAATGCAAGTTCAGAAGGCAATATTCCCGGGGATTATTGTGGGGATTGTGTTTATGCTGGTAATGATCAACCTGTTCTCATCCCCGAGAAAAGTAGCCGCAGAAAACCAGGCAGCCGCGGATACAAACGAGCAAGTGACAAATATTGCTCCCAGCGCTGAACAGACAAATACGGACGATAGCAGTGGTGAATGCTTGTTGAGCCAGCAGTACCCTGCATCGATTCAGCAGTGGTGTAATGTGATCAGTAAGTACGCGCATGAAAATGGCCTGGATCCTAACCTGGTTTCGGCAGTCATGCTGCAGGAGAGCAATGGTCAGCCAGACGCCTATTCGAAAAGTGGAGCAGTCGGACTGCTCCAGGTGATGCCGAGCGATGGGTTAGCTGCAAGCTTTGTGTGCAAGAATGGCCCTTGTTTTGCGGACCGGCCCAATATGGAAGCCTTGTTCGACCCTGAATATAATGTAGCCTATGGAACCCAAATGCTGGCGAATCTCATTCAACACCACGGCGATGTACGCGAAGCATTGAAAGCCTATGGGCCAAGAGATGTAGGCTACTATTACGCGGATCTGGTGCTTAATATCATGAATCGTTATCGCTAACGATCCTGAAAATGGATCGGGGCATGAAGAATTCATACTCTCTGTAACATTCCAGAATAAATCAGTTATAATATAGTCCGCTCAAGGGGAGCGGGCTTTTTTTGTTTCCAGGGGGAAAGAGCTAGTTAAAGATTAGTAAATACTCAAGTCAAAGCCTTGACTTGATAGGTCTATTCCTGCTATAATCACGTTTTGCGTATACTGCGCTATTGTTGCCTGTTGTGGGTGTGGAAACAGTTTTTGGTTTTAGTTCGTTTTCCAGGAGAAAAGCATGGCTTCCGATATGCCGACAAAGAAGTCGTACGCTCGCATCCCCGATGTCTTTAGTCTGCCTAACCTCATTGAGGTTCAGGCCGAATCATTTGAACGACTGAAGGCTGAAGGGTTAGCGGATCTGTTCGACGAGATCTCCCCGATTGAATCATATAATAAGGGGATGAAATTATATTTCCCCGGCCGGACGCCCGAGGCTCAGCAGTGGGGACTCAAGTATTGGTTTGGTGAGCCCAAACATTCCATTGAAGAATGCGTTGAAAAAGACCTGACTTTTGCCTCTCCTCTGTATGTTTCGGTTCTTTTGGCCGGCCCTGAAGTGCCTGAGCCAATCAAACAAGAAATCTTCTTAGGCGACTTCCCGGAGATGACCGAGAAGGGTACCTATATTGTTAATGGTACAGAGCGTGTTGTTGTATCTCAGCTCATTCGTTCCCCAGGTGTCTACTTTGAAGCACCCGTTGACCGGACTACTGGCCGTCGTTTAGCAATGGCTAAGTTGATCCCGGACCGCGGCGCCTGGATGGAGTTCGAAACACGCAAGAATGATTATTTAATTCTCAAGTTCAACCGCAAACGCACCGTTCCGATTACGATCTTCCTGCGCGCGCTAGCTACAGTCAGTGATGGAATGCAGGAAGCGCCTTTCCGTGAAGGGAGCGATGAAGAACTATTGGCGTTGTTCCAGGACGTGGATAACAACCCCGATCGTCTTTTCATTCCTTCTACCATGCGGCAGGAACCGGTCTGGGATCTGGCGAATGGGCAGACCATCGCCGAAGCGGCGCTGCTGGAGTTCTTCAAGCGGATGCGCCCAGGCGACCCGGCCACGCTGGATAATGCTCGTCAGTTCCTGGAAGAACAACTGTTTGATCAGCGGCATTATGACCTCGAACGGGTTGGCCGCTATAAATTGAACCAGAAGCTCGATCTGCAAGAACGCATCCCCATTCAGCACCGCACCATCACAAAGTGGGATGTGGTGTACCTGATCCGGCGGATGATCATGATTAATAATGAAGTCGAGGACAAGGACGATATCGACCACCTCGGCAATCGCCGTGTGAAGACAGTGGGTGAGTTGATTCAGAACAAGCTGCGCATTGGCCTGCGCCGGATGGAACGCGTTATTAAGGAACGTATGTCCATTCGCGATCAGGATCAGGTTACCCCGGTAGGATTAGTGAATATCCGCCCGGTGGTGGCTGCGCTGCGCGAGTTCTTTGGATCGAGCCAGTTGTCTCAGTTCATGGATCAGACGAACCCGCTCGCAGAACTACGTCACAAGCGTACGCTTTCTGCGTTAGGCCCGGGCGGTCTGCGCCGTGAACGCGCCGGTTTCGATGTGCGCGATGTTCATCATTCGCACTATGGTCGTATTTGCCCGATTGAAACCCCAGAAGGTCCAAACATTGGTTTGATTGGTCGTCTGGCCAGCTTCGCCCGCGTGAATGAGTATGGGTTCATTGAAACGCCATACCGCCGGGTGATTAAGGCCCTTTCGACCAATGATACTCGTCTGGACGGGCGCAGACTGCGTGAAACTCTGACCGACCCGGATACAGGTGAGGTCATTGCCAGTGAAGGCGAGCGTGTGACGGTTGAAATGCTGCCTGCCATTCGCAAGCTTAATCGAGCGACAGTGTTTGTGGTCCCGTTCGTTTCAACAGATATTGAATACCTTTCAGCGGATGCTGAAGATAAGTTCGTGATTGCTCAGGCAAATTCACTGTTGAGTGAGTTCAATGAGTTTGAGATGGAGCGTATTTCTTCACGCTATCACTCAGACTTCATTATTTCTTCGCCTGACAGCGTAAACTATATGGATATTGCCCCGAACCAGGTTGTGGGTATCAGTGCTGCGTTGATCCCCTTCCTGGAGCATGACGACGCGAACCGCGCTTTGATGGGTTCGAATATGCAGGCTCAGGCCGTGCCGTTGATTCAGCCGGAAGTTCCGATCATTTCGACCGGCATGGAAGCTTACGCCGCGATCGACTTAGGCCAGGTATTGGTGGCTGAAGAAGATGGTGAAGTGCTTTCGGTGACGGGACGCCAGATCACCATGCGCACAAACAATGGTTTGAAGAACTACACCCTGCGCAAGTATCAGCGCTCGAATCAGAGTACCTGCATTGACCAGCGCCCGGCGGTAGTCAAAGGGCAGCGCGTGCGCCGTGGTGATGTGCTGGCCGATTTGTCGTCCACCGTCAGCGGTAATCTGGCCCTGGGTCAGAACGTCGTTGTGGCCTTCCTTTCATGGGAGGGTGGCAACTTTGAAGACGCCATCTTGATTTCAGAACGTCTGGTGCAGGAAGATCGCTTCACTTCTGTCCATATTGAGAAGTATGAGGTTGAAGCACGAGATACCAAACTGGGCCCTGAAGAGATTACGCGCGACATCCCGAATGTGGGTGAAGATGCGATCAAGGATCTGGATGAGCATGGCATCATCCGCATTGGCGCTGAAGTTGGCCCGAATGACATTTTGGTCGGCAAGATCACGCCCAAGGGTGAGAAAGAGCTGACCCCAGAAGAACGTCTCTTGCGCGCAATCTTCGGTGAGAAGTCGCGTGATGTAAAAGATACTTCGCTGCGCATGCCGCACGGTGAACGGGGAATGGTGGTAGATGTCAAAGTCTTCACCCGTGAGGATAACTCAGACCTGTCGGCTGGCGTGGATATGATGGTTCGTGTTTCAGTGGCGCAGCGCCGTAAAATTACGGCGGGCGATAAGATGGCTGGACGCCATGGGAACAAGGGCGTTGTTTCTCGTGTGGTGCCTGTGGAAGATATGCCTTTCCTGGAAGATGGTACCCCGGTAGATATTATCCTGAACCCGTTAGGTGTTCCGGGTCGTATGAATATTGGCCAGGTATTGGAAACACACCTGGGATGGGCTTCTTACCGTCTGGGTTACCGTGCGATTACGCCGGTATTTGACGGTGCGAACGAGATCGAGATTGAAGCTGAACTGGCGCGGGCTTGGATGTTAGACCTTGCCTGGCACGAGACAGCGGATCAAGCCTGGGAATGGTTGAAGTCGCAGGAGTATTCGCCTGAGGCCATTAAGGATGACGATGAAGTGCGGCTGCTCTATATGGAGCAGTGGTTAGGCGGACGAGGCTACGACATTTACAACTTGACCTCAGACCCCACCTACGCAAAACGTGTCAATCTGCGTGAGTGGCTGCATGACAAGGGCTACAACCCGGATGAGATTTTAACCTTTGAAGATGTTGGCGCAAACGCGCCAGCCATTTCCACCAAGGATAAGCTGGCGATCCTGGTTAGCCTGCGCTTATGGTTGGAAAATAAGGGTGAAGAAGTGTCTGAGGTGGCGGAAGAGGATATTCGCCAGCGTGCCGAAGAATATATGGAAAGCACCGGAGATCCCATGCCTGTTTTAGGTAAGCAGGCACTGCGTGACGGTAAGAGCGGCTTGCCCTATGACCAGCCAGTGACGATCGGCGTGATGACCATGATGAAACTGCATCACTTGGTGGAAGACAAGGTTCACGCTCGTTCAACAGGCCCATACAGCCTGGTAACCCAGCAGCCGCTGGGTGGTAAGGCCCAGTTCGGTGGACAGCGCTTCGGTGAAATGGAAGTGTGGGCGCTGGAAGCCTACGGCGCGGCCTATACCCTTCAAGAAATGCTGACGGTAAAGTCGGATGATGTTCAGGGCCGTGTGGCCACCTACGAAGCGATTGTCAAGGGTGAGCCGATCGAAGAACCAAGCATCCCGGCCTCGTTCCGAGTGCTTGTCAAAGAACTGCAAAGCCTGGGCGTCGCGGTAGAAGCCGTGATGGATAACGGTGAAGTAATTCGCTTCGGTAAGGATGAGGAGCGAGTGCGACCGCCAAAGATCGAAACCGGCTTGCTAGGATTGGGTGAAGATCTGGATGATCTGTCATAAAGGCCTTCCTTGACTTACCCCAGGGGCCGTGATATAATCTCGCCCTGTTGCCCTTTTTTAGAGAGGTAGTCGAAGGTGAGGCCATCTTTGCAAGTGATGGCCTCCCTTCTTGACCTAATTTAGATATTCAAGGTGTTTTAGTACTTTTGGAGGCAAAACGTGCCAACGATTAACCAATTGATCCGAAAGGGTCGTGTATCGAAAAAGGCGAAGAGCAAGGCGCCCGCGCTTCAGTACATTTTCAACTCGTACAAGCAGCGCCGCATTCGCCAGGACGAGGGCTCGCCGCAGAAACGTGGCGTATGCACCATCGTCCGCACCATGACTCCTAAGAAACCGAATTCCGCGCTGCGTAAAATCGCCCGCGTTCGCCTGACCAACGGAATCGAAGTGACGGCGTACATTCCGGGTGAAGGTCACCAGTTACAGGAACACTCGGTCGTATTGGTACGTGGTGGTCGTGTAAAGGACTTGCCTGGTGTTCGCTATCACATTGTTCGCGGTTCGTTGGATACAACGGGCGTTGGCAAGCGGCGACAGGCTCGGTCGAAGTACGGCGCGAAGCGCCCGAAGTAGAACGATTCATAGTTTAGAGAAGACGGAGTTAGAAAGACATGCGTCGTACCAAACCAGAAGAACGGGAAGTTTTACCCGATGCTCGGTACAACAGCGTCATTGTTGAGACCATGATTCATCATATCATGCGCCGTGGCAAGAAAAGCCTTTCTCGGCGACTGGTATACAATGCGTTGGACATGGTTCAGCAGCGCGCAAACCGGCCAGCAATGGATGTGCTGGATCAAGCGTTGAAGAACGTTGGTCCGATTATGGAAGTTCGTCCTCGTCGTGTAGGTGGCGCCACCTACCAGGTTCCAATGGAAGTTCCCGCAGATCGGCGTCTTGCGCTTGCCATGCGCTGGCTTATTGCGTCCGCTCGCACTCGCACAGGAAGATCCTTCTCAGAGAAACTTTCATCTGAGTTGTTGGATGCTTCGAACAACCAGGGAACCGCCGTTCGCAAACGCGAGGAAACCCACAGGATGGCCGAAGCCAACCGCGCCTTCTCACACTACCGTGTTTAGTGTTTGAGCAAGGTGAGGTAAAGTTTCGAGAAGAGGGTATTATTTAATGACTCGCAATTTCCCGTTAGAACGGTGCCGAAATATTGGGATTATCGCCCACATTGATGCCGGTAAGACAACAACTACCGAGCGTATTTTGTTTTATACCGGAAAGACTTATCGGATTGGTTCGGTGGACGATGGCACCACAGTTACGGACTGGATGGCCCAGGAACGCGAACGGGGAATCACGATCGTTTCCGCCGCTGTAACCGCTGAGTGGAAAGACTATCTGATCAATATTATCGACACCCCAGGCCACATCGATTTCACCGCAGAGGTGCAACGATCTTTGCGCGTGTTAGATGGTGGCATCGTGGTTTTTGATGCTACGCAAGGTGTCGAACCGCAGAGCGAAACTGTCTGGCGTCAAGCAGACCGGTATCATGTCCCCAGAATTTGCTTCATCAATAAGATGGATCGTGTTGGAGCCTCTTACGAATATTCGATTGAGACGATCCGCCAGCGTTTGGGAGCGAATCCGATTGCAATGCAGATTCCCCTTGGTAGCGAAGGAAACTTCGAAGGCGTAGTCGATTTGTTGACGATGCAAACCATATATTGGGATGATGAGTTGGGCCGTACTCCCCGTTATGAACCTGTGCCAGATGAACTGAAAGATGAAGCTGAAGATAAGCGCGCCCAACTAGTAGAACAAATCGCAGAATTGAATGACGCCTTGACGGTCAAGTTCTTGGAAGGCGAGGAGATTACAGTGGATGAGCTCAAGGCCGCGCTGCGTGAAGCGGTGCTGGAAAGCCGGGCAAACCCTGTCTTCTGCGGTAGTTCTCTGCGTAACAAGGGCGTCCAGCCGATTCTGGATGCGGTGATTGATTATCTGCCTTCGCCTTATGATGTTCCACCAGTAAAAGGGATTGACCTGGATACTGGAGAAGAGACAACACGGCCGGTAGATGACGAAGTGCCTATGAGCGCGCTGGTCTTTAAGATCGTCACCGATCCTTACGTCGGTCGCCTGGCCTATTTCCGCGTATATTCCGGACAGGTGGTGAGCGGTTCCACTGTGCTCAATACTACCAAAGGCAGGCGTGAGCGCATTGGCCGTATGGTCCGGATGTATGCCGATCGACGTGAGGATATTACTGTCGTAGGAGCGGGTGATATTGGCGCTGTGTTAAGTTTGAAGGAAAGTTTCACCGGCGATACACTCTGCGACCCAGATCATCCGATCGCTTTGGAAAGCATCTCGTTCCCTGAGCCAGTCATTTTCGTCGCGATTGAGCCGAAAACGACCGCCGATCAGGAAAAAATGAGTGAGGCGCTACGTAAGCTGGCAGAAGAAGACCCGACCTTCCGGGTGCATACCGATGAAACGACTGGTCAAACCATTATTTCTGGGATGGGCGAACTCCACCTGGATGTACTGACTGACCGGATGCTGCGTGAGTTCCGCGTACAGGCGAATATTGGTCGCCCGCGTGTGGCTTATCGCGAAACTATCATGCGAGATGTTCCCAAGATTAATTATCGCTACGTCAAACAAACTGGTGGGCGTGGCATGTATGGTCATGTCGTCTTCCACATGGAACCCATTGAACGTGGCAACGGCGTCCTTTTTGAAAACAAGATTATCGGTGGGTCCGTTCCTCAGGAATATATCCCAGCGGTTGAAAAGGGTGTTAAAGAGGCGGCTGAAAGTGGTATCCTGGCTGGTTACCCGGTGACGGATATCAAAGTTCAACTCATCGATGGTTCTTACCACGAAGTCGACTCAAATGAAATGGCATTTCGAATGGCATCCATTATGGCTTTCAAAGAGGGCATTCAAAAAGGCGGCCCAGTGCTGCTGGAGCCCGTAATGAAGGTGGAAGTGGTAATGCCCGAGGAATTTTTAGGGGATGTTTTGGGGCAGGTGAATGCTCGCCGCGGTGAAATCCAGGGGATGGAAGTCCGTCCTGGTAACGCTCAGGCAGTGCATGCGCTGGTTCCCCTGGCTGAAATGTTCGGTTATGCAACCAGTTTACGCTCGGCAACACAGGGTCGTGGGGTCTTCTCTATGGAGTTTGACCATTATGCTCCAGTCAGTGAGTCCGTAGCGCAGAAGGTTTTGAACGCTTAAGTTGGAAGTTATCTCAAGGAGAGATTTGTTGTATGGCTAAGCAAAAGTTTGAACGGACGAAGCCGCATCTGAACGTAGGGACGATGGGACACATCGACCACGGGAAGACGACGCTGACTGCCGCGATCACCAAATACTGCAGCTTTCTGGGTGACGCAGAGTATCGAGCGTATGACCAGATCGATAACGCCCCAGAAGAGAAAGCGCGCGGCATCACGATCAACATCGCGCATGTTGAATATCAAACCGAGAACCGGCATTACGCGCATGTAGACATGCCCGGGCATCGCGACTACATCAAGAACATGATCACCGGGGCGGCCCAGGTCGATGGCGCCATTCTGGTGGTAGCCGCGCCCGACGGTCCGATGCCCCAGACGCGTGAGCACGTGCTGCTGGCGCGCCAGGTGGAAGTGCCCTCGATCGTGGTCTATCTGAACAAGATCGACCAGATGAACGATCCGGAGCTGCTGGAACTGGTAGAGTTGGAACTGCGCGAGATGCTGGCGAGCTACGGGTATCCGGGCGACACCATTCCGATCGTGCGGGGCAGCGCGCTGGAAGCGCTGGAGAGCACCTCGACTGATTCGAACGATCCCAGCTATGCTTCGATCAAAGAGCTGCTGCGGGTGGTGGATGAGTACATTCCGGAACCGGTGCGCGAGACGGACAAGCCGTTCATGATGCCGGTGGAAGATGTGTTCTCGATCAAAGGTCGTGGGACGGTGGTGACAGGTCGGGTGGAGCGTGGCAAGATCAAAGTCGGGGAACCGGTGGAGATCGTGGGGCTGCGGGAGAAGAGCATGAACTCGGTCGTGACGGGTGTCGAGATGTTCCACAAGATTGTGGACGAAGGCATGGCGGGCGACAACCTGGGCTTGCTGCTGCGCGGGATTGAGCGCACCGACGTCGAGCGTGGGATGGTGGTGGCGAAGCCGAACAGCATCACGCCGCACACCAAGTTCATGGGCGAAGTGTACGTGCTGAAGCGCGAAGAAGGAGGCCGGCACAAGGCGTTCTTCAATGGCTATCGTCCGCAGTTCTACATCCGCACGATGGATGTGACCGGCTCCATCCAACTGCCGGAAGGCGTGGAAATGGTCATGCCGGGGGACAACGTCAACCTGGAAGTGGAACTGATCGTTCCCGTCGCACTGGAGCAGGGCTCGAAGTTCGCCATCCGCGAAGGCGGTCTGACCGTCGGCGCTGGTGTCATCACCAAGATTATTAAGTAGGTGAAAAAAGATGGCTAAACAACGAATTCGTATTCGCCTAAAGGCATATGACCACCGAGTTCTGGACCAATCCGCTAAGCGGATCGTGGAAACCGCTGAACGCAGTGGCGCGCGTGTAGTGGGGCCTGTCCCACTGCCGACCAAAATTGAAAGGTTCACGGTTCGCCGCTCAACCTTCATTGACAAAGACTCGCACGAACACTTTGAGGTGCGCACTCACAACCGTTTGATCGATGTTCTCGATCCTGATTCGAAGACCATCGATATGCTGATGCGGTTAAACCTGCCCGCCGGTGTTGATATCGAGATCAAGATTTAGCTGCCGAATTTGGATTGGGCCTGATTACGGCTTGGTGAACAGCCGGACCTTGATCAGGCCTGATCGAAGATTTCGCGAGTAGTCATCAGTAAGCAAGCAGTAGCCGGTGGTAGGCAGGCTCGTTCGCGAGCTTGAGAAGCCATCGTGGACAAGTAAGCAGCAAAAGCTGGGAAATTATCTAGGGATTATTGGGGGTAGCGGCTACATTTGCTACCCCTATTCCCTGGCTTTTTTACAAACTTTGTGTTAAAATAGACCGGTTTTGGGGATATAAATCACCCATAATCAGGCGATATAAGAGCATCTCTGTGAGCAAACGAACCCACCACTCTTGTTTTGCAGCAGACTGCTGACTGTACCGCGCTCGGGGATGATGCAGCTTAGCCCAAGCTGACAGTCCCGTCAATAATTTTAGAAGGAGAAAATTGATATGGTAAAAGGGCTGATCGGTAAGAAAATCGGCATGACCCAGATTTTCGATACGGACGGTATTGCCATTCCGGTAACCGTGATCGAAGCTGGGCCATGTTACGTTACCCAGGTTCGATTGCCGGAAAAGGATGGCTATTCTGCCGTCCAGTTAGGTTTCGGTGAAACAAAACCGAAACGACTCACAGGTGGTCAATTAGGGCACCTCAAACGCAACAATCTTTCGCCGCTGCGCTTTTTGCGCGAGTTTCGGGTCAGAAAATCCGGAAGTCAACGAAGGCGACGAAGTGACTGTTGCGGTTTTTTCTGTCGGCGAACGGGTTGACGTCGTTGGTACCAGCAAGGGAAAAGGTTTTCAGGGCGCCGTAAAGCGCTATCACTTTAAGGGTGGCCCCCGGACCCACGGTCAGTCTGACCGCGAGCGCGCTCCGGGTTCGCGTGGCTCTGGTACAACGCCAGGACGTGTCTATAAGGGTGCGCGTGGCCCAGGTCACATGGGCAGTGATCGTGTAACGTCACAGAGCCTGAAGGTTGTTTTGGTGGATGCTGAGCGTAATTTGATCGGTGTTCACGGTTCTGTTCCCGGCGCACGGGGCGGTCTCGTGATGATCAAAGAGGCTCGGAAGCAGTAACTGGGCAACCTTTGCCTGCAGAATGGGAGCGAAGTAATTATGTTAGTCGATGTTTATAACATGGACGGGCAAAAGGTAACGACGGTAGAACTGTCTCCGAATATCTTTGAAGCCCCTGTTTTTGTTGATTTGATGCACCAGGCCTATGTGCGCCAGATGGCAAATGCACGCCTGGGGACGCATGACACCAAGACGCGTAATGAGGTTTCGGGTGGTGGCCGTAAGCCGTGGCGTCAGAAGGGCACTGGCCGGGCTCGTCAGGGTTCGACCCGCTCGCCTATCTGGGTCGGCGGTGGCAAAGTTCATACGCCCCATCCACGGTCGTACGAAAAGGCCATGCCTAAGAAAATGCGCCGGGCTGCGCTGCGTTCAGCTCTGTCCACCAAGGCCGCCGAGAGCAACATTGTTGTGGTCGAAGATTTGACCCTGCCAGAACCGAAGACTCGGCTGATGGTCAAGGCACTCAATGCCCTGGTTGGCGATGGCAGCGCGTTGATCCTCATCCCTGACAAAGTCGCGTATGAGGGTGTTATCCGCTCAGCTAATAACATTCCGGATGCCAAAGTTCTTTTGGCCAATTACCTCAACGTCCGAGATCTGTTGGCCTTCGATAAGATCGTTCTGCCACTTTCGGCTTTGGACGTTATTAGCGCGAACTTTGGATAGGTAGGAGAGGAAAATGAGCACGATTTATGATGTACTCCGCCGTCCGCTGGTGACTGAAAAGTCGAATTACCAATCCAGCCAGCTTCACCAGTACGTGTTCGAGGTGTCGACTGACGCCAGCCGAACGTTGGTGAAGGATGCGGTTGAAAAATTGTTTGATGTTTCGGTTTTACGGGTGAACGTGATCAATGTCCCAGCCAAGCGGTCTCGCCGTGCTCGTAGCCGCCGGTGGGTGATCAGCCGCCCTGGCTACAAAAAGGCGATCGTTACCCTGGCACCCGAAGACAGAATCCCGATCTTTGAAGGGGTAGAGTAATGGCCGTTAAAGTTTATAAACCGGTAACTCCCGGTCAGCGTGGTATGACCGGTTATACCTTTGAAGAAATCACCAAGACGAAGCCTGAGCGTTCGTTGATCGTGGTGCGTAAGAATCATGCTGGTCGTAACTCTTATGGCCGGGTGACAGTACGCCACCGCGGCGGCGGACACCGCCAGTATATCCGTCTGGTTGATTTCAAGCGCGATAAGCGTGAAATTCCGGCGCGGGTTGCGGCGATTGAGTATGACCCGAACCGCACCGCTCGCCTGGCATTGTTAAACTATGTCGATGGTGAGAAGCGCTATATTGTGGCGCCGATTGGCTTGAAAGTGGATGATATAGTGGTATCTGGTCCCCAGGCGGAAATCCGCCCTGGCAACAGCCTGCCGATTTCCAACATTCCAGTAGGCACTATGATCCACAACATTGAGTTGAAAGAAGGCAAGGGCGGGCAGCTTGTGCGGGCCGCTGGCGCCTCAGCTCAACTCCTGGCAAAAGAAGGTGACTACGCTCAAGTGCGTCTGCCTTCTGGTGAAGTTCGCCTGATCCGTCAAGTCTGCTATGCGACCGTCGGTCAGGTTGGTAACCTGGATCACAACAATGTGAAGCTGGGTAAAGCAGGCCGCAAACGCCATTTGGGCATTCGACCGACAGTACGTGGCAGTGCGATGTCCCCCCGAGACCATCCGCATGGTGGTGGCGAGGGTCGCCAGCCGATTGGTATGCCCGGCCCGAAGTCTCCATGGGGTAAACCCACTTTGGGTTACAAAACCCGCCGTAATAAGAAGACGGATAAGTACATCGTTCGCCGCCGCAATCAGGGCACCCGCTAGTGGGTGAGGTTGTAACAGGATCTGTTATACCGCAAGAAAGAGGTTCGTAGATATGTCACGATCTTTGAAGAAGGGGCCATACGTTGACCCTAAACTTTTGGAAAGAATCGAGGCGATGAATGCCCGCGGTGAGAAGAAAGTCCTGCGCACCTGGAGCCGGGACAGCGTTATCTTCCCACAGATGGTTGGTCATACAATCGCCGTTCACGATGGCCGGCGTCATGTACCGATCTACATTACTGAAAACATGGTTGGTCATCGCCTGGGTGAATTTGCTCCGACCCGCCTTTTCCGCGGGCACGTGCATGTTTCTGAAAAATCCTCTGCCGCACGGGGCCGGAGGTAAACCATGGCAAACGATATTCTCGCTCGCCATCGTTTTGCGGATATTTCTGCGCAGAAAGCCCGCCTGGTCATTGACATGGTGCGCGGCAAGCCTGCATTAGAAGCAATGAATACTTTGAAATTTCTGCCGAACAAAGCTGCTTACCAGGTGAGTAAGCTGCTGGCATCGGCGGTTGCGAACGCTGAAGAAAACTTTGGTGTGAGTCGTGATGATCTGTTTGTTTATCGAATCACGGCAGACGAGGGGCCCACACGCAAGTGGCGCCGTTTTGGTGCTCGTGGGCGCTTCAAGCCGCTGCTGCGGCGCTCGTCACATCTGACGATTGTCCTTCGCGAACGCGAGTAGATAGAGAATCAGGAGAAATTATGGGTCGCAAAGTACATCCGGTTGGATTTCGCCTGAACCTGAACAAGAACTGGGAAGGTCGCTGGTTCGCGACAGGCAAGGAATATCGCGAAAACTTGCAGCAGGATTTCGCCATCCGCAATTTAATCCACAAAGACGCTGAAAAAGCAGGCGTCTCGCGGATTGAGGTGGAGCGGTTTCCGGGCAAAGTGAAAGTGATTGTCTACACAGCCAAACCTGGTATCTTGATCGGTCGTAAAGGTGAAAGCGTAAAGAAGATCCGTCAGGATCTGGAAGTTTTGTCTGGAAAGAAGATTGATCTGGAAATCAGAGAGATCAAACTGCCCGACGTGGATGCACTGCTGGTTGCGCAGAATCTCGCAGGCCAGATTGAGCGCCGCGTGAGCTACCGCCGCGCAATGAAGCGCGCGCTGCAGCAGGCCATGCGCCAGGGCGCACAGGGCATCAAGGTTGAGGTTCAAGGCCGCTTGAGTGGTGCAGAAATGGCCCGCAGCGTTTGGCTGCGTGAAGGTCGTGTTCCCCTGCAGACGCTGCGCGCCGATATCGATTTCGCCAAATCTGAAGCTCTGACCACATATGGCCGCATTGGCATCAAGGTCTGGGTTTATAAAGGTGAGGTTCTGTCGGAGCCAGAAGAGAAGGCGGAAACCACCGAAGGCGTTTATGTCAGCTGATAGATGACCACTGGTTTCGACCAGTCTGGTATTTAGAAAGAGGGAACGACTATGTTAATGCCAAAACGTGTCAAGTGGCGCAAGCAGCATCGCGGCCGCATGACGGGCAAGGCCCTTCGCGGCGCTGACATCTCCTTTGGTGAGTACGGCCTGCAGGCTCAGGAACCCGGCTGGATTTCTGCCCGTCAGATTGAAGCTGCCCGCCGTGCAATCGTTCGTGAAATGCGCCGCCGTGGCAAAGTTTGGATCCGAATTTTCCCGGATCATCCATATACCCACCGCCCACCAGAAACGCGTATGGGTAAGGGTAAAGGGAATGTTGAGTATTGGGTGGCTGTGGTCAAGCCAGGCCGTATTATGTTTGAGGTAGGTGGGCTGCCTTCCGATATCGCTAAGCAGGCTCTCCAACAGGCGGCTTACAAGATTTCCATCAAGACCAAGGTGGTTGCAAAAGAAGATCAGCAAGGTGAAGCGGTATGAACCCATCTGAAATGCGATTACTCTCGGTCGATGAACTGCATTCGAAGCTGGCCGATGCCCGCGAAGAACTGATGAACCTGCGTTTCCAGGTGGTTACCGGTCAGTTGACGGATACAAGCCGTCTCAAGCAGGCACGCCGTCAGATTGCGCAGTTTGAAACAGTATTGCGCGAGCGACAGCTTGTGGAAGAAGGTACAAAATGAACAGTCGGCGACGATTGACTGGCGTTGTCACCAGTGACAAAATGACAAAAACTGTGGTTGTGGAAGTCGTTCGGACTTACCAGCACCCGTTGTATAAGAAAGTGGTGCATGCATCCAACCGCTTTAAGGCGCACGATGAACTGGGCGCGAAAATTGGCGACACGGTAGTGATTGTTGAAAGTCGCCCGATCTCTCGCGAGAAGCGCTGGGTGGTGGAATCAATTGTCCGCCGCTTAGGCGAGGCTGCCGCTGAACCCCTGGCCGAGTAAGGGCCAATTACGTAAGAAGGAGTACTTTTACAATGATTCAGCAGGAATTCCGCATTAAAGTTGCAGATAACACTGGCGCGCGCGAACTCCAGGTCATTCATGTTATGGGTGGATCGACTCGTCGCTATGGACGGGTTGGCGATGTTGTGGTGTGCTCGGTGAAGTCTGCCACACCACAGGGCTCTGTGAAGAAGAGTGAAATCGTCAAAGCAGTTATTGTGCGCTGTTCCAAAGAGTGGCGACGCGAAGATGGGTCCAGCATTCGATTTGATGATAATGCTGCAGTTATTCTTGATAAGAACTTAAATCCTCGTGGGACCCGTATTTTTGGCCCGGTCGCGCGCGAACTGCGTGAGAAAGGTTTTATGAAGATTGTTTCGCTGGCTCCGGAAGTGCTTTAGGAGCTTGCGCAGGAGCGAGGCCATGAAGGTCAAGATACATAAAGGTGATGTAGTAGAAGTAATTAGCGGCCGCTCTGAAGATAAGGGCAAACGCGGTGAGGTAATTCGCGTCCTTCCTGAAGAGAATTGGGTCGTTGTGCAGGGTATCAATGTTCGTACCAAGCACCAGCGACAGGTCCAATCGCAAGGTCGGACTATCAATCCTGGTCGGGTGCGCTTTGAAGCCCCAGTTCACATCTCAAATGTGATGTTGGTTTGCCCTAAGTGCAACAAACCCACCCGGGTAGGGATTCAGCGTGAAGGCGACACCGCACGGCGGGTTTGCAAAAACGAAGAATGCCACGCCGTTATCGACGAGCAGTAGGGTCGCTTGGAGTTGAGTAAATGAACAGGATGAAGGAACGTTATCAAACTGAGTTTGTACCTGCTTTGCGAGAACAGTTAAATCTGGTCAATGTCATGCAGGTTCCTCAGATCGAAAAAGTCGTCATCAACATCGGTTTGGGTGAAGCAATGGATAACCCCAAAGCGATGGATGCCGCAGTGGGCGACTTGACGCAAATTTCCGGTCAAAAGCCGGTGGTTACCAAGGCTCGTACCAGTATCGCGGCATTCAAGCTGCGCGAAGGCCGCGCCATTGGCGCGAAGGTGACGCTGCGTGGCGAACGCATGTGGTCCTTCCTGGACCGGTTGATGAACATCGTGCTTCCGCGCGTGCGCGACTTCCGTGGTGTTCCGCGCGATGCGTTTGATGGGCGTGGCAACTATACTCTGGGCTTACGTGAGCAACTGATTTTCCCCGAGATCGAATACGATAAGATCGATAAGATCCGGGGTATGGAAATCACGATTGTTACAACGGCAACGAATGACGAAGAAGCCGCCGCGTTGCTGGAAATGCTCGGAATGCCATTCAGAAAGGAATAATATGGCTAAGAAGTCCATTATTTATCGTGAAACGCGGCGCAAGTACGCCATTCAAGTTCGCAATCGCTGCGAGCGGTGCGGTCGCCCGCGTGGGTATATTCGCCGCTTTGGTTTATGCCGCATTTGCTTCCGTGAATTAGCGCTGCAAGGCAAGATCCCCGGCGTAATGAAATCTTCCTGGTAGCCGGTCTGGAGGTAGATCGATGAGTGTGAATGATCCTATTGCAGATATGTTAACGCGGGTGCGTAACAGCGTGATGGTCGGCCAGAACATGGTGGCGATGCCCAGCTCAAAGATTAAAATCGAGATTGCCCGTATTCTCAAAGAAGAGGGTTATATCGATGGCTTTGAGGTGACAGACCCTGATAACGCTGTACAGAAAACGCTTCGCCTGCGTTTGAAGTACATCGGCGAGCGCCGACAGCGCCGCCCTGTGATCACCGGTCTAGAGCGGGTTAGCCGCCCTGGTCGCCGGATTTACACCCACAAGACTGAAATTCCGTGGGTACTGTCTGGGATTGGCATCGCCATCCTTTCGACGCCTAAAGGCGTTATGACTGGGCAACGCGCGCGTCAGCTTGGCGTGGGCGGTGAGATTCTCTGCAAGGTCTGGTAACCTTCAGAGACAAGGAGGTTTATTGTGTCTCGAGTAGGTCGATTACCAGTCACCGTTCCATCGGGTGTCCAGGTAGACATCCAGGATACGAATGTGCGCGTCAAAGGTCCGAAAGGTACATTGGAGCGCAGTTTCGCCCAGGGCGTTACCATTCAGATGGAAGATGGTCAAATTGTTGTTACGCGTGAATCAGACGCCCCCACCATGCGAGCGCTGCATGGGACGACCCGTGCGCTGCTCAATAACATGGTGACCGGTGTCAGCACCGGCTTCAATCGTGTGTTGGAGTATGAAGGCGTTGGGTATCGTGCTGAGATGAACGGTAAAAACCTGGTGTTATATGTTGGTTTTTCGCACCCGGTTGTCGTTGAACCCGAAGATGGTATCACCTTTGATATTGATGCGCGTGCGCGCCAGATCAAAATCTCTGGTTCGGATAAAGAACAGGTTGGACAGGTTGCGGCAAATGTCCGTTCTATTCGCCCGCCCGAGCCCTATCATGGCAAAGGCATTCACTACTTGGGTGAACGGATCCGCCGCAAGGCCGGTAAATCTGGTAAGGGTAAGGGTAAGAAGTAGGTGTATCGTTTATGGCTAAACTAACTCGCTCTGAATCTCGTCTTCGACGACATCGCCGCGTGCGCAAGCACGTTAGTGGAACCCCTGAGCGCCCGCGCCTGAATGTTTTTCGCAGTGAGCAGGAAATTTATGCTCAGGTGATCGATGATAAAGCTGGCTATACCCTTGCTGCTGCTTCCAGTATCGATCATGATCTGCGCGAAAAGGTGGCAGGCATGAATAAAACGGAACAGGCCCGTCTGGTTGGGCAGCTGGTCGCTGAGCGCGCCAAGAACAAAGGCATTTCCCAGGTTGTGTTCGACCGGGGCGGCTACAGATATATTGGCCGCGTAAAGGCTTTGGCTGACGCAGCTCGTCAGGCCGGGCTGGAGTTTTAACAAAGAAGGACAGAGGGCCTGAATGATGGAAATGAATAATTATCAAGGCGTGGAACAGCAGTACGATGAGCGCGTGATCGAAATTGCACGCGTTGCCAAAGTTGTGAAAGGTGGTCGCCGTTTCTCCTTCCGGGTGACGGTTGTGGTAGGCGACAATCACGGCAATGTTGGCCTGGGTGTCGGTAAAGCAAATGCTGTTCCTGAAGCAATGCGCAAAGCTACCGAGCGGGCGCACAAAGATATGCACCGGGTGGCTTTGTTAGGTACGACCATTCCGCATGAGGTCATCGGCCGTATGGCGGGTGCCCGCGTTCTTTTGAAGCCTGCTTCCCGTGGTACGGGTGTTATTGCGGCAGGTGGTGTGCGTGCGGTATTGGAAGCAGTTGGAATTCATGACATCTTAACGAAGTCTCTGGGCAGTGCAAACGTACTGAACGTTGTTCAAGCGACCTTTGATGCTCTCGAGCAGCTCAAGTCGCCTGAGGAGGAAGCTGCCCGCCGTGGAAAGAGCGTTGCGGATGTGACGCCTTTCTGGGAACGGAGGAGTAAGCATGGTTGAGATCTCTCGATCCAAAAAGCTGCGCATTACGTACGTTAAGAGTTCGATTGGTTACTCTGAACGCCACAAAGCCACAATCCGCACTCTCGGGCTGCGCAAACTGAATCAGTCGGTGGTTCTTGAAGATACCCCGGTTGTGCGTGGCATGTTGGCCAAGGTTAACCACCTCGTAAAAATTGAGGAAGTGTAGGTAGAGAAATGAAACTTCACGATTTAGTGCCCAATCCTGGTGCTAAGAAAGATAAGAAGCGCAAGGGCCAGGGTGCTGCAGCCGGTCAGGGTAAGACTGCCGGTCGTGGTACCAAGGGCGAAGGTGCGCGCTCCGGGCAGGGTGGTCATCTATATCGACAAGGTGGTAACCTGCCGTTCTACCGTCGCTTGCCATTCAAGCGCGGTGAGGGCTTCACACCACCAAATCAGGTTGAATATAACGAGATCAATGTAGAACAGTTGGCGGATTTCCCCGCCGGAACCGAAATTACGCCTGAGTTTTTAGCTACTTCAAAGATGCTTCATAAATCGGGCAACCCGGTTGTCGTACTAGGCCGGGGTGAGATTAGTGTTCCGCTTACCCTCCGCGTTCAACGCATTACCAAGAGCGCTCGGGAAAAGATTGAGGCTGCTGGTGGCAGTGTTGAAATTATCGCCTGATTGGTTTTTCACCGATCAGCGACTTGAGGAGACCTACGAATGAAGCGGTCAGCTTGGCGTTATTTATGGAAATCAGAGGATATTCGTAAGAAGCTGCTGATTACGTTGGGCTTACTTATCCTCTATCGCCTGGCGGCCAACATTCCCGTGCCAGGGATCGATCGCGCAGTGATCCGATCCCTGGCACAGAGCGACAACCCGGCTCGGGCGCTCTTTGGCCTGTTGGACCTGCTTTCGGGCGGCACGATGTCCAACTTCTCAATCCTGGCAATGGGTGTGTATCCTTATATTACCGCCCAAATTATTCTGCAACTGTTGGTTCCCATCATCCCCGCGCTTGAACAGCGCATGAAAGATGATCCCCGGCAGGGAAAGATTTGGATGGAGAAGTGGACAATTATCTTGACGATCCCGATGGCAGTGCTGTCGGCGGTCGGGCAAATTAACATCTTCCAATCTCTAGTAGGCCAGCCTGTTCTCGTCAACTACGGTTTTACCGGCTCTGCACTGCTGCCCACGCTGACAACGCTCGTTACAATGGTCGCCGGTACAATGTTTGGCATCTGGCTCGGTCAAATTAATCTCTGAGTATGGTATTCCAAACCAGGGGCTTTCGCTCATCATCTTTGCTGGGATCGTTTCGCGTATTCCGGCGAACCTGGGTGGCCTGCTCAGTGACCGTCAGAACGGCTGGTGGATGTTAATTCTGATTTTGATTATTTTGGCCCTCACCATTTTTGCCATCGTTTATGTGCAGCAAGGCCGCCGCAACGTGCCGGTGCTCTTCCCGGGTCGCCGGGTTGGCAACCGCATGTCGATGCCGGTGCGCAGCAATCTGCCTCTGATGGTCAATATGGCAGGCATGATCCCACTCATCTTCGCGCAAGCGATCCTCACCTTCCCGGCTATTATTGCCAGTTACTTCTTGAATGCGCAGTCGACCTGGTTGGCGGGCTTTGCGGGCACGGTATACCGTACCTTTAACGGTCAGGGTGGGTGGTATTCTTTGTTCTACTTCCTGATGGTGGTGCTGTTCACCTTCTTCTACACCGATGTTCTGTTCCAACAACAGAATTATGGCGATAACCTTAAACGCCAGGGGGCTCAAATCCCCGGTGTTGTGCGGGGTGCTCCTACACAGCGTTACCTGACAAAAGTTCAGCGCCGTATTACCATGCCGGGCGCGCTTTTCCTCGGCATCGTTGCCGTACTGCCCTTTGTTCTGCAGGGCGTCTTTCCGGCCAGTGCGCGGGCGGGTTTGTTCCTCATTTCAGCCGCCGGCTTGCTGATTGTGGTGGGCGTTGTGCGTGACACGTTTACAATCATCGAAACCGAACTGAAACTGCATGGTTACGATGAGAATCTTGATCCGAGGATAGCTGCATGGCAACTTACATCGTACTGTTAGGCCCTCCCGGTGCAGGCAAAGGCACTCAGGCGCAAGTCATCGCCAAGGAATTAAACCTGGCGCATATTTCGTCTGGCGACCTGTTCCGAGAGAATTTAAAGAATCAGACTGAATTAGGGAAACTGGCTCAGGGTTATATGAGTTGCGGCGAGTTGGTGCCGGATGATGTCACGATTGCAATGGTTCGTGACCGGATCTCTCGCTCCGATTGTGAGCAGGGCGCTCTTCTGGATGGTTTCCCCCGCACGCCGGCTCAGGCCGAAGCCCTGGGGAGGATGCTGGCAGAGATGGGTGAATCAGTAGACAAGGTCCCCTATATCTCTGTTCCGGCTGAAGTTTTGGTCGAGCGCTTGGGTGGTCGTTGGACTTGCCCGGCTTGTGGTCGGGTCTATCATGAAAAATACAATCCACCGCAGACGACTGGGCATTGCGACACAGATGATGCTGAGCTTATTCAGCGTGAGGATGATCAGGCGGCCACAGTAGAACGCCGGATTAATGTTTATATGGAACAAACTGAGCCTCTGATCGAATACTACCGTCAGAAGGGTCTTTTGGTCGAAGTCGACGGCACCCAGCCGATCGAACAGGTCACTGAAGATCTACTGGCGGCGATTAAAGAAGGGCAAGTTAGATAATGGCTTGGGATCGGCAGATCACGATCAAAACCCCGCAGGAAATTGAAATCATGCGGGTAGCGGGAAGAATCAATGCTGAGGCGTTGGCTGCTGCACGTGCGGTCATTCGCCCTGGCGCGACAACCGCTGACCTGAATGCGGCTGCCGAAGACGTATTGAAAAAGTACAACGTTTATTCGCCCTTTAAGAATTACCCGGGGCCGTATCCTTACCCGGCCAGCACGACCGTTAGCATTAATGAAGAGCTGGTGCACGGCATTCCGGGGAAACGAAAGCTGAAAGAAGGAGACATCGTTTCGGTTGATTGTGGCGTAGTCTATGAAGGATTTGTCGGCGACTCAGCCTTTTCAGCCGGGGTAGGTGAAGTCTCTCCGGAAGCTCAGCGTTTGTTGGAAGTGACAGAAGGCGCATTGTATGAAGGTATCAAACTCATGGTGGTAAATAACCGCGTGGGCGATGTCGCTTCTGCTGTACAAAAGTATGTAGAAAGCCGAGGCTTCTCTGTTACTCGCGAATATACGGGACATGGAGTAGGGCGGCACATGCACGAAGGTCCGCAGATGCCCAACTATGGGGCGCCGGGACGCGGCATGCTGCTGCGCAGCGGAATGACAATTGCGCTGGAGCCAATGGTGCTGGTGAAGTCATTCCGTACCAAAGTGATGCCGGATGAATGGACGGTCACTTCGGCAGATGGTGCGCTGACGGCTCATTTTGAACACACTGTGGCAATCACAGAAAATGGGCCATATATCTTGACTGTCATCCATGAAAACGAAACCCACATTGCCTCCACTGGACAAAGCCAGGAAAAACATGTATAATCAAAGCTTTGCTATGACAGCAATAATGGTTGAGTTGTAAGAGTAGTAGAAGGAGAAGAAATCATGAGAGTATCTCCATCCATTAAGAAGCGCTGCGCGAAGTGCAAGATTGTCAAACGCAAGGGCGTTTTGTTCGTAATTTGTGAAAACCCAAAGCATAAACAGCGACAGGGGTAGTAGACTATGGCAAGAATTGAAGGTGTTGATCTTCCGCGCAATAAGCGGGCTGAAGTAGGCCTGACCTACATTTTTGGTATTGGTTCGACGCGCGCGCGCCACATCTTGGCCGCAGCGCAGGTGAATCCGGATACCCGGGTAAAAGACCTGAGCGAGAATGAACTGAATGCTTTGCGTGAATATATCGCCCGCAACTTCAAAGTTGAAGGTGATCTGCGCCGCGAAGTACAGATGAATATTAAGCGTTTGGTGGAAATTGGCTGCTACCGCGGCCTGCGCCATCGCCGTAATCTGCCGGTTCACGGTCAGCGTACACGCACCAATTCACGTACCCGCAAGGGTCCAAAGAAGACGGTTGCTGGTCGCGGCCGCCGCCGTGGAGCAAAGAAATAGTCTTTTCCAGACATGCCTGGCCAGGAGGGGATAATCCTTCTCACCCCGCGGCTACCTGGCCGGTCTGTTGGAAATAGGTTATGGATTTGTGATTTGGTTTAGAGAGGTATAGCGAGGAAATATGGCACAAAACGTACGCTCGACGCGTCGCGCTAGCACTTCAAGGAAAGCAAAACGGACTCTGACTTCTGGTCATATTCACGTTTTCGCTTCCTTCAATAACACGATTGTGACGGTTACTGATCAGCAGGGCAACACTGTCTGCTGGGGTAGTTCTGGGTCGGCTGGTTACAAAGGTTCTCGCAAGAGCACGCCTTTCGCCGCTCGTCTTGCAGCAGAATCGGCTATCAAAACAGCGATGTCTATGGGCCTGCAAGAAGCCGATCTGATCGTTAAAGGTCCTGGTCCTGGCCGCGAATCGGCCATCCGGGCCGTCCAGTCGATGGGCGTTCGCGTGCGCTCGATCTCCGATGTTACGCCGGTGCCGCATAATGGCTGCCGGCCTCCTAAGAAACGCCGCGTTTAATTAGAGAGGGAAGCTATGGGAAAGTATATTGGGCCGGTATGTAAATTGTGCCGGCGAGAAGGTGAAAAGCTGTTTTTGAAGGGCGAGCGCTGCTACAGCCCAAAATGCTCATTTGAGAAGCGCGGCTTTGCGCCCGGTGAGCACGGCCGCACCCGCCAGGGACGCATGGACCGAGAGTCGGACTATGCTCGCCAGTTGCGGGCGAAACAGAAGGCCCGCCGTATTTATGGAGTTTTTGAACGCCAGTTCCGGCGTTACTTTGGTTTGGCTTTGCGCCGGCCAGGTTTGACGGGGCTCACTCTGTTACAACATCTGGAATGCCGTCTGGATAACGTTGTTTACCGCTTAGGTTTTGCGGGTAATCGCGCTCAGGCGCGCCAACTGGTTAACCATGGTCACATTGAGGTAAATGGTCACAAAACTGACATCCCCTCGATGCTTCTGCGTCCGGGTGATGTGGTTTCTGTGGTTGAAAATGACCGCAAGAAGACCTATTGGAAAGATGTTGTAGAGGTTGCCGAAAAACGTGTCTCTCCGCTTTGGTTAGAGCGTGATGTGCGCGGTTATAACGGCCGGGTTGTTCGTCTGCCAGAACGTGCGGAAATTGATGGCAACCTGAATGAGCAATTGATTGTCGAGTATTACTCGCGCTAACACCAACGACGCAGGTGATTATTGCAAAAGGAATATCACCTGGAAGGGGTGAATTGTGGCTGCTCTTAGTAACATGGTAACACCGAAGGTTGAGCGGGAAGCAGAAGCTCGAAACTATGGCAAATTCGTGGTCAGCCCTCTAGATCGGGGGTATGGGATCACTTTAGGAAATGCCATTCGCCGAGTTCCTGCTCTCATCACTTGAAGGTGCAGCGGTGACCTCCATCCGAGTTTCGGATGTGTTACACGAGTTCAGCGACATCCCGGGTGTGCGCGAAGACGTCATCCAGGTGATGTTGCAAGTAAAGCAACTGCGCCTGATTCTGCACGACGTGGATTCTGCCCATTTACACCTGGACGTTCGCGGTGAAGGTGTGGTTACGGCTGCAGATATCCAGACTCCAGCAGAGGTGGAGATTGTCAACCCTGAACTGTATCTGTTCACAGTGGATGATCCGAGCACTCGTCTGGAAATTGATATGACCGTAGAGCGGGGGCGTGGATATTCACCAGCCCCAGAGCGAAGTGGTCGTTTGCCCATCGGCGAGCTGCCGGTGGATGCCATTTACAGCCCGGTCCGCCGGGTAAATTGGACTGTTGGCTCCGCCCGGGTGGGTCAGAGCACGAACTTTGACCGGCTGGTGATGGAAATCTGGACGGATGGCACGATTAGCCCTGAGCGTGCAATGAGTACGGCTTCGAAGATCCTCATCGATCACTTGCGCTTTGTCGCGGGAGTGACCGAAGAGACACTGGTTATTGGGCCTGAAAAGGAAACGACCGGAAGCCGCCTGACGAGTGAAGCCGCCGAAACGCCGATTGAAAACCTCGACCTTTCGGTACGCGTTTTCAATTCACTGAAACGGACCGGCATTACGACTGTGGGCGACGTGCTGGAATTGCTCGAAAAGGGTGATGAGGCCGTAATGTCCATCCGCAACTTTGGCGAGAAGAGCCTGGATGAGTTGCGACAGAAGATGCAGGAAAAAGGCTTCCTGCAAGACGAAAAAACTGTGGAGTAGGTTGGTATGCGACACCAGGTATCAGGTTATAAATTAAGCCGTACAAAAGATCAACGGACGGGCTTGCGGCGCACGATGGTCAATCAGTTGTTTGAACACGAGCGTATTCGCACTACCCGCGCCAAAGCGCTGGCTATTCGCGGTGAAGCCGAGCAGTTAATTACACTGGCCCGCCGCAGCAGCGAAGGCACTGACATCGACAAAGTGAATGCGCGCCGTCGGGCGGCTGCTCGTTTGGCAAACCCCGATATGGTTCGTAAGTTGTTTGATGATATTGCTCCTCGCTTTCAGGATCGCAATGGTGGCTACACCCGCATGCTCAAATTGGGCCCCCGCTTGGGTGATGCCGCAGAGATGGTTCTGTTGGAGCTGGTTGAAGGATAAGTCACTTCCATGGGAAGAGACGACTCCGGCAAATAAACCTCATTCCACCAGGAGTGAGGCCGGATGAAATGGAACGTTACAAAGTTATCTTAGCCTACGACGGCACGCAATTTGAAGGTTTTCAGCGCCAGGGACGGGCTCGTACCGTTCAGGCCGAGCTGGAAGCTGCACTGCGGAACCTGAACTGGCAGGGCAGGGCAATCCTGTCGTCGGGGCGAACGGATAGTGGTGTTCATGGAGAAGGGCAAGTGGTGGCATTTGACATGGAGTGGTCTCATTCAACAGAGGCGCTCGGTCGGGCCATCAACGCCAATCTTCCAGAAGATATAGCGGTCAAGCAGATCGAAATCACCAGGCCAGACTTTCACCCACGCTTTGATGCTGTCTGGCGGTGTTACCACTATCACATCCTGTTCGCCTCGGTTCGGGACCCTCTATACAGCCGGTATACCTGGCGCGTTTGGCCTCCGTGTGAGTTCGAGCGTTTGCAGGCAGCCGCCCGTCTTTTACCTGGGAGCCATGATTTCGCTGCATTCGGCACCCCGCCCCGACCCGGAGGCAGCACCACTCGTCTGGTTCAACAGGCGATCTGGTACAAAAAAGAGGATGGACTGCTATTATTCGAAGTTATTGCGAACGCCTTCCTCTATCATATGGTTCGCAGAATGGTGTATGTGCAGGTACTGGTTGGGCAGCAGCGGTTAAGCCTCGAGAAACTGCGCGAAGCAGTGGAACAGGCCGGCCCACTTCCGCCAGGACTGGCCCCTCCCCAGGGATTAGTCCTCAAGCAAGTTCAGTACGATGGTAAGCGATTAGATCGCGTAGGCTGGAAAATAACGAATTAGATAAGACCTTGCAGTAAGGTGAGATATTATGGCAGTGGACAAAACTTTCGTCCTTAAAGGCAAACCTGAAGCCGATTGGCTTTTGGTAGATGCAAAAGGCCAGGGAATTGGGCGCCTGGCAACAGAGATTGCAGGGTACTTGTTGGGCAAGCACAAGCCGACCTTCACTCCCGGTGTGGAAATGGGCGACTTTGTTGTTGTCATCAATGCAGCAGAGCTGGGAATTACCAACAAGCGCCTGGATGAGAAAAATTACTACCGTCACTCCAATTACCCGGGCGGGCTGACAACAACCAGCCTGCGCGATCAGATGCAGCGCCATCCGGAGCGTGTCATTCGCGCCGCGGTTTGGGGCATGATCCCACACAATAAGCTGGGAAGACGGTTGATCCAGAAACTGAAGATTTACGCGGGGAACGAGCATCCGCATGCTGCACAGAACCCGCAGCCCGTTAAAGGAGCGTAGGGATTATGTCCGTACAGTATTATGAAGGCGTTGGTCGTCGCAAGGAATTGACCGCTCGTGTACGCGTTATGAGTGGCTCGGGCCGGTTCGTTGTGAATGCAAAGACTGCTGAAGATTACTTCACGCGGTTGGGCGATATCGAAACGATCCTGGCCCCGTTGACTGCTTCTGGTGAAGAGCGCGGTACGCTGGATATTACCGTGATCGTTCGTGGTGGTGGTGTGACTGGTCAGGTGGATGCTGTGCAGTTAGGCATAGCTCGCGCTTTGACCAAGATGAACCCCGACTTTGGCAGTGTTATGCGCAAAGGTGGCTACCTGACTCGCGATCCGCGCGTCAAGGAACGCAAGAAGCCAGGCCTTAAGCGCGCCCGCAAGGCCCCAACCTACACCAAGCGTTAATTCGGCTGGTAAAAGGTTCGGTTTATCCGTAGATTTGGGCTGCAAAACAGCCCAAATCTACGGATATTTTTGTTTTAAGATTGTTGAGAGGCTGGGGGAACAGCTGCTTCAGGACGGTTGGCCTGGTAAGCGCCGTATTCTTTTTTCAAAAGATCCACGACATTCAGCATCTTTTGAGTGGCTTGCTGAGCGACTTCTTTTAGTACAACATTATCAGGCAGACCGGCTGAAGTCAACATAGAGGCCGGGTTGGCAATCCGTACCAGACTTGTGCCCGCTTCGCTGCTTTCCACCGTAACGTTACAGGGCAGCATCAGGCCAACTTCGGGGGCTTGTTCCAGAGCGCGGTGCGCCAGGGGTGGGTTACATGCCCCTAAAATGGTGTAAGGGCGAAAGTCCACCCCTAATTTTTCTTTCATCGTAGCGCGCACATCCACTTGGGTCAAAATACCAAAGCCCTGTGTCTTCAGAGAACTTGTCACAGTTTCAACAGCTTGTTCATACGATTGCGCTAAATATACTTCAAAACCAACTTCATCCGTCATTCGAAAACTTACCTCCTCTGGTAAAATCTACACAGCATTGCGTGACGTATGATTAAGATCATATCTGTTTATTGGATGCAGGAAAGAGGAATAAGTGGCAGAGAATACAAAAAAACCAGGAATCATCCTGTTAGGTCTGGGGCCAGGCGACCCAAACTTGCTGACTCGACAGGCCTGGCAGTGGCTGGAGAGTATCCCTGAAGTTTATGTGCGCACCCGCCAGCACCCTACTGTGCAGGGCTTTCCGAACGGCTTGAAGGTGCAGTCATTTGATGAAATCTATGACCAGAGCGAGCAGTTCGAGCAGGTCTACGAGCAAATTGTCGAGCAGGTGCTGGCGTTGGGACGTCGCCCTGAAGGAGTAACTTACGCCGTCCCTGGTCATCCGTTTGTCGCTGAGGCCACTTGCCCTGAAATTGCGCGCCGTGCTGCGCAAGAAGGTCTACCCGTACGGGTGATTGAAGGCCTGAGCTTTTTGGAGCCAACCTTCACTGCGTTAGGGGTAGACCCACTGCCAGAGATGGTTTTGGTAGATGGTCTGGAACTGCTCCGCCTGCATGTACCGCCTTTTCCACCCAGCCAGCCGGCAGTGATTGGGCAAATTTACTCCCGTGAAGTGGCGGCAGAGGTGAAATTAACTTTGAGTGAAATCTATCCCGACCAACATCCTGTCCGCCTGGTTCATGGCGCGGGCACAGCGCGTGCACGGGTGGAAGATCTCAAGCTGTATGAAATTGATCGCAGCCCCTATGTGGGATTGATGACGGCGCTCTATGTTCCCCCCCTGGCGCCAGATACTTCCTTAGAGAGTTTTCAGGAAGTAGTGGCTCACTTACGCGCGCCAGAGGGCTGTCCCTGGGACCGCGAGCAAACCTTGCAAACTCTTGCGCCTCACCTGCTGGAAGAATCATACGAGGCGTTAGATGCGCTGGACGCGAATAACATGGAAGGCTTGCAAGAGGAACTTGGGGATCTTCTGATGATGGTCTTTATGCTTTCACAGATTGCGAACGAGGAAGGGGAATTTAACCTTGCTGATGTGGCGGCTGGAGTCAATCGCAAAGTTATATATCGTCATCCTCATGTCTTTGGTGAGGTGCAGGTGGATGGCTCAGCCGGTGTTTTGCGCAACTGGGAAGCCCTGAAAGAGGCAGAGCGTAAAGCTAAAGGGAAAGACCAGGTAAAGGGCATGCTGGATAACCTCCCTAAAGCCTTGCCTGCTCTAACGCAGTCACAGGAGTATCAGGACCGGGTAGCGCGGGTGGGTTTTGACTGGCCAGATTTGCAGGGTGTGATCGACAAAGTACTAGAAGAGTGGCGTGAGGTATCTGAGGCCGCCAATCCAGAGGAGCGTGAAAAGGAACTGGGTGATCTGTTGTTTGCAGCAGTCAACCTGGTGCGCTGGTACAAGCTGGACGCGGAATCAGTGCTGCGTCATGCGAACCAACGCTTTAAGAAGCGTTTTGCGCACATCGAAGCAGCCGCGCGCGCGCAGGATCGCAAACTGGCTGACTTTACACCGGATGAAATGGAAGCCATCTGGCAAGAGGCAAAGAAACTGGATGACTAGAAAAATGCCCCCGAGATTTTCGGGGGCATTTTTCTGGCTACTTTCTTCGTAGAATGGGAGCATCCAACCATAGGCCAGATACCTGGTAAACACCATCTTGTTGGTGTAGGCTCATGCGCACCGTCGCGTTGGCCTCCTTTTCAAAGGCGACCTGATAAACCACAATTTCAATGTCATCCATGCGCTCTACCGATTGAACAGTACGCGACTGGTATGCACCCAGTTGTTCTGAAACCTGTGAAACCCAATCACTGAAAGCCTTTTCGCTGATGGCCTTTCGCATGGCTGGATCGAAGTCGCGCGCGAAGGTGACGTACTGCTGGCTTTCATACCCGGCAAATAAATTATCGGCGATAGGTTCTGCCTGTTGAAGGATCTGGGCGCGTTGGGTGCTTTCCAGGGTGGCAACTTGGGGGGTAATTCCACACCCGGCCAGACTGAAGGAGTAAACTGTCAGGCAAACGAGAACAAACCGAAAGAGCAATCGATTGTTCATAATGCTTCCGAATACACTTCCTGTTTTGATGTCGTTTTGCATAAGCTTGTTTAAGCTTACACAAGACCACAAAAAACAAACAAACTTCCTTAGAGTGGTTCAAAGCGGGCAGTAAAGTGTCGCAGGAGTGGGGGAGCATAGGTCAGCCGGAAACCGCGCAGCGTGCTGCTTTTTTCTGCCAGGCGGGTGAGCGTCGCAACGACGTAATCGAGATGACTCTGCGTGTAGACGCGGCGAGGCAGTGCCAGCCGGACCAGTTCTAGTTCAGGATAAACCATTTCTCCAGTGTCAGGGTCGGGGTAGGCAAACATGACCGATCCAATTTCAACCCCACGAATAGCTCCCTCCAGGTACAGCGCGGCTGCCAGGGCTTGCCCAGGAAAGGTTTCATGGGGGATGTGTGGCAGCAGCTTACCAGCATTGAGGTAAATGGCATGCCCACCAGTCGGTTCGATGATCGGTATCCCGGCTTCCAATAGGCGCTTGCCCAGGTAGGCGGTCTGGCCTATGCGGTAGTTCAGATAGCTTTCATCCAGTCCTTCCATCAAGCCAACAGCCATTGCATCCAGGTCGCGCCCTGCCAGGCCGCCGTAGGTGGGGAAACCTTCGCGCAAGATCAACTCATTACATACGCGCTGGTACAGATTCTCGTCCCGCATCGTCAAGAAGCCGCCAATATTGACGAGCGCATCTTTCTTGGCGCTCATGAAGGCTCCGTCAGCCATCTGGAACATTTCACGCGCAATTTCCAGCGTACTCTTGTTGGCGTAGCCCGGTTCGCGCAGCTTGATAAAGTAAGCATTTTCTGCGTAGCGGCAGGCGTCGATGAAGAAAGGAATGTCGAACTCATGATACGTTTCGGCCACTGCCTTAATATTTTCGAGCGATACGGGCTGGCCGCCCCCGGCGTTGTTGGTGACGGTGATTGTGCCAAAGGGAATCTGCTGCGGTCCAACCTTTTGAATAAACGCGCGCAGACGCTCAATATCCATATTGCCTTTAAAAGGATGCTGGCAGGTTGGATCGTAGGCTGCCTGAATAACCAGATTGGTAGGCCGTCCACCGCGGGCGCGAATATTGCCATCTGTCGTATCGAAGTGCATATTCGAAGGCACATACATGCCCGGTTTGACCAGCACAGAAGTGAGAATGTTCTCTGCAGCGCGCCCTTGATGGGTAGGAACAAAATGCTCAAAGCCGAAAATATGCTGCATTACCTCTGCAAGCCGGTAATAGGAGCGGGCTCCAGCGTAGGATTCATCTCCTTTCATGATTGCAGCCCACTGATCCTGACTCATCGCGCCCGTACCAGAATCGGTTAGCAGGTCAATGTAAACATCTTCGGCGCGCAGGCTAAACAGATTATGCCCTGCGGCTTGCATTGCATGCAAGCGCTCTTCCATAGAAATCAGACGGATAGGTTCCACAGATTTAATGCGGAATGGTTCAGCAGGATACTCGATCATAGATCTCCTCGATTAATGGCTGTGCTACCAATAAAGAATATAGGGTGACCCGGAAATGTAGCGTATAGTATATCACCCTTGAAATAGTCTGAATAAGGATAAATGTTTTCTATTTAATAGATTTAAGTTACTCTCTTAAACCATACAGAGTCTCGCTTGCCATACATTTCATTGGATAGATATTGCCAGAGTTTAATAATTCTAAATAAATCTTTTATTTAATTGAAATGGAGTTGAATTAAATTTAAATAAAATTCAAAAAGTAAAGGAATCGATATTTAAAAAAAAGTAAAATATGTATTGACAAAAATTAAAATAATTGCTATGATAAGGATGCAAAATAAAAAATATCAAAGTCCAAGCTGAAAGACTTTGAATATGTTGTATAAAAAGGAGCATTCTTATGGAAGGAAATGCTATTCCAGTCAGTGAAAATACGCAGATTATCATTCGAACTTCTGCTGATCTGTACTTGAGTGGTGGAGAGCAGTCGGAGGTGCGCTTCTTCGGCTCAGAAGAACGCTTGCGGATCTCCAGGGAAGAGGAGGACACGCTGCGGATCGAGAACCATTCTGGTTTAGATCTGGTGGTGCCGCACGGCGCAAGGATCCATGTGGAACGGGTAGGCGGCAGCGCCTTTATGCAGGATCTGGGTATGCTGGAGGTTCAGAAAGTGGGCGGGGATCTGGCCATGCAGCGCGTTGATCAGGTGGAGATCGGCAAGGTAGGCGGCAGTCTGACGGTGCGCCAGGTGAACGGTGTTTTTCAGGTGGGTAAGGTAGGGGGTGACCTCACTGCTCATGAGATGGGTGAAAAGATTTTGGTAGAATCGGTTGGCGGAAGCGGCAGCATTCAGATGCCCGGTGGGGAAGAATGCACGCTGCGCGTTGGTGGCGACCTGTCAATTTTCTTTACGCGCAGTGTTTGTACGACCACCGCGCTTCGGTCTGGCAGTTCAACCAGCATTTACCTGCCTGAAAATGTAGATTCCCGGTTTGAAGTCTATTCGGACGCCGAAGAGATCAACCTGGATTTGAAGAAACAGTCAGAACCCATGAATGTTACCCTGGATCAGCGCCGTTACTCATTTACCCTGGGAGAAGGTCAGTCGCGCTTAGAACTTCGTGCTGGGAGTGAAATTGCGCTCAGTGACTCGGGAAAAGAGCCGCCCTCTCTGTCTGGCGAATTCGACCGGTTGGAGACTTCGTGGAACAATGCTCGTGAAAATCGCGCCCGTTATGGCTGGCCTGGACACTTTGATCCTTCTCGCTCTGCTGCCTGGGCGGATATGGTCAGCCGGCGTGCGCAAGAAGCAGCCCACCGCGCTGAACAGCGCGTGCAGGCGGCCATGCGGCGTATGGAAGAATCCTCTCACCGGGCCGAACATGAAGCCTTCTTTGGATGGAATCCAGGTGAGCCCCCTCCCACACCGCCTGTCGCGCCGCCGGTAGGACGTGACAGTAAGGTCAGTCAGCAGGAGCGGATGATGGTCTTGCAGATGCTGCAAGAGAATAAGATTACTGTGGAGCAGGCGGAAGCACTGCTGAGTGCGCTGGAAGGTAAGTTTTAATCATTCGCGCCCAGAGGCCTTTCGTGTGCCGCTGCACTTACGGCCCCCGCGCATTTTTTTGAAAAAGCGGTCAGACCTGATTAAATATGGCGAAATTCATCAGTCATATTCAATCAGGTCTGGTTTGTTTTTACTTGTATAATAACGCTATGAACTCCCGCAAGCTGCGTTTTTGGATTGCCCTGGTGGTGTTGTGCCTGGCGTTAGGGCTGCTGCTGGCATCTACGCTACCTTTGGCGCGCGTTCGCCAGGTAGTTCCGCTGCCTCCTGTCGCTTTGCCCACACCTGCCGCCAGCCTGTTCTTTCCTGCTGTAGGGGTCTTCTAGCAATGAAGCGGCGGATCGCCTATATCTGTTTTTTGTTGGCGCTGCTGTTAGCGGGTTGTCGGGCCTGGGTGGTAACCGAGCTTCCAACCCCCACCGAAGGACCGCCGGGACCATCTGGGCTAACACCTTTCCCTCCAGGGGTCACGCCGCCACCGACGCTGCATGAACAGCGCCAGATTGTGTTGGAATGGCCTGCAAAAGTCCGTGAAAAGGACAGTGATATTATCTTGCTGTCGTTAAATCATGGATGAAAATGGACAGGTGACAGTGACCCCTCAAATGCCAGGTCATACTTCACAAGGGCAAGGGGTTGAGATCCCTGATGTTTATGATACCCATAACGTGGTGGCAGTGGCTCGCCTGGATATGGCTGGGTTGGAAGCCTGGCGAGACGAAATTAGCCAGCCACTGCGCCCTGGCAAACCCGTTACCTTTAATTGGAGCATCCGTGGCAGCGAGGCTGGAACCTACCGCGGCGTGGTTTGGTTGTGGTTAGAGTTCGTCCCCAAAGAGGGCGGTGAAAGTGAGCGTCTTACACTGCTTTCCAGGCCAATTCAGGTGGATGTGGTGACGATCTTAGGCCTTCCGGGTTGGTTAGCACGCAGCTTGAGTGGCGTGGGGTTGATGGTCAGCACGGTTTTGGGTTATTCTTTCGTGCAAAAGTGGCTGGAGAAACGCTGGCTGCCGCGTACTGCGAATCCTCATAAAGATACGAAACATAAGTCATAATCAGCCTGTAAAACCGTTTGACGGCTAAACTTGTGATAAAATGCGTTAAGCTTCACTTAAAATCTCAACACGCTTTGGATTAACTCCTGGGTTTAGAGCCAGACAAGAGCGCAAGCTCTTTTGCTGGTTCTCAAAACCTTAAATGTTTTCTCAGAGGAGTCAAAATGCTCGACCATTGGTTATATATCGGATTGTTCTTTTTAATTGCGCTGTTCTTGCCTGCCGCGGCAATTTTTGTCGCAGGGCTGTTAGGGCCGAAGAAATCGAACTCGGTGAAGCGCTCAGTGTATGAGTGTGGAATTGAAACGGAAGGGGAAACACGCATTCAGTTTCGCGCACAATACTATATTTTTGCGCTTGTGTTTTTAGTTTTTGATGTGGAAGCCGTTTTCCTGTTCCCATGGGCTATGGCATATAACCAGCTTAACTTATATGCTGTCTTCGAAGGTGTCCTGTTTGCCCTGGTTCTTTTGGGCGGTCTAATATATGCCTGGAAAAAAGGCGCCCTGGAGTGGAAGTAGCGACTAGTGTCCTCTAGGAGTAATCGAATATGCTAAATTTTTTACAAGATCCGGTTGGTGTTATTGCCACCTGGCTACGCACTCTGCTGATAGGATGGGGACTTCCAGCGGGCGTAGCTAATTTTTTGTTGATGCTTTTAGGTGCGTTTACCCTGACGATGGTCGCGATGTTGTTCGTGATCTTCCTGATCTGGTATGAGCGCAAACTAATTGGGCGTATTCAAGACCGTTTAGGCCCTAATCGGGTGGGTCCTTGGGGGGTGTTTCAGCCTTTCGCTGACATGCTCAAGATTTTCACCAAGGAATACATCACACCCGAAGGCGCTGACCTGGTTCCATACAATCTGTCGCCCATTCTGTCTGTGGCCTCGGTCTTGCTCATTTGGGCGGTCATTCCGTTCGCGGTCAATATTGTTGGGGTGAATCTGAATGTTGGGCTGTTATATATACTGGCTGCGGGCGGCCTGGGCGAATTATCCGTCTTGTTGGCAGGATGGGGTTCGAACAACAAATACGCTTTGTTGAGCGGTTTCCGGGCTGTGGCTTTGCTGGTGTCGTATGAAGTGCCAATGGTGTTGTCGCTGTTGGTTCCGGCTATGCTGTCGAGTTCGCTGAATCTGAATGATATTGTGCTGGCACAGAATATCCCCTTCCTGATCTCCGCGCCGGTAGCAGCCCTGGTCTTCTTTATCACGCAGGTGGCTGAATCAGGTCGTTCGCCTTTCGATGTGGTCGAAGCCGAATTGGAACTGGTGGCAGGCTTCAATGTAGAATACTCTGGACTCAAGTTTGGCATGTTTTATGTGGCTGAGTTTTTGCACGCCTTCACCATTTCGCTGCTGTTCTCGGTCTTGTTCCTGGCTGGCTGGCGTGGCCCTGGCGCTGAGCAGTTTCCGCTGCTGGGCGTTGTATACCTGGTAATAAAGACCTTCCTGGTGTACTTCATTGTGATCTTGTTCCGTGGCTCGTTGCCACGCTTCCGCATAGACCAGATGCTCGACCTGAACTGGAAAGTTCTGACGCCGTTGGCGCTGGTGATGGTTTTTGTGACTGCCCTGGTGGATAAGTCTCTAGCGGAGCTTTCCATGCCGTATCTGGTACGGATGTTGGGCTTGCTCATTGCTAATGGCCTGGTTTTCTGGATTAGCGCCAGCTTGTTAAGCCGGAATGTACGGCCTGTGCGGTCCGTGGTCAGTGGTAATCGCCCGGTGGCGAAAAGCCACGATCAAATCTCAGCCTGAAGACTTTTCGGAGCGGAGAATGACGCCTTTACAAATTGTTTTCCTGATTGTGGCCGGTCTATCACTGGTCTCTGCCCTGATGGTGGTTAGCGTACGGCGGATGATGCACGCAGCCTTATGGCTGGTGCTGACGTTGCTGGGTGTAGCTGCCTTATTCGCCACCCTGGAATTGAGCTTCTTTACGATTATTCAGGTAGTGGTTTACATTGGGGCAATTGCTATTTTGATTATTTTTGCTGTCATGCTCACCCGACGTGAACTACAAGAAGAAGGTCCACCGGTTAACCGCTTTGCCTGGTTGTCGGCGATTGTGGCCCTGGTTCTGTTTGGTGGGTTGGCCTGGGTGCTGAGCGCCTGGCAGAGTTTCCAAGCCCTGCGCCCTGCCTTTACCGGCGAAGATATCGCCTTGTTAGGGAAGGCTCTGGTTTCGCCTGATGGATACGTACTGCCCTTTGAAGTCGCCTCGATCTTATTGATAGGCGCGCTGATCGGGGCCATCTACGTTGCTGGCGATCAGAAATAGGAGGAAGTGCGATGATCCCTCTTTCCTGGTATCTGACTTTTGCTGCCCTGCTGTTCTGCATCGGTCTGTATGGCGTTTTGGCCCGGAAGAACTCGGTTGCGATTCTGATGGGGATTGAACTGATGCTGAACGCGGTCAATATCAATCTGCTGGCCTTCTGGCGCTACCTGCATAACACGGTAGGCGCGCAGGTATTCATTGCTATCGTGCTGGCGGCTGCTGCTGCTGAAGCGGTGGTTGGCCTGGCTCTGATCATCTCTGCTTACCGGCGGCGTCATACTGTCGTGGCCGATGAGTTAACCCTGATGAAAGGTTAAACCGGCGAGGTGCTATGATTGCAAATATTCTCATCTGGTTAATCCCTCTGCCTCCACTGCTTTCATTTGCCCTGATTGTGCTGTTCACAAATAAGCGCAAGGCACTGAGCCACACCATCGCGGTGGCGGCTGCGGGTATCTCCTGGCTGCTGGGGATGATTGTTTTCGGCCTGGCCATCGGTACTCATGAACTTGCTTTACACCCGCTTGGCAGCGCTATCAACTGGCTGCCAATGGGCAGTGACTGGCTGAAAATTGGCGTACGTATCGATCCGCTTTCCGCGGTTACGCTCTTCTTTGTGACCTGGACAGTGCTGTCCATTTTCGTTTACAGCATTGGTTACCACAACTTTGGTCAGCCAGAAGGTGAGCACGACCAACCTGGCCTCCCGCCGCATGGCGCCACTGTCCGCGCTCGGAAGGGGCAGGCGAGGCATGTCATGTCGGTTGAACCAATGTACTCGCGCTTCTTTGCCCTCATCAGCCTGTTTGCGTTTGCTATGCTGATGCTGGTCGTAAGCGACAACCTGCTCACCCTGTATATCGGTTGGGAAATCATGGGCTTTTGTTCCTATGCCCTGATTGGTTTCTGGTACGCCAAAGACTCCGCCCGCAAAGCGGCGGTGAAGGCTTTCTTGACCACCCGCATTGGCGATGTGTTTATGCTGCTCGGGTTGGTAGCGCTCCTCTCGCAGACTGGCACACTTAGCTTTCAGAGCTCGCTCTATGATCCTGCGGTGATTGCGCGCCTGGGCAATACTGCTTCTGGGGTGTTAGGCCTTTCGTGGGCTGGCTTGATCGGTCTGCTGCTGTTCATTGGTGTTGTTGGTAAATCCGCACAGTTCCCACTGCATGTTTGGTTACCCGATGCAATGGAAGGCCCCACGCCTGTTTCTGCCATGATCCATGCTGCGACCATGGTCTCCGCTGGCGTTTATCTGGCTATTCGCATCTTCCCGCTGGTAACAGCCGGTTGGACGCCTGGTGAGGCGATTACGCCTACCATGACCGTCATGGCAACCATTGGCGCTTTTACAGCCTTGTTTGCCGCCACCATTGCGCTTGCACAGAATGATATCAAGCGCGTTCTGGCCTACTCGACCATTTCGCAGCTTGGATACATGATCGCTGCGCTGGGCGTCGGCGCTTACGTGGCGGCCTCTTTCCACCTGATGACCCATGCTTTCTTCAAGGCTTTACTCTTCCTCGGCTCCGGTTCCGTGATTCATGGCATGGAGCATGGCGTGTTCCATACTGGGGAACATCTCGATGCGCAGGACATGCGCAATATGGGGGGCCTGAAGGATCGCATGCCTAAGACGTTCTGGACTTTCTTGATCGGTGGTCTGGCGCTTTCCGGCTTCCCGCTGGTGACCGCCGGCTTTTGGTCGAAAGATGAAGTTTTAGGTGGTGCATTCAACAGCAGCCATATGCTAGTGTTCTGGATGTTGGCGGCTGCGGCACTGCTGACCGCTTTCTATACTGCCCGTCAAATTACACTGACCTTCCTGGGCAAACCACGTACAACTGCTGCCGAACATGCTCACGAAACCGGTCTCACCATGACCATTCCGTTAATCGTGCTGTCTATCTTCGCAGTGGCTGCCGGCTGGGTGGGTATTCCCCATCACTTCCCTGGCCTGGGTGGGCTGATCCCGAATGGCTTTGAAGAGTTTGTCGGAAGCATGATCCATGTTGAACCGGAGGGCGGTGAGCTGGCTGAAGCAGTCATTAGTTATGTTCCGCTGCTAGCATCGGTGGTAGTGTCACTGAGCGGCCTGGGGTTAGGGTATTGGGCTTATCGTGGTTTTACGGCGGCGGAAGCTCCTGATCCAGTAGGTAGCTACATTTCCGGTTATTGGCGGATATTGAAGAACAGCTATTTTATCGACCAGCTTTATCATCAGACTTTTATTCGCCCTGCCAACTGGCTTTCTGAGGTCTTCACTTACCAGATCCTCGACCGCCGTATCATTGACGGTTTCATTAATGGGGTGGCGCGCTTTACACTTGGATTGGGTGTTTTCCTGCGCCGTTACATTGATCTGGGTATTGTGAACTGGACCAGCGATAAATCGAGTGAAGGCGTTCGCGACGTGGGTGTGGGGTTGCGCCGCATTCAGACTGGCAGTATTCAACAGTATATGCTGTGGACAGCGATACTGGTGGTGGTTGCCGGTGCAGTTTTCTTCTATTTTATGGTCCTGGCTTAGCCAGGCTGAGGGGAAGGGACGATGGGTTTCATCGGAAGTAATCTCCTGACACTCATATTGTTTACGCCAACCATTGCGGCCCTGGTGCTGCTTTTCCTGCCAAAGGATGAGCATGGCCTGATCCGCTGGACGGCGTTCGTGGCGAGCCTGGTGCCGTTTGTACTCTCGCTGGTGGCCTGGTTTGGCTTCAACCGGTCCATGCCCGGTTTTCAGTTTGAGGAACAGCACATTTGGTATTCAGCCATCAATTCCACCTATCATCTAGGGCTGGACGGTATTGCGCTGACCATGGTGCTGTTGACCACGCTGCTGACCCCGCTGGCAATTCTGGCATCTTTCTCCATTATTGAGCGGGTGAAGCCTTACATGATCCTCTTCCTACTGTTGGAGACGGGCATGTTAGGCGTTTTCATGTCGCTGGACTTGCTGCTGTTCTTCGTCTTCTGGGAAGTCGGTCTGGTTCCCATGTACTTCTTGATCAATCAATGGGGTGGTCAGAATCGTAACTACGCTTCTTTGAAGTTCATTCTGTATACAATGGCTGGCTCATTAGGCTTGCTGTTGGCAATTCAGATGATCGGCGTCGTCGCTGGTACCTTTGATCTGCCGCAGTTGTTCTCAATCTGGCCAAACCTTGAGCCTACCGGTGGCAGTCTGTTTGGGCTTCCAGTCAGCACAGTGAAAGATATTGCCTTCTGGGCCTTTGTCGTGGCATTCGCCATCAAAGTGCCAGTCTGGCCTTTCCATACCTGGCTGCCAGATGCCCATACCGAAGCGCCCACGGCTGGATCGATGATCCTGGCGGGTGTGCTGCTGAAGCTGGGTGCGTTTGGCTTCCTGCGCCTTGTGCTGCCGCTCTACCCACAGCAGGCCACCTTCTATGCTGGAGCGCTGGCTTTACTGGCTACCCTGGCGATTATCTTTGGCGCGCTGGGTGCTTATGGTCAGGATGACTTCAAACGATTGGTGGCGTATTCTTCCATCAACCATATGGGTTTTGTGGTGTTAGGCATTGCCGCGGCTGCCCTATCGATTGGAACGGATAACGCAGTTCTGGCAATGAATGGCGCAGTGCTGCAAATGTTCAACCACGGCCTGTACTCGGCGGGTATGTTCTTCCTGGTCGGCGTCATTTACGATCGCGCCCATACCCGTGACCTGAATGCTTTTGGTGGCGTATATGCTTTGCTGCCTGTTTATGGCACCATCCTGGTCTTTACTTCTATGGCTTCGCTTGGCTTGCCAGGATTGAATGGCTTTGTTTCAGAGTTTCTGGTGGTGCGTGGCGCCTGGCCAGTCTTCACGGTTGCGACTGCGCTGAGCATGATTGGTCTGTTCTTTACCGGGGCTTATACCCTGAAGGCGCTTTATAAGGTGCTGCATGGTCCACTCAATAAACACTGGGTGGGACATCTCACCGAAATGAATACGCGTGAACTGGTTGTGATCGCTCCCTTAATGGTTTTGATCCTGCTGATTGGCATTTGGCCAGCCTGGATTTTGGAAGTGATCAACCGGGCTGTCATGACCTGGTTCTAAGAGGTGCAGGATGTTGTTATTACAAGCACAGTTTCCGCTCTTAAGCCTCATTATTTTTCTGCCTGTAGCCGCGGGTTTGGTGATCCTTGCACTTCCGGAGAACCGCCGCGATTGGATCCGAGGGGTTGCCCTGGGAACATCGCTGCTGACGCTGCTGCTGGCAATCTTCCTCTACGCCACATACGATGTTCATTTGGGTGGCTATCAATGGGTTGAAGGACCCTTCCCCTGGCTGCCAGCCCTGGGCATTTCCTATTTCGTCGGCGCAGACGGTCTGACCGTGCCGCTGATGCTCTTAGGCGGCCTGGTGTTGACCTTCGGGGTGATGGTCTCCTGGAATGTGGAGGATCGCCCGCGCGAGTTTTTCTCGTACATCATGTTCTTGGGCACCAGTGTCTTAGGTGTGTTTAGCTCACTCGACCTGTTCCAGTTGTTCTTCTTCTATGAACTGGCCGTCTTCCCCAAGTTCTTGATGATTGCCATGTGGGGTTATCCTAAGACGCGTGAATATGGCGCGATGAAGCTAACCCTCTACCTGTTCATCGGTTCCGTGATCTCTCTGGTGGGTGTGCTGGCGATGTACTTCGCGGCTGGCAAAGGCACCTTCAATATGCTGGAATTGGAACAGGCAGGTTTCTCACTGGCTTTCCAGAATGTATGGTTCCCCATTGTATTTTTGGGCTTTGCCATTCTGGGCGGTTTGTTCCCCTTCCACAGTTGGGCGCCGGATGGTCATGTGGCTGCGCCGACCGCAGTTTCGATGATGTTGGCAGGAGTTGAAATGAAGGTAGGCGCCTTTGCTGCACTGCGTGTCGCCATTATGCTCCTGCCAGAAGGGGCCCGAAACTGGGTCTGGCTGATCTTAGCGCTGGCGACAGTCAACGTGGTCTATGGCGCCCTGATCGCTATGATCCAGACCGATTTCAAGTACGTGATCGGTTTCTCATCCGTCTCGCACATGGGCCTGGTGATGATCGGTTTCGCCACGCTCTCGCGTGAAGGCCTGATGGGTGCTGGAATGCAAATGTTCTCACATGGCGTGATGACGGCTCTCTTCTTTGCGATTGTCGGCATGGTTTATGAACGCACCCATACGCGTGATATTTCCCAGCTAGGGGGGTTGTTCCGAAAGATGCCAGTGGTAGCCGTTGGGTTTATCATCGCTGGTTTAGTCTCGATGGGTATGCCAGGTTTCTCTGGCTTTGCCGCTGAATTTCCCATCTTTATGGGCGCGTGGAAAGTGGCTCCGATCGTCGCAATCATTGCTGTCCTCGGCGTAATCGTCACCGCAGGCTATATTATGCTGGTGATGCGCAAGGTCTTCTTTGGTCAAATGCCTGTCGCATTTGAACAGCAGGTAGCCAATGTCACTGCCATGGATAAGATTGTGGTGGTATCGCTGTCAGTGATTATGATCGCGTTGGGCTGGTTCCCCCAGGCTCTGATGGCTGGGATGATCCAGACCAGCGTGGAAAGAATTCTAACTCTGGTAGGAGGCGCTTAAGTGGAACCTGTAGCTTATCAATCCTCCATGCTTCTGGCGATCCTGCCTGAGATTGGGCTGGTTATGCTGGGGGTGTTGGTGCTGTTGCTCGACCTGCTGTGGCGTGGAACGATGCGCCGCAACCTGGGTTGGGTGACTGCGGGTGGTTTGTTGATCGTGGCTGTGTTGGCGGCTGTTTTTGCCCGTCCGGCTGCCGAACCCATGTTGATCTTTGGCGGCATGCTGCGCCTGGATGGCACGGCCTTTGTTTTCCGCATCCTCTTCTTAATGGGGGCCGCACTCACCTCACTGTTTATGGTGGATCAGGAACCTGCTGGACAGCATGGTGAGTTTTACGCGCTTCTGCTGGTGGCGACCCTGGGCATGAACCTGATGGCCTCTTCAGCCGACCTGATCATGCTTTACCTGGCGATTGAAACCACTTCACTGCCGCTGTATATAATGGCTGGTTTCCTGACGCGTGACCCGCGCTCGACCGAAGCAGGCATTAAGTATTTCCTGTTTGGCGCCATGACTGCTGCAGTGATGCTGTACGGCTTTAGCTTGCTGTTTGGTTACACTGGAACCACCAACCTGTATGCGATGGCGGTCTTATTCAATGCCGGTCAACTGCCCTTTGCCGTGCTGCTGCTGGCGGTTGTGCTGGTTTTAGTGGGCTTTGGTTTCAAGGTTTCAGCGGTTCCCTTCCATTTTTGGGCCCCCGATGTGTATGAAGGCGCGCCGACACCCGTGGCGGGTTTCCTTTCTACTGCTTCGAAAGCGGCTGGTTTTGCTGTATTGATGCGAGTGATGCTGGCAGCTTTCCCTCAGTTTGCGCCCAGTTGGTCCACCATGGTGGCTGTTCTGGCCGCTGCCAGCATGATTATTGGAAACCTGCTGGCCCTGGCCCAAAAGAATATCAAACGTCTGCTGGCCTATTCGTCGATTGCTCAGGCCGGATACATCCTGGCGGGTGTCGCTGCTGACTCGCAGTTCGGCACCACTGGTGCAGTTTTCTACCTGGTTTCCTATCTGGTAACCAACATGGCCGCTTTTGGTATCGTCGCCTTAGTCGGTCGCACCATTTGCTCCGATGACCTGGATGCTTATGCGGGTTTGCAGCGACGTAACCCTGGCATGGCGCTGGCCCTGTTGGTTGCAATGCTTTCACTTGGCGGCATTCCACCCCTGAGTGGTTTTGTTGGTAAGCTACTGGTCTTTGGCGCTGCTGTGCAGGCCAATATGGTCTGGTTAGCATTCGTTGGTGTCATTACCTCGGTAATCGGTCTTTACTACTATCTGAACGTGCTTAAGATCGCCTTCATGTCACCATCGGTCACTGGCACAGCCCCGCTTCCGATCACAATGCCCTGGCGAGTAGCCATCCTGGTTTGTGTGGTGGGGATCCTGTTTATGGGAACGATTTTTGGCCCCTGGTATACCTTGTCCTCCTTTGGTGCGGCCGGGTTGTTCTAGGCGGAACATGAGAAGTTGATGAAAAACAGGACTTTCCCTGAAAGTGGCGGAAAGTCCTGTTTTTGTTATATAATCTTTGATAACACAATCTTTGTTGACGCCTTAATTCGATAATGCTATAATGCCTTCAATGAGTCAGACACGTGACCCAAAACGAGATCGCAGGCAGTACTGGTTAAACCTGACACTGGCTGGCGTGGCGGGGCAGGTAGGATGCCTGACCTTACTCATAGTCTTAGCGGCAGTGCTTGGGGGATTGTGGCTAGACGCTCATTTCCAAACGAAACCGGTATTTACAATTATTCTCCTGATCGTCAGTATCCCTGTTTCTCTGGCTGCAATGTTTGTGATTGTTCGCATCGCAACCTCTAAAATAAAAGCAGGGCCTCCTAGTGAGGACCGCGACCGTAAGGAGGAAAGCAGTGGAGGAAAAGACCCGTCGTAGGTGGCGCTTCGGTGTCAACCGTTGGATTATCTTAGCGCTCACACTCCTGGCCGTCTTGGTTGTTGCTTACTTCCCGCCGATCTCGCCGATTATTCTCGTTGCCCCTGAGCGCATCTCAGAGACCCCACTCGTTACGCTTCCTGTTATTGGCCCGTTTTATCTGACTAACACCCTCACAACTTTGGTGTTGGTTGACTTGATCGTGATTATTACTGCGCTAATTGTTCGCATTTCCACCCGCCGAGAAAACATGATTCCAACTGGTTTTACCGGCGCAGTAGAAGCGCTGGTTGAAGCCATGTATAACCTGACGGAGTCGACTGCTGGACGGTGGACGAAGTTTATTTTCCCCTGGTTTGCAACGTTTATTATCGTCGTCTTGGTCTCGAACTTAATCGCCCTGATCCCAGGGATGGAAAGTATAGGGTCGCTGGTGGCAGCCCATGGCGAAGATGGGCATAATGCCTTCCAAATCCTGCCTGGGGTGGCAGCTATGGTTCCAGGGGCAGAAGGACACGCGGGCGCGTATCACATCATTCCCTGGTTCCGCGGCATGTCCACGGATTTAAACTTCACGGTAGCCCTGGCGCTCGTGTCAGTGATTGCCACCCAGGTGATTGGCTTTCAAGCCCAGGGAGCAGGTTATATCTCCCGTTTTCTTTAACACCCTCACCATTTTCCGAAAGCCGTTTTTTGGCGCGATTGATTTTGCTGTCAGTATTCTTGAATTGATCTCTGAGATTGCAAAAATTTTATCGTTCTCCTTCCGTTTGTTTGGCAATATGTTTGCCGGTATGGTGCTGCTGTTTTTAATGGCAAGTTTGCTTCCCGTTTTTGCGCCATCTCTTGTGATGATCTTTGAGTTTTTTATTGGCCTCATTCAGGCTTTTGTGTTTGGGATGCTGACCATGGTGTTTATGTCGCAAGCCACACAGGGACACACTGAGGAGCACGAAGCGGAACATTAAAGAAATAACCTGTTCGTTTTCCGGGTAATCCCGGAGTTCACTGACCCCATCATTTGGCGGAGCTACCCGTCCATACAAACAAATCGAGGAGGATAGCAAACAATGACAGGTGACATTGTTGAAGCAGCGAAGTTTATCGGCGCAGGTTTGTCCATGATTGGCGCCTTGGGAGCAGGGATTGGCATTGGTTTGAGTGTTCAAGGGGCGTTGGAAGGCATGGCCCGTAACCCTGACACGTATGGCACATTGTTAACAAATATGATCTTAGGGATTGCTTTCTCTGAAGCCATTGCCATCTACTGTCTGGTGGTCGCTTTCTTGATGCTTTTCGTGCTATAGAAAAAAGGGAGTAGCCTTGGAAGCATTGGGTATTAACTTAGGATATATCCTCGTCCATGCGCTAAGTTTCGGCATTTTGTTTGTTGTTCTTCGTGCCTGGGCTTACTTGCCTTTGCTCGGTATGCTTGAAAAACGACGGCTAACGATTGCGCGCGGGTTAGAGGATGCACGTGTAGCCGCGGATGCGCGCGCAAACGCAGAACGAGAAGCAAATAACATTATCTCTGAAGCGCAAACTCGCGCGGCTGAAATTGTCCGTGAGGCTACCGAGCGGGCGGACACGGTAGAGCAGGAAATTCGCGCGCGGGCCGAAACGGAAGGGGCTCAGGCCCGCGAAGCGCAGCTAGCAGAGCTGGAAGTTGAGCGTAACCGGATGTTGAGCGAACTGCGCGGTCAGATTGTATCGCTGGCAATTTCCGCCACGCGCCAGCTCCTTAAGGAGAATCTGGATACAAAACGCCAGCAAGCGCTTCTCAATGAATTCTTTTCCAGCGTGCGCAGTGGAAAGATCAACATTTTAGAGAACATTCCCCTAGATGGCGAGCAGTCGGCAGTCGTTACCAGCGCGCTCCCCTTATCGATCGAAGAGCAGTTAGCTGTACGGCGAGAAGTGTTAGATTGTTTGGGGGAAACCTCCAATGTCAGCTTCCGCGTTGATCCATCCATTCTGGGTGGGCTAATTGTGCGCTACGGAGATCAGGTGATAGATGGTTCATTAGTAGGGCAGCTAGAAGATTTACAGCAAAGTATGCGATAATTGACAGATACAGTAAGAAGGGTTTTGATAGGGGTAACCTGTTAAAACCCTTCTTTATTTTACATTGGAGGTATACAACCTTGGCTGGTTTTATAAAAAAAACGCTCGCGGAATTGTTTGAAAGCTTGCCGGTAGAAATCCTTTCGAGCAGTGAACTTCCTGGTATTCCTGTTACCGGAGTTACCGAAAACTCGCGTGAGATCAAACCTGGATATGTCTTTGTGGCGGTGAAGGGTGAAAACTTTGACGGCCACCGTTTCATCTCTCAGGCTTTGGCGCAAGGCGCCGCGGCGGTGGTGGGCACAGACGCAATCAATGACTTGCCCGCCCCGTATATTCAGGTTGCCGATGCTCGCCGGGCGCTGGCGTACCTTTCCGCTTCCTTCTACAACTTCCCAGCTCACAGCATGACCATGATTGGTGTGACCGGTACGGATGGAAAAACCACCACATCGAATCTCATTTATCAGATTTTACTCAGCGCTGGTGTTCCAGTTGGCATTGTTTCCACAGTCAACGCGATGATTGGCAGTGAGATGATTGATACTGGCTTGCATGTCACCACGCCCCATGCACCAGATGTGCAGCATTACCTGGCACGTATGAAAAGCGCTGGACTGACCCACGTGATCTTAGAAGCCACCTCCCATGGGCTATCGCAGCATCGTGTAACCGGCTGTGAGTTTGATATTGGCGTGCTGACCAATATTACCCATGAACACTTGAATGATCATGGTTCGTTTGAGGCTTATCGTGATGCAAAGGCCAGCTTATTTACTGGATTGAGTGATACACCTGCTAAGCAGCACGGGCGTGAACCGCTGGCAGTGCTGAACAAGGACGATCCCTCCTTCAATTACTTGAACCAGCTCGTTTCTGTTCCAAAGGTATGCTACGCCTTAGAAAAAGGCGCTGACGTGTGGGCTGAGAACACGTATTATGATGCTGGTGGTCTTCACTTTACTGCAATGGGGCCAGGTTTCACGCAGGCCATTGATAGCCACCTGGTAGGTGACTATAATGTCTCGAACTGCCTGGCGGCTATTTGTGCAACAGTGGTTGGGTTAGGGATCGACCCAGCTCTGGCCCGCAAGGGAATTGCGAATTTATCGATTGTGCCCGGACGGATGGAGCAGATCAATATGGGCCAGCCTTTCATGGCAGTTGTTGATTTTGCACATACGCCCAATGCCATGCTGCAAATCTTGAAAACTGCCCGTCAAATTGCGGAAGGTCGGGTGATTGTCGTATTCGGTTCAGCCGGCCGCCGCGATCGGGAAAAGCGCCGCATGATGGCCGAAATTGCAGCCCAGCTGGCCGATGTTTCTGTCTTGACGGCTGAAGATCCACGCACCGAACCGCTGGATCAGATCCTGGAAGAAATGGCGGCAGGTGCGCGCGCTCAGGGTGGGGTGGAAGACCAATCCTTCTTCCGGGTACCCGATCGAGGGGAAGCGCTCCGCAAGGCAATTTGCATAGCCTCAAAGGGTGATATGGTGATAGCCTGCGGCAAGGGTCATGAGCAGTCGATGTGTTTTGGAGACCAGGAATATCCCTGGGATGATCGGGTTGCCATGCGCGCAGCCCTGGCAGAATTAATGAGCGCCACCGGGCCTCAAATGCCATATTTGCCTACTCAGGGTTAGATCACATCCGGAGGATCGATACCCCATTGGGAAACTATGCTGGCTTCGTAAGGTTTTATTAATAATCCAATTTTATCTATATACTCATGATACAATTTGAAGGAGTAAGTGTGTCGTTTCATGGTTAAAAATGGAAGATAGAATGAGAATGATAGGAATGCATCGGCGGTTTTTCTGGTGTCAGGTGCAACATATTTATTTGTAAGGAAGGTGGAATGGAGAAAGACGAACGCGAGTTGCCCTTCTGGAAGCGGAAGACCCTCAAGGAAATGACCCGCGCAGAGTGGGAATCGCTGTGTGACGGCTGCGCGCGCTGCTGTCTATACAAGTTGGAAGACGAAGAAACAGGAGAGATCTTTTACACGAACGTCGTCTGCCGTCTGTTAGACACCTATAACTGTCGCTGCTCGTCTTACAAAGACCGTGCCAGGCTGGTGCCTACCTGTCTTGTGTTAGATGCTGACCTGGTGCAGCAGTTGCGCTGGATGCCGAAAACCTGCGCTTATCGCCTGATTGCAGAAGGCAAGGATCTGGAGTGGTGGCATCCGTTAGTGTCTGGCGATCCTAACAGCGTCCATGCTGCCGGTATTTCGGTCCGCTGGCGAACGCAGGCCGAAAAAGATGTGGACATGGAAAACCTGGAAGACGAAATCGTCGATTGGTTAGAGTAAGACCCGATCTGCATCTGGCGGACAAGTCACATACTGACGGCTTTGCTGCTAGTATGTTATTCTAAAGAGAGTTCGTGAATCTTCACTGACCAGGGGGAAAGGAGAGGTGACTATGCAGGAGAAAGATATTTATATCACCCAGGAAGACCTGGATGTGATTTCAGGCAGCGATCAGTGAGGCCCGCCGGATGGGCTATGATCCGCGTGAAAATCTGGATCTGCTGGAGATAGAGCTTGAAAAGTGCCATGTCGTTGCCATGGAAAACATGCCCGAAGACGTGGTGACCATGAATTCACGCGTTCATTTGAAGAACCTGGATACTGAGGAAGACCTTACTTGCACATTGGTTTTTCCAGAACAGGCCGACCTGGAGCACAACCACATCTCGATCTTTGCGCCTCTAGGCATGGCGATACTAGGACGCCGTATCGGTGAGACCTTCGAATGGGTCGTCCCGAATGGCGCTCGTCACTATCGGATTACAGAAATTTTCTATCAACCGGAAAAGGATAATCCGGTATAAAGTATGCAAAAGCCCATGTAGATGGGTAGATAACAACTGGAAGATTTGAGACAAGGAGGGTATGAAATGGAAAACAGTTCTGTGTACAAACTGATCGAATTAACTGGCACGTCTCCCAACAGCATTGAAGATGCTGTCCAAAACGCAGTCAGCCGGTCGGGCGAATCCATCCGAAACATGCGCTGGTTCAAAGTGGTTGAAACACGTGGAACCATTGAAAATGGCAAAATCGGAGAGTGGCAGGTTACAGTAAAGATCGGCTTCCATCTCGAGTTCAGCGTAACGCGCGTCCGTTCCTATCTTTTTATCCAGGCTCTCGCCTCACCGGCGGGAGCCTTTTCGTACTTTGCAAACGGGGAGGGCCGTTTTTAAAGATCTGTGTGCGTTGTTGTTCAAGGACTGCGTTTTCCGGTTATACTTTATTTGTATTTCCACTTCTTAAATTGAATCATGTGTGTGGAGGGCCATATGCGTAACCGGTCGCAGGTGATTTTTGGGGCGGTTCTGATTGGGTTGGGGGTCATCTCATTACTGAGCAGCTTGTTCAACATCGACTTATGGGCGCTGTGCTTTCCCACTGCGCTGGTGCTGGCGGGGGTTTGGCTAGTCTTCCGGCCTCGTCAGTTTCCTTCCCCTGGGCATGGAGAACTGCTGTTGTTAGGAGACCTTCGCCGTCGTGGTAACTGGCAGGTGCGCGATAGTGAATACTGGGTGGGCGTCGGAGATATAGATCTGGATATGGTGCATGCGGATCTTCCCCCCGGTGAAACCCGTTTACGGGTCTATGGGTTTGTGGGTGAGATTGAAGTTCTGCTGCCCCAAGGCGTTGGACTGTCAGTGGATGCCTCTGGGGTTGTGTCGAATCTGGAAATTGCTGGTCGCAAAGAGGAAAATATTTTCTCACCCACGCAGTATACCAGCCCAGACTATGCTGCTGCTGAACGCAAGCTAAAGATTGAAGCCACTGCCTTTGTTACAGAGTTAAAAGTCAATTACATCTCGCTCTCATCGGAAAAACCGTCTACTTCTCCAGTGGGTTTATAAAAAAAATCAGGGCTGGCAAACTCTGCCAGCCCTGATTTTATCGAATCCGTTTCTTAGTAGCGTCCGCCACCGCCGCCACGACGGTCACCGCCGCGTCCGCCGCCTGAGCGACCGCCGCGACCACCACCGTTGCCGCTTCGGCGTTCACCGCCGCCACCGCCGCGTCCGCCGCGGTCGTGTTCCTGGGCCTCTTCTGGGGTCCAGCCTTCCAGTACAGCCTGACGCGAAAGTCGAATCTTGCCATCCGGGTCGATGTTGGTCACCATTACAGTGACTTCGTCGCCTACTTGAGCGACATCTTCCACCTTTTCAACCCGTTCCGTATCTAACTGTGAAATATGCACCATGCCATCGATATTCGGCAAGATTTCAATAAAAGCGCCGAAATCAGTGGTGCGCACGACACGGCCCGTGTAAATCCGGCCTACCTGAGGGGTTTCCGTGAGCATTTCAATCCGCTCGCGGGCAGCCATTTCAGAAGCCTTATCGGTCGCCGAAATGAAGACTGAGCCATCATCTTGGATGTCGATCTTCGTTTCGGTTTCCTCTTGCAGTGCGCGGATATTCTTTCCGCCTGGCCCAATGATCGCACCAATCTTGTCAACCGGGATCTTGATGATCGTGATGCGCGGTACGTGCGGCTTCAACTCTGGCCGTGGGCGTGGGATGACAGCCAGCATCTTTTCGAGGATGAAGAGCCGTCCCTGGTGAGCCTGTTCTAGCGCCTGCGACATGATTTCAGGAGTAATCCCCTTGATCTTAATGTCCATTTGCAGCGCCGTGATGCCTTCTTCGGTGCCGGCTACTTTGAAGTCCATATCGCCCAGGTGGTCTTCCAACCCCTGGATATCGGTCAAAATCTGGTACTGGTCGCCTTCTTTGACCAGGCCCATTGCCACACCTGCGACCGGTGCTTTAATCGGCACGCCCGTATCCATTAAGGCCAGTGTGGAACCGCAAACGGAGCCCATAGAGCTTGAACCGTTCGAAGATAACACCTCAGATACCAGGCGCAAGGTGTAGGGGAAGGTTTCTTCCGCCGGAATAACCGGCTCGAGTGCCCGTTCCGCCAGCGCACCGTGTCCAATTTCACGACGCGACTGCCCGCGCAGCATCTTGACCTCACCGGTCGAGTAAGGCGGGAAGTTGTAGTGATGGATGTAGCGCTTGCTGTCCGAAGGCGAAAGTGAGTTCTAACTCCTGCGCCTCTTTCGGTGTGCCAAGCGTCGCCAGCGTGAGTACCTGAGTCTGCCCACGAGTGAAAAGTCCTGACCCGTGCGCGCGCGGGCTGATGCCAACTTCGCACCAGATGGGACGAATTTCATTGGGGTTGCGCCCATCTGGACGTTTGCCTTCGTTGAGGATGCGCATGCGTACCACGCGTTTATAAACTTCTTCAAACGCCTCTTTTACCGGGGTGACCAGCGTTTCATCTTCTCCAGCAAATTCCGCCACCATCTGATCTTCCAGTTGCTTGATGGCCTCCCGCTGAGTTTGCTTATCCAGCGGCTGGTCAAGAACGGTGTTGAAGTCACCAGCAGCACGCTGGTAAACACGCTCGATCAGATCCTGGTCGACTGGGAAGAGCTTCACTTCACGTTTCGGTTTACCCGCTTCTTCACGCAGTTGTTCTTGCATGTCGATGAGGGGCTGCATGGCTTCTTGCCCAAAGGTCAGCGCTTGCACCATAACCTCTTCGGAAACCTCATTCGCGCCGCACTCCACCATCAACAGAGCATCCCGCGTGCCAGCAATGCGCAGGTCCAGTTCAGACTCTTCAATTTGCTGGAAAGTGGGATTGACGATGAATTCACCGTCAATGCGCCCAATGCGCACCGCGGCGACTGGGCCGCCCCACGGAATATCAGAGACAGTTAACGCCGCCGAAGCTGCATTCACTGCCAGGATGTCCAGCGGGTTTTCCTGATCAGCAGAAATGGAGAACATAATGACCTGCACATCGTTCCGCATCTCTTTATTAAAGAGTGGGCGTATCGGCCGGTCAGTCAGACGTGCAGTAAGAATTGCTTCGGTGGTAGGTCGCCCTTCTCTGCGGAAGAACGAACCCGGAATGCGTCCACCTGCATACATACGCTCTTCGTATTCTACGGTTAGTGGAAAGAAATCATAGCCTTCACGGGGTTCTGAGGACATCGTCGCTGAGGCGAAGATCATCGAATCTCCCAATCGGATGGTCACGGAGCCGCCGGCTTGTTCTGCCAGCTTGCCCGTTTCGATCGTGATTGGATTTCCCCCAACGATCGCTGTAAATTGTTTACTTTCAGGTGCCATTTTCTCCCTCTTCAAGTTTCCTGTCCATTGGTCAGGGATTGAAAGCTGAGGAGGACCAATCAAGGTACCTCACCAAGTTTCAACTCCCGACCGTGGCACAGATTATAATTTTGCTCTTAATTGTAACCGATATTCGGTTTTGCAAGGTTCAGAAAAAAAACGAGTAGACGGTATCTTGCTTTGCACCATCTACCCGGTTCGTTAATCACACTTATTTGGCTGTTCGCAAGTGTAACCGCTCAGCCAGAGCCACATACTGTGCAAAATCTTTACGGCGTAAATAAGCCATCAAACGGCGTCGCTGCCCGACCAGTTTAAGGAGGCCGCGCCGCGAAGATTCATCATGCTTGTGGAGACGTAAGTGCTCCGTCAATTGAGAAATACGGGTGGTCAGAATAGCAATCTGCACTTCTGGCGAACCCGTGTCGCTCTCATGCCGGTGATACTCTCCAATAACATTATCTTTTTGTTCTTTTGTTAAACCCATGACATCTGCCTTTCAAAATATAAAGATTTGAGCAGGTCTCCATGCCATCAGCCTACTTGCTTAAGGCCAATGACAGGGCCAGTCAGTGTACGAATTATACCAGATAATTATGGATCGTGTCGGGCTGGGGAATCGCGCCAGTTACAGGTTCTTCCTCAGCAGTGCCGCTCGGAGGGATGCCTGCTGTTCAGGGCCAAACTCTGGCAAACAGTGGCGTACCAGGCGCGCCGTACTGGGTTGTACAGATACTGAGAGAGCCTGTCGTAAAAAGTAAGCTGCCTCAACGGGAGAGCGTTTGATGAGCGCTCGCATCACAATTTGGAGTTCGGTTTGCAGGGTAGCAGAAATACTTGGCATAATCGGACTCAACATGCTAAAGATCGGGGGCAGGTTTTCGAATGCGCGGTCTTGAATGAGTGGAATGAGTGCTTGTAATCCGACCGTTTGCTGCGCGGCGGAAGCGCTCCCCACCCAATGCTCGATTAACGCAAGCAGTTGATCCGGTGCTCCCCGCCTTAAACCAAGTGTGCCGTGTTCCAGTAAAGCTGTCAGCACTTGGCGGTTTTCCTTGGGAATGGCCCACTCACGCAGTCTTTGCAGCACTGCTGCGCCATATTCCGGCACCGGAACTGCTCCCAGCAAAGAGGTTGCCAGTAAACGCGGCTCCAGATAGGCCTCTTTCCACAGCGCCGCGACCACTTCCATTGCCAGTTGCGGTTGTTCGCGGCAGGTTTTGCCCAGCTCCATCTCAAGCTGACGCATCACCAGGGCCGGAACGCGGTGACAGGGTAAAATCGGCTGCGGCTGAACGCCTTGCCCGGCCCGGTAGGCATGATTCCCATACAAATCCAGCAAGTCCCCTAGACGTCGGCAGAATAAAGCTGGATCGTCAAAGGCAAAAATTAACTGGTTGATCTGGTAACGCAGGCGGGTTAGTTCAGCCGCAGGCATAAATGTACTTTCACGAACCACAGGTTACCCTGTGAGTCTGGTTGAGTAACCTGTGGTCTATCCTGATTAATAAGCGCGCGCAAAATAAACTTTCTCGGTAGAATTGCCGCCGCATACGATGCAAGGACCACTGCCGCCGGGCTGCTCCATCGGGATGCAGCGGGTGGTGGCTCGCGTATCTTCCTTCACTTTCGCTTCACATTCTGCCCTTCCGCACCACCAGGCATACGCCCAACTGTCTTTGACAATCTCTTGCAAATCCTGGTAGTCTTTCGGCTCGTGAATATGTTCATTCCGGAAGGCCAGTGCTCGATCAAACAGCGCAGCCTGAATGTCGGTTAGCATTTCCGCGATCTGCCCGCTAAGTTGATCCTGTGAAACAAACGACTTCCCGGCTTTGCCCGGCCTGTCACGCCGCGCCAGGGCTACGGTGCCTTTTTGAACATCTTTAGGGCCTACTTCCAATCGCAGTGGCACGCCGCGCATCTCCCAGTCATTGAACTTGAAACCGGGTGTCAGGTTTTCACGTTCATCTACCTTCACCCGGAACATGCTCAATTCCTGCGTCAGGCGCTCGACCACCGGCATGACCTGTGATTTTTCTGCATCATCGCGGAAGATGGGCACAACCACTACTTGAATTGGCGCCAGCTTGGGGGGTAAAATCAGGCCCTGATCGTCGCCGTGTGACATCACAATCGCGCCGATAAAGCGGGTCGAGAGACCCCACGAAGTGGTCCAGGCGTATTGCAGCTCGTTGCCCTGATCCAGGAAGCGAATATCAAAGGCTTTGGCAAAGTTTTGCCCCAGGAAGTGCGAGGTGCCCGATTGCAGGGCGCGGGTATCGTGCATCATCGCTTCAATCGTATAAGAATTAACGGCTCCTGCAAACTTTTCTGTCTGGCTCTTGCGCCCAGGAATGACAGGTACAGCCGCCTCATTGACAGCAAAGTCGGTATAGACATTCAGCATGCGCAGCGTTTCTTCCACGGATTCTTGTTCGGTGGCATGGGCAGTATGGCCTTCCTGCCAGTAGAATTCCAGGGTGCGCAGGAAAAGCCGGGTGCGCATTTCCCATCGAACAACATTCCCCCATTGGTTAATCAGGATGGGCAGATCGCGGTACGACTTGACCCACTTTGAGTACATCTCTCCAATGATCGTTTCAGAGGTAGGACGTACCACCAGCGGTTCTTCCAGTTTTTCACCACCGCCGTGAGTCACCACTGCCAGTTCCGGCGAGAAACCTTCCACGTGTTCCTGTTCCCTTTGCAGGAAAGACATCGGGATCAGCAGGGGGAAAGCCGCGTTGACATGTCCTGTCGCTTTGAAGCGCCGGTCAAGTGCCTGCTGGATGTTTTCCCATAATGACCATCCGTAAGGCCGTACAACCATACAACCGCGGACTGGGGCATAGTCGGCCAGTTCGGCGCGTAGAACAATTTGGTTATACCATTCGGAAAAATTATCACTTTGCGATGGAAGTTTCTCGTCGCTCATACAATCCTCTTAACGTTCAGTTTCATTTGGGGCACCCCAACTCGTTTGGGGCATCATCCCAGGTCCGTGTCTGGTTCAGGCGCAGTTTTTTGAGAATGGCCTGCTCCAGGTCGATTCCCACGATGCTGGATAACTGCAAAAGGTATAGGGCTACATCTGCCAGCTCGCCGGGCAGTTCCTCAGGGTCGTGCGAAGTCTCTCCCCATTGGAAGTGTTCCAGAATTTCAGCAGCCTCCAGCGACAATGAAATCGCGATATTGCGTGGAGTCTGTGGTCGGCGGCTGTCGGTATCATACCACCCTTTGGATTCAACAAACTGATGCATTGCTTGAGTGAGTTCGTGTATATCCATATGAGTAGAATATTATACCTGTTTTCCAGCAGGCAAATCCAGAAAGGAAAACACCCGGCGCGCAGTTTTGCGCGCCGGGTGTTGGGTATGCTGTTAACATTTACTCTTGCTTTAATTCTTTCTGGCGAGCAGCGATCACTTCCTGAGCCAGATGAGATGGCAGAACATCATAATGATCGAACTCCATCGTGAAGTAGCCGCGTCCGCTCGTCATGGAGCGCAGTTGCGTGGTATAGCGCAGCATTTCAGACAGAGGCACCAGCGCGGTGACGATCGATAAGTTTCGTTCTGTGTTCATGCCCTGCACGCGCGCCCGGCGGGTGTTTAAGTCACCCAGCACATCGCCCATATTCTCTTCAGGGACTGTGATCTCAACGTTCATAACCGGCTCAAATAAGACCGGGCCAGCATCCTGGAAGGCCAGCTTGAAGGCTTCACGACCCGCGATTTCGAACGCAATCGGTTTTGAGTCAACCGGGTGCTCTTTCCCATCAAATACCGAAACCCGGATGTTCGAGATAGGGTAGCCAGCCATTACGCCTTCGCGCATCACATTGCGGATCCCTTTTTCAATGGCGGGCATATAGCTGTTGGAAATAGAGCCGCCGAATACGTCATTGACGAACTCAAAATCATTCTCTTCAATCGGCTCAACCCGCAGGTGAACTTCGCCGAACTGGCCCGCGCCACCTGTCTGTTTCTTATGGCGGTACATGGCCTGGCCTTTGCGCGTGATTGCTTCACGATATGGAACGCGCGGTTCTTCGATATACAGTCCAGTTTGGAACTTTGTTTCAGAGCGGCGAATCACTGCGTCAATGTGCTGGTCGCCCATGCCTTGTAGAATAGTCTGACCAGTAGCCGGTTCCATATGCCAGGACAGCGTGTGGTCTTCTTCGCATAGGCGAGTCAGGGTGGAGGAGACCTTTGCCGAGTCTTGCTGGGTCTTTGGATTGATCGCTACCTGGTAGAGCGCGCCCGGATACTGAGGTTCAGGCAGGGTTACCGCGTGAGTACGGTCCGTAAGCGTGTTGCCAGTGGAGGTCTCGGTCAATTTAGGAACAGAGCCAATATCACCGGTGTGAATGATTTTGGAAGGGATGCTTTCCTTGCCGCGCATCACGTAAATCGTTCCCATACGTTCTTCGATGGCCTTGTTCTGATTCCAGACACGGCTATCGGCGTTGATGGTGCCCGAGTATACCCGGAAGAAGGTTTGCTTACCCACAAAGGGATCAGCCGTAGTCTTCCAGACATATGCAGCCAGCGGACCGGTATCCGAAGCAAGCAGCTTTTCTTCACCATCTTTGCCGTCTGCCATCACAACCGGAACTTGAGCGGGGGACGGAAGCAGGTTGACGACAGCATCCAATAAGGGCAGGATGCCAACTCCAGCCGTGCCCGAGGCCACAAAGACCGGCACGAAGCTGCGGCTGAGAATTACTGCCCGCAAGCCGCGCACAATCTCTTCTTCCGAAAGCTCACCATTTTCCAGATATTTTTCGAGCAGCGAATCTTCACCTTCTGCGGCAGCTTCAATCAGAGCCATACGGGCGTTTTCCGCGGCATCCATATACTCCGCCGGAATATCAACGACCGTCTTGCCTTCACCTTTGTAAGCTTTCATCGTCAGAAGGTCAATCACTCCCTGGAAGTCTTGCTTCTCACCCCAGGGCAACTGTACGGGAATGATACGAATGGCGGAAAATTCTTGCAAAGATGCTAACACTTTTTGAAAGTTAGCATTTTCCCGTTCCATCTTATTAATTACGGCAAAGCGAGGCAGGTTAAACTGATTGCAGTACTGCCAGGTGATTTCTGTGCCAACCTCCACTCCCGCCACCGAGTCGATCAAAACCATGGCGCTGTCAGCCACACGTAGTGCGGAAATTACCTCGCCAATGAAATCGAGAAAGCCCGGTGTATCCAAAAAATTGATTTTATACTCTTTATATTCTACGGGGATCACCGAGGTGTATAGGGAAATGCCACGGCGAACTTCTTCTTCGTCGAAGTCGGAGGTGGTGGTTCCATCTTCAACTTTGCCAATACGAGTTGTCGCGCCGGTATGGTATAGGAAAGATTCTGTTAACATCGTCTTTCCTGCACCACCATGCGAAACCAGCGCAACATTGCGGATAGCTTCAGTACGATATTCTTTCATAAATGGGACCCTTCTTAACCAACTTTGATATCGCATGTATTTTAAAGTAGGTTGGCGTTCTTGTCAAAGTGAGTTTTGACTTTCCTGCCAAACTTCAGTATGATATCCATAATGCAGCGAATTCTCCGTTGGCTTTCGTTCAATTGGAAGTACTTTGGCAAACCACCCTGGGATACCGGTGTTTCACCGCCTGAGTTGATTGAGTTTATCAAAACCCATTCACCCGGGCGGGCTTTAGATCTGGGTTGTGGTACCGGCACAAACTTGCTAACGTTGGCACAGGCCGGTTGGAAGGTGGTCGGTGTTGATTTTGCGCTGCGTGCGGTAGGCGAGGCGCGCCAGAAGCTGGCGCAGGCTGAACTGCCAGGGCAGGTGTACCTGGGTGATGTTGCTCGCCAGGAAGAGGTGCAGGGAACCTTTGATCTGGTACTGGATATTGGCTGTTACCATAGTTTGCCGCAGGATAGCCGCCTCCGCTATCGCGAAAACCTGGAGCGGCGCTTGAAGAAAGAGGGTTTCTTTCTGATGTATGCCCACATGGCGCGCGATGATCCTTCAGCACCGGTTGGCCTTACCGAGCAAGAAGTGCGAGATTTTGCTTCCCGCCTGAAACTAATCTCCCGTCAGGATAGTCAAGACCGCTGGGGACGTTCCGCTGCCTGGTTTCAATTTCAGCGATCATGAATAAACGATATCAAGTACTTAAGAAACGGATTGGCGTGTCCGGCTTACTGGCGCCTCAGATTCTATGCTGCGGCCTTTTGATCAGTTTGCTGCTCGCTGGTTGCAGCCTGCCTATCCAAATTGAGCTTCCGCAGGATGCCACGCCGCCGCCTCTGGCAGCTATCGATACCGCTGTTCCAGCAGCGACGCCTTCGCAAACCGAGTATCATGGGGTCTGCTCTTATGTCTGGGATCATCAAACCCTCCCCGATGTCTCCAATGCGCTGGGGCAGGCTCTTCGTCAGGCCAATCTAATGGGTGTAGAAGCAGAAGCTTCTGCTTATGGTAAATCTTGTGTAGACATGGGCAGTAATGGGCTCATCAGCTTCACAGCAAAACAAACCGACTTTATCTTAAACATCGCTATAAAAGATGCCACCGATACAAAGGAAATGGGGGCTTGGATTTACAAGGTGATGAACGTGCTCGAGAGTTTCTTGCCGGGTCAGGTGCCCGGTACAATTCCTGGGCAGGCAGAGATGATCTTTCAAGATGGCAGCCGCACCGTAGATTTGACGTTTGATCAATCTCGGGCAAGGGATTTGATCAGCCAGGGACTGCGCGGAACGTCGTTGTTTGAAGAACTGTCGCAGCAGTAAAACTACAGTATCTTTTCCATCCGCCAGGCTGGTTCGTGAACCGTATGCCAGATCCCTTTTTCATCTGGGTAAGCCCATCTACCGGGTTCAGACGCAATAATTTGGTATCCGCGGCGGAGGTACAGGCGCTGCGCGTTTCGGTTATCTTGAGCCACATTCAGCGTTACGAAGCGGTAATCCCGCTCGCGCAGGTCATCTTCCACCACCTGCATGATGCGCGAACCAAGCCCTGCCCCGCGAAAGAGCGGCTGCACACGAAAAGAATATAAATAGGCCCGATCAATTCCATTCGCTAGCTCTGGACGGTCGCAGGTGAGCTGTATAAAAACTTGTCCAATCACCCCTTTATCGATCAGCTCAGCCACCCACAGCATCGAAAGTCCGCGCTGGTAGCGCCGGTAGGCGTCTGCGTACACCCTCCGGAAGTGACGGAACTCGCCGTCCCATTCCAGGGCTGGCAGGTCTTGTTTTTCAAGCGGGCGAATCACAATTTGTGAAAGCCAGGAGGCAGTTTGAGTACTCAACTCAGGTTTCATGTCCCTCGGGTAAATCCTGTACCAGTTCTTGTAAGAGGCATTTTTCTTCTTCTGGCGAAGTCACTTCACCATCCAACCAGGCGGCTCGCAAGGCTGCCAGAATCACACGGTATTGCGGCCCAGGCTCGATATGCATAGCGCGCAGCGTGTTTCCATCCGTCTCTGGCCAGATATGCCGCCAGGTGCGCAGGTAGGTGGAAATAAGTTGGCGGATCTGCTCGTCGCTGGTTAGCAAGTTGACTGCGTACAGCGCAAAGATCGGCGCCTCATCCAATCGCGCGGTGATCTGGCTCGGGTTTGCGTCCAGCAGATCGGGCAGTTCTGCCTGAACGGCTTTCGCCGCGGACAGGTTCTTCCCCAGGTCGCCAGTCATACGCAGGCGCTGCGCAATACTCAATGCATCTTCCAGAGAATACTGCATAAACCACACCAGGTACACCAGCGCGCTTCGGGTAGATAAGTTCCCTAGCTTTTCAGGCAGCGTCCAGCGCTCGTCGAGTGGTTCGCGCAGCAGGTTTTCCATCAACGGATCCAACCAGGAGGGCCAGTTGAGCGCTGGGTGGATGGCGTCGAGTAATTCCAGTTCGTCCAACCGGGTCAGCATGGCTTGCGGGTGCTGCTCGGTCAATATTAAGTTTAACTCATGCCGCAGGCGATCTCCGGAAACCTGCCTTACCAGCGGGCGTGCTTCATGCATCAGTTCGCGAGTGCGTTCTTCAATCTCGAAACCGAAGCGCTGTTCAAAACGCACCGCCCGCATTAACCGGGTGGGGTCATCCACGAATGAAAGCGAGTGCAGCACCCGAATTAAACCACGCTTCAGGTCGCGTAAGCCGCCCCAATAGTCGTACAGTTCGCCGTAGTGCCGTCCATCCAGCCGCAGCGCCATGGTATTGATGGTGAAATCGCGGCGGTGCAGGTCGAGTTTAATATTGCTGCGTTCTACAGAAGGCAGTGCTGTAGGATAATCGTAAAATTCAGTCCGCGCGCTGATCAGGTCCAGGCTTTCAGGTAAATCCGTTGGGTCAACCGGGCCATTGTTAGTGAGTTCTCGGGCAATCCGGTCTTGAACCTCATCAATGGTCCACTTGGCTGTGCCAAAACGGCTGTGACTTTGTACCCGTCCGCCAAAGTGCTTCGTGAGAGCATTCGCCAGCGCAATGGCATCTCCTTCAACCACGACATCAAAGTCCAGGCTGGGGCGGTCTAACAGCAGGTCACGGACAAAGCCGCCCACGATATAAACCGCCAGGTGCTGAGCGTGGGCTTGCTGGGTGACTGCTTTCAACAGCGCCAGCCTGGATGGCGGTAGGGCCGCTTCCAGGCGCGCCGCCAGATTCTGATGACCTGGTAGGGTCATTTGCCCCGGCAGGCTTTTTAGCAGGTCGGTGCGAGTAACGATCCCAATCAATTCTCCGCTGCCTGGGTCCACCACTGGCACTTGTCCCCAACCTGTATCGATCATCACGCGCCGCAGGTGTTCAATCGTATCCTGTGGTTTCACAGTCACCTCTCCGGCTTCCATCAGGCTGGACGCCGGTAAGTTTAGCTTGTGCGCAATTGCACGGTCTACCGCGCGCCGGGTGAGCAGTCCTTTTACCTTACCATTTTCGACGACTGGATAGCCTTCATAACCATAGCGCTGCATTAACTGTGCAGCTTTTTCAGCTGAGGTTTCGGGTACGAGTACCAGTGGGCGCGGTGACATAATTTGCCGGACGGTCGTCGATGGCTGTACATACTCAGGCAAGACTTCCATCAACTCATGATGAATTTCATCCAGGTTAGGCTTCTTAATTGCAGCCCCATCCGGCCCGCTCTGGCTTTCCTGCCGGATGAGTGCTGCTGCGGCCCGTCCATGCCCTCCACCCCCAAAGTGTGCGGCAACTTCCGATACATCTACCTGGTCGGTTAGCGATCGCGCTACCAGGCGGATTCCTCCGCCTGTCCGCACTAACAGGAACAGGGCATCCGGGTCCATCAGGTCGCGTAGTTTATGGGCGATCGTTGAAATCTCATCATCCATCTCTTCCGCGTCTGCTGTCGCGATCAATACGATTTGCCCATGAATATGTTCTAGCTTGGCATTGGACATCAACTGATCGTAGACCTGCCGCTGCTCCACTGAAAGCGGCGGGTTGAGATATCGCGAAATGATCTGTAGGTTGGCTCCTTGTTCCAACAAGAAGGCGGCTGCGCGAACATCGCGTGAAGTGGTGTGCGCGTAAGTGAGCGAACCTGTGTCTTCGTATATTCCCAACAGCAGCAGGGTAGCATGAATTGGGTTGATCATACCGTTATGCTCCCGCAGGCCTTCCACGAACAGCGTTGTGCAGGCGCCCGTGTTGTCAATGGTGACGCTCCAGGCATCTGGCAAATCGGGCCGCAGATCATGATGATCTACCACATGCACTTCAGTCTTCTTCGTCATCCCTTTTAGCGTAATCATCGACTGCGTATCGACCAGGGTAATACTCTCGATAGGCTCAGACAGCAAATCGCGCTGGTCTACATAGGGCAGTTCGGCTCCGTACAGAGTCAGAAAGGCGCGCACATTTCGGTTGGTGCGGCGCGGCGCAACGGGTACCGCTTTTTCATTCATCAAGTAAGCGCCCAGTGATGCCCCCATAGCGTCAAAGTCAGCTTGTTCGTGGGTCAGGATGATATCCATGGCCCTATTTTACTCGAAAGTAACCTTAACTTATCTTTTTTACCATTGCTTGTGATCAGGTGGTTGAGATCAACAACCTCTTTAACAATTGTTGAAAAAAATGGTCGAGTAGCCTACAATTGGCTCTAATATGAATGAGATGCCCTGGTTACGTTATACATTGTGCTTTCTCACCCGTGGCGACGAAATCTTGATGTTGCATCGCCAGAGACCGCCGAACCGGGGTCTATGGAATGGCGTAGGTGGGCGGCTGGAATCCGGCGAAAGCCCATTTGCTTGTTGTTTGCGTGAGGTTCGTGAGGAAACCGGGTATCAGCTTCCGAGCGCGTCGTTTACCGGTTTACTGACCTGGGAAGGCGATTATGAAGTTAGTGTGGGTGGTTTATACTTGTTTACCGCCCCGGCCCCTTCTGGTGAGCCAGTGGCCTGTGAAGAGGGATTGTTAGCCTGGAAACCCAGAGCGTGGGTTTTTACTTCTCCGGAAGTCGTCTCCAATCTGCACATCGTTGTTCCATCGATTCTGGCAGGCAGCCCGCCAGTAGAGTACCATTTTGTCTACCAGGATGGCTGCCTTTTACAATCCCAAACTCGCCCTTTACTACCCGGATTATCCGTGATATCGTGACGGCGGAAGTGGGCTAAGAAGGCCAGCCTAAGCGCTGGAATCAATGTCTGGGCCTGTGACGCGGGTCCGAAACTCTGCGGGTATGGATATTTTGCGTTTTGTCAGTTTCCCATAGGGAGGTAAGTCTTGGGAGAAAAGAAAACTTTATTAGCGGTATTAGCCCATCCGGATGATGAAACATTTGGCATGGGAGGAACCCTGGCGCTCTATGCTCAGCGCGGTGTGGACGTCTATCTCATATGCGCTACGCGTGGAGAAGTAGGGGAGATGGAGGAAAAGTACATGCGTGGCTTTTCGTCCATCGCAGAGCGGCGTGAAAGTGAATTGCGCTGCGCAGCCGAGAACCTGGGATTGAAAGATGTCTTTTTCTTAAACTATCGTGATTCAGGCATGCCTGGCACGCCTGATAACGAACATCCTCAGGCCCTCGTCCGTGCTCCCATAGAGCAAGTGGCGCATGAGGTAGTGCATTACATCCGTCAGATTCGCCCGCAGGTGGTGCTGACTTTTGATCCCATCGGCGGTTACCGGCATCCGGATCATATTGCCATGCATAATGCTACCGTGCGCGCTTTTGAAGAAGCGGGTGATCCGCAGTGCTGTCCCGATGACCTGCCACCGTATCGTCCCCAAAAGTTGTACTTCCACACGATCCCCCACACGATGCTGCGCCTGGCCGTGCGCCTGATGCCCTTAGTAGGCCGTGATCCTCGCCGGGTAGGTGTGAACAAGGATATCGACCTGGTATCCATAGCCGAGGTCAGTTTTCCGGTTCATGCTCGCATTAATTACCGTCCAGTCTCGCAGATCCGTGATGAAGCTTCAGCCTGCCATGCCAGTCAAGGGGGTGGCGGTGGAGGTTTCTTGGGAGGGCCTATAGCGCATCTGCGGCGCTGGCTGGCCTCTTACGAGACCTTCATGCGCGCCTATCCTCAACCAGAGCCTGGGGCGCGCTTAGAACTGGATTTGTTCGACGGTGTTGCTGCTGAGTAACAGCCACATTGATAAACAGGGCCCCACTTGGAGCCCTGTTTGTTTCTCTTATCGCGCGTTCGCCATCTCAGCTTGCGGTATGGTTTCGAATTCTAGCCCATCCGGACCACGCTCCACCCGGATGGTTTCACCGGGATGAATCTCACCGGACAGCACTTGCATTGCCAGCGGATCTTGCACTTCGCGTTGAATGGCTCGTTTCAGGGGCCGCGCGCCGAAGTTGGGGTCGAAACCTACTTCTGCCAGGTACGTCAGCGCTTCTGGAGTAATTTCCAGTTGGTATCCACGTTCCTCCAGCAGATGCGACACATGCTGTAACTGGATATTCACAATTTCTTGCAGATCTTCACGGCTAAGTGAATGGAAGACTACAATCTCGTCCACCCGGTTAAGGAACTCTGGGCGGAAGTGCCGTTGTAGTACGCCCATTACCTCGCTGCGCTCAACCGCTCGGTTCGTCAGCCATAGTTCAGAGCCCAGGTTACTGGTCATAATGACGACTGTGTTCCGGAAGTCTACAGTGCGGCCCTGTCCGTCGGTTAACCTTCCATCATCCAGCAGCTGCAGCAGTACATTGAAAACCTCGGGGTGGGCTTTCTCAATTTCGTCGAACAGAACAACGCTGTAAGGACGCCGTCGTACAGCTTCTGTCAGTTGGCCACCTTCCTCGTAACCTACGTATCCAGGCGGAGCCCCAATCAGGCGCGAGACGGTGTGCTTTTCCTGATACTCGCTCATATCAATCCGCACCATGGCGTGTTCATCATCAAACAAAAACTCCGCCAGGGCGCGCGCCAGTTCAGTTTTCCCTACGCCGGTAGGTCCCAGGAAAATGAACGAACCAATCGGCCGGTTGGGGTCTTGCAGTCCAGCCCGTGCGCGCCGTACCGCATTCGAGACCACGCGCACTGCCTCGTCCTGTCCAACTACACGCTGGTGCAGCCGTTCTTCCATGCGCACCAGTTTCTGCATCTCGCCTTCCAAAAGCCGTGTCACCGGAATATTTGTCCATTTTGATACGACTTCTGCAATTTCCTCAGCGTCCACCTCTTCTTTTAAGAGCGCGCCTTGTTTTTGCAGTTCTTGCAGGCGTCCTTCTGCCTCAGTGCGCTTTTGCTCCAGTTCTGGCAGATTACCGTAACGCAGGCGGGCCGCTTGTTCCAGATTTGCGCTGCGCTCGGCCTGTTCGATTTCCAACGTTACCTGCTCAATCTGCTCTTTTACGTCGCGTAGTTCAGAAATTGCTTCCTTCTCAGTTTGCCAGCCTGTCTGCAGCTCATTGGATTTCTCGCGTAAGTTAGCCAGTTCCTGTTCGAGCCTCTCCAGCCGTTCTTGTGAGGCCTTATCTTTCTCCTTTTGCAAGGCCTGTCGTTCGATCTCTAACTGCATTATATGGCGGTCTACTTCATCCAGCGCTTGCGGCTTCGAATCGATTTCTGTGCGCAAACGCGCAGCCGCTTCATCGATCAGGTCAATCGCTTTATCAGGTAACTGCCGGTCGGTAATGTACCGGTTGGATAGGGTTGCCGCCGCGATCACTGCCGGGTCGGTGATTCGCACCCCATGATGCACTTCATAGCGCTGCTTCAGCCCGCGTAGAATACTGATGGTTTCTTCCACCGAAGGTTCATCGACTATCACTGGTTGGAAGCGGCGCTCGAGGGCGGGGTCCTTCTCGATGTATTTGCGATATTCATCGATAGTGGTTGCGCCAATCATATGCAGTTCACCGCGTGCCAGCATTGGCTTTAGCATATTCGAGGCGTCCATTGCCCCTTCAGCCGCTCCCGCTCCTACTACGGTGTGCATCTCATCCACAAACAGGAGCACATCTCCCGACGATTCGGTGATGTCTTTTAGCACCGCTTTCAGGCGCTCTTCGAACTCGCCACGATACTTCGCGCCTGCCACCAGGGCCCCCATATCCAACTGGATCAGGCGTTTGTTTTTTAATCCTTCAGGGATGTCCCCATTCACAATTCGCTGAGCCAATCCCTCCACAATCGCTGTTTTCCCAACGCCTGGGTCACCGATCAGGGCCGGGTTATTTTTGGTGCGCCGTGAAAGGATTTGAACCGTGCGGCGAATTTCTTCATCACGCCCAATCACCGGATCCATTTTGCCTTGTCGGGCAGCGGCGGTCAGATCACGCCCGTACTTTTCGAGGGCCTGGTACGTTTCCTCTGGGTTTTGCGAGGTCACCCGCTGTGAACCGCGCACGCTGACCAGCGCTTTGAGGATAGCGTCTTTGGTCAAGCCGTACTTTTCCATCCGGCGAGCTTCAGGGCTTTCTGTCAACCCCAGCAAAATATGCTCTGTGGAAACATACTCGTCTTGCATCCCCTTACTGTAGCGTTCCGCAGCATTCAAAACATCTGTCGCAGCGCGCGACAGCCCAACCTCCACATTGCCACCGTACATCTTCGGCCGGTTTTTTAGATCTTGAGTCACATCTTCGCGCAGCGCAGCCACACTTCCTGCTACCCGGGTTACGATGGCTGGCGCCACCCCTTCTTTCTGGTTAAGCAGTGCCAGCAAGATATGCGCCGGCTCAATGCTCTGCTGGTTGTACTCCTGAGCAAGCTGCTGTGCCTGGAAGACGGCCTCTTGTGCTTTTTGCGTATATCGATCCAGGTTCATAAGCATTAACCCCTTTAAACATTACTTCGTTGGACAGGACTTATTCTGAAAGCCTTTCCCGACGTTAAATGGTTTTTGAAAATACATTCATTGGGGTATATTTCTTGCATACCCCTCCTAATATTAGGATAGAGGCCAAGAATTGAAATTACGTTAAGTTTGTATAAGAATAAGGTCAATATTTATCGTATACAGATCAAGGGAACCTTTCGGCCTGGGGAACGTTAAAGAGCAGTGAGCAGTGACATCCTTCACCCTTTTTTAGGGCAGCAGGTTATAATTCTGTAAAGGGGTGATAATGACACAAGCAAACCATCCGGTGTGTGAAATCCGTTGGCTGGGGCAGGTGGAGTATGACCATGCCTGGCGGCTTCAGGACCAAATGGCCGCTGAGATTGCTGTTGGACAGAGGCCGCCTACCGTACTGCTGCTAGAGCATTCTCATGTTTACACACTCGGCCGCCGAGGCAAGGCGGAAAATGTGCTTTGGAATGAAATGGAACGGGAACAGAGAGGGGTGGCGCTTCGCTGGGTGGATCGTGGTGGGGATGTTACCTATCATGGCCCTGGTCAGCTAGTGGGCTATCCGCTGCTGCCGCTTGCACCACCTGGCTGGTCCGGCCAGCGTCTGCCGCAGGCCGATTTTGTCGGCTATGTGCGCCGCCTGGAAGAAAGCCTGATTTTAACCCTCGCGCGCTTCGGCGTGGTGGCGGCCCAGCGCAGCGGCTTGACAGGCGTTTGGGTGATGTCTAACGTGTTAGGCCGCTGTCTGCGTTGTCCTCCAGAGATGCGTCCTCAGCCCGCAAAGATTGCTTCCATTGGCGTGAAAGTGGATGTGAATGGTGTTTCACGACACGGCTTCGCCTTGAATGTGGATACTGACCCCCTCTACTGGAATGGGATTGTACCGTGCGGTTTGGAGCAGGTCACGATGATTAATCTGGCTGATTTGCTTGATCCAGTGCCTCCCATGACCACTGTTCGAGAGGCTTTTCAGGCGGTATTTGCGGATGTGTTTGGTTTTAAAATCCGCCTGCTGAATGATGCCTGTAGCCCAGGCGTGGAATAGTGATTGTTGTGCTGAAATGAATCCAGATTAAAATTGACTTGCAAGGTCAATAACATTAAACTATGAGTGGGATTTCATGACCAAGGAGGAGCTTATGCTATCCAACTACCGGCTGGTGATGCGCTCAGGACCATCCGTAGGCAAGGTTTATCCGTTGGACAAGAATGAAGTGTTCGTCGGACGAGACCTGAACAACGAGATTGTCATAAATGATCCCGAAATATCTCGTCGTCATGCGCGTCTGTTCCTGCAAGGGAACAGCTACGTGCTGGAAGATCTGGGGTCAACCAACGGGACATTTGTCAATGGACAGCGCTTAATGGGACCAGATCTCCTTCGCCCTGGTGATGTGGTGACATTCGGCGAGCGTCTGAGCCTGGTATATGAGTCTGCTGAGTATGATCAGGATGCAACCATGGTTAGCCCCTCCGCGCGCCCAAGTTATGGGCCAACAGGCCAGCGGGAACCGGGTTCGGTGAATACCTATGCTCAACCAGTGCCAGAGCCGTTTTATCCAGAGGAGGAAAACGCTCAATCGATTCCCTCTTACGCAGGGCAGATTCCAGGCGCCTACCCGCCAGAAGTAGCGCCTGTTGAGCGCCGCAGACCCATGACCTGGATTGTAGCCATTGTGGTTATTCTACTTTTATGTGTCTGTGTTAGTTTGTTCCTGTTCTTCGCTCCTAAAGAGTTCTGGTGTCTCCTCCCCATTTGGCCTGCTGGAGCCTGCCCATAATATATGGTTTACCCAAAAGTTCCACCTGAAGAAGAGAAAGATTCTGAGACGAATACGATAGAGCCTCAGGTAGTCATCACCGGTCCACGCGCCGAGAGGGACCCAATTCGTTATTCACCGGAATGGAGTCCCACCACCAAGCTCGTGATTGGTCTCACCCTGGCGGCGATGAGCGCTATTTTGTTGCTCCGTTTCCTCAACATTGTCGGCCCGCTGCTGCTGGCATTCATCCTTGCATACCTGTTTTATCCGCTTGCGGGTGGGATGAGCCGCGCGCTGCGCATTCCCTGGCGGACTTCTGTCAGTATCCTATACCTGCTGCTGTTGGTGGTCGTGATAGGTGCAATTGCCGCTGGGGGGTTAGCCTTGGTGGAACAGGTCCAAAGCCTGATAGGCTTCTTGCAGAGTGCTATTAAAGGGCTGCCTGGTTTTATTGAAACGATTGTTTCGAATCCCATCCAGTTTGGCCCGTTCATATTTCGCCCCGATACGCTCCAGCTAGACGTAAATACCCTCACCCAGCAGATCCTCAGCACGGTGCAGCCGCTGTTAACGGGTGCTGGTACATTGGTGACTACCTTTGCTTCCCGCGCGGCAGAAGTAGTCGGCTGGATGTTTTTCATCTTGCTGATCTCTTACTTTGTTCTGGGGGAGAGTGGTGGTTCACCGAACCGGTTGATCAATCTCGATATTCCAGGATACGCGGAAGACTTGCAGCGCATCTATGCAGAACTGAGCCGCATTTGGAACGCCTTTTTGCGTGGTCAATTAATTATCGTCTTGATGACCATTCTGGTATATATCTTTCTTTTGGGGGGGTTGGGGTTAAAGTTCTTCATCGGATTAGCCCTATTGGCTGGTCTGGCGCGTTTCGTTCCATATGTCGGCCCGGCTGTCGCCTGGACGACCTACGGTCTGGTAGCCTTTTTCCAGGGCAGTACAATCTTTGGAATTTCTCCCCTGGGATATGTTGGGGTGGTGGTTGGCACGGCCTGGGTAATGGATATGGTATTGGATAATTTCGTTGTGCCGCGTCTCATGTCAGATGCGCTGCGCGTTCATCCCGCGGCTGTGATGGTCTCAGCGCTCATTGGCGCGAACCTGCTGGGCGTGATTGGTGTCGTGCTGGCAGCCCCCGTTCTGGCGACGCTGATGCTCTTTTTGGATTATGTGATTAGCAAGTTGTTTGATCGGAACCCCTGGGAAAATATGAAGACCATGGGCCCACCGGCTTCGCTCCCATCAGTGGTTACTTCTTTTCAAAGGCGCTATCAAGACCTAATCCAGAAAATGAACAATGTGCGTTTGCCCTGGATGAAGTAAGGAGCAAAATCGGGCTACCAGAGCTTGGCTTCCTATGGCATAATAACAATGGTGAATCAATCAAACTGTGGTTGGTTGCCTTACCTCAGGAAAGGAGCAAAATATGGCAGGGAATAATGAACCGAAGACTCAAACAATTGCCGAGACCGATAACTATCTGGCCTGGCGTGCCGATGAACCAGATGGTGAAACGACATATCATCTGGAATTAAACAACGTTACCCTTCACTTCTTCTCAGAAGAGTGGACAGAGTTTTTGGAGCTGGTACGCTCGTTGGGTTGAAATGTAGGGAAAGCAAAGATCCCTTTTTGAAGTAAAAAGAGGCCCGCCGAAAAGCGGGCCTCTCTCAGTGCGGTCCCCTGAATTCCCGCACTTAGGGAAGATGGCGAAGTGAGTTGTATGGATCCGTGTTCGGGTCGAGGGGATCATAGGCCGCTGATTCCTCTTTCAGTGAGAAATCTTTTTCCGCAGATACCTCTTGCTGCTCGGCCTGTTCCTCAGAGGGGGGGCGGCTCATGTTCGGCTCACCACTCATCTCAGAGTTAATCAGACCATATAATTCGTTTATGTTCGTAAACGTGCAAGTTTTCCCAGAGGAGATTACTTTCAAACGTCCACAAAGAGAGGCGGAACCCTTCTCGGGTGCCAGGATGGTAAGCATGAAGGTTTGCCTCTTTCGCATCGCGTCTGTCCTCATCGTTATCTTACAGTAACGCACTGACAAAAAACTGACGCCATGCTTTTCCACGCGAATGATTTAGAAGTTTCTATCGTTTCTGGTATACAGCGACAAGCTCCTGCAAGTCCAGGCGGGGAGCAAGGTTCAAGTCATTCTTTAACGTCTTTTCCAACTCTAAATAGACCTGCATTGCGTGGGGAATATCACGCAAACCAGCATACGCCTGCATCGAAAGTAGCACCGCATCTTCGTTCCAGACATCCAGTTTTGTAACCTGTCGGCAGCAGTTGATCACCTGAAAGAACTGTTCCTGTTCCAGGTAAACCTGTGCCAGCGCCAACAGTCCGCGCTGATACAGCTCAGTCAGGAACTGGCGGCGGTCGGCGCTCCAATCGTCATAACGGTCAGAAGGAAATAATTCTCCATAATACAGGCTCAAGCCTTCTTGCAGGCGGTCTGCGTTTTTGCTTTGAAGGGCGGTTGGTAGGAGGTTTTCAAACTGTTCAAAATCCACGACTGAACCAGGCGGTAGAAGCAGAGAGATCCATTCCCCTTCCACTTTTAAGTACCGTGATGGAAACTTGTCGGGTAGGTCTGCTTCCAGTGCGTGTCGCAAAGCCGAAGTAGCCTGATGCAGCAGGTCTGAGGGATTTCCAGAATTGTGGTCGGGCCATAGGGCTTCAATGATCATTTCACGCCCGGCGGCACGGCTGGGTTGTAGCAGCAGATAGCGAAAGAGTTCTCCTGCTTTGCGGCGGTTCCAGGCTGAATCTGGCAGTCGCTGTCGCCCTTTCCAAACAGCGAACTGCCCCAGCGTGGCTACTCTTAACAGCGGTGGGGGTACTTTCGCCAGATGTTGGATGAGCGCTTCGGTGACTGTTCGCATCTGAGGATTACGGCTGCGGAGATAGGAGGCCATCAGTGGAAAGGCGCTTTGCTGCTCTTTCTCCAAAATGAAGGCATATTCTCCCTGTGTCATCGCCCGAACCGCTTCTAACCAGGCCTGTTCTGCTTCATGATGGGATGTTTTCTGATACAAGAGGGCTTTGAGAAATCGTGCAAAGGCCAGATTGTAGGCCGCTCCCAGTCTTTCGAAGATCTGAACAGCATCTTCCAGGTCAGTTTGAGACTGGGTGAGGTTTTCGGACTGATCGTAAGCCTGCGCGCGTTCCAGCATTGCCAGGCCTTCATAATAAGTCAGGTGGAGCTGCCGTGCCATGCCCAACGCCTCTTCTGCCCAACTGGCTGCAACCGCTGGCTCGTTTTGTAGCCGGTAGTAGCGGCTGTATTCCAGCCGGAACAACAAATTCATATTCGGCCCATAGAGTGAGTTTGCTATTCGCAGGCCCAGGTTTAAATACTCTCGCGCCTGTCCTAGTTTTTCCTCGTCCAATGCCAGACGTGCCCATACCAGATAGTATGCAGAAGCAACTCGCGTGCCAGGTTCCATTAAAGACACCAGGTTATCCAGCTCACGACGGCAACTGACACGATCGCCCTGGGTTTGGAAAATGAGTGCGCGTAGAAAGATGGGGCCCCAATATGGGCTTCCCACTGTCTCGTGTAAGGAACTGGCTTCTTCTAACATGCGCAGTCCAAGCGAAAACTGACCGCGATTGAAAAGAACCAGACTTACCAGGTATTGTAATGAGTCAGCCAGGCGCAGCGGATAATCTAGTTTGCGGCTCAGGTCGGCTGCCTGATATAGATATGCTGCGGCTTCATCCACGCAGTCCGTATGAGCCGCGCAGATGCCTAGCGTAATCAGGGCTTCGATTGCAGTCTGGGAAAGAGAGTCCAACTGTAGGGCTTCAAGGGCGCAGGAATGTCCCTGCGCGTACTGTCCAGTCTGGATCAGCAAGTGCGCGTACGTTGTCAGTGCCTGCGCAAGCCGGCTCGAATCGAGTGCGCGGGCTTGCTCAACGGCTGTGCGTGCGCTATGCAGGCGTTGTTGAATATCCCCCTTTTGTTCGTTTTCTTCCGTTGTATCCTGCCAGCTTTCGGGCTTTGGAAGCATGAATGGTGAACCTGTACAAATAGACTGGATTCGTTACAATTTTATCACAAAATACAAATCGCCGGTGTATTGCAGCATTAGAAAATCACGCTTGCTTTAACGCTGTTTTAAGGTAAAAATGAACCAATATGTTTTCAATTGTCATTCAAGCAGGTGGTGAATCGCGCCGTATGGGCCAGGACAAGGCGCTCATGCCGTTTCTCGGTCAGCCGTTAATTGTCCGTTTGCTAGACCGGCTAAAACCTTTGGCCGATGAACTGCTCATTACGACCAACCGGCCAGAAGCTTTCGCTTTTCTCAACCTGCCGCTGGCGCCTGATATTTTGCCGGGACGGGGCGCATTAGGTGGCCTCTATACCGCCCTGCACGCCGCTAAGGGCCACCAGGTGGCCGTTGTGGCATGTGATATGCCTTTTATCAATCCGGTGCTGTTGGCAGCCCAGCGTGACCTGCTCCTCGCGGCTGGAGCCGATGTGGTCATTCCGCGCTCACCTCACGGTTTGGAACCCCTTCATGCCGTCTATCGTCGTCAAAACTGCCTCCCAGCGCTTTCTGAGGCGCTCGAATCGGGTCAGCAGCGCGTGATTTCCTGGTTCCCCTCGGTCAAAGTTCGTGAGATGACGCCCGAAGAAATTGCACCCTACGACCCAGACTTTTACGCTTTTAGGAATGTCAATACCCCTAAATCGTTCTTACAGGCCGAACAGCTTGCCCTGGCTTTACAGCAAGTAGAGCAGAAGGATCAAAAGACTTCAGGCCCCGCGTCCCTCCAGGATGAAGGTTGAGCCAGAGAAGCCGCTCAGCCGCTCTGGGTGCGTATAGACTCGGAACTGGCTGCGCCGGGCATAGCCGATCAGCGTTAAGCCTAACTGCTGTGCCAGTGCGATCGATTGAGAGGTGGGAGAAGTCCGCGAGATCACTACAGCAGCTTTTAATCGAGCGGATTTTTGTAGCATCTCTGAACTGACTCGCCCGGTCGTCATTAATACCCCGGTTTCGACGGATTGTTCCGCGAGCAGCATCTGCCCGGCAATTTTATCCAGGGTGTTGTGCCGCCCAATGTCTTCTGCCTGAAACAGGATTTGCTGCCCATCACTCAATGCCGAGCTGTGTATGCCGCCTGTGTCGCGATACACCTCTTGAGACTGGAGGAGATGTTCCATGGCTTGCAGCAGCATCTGGGGGGAAAAGCGGAAGGTAGGAGTGGATAGGGTGTGAGGAAGATTATCATTGGCAGGAGCGGTCAGCTCGGGGATAGAGACGTCCGTTACCCCGCCGGCACAACCGGAGGTGCGCTGCCAGTGTTTGGGCTTTTCAACCGGGTGATGCAGCCAGATATCTACATTCTCGCCATTTGGGCATCTGTAAATCGAAGCAATCTCACTCCGCGCCTAAATCACGGCTTCGTTATATAAAAACCCGACCGACAATGCTTCAAGATCTGTAGGGGTGCAGGTAAAGCTCAACCAGACATCTCCGTTAACTGTCAGCGAAACTGCTGCTTCGGTGATTACATGAGCGTCAATATCTTCCCACCCGATATCAAGATTGAAACGGTGATAACGAACTGGCTGGCTGGCTGCGGACATCCCTACCTCCACTGAAAACGCGTAAAAAGATCTGCTTAGGTCATATTTTACCGGATATATTGCTCAATTCAAGGAACTTACTGGTGCGAAGGGAATTTCGTAAAGAACCTCCCGGGAGCGTGGCAGTGGAGAGCGCCCTCTATACACCTCTGCCCCACAGTGTCCACGGGTGACTTTTCTGCGCTTCTCTAAAATTTTGGTAGAATGAGAGAGGTCATTATGCCATGAAAAGACAGGCTGGTTTCCTTTCGTGTTTGTTCCTTGTATTTGGGTTGGCTTCGTGCAACATACCAGTCAACCCGGATAACAACTCTTCCACCCAAGAAGTCTTTCTGAGATACCAGACTGTCTCTGTGTTTATGACTGAGACGGCTGAACCTCTCGCCGAGGTGGAGTTTACCCAACCCCCAATGACGCTGGGGGTTTACACCACCTCCACTCGTTTGGCCCCTACTGAAGGACTACCGGCGGTTCTCCATACGCCGCAGCCCGCTGGACAGCAGCGAAACGGCCCCGTTTCTTGTGATCTGGCCCAGGCAGGTCGTCCCATTGATGTCACCATCCCGGACGATTCGCTTTTCCTCCCTGGAAAATCCTTCTCCAAAACCTGGCGGCTGGTCAATGCTGGCAGTTGTACCTGGGATGACAGTTACTCGGTTGTCTGGTTTTCCGGTGATGACTTAGGCGTGGTGCGCGCCCAGCTTTTTAATACAGTAGTACCGCCTGGCAAATCAGTCGATGTAACGGTCGATTTGGTGGCTCCCAAGTCTCCGGGAGCTTATCAGAGCAACTGGAAGCTGCGCAATAACAAGGATGTTCTTTTTGGAATTGGGCCAGATGGGACAGCGCCTTTCTGGGTGCGGATTGAGGTGCTTCAACCTATAATCCCTACTGATACGGTGATTCCACCCACTCCCACATCCTCGCCCGAAATCTACGCCAGCGGCCTGATGACATTGACGCTCGATACCCGTCTCGATCTGGATAGTGGTCAGGTGAACCAGGAAGAAAGTGATGATTTGCTGTTTACCTTGTCACAAGATGGGCATCCTGAAGTGATTCCGCAAAATGGCGCTCGTCTGTTGTCCACGGGTGAAGAGGGGTCGCCAGGGTTGGCGGAGTGTCAGACAGCGAACATGACGGAAGACCCGGTCTTGCTGGATCAGCTTCAACCCGGTCGCTACCTATGCTTCCGCACCACAGAAGGCCTTCCCGGCCGTTTCTGGCTGCCGAACCTCGATCAGTCAAACCAACGGATCACCCTCGATTTCGTGACCTGGGCGGTTCCCTAGAGGCGGCTATGGGCATCCTCTATCTGGTCGCAACACCAATCGGCAACCTGGAAGATATTACCTTGCGGGCCTTGCGGATCCTGCGCGAAGCCGTCTTGATTGCCGCAGAAGATACGCGCCAGACGGCCAGGCTGCTTCAACGCTATGAAATTAAGACCCCTACCCTCAGTTACCATGAGCATAACAAGCTTAGCCGGGTAGATGAAATTCTCTCGGTGCTGGATGGAGGGGATGTGGCCCTGGTTTCTGACGCGGGGATGCCTGGGCTTAACGACCCTGGCTATGAGCTGGTAGGGGCGGCCTTACAGCGGGGCTTTCCAGTGAGCGTCATTCCAGGGGCTTCCGCACCCGTTTCTGCTCTGGTCATTTCAGGACTGCCTACGGATGCCTTTGTTTACCTCGGATATCTCCCCAGGCGCTCTTCGGAACGTCGCCGGCGCTTATCAGAAGTTGTTGGTTTGCCCTATACCCTCATATTTCTCGAAACACCGCATCGGCTGTTAGATGCGCTGGAAGACTTAGAAGAAGTGCTTGGTAATCGTTCGGTAGCGGTGGCGCGTGAACTGACCAAGCTCTATGAGGAAGTCTTTCGTGGAACCCTCCAGGATGCCCATTTGCATTTTGAAGAGAATGAACCGCGCGGTGAGTTCACCCTGGTGATCGGCGGGGCTTCGCCGGAGAGTGCTGGCCCCTGGACGGAAGAACAACTCGAAGATGCTTTACGCCGTGGTCTTGAAGAAGGACAGCTCCCCTCTCACCTGGCGAGTGCAGTCGCAGAGCAGTCGGGCTGGAAGCGCCGTGAGGTCTACCGCAAACTACAGGCGCTGAAGGATAACAACAACAATAAATCTTGATGATCAGACAATCTTTCGTGAACTGGATACCCAGGACATGATCTCTCAGATCAACGGCCTGCCTGATCAACTACAGGCGGCCTGGGATCTTGGTTCGTCCTTCCCGCTGCCCGACCTGCCTGCTGTTCAACAGGTGGTAGTTGCTGGCATGGGTGGTTCAGCGATTGGCGCGGACCTGCTCGCTGCGTATGCTGCGCCTGTCAGTCCTGTCCCGGTGATCGTTCATCGCGATTATCGTCTGCCCGCCTGGGTGCGGGGGCCACAGACCCTGGTCATCTGTTCTTCCCACTCCGGCAATACAGAAGAGACCTTGTTCGCTTTCCAGCAGGCTTTAGAGCGCAAGTGTTCCCTGTTGGCAATAACCACCGGGGGCAAGCTGGCGGCGTTCGCGCAGGCGCAAGGGGTGACGGTCTGGCAGTTCGAGCACCAAGGCCAGCCTCGCGCAGCCGTGGGGTACTCGTTTGGCTTGCTGTTGGCGGCCTTATATCGCCTGAACTTGCTGTCAGATCCATCCGCCCCACTCGAAGACGCTCTCCATGCCATGCGAAATTTGCAGACCAACCTGATCCCTCAAGTTCCGGTGATGCTGAATGCTGCCAAGCGTTTGGCAGGACAGCTTGTGGGGCGCAGCGTGGTTATCTTCGGTGCTGACTACCTTGAGCCGGTTGCCCGCCGCTGGAAAGGCCAGATGAACGAAATTGCGAAAGCCTGGGCGCAGTTTGAACTTCTGCCAGAGGCCGATCACAACACCTTGGCTGGATTAAACAACCCTGAAAACCTGTTGTCACAGTTGATCGCGCTTTTTTTAGAGGCGCCTTCCAACTTTCCGCGCAACCGTTTGCGCCTGGATCTCACCAGGCAGTTTTTTATGACTTCAGGCCATTAACACGGATTTCATCCGTGCCAGGGGGGAAACACCCCTGGCGCATATCTGGACACTTTTACTTTTTGGAGATTACGTCAGCTATTACCTGGCGATGGCCTATCAGGAAGACCCTACGCTGGTAGATGCGCTGGTAATGTTGAAAAGTGAGTTGAGTAAGTCAAACCAGAACGAGTGAGGATAATTGTTTTATGAAGCATCATGTGGGTTCTATCGAAGTTGTGACCGGCTCGATGTTCAGTGGTAAAACAGACGAATTGATTCGCCGCCTGCGGCGTGCTACAATTGCGCGCCAGAAAGTGCAGGTTTTAAGCCGGTCATTGACAATCGATACTATGTCGATAAGGTCACTTCCCATGCCGGCACGGTCTTCAATGCCCAGCCAATCCAATGCGCTTCCGATATCTGGCAGGCTCTGAATCCCGACACTTCAGTTGTGGGAATCGATGAAGCCCAATTTTTTGATGAAGGCATTATTTCAGTAGCCCGTCAACTGGCAGAACAGACCATCCGCGTGATTGTCGCTGGTCTGGATACCGACTTCCGCGGTGAGCCTTTTGGCTGCATGCCTACCTTCATGGCGATTGCAGAGCGGGTCGATAAGCTGCAAGCCATTTGCATGGTGTGCGGCGAGTCAGCCAGCCGCACGCAGCGTCTGGTTAACGGAAAACCAGCTTACTATGATGATCCGGTCGTGATCGTCGGCGCCTCTGAGATGTATGAGGCCCGCTGCCGTTTGCATCATGAAGTTCCGCGCAATCATCAGGGAGAAGGGTAAGGGTCGTTATGTGGGATTACCGCGAGTTCTTAGGGGATGTATTAATTGATGAGGTACAGCTTCAAGCGCGCATCACCGAACTAGGAGCAGAAATCAGCCAGGATTATCAGGGAAAGAATTTGCTTCTTATCTGCATTTTGCGCGGTGGTGTCATGTTTCTCACGGATCTGATGCGCCGGATCACGGTGCCCCATGCCATTGAGTTCATGGCGGTTTCTTCTTATGGCGTTGGTGGGCGGCATTCCCCTGGGCAGGTGCGCATCTCACTCGACTTAAACACCGACATTGCCAATCGGGATGTTATTCTTGTAGAAGATATTGTCGATAGCGGCCATACCATTGCTTCCGTAATCGACTTACTCTCTACACGTCACCCCAAGAGCCTGGTAGTTTGCACCCTGCTCGATAAAACAGAACGTCGTGAAGTTCCCATTCCAGTGCGTTATCGTGGGTTCGCTATTCCTAATAAGTTTGTGTTTGGTTATGGCCTCGATATCGACGATTACTACCGCAACTTGCCCTTTATCGGAGAGGTTGACCTACCCAGGTACGAGGCGCTGTGTAATCTTAAGTAGTGGTAAGCGCGTGTATTTCAGACAGTTGCAATATCGTTTCGATCAAAATCCAACCAGGCTGCTGCAGGTAGGGTGGTAATATAGAAATATGGATACACAGTTAACGTTAGAGCGGTTAAAAGAATATTCTACCCCTCAGCGACCCCTCTACTTAGTCGGCGGCGCAGTGCGCGACATTCTCCTTAACCGCCCGGTTCACGATCTGGATTTTGTTGTATCGGGTCCAACGCGTAAGCTGGCGCAAGAGGTAGCCTGTGTTTTAGATGGAGCGCTGTATGTGCTGGATGAAGAGCGTGACACCACCCGGGTGGTGCTCAACGTAAACGGCCCTGAGCGCCTGCTGCTCGATTTTGCCACCTTGCGTGCTGAGAATCTCGAAGGCGATTTGCGCGGGCGGGATTTTACGATTAACGCCATGGCTTTTAACGTTTCTGACCCTGCCCGCCTTATAGATCCATTAGGTGGCTTTGTCGACTTGCGTGAAAAGCGCATTCGTGCCTGCTCCCCCACCAGCCTTCAAGAGGATCCCGCTCGCGTGCTGCGTGCTGTGCGTCAGGCCCTCAGCCTCCATTTTCTGATTGACCCTAAAACGCAGCGTCTCATCCGTGCAGCCGCCCCTTTACTGGCGCGTGTCTCGCCTGAACGGCAGCGTGACGAGTTGTTTAAAATGCTGGGGGGATCACAGGTTTCGCTTGCCGTTCAAGTTTTAGATCAGTTGGGCGTCTTGCAGTTTGTGCTGCCAGAGTTAGAAAGTCTGAAGCAGGTGACACAAAGCGCCCCCCATGTTTCAAATGTCTGGGAACATACCCTCAGTACTGTCCAATATCTGGGGCAGCTTTTGGATGCCTTGCTCCGGGTTGATCAGGAAGACAGCCCCGATCTCATCAACAGTCTGGCGGTCACGCGCCTGGGCCGCTATCGTGAACACTTCACGCGTCATTTTCAGGAGCAGCCTCAGTACGATCGTTCTCCGCGCTCGCTCTTCTTCCTGGCTGCCCTATATCACGACATTGCTAAGCCGCGAACCCGTGCAGAAGAGCCAGGAGGCAAGGTGTGCTTCTTGGGGCATCCTGAGTTGGGAGCGAACCTCACTGTTCATCGCGCGCGCGCCTTGGCCCTCAGTAACCAGGAAGTGGAGCGTGTGCAAACCATTGTTGAGCAGCACATGCGCGTTCACTTTTTGGTTTCCTCGCTCCATGCCTTAGACGATGTGCCTTCCCGCCGTGCCATTTACCGTTTCTTCCGAGAAACAGGTGAAACCGGCGTCGAAATCTGCCTGCTGTCGCTGGCTGATATGCGCGCCACCTACGGCGTTACCCTGCCGCAAGAGCAGTGGTTGGCCGAGATAAATGTCTGCCGGGCGTTGTTGGAAGCTTATTGGGAACAAAGCGAAGAGGTTGTGTCGCCGCCGCGCTACCTTTCAGGGAATGATCTGATGGATGAACTTAACCTGAAGCCAGGCCCTATGCTTGGTAAACTGTTGGAAGCCATTCGTGAGGCGCAGGCTGCTGGAGAAATACCCAACCGAGAAGAAGCCTTATCTTTTGCCAGAGCGTGGTTAAACCAGGCTGGCAGTCCATGAAGAAGGGAAACGTCGTGGAAGAATCTTCTATCGATCTCTACTACGAAGAATACGGTCAGGGAAGGCCGGTCATCTTTTTGCATGGCTTCCCCTTTGACCATACAATCTGGCAGCCTCTCGTTCCGCTCCTTGAACAAGATGCCCGCCTGATCTTGCCCGATCTGCGTGGTTTTGGTAAATCTCCCGTCCCCGAAGGGGTTTACACCATGCGTGAGATGGCCGAAGACGTGGTTCGTCTGATGGATCACCTGGAAATTGGAAAGGCCGTTGTTGTCGGTCATTCAATGGGTGGCTACGTCAGCCTGGCCTTCGCGCACGCCTATCCTAATCGCCTGTGTGGTTTAGCATTGGTTGCAACCCAGGCCGCCGCCGATAATCCCGAAAAGCGACAGTCGCGTCTCCGACAGGCCAGTTCGGCCCAACGCCGGGGTCCGCGCGTGGTGGTCAAAGCGATGGCTCCTCATATGACTCCGCATACTGAGTTGGTGCAGCCGCTCGTTGAGTTAATGATGTCAACCGATTCAAAAGGGATCGTGGGCGCGCTGCGAGGCATGGCTCACCGTCAGGATATGACCGGCGAGCTTTCGCGCATGAACATTCCAGCGGTTGTGGTGGCGGGTGAGGCGGACCAGCTTCTTTCTATGGGAAACATGGAAACGATGGCGCAGATGCTCCCAAAAAGCTGGATGGTCACCATTCCAGGGGGTGGGCATATGCTCATGATGGAAGCTCCTGAGCAAGTAGCCGATGCCCTACGCCAGCTCATCCAGATGGCTGGAGAGTAGGGAGAAGGGTGTCATCCTGTTCGCCCTGGTGAATACGGGCTTGCTTGGCATTCGTATGCTTTTAGAGGTTGTGGGGTTTTATCACAAACGGCGGTTGAAAGATCATCTCTTTTGGATCACTGCACAGACGTTTCGCTTTTTCAGAAGCCTGGCGTCCGTGCAGTGATCCAAAGCTGAACTGCTTTACGGGAAAATTTCCTCAAGCATCGGTTGGTAGAAGCAGCGGCAGCCCTGGGCGTGTGAGCAGCCTTCGACGGGCAGTTTGGGGACCTGATCTTTCGGATACGTCCCCTGTATTTCCTGGCAGGCTGGGCAGGCATCTCCGTGGACCGCCAGGTTCACGCCTACTACGCGCGGGTTAGCCTGAAAGTGCTTCAGCGCTACCGCGTTTTTTGAATATTCTCTTAGGTCTGCTTGACAGTTAGGGCAGATGATGACGGTATCTGGCGACTGCGTATTGCAACGTGAACAGTTCTGCACAGCGAAATCTCCTCAATGTACTTGTTTTGAGTTGGCCCAAAATCACCACAGGCCGACTGTCCACATAGATTTTACTATAAATAAGACTAACAAGATACATCATCCTCCCCATGAAAGTTCGCGGCAGGAACACAAACAGGGCAGACCTTTCGGCCTGCCCTGTTTGTGTAACCAATAAGACAATAAGATTAGGAGGGATGAGATGAATACGGTTATAAACAAACTGCTGGATCTACGCCTGACCCGTCGCTGAAACAGAAGATAACGAAACTTTCGAGCGGCGTAGCAGTTTGTTGAGACGAGCGATCAAAGTACTGCTTGAAACCGGTTTAATCAAGTAATCATCTGCGCCGGCATCCAGCGCCTGAGCCACCATTCCTGGTGAATCAATTGCTGACAGAATCAAGATGGGGACTTCACTAAATGTTCGGATGACTCGACACGCTTGCCAGCCATTCATTCCTGGCATCATCAGGTCTAGGATGATGGCATCTGGTGCATGGGCTTTTGCTAACTCAATTCCGTCCGTACCAGAATTTGCTGTGATGACATTCGACGAAGCGGGTGACAACAAAAGTGCCAGTAATTCAGTCATTCCCTCGTCGTCGTCGATGACCAGTATTTTTGCCTGTGCCATTAAAATCCATTTCTCCAAGCGTTGGAATTGATATTATTATCTTCTACTATTGGTCAAAATTACCTTTCACCTGGTTTACAACCAGGTGATTTAAGTGATTAAAAGTCCATTTTGTCATAAAAGATTGTGAAAAACCAGTTGTCTGTCGGAAAATATGGGTTTGTGGTAGAATGCTTTGGGTTAAATTGTGATTAATGAACAATAATCCCCTTCTAGGGGTTATGAAAATTTAGGAGGACGTCTATGGTAGACAAGAAATGGGTGTTTTTGTTAATGAGCTCGACCAGGCGGAAGCCTACAAGGGCGGCGATTGGGAAGAAGTTCGCGGCCTGCTGGGTGGTAAAGGCGCCAACCTAGCCGAAATGACTCGCATTGGTTTGCCAGTTCCTCCCTTCTTCACAGTGACAACCGAAGCCTGCAACGCTTACCTTGCCAATAATGGGCAATTCCCTGCTGGCATGTGGGATCAGGAATTGGATGCGCTGAAGAAGATTGAGGAAGCTTCTGGTAAAAAGTTTGGTGATCCTAACAATCCCCTGCTGGTCTCCTGCCGCTCGGGTGCGAAATTCTCCATGCCCGGTATGATGGATACCGTCTTGAACATTGGCCTCAACGATGAGACCGTTCAGGGTATGGCGAAATTGACTGAAAACGAGCGGTTCGCTTACAACTCGTACCGCCGTCTAATCCAGATGTTCGGTTCCGTCGTGCTCGATATCTCCGACGAAGCTTTCGAAGCGCCGCTGGATGAGTTTAAAGCGAAGAAGAATGTCAGTGCTGACACCGATCTGGCCGCCGATGACCTGAAAGAGCTGGCAGAAGAGTTCAAAAAGATTGTTCAGCAGCAGAAGGGTTTCCCCTTCCCGCAGGATCCAATCGATCAACTGCGCCTCGCGACCGAAGCCGTCTTCCGCTCCTGGAACGGCAAGCGCGCCCGCGACTATCGCCGTGCTGAAAGCATCCCCGATGATCTCGGCACCGCTGTCAACATTGTGACCATGGTCTTCGGGAACATGGGTTGGGATTCTGGCACTGGTGTTGCTTTCACCCGCAACCCAGCCAACGGCGAAAATAAAATGTATGGCGATTACCTGCTGAATGCCCAGGGTGAAGATGTTGTCGCTGGTATTCGCAACACAGACCCCATCGCAACGATGGGCGACAAACTGCCTGAAGCTTACAAGCAGTTTATGGAAGTAACCGACATTCTTGAGAAGCACTATCACGATATGCAGGATGTGGAGTTCACCATCGAGCGTGGTCGCCTGTGGATGCTTCAGACGCGCAATGGCAAACGTACGGCTGCCGCAGCGGTCAAAGTTGCTGTGGATATGGCCAATGAAGGCCTCATCTCTAAGCAGGAAGCTGTGATGCGCGTCACCCCCAAGCAGGTCGATGCCCTGCTCCACCCGCAGTTTAATGAAGCTGGCAAGAAAGAAGCAAAGGATGCAAATCGTTTCTTTGCCACTGGGGTAAATGCATCCCCGGGTGCTGCCGTTGGTCAGGTATACTTCGATGCCGATACCGCTGAGCGGAGGGCAAAGGAAAATGGTGAGGCTGTTATCATGGTTCGCCCCTTCACCAAGCCTGATGATGTTCACGGTATGCTCGCTGCTAAGGGTATTCTAACCAGCGAAGGTGGCGCTACCTCGCACGCTGCTGTTGTGGCTCGCCAGTTTGGCGTTCCCTGCATCGTCGGCGCTTCTTCTGTCCGCATTGACCTCAACACTCGCCAGATGAAGGCGAATGATGTGATCGTCAAAGAGGGTGAGTGGATCTCGGTCGACGGTACCACCGGCGAAGTTTACCTGGGCAAACTCGACCTGTCCGTGCCCGATCTGGAAAAGCAGACTGACTTACAAGTTCTGCTCAAGTGGGCGGATGAGATTGCTCGCTTGCAGGTTTGGGCGAATGCCGACTACCCCAAGGATGCCCAGCGCGCGCGCACTTACGGCGCTAAGGGGATTGGCCTCTGCCGCACCGAGCACATGTTCTTCGAGCCGGAGCGCCTGCCTATCGTGCAGCGCATGATCCTGTCCGAAACGCATGAAGATCGCAAGGCTGCCCTGGATGAACTGCTGCCCTTCCAGCGCAAAGATTTTGCTGGACTATTCCAGGCGATGGATGGCTATCCGGTCATTATCCGCCTGATCGACCCGCCGCTGCATGAGTTCATGCCCGACGAAGAAGAACTCTTCGAAGAAGTAGTGACCATGCGTGTCAAGGGCGAAACGAAGGGCCTGGCTGATAAGGAAAAATTACTCACCTCCATTCGTGCCATGCACGAAAGCAACCCCATGATGGGTCTGCGCGGTGTTCGCCTGAGCATCTACATGCCCGAAATCGTTGAAATGCAGGTGCGCGCCATCCTCGAAGCTGCCGCTGACTGCACCAATGACGGCGTTACGGTTCGCCCCGAAATTATGATCCCGCTAACCGGCACTGTGAACGAACTGAAGTGGATTCAGCCTCGTCTTGAAAAGATTGCCAAGCAGGTTATGGATGAGAAGGGCGTTACCTTCCCCTACAAGTTCGGTACGATGATCGAAATCCCGCGCGCCGCAGTCACTGCCGGCGAGATCGCTGGACTGGCGGAGTTCTTCTCCTTCGGTACCAACGACTTGACCCAAATGACCTTCGGCTACAGCCGCGATGACGCCGAGCGCAACTTCCTCATTAAGTACGTGGAAGAGGGCATTCTCGCGAAGAATCCCTTCCAGACCATTGACCGTGAAGGCGTGGGCCGGCTGATGCGCACTGCCATCGATGATGGTCGTAAGACCCGCCCCGAACTGGAAGTGGGTATCTGCGGTGAGCACGGTGGTGATCCTGAATCCATCGAGTTCTGCCACATCATCGGCAACAACTACGTTAGCTGCTCGCCGTTCCGCGTTCCGGTTGCACGTCTGGCTGCTGCACAGGCCGCTATCAAGAACGACAAATAAGTCTAGTATAGATCAAGCATTACAATGGTTCGTTGGTGGGGCCTTGCTCAAACTCAGCAAGGCCCCACTTTTCGTCGCTCCTCTGACGAATAAAGAATTGACGATTTAACCAACCTGCGTCTCTAACTTCCCTCAAAAAAACGATAAGCGAATAGTGTAGGTTGATTGCAAGGTCTCCTTTACTGCCTCTTTACGATTTTTTCGAAATGGCCTATGTATAATGGAGTGGGGTATTTACATAGACTTTTGTTTCCCCTAATCCTTCACCGTGATCCAGACGAGCATCTCATACAGGAGGAAACACAATGGCAGAAATGGCTGTCGGGTCTGCCAGACCAGCATCACGAACGATATTGCGTAACAGTGCCAGCTTGCTGCGTGAAATGGGCTTTTTTGCTGTTTTGATTTTTGGTGTTAACTGCATTAGTCTTTCATCATCCGGTCAAATGCCCTTCTCCATGCTGGCTGGCCTTTGGCCAGGCAGCAGCCTGACAGGCATTCTCATCATTGCGCTGATCTTGTGCCTGTTTCATGCCTACACTTACGCCGTCATTGGCACTGCTGCCCAACGTTCGGGCGCCGATTACGTGGTTGCCAGCCGTACCCTTAGTGCTCCGCTGGCCTTTGCCTCAAGCTGAACTCTTGTGATCTTCAGCGCTCTGGTAGCCGGTTCATTAATTGCTGTTATCCCTCAGAGTACGCTTCCCAATGTCATGCGTACCATTTCTATTATCTTCAACCAGCATCAGCTTCTGGTCACAGCAAATCGGTTTCTTCTCCAGATGGCATTGTGCTTGTCGGCACAGTATCGATTGTAATCACTTTCCTCATCCTCATCATGCCCCAAAAGGTGATTCTGCGCACTTTACAGGTTGGGTTTGTGCTGGGACTTTTCGCCTGGGCAATTCTGTATTTCCAGTTGGCTTCCGTGCCAAAGGATGCTTTCCCGACCGCCTGGGATCATTACATGGGTTCAGGCAGCTTCGTGGATCAGGTCAACACAGCGAAATCGCTTGGGATGAAGGGAACGCCAGGCGGCCCTAGCACCGCCCTGGCTGGCCTGCTGCTCGGATTCTGGATATTCTATGGGTACTTCATCCCTACTTATTTTGCTGGAGAAGTGAAGCAGCCTGGTAAGAACTCTCCTGGCTGGCAGCCTTACTTCACTGGTAATGACAGGGCTTATTTTTGTCGGGGCTACCTGGCTGCTGCTTCGTCTGGTTCCCGCCGAGTGGTTATCTGCCGAAAGTTATCTCTACCAGTATGGAGACTATCAAGGTACAGCGATGCCGTGGGTTTTCTTCTACGGCGCTATCCTGCGGCCCAGTTTTCCTCTCATCTTGTTAGTGGGGCTGGCCTGGGTTTACACGCTGATCAACCTGGTTCAGACTTACATCTTCTACTGTAGCCGCATCGTTCTCGCCTGGGTAGAAGATGGGCTGCTGCCCGAGTTAGTCGGCTTTTTACACCCTGTCATTCGCAGTCCGTTGGTGGCAGTCCTGTTGGTGGCGATGATCGCAGAGTTGGGTGTAGTGGATGCGGCTTTGAATGGAGCGCTGGCTTCCCAACTGAACTTTGTCTTTTTCGTGGTTTGCACGCAGTTGATTCCGGTGCTGGCGATCCTGCTTCTGCCCTTCTTGCGCAAAGATTGGTTTTCTGTTGCCCCTCGTCTGGTCCAACTAAAGATCGGTCCACTGCCTGTAATCACGCTGGTAGGTCTGGTTTCCTTTGGTTATCTCGTGTGGCTGATTGTCGCCAGCGTCATCTACCCAATCTTTGGGGGTGTCAGTCTTACCACATTGCTCATTTTTATCGTCATGTTCATCAGCGGTTTGGTGTGGTTTTATGGTCGAACGTTCTACATGAAACAGCAAGGGGTCGATTTATCCCCTGGGCTTAAGAAACTCCCCCTCGAATAAGAACTCGGTTTGAGATCTAGGGCAGCATAGGCAGCCCGCCTGCGCTGCCCTAAATTTTTTTAATGCCCCCCCAACGGCGTGTTCAGTGAGTCGATTAGCGTGTGGTCACCCGATCCGACCTCACAAAATCCCCATTTGTCGGATAAAATAGGCACATCACTTCACTGATACCGTAAAAGGTCCCTGGAAAGAGGATTTGGGTCATGAGTTTGTACACGAGTTATCATGAAAACCCTTCACTGCTGCAATCGATGTATAAGCGTCGTTTTTATATCCTGTTTGGTGCTTTATTTGGCGCCTGGTTAGGGGGCGTGTACGCTTTTGCTTCTCAGGCTGTCAATTGGATTGTCTTACCCGGTATTCCGCTCGCATCTCCTGACGGTAGTTTTAGCCAGTATCTGCTCCAATATCTCTTGATGGGTGCTGTCCTCGGTTTGGTTTCCTCTCTTCCCGCCTCTTCCTGGATGGGGATTGTCATGGGTGGTTTTCTCGGGGCTTTGTTTAGCACCTTCATCGCAATTTCGCAGCAGTGGGGCCGCCAGGACTTTATCCGTAACATGATCCCGCTGCTCTATACCTTCCTGCCGTTGGTCGTGCTGCTCTTGCCGTTGGCTTATATCATTCGTCGCGGCGTCGATGCGCAGGTGATCGATTCTGACCGTCCTTATCTTTGGGGGCGTCGTATCCTTATTCCGGCGCTGCTCACGCTGATCGCCATTTTCGTCGGTTCGCTATCGTTGTACGATACCGATGTTCGCAATGCCTTCCGCTACTCCCAAAGCATGCTCCAAACCGGTCTGCAAGCCTCTAGTGCAGATGCGCTCCCTCATCCCTTACAGGATGTGAAAGGGTTTCGGGAAAATGCACATGGCGCTTATGCCTTCTCTTGGAGCGACGATACCGAAGCCTTTTTTGGCCCGCGACCGGCTACCGGTGAACTGTCACAGTTCTTGATCATTACACGCTTCAAGAATGGCTTCCAGTTTGCCTGCATTTTCAGTCGAACAGTCGCTGTGCCTTTTTGTACAAATTACTGAGTACAATCCTCTATTCTGATATAATAACGATAGATTTAGGACCTGTCCGAGTAACCGTTGCTCCCTTGTGCTGCAAACAGGTTCGGCCAGGTGTTAAATAAATATTACGTTAAACGAGATCTTCCCGAAAGCGTTGGGGATCAAAACATTGGGAGGAAACAGGTTTACATGGACAAAAGTAAGCATCTTGAGTTGTATCAACAGATGGTTGAGATCCGCCGCCTGGAAGAAAGCGCTGCGGAATTGTATCAAGAGGGGAAGATCGGTGGTTTTCTGCACCTCTATATCGGCCAGGAAGCGGTCAGCACCGGCCTGGTGGCAGCGCGTCAACCTCAGGATCGGGTAATCACAGCCTATCGCGATCATGGTGTAGCCATTAACGTGGGCATCCCTGCCAACAAAGTGATGGCAGAATTGCTGGGGAAAGAAACCGGGATTTCTAAGGGAAAGGGTGGCTCGATGCACCTGGCTGATGTAAGTAAGAACTACTTCGGCGGGCATGCTATCGTGGGTTCTCATTTGCCCATCGCCACTGGTTTGGCGCTTGGGGATAAGTATCAGGATAATCCTGCTGTTACCATTTGTATGTTTGGTGATGGCGCTTCGAACATTGGCTTTTTCCATGAGGCCCTGAATATGTCGAAGGTCTGGGGTCTGTCAGTTCTATGGGTAGTAGAAAATAATCAGTATGGAATGGGCACATCGGTGGATCGTGCTTCAGCCGTTTCAGATCTGACGCAAAAAGCCGAGGGTTACGGCATGCCAAACGCCAAGGTGGATGGCATGGACGTGATGGCTGTCTATGAAAAAGCGAAAGAAATGATGGATCAAATCCGTGAAGGTGATACTGGACCCATGTTCCTTGAAGCCATCACGTATCGCTTCCGTGGGCATTCCATGGGTGACCCAGAGCGCTACCGCAAGTCCGAAGAAGTCCACCAATGGCAAGAAAACGATCCTATTGGTATCTACCGTCGCAGCCTGATTGAACAAGGGATTGCCACGGAAGAAGAGCTGAAATCAACAGGACAATCAGGCCAAAGAAGTTGTGGAAGAGGCAATTCAGTTTGCGGAAAACAGTCCCGAGCCCGCGCCTGAGGAACTGTATGCGAATATCTACGTCAACAATCAGGAAAAGTGCTAGAGCGAGGTAACCAATGGCGAGAATAACCATGCGTGAAGCGATCTCTCAGGCTTTATGGGAGGAAATGGAACGCGATCCAAAAGTTTTTATTCTGGGTGAAGAAGTCGGCGTTTGGGGGGGGACCTATGCGGTAACCCGTGGGTTTTATGATCATTTTGGTGGAAAGCGTGTTCTCGATACGCCGATTGCCGAGGCCGGGATTATCGGTTCAGCGATTGGCTCTGCGTTGACGGGGCTGCGTCCGATAGCTGAGTTGATGACAATCAACTTTGCTTTTGCGGCAATGGATCATATTGTCAATGAATCGGCCAAACTACATTATATGTTTGGTGGTCAGATGGTTCTGCCAATGGTCATCCGAGCAGTCGGCGGTGGTGGTCGCCAGCTTGGCGCTACTCACTCGCAAACGCCCGATGCAGTTTTTGCCCACTTCCCGGGTCTCAAGGTAGTTGCCCCTGGCACGCCCGCCGATGCAAAAGGAATGCTGAAGTCGGCTATTCGCTGTGATGACCCCGTGCTGTTTATCGAACATGCCACGCTCTACCAGACGCGCGGTGAAGTTCCCGAAGGCGAGTATCTGGTTCCGTTGGGTGAATTGAAGGTGCAGCGCGAAGGGAGTGATATCACCATTGTCACTTACTCAAAGATGCTTGAAATATCCATGAAAGCTGCGGATCAGCTTGCTCAGGCTGGCATCGAAGCCGAAATTGTAGACTTGCGTTCCCTGCGCCCGCTCGATATGGGGCCGGTCATCGAATCACTTAAGAAAACCAATCGTGCCGTCGTTGTGGAAGAAGGCTGGCGCTCATTTGGCGTAGGCGCGGAAGTCGCCGCGCGAATTTACGAACAGGCGTTTGACTATGTGGATGCGCCCATTGTGCGTGTCGCACAGGATGAAGTACCGCTGCCGTACAACCGTAACTTAGAGCAGATGGCGCTGCCCCAGGTGGAGGATGTGATTGCGGCGGTGAAGGAGGTCTTGAATGTCTGATATTGTAACCATGCCCAAACTGGGCTTCGACATGGCAGAAGGCACCCTGGTACGCTGGGTGAAAGCGGAAGGTGAGGAGGTGTCGAAGGGGGAGGTGCTGGCGGAGATTGAGACTGACAAGGCTACTGTTGAAGTCGAGTCGAGTTACACCGGGACAATCGCCCGCTACCTGGTGACGAAGGGTGATGTTGTGCCGGTAGGTTCGCCCATCGCTGTAATTGCCGAGCCAGGAGAAAACGTGGAAGAAGCGGCTAAAACAGCCGTTCCAAAACCAGAATCGGAGGAAGAAGCGCCTCCTCCAGGAGATTTAAACCCGCCTAGTATCGCGGGGGGAAAACAGGCGGCGGCTGAAACACCGGGTCAGGCCACGCAGTCTCCGGCTGCCCAGGAAGAGATTGAGGAGCGCGCTCAGGCAGCCCCTTCAGTGCAGTCCGTTCCTACCCCTCAAGAGCCGGGCCAAACGTCCGGCAACGGACGGATTAAGGCTTCCCCGCTGGCCCGCCGCGTCGCTGAAGAAAATGGGATTAACTTGCAAAACGTTCAGGGCAGCGGCCCTGGTGGCCGGATTGTTCGCTCAGATGTAGAAGCCGCCATCGAGTTCGGCCCAACGTGCCCCCGCGCAGGCCCCAGCGCCTACCACAGCGTCCGCAGCCGCTCCTACGCCTGCTGCTAAGCAGCCCAGTGTTCCCGTGGCTCCTGCGCCTGTTTGGACGGGGGCTGTCTCTGTGCCTCAGGAAGAACGGGTGAAGATGAGCCGCCTGCGCCAGACGATTGCCCGCCGTCTGGTAGAAGCCAAGCAGCAGATTCCTCACATTTACGTGACCAGCGCCTACCGCTTTGAGAAGGTCATGGATCTGCGCAAGCAGCTTAATGCCTATCTTCCGGATGATCAGAAACTGACCGTCAACGACTTTATGATCAAAGCGGTTGCGCTTACCCTGCGTCAGTTCCCCAACCTAAACGCTTCTTTGTCTGGCGATGAAGTTGTTCGCCATGGTCATATCAACATCGGCAATGCTGTCGCTCTGGAATCCGGCCTGCTGACGGTGGTGGTCAAAGACGCCGATCAGAAACCGCTGCGCCTCATTTCGGCTGAAATGCGAGAATTGGTTGCCCGCGCCCGCCAGGGCAAGGTTCGCACCGAAGATATTGAAGGTTCCACTTTCTCCATCAGCAACCTGGGCATGTTTGACATTGAAGACTTTGTAGCGGTCATCAACCCGCCCGAGGTCGCCATTCTGGCGGTAGGGGCTGCGCAAGAAGTTCCCCTCGTGGAAGATGGGCAGGTTAAGGTGGGTATGCGCTTAAAGGCCACCATTTCCACAGATCATCGTGTTTCTGATGGGGCTGAGGCGGCTCGCTTTATGCAGGCCCTCGCTGCCTATATTGAAGATCCCATGCGGCTGGTGCTCTAGCTTACATCCCCCTGTTTGGATGCTTAAAAAGATTGTTTTCTGTGGCCGGGTTTGTCGGCCACAGAAAACTTTTAATAGCCTCGTTCGTAAATTATCCGGTACAAGTTATAGAACGTATAAATTTGCATGATGTAGCTGCGTGTCTCATCCGCCCGGATCACTTCTAACAAGAGATCTGGGTCGCCATTTGCCATCTCGCTCCACTGGATGGTATTCCCTGGTCCGCCATTATAGGCCGCCAGTGCTGACGACAGACTACCATCAAAGTAATCGCGCTGTCGCGCCATATAACGTGTGCCTAATGGAATGCTGATTATGGGACGATAGAGGTCATCGAGGGTAAAGCCCGCCGGCCAGCTCATGTTAGAGGCAATCTCTTGCCCGGTCAGGGGCATAATCTGCATCAACCCTCTTGCCCCTGCGCTCGATGTGGCAAAGCCTTCAAACAAACTCTCCTGCCGTATCACGCTCAGGATGAACAGTGGGTCCAGCTTTTCCGACTTGCTAACCTGCAAAATCAGGTCTTTGTAATACACTCCAAAACGAATGTGATTGAAGTAAGCCGGAGCTTTCAACGTGCTGATATCATCCAGGTTTGCCAAGTCGAGAACATGGCGGCTGGCGAGTATCGCCGAGCGGTAAATCCCCATCTCATACATCGTGTTCATCAGCCGGTAAGTCCCAACCGGATCACTTAGCAGCGATTGGCGCACAATCTCGAACTCATTACGTGCCAGTCCATACGCTCCCAGTTCCCACAGCGCCTTCCCGCGTTGCGTATGCGGGTTGGCTTCCAGCTCGCCCAGCCCATCCAAGTTTGTTTCTGCTGGGAGCGCAAAAGTCGTTTTCATCCAGTCGTCTGCCTCAGCCCGTTCCTGACCCAGATCATATCCCAGATCAACCGGCCTTTCCAGGCTGAAGGGTGCTTCACCCTTCAATAGTTCATTGGCTCGCACGCTGTAGTAACCGGTCGGGTCGCGCTGTGCTGCTTGCTGCCAGGCTGACTGGCTGGCTTCCACGTTCCCTTGTGCCTGCTGCGTCTTCCCAATCCACAAGTAAGCTGCCGCCTGATCGCTGTTGTTGCCTGTCAGCACCAGTGCCCGCTGGAAGGTAAGCAGCGCTTTTGAATAATCTTTGACCCGGTAGGATGAAATACCAGCCAGGAATAATCCCCGGTAGCTGCGCTCAGAAGAAGGGTAGGTGTTGATTAGTTGTTCCCAGGTTGCTGCGGCCTCGCTCAACTGGTTATTTCGTTCCTGAATCCGCGCTGCGTCAAACAGGAATCCCGGTGCTTCGGGAGCATCTGGCGCTTGCTTGACAAATTCGATCAGCGTATCCGCTGCTTCCTGATACTTATCCTCATAGGCCCAGAGTGTGTCCGCTTTCTCTTCCCAGGCCTTTGCCCAGTAACGGTCGCTGGGAAACTGCGTAATCAGTGTGTCAAAATCGGCTAGTGCGTCTTCAAACTGGTATAAAGCCCGGTAGCTGAGCGCGCGATAATAGTACATGGTTCCGTTAGCGTCCGAGACATTGCTCTCATACCGGTTGAAGGCATCGATTGCCAGTCCATACTGCCCGGCATAGAAATCCACAATCCCCCGGTCTAACTCGTTAACTTCCAGCCCCGCGTTGACCAGCTCGACCAATCCGGTATAGCTGTCGAAGGCCATCGGATAATGCGAGACCGAATCTGTAAAGCGAGCATACGCCTGTTCGGGCTGCCCCAGCGTCAGGTAAGTCTGGCCCATTAACAAATTCGCCTGCGCTTTGGCGTAATCGTTGTCTGTGCGTTCATACACGTCGAGATAAGTTTGAAGGGCTTTGGTAAAGTCTCCTGCCTGCGAGTAGGCCTGTCCCAGTTTCAGCGCCGTCCAGGTTGTGTCGCTATCCTGCGAAGCATCTACTGCCGCGGCATATGCCTCAGCCGCCTTTGTTGGAATACCTGCTGCCAGGTAAGCATCCCCGCGCAGTTCCTGAACAAAATCGTCCAGCACCCCGGGGCGCAGTTCCAGGAACTTCTCATACGCTGCGGCAGCCTGATCATAAATCTTCTGTGCATCATAACTGCCCCCCAAGAAGAAGTAGGCTACTGGCAGGCTGGTGCTGTCAGGAAACGCAGTGATCGCATTGTTGAGGAGATCGATTGCGCTCGAATAGTTTTGCTGAAAGAATAATGCTCGCCCCATGCCAATCGCCGCTACAGCCTGCACTTCCGGCTCAACAGCTGATTCTCTTGCGTCCTGAAACTCACGGCGTGCTTGTTCATAGTCTCCCAGGAACAGTTCCTGTTCAGCCATTTCAATCCGAACTGTGGGCTGCGGGGTAGGGGTGGGGGGCAGGGTTGGGGTTTGCGTTGGAGGAGGTGGCAGGGTGGGGGTCGGCGAAAGAGCCGGGGTGGCAGTGACATCCGCCTTTCGCAGATCCACTTTCACCGGAAAGTTACAGCCAACCAAAACCAGCAGGCAAACCAATAGAGGAAGGAGCCGTTTGTGCATGTAAAGCCTTATACTGGATGATATAGATTGTGTCAATGTTTTGACAAACAATAGAACCCATGCTAAACTTTGGAGAAGCGACTTTTAGACGCTCTCCAGAGAGGGCGTCTTTTTGGTGAAAACATGCGTACGGTTGAATGGGATTCCAGTCATTGTCAGGTCAAGATGATTGATCAGCGTTTGCTGCCTGCCCGTTTCGAAGTGGTGACACTCGATGACTACCAGGCAGTAGCCGCTGCGATACGAGATATGGTGGTGCGTGGGGCGCCGGCTATCGGCGCAACTGCCGCTTTTGGCATGGCCCTGGCTGCCTGTCGCACACATACGCGCGATCTCAGTCTTTTCAAAGAAGAAATGCGGCAGGCGGCTCAAGTGCTGCTCGCTTCCAGACCGACTGCTGTCAATCTGGCCTGGGCTGTACAGCGTATGCTGACGATGATAGAAGCTTCAACCGCTTCGGTAGCCGACTTGACATCCCAACTCGTAAAAGAAGCGCAGTGGATTGCTGATGAGGACGTTGAAATCAATCGCCGCATGGCGGCGAACGGCGCCGAATTGATAGAAGATGGTGATACGATTATCCATCATTGTAACACAGGCGCGCTGGCTGCCGTAGATTGGGGGACTGCTTTGGGGGTGGTTCGTATGGCGCACGAGATGGGCAAACACATTCATGTTTTAGTAGATGAAACTCGCCCGCGTCTCCAGGGTGCCCGCCTGACTGCCTGGGAACTGGAGCAGTACGGCATTCCATACGAGATCATTGTGGATGGCGCGGCAGGTCATATGCTGCGCACAGGACAGGCACAGAAAGTATTCTTCGGGGCCGACCGGGTTGCCGCGAATGGAGATGTAGCCAACAAGATTGGCACTTACATGCTCGCGCTCGCCGGTCATGCCAATCATGTTCCGGTTTATCCGGTCGTGCCAACCTCAACGATTGATCTCGCCCTGCCTTCTGGAGATTTGATCCCCATTGAAGAGCGCAGCGCAAGCGAAGTGCTGAATATTGAAGTTCACGGTGAGCGGATTGTGCCCGCTGGGGCGCAGGCCCGCAACCCGGCTTTTGATGTCACCCCACATCACCTGCTGACTGCCCTGGTAACTGAAAAGGGCATCATTTATCCACCCTTTGGGGTAAACTTACCGCGTGCGCTGGCTCGCCAGACAGCGTAAGCCAGCGGGGATCTACTTCTGGAGGAGTAATCATCTCATGAGCATTGTTTGCACCGGTTCAATCGCTTACGACTATCTCATGTCGTTTCCTGGGTTCTTCCACGAACACATACTGCCCGATCATCTCGATAAGATCAGCGTGTCTTTCCTGGTGGATCGTATGATTCGCCAGCGCGGAGGTACCGCTCCCAACATTGCCTACACCCTCGCCCTTTTGGGCGAGCGTCCCAGTCTCATGGGCACTGTAGGCGAGGATTTCTCTGAGTACGCTGACTGGCTGGAGAGCAAAGGTGTAGATATCTCTTGTGTAAAGACGGTTGAAGGTGTCTTCACGGCTTCTTTCTTTGCTAACACAGATCTGAATAATGCTCAGATTTGCAGCTTCTATGCCGGCGCCATGGCCTATGCTGCCGAACTATCCGTTCTTTCTTTTAATCCGCGTCCCGATCTGGTCATCATTTCACCTAACGATCCTAAAGCGATGGATCGCTACGTGGTCGAATGCGGCGAAAATGCTATCCCTTACCTTTATGACCCTGGTCAGCAGGTGGTGCGCTCCGATCCATCCGAACTACGGCGCGGCGCCGAGGGTGCGTATAGCCTTTTTGTGAATGAGTATGAGTACGAACTGCTTCAGAAGCATACCGGCTTATCTGAAAAAGTTTTGCTCAGTCATGTAGATCACATGGTGGTGACATTAGGCGAAAAGGGCGCTCGCATTTTTGCAGAAGGACAGGTTTATCAAGTCCCGGCTGTTCCACCCATGCAGGTGCTCGATCCTACTGGGGTAGGGGACGCCTTCCGAGGTGGTTTTGTACGCGGTGTGCGCTTAGGGCTGGACTGGCAAACATGCGGTCGTTTAGGCGCGCTGGCCGCCACATACTGCCTGGAGACCCGTGGCCCACAGGAACATACTTATACGCCGGCTGAGTTTGTGGATCGCTATCGCCAGCATTTTGACGATCAGGGCCGGCTCGATACATTGCTGAATGCCCGTTCGTAAAGGGGGGAACTTCCCTGGTTTTACGGATTGGTTTTCATAACTTCAATCCTACGATTTGTGGAGGATATGTAATGGCAAGTTACGACATCAAAGATCCAAAGTTGGCCGAGGGTGGTCGCTTGCGGATCGAATGGGCTGAACGCGAAATGCCCGTTTTGCGCCTGATCCGTGAGCGCTTTGCGAAAGAGCGCCCTCTGGAAGGGAAACGTATCTCGGCTTGTTTGCACGTGACGACTGAGACAGCCAATCTAATGCGCGCGCTCCAGGCGGGCGGCGCGGATGTGGTTCTGACGGCTTCTAATCCCCTTTCCACCCAGGATGATGTGGCGGCGGCCCTCGTTAACCACTTCGAGATCCCGGTCTTCGCGATCAAGGGGGAAGATAACACCACCTACTACAAACACCTGCGCGCAGCCCTCGATCACAATCCGCAGATGACGATGGATGATGGAGCCGACCTGGTGAGCACGCTGCACAAAGAGCGGCGTGAACTCCTCGACCAGATCATCGGCGGCACCGAGGAAACCACCACCGGTGTGATCCGCCTGCGTGCCATGGCTGCTGATAATGCCCTCAAGTTCCCCATCATCGCTGTCAATGACGCCATGACCAAGCACTTCTTCGACAACCGCTATGGAACCGGTCAATCCACTTTGGATGGCATCATTCGCGCCACCAATGTACTGTTAGCAGGCAAGACCTTTGTGGTTGCTGGCTATGGTTGGTGTGGGCGTGGTTTGGCCATGCGCGCGCGCGGCATGGGCTCTAACGTCGTTGTTACCGAAGTAGATTCTCTCCCCGCGCTGGAAGCTGTTATGGATGGCTTCCGGGTCATGCCGATGGAAGAAGCTGCCAAAATCGGTGACATTTTCTGCACCCTCACGGGTGACTTAAACGTGTTAGATCGCCACCACTTCGAAAGCATGAAAGATGGCGCGATCCTCGCCAATTCTGGTCACTTCAACGTCGAGATCAACATCCCTGCCCTGGAAGAAATGGCTGTCTCCAAGCGTCTGGTGCGCCCCTACGTGGATGAGTACGTGATGAAAGACGGTCGCCGCATTTTCCTGCTCGGTGAAGGCCGCCTGATCAACCTGGCATCAGCCGAAGGTCATCCCGCCAGTGTGATGGATATGTCCTTCGCTAACCAGGCGCTCAGTGCTGAATACATGGTGCAGCACAGGGACGAAATGGAAAGCCGCGTTTACAGTGTGCCGGATAAAATCGACCGTGAAATCGCCCGCCTCAAACTGGCTGCCATGCACGTCGATATCGACACGCTTACCCCTGAACAGGTTTCGTACCTGAACTCTTGGGAAGAGGGCACCTAAACCCTTGCTGTAAGACGATAAAAAAGAAGCGGTCAAACAGGTTTTCCTGCCTGACCGCTTCTTTTTTATTTACACCTTTTCACTACTTGACGCACACCATCTGGCTGTTCGAAATCCGCTGCAGCTCCTGCGGCGTGATCTGGAAGATCGCGTTAGGAGTGCCGGCTGCTGCCCAGATCACCGGATACTGCATCAGATCCTCATCCATAAACGTCGCCATCGGGTTTTTGTGACCAATGGGTGGCACGCCCCCGATAGCGTACCCACTCACATCGTGCACAAAGTCAGCGTCTGCCTTACTCAGTTTTCCCCCAAGCAGCCGCCCTAGACGCTTTTCATGCACCCGGTTGGCTCCACTCACCAGCACCAGCACCGGCTTGCCCTCCGGCTCTAGTTTAAAAACCAGTGACTTAACAATCTGTCCAACTTCACAACCGGCTGCCTGGGCCGCTTCGGCGGCTGTGCGTGTGCTGCTTTCCAATTCCAGAACTTCTCCCGAAAATCCCAATTCATGCAGGGCATTCTGCACTCTTTGGGCGCTTGGATGTGCCATCGTCGCTCTCCCTTCCATTTACTGAGATGCTTGCTCCCATGCTTCGGTCACCATCCGGTAAACCTGCGTCAGCCCCTGTGCCACAGGGCCGGTCAGAATATATTCCTCCGGCGTATGTGCATTGCTGCCGTTTGTAATCCCTACACAAACTGCTGGGTAGCCTCGGCTGAGCGGTAGATTAGCATCCGTTGAAGCGATCTCCAGGTTGGGGCGCTGGCCCAGGCTGCGTAAGGTGTTGGCTGCCATTTGAATGAGCCAATGCTCTTCCGATAGTGCCCCCGCGTTGCGTTTGCCAATCTGGTCCATGCTAACCACAACATTGATTTTCTGTGCTCCCCGCACCAGGTTTTGCACCTTGTGAACCAGGCTTGCCAGGGCCCCACTGTCTTCTGAGCGCAGATCCAGTTCAATCCAGGCCTGCGCGGCAATGCTGTTTACCGAGTTGCCGCCATGAATGATGCCTACATTTAGCGTTGTGCAAGGCTGCTGCGGTAGAGAAATCGCTGCCAGCCGGGTTACGAGTGCGCATAACTCGTGAATTGCCGAGGGTTCGCCAAAATCTACCCACGAATGCCCGCCCGGTGTTTGCACCATAATCCGGTATCTTTCTACACCTAACCCTCGATGCAGCACATTGCCCAATCCCATTCCTTCCACCACGAAATAGGCCAGTGGTTCTCCACCAAAGCGGTCTACCACGGCTTGCATACCCCGTAGGTTGCCAAGGCCCTCTTCACCCACATTTGCCACCAGCCATACATCGCCTGACAGGCGTGGCGAACCGGTCCACAGCAAACGCCCTAGGGCCAGCAGGGTTGCCAATCCCAGCGAGTTATCACCAATCCCAGGCCCGGTGATGCGCTCTTTTTCACGTTTCAATATTAACGATGTGGTGATCGGGTGGACTGTATCCAGGTGTGCGCTGACAATCAAAGGGCGTTCACTTCCAAGGCCCGGTATACGCGCCAGCACATTCCCGGCCGCGTCTCGTTGTACATCTTTCAACCCCAACTGGTTAAACTGTTCAAACAAATAAGCCGCTCGCTGTTCCTCCTGAAAGGTTGGCGCCGGAATTTGTTGTATGGCACAGGCCAGGTCTAAAGTCTGGTCGACAAGTGAAGGGGATATGGATATCATGATCTCCGGACTCGGTCTCGTAGTGCTTCCAGGCGGGCTTTCGCCAGTCCCGGAAGGGCATCAAGTGCATAGAAGGGATGAATCCCCTCAAGAATCATCGAAGCGGATATGTTTCCTGCCAGCACTGCAAAAAGTGGGTCGTACGAGACGCGATATCCGGCCAAGAAACCACCGCAAAAAGCATTTCCGGCCCCGGTCGGATCTTCCACCTCAACCGGATAAGCCGGGATAATCCAGCGGGAGTGGTTGGCATGGTTATACAAAAACTGGCCTTGACTGCCTCGCTTAATGACGATAATGTCACACCCGTAGCTTGCCAGGGTTTCTGCCATTTCCCACAGGTCTGTGCTGCGTCCTTGGAACAGCCCTTCTAACTTTTCTTCTGAGCATAAAAAAGCGGTCAATCGGTTTAACAGAACAGGAATATCATCCCAGAAGACGGGATTCATATAATTCTCGCCTGGGTCCATCGTAATTGTGCTGATCTGTCCCTGGCGTAAAACTGCTGGCATGAGGGTGTGGGTCAGAAAGTCCATTGGGCAGAGGTGAGCGGCTGTAGCATCCAGATAGTCACTTGGGAAATCGTTCTGACGCAGGGTTAAAATACCAGGCCGCACCCGGCTGTCAAGCTGTGGGGTGGGGGGCGTGTATCCGAGCAAGCCTTTTGGGTAGGGTATGCCTAGCTTCGCAAAGTGCGAAACAGGGTTCTCTGTGTTGCGTGTCTCCACATCTGAATAGGCCGCGAAGGAACGCAGATCGATCGTTTCATTCAGAATGCGAATGCCGCGCCGGTCAAAGCCTTTGCGCGCCACTTGTTCCAACCACTCTTGTGGGTAGTCTTCACCTACACGGCTGATCAGGCCAACTCCCTCTTCCCAGATAGCTGTTCCAGCAGCGGCATACAGCAGCCCACCGCCTGGCGCATCCAACACGGCTTGCCCCTTATTGGTGAGGATGTAATTTCGCCGCAGCGGCCCGGCAATGAGATAGCGTAGTATGGGTACGGTGTTCATCAACGGAAATTATATCAGTTTTCAACTTGCGGTTAAAAACAGAAAGGCCCCAGACCTCTAATAACCTGGGGCTTTTATTCCTGTTTTGAAAGATTTCCGTACTGCTTATTCGCGATCTGCCAGGTCGGCGACCAGTCTCAGTACCCCTAACACACCCAGACCAATTTTAACGCCGTCACCTGCCGTCACATTAGGCTTTACGTTTCGTTGTTCAGACCGTTGAACTACAATGTAGGCGCCCGCCAGGCCAATCAAAAGACCTGCAACAGCGCCAATCACGAGTGATTGATTTCTCCAGTTCATAGTTCCTCATCCTTCTGTAAGTTTTAGGACGTTCTGAAGATGGTTCAATGCGCTTAACATGCGCGGCACAGTTCGGCGTGTCAAGTCATAGAACCTTATCCTTCAGGCCACCCCTCAGGGTCGGTGAATTGTATTTGGATGAAAAATCCGGTACCACAGAGCCTCAACTTCAGCAGTAAAAGTGTTCACGGCAAAGATGGGGCGCACTACGGCATTGGCCATACGTTCAATGGAGAGGGAAAGCTGGTTCACGCGCATCCGAGCGATTAGCAGCCACTTTGGCATGGCACCTAGCAGTTTCGCCATTCCATATACCATACCTCCCACGATCCCTAAGAGCAAGATTCCAACCAAAAGCACAGGGATGATGATGAGCACTGCCGAAATATTCCCCCAGAAGGTTACCAGAACACTTTCGTTATAGGCTCCCACCACAGCCCAAATCATCAGACCTACTACAATAAGTGCTGTGATGAGGAGCGGAACCAATACCTGCCACAACATCTGGCGATTGTGATCTGCTACCGGTGAGGTATTGATAGGGAGTTCAACAACAGAAAGTTTCTTATCCATACCAATATTTTAGCACAGAATCCATAAGGAACATGTCAATAATAAAGCGATTAAGTCTTCAGTTAAAGAAAAAGAAGAACGCACTCTGGGTGAAGTTGCGCTCTTCTTTTACTGCTCGAAAAAGATCAGCTTAATTGGCTTGTACTGCGCAGCGCCTGGCGATTTCCTCCCGGTAGCAATCCATATCAAGCCCAACCCGCGCCACGCCGGTCTCGATAGCCGCCTGTGCTACAGCCGGCGCCTCCCATAAGCATACCCGGCTGTCGAGCGGCTTTGGAACAATATAATCACGTCCAAACTCCAGGTGGTCCACCCCGTAAGCATCCAGTACTTCCTCGGTGACTGGCTCTTTTGCCAGCCGCGCCAGTGCTTGAGAGGCGGCTACTTTCATCGCGTCATTAATCGCCCGCGCGCGCACGTCCAGCGCTCCGCGGAAGATGAAAGGAAAGCCCAGTACATTGTTAATCTGGTTAGGATAGTCCGAGCGTCCAGTCGCCACAATCGCATCTGGTCGGGCCGCCCGAGCCTCTTCATACTTGATTTCCGGATCGGGGTTAGCCATTGCAAAGATAATGGGGTCTTTCCCCATGCGCTGGATCATCTCCCCAGAAACGAGATTGGCTGCCGAAAGGCCAATCAGTACATCTGCGCCTTCCAGGGTCTTGGCCAGGCTGGCTGGACGGTCACCCTGTGCGAACATTTCTTTCTCCGGAAACATTTCTTCCTGTCGGCCCTGGTAGACCAGGCCGTACCGGTCACACATAGAAATATTTCCAACCGGCACGCCGATCTTCACAAGGTGTGTAGCGCAGGCCACGCCGGCGGCGCCCCCGCCGCAAAAGACAATCTTGATCTCGTCCAGTTTGCGTCCAGTGACTTCCAGCGAGTTCAACAGGGCTGCACCCAGAATGATAGCGGTTCCATGCTGGTCATCATGGAAAACAGGGATATCCAGCATTGCTTGTAAGCGCCGCTCAATTTCAAAACACTCTGGCGACCGGATGTCCTCCAGGTTTATTCCGCCAAAAGTTGGCGCAATCGCTGCCACCGTCTGAATAACCACTTCTGGATCATGCGAGGCTAATTCAATATCGAATACGTCAATATCAGCAAACCGCTTAAACAACACTCCTTTGCCTTCCATCACCGGCTTTGAAGCCAGCGCTCCCCGGTCGCCCAGTCCCAGGATGGCGGTGCCGTTCGAAATGACAGCCACTAAATTGCCTTTGTTGGTATATTCATACGCCATATCGAGATCTTGCTCAATCTCTAATACAGGGTAAGCCACTCCAGGCGTATATGCCAGGCTCAGATCGCGTTGATTGTGCAGGGGTTTGGTTGGGAAAACAGATAACTTACCAGGTTTACCGTTTAAGCGATGATAATTTAGTGCATCTTCACGTGTAATATGGATCATGAAAGTCCCTTTCTAAAGCTTCACTCCATCTATCCATAGATTGAGTCTATGCGATGAGCGTCACTGAACAAGCAATTCGTTTATCATCCTTATTTTAATTGCCAGTTATCTTGTATAAAAGAACATTTGACGGGACTTTCCCATTACACTCCGCACATTTTTATATGCGAAATTGTTAAACTATTGTATAATAACCGTTAGAGTACATAAGAATTTTTCTCTGCCCTTTTATACTGGCACAACCGCGGGCGATAAAGTTGGACCATTTGCTGGGACATATTTCACTCCTTTGGAGTGCTGGAAGTCGGTTAAGTTTCGAGAAAGAATAGTTGGTTTGACAGGGATCCAGATGAATCGATTGGTTGCAAGCAAGCAAAACGTGACCATTAGGGGTTCTAGTGGAAAGTGGGCCGTTATTGGCAAACCTGACTGACTTCGGACACGCACAACGATATAAGTTGCTTTATTTTTTTTGAATCTTCGCAGCTTACATTCTAGAAACAAGTCGAGAGTGCGTGATTCCAGCATCTATTGAGTCAACTTATCAGCCGTGGACTGTCAGGGGCGGTTCTACGGCTGTTTGCTTATTTTCGATGGATGATAGAGAGATAACGGCGCTCAAAGCACAAAAGAAAAACCCGAACCGCATCAGTGTCTATCTGGACGGTGAATTTGTTTTCGGGTTGGCTCGAATTGTGGCCGCCTGGCTGAAGATTGGTCAGCGCCTGAGCGATGAAGACATAGAACGGCTGAAAGAACAGGATACTTACGAGGTGGCTTACCTGCGAGGTTTGCGCTTCTTGGGGTATCGCGCTCGTTCAGAAGCTGAGGTTCAACGAAAACTGAGCGAACTGGGTTTTGCGCCGCAGGTAGTGGAGGCGACGATTAAGCGTTTAAAAGAAAGTCAGTTCTTGGGTGATCATCAATTCGCTCAGGACTGGATTGAAAACCGCTCCACGTTTCGCCCGCGAAGTAAACGAATGCTGGCTATGGAACTGCGTCAGAAGGGGGTAGAGAAAGATGTTATTGAGCAAGCACTGGCTGGGGCCGAAGACGAATACACATTGGCTTATCAATCGGCAGCAAAATATGCCCATCGGTTAGCAGGGGTGGACTGGGAGACGTTTCGCAAGCGCCTGGGCGGTCATCTAGGACGCCGTGGTTTTTCTTACGGAACTATTGTTCCCATCCTTCGTCAGGTCTGGGATGAAATCCAATCAGCCGGCGGCTCAAACCCGACGCAAAATGAGGATGAGTAACATGGTGGAATTAAGTATATGGATCGTCCTACTTCTTTTCCTGCTCGATATCGCTGTAGTTGTAGGGGTGACCTACTTTACGGTCAACTACCTGAATAATAAGTTTCGACAGGAACAGACGAACCGGGCCGACAACGTCATTGCGGTTGCGAACGAAAAAGTACGCACCATTGAGTTGGAAGCTAAGGATAGGGCACTTAAGTATATGCAAGAAGCGGAGGCTGAGGCCGTCCGCCGTCGTCAGGAAATCACCCGCGAGGAAGAGCGCGTCCAAAAACGGCGCGCTGATTTAGATCACCGTATGGAGCGCCTGGAGCAGCGCGAACAGGCCCTGAATAAGCGCCAGAGCGCGCTCGACCGCCGTACCAACGAAGTCGAAAAGATGGCTTCGCAGCATATGGAAGAACTTCAGCGCATCGCGCAAATGACCATCGATGAAGCCCGCTCGGTGGTACTGGCGGAAGCCGAAAAAGAGGGCCGTCAGGATATGGCCCGCATCATTCGTCAAATTGAAGCCGAAGCGCGTGCCGAAGGGGAAAAACGCGCCCGTGAACTCATCGCCGACGCCATCCAGCGGGTAGCCTCAGAGCATGTTTCCGAGGTCACCACTTCAGTAGTCGCCCTGCCGAATGAAGAAATGAAGGGTCGTATTGTGGGTCGGAATGGCCGCAATATCCGCGCTTTCGAGCAAGCCGCCGGGGTTGACGTAATTGTTGATGACACTCCCGAAGCCGTCACAGTCTCGTGCTTTGACCCGGTCCGCCGCGAAGTGGCCCGCCGTTCGCTAGAGCGCCTGATCCTGGATGGTCGTATTCACCCAGCGCATATCGAAAAGATCTTGAATGAGGAACAGCGTCTGGTCGAAAAAGATCTCGAGCAGGCGGGCGAACAGGCCGCTTACGATGCCAGTGTAGCGGCCATTCACCCCGAAGTATTAAAGGTGTTAGGTCGCCTGAAGTATCGTACCTCATACGGTCAGAACCAGCTTGCCCACGCTGTTGAGGTCTCCAAGCTGGCTTCTGTCATTGCTTCTGAACTGGGCGCAGACGTGGAAATTAGCAAAGCGGGTGCGCTCTTGCACGACCTCGGTAAGGCAATGGATCACAATACCGAAGGCACCCATGCCATGATCGGCGCTGAGTTTGCCAAGCGGCATGGAGTTAGCCCCAAGGTGGTCAATTGTATCGCTTCCCATCATCATGAGGTCGAGCAGGAATCAGTCGAAGCTGTGATTGTTGAAGCCGCCGATGCGATCTCCGGTGCGCGTCCAGGCGCCCGCCGTGAAGACCTCGAGCAGTACATCAAGCGCCTGCGCGCCCTGGAAGATATCGCCAATTCCTTCAAAGGCGTCAACCAGAGTTTCGCCATTCAGGCTGGGCGTGAAGTGCGCATCATGGTTCGCCCCGAAGATGTGGACGATCTTGGCGCTACCCGCCTCGCGCGGGATATCGCAAAGAAAGTCGAAGAGACCATGCAGTATCCTGGTCAGATTAAAGTCACTGTCATCCGCGAAACACGTGCAGTTGATTACGCCAAATAATCCGCTGTAGTTTTCTTTCGGATATCGAAAAACTGGTGGATCGAGCAGATTCTCTGCCTCATCCACCAGTTTTTGATTCTCCCGTTTTCCTTCTTTAGAGGAACGGATTTTCTGCTTTTTCTTCACCCACCGTTGTTTCCGGTCCGTGTCCGCTCAACAACCGGGTCTCATCTGGCAGTGGAAAGATTTTTGCCTGAATGCTCTTCAAAAGCGCCTCCTGGCTGCTCCCTGGCAGATCGGTACGGCCCACACTGTGATAAAAAATCAGGTCGCCGCACAGCACCAGTCCTGCCTCCGGTGCGTAAAACACCACATGCCCGGCTGTGTGCCCTAGGGTATGCCGCACTTCCAATGCCTGCTCTCCTACCCACACCTGCTGTCCATCCTCAAAGAAGATCTGTGGCTCTGGCCCCGGTCTGATCTGCATGCCGAACATCCGCCCTCCGCCCGCCTCCTGATACAGCGGTAGATCTGCCGCGTGCAGTCCCACCGGCAGCTCCGGTTCAAATGCATTTGCCAGTGCCGCGACCCCCGCAATATGATCGAAGTGCGCGTGTGTTAGCCAGATCGCCACAATCGCCCAGCCGCGCCGCTGGGCCTCTTCCAGCACCACTTCACTGTCAAAGCTGGGGTCAATGATCACCGCTTGCTGGCTGGCTTCATCGCCCACCAGATAAGTATTATTGCCCATAGGGCCGACTTGCAGTGTCACAACTGAGAGAGTCATCATCCATCCTGTACTGAGGTTCTTTCCGTCTGTGCAGCTCCTGGAAAAGTGCCCTGAGCTACTTCCTTGCTTTTGCGTTTTCCTGGCAGCAGCATCAGGTTAATGGTCAGTACAGCCCCTACTGCTACCAGACTGGCAATATAGATGCTTTGCGGGTCATGCTGGTAAAGCAGCCCGGCTACCGGCGGCGCAAGAATGGTCGCAATAGCATTGCCCGTTTCCACCAATCCAAACGCGAAGCCTGTCTCGCTGGCCTGAACAATCGAGCGTGTGTAAGCCAGCGCCATCGACCGGCTCAGTCGATAACCACCAAAGAAAAAGAATCCCAACCCAAACCAGAGCATTCGGTCGCCCTGCCACATGAGCAAAGCGAACAATCCTACCAGAGCTTGCCCGACCACAAAGCCCACGGGCGCGTTCAGGAATCCCAGCGCCAGCATTAGCACCGCGTTTCCTAAACTACCGAGTGAGCCTAACAGTCCAATATCGCGCAGCGAGAATGCGTGAACATCTTCCAGGTAATTCGCGCTGAAGGGGTAGGGCAGGTACAGTGCGAACATCGTAATCAAGATAACTGCCAGTAGGCCCAAGAAGCGTGGATTTCGCAGCAGATTTGTTCGCGCCGCCATACTTTCGATTTGCGCTTCCTGGTCAGTCTCCTTCGGCGGGCGGCGCACACTGAACACCACCACGGTCGAGAGGATGAAAATGCCCGCCGAGAAGCGGTAAACAACCGGCAGCCCATAGTCCTCACCTATAATCCCGCCTACCAGCGGCCCCAACACTGCCCCCAGGTGAAACATGGCTGAAACAAACGTCAGAGCCCGTTCCACGCTTAACCGCCCGCGTACGCTGGTAATATAACTATTCATAGGCGCCACCACGAAGGATGTCAGCCCATAAATCAACAGCCCTGCCACGAACCCTGTCAGTGAATGCGCCAGCGCCATGATCAGGGCCGCCAGGCTGCCCAGCACCCAGGAAGACCACATCACTGGGCGCGATCCCACCCGGTCTGCCAGGTAGCCCGCCGGGGCCTGAGCCACTGTCATCGCGACACCCATTGCCCCCAAAACAGCCCCAATCTGGATGGGGTCAGCGCCCCAGCGCTCGAGGTAGATGGCCTGAAAGTAAATAAACATTCCCTCTCCCACCCCCCACGTGAAGAGAGAAATTGCGATGAGTACCAGGTCGCGGCCCATAATGCTTGATTTCTTATCCTAAGATCCGCAGCTCGCGCGGCAGATCAGACAGCGTCTCGCTGCCATTGGCGGTAATGACTACGTTGTCTTCAATCCGCACCCCACCGCGCCCGCTCAGATAAATCCCCGGTTCAACCGTATACGTCATGCCGGGTTGCAAAACAAGTTTATTTTCACCAAACATATAGGGCGGCTCGTGTTCTTCCAGTCCAATTCCGTGACCTACCCGGTGAAAGAATTGCGCTCCATAACCAGCCGCTTCAATCACAGCCCGCGCGGCCTGATCCACTGTTCCCGCTTCTACCTCCGGCTGGCTGGCGGCTCGCCCGGCTGCGTTGGCTTCTTTCACCACTTCGACAATCCTTTGCATTTCCGGCGCTACTTCGCCAATTCCAAAGGTGCGCGTCAAGTCCGAAACATAGCCATTTCGCCGCGCGCCCCAATCAATCACCAGCAGGTCGCCCGATTGGAGTGCCCGCTCGCCCGGCACAGCGTGAGGGTTCGCGCTGTTGGGTCCCCCCGCCACGATCGGCATAAACGGGATCTCCGGGTCTGATCCGGCCCGCAGCAGTTGCAGCAGCAGTTCCGCGGCGATTTCTCGCTCCGTCACGCCAGCTCGAATCATCGGTAAGGTCGCCAGCAGCGCTGTTTGGGCAATCTGCACTGCCTCGCGCATTGCCTGCACCTCTTCCGCGTCTTTTTGCATCCGCAGTGGGTTAAGCACTTCTTCCGCCAATTCAAAGCGTGCTTCCGGCGATGCCCTTTCTAAATAACCCAATTCCAGGAATCGCAGCCGGTTTGGCTCCACGCCAACTCGTTTACCATTCAGTCCAAGCGCCTGTATCGCTTTCTCAAAAGCTTTCCCCCAGTGTTCGGGGTTATCTCCATAGGCAAAGGTTTGTATGTCCAGCGGTCCCGACCTGGCCTTGCCTACTTCCAGTTCCGGCAGGATCAGAGCAGCTTGCTGGTCGGGCGCCACCAGCAGCACAGTGGGTCGTTCCATCAGGTGAAAATGCAGTCCCGTCAGGTAGGTCAGGGACGGCCCTGGGTTCAGCGCCAGGGCATCAAATGGACTGTTCCGTAGAGCCTCGTTAAGGCGTTCAATGCGAGTGGTGGACATGCGGTCTCCAGAATTTAATGGGAATAGGCACGATTGGTTTGGGGCGAATGGTCTTCGACCACCTGGGCCGGTACGCGCGGTAGCAACGATTATAACCTTTAAAGAAATGGCTGTGCGCCATCTTGCGGCGCACAGCCATTTATCAATTTCTCTGGCTGCCCTGTTCGCAGCCGGGGGGTATTATGACCTAAGGATAGGTGTTGTTCCAGAACCAGTTGTAGGCGTAGTATCCCGTGTTCGGCGATTGCAGCCGGATCGCAATCCGATCTTTCCCCTTCATCGAGTCAGGAATATTAAAGGTGAAGGATTGTGAGCCGCCTGTGCCCGAACTGACCGTGCTGACCAACGTCCCGCCATTTCCCTTGGTGCCAAAGTCATTCATGTACACGTTAAAGGTGTCGTTAGCTGGGAAGTTGCTGGTCTAAATCGTCACCTGACTATCACGTACTACACTTTGGATGGAGAAGGTTGGGATGGTCCCCGACGGTACACTGGGCCCTGTCGGCGGAATGCCGCCCGCTGTGTTCCAGAACCAGTTGTAGCTGTAGTAACCGGTGACAGGAGACACCAGGCGAACAGCCACCTGCTGGTTATTCTTCAAGGAATCTGGGATGGTGAAGGTGTAGGTTTGGCTTCCACCGGTACCCGAGTTCACTGAGGTGACGAGGGTCCCACCGATTCCGCGCGTGCCAATCGGCCCCATATATACATTGAAGGTGTCATTGGCCGGGTAGTTATTCGTCTGAATGGTGAAAGTATTCCCCGGGTCCACGCTTTGGATCGAGATAGTCGGGATGGTTCCCGGCGGGACGGTCCCTGGCTGTCCGGTCGTGGGGACACCCGGCGCGGTGTTATTCCAGAACCAGTTGTAACTGTAGTAACCGGTGACGGGTGACACGAACCGGATCGCCACCTGCTGTTGATTCTTCAGGTAGTCAGGGATGGTGAAGGTGAAAGTTTGTTCTCCACCCGTGCCAGAATTGACCGTAGCGACCTTAGTGCCGCCGATGCCGCGGGTACCCATATAGTTCATGTATACGTCATAGGTGTCATTGGCTGGGTAGTTATGCGTCTGTACCGTTACGGTGTTACCCGCATCCACACTCTGAATCGAAATGGTTGGAATCGTTCCAGCGGGAACGGAGCCAGAGGGTGGAATGCCAGCGGCCTGATTGACGAACCAGTTATAGCTGAAGTAACCGCTGGTGGGCGATTGCAGCCGGATCGCAATCAGGTGTTCACTGGCAAGCGAACTCGGTATATTAAAGGTATAGGTTTGGGAACCACCAGCACCAGAATTAACTGTGGCTACCAGGGTGCCGCCAATGCCTTGTGTACCAAACTGTCCCATATACACATTGAAGGTGTCATTGGCCGGGTAATTGTGGGTTTGTACTGTTACCGTCTTGCCCGGGTCCACACTGACAATGGAGATGGTTGGAATGACCGATAGGGCGTCGACCGGCTGTGGCGCAGCCATAACCGGAACCGCCGCAACAGTGAGTAAGATGAATACGAGCAAAATGGATGCGATGTGTTTCATACGGTTCTCTCTCCTCTCAGAGGTCTAATCACAATATACCTCTACTATATTAATGTATACTCTTTTGATGAAAAATAAAAGTCTTTCTTAGGACTATTTTCCACTTTTATAGGATCTAGACGTAAAATCGCGGTAAAAGTTCCCACTTCAACCAGGATATTGACATTCTTTTGAGATTTCGTTACGATCCATTTAACTTTCTACTGCAAACGACTTTAAATTGAAAAGTTTGCGCTACGGTGAGTCTTCAAACGGAGGGACAAGATGCAGAACGAAGAAAAAGCGCACTACCTCTCGCGATACTTTGGCGCGCTCCATGGCCTGAAAGCAGTCCCCTTTGGCTTATACTTGCTGGTTCTCTCCACCCGTGACCTGGGTTGGAACTGGCTGGGCGGGCAGGGGAACTGCATCTACACGGGGCTGCTTCTCTTGATCGTGTTTGTGCTCATCTATGCCATTGATCAATACTATCTCCGTATCTTTGGCCGGGTCCGTCCCCTTCGTGGTCAGCCGCAGGGCAATCTCACGATTGCTGGTCTGGCGGTATTTGCCTTGTTGATCATGTTAGAGAATGTTTTACGTCCGCCTTTCAGTCTTTTAGGCCTTGCCGTCGCTGGCATCTTTATCTACATTGGCTTTGAAAGCCGCCGCGGCTACTACATACCATTAGGTGTGATCATTCTGGTCGCCAGCCTGCTGCCCGGCATTTTAGGCGTATCGCTTGGGCATCCCATCTATGGCTCACTGGGTTTTGTACTCAAAGTGATCATCGGCCTGTCCGTCATTGTGGCTGGTTTCATCGACCACTTCTTCTTGATGCGGGCCATGCAGTCTCAGGCTGGCGGTGAAAATGCCTGAACTGGGTGCGGGGCCGGCTGCGGTTGATCGACTGGTTCATGCGCCAGCCCATCTTGTTATTCTCACGGCCTTATCTGCCCGTCACAGAGCAGGCTTTCCTTTCTTGCAGCGCCTTCCTCGCCTCCTCTCAGGCAGTCTATTCCCTTTTTCTCACCCTCATCTTTCCCTGGTTTTCACAAAGTCTCTTGCTCTTGCGGGGGGTCTGGGGATGGGGCTGAGACGCCAGCCAGACAGGGCTTTCACGAGGTCGAAGGCCCTGCTCTTTTTTCAAGATACCATTGACAGGATGCTAAACCTCGGTTAAAATCCTGACGCCCCTTGAGAAGGGCCTGTAGCGCAGTTGGGAGCGCGCCTCAATCGCACTGAGGAGGTCAGGGGTTCGAATCCCCTCAGGTCCACTAGTTCGCGGACCTTCCTGGCGAGTGAACAGGTCCCGCTTTGAGAACCGAATATTTTTCTGGGCCCATAGCGCAGTTGGGAGCGCGCCTCAATGGCATTGAGGAGGTCGGGGGTTCGAATCCCCCTGGGTCCACTGAACCGGTTTGATCAGGCAGTTGCGGAGCGCGCAGGTGCCTGATTTGGTTAAAGGTCAGTTTTATCTGGCAAAAACAAGAAAACACTGCCTTAACAGGAGTAGTAGACCATCCGCCAGCGAGTTGGGAGAGTGAGGTGTGAGCCCGGCAGAGTGCCCGCGGGGCACTGGTCCCCAAAACCATCAAGGTCGAACTCGCCTGCCGTCCACTTCGTTGGACAGGCGTATCCGTGAATGACGACAAACTGCTTGTGTGTCTCAGCGGGTGCCGGGTTTCGCCCGTTATCGCGAACCTGGAGTGGCTGGCGCAGGAGCATACCCTGCCCGCAAACAGGGTGGTACCGCGGAGGTTAACCTTCGTCCCTGCTGGGATGGAGGTTTTTTGTTATTAATCGATCATTTTCGTTGTTTTGGCAGTTTGTGCAGCCGCTCAAATCGTCAATACAAGTACCTGGTCTTCTAGAAGGGAACCGCTATGGCAAACGAAACGATACCGGTTTACAATCCCAGCGAGATCGAACCACGCTGGCAGAAAAAATGGGAGGCGGAAGGTCTCTATCACGCCGATATTGATCCTTCCCGTCCCAAGCACTATGCCCTCACCATGTTGCCCTATCCCTCCGGGGATCTCCACATTGGGCACTGGTACGCTGTGACACCTTCCGATGCGCGTGCCCGCTTTAAGCGCATGCAGGGCTATAACGTCCTCTTTCCCATGGGCTTCGATGCTTTCGGTCTTCCGGCTGAAAACGCCGCCATCAAGAAGAATATCCACCCCAAAGACTGGACTTACGCTAACATCGACCGGATGCGCAAGCAGCTCAAAAGCATGGGTTCCATGTTCGATTGGCGCCGTGAGGCTGTCTCTGCTGATGAAGCGTATTACCGCTGGACCCAGTGGTTCTTTATCCAGTTCTACAATAATGGACTGGCTTATCGCAAGAAGTCCCCGGTCGATTGGTGTCCCAACTGCAATACGACTCTGGCCCGTGAGCAGGTTTGGGGCGAAGACCGTCACTGTGAGCGCTGCGGCACACCGGTCATTAAGAAAAATCTGGAGCAGTGGTTCTTCCGCACCACCAATTATGCCGATGAACTCCTCCAATACGATACCATCGACTGGCCTGAACGCGTTCAAACCTTGCAGACCAACTGGATTGGCAAGTCCGAAGGCGCTGCTGTCTTTTTTAAGACCGAGCAGGGCGATACCTTCGAGATCTTCACGACTCGTCCCGATACGCTCTGGGGCGTAACCTTCATGGTGCTGGCCCCTGAGCATCCCCTCGTGCAAAAGATTACCACGCCTGAGCAAAAGGCTGAAGTCGAGGAATATGTCCAGCAGGCCCTGCGCCAGTCCGATTTGCAGCGCGAGTTTGCCGACAAGGATAAGACCGGCGTCTTTACGGGCGCTTATGCCATTAATCCGGTTAATGGCGAGCGCATCCCAATCTGGATTGCGGACTATGTCTTGATGACTTACGGTACCGGCGCGATCATGGCAGTGCCTGCCCACGATCAGCGCGACTTTGAGTTCGCGCGCAAGTATGGTCTGGGTATTCGCGTTGTCATCCAACCTGAAGACGAAGTGCCTGTGCAGCCTGCCGATATGACCGCTGCTGTTCCTGCGAAAGGCGTTATGGTCAATTCCGGCCCGCTTACTGGCACTCTCGGTGAGCAGGCTTTTGAGTGCGCAGTTGAGTACATCGAAAAGCAGGATAACGGTCATCGCGCCGTCAACTATCGTCTGCGCGACTGGCTCATCTCGCGCCAGCGCTATTGGGGTGCGCCTATTCCAATGGTTTACTGTGAGAAATGCGGCGTGCAGCCTGTACCTGAGGATCAGCTCCCTATTCAACTGCCCGAAGATGTGGAGTGGAAGCCTACCGGCGAAAGCCCGCTGAAACTGCATCCCACCTGGCGATTTACCACCTGTCCGCAGTGTGGTGGCCCGGCTGAGCGCGAGACAGACACAATGGATACCTTCATGTGTTCCTCCTGGTATCACCTGCGCTATCTCAGCCCCCATTATGATCAGGGGCCTTTTGATCCTAAAGAGTATGATTACTGGATGCCAGTCGATACCTACACTGGCGGCATTGAACACGCCAACATGCACCTGATCTACACCCGCTTCTTCCATAAGGCCTGTCGTGACATCGGCATCACCAAAGGTCTTGAACCGATGGCGCAGCTGCGCAACCAGGGCATCGTGTTGGGGGAAGATTCAGAGAAAATGTCCAAGAGCCGCGGTAACGTGGTTGCTCCTGATGCGCTCGTGAACCAGTATGGGGCCGACGCTGTCCGCGCTTACCTGATGTTCTTTGCTCGTTGGGATCAAGGCGCTCCCTGGAACAGCAGCGGCATCGATGGCGTCACGCGCTGGCTGCGCCGCCTCTGGTACCTGATTCTGGAACCGGCTGAAAGCAGCGTGCCTGCCAGCAAATCCACCTTGCGTGACCTGCGCCGTAAGACACACCAAACTCTCCGTTCGGTCACCCGTGATTACGAGACCTTCGAATTCAATACCATCATCTCCGCCCTCATGGAATTGTTGAATGAGATGACGAAGGCCAAACAACAGGGCGCCTATGGTACTTCTGCCTGGGAAGAATCGGTCGAGATCTATCTGAAGATGCTCGCTCCGGTTGCTCCTCATGTTACCGAAGAACTCTGGCAGGTTTTAGACAAGCCCTATTCGATCCACACACAGGCCTGGCCTTCAGTGGACGAAGCGGCTGCCAAACAGGATGAAATTACCCTGGTGCTTCAGGTCAACGGCAAACTGCGCGACCGTATCACGGTCTCGGCTGATATTAGTGAAGAAGAAGCGCGCCAGTTAGCGTTAGAGAATCCCAACGTTCAGCGATTCGTCGATGGGAAGACGCCGCGCCAGGTGATTATCGTGCCTAAGAAACTGGTCAATGTTGTTATCTAAAGGAGCGAACCATGCGCATCGATGAATTAAATTGGATGGATGTGGAAAACTATCTCAAGAATGAGGATCAACTCATGCTGATCCTGGGGGCTTGCGAGCAGCACGGCTATCTTAGCCTGACCACAGATGTTAAGATCCCCTTGGCCCTGGCGGATGCAGCTTCGCAGCGCACCGGTGTTCTGGTGGCTCCGCCCATCAACTTTGGCGTCTCGCCTTACTTCCTCACATACCCAGGCACCATCAGCCTGCGCCTGTCCACCTTTCTCAACGTCGTTGAGGATATGGTTCGCTCCGTTTACCAGCAAGGTTTCCGCCGCTTACTCGTGCTAAACGGTCATGGCGGGAATGATCCCGCTCGTGGAAAGCTGACCGAACTCGCCAACGAACTGCCTGGACTGCAAGTGGGTTGGTATTCCTGGTGGGTATCGCATAGTGTCACCGAAACCGCCATGAAGTATGAACTCAAGTCATATCATGCTGCCTGGATTGAAGCCTTCCCCTTCACGCGTGTTGGCGATTTACCCGAAGGCGTCAAGCAGCCGCCCAGTTATAAGGGTCTCTTAAACGCCGAACAAACTCGCCAGATCTATGGCGACGGCGTCTTCGGTGGACCTTATCAGGTTGACCCGCTCATTATGGATGAAATCTTCGCTACTGCTTTAGAAGACGTACTTTACCTGCTCGATTCTTAAGCTTCTTCCTGATGTGATTTTGCTGTGCGCGGTGATTTATCGCCACGCACAGCAATTGTGTTTTAAGTCCGGCCTGACCGGATAATGCTCAGAATCAGCCAGATGCCAAAAGCTAACGACGACACAAACGCAAACCCGAAGATGATCTCTCCAAACGCTTGCCACGTTGCTGGATGATAAACTACCATCACCAATGCCAGCGCGATGATCACCGCCGAGAGAATCATCGCCAACGCTAACCGGTTGGTCATTTTCTGCATCTGTGCCGTAATCTCGCGCAGCACTTGTAAGTTTACGTTGACTTCCATCTGTCCGCGCTCTAGCATTTCCAACAGCCGCGATATCCGCCGCGGTAGTTCCAGCCCCAGTTCCATGCTGTCCATTGCCGCCTGACCAACACGGGGCAGCATGTTCTTTGGAGAGCGCTCTTCTTTCCAAAACTCCATCACATAAGGGACAGCAAAGCGGAACATCTGGAAGTTGGGGTAGAGCATCATCCCCGTTCCTTCAGCAATCGTGATTGCCCGAGTCATTGCCACCAGTTCGCCTGGTAATTGCAAATGGTATCGCAGCACTACCGCCATCGTATCACGCAGGACTTGTGTGCCGGTCATCTCGCTGAGTGATCCGGTAGAGAAGCTTTCAAACAGCCGGTCCAGGTCGCGCACCAGCGCTTGCCGGTTGACGGGGCGGTTGTAGATCCCGGCTGATAGGAATTCGTCCGCCAGCAGACCCGTATCCGATCGTTGGATTGCCATGGCAATCCCCAAAAAAGTTCGTTTGGCTTTCGTGTTTAATCGGCCTACCATTCCAAAATCCACCACGCCCAGCGAACCGTCTGGTTGGGCGAAGAAATTGCCCGGGTGTGGATCGGCATGGTAGAAGCCAAACTCGAAGATCTGCCGCATGGCAAAGTGCATCAGGTTTTCCGCCACCAGCCGCCGGTCGATGTTAGCTTGCTCAAGCCCGGTCAGGTCATTAATCTTTACCCCATACACCCGCTCCATCGTAATCACCTGGCGAGTCGTCAACTCCCAATAGATCTGCGGGATGTGTACGTGCAGATCGCTGTAAAAGTTCTTCCGGAAAACATCCGCGTTATGTCCTTCGCGCAGATAGTCAAACTCATTCCGTACGGTGTAAGCAAACTCGTCTAATATGGCCCGCAGATCATAGTAATGCCCTAGCGCGGTATGATTGGTAGCCCAATCTGCGATATCGTATAGAATTTCAAGGTCGCGTTCAAAGGTGGCGCGTGACCCCGGGCGTACAATTTTTACGACCACCTCCCGTCCATTCTTTAGTCGTGCTTCGTAAACCTGTCCGATAGAGGCTGAAGCGATTGGAACCGGGCTCATATACTCATACAGTTTTTCCGGTTCCTGCCCCAGTTCTTTCACTAAAACAGCTTTCATCTTTTCAAAGGGCAGTGGCGAGACCTCATCGAGCAGTTTGCTTAGTTCATCTACATAAGCCGGCGGCAGCATATCTGACCGGGCAGAAAGAGCCTGGCCCATTTTAATGAAAGTTGGTCCAAGCTCTATCAGTGCGTCTCTCAGTCGAGCTGCCTGCTGCCGAGAGGCCTGTTTGAACATGCCTACCACCCCTTCCGGTGGTAAGGAACGGTGTTCTTTCAAACCTGTTAGCAAAAAGCCGAACCCATAGCGGGTGAGTACAGCCACAATCTGGCGCGAACGGGCCAGCAGTGGTCTGCGGGTGAACCAGGGAATGTGGGGAAGAAGATTAGATGGCGGGACAGTCATCGAGGTTAGCTGGTCGTCACGCGAATGACCTTAGGCCGCACGCTCTCGCTCTTTGGCAGCACCAATGTCAGCACACCGTTTTTAAAATTAGCTTCTGCTCGCTCTGCTTCCACTGCCATTGGCAGGGTCAGCGAGCGGACAAACGCGCTTGCTTTGCGTTCGCGCCGCAGGTAAGTCGCCCCTCTAAACACCTCTTCTTCCGGGAGATTCGCTTTAATCGTCAAGGTATCCCCTAATACTGTGATCGAAACATTATCTTGAGTTACGCCTGGCAGGTTCGCTTGCACAATAATCTCGGGACCAACATCCAGCACATCCACCGGAATCACAACAGCGTTCATCGCCGAAGGCATCAGGTCGCGTGGTAATACCCAGCCCCCTTCCAGCATCTGCCGCATCGCCTCACGGTAATTTTGCAAATCTGCAAAAGGGTCAAAAGAAAACTTATCGCTCATACAGTACCTCCCGTCTGTAATTATATGACACTTCCTCCCCTCATCAGCAAACTCACTCTTGATGACCAGCGCCACCATACCCCCGCCAAATCAGGAACTGACAAAAAACGATCCGAAGGTGATCATCTGAATAACGTCTTTTCCTCCCCATGCACCTTTTGACAGGTTCCCTGTGCACTTCCTTTAATCGACACTCATTCCATCTGGCCGTACCCTACCCTCGTGCCAGGTGAACTCGATGGCATCTTCCCACAGAGGCGTGCACAGAGTCATAACAACCGAATATCACCCTGTAGCCCAAATTCAGGGACTGGCAAAGTTCCCCTTTGCAAGTGCTGCTTATTCCACTGCGCCCGCTCGCTCCACTGCGCCCGCTCGCTCCACTGCGCCCGCTCGCTCCACTGCGCCCGCTCGCTCCACTGCGCCCGCTCGCTCCACTGCGCCCGCTCGCTCCACCGCGCCCGCTCGCTCCACTGCGCCCGCTCAGTCTCTCGCCTTTAAAGACGAATGGCCGAATCACGAGTTGGCGAACAACGTCCTAACTTTTTCTCAAAAAAAACGAAAAACGAAAAACGAATAGGATCTATTCTCCCCAAACCATTTGCTCAAAAAACAAAAAAACAAAATTCAACGAAACAATTCGATTTAACCCTGGACGAACTCGACAACTCTAGGCACAATAGATCCTGATGAACCTCGACCGCCGCTTACTGGCCCAAATTCGATCTTCCACCCGCTTCGCACTCGCTCTTGCGGTTCTGGCTGGCTTCCTGGCGGGTATCGCCGCCATTTTTCAGGCTCACCAAATCAGTCGTATCATCACCTCAATCTTCTTACAAGGTCAGGTTCTGTCCGGTGTTTGGCCGCTGCTCTGGGGCTTACTGGCTTGGATCTTCTTACGCGCTGTCCTTACTTACCTCAGTGAAAACGCCGCTAATGCTGCTGCTCTGCAGGTGAAAAACCACCTCCGCGAGACCCTCTTGCGCCATATCCTGGCATTAGGGCCGGGCTACGCCCGCGGCGAGCGCAGTGGTGAGCTTTCTAGCACCATTACTCAGGGTATTGAGGCCCTCGATGCTTACTTCAGCCAGTACCTTCCTCAGTTAGCCCTGGCTGGCCTCCTGCCGTTTGCTTACCTCCTGGTCGTCTTCCCCCTTGATCCACTTTCTGGTGTGGCTTTGCTCCTTACCGGCCCACTGATTCCCTTCTTCATGTTCCTGATCGGCAGCACCTCCCAGTCCTTAACTTCTCAACAGTGGACTGCTCTTGGCCGCATGAGTGCCTATTTTCTGGACACCTTGCAAGGGCTGACAACCCTAAAGGCGCTTGGGCGCAGTCAGGAACAGGGCGCTCGCATTGCCCGCGTCAGCGAACGTTACCGTGAAACGACAATGAGCGTCCTCCGCGTGACCTTCCTTTCCGCTCTTGTGCTGGAACTGCTCAGTACCATTGGCACTGCGATAGTGGCAGTTGAAGTCGGTCTGCGCTTGCTCTACGGCCAACTGGGGTTTGAATTGGCTTTCTGGGTTTTGCTCCTGGCCCCCGACTTTTACCTGCCTCTTCGTAACTTGGGTTTGCGTTTCCATGCCAGTATGTCTGGGCTGACTGCCGCCCGCCGCATCTTTGCCATCCTCAATCAGCCGCTTCCCGCTTCCCAAACCCCAAGTCAAAACCGTGCCATCAACCTGCGCCAACCCTTTGTGATCCACTTTCAACACGTCTCCTACCGTTATGAGGGCCGTACTGAACATGCCCTCTCGGATGTTTCCTTTCAGATCTGTTCCGGTCAGCAAGTAGCGCTGGTCGGTTCCAGTGGTTCTGGGAAAAGCACCCTGGCCCGCCTCTTGCTGGGCTTCGACCAGCCTCAGCGCGGCTGCATTATGATCAAAGATTTACCCCTTGCCCAAACGGCCCTCCAGTCCTGGCGCGATCAAATTGCCTGGGTTCCACAGCAGCCTTACTTGTTTCATGACACGCTGGCAGCCAACCTGCGTCTGGCTCGTCCCAACGCCAGGAATGAAGAACTACATCACGCTGCTGCTGCTGCTCACCTTCTAGAGTGGATCGACTCCTTGCCGCAAGGCCTTAATACGCTCATCGGTGAGGGTGGCGCCCGTCTTTCCGGTGGTCAGGCACAGCGCCTGGCCCTCGCCCGAGCCTTCTTGCGCGATGCTCCTTTCCTCATCCTGGATGAGCCTTCTGCTCATCTCGATGTTCACCAGGAGCAGCTTCTCCAGGAAACGCTCCGCAGCTTGTCTGCCCGACGCACCGTCCTGGTGATTGCCCATCGCCTGTCCACTGTCCTCCACGCCGATCAAATCATCGTGCTTGATTCAGGCTCAGTCGTAGAAACAGGGACCCACGCCAGCCTGCTAACCCATAACGGCCCATACCGCCGCTTGCTGCGCGCGTATCAGGGAGGCGAGAAATGAACAACCCCAGTCTGCGTGATTTGCATCGCCTGCTGGTTTTTCTGCGCCCGTTTTCGCATTGGGTAGCCCTTTCGGTGCTGTTGGGCGTTGCTGCTGTCGCCAGCGGCGTTGGCTTGCTTGGCGCTTCGGCTTATCTCATTGCGCGCGCTGCCCTACATCCATCTATAGCGGTGCTGGAGGTCGCAATTGTTGGCGTGCGCTTCTTCGGTATCAGCCGGGCTCTGCTGCGCTATCTCGAACGTTTGGTCACACACGCTGTTAACTTTCGTGTGCTGGCGCAACTGCGAGTTTGGTTTTACCAAACGCTCGAACCGTTGGCGCCTGCTCGTCTGCAAGACTACCGCAGCGGCGACTTACTCAGCCGCGCCATCGCCGATATCGATACCCTCGAAAACTTTTATGTGCGCGTGGTTGCCCCGCCAGTTGTGGCGCTCGTCGTTACCCTGGGTATTTCCGGGTTTGCCGGTCTTTATGACCCTCGCCTGGCGCTGCTGCTGGGCCTCATGCTCCTTCTGGCTGGCGCTGGTCTGCCGCTCTTGGTTTATCTGCTTAGTCGTAGTCCGGCTCAGGCGGTGATTACCCATCGTTCTATACTCAACGTTGGCATGTTAGATGTCGTCCAGGGCATGGAAGACCTCCAGGTTTATGGTCAGGGAGAGACCTATTTACAGCGTGCCTTATCCGCTGGGCAGGCGCTGGGCCGCGCGCAGCGCCGCCTGGGACGGGTTAGCGCGTTGGTCAACGCCCTTTCACTTCTGCTAAATGGCCTGACGTTATGGGGCGTTCTGCTGATTGGGATTCCCCTGGTTGGCACGCGTATGGATGGTGTTTCGCTGGCGGTCCTGGCACTGGTAGCATTGGCCTCCTTCGAATCAGTTAGCCCGCTGCCCCTCGCCGCCCAGCACCTGCAATCCAGCCTCGAAGTCTCGCGGCGGCTCTTTACCCTGGCTGCGCTTTCCCCGGCTGTTTCCCCGCCTGCCCAGCCGCTTCCGCCGCCAACCGATATGGATCTTCATATCCGCCATCTCAACTTTCGTTACGCCTCCGACCTTCCGCCTGCCCTTGAAAACTTCCATCTTGATCTATCGCCTGGCAAACGAGTTGCGTTGATTGGTTCAAGCGGCGTTGGGAAAACCACCCTCTTAAACTTGCTGCTTCGCTTTTGGGATCCTGACTCGGGGCGTATCCTCCTCGACGGTCACGATCTGTGCCAGTATGATCCTCACCAGGTACGCCAGCGCATTGCTGTGATTTCACAATCAACGTATCTGTTTGCGGGTACCTTACGTCAGAATCTACTGTTGGCCCAGCCCGATGCTTCACCACAACAAATATCAAAGGTGCTGCAAATGGCTCAGTTAGAAGGGGTTGTGGCGCGTTTGCCTGACGGATTGAATACCTGGCTGGGGGAGCGGGGCGTGAACTTGAGTGGGGGAGAACGTCAGCGGGTAGCCCTGGCGCGCGCGCTGCTGCGTGATGCGCGTTTGCTGCTCCTGGATGAACCAACTGCCAACCTCGATGCGATCCATGAACAGCGTTTCTGGGCGGCCCTCCAGCCCGCGTTGGTAAATCGCAGTCTCATTCTCGTTACGCACCGTTTAATCGGCCTCGAGGATATGGATGAAATTCTCGTTTTACAGGCGGGTAGAGTGGTAGAGCGTGGCCCCCATGCTGATCTAATGTCGTTGGGCGGAAATTATGCGCGTATGCGGCTGCAGGAGATTGATCAAGGGGCCTGTTAAGAAGAGACCCCCACAAGTAAGGCGCCAACTCACTTGCGGGGATCAATTTAGGAGAATGCTCTTACAGTATAAGGATGGAAGTTAAGTGCTTCCTGAAGAATAGTTAAGAAATAAGTAAGAGAAATCAGGTCGAAAATCCGAGCGCTCGCTGGATCTCTTCTGATGAAATCGCTCCTTGCCGCAGAATTTTGGGTTGATCCTGCGTGCAGTCCACTACAGTGGAAGGCACCCCTCCTGGCACTGCGCCGCCATCTAGCACCAGCTCTACCCGTCCGTCTAGTTGATCCAACACCTGCTCTGCTGTCAGGGTGTTCGCCTCACCCGAAATGTTTGCCGAGGTGGTTGCAAGGGGGCCAGTCTGTCGCATCAATGCCAACGTAAAGGGATGATCTGGCATCCGCACCCCCACTGTGGGCAGTGGCGAGAGGTTTTCTGGCAGAGCCGGGTTCCGAGGAACCACCAGAGTCATTGCCCCGGGCCAATAATGTGTCGCCAGGCGTTGTGCAAAGGGTGTCAGGCCTATCGTGACGGTTTCCAACTGATCTGGGTCGCCAATTAACACTGCAATCGCCTTACTGGGCGAGCGTTCTTTGGCCTGATATAGGCGCTCAATTCCCTCCGGGCTGCTGATCAAAGCGCCTAATCCATACACTGTGTCGGTTGGAAAAGCTACCAATCCACCCGCTTTCAGCACTTCGAGTGCTTTTGAGATGGCGTCAGGATCCTGCGTGGAATAAACCTTTGTTTTCATTTATCCCTCCTTCGCTTGGTTTTCTATTCTTAGTAAGCGCGGCAGGCCAGCCAGGTCTGGCAGAACCTCGATATGGGCATTTGGGAAGTGTTGGACGCCCAGTTGGACAGCCGCTTTGCTCTGCCCGGCTTCAATTTCCAACAGCAGCAGGCTGCCCGCAGCCATTATAGCTGACTGCCGTCGGGCAAGGTCTTCCAGCAACTGGGTAATCGCCTGCAAGCCCTCTGGGCCGCCATCCAGCGCCAGGCGCGGCTCATGTTTTGTGACTGCTAGTGCGGATAGTGTTTCAGCGGGGATATAAGGCAGGTTCGCGCAAAACAGGTCAAAGGGTCCAGCCAGGGCGCTAAGAAGGTCCGCTTGCACCAGGTTAACGCGCCCTGCTACCTTTAGATTCTGCACGTTCTGGCGCGCCACTTGCAGCGCCTCCCAAGAGGGATCCACTGCCACAACCTGGAGGTTTGCTATTTGATCTGCCAGGCTAATCGCAATACAGCCCGATCCGGTACCTACATCTACTGCTGATCGCCGGGCAGGGTGCTGCCGGAGCCAATCCAGGGCCTGTTCTACTAACAGTTCGGTTTCGGGTCGTGGAATCAGGACGGCTGGTGATACCTGAAAGTCCAGCCCATAAAAGGCCTGCTGCCCTGTCAGGTAGGGTAGGGGCAGTCCTTCCATTAACTGCGCTAATCCCTTGTTCAGTTCCTGAACTTGTTCATCAGTCAATTCAGCTTCTGGGTGGCTCAGTAACCAGGTGCGCGGCTTGCCGGTCGAATGGCTCAACAGCACCTGTGATTCAAGCGCCGCCTCCTGAATCGTACGCTCTACTGCGGCACTGCTCAGGAGGCGGCGTGCGGTTTGCATCCACTCAGCAATGCTGACCCGGTTAGGTTTCATCCTCCTCACCGGTTGCCATACGGTCAGCCTCATCTCGCAGGGCCAGTTCGTCGATGAATACATCGATATCGCCATCCAGGATGGCTGCCATATTGTACGAAGACGTATTAATGCGGTGGTCGGTGACTCGTGATTGTGGGAAGTTGTAAGTTCGTATCTTCTCGGAACGCTCGCCCGTACCTACCTGTGAGCGGCGTGTGGTTTCCAGTTCATCTTGCCGCTTTTGCATTTCCATATCGAATAACCGCGCGCGTAGAATACTCATCGCGCGCAGCCGGTTTTGCAGCTGTGAGCGTTCATCCTGGCAAGCCACCACAATTCCGGTGGGTAGATGGGTAATGCGCACCGCCGTAGAGTTCTTCTGCACGTTCTGCCCACCCGCGCCTGCCGAGCGGTAAATATCGATACGGATATCGCCATCGGGCACATTGATATCGACATCGTCCATTTCAGCTAACACAGCCACTGTAGCGGTGGAAGTATGAATTCGGCCCTGGGCTTCAGTTGTCGGCACGCGCTGTACCCGATGTACCCCCGATTCATACTTCAAACGAGAATAAGCTCCATGGCCTTTCACCATAAACACGACTTCCTTAAAGCCGCCAATTCCGGTTTCATTGGCTGAGAGAATCTCAATAGACCAGTTGCGCTTTTCAGCATAACGCGAATAAATGCGGAACAAGTCTGCCGCAAACAAGGCCGCCTCATCGCCGCCGGTTCCCGCCCGAACTTCAACAATGACGTTCCGCTCGTCGCGTGGATCTTTCGGCACCAACAGCAGCTTGATCTCTTTCTCAAGTGTTTCCAACTGCGGAGTGAGATTGTTCAAATCTGCCAGGGCCAGTTCGCGTAGTTCTTCATCTTCAGCTTCTTGCAGCTCTTCTGCCTCTGAAATCTGCTGCAGAACGGTGCGATACTCGTAAGCTTTCGCTACCACCGGCTCAATCTCCGAGCGTTCTTTGGCTAGTTCAGCGGCGCGTTGATAATCCTCCGCTGTCTCTTCCAAGAGCCTGCCCAACTCCTCGTAGTGTTGTTCGATAGATGATAATTTGTCCAGCATAAGTAAATGATTAATCCTTCACAGTCCGTACTCAAAATCTGCTCAGGGCAGGCCTAATAGCCATCACCCTGTGAAAAGGCTTTTCAAATGAGTAATTATACCAGACGCTTTAGAAGAAGCTGCTCGTTTGAAAGCGGTGGTTTCTGGCTTACACCTGTAATCCTGATGATAGAACGAGATGATTTACGTCAGGTATGAAGAATCATCTGTCAAAAATCCCTCACAGTTATCGGCGCATGATAAAATTCTCATTAGAATTAGATTAAGTAAATCGGTTTATATCCATACTCCAGGCAAAACACCCGGGCAGATCCTCGACCAGATTTGCAAAGGAGCAATCAATGGACATTCTTGTACTTTCTCGGTGGCAGTTTGCAATCACCACGGTCTATCACTTCTTCTTTGTGCCGTTGAACTCTTGGCCTTTCCGTTTTAATTGCGATTACTGAGTTGATTTACGTAGGTACAGGGAATGAAACATACAAGCGCATGACCCAATTTTGGGGGAAGTTATTCCTGATCAATTTTGCGATGGGAGTAGTCACCGGCATTGTAATGGAGTTCCAGTTTGGAATGAACTGGTCTCGTTACTCTGCCTATGTGGGCGACGTTTTTGGCGCGCCGCTGGCCATTGAAGCCCTGCTGGCATTCTTCCTTGAATTGGTCTTCCTGGGTGTCTGGATCTTTGGGTGGGATAAGCTTCCTAAAGGCGCTCATCTGGCGAGTGCCTGGATGGTTGCGATTGGCTCTAATCTCTCTGCCTTATGGATTCTGGTGGCAAACTCGTTCATGCAGCACCCCGTTGGGTACGAAGTGGTTAATGGTCGGGCTGTCATGACAGATTTTTGGGCGCTGCTTGGAAACTCCTACCTGTGGACCCAGTTTCCTCATACTGTACTTTCTGGTTTCTCCACAGCCGCCTTTTTTATGTTAGGAATTAGCGCCTATCATCTCGTCCGCCGTCAGGAAGTGGACTTTCACCGTCGTTCGTTCCAGATCGCATCGATTTTTGCTGTCGTCACAGTATTTCTGTTGATTTTGGTGGGGCACAGTCAAGCTCAGCGTATGGTCCGGGTACAACCCATGAAGATGGCCGCAGCCGAGGCTCTCTGGAACAGTGAAAACCCGGCTTCATTCTCTCTGTTCACAGTAGGGAATCAGGCTGAGTTGAAAGACGTCTTTGCCATCCGTATTCCTTACCTGCTGAGCGTTCTGGCCTATAACCAGCCTTACGGTGAAGTTGAAGGCATCCGTGATTTACAAGCATCCTATGAGCAGCAGTTTGGGCCAGGCAATTACATACCATCTGTCTTTGTCGCTTACTGGTCCTTTCGCATCATGGTGGGCGCAGGCTTTTTGATGCTGCTGCTGGCATTGCTGGCGCTGTACCCTGTCATCCGCAACCGCCCGATCTCACAGGTTCGCTTTATTGCCTTGTTCCCATTTGCTATTGTTTTACCCTACATCGCCAATACGGTCGGGTGGACCTTTACAGAAATGGGTCGCCAACCCTGGGCGGTGTGGGGCTTGATGAAGACCGAAAATGCCTTTTCAAGCACAGTTACTCCTGGGATGGTGCTGCTATCTCTGATTGTGTTTACCGTCGTCTACGCGCTCCTGATTGTTGCCGATCTCTACCTGCTGACGAAGTTTGCGAAAGTTGGGCCAGTGAGTGAACAACGGGTGCCGCCGGTGAGTGCTGCCGAGGGTCTTTTAGAGTAGATGGGAGGGAAACATGGATCTGAATACACTTTGGTTTCTTCTAATTGCCGTACTGTATATTGGCTATTTTGTCCTTGAAGGATTCGACTTTGGTGTGGGAATTCTCCTACCCTTCATCGGTAAGCAGGATACAGAGCGGCGGGTGTTAATCAACACGATTGGCCCTCATTGGGATGGAAATGAGGTCTGGCTTATTACGGCAGGTGGTGCTACTTTTGCGGCTTTTCCACTCTGGTATGCCACGCTGTTTAGCAGCTTTTACTTGCCCTTGTTTCTCATCTTGCTGGCGCTCATCGTGCGAGGGGTGGCTTTTGAGTTTCGTAGTAAAGATGAGGATCCGCGCTGGCGGCGGACCTGGGATTGGGCTATTTTTGTGGGTAGTTTCGTGCCCGCTTTACTATGGGGTGTGGCGTTCACTAACTTTATGCGAGGCATTCCTATTAACCAGGATTTCCTTTACGTGGGTGGTTTCTGGAACTTGTTGAGCCCCTATGCGCTGTTGGGTGGATTGGTTTCGCTCTTAGGCTTTACCTTGCAAGGCGCGATTTTCTTAAGCCTCAAAACGACTGATAACATCATGCGCAAGGCGCAAGCCATTGCATGGCGGTTGTGGGTGCCTACTCTGGTGGTGCTCGTTGCGTATATCGTGGCAACTTACTTCTTCACGGACGTACTTCAGCATCTTGGTGTTAACCCAGGTGTCATCCCCATCACTGCTCCATTAGCGCTGCTGGCAGCCGGCTACTTTATTTATGTCCGCCGGAGTGGTTGGGCCTTTATGATGAATTCGCTTTCGATTATTGCTGCCAGTTCCACTATTTTTATGATCCTCTATCCGCGTGTGTTGGTGTCCAGCCTCAATGCCGCCTGGAGCTTAACCATCTACAATGCGGCTTCTGGACCATACACACTGCGGGTAATGTCCATTGTGGCTTTGGTTTTCCTGCCCTTTGTTCTACTGTATGAGGGCTGGTCATACTGGGTATTCCGAAAACGGATTAGTCAGAAAGTCGAAGATCTGCACTACTAAAACCACAGGCAGCTACCTTATAACCAAATCTGTTTTTCGATGGATTGGAAAGGAGTAACTTGAATGCAGAAAGAAATTGTAACCAGCGATAAAGCCCCGAAAGCAATTGGACCTTATTCCGTGGCTGTGAAAGTGGGACACTTTGTATTTACCTCAGGGCAACTGGGAATGAACCCGGCTTCTGGAAAGCTGGTGGAGGGCGGAGTAGAAGCTGAAACGCGCCAGGCCCTCACGAACCTGAGCAGTGTTCTTGAATTTGCCGGAACCAGCCTGGCAAATGTCGTTAAAACCACCATTTTTCTGCGCGACATCAATGATTTTGCTCGTATGAATGGAGTATATGGCGAATTTTTCAAGGAAAACCCGCCTGCTCGTTCTTCCGTTCAGGTTGCGGCGCTACCGCTCGGGGCCGCCGTAGAAATTGAAGCGATTGTGTTACTGTCAGATGGGTAGACTCAGACTGATCTAAGCGCTGAATCTTCTGCCAGAGACTATGGCCTGTTTCGACAGGTAAACTACTTTTGACCATGACGATTTTAACAGCACAGGCCAGGTTCGAATACCTGGCCTGTGCTGTTAGAATGGATATTCTGCATGGGCTGGGGAATTTGAACTATTCCTCAAACCGGGACAAGGAAGTGGTTTTGTGGTAAAACTACCTTTACCGGAATAAGACGACTTCATGAAGATGTAAAGGATATGGCAAGCGCTCGATGCCCCTCGTTTCTGTGATCGTACCTTGTTATAATGAGCAAGCAACGATTTGTCTTTTGCTGGATGCCATTTGCCGCCAAACCATCCCCACGAACAACATGGAGATCATCATTGCTGATGGGCAGTCCACTGATCGGACGCGCGAAGAAGTAGCCATCTTCCAACAAGCTCATCCCGATCTGGTCATCCGGCTTGTCGATAATCCCAGGCGGGTGATTCCAGCGGCGTTGAACTGCGCGCTGCGGGAAGCTCAGGGTCAGTACATTGTCCGGTTGGATGCTCACTCTGTCCCCGCTCCTGATTATCTGGAAAGATGTATTGCTGATCTTGCTGCGGGTCTTGGCGAGAACGTGGGCGGAGTGTGGGAAATCCGCCCGCGTGGAGATGGATTGATCAAGCGGGCTATTGCGATCGCTGCTGCTCACCCTTTTGGCGTAGGAGATGCCCTCTACCGCTATACAACTCAACCTGCTTACGTCGACACGGTGCCTTTTGGCGCTTTTCGTAAAGAGGTGTTCGAACGGTTTGGTTATTTCGATGAGCGTTTGCTGACCAATGAAGATTACGAGTTCAACGCTCGCTTACGGCAGCAGGGTGCCCGGGTATGGCTCAATCCACAAATCCGATCCACTTACTTTGCTCGCGCTAGTTTAAAAGCACTGTCTCAGCAGTACTGGCGTTATGGCTATTGGAAGTGGCGCATGCTGCGTCGTTACCCAAATACGCTGCGGTGGCGGCAGGCACTGCCACCGGTGTTTGTGTTAAGTTTGTTGTTTCTGTTGGCGCTGGCTGGCCCGTGGCCTCTGGCGCGAATCTTATTAGGGCTTGAGTTACTTGTATATTTTGTTATCCTTGGAATAGGTACTTTACCCATTGTCCGGCGGCATTTCGATCTGCGGTTGATTGCTGTTGTTCCGCTGGCAATTGCAGTGATGCACGTTAGCTGGGGCTCAGGTTTTATTTGGAGCATTCTTTCAAGCAAGTTCACTTCGAAATCGTAAGGATGGTATAGCACAAGCATGGGTTCTATCAGTGCGGCTCAAAAGTCCGTTCGACTGCGTCTCCATCCCGCGGAACGTCGCGTCATCTTATTTCTAGGGGACGTGTTGGTATCAGCACTGGCCCTGCTGATCTCCATCTACGTGTGGGGGCAAAAGGACTGGCTGGACTTTTCCTTAGCGCTTCTTAAAGAACGTATTCAGTCCTGGTTTTTTGTCTTACCGCTGATCTGGTTGGTATTAAACGTAGAAATGTATGATATTCGGCGTGCTGGACGCCGGACAGAGACGGTCAAAGGGGTGGCGGTTTCTGCGGCAGCCAGTTTATTCCTGTATCTTTTCGTCTTTTTCCTTTCAGAGCCAGGTTCCCTTCCGCGTCGTGGGGTGCTGATCTTTATCGTTACCGCGTCATTACTGATGATTATCTGGCGTTTTACCTATATCAGCATCTTTACCGCACCTGAATTTATGCGTCGGGTTCTGATTGTAGGCGCGGGTCGTTCTGGCAGCACTCTGGTTAGAGTAATTAAAGAGATCTGGCCGCCCCCCTTTTATATGGTTGGGCTAATCGATGACGATCCGCAAAAGATCAGTACCTATGTGGATGGCTACCAGATCCTGGGGGCTTCCCCCGATCTATCTGCTGTGATTGATCGCCACAAAGTAACCGACTTGATCTTTTCCATCTCCAACGAAATGGGCGATAATATGTTCCAGGCCCTGCTGCAAGCTGAGGAAGATGGCATAGAAGTGACCACCATGCCGATGGTATATGAAGAACTGTTGGGCCGCGTACCGATTTTTCTTTTGAAATCCGACTGGATCCTCCGTTCTTTCGTCGATCAAGCTCATGCGGATGGATTTTATGAATTGGTGAAACGCCTGCTAGACATCGTCGGAGGGTTGTTTGGTGTCACAATTTTGGCTTTCGCGTTTCCTTTTATCGCGTTTGCAATTTTCCTCGAATTTGGCTGGCCAGTGATCTACACTCAAAAGCGGTTAGGAAAGAATGGCCGCTCGTATAAGATTATTAAGTTCCGCACCATGCGTGAAGCTTTTGATGATAACGGTAGGCCGCTGCCGGATGAGTTACGGATCACACGGGTGGGCCGAATATTGCGCAAGAGCCACCAGGATGAGCTTCCACAGTTTATCAACGTTTTACGTGGTGAGATGAGCTTGATTGGGCCGCGTGCTGAGCGTTCTGAACTGGTCAACGAACTGCAAGGCAAAGTTCCCTTTTACCGGGCGCGCTTGCTGGTCAAACCGGGGATTACTGGTTGGGCGCAAGTCAACTTCGGCTATGCTACGACAGTCGAAGATACTGCTGTAAAGCTCGAATATGATCTTTTCTATATTAAGCACCGCAACCTGCTGCTGGACTTCATTATTTTGCTTCGGACAGTAGGTACTGTGGTGGGGTTCCGGGGGCAGTAACAGGGGGTTTGCTTCTGCACAGCGCGTGGGCGTTGTGAATGAGGAAGACATAAAGATGAAACAAATTACGCTACCCTTGCCGCTGATCCGAAACCGGCATGTGCTAATCGCCGATATTCTGATGGTGATTGCCTCTGTTCTCGGCAGCTATGCGCTTCGTTCCGAGCTAAATGATACCTTCTTCTTCTACCTTCCTTCCGCTTTATGGATGATTGGCGTGGGGCTGATAATCAAGCCTACGGTATATTATCTCTTTGGCTTGTATCGTCGTATCTGGACATACGCCAGCATTGATGATCTGCTCCTCATCGTAGCGGCGGTTACGGCTGCTTCTGTATTGGTTTCCGTGGCGATGATCATTCTGGCTTCGCTGCGTGTGTTTATTGGCTTCCCGCGAACCGTATTAATCATTGACCTTATTCTTTCCATCATGGCAGTCGGCGGCGTCCGGTTTTCACTACGCCTTCTGTCCGAGAGTTGTACGCACCAGAACGCCGCAAGTGGCGGAATGCTGCAGCGCTCTCAACGTGTGCTCATTGTAGGGGCGGGGGATGCCGGTGCATTGGTGGTGCGCGAGCTTCAGAAAAACCCGCAGTTGAATCTATCGCCGGTCGGCTTTTTAGATGACAATCCCAACAAACAGCGCCAGCAAATTTATGGCGTTCCCATTATCGGCACGCTTACAGATTTGCCCCGTCTGCTGGATACGCATCGCGCTGATCAGGTGATTATTGCCATTCCCAGTGCGCCTGGACGGGTCATGCGCCTGGTTTCGGATGTTTGTCGTTTAAAGTCGATTCCTTTTCGCACCATGCCAGGAATGTATGAACTGTTGGGTGGCAAGGTAAGTGTTAGCCGCTTGCGCGAGGTGGATATTACAGATCTTTTGCGCCGCGAACCAGCGCATATTCAAGAGAACCTGGTAGGGGCGGTGCTGAGTAATCGGGTGGTGCTGGTGTCGGGGGGCGGTGGTTCGATTGGGCGGGAGTTGTGTCGCCAGGTGGCTCGTTGGGGACCATCCGAACTGATCTTGTTAGGTCATGGCGAAAACAGTATCTTTGAAGCCTTGCTAGAACTGCACGAACACTTTCCGCTGCTGGTGCTGCGCTCTATCATTGCTGATGTGCGTGACCGGGATCGTCTAGAGGTGATTTTTGCTAATCATCATCCGCACATGGTCTTCCATGCTGCTGCCCATAAACATGTGCCTTTGATGGAAATGAATGTGGAAGAAGCCATTACCAACAATGTGCTCGGAACGCGTAACATAGTTGAGACTGCGCTCAAGTATAATGTTGAGCGGTTGGTGCTCATTTCTTCTGATAAAGCTATCCGTCCGGTAAATGTGATGGGCGCTACGAAGCGTCTGGCAGAAATGATCGTCCTGGATGCTGCTAACCGTTCCAGTCGCTCTTTTTCGGTGGTGCGTTTTGGGAATGTACTGGGCAGCCGGGGCAGTGTCGTACCACTTTTCAAACGTCAGATTGCCAATGGCGGCCCAGTGACCATCACGCACCCAGATATGAAGCGTTATTTTATGACCATCCCGGAAGCAGTACACCTTGTGCTCCAGGCTGCCGCCCTAGGGAAGGGCGGCGAGGCCTTTGTGCTGAATATGGGGCAGCAAGTTCGTATTTTGGATTTGGCTGAAGACCTGATCCGCCTTTCTGGTTTGGAGCCGGGACGGGATATTGAGATTGTGTTCACTGGCATCCGTCCGGGTGAAAAGCTTAGTGAAGATTTATGGGAAGATGGGCATCAGTTTCAGCCCACCGCCCACCCGGAGATTTTTCGCTCGAATGCTTGTGAAGAAGATCTGCACGGGCAGGAATTGGATCGTGCTATCAATGAACTGGTACACCTGGCGCGTCAGGGTGAAGTGCCTTCGATTATTGCTTTGCTGGATGAATTGATTCCGGGGGCCGCCATTCGCAGTACGCCACCCCCCGATATACATTCTATTGATTAATGGTTAGCTAACGACAATGACTATCGTCACAACTACTGAATGGAATTGTTTTCTTGAAGACCATCCTGAAGCCAATTTGCTGCAATCTGCCGCGTGGGGGGAATTAAAACGAGACTTTGGTTGGCAGGTAGAGCGTGTTTGCAGCGCCGGTTGTGGGGCGCAGGTACTTTTTCGTCCGCTGCCGTTTGGCTTTCATTTTGCTTATATTCCCAAAGGTCCGGTAGGGCAAAACTGGCAGGCCTTATGGCCCGAAGTTAACCGGGTTTGCCGCAGCAAGCGCACGGTTCTAATAAAAGTTGAGCCGGATGAGACTGAGCCTTTCGATCAACACCTGCGCGCGCAGTTGAAAGATTTTACGCATTCTGATCCTGTCCAACCTAGCCGGACCATTCTGGTCAGTCTGGCAGGAGATGAAAGCCAGTGGTTAGAGCGAATGAAACAGAAGACGCGCTATAACATCCGCCTGGCGGAGCGAAAAAAGGTCGTTGTGCGTCCTTCTCAAGACGTGAATGATTTCTACCGCCTGATGATCACCACGGGCGAGCGCGATGGCTTTGGTATTCATGCCCTCGAATACTACCAGCGTGCTTATCAGTTGTTTCATTCACAAGGAAAGTGTGAACTGCTGGTTGCTGAGTATGAGGGCCGTTTGCTGGCAGGATTGATGGTGTTTGCACAGGGGCAGCGGGCCTGGTATCTTTATGGCGCGTCGAATGACGAAGAGCGTAATCGCATGCCCACCTACTTATTACAGTGGGAAGCCATGCGCTGGGCAGCGCGCGCGGGCTGTCAGGAATATGACCTGGTGGGTGTGCCAGATGAAGAAGAATTGGTTTTAGAGGCGCAGTTCGCGGAACGATCCGAAGGACTGTGGGGTGTCTATCGCTTTAAGCGTGGGTTTGGCGGGCAGTTGACACGCTCAGTGGGGGCCTGGGATCGTGCTTACTTGCCCTGGGCGGATGTCTTTTACAGGTGGTGGCAGCGAAGAAGAGGCCGTGTCGAATGATTTCAATGGAAGCCGTATCCCAAATGGGCGCCCCGGAATGGAACGCTGCGATTGCTGACCTACCCGGGACGCACGTTTTGCAGACCTGGGAGTGGGGTCAGTTTAAAGCCGCCTATGGCTGGCAGCGGATGCCCTATCTCTGGCGAGATGAGCAGGGCCAGGTGTGTGCAGCAGCACTGGTGCTGCGTCGCGCTGTTCCAGGCGGCCTGAGTGTGCTTTACGTGCCGCGAGGACCTCTGCTGGATTGGGGTGATACTGCGCTGCGGAAAATCGTTCTGGATGACTTACAACGGCTTTCTCGTCATGCCGGCGCTATTCTTATCAAGATGGATGCTGAAGTGCCTGCTGCCTGGGGAATGCCAGGGACTGCCGAAGAAGAACTATCTCCTATTGGGCAGCAGTTGATGGTTGAAATGCAGCAGCGCGGTTGGCGTTTTTCAAGTGACCAGGTACAGTTTCGTAATACCGTATATTTGGATATAAGCGGCAGCGAGGAAGACTGGCTGGCTCGCATGAAGCAGAAAAGCCGTTATAACTTGCGCTTATCTGAAAGAAAGGACGTGCGGGTGCGTTCCGGCAGCCTGGACGATCTACCTATGCTGTACCAGATGTATGCTGAAACCTCTGTGCGCGATGGCTTTGTGATTCGCCCCGAAAGCTACTATCTGACCCTCTGGCGTACGTTTATGGAGCGGGGCATGGCAGAGCCTCTCATTGCAGAGGTGGCGGGAGAAGTGGTAGCAGCCATTATCCTGTTCCACTTCGCTGGGCGGGCCTGGTATTTGTACGGCATGTCACGGAATGCTCACCGAGAGAAGATGCCGAATTACCTTTTGCAGTTGGAGGCCATGCGCCGGGCAAAGTCTGCTGGCTGCGAAAGTTATGATCTGTGGGGCGCGCCTGATGTCTTTGATGAAAGTGATTCGATGTGGGGGGTATTTCGTTTCAAAGAAGGTTTGGGAGGATCGGTGGTGCGCACTTTAGGCGCTTGGGACTACACCTCTCGCCCGCTGCTCTATACGTTCTACACACGTCTGCTGCCGCGTATCCTGGACTTGATGCGCAGTCGCGGCAAAAAACGCACGCGCCAGGCAGTTACTCTTAGTTGAAAAGGAACAGGGACTAGGGCGCTGGCTCTGTGGCAGTGGGGGACGGACGCCAGGCTGCCCCAAAGTCGATCCCAGGATCGGTGGTCAGACGCTGCTGATTCGCTCCATTGATCGTCATAATATAAATATCATGGTTAGTACCGTCCGGCCAACCTTCGTAAGCCAGCCAGAAACCATCTGGCGAAGGCGCTACTTTTGCCACTGGGCCTGGCTCTAATTGGCTGGAAGCCGGAATGCGGAACTCACGGGGCGTATTGCGGTCCTCATAGCGCATACCGACCAGCCAGGGAATCATCTTATCCGTCGCCTGGCTGAAGAAGATTACATTTCCATCGTTTGACCAGACCGGCCACAGGTTATTTACATTCCCACTGCTCTGCGTAAACTGTGACTGAGGTTGACCGGTGTCTGTCATTACGTAAATCGCGCTGTTCGTACGGGTGCGAACATAAGCAATTTGCATGCCGTTGGGTGACCAGGCAGGCTGTTTATCCGCAAAACGTGAACGCGATAGTTCCTGCACCACCTGAGTATCCAGGTCAATCACAAAAATTGCGGGCTTACCGGTGCGTAGAGAAGTAAAAGCAATCCTTTTCCCATTGGGTGACCAGGCGGGATCATAGTCTCCCTCTGGGCTGCCAGGTAGCGGCATCTTGCCTGTCCCATCCGCATTAATGATATAGATATTGGAGTTGGGGTAAGTATCTGCTCGAATAGGACAAGGGGATGTAAACACCAGCCGCTGTCCATCAGGCGACCAGTTTGGTTGGCATGCACCATCTCGTTCATTCGTGATTTGTCGCTGCTGACTGCCATCTGTATTCATCAAAAAGATTTGCATGACACCTGTTCGGTCGGATGCAAAGGCAATTTGTGAAGGTGGGCCCCCTAAGGGTGTGGGGGAGGGAATGACAGTTTCTGTAGGTGTCGAGGTCAGTTCAGGAGTTGGACTGAGGATTAGGCTGGCAGTTGGTTGAGGAGTCTCTCCCTCTGGGGGTGAAACCGTTTCTTCTAATTCAGGTGTGGCAGAATTCGCTAGAACGGAAGCGATGCGCGTGCCAGGTTCAGTAGCCGTAGCAGAAGAACTGAAGTAAGCGGCGACTGCGCCTTGCAGCCGTGGTCTTTGAAATGCAATGATATAAACGGCCGCAAATATCATCAGAAAAGCGGCCGCACCAACGAATCTCCAATTCCGCGCGAGCTGTTTTTTTCGCCGTCGCGAGCTGCGCTCTCTTCTTTGAGGCGGGAAAGTAAATTCCTCATCATCTTCAAAATCAAGGATCGAACTAACGGGCGGTCCATCTCCATTGCTGCCAGTTTCAACTCGGGCGGAAGAAAGGGGAGGAGGGGTGATGGTTGGGCGTTCCTGAAACACCGCCTTCATTTCACCGGCTTCGACCAGCCCTTGTTTAAACTCTTGTGCAGATTGGAAGCGATCATCTGGATCCACTTCCAGGGCCTTCTGAATACACTCAGCCAGGCGGCGGCTGACGCGAGGTGTCAGGTCTCGAATCGGCGTAAGTTCCGACTTGCCGGTCATTCGAGCCAGGCCATCTTCAGGGATTACACCGGTAAGCGAGGCGTAAAGCGTTGCCCCTAGAGAGTAAATATCAGAGCGTGGATCAGTGCGTGCGGTACCATACTGCTCAGGCGGCGAATAGCCTGGAGTCATAGCGCGCGCGCCGGTTGAAGTCGCCTGGTTTCCTTGCATAATTTTTGCCAGGCCAAAGTCCACCAGCACAGCTTGTCCGTCAGGTGTCACTTTGATATTACCGGGTTTGATATCACGATGTACGATGGATGGTTGGCGTGTGTGAAGATAGGAAAGCGCATCGCAGATGGAGACACCCACTAGAACAGCTTCGCGTTCAGGCAGCGCCCCCATACGCTCCATGCGCTGGCGCAAGTCTTCACCTTCGATGTAATCCATCACCAGGTATTGGCCCTGGTTTTCTAGAGAAAAATAGTCGGTGACGTGGGGAAGGTTTGGGTGTCGCAGCCCGGCTAGAATTGTGGCTTCGCGTTGGAACTGGCGACCGTACTCTTCAGTCAGGAACAGGTTCTCTTTAACGGCAGCATAAGTGGTAAGGTGCACATCTTGCGCACGGTAAACTGCCCCCATTCCGCCTTGCCCAAGAATGGAGAGAATCTGGTAACGGTTATTTAAGAGAGTCCCAGTTGCTAAGGGCATACGCGCAGTCCGATTCTATGTACACGATAAGCTTATTTTACCCGACTTAAATTCGTTCTGCAACGTAGATCATCCATGATTAACGAAGAAGTGTCTTAAAAAGTCGTTTTTTGATCAAACTTCTAAACGAACTTTTGGTTCGCTTTCTAATCCGAGCAGATCTCTCGAAAAGCTCCAGGTGATTAATCCTAATCCTACCCCAAACCATAAGGTTGCCAGGCGAATAAGTAGGGTAGAGGATGTGACAACCGCAGGATCGGGCTTGAGAATCAGGGTAAGCATTCCAGCGATCGAAACTTCTGCTGCTCCCAATCCACCTGGTAAAGCAGATGCTGCCCCGACAGCAGTGGAAAAAGCCAGGACGAAAACAGCAGTAGCCAGCAGTTGGAAGCCGGGGGTGAACCCCAAACCTAACAAGATAAAGTAAAAACCTACCCCCTCGCCAAACCAGGAGATGGTCCCTAGCAGTACAGCGAACAGCGTGGCTCCTGGGCGGAAGAGTGCAAAACTTCCTTCATAGAACTCGCGCAGGCCATGCGCCATCCGCTTCACCACGGGCAGCTTTTCACCTATCTCCAACAAAAGCAGAGCGGCTGGACGGATCTGCGACAAAATGACAATCATGAGCAGCAGCGCCAGAATGGTAACGAAGGCTGGCCAGTACTTCGGATAGGCAAATACCCCCAGCGTAGACAGAATCATAACGGCTAAGCCGTCGCTGATTCGTTCTGCCAGCACTACTGCAACGCCTCGCGCTGCCGGAACATTACATAGACGGTTCAGCCAAACCCCCTTCAATACTTCTCCTACTTTACCCGGGGTGACAGCCAGGGGAAACCCGGCTACAAACAGGCGCAGACTTTGCGTTTTTGAGAAACCCTGGATGCCAATCTGTCCCAGGTAGAAGTGCCACTTAAGGAACCTTAGAAGGTAATTGAGCAGTGTTAGGACGATGGCAAGCAAGAAATATTCCCAACGGAAATGCAGCAGCGTGCGGCGAACTTCTCGTAGGTCTCCCAGAAGCGCCAATCCCAGAATCACGACAAAACCGAATAACAGTCCTGGAATCAACCGGCGGACAATATTGTTGGTCGATAACTTCATTTTATGCTCTATACAACCTTATTATACAATAACCCTAAAGATAAAGTCTTACAGGGTTGTTAAGATAAAAATTAGTCAATTTGGAACGTTAATTCAAGTAACCAGATTTGTTATACAATAACAAGGAACGGCTTGAACACTGTTGAAAAGGATTTCACCGGGGTGGTTCCAGGTGGAAAATGTTGTCAGGCAGTCCAAATGACACTTTGAACAGTCGGCTAAGTCTCATACTTGCAGAAATTACAACCTTTTTTACTGATAACTTTTATACAGGATGGTGAGCGATGCCAAAAGTGACCTTGCCAGAACAAATGATGGACCGGCCTGTGCTGGTAATTGGCGCTGCCGGGTTAGATATGGTGGGATCTTTGCGTGAGAGCCAGCGCATCGAGCGCCCAAACCCGGCAAATATTCGTGTTTCATATGGCGGTGTAGCGCGCAACGTGGCAGAAAACCTGGCCCGGCTTGGCCAACCCGTCCGCTTAATAACTTCAGTGGGCAAGGATCATATGGGCAGTCAACTGTTAGAGTATACCCGATCTAGTGGGGTAGAGGTTTCTGCCTGCCTTCAAGTAGAGAATTATGCTACTGCCTCTTATCTGGCTGTCTATAACGCACAAGGAGAGCGCGAAGTTACCCTCGATGATATGCGCGTTCTGCATGCGATTACCCCAGCTTATCTTCGCAAGCAAAGAGTCCTGTTTTCAGAAGCCTCGATTGTGTTTGTGGATGCCAACCTGTCTCCTGCTGCGATGAAGACTGTCTTTCAAATGGCTCGCCAGGCGCGCGTGCCCGTTTGTGCCGATGCCACTTCTTCTGGGCTTGCGGATGCTTTTTTCCCTTATTTGGAAGATATCTATATGCTGACAGCGAATAGTGAAGAAGCTTCCGTTTTCAGCCAGAGTAATCCTGAAGTAACGGGGCGTTCCACGGGCATGCAAGTGGTTCGTCAGATTGTGAACCTGGGGGCGGAAATCGCTGTAGTATCCCTGGCTGAGTTTGGTGTCTGTTATGCTACCTCTGAAACGAGTGGACATGTTCCAGCAGTACGCACCAAAATCCTCGATCCTACTGGTGCGGGGGATGCCCTTACAGCGACCACGCTTTTTGGCTTTTTGAATGAAATTCCCATTGATGAGTTCCATCCGTCTGGGTGTAACCGCAGCTTCACTGATCCTGCGTTTCCCTGGCACAGTGTTACCCACGCTTTCATTGGAAAAGTTGTATGACGAATTGGTGATATAGGTGAATCAAGAGCTTCCTTCCTCTTTTGTGTTCGGCTCGCATGTCGTTCTGGCGCGGTCGATGGGGCTGCCAATTGTGGCGCTTGAATTGGCTGTGATTACGCATGGCTTACCTCGACCTCAAAACTTGCAGTTGGCCCAGGCCGTAGAGCAAGTCGTGCGTGAACAAAAAGCCACTCCGGCGACAGTGGGCTTGCTGGATGGTTTTGTTCAGATTGGTTTAAGCCCAGCAGGAATCCAGCGCCTGGCGACAGAAAATGGTGCGCGTAAGATCAGCCGGCGTGATTTTGGCATTGCCCTGGCGCGTAAAGAAAACGGTGGGACTACGGTTGCAGGAACGCTCATTGCTGCCCGCACAGTTGGAATCCGCGTATTTGCCACTGGAGGTATTGGGGGGGTGCATCGTGGTTCGCCGTTTGATATCTCCGCCGATCTGCCTGAACTGGGACGGAGTCCCTTGGTGGTCGTCTGTGCTGGGGCGAAAGCCATTCTAGATTTACCAGCTACACTGGAATACCTTGAAACGGTGGGTGTGCCGGTCATTGGCTACCAAACAAATGAATTCCCAGCCTTCTACTCGCGGCAGAGTGGGCTGCCGGTCAATCTCCGTGTAGAGACCCCACTAGAAGTGGCGGATATTGCTCAGGCTCAGTGGAAGCTGGGATTAAAGAATGCCATTCTGGTGGTGCAGCCTCCTCCTGAAGCATTCGCTTTGCAGGCTGGTGAAATGGAGGCTATCATTGCTCGGGCTCTCGAAGAAGCTGAACGGTCTCACATCACCGGGGCCGCCGTCACTCCCTTCTTGCTCGATCGAGTCAGTCATCTCAGTGAGGGCGCCAGCTTGCAGGCTAATCTGGCGCTGTTAGAAAACAACGCCCGTTTGGCAGCTCAAATCGCCGTGGCGATCCAACCCTTTGGCACGCGATTTATTTAGCAAAGAGGTAGTGCATACTTGAGGAATAATCCTGCTGCATAAAAAAGCATCACAATCGCTTTTTTATGCAGCAGGATGCATTTATGCAGCAGGATGCGTTAAGGAATTTTAGGTTTTGCGGGCGTTAGCGTCGGCCACTTTGTGTCGGTGGGGCGTGGCGTGTGCGTGATGGTGGGTGTCAGCGTGATGGTAGGTGTTTTGGTAACGGTCGGCGTGATGGTAACAGTGGGTGTCAGCGAAGGCGTCAGCGTGGGTGAGGATGTGTAGGTAGGCGAAGGTCCCATTGTTTGGGTAGGAGTCAGTGTGCTGGTTGGGGGCAGCGTGGGGATCGGAGTAGGGGGTTCGCCGGTAACAACAAAGCTGCCGCGCGCACCTTCAACCCACTCTGAGCCGACAAAGAGTTGCACTTCATATGTCCCCGGCTGCCAGGCATCCGAAGAGGGTTCCCATTCTGTGTAACCATATCCACCCGTACCGCCGTTCCAGGGAATGGTTTCGTAGAAAACCAGTTCGCCGTTGCGATACCACAGCGCAGTCCACTGTGCGCCAGCCGTCATCTGATCGTAGCTAAAAACCCCGTACATCTTCTTAATCGGGTTTTCAAATTCTTCAGCAGGATCGATTGGTTGGAAGGTATCCTCATCCAACTGTTGAGCAAACCGGAGACCACTGAAAACGGGTGAAGCCAGTGGTGTGATGGTCGACTCGAATTTTTGCATCACTTCTTCAGGAATGGATGGGGTATTCGTGACAGAGGGGGTATTGGTGATGGTCGGTGTCTCTGTAATGGTCGGCGTGACCGAAACAGTAGGCGTGATGGTGATGGTAGGGGTGAGTGTAATGGTCGGCGATGGTGGGAAGAAGCGGTATACAACCGGTTCGGCGTAGGAATTTGCCACGAGAGAAACAAAACCCAAGCCAAAGGCAGCAAAAATTAAACGCCAGCCTCGCACAAGCATATCGCGGCGCTTTCGAAAATAAGGCAGCCGCCTTCCAGCCTTTACTGTACGAAACCCGAAATACAGGCTGAGGAGGCCGATTAAGAGGGCGAGGATTATGGCGGTTTGAACGCCTGTTTTAATATCCAGATCCATATGACTCATGCGTCTTCCCATTAGGGAGTTGCGTCGGTTGCATTATAGCACGATCGCTCAGAGATTCCAGGGAGAAACATCCTCATTAATCTTGAATCTTGTAATTAGAACAAATTTCCTTAGCAATCTGGTATAATTACCGATTGCGGTTTAAACCAGTAGTGTTTTTTAGCGCTTTTATAATAAAAATTCGCTGGTTTGTAAGGCCGGTGGAAGGGAAAATTATGTCACAAAATGTAATTCGTGTTGTTGGCGCCCGCCAACATAACCTCAAAAACATTACGGTAGAAATTCCTCGTGATAAGTTAGTGGTAATCACGGGACTATCGGGTTCCGGAAAGTCTTCACTGGCCTTCGATACCATTTTCGCGGAAGGTCAGCGGCGCTATGTCGAGTTGCTTTCGGCGTATGCGCGCCAGTTCCTCGGTCAGATGGATAAACCGGATGTCGACGCTATCGAAGGACTTTCGCCGGCAGTTTCCATTGACCAGAAAGCCACATCACGTAACCCACGTTCCACAGTTGGGACGGTAACAGAAGTATACGACTATATGCGCCTCCTGTTTGCCCGGGTTGGCGTTCCGCACTGCCCGGTATGTGGTCGCGAAGTAGTTCGCCAATCGGCCCAAGAAATTGTCGATACCATTGAGGTTTTACCCGAAGACAGCCGCCTGCTGATCCTCGCTCCAGTTGTGCGCGGACGCAAAGGGACTTATCAGGCTGTGTTTGATGAAGTTCGTAAAGCTGGTTTTGTGCGTGTTCGGGTGGATGGGCAAGTTTACAGTCTGGATGATGAAATCACATTGGATCGCTATAAGATCCATACCATTGAGGCTGTGGTGGATCGTATCGTGATGCGTAAGCCTGAGAGTGAAGAAGACGAGCGGATGTTCCGCTCACGCCTGACGGACTCAGTTGAAACGGCGCTTAAAATTGGCGAAGGTTACCTGACGGTGCAAAACCTTTCTCAAGATCCGCCTGTCGATCTCTTCTTCTCGGAACATCTGGCCTGCCCAGAGCATGGCGTTAGTTTGCCAGAGATCGAGCCGCGTACTTTTTCGTTCAATACGCCACATGGAGCCTGCCCCGATTGTCAGGGCTTGGGCAGCCGTCTGGAAATTGATCCGGACCTGCTCATTCCAGATTCTGATCGCTCGCTTAGTGAAGGCGCGATCAATGCGATGGAGTGGAGCAACCCGCGCGATCAGGGCCAGGGTGGGTATTATTGGCAAATGATCGAAGCGGTTGCGGAGCGTTATAAGGTTGACCTGGATGCGCCAATTCGTACGATTTCCGAGGCCAAACTTGAAGAAAATATTGTATGGCACCCAGGGCGAAGAAGTACGGGTGCGGGTGCAAGGCAAGAGTGGCCGTGAAGCCAGCTACAACACCGCTTTTGAAGGGGTCATCCCGAACCTGGAGCGGCGTTATCGCGAGACGAACTCAGATTATATCCGTAACAAGATTAGTGAATATATGAGTGATCGTCCCTGCCCTACCTGTAAGGGCTCACGTCTGCGTCCTGAAGCGCTGGCAGTCACAGTAGATGGTGTGAACATTGTCGAAGCGACGGATTGGCCTGTGCTGGAAACTTTGCGGTGGGCAGAGCGCTTGGCAGGCCCGGAATCTTCCTTTGGCGCGCGCCAGACGGCGATTGCAGACCGTATCTTGAAGGAAATCCGTTCGCGCCTGGGGTTCCTGGTAGATGTTGGGCTGGATTACCTCACGTTGCGCCGTTCAGCCGGTTCTTTATCTGGGGGCGAAGCCCAACGAATTCGCCTGGCGACGCAGATTGGGTCACGCCTGATGGGCGTCTTATATGTGCTGGATGAGCCTTCGATTGGCCTTCATCCGCGCGACAATGCCAGGTTGCTAGCGACTTTGAAGAGCCTGCGTGACTTGGGGAACTCTGTGCTGGTGGTGGAACATGATGAAGAAACCATCGCCACTGCGGATTGGATCGTTGATCTGGGTCCGGGGGCTGGTGAGCATGGCGGCAAAGTAGTGGCTGAAGGCACTTTGGAAGATATTTTAGCAAGCCCTGAACTCGCTGACCGGTGCTTATCTTTCGCGGCGCATGCGTGTGCCCTTGCCTGAACAGCGTCGATTGGGGAACGGCAAGCATCTCAATGTGGTAGGGGCGAAAGCCAATAACTTAAAAGATCTTTCGGTAGAGATCCCGCTGGGCCAGCTGGTGTGCATTACCGGGGTTTCTGGGTCTGGCAAGTCTACCTTGATGGTGGATGTGCTCTATAATGCCCTTGCCCGTGAGGTGAATGGCGCGCATACCCTCCCTGGAGAGTATGAACGGATCGAAGGGTTAGAATTTATTGACAAAGTGATCAATATTGACCAGTCGCCAATCGGTCGCACGCCGCGTTCCAATCCGGGTACTTATACTGGCATGTTTGACGAGATCCGCCAGTTGTTTGCTGAACTTCCCGAGAGCAAGATTCGGGGCTACAAACCTGGGCGTTTCTCTTTCAACGTCCATGGTGGCCGCTGTGAAGCTTGTCAGGGGCAGGGTCAACTGCGGATCGAGATGCAGTTCTTGCCGGATGTGTATGTCCCTTGCGATGTATGTAATGGCGCTCGCTTCAATCGGGAAACTTTGCAAGTTAAGTTCAAAGGTCTTTCAATTGCCGATGTGTTGGATACCACCGTGGATGCCGGAATCGAGTTGTTTGCCGCGTTCCCTTCAATTGTCAACAAGTTGAAAACGCTGCAAGATGTTGGTCTTGGTTACCTGCGGATTGGTCAACCTGCCCCAACCCTTTCAGGGGGTGAGGCGCAGCGCGTGAAACTCGCTCGCGAGCTTTCACGGCGGGCAACGGGCCGGACTTTATATGTACTGGATGAGCCCTCTGTAGGTTTGCATGCCGCCGATGTTCATCGCCTGATCGAAGTGCTGCAGCGTCTGGTCGATGCTGGAAACTCAGTGCTGATTATTGAGCACAACCTGGATATCATCAAAATAGCAGATTACCTGATCGACCTGGGTCCTGATGGTGGGGACCGGGGGGGTGAGTTGGTAGCCGTTGGCACGCCAGAGGAAGTTTGCCTGGTGCCAAAATCCTATACCGGGCAGTTCTTACAGCGTTACTTACTTGAAGAACACAACTTCAATCCGGCTGCAGAGGCTCCTGGAATCTAAGCGAAAGCGGTTATTTCAGCCGGTTGTTAGGATAATACCTCCTGACAACCGGCTTTTATGATCCTTGAACTCGCCGAATTGATAAAATTCAGGTAGAATTGGCTTTGTTCACATCTCCAAGATCAAGCGTAAGGCTGAAATAAGCAAGCAAAAAACAGAATAGGATAACTACTTTATGTATCGCAAAAACTCGCCTCAAAGCGTGATAGATTCCTATCAAAAGCGGCAGCGCATGGCCCCCATGTTATTGGCTGGGCTGGCTGCCATTCTAGTGATTGTGGGCATCATTATTCTGGTGCTTTGGTTCCGTGGTAATGGCGTTCAACAGATCGCACTCTTCGCTTCGGCTACCCCCACTGTGACAGAAACGGTTACACCTACCCCAGTCACACCGACAGCCACGGCCTCCAGCACTGCTACCGAAACCGTAACGCCTACTGTTACTGAAACCGCAACTCCTAGTGGCCCTGTGCTTTATACAGTTCAGGATGGAGATACCTGCTGGGATCTAGCTCAGAAGAACAATGTTGGGTTGGATATTTTGCTCGCAATCAACAGTTTCACACCCGGTACCTGCCCTATCAAACCTGGACAGGAAATTTTGATCCCACTTCCGGATACGCAGCTCCCGACTGAAACGCCCATTCCAGCTGACCAGCGTGGTCTCAAGATCGATTACTACGTCAAGGAAGGGGAAACGCTGGCAATCATTGCGGCAAAATTCAATTCAACAGTGGATGCCATCAAAGCAGAGAACAAGATTGAAGATGTGAATGTGCTGACTGCTGGGCAACTAATTGTTGTTCCGGTTAATATTGTCACTCCCACCGTAACCGTGGCGGCGACATCTACAAACACACCGGGTGGTCCCACCAATACCCCAGGCGGACCTACTGAGACCCCTCGGCCAGCCGCGACAACAGTGGTAGCCCCAACGCGCGCGGGTGCGACAGCCACTGCGACGCCAAAACAGCCTTAACGCGCTGATTCGGGTTCTTTCTTTCGAGAACGATTGTTCGGGGGTAGCTGCGAGGAGTTTCTTGCAGCTGCCCCGTCATTGTTTTAAACGAATCGCATCCTGGAACCCACAAGTTGACCCGTCTGAAACGATGTCGATTTCATCTCGCGATTTGTTTAGTACACCCTAGATGATGAGTATGCGTCGATCTTTTTTTCAGCGTTCGCTGTGGTGGCTGGTTTTACTGGCAGTCAGTGGGGTTTTGTTAGGCGGATTCTTGTTTGTTCGTCTTCCGGTCTGGCTGGCGCCGAAAGTGAAGCTCCAATTCCAGCAGGTAGGGGCCTACGGTCCACTGGAACTGTCCTTTTCCGAACCGATGCAAATTTCGAGCGTGGAAGAAAGCCTGACGTTTACATCCCTGGATGGAACCACAGCCGGTGCATCTCCAGTGAAAGGCCGCTTTGTTTGGCAAGGATCCTCTGCCTGGTTCTATCCTGTCCAGCCGCTGCAGCCAGGCGCTGCCTACCGGCTGCGTGTAGGCGCGCAAGCGCTTAGCCGTAGTGGTCGGGCGCTTGCCGCCATTCAAGAGTGGGATGTGCAGGTGCGCCAGCCTCAGATAGTCTATTTGGGCAATGTGGATGCTCCTGATCTATGGCGTGTCTCAGTAGATGGGAAGGATCCACAGCAGTTAACCTTTACTGGGGGCAAGGTGTATGACTTTGCCGTATCACCAGATGGTAACCAGATTGCTTATGCTGCTCGTAACGATCAACAGGGGATCGACTTGTGGGAAATTGACCGGGAGGGTGGTACGCCTCGTTTGCTGTTGCCGTGTGCGGCTGATTGGTGCATTAACCCTGCCTATGAGCCGCGTGGGGATCAATTGTCTTACAGTCGCCGTAAAGCTAGCGGGATCTCAGGAGCAGAACCCGGTCTGCCGCGGGTTTGGCTGCTAGACTTAAACAGCCTTTCCACCGATGAACTGATCGAACCACCGGGTGTAGCCGGAGCAGATCCACGATGGTCTCCAGATGGTCAGTATCTGTCTTTTTATGATCCCGCATCGCACGGAATTCGAGTCTACAACCTCCAGTCCCAGCAGGATTTTCTCTTGCCCAGCAGTCTGGGGACTTCCGGATCCTGGTCCCCGGACGGTCGCTTGCTGCTTTATGTTCAGTTAGATACGGCGGCAGATGCACCATTTGGGACGGCTTATGCCGTTGAAGTCTCTACTCAGCAGACCAAGATGATTCTGAACCAGGATAGCGTCATTGTAGACGATGACCAGCCGGTCATGGCTCCAAACGGTATCTGGGTAGCTGTTGCCCGGTTGCAAGATGGGGGCGCGCCAGGGGAACAGCTCTGGCGAATGCAGATCGATGGTAGCCAGGCCCACCCAGTTCATGCGGATGGAATCTTTAGTTATGGACAATATACTTGGGGGCCGGGCAGTTCTCTTTTGCTTTTCCAGCGTTTTGCGCTGGGTGAATCACAAAACCGGCCTCAGGTGGCGTTATGGCGGGTAGACAGCGATGAAATGGTGCTCCTGGCAGAAGATGCCGCCCTGCCGCGGTGGCTGCCTTAAAAAGCATTATGGTGGGCTTCAGCGGCTTGTACTTCTGAAACCCACCATAATCAAGTCAGTTTAAGGGTTTGGAGTACCTGTCGGTGTGCTCTCCTCAGAGGGAGACATACTGCCCGAACTCTCTGTGGGTGTGCCGACCACCAGTTTAACCCATAAGTCACCTGTGTCGTCCAGTTTGAAGAACTGTCCATTTGCATTGCGTAGACGGAAGTAGGCTGTATAGGTTCCTTCCTTTTCTGGCGCTGTCAGGTTGGCGCTCAGTTCAACATTTTCTCCGCTTTTAACTTCCTTTGGTATCGAAATCAACTCAGGGCCTTTAAAGCCGCCATAATCGATTGGGACAAGCGCGTAGTCAGTGGTCCAGGTGGTCGAGCCAGTGTTTTTAATAACCCATTTTTTCTCAAAGCTTTGCCCTGGGCTGACCACTTCATTGTCTTTGTAATTTGTGTCGGCCACGAATGAGGCTGAATCTTCTGTCGCGCTGGTCGCTGCTGGCACGGGGGCGGGCGTATTCGTAGCGACTGGCGGTTGAGTCGGCGCTTGCACAACTGTAGCAGCTGCCGAGAGCACGGTGTTGGTAGGAGCGGCAGTTTCTATCGCGGTGGCAGAAGGAGTCAACGCAGCAAGATTCGGTCAGCCGGGCAATGGCTGTTCCAGCGGCTTGTGTTACGACGGTATTTGAATCAGCAACAGGTGTTTTGGGCGCCTGAGGCGCATTACAGCCAATCAGGAGGGTCGTCATTGCGATTGTTAGTAGGAGGGTTGAAACCTTGGAAGCTGTTTGCATTCTTTACCTCAAATGAGTTCAGGAGATAAGCCAGGCAGTTTCGGACTGCTCAGGCGGATGAATCAAGTGCGCTGAGCACTTCAATGCGCACATCAGTGTCTGTTTCTTGTTTAAAGGCCTTATCGAGCGCCTGGCGTGCTTGTCGGGCGTGCATGCGCCCCAACGCCCAGGCCGCGTGGGCGCGTACCAGGGGTTCGGCTTCCTGCTGTAGTACATTTGCCAGATCTGGAATGGTTCCTGGATCAGCCTGGTTGCCTAACGCTACAGCAATATTGCGTAAGTATCCACGCCGCTTGGCGCGTTTGATGGGGCTTCGGCGAAACTTAAGGTTGAAAGCCTGTGGTGTCAGGCCCAGTTCTTCGCGCAGTACAGGCTGGGATACTCCTTCATACGGAGCCAGGGCTGGGTGTCCTTCTGGCTGAGCAAAGCGCACATTCCAGGGACAAACCATCTGGCAAATATCGCAGCCGAATACCCAATTATCCATTTGCGGGCGCAGTTCGGGCGGAATAGGGCCTTTATTTTCAATCGTCAGATACGAAATACAGCGCGTGGCATCGATGGTGCGATCAGGTAAGATGCAGTCTGTAGGACAGGCTTCAATGCAGCGCCGGCAGGCGCCACATTGATCGCTTTGAAAGGGTGGGGATGGCTCAATTTCAACGTCGAGAAAGCTTTCGCCCAGCAAAAAGTAGGAGCCGTGCTGAGGAGAGATCAGGCAGGTATTCTTCCCAATCCAACCCAGCCCGGCCGTCTGGGCAAAGTCACGTTCCAGGATAGGCCCAGTGTCCGTATAACTGCGCTCCCGTACTGGCCGGCCCAGATAATCCTGAATGAGCGCGATCAGTTCAGCCAGGCGCGGTGGAATAATCTCATGATAATCTGCTCCCCATGCATAAGCAGCTACTCGCCCTAGCGCCTCACTGCTCGATGCGAGTAGATTAAGCTGGGGGGCAAAGTAACGCATGGCGACAACCAACAGTGAAGTGGCTTCTGGCAGGATCAGATTGGGATGGGCGCGCCGTTCCAGTGCCCGCTCGGTTGCCAGGTAAGCCATGCTGGCATGTCTGCCAGCGACTACCCAGCGTTTGTACTCAGCGACATGCGGCGGCGGCTGCACCCGCGCTGCTCCAAAAAGCATAAAGCCGAGACGGAACGCCTCGGCTTGAAGAAGATCGTTCAGTGACATGACTTAAAACGGTTCACACAAACTAGGTCTTTGCTCCAGGTAAGTTTAGAATGTTCAAACCTGCCTGGAACAAAGAGAGATATTCGTTCGATAGGTATGATCAGATTTGCTGTATGCGCTTAATTGTCGCTTACTTTCACTAACAGAGAGACAGGGGAGAAGTTTCCACCCTGCGCGTTTTGTAAAACCCAGACCACGGTTTTATCACCTGTCTGACTGGGTGCCTTCATGGGGAAAAGGAAGGTGTAGCTTTCGCCCGGTTTTACTTCATTCTGAAGGTAAAAATCGATCGGGCTGTCCATGCGGTCACCCCCCCAATACTTCAGCGCATAACCGGTGGTCCAGGTGGTTGTACCCGTATTTTTGAAAGTAATGGTCTGATCCCATGAGGATTCTGGGCTGACAACCACGCCATCTGTTGGGCGAAGGGCAGTCAGTTCGGCTTTGTCTCCTGAAGTTGGCGCGGGAGCCTGGGCTGCAGAACCTTGGGTTGCCGTAGGTTGAATGAGCGGTTGAATAGTGGGCGTAGCTGTTGTTAAAACAACCGGATTCGAACCGCCTGTGTCGGCTCCTGGTGCGCCAGGAGCGGTTGTGCCCTGAATCTGATCTACTGCGCCTGCTGTCGCCGTCAATGCATCGGCTACATTCGGCGCCATCGTATTCGTCGGTTCAACGGTTTCAGTGGCGGTAGCGTTGGGGCGGCTGGCGGCTGTTCCAGTCATGCTGGCTTCCACAGTTTGGGCCGCTTCGGTATAGATGCTGTTTGGATCAATGGTCGGCTCAGTAGAGGTTGCCGGGGTTCGACCGCAAGCAGCCATGAGCAGGCTGCCCGCCACGAGAAGGGTTAACCCAGCAGTAATGAGCTTTTTAGACATGGTAACCTCCGATTTTGACCAGGCCCTACTGGAATCCCGGTCGTGTTTTTTGAAATGGGTCGTGCTAAATTTTCTTGCGCCATCCGAAAATTGTCAAGGTTTATGGCCCACAGCTTTAAATGAGACGGTTTACGGTTCATCCGGAAAGCGAATCAAATCATCGACTGATGGTGATGGGGGTAGGGACATATCAAACAGGAGTTTACCACGAAATGTGAAATAACTGATGGCGCCTGGGAAAACTTCAATGATCTGTTTATAGGTTTTATCCTGATAATCTACAGATATTTCATATTCTCCGGCTGGCAGGTCGCTCAACACCAGGTTTTCCTGATAATAAGGGTCACTATTGACCGCCTGATTGCCATAGGTGCGCACCACCCAGCGCTCCCTGGTTTGCTTGTCGCGGATGTAAATATCTTGTTGTGTCAGGAACGAACCATTCGTGTTAAGCAGCCGGCCTACCAATACCCCCGAGCCTTCGGGTGGGGCTAACCACAGTTCTGGGTTAAAGGTGGTAAAGTAACTATTGCGTTCCATGCGCACCTCAAAATGCACGTGCGGTCCAGTTGTCAGGCCGGTTGTACCGATAATGCCTAATTGATCCCCGGTTTTTACTTCTTGCCCTGTGATCACGTTAATGCGGTCCATATGCGCGTAAACGGTATAAATTCGCTGACCTTGATAACCGAAGTCATGCAGAATGGTGACCGCCAGGCCGTACGGGTCATTTGGATCATTGTTGCCATAATAAAGACCATATCCAGCCCATACCACCCGTCCATTTCCTGCCGCGAAGATAGGCGTATGCAGGGGGGAAGGAATGTCGATGCCAGTATGTACAATACCCGAGCTGAAAAAGGTGCCGCCATAACGATAGTCGGCGATGGGCCAGTTGCGTTCATTTGCGGCAATCGGACGTGAAAAGAAAAAGTGATCATTAGGCCCAAGCGCCCAGGGCGTATCATAAAGGGGAGCGCGCCAGGCTGAGATGGGCGCCGGGCCGGGGGTTGGGAAAGTGAACCGCAAGGGTGGCTCTTCCTCGGGTTGTACGCTTCCTATGGCTGGTTTTCCGGGAGGAGATGAAAGCGGAGTTATGCTTACTTCGGACATCGTTAAGTGGGGCGCATCATCTGTGTATATTTCCGTCGCAGATGCTGCCGCTGTTTCCTTTGCTGATGGGGAAGGGTTTCCCCAACACCCTGTCAACGACACCAACGCCAACAAGGTCAGCAGTACTCCTTGCGTACATCTACCAGAAATGTCTAACTTCCAACGATTCATGGGTTAGGGAGCGGTGTCCAGGTAGGACGGCGTGTCGGAATGGGCGTGATAGTCGGGGTAAGCGTGGGCGCTTTGGGTGCGGAAGGCTCTTCAGGGGTATCGCTTGGCATAGGCGTATATGTGGGCAGCGGGGTGGTGGTAACCAGCGCTTCAGACGGGTAAATTTCCGCCATGGCTGAAGACCAATCTAACTCACCCCTCATGACAAACTGATTGTAACAGATTGCAGGATAAAAGGTTCGCCAGTTGGTTTGTGAAGGCAGCCGTTCCCATCCAAACCGACTGGTTAGTTCGGTCAGGTCAATCCAGTAACCCCCTGGCGGTTGGCTGAGCCGTCCTCCATCTTCAAAGAAACGTGGATCGCCTGAGTAACGGGCGTTTAAATCCCAAACCATTTCGGGCAGCGGCTGCCCCATCGATCCATCCTGATATCTTGCTTTTAAGTAGAGATGCCAGTAGGTTTGCCCCCCAAAGTCTTCTCGGGCGATGTTCATCCATCCAGCAGAGAGCAGCAGCGGATTGAGGTTAAAAGCTCGGCCGGTATATAACCAGTCCTCTTGAAAAGAGGGATCGAGCGGAGTGGTCAGCGCCACGTAGGCATTTTCCAGGCTGGAAAGCGCATCCCAGCCCGTTTCCTGACCAATCTGATGCCGCAAATCCTGAAAGGCCTCGTCGACTGCATCATGCAAGTAGGGCTGCGGGGCAGTTACATCTTCTAGCGGCACAACACTTTGGCGGCCCAATGGTTCGATCGGAAAGCGAGTCAGAATGGCGTGCGTGAGGGGCTGCGGCTCAGCATGGTCACCCTGCTCAACTTGCTGTATCAACCATGCTGGCAGGGGTCCGCGTACCCAGGTTGTACCGTAAACCAGTCCGGGTAGAGGGGTGAGTGGTAAGCTCAACCGCCCATTCGCCACCTGATACGCGGCCAGCCCATTAAAGTTGGGTTCTCGAACTTCTGTAAACAGTAACTGTTGATCTGGCGTCCAGACTGGCTGGTCGCCTTCACCAACCAAGCGCGTTGGTCGGTCAGGTTGGGTGGCATCCCAAACAGTCAGCCGCCGGTCTCCCCCTTTTTCTGCGCTCCAGGCCAGGTGGGCGCCATCTCCAGACCAGGCCGGGTAGCGATCGCGCGTTTGCGGACTCTGACTGAGGTTGGTAAACCGGTCATCGATTTTGTCGAGCTGCGCCAGCCAAATTTCCTCATCTCCTGTTCGGGTGGAGACAAAGGCAATCTCGCGCCCTGAGGGTGACCAGGCGGGTGAGCGGTCAACACTAGGGTCACTGGTCAGTTGAACCACTTGTGGATCATCTGGGTTGACCTGCTGGATAAAGATGTCCAGGTTGGTACCGTCGAAACGTTCATACGCCAGCCAGAGACCATCTGGTGACCAGGTGGGAGAGGATTCGAATTCAGGTGTATCCGTAACCCGGGTGATGTTTCCACTGGATAAGTCAAGTATAAACAGGTCCCAGTATCCATTCTGGCGGGCGCTGTATGCCAGGCGCGTACCATCGGGGCTGAGAGCAGGAGTCATTTCATCCCAGGGAGTATTGGTTAAGCGGGTGAGTGGGAGGTAAAGAGGGTGATAGGCAAAGAGATGGATATTAAGGCCATCTCGCATTGCCAGGACCATCACTCCCTGCGCATCTAAATTCTCCTGCGGAGAGCCATTCTGCTGCAAGAGAATGGGTTCGGCGGTGTCGGTAGGCGTGTTTGCGGGAAGGAGAAGGGTGGCGCTGGGGGTGACAGATAGAACAGTCATCTTTGCGGCCACCTGAGTCACTTCAGGTGGCCCGTTTGAAGGCAGGATACCGTTTTCTCGTAAGAGGGGTAAGCCAATCCAAACCAGCACTGTCAGGTTGATCACAGTGAGTGTGGCCAGGATGAGCAGCAGTCTGGATCGAGAGGGTTTGCTGGGCTTCATGTTTTGAAGATTTTAGCACCTTTCACCTGCCCAGCATGCAGCCAGCGCTGCTCTTATCAAGGTTGTAAGGCAAGCAGTTGAATAGGATCGAACATTTGAAACAGACCGGTTACCCGCCAGGTGCAGTAGTTATGCATTTCGAGGCTGGTTGCAGCATTGTCATAATGGGCCATCGTGCTAAAGACAGCCCCGGATGGGCCAATGCGTGTTTCTAGATGCAGGTGGGTGTTCACTGAAAACCCAGTTGTGCCCACTTCACCTACCTGCTGTCCACAAGCTACAGATTGGTTGGGCTGGAGGATGGAAGGGGCATTCATATGGGCATACAGAAGATAGAGTGAACGGCTCGTGGTAGGTGCTTGGGCGAACGGTTCGCTGAAGCTTTCTTCTGTCGGGCAGGAGAGACTGGAGTTGGGCTGGACGGTGGGAGCCAGAGTGGGGAACGTCGATAGCCATGCCTCTGGCAGCGCTTCTAAAGGTGTTTCAATAATCACTGCATTACCATAAGGAGGGCGGTTGGGTAAAACTGCTGCTACGCGCCCACTAAGCACAGCGTTAATCGGCAGCCCTAACATCGTAATGTGATCGCCTCGACTCCAATAGGCAAAATCTACTCCCTGGTGTCCATCGTCCATTCCTGGGCGCGGTGGGTCGAAGGGATTTTTGAGCATATCGGGTTGAGCGAGTTCTGCCAGATCGACGTCTTGCAATGGGGAACAAAGACTTAATTGGACGGCTGTTGGCGTAGGCGTCAGGCTGGGCGTTGGTGGAACTGCTGTGAAACTGGCTGTTGGTAGTACTGGCTTTGGGAGGATTGTGCTGGTTGGGACGGCGGTAGACGCAGCGGTGGAAACAAAAGATGACGTGCACGCGGTCCACGTGCACGTCATCCAAATCATGAGCAGAAGATTAAACGTCTTCTTCAAAGCGCATGCTGTACAACTGATGATACTTGCCGCCCTTTTCTAGAAGTTCCTGGTGGGTGCCCTGTTCGACAATTCTACCGCCATCGACCACCAGAATCTTGTCAGAATTGACCACTGTAGAAAGTCGGTGCGCAATTACAAATGCAGTCCGGTTTTTCAACAGGCGTTCCAGTGCCTCTTGAATGATATTTTCAGTTTGTGTATCGATACTGGAAGTTGCTTCGTCCAGAATCAGAATGCGTGGGTCTGCCAGCAGAGCGCGTGCAAATGAGATCAGTTGGCGCTGACCAACTGACAGGATCACGCCTCCTTCTTCCACCGGGGTCTCATATCCTAAGCGCAGGTTCCGGATAAACTCATCCGCGCCGATCGCTTTGGCAGCCGCTTCCACCTCTTCGTCTGTAGCTTCTAGCCGTCCAAAGCGGATATTTTCACGAATAGTCCCCGAGAAGAGGAAAGGATCCTGGAGCACAATTCCCATCTGACGCCGCAAGCTGTTCTGCGAGACCTTACTAATATCGTGTCCGTCGATCAATAAGTGCCCCTCTGTGGGATCGTGGAAGCGCGACAGCAGTTTGATAATCGTCGTTTTCCCTGCGCCAGTTTTCCCAACCAACGCGACAGTTTGCCCGGTGGGTATATCCAGGTTGACATCTTTTAGAACATACTGATCATCGTTGCTGTAGCTAAAGCAAACATTGTCGAAACGCACACCCCCATCAATGGGTGGTAGGTGATATGCGTCTGGAACATCTCTCACCTCAACCGGTGCATCTAACAGGCTGAGAATACGTTCACCGCTGGCCATTGTGGTCATGAAAGTGTCATACCGCATGCTCAGGTCGCGAATCGGGTCGAAGAAGCGCCCAATGTAGAGGACGAATCCGGCCAGAACACCCGCTGTTAGCTTTTCACCCAGAAAGGCCGTGCCGCCAATCCACAGCACCAAGACCACCGCAAGCGTGCCAAGAAAGTCAATAGAGGGGAAGAAGATCGAAGATAAGCGGGTAGCAGCCATATTCGAGTCGATGTTGTATCGATTAACCATATCGCGGAAGTAGGAGAAGTTGGTGTCTTCACGTGAGAAAGACTGTACCACGCGTACCCCGTTAATATTTTCTGCCAACACAGAGTTTACCCAACTGATCGCCATCCGGGTGCGGCGGTAAAAATCGCGCGCCTGCCGCCTAAATAGAAAGGTCAGCACCGCCATAATCGGCAGCACAGTGAAGGTCAGCAGAGAAAGCTTGAAGTTGGTGAGCATCATGAGAACAATGATGCCCATCAAGGTGAAAATATCGCGTGCCACAGCCAGCAGTGTCCAGGTGATAAAGTCACGCATGATGCCAACATCATTCATCATTCGCGAAGTGATCCGTCCTACGCTAAAGCGACTGTAAAAATTGAGCGAAAGTTCTTGCAAGTGCTTGAAGATGGCTGAACGCATATCTGAAATGATAGACTGACCTACCTCAGCCATAATGTTGACGCGAATATAATTAAAAAACCATTGGGTGACTTGCAGCAGCAGGAACAGCAGTACCGTGTTGCGTAAAACCACCAATGAGTTTTTTCCAATGCCATCATCAATGGCAACTTGCAGCAGCCTGGGCGGCGCTACTGCGGCTAAAGAACTGACAGCCATAAAAAACACAGAAACCCAGATTTTGCTCTGATAAGGCTTGACGAAGTTCATCAGCTCGCGCATGACTTCAGGATCGTATGATTTAAATGGAAGATCTTCCAGTTGTGGCGGAGTGATCTCTGAAGGTTTTTGTTTGGCGGTTGTCGTCATAATATCGTATCCTACCTGTAATTTCTCTTAAACCCGAGCGCGCTTCTGTTCGCGCAGTACTTCCATTTCTTCCTGGAACTGTTCCTGGTCGCGAAGCTGAAGATCGTAAATTTCGCGGTACAGTCCCTTTTGTTTGAGAAGTTCATTGTGAGTCCCCTGTTGTATAATCCGGCCCTGGTCAAGCACAATGATCAAACTGGCTTCGCGTACGGTTGACAGTCTTTGTGCGATGACGAAGGTCGTCCTCCCTTTCATCAGGCGATCAAGCGCATTCTGAATCAGGTGCTCAGTCTGGCTGTCTACCGACGAGGTTAAATCATCCATAATCAAGATGCGCGGGTTCATCAACAAGGCCCTGGCGATAGCGATACGCTGTCGCTGACCACCCGAAAGGGTGATGCCTCTTTCGCCAACCACTGTGTTATAGCCTTCTGGCATTTCCATAATGAACTCGTGCGATTGCGCCGCCTTGGCTGCCGCGATAACCTCTTCTTCACTGGCGTTTGGCCGGCCATAGGCGATATTCTCTCGAATAGTTGCCGAGAACAGTAGCGAGGTCTGGAGTACAATGCCGATCTGGTTGCGCAGTACTTTCAAATCCATTTGACGAACGTCGCAGTCATCAATCTTTACGACGCCTTTACTGACATCATAAAAGCGGGGAATGAGGTTAACCAATGAGGTTTTCCCCGACCCTGTTGGGCCTACCAGTGCCACCACTTGATTAGGCTGAATCGATAAATTGATATCATGTAACGCGTTGACTTTTTCGTTGCGATAGCGGAAGGATACGTTTTCGAAAGTAACCTCTCCACGCAGTTCAGGAATGACGACTGGATGCGAAGGCGAGCGAATCTCTGGTTTCTTATCGAGCACTTCGAAGGTGCGCTCCAGGCCAGCACTGGTTTCACCGGCTGCGTTGATCAACCAACTGAGCTGCCCCACTGGGCCAGAGAGCATGAGCAGGTAGCTGTTGAAAGCGACCAGTTCACCTAACGTGAGGGTGTTGTTTAGCACCATATTGCCGCCAAACCACAAGATCAGGATCAGGCTCAGGCCCACCAGTAAGCTGGAAGTAGGCATGACACGCGACATATCCTGTACCACGCCAAACTGGTACTTATAGACTTTGCGGTTCGCTTCTTCAAACCGGTCAATCTCGTACTTTTCGCGCGCGAAAGCCCGCACCACTTGTGCCCCGTTAACATTATCTTGTAGGCGTGAAGAAAGCTCGCCCAGGGCATTATCTACATCCAGAAACTTCTTTCCTACGCGCTTTCCAAAACTTGTATTGATATACAGCAGTGGGATGAGCGGAATGATCGAAATGACAGACAACAGCGGGCTGGTAAAGAACATAATTACCACAATCCCGATCATCATCACAGACACACGTCCCAGATCCAGCATGCCATGCCCGGTAAAATTCTGTAGTGAGCGCACATCTTCAATACAGCGGCTGATCAACTGACCGCTTTGGGTATGGTCATGGTAGGTAAAAGATAGACGCTGGATATGGTTGTATAGCTGGTTCCTCAGGTCATAGGCGATATGGTGGGCCAGAAAACCTGCCATATAGCGGTTGCCGAACCCAACGATCGATTTTACTAAGGCCAGGCCCAGCAAAATTCCCGCGGCAATGACTAAGAAATGCGTTTGTCCTTGTACAAAACCAATATCAATCACTTCCCGAATAATCTGCGGAAGGACCATTTCGATAGCTGTCAGGGTAAACAGCATAAGGACAGAGGCGATTACTCTACTCCGATAGGGGCGTATGACGGTTAGCAGGCGTTTGATTGTTTTCATAGTAGTCTTTGCTCAACAATCCTTGCTCGTGTTCTTATATGCCAATAAATACTTAAGCTCTTCCCCTTTTAGGGCAAGTGGATACCATCAAAGGCGTGTGAGTTTGCCAGTAAGCGACAGAAAACCGGGCTTCGGCGGATATTTCCCCCTTGAAGCCCTGCCAGGACAGCCAATTGGTTGCGAGGCGATAATTAGAAGGGAGCGAGAGAATTTCGAGAGTTGCCGTGTTTATTTTCAGGACTTGCTTAAGTTGATGTTTCAGTTGTTTCGAAGACCACATGATCCTGCGCGACTGTCCCAACCTCTGGATAAGCCAGAGTGGCTGTCAGTGTATACTCACCTTTAACCTTTTCTTCTCGTATATGCATCGTAAACGTCATAGCATCATCGATTGACTCAATGATGTTTATACTGGAAACCTCCTTATGATCGGAGTTTTGGATGCTCACATTAATGTTGGGGCGTTCTAAGAATGGTGTAATCTGCATATGAACGCGAACTCGGCGGCCATCAGGCCAGGGTTCAACACGAAGCTCAACAAACCGAACTTCCTGCGGGGGCAGCCCATCTTCGGGCGGTTGGTATGGATTCCAGCTTGACATTCAATCTGTACTCCCCTCGTCATTATATCATTCTTGCCTGCATAAGATGTGCCTGGAAAACCCCCAGCTTCCATTGGAAGGTTTCCCGGTAACCGGCAATCAAACTGTTATTCGGCGGCACTCCATGTAGAAGCGCTTCTCGTGCGCTTCCCCTAGTGAAAAGGTTTTGCGGGGGAGAGATCCTTCCAGAATGACTGTCTTGAACAACTCGCTTTTATCCATTCCGGGCAGAAAGAATCCAAGGTGATCCGGTTGAACACCCAGATTCAATACTACATCTTTTCCATGTACATAGTCAATATGCTCAAAGCCGCCTTCACTACCCCATGCATCCAGAAATGCCTGGAGCGTTCCCGCTGCCAGGTTCGCCTCTGGCTGAGAAATGGTTACGACGCTCAGGCCGCTGGAACTGACCATGCCAAAACGCTGCACGCCCTCAGATGTTTTTTCAACAGCTTTGCTCATGGCTTCTGGATCTGCTGCAGCTTCCTCCTGTAACCTGCCCCCAAAGCGTTTATGCAGCGCCTCATAGGCGTTCCCTTTCACGCCAAACAGCACCCGATGAATGGGCTCAAAGATCAACCCCTTATCATGCACGTTCTCTACTTCGACCAGGGCATAGCGCGCTGGGTGATCCGGGCCTACCTCGGATTTTATCTTTTCCCAGATCGCTTTTGCGGTTGCCAAAGAATGATTTCCATCTCCAACCGCAAACAGCAGCACACCTTTATCTGGGTCAACCGGATACTTTTTCGAAAAATGCTGCGGGTCGGCTAGTTTGCGCAGCGCAGTAATCACTTGTTCTTCCTGCTGGAGATTGTCCAGCAGGTATCCCTGTAAATGCCCACTGCCTTGCATCAGATCAGTGTCATATAAAGCCTGCATTTGATCTTTTTGCTTGGTAAGGGGTTCAATCACTGTGCCTTCTGGGTCGTCAATCAGTACCAAGATGTGCGGAAGCTCTAACGGTGCTCCCTCGCGTATTCGTATGCGGGGTGGCAGCCGTTCGAGGATTGTTCCTTCCGTCGCGCGAATCAGGGATTGTGAGCCTGGGCTGTAGTCATAACGTTCCAGATCAAGCGAAAGCACCAGTCCTCGCCGGGTTTTTTCATCCACGCTCCGCTCCACATAGACCAGTCCCTCATAGGGAATCAAGACCTGGTTTTCCAGATAGCGGCGCATGGTCGCCTGTGAAGTAAAGACGCGCTCTTTTTCTTGGGAAGTACCCAGATACACTTCTGGCAGAGTCAGGTTCAGTGTGGAGGGGGCGCTGCCTACTATATCTTGAACGGTTTGCCAGTACGTAGGCTGAGAGGTGAACTGATCGCAGGCAATTACTGCCCATTTTTGCAGATCAATACTCTTTTGCGGAAGAAGCACTTCTCCGACCTGAACGCCGATGTCTGGATAATTTCGCATAAGTTATCCTCTATCAGTAAGGTTAGGAAATCAGTCTAAAATGTACTCAAAGAGGAAGTATAGATAACACAGCCACCCACACTTCGTCTCTATATGAATTTTAGACTAATTTTAGATGAATATATTGTAACCGAGAACAAAAATCAAATGCCTTCAACTGGGGGACAAACTTGAGTGTTTCAAGCAAACAAAATCAGAAGCGCGAGTATCCTTCTCACGCTTCTGATAAAGTCAATCACGAAATCAAATAACCGCTTTTACTGCTCTTTATACTGCCACCCATGCCGAATTGCTGGTTTGAATCGTTCCCAGGTTCCTGGATGATCGCGTTCCCAATCACGGCGGATTTCTGGTTCGATCATCCCCCACTTCCGATTCTGGTAAGCAGAATTACTGCGTAAACCGTAGCCATACTGGTAAGCCGGAATATAGTAGTCAAAGGGGTAACCTGTACCAGCCAGATAGGTATTGTAATGGTTTTGGTAATCCGGGCTGGTAGGATTGAAACTGGTTGTCGTTTCATCGACATCATCACTGGTGTCAAAAACGCCAATTCCGCCGCGCCGGTAAGGCTGGGTCATATTCGTTCGGTCCGTTCCGACTGGCTTTGCATTAGGGTCAAACCCAGTCCAACCCTGCTCTCGCCATTCGTTCGCGCGCTGTTTAATATTAATAGGGTCGTGGCGATTGAGTACATCTGTAATCTGGTCGGTGTTGTAATCATCCGCCTGCACGGTAACCAGAACACCGCCTCGGCGTACACCTTCAGCATAATACTCCGCCTCTTCTTCAGGGACCCCCAGGCCAATCAATGCGCCCAGCAAACCGCCTGTTACTCCCCCTGCCACAGCCCCCACGCCAGCGCCTGTGAGGGTAGAAAGTGCCACAGCCAGCGGGCCAGCCGCAATGACCGGACCAATACCAGGGATGGTTAATGCTCCTAAGCCCACCAATAAACCCCCGATTCCACCTATCGCAGCCCCAATCCCTGCGCCAACCCCAGCCCCTGCCCCGGTTTCGTCTGCCACAGTATCGTTATCGACTGCTGCTGGACCTTCATCACTGGCGGCATAATAGCCATACTCCCCCCTGGAGTTATTAGCAATAATACTGATATTATCTCGCGGAAATCCGCTGTCTACCAACTCACGCACCGCATCGTTTGCGGTTTGAAAGTTGTCAAAAATTGCTACTACTGTTCGGGCCATTCATTCCTCCAAATTTGCAAACCAGGATAACTGATCCCGGAAACTTGTATACTCAAAGACGTACATACATTTGATTAAATTTACTGTCCATAAGTTGGTAGCTCAATTCGGGCTCTCCCTTGCGCTCCGGTAGGATTATCCCTATCCTCATTTCGAATGTTAAAATAAGCGCGCCCTGGTCAATTTGCTAACCAGGGCGCGTAATAATTCTCTTGATGCTGGGGTAGGTTTCTACATCCCAGCTAAAAACGTTAACCCAAGGCAACCAGGGCCGGTATGAGTGCCGATCACCGGGCTGACTGGCGTGGTGACTGCTTCAACCACACGATTGCTTCCAAAGCGCTGGCGAGCGCGTTCTAACAGCAAGTCGGCCTCGTCTTTAGCCAATGCATGAACACAGGCGATATATAGAGGCTCTCGTCCTGCAATCTCTTCTTCTACCAGGTTCAACAGGCGGTCGATTGCTCTCCCCATAGTGCGGACGCGCTCTTTGGCTTCAACATGGCCTTTACATAGCTCCAGAATGGGTTTCAAGTTAAGCGCTGTCCCTAAAAAAGCCGCTGCTCCACCAATTCGCCCACCACGCCGCAGGAACTCTAGCGTGTTTACAGCAAACAATAATCCCGTGTTTGCGCACCCTTTTTCTACGAGCTGACTGCATTCCTCAAGGGTGGCTCCCTGCGTAGCCGCCTTTGCTGCCATCAGTACCGGGTAGCCCATCGCCATAGAAGTTGTCACGGAATTGATCACCTGAATACGCTCGCCTGGGAATGCTTCTTTCGCTTGAATCGCTGAGGCGTACGTTCCCGATAATTTGGCGGAGATGTGAACGCTAAGAATGTCATACCCTTTTTCCAGCAGGTCTTTGTACACTTCAATAAATGCTGCTGGAGAGGGTTGAGATGTGGTTGGCATTATTTTGGCGTTTTTCAAACGAGCATAAAACTCATCTGGTTGAATATCAATTCCATCCCGAAAAGTTTCCTGTCCCCAGATCAGTTGCAGCGGAACAGAATAAACTGGATAACCTTGAGATAACTCAGGCGGTATATAGGCAGTGCTGTCGGTGACCAGGGCTACTTTAGGCATTCGTCGTGTCCTCCTGTATAATTCTTACATAATGGCAAATAGAAGATCTAGATACAGATGCAGGCTTCTTACTTAAACACATATCTGGAAGGGTGGTTGCGCGCTTCATTAATAATAGTGAAACAAATGACACGCCTTTCTTAAAGTCCGCCAAGGAGAGCCAAAGCTTTCGCAGGGCAAGCGTTGAAGACCCTGCGAGCGTGGGCGTGGTTTTTATACCCCTGGTGATTGATCAAACTGATGACCAGATTGTTGATGATCGCCATCACCCGCCCCATCGATTTCACAGTCATGCGGGTTTGGTCTTCCTGAAAGGTCACATCGCGGCGATAATGCAGCCCGTTCTCAATCCCCCATTCACTGCGCACGATGGTCAATAGCCGTTTCGGGTCAGCTTCTTGAGCGGTCAGGCTGGTCAGGCCATATTGGATTTCGGTTTCGACGAGCCCGGTGGAAAGGAAAGTAACCCGACGCTCCAGTTTGAACACCTGGCTCAAGTGAGGCCAATCCAGATAGTCGTTCAAGAGGCTGCTGGTCGTGAGGGTGCGTTCTTCAATGCGTCCGGCTTGCTTTTCAGTGGTCTTATCACTGCGAAAATCCATCGGCGGACAGCCAAAACCGGGGCGTGCTGGCTCAGGGGCGAACAACTGCTCGATTGCCTGACGCGTATTGGCTTGGTTATCCTTGACGACCCACACAAAATCACCTCCCGCTGCCACGATTTGAAGCGATAACTTGCGCTGGGTCTGCATCGCATCGCCGATCACCACTTTATTGCGCAAATCCAGACAGGCCAACAGCTTCGGAGCCACCACAATCTCGTTTTCCTTCTCCTTTTCTACCACCATTTGCATCAATACGATCCCTTCGCCCGGTAGATAAGCCGCTAACAGATGCAAACCAAACGGATCTTCGGCGGTGATGGTGCCTCGGACGGTCTTGCCATCAATGGCAATCACCGTATCTTGTCCATGCCGGGGCAGCTGGGCCAAGTATTCCCCCAGGATGCGTTCCAAATCCTCCCCGTCCACCTCTTCTGCCAGTACCCGCCGGTAGGTGCTGTGATGGGGTAACCGTTTGTATTTCAATCCCAAGGCCCCGATCAAGTATGCACTGTGTTGTTGCGCCCAATCCGCGATCCCGGAGACCTTGTTTTGCCCACACAGTTTGCCCAAGATGAAGAGGATCAGGACGATTTCCAACGGATAGCGCTTCCCGCGCCGTTTGCGTCCATCTTTCACTTGCCGTAAATAACTCAACAGGTGGTGAATATTGATGATTTTGCCTTCCGCCTGCGTGGTCTGTTCCGTCTGGGTTTCTTTTGTGCTAAACTCCATGGTGACCTTCTTTGGTGTTTGTTGGTGTAGGAGCCTACAATTTACCCAAGAAGGTCGTTTTTTTCAACCCTTTTCGACTTTAAGAAAGGCGTGAAACAAATGAAGCGTTCCCTTGACCTTTCCCATTTAAACAGCTAAAATTCGGAATTGCGTTTTGTGCCTGCATGGGTAGGCCGTTATTATATTCGAGTTTTTGGGAAATCATAGAACGATTGTGTTTGAAAACTTAACTGACCGATTAGATCAAATATTTCAGCAGCTGCGGAAACGCGGAAAGCTGTCAGAAGAGGACGTTGATGTCGTTATGCGAGAAGTGCGTATGGCGCTTCTGGAAGCTGACGTGCATTACAGCGTTGTAAAGGGATTTATTGCCCGTATCCGAGAACGCGCGGTTGGGGCCGAAGTTTCAAAGGCCCTCAACCCGGCTCAGCAGGTAGTGAAGATTGTCCATGAAGAACTGGTGAACACCCTGGGTGAACCGGACCGTTTGAACTTATCTGGCCCACGCCCGTACCTGTTGCTGTTAGTCGGGCTGCAAGGTTCTGGGAAAACGACGGCGGCGGCGAAGATTGCACGCATCTTGCGCTCTCAAGGAGAGCGTGTCATGCTTGTGGCTGCTGACCCCTATCGCCCGGCGGCTGTTAAGCAGTTACAGACCCTGGGTGAAAAGGTTGGCGTGCAGGTATTCCATGAGCCGGATGTTAAGCCGCCTGAGCTTGTGGCGCGTGCTGTGGATCAGGCCCAAAAAGGCGGTTTCTCAGTAGTAATTGCCGATACGGCTGGTCGTTCGCAGTTGGATCAGGGTTTGATGGACGAACTGCGCTCTATCACCGGAAAAGTGAAACCTGTTGAAACCCTGCTGGTGGTAGATTCGATGATCGGCCAGGAAGCTTTGCATGTCGCCGAAGGTTTCCGAGATACAATCCCCCTGACCGGGTTGGTGCTGACCAAGGTGGATGGTGATGCGCGCGGTGGTGCGGCGATTTCCATCCGTAGTGTCACAGGTGTACCCATAAAGTATTTGGGAACAGGTGAAGGGATCGAGGCAATTGAAGCTTTCGATCCACAGCGCCTGTCTTCTCGCATTTTGGGTATGGGTGATATGATTGGTCTGATTGAGCGCGCTGAAGCTGCCTTTGATGAAAAGGATGCTCGCATTCAGGCGGAACGCATGATGTCGGGTCAGTTTACATTGGAAGACTTCTCCAAACAACTTCAGCAGATCCGCAAGATGGGACCTTTTGCACAGATTTTGGAGATGTTGCCCGGTAACTTTGGTCAGATGGCCCGTGGCATTCAGCCCGACGATGCCGAACGGCAGTTAAAGCTAACGGAAGCAATTATCAATTCAATGACACGCTCAGAGCGCCGCAACCCCGAGATTCTCAATGCTAGCCGGCGGCGGCGCATTGCGCGCGGTTCTGGGACGGAAGTGCAAGATGTCAACCGTCTCATTAAACAGTTCCGCGAAGCGCAGCGTATGTTCAAATCCTTGCAAAAAACAGGCGGGCGCGGATTGCCTCGTTTGTTTGGCTAACCAGCCAGCAGGCCAGCTTGGTCACATAAGAAGGCTATTACGCTCCTTCCGCGTTCCCTCACTTTCTTGTGTTGTCAGGCTGGTTGCTAATCGATAGACACTAAGCTTTTTAAGCTCTAAGGAGAATTATTTCAATGGTTCGTATTCGTCTACGTCGTGTTGGTCAACGGCACCAGCCGATCTATCGTATTGTTGCCGCGGATAAGGAAAGCCCGCGTGATGGTCGCTTTTTAGAGGTTCTGGGATTTTATAATCCCCGAACGGAACCGGCCACAATCGAAGTGAAGGAAGATCGCCTGTTCGATTGGATGAACAAAGGCGCTCAGCCCAGTGAATCAGTTCTGAAGCTGCTCACGACTGTTGGTGCGCTGGATCGTTACAATCGTTTCAAGACTGGTGAGGCATTGGAAACACTGCTCGATGAGGCTCATACGGTTTACGAAACGCGCAACGTTAATCCGAAGACACAATAGCTTTCGACCATCATCGGTCGCTGTACCTGGCTTCAAAAGGGGAGGTAGTGTTTTGTCCTGAGAAAGAACAGGATAAAACACTACCTCTAAAGACTTGAAGGCCGTTTATAGGGTGATTCTTAGGTGCCGTGATGGGGTGGCGAGCGGTTCGCTTCCGCAGGCGGGAAAGGAGAAACCGTGAAGGAATTGATTGAATATATTGCCCGTTCTTTAGTGGATGATCCCAGCCAGGTGAATGTTGGGCAAGCCAGAGGGGGGGCGGAAAGGTCCGCCTGGAACTGCATGTTGCCAGAGAAGACATGGGCCGAGTAATTGGCAAGGGCGGCCGGGTTGCAAATGCGATGCGCGTTTTACTGCGTGTAGCAGCAGCTCGTGAGGGAAAACAAGTTTCCCTGGATGTGATTGAGCCGCGATGAAACGGCGACGTGAAAATTCCCCCCATTCCCAGTCAGACTCCTCATCAGGCTCGCCCTCGCCGGGCGAGCCTGTCTACTTAGCTGTTGGTCGCTTACGCCGGCCGCATGGTATCAAAGGAGAAATGCTCATGGATGTCCTGACCGGCTTTCCAGAGCGGCTGCGCCCTGGCGTAACCCTCTTTGCCGGGCCAGAACACGAGCCCATCCGGCTGGCATCAGTGCGCGGTCATGAGCGCGAGTTGATCGTAGCGTTGGTTGGGTTTGAAACACCTGAAGAGATCGGCCGTTTTCGAAATACAGCGGTTTACATTAAGGCACAAGGTTTGCCAGAACTTCCAGAGGGGGAGTATTACCATCATGAACTGTTGGGCTTGCAAGTAGTGGATGAGTTTGGGCAAAAAGTAGGCGAACTGATGGGGATTATCGAGACTGGAGCGAATGACGTCTACGTGGTGAAGACACCAGAAGACAAAGAACTGCTGTTACCGGCAGTTGAAGAAGTCATTCTAGAGGTCAACCTCGAAAAAGGTGAACTGGTCGTTCGCCCGCCTGAATGGTTATAAGGCGCCCAGCATAATGGACCCAAAAGCCTATTGGGTTGGTTTCAACATGGTGAAGGGAGTTGGGGCGGTTCGCCTGCGGGCGCTGCTCGACTACTTTGGCAGTCTCGAAACTGCCTGGCAAGCTCCGATCGATCAACTGCGGCTTGCTGGTCTCCCTCCTCGTTCTCTAGAATATCTACTCAAACTCCGCAAGGAATGTTCTCTTGAAAAAGTTTGGGAAAAAGTCCAGCGTGGTGGGGTGCAGGTACTCACCTGGGAAGATGCGGAGTACCCCAACCGTCTGTTACAAATCGACCAACCGCCGCCTGTTCTTTATATGCGCGGCCAGTTACTGCCTGAAGATACTTGGTCAGTGGCGGTGGTGGGCACGCGCCGCGTCACAACCTATGGCCGGCAGGTGGCTGAAGAAGTGGCAGCTTTTTTGGCGAGGAACGGGGTAACAGTCGTCAGTGGATTAGCCCGTGGTGTTGACCGGATCGCACACGAATCAGCCTTAAAGTCGAATGGGCGAACCATTGGTGTGCTAGGGAGCGGCGTCGACCGCATCTATCCGCCAGAACATGCGAATCTGGCAGAGCGTATGGCAGCCAGCGGAGCGATAATCAGTGATTATCCGCTCGGTACACCGCCTGAAAGCACCAATTTCCCCCCGCGTAACCGCCTCATTTCTGGGCTTACGCTGGCAACGGTGGTTGTGGAAGCCAGCCACACCAGCGGCGCGTTGATTACGGCGACCTTTGCCGCAGAGCAGGGCCGCGAAGTGTTCGCGGTGCCGGGGAGTATTTACGGGCCCCAAAGCAAAGGCGCCAACCGTCTGATTCGGGATGGGGCTTACCCGTTGATCGATTTTGAAAGTATTCTGGAAGTGCTCAATTTAAGCCAGATCCAGGAGCATCATGTCGCCCGATCCCTGTTGCCCGCCGATGATATTGAAGCGAATTTACTGAAAGTATTGGCAGACGAACCTCAGCATGTGGATGATATCTGTGTACGGTCAGGCTTGTCAATTGCTCAAGTTTCGGCTACACTGACGGTCATGGAACTAAAGGGCATGGTGCGCCAGGTGGGAGCCATGAATTTTTCCATTATTCGGGAAGACTCTTCTCAATATCGGATAGATCAAGATGGATAAAAATTATTACGCAGTCATTATGGCCGGTGGAGGCGGGACCCGGCTGTGGCCGCTTTCCCGTCAGTCGCGCCCAAAACAAATGGTCAGGTTGGGTGAGGATCGTACACTTTTTCAGCTTGCTGTCGATCGTTTAGAAGGAACTTTCCCTCCTGAACGTATTTATGTGGTTACAGTGGCAGATCAAGTACAGGACTTGCAAAAGCAGTCTCCAAAGATCCCCGCTGAAAATTACTTGGTGGAACCGATGCCGCGTGGAACAGCTTCTGTGGTAGGTCTGGCTGCAGCCGCCCTACGACAGCGCGATCCTCAAGCTGTGATGGCTATTTTGGCGGCGGATCATCTCATCGGGAATGTTGATTACTTCCACCAGTTGCTCGACAATGCTCATATGTTGGCAAAAGATGGTTACCTGGTCACCTTAGGCATCCGGCCTACTTATCCCTCAACTGGCTACGGTTATATTCAACGTGGTGAAGCCCTGGACGTTTACGGATTTACGTCGTATCATGTGCAGCGTTTTAAGGAAAAGCCCGATGAGCCGACCGCGCGCGGTTTTGTGGAGCGGGGCGATCATGACTGGAACTCTGGCATGTTCGTCTGGCGAGTAGATCGTATCTGGGAAGAGATTCAACAGCTTATGCCTGGTTTGTCGGCTCACCTCGATCAGATCGACCATGCCTGGGACTCTCCTCAGCGCGCCGAAGTCGTTAAGTCAATTTGGCCGTTGATAAAAAGTGAGACCATTGACTATGGTATCATGGAAAAAGCTGACCGGGTGGTTGTGCTCCCGGCGGCAGACCTGGGCTGGAATGACGTGGGAAGTTGGGAATCGATGTTTGAAGTATTCCAACCGAATGAGGATGGAAATATTGTTCTCGATGCTCAACACCTGGCGTTAAACACACAAAATTCGTTGATCGTTTCCGACCATTCAGGTCGATTAGTCGTTACCCTGGGTGTTCAAGACCTAATTGTGGTCGACACACAGGATGCTGTTCTTATTTGTTCACGTTCAAATGCTCAGAAAGTAAAGGAGGTCGTTAACCTCCTGAAGCAGAGAGCGGATAAAGATTATTTGTAGGAGCGAAAGCTTTGGAAGCCTACTGTGTAAAGTGTAAGACAAAGAGAGAGATTCTAGATCCGAAAGCAGAGTTTAATGCGGTGGGTGCGCCAGTTACGCGCGGAACGTGTGGCGTTTGCGGTACAAGTATGTATCGCATGGGACGTACTGAGGCGCACGAAGGCATGACGCCGCCTAAACGGAAGAAAGAACAGCCCCAACGGAAAGGGAAGTTGGTGATTGTCGAATCACCTGCCAAAGCCAAAACGGTTGGGCGTTTTTTGGGAAAAGGATATACTGTTCGCGCTTCAGTTGGTCACGTGCGTGACTTGCTGCGGTCTGAGCTTTCGGTAGATGTGGATCATGATTTCCAGCCGAAGTACCGCGTGCCGAACGAAAAACGCCAGGTGGTTAAAGGTTAAAGGAACTGGCAAAACATGCTGAGGAAGTCTACCTGGCAACTGACCCTGACCGAGAAGGGGAGGCGATTGCCTGGCACTTGATGGAGTTGGCGGAGATTGATCCTGATATCACCAAGCGGGTTGTGTTCCACGAAATAACCCAGTCTGCTATTAATGATGCCTTTTCGCATCCCCGGGAAATCAATATGGACCTGGTAGATGCCCAGCAAGCACGCCGCGTTCTTGACCGGTTGGTGGGCTACAGCCTCAGTCCCTTGTTATGGGAAAAGGTGCGCAGCCGTCTTTCTGCAGGGCGTGTTCAGTCTGTAGCTTTGCGCCTGATTGTAGACCGCGAACGAGACATAGACGCTTTTGTGCCAGAAGAATATTGGACCATAGAAGCTGAACTGCGCCCGGAAGAGACAGATACCTCTTTCAGAGCCCGTTTGGTTCGCGTAGATGAACGCGAACCCGAACTACCTAACCAGGAAGTGGTCAACGGGCTGCTGGAAGATATGGAAAAAGCGCCTTATGCGATCGGCAAGATTAAACGGGGCGAACGCCGCCGAAAGCCGGCTGCGCCCTTCATCACCAGTACGCTCCAGCAAGAGGCCTCGCGGCGCTTAGGGTACACAGCTCGCCGGACGATGGCGCTGGCTCAGCAGCTCTATGAAGGTCTGGAAACTGGCGAAGGTGCTGCCTCTGGTTTGATCACCTACATGCGTACCGACTCCACCAACGTGGCAGAGGTCGCACAGAAGGAAGTACGCCAATTCATTGTACAGACTTATGGCAATGACTTTTTGCCCGAAACTCCACCTCAGTACCGCACGCGGGCTGTGGCGGCTCAGGAAGCGCACGAAGCCATTCGTCCGACCTCTATCTCTCGCCTGCCAGAGCAGGTTAAAAAACATCTGACCAATGATCAGTTCAAGCTTTATCAGTTGATCTGGCAGCGCTTTGTTGCTTCACAGATGGAAGCTGCTGTTTTCGATACCTTGTCTGTAGAAATAGAGGCAGAAGGCCAGCAGCATAAGTATCTACTGCGCGCTTCGGGTTCTACGCTTCGTTTCCCTGGTTTCCTGGTGGTTTATGAGGAAACGCGCGATGAAGATCAGGCGCAAAATGAAGACGAAAATGAAAACGCGCGCATTCCTGCTAACCTGGAAGAAGGCCAGCGTCAAGAGTTGATCCGCCTGATTCCCGAACAGCACTTCACCCAGCCACCGCCGCGTTATACAGAAGCCTCGCTTGTTCAGACATTAGAAGAATATGGTATTGGGCGTCCTTCTACCTATGCTCCCATCCTTTCTACCATTCAGGAGCGAGGTTACGTTCTACGAGAGGCCAAGCGACTTATGCCCACCGAAACCGGTACCCTGGTCAATGATTTGTTAGTCGATCACTTCTCCGAGATTGTCGATTTGAACTTTACGGCCCGGATGGAAGGTGATTTAGATGAAGTAGCCGAAGGGGATCGCGAATGGGTAGATGTGGTACGTGGTTTCTATGGTTCCTTCGCTCCGAAAATTGAGCGCGCAAAAGAGGAAATGCCAGCCACCAAAGCGGAACTGGAAAAGGTGGGGCGCGCTTGTCCTCAGTGTGAGCATGACCTGGTGATCCGTTGGGGTCGCTATGGGAAGTTTATCAGTTGCAGCAACTTCCCCAACTGCCGCTATACTGAACCCTGGCTGGAAAAGATTGGCGTAAAGTGTCCCGACTGCGGTAACGAGCTGGTCGAGCGAAAAACACGCAAAGGTCGCGTCTTCTATGGTTGTTCGGGATATCCAGAATGCCAGTTTACTTCCTGGAAGCGTCCCATCAATGCTCCATGCCCGAAATGCGGTGGTACGTTAGTGATTGCGAATAAGCGTGAAGTTCAGTGCTTGAAGTGTGAGGAAACCTTCCTGCAAGAACAGATTACGGAACCTGCTGCTCAATCTGAATCGACTAATTCGTAAGGCACGTTTGTTGCATCTACTCCATTAAACGGGTACGGGGATGGTTGCATACTTTAATGATATGTTCTAAAATAGAGGAACCTTTCCTCTGTTTGTTACAGTATGCTGGCCCGTACGTAGCGAAAACAACGACACAATCAGGAGCAGGATATGGATAAGATTCGTGGGCAGATCAGTCAGCCAATGATGATCGCCGCAGGCGTCGGCTTCGTTTTGGGGCTGATTATTGGTCTCGTCGTCTTGGGTTGGTGGTTGTGGCCCGTCCAATGGACAAATGCCGCAGTTCCCAACCTGCGTGGCGACTTGCAGCAAGATTACTTGGTGATGGCGATCAATTCTTATGCCAGAAACCAGAATGCTGCGCAAGCGCAAGAGCGCTGGAATAACCTTGGAGAAAACGCGCAACAGTTGTTGCAGGATGTACAGGCCAATCCTCCGGTTGGCACAACCCCCGAGGAGATTGCAGCCTTCACTCAGATTGTACAGCCTCAGGGGCAAGTTCCAGGTGAGGTGCCCGGTTCTACAGGAGAAGCAACAGGTCCTGCTGGTCCATTCACGGCCCTGGTTGCTGGGATGTGTGTGCTTACCCTGCTCATTGCTGGTCTTCTAGCCTACCTCTTCCTGTTTCGCAACCGTCAGCCGGCTCTTGCTGGTGCCCGTTCAGCAACAGGGGTGGGGCGTGTGGCTGAACCCCCTGTGTCCTATCCTCCGGGCCAGGAACCACCCATTGCTCAGTATCTAACTACCTATAATCTCGGAAATGATCTCTATGATGACTCGTTCAGTATCAACTCATCCTCAGGTGAGTTCTTAGGCGAGTGTGGGGTAGGGATTTCTGAGACCATTGGTGTGGGCGATCCGAAAAAAGTCACTGCTTTTGAAGTTTGGTTATTTGACAAAAACGATATTCAGACAGTAACCAAGGTTCTAATGAGCGCTCATGCTTTCAATGACCCGGCAATTTCGCAGCGTCTGGCTTCGAAGGGTGAACCAGTGCTAGCAGAGCCGGGAAAACACGTGGTGCTAGAAACGGCCACCCTTCAGCTTGAAGCGCGTGTCGTCAATATGAGCTACGGCCAGGGTGCTTTGCCACAGAATAGCTTCTTCGATCAAATGACATTGGAACTGGCTGTCTGGCCAAAAGCATAAGACTTGCCTTAACAAGAAACAAAAAGAGCCGCGTTTTTCGCGGCTCTTTTCCATTGTCTTGTCTTTATTCAATTTTCAAAATCTTAAAGCGGATCGAGCCGTTGGGCGTTTCGGCTGTTACCATATCGCCAACCTTATGTCCTAACAAGGCTTTTCCAATAGGTGACTCATAAGAAATACGTTCGTTGCCTGGGTCCGCCTCTTTCGTACCGACAATGTGATACGTTTCTTCCGGGTATTCCTCTTCTTAAATCGTAACATGGGAACCAATATCAACGATGCCGCGAGTTTGTTTCATCTCGTCGATGATCTGAACATTCGACAAAATCACTGATAATTCCTGTATTCGCCCCTCCAGGAAAGATTGTTCTTCTTTTGCGGCGATATAATCTGCATTCTCTGAAAGATCACCTTGTTGAATAGCCGCTCGCAGGCGCTGTGCAAGCTGCTCCCGTGCTGGACCTTTCAGGTAATCCAGTTCATTTCGCAACTTTTCAGCACCTTCAGCGGTCAGGTAGTGAACTTCATTCATAAAAACACCATCCTTTAATCCACGATAATGATGAATAATTAAACTGCCAATTCTTGACCTAATCTCCGCTTGCGCAGCTTTCAGGGCAGCTTCGTTGGGTCAAATAACTTTTGATGTTCCTCAATTGCAAACCTGTCTGTCATCCCTGCGATATAGTCACACGCCGTCCGTTCCAACCCGCGCTCTGGAATAATTTCCTGCACATGCCTGGGTAAGATGGACGGTTCAGAACAATAAGCCTGGAAAAGGTCAGTTAGAAATCGTTCCGCCTTTACCGACATTCGCATAACACGATAGTGACGGTATAAGTTGTTAAAAAGAAAGTCTTTCAGCTCGCGATTGCGCCTGCGCATATCCTCGCTAAAACCGACTACATTATAAGGCAGACGCTGTAACTCTTCCACTGATCGCACGCCACTTTCGCGCAGCCGTTGGTCGGTGGCATGGATCAGATCATTCACTTCAATGCCAATCAACCGCCGCACCACCCGATGGCGTGTCATTTCATCGAGCTGCCCACCTTCCCATCCAATGCTTTTTAACACAATTTCCCACAAAGCAATCCCCTCAAGCATGGGCCCAGTAATCATTCCGGACCGCAGTCCATCGTCCAGGTCATGAGCGCTGTAGGTTAATTCGTCTGCCACGTTGGAAATCTGGGCTTCTATATGCCCCCTAAGTTCGGGATTGAACTCCTGCGCGTCAGAAATGTCATACTCTGTTTCGTGTTTGACAATGCCTTCCAGCACTTCCCAGGTCAGGTTGAGGCCAGGGAATTCAAGGTAACGCCGTTCCAGGTCAGTTACAATGCGGAATGATTGGCGGTTGTGATCAAAGCCTCCGTGGTCACGCATCAATTTAGCGAGAATGGCCTCGCCAGAATGTCCAAAGGGTGGATGACCCAGGTCGTGCGCCAGGCAGATTGCTTCGGTCAGCGTTTCATTCGCGCCTATAGTCAGGGCAATCGACCGCCCAATCTGAGCCACTTCAAGCGTGTGTGTCAGACGGGTGCGGTAATAATCTCCCTCGTAGTTGATAAACACCTGCGTTTTATATTCCAGTCGCCGGAAGGCAGTCGTATGCAAAATACGGTCTCGGTCGCGTTGGAACGGTGTGCGGTACTCTGGCTCATCTTCTGGATATAAACGGCCTTTTGAGAATTTACTCTTTATCCCATATGGAGCCAATGCCTGGCTCTCGATATTTTCGAGTTGTTCGCGTGTGAAGATCATCTTGTCCCTCCTTGCTGGATCAAACACCTGGTGCGTTTTGCGCTGCATCTCGCGTCCAGCGAATCATGACTATTTTACGTTATAATCACTACTCATTCTAGCCTGATTCACCCGTTCTTGCGAATAATTGTGCCCGGTTTTGCCCCTGATAAGGCTCGTTCCAGTACGCCTGCGTCCATTCCAGAAAAAACCAACGCTTCAAAACCACGTATCTGGTTGACCAGCGCAAGCATACTTTCGACCTTCTGGCGCATTCCCCCGGTGACATCCACGCTGGCTGAGCCGCCAATATGAGTACTTTGTGCTGCAAATGTCTCTGGCGTAATGAGGTTCATTAACTGCGTGCAGCCTGGGAAGTCAGACCATACGCCTTTTTCAATTCCCGCCAGTAATATTCGTTTTGCATTTAACTGTAAGGCCAGGTGAAAGAACAAGTCTTCTGTAGATAAAATGGTTCCTCCACGCTGCTCATCAAAAATCACATCGCCGTTAATTAACGGAACCAGCCCGGCGGTGAGCGCCGCCTGGAGGGAGCCTAATTCCCATTGAACGACCGCACCATCTTTTGCCAGAACGGTTGCTGAGGGTGGAAAAGCCACGACTGGTAATCCAGCTTCGGATAATGCATTTACCACAATCTCGTTCAATGCCCGCGCTTCTTTCCACACTTCTACAAATCCCAACCATTGGGACGGCGTTTGCACACCTTGTCTGGTGCCATACTTTCGCGCCGCCGTATGTCCAAATGACCCTGATCCGTGCCCGATGATCAGCTTCATCTCTCGCATATGGGCGCGCGCGGCTGCGATTTCCTTCGCCAGGCGAGATAGAACCTCACGGCGCGGTGTGCTGGGGCGGTCTTTATCGGTAATGAGTGAGCCGCCCAGCTTTAGTAGGGTCAGATCACTGAAAGTCATGCCGCTGCCCTCCTACTGTGGTTGTGATCGTGTTAACGGCTCCCGCCGCCCGCAGGCCTTCAGCGATGTTCTCAGCCCTGACGCTGGGTGCCAGCGCCAGCATATTCCCACCCCGCCCGCCGCCGCACAGCTTTGCGCCAAGCGCGCCAGCCTGGCGCGCAGCCATTACCAGTCGATCCAGCTCTGGCGAAGATACATCCAACGCTTGCAACAGCTCCTGATTTTGATTCATAAGCATTCCCAACTTTTCAGCGGGACCTTGCTCAATCAGGTATCGTGCCTGGCAGGCTACCTCTCCAATGGCATCGAACAATGCTTCATAATGATCCGAGTCTGCTTGCCATCGGCTGCGTACATCGGCCACCACAGCTCCAGTGGGGCTGGAGATGCCAGTATTGCCAATAACGACCGTAAACGGCTCGTGGACTATAAGCCGTTCAAAAGGCTGCCCGCGCACAAAATACACGGGCTGCGCATAGGCGATGACGGTGTTATCCACCCCAGAAGGGGTGCCATGATACTTCTGATCCACTCTGAAAGCGACTGCTGAAACCTGTTCATCCGAAAGCGACTGCCCAAGAAAGCTGGACAGGGCGCGCGCGATGGCGGCTGAAACTGCCGCGCCCGACCCTAGCCCAGAGGCGATTGGGATCGTCGAGCGCACTTGCAACCGTAGCGCTGGCAGGCGTGCGATACCCATCTGCTCCATCACGCCTTGAATGGCAATTGTAAAGGGGTGATCGTCAGGCAGGTCGCTTAGACGTGCTGATAATTCTATATCTCTCGCGTCGATCCATACCTCTCCCGTTGGCCCCGCCGGATTTGCCATCACCGTCGCCTTTGCACGCACTTGCGTCACAGGCACAGCGATAGCAGGTCGATGATAGACCACAGCGTGCTCTCCAAAGAGGATAATTTTTCCGGGTGCGGTGGCAGTCATGGCAGGCACTTGAGTTATCCAATCGGCAGCAGGTGGGGGTAGTAGTGGGGCAAGACATAGAAGATTACGAAAATTGCCATTCCCCACAACAAAATCGTAATCTGTAGAGGCCGGTCAGAAAGCAGCAGTTCTTCGGGCGCGCCGCCTTCTTGTTTAACATGAATCAGGTATAGATAACGGAAAACCCCATACAGCACAAATGGAATTGTCAACATCATAATGTGGTTGGTGGGCAGGTTCGGGGCAGAGAAAGTATATAAGCTGTAAGCTACGATCGTGCTGCTGGATACAATCGTAATCAGTTGGTCCAGCAGCGGCAAGTTATAACCGTCCAGAACCTTGCGGTGGGCATTAGCGCCATTTGCCAGTAGAGTCAGCTCGGCGCGCCGTTTTCCAAAACCAATGTAGAGTGCGAACAGGGTAGTCACCACATACAGCCACGGCGAAAAGCGCTGTATGTGGATAATGGTCACTCCGGCGGCAACCCGCAGCACAAACCCCAGCGCAATGATCAACACATCAATTAACGGCAGGTGCTTGAGCAGGTTGGAATAGGCGAGGTTTATCAGGAAGTAAGATAGTGCTACCAGAAAGAAACCCGGCGAAAGCAGATAGCCTAATGCGAATGTGAACAGCAGCAGCGCCACCGAAGCAGCGACTGCGATAGGAACAGGCAGCTTGCCCGAAGCGATGGGCCGGTTGCGCTTAACAGGATGCGTCCGATCTGCTTCAATATCTGCCAGATCATTAATAATGTAAATTGCACTGGATAAGAGACAAAAAAGGGCGAAGCCAATCAGCGAACGGATCAGCGGGATCGGATCACTCAGACTGACCTGCCGGTCAAAAACGACAGCAGCCAGGACAAAAGCGTTCTTTGTCCACTGCCTGGGACGCATGGTTTTGATGAGCGCTTTGAGCATGTGCCTAATATAGCATAGATCAAGCAAAGCAATAAGGAACCTGACAGCACGCTTTTCTTAAAGTCGAAAAGGGTTGAAAAAAACGACCTTCTTGGGTAAATTGTAGGCTCCTACACCAACAAACACCAAAGAAGGTCACTATGGAGTTTAGCACAAAAGAAACCCAGACGGAACAGACCGCGCAGGCGGAAGGCAAAATCATCAATATTCACCACCTGTTGAGTTATTTACGGCAAGTGAAAGATGGACGCAAACGGCGCGGGAAGCGCTATCCGTTGGAAATCGTCCTGATCCTCTTCATCTTGGGCAAACTGTGTGGGCAAAACAAGGTCTCCGGGATCGCGGATTGGGCGCAACAACACAGTGCATACTTGATCGGGGCCTTGGGATTGAAATACAAACGGTTACCCCATCACAGCACCTACCGGCGGGTACTGGCAGAAGAGGTGGACGGGGAGGATTTGGAACGCATCCTGGGGGAATACTTGGCCCAGCTGCCCCGGCATGGACAAGATACGGTGATTGCCATTGATGGCAAGACCGTCCGAGGCACCATCACCGCCGAAGATCCGTTTGGTTTGCATCTGTTAGCGGCTTATCTACCGGGCGAAGGGATCGTATTGATGCAAATGGTGGTAGAAAAGGAGAAGGAAAACGAGATTGTGGTGGCTCCAAAGCTGTTGGCCTGTCTGGATTTGCGCAATAAAGTGGTGATCGGCGATGCGATGCAGACCCAGCGCAAGTTATCGCTTCAAATCGTGGCAGCGGGAGGTGATTTTGTGTGGGTCGTCAAGGATAACCAAGCCAATACGCGTCAGGCAATCGAGCAGTTGTTCGCCCCTGAGCCAGCACGCCCCGGTTTTGGCTGTCCGCCGATGGATTTTCGCAGTGATAAGACCACTGAAAAGCAAGCCGGACGCATTGAAGAACGCACCCTCACGACCAGCAGCCTCTTGAACGACTATCTGGATTGGCCCCACTTGAGCCAGGTGTTCAAACTGGAGCGTCGAGTTACTTTCCTTTCCACCGGGCTCGTCGAAACCGAAATCCAATATGGCCTGACCAGCCTGACCGCTCAAGAAGCTGACCCCAAACGGCTATTGACCATCGTGCGCAGTGAATGGGGGATTGAGAACGGGCTGCATTATCGCCGCGATGTGACCTTTCAGGAAGACCAAACCCGCATGACTGTGAAATCGATGGGGCGGGTGATGGCGACCATCAATAATCTGGTCATTAGTTTGATCAATCACCAGGGCTATAAAAACCATGCCCACGCTCGTAGGGTCTTTAACGCCTGCCCTGCTAAAGCGTTAGCCCTCATTTGCGGACTTTAAGAAAGGCGTGAACAGACAGAGATGAAACCGCCGATTTTGACAGTTCGGCGTTAAAATGAAAGAGTGATGGAAAAGATACGTTTGGATGTACTGCTGACGGATCGCGGTCTGGCGGAGAGCCGCAGCCAGGCCCAAAGGTTGGTAATGGCAGGTCAGGTGCGTGTGGATGGGCAGATGGTTTGGAAGCCCGCCTCTCTGTTTGCTCACGACGTGCGGCTTGAAATCGACCTCGGCCCGCGCTTTGTGTCGCGTGGTGGCGAAAAGTTGGATGCCGCGCTGCAGGCCTTTGGTTTACAAGATTTGCACGGCCAGATATGCGCTGATTTAGGCGCTTCGACTGGGGGCTTCACGGACTGCATGCTGCAGCATGGCGCAGACAAGGTATATGCTGTGGATGTAGGGTACGGCGTTTTGCATTGGAAGCTGCGTAATGACCCCCGTGTTGTAGTGATGGAACGGACCAATGCGCGCTATGTGGAAGGCTTTCCTGACCGGGTTTCGTTAGTGACCATTGATGCTTCCTTTATATCCCTGCGTGTTTTACTGCCTGTGGTGCAAAGGTGGTTTGATACAGCGCCGGGTGAAGTGGTTGCGCTGATTAAGCCCCAATTTGAAGCGGGTCGCGCCGAAGTAAGCCGGGGAGATGGCGTTATCCAGAATCCAGAAATTCATCGTCAGGTTTTAGAAGATGTGCTGGATTTCACGCAGAGCCAGGGGTTCCAGGTGCAGGGACTCATCCGATCGCCGCTGAAAGGCCCCAAAGGGAATGTTGAATTTCTCATGCACTTGTTGTACCCGCCACAGCAAGAGCCGGCGCCAGTCGATATTCACGCGCTAATCGATCAGGCCATGTCGAAAACACCCACCGATGAAGAACACCGCTAACCACTTTATTGAAAACCCGGTGTAATCACTCACACGAAATTTAACTATTTAGGTTATACTACACGCGCTTATGACAGACCATATTCGTAACTTCTGTATTATCGCTCACGTCGATCACGGGAAATCTACCCTGGCAGATCGCATGCTGCAAATAACCGGCACCATCTCTGACCGTGAGATGACCGAGCAGGTGCTTGACACCATGGATCTGGAACGTGAAAAGGGCGTCACGATCAAGGCTTCAGCCGTTCGGATGAGTTACAATGCCCAGAATGGCGAGACCTACGAGCTGAACTTGATTGATACTCCCGGTCACGTGGACTTTAACTATGAAGTCAGCCGGGCTCTCTATGCCTGCGAAGGCGCACTGCTGATCGTGGATGCTACTCAGGGAATGGAAGCCCAAACCCTGGCAAATCTATATCTCGCGCTCGAAGCGGATCTGGTCATCATTCCGGTGATCAACAAGATTGATCTGGTTTCTGCCCGCCCGGATGAAGTTGCCCAAGAGGTCAGCAACTTACTGGGGATAGCCTCTGAAAGCATTTTACGCATTTCGGCCAAAGAAGGTTTAAACGTGGGCGCTGTGCTGGAGGCTGTTGTCACCCAGGTGCCGCCGCCGTCTGGGAATGATGAAGCGCAGCTGCGTGCCCTGATTTTTGACTCGCACTATGACCCTTATAAAGGGGTTGTTGCTTACATCCGTGTGATGGAAGGCGTTATCCGTGCGAACGACAATCTCCGGCTCATGGCGACCGGTGTAGATCTCCGCCCCGTAGAAATTGGCTACTTTGCTCCCGGCATGACTCCCGTTGCTTCCTTATTGGCTGGCGATGTAGGTTATGTCGCCACAGGCTTGAAGACCGTGCGCGAGTGCCGTGTTGGGGATACTTTCACGCATGCTTCAAAAGCTGCTACTGAACCACTACCTGGTTATCATAAAGCCAAACCGATGGTTTTCGCGGGTATTTACCCGGTAGAGGGGGAAGATTACGGCAACTTGCGGGATGCTCTGGATAAGCTGCAATTGAATGATGCGGCCCTACTCTTTGAGCCGGAAACTTCGCAGGCGCTCAACTTTGGCTTCCGTTGTGGTTTCTTAGGCCTCTTCCATATGGAAATTATCCAGGAACGCCTGGAACGGGAATACGATCTAGATATCGTTGTGACCGCGCCATCCGTTGAGTATGAAGTGATTAAAGTGGGTGGGGAAGTGGTGCGGGTAGATTCCCCGGCGCAGCTGCCCGATAAATCGCTGATCGAAGAAATCCATGAACCCTGGATGCTTGTGCAGATTTTCTCGCCCACCGATTATTATGGCACTGTGATGGATCTGGTGACCAAGCGGCGTGGCTCCTTTCAAGGCCAGGAGTATCCAGCCCCGAACCGCGTTCAGTTAAATTTCGAGATTCCCCTTTCTGAGTTGATCGTAGATTTCTTTGATGAGTTGAAGTCACGTTCGCGCGGCTACGCTTCAATGGATTACCAGTTCCTCGAATATCGGCCCGGTAATCTCGCAAAGTTGGAAGTGCTGGTGAACATGGAGCCGGTCGATGCCCTGGCTGCGATTGTACACAAAGATGACGCTTACCATAAGGGGCAGGCGTTGGTGAGCAAGCTGAAGGAAATTATCCCACGCCAGTTGTTTGATGTGCCCATTCAGGCTTCCTCTGGTGGGCGGATTATCTCGCGTGCGAATATCAAGGCGATGCGTAAGGATGTTCTGGCGAAATGTTATGGTGGTGATATTTCCCGAAAGAAAAAGCTGCTCGAAAAGCAGAAGCGTGGGAAACGCCGCATGAAGATGGTGGGGATGGTTGAAATCCCTCAGGAAGCCTTCTTTGCTGTACTCCGCCTGGAGGATGAGTGAGCACTACGGCGTCGTCTCGAGATTGGCGGACGACCCTTCGCTCACTTTTGCGTTGGCTGCCCGGTCTGATCGTAACGCTCCTGGCGTTTTGGCTGCTGGCACGGAATGTGGACTGGCGTGAGTTTCTAGCGACTCTTTCCAGCATGCCAGTCAGCATCCTTGCTCTGGCTGTAGCCATTTACCTGGTTTCGATGGTCGTCCGTGCGATGGGTTGGCGCACCCTCTTGCAGTTGAAGGTCAGCCCCGGTCGCACGATCCTGGTCTTAAATGAAGGCTACTTCATCAACAATATCTTGCCTTTGCGCTTAGGAGAACTGGGCCGGGCCGTGTTGATGGGGCGCCATAGTCAGTTTGGCACGTTCCATGTGTTATCTACCATTGTTGTTGAGCGTTCTTACGACCTGACGATTGCTTCTGGGCTGCTGCTGCTTACCCTTCCGCTTGTGTTGAAAATGGATTGGGCTCGACCGATAGCCATTGTGCTGCTGGGGGTGATCTTACTGGGGCTGCTTGCCCTATATATGGCAGCCCGCCACCAGGAGAAGCTAGAAGGCTGGCTAAGTCGTTTTACGATCCGCTGGCCTTTTTTTCGCCGTTGGGTTCTGCCGCCGCTGCATTCACTGTTAAATGGTTTTTCAGTTCTTAACCGCTTAGATTTATTTGCTATCAGTTTTAGTTGGTTAGCGCTGAGTTGGTTTTTGGCGATTTTGCGTGATTGGTTTTTGCTAAGTACGCTGGTGCCAGGTGCGCCTTTCTGGTGGGCGGTGTTAGCAGTCAGCGCGTCTAATCTGGGCGGCGCGCTGCCATCTGCCGCCGCGTCGTTAGGTGTGTTTGAAGCCGCCGCGGTCGCAGCGCTCAGCCTGGTGGGGGTGCCTGCTGAAGCGGCCCTGACCTACGCATTAATCGTGCATGTCGTTCACTTGATTTTTTCGAGCTTGATTGGAGCATACGGTTTATCTCAGGAGGGGAAGAGCCTGACGGAAATCTATTCCGATTTGCGTTCCGCAAACCGCACGTAAGAAGTATGCACATTCTCATTGGCTTGACTTACTATCGCCCGCATTATTCCGGGCTCACCATTTATACTGAACGGCTGGCGCGTTCCCTGGTAAAACTGGGTCATCAGGTTACGGTGTTAACCTCCCGGTTTAATCCGGAACTGCCAGAACGGGAAGTACAGGATGGCGTCCTTGTTCTTCGTCCCCAGGTCTTCTTTCACTTAAGCAAAGGGGTGGTCATGCCCACCATGCCCATGTGGGCCTGGCGTGTCCTCCGTACAGCAGATGTCGTTAACCTGCACCTGCCTCAGATGGATGCCTCCTACATTGCCTGGATGGCGCGCATAATGCACAAACCAGTCGTCATGACCTATCATTGCGACTTGATGCTGCCAAAAGGGACGATCCATTGGATAGCCAATCAGGGCGCTCATCTCGCCAGTGCGATGACGGCTTCTGCCGCGCAGGTCATTGTCACCAATTCCCGCGACTATGCCGAAAATTCCACTTTCTTGCGCCGCTATCTGGGTAAGACCCGTATTATTACACCCCCGGTAGAACTACCTAACATTTCAGATCAACAAATTGTGGATTTCCGCCGCCGGTACCAGATAAAAGAAGGCCAGCGTACCATTGGTATGGTTGCGCGCCTGGCGAGTGAAAAGGGCGTTGAATATTTAATTCAGGCTCTGCCAGAAGTGCTGCAAAAGTATCCGGAGGCGCGCGTGTTGTACGTAGGCCAGTATCAAAATGTGATGGGTGAGGAGCATTATGCGCAGAAGTTGGCCCCCCTGATTGAGCGGCTGGGCGATCACTGGTCCTTTTTAGGTGTGCTTTCCCCTACTGACCTGGTTGCCTTTTTCCATGCAGTGGATGTGAATGTTTCTCCCAGCCTCAATGCTACTGAGTCCTTTGGCATGGTTCAGGTAGAAGCCATGACTTGCGGTACGCCTGCCGTTGCGTCGGACTTGCCGGGGGTACGCTGCCCGGTTCAAGAGACTGGCATGGGCCAGATTGTGCCTACTCGTAATGCGCATGCGCTTGCTCAAGCCATCATCGACATTCTCGATCACCCTCAGCAGTTCGCCGGTGATGCCGCTGCTGTTCGTCAGCGCTACTCGTCTGAAGCAATTGCCAGTCAGTATGAAGCAATTTTTAAGGAGTTAGTCAAAAAGCCATGAAGAGCGCCCAATCAGAAGAAATTCTTTGGAGACACTTAATGGATCTGCCCTACTTCCGGGCGATGGTCCGCGCCGTTGAAGACAGTTTCTACCAGGGGCTGGATTTGCCGGATCCGGTGCTGGATATGGGTTGTGGTGATGGTCACTTTGCTTCAGTGGCCTTTGATCATTCTTTGGATGTTGGCGTCGATCCCTGGTGGGAACCCTTACGCGAAGCCAAAACCCGCGACGCCTACCGGATGTTGATTTGTTCCGATGGCGCCAAAGTGCCCTTCGAAGATGGTTATTTTGCGTCGGCTGTCAGTAACTCCGTCCTGGAACATATTCCGCATGTAGAAGATGTCTTGACTGAATTGGCGCGGGTCGTGCGCCCTGGCGGGCGTTTTGTATTTTGTGTTCCGAACCATCGCTTTCCACAACTGCTGCTCGGTACGCAAACTTTTCAATCACTTGGCATGCAAGGCGCCGCCGGTTGGTACTCGCGTTTCTTTAATCGCATCTCACGCCACAAACATACTGACTCGTTTGATGTCTGGCAGGAACGCCTGGATCGGGTCGGATTTGAGATTGAAAAGCACTGGGATTACTTCCCGGCCTATGCCCTCCATCAAATGGAAGTGGGGCACGCCTTAGGGGTACCCTCTCTGGTGACGAAGAAACTCACCGGTCGTTGGATCTTGGGGGGCAGCCGGGCCAGCCTTTGGCTTCCCTGGCAGATTACCCGCCATGTGTTTCTCAATCCGATCTCAGACGAAGGTGTGTATTCTTTCTACATCACGCGCCGTATCACGAATCGGTAAGGGTTTTCTTACGCTCATTGGATCCTCATCTGGGCTAAAAAGGTCGCACTGCCTGGCGCTGTCACCGCTGAAAGGGTGACTTGCCGGGAAGAAAGTGTTGCAGTATGATAGCGGTTTATTCCGAGACATAAGCATCAGGAGAAAGTGCTCATGCAAGAACCAAGCGTGTTGGATTACGTTAAGTCGAAACTGGCCTTTTGGCGGCCTTCGACAATTAAGATCCCTGCCCCTGAAACCGATCAGCAGGAGTCTGTATCCAGCACCCTAACCACCCAATCGGCAGTGAGTGTACAAGCGCCCTTGTCGCCGGCGCGCGCTGCTGAACGCAGCACCGTGCGCTTCCCCTGGCTGCCGGTGCTGCCGTTGTTTTTGGCTCTGCTTGGGCAGCTTCTGTTGGAACCGCCTGACCGCCAGCTTCGTGAAGCAATCGTTTTATATTCCATTGCTGCGATTGTCGTCGTCATCGCTTACTTCCGGAGTACCGTTTTGCCCGCGTCCCTGCCTGTCGAGCAGCCTCTGCCGGATAATCTGCGTTTTCACACTGCCGGCCTGCTCGTCGGCCTCGTATTAATGCTGTTTGCTTTCGTTACATTTGGCGCATCCAAAGATGCTCCTCACGATTTCAACCCGCTCAACCTCTCGCTTTGGCTGCTTTCGATCGGTTACCTGGTGTGGGCCTTTGCCATGCCGCGCCCTGGAACGGCTCCTGCCGATTATCTCTCCCGTGCCCGCCGTTTCCTGGCCCAACCCCAATGGAATCTTAAACTCACCCGCTGGTCTTTTTTACTGCTGCTGGCAGTCGGCCTGATCCTGTTTTTCCGCTTCTATCGCCTGGCTGGCGTACCCGCTGAAATGGTGAGTGACCATGCCGAAAAGCTGCTTGATGTGCAAGATGTGCTCAATGGGCAGCTGCATGTTTTCTTCCCCCGCAACACCGGTCGTGAGTTCTTCCAGTTCTACTGGACCATACTCATGATCAAGTTATTCCACATCCCGGTATCGTTCATGGCGTTAAAAGTTGGTACCGTTCTGGCTGGGCTGATCACGCTGTTTTATCTCTATCGCCTGGGCAAGGAAATCGGAAACCGTTGGGTAGCTTTGCTGGCGGTCGTCTTTGCAGGTGTTAGCTACTGGGCGAATATTATGTCACGCATTGGGCTGCGCTTCCCGCTCTATCCACTTTTTGTAGCGCCGCTCATGTTCTACCTGTACCGCGGCTTGCGCACCTCCAACCGCAACGATTTTATCAAGGCTGGGCTGGTGTTAGGCCTGGGCCTGCACGGCTATACTTCCTTCCGCATCGTACCCTTACTGGTGGTCGTGGCCTTTGCTCTTTACTTCTTGCATGTGCGTTCGCCCGAGATCCGTAAGCGAACCTTCATAGGCCTGGTCATCGTCGTGTTGATCTCGCTGGCTGTCTTCATGCCGCTCTTTCGCTATGCCATCGACAATCCCGATATGTTTGCTTACCGGTCTTTCACCCGGCTGGGCAGCCTGGAACGCCCTCTCCCTGGCCCCGCATATCAAATTTTCTTACACAACACTTGGAATGCCCTTACCATGTTCTTCTGGGATGATGGCGATGTCTGGGTGCATTCCATCACCCATCGCCCCGCCCTGGATGTCGCTGCGGCAGCCCTGTTCTTCATCGGGTTGATTCTGGTCATCTCTCGTTACGCTCGCCGCCGCCAGTGGCAGGACTTGTTCATGTTGGTTTCCATCCCGGTGCTGCTGCTGCCGTCGATCCTATCACTCGCCTTTCCCAATGAAAACCCGAACTTAAATCGCACAGCCGGTGCCTATGTGCCTGTCTTCCTCATCCTCGGCATTGGCTTAGAAGCGCTCCTTACAAGCATTCAGAAAAGCCTGTCGGGCCACCTGGGGCGATTGTCGGCTGGGGCTTTAGAACTCGTCCTGCTAATGGCTTCTGCGGGACAAAGCTATAACCTGCTCTTTGTCCAGTACGACCGCAGTTTTCGGGAGGCTGCCTGGAATGCCACTGAGATGGGTTCTGTAGTCCGTTCTTTTGAGCATACTACCGGTGAGACGGATAACGTCTGGGTGGTCGCCTTCCCATACTGGGTAGATACCCGCCTGGTTGGGATTGAAGCAGGTCATCCCGATCGTGATCTGGCGATCTGGCCAGATCAAGTTTCTCAGACACAGGGCGTTCCGGGAGCCAAGCTGTTCTTGCTTAACCTGGAGGATCAGCAGGGCATGCAGGCCCTGCAAGACCTGTATCCAGAAGGACGGGCCTGGGATTATTCGTCTCAGACGGAAGGGAAAGACTTCACCATCTTTGAAGTGCTGCCAAAAGAGAATCTTCCTCAGCAGTCCTCAGCGTCTTTCCCTTGATCACTAGTCTGGGCAGAAATGGATCAATGAGAGCTGGTGCGTTTGCAACAGGGCTTGTAACGCATCAGATGGATTTGTTGGTTTTTAATGGAGCATAAGATCTACATGAAAGATGGAGCCTTGTCGTCTGTTCGTCATTCGGACGTTGAAGCAAAGACGCGTTTTCCCTGGCTTTGGGATATCCTCCTGATCGGTGTTTTACTGATCGGCGCGTGGTTCCGCTTCACTGGTGTTAACTGGGATTCATACACCCATCTGCACCCCGATGAGCGTTTTCTGACCATGGTTGCCACTTCGATTTCGCCAGTTGACAGCCTTTCGGATTACTTCAACACAGCGCAATCTTCCCTCAACCCGAACAATCGCGGTTACGGTTTTTATGTTTATGGCACCCTGCCGTTGTTTATCGTCCGATACGTAGGGGAATGGATGAACCAGACTGGCTATGATGAGATTCACCTGGTGGGACGCCAGTTATCCACCGTGGCCGATCTCCTGACCGTTCTTCTGGTTTACCTGATCGCTAATCGTCTTTACCGTAACCCCCGCGTTGGCCTGCTGGCGGCTGCTTTTGCTTCCTTTTCGGTACTTCCCATCCAGCTTTCACATTACTTCACAGTCGATACCTTCACCAATTTCTTCGGTTTCCTGGCTTTTTATTTCGCTGTGCTTCTGCTACCAGATGGCGTACTGAAGCCAGAGTCAGAAATCCTGCGCGTCAGAGATCAGGAAGAGACGCTAGATGCATTTTCCACTGAATTAGAATCCGGCGAGGACGAAGTCTACAACCGCATGTTCGAAGGTCTCTTCAAGTACTGGGGGACGACGCTTCCTTACATTCTGTTTGGCGTTGCTCTCGGTATGGCTGCCGCTTCCAAAATTAATGCCGCTGCCCTCGCTATTCTGCTGCCAGGGGCAGCCTTCCTGCGCTGGATCAGCCTTTCTCCCGAGGATCGCCAGCGTTGGGCCTTAGTCTACCTGCGCAACCTGGTAATCGCCGCTGTTGTCACTATCCTGGTATTCCGCATTTTCCAGCCCTATGCCTTTAGTGGGCCGGGTTTCTTTGGGTTCAAGCCCAACCCGCAGTGGGTGGCGAACATTCGAGACCAGCGCGCTCAGGCTGCGGGCGATGTGGATTTTCCGCCTGCCTTGCAGTGGGCGCGCCGGCCTATTTACTTTGCCTTCCAGAATCTAACCGTTTGGGGTCTGGGACTGCCGCTTGGAATTCTGGCCTGGGCCGGTTTTGCCTGGATGGCCTGGCGGATGCTGCAAGGACAGTGGCGTCATCACGCCCTCTTATGGGGCTGGACGGCTTTCTACTTTGTTTGGCAGTCCTCTGCCTGGAACCCTACCATGCGCTACCTGCTGCTGATCTATCCTGCCCTGGCGATGATCGCCGCCTGGGCAGTGGTGGCGCTGTGGCAGCGGTTGCAGCGGTCGCAGCCGCTCGCTTTCTTACGAGGCGTGCAGTGGAATCGTGTATTCGCGATTGTGGTGGGGGTGAGTGTTCTGGTTGGTACGTTTGCCTGGGCTTTTGCTTTTACGCGCATCTACACGCGCCCGCTCACCCGTGTTGAGGCCAGCCGCTGGATCTATCAGAATGTGCCTGGCCCGTTCACAATCAAGATTGAAACAAAAAACAACACCGTAAACCAGCCTCTCGCCTTTCGATCGGGTTATACGCTGCCCGGTGATCAGCCCCTTATCCTGGATTTCCGCCCCAGTCAGGATGGTCAGCTAACGCAGTTGGAGTTCGAGCATCTGGCAATCCAGTCGGGCACAAATGCCAATACGCTCAATGTGGCCCTCAGCCAATCGCCGCAGATCGAAGACACACTGGAGAATACGCGCATCTTGGATACCTTCCGAGCCGAAGGCGATCCGCGTGGGAAGAGTTATCAGGCTGTTTTTGGTCAACCAGTGGATGTCAGCGCCGGACAGACCTACTATCTGATTATTTCTCTGGCTGGCAAGCAGGATAGTCTCGCGATGGCTGGTTATATTTCAGCCAATCTTTTCACCCCGAATGGCCTTATTCAACAAATCCTGCCAGAACCGGTAGGGGCTTTGCAAGCCGGTCAGCAGTATGAAATCGTTTTCAACCCAACCCAATCGGGTGTCATCAACGAAGTGCTCGTCCCACATATTGTGGACTGGCAAGGTTCACCCCAGCCGAAGACGGTTCGTCTTTCCCTCGTCGATACGCTTGGCCCCGATCAAGTGTTGGGCAGTGCTGAAATTCAAAATACTTTCTCTGCCACCAGTGATGTGCGCGGCGATCGCTATGTTTTTCACTTCGATCAGCCGGTTCAAGTCAATCTTAACAGCGCTTATACCCTGCGCTTTGAGCAATTCGATGGCCCGGGTCAATTGGCGATTTATGGCAGCAAACAGGCCAACGAAAGCTCCTGGGATGACGCTTTGCCGGTTAGCATGGATGGCTACAACCCGTATGACTATTCTTTAGGCGTTTATCGTAGTGATCTGAATTTTGAGATGTACTGGGATGACAACGAAGCTAAACGGGACCGCTTCCTTTCCACCCTCGATCAGGCCGACTATATCTTCATTTCTTCCAACCGCCAATGGGGCACAACTACCCGCGTGCCAGAGCGTTACCCGCTCACCAGTGAGTACTACCGCGACCTGTTAGGCTGCCCGCCCGATAAAGCAATTACCTGGTGCTACAGTGTTGCTCAACCGGGCACATTCCAGAGTAGCCTGGGTTTTGACCTGGTAGAGGTGGTTCAGTCAGACCCAAACCTGGGCAGTTTGCGCATCAATGATCAATTTGCCGAAGAGGCATTCACTGTATATGATCATCCTAAAGTACTGATCTTCAAAAAGACTTCGGCCTACACGGCTGAAAATGCGCGTGCCCTGTTAAACAGTGTCGATCTTTCCCTGGTTGTTCATGTTACCCCACGCAAGGCCAGTTCTTCCCCTGGTACGCTTCTGCTTCCGGCTGATCGTCTGCTGCAGCAGCGCGCTGGAGGTACCTGGTCGCAATTGTTCAATACAGATGCTCTCTTTAACCGCTTCCCAGGGTTGGCGGCTGTCTTGTGGTACCTGGTGATTTCTCTGCTCGGTTGGGTGGTATATCCCTTCGTTCGTCTGGCGCTGCGCGGGCTGCCTGATCGCGGCTATCCACTCACACGCCTGGTGGGAATGCTGCTGCTGGCATATCCGGTCTGGCTGCTCGGCTCTTTTCGTGTGCCTTTCAACCCGCTGACGATCTCAGTCGTCTTTGTGCTGCTGGTACTGGTAAACCTTGCGCTGGCGTTCAACCAACGCCGTGTCATCCTGCGTGAAATACACGCTAATTGGAAGTACTATCTGGCTGTGGAAGGTTTGATGCTGGCCTTCTTCGCGCTTTTCCTGTTGGTGCGTGTCGGAAACCCCGACTTGTGGCATCCCTTCAAGGGCGGCGAAAAGCCTATGGACTTTTCTTACTTCAATGCAGTCCTGAAGAGCACCACCTTCCCACCTTACGATCCCTGGTTCGCCGGTGGCTACATCAACTACTATTACTTTGGTTTTGTCCTGGTTGGCGTCCCTGTAAAGTGGTTGGGGATTGTGCCCGCAGTTGCCTATAACCTGATCCTGCCGACCCTTTTTGCTGTGTTGGCAATGGGCGCTTTCTCAGTGGGCTGGAACTTGGTGGCTTGCACGCAGCCAAAACGCTTTTCGTCTGATGGTCTGGCAGATCTTTCGCGCCTGAAGTTCCTCACCAGCCCCACTTTCCTGGCAGGCGTTTCTGCCGCTCTGGCTGTGGTGTTGTTGGGAAACCTGGGCACCATTCGCATGATCTGGCACGGTCTCCAGCGATTGGCTCCAATGCAGGGGGCCTTCGAATCCGCTTCTCTCTGGCAGCATTGGGTTTGGACATTTCAGGGTTTATTTAAAGTTTATTGCAGGCGCCAACCTTCCTTATGGCTACGGTGACTGGTATTGGATTCCCTCGCGTGCCTTCCCCGGCGAACCGATCACGGAATTCCCTGCTTTTACCTTCCTCTATGCCGATCTGCACGCCCACATGATTTCCTTCCCATTGACTGTGCTGGCCCTATCCTGGGGACTCTCGGTCTTGCTGGGCCGTTGGGGCTGGAAGGGTTGGGGACATTTAATCGCTAGCTTCTTCTTGGGTGGTCTGGTCATTGGTGCGCTTCGCCCAACCAACACCTGGGACTGGCCCACCTACCTGGCGCTTGGTTGTGTGGCAGTCGTCTATACTGCCCTGCGCTATGGAAACGCCTGCTGTTTGAAGCTTCCTGTGCGGCCCTGGGTCAAGCAATTCCTGATTGCCACTGCTGCTGTGGTTGCTCTGGTGGTGCTGTCTACACTGCTCTATCAACCCTATTCCCAGTGGTACGGGCAGGGTTATAACGCTGTAGATCCCTGGAAGGGTAATCACACACCCTTCTGGTCGTATCTAACACATTGGGGCCTGTTCTTGTTCTTGATTATTTCCTGGTTTGCCTGGGAATCGCTGGATTGGATGGCGACTACTCCCATCTCCGCCCTCAACCGGCTGCGTCCTTACCGTTGGTTGATCGAGGGCGCGTTCATCCTGCTCGGCATTCTCGTAATCGGCCTGCTGGCGCTGAAGGTCACGATTGGCTGGTTTGTGCTGCCGTTGGCAGCCTGGGCCGGCGTGCTGCTTCTGCGGCCTGGTTTGCCCGATGCCAAGCGTGCCGTCCTGTTTATGACCGGCACGGCTCTGGTGCTGACCTTGTTTGTCGAATTGTTTGTCCTGCGCGGTGACATTGGTCGCATGAACACCGTCTTTAAGTTCTACCTGCAAGCCTGGGTACTGCTCGCGCTTAGTGCTGCCGCCAGCCTTTGGTGGGTGCTGCCTGCTGCTCGTCGGTTCTTCTCACAAAACTGGCATAATGCCTGGCAGGTGGCCTTGACCGGGTTAGTGTTTAGCGCCGCGTTGTTTCCTTTATTTGGTGGGATGGATAAAGTCCGCGATCGCATGGTTCCCACTGCACCGCATACCCTCGATGGCATGGCATATATGGAGACGGCTCACTATAATCAAGAAGAGTCTGATATGGATCTCAGCCAGGATTACCGTGCTATTCGTTGGATGCAGGAAAATGTGCAGGGTTCGCCTGTTATTGTGGAAGCGAATACGCCGGAATATCGTTGGGGCTCACGCTTCACCGTCTATACTGGTTTACCAGGGGTGGTGGGTTGGAACTGGCATCAGCGCCAGCAGCGTGCGGTTACACCGGATACCTGGGTTTATGACCGTGTTAATGCTGTAGGCGACTTTTACAATTCACAAGATCGTCAGCAAGTAAAATCTTTCCTGAAAACCTACGCAGTAAAGTATATAATTGTGGGTCAGTTGGAGCATGCTGTGTATTCTGCGCAAGGCCTGCAAAAGTTTGTTGATTGGAATGGCATCCTCTGGCAGCAAGTGTACCAGGATGCGGATACAGTCATCTATCAGGTTAAGGGATAGCGACATAGAAGGTTATTAGGGCATACTTTGATTCGAGAATTTGTTCCCTGGTATCTGGCAATTACACTCTCAGGCTGGCTGGTCTTTCCGCTGGCCTATCGCGTGTTATCCCGCTTACCAGATCGCGGTTTTACATTGGCAAAACCACTCGGTCTCCTGCTGTGGGCCTACCTATACTGGATTCTGGTTTCTCTGCATATTTTGCAAAACGATATTGGCGGCGTTTTGTTTACCCTCTTGTTGGTGGCAGGGGCTTCTGCCTGGGCTTTATGGAAGTCGGATCGTGCAGGTTTGCGTACCTTTCTGCGCGAAAACCTGCGCCTGATTCTGATCACCGAGGCGCTCTTTCTGTTTGCTTTTCTGGCTTGGGCCGTGGTACGTGCTGCCAGCCCAGATGCCTCTGGGACTGAAAAACCAATGGAACTGGCCTTCATCAATGCCATCCTCCATTCCTCTACCTTCCCACCCCATGATCCCTGGCTGTCAGGCTATGCCATTTCGTATTATTACTTCGGTTACGTGATGGTCGCCATGTTGGCCCGTTTTTCAGCAGTGACTGGTGCGGTGGCTTTCAATTTGGGAGTAGCATCCTGGTTCGCGCTAACCGCTGTGGCGGCCTTTGGTGTGCTGTACAGTTTGCTGTTAATACCTGGCGCCCCCCTCAAACGCCTGCGCCAGAAAAGTTCTGCTTTAGCAGGTGCGCTGTTAGCGCCTTTGTTTGTGCTTTTGGTCAGTAACTTTGAGGGCTTCCTTGAAGTCTTGCATGCACTTGGCTTGTTCTGGCAGCGCGGCGCAGATGGTGTTCTCACCTCCTCATTTTGGCAGTGGCTGGGGATCCAGGAGTTAGTTAACCCACCTGCCGAGCCCTTCACCTGGATACCCAACCGCGCGGGTGGTTCCTGGTGGTGGTGGCGAGCTTCGCGCGTGCTGCAAGACTTTGATATTGCCCACCAACCGCGCGAGATTATTGATGAGTTTCCTACCTTCTCCTACCTGTTAGGCGATCTCCATCCGCACGTCTTGTCGATGCCGTTTGTGCTGCTGGCGATTGGCCTGGCGCTGCACTTATACTTGCGTGAGCGTTCAGAGCCAGGGCCACTTACCCTACGCAGAGGTCTTGCTCGTCCTGACCTGTGGCTGGCGGCAGTTGCTTTCGGTGGGCTGGCATTTCTTAACACCTGGGATTTCCCCATCTATCTGGCTTTATTTGGAGCCGCTTTCCTCCTGGCGCGCTACGAACGTATGGGTTGGCATTGGCAGAATGTTACCGATGCTGTTTATCTTTCTGGCGCGGTTGGATTGGTCGCCGTCTTCCTTTACTTGCCGTTTTATATTGGCTTTCAGTCTCAGGCAGGCGGGCTGCTTCCAAGCCTCATTTTCTTTACGCCCGGCGTGCAGTTCTGGGTTATGTTTGGCACTTTGCTTCTGCCAATCCTGGCGTGGCTGTTCTTTCTGTGGCGCCGGCAGTCCGCTGGTCCAGCGCTACAGGGTCATCGTCCGGCCCTCGGTTTGGGTCTCGCGTTTGCTGTAACGGTTGTTGGTGGGCTTTGGCTGCTTTCTAGTTTGATGGGGGGCTGGCTTGCTGGTAGTGATCGCTTTGCTGGCATTTATGGCGGCACTGGTTCGTTTGCTCTCCTGCTTGAGTCGCTCATGCGGCGACTATCCCAGCCCGGCGCCTGGATTACCCTGGCGCTGCTGCTGGCGCTTGTCTGGGCTTTGCTCGCATCGGTTCGGCATCCTCTTTCAGAGTCTGTAGAACCTTCCCATCCGTCTACGATTGTTCCTCCCGAATCCTTTTTCTTGCTCCTGGTTTTGTTAGGGAGTGGCCTGGCCCTGTTCCCAGAGTTCTTCTATCTCCGCGATCAGTTTGGCTGGCGTATGAACACCATCTTTAAGTTTTACTTTCAAGCCTGGATCGTGTGGGGGATCGCCGCCGCGTATGCTTCTGCCCGGCTGTGGCAAGCGCTGCGCGGGCGTTGGCAGGCGGTGCTGGCTGTAGGTTGGACGGCGCTGCTGCTTATGGCCCTGGTTTATCCGTTCTTCGGCGTGCTCGACCGCACCAATCACTTTAATCCTGTCGCCTGGACTTTGGATGGAACGGCCTATCTTTCCCGCTATACCCCCGAGGATATAGAAGCTATTCGATGGCTTTCTCAGGCCGCGCCTGGGGTTGTGGTGGAAGCGGTAGGCGGCAGTTACTCTGGTTATGCCCGTGTCTCAACCATTTCTGGTCAGCCGACCGTACTCGGTTGGCCCGGCCATGAAAGCCAGTGGCGCGGTGGATCTGTTGAAATTGGTACGCGTGAGCCAGATATCGAACAACTCTATCGTGCAGCCAGCTGGTCACAGGCGCAGCCGATCTTAGAACGCTATGGTATCCGTTATGTTTACGTAGGCCCGATGGAACGCGGTAAGTACCGGGTAAATGAGGTTATGTTCCAGCAGTATTTGAAGCCCGTCTATCAGAATGCGCAGGTTACCATTTATGAGGTTTCGAAGTATTCGCTGGAGAATGAGCAGGCAAGGAAACCATGAATCAACCCTCGTGGAAACTGGAAACACTTCTATACGCGCTGGCTTTTCTTTTAGCGCTCGCCATTCGCTTTTTGTTCCTCGCTCAGGCCCCCCTTTCTAATCCTGAAGCGGAATTGGCCCTCCAGGCGTTAGACCTGGCGCGTGGTCAAGAGACCTTGCTGGCTCCTCAGCCCGCTTACCTGGTTCTGACGACGGCTGGCATGTTCTTGTTTGGCGCCAGTACCTGGGTGGCCCGTTTTTGGCCGGCTCTGATTGGAAGCCTTTTGGTTTGGGCGCCTTTTCTGTTCCGCCGGCGGCTGGGAACCGTCCCTGCTCTCCTGCTAGCCTTTTTCATGGCTGTGGATCCTGGCTTGGCAGCGGTTTCACGTCAGGCTGGCGGCGAAGCAATGGCAGTTTCCTTCTTGTTGCTGGCATTCGGCTTCTGGTGGTCTGGACGCTCTGTCTGGGCTGGCATCCTGGCTGGTCTGGCATTACTCAGTGGTCCGGCGATCTGGCCCGGCGTTCTGGCTCTCGCTCTGGCCTTGGGGATTGCTTCACCTCGTTCTCATGCTGCCTCGCTCGAATTCGGCTACTGAATCTCCTACCGACCATCGCATGGCAGGGCATGTCGAAACTCAGCCTGAAGCTCAAGCGGGTTACCGCTTGCGGGTCGCTTTAATTGCCGGGTTGATCATTCTCTTCTTCGTTGGCACGCTCTTTTTTACAGTGCCGCAAGGCCTCAGCGCCATGGCGCAGAGTCTTCCCGCTTATCTGCAAACCTGGCTGGTTCCTTCTGCAACCTCGTTTGGTTTGTTATTCGCGGCTTTGCTGCTGTATGAACTGTTCCCGTTCGTGTTTGGCCTGGTGGCACTGATTTCTCATTGGCGTGATCCGCTGGTGCGCTTCTTGGGCCTGTGGTGGGCAGCCGCCCTCCTCCTGGCGCTGGTTCACCCCGGTCGTCAGGTGAATGATCTGGCCTGGTCTCTGCTACCACTGTGGGCGCTGGCTTCTATACAATTCGCCGGCATGCTTCGCCTTCCGGCTCAAGACCGTTTGCCAGCCATTGGTCAGATGATCCTGGCGTTTGTCGTGCTGGTGTTCGCCTTCATGGATCTGATCACCATCACCAACGGTCTTCAGATCGACCAAAATCAGATTCCAGAATGGTTCGCTCTCGCCGGGGCGCTCATCCTTCTGGTCGCGATTACCTTACTGGTGGGTTGGGGGTGGTCGATGCGTGTGGCTGGGACCGGCCTGGTTTGGGCGATCAGTCTCGCGCTGCTCCTTTTTACGATTTCTGCTAGTGTTCATGCGGCTGCTTATACCTCTCGACGCGTAACAGAATTATGGTATCCTGGCCCTGTCTTCAAAGATCGCGACTTAATGCGTGATACGATAACGGATCTTTCGAAGTGGAACACCGGGGTTAATAGTCAGCTCGATCTGGCGGTGGTGGATGTCCCTTCCCCCGCTTTGGAATGGACTTTGCGTAGTTTGTGGCACTTCAATAGAGTCGATTATCTTCCCGCGTCCGCGGCTCCGGCTCTGGTCATTACGGCAGATCAACCAGATCTGGGGCTGGGGGCTACCTACCGTGGGCAAGATTTTATCCTGGCGCAGGCGCCATCTTGGAGCCTGATGCAGCCTTATGAATGGATTCGTTGGGCTGTTTTTCGTGAAGCGCCGCTAGAAAATACGCTGGTGGTATTATGGGCTCGCACCGATCTGTTTCCGGACGGTGAAGAACAAAGCAGTAGTTTCAATCTGGATTCGAACAACCAGATTGTTCCAAAGTAACACAATTCGCAGTACAATATCCTACAGTCCAGGCGGGTAACAATGATGAGTATCCCGAATATTATTGCTATTGATGGACCGGCAGCTTCTGGAAAGTCGACGATTGCCGAAAAACTAGCTGTCCAGCTAGATTATTTATATTTTGATACGGGGGTGATGTATCGTGCCGTTACGTTGGCGGCTTTACGAGAGTTTCATTCAGTAGAATCTGAGCAGGATGTAGTGAAACTGGCTCATCAGATCGATATTGATGTTCGGCCTGCCAGCAAAACAGACGGGCGTTTGTATGATGTCTTTCTAGATAGTGAAGATATTACCTGGGCTATTCGCCAACCAGAAGTAGACGCGAATGTTTCTCAAGTATCGGCATACGCGGGGGTGCGCGAAGCGATGACCGAGCATCAGCGCCGGATTGGGCAGCGCGGATCTGTGGTCATGGTCGGTCGGGATATTGGGACAGTGGTTTTTCCGGAAGCCGAACTGAAAGTTTATCTGGATGCCTCTGTGGAAGAGCGCGCACGCCGTCGTTACGAGGAGGTGCATCATCGTGGTCAGCAAACCAGTTATGATGAGATCTTGAAATCAATGAAACGCCGGGATTACATCGATTCTAGCCGCGCTGTTGCGCCGCTGCGACCTGCTGATGATGCGATTATCGTGAATACAGATGGTTTAAGTGTTCCCGATGTCCTAAAGCGTGTAGTATCATTAATTGACTGCTAGTTCAAAAAGAAGGGGGCGCTTTTAGAGTGGCCCTTGACCGTGAGGATCGTGAGGAGGATCAATGGACCGGTTAAAGGTCTTGGTGGTTGAAACATCTATCGGTGAACGCCAAAGCCTGCAAGATGCGCTTCAACCTACCGGCATCCTGGGTTCCTTGCACGTCGTCACACTAAGCCAGCTAGAAGATGCGCTCTCACAAGAAAATGACTGGGATTTAATCTGTGCCCGGTATTCAGAAGCGACAAGTGGTAGATTATTGCCCTTGCTCGCTTCTGTGTTAAAGAAAGGTATTCCTCCCGTTTTTTTTCTGGTCGATGATTTTAATCCGCGTCTGGTGTTGGACCTCCAAAATGCTGGCGCGCGCCGCGTGCTTTGGCTGCCAGCGCTCCAGCGTGACTTGCCCCCCAGCCTGGAAGCTGTTTTTCAGCCCAGCCCGCTTTATCAGCTTCTAACGGATGCTCTCGATAGCGCGGCGCGCCAGCAAACGATCGAAGCGGAATCGCAAGACTTATCCTCCCTCTCTGCCGCTTTTGAACGTGTAGTCTGGCAAAGCCCAGATGCCATTATGATTTATTGCCCAGATGGAAGGTTGCAGTATTTGAACCCCTCTGCTCGGGCCTGGTTTGGGTTGGGTGAGCAGGAATTGGTGGACCAGGCGGTCGTTTATCGAGTTTATCCTGAAAGAGTACAGCATACATTACGGGAAGAAATCCATCCTCAGGTAGAAGCTCAAGGTTCCTGGCGGGGTGAGCTTCACGTCCGTGCGGCAGATGGTCGCCTGGTTCCTGTGATGCAAACCATCCTTTGTCAGAAAGACAATACTGGGCGTTTACTGTCCTTTGTATCCCATTCTCATGATCTTACGAAAAACAATCAGGCAGAAGCGGATTTAAATCGTTATCGTGCCCTGGTTGAGACTGCGCACGATTTTGTTTATGTCGTCGGCGCCGAAGGTTTATTGGAATATGCCAATCCATTGACCTGCCAGTTAGTTGGAGCGGATCCAGCCGCGGTTGAGGGTACACCGGTTGCGGCGTTCTTCCCCATATGTTTCGCGGACAATCTGCTCCAAATGATCGTAGAGGTGCGTGAGATCAACACGCCGGTTTATACGGAAGGTACGCTGGAAGTTCAGGGTCAAGCGTACTGGTTAAGTACCTGGCTCGTCCCCATTTATGATGCCCAGGAGCGTTTTGTTTCAATCTTAGGTACCTCTCGTGATATCACGGATCAGAAGCAGGCGGATGAAGCTTTAAAGCATGGCCTGCAAACAGAAAAGCAGCTAAATGAAATGCGGTCTAGCTTCTTCTCTATGACTTCACACCAGTTTCGAACACCGCTTAGTACGATCTTGCTTTCGATAGAACTGCTGTTGAAGTATGGTTCCAGTTGGGATGATGCGAAACGTTCAGAACATCTCCGGCGTGTCCAGGAGGCTGCTCATCGCCTGCATCATCTCCTGGAAGACATTCTCATGATTACCCGCCTCGAGTTGGGTCGTTATGCTCCTGCGCCTAAGGAATTTGACCTGATCGAGTTTTGTGAAAATATGTTGCAAGAGATTGCAGTAAATGACCGTGATTTGCACCAGATCGACTGCCAGCATACGCCGGAGCAGATCACTGTGTTTGCAGATCAGAGTTTGCTGGGAAGGGTTTTTGATAACTTATTAAGCAACGCCTTGAAGTACTCTCCTGACGGAACCTGTGTGACGGTTCGTCTGGAACAAGAAGGCAATCAAATTCTGATAGATGTAACCGATCAAGGGATGGGCATTCCTGAGCGTGAGATGATGAATCTATTCCAACCTTTTCAGCGTGCCAGCAACGCCATAGAAATTCCCGGCACTGGAATTGGTTTGACGATTGTGAAAAAGTCAATAGAATTAATGAGCGGCACGGTATTTTTGAAGAGCAAAGAAGGTCAGGGCACCACCTTCCGGGTAGGATTCCCAACCCGATTCACTGGGACGAACGGTCGGGTGATCATATAAGCATACATTAAAAAGGTCGCTGGCATCATGAACAAAATCCTGGTGATTGAGGATGAAAAAGCCGTTCGAGAAAACCTGGTTGAATTACTGCGCGCGGAAGGCTATTTCTCCATTGAGGCCCGGGACGGTGAAGAAGGGGTGCGCCTGGCTTGGGAAATGCTGCCCGACCTCATTTTATGTGATGTCATGATGCCCCGCCTGGACGGTTACGGTGTCCTGTCGCGTCTTAGTCGCGACGCTGACACAGCTTTTATTCCCTTCATCTTTCTTACCGCTCGAACTGAACGAGAGGATTTGCGGCGGGGTATGAACCTCGGAGCAGATGATTACATCACGAAACCTTTTAGCCTGGAAGATGTTCTGACAGCCATACAATCACGTCTTGAAAAACGAGCTTCCCTTGAGCGTCAGGCTGAGCAGAAACTGGCAGAGTTGAACAAAAACATCCAATACTCGCTTCCCCATCGCCTGCTTACGCCATTGAGCATCATCTTGAGCTTTACCGAGACGCTCACTAATTTACAAGAGGTTCAACGAATGGAGCCGCGCCAGGTTGCAGGAGTGGCTTTGGATATTCAACACGCAGCTGGGTCTCTGCTTCGCTCTATTCAGAATTACACGCTTTGGCTGGAAATTGATCGCCTGCTTTTGGATGCGAACCGGTTGCGCCAGCTGATCAACAGCCGGGTGATGTCTGCCTGGATGACAATTTCTGAAATCGCAAACTTTAAGGCCTCACAAGAAGGTCGTGAAGAGGATCTGGAAATCCAACTTGAAGATTCTCCTCTCCGAATTTCAGAAGCGTACCTTCAAAAGGTTGTCGAAGAACTGCTCGATAATGCGTTTCGTTATTCTCCTTCTGGCAGTCCAGTGCGACTGACGGGCATCCTACAGGCAGATAAGCATCAGTATTTGCTGCGTGTGTTGGATCATGGACGCGGGATGTCTTCTGATCAGATTACGCAAGTCATTAATTTTTCCAGGTCAAACGGACAGGAGCACCAGAGCATGAGCATGGGCTTAGCGATTGTCAGGCGGCTGGTAGAAATTCATAACGGCCAGTTTGGTTTGCAGAGCCAAACCGGTCAATGGACGGTCGTTGAACTGACTCTTCCTGTTTCAGACTGAAAAGGAACGAAATGTGTGATACATTTGTCGCGCTTAGCAGTGCTGCCGGTGCAGCAAGCCAACCGCTATTGCTGTCGCTTTGTCTGAAAGACCTTTGACCGCCAGGCCCAATTCTCCTGACGAGCATCGCCCGGAGTTGTCGGATTTGATAAGCCGCGCTCTATTCGAAACGACACGCCTGGTGCTATAATCTTCTTAAGATTCCGGAAATTTACTTTGTTATGCAAATTGTACCCAGTTTGTTTGGTTCTCAGCCGTACATAACCTGGCCAAACTACCTGATCGGATGGATCGGGTGGCTCTTGATGATTTTGGCATTGGGGTGGGGCCTTAAGCAAACCTGGGAAGATTTTTCGAACCAGCTTCGCAGCCGGCTGGGGTGGCTCATCATTCTGGTACCGCTGTCGGTACTTGCCCCCATCTTTTTGGGGGTTCGTATTCCAGGCGAAACCCTGCCAGTGCCAGCCTTACCGGCCGAAGTCAGCGCCCCGGCTTTAATGTTCTTTGCGGCCCTGCCCTGGGTGTTGGCTGGGGGAATGCTTGGCCCTCTTGCATCTGCATTCCTGGCCTTCCTGAGTGGTATGGTGTTGGCTGTCTTCGAAACCCACAGTCCTTTCACTCCCTTGGAACTGGCCGGCCTGGCTTTGCTGTTCAGCGCTGCTGTTCGGCAAAACTATCGCACCTTGTTTTATCGCGTCTTGCGTCACCCGGTCGGTGCTGCCCTTGTGGTTATGGTCGCTTTTCTGCCGATCCTGATCATTAGTTCCCTCCTGGCGACGAATGGCACCCTGGCGGCCCGGCTTGACTATGCCTTGACCCAAACCTGGTTGGTGGCGCTTGCCCGTGCTGGCGAACTGCTGATTGCCAGTCTCGCTGCTGAATTGATTTATCTCTTGCACCCCGAGATATGGGGGTTTCGCCGGTCGCTTCAGCCTTCACCCTCTGAAAGTAATCTACAAACCCGATTCTTTTTAGGCACGGTTCCACTGGTTATCTTGCTGGTGCTGACCTTAACGATCGGTGACTGGTTGGTGGCAGGTAAGGCGGCTCAGCAGATGATCCAGGAGCGGTTATCCTCGACGGCGCGTGTCGCTGCCGACAGCCTGCCTTACTTTATCGAAACCGGCCAGAATCTGATTTTCACATTGGCCGGCCCGCAGCTTTTCGACTTACCGTCTGATGCGCTGCCCGATGAACTTGCGCAGCGCCTGCGTTCCGTGCCTTACTTCCGGCAGTTGTTCCTCTTTGACAGTTCAGGGGAACAGGTCGCTGGTTACCCCCTCATAGATTTTTCAAAACTCAGCCCCACTCAGGAAGAAATATCGGGCGTGCAGTTGGCCCTGAAAGGCGTCACGACCCAAACCTATATTGTCCCCCCGTTAACGGGAGAAACTTCCGCTCAGGTCTCATTCCTGGCGGCTGTTCGTGATTCTTCTGGCAATGTAATTGGCGTGCTGTTGGGGCGCACCGACTTTAATTCCAATCCTTTCACCCAACCTGCTATTCAAGCTTTATTAAGCATTCAGGACCAGGGTGGGGAAGGGATGATCTTAAGCGAGAGCGGCATGATCTTGTATCACCCCAGCATCTCTCAGGTAATGCAGACTTACCTGGGGGAGCGCCCGGCTGAAGCCGCTTTCTATGACGAAATTTCTCCGAAGAATACGCGCCGCTTTGTCTACTACCAACCTGTCATCGGTCGCCCCTGGGCAGTTGTCCTGGCTGTTCCCGCGCAGTTGGCCCAACAGATGGCGTTAGATATTGCCATTCCTTTACTGGCGCTGCTGCTTGTATTTTCCCTTCTGGCATTTGTTTTCCTGCGTTTAGGGCTGCGCGCTGTCACTTCTTCGTTAAGTGTTCTTTCCCAAGAAGCCTCCTATATCAGTCACGGACAGCTCGACCGTTCTCTGCCGGTGCGCGGCGTCGATGAAGTGGGGCAGTTAAGCCTTGCCTTCGAGCAGATGCGCGTCAGCTTGAAAGCCCGCCTGGAGGAATTAAATCGCTTGTTGTATGTCAGCCAGGGTGTGGCGGCTAACCTGGATATTGGTGAAGCGGTCAAACCCATTCTGGATGCTGCCCTGGTTAACGGCGCCAGCGCCGCGCGGGTAGTCTTTGTTCGCGATGTCACCCTGGATACCATAGAAAGTGGTCCAGTTGCCTTTGGAGTTGGCCCGACCGCTCAAGCCTATGCCAGCCTGGATATGCAGTTGTTTGACCTCGTGCGCCAGCAGGATCTTGTGAATCTTTCCAATGTCGTGCGTACCCGGCGTCTGCAAACTGTACAGGGGCAGCCTGCCCCTGGTGCGCTGCTGGCCCTGGCGGTCCGTCATGACAACCGTTACTATGGGGTCCTCTGGGTTGCCTACGATAAATCGCGTAGTTTCTCAGATGAAGAAGTGCGCTTCTTAACCACGCTCTCCGGAGAAGCTGCGCTGGCTGCCACCAGTGCTCGTCTATATGCGACCGCTGAAGTAGGCCGCCAGCGTCTTGAAGCCGTGTTATCCTCCACGCCCGATCCGGTCTTGGTGATCGATGAGCAGGCGTGCCTGCTGCTGCTCAATCCTGCCGCCGTGCAGGTACCCAACTTAATCCTCTCGCCAGTGGAAGGTCGCCCGGTTCAAGATGTGATCGGACCTCAAGAAGTGGTCGAGATGCTGACCATGCCGCTTGCCGAGCGGATTACCTCCCGTGAAATTACCCTTTCTAAAGGTCGTGTTTACTACACCAGCGTTTCTTCTGTCATGGCAGAAAACCGTTCGGTTGGCCGCGTTTGTATTCTCCGCGACATCACTCACTTCAAAGAACTGGAACAGATGAAGTCGGACTTTGTCGCGACGGTCAGTCACGATCTCCGTTCACCGTTGACATTAATGCGTGGATACGCTACAATGCTTCAGATGGTTGGAGACCTGAACGAGCAGCAGAAAGGCTACGTTCGGAAGATCGTCACCGGGGTTGAAAACATGGCCCGCCTGGTCAATAATCTGCTTGACCTGGGGCGCATCGAAGCCGGGGTTGGCTTGCAGATCGAGAAGGTCTCTGCTGCGGATGTTATTGATGAGGTCATGAACTCCTTGCAGCTTCAGGCGGTTCAAAAAGATATTCGGCTGACGCAGGAAGTAGTGGGCTCTGGTAAAAATTTGGTCATTGAGGCTGACCGGGCGCTTATTCAGCAAGCGATGGTAAACCTGGTCGAAAACGCCATCAAGTACACTGCGGTTGGTGGGCAGGTCAAGGTTCTCCTTGATGCCCGGGTAAACACCGTTTTGATGGAAGTTCACGACACAGGCATCGGGGTTGCGCCCTTAGATTTGCCACATCTCTTCGAAAAGTTCTATCGCAGTGGACGGCGAGAAGCATACCAGCAAAGGGGGACGGGGTTAGGGCTGGCAATCGTCAAGTCTATAGCAGAACGGCATGGTGGGCGAGTTTGGGTGGATAGTCAGTTAGGTAAGGGGAGCGTCTTTTCGTTGGAGCTGCCTTGTGAGCAGCCGCAAAAGACTGCTGTAGAGAAAGCCTAGGGATTAGCAAGCCCAAAGGTTAGACTTTATTTAATTTCAACCGAGAAAAACCTAAAAATTTGTATATCTTGTGGTATAATTCCAGGTCGCATGTATATCAAGAGATCGTCCTGACTTTTGACTAAGCGCTAGAGATTAAAGGATTCTCTTGCGCTTATGTTTGTTTTTCTGTTTTTTCTGGGGAAAAGGTTCGAGGAGGCTTTTTAGTGGAAACCAAGGGATTGACCGCATTACGTATCAGCCTGGCTTCACCCGAGACCGTGCGCAGCTGGTCTTATGGTGAAGTCCTGAAGCCGGAGACCATTAACTACCGGCGTTTGCGCCCTGAAAAGGATGGTTTGTTTTGTGAAGCGATCTTTGGGCCCACGCGTGATTACCAATGCTATTGTGGAAAGTACAAGAATCCTCGCTATAAAGGCATCGTTTGCGATAAGTGCGGTGTTGAGGTAACGCGTTCTTCGGTTCGCCGCGAACGCATGGGTCATATCGAATTGGCGACCCCCGTAGCGCATATCTGGTATACACGCCGGATTCCATCCTACCTGGGGCTGCTGTTAGATATCTCTCGCCGCAATCTTGATCGGGTGCTGTACTTTGCTCAATATATTGTAACTTACGTGGACGAAGATGCTCGCACAAAGGCTTTGAAACGTCTGGAAGATGAAATCAGCGTTTCAGAGCGGGAACAAGCAAATCAAATTAATGAAAAAATTAAGCAGGTAAAGCTCGAGCGTGATCACAAGCTGGCAGAGCTTCAGCAGCAGCGGGCAGATCTGCAGAACCGCTCAGACGAGCAAATTGCAAGTAGTCTGGAACCTGTCATTAAAGAAGGTCAGCGTCTGGATGGTGTTTTGCAAGAGCACCTGAACCAGACTGTAAACCACCCTATCGTTTTCGAAATGGCTAATGTGACCATTGTGGAAGCTGGGAAGCCGGTTACGCAGCAGCATATTTCGATGGTTCAGCGGGTGGTGAAAGAACGCCTGGAAGAGTTGGAGAGCGAGACGCGTGAGCGGCTGCTGCGTGATGTTGAGCAAATCTCGATGGAGATTAATCGCATCCGCGCCGAGGCTGAAGAAGCGATGGAATCGCTGCGCAACCAGCTTGAAGACCAGTCATTTGTTTCACAGAATCAGAACTCACGTGTTCGTGATGAACTACAAGAACTACGGCCTTTCACTTTCCTGAGTGAAAGCCGCTATCGTGAGTTGAAGTCGCGCTGGGGTCAGGTCTTCCGCGCCGATATGGGTGCTGAGGCCTTCTATGACGTTCTGCGCCGCTTAGATCTGGATCGGCTTTCGGAAGATCTGTGGCATGAGGTTCGCACTTCAAAGAGCAAGCAGAAGCGTAAAAAAGCAACCACCCGTCTCAAGGTGGTAGAAGCCTTCCGCCGTTCTTCCAACCGCCCTGAATGGATGGTCATGACCGTACTCCCGGTCATTCCGCCCGACCTGCGCCCAATGGTGCAGCTAGATGGTGGTCGCTTCGCGACCTCCGATCTCAATGATCTCTACCGCCGGGTCATCAACCGTAATAACCGTCTCAAGCGTTTGCTTGAGTTGGGTGCGCCAGACGTAATCGTTCGCAACGAAAAGCGTATGCTGCAAGAAGCGGTTGACTCTTTGATTGATAATTCACAGCGTGGCAAAGCGCTTTCGCGACGGGGCCGCCGCGAGCTAAAGTCCCTGAGCGATATGCTTAAAGGGAAGAAGGGCCGTTTCCGTCGCAACCTGTTAGGGAAGCGTGTCGACTACTCTGGTCGTTCCGTAATCGTAGTTGGCCCTACCCTCCAGCTGCATCAGTGTGGTCTGCCCAAGACCATGGCGCTTGAACTGTATCGCCCGTTCGTCATTGCCAAGCTGGTGGCCCATAACTATGCTGCCAATGTAAAGGGTGCGCGCCGCTTTATTGAGCGCAATCGCCCCGAGGTGTACGAAGTGCTGGAGGAGGCCATTAAGGAACGCCCGGTTCTGTTGAACCGTGCTCCTACGCTGCACCGTCTTGGTATTCAAGCCTTTGAGCCGGTTTTAATCGAAGGCAGTGCAATTCAACTGCACCCGCTCGTTACAACTGCCTTCAACGCTGACTTCGATGGTGACCAGATGGCTGTGCATGTCCCGCTTTCGGAACGTGCTGTTTGGGAAGCTCGCAACCTGATGCTCTCTTCGAAGAACCTTCTGAAGCCCGCCGATGGCGAGCCGATCATCAGCCCGTCGAAGGATATGGTATTAGGCGTTTACTATCTGACTATGGAAGGGAATGCCAGGCAAAATGGCAGTGAGCGCAGCTTTGCCAGCACAGAAGAAGTCGAGCTCGCTTACCAACTCCAACAAATCAAAGTTCACCAGCGGATCCGGGTGAAGGTAACTACCTGGTATGATGAGAATGATAACCGTTTGCCAGTACCGCACGACGAATTGATTCGCACCACAGTTGGCCGGGTACTGTTCAATCGCATTCTCCCCGATGGTGTGCAGTTCCGCAATATCACGTTGGATAAAGGTGGTGTGAAAGACCTGATCGCCGATGTGCTCGAAGTGAGCGGTCAGGAAGTCACTACGAAGGTAGCCGACCTGGTGAAAGACATCGGGTTTGAGTACGCGATGCGTTCAGGTTCAACCATCGCAGTTTCGGACATCACTATTCCTGAAGAGAAGACTGAAATTCTGGCCCGTGCTCAGCAGGATGTAGAGAGCGTCAACCGCGCCTTCCGCCGTGGTCTTTTGACCGAGCAGGAGCGCAATGAGCGCATCATCGAAATCTGGCAGCAGACCACCAAACAGGTAGCAGATGCTGTTCGTAAGGGGATGAACCCCAACGGCAACCTCTCGACCATGGCAAACTCTGGCGCTACCAAGGGTGGTTTTGGTCCTATTGCTCAGTTGGCTGGTATGCGCGGTTTGATGGCAGACCCCTCTGGTCGCATCATTCGTCTGCCTATTCAGTCGAACTTCCGCGAAGGCCTCAACGCTCTAGAGTACTTCATCTCCACGCATGGCGCTCGCAAAGGTCTGGCGGATACAGCGCTCCGTACTGCGGACGCTGGTTATCTGACCCGCCGCCTGGTTGACGTGGCCCAGGATATTATCATCAACGAAGAAGACTGCGGCACCACCGATGGTATCTGGATCCGCAGGAGCGACGATATCGCCGGGCAGTCCTTGAAGGAACGCCTGTTTAGCCGGGTGACTGCGATGCGTGTGATTGACCCGCGCACTGGCGAAGTCCTGGCTGACCGCGATGAGATGCTGGATCATGCTGCTGCCCGCCGCATTATGGACGCAGGTGTGGATGAAATTAAGGTCCGCTCGCCGCTAACTTGCGAGTTGGTCCATGGCATCTGCGCCACATGCTACGGTATGGACCTCGGTCGTGGTGAGAAGGTCAAGCTTGGCTCGGCGGTAGGAATTGTGGCTGCTCAGTCAATTGGTGAGCCGGGCACGCAGTTGACCCTCCGTACTTTCCACACGGGTGGTGTGGCTGCGGGTGGTGACATTACCACTGGTCTGCCCCGCGTAGAAGAACTCTTCGAAGCCCGCCGTATGCCTAAGGGTGAAGCGATCATCAGTCAGATTGGTGGCGTGGCTCGGATAATTCAATCGGATCGCTATAGTGATCAGCGGGTGGTGCGTGTCGATCACGCCGAAATGGTCAGTGATGAGTACGATGTGCCTGAAGAGTGGACGCTCCTGGTCGAGGATGAGAGCGCTGTTTCTCTCAACGAACCTGTTGCGACGCTCGGCGAGGCCAGCATTACTGCTCAACACGCTGGTCGGGTACGGCTCGAAGGCCGCAAGGTGATCGTGTCCTACGAACAGCGCGAAACAGAAGAATATGAAATCCCAAGCACGGCGCGCTTACTGATCAAAGATGGTGAACACATTGAAGCTGGCACGCCGCTTACAGAAGGTTCATTGAACCCGCACGCTGTTCTAAAGATTAAGGGCCGCGATGCTTGCCAGGTATACTTGCTGACCGAAATTCAGAAGGTGTATCGTGCTCAGGGTCAGAACATCAATGATAAGCACTTCGAAGTAATCATTCGCAAGATGTTGGGTAAAGTGCAGGTAGTTCGCCCAGGCGATACACCGTTCTTGCCCGCCGACCTCGTTGACCGCCTGGACATGCGGCATGTCAATAAATCGTTGGTGGTCGAAGGGAAACAACCTGCTCGCTTCTCAGAGGTCTTGTTGGGTGTCACCAAAGCCTCATTGAACACGGACTCCTGGCTGTCCGCTTCCTCCTTCCAGCATACAATTAAAGTGCTGGCGGGTGCGGCCATCGCAGGTACAGAAGACAGCCTGTTCGGCCTAAAAGAGAACGTGATCATCGGTAAGCTCATCCCGGCTGGTACTGGCTTCAAGGAAGGCCGCTTTAGAGATGAAGGTGAGGATGGCGTTCAGAAGCGGGTAGCGGTTTCAAACCTGCCCGGTACGGATTAAGGTAATCGAATGGGCAGTGATAGCGTTTTGGCTATCGCTGCCCAATAAAAAAACGGTGTCTTCGTCAGTCTGACTGGCGAAGACACCGTTTGCTTTTCGCTATTAACTTTAAATTTGAACATTGAACTGCGTATAGTGATACGTGATCTTCCCGTCCATCAGCCCAATGGTATCATTTCCTTCCTGGGTCGTTCCATTTGTGCAGTTTGCCCGCCATGCAAAGTGACGTGAAGTTCCACTGCCCATCACATGGTTGATTGTAAAAGTAGCATCGGGTATTTGCGCGAACATTTCGATATACCAGACTTTTAGGGCTTCGTACCCTTGTACTGTCCGTCGTGAAGTGACATGGACCGCATCTGGGCGGTAGAGTTTCAGAATCGCACTTAGGTCATGCTGGTTAAGTGCCGTGATGTACTGATTCGGCAGATCCTGATCCGTGGGATGTTGTCCATTTTCCCAGTCCCATGTCCGAACGGCTTCCCACAAATTGGGTAAATCGCGCTTGCACTCGTCCCAACTAAAGAAGTTGGCTGCTTCTAGCTTCAGGTTCTGAACAGTCTCGAAGAAAGACTTAAAGTCCTCGTCGGTAGGTCGCCAGCCGTTGTTCTTATAAGTTGGCCCGGTAGGGATGACCGGTCGCCCTGGAGTTAAGGCTTGAAATTCACGTACGCATCGTGCAAGTTGATCCGCCGGGTTATGCGCCTTTTCCCAATACACCTGCGGCATATTATAGTCACACAGATCCAGAAACTCGCGCCAGGGCAGTTGTGGGTGATAGGTTGGAAAGCGGTACGAACTGAGCGCCAGCGGCAGGTTCGGGCAGGATTTATGTAGATCTAGAATGTAGCGTTTGGCTGCGGCGGCCCGGCCCGGCTCTTTAAATTCACCTTCTGCGTCGATTACAAAGCCGTCTAGATTAAACTGTTGAATGCGCCGGATGGCAATCCGCGCCTCACCTGAGGGATCATACCCATAAATATACTGCCAGCCCCACACTGCGATTCCGAGCGCGCGCAGCGCCTCGACGACTGGCGGCACCAGATCCACCTTCGTTTTGAGGTCGATGTTGAAGGGATAGTTTCCATCAGCCACTTTGATCAGCACGTGTGTCAGGCCGGCTGCCTGGGCCGCTTCGGCAATCCCTTTCGGGCTGCTCCCTTCACAGTCGTGAATCTTCCAGATAAAAAAACCCTTGCCCTTCAGTGTCATTGCAAGTCCCGTTGATGAGAAAACTTAACTGTCCGGGTTTCCGTCCAGACCCAATTCTGGTGCGATCCTCCGCATGGCCAGAACGACATTATCCGTATGTGTCCATAAATCCACGCCAAACTCATTGACCGCCTGGAGGATTTCATCACGATTTGCGCCTGCCGCAAAGGATTTGTCTTTCCACTTCTTCTTTACGGAAGAGGCTTTCAGGTCATACAGCGAGTGGGATGGGCGCACGAGCGCCACTGCGGTGACCAAACCAGTGATTTCATCACAAGCATAGAGTGCCTTTTGCATCTGTGTTTCTCGCGGCACCCCGGTGTGATCCGCATGGCTAAGAATAGCCAGCACCACATCTTCCGGAACGCCCCGCTCGCGCAGCATAGGCGCGCCTGCCTGTGGGTGTTCTTCCAGCGTGGGATGAATTTCCCAATCAAAGTCATGCAGCAGCCCTGCCAGCCCCCAGGTCTCTACATCCTCTCCCAGTTTTTCAGCGTAGAAACGCATGGCGGCTTCCACAGCCAGCATATGATTCACTAAGTTCGGGCTTTTAACATACTCATTCACAATTGATAAAGCTTCAGAACGTTCCATAGAAAGAACCTCCTTACGAGTAGATAGGTTGCAATAACCTTGCCAGGTCGGGAGTATAACTGCATGTGGTCAGGGCAGTGATAGGTCAACAGGCAGCACCAGAGGGTCGCCGCTTGTAAAGATCGGCTCCGGATCGCCTAGCACTGGTAGGGGCCGGCTTACCCACACTTCCCACAGCGCCACAGTGGTGGCAGCCACTTCACGCGCTTGCCAAAAAGCTTTCTTTCTAAAACTGAAAGTCCGCTGGTCAGCAGGCACGCCGCTGACTTGCACGCCCAATTGTTTGCAGGTATACAATGCGCGTGTCAAATGGTAACGCTGCGTTACCAGGATTGCGTCTTCCACCCCAAAAATCTGCCGTGCCCGGTAGCAGGTGTCGTAGGTGCGCCGGCCCGCATAATCGAGCACGATATCTTCTTCTGGCACGCCCATTTGTTCCGCGTAGTTCTTCATGGCGCCTGGTTCATTATAATCTTCAAAGCGGTTGTCGCCGCTCATCAGCAGTTTTTCAACCTTCCCTGCAAAATAGAGCTTTGCCGCCATTTCAACCCGGTCACGTAAAATCGGCGAGGGAGATCCATCACGCGAAAGCCCTGCGCCAAACACCACTGCCACGGGCGCAGGTGGAACAGCGTCCAATGGGTATAAGTGTGCTGCTGCAAAATGTTCAGTAATCAGGCAGGGCAGGCCGAAGACCAATAAAAAGGTCGCCAGTGCCAGTAACGCTCCCCGAATAATAAACTTTGAAATCGTCCGATTCATGTTCCGAATTGTACTACTTACCAATCAAGTCTTTAAGGTTAATATTTAATGCGTCTACCAGGGCGCGCAGCGGATCATAAACCGTATCTTCCACAGCCTTTATATCATCGATCTGGTAGTTATTTGCAGCGACGGAGAGCAGTGCTTTCCCTTCTTGGGTTCTGGCAATGTCTAAAAAGGCCGTCGTCAGGTTTTGCCGGTCTCTTTCGGATAATCCCGCGATATAGGCCACGTCCAGGTTTGGGATCGTCCCTTCCGTTCGCCAGATAATGATCACCCGATCCATCGCGTCGGGTAGATCCTGCAGCACTGCTAAAGCTGTTCGCGGATCGCCGGTAATGGAAAAAGTTGCGCCAAAGTCACAGATCCCTTTGATATAAAGCGCCCGCACCACCGCAGTGTGGTTTTGTGCCATCACCGGCGGCAGTACGCTAATCTGATTGGTTTTGAGTAGTCCTGCCGGGACAATATAGCCGGAAGGGGAGAGCGGCTCCACCCAACAGGGCCGCATTCCTTCAAACTGCGCCAGAGCAGTCGCCGCATCTGCTGAAGTTAACCCACTGATGGGGTCAAAGTATGGCGTGAAGCCACTGCTCACATTCGCCATGAACTGCGTTCCATACTGGTAAACGCCAAAGTGATTGGTGAGCAGCGCCACTTCAGCCAATCCGCGTTGGCTGGCATAAAGATACGTCAGAGGCGGCATCCAGGTGATGTGAACATCACCGTTTTCCATGTCATCCAGCAGTTCAGCATACCCGCTGTACACGCGCCCTTCTACAGCAGCTTGTGCCGATTCCCCCAGGCGGCGGGCCAGTTCTTGCACAGCCGCAGCGACCTTTTCGTCTTCTTCTTCCGAGACGGTCGCTAGGATGAAAGGATTTGCCGGGCTGCCTAATGGTTCTGGGGTAGGGGTGAGGGTAGGCTGCTGCGTTACTTGAGCCGCCGAAGTTTCTGTAGTGTTGGCGGTTGGCGTTTGGGTTCCATCCCCAGATGTGCAGCCAGCTAGCAGCACCCCGGCTGCGAACATGATCACAGCCAGAAGAAGTTGGACTGACCTCGATGAAAGTCTTGTGTGAAGCTGTATCAAAGAAAACACCATTTGAGAGAATCCGTTCAGAACGATTATAATCAATTTGAGAAGTTTGGTCGAATTGTAGGAGCGTGTGAAACCGCCACGCGGAACAGGTTTTCACGCGAACTTGTGTAATGTTTTAGATGTTTTATGTGAAATAGGGAAGAAGGGAAGATGAATTCAGAGAATAACCAGCCGCGGTCTGGTAGGGGATGGCTTATCTTTTTAGCCGCTTTAATCGTCCTGGGGTTACTGGCGGTAGGGATCTTTATTGGTCTTACAGAGATGGTTCGTCGAACGGCGCAAGAAGCGCTTTCACCGGTCGCAAATACTAATCGCATGCTCGAAACCAGAGTGGCGAATTTATTAAATCCCACGCCTACGATCCTTCCAGACCCCGTCACCATCATTCATGATGTCCGTTCGCTGGCCCGCTTGGAAACTATTCAATATACGGTGGAGAAAGTGATTACCGCTGAAACAGGCCAGGGGCAACTGGGCTTTTTGTTTGGTGATAAGCTCCTCTTTGTTGCCCACGGAACTGTGATTGCGGGTGTCGATATGACTCAAATCCGCCCAGAAGACCTTACGGTAAAAGATCAGGTGCTCTATGTGAAGCTCCCCCCTGCTGAAATCTTTGTCGCCACATTAGATAACAGTAAATCCTATGTTTACAACCGTGATACCGGATTGCTGAGCCAGGGTGATGTCAACCTTGAAACCACTGCGCGAGTCGCCGCGGAACAGGAAATCCGCCAGGCTGCTCTCGATGATGGCATCCTGAATCAGGCGCAGCAAAATGCAGAAAGTTACCTTACACGGCTGTTTCTAGGGCTGGGTTACAAGGATGTCGTTTATGTCAATGCCAGTCAGACGCCTGTGCCTACGCAAATAGTCACGCCAACGCCGCTGGTGCCTTAGGCGATGTGTTGGGTCCAGGAGGAATGCTGGTACTTCTGAGCCACCAGTTCTTCGGCTCGCTGCTGTTCTTCTGAGGTTAATGTTTCAAGCATTAAATCCAGGTGCAGCGTATCGCGGAAGGCTGCTTCAAAAGCCGCCGCGCTTTCCTCCCAGGTCAGATTGACGCCTAACATTTGAGCATTGGCGGCATGTGACATCAGCCCTTCTGCGGCCCGCTGTCGCGCGGCTTCACTGTTAAAGCGGAGTACCTGAGTAATGCGTGTCAGGTCTCCATAAAGCGGCAGCGAGCCATGCTGCAGCACGCCTTCACGCCGCCGCGCTTGCGCGCTGCCAATGAGCTTCTTCCCCCCCACCGTGATCTCATAGTTGGAGGGCACTTCGAAGCACACTGGGCCGCCCGGTTGGCTTCCCTGTGGTTGGGGGTATTCGCGGTCAGCGCGCGCCGGCAGTCCTAGCCGCTGCAGCGCATCCAACAGTGCCAGTGACAACCGGCAGTAGCTTTCCAACACTCCGCCTGCCACGCGGGGTTCGCTGGCAGGCGCAATCACCGAATAAGTGAGTTCATCCGTGTGCAGAATGGCACGTCCTCCTGTTGGACGGCGTACCAGTTGCCAGCCGCGCTGTTGCAGCGCATCCAGGTCTACGTCAGAAACCGGCTGTGCATAACCCAGTGACAGGCAGGGTGGCTGCCAGGCATATAGTCGAAGTGTCGGAAGCACTTTGCCCTGTCCCACAACTTCTAGAATGGCCTCATCTACTGCCATATTCCAGGCGCCTGCGGCAGGCTCGTCGCGGATCAATCTCCATTGAGCAGTTACTGCATTCTGTTCCATTCAATCTCCTACGCGATTATATCTCGAATCGCGGAAGAGTTAATAGCCTGTCCTTTCAAGCCCTGCTGCCCCTCTCAGAACCGCCAGGTTGGTGATGGCTATCCGGGTTTCGGGTTCGTGATAAAATTATCTTCCTGAGACTTTAAAGTAAGGTGTGCGTACAAACAAAATGATGAAAGAAACTGTCCAGGCAGTAGAACCTCGCTCCACTGTTGAAATCCATTTGCCGGATGGTCGCGTCTATTCGGGCAACCGTGGAATGCCGGTGGAGTTCTTTTTGCGTGCTTTGCCCGAATGGGATGATGCTCCTATGGTGGGCGCCGTGGTCAACGGGGAACTGCGCGAGCTGACCTACCCCATCATAATGGACGCCCGAGTCTTGCCTATTACAATGGCCGACGCAGATGGCGCGCGGATTTATCGCCGCTCCCTCATTTTTCTGTTGGAAACGGCTTTCGAAGACCTCTTTTCGCCTGTTGAGCTAACTGTAGATCATTCAGTTTCCTCTGGTGGCTACTACTGCCAGGTGTCGGGACGTGCCCCCTTGCATCAAGAGGAACTGAATGCGCTCAAAAAGCATATGAACGAGCTGGTTCAGGCGGACCTGCCATTAAAACGCGAGCTTTTCCCACTGCAAGAGGTGATCGCCTATTTTGAGGCGAAGAAGCAGTACGATAAAGTGCGCCTTCTGAAATACCGTACCAAAGATCATTTGGTGTTGTACAGCATGGATGGCAACCGCGACTATCATCACGGTTACATGGTCCCTTCTACAGGGTACTTAAAGTGCTTTGATTTGCGACTGGAGGAAGACGGTTTCATTCTCCAGTACCCGCGCCGCCACGCCCCCAAAGAACTCCTTCCCCTGCCCGACTATCCCCATCTGCTCTCCACTTTTCGGCAGTATGGTCGCTGGCTGGCTCACCTGGGTGTGGATAATGTGGGCGCGCTCAATGACGCCATCCGGGTTGGCCGCATCCGTGAACTGATCCTCGTATCCGAAGCTTTGCACGAACAGCGCATTGCTGAGGTCGCCACTCAGTTTGTCGAAAAAGAACAACATCCACATATCATTCTCATCGCAGGTCCTTCTTCCTCAGGGAAAACGACCTTTTCAAAGCGCCTGGCGGTCCAGCTTTTGGCACAGGGCGTTTCGCCTTTTGCGCTCGAAATGGATAATTACTTTGTCGACCGTGAAATGACCCCCGTCGATGAAAATGGTCAGTTTGACTTCGAATCGATTGGTGCGCTGGATCGAGAGCGCCTGGCGATCGACCTGAAGCAGCTGCTTGCCGGTGAGGAAGTGCAGCTGCCCCATTTTGACTTCAAATCGGGCCGGCGACAGCCTGGCGAAGTTGTGCGCCTGAGTAAAGAACAGATCATCATTTTGGAAGGCATTCACGGCCTCAACCCGCTTTTGCTGCCAGAAATATTAACGGAACAAACCTTCCGCATCTACGTTTCCTGCCTGACCCAGTTAAACCTGGATCGTTATAACCGCATTTCTACCACCGATAGTCGCCTGATCCGCCGCATTGTTCGTGATGCTCGTGAGCGGGGTTACCCGGCCCAGGTCACCATCCAGCGGTGGGAATCGGTCCGGCGGGGCGAAAAGCGCCATATCTTCCCGTATCAGGAAAACGCTGATGTTATGTTTAACTCTGCTCTCGTTTATGAGTTATCTGCGCTTAAGTCACTGGCAGAACCGCTCCTACGTCAGGTCCCCTTTGGCACGCCTGAATATATCGAAGCGAAGCGCCTCCTGGCCTTCCTGGAGTGGTTCCTTCCCCTGGATATCGATCTTATTCCGGATAATTCCATTGTGCGTGAGTTTATTGGCGGATCTATTCTTAGAGAGTTCCGTCTATGGGAAAGCTCTCTCAAGCCAATAGCATAGCAAGAAAACAGGTGTCATAAACAGCGTGAGGTCGCCTGGAATTTTCAGTCCAGGCGACCTCACACTAATTGTATTTTGAGCGCGCTTTTTACTCTCTTAACCGTTCAATGCGCGCGCCCAGAGCCGCTAGCTTTTCATCCACTTTTTCATACCCCCGGTCGATCTGCCCTACATTGCGAATTGTCGATTTTCCATCTGCCGAAAGAGCTGCCAGCAGCAGCGCCATTCCAGCGCGGATATCTGGGCTTTCCATCTTTTCACCGAATAACCGGGTTGGCCCCTGCACGATGCAGCGGTGCGGGTCGCAAAGCACAATTTGTGCCCCCATCCCTACCAGTTTGTCTGTAAAGAACATCCGGCTGGGATACATCCAGTCGTGGAACAGGACGGATCCTTTGGATTGCGTAGCAACCACAATCGCAATACTCATCAGGTCTGTTGGGAAGGCAGGCCACGGCATCACGCTAATATAGGGAATGGCGCCGCCCAGGTCAGGTTCCACCTCCAGGCACTGTTCAGCCGGGACAAAAATATCCCGCCCGATTACTTCCCACGTGATCCCTAAACGGCCAAATACCAGCCGGATCATATCCAGGTACTCCGGCCCAGCGTTACAGATGCGAATCGACCCGTGTGTGACCACTGCTGCCCCAATAAAGCTGACCACTTCCAGATAATCTGGTCCTACCGTATACTCTCCCCCATGCAGTTGAGTCACCCCTTCAATTTCGAGTGTGTTAGAACCAATATTTTCAATTCGAGCGCCTAAACAGTTCAAAAAGTGACAGAGTTCTTGAACATGTGGCTCTGAGGCAGCATTCCGAATGACCGAGTGCCCTTTTGCCATCACACTGGCCATAATCGCATTTTCAGTGCCCGTCACGCTGGCTTCATCGAGCAAAACATCCGCCCCGTGCAGTCCGTTCTTCGCTCGAAAATAAAAGCTGCGGTCATACTCCGCGCTCGCGCCCAACTTGCGCAGTGCCAGCAGGTGTGTATCCACCCGCCGTCGTCCAATCACATCTCCTCCAGGTGGGGGCAGATGCAACTCGCCGAATCGGGCTGTCATTGGGCCAGCCAGCAGAATAGAGGCGCGAATGGCGCGGCATAAATCTGGATCAAGATTCGCTGGCTTAATATCCTTTGCTTGCACCTTCCAGCTGTGTTCAGCAATCGTCGTAATCTCCATCCCCAGACTTTCCAGCAGCGCGCGCATGGCTTGCACATCCCGAATTTCAGGCATATTATGCAGAATAACAGGCTCATCGGTCAGTAAACAAGAAGCCAGCATCGGTAGAGCGGCATTCTTATTGCCGGATGGTACAACTTCTCCAGATAGCGGATAACCACCATCAATGATGAATTTTTCCATCCATAACCTCCTTGTTAGGTATCGATAGGGTGAGACTGACAGGCCGAGTTTTCTTTATTGTAACCCAAAGGCTTAATACAACACAGGGAGGTTTGTGATTCAACCCTCCCTGCATTTTGAGCTTCAGACGCTTGCCTGTTATGAGAGCTGCTGCTTCAATCCCTCCAGCTCATTCACCGGGAAGTGACAGGTGAATTCCTTGCAAACGTAAACGGTAGGCTTGCCTTGAATCTGCCCACGTTCCTTCAGTAGTGCCGGGGCACTGCTTTCTGGCGCCCCATTTGAGATCGCCGCGACCATCCGGGGCCGGTAAGTATGCCAGATATAGTCTAAGAACGCCTGCACTTGTCGGTTTTCAACGCCCCCCACAACAGCCACCTGGTGCACAGGCCCGACGGCGAAGTCAAAGCCTTGCAGCCAAAAAGCAAAAGCAGTCGGGTGCTGCACCAACAGTTCTTGCACCGAACCTAACATACCTTCTGCCTGGGCGCGCCAGTCGCCGCGTTCATCATAGGTGGATATCTTTAAAAGTGCATTTGCCGCCAGTGAGTTGCCGGAAGGTGTAGCATTATCTTGAATATCTTTCGGGCGTGTAAAAAGTTCAGGATGATCATGACGGGTATCAAAGAAACCGACCGCTTTGTCTCGGAAGTTCGTATTCATATCTTCCGTTAGTTTCAAAGCAGCCTGATACCAGCGCTGATTTGGGTCGCTTTCGTATAGGGAAAGTAGCGCCAGGATAAGCGCAGCATAATCCTCCAGATAAGCATTATGGCGCGCCTGCCCAGCACGCCAGGCCCGCAGCAGCCGCTCACTGGAATACATTTCCTCCAGCAAGAAGTCGGCGTTTTTCCTCGCTGCATCTAGATAGTCTTCGCGCTTCAGGTAACGTCCTGCTTCCGCGAAGGCGCGCAGCGCCAGCGCATTCCACGCTACTAAAACTTTATCATCGGTGCCTGGGCGCACCCGTTTTTCACGCGCCGCCAGCAGTTTGCTGTGAATAGCATCCAGCTTCTCGATCAGTGCATCTTCCATCAAATTTACTGTATTTGCCAGTTGACTGCTATCCTCTTGCTGTTGCAGGATGTTTTTCCCTTCAAAGTTGCCTTGCTCTGTGACTGGATAAAGATTGTAGAATAACGTCCGTTCTGATGTATCTGCCAGCGCCTGGTTGATCTCCTCAGGGGTCCATACGTAATACTTCCCTTCCTCGCCTTCCGTATCCGCGTCCAGGCTGCTGTAAAAGCCGCCTTTCGGGTCGTTCATTTCACGAAGAATAAAGTCGAGGGTCTCAGTACAAATATGCCGGAAGAAAATATCGTTCGTCAGTAGATAGGCATGCAGATACACCAGGGCGAGTTGAGCGTTATCGTATAGCATCTTTTCAAAGTGCGGCACCAGCCAGGCGTCATCCGTGCTGTAACGGTGGAATCCCCCACCCACAACATCGTACATTCCACCGCGCGCCATTCGATGCAGCACATGTTTCACCGCCTCCAGTGCCTGTTGATTCATTTCCTTGTCACCCCCCCGCGTGGCTTCCATCATCAAATACTCAATCGTCATTGGCTGTGGAAAGCGCGGCGCGCGCCCCCAGCCGCCCATCTGCCAGTCATAGTTTTTCAAAAGAGTTCTGGGTTGCCTGCTGTAGGGTGTCAGGTTGCAGCAGTTGCGCACTACTGGTTTCCTGCTGCATAGACCGGTTCAAATGTTGTGCCAGTTCCATTCCCGCCTGGTGCAGCTTACTCTTTTCATTCTTCCAGGTCTGTGCAACAGCCAGAAGTACTTCCTTAAAAGAAGACATGCCGTAGCGCCGGGTGGATGGAAAATAGGTGCCTCCATAAAACGGCAGTCCTTCCGGAGTTAAGAAGACGCTCATTGGCCAGCCGCCCTGTCCCGTTAGTGCCACGACCGCGTTCATATAGATGCTGTCCAGATCTGGGCGTTCTTCCCGGTCAACTTTAATGCTGATAAAATTTTTATTCAAAATTTCAGCAGTGGATGGGTCTTCAAAGGATTCATGCGCCATCACATGACACCAATGACAGGCAGCGTAGCCAATGCTGAGAAAGATGGGTTTATCCTCGTCACGCGCCTTCTGCAGGGCTTCTGGCCCCCATGGATACCAGTTCACCGGGTTTTCAGCGTGCTGTAGTAGATAAGGCGACGTTTCGTTTGCTAATTGGTTTGGCATGTTACAATTTCCCCACACTTCTGGTGACTAAAATATTGATAAATTAAGTCTACTTATTATAACACTTCGAAGAATCAGGGTTGTTTACCATGAAGAAAAATTCTCTTGCCTCACTTCTCCTCCATTGGGGCCCAGCCATTCTCGTTATGATTGCCATCTTTCGTTTTTCAGCGCTTCCCTCAGACGAAATTCCTCAACTTGGGTCTGCTGATACCCTTCTAAAGAAACTCGGCCACATGACCGGTTATGCACTCCTTTCACTCAGTTTGATTCGTGGGCTTGGAAAGTGGAATCGTCGTGAGATTCTTCTGGCGTTGCTGTTTTGCTTCCTCTATGCGATTACCGATGAATTTCATCAACGCTTTGTCCCTGGTCGCAGTGGTCGCTTTCTGGACGTGCTCATCGATACTTCTGGTGCCCTTCTGGCCTTATGGGCGGCGCAAGCGATCAGGCTTCTGCGTCAGATCGTGTTCTGGCAGCCCAGTTTGCATTAATTGGAATCATAAGGAAATGTCATTTCTCCGTTTCTCTTTTTACAAAACGGGGTTTTATAAATTGAGGTAAAGGAATAAGGGGTCATTTTATTATTTAAGGTGTATACTCGCTTCAATTCTCCTTTTCCTACTTTATCCATCCTGTTTGTCTGGTGAGGTCTTAACATGATATCAATTGAAAAGATCGACACGCGCTCCAGATCGAAGGTGAACGAGTTCGTTAAGTTTCACTATCAGCTCTACGCCAAGAATCCTCAGTGGGTTCCACCCTTTATCAGTGACGTAAAATTGATGCTGAATTGGGAGAAACACCCTTTCTATGAGCACTCTGATGCTGACTTCTTCCTGGCCAGGCAGAATGGAGAGATTGTTGGGCGCATCGCTGTGATGGAAAACAAGCCTTTCAATAAGTATCATGATGTTCGCAAGGCTCAGTTTTACCTGTTCGACTGTGTTGAGGATCAAGAAATTGCCAACCGCCTGTTTGATGCGGGATTTGACTGGTGTCGCCAGCGCAACCTGGATACCGTCGTTGGCCCAAAGGGTTTTAGTGCCTTTGATGGTTATGGCGTTCAGATCGAGGGCTTTGAACATCGTCAGATGATGACGATGATGAACTACAATTACCCCTACTACCAGCGCCTCTTAGAGACCGCCGGGTTTGAAAAGGAAGTTGACTTCGTTTCTTGTTATCTTCCCGGTAGTCGCTTCCGCTTGCCAGAAAAAGCGAAAGAGATTGCCCGCCGGGTAAAAGAGCGTGGCAAGTTCAAGATTTTGAACTTCAACTCAAAACGTGAGTTGGTCCGCTATGCTGACCGAATTGGGGAAGCTTACAACAAGACCTTTATTAATAACTGGGAATACTACCCCTTCACCCCGCGTGAAGTTAAGTTCATTGTCGATAACCTCCTTATGGTGGCTGTTCCCCAGTTGATTAAGTTGATCACCTACAATGACGAAATTGTGGGCTTCCTGCTGGGCTTCCCAGATGTCTCAGCCGCCTTGAAGCGTCACGGTGGGCGGCTTCATCCCATAAGCATTGCCGATATCTTGCTGGAACTTCGCCGTACGAAATGGGTTTCGCTCAATGGCGCTGGTGTCTTGCCAGAGTATCAGGGTCGGGGCGGTAATGCCCTCATGTATGATGAAATGGAAAAGACCATTGTCGACTTTGGGTATGATCATGCTGAACTGACCCAGGTGGCCGAAACAGCTTCTCAAATGCGTAAAGACCTCATCACAGCCGGGGGAGAGGCTTACAAGAACCATCGCGTCTTCCGCCGTCACGTTTAAACAGTCTGGGCGGGAGGGGTCAAAATAAGCTTTTGACCCCTCCCGCTTTTCGTTTAAGGATATTGACAAGTAGTATCCGCTTTTCAATCAGAAAACAAAATCGGCTATAATTCCCGTTTGCAATTCATCCCGCCATGCTTTCGTTTGCCTTCCAAATCCGCAAACGGAAAGAATGAGACTATTCCAGACCTGGAAAGACTGAGCACATGCTGAAATTTATTACGCGCCGGGTCTTGTGGTCGATCCCTGTTTTTCTTACCATCTTACTGGTCGTGTTTCTGCTCATGCACACCATCCCTGGCAGTCCTTGGGATGGTGAAGGTGGCAAGCGTGCCTTAAGTAATATCGCTATGGATCAGACCACCCAGCAGGCCCTCAACCAACGGTATGGGTTGAATGACCCTCTCTGGAAGCAGTTCAGAGGTTATGTTATTGGTCGCACCGATGAAAAGGGTGAGTTTATCTGCGGTCTGATTTGTGGCAATATGGCTCCCTCCTATCGCCAGCGGGGCCGCACCATCCAGGACATCCTCTTTAGCGTTCCAGAAGGCCGCTCCTTCTTTGAGAGTCGCTTTGGTAATTCGATGCGTCTTGGCTTATCTGCCTTCCTTTTCGCAGCCGGTTTAGGCATTCCACTCGGAATCTCTTCGGCTCTTCGTCAGGGCTCCTGGTTGGATTACACCATTCGTACCTTTGCCACCCTGGCAATCTCCTTGCCTAACTTTGTCACCGGCTTATTGTTGATCATTCTGCTCGGCACCGGTCTTCACCTGATCGTTATTTCTCCCACTTCCTGGCACACATTTGATCCTCGCGTTTGGGCCTTGCCCATATTTGTTTTGGGAATTAGCATCCTTGCAGCGTTTATTCGCCTTACCCGGGCTTCACTCCTCGATGTTATCCGCCGCGACTACGTTCGCACTGCCCGCGCCAAAGGGGCTCAAGAAAAGCGTATTATCTACCTTCACATGCTAAAAAATGCCATGATCCCCCTGATTACTTTCAGTGGTCCCGCCTTAATGGAACTGTTTACAGGCACATTTGTCATTGAGATCATGTTTGGCTTTCCAGGCATGGGCCGAGAATATATTGAAGCAGTCGCCGGCAAAGATTATTCGATGATTCTAGGCGTTACTGTTGTCTATACTTTTCTGATAACCAGCATCAACTTGCTCGTTGACCTGCTCTATGGTTATCTCGATCCCCGCATTCGACTGGAATGAGCGCAGATCCTATGACTGAGGAATCTGTTATCCCTTCGAAGAGAACCTCTCGTTCGAAAAACCGTTGGATCGATACTTGTCCTAGCAGTCTGTGGCAGGATGCCTGGCGTCGCTTAATTCGAAAGCCTGAAGCCGTGTTCGGACTGGTCGTCATCAGCCTCTTTCTTGCGATTGCGATCTTTGCCCCCTGGCTGGCTCCTTATGGTCTCAAGGACTATCACTTTGAACTGGATAATCTGCCGCCTTTCTGGGTTCAAAAATCGTTACTAGGCCTGCGTGGCGATCCGCGCTTTTTGCTCGGTACCGATACGCTTGGTCGCGATCTGTTAAGTTGGGGCGTTTATGGCGCGCGCACTTCCATGCTCCTTGGGTTGATTTCGGCCCCGCTGATTGCCCTGTTTGGTACGCTCGTCGGTCTTTTGGCTGGTTACTTTGGGGGCCGGATCGATAACTGGATCATGCGTATTACAGATGTCTTTTATGCTTTTCCACCCATCATGATTTACATTCTCATCGTTCTTGCGCTGCGCAGTACGCCTTCTGGAAAATGGCTGGGTGGCATGTTTATGATGTTTGTAGCCTTCCTGTCCGTAGGCTGGGTAGGGGCGGCTCGCATGATGCGGAGTACCGTCTTATCTGTTAAGAATACAGAGTATATCGAGGCTGCTCACAGTATCGGCGCGCCCCCAGGGCGAATTATCTTCAGGCACATCCTGCCCAACTGCCTCGGTCCACTGCTGATCTGGATTACGTTGATTATTCCCCAACTCATCCTCACCGAAGCCGTGCTTGGTTACTTACACATTAGCCCGGGCACTGGTGAGAATGCTAGTGCTTTCTTCTTGACCTCTTGGGGAGGTATGATTATGCAAGGCCGCCCAGTGGTTCATGTTCAGCCAATGGTGATCTTGATCCCGGCGGTATGCGTTGGCTTAATCTCCATTTCCTTCACCTATCTGGGCGACGCACTGCGCGACGCTCTCGATCCACAGATGCGTGAGAACCGCGCTATCGATTAACTTGATTACTAAGCTGCTGGTTGCGCTTTTCGCTGCGGTATACGCCTCACCAGCGACTGGCGCAACGTTTCCACGCCGTAAGCGCTCCATAGGCAGGCATGTGCTGCTAACGGAAGATAGTAGCGCTGGAACGGCAGGGGCACCAGTGCCAGCAGTGCCAGTCCCTGCAGCAGACTGCTGATCAGCAGGAGTGTCAGCCAGCGAGTACCCTCCTGGTTCTGGCGGCGCTGTCGCCAGGCCTGCCCGGCTCCCGCTGCCCAGCCATATCCACTCAGCAAGAGCAGCAGTCCACCCGCCGGGATGGAACGCAGTAGATTATTCCACGGCATTTTTAGATAAGCTGTTTCGGCGGCTTGAGTTTCGAGCGAATAGTTCCCGGTTTCCGCAAAGATGGGTGGCGTCAGATACAGCCCGCCAATCAGTCCGATCAGGCGCTTCGCTGGGCTGTTGAGTGCCTGCTCAGGCCGGTCTGCCACCTGACGCTGCATCAGATCCTCTCTAGCTGCCGCCGCATCCTTTAACGCCAGAATGGGGTGCTGCCATACAAATGGATTAAGCAGGATGACAATGCCCCCATACAGAGCCAGGTAGATTCCGCCTGTTTAAGGCGTGCGGTCAGTGGCAGCTTGGATTGTGGACGCCACAAGACCGTCAGTAGACCCACTGGGGCCAGTGCTGCCAGTGAATGCTTGGCGCACAAGGCCAGCGCCGCAGGGATCGCCGCGAGCCAGGGCCGCTTTCCTGCTTTGATAAACGTCCACAGCGTCAAGATGCTGGTGAAAACAACCGCGCCCTCTGACATGCTCCGCCGCCCGTGCAGCAGAATCAGCGCATTGCTGACCAGCAGCAGCGCTGCCGTCCAGCCCACCACCTCACCGCCTATCTTTCGTCCGAGCAAGAACAACAGCAGCAGCCCCGGCGGAAACAGCGCCGCTGCTGCTATGCGACCGGCCAACAGTTGTTCAGAGGTTGGCATGGCTCCTGCCTGAAGGTTTTCCTCCCAATTCTTCCCCCACGCCCAATCCACTGGCAGGGCCGGCTGTCCGCCTGCCCAGCGCCCAAACCCAACCAGGTAGCGCCCTAAGGGTGCGTCCAGCGTGCGGTAGCGCTGCCGCGCATCTTCCAACTTTTCGGGCTGCCAAAACATGGCGCCAGGCCGCTGCCAGAGCAGTTCAAAATCGCCGGATAGATACAAGAATGTGCTCTCATCTGGATGAAACGGGACAGAGCGTACGCCCAGTAGAAAGCCAGCGGATAGCAGTATGTTGACGACCAGAAAGGCAATCAGAGAAATTGACTTTGACTTCATAAGCAGGAGGGGGTTTGCATTTTTGTTGACACGATTGTAACAGAGATCTGTTGTAAACCCTTTGGCGAGCGAATACAATATTCTAAGGCACTTTTCATCCTGTTCATGATGAAGGAATCGCGATATTTATGAAAGCTTTGCGCTCTCCGGCGCTGGCGCTGACCGGTATACTCCTGGCTGCTGCGGCTTGGAAGATCTTCTTGATCTTCTCGGATGTGGTGCCGTTTAATGCCGATGAAGCTGTGGTAGGGTTGATGGCGCGCCATATTCTAAACGGAGAGCGTCCCATCTTTTTCTATGGTCAGGCTTATATGGGCAGCCTGGATGCCTATCTGGTGGCGCTCGGCTTTCTCTTTTTGGGTCAGCAAGTTTGGGTCATCCGTCTGGTGCAAGGACTGCTGTACCTGGGGGTGCTGTTGACGACCTTCGCTTTGGGCCGCGCCGCGTTGGACTCCACGCGGGTAGGGCTTTTGGCTGCCGCGCTTATGGCAATTCCCACTGTGAACGTTACCCTTTATTCAACTGCCAGTTTAGGCGGCTATGGAGAAGCCCTGCTCATTGGCAACCTGATCCTGCTGGTTGCCTTCTCCTTCGTGCGCCGCTGGCTGCCTGTTCACAATCGCATGGCCTGGGCAGCGGTTTTTGCCTGGGGGCTGCTGGCTGGCTTTGGTTTATGGGCCAATGGTCTCACCCTGGTTTATAGTCTGCCATCGGGCGTCTATATCGCCTGGGCCATATGGCAGCGCCAGCGCTGGTTAGGTCTGGTCCGTTGGATGCTCCTGGCAGGTGGCGGCATCCTGCTGGGCGCGCTCCCCTGGTGGCTGTATGCACTTTCAGCCGGCTCAAGCAGTCTGATCCTCGAACTGTTGGGTTCCGCGGTCAGTGTTGAAAAAGAATCCTGGCTGGTACGTACTTTCATGCACCTGTTTAATTTCCTGTTGTTAGGCGCCAGTGCTATGTTTGGTTTCCGCCCACCCTGGAAGGTGGAATGGTTGGCTTTGCCGCTGCTGCCCTTTGTGCTCCTGTTCTGGCTGGCTGTGCTTCTGTTCTGGTTTGGTCAGGTTCGGAAAGGTCACTCGCTGCGCCTGGAGTATGGCGTGCTGTTAGGGGTGGCGGCTGTTCTGTTGGCTGGTTTTCTCTTCACCGCCTTTGGCGTCGACCCATCCGGACGTTACTTTTTACCCCTCACCACGCCCCTCGCGCTGGCAGCTTCTGCGCTCATCTGGAAGATTTCAAAGTCTAACTGGCAAGTTGCAGGCCTGGCTGGTCTGCTGGTGGTGTTTCATCTGTGGGGTACGCTGCAGTGCGTTCGTCAACTTCCCCCTGGCCTCACAACGCAGTTTGACGAAACTACCATCATCGATCATCGTGCTGACTTCTGAGTTGATCGCCTTTTTACGCCAGGAGAATGAACGGGTCGGCTACAGCAATTACTGGGTCTCCTACCCGCTAGCTTTCCTTAGTGGTGAAGACCTGCTCTATGTCCCCCGTCTGCCCTATCACCAGGACTTGCGCTATACTCCCCGTGATGACCGTTACGCTCCCTATACGGCTCAGGTAGCCCAAAGCCAACGTGTGGCTTATATCACGACTTATAATCCGGCCCTCGATCAGTACTTGCGTGAACAGTTCCACCTCTTAGGGCTGAGTTGGCAGGAAAAGAAGGTCGGTGATTATCAGGTTTACTATCATCTCTCTCGTGCTGTGCAACCAGCTGAGATTGGATTGGGGGAATTGCGTTGAAGATGCGCGCGCTGCTCGCCTATCTGCTGCCTGCTCTTGGCGATATTCTCTGGATCGGTATCTTCTTGGGGGTGATTGGCCTGGGCCCGCGCATGATGAATATCGATGGCGACCTCGGTCGTCATCTCACCATGGGCCGCTACATTCTTGATCACGGTCAGGTGCCCACCCACGATCTGTTTTCGCATACCATGACCGGTCAACCCTTGATTCCCCATGAATGGTTGTCCCAGGTTTTGTTTGCGCTCGCCAAACGCTGGATGGGCTTGGATGGAGTGGTGCTGTTGAGCGCTCTGGTCATTAGCCTGGCTTTTTGGCTAGTCTATCACCGGGCGCGCCGCCAAAGCCAGAACATTCTTTTCTCTCTCGCTTTCACCATTCTGGCGGTCGCGGCTTCCTCGCTGCACTGGCTGACTCGGCCTCACCTTTTTACGTTCCTGTTGTTGGCCTTCTGGTTGGATCGTCTCGATCGTCTCCGCGCTGGTAATCGTCATGCCCTCTGGCAAATGCCTTTGATCATGCTGTTGTGGGCCAACCTGCACGGTGCGTTTATTGCCGGGTTTGTCTGTTGGGCCATTTACGGTATCGGCTGTGCCTGGGATCAGTTCTTTCATTCGCTTTCCGAGCCTGTCAACAAGTCTTATCCCTTTTGGTGGGCCTTCTTGGGGGTCGGAGCGGCTTCGCTGCTGGCGACTTTCATCAACCCGGCTGGGCTGCATTTGTGGGGAACCAGTTTGGGTTATATTGGGAATCATTATCTGGTCAGTCACACTGCCGAATACCTGCCGCCCGATTTTCAAAATGTCAGCACCTGGCCTTTTGCGCTCATGGTGGCTGGCCTGGTGATTGCCTTTGGTTTGCAAGTTCGTCGTGTTTCAGCAGCACATCTCTTTTTGTCAGCTGCCTGGTTAATCATGGCGCTCTACAGTGTCCGTAATGCCCCCCTCTTTGCCATTGTTGTTGCCCCCATATTAGCCCAGGTTTCCGCAGCCTGGCTGGCTGAGCAGCGGGTGCGGGCGCGTTTGCTGGAGGGCTGGGCGGCCCTGGATCAGCGCCTTTCGTTGACAGAATCCAAGCTGCGGGGCGCTTTGTGGCCTTTACTGATGGTAGTGCTGGTCACGCTGGGACTGCGCTCCGGCGCTGCCCTCGACTTTCAACAGGCTGGCAATCGTTTCGACGCTCAAGTATTCCCGATCCAGGCAGTTGATTGGATCAGCACGCATCCTGTCAAGGGCAGCGGCTTCAATTACTTTCCCTGGGGCGGTTACCTTTTGTACCGTCTTTGGCCTGATCAGCTTGTTTTTATTGATGGTCAAACTGACTTCTATGGAGAGCAGTTCACCCGCCAGTATGAACAGGTTCTCACATTGTCTCCTGGTTGGGAAGAAGTGCTGCAAGAGTATCAGGTTCAGTGGGTGCTGATGCCCCCCGAGGAGAATCTGTCACGAGCGTTGCTGGACCGCCCTGGTTGGCAGGTGGCCTACCGTGATGAACAGGCTTTGCTGTTCGTGGCCTTCCCTTGACTTCGAAAGCGCCACAGTGGAATCTTTTTTACAGGAAAGCGACAGTTCGACTCACGTTATAATTGCGCCAGGTACTCCTTTAGAAAGAGGTAGTAAGACTTGAAAAATCAAAGAACATACATGGTTACGATGATAGCCATTGTTGCTGTAACACTGGTTTTCCTGGTCGCCATGACCTGGGGAAACTATCGTTATGCCCTCACCAACCCGGGCGGCAATGACTTTCTCGTCCATTGGGTCGGCACACGCGCCCTCATCACAGAAGGGCTCAATCCCTACAGTGATGAAGTCGCTTTGAAAATTCAAAACCTGGCATATGGTCGCCCGGCTCGTCCTGGCGAACACGAGCTGCGTGTAGCTTACCCTTTGTATTCGGCTTTCGTTTTTTTGCCTTTTGCGTTGATCAAGGACTTCACCCTGGCTCGTGCCGTCTGGATGACCGTGTTGGAAGCCGGTTTGCTGCTGTTAACCATCTTTAGTGTGCGGCTTGCGAATTGGAAAATCAACCCGCTCATTTTAGCGTTACTGTTAGTATTCTCCCTGTTTTGGTATCATGGCCTTCGCCCGTTAATCAATGGCAATGCTGTCATTTTAGTTGCTTTTGGGTTAGCAGGGGGCTTCCTGGCGCTGCGTAGTGGCGCAGATGAATTGGCTGGCATTTTGTTTGCATTCACCACCATCAAGCCGCAGGTGGTTGTTCTGGTGCTGGTGTTTGTTACGCTTTGGTCACTGGCCAATGGCCGGCTGCGTTTGTTTGGTTGGATGGTGGGCACAGTCGTGCTGCTGGCTGCCAGCGCCGCGCTCCTCATTCCGGACTGGATCTTATATGAACTCGGAGAGGTGATTCGTTATCCCCAGTACAATCCGCCGGGTACACCTCAGGCCGCTTTTATGACGATCTGGCCCGCCTGGGGCTCACGCCTGGGCCTGGCGCTCACCGGGCTCATGATATTTATTATGCTCGTCGAGTGGTGGTTGAACCGTAAGTCAGACTTCCGCGGCTTTTTGTGGACCGCATATCTAACCCTCACCGTCAGCCAGTGGGTTGGCATTCAAACGGATCCAGGGAATTTTGTGGTTCTCTTTCCAGCGCTGGTGCTGGTCTTTGCCCTGATTGATGAACGTTGGCGTACTGGCGGGCGCTTGTTTGTCGTACTGAGCATGCTCATATTATTTGCAGGAATCTGGCTCATCTTCCTGAATACGGTTCAGTATGTAGACCAGCCAATTCAAAGTCCGGTGATGTTCTTCCCCCTGCCTGCTTTTCTACTGCTAACGCTTTACTGGGTGCGCTGGTGGGCCGTCAAGCCGGCCAGGTTATGGTACGAAACCCTGGAATATTGAGCTGCCCATGACTGGAAACATAACAACCAGAGCCTTTGCCTGGCTTCGTCGCAGTCCGCTGTGGGCCGTACTGCTGCTGGGTTTGCTGCTGCGTCTCATTGGCGCTGAAAGCCGCAGTTTGCAGTACGACGATGTTTTCAGTATCTTTCTATCGGCTCGCAGTTTACCCGATATCGTCTCCGGCACGGCTGCGGACACCATGCCCCCTCTCTACTACTTCCTGCTGCATTTCTGGCTGTTGCTCAGCCGTGAAGTCTGGTTTATTCGCTTGCTTACGGTTTTGCTCAGTCTTACCAGCGTGATCCTACTGTATGCCCTGGTACGGCGCTTATTGGGTCGCTCTCCGGCCCTATGGGCATCCTTCCTGGCGGCTGTTTCACCTCTCCAGATTTACCATGCGCAGGATATTCGCATGTATGCCTTGCTGGTGGTAGGTCAGTTGGGCTACTTCCTCTTCTTTACACGGCTCTACTTCCTTTCTACCGGCGAGTCGCGCCGTGGCAGCGATTGGTTGGGACTGGTTGTTTTTGGTCTGGTGGCAATGTACAGCCACAACCTGGCGATTTTTGCCCTGATTGTGCCCAACCTGTTTGTACTCCTTAAGCGCGACGGGCGTTTTCTACTGCGGTTACTCGCGGCGCAGGCTTGCATAGGTCTGCTGGCCCTTCCTTGGTTAATCCTGATCCCCGGGCAGATTGCCAAAGTACAGCGTGCCTGGTGGCTGCAGCGGCCTGGTTTGATCGAAATTCTGCAAGCCATTGTCATGTTTACTGCCAGCCTGCCCCTACCGTTGATTTTATTGGTGATCTGCTCCATCCTCAGTTTGCAAGTGTTTATCATGGTGCTGCTTGAAGCCTGGCGCGCTCGTCAAGCGCAGTCAACCGTACATGCCCAAAGCAGCTTACTCTTTCTGGCCTGCTGGCTGTTCCTGCCGCCGGTACTCTTGTTTGCTATTTCTTATGTCATGCGTCCTGTCTTTGTTCCGCGCGGCTTCCTGGTTTCTTCCCTGGGCTTTTATGCTCTGGCGGGCTTTGTCATTAACCACACCTTGCGGCGGGGAGTAGGACCACTGACCCTTGGGGTCTTTGTGCTTTCCGTGGCACTCTCACTCCCTTCCTTCTATACCTTCAACGACTTTCCCCGCTCTCCTTACCGCGAGGCAGCCGCCTATCTAACGAGTATCATCCAACCCGATACACTTATTGTACATGATACCAAACTCAGCTACTTCTCTTCGCGCTTCTATGCGCCTGGCTTACCACAGGTGTTTGTCGCCGACCTGCCCAATACTCCCAACGATACCTTTGAACCGGCTTCACAGAAGGCCATGCAAATCTTCGCCCAGCCCGACCTGCCTACCGCCGTCGGCGACAGTCGTGATGTTTACTTTGTGCTCTTTGCGCAAACCTTCAGTGAATATCAATCTATGGGGTTGGCTCAACACCCTGCCATTACCTGGCTGGCTCAGCATTTTCACCAGGTGGACAAACAGGCTTTCCATGACCTGGAAATTTATCACTATCAACGCTAAAGGGGTCCGGTGAAGCGGCGCGTTTATCTCCTTTTTTTTGCTTTAGGATTGGTTGTGGCGCTGCTCTCCGCCAGTCTTGAAACCGCGCCCGGCTATATGGATGCTGAATACTATTACGCTGGCGCCCTTCGTCTCGCCGCTGGGAAGGGCTTTGTCGAACCTTATCTCTGGAACTATCTGAGTAATCCCTCTGCTCTGCCTGTCCCGGCCTTCGCTTACTGGATGCCCCTGGTGTCGTTGCTGGCTGCGTTTGGCTTAAAGCTCGCGGCTCCGCTCGGATTTTGGGGAGCGCGCCTGCCGTTTATCTTGCTAGCGGCCTGTGTGCCGCCTTTGGCGGTGCGGCTGGCCTTTTGCCTGCACAGGCAGACCTTTGCCGCGCGCCTGTCAGGTGCTTTTGCCCTCTTCCCTGCCTTTTATTTTGCTTACCTTACCACCACGGACTCCTTTCCGATTTATATGGTTTTGGGCAGTCTGTTCCTGCTGTTAGCCTTCGAGCCATCCCTGGCGCTTCTGCTGCGCATGTTTGCTCTGGGACTGCTGGCTGGTGTGCTTCACCTCACCCGCGCCGATGGCCTGGTATGGTTGCTGGCTGCCCTGGCCGTGGGGCTCTGGTGGCTGCGCCATCTCCAAGTTAAAAATCAACTGTTTAAGGCAGTACGCCTGGGGTTGACCGTCATCGCTGGTTATGGGCTGGTTATGACGCCCTGGTATTTTCGCAACTACCATGTATGGGGTTCTCTCTTCCCGCCCGGCGGCAGCCGCACGCTCTGGCTGACCACTTACGAACAGACCATGCTCTACCCGGCGGAACAGTTATCTATTCATAACTGGTTGGCGGTAGGGTGGGGCCTCCATCTTCAAGCCTGGTGGAGTGCCCTGCTCACCAATCTGCAAACGACTCTGGCTGTACAGGCTGGCATCATCCTGTTTCCATTTATCCTGATCGGTTTGTGGCGCTTACGGTCTCGTCCACAGGTAAAGTTGGCCGCTGCTATGTGGCTGCTCAACCTGGGGGTAATGACCTTCGTGTTTCCGTTTGCCGGTCCAAACGGCGCCTTTTTTCATTCTGGCGCTGCTTTACAGCCCTTCTGGTGGGCCGCAGCCCCTCTTGGGATGCAGATCTTTGTTGACTGGTTAGCTCACCTGCGTAAGTGGCAGCGCGCCGCTCAGGTGGTGCGTTTCATGGCGGTGCTGCTGGTGACTGTTAGCGGTCTTCTATCACTGGGTATCTATCTACAAAAGGTGGTGGGGAGTCAGTCGGGCACCCTGGCCTGGACGAGCACTGTTGACCACTACCGCCAGGTGGAAGCTGTCTTGCAGTCTTTTGGCGCTCAGCCTGAGCAGTCGGTGCTGGTCAACAACCCACCGGGTTACTATCTCGTGTCTGGGCGGTCCGCCCTTGTGATTCCAGATGGAGATGAAGAAATGCTGCTTGCCGCAGCCCGCCAGTTCCAGGCCCGTTACCTGGTTTTGGAGATTACCAACCCCTGGATGCTGCTCGATCTCTACCTGGGTCAAAGCCAGCGCCCCGAATTAACGTATCTGACCAGCATTGGAACCACCCGGCTGTATCGCATAGATTTATCTTACGGAGAGCGCTGAACATGAAAGCTCCCGCTGCTCATAGTTCTCGTTCTGTCTCCCGCAGACAGGTCCTTTTACTGGCGTCTCCTATGCTCTTGTTGGGTTCGCTAGTAGCGCTGTCCGTCTGTGGTTATTTATTTGTCAGTGCTCGTTTAGTCGGTCCGGGCTTTCCCCTCGACGATGCCTGGATTCACCAAACTTATGCCCGCAGCCTGGCGCAAACTGGTCAGTGGTCCTACCTCCCTGGCCAACCTTCAGCCGGTTCTACCGCTCCCTTGTGGTCGCTCTTACTAGCCTTGGGGTATCGCCTGGGGCTGAATCCACTTACCTGGACCTACTTCCTCGGTGCGCTGGGCTTATTCGGCGCTTCACTGGCTGGCGAGGCTTTTTCTCAGCGGCTCTTATCGTCCCGCAGTACACTGCCTTGGGCTGGCCTTTTTCTGGCCGCCGAATGGCACCTGGGTTGGGCTTCTGTCTCTGGTATGGAGACCACCCTCTACGCCGCCCTGATTCTACTGGTCTTCTGGCTGTTGTCCACCGGGCATACTTACTCCTGGGCATGGTTGGGCCTGCTGATTGGTTTGGCTGTTTGGGTGCGTCCCGATGCGCTTACCTTGCTCGGGCCGGCTGGTTTGGTACTGCTTCTTACCCGGCCCGGCTGGCGCGCCCGATTCACATCTGCCGGGTTCTTGCTCTTTGGGTTCCTGCTGCTGTTCATCCCTTATCTACTCTTTAACTTGCATATTCAAGGCAGTCTCTGGCCGAATACTTTCTATGCCAAGCAGGCCGAATATGCTCTTTCCCGCCAGGTCCCATTCCTGACGCGCCTGTGGGAGCAGTTAAAGCTCCCCCTTACTGGCGCAGGCGTATTACTGTTTCCTGGTTTTGCCTGGTGTTTGTGGCAGTCCTTGCGGCGGCGTTGGTGGGTGGTGTTGTCTGCTGGAATATGGTTCCTTGGGTTTGCCGCCCTCTATGCCCTGCGTCTTCCGGTCACCTATCAATATGGACGCTACCTCATGCCTGCCATGCCAGTTTATTTTGTCCTCGGCATCGTCGGCTTGCGGTTGATCTTTAATGCCCATTCTTCTCAGCGCCTCACTTGGGTTCTGAAACAAGCCTGGCTTTTCAGTCTGGTTGCTGTTTGGCTGGCCTTTTATGGTTTGGTCGCCAGCTTTTATGCGCGTGATGTAGCCATTGTTCAAACCGAAATGGTTGCGGCTGCCCACTGGGTCGCTGACAATACGCCTCCAGATGCGCTAATCGCCGCTCACGATATCGGCGCGCTGGGTTATTTTGGCAACCGCCGGCTGGTAGACCTGGCAGGCCTCATTTCTCCGCAAGTCATTCCTTTCATGCGCGATGAAACTGCCCTGGCACACTGGTTAGACGCCCAGGGTGTCGATTATCTGGTCACCTTTCCAGGCTGGTATGCCGCCCTTCCCATCGGGAAAATGCCTGTCTATCAAAGTGAGAACACTTTTTCTTCTCAGGCTGGTGGCAAATCAATCTGGATTTATCGTTGGACGATCCCATCCCCGCTGCCGTAAAGGCTGAAAGGAGCCAGGCGCCCGCCTACCCCTCAAAAATCGTTTGACGAATGTTGCCTGTATGATCTACTCTATAGTATACTTACCGGGGTTTTGAACCAACTCTCCCCTGAACATCGGTTCCTCCTCAATAGGATAAATGCTGGAGCACGTACAATGACTTTGCAATCACCTCCTACGTCTACCGAGAATCCGTGGGTAGCATTTCAGAATGAAGTAACAGCGGAATATGATCAGGCGCAGCGTACCCTCAAAGAGGTTTCGTTGATGCTGGATCAGAGCCAGGTTGAGCTGACGAAACTGACTCAACGCAACGCGAACATCACGATGCATTTACAACAGGTTCAAAGCCAGTTCGACACCATGCCGCGGCCGGATATTCGCAACGCCTACAATGCCGCGCTCGACGCTCAACAGCGCCTGCTCGTAATGCGTGGTCAGTTGGATAAGCTCCAGGCGGATCAAGAATCGCTTCGGCGTTACTGTGAGATGCTTGAAAAAATCAGTGCTTTTCTCTTGCAGGGCACCCCTCAGGTAGGCGCCTCAAATGGCCGCCCGAATGGGGGAGGGAATGGTTCTAGCTCCCTTGAATTGGTGATCAAAGCCCAAGAGGCAGAACGGCAGCGCCTTTCTCGTCAGATGCACGATGGTCCGGCTCAGGCGCTTTCCAACTTTATCGTTCAAACCGAGATTGCCAATCGTTTGCTAGACGTAGATTCCTCTCGTGCCAAAGAGGAGTTGGATAACCTCAAGAATGCTGCAATGAGCACTTTCAAAGAGGTGCGTACCTTTATCTTTGAGTTGCGTCCGATGATGCTGGATGATCTTGGCCTGTACCCCACAATACGGCGTTATGTAGATAACTTCAAAGAGCAAACTGGCGTCGATATCAGCCTGACGTTGAAGGGTAGTGAGCGCCGCCTGGAATCATATCTTGAGGTGATGATTTTCCGCGCTTTGCAAGAATTAGTTGGAAACGCGTACCGGCATAACAATGAAGGTCCGGTTAAGATCCAGATTAACGTTCAGGTGATGATGGATGAGAATATCACCCGTGTTAGTGTCTCTGATAATGGCAAAGGGTTTGATCCTAATACGGTTGAAAAGCAGGAAGGTCTTGGGCTGCGCCTGATCCGCGAACGCGTGGACCTGTTGGGAGGTTCCATGGAAGTGGACGCCGACGTTGGAAAGGGCAGCCGGATTAGCTTTCAGGTGCCGACCTTAGAGTTAGCAGCAGGGAATTTTTAGAACGGGCCCAAAAAGGACCAAGGTTGAGCAGGGCTTTGTACTTCATTACATAATACTGATTTAGGAGAAGAAGAACATGGCGAAAACAATCGGTATTCTTACAGGCGGTGGTGATGTTCCAGGTTTAAATCCCGCCATTAAGTCGGTTGTCTTAGGGGCATTGGAGTTGGGGTATCGGGTCTTGGGCATCCGGCGTGGTTGGGCCGGACTGCTGCATTACAACTTGAATGAACCCTCCACGTATGATTACTACGTTCGCGAACTGAAGCGTGAAGATGTGCGTACCATTGATCGCGCCGGCGGTACCTTCCTTCACACATCCCGCACCAATCCTCAAAAAGTTTCGAAAAATGCCATTCCGGACTTCTTAAAGAGATACGGAATGGGGCAAAGAACTGCCAGATGGCAATGTCGATTTCACTTCATACGTGATGAAGGTGATTGAACACCTGGGCCTTGATGTGCTTACGCCCATTGGTGGTGATGACACGCTCAGTTTTGCCGTCCGGCTGCACCGTGAAGGGATGCCCGTGGTAGCGCTGCCCAAGACAATGGATAACGATGTTTTTGGTACCGACTACTGCATCGGCTTTTCCACCGCAGTCACGCGCAGTATTGAGTTTATCAACAACATGCGCACCTCTGTTGGTTCGCATGAGCGCATTGGTATCGTAGAGTTGTTTGGTCGCAACTCCGGCGAAACCAGTCTAATCAGTGCCTACCTCTCTTCTGTGGATCGATCTATCATCAGTGAGGTTCCATTTGATGTGCGTCGCCTGGCTGAATTCCTCCTTGAAGATAAGCGCAACAATCCCTCTAACTACGCCCTCATGACGATTTCCGAAGGCGCGATCATGGAAGGTGGCGAGATCATCGAGACGGGTGAAGCCGACGCTTATGGTCATCGGAAACTAGGCGGTGTTGGCGAAATCACTGCTTCGGCGATCAAAGACTTAACAGGACAGAATATCATGTACCAGCAGTTGGGCTACCTCATGCGCTCTGGCGCGCCTGACTCTTTGGACCGCATGGTGGGAATGTCCTATGGGAACCTGGCGATCCAGCTTATTCGGCGCAGCGACACCGGTAAGATGGTTGCCCTACACGGTGGCAAGTACACGACTGTTCCTGTTGAAATGGTTCTGGCAGGTAAAAAACGGGTGGATGTTCCAGCTTACTACGATATTGAACACTACCGTCCGCGCATCAAGGACTTCATGGGCGTCCCCATGTTCTTGAGCTAAGGTTCTATCGGCCAGAGATGCACGAAATGTGTAGCGAATCGTGTGCCACACGGTATAATTCCACCAATCAATTTACATTGAATCGGGTTCATTGAGCTTGGTTTAGTGAATGAAGGGAGTTAGAGATGATTGTTACAACCAAGAAGTTATTTGAAGCTGCATATGGAAAATATGCTATTGGTGCTTATAACATCAATAATCTGGAACAGACCATGGGCTTATTCCGCGGCTGCATCGATAGTCAGGCGCCGTTCATCATTCAGATCAGCAAGGGTGCGCGTTCTTATGCCGACAAGCGCATGCTTGAAGCGATGATTCGCACCGCCGTCGATATCTTCCCCGATGCTGTCTTTGCTGTTCACCTCGATCATGGCGACGAAGCCACCTGCTACGATGCTATCGAGAGTGGTTTCTACAGTTCGGTGATGATCGATGCCAGCCACGAGGATTTTGAGCACAACATTGCCACCACACATCGTGTGGTGGAAGCTGCCCACGCTCGCGGGATTGTCGTGGAAGCGGAATTGGGCCAGTTAGGTGGTGTGGAAGAGCACGTGGCTGTAGATGAAGCCAATGCCAAGCTTACTGACCCCGCCACCGCTCGCGAATTTGTCGAGCGCTCTGGCTGTGACTCACTGGCGGTTGCCATTGGTACCAGCCATGGAGCTTTCAAATTCTCTGGCAGTCAGGCGTTGCGCTTCGATGTCCTCTCCGAAATCCAGCACCAGTTGCCCGGTTTCCCGTTGGTCATGCATGGCTCCAGTTCAGTGCCCCAGGAAGAAGTTGCTCGCATTAACGCCGCTGGTGGCAGCATGAAGGGCGCTAAAGGCGTGGACGATAATCAGTTCCAGCGCGCCGCCGAACTTGGCGTTACGAAGATCAATATTGACACCGATGGTCGTCTGGTTTGGACCCGCGTTCACCGCGAATTCTTCCGTGACTATCCTGAGAAGTTTGATCTCCGTGACCCGGGCAAGGTCTTCATGGCGGAATATGCCAGGTTCATTGCCGACAAGAATCACAAATTAGGCAGCGCTGGTCAGCTTTCGACCGTTCGTTCCCTATTGGAAACAGCCTAGTTTTCATTAAAACATAGATGAATAAGCTGAGGTTCCAGGCCGATTGGTCTACCAGGAACCTCAGTTTTTAAATTGATTTTATGGCAGCAGTTAGAAAGAGGAATGTATGCCCAAGTCAGATCAGGGCGTTACCTATGACCGTTACATGGTTATCCCGCGTACGCTCATTTTTGTTACCCGGAACGACCGGGTACTGTTGATTAAAGGGGAGCCGACGAAACGCCTGTGGGCCAATCAGTATAATGGCATCGGGGGTCACATTGAGCCTGGCGAAGATACCCTTTCGGCTGCCCGGCGCGAACTGCGAGAAGAAACCGGCTTGCAGCACGTAGACTTGCGTTTAGTGGGTACCATTTTTATTGATACCAGTCAACCAGTTGGGATTACACTATTTGTTTACACTGGAGTTTATACTGGCGGGGAGTTGATCCCCTCTTCAGAAGGGCCGTTAGAATGGATACCCACGGCGGACCTCGATCTATATCCCCTCGTCGAAGATCTGCGCACGCTGCTCCCACGGGTTCTAAGCATGTCGCCTACCGATCCCCCTTTTTTCAGCCCGTTATGATTATGACGACCACGAACATTTACGGATTCATTTTGCATAAGGCGCAGGCATAACCCGCCTCTGACTTTACGGTGTTTCTGGGTCTTGGCCTTCTTCCGGAACTTCATAAAATACCAGCAGCGTGTTTCCATACTTGCGCTGCTCAAACTCACGCAGTTGGCTTAGTTCCTGCTCTTCATATTCTACCGGGTCGATCTGAACGATTACCCAGGTGTCCTTTTGCAGCCAGCTTGGGTTCTTGTCTAGCTCCTGCAAGGCCCGCTGCCACAGACCCTTATACTGTGGGGGCGCAATGTAAACATAGTCAAAAGTGCGGTCCGCAGGTCGCTTCAAGAGCGTGAAGGCGTCGGTCTGCATAACCTGCGCCTTCTCCTTCAACCGTGTCCGTTCCACATTCGTCTTGATTGTGTTCGCCGCTGTCCGGTTGATATCAATCATGCGCGCAAAAGAGGCTCCCCTGCTCAGTGCTTCAAGCCCCACACTACCCGTTCCACCAAACAGGTCAAGAAAGCTCGCATCCACCACCTCGTCACCCAGGATGTTGAAAAGCGCCTCTTTGACCATGTCTGTAATAGGGCGGGTAGTATCCCCGGGCACCGATTGAAGGCGAGTGCCTCTGGCTGTCCCGCCAATGATACGTGGGTTGCTCACAAATTCCTTTCCTTCCCCCGCTGCTCAGCGTTCTGTCTCCGACATGTTGGTGCGGATACCGGCTGCTTGTCGGGCGGCTTGAATATTGCCAAAAGGCGCTGTAGTGGGCAACACACAACCTGTGCCGAGGATAAACTTACGGTTACCAGTTTTCCGGATGGCATCTTCCGCTTCTGAACGAACCTGCTCAGGGGTGCCCAAAACCATCGTATCCCATTGGCGCAGACCTCCGCATACAACTCCATCAAAGTGCTCCTGTGCCTGCTGCAAGCTGGGCGAGGTCTCACGGTCATGCCAGTTTACAATTGCAGTGGGATAACTGGCCGCCACATTGAACATAACCTCGTCTCCATGCAAGTGCAGCAGGCTCAGCCACAAGTCACGTGCTGCTTCCATCACCCGCAGATCGTAGGCTAGCCCAAACTCCTCAAACTCCGCTTGCGAGAGCAGTCCATACTGCGCGTGCTGCACCGCATAAAATACCCCATCGATCCCAGTTTTCTTTACCTCTTCTACAAACTGCAGCGTGGTTTGAGTGATCGTTTCCAGGCCGGCCTTCAACGCCTCTGGGTAGCGTCGCAAGTGTACGAGCAGTTGGTCGCCACCGATCAGATTTTTAGCCTGCGACATCGGGCTGAAAATGGTTTGAATGATCGGTGTATTGGGACGAAACGCCCCTGTCAGCAATCGCAGGCAGGTCAGCTGCTGTCCCAGATGGCCTCTTGTAGGGTCCAGCACTTTCAGTTTCGTCCAATCTTCGGACTGGTGAACAGCCCGCTGCGTATACTCTCGCGTACCTTCTGGGTTACCGGCCCATCTGTCATTCACCCCCCAGTCTTTCAAGCAGAACGAAGAAGACGGCGTTACCTTAATCAAATCAAATTCATACGCCTTTTGAAACGAAGCCGTGGCCGCCGCCAGTCCATCTGGAGTCTGGTCATCTACTGGGAAGTGTCGCCACAGCGCTATGGGGGTACGGTCTGGGGTTTCTCCTGCCAGGCAGGTTTCCAGTCGTTCTCGGTGTGTTAGAGATTGGGCTGTCAAACTGTGCCATCCAGTTTCCATTCACCGGTCTTAATCCGGTTAATATGCCCGCGCGCCATCCGTTCCAGCATACTTGCCCGGGCCCGTTCTTCATCTGGATTGTCTTTCAGCGTAACGATCGTTTCTTCAAAGGCCTGGATGGCTTCCTGCGACTGGCCGGCCGCGTGTAAAGCCAACCCCAGCGCATACAGCGTATCGGAATGTTTTGGGTTCAACTCCAGCGCTTTTTGAAAATCCGTCACGGCTTTCGTGTACTCGTCTTTCGAGTAAAACATCCACCCACGTTCGACATATTCACTGGCAGTCTGTGGTTGTAATGCGACTTCCGGTTCCTTTGCCTTTTCTTCTTTTCGTGCCATGTTTTTATTCCTCTGAAGATCGCATAGTCTCGTTGAATACCTGGCTTAATTTTTCTTCTTCTATTCCATGATCTTGAAAATATTGTATCATGAAGGGCGACAGGCGCAGGCGCAACGCCAGGGGCGCTACCACTTTCAGATCCTCCATCGTCACTGCCAACCGGCCATCTGCCGCGGCATAGGCCCGCGCGGCTTCAAACATGGTCATCTCGGCTCTCAGCGAGTCGATTCCCAGTTGCTGGACAATCTGGGTCCCGCTCGCCAGAACCGCTTCTCCGATGCCCACTTCTGGCAGGCGTTCGCGCGCCATCCGAATTTCATCGCGTGCTTGCTGTGTCCCTTCAGCGAACTGGGCGATCATGGCACGGGGGTTCAGCCGGTAGGCGCGCGAACGCCGGTAGGCCTCCAGCCGTTCGTCACTGCCCTTCAATCCATGCACGACCACCCGCAGCCCAAAGCGATCCATAATTTGAGGCCGCAGGTGGCCTTCTTCTGGGTTCATCGAACCAATCAGCGTAAAACGAGCCCTGTAGGTGCGCGCCATAGGCCCACGCCGTACTGTATAGACACCCTGGGCCGCCGCATCCAGAATGGCATTGATGATCTCGTCCGCCATCAGGTTTACTTCATCCAGGTGGAGAACATTCAAGTCAGCTTGCTTCATGATCCCGCTTTTTAAGCGAAATTGCCCGTTTGCTTGAGCGCGCTCGTCCCAGCCCCCAATCACATCCTCTAACTGCGCATTGAGGGGCAGTTCAACTAACCTTCCCTGGTCCAGGCGGGTCAGTGACTTCCCTTCGGCATACTTTTTGGCACAGCTTGGGCAAACTGCGTCAATTCCCCCCGTTTCCACATCCTCTGGCAGGCAGCCGTAGTAACACGCGCTGCGCTGCACCGAAGGCAGCAGATCGATCAGGCTGCGAATGGCAGTGGTTTTGCCGGTGCCGCGTGGACCCAGCAGCAGCACGCCGTTAACCAGCGGGTTAATGACGGCAATAAGCAAGGCCAGCTTCATCTCCATCTGGCCCATCAGTCCCAGGAACGGGAAAGGCAGCACCTCAGCCAGCCCAGCATCTTCCTGGTTTCCCTGGTCCAGGAACTGCCTTCCCGTCACAATGTCGATCAGCTCGCGCAGTGATCCAACCGTCGAAACCTGGTTTTCAGCTGCATCTTCAGAAAGCGGTAATGACTCGGTCATGATCTTATAGTGGCTTATGTACTGACGTCGTTATAAGTCCAATAGCGGTTGGCGAAGAAGTTCCACAGCATCACCACCAGAATAGCAATTGCTAAAGCAGTATTATGCCCCACAAAAGTGGAGGGTAAGAAAAAGTTTTTCGGTAGCACGCCCGCGAAGAATCGCAAGAGCACTTTTTCAAGAAACGCAAACAGAGGCGTCCGAATCCCAAGGCCAATTACGCTTACCAAAATGAACTGGCCCACTTGCCTGGAAATGGCTTTACTGCGCGAGTTTGGGTACGTCCAGAAGCGATTCCATAGAAAGTTGCTGACAACTGCTGCCGTAAAAGAGATGACACTCGCCCACACTGCCGGGATCGGCGTAGTGATCGTTAGAAAGTTGAAAGTGCCAAAGTCGACCACTGCGCCAATCACGCCCACCATAGCAAATCGGAGGAAGCGCGTCCGTTCGCGTGGGTTGGTGATAATCACCCCAATCCCATTTTTTCTCGAAAATAAGGTACGGTTTGAATGATTCCTTCTCTTAGTGATACTTTCGGTTCCCATCCTAAAATATTCCTTGCACGTGTGATATCAGGTTTGCGCCGTTGGGGGTCATCTCCCAGCCGCATATCTGATTTAACCACTATTCCACCGTTATTGCCAACCACATCATTGATCACTTCTGCAAACTCTCGAATTGTAATCTCTGATGGGTTCCCAACATTTACCGGCATGTGTTCGTCCGAAAGCAGCAGGCGGTAAATTCCCTCAACCAGATCATCAACAAAGCAAAAGCTGCGGGTCTGCTGACCATCGCCATATACTGTCAAAGGCTCGCCTCGCAGCGCTTGCTGAATGAAGTTCGGCACCACCCGCCCATCGTCCAGGCGCATGTGGGGCCCATACGTATTAAAGATGCGTATAATCCGAGTATCTAGCCCGTGATAGCCTCTGTAGGCCATTGTGAGCGCCTCTGCGAAACGTTTCGCCTCATCATATACCGAACGCACGCCAATCGGGTCTACGTGGCCCCAGTAGCTTTCTTTTTGAGGATGTTCGAGTGGGTCGCCATAGATCTCACTGGTTGAAGCCAGCAGGTAGCGTGCTTTATGCGCTCGGGCTACCCCCAGCGTATTATGCGTGCCTAATGCCCCGGCCTTCATCGTTTGGATCGGTAGATTGGTGTATCCATAAGGCGAAGCCGGGTTGGGGCTGGCCGGTGACGCAAAGTGCATTACTGCGTCCACCTTTCCAGGCACAAAAATGAAATTTGATACATCGTGTCGGATGAAGGAGAAGTGGGGATCCCCGGCCAAATGCGCCAGGTTGTCCGGGCTTCCGGTGACAAAGTTATCCAAACCGATCACCTCGTGTCCTTCGCATAACAGCCGCTCACATAAATGCGAACCCAAAAAACCAGCCGCTCCTGTGATCAATACTCTCATTATTCCCTCCTAAACTCTGAAATGTATTTTTGTTGGAAAGGCATGTCCAGGAAAGGCCCGGTCATACCAGACACGCGTTTTAGATACTTACTTCCAGTCGATCCGGCTGATCAGCCCATCGCCGGTGACTTGCTGAACCTGACCGTTTTCTGAATCAACGAACCATAAGTTGCCTTGATAGTTGACTGCCAGCCACAGGTTTCCATTTCGAAACGCTCCAGGGGACCACACCACGCGCTGTGGGTCCAGCCCCTGGTAATCTTGGGGCGGAAAAAGGGTCAGGCGGTTCGATCCATCTCGGTCCATCACCACCAGCCGGTAGCGTTTGTTATCGCTCTGTTCTGGCATGATAGCTTGCAGGTAAGCAACTTTAAAACCCCCATCTTTTCGTGCTGGGGAAGGAACCGGGTAGGCAAACATTCCCGTTCCTTCTCTTAGAGAGATCAATGGTCCGCTGGAGACCAGTGCTTCATTCCCACTTTCTCCAGCCTGAGCTGCGTTTTCATTTACCGTAACAGCCGCCAGGTTAAACAAAGGAGAGGCTTCCTGGCTTTCCAGCCCATCTTTTGGCACATGATTGACAAAGTATAGCACCTGATGATCGTCTGCCCAACCTAACCCGGTCACCCAGGCCCAATCGCTGCCCGTTTGGAACGGTAGGAGATCGATGAGGGGAACCAGTTCCTTTGCTTTCAAATCCACCAGGCCAATTCCATCCGGACGGGCGTAAGCCAACAGCGTACCATCCGGTGACCAGGCGAAACTGCTGCCCCACCAGCCGTAAACACCGCCCGCATTGGCCTGCAGAACTTCTTCCTTCTTGAGAATCATCCCACTTGAAGCGAAGCGAAGCAGTTGCAAATCATTGTTGGCTTGCCATCCTGGTGCTGTAGAGCGCGGTTCGACAGTTGAGTACAGGATCGTAAGACCCTGCCCAGGTACCCAACTGGCAAAATGAATGATATTGTTCACACGCAGGCTGATTGGCCGCGCGTTTTCTTCCTTCACATTGACCACCCACAGTGAATTGATCGCTGCGGCGCTATCTTCAGGAGTGGTAGTCGGGCTGGCGACTGTTTCGCCCTGGGGGGTGTCGCTCTGCGGGTTCTTTTCACGCCGGGTAAAGAGCAGCCAGTCTCCCTCCGGCGAAAGGGCGAAAACACGCCCATCCAGATCCCCACTGGTAACCAGTGGCCGCCGGTTGCCCGTCGATAGTTCCATCAGCCAGGCATTCCCACTGGTCAGGTAGGCCAGCTTGCCCGCGATTGGAAGCGGCATAAAGGGCTTCTGAATCCCTACCATCATGATTTCTGGTAAGGGCTCTTTGATGACCTGCGTCTTAAAAATGGTATTCGAGATCGCTTGGTCGTCTTCAAATACCTGCCGGTAAGTGATCTGTTTCCTACCGGGCACACCTGGCTGCACTAACAGCTTCTGCCCTTCTGGCAGCGACTCATTCCTCACGGTCTGATGTTCGAAAGGAATCTCGGTTTCTTCCAGTGTGAAAGCTTCACGCACGCGCGTAACTGTGACGGAAGCACCATCGGTTAAAAGGGTAAAGCTGGCTGGCTCCACCCGATCAAGCGTGTTAAGCTGAAATCCTGCTTTCTCCACTGCTGTTTGAGCCGTAATGCCTGCCAGTGATTCAACCTGCACCTGTTTTCCATCTACATGGACGGTAACGTGTACGGTTCCCTCTGTAGGCACAGCCGTGCTGCAAGCGGACAGACCCAATAGAAGGACAACTGTCCATAGAAGGGTGGATAGGTACTTTTTTTGAAGGGTGCAGAGATTTAGCATTGCGGCCCGGTACTACCAAACTTAAGGTTGCGGCTCTCCCGTAATGGTCATTTGACCTTCGGTAATGACAATGTCTTTAACTTTGAACTGCTGGTTCCCCGACTGCATGTACTCTTGAACCAGGTTATCGACATTCGACTCAAGCCTGTTTTTGATGCTGTCGGGCACTGGAATAGCCCCCAGGTTAATCGACTTAATATTCATCTTTGGTTCGCCGTTTGCATCTACATACGGCGTTAAGACGATCTTTGCATCTGTTGAAATCCCGCTCTGGCTGACTTCCCCATACACTTCCATCTTGCCGTCTGTCAAATGTACCTGCGGCTTCTGAATGGTCTGGTCAGGTTGGTTAGCCAATTCGGCCAGCATGAAGGAATTCAGTTGCTGCTCAGTAATGGTGATGGTCACATCGCCCGACGGAGCCGGGTTTTCCATTGTGGCGACCAGATTTTGTTCGAGCTGCTGCACCTCTTGTGTGGATAGTGGCACTGTCGTGGGGGGGCGCTGAGGCCCGCTGACACTGATTGGGAAATTGCAGGCAATTGCAGCCAAAAGCAAAACCGATAATACGGTGAGTAATCGCATTCGCGTATATTTCATTCTAACAATCCTAACCATTTAATGGAATTTAGATATCCTATGTATTATTATAGCATTGTCTTACCATATTCAATAGATACCTTCAAAGCCGTAATACTCAAGCTGCTGGCATTCTATCTCAACCTCATCCCGAATGTTATCAGGATATCAGGTATAATCCAGGCAGAAATGAGTCCGGGAGTGACGTTATCGATCGTCATCACTTTTTCATCAGAGACAATTTTCCTCTCGTGTTTGAAGTGATTCGCCCTACTACAAAAGCAGTCGGTATTTTTGATTTATGATGAGCGCATGTTAAATCAGACGGATACAACAGAAGTTTCACTGGAAGCTTGTCTTGAAGCGCTCCTGTTTGTGGCGGCTTCTCCTGTGACACTAGCTCAACTGGCTGAAGCGCTTGGTCATAAATCACAAGAGATTGAAACCGGCCTGCGTAATCTGGAGAAATCCTATGCCGAGGGGCGCGGGCTGCGTTTGCAGTGGCATGTCGGGCGCGTGCAGTTAACCACGGCCCCAGACCTGGCTAACAGGGTTGAAAAGTTCCTGGGGTTAGAAGCCACTGCTCGCTTAAGCCGGGCTGCTCTCGAGACTTTGACCATTATTGCTTACCGGCAGCCCATCACGCGCCCCAATATTGATGCTGTTCGCGGTGTCAACAGTGATGGCGTGTTGAAAAGCTTGTTGAGCAAAGGGTTGGTGCAAGAAGTGGGCCGCTCAGAAGGTCCGGGCCGGCCTATCCTCTATAGCACTACGTCAGATTTTTTACAGCACTTCGGATTGACTTCCTTGCAAGATTTACCTTCCTTCGAAACAGCGGAGGATTCCGAAGCCCAGGTGGGTGATCAACTTTTGAAGGATTGAGGTATGCCAGAAGAACGGTTACAGAAGATTTTAGCGCGCGCCGGTTTTGGTTCGCGTCGTTCAAGTGAAGAATTGATTTTGGCGGGTAGAGTGAAGGTGAACGACAAGCTGGCTATTTTAGGGACCAAAGCGGACCCCCAGCGCGATACCATCACGGTCGATAATAAGCCTATTCCCAAAGAGCCTGAATTGATCTATATTGCGCTTAACAAACCTACCGGCGTTCTCTCAGAGGTCAATGAGAATGAGCCGCGTAAGACTGTCCGTGATCTGGTCCCTGTGCCTGGTCATTTATTTATTGTGGGTCGTCTGGATATGGATAGCGAAGGCCTTATTATCCTCACCAATGATGGTGACTTGGCGAACCGTCTCACCCATCCTCGTTATGGGCATGAGAAAGAGTACCGGGTCTTGGTGGGGACACGCCCCGATGAAAAGCAGTTTGAAGCCTGGAAGCATGGCGTTGTCTTGGAAGATGGCTATCGCACAGCCCCTGCCCAGGTTCGTACGGAAAGTATTGCGGGCAAAAACGCCTGGCTGCGTGTCATTTTGCGTGAAGGCCGCAAGCGCCAGATTCGTGAAATGGGCCGGCTCACGGGTGTCCCTGTGCTGCGCATTCAGCGTATTCGCATTGGTTCGCTGCTTTTAGGGGATCTCAAGCTGGGTCAGTGGCGCAACCTTCGCATGGAAGAGGTCCGGGCGCTAAAAGCCAGCACGAAGCAGGAACCTCCCAGAATTCGTCAGAACCGCCCGCCCCGAAGCGGGCGTACGCCTCGATAAATGACAGCGCCGGGGTAAGTCACCCGGCGCTGTTTGTTGTTTTAGATCAATCTTCGAAGCGGCATCAACTCGACCTGCGCCGTACAATCACATACCATGAAGATGCTAAATGGATTCTTCCGGCAGCGCTTCTTCCAGTTCTTCAATTTCTGCCATATTGGCTGGCTGCTCTTTCGCTTTTCGGCGCACAAAATCCTTCATCTTTTCTACGTGCATTGCAGGGGTGGGGGATTCCGACACTTGCACGCTCACCTTCGGGTTAACAAATACAATCATCGGCCTGGCCTCAGGTACTTCATTCTCAGGCAGCGACTTCTGTATATACTTTTGCATCTGCTCCGCGTAAGACTGTGCCTCAACTTCAGGTCGTCCCAGGCCTTCCTGTGCGAAGAAACGCGACAAGAAGTTCACCCCGCTTTGGCGGAAGCGGTTATTCTCATAGGTAATCGTTCCGGACTGGTGCTGCGGAACCAACACCCACACCCCCGCTGGCCCAGTTAGCAGGTGCGGCACCGGCGCCATAAAGTGATATAGAGTATAACGATCATCCAGTCCTTTTAGACTGGCTGTCAATCGTTCGTCAATGCGTGGTGTGCGTCCCCACCGGTTGCCAAAGTAAATCCCCACCTGCGAAAGGATCAGCCCTACCAGCAGTGCGCCATATGCGATCCCAATCGTATTGGGTCGAAAGGACAGCACAAGCCCCAGGATCAATACAATCAGGCTCCCAAACGAAGTATAAAGCCCGATCTTCCGATTACGTTCAATCTTTTTCGTGTTCGTTACGATTCTCATTCTTCCCAGCCTGATAATGAATGTGATTAAGCCGTTGTCGACTTAAATTGGGTCAGTGATTCCTGGATCTTCTGGCGCATATCCTCTATCAAGTTCGCCTGCACTGCCTCCTGAGCCACGCGAATAGCGCTTATCATCGCCCGTGCGTTTGATCGTCCATGTCCCACGAATACCAACCCATCAATGCCCAGCAGCGGGGCAGCCCCCACTTCTTCGGGTTCCATCATATTACGCAGCTTCTTGAAAGCCGGCATAGCCATCGCCGCTCCAATTTTGGTCATCAGCGAGGCCGTCAGTTCAGTCTTCAGGGTATCTACCAGCAGTTTGGCAACTGCCTCACTCCCCTTCAGCAAAACATTCCCAGTGAACCCATCCGTCACGACCACGTCGGCTTCGCCCCCATACAGTTCTTTCCCTTCCACGTTGCCAATGAAGTTCAGCCCGCTTTTTTCAAGCAGAGGATAAGTGTCTTTTACCAGTTGGTTTCCCTTCCCGGCTTCTTCTCCATTCGAAAGTAGCCCCACGCGCGGATTATTCACTTTCAAAATCTTTTGAGCATAAACGCTGCCCATCAAGGCAAATTGCAGCAAAAACTCAGGGCGGCATTCTGCGTTCGCGCCGATATCCAACACCGCGCAGTGTCCCTTCCGGGTTGGGAAAATCGCCGTAAGCGCTGGGCGCTGCACGCCTTTAATGCGTCCCAGCGTTCGCAGCGCATTGAACATTGCTCCCCCGGTGTTGCCTGCCGTCACAAAGGCTTGTCCTCGCCCCTCTTTCACCAACTGCATACCCACTGCCATCGAGTTACGCGGTTTCTTACGCGAATCTGCCACAGCCTTATCGCCCATTTCCAGCACATCAGGAGCATGTTCAATCTGCACTGATACCTTCTTGGTGTTCAGCGCCTCCAAACGAGGCCGCAGTAGTTCTTCATTTCCAACCAGAATGACTTCGATTCCCCACTGTTCTGTTGCATAAATTGCAGCTTGTATTTCGGCCTCTGGGTACTGGTCACTACCCATTGCATCCAGGATGATTGTCATAATTGCTCCTTAAAAAGATGTGTTGGTTTTGGCTTGACAATGGAACAGAGCAGATTATAATACGCATATCCATTTTGCGCTGGTGCTGGAATTGGCAGACAGGCATGGTTGAGGGCCATGTGGCGAGAGCCGTGGGGGTTCAAGTCCCCCCCAGCGCACAAGACAGTCGCTTTCGAGCGGCTGTTTTATTTTAACCCAATTAACAAATTTGATAGGACTGATCTACTCGATTACAGGGTATTCGTAAGGCATAATTACAAGCGTTAGAATGGCGCCTGCTTCCTTTTGCTTGCGTCTTTTTTCACAGTGATCCTCCGGCTCAAGCTTTAAACGGTACAATGTGGCGGCGTTCATTTCTTACTTGCCTATAATTTGATGTGGTTCATTCCTTGTTTGTATCGCGCTACCGACGACTTCGCATTCCACCTATGAGGAAGGGATATCAGTTCAGTGTTCAGAAGATCGAATGGGGCCCAGAATGGTTGAAGCGACGGTCTTAATTGTTGATGATGATCGAACCATTGTCAGGTTATGCCAGCGGCTGCTTGAGAAGGCTTCCTTCCAGGTCATCACAGTTCTCGATCCGCTGGATGCCTTAAAAATACTCGAACAGCAAAAAGTGGATTTACTGCTTTCGGATATTCGCATGCCGATCATGGATGGCTTTGAACTGATTACCCAGGCCAAGCAGTACCAACCTGAACTCCCTGTCTTGGTAATGACTGGCTTTGGCAGCGTTGATACTGCCATTCAAGCGCTCCACCGTGGTGTAGATGGTCTGATTCTCAAGCCTTTTGAACATTCTTCAGATCTGGTTCAAGCAGTCCAACGGGTGTTAGCTGAAAGCAGCCAAAAACGGGCTGCTGCGCGCTTGCAGGCGCTGCGCCCGCTCTTCGATGTCAGTGAGACCCTCCTGGCTGAAACCTCTCCTCAATCCCTGGAAAAACTGATTAATAATGCCGTCGTAGGGCTCTTTCAGGCTGCCCATGTGGGCATCTACCGTCTCCGTTCAGAGGATAATTGGCTCGAGCCTGTGCGCCTCGTAGAACATAATTTGCCATCCCTCCATCAGAGTGAGGAACAGCGGCGGTTGATCTCACAAACCATTGCTTTAGGTTCCGGGGTGGTTGTCAATGCCTCAGGCCCAGGTCGCAGCGATCTACAGGCACTCCTCAAACAAATTGGCTGGGAAGCCTTTATGCTCGTCTCCGTTCGCCGTAACGAGAGCCAGTTTGTTTTTTACGCCAGCCGGGTGGCGCGAGGGAATGTGGCTGTGCAGCCTTTTAGCGAAGCCGATCTCGAAATGTTGACTATCTTGGCCCGTCAGGCTGCTGTCGCGTTAGAAAACGCCCGTCTCTACTCGGAGTTAAGAGATTATGTCCGCCGGGTGGAAGATTCCCATCGCGCGCTCATTCAAGCCGAGAAAATGGCTGCCGTCGGGCGTTTGGTAGCCTCCCTTGCCCATGAAATTAATAATCCCCTCCAATCTGTTCGCAACTGCCTTCACCTGGCTGCCCGGCGCGACATTGACTTGAAGTCAGCGCCAGAACTACCTCGAACTGACGGAATCAGAGCTGAGCCGCTTGGTCAATACGGTGCGCCGTATGCTCGAGTTTTATCGTCCAGGGCGGGCAGAAAAGGACGTGGTAGATCTAAAAATTCTGGTTGAAAAGGTCCTGAACCTGTTGGAGCCGCAAACGCGTGCTGCTGGCATTAAAATGCACACCAGTTTTTGGGGTAAACCGATCTCCATAAATGGTGTCTCAGATCTGTTACAGCAAGTTTTGTTCAACGTTCTACTTAATGCAATGGACGCACTCGAAGAAGTGGAAGGCAGTTTGGAGGTGTGGATTGACATTTATTATGAAGCCAGGCAGGTCCGCATTCTTGTGGAAGATTCAGGCCCTGGCATTTCAAAGGACTTAAAAGAACAAGTTTTTGAACCTTTTATAAGCACTAAGAAGAATGGAACCGGTCTAGGGCTGGCAGTGAGTTATGGTATTATTGAGAGGCACAAAGGAACCATGACAATTGTACTGCCTAGATATAGACAGGGCGCTTGTTTTGAAATTGTTTTGCCTGTTGGAGTCGAGAGCGATAATGGCTAGAGTTTTGATTGTAGACGATGAAGAAGTGGCACGCTTGACACTTGCAGAAATTCTTCGGCTAGAGGGGTATGATATTGTCGCTGTAGATAGCGGCGAAGCGGCTGTCAAAGAACTGCGGGCGGAACCTTTTAATGTCATGATTTTAGATTTGCGCATGCCTGGCATGGGGGGGATGGAGGTCTTGCGGACTGTTGTTGAGGATATTCCCGATCTTTCGGTTATCGTCCTCACTGCTTATGGCTCGATGGATTTAGCGATTGAGGCCATTCACTATCGCGTGCACGATTACCTGCTCAAGCCAGTCTCGCCTGAGCAAATTCTGCAAAGCATTGAAGATGCTTTACAGAAGCGGCGGCGATCCGTTCAAGAGGAAAAGTCTCCCTTGCGTTCGCGCTCTGATTCGCTCCCTGGTGGAGTCGCTGTTCTATGGGATCGCCGCCAGATCACATGGGCAACAGGTTCCCTCACCTTAACGCCCACGGAAGCCCGCTTGTTGAGGACCCTTTTTGACCGCAAAAGTCAAATGGTCCCGCATTCCGAGCTGGTTTATTTGATCCAGGGCTATCAGATTGATACGGAAGAAGCCGCCAAAATCTTGCGCCCGGTGGTCAGCCGTTTGCGCCAGAAGCTCGCCAGTGTTCCAGATTGGGGAGATCGTATCAAGAACATCCGCGGCGCCGGGTATGTTTTGGAGCTTCCCTAATCTCCTCCTTATGGAGGCGTGTTCCAGGGTAGATCATTAGGCGTAATTTGAGGTGGGTTAAGCCAGGATAGCCAGCCTGTAGCGGTTCGTTTTTGCGGAGAAGCCTTATCCAGGCCAATCAACAGCAAGCTGATCATCATCAGGCTGGCTCCTATCCACTGCCACAAGGTAAGCGTTTCTCCAAACCACCACTGCGCCAGGAGCAAGGTGACAAACAGTTCTGCCAGGCCCAGCAGTGAGGTTTGCAGCCCGCCCAGGTGTTTGACTCCCATAAAAAGCATCAATCGTGAGGCAAAGGTAATAACAGCCATAGCCATTACAGGCCACCAGGGCACTGCCGGCCCGGGTAGGCTGGGATGACCGATGAGAAAAGCCAGCACAACCGTCACGGCCATAGCCAGTAGGGTATATAAAGTGACGGTGGGGGCGGGCGCTTCGTATAGGATGCGCTGGTTGATCAGTATATGCAGCGCGTACAGCATCGCTGATCCCAGCATCATCAGTGCCCCTGTCCAATCCACCAGGTGTCCACCAGAGCTTACTAACAGGTATATGGCTGGCAGGGTTAGCCCAAGCCGGAAAAGCGTCAGGCGCGTAATCGCCTGGCGGTCTAACATCAGCCATAAAGCCATGAACAGGGGATAGAGTGAGTAAAGCATGTGCCCAATGCTGGCTTCCAACCGGCTTAAAGCGGAATAATAAAGTACCGACCCGAGACCGTTAATGACACCTGCTAGCGTGCAGCCGATTAACCCAACAGGATAAATATATAAGAAAGGCCGCATTCGCCAGGTCATTAAAGCCAGCAGAAGGAGTGCGGCAGTAGTGGTCCGCAGCGCGATTACCGCCAGCGGCGAAAACCCGGAATTAATCGCGTACTTTCCAAAAATAGGCACCATTCCCAAAAACACTGCCGAGGAAAGTGCTGCGGAAATTCCTTTTTTTCGCCCATCCATCCTCATAAGTACCCCTTTTGCTGCATTGTTCTATGGTATGGCTGGCTCTCAGTTATCGGCTGAGAACCAGCCTGTTCGTTGTGCTTTGTTTCGCTTTGCCCCCATACGCTTAGCGTAAGGGAACCTTTATCGGAGCAGAGCGCGAACCTCATCCATCAGTTCGTCACTCATAAAATCACCTTTTTGCATCAGTTTTTGAATGTGCCCTTTCAGGCGATCTTTCTCATTCTGAGTCAGTTCCTTTGCCGTTACAACAATCACTGGAATGTCAGCCGTTTCCGGGCTGGATTGCAGTTCTTCCAACACCGCAAATCCATCCATCTCCGGCATCATCAGATCCAAAATCATCAGGCTTGGATGCTCTTTTTTCGCCAGTTCAACCGCTTCATGTCCATTAATTGCTTCATAAAGCGTGTAGTCCCCTTGCGACTGTAAAATTCGCCGGACCAGGCGGCGCACATCTGCGTTGTCATCTACAATCGCAATTCGTGGGAAGCGATCAATCGCCACCTTACTCAAAGCCGCCAGCAGCCCTTCTTCCACCGCTTCTTCCATCGTTACATTGGCTTGTGAAGGCAGCACAATATCTCGCGACCACCCTTCGCCCAAAATATTACGCTCGATAGGCATGGTATGACCTGTGCAGTTCACCACCACCGTTTCCGTGGGCTTAATCACACCGGCTCGTACAAGTTTCACCAATCCTGCAAATGCCACCGCGGCTGCCGGTTCTGCCGAAAGGCCTTCCATCTTCGCCAAATAGTGCATCGCGCGGAAGGCTTCCTCATCCGTTACGCTTTCAAACGCGCCGCCCGCTGCCCGGTTCATTTTTTCGAGTAAGAGGGTATAGGCGCGTCCTGGGTCGCCTGTCGCTAATGTCGAAATTAAGGTCTTGGGTGACTGGACCGGTACTGCCACAGACCGATTCTGTCTCCAGGCATGGACCATCGGCGCGCAGCCTTCGGCCTGAATAGCCGCAATTTTCGGTATATGTCCGGTCCATCCCATCGTTTCCATTTCTTCAAACCCTTTAATCACGCCCAGCGGTCCCATCCCGCCGCTGACAGCCTGGATGTACCAGTCAGGAGCGCGCCAGGGCGCTGAGGTTTCGCAGTTTGGCGTGCAAGGTGCGCCCAACTGGGTGGTCAGTTGTTCGGAAATTTCAAACGAGATGGTTTTCATGGCTTCTACGCATGGAATTGAGCGCGCACCCATGTCGATCGGGATATTCCGCTGCATCGCAAACTGCGCCGCCACCTGTTTGGCCTGGTCATAAGAACCGGTAATTTTGATGACCTGTGTGCCGTAAATTGCTACTTCGCGCATCTTGGCTCCCGGCACCGTGCTGGTCAGAAACGCCCACAGCTTAATGCTGGCTCGAGCCGCGTAAGACGAGTAGGCGATTGCCACGTTTCCCGTAGAAGCAATGACATATTCCGAGATTCCCGCTTCTTTCAGCGAGGAAATCGTAACTGCTGCCTGGCGATCTTTAAAAGAGTGGGTAGGCCCTTGACGCTCATCTTTGATAAAAATATTCGGACATCCGAGCATCATGCCTAGGTTGGTGGCGCGAATCAGGGGAGTGCCGCCCTCGCCCAGGTACAGGTCGGCGTTAGGACTGCGCACCGGCAGTAATTCTCGGTAGCGCCACAGGTCAAAAGGCCTGCTGGCAAGTTGTGGCAGCAGGTTTTTTGCGATAGTGGGGTAATCATATCTGGCTTCACGCCATGAACTACCACACTTAGGACAGGTGAGTGTGCCTGCAAAAAATGGAGCGCTGTGCCCACAGTCCAGGCACTCAATAAGAAAATGCGACGACATATACCTTTACCAGACTTTCCAATAAGATTTATATCTACCAAAACACAGCCAGTGTTCTTTCTGTCGGTACTGAACTCAATCGAGAAAAGGGGAGGGGCCTTGCAGTGATGCTTTTGCGAAACCCCTCCCCGATTCTAGACTGGCTGAAGGTTTAATCATCCTTACTTACCGGATGGAACTTCCGTAAAGCTTCTTCCAATATCACCAGCAGTTCTTTCTCGCGCAAGTATCCCTTGGTGAGCAGACCTTGCCCAAAGTCTGAAAGTTGTTGGTGTTGCTCTGGGGTGAGGTCCGCGCCAGTAAGGATAATCACCGGAGTATTCCGCAAGGTGGAGTTGGCTCGCAGACTTTCCAGAATCGTGAATCCATTCATATCTGGCATAAACAAGTCCATAATGACGGCGTCTGGTCGGTTTGACTGAATCGTCTCCCAACCTTGTTTACCGCCCTGAGCTGCACTCACCCGGTACTTCTGTTGGTCTTCTAACATCTTCTGCACCAGCCGCAGATCCTCTGGGTCGTCATCGATCACCAGGACTTCTCGAATCAGTCCATCCACGTTGAGCCGGTTAATCGCGCTGCTTAAATCTTCCTGTAAGAACGGCTTCACCAGGTAATCCGCCGCGCCCATGCTGAACCCTTTTTCCTGGTTTTCCATGATGCTGCAAACAACGATGGGAATATCACGCGTAGCCGCGTCTTGTTTCAAGTCGCGCATTACCTGCCACCCATCCTTTTCGGGCATCATAATATCCAGGGTGATCGCAAACGGGTGTACCTCTTTCGCCCGCGCCACCGCATCCTTCGGGTGGGTCACCGGCACCACCTGGTATCCATGGGGTTTAAGATACCGTTCGTAAAGATGGATCACCCGTTCGTCGTCATCGATCGCCATCACTACGTTTGCCTCTGGGTCAGCCGTGGTTAACATGGGGCTGGGGAGGGGGATATTCGCTGGCAGGGTGAAGAAAAAGGTGCTGCCTTTACCCACTTCGCTCTTCAGCAGGCCAATTCGGCCTCCATGCATCTCAATCAGCGAGCGGCAGATCGATAGCCCTAAACCTGTCCCGCCTGTCTTCCGGGTGGGCGAGTCATCCACCTGCGAAAATGGCAGGAACAGCTTGTTCTGATCTTGCTGGGCAATCCCAGGTCCGGTGTCGGTGACCGTAATGATAATTTCAGGCTTGTTCGCTGGGCTGGTGATCAGCGCAGTCTCTACAGTAATCGAGCCGTCATCCGTAAACTTAGCCGCGTTAGAGAGGAAGTTGATCAACACCTGGCGCACGCGTGTCTGGTCAGCCCGCACGGTGGGCAGATTCTCAGGAACAACTGTGTTTAGTTTGATTGATTTATCTTTCACCAACCCAACAGCCGTGGACATAGCGCTGTTAACCATATCGTGCAGGTTCATATCTGAGAAAGCCAGCTCCATCTTACCTGCCTCGATCTTTGAAAGGTCAAGGATATCATTAATCAGGCTCAACAGGTGCTGCCCAGAGTTGTAAATCGCGCTCAAATCTTGCGTTTGCGTGTCGTTAATCGGCCCATCAATGCCCTTCAAGATCACTCGAGAGAAGCCGATAATTGAGTTGAGAGGGGTACGCAGTTCATGACTTATGTTTGCCAGGAACTGACTCTTCACCCGGTCCACCTCTTTCATGTCCTCAATCGCTTTCTGCGAAAGCTCATACGCCCGAGCATTTTCGATTGCGATGGCAATTTGGTCAGCCAGAATTTGCAGTACTGTTACATCATCCGCATTAAATGCGTTAGGCATCTGTGAGTGCAGGTCTAGCGCGCCGATCACCTTGTCGCTGATCTTAAGCGGCACGCCCATCTCAGAGCGCGTTTCCGGCAGCAGTGGGTTCGGGAAGAAAGTCAGGTTGCGCAGAACATCGTTGAGAATGAAAGACTCTCCGGTGGAAGTAACCCTACCCACTACGGAGTGCGAACCAACCGCCTGTTTGTGACCAAGCTCTTTCATTTCACTGCCAGCTTCTCCAGTCGCTTCGCGGACAATTGCCTGGGAACCTGTTTCGTCCAGCAAGAAGATGGAAGTATGGTAGAACGCAAAGCGTTCAGCCAGCAGGCTCACAATCCGGTTGAGAAGGAGATCAAGTGACAGGGTGCTGGTGGTGTCTCGAGCGATTTCAGATGCGGTCTGAAGTTCCAGCGCGCGTCGTTGAGCCTGGCGAAGTAAGCGCTGTTTTTCGATCGCCACCGCAATCCCATTCCCGGTAATGCGCAAGAGATGGGTATCTTCCGGGTTAAACACAGTAGGTTTCTTGGCTGAAGCGAGCAGCGCGCCGGTCAGGTGCCCCGAGGTCCGTAGAGGAACCAGGCATACCGCGCCCACTTCTAACTGCTCCAGTGTCTTTAGTGATGCCGGGTCCAGTGGATATTCTGCTGTGTCTGTCACAATCAACGGTTCGTCTGTCAGCGCCTTAATCAATGGTAGGGTTGTGATCGGCTGGCGCATTCCCAACCGTTGATACTTACCTCTTAACTCGTGGAATCCGACCAGTTCATATTCAAACAGTTCCCCTTGCTCATCGCTTTCCAGCAAGATAAGCGCAACGCGATCTGCCCCTGCCGGGAGCACATTCTCGACCACTAGTTCCAACATATCCTGCGCTTCGGCTGCCTGTGCCACCCGGTTGCTGATGTTATATAACAGTTCCGTCTCTGCCAGTGCCTTTTGGGTTTGCTCGAATAGCCGTTGGTTTTCAACAGCAATCGCCATCTGATCTGCCAGGGGAGGATAGGTGCGTGTTTCTCTTCCACTGAAGTGATGTGCCGTTTCGGATTGCAGCATCAGCACGCCGGTTTGGCGTTTGCCTGTCCAGAGTGGCAAAATAGCCAGGCCGCGAATGTTTTGCTGCAGCAGCATTTCTTGCAGTTCAGGGTCAACCTGCTCTGCCTCCAAATCTTTGAAGAACATGGGACTGTTCATCTGGAAGAATCGTTCATACTTGCTGCTCAGATACTCGGTGCCCACCTGCGGCGGAGGTGTGCCGCGTCCTCTATACCAGTTTGCCCCAACATAAATCTGGTTGACTTTGCTGTAGTTGTCATACTCAAACAGCAGCAGCACCGCTCGGTTAATGTCTGGCGTTCGCATGCCGGTTACCACTGCCAGAACCATTTCCTGCATATCGTTTGCCAGTGCCAGACGGTTGCTGGCTTTGTACAGGTTTTCTGTCTCCTCCAGTGAGACTTGTACTTGATCCATCAGGTCTTCACGCACAAAGGTGTTTGCAATGGCATCTGCTGCCACGCGTAGTGCGTTGACTTCATCATTTTGCCAGTTGCGCGCGCTCCCCAGTTGATCAAACGCTAAAAAGCTGGGAACGGCACTTTCACTGAGTACAGAAAGCAGCAGCGTCGTCCGGATTTGTTGTCGACCGATGAAATCTGCTTCCGGCGAGGCATTCTCACTGCTGTGGATAATGGCCCATCCCTGTTCGCTCAGGTCTTTCGCCCATGTGGGAAAGGCTCCAACCGGCATATGCACAATGCGCGCCTTATCGAACAAGTAGGCCACATTTGAGTTTGTCCATTCGGCTGTCGCGCTCCAGTACAACCCGCGCTCATCCTCTTGTATCCTGGCAAAGTAGATCCGGCTGCACTGTGCTGCCTGCCCGAGCCACTTCAACACTTCCGCCATCGACTTTGTGCCAAACTCAGTCAGGGTTGCCGCGGCTTTCGCCACATTCGACTGGTAGCGCTCGCGGTTTTCCAGTGCCTCCAGGGCGCTCTGCATCTGCTGGAATAGATCGGCATTCTCCAGGGCTGTGGTGGCTTGTGCTGCTGCTGTCGAGAGCAGTTCGGCGTGTAGGCTGTCAAATGCATTTTCTTGTTCATAATCCTGCACAACCATTGCCCCAATTGCACGCTCACCAGCTACCATTGGAATTGCCAGCAAAGAAACCGGCAGTCGTTCAGGTAGATCAATTCCAAATCGGGCCAAAACACTGCCCAGATCGCTGGTGACCAGCAGTGGACTCTTCGTGCGCATCACATATTCTGGGATCCCATTTCCTGCGGGTTGTTCCGGGGCTGTGATCACTTCCCCATTTTCTCGATAAACAGGATAGGAAAGAGCCTGAAGTAGGGGATTGTAAGAACAGATATACAAGTGATCGTTGTTCAGCACTTCCCCAATCATGGTCGAAAGCAGGTCAAAGATCTCTGCTCGTGTCGCCAGCCGGCTCAACTGCTGTCCAATTTGGTTCAGTGTTGCCAGATCTTTGTTGCGGCGGAGAATAGTCTGTTCCGCTCGGGTCCTTTCTGCCAGTTCCTGCTGCGCCGAAATATACAACTGTGCATTGTCAAGCGCCAGGGCCAGTTGTGACACAACCTCCATGACGAGAAATCGGTCATCGTCAGACCACTCTCGCTGCTCTTTATCATCGATGACTTCTAGCAGCAAATCGCCCACGCCTTGCATCTGAAAAGGCACCGCGATTGTAGCCGGGTTGGGGCTTTGTGTGTTTGCAAACGCCATCTCATTTTTGTCCAGGCTTTTCAGCCCGACTTCAGTCCAGATGCGTGTTGCTGGATGTACATCTCCAAGCTCAATCGCAACTCCGCTTTCATGAGCCTTCGGCTGTAGGGTCGGCGCGCTTGTCTCATGCTTCGCCTCAGCAGTTCCATTTCTATTCGGATGGGGGGCTTTGGGCAGCGGTGTTGTATCTGGTTCATGGTAAGCAGGCCGGACCTCTTCTAACGGAATGGAATCAGGCGGCAGCATCTGCGCAAAACCTTGCCAGCCGGTCCATTCCCCAGCGCTTTCCTGCCGCTGCACAATATGCATTTGTACCGGCGCCCATTTGCCTGAAATATGCTCCATAAAGACAATCTGTTCCACCGGAAAGTGATCCTGAGATAGCGCTGCCGCCAGGCCAGCCGCCGATCGGGCGTGCATTGCAAACGACAACATTGGTTTGCCAGTTAAATGTTCTCTCGGAATTCCCAGGCAGTTATTGATTTCATCGCCACAGGTAACATACTTGCGGTTTGCATCCAATTCCCAGGTCCAGCCGGATAGTTCCGTAAGCGGAACGGAAGATGTCTTCGTCCGCTCATGATCTGACTCTACACTGGCCTGCGCATCGCTTTCTGGTGAATCGATGCCCTGCTGTTCAGGTGCAATAAACCCATCACTTTCACGATCTGCCAGGTCAGAGAAGAGATTTTCAAGCCGGCTGTTTATTTGTTTCTTTGACATACGCTATTATCTCCTGGGCCAGAGCGCGGTACTGAATGGAGGACCGGCTTTTTGGCGAGTGAAAAATGATGGGCATACCCGCAATTGGACTTTCACGTAGTTTGGTATCCGTCTCAATCACGGTATCCAGCACGCCCGTTCCAAACGTGGCGCGCAGTTGTTCAGTCAATGAGCGATGGATCCGGTTTCGACGATCGAGCATCGTCAGCAGCAGCCGGTAAGTCAGGCGCGCATTGCCCTGAGACCGCACGCGCCGGACCAATCCCATCATGTTCCGCAAAGCGTTAATTGAAAAGAATTCTGCCTGAGTTGGCATAATCAACAGATCAGAGGCCATCAAGGCATTCATGGTCACTGCGCCTAGAAAAGGGGGGCAGTCAAGAATGATATAGTCGTAGCTCCATTTTGCCTCACGCAGTTCCTTTGCCAGCGTACTCTCGTAGCCTGGTCGAATTGGCAGAAAGCGCTCTGCCAGCCCAAGTTCACTGCCCGCTGGAATTACATTTAGTTTAGGAACACCTGTTTCCACCACGGCTTGTTCAGGAGCCATCGATTTCGAGCAGCACATTGACAACCGAAGGCCGAGAGCGTGAAGGCTCCACTCCTAGCGCCAGTGAGAGATTTGCCTGTCCATCCAGGTCTACCAGTAGGACTTCCAGCCCGGTCTCAACCATCGCTGCCCCTAAAGAAACGGAGGTGGTTGTTTTGGCGACACCGCCTTTTTCGTTTGCAATCGAAATGATCTTTGTCATCGAATTTCCTTAAGACCGACTAGGCTGATGGATTTGGCAAAATGCTGTCGAAGCCGTGCCCTTCATCCGAACGGTTATGTCCGTTCGAGCCGCTGCTGAACTGGCTTCCATCAACGAAGTGCTCTTTCGGCTCTTCACTGACCTCCCCCGCGGTTGCTCGAACAAAAATCTGTGTGCGTGACGCTCTCAGAACCTTACTTAATTCATTCACTGCAACTTGCATCATCTGTTCGGGGTCGTTCGTTGCGCGGATCTGAGCCGTGATCTCCAATACTTTCTTCTCTCGTTCAGCTCGGCGTACTGTGTTCTCGAACAGGCGCGCATTTTCCAGTGCGACTGCTACCTGGTTCGCCACGCTGTTTACGACCGTCACTTCATCTTCCGTCCAGATGCGCTCTTCCCCCGTGTCCTTCACATGGATTACGCCTATCGTCTCTCCGCGTACTGTGATCGGCACAGCCAATGCTGTCTGGTCAGGAGTTTCGCTGTCATCCGCGTCCTTCTTCAGGGTAGTTTGACCAGCAGCCAGTGTAGGCTTCCGCAGGTTCGCTTCTAATGGGGTCAGCCCTGTTGGGGTATACCGGTACCCATGTGTTCTCCGTTGAGCGGTATCCTGTCCCCATTCCGCCCGTAAATACTGACGGTGCAGATTTTGGGCTTCGTTGAGTGACCGCAGGGTTTCAGAATACAACTGGTTATTGTAAATCGCGATAGCCACCTGGTCTGCCAGGGTATTGAACAGGGCAATATCATCAGTGTGGAAAGCATCTGATTCAATGCTCTGAATATCCAGTGCCCCAATGACTTCGTTTCCTACTTTCAAGGGCAGTGCCATTTCAGAACGGGTGGCAGGCAGGTCAGGGTTATTAAAAGTAGGTAGCATCCTGACCTACGTCAGTGGCAATCCGCGCTTCTCCACTGCTGGTAACGTAACCTACAATACCCATTCGGCCAACGGGCAGTTTGTGGTTGCGGGCCAGCATTTGTTGTCCGCCTTCGCTGTTCGCAGCGCGCAGCACCGCGAATTCTTTGTTATCATCCAGCAGGAATACACCCACATGGTAAAAATCAAAGCGCTCGCTAATCAGTTGAGTCACAGAAGTCAGCGTCGCTTCCAGTTCTTGCACCGAAACAATCTGCCGGGCCATATCCGAAACCGTCTGAAGCTGACGTGCCCGTGCCACCAGGACTTCATTCTGTGATTTCAATCTCTTGTGTTCTGGCTTTTACCCGGTCTTCCAGCTCGTTAATCAAGGTGCGCAGCTGGTTCGTCATAATGTTAAACGTATTCCCAAGCATGCCGAACTCATCTGAGGAATGGACATCCACCTGGGCTTGCAGGTCGCCCTGTGAAATTCGCTTCGCTGCTTCAGTCAAAGTGATGATTGGGTTGCTCAACACCTGCGAAACCCCTACCGCTACGATCCCAACCAGTCCGGCAATGACCGTGGTCAGCAGGGTTGCTATTCCTCGCTGTCCCTTGCGTACTTCCAGGTCATTAAAATCTTCCAAAAGATAAACGACTTTCCAGGGCATCATTCGCAGAGGAACGACCGCGCCAATTTCGGGAAGGTTGTCAGCCTGATCTAAGGGTCGCGTTGAGACTTCAGTAGCAAAGAAAGGGGATTGATCTGAGTTCTTCAGCGCCTGGTCAAAGTCAATCATATTGGTCGAGATCATCGACTCTGGCAAATCTGGAATGCGCTTATTCGCCTGTAGGGTTTGCAGCTTACTCCCCGTGATCGGCGCAATGGATTTATACAGGTAGTTCGGGTTAAGTGTGTCTGCCAGTCTGACATTGTTTTCATCCACCAGCATCACATATGACTTATTTCCTAACAGGCCGTTATAGCCTCGCATGAGCTGCTGTAACAGCAGTCCATCGTATCGAACCCGCAGCACGCCCACGACCTCGCCTTGAGGGGTCTTGATCGGCGCGCTCATGTAGAAGAAAGACTTCAACCGGTCTTCAATGTGCAGGGGAGAGGCATAATCAGTTCCCGTCCGGGCTGGGATCAGGAAATATTCTTCCTCGCTTTCGTTTGAGCCTTTCCCCTTTGTCACCGTGTCAATATTTACGCCGCTCAAGCCGCGTTCTGCTTCGCTGGTAAGATGTTCTGTCACCCGTTCACTGAGCGTATCATATATATTCATGCCATTCATATCCAGCACACCATACGAGGCCAGATACACAGTGTCACTCAGTTCGTCTGTGTCCAGGATCTTCAATGTCATTCGCATTTCATTTTCTTCGGGCGATCCAATTCGCTCCTCGGGTGGCAGTGCCAGGTAGCGCACAAAAATATCAAACTTGCTCGCTTCTATAACGGAGTTGCGTGTTCGTTCCAAAAAGCTGTCTAACCCATTTGCGGTTTGGAGTGCCGCCAGTTGCAGTGACTCATTGGTTTCATCCTGCAGTACTTTATACGTAAACCGTGACTGTGCAAACGAAAGAATGGAAAGTGGAATGATAACAATGGCAATAAATGCGGTTACCAGGCGAATGCGCAAGGTTGTGGCGATAAACTGCATAGCCAACAGCACAACATACACCATAAACAAAATGCCCAACATCGCTGGCGTATAAATTCTGACCAGGTCACTTGTATACTGCGGGAAAGGCGAAAACTCAGAGAGTAGCGCGCAGGCTCCTGCCGTTACCAAACCGTGTAGCACAGTCGCGTTTGCACTTCGCTCGTCCATTGCAGAAGAGGAGATAACCATCGCGTATACCAGGAACACAATCGCTGATGGAAGTCCCATTCCTGAAAGGAAAGCCGCGCTGGCAACCTGTGAGAGTCCGAATAGAATCGAAACCACTGCCATTGGCCTGATAAGCTCGCCCTTTGGGTAAAGCTGGCTGAGGGCAAATGCGCAGAATAGTGCCGTAACTAAGTAAGTAAGCCCCAATACTTTCATTTCCCAACCGGGTCCTGGAGCCAATCTTAAGAGGATCCCAACGGACGCGGCACCGCAGATCACACCGATAATCATTGTTGCAGACCGCGCGGTCTGTAAGCGGGACCGGCTCATGTTTGGGGCTTCCAGGTTTGGGTTTTCAGCAACCACCATGCGACCTCCACTGAAGATGTCTGTACCTCAGGCATCCCATCATCTTATGCTTTTGCTTCCGCAGTGTCTGCGCTGTGCAGCTCAACCATGACTTCTGAAACGCCGAGTGAGCGCCCCAACTCCTGCGCCGTGATCCGTAAAATCCGGTCAACCTCAGAAGCTGTTCGCACCTTCGAGGAAATATCGCTCACCAATCGTTCCCGTTCTGCCCGATATTGAATTTCTTCCATCAACCTGGCATTTTCCAGCGAAACCGCCAGCCTACCGACAGTCCCTTCGATCAGACCAATTAAGTCCTGTGAAACCACCCCGCTATCAAAACGGATATCCACCACGCCGAGCACCTGGTTTCTTAACTTAATGGGCACAGCCAGCTTTGTCACTCCTTTGCTTTCTTGTGAAGGCTGTTCCACCGTTAGCACTGGCTCTCCTTTCTGGGCCGCCAGCAGTCCCAGCGGGGTAATTTCAGCTTCAGGCTCTACCTTCTCATTCCGATAGCGGTAGTGGATAACCCGCCTTGCGTTCTTTAAATAGCCATGCCACGTCTTCTGAGTGGTCGAACGCAGCGTTTCTTCCATCTCTGCTACACTTCGTTGTAGTTCATCTACTAACCGTACCTTGTCAAAAGCAATCGCTAGTTGATCCGCAATTGTCTGCAAGATACTCACATCTTCCGGCGAAAAGGCGTTTTCGCTGGCGCTTTGTACATCCAGCGCTCCAATTGTTTTGCTTCCTGAACGCAGCGGCAGTCCCAACTCAGAACGCGTTTTCGGCAGCATAGGATTTTTGTAATGCTGTGGATCGATGTTTACATCCATTACCATGCGCGCCTCACCTTGATCGACAACGTAACCGACAATGCTGGTTGTTCCAGTCTTTAGCCGGTGATTCTGCATCAACATAGCTTGCCCAACTTCACCTGTTGCCGCGCGCAAGACGGCGTACTCGCCTTGTTCATCCTGTAAAAATATACCTACGTAGTAAAAACCAAACCGGTCGCGAACCTGGTTGACTGCCGAGTCCAGCAGCTTTGCCAGGTTATTTTCTCCAGAGATTTCCCTTGCAATCTGGCTAGCAATTTCAAACTGATGGACTCTTTTTTGCAAGTCTGCCGAGCGGTCTTCCACCCGCTGCTCCAGGCTTGTCTGTTCCACAACGAGCGCCTGTGCCAATTCTTCCTGATTTGTAAGCGCCTGCCTTAAGCCAATTACAACATTTATAATCGAGATTGCCGTAATTGAAATGGAAAAGATGAATACGAGTGCTGCTGTAATCCACTGGGCTCCATTCCCTGAGTTCGCCAAAACCTCAATGGGTGGCAGTGAGATTCTTCCGCTCACCATCATCCCACCAACTGCCGAAATCTCAACCAGCGCGCCGGCCAGGAAAACCATACTGGCCAAATGATCAAACAACAGGCTCCCTAACAGAACGCTGGCAAATAGAAAGATCAGACCGGTACCGCTCAGTCCGTAACTGATCAATGCCATTACGCCCAACGCCTGCAACGTCAGGATGACAACCACAGCGCGTAGATAGTAGTTAAGATTTCGCGTAATGGTTAAGAACACCAGAACCAGGTAAAAGATTACATAGATCCATCCTCTACCGGAACGAATTACTTGAGGTAAGAAAGCCAGCACAACGCCAAGCCCCAGCGTGTAGATCCCTAACAAAATGTTCAAAATATACTGAAGAATAACTTCCCGCTGCCGGTTGAGCACATCTTTTTGTAGGACAGACTCAGGAAGGTGACTGGGTTTTAAATGATCCAGGAAAGTCATAATGCATGCCCCTTTCCGTTTCTACCGTTTGAAGCAGCAGGAGGAACTCGATCTTGCAGAGATCTAACGGGTAAACTTGCTTCATTGTCTGATGGTTGAATGGGCATAATCTCAACAGATACTTCCGCTACGGCGGGCAGCTGCCCCAGTTCTTGCACGGCCTTCTGTAAAATTTCGTCCACGCTCAAGGCTTGTGAGAAGTGAGTGGTTAATTCATTCAGTTTTTGCTCCTGTATGGCCCGCCGTTCAGTTTCTTGCAGCAGCCTTGCGCTTTCCAATGCCACCGCGGTCTGGTTGGTGATGTTCTCAACAAAATGGGTTTCATCCGCCGAAAGGGTGGGTTGGTCAGTCTCGAGGGTGATATAGCCGATGACTTCATCGCGTAGTGTCAAAGGGACTTGGATAGAGTGTCCTACCTGGCTATCCTGACTGAACTTTTGATTCTCAAAAGAATAGGTCAGTTCGCCATTTACGGCCTGCGCCTCACTCCACCCTTGTTGTAGATATTCGTGGTTCAGTGCGCGAATCTCCTCCAGGCTTTGCCTTGTTTCCTGATAAAGCCGGTCGTTATCCAGCGCGACCCCCAGGTTATCAGCAATGCTTTGCAGCATAGTAATATCATTTTCATCGAAATCGTTCGACTGCACAGATTGGATGGTCATAGCGCCCAACACGCGTTCGCGTGCAAGAATAGGCAGTGCCAGTTCTGACCGCGTTAGTGGCAGGTGCGGGTTGCTAAAGCGTACCGCCTCTGCACCTGCGTCCAGAGCAATGCGTGCTTTACGGTTAGCAATTGTCCAGCCAATCATAGAACTACCGCCCACAGATAGCCGGTGTCCCTGGGTCAACATGCGCAGCCCGGCTTCACCCGTGCCCGCTTTTAATACCGCTTGTTGTCCGCTGGCGTCCAGCATGAAAACCCCTACATAATACAGGCTAAACCGTACGCGCAGCAGTTCGACAATCTGCAGCAGATTTTCACTAACATCTTGCATCGATCCCATCGCGTGGCTGATTTCTGCCGCAGTCAACATTTGCGTCAACCGCCGCGAGATGCTCTCAGTCCGTTCCTGAATCCGTTTTTCCAGCGCATCCCGTTCTTGTTCCAGGCGATTCGTCAGTTCATTCTTTTTGACCAGGTTGCTTTCCAGGCCCGAAATCAGCATAGTAGTGGCTCCCGAGAGCACTGCTGAAAGGATCAGGAAGGTAAAACTGGCCTGCACCCAACTCGTGCCCGTCTTGATGCTGATCAGTCCTGGGAGAAGCAGGTCAGGTGCTCGATCGCTGAGGATGCCGGCTGCCGCGATCGTGAGGAGACTGACGAAGATTGCCATGATCACGTTTTTATAACTGAACAGTAATGCGGTAAGTGCCACGAAGATGATCAAAAACATTCGCACTTCACCCAGCTGTCCGCTCTCCACCAGTTCAGAAACAGCCAGCAGATACACGGTCACGGTGATGACGTGTCCACGGAGTAAGTAGGGCCAGTTCCGTGCAGAAAGGTTGATGATCAGCAGGAGCATGAAGAAGCTATACAGGATCAGCAGGAGAGGCTGCTGGATGGCAAAGATCAGTGATCCTACCCCCAGGGCAACGAAAACCAATTGTATTCCTTGCAAGATACGTTCTCGCAAGACAGTCAGCTCACCCTGGCTTGCTACCAATGGCGGGACGTAACTGGGTAACAGTTTCTGGAAGAAATTCATTCTGCTGCCTCCTGCCCGTTTTTATGCCCGTCGCTTTCCGCCAGCCGTTCTGTGATCGCTTCTCTTCCAGCTGTAATCTGAATACTGGCGCGTCTTGCCCCCAGCGCCTGGCAAATTTCGCGCGTGGTACTTTGCATAATCGTTTCCAGATCAACCGAGTGCCTGATCTTGTTGGTGACTTCGAACAGCAGTCGCTCTCTTTCTACCTGCTGGCGCACTTGTTGCACCAGGCGAATATTCGACATAATGCTGCCCAGGCTGTATCCCAGTTCGCTAAAAATTTCCACGTCACTTTCATCAAACGCCCAAACTCGTAGGCTCTCCAGGTTTAGCACGCCGATCAGTTCTTCCCGGAATAAAATTGGGATCGCTAACTCTGAGCGCACAACTGGGTCCAGGGCAATATATCGCGAGTCAGCTTGAATATCATTCACGTTGATCGGATGTTTTTCTGCCGCCGCGCAGCCTGTAATACCTTCGCCTATCTTTAAGCGCAGTTCGAGATGATGGGTGCCTTCATAGCCTGCCGAGGCCCGCACCTGAAGGGTGTGGTCGTCATTCAAAAGCAGCACCGCGATGCGGTCTCCAACACCTTCTGTACGCAGCACTTTCACTACACTGACCAGTGCTTCTTCCAGGTTGGTGCTCATACCGGCAGCATTTGTAATCTGGCGCAGCAAGCGGTGTTTCCCCAGCAGTTCTTGTGTTTGGCCGAACAACTCACTATTCACGACAGCCACAGCGACCTGATCTGCCAGGATTTGCAAAACGCTCACATCGTCAGGATTGAAAGCATCCTCATGCCTGCTTTGTACATCTAAAGAGCCAAGAATTCGTTCCCCAACTTTCATTGGAATAGCCAGTTCACTTTGTGTTTCAGGTAACAGTGGGTTGGGGTAGTAGTTCGAGTCCTCTTTCACCCGGTTAACCACCAGTGCTGTTCCCTGTTCGGTCACTTGCCCCACAATGGACTTGGATCCTACTGCCAGCCGGTGCCCTGCTTTCATCATTTGCGCCCCTGCCTCACCGGTAGATTCGCGTAGTTCCGCATAATCACCTACTTTATCCAGCAAGAAGATCGAGGCGTGGTAGAAACCAAACCGCTCTCGTACCAGGTTCACCGATTTTTCCAGCAGGCTTTCTACATCCAGCGTACCTGTGGTGTCGCGTGCAATTTCTGCGGCAGTCATCAGTTCTTCAGCCCGCCGGTTCGAAAGCTGCTCTGTCTCTTTTAATTCGGTGATGTTTTGCTGAATAACCATCAAACCATAAAGCTTGCCTTCAAAGTCATTAATCGGGATTCCTGTAACCTGCCACCACTTACGCGTTCTTGCCTGCTCATCTTCTTGTGAGAAGATAGTCGTTTGTGCCTGTCCACTCTCCAGAATATGCTGTTGGTGATTCCACATCTCTTGACCCATCTGCTCTCCTGCCAGCTCGAGATCCGTCTTCCCAATCAGATCCTTTACTGGAAGATAGTAGAATTCTGCTGTAGACTGGCTTGCTCGGATGTAACGTCCTTCTGTATCCTTGAAAGAGATTCCATCCGGGGCATGGTTTAGGAGCGTGTTAAGCAAGAAGTGTTCCTGGTCGTAGGCCTGTAGCGCCGCTTGTATTTCCGTAATCAGTTGCGCGTTCCGAATGGCTGTGGCGATTTGCGGCGCCAGGGTCATAAACAGGTTCAGATCATTTTCGCTGAACTGTTCTTCGTTTACTACATCTTGCAAGATGAGCGCTCCCACCACTTCGCCGCCAAACAGGAGGGGAATACCTAACCATGACTTTGCCGGCTCACCGACGAATTTTGCACCCAGTGCACGGGCCGTCTCCAGTGTATTCTGGGTAATTAAGAGCGGTTTGCGTTCTTCAATCACTTTTGAGGTCAAACCTTCGCCGAGTGGGAAAGGTTCGATTGCGGGTGAATATTGAGTATTTTCATACCGGAAGGGAATCTCGATCAGATTCTGCTCTTTGTTGTAGAGCGCCACAGCAAAGTTGATATCCGGTCCTAATGTTTGAATCACTTGCTGGTGGAGTACGTGGTACAACTGCTCCAGATTTGTTTCGGCTGACACGGCCTGGCCGACGTTTGCCAGAATTTGAAGCTCAGACAGGTGTTGTTGCAGGGTGCCCAGTACGTGGAACTTTTCCAAAGCCGCGCCGATCACTTCGGACAGGTTTGCGTATGGCTGAATGGATGTACTTGTAAACCGGTTCTCTTCATGTGTGCCCAGCGCGATCACTCTGGTAAGCTGCCCGTTCTCCACGACACTCAGCAGCGCCGTCGATTTACATCCCCGCCGGATTAGGAAAGAAATGATGCTATCAAATGCAGAAGCCTGCCCCAGGTCAATCAGGTGAATATGGTTTTCGGTGAGCGGATTTACCATATCATTAATGGGGATGGTAATATCCTTTAGGTTCCGTTCGATTTGCCCGGTGCGGTAGTCAATAACCGTAACGATCTTGAACTTGCTTTCTTGAACGTTAAACACCATCGTGATATAAGGTAACTGCAAGAAGGATTCTTCAAAAATCCGCAGGATTTCGTTCTCGCTGCGCGCCTGGGTAACCTGACGGGTGGTGCGATAGAGCAGCGATGTTTCCTGATAGCTCATTTGCGTGGTTTCTAACAAGCGCCGATTCTGTAAAGTGCTCGAAAGTTGGTTCGCCAGGGTTTGCAGCATCGAGACTGTTTCTGAGTCAAAAGCTTCTGCCTGAGTGCTTTGAATACTCAATACCCCCAGCACCTCATCACTGCTCGAAATGGGCACAGCCACTTCAGATTTAGATATCGGCAGCAGCGGATCGACAGAGTAATTCGTGTCCTTTGTCAGAACGACTACGCGTGCCTTATTGTTGGCTGCTACCCATCCAACCAGCGAATCGGATCCAATATTATGATGTTCGCCTCGTTCTTTAACCGCACTGCTCGCCGTTCCGCTGGCTTCATTCAAGACCATCGTATTGCCGCTTTCACTGCGTAGAAAAATAGCGACGTGGTAAAACCCAAACCGTTCTGCCACGAGCTGCGCGGTTCGCGTCAGAGTTTCTTGCAGTTGGGTAGTAGAAGTTGCCAGTTGTGCCACTTCTGAGGCGGTTCGCAGTTGGCTGGTTCGTTTTTCAACTGCCGCTTCCAACGAAGCGTAAAGCTGGCTCAAATCATCGGCCATATGGTTAAATGATTGTGCCAACATGCCAATCTCATCCCGCCGTTTAATCTGCGCCCGCTCTGTCCAATTTCCTTTTGAAAAACGATCGGCGGTATTTGCCAGATGGACCAGTGGGTTCACGAGCTGAGTGCTGCCAAAGTAAATCAGGCTGCCGGTTAGCAGGAGCGAGATCCCCAGCAGCGCCAGATTGAAGCTGTCTGCAATCCGGATTTGCCCATAAATAGAATCTTCCGGGACGGCTAACAGCATCCCAATCCGGTACTCTGGCAGCCACCTGGCAAACATCATCGCCGTTTCACTCGACTGGTTTGTTCCCGTGAACAACGCCTGCCGGTTAGGCCCTTTCATGAGTAGATTAAGGTAGCCCAGGGTGCTTTGAGTAGGCGACAGCGGTGTAAACTTCTGATCGGCGGTCGTGCTGATTAAGGATTGATCTGGTAAGAAGAAAAAGCTTGTCGCACTTTGGAAAAAGGCGCTGGAGTCACTCAACATCTGGCTCAGGGTAGGCGACGTAGAGGTTGCAATGATTGTTGCCGCCAAATCTCCATTTTCATTCACAAACGAGCGTGTGGTAAAAACCACCAGTTGGTTGCCGTAAGAGGCAGTCGGGGCATAGCTGATGGTTGAGCCGTTGGTTCCAATCAGGTCTAGAATAAAGGGGCTTTGAACTTTATGTTCCCCGAAGTTTTCTACAATCCATTGTTCATTTGTAGAGATTAAAACTTCACCATCCGGGCGGATGATGAACATATTATCAAAAAAGTCATTATTCGCAGATTGCGCGTTTGCGCGATAGTTGTAGTAAAAAATCAGGCTGCGAGCAGTTAAAAATTCAGGAGAGTTTGGTGGGTCGTTGACCAGGGTGTTCAGGTTCGTGTTGAAGCTCTGGTCAGTTGCCATCTGGTCCATGAGGGATTCTCGAATATCAATGAACTGACGGAACTGATCTACTTCCTTCTTGACTACATTTTCAACTTGTCGTGAAGCCTGGTCGTGTAGAAGTTCGCGTGAGCGGAAAAAGGTGAGCGTTCCAATGAGAAGGACAGGAAACAGCGAAGATAGCAGCAAGATTACCAGCAGCGTACGCACCAGGCTGTTTCGATGTGAGACTTCATGTGCAGGACTGCTCTGCTGCCATTTCAATGGTGCCTGTTTCGCCATAACCTTCTCCTTACCACCTGTATGAAAACTACCTATGAGATATGGGCCTGCTGTGGAGGTTCATCCGCCCAAAAAGATCTTATCAATGAATCTAGAAAGATAGCCCGCTTCGTGTAGGCAGCACAGTCGCCTCCACAAAACCTCTAGAGAGGGCCGCTTCAGTAACTCATTTCCCAAACAGCTTCGCCCGCCAGAATCCGCTGGATTTGGTCTGGGAACTGATCTGGGTCAAGTGGCTTGCCCAAAAAACCATCGAACCCTGATGCCCGGGCTTTGTTCATCTGCTCCAGGCTGGCCTCTGCTGTCACTGCAATCACCGGCACATCTTTAAGCTTTGGCGACTGCCGTACTTTGCCAAGTGCTGAATACCCATCCTCATAGGGCAGGCGAATATCCATCAGAATGAGGTCGATTTTGGGCAGTGTATCTGCATACTCGACCACTTCATAACCCGAAGTCTTCCATTCACAGTGAATGCCCAGGAATCCCAACATTCGGGCGATCAACACAAAGTTTGAAACGTTATCTTCAACGACAAGAACGATCGCGTCTTTTGACATAATGATCTTTAATTTTCTGCTCGTTTCGACTAGGTGGAAAATCGATCGGGTTTTAGCCCAAAACCCTTTACGTCTGTAGTTCTTGCACGGGTGGGGTTCAATCGCTGTGCTGCCTGCGTGAGAACCGCCTCCTGGCAGCTAACCAATAAACGCCTCAACCTGGTCAATGAATTTATCGACATCAATTGGCTTTTCGATGTATCCATCACAGCCGGCGCTGAGGGTCCGTTCTCGGTCACCTTTCATGACATTGGCCGTTATGGCAACAATTGGAATGCCCTGCAAATGGGGGAGGGCTTTTAGTTCATTCGTCAGGGTATATCCATCCATGTCGGGCATGTTAATATCCATCAGAATCAGGTTGGGACGTTCTGTATTCAGAATTTGTCGCGCCTTCGCGGCATTCTCAGCTTCAATCACCTGATAACCAAATGCCTGTAGTAACCGTCGCACCAGCAGTCGATTATCGAAGTTGTCTTCAACGTGTAAGACGGTTTTTGCTTCTTCCATCAAATATCTCCTCATCCAGGATGCATCAAGAAATTAGTCAGAGTGGAAAGAGGAATATTGTCAACATATTTGCGAACAATCTCCTCCCCAAAAGTTGCGCAAAGCGAGGGAAACACGCCTAATTTTAATCTCTTCCATTATATTGGGTTGCGTCTTTGGCCTGTATAACCTTTGCACTTTTGTAAGAAGCCTCTCCCCCACGGTTGGGCCTGGAATGGAATTAAAAAAGAGGGACCTATCGTTAAATGTAAAAGAATTCCCCCCTAAATTCAGTAAAAGTAACATAAAACCCCCTACTTTAGTGAGGGGGTAGTTATAAAACAGTTATTTAGATGAGTTTACAAGGTTTTTAATTGGACAACCAGTTCGCCCAGGTTCTCCATCACGAAGTCTGCCTGAAAGGGTGACTCTTTCAAGTCGGCTCGCTTCGTTTCCCCACTCAATACAAGCACCGTCATCAGCCCAGTTTTGCCCAAAGCGATGTCTGTATAAAGCCGGTCACCAACCATGCACAACGCTTGCACTGGCATTTGTAGTTTTTCAGCCAGCGCTTCTACAATTGGGGCGTTTGGTTTGCCAATAATCACATCCGGTTCCTTGCCAGTGGAAGTCGCGATCATTGCAATCATTGAACCAATGTCTGGCATGAATCCATCTTCTGTCGGGCAGTTGATGTCCGGATGGGTGGCAATATATGGTACGCCTGCCACTACTAGATCGCACAACTTCCAGATTTTATCGTACGTCAGGGTAGTGTCAAACCCCAACACGGCGAAGTCGGGCCGTTCGCCGGTCAGGACAAAGCCATATTCTTCGAATTCTCTTTCCAACGCTGGCGTGCCTACCACATACAACTTCGCGCCTGGCTGGCGCTTCTTCAGATAGATCGCCGTTGCTTCACCTGATGTAAAGATCTGGCTTTCCGGCAGATCCAATCCCATCCGGCGAATCTTGTCCGCGTATTCTTTCCGTGTCTTGGAAGAATTATTGGTCAAGAACAGGAACTGCACCCCCCGTGACTGGAGCAGTTCGATAAACGTCAGGGCCCCCGGTAAAAGCTGATTGCCAAGGTAAAACGTGCCATCCATATCCAGTAAAAAGCAGCGTATGCGTTGTAATGCGTTCACATCAGGCATAAATATATCCTTCCATAGATTCTCCCATGAACCAGCCGGATGACGAAACCTGTTTCAGATCTTTTTAGCATCGTTTTCAGGCTGATTATAGCAATATTTTTTTTGAAACAGCAGGAGGATTAAAAGAAAACTCCCCAACCTGGGGAGCCGTCTCTAGAGCGGGTGACGGGACTCGAACCCGTGATATCTTGCTTGGGAAGCAAGCGTTCTACCACTGAACTACACCCGCGCTGTGAAAGGAATTATAGCTTGCCCCCCTATCAATGTCAAGGAACTGACTGCTCCGCCAGCAATTCTCAATATGAGGATGGAAGGGAAAAGAGCGGCGCAGGACAGGTTATCAGGGAGGCATCCAAGCAAAAGAAGGTAGATGCAGGATGATCTGTGGTCCAAAGCAGCGGGCAGGCAAGGGAAATGAAAAAGACTGCGGAGGGCAAGCCGTGACGCAGCGGATCAGGAAAGTGGCCGGGGAAGCCATCGGGATCATCCGGTGTCCAGTTCGAGACCGTTGAACATGAAATCCAGGACTTCGTCCCAGGAGGAAAACTCGAAATAGCGCAGGAGGGCATCCAAGTCCTGAAAGAAGGTGCGGCGCGGGCCCAATTTCTGCCGGATGGCGCGGTACTGCTCGTCGACCCGGCCCAAGATCGTATGGAAGAGGAAGGCCAGCAGGTTGAGCGAAAGCAACAGGGCCGCCAAATGCTGGCTGCCCTGTCCGAAATTATGCTCCAGGTGGTACCCTTTGGTTTTGAGCACGTTGTTGTTCTCGTTTTCGACCTTCCAGCGGGCGCGTCCATCGCGTACAATCGCCTCCACCGTGGTGTCGCTGATGGAAAAGTCGGTCATCCAGGCGTTTTTGTAGACCACGGCACCGCTATCTTCGCGCATGGTGGTCAGTTCGGCCCAGTTGACGGTGAGCGCGTCCGTTCCAGCGCGTAAGGGCACCTGCTGGGTATAGCGATAGGTATCGATCTCCGCATAGCGTCCCAACCAGCGCCGCACGACTTTGGTCGCCAAGACCTGATTCGCCTCCAGGAAGGCCACGCTTTGGTACAGTTCCTCGTGAGAATTGGGTTTACACACCAAAATGAAGTGTAACTGCTTGTCTTTCAGATCCTGCACGAATGGCTGACGACTGAACAGATCATCGCCCAAGAGGGTCACCCCCCGTTTGGCATAAAAGTCGCCGTGCGTTTCCACCCAGCGCTTGCCAGCCTGGATTTCGCAGTCCTGTTTTTCCTCCCCGTCCTGGGGCAGGATGAACTCGGGCTCCAGGGCGATGACGTTCGGATTGCCGGGCTGGACAATAACCGGGGTCAAGACACTGTGAAAATAGCGCGTTTCCCCGTTATTCAACACCCGATGGTTGCACTGCGCGCAGTGGATCTTCTGCGAACTGAAGTATTCCGTCCCATCCATGGCCACCAGGAGGTGCTTGCCAAAGGAACGATACTCTTCCAACAGTCCGCCTTGTTCCACGGCTGCGAAAATATACCGATACATCCGATCCAGATTTTGCGGCGGCACGGGATCGAGCAGATTACGGATTTGGTTATCACTGGGTAACTCGTCTAAGGCAAACAAGCGTTCCGCGTTGCTCTTCCCTTTGCGCAATTTCATGTCCCGCTGATGCGCCAGAAAGGAGGGGGTTTGGGTGAAGAACACCGAAAAGGCACTCATCCCCGCATCGGGTAGTTCATATTGGCTGTTTTCCCCTGTCCGCTTATCCGGAAACTGGCTACACTGCTCCCGTAACACGGCCACCATCTTGCTTGCCTTCAATTTTTCATACATCGCACAAGGGTAATTCATCCCCGCCCCATTGTCCAGAATTTGCTACTGCTTCACTCCATTTTCATATTGAGAATTGCTGCTGCTCCGCGCAATCCCCCCATGACGTAATCCCCGTCGAATTAAATGCCGTTTATACAATTTCAGTCCAATTCATGCTACACTTGCCCTTAAATATCACTTTTAGATACCCAATTTGGAGAAATTATGAAAGTTATACAAAGGAGTCTCATATTGCTTGTATCGATTCTCCTGGTGACCGCTTGCACGCGGCTTCCTCAGCTTGCTCTGCCAACTGAAGAAGCGCACAATACATTGTCGATCATTCAGCGTCAGACAGCCGGAGATACCTTTGCTTTGTTTCTGCCAGTGATTGTCAACCCCTCGCCTTTAGGCCCGCCGCCTCCTGATAAGCAGGCCACCACAGGTGGGTCTACCATGCCCGGTACGACCAGCAGCTACTACATGGCTACGGTCAATACTTCTACCCTCTTTAACCTCGGCTGTGAGTTGGGCTTGCACGATCTAAATACAACCGGCGCGCAGGATAACCTTGTCATCCTCGACTTCGGTTATCCTCGTTTCGTCAATGAAAAATACACCGTTAGCCTCATGGGGTACGGGTCTCCTACTATGGACCAACTCGGTGATGCTTCCAGGAACTATGGGATGGGTTACTTCATTTGCAGTGGCGAGGATCATGAATCACACCTCCGTATCGCCATTGGCACCAGCAATTATCCTGGTAATTATAATCCTTCGATTACCTTTGAACACGGCGCAGCCTGGGCCACGATGGTGAATGACGTCAATTATTATCTGGCGGAGAATACCCATAATGAGTTGATGCAGCAGGTGGATGCTGTTGGCGCGAACGACATCGAACTCTCTTGGAATTCGTATGAAGCGACCAAAGCCTGGTTGGATGGCTACGACTCGCTCAACCAGTATGATCTATATAACTATGGCGCGCTTCCTGGCTGCGGCTGGCTCAAGAACCCCGATACCCAGTGCGGTTCATACCCTCATCTTTGGAGCAAAGAACAGATTTGGACCGTCATTTATGGGATGGGCCCTATCTACCCGCTTCCAGAAATCTATCTGACCAGCGGTCTGAACGCCGAGCAGTGGTATCTACTGAGCGTCTACTCCTACCAAAATCATGGCGTTCCAGTGGGTTTCGTCGGCAGCCTCACCAACTATCAGGCCTGCCAGCAGCGTGGCGGCTGTAGTGGTGAAGGTTGGGCCATTGACAACACGCCTGAACAGGGCTGGTCGCAGCTTTACAATCTGCTTAATAGCGATTATCGCACTGCACAGGGCTTGCGCTGGGCCACTGACATTCTCTGGACAGACCCGGACAAAACCACTGTTACCGCTGCTATGCAAACTGCGCAGCAGCAAGTTGCTCCTGTGCAGTCAGCCGAAAACGAAATTGACCGCTTGCGCGCTGCGCTTGCCTTTCCCAATCTCAGTGACCAGGCCCGCCAGAGTTTAGCGGAAAAGCTTGCGATCGCTGAACGCGTCGAAACCGGCAGTTCCCGTCAGGTTCCTCTCGCTTCCAAAGAATTTCCAGTCCACACTCAGTTGCAGTCAGACGCGCTGACTCTGCCGCCTCTACCGGAAGAGATTGTCGAGGGCAGCGAAGGGTTGTTGCATCCCTCTGAGGCTGCTGTTACCAACTTATGGCGTGGCATGCTGCAGAATATTTCTTTGCAGGCACTGGCAGGGGCTCAACCACAAAGCCCCGAGCAGGGACTGCTTATCCTGTTTGAATCCAGTCCTGATGATATGCAGCTCCACGCCACCACTTACCTCGCCCCCAATGGGGTTGGCGCGCTGCGTGTACTCGCCCGTCAAGATAATCGACTGGTTCTCCAACCGGAGAACGGTCAGACCCTCTACTTTGATTTGCTTACCCGCCAGTTCAGCCAGTAACGTAACCTTCTAGAAATGAAACCAGGCGCGCTCGTCTCGGGTGCGCCTGGTTTATCTTAATTCACAAATCGCTGTTGTAAAATTTTCCGCTTGCGATCTTCCGCGAACAGATCAGTCTCCCTGGGCTGTGGTGGGGGGAATGGCAGGGGTTCTGGCTTTGGTATTCCGTACAGCGCGCCGGATAATCCACACAACCAGTCCTAACGGCAGCAAGATCATCAGACCCACCGGCAGGAGGTACACCACGGCCCAAATGGCTGCGCTTGCCAGAACCTGGAGTGTGTTGATCAGGGCTTGTACCGCATCTCGCACCACACCCACTGGCTGCCATCCGCCCACTTCCAGGGGCTGTACAGCTGCTTGTGCCTGAATCACCACCGAGATCGATGAAAGCGCTGCCGATTCCTCGTAATATTGAATCTGTCCCTTGATTACTTCAATCTGTTCCCGCACCTGTGTCAACTGTTGGTAAACCGCCATTACATCTTCGGTGCGCTTTGCTGATGCCATAATCTCGCGCAGTTGCTGCTCAGCTTCTTCCAGGTTCTTCTGGCGCGACCGCAGATCGGTATATTCTTTAGTCACGTCTTCACCGCTGATGTTTTCCACCAGCACATCTTGCTCTGAGTTTCCAACCAGCCCTTTTAATTTGATCCATCGCGGTGTTCAGCTTTTCCGCTGGCACCCGGATCGTAATTCTGGCTTCTGGCACTTCCTGGTTATTATGGCTGGTCTTGTATAGATTCGAACTGACCACATACCCACCCATTGTCTCTGCCATACGGCTCACCGTATCCAGGGCTTGTGCGGGCTGTTCCACCACAATCGTCAGGTCCGCAGTTCGGATAACCAGTCTCTTGACAGCATTCGCCTGGCTGCTCTGCCTGCTGTCTGTGGCTAAGGCGGGGGCGGCGCCAGGAGCCTCAGCGCCTTTTTGTGCTCCTCCGTTCAAAGCGTCTCGCCCAATTCCATAGCTGCTGCTGTTCGTTGCCGCTTCTTGGGCGGGTTTCGATGTTGCTGCTCCCTGGCACCCGCTCAGCAGGAGTACCGTCACAAACAAGATAATACCTAATCGCTTTATCATGGCTCTTCTCTCCTCTTTAGAAAGCAGTTGGTGGTTTGAAAGGTGTATTGACTTTCCAAAAAAACGTTGGATCGATCCCTTATATTTATGACGCTCGCGAGTGAGAGAAGGTTCCCGATTAAAGCAAAACGGCGCGATGTTCGCGCCGCTCACTTCGCTTGAATTCAATGGCTGCTACCAGCCTTCCATCAGCCGTGCCGCGTGCCTGCTTGGTAAATCTGCCTCTTCAATACGTTTCTGTACCGCCTGAATGTTATACCGCACCCGGCGCAGTTCCCAACTGTTCGTTTCCGGTGAAAAGATGGCATAAGAAGCGCGCGGATCGTGATCGCGAGGTTGCCCTACCGAGCCAGGGTTCAGGATGGCTCGCCCCTCAATCTCGATGACCTCATTCTCGGGTGGCATCATCCAATATACATCCGGCCCTTCTTCCATCTTCAGGTAGGCGATTGGCAGGTGGGTATGGCCCACCATGCACAACTGTGTATTGAAGTGCCCAAAGTTCTGTGCCGCGTTATACAAGTCAAGGATATATTCCCAAACCGGGTTGCGGGGGCTGCCATGTACCAGTGTCACCTGATCGATTGCTTTCTTATCTGGAAGAGCATAGAGGAATGCAAAGTTCTCTTTGCTGATGATATTCTGCATCCATTCAATAGAGCGGCGTGCGTCGTGATTGAATGTTTCAAGCGGGATACGCCCCACCGCGGCAGCATCGTGATTGCCCATCAAGCAGGTCAGATTGGGCTGGCGCCGGATCAGTGCTACACATTCATTTGGGTCAGGGCCGTAACCAACCACATCACCCAGGCACCACACCGCATCCACTGAACCAGCATCCTCGATGACAGCCTCTAGAGCCGTCAGATTTGCATGTATGTCGGAAAGAACCAGTATTTGCATAACGGCATACGATCTCTCAAAAAAAGAATGTCAAGGAAGATCAAAGCGTAATTCCCATACGCCCGGATCTTTCTCGTTAAAAGTGGAACTGTCGCCAGCCACAACAATCCAGGTATTGCCGGGTTTTAAGTGCATCGGCAATCCCCAACTGTTGAAGAATTGAATGGGCCGGCCTCGGTTCGGGCTTTTCCAAGTACCTTCTACCATCACCCCATCCCGAAAAAAGAGCGCCCGTTTCCCATCCGTATTATCATAAAGCAAAATGTCATGCTTCGTAGGGGCATATTCTACATATGTGGCGTACAAAATAATCACGTTCGAGAATGCCAACTGCTTATCTGTCAGCCGGTCTACCAGCGGGATCATCTCGATCTGATTATCCCCCTTAACCTCCTCAATCCAGCGCAGGTACTTCCCCGTCGTTGCGTCATAGTGCCATTCCCCACGGGTCGTCGTCCAGAACTGCACGCCCAATTCCGTCGCCGGTTTGTTTACCGGGTGAATCAGATCACTAAATATCATGCCGCGCAGGTCACGCCGCGAATTTGAAATATCGATGTTGGCATTTACATAGTCATTCAATTCAGCAGTGTTGACAAACAGGCTGGTTTCGTCCAATACCGGCCCAAGACGGTACTTCGGTGGGCTGGGTAGGAACTTCTCAGCCAGTGCCCGTGAGCCTAATTCCCCCACGATCACCTCATCCACAGTCGGGTCGGCGTCTCCATAAAAGAGCAGAGCCTGATACATCTCACCCAATTGAGCGTCCACCAACCGCCCCGAGCGCACAGGTCCAACCTGCGGGCAGTCCTGCCCTAAATAAACGGCTGAAAAACGATTCAGCCCGTAGCCAATATAGTACTCAAAGACCATGTCCGCGAACGACAAACCTGCGTGAGGCCGCCCGGTTCGTGGAAAGTTGGATACTTTCACCATAATCGGTCTTCGTTCTAACCGCGATGGATCTTCCACTTTCAAACCGGTCAGGGGGTCCACATCTGTGGGAAAGTTATACAACCCCTCCACTTCGGGCCGTGGGGTTGTGGTGAGCATTGTTGAAAGATCCTGAGTGGGCGCCAGGGTTGAAACACTGGCGGTCGCGGAAGGTTCGCGATGCGCCGGGTTGATACGCGTGGGAATCGACAGCGGACCACTTGCAGGCGCTTGTGTGGTAGCAGGGGCAGTGCAACCAGTAAACAGAGCGGCAAGCAGGCCGACCAGGATGAGAAGATGCAAGATCCGTTGTCGCGTCTGCTTGCCCCTTACAGCCTTATGATTCATATCCTTGAACATCATCCAGCCCAATTTAGGGATGGCTTCCTGCGCCATCCAGAAGGGGATTCGCCTGCGGTCTGTTCGTCAGTGTCGTTGAATAGTTTCAATGATCTCTGCCGCCATATCAAACCGGTTGAAAGGAGGCATAATATAAACACCCTGAATGGCAGGCCGCATTTGTTCTATCAATTCTATCGCAATTTTAACCCCTTCGAGGGCAGCTTTTTCTCCCGCGGCTTCAAGTCTCGCCCGAATAGGCTCCGGAATAGAAATGCCCGGAACCTCATTGTGTAAGAAGGCCGCGTGGCGGGCACTCACCAGCGGTAAAATGCCCACCAGCACTGGGATGCCTAACGGCTTGCCCAGGAACTGTTCCACTTGCTGCAGGAAGCACAGCGCGCTGTGAGAATCGTAGATGGGCTGAGTCAGCATAAAGTCTGCGCCCGCTTTCAGCTTGCGGCGCAGGTTTTTTAGCTCTTGCTCTGGCAGGTTTGGCGTCAGGTTGAGCGCCGAGCCAACAAAAAAGGAAGTAGGCTGCCCGATGTTCGAACCAGCATGGTCTACCCCTGCGTTAAAGCCCTGTTTGATCAGCTTAATTAAGCCAGAAGGCACCACATCGTAATTATCCATCGCGTCTGGATAATCGCCGATGGCAGTTGGATCGCCCATTACCACAAATACATTCCGCACCCCCAGCGCGTGGGCTGCCAGCAGGTCGCCCTGCACGCGCAGCAGATTCCGCCCGCGGGTCGGGAAATGCAGTACAGTTTCCGTTCCTGTCTGGCGCTGCAGCAGGTTACAGACCGCCCACGGGCTCATCCGCATTCGCGCCATCGGACTGTCTGCCACGTTGATGACATCTGCTCCTGATTCAGCCAGCAGGCTGGCTCCTGCCAACAGTTTGTGTGTCGAAAGCCCCCGCGGCGGGTCCATTTCAACTGCTGTTACAAACTTCCCCATTGCCAGTTTGTGTGCCAGTTGGGTGGGTTGGTCTCCTGGTTCGGCTTCTTCTCCCTCTGAGATATTCAGCACAGAACCATTACTTTTAAAATTAGCAGGCGCTGCAAGGATCGCCCGCGACATGGCGGCGATGTGTTCCGGGGTCGTACCGCAGCAGCCCCCAATCATGCAGGTTCCGGCTGACCAAAAAGAGAGGGCGTATTCGCCAAAGTACTCTGGCCCTGCCGGATACATGATCCGTCCACCCACCTGTTCAGGCCAGCCAGCGTTTGGCATTGCCGAGAATCGTGCTTCGGGAGCCCCAGCCCGCATCTGCCTTAGGATTCGCAGAATTTGGTGTGGGCCGCCGGAACAGTTCACCCCAATGACAGTCGCTCCTGCTTGGGTCAGGCTTTGGGCCACCTTAACCGGGTCGTCGCCCAGCATCGTCCGGTCATCTCGAGTGAAGGTCATTGAAGCGACCAGGGGCAAATCGGGTGCTGTCTCTTTCGCAGCCGCAATGGCTTCATTGACCTCATACAGGTCGCTCATCGTCTCAATAATCAGCAAATCCACGCCTGCTTTCACCAGTGCGCTAATCTGCTCAGCAAAAGCTGCCCTGGCTTGCTCTGGCTTTACCCTTCCAAAGGGAGCCAACCGCACGCCCAGTGGACCAACATCCCCGGCGATCAACACCGGTTTGAAGGAAGCCAACACCACGCGGCGCGCCAGTTCTACTCCGGCTGTGTTGACCCGCGCCACATCATTTTCCAATCCATGCCGGGCGAGCTTATACCGGTTCGCGCCAAACGTATTCGTCTGGATAATCTGTGACCCAGCCTCAATATATTCCCGGTGAATCTCTGCCACGAGAGCCGGATTGCTGATATTGAGTGCATCAAAGCACTCATTGAAATCGATGCCGCGCTGATGCAGAACCGTACCCATCGCGCCATCCGAAAGGATCGGTCTTCCGCTTTCCAACAGTGATAGGAAAGAAAATTTTTCTTCCATGCATGCCTCTTAACCGCGCATCAACTGCTCGACCCGGCTTTCGCCAATGTTGTAGTATCTGGCGTTGGGGTGGTGAATGATAATCGCTGCGGTGGACTGCTCTGGCACGAGCTGGTAAGCCCCTGTCAGGTTCATCCCGAGTTCGCGCTCCGCTGGCAGCAGTTCAAACACTTTGAGGTGATCATCCAGTTCTGGAATAGCCGGGTATCCCCAGGAATACCGTTTCCCTTGTTCGGCGGCCAACCCAAGCTCTCGCCGGATATGGTTGTGCAGGTAATCCGCCGTCGCTTCCGCTGTCTGAACGCCCAGGCCATGCGTAAAGTAGGCCTCTGAATAGTCGCCCGCCGACTGCAGCCGCTCAAACCGCTCCGTTGCCTCCTGTCCCACCGTGACCACTTGCAGCGCGACCACGTCGATCTTGCCGCTTTCGACAGGCGCAAAATAATCAGCCAGGCAAAGATGATCGCCAGAAGGCTGTCGTGGGAACGTGAAGCGCAGTCGTTCTTCCGGTTTCCCTGCTTCTACCGACTCGGGTACATACAGGATCAGATCGTTGCCTTCGGACTGCACCGGCCAGTAACCATACACCGCTTGCGGGCGCAGCCATCTTTCTTGAATTGCCTGCCGTGTCATCTTGTCCAGCCGCTTTTGGAACTCGGCCTTCAGCTTTTCCCAGTCTTCGCCGTGTGTGTTCTTCGCGCCCCACGATAGGCGGAATAGTTCATTGATCGCCAGATGTTTGAACACCATCTCCAATGGCATTTCATGCACCACCCGCACTCCCCAATGGGGTGGGGTGGGGATGCAGTTCGCTGGCGGCACATCAGACCGCGTCGTTGTTTCAGCTGTCTGTGTGATCTGGATGGTTCGGCCTAACTCCATCTCCGACTCCGCACGAATGCGTTCCAACAGCGCAGCGCGTTCTTCCGGTTTTAGTAAGGCGTCCATCATAGCCAGCCCTTCAAACGCGTCTTTGCAGTAGAACACGCCCGGTTCGTAAAAGCTGTCTTCTTCGGTGAGCAAAATACGCCGGCCAAAGCGCCGGTTAATCGCAGCTCCCCCGATCAGCACTGGGAACTTTAGCCCGCGCCGCTGTAGCTCATTGACGATCAGCGGCATCTGCTTGCTGGTGCTGACCAGCAGTGCGCTCAGGCCAATTGCATCCGCGTTGACTTCCACTGCCTTAGAAATAATCGTCTCTGCCGGAACCTGTTTGCCCAGGTCAATCACTTGGTAGCCATTATTTGAAAGAATGGTTTTAACCAGGTTCTTGCCAATGTCATGAACGTCGCCGTAAACCGTCGCCAGCACCAGCGTTCCTTTGGACACGCCTTCTTTCTTCTCGAGATAGTTTTCGAGGTGCGCTACCGCTTTTTTCATCACTTCTGCCGACTGAAGCACGAACGGTAGGATTAATTCTCCCGCGCCAAACTTATCCCCTACTTCCTTCATGGCTGGCAGCAGTACATTATTCAACATGAAGATGGCGGTAGCGTGCTGCCCACCCTGATCATTCCGCCGGATGACCTCGTCGATGTCTTTTTCAACATCTTCTTTATGCCGGTGAACAATCCGCCAGTGCAGCCGTTCATCAGGAGTCATACTTTGCAGCGCGGCTTGTTGAGCATCCGTTTTACTGCCGTACATACTGACGTTTTGCTCAAAGTGCTCAATCACCCGCTGGAGCGCGTCCGTCCGGCGGTTAAAAATCAGGTCTTCGGCCAGTTCTCGCTCTTCTTCAGAAATCTCTGGGTAAGGGGTAATATGGGCCGGGTTGACAATGGCCATATCCAATCCATACTGCACGGCGTGATACAGCATCACGCTGTTAATCACCGCCCGCGCCGCAGGAGATAAGCCAAAGGAAACATTCGAAACCCCTAGTGAGGCCAGCACCCCTGGCATAGCCTGCTTGATCTGCCGGATGCCTTCCAGGGTTTCGATCGCCGAGTTGCTAAACTCTTCATCTCCGGTTGCCAGCGTGAAGGTCAGCGCGTCAAAGACCAGGTCTTGCGGGCGCAAGCCAAATTCATTTACAGCCATATCATGAATTCGCTGCGCTACTTCCACCTTGCGGTCAGCCGTTTTAGCCATGCCTTGCTCATCAATCGTTAGCGCAATGACTGCGGCGTTGTACTTCTTTGCTAACCCAAAGAGCCGTTCAGCTTTCGCGCGGCCTGCTTCCAGGTTTACTGAATTGAGCAGGCATCGTCCCGGCGCGGTTTGCAGTGCCTTTTCCATCACCTCTGGCTCAGTCGTGTCGAACACCAGCGGCGCTCGCGCTGAAGGCGCAATCGTTTTAATCGTCCGCTGCATCAAGAAAGGCTCGTCTGCTCGCTCCGTTAGCGCCACACATAGATCCAATCCGTGCGCGCCGCTGTCCATCTGCTGCCCGGCGATCGTCATCACTGATTCAAAGTCTTCCGCCAGAATCAGTTTCTTAAACTTCTGGCTGCCTTGGGTGTTCAGCCGTTCTCCGATTAAGAAAGGCGCCGGTTCCTGCTGCATGTTTAACGCCTGTGTGGCAGAAGCCAGCCGCGCCTGCACCTCTGTCGGGCGGGGCGCTGGCTTTTGATCTCGTACTTGTTTCACCAACCGCTGAAGGTGTTCTGGCGTGGTCCCGCAGCAGCCGCCCACAATGCTGATGCCAAACTTTTCTACGAATTCTGTCAGTGTGTCTGCAAAAGGCTGCGGCTCTAATGGATAAACTGCCTGTCCGTCCACGTTGATCGGCAGCCCGGCGTTCGGGATGCACGATACGGGCAGCGTAGACTGTTCACCCAGCAGCCGGATGGGTTCGCGCATATAATCTGGCCCGGTCGAGCAGTTCAGGCCAATTACTTCGATCCCCATTCCCTCCAGGATGGTTAATGCCGCTGTCATATCCGTGCCCAGCAGCATGCGCCCTGTGGTATCTAGCGTCACCTGTGCCTGAATCGGCAGTGTTATTCCAGTTTCCTCAAATGCCTGGTGCAGGCCAATAATTGCCGCCTTTACCTCTAAAATATCTTGTGAGGTCTCGATCAGCAGGACATCTACACCGCCTTCGATCAGTCCTTTGGCTTGCTCACAAAATACATCTACCAGTTCTTCAAAGGTAATATTAGAAAGTTCTGGGTCGTCCATCGAAGGCAGCTTGCCTGAAGGTCCAATTGACCCCGCCACAAAGCGCGGCTGCCCGGTCTTCGCTTCGTATTCATCTGCCAGCCGCCGGGCCAGTTCGGCGCCTTTGCGATTAACCTCATTCACCCGGTCCTGCAAGCCGTACTCGCCCAATGTGAGCCGGTTGGCACGGAATGTGCATGTTTCAATGACATCTACGCCAACCTCCAGGAAGGATCGGTGTACCTTCTCAACCGCTTCTGGGTAAGAAATGACGAGGTAGTCGTTGCAGCCTACATACTTTTCTCCACCAAATTCTTCAGCGCCCAGATCCTGCAGTTGCAGGTTGGTTCCCATAGCGCCATCATAGATAACTACATGTTCTTTAATTGCATCTAGAAATCGTCGGTTTGTATATTTGCGTTCCATGTCGTTTCCATCCCTGTTTGTTACGCGAGTTCGAGTTTCGCTTGAATGTTCAAGGGAACATTCAGCAGTAAGGACTTACACGGTGATAAAAAAAAGGCCTCTCTAGATTCGAGAGGCATACTTTTTACAGTAAATTTTGCCTCATCTTCCAGAAACGTATTCGGTTCGTTTCTGCCGGAATTGGCACCTGCTTGAAAATTCAAGCGGGTTGCCGAGGTTTCTTCGGGCCGGTCCCTCCACCTCTCTGGATGAGCGGACAAGGCAGGCTGCCTGTCCAGATCAATTATGAATAAATCATACCATATCTATAAAAAATAATCAAATTGGATTAAATCAATACAGGAATTCTCAACAAAGAATCATATTGAGAATTGTTGAGGGTCAGCATTCGTTCACCTTATTCACTAATGATATAATCTACAGAAGGGTATGCATGTGAACAGTTATCAAAAGTCCCCATCTTTTTGGAAGTTTTTGTGGATCAGCCTGCTGCTTTGTGTTTTCGGTTGGGGAGGGCTGGCATATCTTGTCATGTTGACTTTACCCTCTCTCGGTCCGCGCTGGCTGTTCTTCTTCTGTCTCGTGTTGGCGCTTAGCGGCCTGGCACTTCCCATCACCTATTTCCTGAATCGCCGTTTCCCTTCTGGACCCATGATTGATGCGGGTGTGGTGCTGCGTGAAGCGATGTGGGTGGGTGTCTATGGGAGTTCAATTGCCTGGTTGCAAATTGGGCGTGTGCTGACTTCCAGTCTGGTTCTGGTTTTAGCGGTGGGTCTGGTTATGGTCGAATTCCTGCTGCGTCTGCGTGAACGTAGTTTATGGAGTCCCGACCAACTGCCTGAGGATGAACTCGAACATGAGTGAGCATCTGCGCGATCTCCCCTCTGTGGAGCATTTGCTGCAGTTGGAACCCACGGTCGCGCTGGTAAGCAAGTATGGTCGCCCGCAGACCGTAGAAGCTGTTCGGGCAGAGCTGGCTCAGGTGCGTGCGGACTTACAGGCTCAGTCGCAAAAAGCGGACCATGTCCAGGTGCCTGATCCAGTTGAAATTCTACAACATGCCGAAGACACGCTGGAAACCTGGATGCATCCTACACTCCAGCCGGTTATCAATGCTTCTGGCGTGATTCTGCATACCAATCTGGGACGTGCCCCCCTCAGTAAGGCCGCTGTTCAGGCCATGCAAGAGGTTGCTCTCGGGTACAGCAATCTCGAATATGATCTGGAACATGGCAAGCGTGGCTCTCGCCTGGTGCACGCTGAGGCCCTTCTCCAGCGGTTGACCGGCGCCGAAGCTGCGTTGGTGGTGAACAATAACGCCGCCGCGCTGTTGTTAGCCCTGACGGCTCTCGCGCGACGCCAGCGCGTGGTCATCTCGCGCAGCCAATTGATCGAAATTGGCGGCGGTTTCCGCATTCCCGAAGTGATGAGTCAGTCTGGAGCGAAATTAGTCGAGGTAGGCACAACCAACCGTGTTCACCCGCGCGACTATGAAGAAGCGTTGCAGCAGAAACCGGCTGCCATGCTCCTGCGTGCCCATCACTCCAACTTTCGGATCGTTGGTTTTACGACAGAACCCTCCTTAACCGATTTGGCTCAGATCGCTCATCGCTACGGTGTCTTATTACTGGACGACCTCGGCTCAGGAGTCTTCTTAAACACTGAAAACTTTGGCCTGGCCCATGAGCCGACGGTGCAAGAATCACTGCAAGCAGGAGCAGATCTGGTTTGTTTTTCCGGAGATAAACTCCTCGGGGGTCCACAAGCTGGCATTTTGCTTGGGCAATCGCACCTGATAGCGAAGTTAAAGAAGTATCCTCTGGCTCGTGCGGTCCGCGCCGATAAGCTCTGTTTGGCGGCGCTTACTGCTACACTGCTTCACTATCTTAAAGATGAAGCCGAGCGCGAAGTGCCTATCTGGCAAATGATAGCCGCCACTCCTGAGCGGCTGCGCGAGCGAGCCAGCCATTGGGCAGTGGCTTTACATCGGGGATCTGTTATTGCAGGGCAGTCGACGATTGGTGGTGGTAGTCTGCCTGAAGAAACCTTGCCCACCTACTTGCTTGCGCTCGATGTTGCCCGCCCCAATCACTTCGTGGCAAAGCTGCGCGCAGGCAGTCCACCTATTGTTGCGCGCGTAGAAGCGGATCAGGTTTTGTTTGATCCGCGTACCGTATTCCCGGAGCAGGAAGATGCTCTATTAGCCGGGGTGCAGGTCGCATTGAGTTAGACGTAAACAGGAACAGCAGCGTAAATTTCTCGCCGAACATCGGAGGAGATGAGGAGATACAATGAAGAGCGATCTAGATGCAATCATGCAGGCGAACGATGTCGATGTTTTGTTGGTGACCGGACCGGCCCAGCACAATCCAGCCATGGTTTATCTAACAGGCGGCGGGCATCTGACCAATGCGGATTTGATAAAGCAGCGTGGCAAACCGGCTGTCTTGTTCCACGCCTCTATGGAACGGGATGAAGCTGCGAAGACTGGACTTGAAACACGCAGCTACAACAGCTATCCCTATAAACATCTGTTGGATGAAGCCAAGGGCGATCGAGTCAAGGCCTCCGCGCTGCGTTATGTGAAAATGTTCTCGGATCTCGGGATTACTTCTGGACGGGTAGCTTTGTATGGTATGGTCGATTTAAGCGCCGCCTATCCCGTCTTTTCTGAGTTCCAACGGATGATGCCGGAAATTACGCTCATGGGTGATCCGCAGGGGAAACTGCTCAGTGCTGCCATGATCACGAAGGATGAGTTAGAAGTGGAACGCATTCGCCAGATGGGCCGCATCACGGTGGAAGTGGTTCAGAAAGTCGCTGACTACCTCACGCATCAGCAAGTACAAGATGAAGTTTTAGTGGGTCAGGATGGAAGTCCAATTACCATCGGTCTTGTCAAAGGCTTGATCAATCTCTGGTTAGCCGAGCGTGGCGCTGAAAACCCGGAAGGAACCATCTTTGCCATTGGCAAAGATGCTGGGGTGCCTCATTCTGGCGGCAATCCCACCGATGTGATTCGCCTCGGTCAACCCATCGTCTTCGATATCTTCCCTTGTGAAGCGGGTGGCGGCTACTTCTACGACTTTACGCGCACCTGGTGCCTGGGATATGCTCCCGAGCCTGTTAAAGCCGTTTATGACCAGGTTTTGTTGGTATATAAAGAAATGATGAAGGACCTGGAAATGGGGGTTCATTTTGGTGAATACCAACGGCGCACATGCGAAATGTTTGAAGAGATGGGCCATCCTACCGTAATGAACAACCCGGAAACGGAAGTGGGTTATGTTCACAGCCTGGGACATGGTGTTGGCCTGCACATTCACGAGCGCCCTTTCAGCGGCTTCACCGCTTCTCCCGAAGACAAACTGGTTTCCGGCGCCGTTTTCTCCGTTGAGCCAGGCCTTTACTATCCAGATCGAGGGATGGGTGTCCGTTTGGAAGATACTGTTTGGGTGCGCCCAGATGGCGTCATTGAGACCGTAGTAGAATACCCTCTGGATCTGGTCCTGCCGATGAAGACGGATCATTAGACGATTGAAAGAAAGTTATGGAAGAAAAAGCAAGTAACCCATTCCCGCCTGCCCGAATTTTGGGCATTGAGAGCTCCTGTGATGAGACCGCCGCGGCTGTTTTAGAAAACGGCCGTGTGCTCATATCCTCTGTTGTCGCCTCGCAGATAGACCTGCATGCCAAATATGGCGGCGTGTTTCCCGAAGTAGCTTCCCGACAGCATATTCGTACCATTTATGCGGTCGTCGAACAGGCGCTCCAGCAGGCTCATATGAGCCTGTCCGACCTGGATGCTATTGCGGTCACACGCGGCCCAGGTTTGGCTGGTTCATTAGTTGTAGGGATGAATACCGCAAAAGGGTTGGCCCTGGCTTCAGGTTTGCCGCTCATTGGCGTAAACCATCTTGAGGGGCATATTTATTCTGCCTGGGTTTATCCCGTGGATACGGAAACCCCTCCTATCGAACCGCAGTTCCCCCTCCTTGCCCTGCTTGTTTCGGGCGGTCATACCGAACTGAACCTGATGACAGATCACCTTGACTATCAGCGCCTGGGGTCCACTCTGGATGATGCTGCCGGTGAAGCCTTTGACAAAGTAGCCCGCCTGTTAGAGCTTCCCTATCCCGGTGGACCATCCATTCAGAAAGCAGCTGTGGATGGGAACGCGAAGGCTTTCAACTTCCCCCGTGCGCGTCTCGAAGGAACCTGGAATTTCTCTTTCAGCGGCCTGAAAACAGCAGTACTGCGCACGGTGCGTGAGATCCAGGAGAAAAACCGGTCCATGCCCACAGCCGATCTGGCAGCCAGTTTTCAGGCTGCGGTTGTCGATGTGTTATATAGCAAAACCATGGCTGCGGCGCGTGCTTATCATGCCAAAGAGATTCTTGTTGCTGGTGGTGTTTCGGCTAATCAGGCGCTGCGCGATGCCTTCCGATCACAGTCTGATTTTCCCGTACATATTCCGGCCTTGTCACTGTGTACCGACAATGCCGCCATGATTGCCGCTGCTGGTTATTACCGCTTTGTGCTGGGCCAGCATGATCCCTTAAACCTGGATGTCATGCCTACCTGGCCCTTGTCCTAAAGGTCTTCACCTCAAGGGTCTGCAATTTGTTGGATACAGAATGTGTAACTTTTAATGAGAGAAGTCATCTAAATGAAAGAGAACCTTGAAAAGCAGGAAGAGGCCATCTCGATTGAGGCGCTAAAGGCGGGTGACAGGGTAGCGTTTGCCCGTATGGTTGAGGTGTATTCCACTCAGATCTACCGCTTAGCATTGAAAATGCTCAGTAATCCCCAGGACGCTGAGGATGTGCTTCAAGAGACGTTTATGAAAGCCTTGCGGTCCATATCCTCATTTGAGGGGCGTTCAAGCTTATCTACCTGGTTATATCGTATTGCCGTCAATGAATCGTTGATGATCATTCGCCGCCGCCGTCCTGATCTAATCTCTGTAGAGAATGATCACGAAGATAGCGAGAGTGAACCAGTGGAAATTGTGGACTGGTGCTGTATGCCTGAGCAAGAGATGATGAGTGCAGAAACGCGCAGGTTCCTCGATCAGGCGATAGAGCGCCTCACGCCTGCCCTGCGGGCGGTGTTTGTGCTGCGTGATATTGAGGGTCTTTCGGTGCGTGAGACAGCGGAAGCGTTAGGAATTACAGAAGTGGCGGTTAAGACGCGTCTTTTACGAGCCAGGCTGCGGATGCGCGAAACGTTATCCGTATACTTTGCTGAGCGAATGGCCGAAAAGTCGCGAATGGAGTTGGCAGATGAGTGAACATAGTCATTGTCAAGAGTTGTTGTCTTCCCTTTCAGATTATGTGGATGGTGAACTGGGCGCGGAATTGTGCTCGCAGTTGGAGCGCCATTTGCGTGAGTGCCAGCGCTGTAAAGTGGTGGTGGATACCTTGAAGAAAACGGTGGAGCTGTATCAGGATACGTCTGATGAAGTGGACCTTCCTGATGATGTCCGTCAGCGCCTATACCTGCGCCTGGAACTGCAAGATTTCTTGCGTGAGTAATAGACTGCGGCAAGGTTTGTTGATCGAGAATTGGCCCTTCTGGGAGAAGCACTGCGTGAATTTGTAACAAAAACTTGTATGATATAATTTATTTGTGTTATATGTAACTTTTTGGGGGAATCTGCATCCAAAAGGATGGATAACACGAAAGGAACATCCATCTGCGTGAAATCCGAATTAATCACAAGAGATCGGGCAGGAAAGCTCAACATCTTCCTCTCCTTTGATGGCATCATAAAGCGATCACCACTGAATACTGCGCCTCGTGTAGGGGAGGTCTGTCCAGCTTGTTGTCTGGCTGTGCTTGATTACGATTGAATGCTAAACCTGGTTTGCCCGAACTGCGGGTATACCGAGGGCGGCTGTTTTACCTGATAAGAAGATACTTTTGCCCCGTGCGGGCAGGATGAAACGATATTTTTCGAGAAGATACAATAGACGTATTCGGGAAATGTAGACGGAGGATACGATGGAAGCTATGTTAGATGAGAATGTAAAAAAGCAGGTTCTCGAAGTGTTTGCTGGGTTAAAGAATCCAGTGGACTTGCTCTTCTTCGGCAGCGAGGATAAGAATCGCTGCCAGTACTGCGCGGAAACCAAACAAATGTTAGAGGAAATAACCGCGCTGTCAGACTTATTGACCTTAAAGGTATATGATATTGATCAGGATGCTTCTTTGGCCGCCCAATATAAAGTAGATAGCGTCCCGGGTTTTGTGATGCTTGGGCGTGAAGGTAGCACACTGCTGGATTATGGAATCCGTTTCAAAGGCATCCCTGCCGGGCACGAGTTTACCTCTCTGGTGAACGATCTGCTAATCACTTCGACCCGTCAGTCGAATTTAAACGAGACGACCATCCAGTTCTTGCACAGCCTCACCCAACCGGTGCATCTCCAGGTGTTTGTCACGCCCACTTGTCCCTACTGCCCGCGCGCAGTGGTACTGGCGCATCAATTGGCCCTGGAAAGCTCTATGGTAGAAGCCGAAATGGTCGAGGCAATTGAGTTTCCCGAGCTTGCGGAGCGCTTTGACGTTTCTGGTGTTCCTCAGACGACCATTAACATGGGGGCTGGCACGGTAATCGGTGCAGTCTCAGAACAACAACTGGTTGAAGAAATCCGGTCTGCCTTAGAGAAAACGGCTGTAAAATAGAGCCACAGAAACTTTACGATATGGATGACAGATTGCGGAGACTTAGGCTCCGTAATCTGTTCGAGTGAAAGGGTTTTCGCTGCGATGGAAGCAAAAATAACCTGGAAAGACAGGATGTCGTTTGAGGGCACCGGCCCGAGTGGACTTACCCTTCCCATGGATACCTCAAGCCAGTTTGGGGGCGATGACAATGGGTTTCGGCCCATGGAGTTGCTGCTCATTGGTTTAGCCGGCTGCACGGGAATGGATGTCATTTCCATTCTGAAAAAGAAGCGCCAGGATGTGACTGCTTTTGAGGTGCGGGTGCAGGGCGAGCGTGCTGAAGATCATCCCAAAGTGTTTACGCATATCGTCGTGGAGTATGTGGTCACTGGTCGCGATCTTGATCCTGTTGCGGTAGAACGCGCGGTGGAGCTTTCATCCACCAAGTACTGCTCGGCTGAAGCCATGTTAGACAAAGTGGCTAAAATCGAGAACAAAATTACCATTCAGCAGGCCGAACCTCAGTCCTGAATAAACCTTTAACAAGGAACAAGAGGCCATCCTTTGGGAGATGGCCTCTTGTCTTTTAGGTTATGGAAGTTGCTTTGTTGCTTGGTGCGAGCAGTACTGTCGCCCCTTTAGTGTTGAAAAGCAGTGGGGCCTTCCGATTGAATTTGGCTGCTCTGATCTGAACAAACGCATGCGCTGACGATCTTGCCGTCGCGGGTTAAGCTGCCTTCATACGGCGCTGATCCATTATGGACGAGCCAGCCTTCCAGGTTGAATCCCAGCAGCCCTTCTGCCAGCATCCACTCCCCGTTATATTTTCGAACCATATGAACGTGCGTGCCGGTGGAATGCCCCCCTTCGCAGGATGGATGTCCAATCCGGTCGCCCATCTTCAAGTGCGTTCCCACGGGTGGAATAGAGGTGGTTTCCAGATGCAGGTAAAAGATCACCCATCCAGTTCGTTCATCATGATCCCCATCCAAATCCAGCACCGCGATACCGGTATCCGTTCGCACAATATCTCCTTCAGCCACAGCCGTAGCCCATTGATCAGTGGGTTTGCACCCGCCTGCCACGGCTGGCGGCGCGAAGTCAATGGCTGTCAGTGGAGCGTCTAAGTCACCCCACCCGGAATGCGGCCCCCCTGTGAAAGCCCATCTCCGGTTTATTTCAAATGGCAGCATCAACGGCGGCTGAACCAGGCTTCCAGGGATATGCGGTTGAACATTTTCCCATGGGTCACCAAACAAATTCCGATAGACGAGCGCGAACCCGGCGCCTGTAATGGCGCGCTCATAATCCTTTGCGGGCATTGTTTTCGCAAAATAATTCTGCAGAGAGACTGTCACCGCGTCTTGCCAGGGGTCTGGATACTCCAGGCGACCATCGCTCAGCTCAAAGTAGAGCATCTCGCCGGCCCGCCAGCGATAATAGCCATAATTGAGAAAATCTGCTGCCCAGGCAATCTGCAAGTAAAACCCCGCTTTATGATAGTCTTGGTTGCCCAGCATATAAGGGTTATCAGGCAGCGTCGGCTGTGTCAGCGCCCCTGAAAGATACTCTGCCAGCGCCAGCAGCACCCGCGGACTGACGCTGTATTCAGTCGCCACAAAGTTAATTAATGCCCCCCCGCGCAGATTCTTTCCGCCTGCAAACCCCACATAAGACTTCAGCCAGCCCGGGTGTTGGTCCACAAAAGCCACCGCGTCAAAGTCCTGTGTCGCAGGTCCATTGATAAACAGGCTGTCGGGGAGTATTTGGAAAGGTGTCCCCCATAGCGGTCGGTAGTAAATAGGAATTTTCATCGGCATACCGGGCGGCATGGTCGTTGCTGTGTCGGGAATGATTGGGTTTGCACTCCGGATTTCTTCAATGGTAGTATTGAACCGTGCAGCCAGCGCTGGCAGCATATCTCCGGTCTGTGCCGTGTAATCCACCAGTTCGCCAGGTTGGTAAACCGGTCGAGTCGCCAACGGGGTCACCTCTGGCAGTGCTGGCGCTGGTGTGGCTGTCACATTTTCTCCGCTCTGATCGATATTTTCCGGGGCGGCTTCGGCGGAAGGTTCAGGCAGGCAGCCTGTCGAAAGCAAAGTAGATAGGAGTGCCAGCAGCAAGGCAAGCTGTTGCAGCCCTTTACGACAGGAGGATGGAAAACGATTTCGGACGTGAATTTTCATGCTGCGAGCTAATTGCTTGTTTTGGGTCGCGTGACCAACGATTCATGCGATCCGACCAGTGAAGAATAGACCGTTTGATCCTCTTTCGTCAGTGTGCCAATGTAAAGATCCTGACCTGCGTGTGCCCGCCAGCCGCTCAAGTTAAACGGCATCGGCCCGTCTGCCAGAATCCATTCGCCGTTATACTTGCGCGCTATGTGAATATGGGTACCGGTTGCTACGCCGCCTTCACAGGAGGGATGTCCAATGGAATCACCCAGGTTGACCCAGGTTCCCAGCAGCACGCGTCCCTCGGTCGCCACATGCAGATAAAGGATGGACCAGCCCGTTTGTTCATATCCATCCCCATCCAGATCGAGTACTACCACACCGTTATCTGAGCGCACAACCAGCCCAGAAGATACCGCTGTCGCCCACTCGTCACTTTTTACACAACCATGATCCACTGACGAAGGCGCAAAGTCTAACGCGGCCCGCGCCCCATCTTTTCCCCATGCCGAGTGCGGCCCACCAGTAAAGCTCCAGGTATGCCCGGCCTGGAAGGGCAGCTCAAACGGGGGTTGGGTGAGTGTGGCTGGGAACAGCGGCTCAACCGACTGCGCCCGCAGCCAGGGATTGCCAAACATTTTTTCATAGATGCTCATCAACCCGTCTGTCCCGTACAGCGCGCCCGCCCATTCTGCCTGGTTATACAGCCGTGAGAACATGTACATCACAGCCACCGAACCCGCATTCAAGTCCGGCGCCAGGCGCAAGGTGGCGCCGTCAGGGAAGGTCAATGTCATCACCCGTTCATCCCCATCGCGCCAGCCGTAATAGCCAATGTTAAGCTGCTGCACTGCCCAGTCAAGCTGGTAATACAGGCTTTTCTGTTCATTCTCCGATTTCAGCCAGCCAATCGGATAATCTGTCTGGGCCAGATTCTCTGGCTGTCCATACACCCAATGACTCTGTTTTTCGAGAATGGACAAGAGCAGGCGCGGATTAATCGAATTCTCGCTAGAGACTCGCAGGATGGTCTTTTTGCCATCGTGCCAGCCCGTGCTGCGCCATTCCTTGTATGTTGTGCTTAGATACCCTCCGGCATCCTTGATAAACGAACCGACATCCAGGTCGAGCGCGGAAGGAGAATAGACCACTTCGCTGTCTGGAATGATATGTTTATTCGAGCTCACTTCCCCTAATCTGGGTGGAATGATCAGCAGGATGTTCGGGTCAAACAGCCCTTCCGCGGGAATAGGTTGTGGGGAGGTGATCTCTTCTGGCTTGACGTTAAAGCGCACCGCCAGGGCTTTTAAAGTATCACCGGCTTGTGTATAGTAAAGAATAGGCGGTTCTTGCGAAGGCGCAGGCGTTGGGATGATCACTTTTTGCGTGGGAACCGGGCTGGGCAGAATCACAGCCATAGCTGTCGCTGTCGCCGGATCGACGGTAGGAATTTCGGCAGTATGCATTGCCGGGGCCACCTGTGTGCCAGGCACTGCGGCCAATGCTTCAGAGGTAGATTGAAGCTGTGCTGGTCGAATGAAATCCTGTGAACAGGCCACCGGAATCAGCCACAAAACCAAAATCACCAGAGTCAGCGCGCGTCGCCTGACCTGTTTCTGAGTATGGCTGGCGCCAGCGTTCTTTCGTTTAGCGTCCAATCTGGTTTTCGGTCCTCTGACCTTCCAGGGCTTCAACGACCACTCCATCTTTTACCAGGAAACCATTATATTCAGCTCCGTCGCCCTTTGAAATCCAACCATCCAGGTTGAAAGGCAGCGTTCCATCCGCAGAAATCCACTCCCCATTATATCGCCTTGCAAGGTGCAGGTGTGTTCCAGTGGATACGCCGCCTTCACAAGAGGGGTGTCCAATGCGATCGCCTGCATGCAAGTAGGTTCCTGGGGCTACCCGGTCGCGTGACTCTACATGCATATAGAAAACCACCCATCCGGTCTGTTCCAGCCCGTCTCCATCCAGATCCTGAATCACTTCCCCATTTCCGGTCCGGACGATCATTCCATCAGCTGCGGCAGCTACCCAGGCCTCATTTTGCACGCATCCTAACGGTTCACCCGGGGGAGCAAAATCAATTGCGGCCCAGGCCGAGCCATCTGCCCATCCGCCGTGCGGCCCCCCTGTGAAGGCCCATCGGGCGCCATCCTCAAACGGCAGTTGCAGGGTGGGTTGAGTCAGGTCGGGCGGTAGGAGTGGTTCGACAGCCAGGTCAAAGGGATACCCAAACAAGCTGGTATAAGTCGCGATCAGGCCGTTTTCGGTCACCGCTTCTTCCCACTGCGATTGGTCCATCAACAGAGAGAACAGTTCCTGCACCCCAGCCGTGCCAGCATTAATCACAGGCGATGCTGGGATAACATTCCCATCCAGCAGAATCCAACCCGGCACACCATTTACGCGCCACAAGTAAAATCCCCGATTTAAGTTGTTTGCCGTCCAGGTCAGTTGGAGGTAAAGGCCTTTGCGCTGCGGACTATAGAGGATCGGATAATCCAGGCTTTCTTCAGGTGGGTTCGGGTTTGTCACCCAACCGCTGCGATATTCCAGTACAGCGAGCAGCAGGCGCGGGTTGACCGAATAGTCCAGCGCCACGCGCAGCACGATATCCGCGCCAGATACCTGCACGCCTTCCATTTCGCCCTGGTAGTGGTTTAGGTAACCGTTCTGTTCATTAATGAAAGCAGCTACATCAAAGTGACTACTTGCCGGGCCATATACCAGCTCCGAATCAGGAATAACCTTAAAGTCCGGACCAGGCGCCTGGGGATCTGCTGGGGGGATGGTGAGTACCTGTCCTGGTTCAAGCAGGTCAGGATTCGTAATCTGGTTTTCTTCGATCAATTTTGCCAGCGCCACACCGTGCAGCTGAGCAATTTGCCCTAACGTATCGTTTGGTTTAACAATATATTCTTCTGGATCCATACGTGGTGTAGGCAGCACGCGCATGGGGTCAGGCGTAGATGTAAGGATCGGTGCGCCGGGTGCCCGCTGGTTTTCCGGTAGGGCCGCTGGAGGATTATTCTGTTCTGGAGCGGCGGCTTGTAAACCAGGGGTCGAGGCAGGCCGCCATGGTTTGCTGCCAGGCGCCGCCCGCGTGCAGGCCAGAGCCATTACAAAACAAACCAGCAGCACAGCAGCAGGAATAAGTTTCCGGGGCACAGTTTCCTTCCTTTTACGACAGATATCTCGCAAGTATGCCTTAAACAGAGACTACCGGCTCAACCCAGATAGTGGCTTCCCACCCAATAAGTGCAGGTGCAGGTGGAAAACCGTTTGACCAGCGTTTCGGCCCGTATTGATCACCAACCGGTACCCTTCCTCGCTGAGGCCATTTTCTTTTGCCAGCTGGCCAGCCACAGCGACCATGTGCCCAACGACCGTTTCTTCTTGATCTCCCACCGCATTAACAGAATCAACATGCCGGTTCGGAACAATAAGCAGGTGTACTGGCGCTGCCGGGTGCTTGTCTTGAAAAGCGGTTACCTGATCATCCTGGTAAACGATCTCTGCCGGAGTATCTCCGGCGACAATTTGGCAAAAAATACAGTTTTCAGACATTATTTATGATTCAATTATATCGTAAGGAAAGTGACTGCACAGGGAAGTTCCAGATCGGCCTTTCGATTTTGAAAGTATTCCTATTGTTGATTCAAGGAGCCAGTCCCGAGATTTCCCCGGTAATCGGTTTGCAGACAATATCATAATATTCCAGCTCAGTCGCTTTATTCTGTGCGGCTTCTTCAGCCGCCTGGTCTCCAAGATTAATCACATCGTCGACCCGGTAAGCGGCGTCCATGCTCCAGTAGCGCGGCAGCGTCATCAGTGGGTTGCCTGCTGGTATTTCTGGCAGCCAGTAGGGATGATCCGGGTTCTCTTTTTCGGCCTGCGGAATCCAGTTATACATCACCGGGCCGCGTGGATTGGTGGTAAACCCTAACCGGTAGCCTGCTTCGCGCGCCAGTTCCACTGCCTGTTCAGTAAAACCGCCTCCCGGCCAGATAAATCCCACCGGGCGTTTGCCAAAGTGCTTTTCAATCGCATCCATCGACCCAATCAGCTCGTTATTAATGTACTCATCTGTCGAATAAAGTCCGATCGGGATATTGTGAACGACGCCGTGCGCCTGAACATCCACCCAGCCTTGCGCCACCACTTCTTCATTCTCCTTCCATAAATAGTCTGGTGTATCCGTTGCGCTGATCCAGGCATTCGTAATCGTCCAATGATACTTTTCCAGGAAGGGAATAAAGTGTGTTTCGTAATATTCTTTCCGTTTGCGGTCATCCACAATAATCACCAACGACCGGCGTGGAATGGGCGCATTGTATTCCAGAAAATCCGCCAATTGGCTGACCGTAATCGTCTCAAAGCCTACTTCGTGCGCGTGCTCAAACAATTTTACTAAGTCTGAATGATGCACCTGTGATCCATCTGGCAAGAGCGGGTTCGAGTCTTCTGTGACAGAATGAAACATCACCACCATTGCCACCGTCCCTGGGGCGCTGTTGTTCGGATCCCATCGCGTCTTTAGATACTGGCAGGTATCCTGTGTATAAGTGCGCGGAAGAACATCCTTCGCCAGGATGTTTGAGGTAAACACACCCGGCAGCGCGGGTGGCGTGCGGATTGGGGTAGGGGTGGCTGAAGGGGTTGCCGTCGGTGGCGCTGCCGTGGCGGTTGGCGTTATTGTCGGAAGGCTGCGCGTAGCCTCTACCAGCGCTTCCTGAAATATATAAGTAAGCGTGCTGTTCGGGGTAGGACTGCTGACAGTGGGGGAGCTTGCCTTCCCACTACAGGCGGCTAACCAGGCAGAAAACAACAAGATCACCAGCCTGAATAGCCGCCTGCTGCTAGCAGTCGTTTGAGACCGCCCTCTAATCATTCTCCCCACGGATAAACGCTTCAGTCATTTCGCGGGCGATATTGTCCTTGAATTGTTTCGGCGGAGACTTCATAAAGTAGGAGGCTGGACCAATCAATGGTCCCGAGATGTCCCTATCCATTGCCAGTTTGACACACCGCACCGCGTCGATGATCACACCCGCCGAGTTTGGCAAGTCCCATACTTCCAGTTTCGTTTCCAGGTTCAGCGGCACGTCCCCGAAGGTAGTGCCTTCCATGCGGATGTAACACCATTTCCGGTCTGTCAGCCACGGAACATAGTCACTCGGTCCAACGTGAACGTCCGTACTCGGCAGCGGGTAAGGCAGCATACTCGTGACCGCGTTGGTCTTGGAAATCTTCTTCGATTCCAACCGATCTCGTTCCAGCATATTCAGAAAGTCAGTGTTTCCGCCGAAATTAAGCTGGTAAGTGCGGTCGAGGCGTACTCCCCGGTCCACGAACAAACTGGTCAGTACGCGGTGCAAAATCGTAGCGCCTACCTGAGACTTAATATCATCCCCAATGATTGGCAAACCGCGTTGGCGGAAGCGCTCACCCCAATAATCCGAACTGGCGATAAACACTGGGATAGCGTTCACAAACCCGCAGCCTGCTTCCAATATCTGCTCCACGTACCACTTTGTCGCCATTTCTGAGCCGACCGGCAGATAACTGATCACCACATCGGTCTTGGTGTCTCTTAAAATTTGCACAATATTATCTGTTTTGCCCGGTGCTTTGGTAACAATCTGAGAAAGATATTTGCCCAATCCATCGTGCGTCATCCCGCGATAAACTGGTGCATTCAGATTGGGAACATCTGTAAACTTAAAGGTATTATTTGGATACGCAAAAATCGCTTCGCTAAGATCTTTCCCAACCTTGGTGTCAACAATATCAATTCCAGCCGTAAACACAATATCTTGAATATGATATCCCCCCAGGTTGGCGTGCATTAAACCAGGGATTCGTTCATTTTCAGCTGCATTCTGGTAGAACTGAACCCCTTGCACAAGCGAAGAAGCGCAGTTTCCGACGCCGATAATTGCCACCCGTACTTTCTTGTCACCCATTGAAAACGCTCCTTAAAAAGTTTTCTGCCAATTCTGGCAAAGAAATTCGAAGAAATCCGCTTTCCTGAGAAAGCGGTTCCCTCATTATACTCGCCGTTACAAAATTGGTGAAAACTGAATTTTCAAACGGAAAGCTCATAGTGAAAACGCTGCTGCGCTTCCAAAAACCTTGCACAAATCAAGAAGGGTGGTAAAATTACCTCGTTCTGCAAACGGGGCGTGGCTCAGCCCGGATAGAGTGCACGGTTCGGGTCCGTGAGGTCGGCGGTTCAAATCCGCCCGCCCCGACACGTTACAAACAGCAGTCCTGATAGATACGAAAAGGTATCTACCAGGACTGCTGTTTTTATTCCTGTACATTATTTTACTGATCTGTAAAACAAGTATACTAATCCCCAGAGAATCGAAACGGTAAGATCGTGAAAGTGGAACAGTTTGAACTTGGATAAAGATCTCCCAGAGGCGTCCTCCATCCTCTGGCGCTGGCTAGATCGCCCAGGCCACAACTCGGCTCGTCTCTCCGCTCAAAAAGATCACTGAGGTTCTGGAAGGGACAGCCGTCTTCGTGGAAGCACACCAATAGAGAGTTGTCTGATTTGCTTGCCCCCGCGCTGATGGGAAATCCTGCCCCGACAACCTGCAATGTTGGATCTACTTTAATTGTAACTGCTCAGGCCTGCGCAAATCAATTGGATGGCAAGTAAATCTTGACTTCAAAGTTCATTCGCTCAATCCATGCTGTTTCATTAGGGATCAAATTCCCCAGTTCCATGTCTGTAATGGTGAATATTGCAACGGACCTGGGGATTTTGGAAGTGCGAACATCTTTGCCTGGTGGGGTAGCGGTTAGACAATCAATTCCCCATTCCGAACAACGGCGGCGACCCATCGTTATATGGTAATCATTTTCATTAAGTAGGAAACCAAACTGGCGCTCTTTTTGAGGAGCATTAACACTTCCATCATTTTCACCAGTATTGTCTTTGTTCCGGAATTGCCATCCATGAATATCAAAAAGGAGGTTTCCACGGAAAGGAGGGTTTACAATCGGGGCAAAATTACTACCACAGTCCCCATCCATTGTGTTGCTTATTTTCATTTCCCAGCCAGTAACCTCTCCACTAAAGAAATGATTGGGAATGAGGCAAAAAACGAGGTTTTGCGTTACCTGGTGCTTATACGTCTGCCCCCTGGTAACCTGCCCTGTGAAGGTACAAACCTGGTCAACTTCAATATTGGGGCGGGAATAGTTACGCCAGGTTTCAATTGGATCAGGTGTTGGAAATGGGTTTGCGGTTTGCTGGCATTCCTTAGAGGCTGTTTGGCACCCAACCAACCCCAGACACATAAAACCGAAAACGATCATAGATAACAGGTGACTAGGTTTCATTGCAATCGCCGTTGTTGTGGATATTTTCATTGTCAGAAGGTAACTTTGGCTTACCCTTGTTCATCTAAAACGATCAAGTTGTAAAAGGAGGATAGTAAGGGCTTCCAACTAAGGCTAAACGTAGCACCTCTAAAGCATGCTGACCATTCTTGCGAGCAGTAGAGAGATAAGCTCGAACAGCACAGAAAATGACCGCTCCCTGTTCTGATCGAAAACCGCCCGATACTTTCATTTTGACTTTCATCATGCGGAGATCACGTTCCGCCTGATTGTTGTCAAACGGCACCTTAAAATCGTACATAAACGCCAACACAGCGTCTTTGTGGTCTTTCAGTCGCTCCAACAGGTTCCTGGGTGGGCTTTTGGCAGTTCGTCCGCGCTTCTTGGGCAGTTGGTCGTCCAGTTCAGGCAGCGGATTGACCAGCAAACCCTGTTCAACAAGTCGATCATAGCGCTGTTCAAAGTCAGTAAGTTGTTCTTTCGGCAGTTGTGGCTGCTTTCCTCGAACCTGATCGACGCTATTCTTGATCTCCAGGAGCAAGTCCAGCAGGCTTTGTTCCCAATCCTGGGGATAGCGTTCGATCAGAAAAATCAGTTCCCGCAGGTGATGGGCATTACACAGCCCATGCAGCACCGCAGTATAGTAGAAATAGGATTTCCAGCCATCGTGCATCGCCCGACCATGCAGCTTGGGCAAAATCCCAATATCATCGGTTGCTTCATGTCCCCGTTTGGCGTGGTAAGCATAATAGGTAAGCAGAGCGGTGCTGGCGGAATGAAACCAATGCAGCTTCCCGTTGATGTGCGTTCCCGTTTCATCGAAATGCACCACTGCTTCCTGTTCGGTCAGGTGCTTCTTGACCGCCTCGTTTACGGGAGCAACCTGTTGAGCAACAGTCTGGCCCGCATTCAAGATCGTGCCTTCCGCTAAGGGATGCCCAAACACATCAGCGAACGTCTCGCTCACACGCTCTAAGGGGATCATTTGGTATTGGTTTAGATAAACGGCTAGTGCCTTAATTTCCGGCCCGTACTGTACCGGCTGCATTATCCCTTCTGGAAAGGATGCTCGATTTTCAGCCCCGCAATTCGGACAATGCTTGATCTCCGCCTGATGCTCTGTGACCTCCACCCGCGGTTTAGGCAGGTCAAACACTTGCCGATTTTCGATGCCACTGGTTTCGATCTGCTCTAACGATGCTTGGCAATGTTGGCACTGCTTCACCACATACAAATGGATGCAATCCGGATGGGCGACTGCTTTTAAGGTATTCCCTTCATGCCCTGGCTGACCACCCGTTTTCTTCCCATGCCGCTTCCGCAGACTTTTGGGAGCGGGTTTGGATAATGCATCGCTGGACGGTGGCTTGCCACTGTTGCGGCTGTTTTTTGAAACCCGATCTTCCAGTACCTGTACCCGTGCTGCTAGCTGGCCGACCGTTCGATGAAATAGCGCAATTACTGCCTCTTTACTTTCATCGTAGGCTGCGCCGATCTCCTCGTCACTGGGTAACTGGAATGGTTCCATCCCGTAATTGTGCTTGCATTTCATGATTTTGACAATGCTAATGAGCGTCTGGCTTTATACCTGAGCAGTTACCTTTAATTATAAATACCTCAAAGGTTCGAGAAGTAGCTGATGCACGTCTTCCCGATGACACCCTTACCGTAGTTTAGAGGGTCGGTATCTATAGCGATGGTGATGAGCATGGTTATCACGGTGAAAGTTCAGCACTTATTCTTACCCCAACTCGCTGCGAGTTGTGTGCTTTCCTGACGGATCTACAGGTAGAATATTCAACTTTTTGTCAACCATGCAACTCTCCTGAACTCCCTAAAGAAAACTCGGATGATGATAGTGCTGAAGAGGATCTTCCTGACTTTTTAAAAGGGATGTAAGATCGATTGCCACATCGAAAAGATTACGTTGCGATAATACGCCGGATCCGCTCAGCCGGAAAAGCATCAACATGGCTGTGGTAGAACACCTGCGCTCCCCGCGCCAGCAGCTTCCGCCAGCTCTCAAGCGTTGCCTCGTACCCCTCCCCGTAAGCATAATCCGGCGGCATCAGATCCCCAATGAAAGCCTCCCCACTGTCCAATACTAGCGAGATACTATCATCGCTGTGTCCTGGCGTTTCGATAATCTCTCCCTTGATCCCAATTGCTTCTAGCGCTGCTCGGCTGGGGCTGACTAGGTCTCCCTCCTCAACCCGGATCGGGTTGTAACCGCCCTTCTTCTCAAAAAAAGTGCGCAGATCTTCCAGATAGGGGATCTGCTTGCTGTGGATAATCAGCTTCGACCCGCTGTGATCTTTTACATCCTGCACCAATCCAGCGTGGTCGGGGTGGTGGTGCGTAAACATCACATAGCGGATCTCGGGCCAGGCGATCTTGTGTACCTTTAGCTGGTTTGCAAACTGCTTCATTTCCCAGCCTGCATCGATCAGCAGCTTTCCCCCTCTGCAGTTGATCAGGTAAAAGTGCGTCGAATTAACGGTAAGCGTAACAAAATCTCCCATTCTCTCCTCGCAATCACGGGTTTCAAGGCTCAATCAGACGCTTGTAAGCCATTTGCCTGCCTGTCTCGGTTTGAAAATGCACTTCAATAAGCGATTCCAGTTCCTGCCCATTCTTCTTCTCACCATGTGCCAGGTTTTCCAGAAGATCAGCCTCCCATAGTACCCGAAAGTCGATCCCGTCGATCATCGTTGGTGTGTGATGATGCCCTACCAGAAAGCAAATTCGTTCCACCTGAGCGGGATCGACTTCCATTTTTTCGAGAATCTGCCTCGCAAGGATGGCCCCTTCTTTCTCCTGGTAGGGACCATCCATCGACCCATACTTTCGCTCGGCTTCAAGCACGCCAATATCGTGCAGCGCTGCCGCCATCATAGCCGTCTCTCGCTGCTCCCCTTCAATCTTCTCACCGTCCAGAAGGATGACAGCATTCTCCAGTACGCGCAGCGTATGCGCTGCGCCATAAGGCGCTTCGACAAACACCTTTTTCATTTCTTCGATCACTCGTTCCAGGTGCATCTTTGTCACTCCTGTCAGCTTATTATATATTCTCACAAATCTACCCGCAGTTCTATCGCGGCACTACACTCCTGTCCAGCCCACGCTCTTATTCTTGTGCTGCGCCGCTGTTCTTCCGCGGCTCCGCACTCCTGTGCGGCGTGCACTTATTGACAGGTTCCCCCTGCACTCCTTTTCACATACACTCCTCAAAACGGATTCCGCCCGAGCTGCATATCCACCATCCTGCTTGCTCCTTCAGGCACTGACTGGAAAAATGATAAAAAAACAACAAAACAACAAAACAAAAAACCGGATATCCTTTTTCATCCAGAATTCATCTTAATCCCATACACTGTCAGATAACGTGTACTGCATTAGTAAACAAAACCGGAAGGGATATTCTGGTTAAGAAAAAGTCATCGAGCAAACCCCATCCCGAAAAGGCTTCTTCTAGATCAGAAATTGGAAACATAGTCATGAAAAACAAACTTCAACAGATGTGGATAACCTCCTTTGTACTCGTTCTACTGCTCGCTGGTTGCGCTGCCCCACAGGCCCCAACAGTAAGCGGTGCAACACCTGTATCCGCACCCACTTCGACGATGGCTGCTGCCTCGCCCACTGCTGAGGCCACAGCCGCTCCCTCGCTTGCTGCCACGCCTTCCGCTTCGGCTGAAATTCCCAACAGCGCTCTCTCGCCAGGAGATATCCAATATACCATTGTGCCGGCCCAAAGCGAGGCTCGTTATCGCCTCCGTGAGCAGTTGGCGAACGTTTCTCTGCCCAATGACGCCATCGGAAAGACCAACCAGGTTTCTGGTTCAGTCGTATTAAAGCCAGATGGCGCCATCGATTCAGCCAACAGCCAGTTTGTCGTCGATGTATCCACGCTCCAAAGTGATCGTTCTCAGCGCGATAACTACGTGCGCAGGAATGTTCTCGGCACCAGTCAATATCCCACGGTCACCTTTGTGCCGGCTCAGGTAACTGGCCTTCCTTCGCCGCTGCCCGAATCCGGCCCGGTGAACTTTCAACTGGCAGGGGATCTAACGATCAAAGATGTGACCAAACCGGTTACGTGGCAGGTCACTGGCACCATCAACGGCGATCAGGCCACCGGACAGGCGCAAACCAGCTTTAAGTTCGCCGATTTCAACCTCACGCAGCCGCGTGTTCCCATTGTCTTAAGTGTGGAAGATAACATTACCCTGGAACTGGATCTCACCCTACTGCGTTCCGTAGGCAGCCCGGCCGCCGCGCCATCAAATGATCCAACGACTACTATGGGGCAGCCGCCCCTCACCTGCACCAGCCCGGTCTCTCTCACCCCCGCCATGACCGAAGGCCCCTACTACAAAGCCGGTTCGCCCGAGCAAACCAACCTGTTCCAACCCGCCATGGCTGGCACAAAACTAATGCTAAATGGTTATGTACTCAATACAGCCTGTCAGCCGGTCGCAAATGCCTGGCTCGACTTCTGGCAGGCCGATTCACAAGGCCAGTATGACAACGCCGGGTACACTTTGCGTGGTCACCAAATGACGGATGCTAATGGTTACTACCACCTGGAAACAGTGGTGCCCGGTCTATACCCAGGCAGAACCGAGCACATCCATGTCAAGGTGCAGCCGCCGAACGGCGCAGTGTTAACCACCCAATTATTCTTCCCGGATGTCGCGCAAAACCAGTCTGACCAGATTTTCGATCCTGCCCTCCTGCTCAACATTCAGGAGACTTCAGATGGCATTGTCGCTGCTTACAACTTTGTGGTTCCCAACTAATCTTGCTGTTTGCTAACCATCAACCCTGGTTGGTAACACGCGGTCCGAATGTTTTCCAGAATCCTTGCATCACCACCTGCCAGCGGGTTGAACCATTCGCGACTTCATCGAGCTGCTCTTCCATCTGCGCTGTAAAGCCATAATCAAACACATCAGAGAAGCGCTCCATCAAAAAGCCTAGCACCTGTCGGCCCACCTCAGTAGATTGCAAGGACTTGCCCTTTCCACGCTGTCTTTCTACATAAGACCTTTCCAGCAGAGTATCCACAATGCTGGCATAAGTCGAAGGGCGGCCCAAACCGCGCTTTTCTAATTCACGGATCAGGCTGGCTTGCGAGTACCGCCGGGGAGGTTCCGTCATGTGTTTTTCGGGCAAAAATTTGACAAATTGCAGTGCCGCTTGCGGTTGGAGATCCGGTAACTGATTTTCGCTCTCCTCATCCTCATCAAAGGCAGTTCGCCCGCGGCGGTTGGCGCGTTTCTCTGTCTCATCCGCTTCCGCCTGGTATACAGCCAAAAAGCCTGGGTCCAATAGCACCCGCCCGATTGCGCGGAACAGGTAAGCGCTGCCAGACTTGCCCTGAGTGGGAATATCCACAATAGTTACGCTGTAAAGGGCTGGTTTCATCTGTGAGGCGATAAAACGCCGCCAGATGACCTCGTACAGCGCCGCTTGGTCTGGCGAGACCAGCCCCCGCAGTGACTTCGGTGTCCGGGCTGGGTCAGTAGGGCGGATCGCTTCATGCGCTTCTTGGGCGTTTGCCACTTTCGTCTTGTAAGCTGGCGGATTGTCAGGCAGCCCTTTCGGGAAGTATTTCTGAATAACTGCTCGGGCTGCCTGCTGCGCTTCCGGCGCGATATTAACCGAATCGGTTCGCATATAGGTGATCAACCCCTCGTGCTGCCCGTCGATGCTGACGCCTTCAAAAAGCTCTTGCGCCACTTTCATCGTTTTCTTAGGGTTCCACCCTAACCGTGCTGAGGCGGCTTGCTGCAAGCTGCTGGTTGTGAAGGGTGGGTAAGGATAGCGCCGTTCCTGTTTCTGCGCCACCTTGCCGACCCGCCAGGCAGCTCCTGCCAAATCATCTATGATAGCCTGCACTAGCGGCTGCTTGAGCATGTCTAGCCCTTTTCCTGTGGCTTGAACCAGGCGCGCTTTGAATTGTACCGGCTTGCCTGCCTCTTTAACTGCCAGCAGCGCATCCAGTGTCCAGAATTCTTCTGGCTTGAAGGCTTTAATTTCCTGGTCGCGCTCCACCACCAACCGCAGCGCCACCGACTGCACTCTGCCCGCTGAAAGCGCCGGGGGTTTCTTCCCACCCACCCAGGGCCGTTTGATCTGCTTCCACAGCAGCGGGCTGACTTTGTATCCTACCAATCGATCCAGCACGCGTCGAGCTTGTTGGGCATCCACCAGGTTTTGATCAATTGCACGCGGCGCCGCCAGTCCAGCCCGTACGGCAGCCGGGGTTATTTCGTGGAAAACAGCCCTTAACACTTGCTTCCCGCGCAGCTCCTTCTTGAGCGCTTCAGCAATGTGCCATGCAATTGCTTCTCCCTCACGGTCAGGGTCTGAGGCCAGAATTACCTGATCGGCGCGTTCTAATGCAGTGCGCAGGGTTTGAATCGCCTTCCGATTGGTGATCCGGTAATGCGGCTTAAAGCCAGCTTCAATATCGACGCCCAGATCTTTTGCTGGTAGGTCACGCACATGACCAAAGCTGGCTTTGACCACATGCCCTGGACCAGCGTAAGACTGAATGGCTTTTGCCTTTGTAGGTGACTCAACAATGATCAGGATAGACATGCTTCTATTTTACTTCACCCCGAAGTACTAGTCCATATGTTCTATTTGCATTGAGGATCTTGCCACAATGCCTCGCGCGAGGAATTAAAAATGAGTTATTTTCCTTTCATAAAAAGCCAGTATAATTATGATAATTAATATCTATAAATCTATTCACTCAGGCTTGCAGTGATGATCTGCGAGACAAAGTGAAGTATAGAATAGTACTCCGTCTTTTATTTCGTTGGATGTGTTTGGGGAGTTTTTCATATCCAACAAAATCAGATCCGCTTTTCCAGATCAGTAAGGAAAGAGGATGAACGAAACATCTGTTCCACAAGCCGAGATATGGCGAGAGCGGTGGCATCGTTTGCGTGCAAGGTTCCGCCCGGCTGTGCCCTTTGCTTCAGGTGCATTGGCTGCGCTTGTAACGATTGTGCTTTATAACCTGCTCATTCCCGGTCCTCACCTGCTGACCCCCCAAGAAGTACAAGATACAGTTGCTCAGACAATGGCCTCTGCGACGCCGCCTCCACCTTACTCCTCGTCGGTTTATCAAGTGATCCGGCCGTCGCTTGTCCTCATTCAAACCCAATCACAAGATTCGCAGGGCAACAATGGGCACGCATTAGGAAGTGGGGTGATCATTAGTGACCAGGGCGATATCTTGACCAGCCTGCACGTTGTAGCCGATGCAACCAAATCACCAGATGGCATCCAGGTCACTTTCGCTGATGGGACTCAATCCCCTGCTGAAGTGGTTACCAGCCAGCCAGAGAATGATATTGCTGTTCTACAAGCCAGTATGCCGCCGGCACAAATTATCCCTGCCGTACTGGGAAATCCGCGAGCGATGCAGGTGGGCGATCCGGTTTATGCAGTGGGGAATCCTTTTGGTCTCTATAGTTCGATGAGTGCAGGGGTTGTTTCTGGCTTCGATCGCTCTTTTCAGGCCGAAAACAGCGGTCAAAAACTGCAAGGCCTCATTCAAATGGACGCTGCGGTGAATCCGGGAAACTCAGGGGGTCCACTGGTCAACCGCTATGGGCAGGTAGTCGGTATTGTCGTTGGCATTCTCAACCCAACTCGGGAAGATGTATTTATTGGGATCGGCTTTGCCGTTCCCATTAATGTGGCTGGTGGTGCGGCTGGCTCGCCGCCATATTGAGTTGTTAGGGCTTGTGAGTATTGAGTCACGATAATCGCTTACAAGTCTCAGGCATATAAGATGCAGCTATGGAGAAACGGATCCATGGAACAGACTCGTAAATCGGAGAACCGCACGCCTATGGAAAGCGTGCTATATGAGGTCAAGAAGATCATTGTCGGACAGGATCACCTGTTGGAACGGATGATCGTGGCACTGCTGTCGCGCGGGCATATCCTGGTGGAAGGGGTACCCGGCCTGGCGAAAACGATGGCGATTAAGACCCTGGCAGAAGCGATTGGTGGAGATTTCAAACGGATTCAGTTTACGCCAGACCTGGTTCCCGCCGATTTAATCGGAACCCGCATCTACAATCAAAAAACGGGTGAGTTCAATACTTCCCTTGGCCCGGTATTCACCAATCTCTTGTTAGCGGATGAAATTAATCGTGCCCCTGCTAAGGTACAAAGCGCGCTGTTGGAAGTGATGCAGGAGCATCAGGTGACCATTAGCCGAGAGACCTTTGCTGTCCCAGATCCATTTTTGGTAATGGCGACTCAAAATCCCATTGAGACGGAAGGCACATACGCCTTGCCCGAAGCCCAGGTAGATCGTTTTATGCTCAAGGTGCTGGTTGGCTATCCCTCACAGAGTGAAGAGTTTGTGATCGTGGAGCGCATGACGGGCATGCTCCAGTCTGTGCAAAAGATATTGACAACGCAGCAGTTGGTTGAGTTACAGAAAAAAGCCAGCCAGGTGTATGTCGACCCGGCCCTGATGGAATATGCCATTCGAATGGTGACCGCCACCCGGCAGCCAGCAGAGGTGGGTTTGAAAGACTTAAGCCATTACATCATGTTCGGTGCAAGTCCGCGTGCGTCCATTAACTTGATCCTCACAGCACGCTCCCTGGCTTTTGTCCGCGGACGGAATTATGTGCTTCCGCAAGATGTGCTCGATATGTCGCTCGATGTGCTCCGGCATCGAATTGTACCTTCCTATGAAGCGCTCTCAGATAGCATTAACAGTGATGATCTGGTAACCAGGATATTAGACCGTATCCCGATTCCTGTTGTGCCGATGCATGAGCATTCCAATGTCCGCAGCAATGTCTGACCAACTCCCGACTGCCCAGGCAGCACCCAATAATGTGACCCCAGAGCGCATCTTGCAGCGGCTCGATTGGGAAGTCATTCGTCGTCTGGATGGTTTGTTGCAAGGCGATTACCGCAGCCTGTTTTATGGGTATGGAGTTGACTTTTCTGATCTGCGTGAATACCAACCTGAGGACGATATTCGCTATATCGATTGGAATGTTACTGCGCGGATGGATACTCCTTACGTACGCCAGTATGTTGAGGATCGGGAAGTTACAGCCTGGTTTTTGCTCGATCTCAGTCCTTCGGTCGATTTTGGCACCACGCGCAGCCAGAAGCGCGCCGTATTGATTGACTTTGTCACCTTACTGGCGCGTTTGTTGACCCGTCATGGGAACCGGGTGGGGGCTATGTTTTACAGTGGCAGTGCGGATCGCAAGCAGAATGGGCATGTAGATCGGGTTATCCCTGCGCAGGGTGGGCGTACCCAGGTGCTGCGCCTGGTCAATGACCTGCTTAAACAACCTCATCTCTCTCACGCGCCGTTCACGGATCTGCTGCCCCTGCTCAACGCGGCGCTGCATACTATTCGAAAACGGTCGCTGATCTTCCTTGTTTCAGACTTTTATAGCGCGCCAGGTTGGGAGCGCTCGCTCGCATTATTGAACAGGCAGCACGAAGTTCTGGCTGTGCGTCTCTGGGATCCAGGTGAAGTGACCCTCCCAGATGTGGGTATGATGGTGATGGAGGATGCGGAAACAGGCGAGCAGTTGTATGTGGACACACACGATCGGACCTTTCGGACCCGGTTTGCAGAGGTGGTGCAAGAGCGAGAAGCGACATTAAACCAGGCTTTTCGCAGTGCAGGGGTAGATGTGCTTTCACTGTCTACCGAAGAGGACTTCGTGCGTGCTATCGTACGTTTTGCTACGTGGCGACGACAAAATCGCCGCCAGCGGGCATAAAACTTTAGGAAAAGCTTATGTCTTTTATCTGGCCTGTCATGCTGTTTTCTCTGCTGCTGGTTCCGCTGTTCATCGGCGTATACATCCTCGTACTTCGCAGACGGCAGCAGATTACTGCGCGTTACAGCGGCCTGGGGTTAGACCAGACGATTGCCAGGGCTGGCCCTGGTTTCCGCCGTCATCTTCCACCCGCGCTCTTTCTGGGCGGTCTGGCAATTTTATTGACTGGGCTTGCACGACCAGAGATGGTGGTGCGCCTACCGAAAGTGGAAGGAACGGTGATCCTGGCGTTTGATGTCTCTGGTAGTATGGCAGCGGACGACCTGAAGCCTACCCGTATGGAGGCTGCGAAAGCAGCGGCGCGTGACTTTGTAGACCGACAGCCGACCAGTGTACAGATTGGCGTAGTTGCTTTTAGTGACCAGGGGTTTGCTGTTCAGGCGCCGACGAAAGAAAAAGATGCCATTCTGGCTTCAATTAGCCGTCTGGCCCCGCAGCGCGGCACTTCACTTGCGAATGGTATTCTGGCTTCACTCAATACCATTGCTGCGGATCAAGGTCAGGATCAGGGCCCTCTCAATTACAGCAATCGTACCCCGGCCCCTACACCTACGCCCACGCCAGTGCCGCCGGGTACCCATGTTCCGTCTGTGATTGTTTTACTTACCGACGGCGAGAATAACGAATCTCCGGATCCACTGGTAGCTGCTCAGGCAGCCGCAGAGCGTGGTGTTCGAATTTATACCGTTGGAATTGGCAGTGCTGCAGGCACCAGCTTGCATGTGAATGGCTTCACCGTTTATACCCAACTCGATGAAGCCATGCTGCAGCAGATTGCACAAATCACCGATGGAACCTACTACAACGCTGCCAATGAACAAGATCTGCTGGATATTTACGATCATCTTGATCCCCAACTGGTGGTGAAACCTGAAAAGATGGAAGTGACGTCTATTTTTGCAGGGGCGAGCATCTTTGTGATGTTACTGGGCGGGGTGTTTTCGCTGCTGTGGTTCAGCCGCTTGCCATAGTTTACTGGCGGCTGGTTACGGGTGACTTGGAGGTAGGCGGATGAACTTGCTTTGGCCCGGATTCTTGATCCTGCTCGGGTTGATCCCGCTGTTGATTGTGGTTTATATCTGGATGCGGCGCCGTCGACGGCGCTATGTGGTGCGTTTCTCTAGCCTGTCATTGGTGCGCCAGGCGCTTCCTCGTACCTCTCGCTTGCGCCGGCACTTGCCTTTTGCCTTGTTCCTCTTAGCGCTAACCAGCCTGGTGATCGCTCTGGCGCGCCCGGTCAATATTGTCACTGTACCTACCGATCAAACGGTCATCATACTGGCAATTGATGTTTCCTTGAGTATGCGCCAGACCGATATCCGGCCCACACGCCTGGCAGCGGCTGAAGCCGCCGCGATTTCGTTTGTGGATGGTCAAAAATCTAGTACTCAGATTGGCATCGTCGCTTTCTCAGGTTTTGCCGAGTTGATCCAACCGCCCACTACCGATCAGGAATCGCTGCAAACTGCTATTGAAAGCCTTACTTATGGCCGCCGGACAGCGATTGGCAGTGGCATTCTTAAATCGCTCGATGCTATTGCCGAAGTGGATGGGAGTGTTTGGCCCAGCACCACTGAAAGTTCTTCCAGTGATACACCCCTTCCGGTTCCAAGGGGAGCTTACGCACCAGATATTGTTGTCTTATTGACAGATGGGGTGAGTAACTCTGGGCCAACCCCCTTAGAGGCTGCACAGCAAGCTGCTGATCGAGGAGTGCGGGTTTATACGATTGGGTATGGCACGGCCCAGGGTGGATCATTTTTGCCCGATAGGAACGGGAACGCCCCATTTTTATTCGGGGGCGGCGGGGGGCAAGGATTTGGTGGTTTTCGACGGGGAATTGATGAAGAGACTCTTAAGCAAGTCGCGGATAAAACAGGTGGAGAATATTATGCGGCTGAAAGTGCGGATCAGCTCCAGGATGTTTTCCGCAGTCTTCCTACTTACTTAATCGCCAAACACGAAATTGTGGAAATCAGCGTAGCATTCGCCGCGCTTGGCGCGCTTTTTGCGGCGGCTGCTATTTTCCTCTCGTTGATCTGGCGTCCTTTGCCATAGCAGGTAGGTAATTAGGGCGGCCAGGCGCGCCCTAATACCCTGAATGCAGCCGGGATTGAAGTTACGGAAGCAGCGCGTTGAGGAGAATGGCTGTCCCTGCCAGGATAATCAGGATTGGGCCAAGCAGTCCCCAGTTCAGATTGAACAGAAAAATCGCAGCAACCATCGTCAGTACAAGGCCGCCAATCATCGAACCGCGAGCGGAGGGTGTCAGATATCCTCCTGCGCCCTGATACTCCCTCCAGGCATTGCCAAACGATCCGACTGCCGGAATCAAGATGAAGAGCGCCCACCAGTTTTCCAGTGCAAAAGCACCCAGGTTTTGCAGCAAGAAGACGACCCCTAAGATGATGAGAACTGTCCCGCCGATCCAGGCCCCGCCATAACCTCTTCCGGCCCGGCGTTCTTCGCGGCGGCGGCGTCTCCTCTCGTGCCGGTCCAGGTACTCTGGCTGATCGTCCAATGTGTCGTTTTCGTGAAACTGATCGTTCATTGTTCCCTTTTTTTGATTTTTATTCTGAAGATGGGTTTCAAGCAGTTTCTGACCAGGCACTGCTGTCTGCTAAGAAGAATTCCAAGCGATAGGCCTTGGTTTTCGAATTAATAGAACCGGGTGAAGTGTACCAGGTTACCTTATTTATACATCAAATCGATCAAAAAAAAGCATCTCTTTCGGGTTTGGAAGCTCGAATAAGTGGTTAATCCGCTCTCTGCTGTTGTTTGCTGCTGTACATTTCGCTGTATTGATACTTTGTTTACATTTTCCATATAATTAGTACCTAAATGGGTACTAGTCTTATTTATTTTTAAATCCTTATAATCGAACCAATGATCACCGGGTTAGACCTGTTTCCCCTATATTTTTCCTAACCTGGTCACTTTATCGACGATCAGAAGAATGTGCTTTGCGGTGTGGGTGGCTTTGCCAGCCAACAGGGCGACGCCGTTCTTAGATCGGTTCTTATTCTGATTTAAGAAGTAGGAGAGTAATGACATGTTGCGACGTATTCGTATCACCGCCGTTCCGATTCTCGTCCTGATTATGATTACCTTTTTCACCCGTACGGCACACGCTCAGACTCCTGATGGAGAGTCTGTCTTCAGTGCAGTGGATACCGTCTGGGTACTTTTTGCCGCCTTCCTGGTATTCTTCATGCAGGCCGGGTTTGGCTTCTTAGAAGCGGGCTTTGTGCGCTCTAAGAATGTAGTGAACATCATGGCAGAAAACCTGATGGATACGACAGCTACCACAGTCGGCTTCATCATCGCCGGTTTCGGATTGATGTTCAGCAGTGGGAACAGCTTCTTTGGCACAGATTGGTTCTTCCTGCAGGGCATGCCTGATGTGTACCCCGGTCTAACCATTCCCATTCTGGCTTTCTTCTTCTTCCAGTTTGCTTTTTCAGCCGCTGCCGCCACCATTGCATCTGGATTAATGGCAGAACGCACTGACTTCCGCGCTGACCTGGTTTACAGTTTCTTCAGCGGCTTGCTGATCTATCCCATTTTTGGTCACTGGGTATGGGGCGGGGGTTGGTTGTCACAGCTGGGTTACGTTGACTTTGCTGGTTCTTCCGTCGTTCATCTTGTTGGCGCGATGATTGGCCTGGCTGGCACGTTGGTGCTGGGCAAACGCCGTGACAAGGAATTTGGTAAGTCCACCATTCGGGGACACAATATTCCTCTGGCTGCTTTGGGAACCTTCGTGCTGTGGTTAGGTTGGTTCGGCTTCAACCCCGGCAGCCAGTTGAATGCGGACCCACAGGCGATATCACTGATTGTTGTCACAACTGACTTTGCTGCTACGACTGGCGCCATCTCGGCTATGCTCCTATCTTACTTTCATACCCGTAAATGGGATGTCAGTATGGGGATGAATGGCTGCTTGGGTGGCCTGGTGGCGATCACTGCGCCGTGTGCTTTTGTAACGCCTCTGGCTGCTTTGGTGATAGGTCTGATTGCAGGCGCCATTTCCTATTACGGCGTTTTCTTGATGGAGAGTCTGCGCATCGATGATCCTGTAGGCGCCTTCCCAGTTCACGGTTTGAACGGGACTTTCGGTATCCTGGCGGTGGGCATTTGGGCAGTGGATGGTAGAGGTTTACTGCATGGCGGTGGCTTGACCCAGTTAGGAATTCAAGCGATAGGGATCTTAGCCTGCGTGGCATTTGTCTTTCCGATTGCCTATGTGATGTTCCAGGTTATTCAGCACACCATTGGTTTGCGAGTGGACCCCGAAGTGGAAGCTACAGGAATTGACTTGCAGTACCACGGTATTGAGTCCTATCCGGAATTTGCCGGGATTGAGCTGCATGGTATCACCATTAGTGTTCCCGATCCGGTGGAAGTGGAAAATCCTTCTACTTCTCCAGTACTGCTGGATAAACCCCGCGCGGCGAATGCGAGGTAACAATGACAGTAGCGAATATTACTTACCGGAGAAATCCATCTTACTCAGAGCGTAGCGCACCAGACCTGCCGCGTCTATATGCGGAACTGGATTTGAGAGGCTACGGGATCAAAGTGCGGGTGAGGGCACTGCCAGTTTTCTACCGGAGGCTTTCCCGTCCCGTGGGACCGATCCGGGTGGTATATACCACGCGTATCGCCGGACTACCGCTTGAGACCGGTAATCTAAATCGCCTCGAACAGGCCATTGATGATACCCTCAAATCCTTGATCCGTTTTGAGCGTCTCCCAGAGTATGTGTTTCGGGTAGAAGATCGTGCCTGGCCCATTTACCACCTGCCCGATGCCTTCACCACTCGTTACCCGGGTGGCCCTGTCTTCACCACGCCCGATATCCCTAGCCTGCGGCTGTGGCTTGCCGATCACTTTAAAGCAATTGGGCGCATTCGCAACCGGCGTGAGATGGATCTGCTGTATTTATCTGATGAGGATTTGCAGTTGTATGCGCCGTATTGCGTGTTTCGCACACCTGATGAATCCGTGGCAGATATTCCTATCTTTCTCCTAAAGATGAAGGAAGGGCTTCAATTGATGGCCCCGGTAAGCAGCGAAACATTTACGGTAAGCTATGCTGGTGGAAAAGGGATCTTTTCCTTATTTACGCTGGTGGGGGATTACATGCTGCGTCATGGTCAATTAACTGATCTGTACGAGATGACCATTCGCAAGCTGTCTGGGAAGGCCTGGAAGAATCTGGAAACTGGGTTGGCGCCGGAAGCACACAGCCTGTTGTACCAGCGTGAGACAGATGGCAAATTGAGGATGGTTCAAAACCCGATCTTCTGCGAATCGCCGTTTTTTGTAGCGGCGCGCATGAACCGGCTAGGTCGGATTGTGCTATATCTGGCGCCCGACATGTCCGATCTTCAAAGACGGGTCAGCACGGACTTGTATTCTTATGGGGCTATCAAAGACCCCAACGAAGTCAGGACAGTTTTACCAGAACTGGCCTAGTGACGGATGGATTGAAAGGATTGAAAGGGATCAAGATGACACCCATAAAGTTACGCACCATCGAAGAAATGACCGAAATGGCTTATCACAAGAATAGCAGCGGGAAAGAACAGCCGCATGCCTTAACGCCTGAGATCGAACGCTGCACGACTCCAAAGGAGGTGATTGAATTTGCACGAAAGCGAAATATTGCCGTCGTCGATTACAAGTTTACCGATCTATTGGGGCGCTGGCACCACTTTTCGACGCCTGTTTACCACTTCAATGAAGAGCTCTTTAAAGAAGGTATCGGTTTTGACGGCTCAAGCATTCGTGCTTTTCAAGAAATCCATGAATTGGACATGATCCTTTTCCCAGATCCAACGACAGCCATTGTGGATCCGGTCATGCAGGTGCCGACGCTGAGCATCATCTGCAATATTCATGATCCAGTTACCCGCGCGCCCTACAACAAAGATCCGCGCTACATTGCCGCGCAGGCGGAAAAGTATCTGCTCGAATTGGGTATTGCCGATACCAGTTGTTGGGGACCGGAGGCTGAATTCTTTGTGTTTGACGGCATTCGTTTTGGCTATGAGGCTGGTCGTGCTTTCTTCGAAATTGAATCGGACATGGCAGAATGGGAATCGGGCCGCCAGCATGATGCGCGCTTCGGAGCTAACTTGGGATACCGGCCTGAGCAGAAGCGCGGTTACTTCCGAGTACCGCCGGTAGACAGCTTACAGGACTGGCGTTCTGAGGCTATCTTGCGAATGATGCTGTCTGGCATTGATGTGGAAGTACATCATGGTGAAGTGGCCTCAGCCGGGCAGATGGAGATTGATCTGAAATATGGCCCCATGGTGGGAATGGGAGATACGCTTCAGCTTTATAAGTATATTTTGAAGAACACGGCTGTAGCGCACGGAAAGACTCTGACTTTCATGCCCAAACCCATGTTCGGCGACAACGGCAGCGGGATGCACTGTCACCAAAGCCTGTGGAAAAATGGACAGAATCTCTTTTATGATGCTGATGGTTACTCGGGTTTAAGTGAGCTGGCCCAGTATTATATTGGCGGCATTCTCAAGCATACTCCTGCTTTGTTAGCCATCTGCGCGCCCACCACCAACAGCTACAAGCGCCTGATACCGGGTTATGAAGCGCCTGTAATGATGGCGTACAGCAGCCGCAATCGCTCTGCCTGTGTACGCATCCCCGTATACGGCAACAGCCCCGAATCGATCCGCATCGAGTACCGCTGTCCAGATCCATCTGCTAATCCCTATCTGGCTTTTGCAGCCATGTTAATGGCGGGTTTAGATGGAATCATTAACAAGATTGATCCTGGCATGCCTATGGATATCGATCTGTTCGAGGAGGAAGCGCCTGATATTGAGCAAGTGCCAGGCTCTTTGGAGGCTGTGCTCAATGCACTGGAGAAGGACTGCGATTTCCTTCTGCGAGGAGATGTCTTTACCACTGGGTTGATCCAAACTTTTATCAATTGGAAACGGAAGAACGAGGTTGATACCCTGCGCCTGCGCACACATCCAATTGAATACGTCATGTATTACGACGTGTAAGTCCCTTTCTAACTTTTTTATGGAACGAAGGTTGAGTGTGTTACAATTATCTCAGCCTTCGTTCAGCCCCTCTTTCTCGTATTGGTTAGAATAGTGCAGCTGTAATTGAGTGTGGCAAAAGGACCAATCAGGGGGAACCAGGTATGGTCCTTAAGAAAGTGTGATCGTGTGCCAAAACACTATCGTTTCTGTTCCCGCGGTCGAGGCTAACGATCTCAACCGGGTGGAGGCTGATTGTGTTCGAGCAGGATAAAAAACATGGCTCATCATATCTCTCATAAACTCAGTAATGCGCTGGAAGGCGCCCTGGCTGGCGGCGGTGACCCCGCTACCTCTCCATTATATGTATTTGGTCCCTTCCTGAAACTCATTGTGGTGGCCGGGGTGGCGCAAGTCACTTTTGGCGCATCCGTTTGGATGGTCGTTGTGACCATTATGGTGGTCTCTGCGATGTACCGCCTGGTGATGCAGTGGGTGACAGATGGCAGCGGCGGGAGCGGCCTGAGCGAAGAAGAGTTTGGTGGCTGGGCGGTGAAGATTAATGCTGCCATTACCTTCGTCGAGTACACGTTAACCTTTCTGGTCAGTATGTCAGCTCTGGTCACCTTTATTGCTGACCGCTTTCCCATCCTGAATATCACTTTCATAGGGATACAGTACCGCGTTCTTCTTGCGGTTGCGCTCAGCCTTTTGACGGGTTGGTTGGTCAACCGTGGACCGAAAGTCGCTGCGCGTACGTTTGGTCCAGCGACTGCCGGCGTGTTGATTCTCTTGTGGGTGATGGTCTTCTCCACCATCTGGAAGACCGGATTGCACCTGCCAGTGATCGACCTGAGAGCTTTTCATTCCAGCAACTTATATTACACAGTCAATGGATACGCCCGTATTCTCGCTGTGATGACCGGGATTGAGGTGTTCGCGAACCTGGTGGCAGCCTATGGTGGAAATGCGGCCCAGAAGAGCAAAAAGGCCTTTGGCAGTCTGATGATTGTCATGGGAACCGCTGCTGTGACAATGTTGATTGTTGGGCCCGCGATCTATCAGTTTTCAGATCCTACGAATGAGCATGTATCTGTCTTCACCCAGACGATGGATTATCTGCTGCCCGCCCCACTGCCTTACCTGGGAACGATCATCGGGGTCGCTGTGTTAATGTCTGCTTCTGCTGCCAGTGCTCAGGGGTTGCAAAACTTGGCGTTGGGGCTGAAGGAGCGCAATTATATTCCTCGCTTCATCGGTCAGCAGAATGCTTTTGAGGTCGCTGGCCGGCCAGTTTGGATCGAGATCGCCATCGTTTGTGGCTGTTTTGTTTTCTTCGGCACCAAAGAGGAAACTTATCTGGCGATCTATGCGGCTGGCGTCTTTGTCCTGTTGAGTATGACTGGCTGGGCTGTCACGAAACGATTGCTCAGGAAAATGCGCCAGCAAGCTTCTCTCCAATACGTGGCGTTGATTGCTGGCACGATCCTGGCTGCTTCATTAACGAGCAGCGCTACCGTCCTGATTTTTACGGAACGTTTCACTGAAGGTGCCTGGACATACTTCATTTTTATCCCGCTTCTTTTTGTGGCTTTTACCTACTTCCGGAATAAGCTGGGTGCGCCCACAGCCGCTATGGATTACCTGGGTCATTTAGATATGACTTATCTGGCTGGTTTTGGTTTTGGTCAGTATCCATTAGCAAAGAGTGATGATATCTTACAAGGGAATGGATACAGCAAGGGGGGCACTGAAATTACCTGGAAACCAGCTCCCATCGAAAACAGCACCTGGCGGAACGAAAGTACGACCATTCAAAGTATTGTAGTATTAATGGATGGTTCACCGAATGAGGCGCAGGCTTTACCGATGGCAAAGGCCATTTGTGCGGCGAATCAGGCGAAGTTGCTCCTGCTTTCTACTTTGCGTGTCCCGCCTAAGCTTGACGATTATCCAATTGCTTATCGGGAGCGCGCTGATTATCTTTCTGAATTGGCAAGTTTACTTATGAGCGAAGGGATCCATACGGATACCTTAATTTGCCAGGGATCGGTAGGTGAGGTTGTCGCTGATCAAATTAAATCCATACCTGTGGATATGGTGGTAACGACGGGTTTTGGGAGGCCAGACCGTTCCCATCAAGAACAGGTCGAGGCTTTCCAACAGTTGGTACAAAAAATCAACAAGCCTGTGCTGCTTATCCAACCCAGAAGCCAGGCCCAGGAAGTCCCGCATGCCCTTGATCGCATCTTGATTGCGTTGGATGGTTCCATCCAGTCTGAACGCAGTTTGGTTTATGCGCGTGCATTAGCGAAAAGCTTTGGCAGCGAAGTAACTTTAATGGCTGTTCCGGCGGTTCCTGAATCCCAAGGGTATCCGGTTCCGGCAGAGTTTATACAAACACTGCAAAGTAATGCCAACATTAACATGCAGCGGTTTCTCGATGCGGTGGCCCGCTCGCTCGAGAGCGAAGGGATTAAAACACACACAATTGTGACAGGTTCCAGCCCTGCCGACACCATTGTTTCTGTCAGTGCAGAGGTGAAAGCCGATCTGATCCTTCTTACTTCGCGTGGTCGGGGTGGGCTTGACTCCATTTTCATGGGCAGCGTTGCAGAACAGGTTTTGCAAAACACAATCAAACCTGTTTTTCTGGTCCCGATTCCTGAAAAAACATATAAAGAAATTTACCAGGCGTCTGGTACCAGTTAGAAACATATCTCTTACGGTAGTTGAGTTCAACCAGGTAGAATAGAAATAGAAAAAGGCCTGCGTCTTAAACCACCGGCCTTTTTTTGTTCGTTACTTCATTTTAATTTGTCTACTTCAGCCTGTAATTGTGCTTTGAGGGTTGGAAACTCCAGTCCTTTGTTCTGCGCTTCATCTTTTACCAGTATCTCGAGCGCAGGGAAATGATCACCAATTACCTGTTCGATAGTTTCTTTGCTTACTCCCCAGTCCAGCAGATCCTGGAATGTTGTTTTTCCGGTTACCAGCCTGTCTTCTGGTGTGTGTAAAGTAGCAGCCGGGGTAAGAAGGGTTTCTGTGGGAAGGGATGGCGGCAGTGATGCTGCTTCAGCTTCAATGATTTCCGGCGTCTCCGTTGCCGAAGTCATAACTCCAGCTCCAGGAACTGCCGTGGAATCTTCTGACGCGGCTGTCTGTCTCGCTTCTAGCCAATCACGCAAGGTTGTCACGTCAAAGCTGTCGCTTTCCAGGTCTTTCAGCGCTGTTTCTGAACTGATATCACCGGGTAAGTTGAACTGCTGGGAGATCTCTTCTAAGGACACATTGTAGGTGTTCGACACCTGTTCGAGTGTCATCCAGCCTTTAAGCGTATTGACATCGGAAGATAAAGGTTGAACCTGTTCTCCGCTGGCTGTCACTTTCCCTGAAACTGACCAGACTCCGGCTGCCTGGAACCCAAGGATAGTGCCAAAAAAGAGGGCTAAAACCAGTATGCCATAAAGGATCGGGTGGATCCGCATTTGTGCTTTCTCCTGTATTCAATCTATGATTGCATGAAAGGGTTTCAATAGGATTTCATTTGTTCTACAGATGGTGTTTTCGTCAGCTATTTTCCAAGGATAGGCAGCCCAGTCTTAACTTCCAGCACTCCATTGCGCGGGCAGGCTCCTACACATTCCAGACAAGAGATGCAGTCTGCATTCTTGATCGTGGTGGCGGTATGGACGGGTAAACCCATTGGGCAGGCTTGTGTACATATTTGACACACCTTGCAAGCGCTTTCTTCACGTTTCAGGTAAACCGGGCTGAGTTTTCCCAGCAGACCGCTGGCGGCTCCTAATGGACAGGTGTAACGACACCAGGGACGCTCAACAAAGAAAGAGGCAGCCAGGGTGATCCCTAGTACAATCGCTCCTGGGGTGAAGCTGAACTCCGCTAGATTGAGCAGCGTAGCCCAGGGATCGTAGTCGCGGAAGACCATATAGCCGTAATAAATTGAGCTGCTCACTGTCCATATCAGCACCAGATATTTCACCAGACGAAGATAGCGGTCGATGATAGCCAGCCGCGCTCCCCGTTTTTTAAGATGGTTGATAGTCAACCGTAGTGGACGAAACCGTTTCTGTAAGAAGCGGCTGAAACTGCTGACCAGATCTTGTATGAATCCCAGTGGGCAGACCCAACCGCAGAAGGCGGAACGCAGCAGCAGTGCAGTCACTGCTACTGCCGCTAGAACAACCAGGTTCGAAAGGTGGGTGTGCGATATGAAGGTTCCGCTGCTGGTCAGGTAGCGGTAGAGAGTTTCCAGCCCGCCGAGTGGGCAAAAGGCTTCTGGTGAGGCTGTGGCGTTCTCACTATTCTCACCGATAACGACGTGCTGTACAGCTAGGACAACGATAAAAATCAAGACAGCGCTTTGTACCACCCGGCGTAGTGTATGATGGGTAAGCAGCGCTTTCCATCCTCTCGCCCGAGGTTTGACAGCCTTCTGCGGTTGAAAAACTGGTTTGGTATGAGTTGTCATTCCATCACTCCCAAAAGAATTTGAATGACTTCATCATACGAACTGGTTGTGTAACACGAATGAAGAGGATATGAATAATTTGTGAATATTTAGGGACACTGAGCTTGGGCTTGAGAGTAAAAAAAACTGGAGCCGGTTCAAATCTACGGCTCCAGAATAGCTGCGGTTCTTGTGCCTCTCCAAAAGGAGCGGGGTTTACTCTAGTGCATATGAATACTGCGCTGATCTGAGTTCAATTCCCCTGCTTGATATGCCGTCACTGCATTGGAGATGCTTTTTTCACCCGTCAGAAAAACTTGCATTCCCTGGTTTTGGGCCCGTTGATAAGCAGGTTGCCCCATTCCACCGGCAATCAGCACCTGGCAATCGAGAATGCCCTCGAACATTGCCTGTCCAGGGTGCGTGCCATTCTGGTGATCGTGCTCATGTTGGGAGCCATGTTCGTGGTGCGCTTTTTCACGCTGTTCACTATTCGTGACTTGCCCGTTTTCAAGGGTCAGCACTTGGAAATAAGCGGCTTGCCCAAAGTGCTGGCTGATTGTCTTTCCATCATCTGTCGGGATTGCAACTTTCGTAGCCATAAAACTCCTTTGCTTTAAGTAAGGTGAAACTTCTGCTAACACCTGCATCGATAGGATCACATACCGGGTTCAGGTGTTTTGGTAGGTGGATAAGCGGGTTATACCAGAAACTGACTGTAATTATAAAACACCATTAAAATTACATTGGGTTTTAGGGCCGGATATAGGCCCAACCTTCTTGCTGCTTTTTTACCAGTTCGCTCACGCCAGCTGGAACGACTTCAACCAGTGCTAACAACGATTCCCGCTTTAGCTCTAAATGATTTAAGGAGTTCTGACAAGCTACGAAATGTACTCCACGTTTTGCCAGTGTTTCCACTTTTTCGGCAGTTTCCTCTAAATCCTTTGTCAGGGATCGTACGCCGCCTCCATTGGCTAACAGTTCCACTTCTATCTGATCTTCTCCCATATCGTCGAGCAAGTTTTGTATGTTCGCCAGTACCTGATCTGCACGTCCTTTACTCGGCTCATCAAGGTGAAATACAACCCGGTATGTCTTCATGTTCCTTCCTGATCCGTGGAGGAACCTGGCGCTGCCGCCAGACCCTCATTTCCTCGCCAAACCCAATACCATATCAACGGGTGAGCAAGTGTTCGTAGGGATCCCTTACGCCTTTCCCTTTTTTACAGATAGCCCTGCGCGCGTCCAAGCGATCATACCGCCTTGGAGATTGGTCACCTCATATCCGGCTGCCGTCAGTTTACGAGTAGCTGAGGAACTACGGTTTCCTGAATGGCAGACACACAGTATTTCCCGATCTTTGGGGAGTTCATCCATCCGCTGCTGCAGCTCATTTAATGGAATTAATTTCGCTCCTGCGATATGCATGGCTCGATATTCTTCCGGCTGGCGCACATCCAGCAAAAACGGTTTTTGCTTTTGCTGTAGTTTCGTCTGGGCTTCCGCTGGGCCAATACCTGCTACTTGTAAACCTAAAATTCGACTGATGAATTCCATCCGCTTCTTTTCTCCCTTTTGTTTATCCGATATGATAGATGCAATATATCACGAAAAGTGACACTCCGTCCTGGCTCTCCCCAACGTTTAAAAATAAGAGGAAGAAGAGATATCTCCTTCCTCTTTACATATTTACCTGTCAGTATATCAATCAGCACTAACAGGAACTACAAATCCAGTGGTGAAACCGTCTTACGACGCTTCTTGCATCCACTGATCGATCTGCTGCTGAGCCTGGTCACGGGTGTAGCCGTACTTCTCTTGCAGCTTACCAATCAGCATGTCCTTATTTCCCTGGATCTGATCCAGTTCGTCATCGGTCAATTTGCCCCACTTCTTCTGGGCCTGACCTTTCAACTGTTTCCACTTTCCTTTAAGAATATCTTGTTTCATTTAAATTCCTTTCTGGGTCAATCATCAAGTCGATTTTGACCTTATAAACAAAGATAACATGTGTGCTAATAAACAACAACTATGGAAAAACCGATATTGTTTATAGGAATATCCATAGTTGAGGGTGGGTAAAGCTCCCATTTGCACTATCTTCTTAAGGAAAGCAGAATGAAAACCGGGGAGTGATGGCTGCATTTTACCCATCACTCCCTGGTTGGCTTTAAAAGTCGCTTGCCTTACTGCTCTTGGACGGTTGCGGTCAGTTCTAAGAATTGGTCGATTACCTGTTTGAGCAGTGGTTCAGGCAGTGCTCCCACTTGTTTATGAACCACTTTTCCCTTGTCAATAAAAAGCATGGTGGGAATGCCTTGCACACCATAGTGCATGGCCCACTCGCTATTTTCGTCCGTGTTTACTTTCGCCACAAGCAGTTTTCCGCTTTGCTCACTGGCAATCTTATTCAGGGTAGGGGCTACCATCCGGCACGGACCGCACCAAGGTGCCCAGAAATCGACCACAACGGGTAGATCTGACTGTAAAACAACTTTTTCAAAGACATCATCAGTAATATGTACGGGTTTACTCATTTTAAGTTCTCCTGATTATCATTTCCATCCACGCAGCTTGTATTCGGCAGGCTGCATGAATCCAAAGCCTTGGGGTTGGTTGACTATTCTTGCTTGAAAAATGGACCTTCTGCTTAACTAAAAGGTTAGATGCATTTTCGCGTTAAAAGTTACATCTTTTGCTTACCAGTTTGTTTCGACTGCTCTATTTCTACTACCCCTTGGAGGGGGATCTTCCTACTTTTGGTCCACTCCGTCCATTTTGTAAAATAGTGAAGAGAGACTTGCAAAGTTCCCCTGCGAGACAAAAGAGGGAGCTTTCATTTCAGATAGACCTATCGTGTCGTACGACCAGGACAGTTATTTCGTGAACGAGATTTGATATGATACAACCTCAACAAAGAGATCCACTGACCCTCGAAGACTGGCAAATCTTAAACCTTCTTCAGCGCAATACCTTTCAATATTTTATTAAAGAAGCCAATCTAGATAATGGGTTGGTAAAAGATAACACGGATGGTTCATGCTGTAGTATCGCGGCTACCGGTATGGGCCTCTCTGCTTATATTGTTGGCGTGGAGCGTGGATTTGTCTCTCGACCGAAGGCGATTGAACATACCCTCAATACGCTGCGCTTTTTTTATCAAAGCCAGCAGAGCCGCAGCCCGGAGGCTAGCGGCTATAAGGGCTTTTACTATCACTTTCTAGACTTTAACACCGGCCGGCGGGCTTTGAAGTCAGAAATTTCCACAATGGATACAGCCTTGCTGTTGTCCGGGGTTCTCTCTGCTGCTGAATATTATGATCGTCCAGATCCCGCCGAGCAGGAAATTCGTTCCCTGGCAGAGCTGCTGTACCAGCGCGTAGACTGGCAGTGGGCTTTGAATGGAGGGCAGGCAGTTGTGCATGGCTGGAGGCCGAAGCGTGGCTTTCACAAGCATCGTTGGACTGGCTATAGTGAAGGTCTCTTGATCTATTTGTTGGGGTTGGGTTCCCCCACCCATGCCATTCCATCCGAAAGTTACGAGGCGTGGCTTTCAACCTACTCCTGGAGCACCCGTTATAATATCTCACTGGTCTTTTCTCCGCCTTTGTTCGTCTATCAGTTTCCACACCTGTGGGTAGATTTTCGCGGAATACAGGATGCGTACATGCGAGAAAAGGATCTGGATTACTTTGAAAACAGCCGTCGGGCTGTACTCGTTCAGCGCGCCTATGCTGTAGATAACCCAGGAAAGTTTCGTGGTTACAGTGAAGAGTGCTGGGGAATTTCTGCCAGCGATGGCCCTGGCCCTAGTCGGATGATGGTAGATGGTATTCGGCGCTACTTTTATGGCTATAAAGGGCGTGGCGTGATCGACGGCCCGGATGATGGTACGCTAGCACCCTGGGCCGTCGTGACGTCACTGCCCTTTGCTCCTGCTCTGATAATGAGGAGCATCAAAAACTTAAACGAGTATTATCCTCAGATGACCAATCACTATGGGTACAAATGCAGCTTCAATCCCACCTATATCAAAGAGGATCCGGATGGCTGGGTTTCAGATCGATATTACGGTATTGACCAGGGACCGATTGTGTTGATGATCGAAAACTTTCGTTCAGAAATGTTGTGGAACTTGATGAAGAAGAATTCTTATCTGCGAGCAGGCTTACGCAAAGCTGGTTTTACAGGCGGCTGGTTGGAAGAAACGGAATCAACTGCTTTATGATGTAAGCATCACTCTAGATTTCTTTGTTCCGGGTATTCTTTCTATTCTTACGTATAATCGCTTCCAGAATCATTATGATAAAGGATAATCTGTGACTGAACCCCTACATGTACCTTTCTCGCTGCCTGTATATTCCCTGGACGAAATGCAGCAGCGCACAGCTTCCTTCCTGGTTGAAATGCAGCACCGGCGAACTGTACGCCAGTTTTCCGATCGTCCTGTGCCGCGCGAACTGATCGCCGATTGCCTGCGAGCCGCTGTTCTTGCCCCCAGCGGCGCGAATCAGCAGCCCTGGCATTTTGTCGTGGTTGCTGCTCCCGAGATGAAGCGTCAGATTCGATTGGCAGCGGAAGAAGAGGAGCGTGCCTTTTACACCCGGCGGGCCACTCCAGAATGGCTGGAGGCCTTAACACCGCTTGGCACGGATGCTGATAAACCCTTCCTTCAAACCGCTCCTTATCTTATTGCCATCTTCGCTCAATCCTATGGTCTGAATACTGATGGTGAAAGGGTTAAACACTACTACGTGAGCGAGTCGGTTGGCATTGCCACCGGGATTCTCATTACTGCGCTTCATCATGCTGGTCTTGCCACACTGACCCATACCCCCAGCCCGATGAACTTCTTGAGCAGGCTTTTAGGCCGTCCATCGAACGAGCGTCCATTTTTACTTCTGGTTACTGGCTTTCCCGCCGTAGATGCGGCTGTTCCCCTAATTCGTAAGAAACCCTTCGCAGAGACCGTTAGTTTTATTTGATCTGCACTTTATGATCGCAGCGCACAGGCTGCACTTTCGTTGGAAAGAGTGCAGTCTGTTGGATTTAAGTCATCTGCCGGTTCGGCTGGGCGCGAGCTATTGAGCGGATGGCTGCCAGACGGCTTGCCATCCATCCGCGAATGCTTGGGCAGCTCCATCACTTACATCTGCCACCACCACCTGGAAGTACTCGTAAGAACCGACTGTCATCACCAATTGCTGTCCATCTGGAGACCACGAAAGGAAGCCAGGCTGATCAAATGAGCCCAGGTCGCGCGGTTCACTGTTGCCCACTTGTTGAACCACTACTTGATACTGGCTGTTTCCATTATCTGTTAGTCCAACAATATAGGCGATCTGGTCTCCGGAAGGTGAATAGCGCGGGCTGAAGCTGTAACCGATGCTGTATTCAGGGGAAAAAGGCTGCTCATTCGTGCCTTGCAGGTTATTGGTGTAAATTCGTTCATCGCCTGAAGGGGCATAATTGAGGTAGTCATAAGCAAAACTTTGCCCATCTGGCGCCCAGGTGATCTCACCGATTGGCTTATCCCAGTGCATATACTGTTTGGTGTCAAAGTCATAGTAGGCAAAGTTCCCGCGCCCTTCCATATATATCGTTTCTTCAAAGGCCAGCTTATGCCCGTCTGGAGACCATCTTGGACCTCGAATGGACAGCCCATGTTCCGGTTTGACCAGTTCAAAAAGATCACTGTTGTCAGCATTGATGGCCCAAATCCCTGTCGCTTCATCAGGATTCACCTGTCCGCGTGCCGTGAAGTAACTGGGGCTCGATGGTAAACCGTAGGCGAGGATATGGGTACCCGGCTGCCATTCATAATCTGGGGTATGCCGATCTCCCAGAATGCCCCGCGCTTGTCCAGAAGCGATATCATAGACCCATAGGCCGTTATGAACTTCCATCCCGGTTGCGATAACGGTGCCTGTGGAACGTTCGTAAGCCAGCAAGGCCCCATCTGGGGACCATTTGGGGCTGCTGTAGGTCACCGTATCCGCAGAACTGGAGGCGGCAGCATCGTTTGTTAATTGGCGCTGTTCTCCGCTCACCGAATTGACTATCCATAGGTTGCCATCTTTCCCAATATATGCGATTAATTCCGCGCTGCTCACCGGGGTCGCTGTTGCGGTTGGCGCTGCAGTTGCGGTCGGCGCTGTTGTTGGGCTGAGTTCCATTGTTGGGGTCGGCTGGTTGGATAAAAGGGTGTTATCTTCAGTCGGTGCGCTGGTTACGGTGCTGGTAGCAGCCGGGATGGTGCTGCTTTCGACGGGCGCCTGTATGGCTGGGCCAGGAACGCTGCAACCAGTCAACAGAGCGAGTAAGATGAGTAGAATGTACTTTTTCATTCGGCATGCCTCCAGAATCGGTGATCAAGAACAAACTGTTACGTTATGTCACTACAGTTATAGAACGGTTTTAACCTCCATAAAGTTCCTTTAAGTTTATCAGGATTAGCCTATTCACCAGTTCACTGTTGCAGATTATCCTGCCGATAACAGATACCTTGAGTCTCTGTAGCTTAACATGACAGAGGGGTTCTGCCCAGTTCTTAAAGATTTGATCTCTTTCCTGTCAGCGTGATGTTTTCCCGTGTTATACTGTTTTCGTTCGAAAAAAGTTTTCCCGTTATTGTTGTAGGAGATCGATTATATGGTATCCCAGGCCAGAACAACGCAGTCATGGATTCTCACTTTTGATTCGAGTGTTGCCGCTGGGAAAGAAGGCCTGGCTCTGGTGGGGGGCAAAGGGGCTAACTTGGCTCGCCTGGCACAAGCCGGGTTCCCTGTTCCAAATGGGTTCTTTGTAACTACCCAGTCTTACCTGGACTTTGTATTCGCTAATCATCTGGAAGAACAGATCCAGTCGATTTTAACACGGGAATCATTGCAAGATCCAGATACCTTAGAGGCCCTCTCCTCACAAATTCGGACTCTCTTTGCGCAAAGCCAGCTTCCGCCAGAGCTTGCGCAGGCGATCCTGGAAGGTTACCGCAGTCTCGAGAACTCTCGATCCAACTTCGCTGCCCTGTTCTCCGGGTTCCACACACATGGGAGATCCAACCCTGCCGTCCGGACCGGCGGTTGCTGTTCGGTCTTCTGCCACTGCCGAAGACTTGCCGGAAATGTCTTTTGCAGGTCAGCAAGATACTTATCTCAACGTCGTCGGTGATGAAAACCTTCTCAAAGCCGTTACAAATTGCTGGGGCAGCCTGTGGACGGCGCGTGCGATAGGTTACCGAGCCCGTAATCACGTTTCGCACACAGGGGCGGCTCTGGCGGTTGTTGTACAAAAAATGGTCTCCAGCAGTGCTTCTGGTGTGATGTTTACGGCCAACCCTCTCACTGGTCTCCGATCTGAGACAGTCATCGATGCGACCTTTGGCCTGGGCGAAGCGCTGGTCTCTGGCAAAGTCGAACCAGATCAATACGTGGTGGATTCAGAACATCAGCGCATTGTCGCGAAGGCGCTTGGGGCGAAAGCGCTTTCAATTCACGCTCATTTGGGCGGCGGTACCACTGAAACCCTTCAGGATCGTAAAGACCAGCCAGCTTTGAGTGATGATCAAATCCTTACCCTTGCAAATCTTGGCCAGCAGGTAGCCCGCTTGTATGGCGGTATTCCTCAGGATATTGAATGGGCTTTATCAAATAGTCGTTTCGCGCTGCTCCAATCCCGCCCGGTAACCTCCCTCTATCCTACGCCAGAAGGAATGCCTGCTGAACCGCTTCAGGTGATGGTTTCTTTTGGGGCGATTCAAGGATTACTCGACCCAATCACGCCATTAGGTCGCTCTGCCTTGCAGCAGATCTTTGCGATGGGCGCGCATATGTTTCGTTTTTCGGTCACTGGTGATACGCAGACGGTTCTGGTTTCAGCCGGGGAGCGCTTATGGGTCAAAACCAGCGCACTCATGCGCAATTCAGTCGGCCGCCGGGTGCTGCAAGTAGCCCTGGACCTGGTCGAGCCAACCGTGAAACAGGCCTTAAACGAAATCTGGGAGGACCCGCGCTTGCAGCCCGGACAGCCAGGCATCAGCCTGCGCGCCCGCTTGCGCTTGGCTGGTTTCTTCCTGCCTGTACTGGGGAATGTTTTTCTTAACTTGCTTGCTCCCCGCGCGCGTCGGAAGTATATTGTTGAAAATAGCGAGAAACTGTTGGCATATATGCACGCCAGAGCGGACGAACTCACTGGGAATCCGCGCCAGCGCCTGGCACAACAGGCAGACTGGCTTGCGCAGCTTAGTGATCAGAACCTGCCGAAAGCCTTCACTTTGTTCGTTTCCGCGATTGCGGCTGGCATGGCTTCCTTTAATTTGCTTCGTATTCTGGCTTCGAAGCTGCCTCAAGCGCAGGAGGCATCCACAATCTGGAGTGATCTGCTCCTTGAAATCACGCGCGGGTTACCGCATAATCCTACGACTGAAATGGACTTAGCGTTGTGGGACGTGGCCCGTACAATCCAGAGTGATCCGGAAATGCGGCGTGAGTTCCAGGAGTATTCTGTGCGAGCGATCTCTGCCCGTTACCAGTCGGGCGAAATGGCCTCTGCTGCCCATCGTTTGGTATCTGATTTCCTTGACCGTTACGGCGGTCGCGGCCTGGCCGAAATTGATATGGGCCGCGCGCGCTGGCGGGAAGATCCACTCCACATCTTTGAAGTTTTGGCTGGTTACCTTCAAATTGAAAACGCGAGTCAGGCTCCAGATGTGGTTTTTGCCAGAGGAACCGAGGCGGCCCATAGGGCTGCCGATCGCCTGGTGGCGGCCCTACGCCAGACTCGGATGGGTTGGTTGAAAGCTGGTCTGGCGCGTTTCTTAATCAGCCGTGTACGTGAACTGATGGGAGTTCGCGAAAGTCCTAAATTCTTCGCCGTTCGAATGATGGCCCTCATTCGCCAGGAACTGCTGAAATCAGGCGCGGAACTGGCGCGTGCAGGTGAATTGAATCAACCCGAAGATCTGCTTTACCTGACCTTCTCTGAGATAAAGTCTTTTGCTGCTAATCAACTCCTCGACTGGCGCGCATTCGTTGCAGCGCGGAAAGAGGCCTACCAGCGCGAGCAGCTCCGTCGCCAGGTTCCTCGCTTGCTGCTCAGTGATGGACGTGCCTTTTATGATGGCCTCCGAGCAACTTCTCAAACAGGCGATGGTCTGTCAGGTAGCCCAGTTTCGCCTGGAAAAGTCGAGGGTCAGGTGCGCGTAGTTATGGACCCACGCCATGCCAACCTCCTTCCTGGGGAAATCATGGTTTGCCCCGGCACCGATCCTTCTTGGACGCCCCTCTTCTTAACAGCGGCAGGCTTGATTATGGAAGTAGGCGGGTTGATGACACACGGCGCAGTGGTCGCCCGTGAATATGGCATTCCCGCCATTGTGGGTGTGAATCAGGCTACAAGCCGTCTGTATACCGGGCAATTCATTCGCATAGATGGTTCTACCGGGATGATTGAGCTGTTAGCCCCAGTTTCGCCGTCAGAACCGGCTGCTGTCTGAATCTGAAGCAGTTCAGGAGACTGCCTATGCTGCTGTGTATCGACATTGGAAACACCAATATTAAACTTGGCTTGCTGAGTGGGGAACAAATTCGTTATCGCTGGCGCATCGCTACGGACCGCGCGCGCCTGGCGGATGAATATGCCATGCTTTTGCTGGACTTGTTTCGCTCGGATGAAGTCGCTGTCCATCAAATCACCGGCTGTGCAATCTCATCGGTTGTACCTTCGCTTACCCAGGTTTTCGATGAACTGGTCCAGCGCTACTTAAAGCAGACTGCCCTGGTGCTGCGTTCAGATATAGTCACCGGTATGAATATCAATACCGATATTCCGGCTGAGGTAGGTTCAGATCTGATTGTCAATGCCATTGCTGCCCGGCAGCGGTACGGCACACCGCTCATCGTCATTGGTTTTGGCACAGCGATCACCTTTGTCGCTGTCTCTGCCCAGGGGGATTTGGAGGGGGTCGCGATTGCTCCCGGCCTCATCGCCAGCGGTGACTCGCTCTTCCGCGCCACTTCTACTTTGCCACAGGTGGCGCTGTCACGGCCTAATTCTGCAGTCGGGAAAAACACCGTTCATTCTCTGCAAGCGGGTCTTGTGTTTGGTTTCGCTGGTTTGGTGGACGGCCTGGTCGAGCGCATCCAGGCAGAGTTGGGCGGCTCCGCGCATGTCGTTGCGACTGGTGGCCTGGCTCCCTTGATCGCCCCCGAAACGCAGTCTATTGAGTCGAGTAGACTCCGACCTGGCCCTGGTCGGCTTACAGATCGTTTATCAACTCAACCAATCCTGATTCCACATATTCAATAAGGTATTTCCCCTTACCCGCCTGGGATTCTCCCTACCACCTGGCGGGTATTTCCCCATCCTGAGCGTGCTTCTTTTTCGTCTATAGTAGTTCTGTACGATGCCTTAAATCCATTAATCCCTGTTTCTTTCATAGGAGGGAATCTAGATGGGAAAGCACTCTTTCGGATGGACCGTTGTGATCCTGGTTGGCCTGGTTGCCATGACGCTTGGTGCGGCGGTACCGGTTAAAGCCAATGGGAATAATGTTCTGGCTCCATCCAGAACATTTCAGGTGCAGGGGGATGTGACTGCTGCTGGGGTTGGACTGCGCAGTACCGGAACGGGCACGATTCAATTGAACGACATTCCCACTGGAGGGGCAGTTTATCGCGCTTACCTTTACTGGGCGACGATCGGAAATGCTAACACTTTTACTGCGCCTACCCTCAATGGACAGCCTGTGGAAGGTGTTCTGATTGGTACTACGGGAGATACTTGCTGGTTTGCTCAGCATAACTTTGTTTATCGCGCTGATGTCACCTCTGTGGTCGGTGGAAATGGTGCGTATACGATTGCAGGGTTGCCATCTTCATTAATTAATGAAAATGACTCGCAAGGCGCTTCTCTGGTCGTGATTTATACGCTCCCAGGCCCATACCGTTCAATCGTTATAAACGATGGCGCTGTTGCCTTGAACTACACGACCCATGCCTATACCGATACAATCAGCGGTTTTACTGTGGATGCCCCTGTCTCTCAGGCGCACGTCACCTACTTGATTGGTGATGGGCAGGCGCTTTATGAATTGGGGAACGTTAATTTCAATGGCACTACCATTGCGTCGAGTGTCTTTACTGGGACCGATGGTCCTTATTGGGGCACGCATACCTTTGATGTAACCAACCTCGTGAATGGGTCACCGGCGGTCACTACCATCAATGACGACAATCCCACGGATCCAAATAATCCTGACTGTTTGCTGTGGGCTGGCACGATCTTCTCTGTCACTTCACCCGTACAGCAGGCGACCAACGATCTCAGCCAATCCTTCAGACAGACATTGTATGGGGATGTGACGGTAACAGGGGTCGGTTTGCGCGGAAAGGGCAGTGGGGAGATCCCGGTTTCCAGCATTCCTGCGAATGCCCAGATCAGGCGGGCTTACCTTTACTGGGCCACAATTGGAAACTCGGGCAGCTACACTTCTCCTAACTTGGCGGGAACGCCGGTCAATGGACAGTTGATCGGTGTCTCGGCAGATACTTGTTGGGGTGCTTTCCGAAACTACACTTATCGTGCTGATGTGACTTCTCTCGTGACTGGCAACGGAAACTATACGATTAGTGGTTTGCCAGGTGATCTACAGACGGGCAACGATACGCAGGGTGCTGGTCTGGTAATCGTCTACAGCAGTGGCGGTCTCTTCCGGACGATCATTATTAATGATGGCGCAGTGACCCTGGATCTTTCCACAAACTCCTATACGGACACAATTGGTCCTTTCACCGCGAACCAGCCCAACGCCCAGGCCCATATTACTTATATGATTGGTGACGGTCAGTCGCAATGGGACAGCGGTAGTGTGAACTTTGAAGGGCATAACATCGCCAACAATGTCTTTACCGGGGTAGATGGTCCTTACTGGGGCACACTTACCTTTGATGTGAGTGGCCTGGTGGTTGAGCCTGATGCCACCACTACCATTAATAACGATAATCCTAGTGATCCCAGCAGTCCCGACTGTTTGTTATGGGTAGGCACAGTTTTGGCTGTGCAAACCGAGCGTTCGGTGATGAATAATATCCTCTACATGCCGCTGGTGCTTATCCAACAAACACCCTAGCTACACGGTTCTTGTAGAAAGCGTTCCACGGTAACCAGATTTGGAATACCAGCGCGGCCGCCAGCCCGAGTTGCTTTGAGAGCGGCGGTCGCGCTGGCAATTTGGACGGCCTGATAAACTTTCTCTCCTCGCGTGATGGCGGCAGCGTAAGCGCCGTGAAACACATCTCCGCAGCCGGTGGTATCGATCACTTCCACTTTGAAGGCGGGAAAGTGCATCACTTCCTGACCAAACTCGGAATACCAGCAGCCTCGCTCTCCCCATGTGACCACGCACGCTGCGCGTTCCGGGTTCGACAGGGCTCGCACCATTTCTTGTACTTGCTCTTTACCAGTATATTTTTTGGCAAAGCCGTAGTTGACAATCAGATGGTCGATCTGCTCTAAGAGGGCTTCCATCTCTGGTAAACTAGTTTTCTCAAGATCGGCAATCACCGGGATCTGCTGCTGCCGGGCCAGCCGTGCTGCGTGCAGCCCAATTCGCGGCGCGTTGTGATCGATGAACACGGCCCGGCTGTTACTGATCCACGCCGGGTCAACTGCTTCCATTTCGATCTCTTGCACACCCTCGCTGCTGTAAAGGATCGTCCGGCTGCCCTCAGTGGCATCCACAATTACAAAAGCATGGTAAGGCCGGCTGCCTGCTCTTTTAATCACTGTAGAGCAGTCTACCCCTTCATGTTCCAGTTCAGTAATTGTGAAACGCGATAGTTCATCGTCGCCCAACCCTGCACAGAAGGCCGTGCGCGCGCCCTGGCGCGTTGCTGCTACCAGGGCGGTGGCAGTTTGTCCACCGCCCTGACGCATTTTTGAGCGCAGCGCCATCTTTTCATCTGGTTGAGGAAAATGATCCACGAACAGCAGGTCATCGACTGCTGCGGTTCCAACGCCAAGGATATCCCAATGTTTGCCCATATGCCAATTATATGCGTTGAGATCCCCACCAGGGTTCGTTTTCATCTCGGTGGGCTTTCAGATATTCCTCATCCAATACAATTCCTAACCCCGCCACGGTAGAAACTTTCATTTTTCCATCTTTAATGGTTGGCGCGTTATAAGCTGCTTCCGGGGCATCGTCTGCATTTCTCCGGCACTCAATCATTGGGCAGTTGAATACTGCCGCGGCCAACTGCTGTGAGGCCATATTCAGCGCCAGACCACGCACGTTGTGCAGTGTGATTGGAAGATGATACAGTGCTGCCAGATCCGCGATCCGCCGGGTCCCGCTAATGCCGCCGGAATTGACCAGATCTGGCTGCAGGCAGTCGACTACCTGATTTTGCATAAAAGGGACGGCGGCTTCGGGCAGTTCTAGATTTTCACCCGTCATGAGGGGAATGCGGGTTGACTGCCGCAGCGCCAGCCACGATTCGCTGTACTGCGGCGCGATTGGATCTTCCAGGAACAGCGGCTTAATTTCTTCTACCGCTTCCGCCACCTTGACTGCACTCGGTAGGTCCAGTTCGTTGTGGCAGTGTACGATAATGTCGATGTCTGGCCCAAAAGCCTCACGCGCCAACAGGTAAGCCTGGTGAATTTTGCGCGCTTCCTGTACCCCAATACTAGGGGTAACATGCTGCATATGAATGCCTAATGGGTGGTGAATATCGACCTTAAAAGCTTTGAAACCATGTGGATCATCTTTCAGTTCCTGGGCGCGGTCAAACCACTCTGCTTTACTGAGAAAGTCGCCGCCGCTGCAGTGGGAATAGAGCGGAATTTCATCGCGGAAGTTGCCACCTAACAGCTTCGAAACCGGTTGATTCAAGAGCTTCCCCGCCAGATCCCATAAAGCAATATCAATACCGCTAAAAATGCGTACGTGCCGCCCACGCTGTGGGACCCGGTAAAACAGACTATGGAAATGCACCTCAATTGCCAGTGGGTCTTGCCCAATCAAGCTGAGGGCTTCATGCCGCCCGCTTTCCAGGCTGGCTAGAATTGATCGGGCAACGGGTCCACTTTCACCGCAGGGTCCATATCCACAGACTCCGGCGTCCGTCTCGATTTTAATCATGGTTTCATGATTGACCTGCATCGCCGTGATTTGGGTAATCTTTACCTTCCCGCGCGTTGTGGCAGACTGGGTCTCGTACGGCACGTTTGAGGCGCTAAATGGCAGGGCCAGCGCGGCCCATAACAGATTGCGGAGTGATAGCATCTTTTATCCTTATCGGTCTGTAAGTGCTTCGATTAATGGCGTTTCTTCCCGTGTCTTGCCCGGCGTTTATCCTTCTTCTCTGACTTGCCGCTAAACTGTCGTCCAGGTGGTTCCAGCCGGCGTCCGCTTTGGTTTTTCAATTCGTAAGACCAAGGGCTCATCTCTCCAGTTTTAAGAGCTTGTAAACCTTGTGCTGCTGTAACCAAATCTTCATTGATCCCTTCCTCCAGCAGATTCGCACCCTTAGGTTTGATTTGCAAGCACTGCTCATACAATCGTTTAGCCGCATCTAAGTCGCCGTAATCGTGTTCGGCAGTGGCTGCCGAGATTAAAACTTCCGAATCCTGAGGTGCAAGCTCGACTGCTTTTCGGTACGCTTCCAGTGATTGTGGGTAGCGTCCGATCAATCGCAGCGTATTCCCCAGTCGCATCCAAAGCTCACCGTTATTTGGCTGTAAAGCGATTCTGTGGCGATAGGTTTCGATAACATCCAAAGGATGCATGCGCCGGCCAAAGGCTTCTCCAATCATCGCAAAAACATTGGGCTTATACTTTGGTGGTGAAGTGGGCCGTTCACCAGACAACAAAGTAGCAAGCTGCTCAAAGTCTGTTTCAATCAGTTTAAAGAAGTCCGAAGATTCCAAACTGTACTGATCAACAGCTCCACATTTTGGACAAACAATCTCATGATCCAGAACGTAAGGGCTGCGCTTATCAGGATCTTCAGAGATGATTGAAGTTTGATCAATGATGACATAGCGGGTAAAGTGTTCCCGTGTTCGCTCGCATACTTTGCACTTTAACCAGAGATATAACCCATCCTCACGTCTCATCGGTAGTGTGGTTTTAGGAAGCCCTAACTCTGCTTCAACCGAATTGATATCCACAACGTGCTGGTCAACGCGATCCTCAGAAAAAGCTTTGAGGATATCTGGGATCAATTCATGTGCTTTCATGTCTAGGATATCGCTGATTAGAAATCCAGTAAGCGTCTCCTCATCTGCCTTGTCAACATTTTCACGATTGAGCAGGTTGCGGAATATCTTAACCACTTGATCCCGCAGACCTTCATCCTCCTTCGTCTGATCCGCCAGGTCTGAAAGGGCTGCTTCGCGGATGGCAACATCATAGCTCGGGTCGCGTGCGATAGCCTCTAATTCTGGCACTGTATACCCACCAATTTTGGCGATCTTGCTGTTTCTCCACGCGCTCCAGTCTCGCCCTTCGGTGCGATCCAACCAGTTGGCAAGCGCGTCTAGTTCAGGCGCTGTACTTCGCCGCAGTTGATTTAGCAGTCTGGCTGCGTGCCAGGGACCGGCAGACTCATTCCTTAAATCATCGTCTTGAGCGAGATGAATTAATTCAGGAATGAGTATTTTCCCCTGTGCCAGGATTTCTTGCTCGAGTGCCTCATCTATTTCTTCATCTAATAAATGGCTGAGTTCCTGGATCGGGGATCTGTAGGCGATAGGCGCTTCGTCATCCTGGCTTTCTCCAACCGGTAAGTTCAGTGCTGCCCACAGCCTTTGCAGTGTTTCAGGCGCCACTTCACTCGTGCGGTCAATACCGTTGTTCAGGTTATTTTTGGCCTCTTGAATAAAGTTCTGAAACTGTTCTTGCAGCCGATCAGGATCATTATTTTGGAGGAGTTCGAGCCCACGTTCAGTTACTTCAAGCATCAGTTGATTCAACCCGACAATGGGAAGTACTATTCCCATTATGTTGTAGTTGTATATATCGGCTGGATCATATTCGATCACTCTTGTCAGAATGCCTAACCCTATATTCAGTTCATCGGCTTCTAGATACACTTCTGCCAGGTCTCGCCAAGCGCTTAGAATGTTTCCTCGATACGCCTCATGTTGCTCTGTATGGACGACATAAACCAGTGACCAGCGGATAGCTGTAGCAAAGTCCTTTTTCCACTTATAGTACCCGATCAAATTCAGGAGTACATCTGGATAGCTTACCATTTCATCTTCAAGAGGTGACAGAAGGATCAGTTCGAGTATAGCCGCTTCTCGATCCCTGTCTTGTTCGTCTACAAAATACTCCATGAGAGACAACAAATCATAGTCGCTGTAAATTCCAGGCCTGATTCCGAGGATTTCATCTCGGGTTTTATTCTTTAGTAGGTCCATTTGATTGTTCATGGGTTTTATCCCTGGAAGGATGCCACTTGAGCAGATTCCTAACCAGCCTTATCTCCTTTTAAAAGCTTTGTCACTTGCTCAGCGATTACGGTTTTGTTCAAAAATGTCTGTTCGTTAACCCTATGATAATAGCATTTGTTTAGAACGCAAAACATTTGACTGATTATATCGATGTTTGATCATCTGAAACGAAACCGGATTCTAGCAGCCTGAATATTTCTTGAACAGGATTCGCTTCAGTTTATTGTGATTCAATGAAGCAGATCTCGTACTACGATCAGTTATCTATCCGTATAATGGATACTGTTGGTTTTCCCGGTCCTTCTCAGAAGATCGAACCATTTCTTATCAAAAGGAGCATAACGATGAAAATTACGGATATCCAAACGATTTTTGTCGACCGGTATTTGTTTGTGAAAGTGTTTACCGATGCTGGCATCGTTGGGTTAGGTGAGTTGGGCGCGCATGGCTTTCTAGAGCCCTCCGCTTCTGCCGTGGATAAGTTCAAGGCTTACCTCATCGGACAAGATCCACTGCTCATCGAGCATCACTGGCAGTACCTGTACCGCTGGCGACATTTCCGTGGTGCGGCGATTATGGGCGCGCTCAGTGCCATCGACATTGCCTTATGGGATATCGCTGGTAAGCACTTTGGTGTGCCATGCTACCAGCTTTTGGGCGGCATGGTGCGCGATAAAGCGCGTGTCTACTATCATGTCATGGGCCGCACAAAAGAGGAGCTAATCACGGGCTGCATCGAGGCCAAGAAGATGGGCTTTACCGCGGTGGGCCACCTGACGCCTTTCCTGGATGAACCGCGTGAAACACCTTACTTTATGACCCACGCGCAAAAAATGGATGATGCCATTGATACTGTGCGCCAGTACCGCGAGGCTGTTGGCAACGACGTGGATTTGTGCATTGAAATTCATCGCCGCTTAACGCCTTCCGAGGCCGTTGTTCTGGCGCGGGGCATTGAGCCCTATCATCCTTACTTCTATGAAGATCCTATTCGTCCCGATAACTTCGATGCCATGGCTGAAGTCGCCCGTAAGATCCATATTCCCATCGCAACCGGTGAGCGCATCCATACAATTTATGAGTTTGAAGAGCTGCTCAGCCGGGGCGCCGTGCAGTATGTGCGCCCAGATGTGTGTCTGGCAGGTGGGTTGAGCCACTCTAAAAAGATTGCCGCCCTCGCGGAAGCACATGAAGTGGGGGTTGTGCCTCATAACCCGCTCAGCCCTGTCAGCACTGCCGCCTGTTTGCAGTTAGCGGCTTGCATTCCCAACTTTGCGTTGCAAGAATATCCGACGGGCGAAATGGAGCCACCTAAGAGTGAAATGGTTAAAGAACCCCTCAAAGTGGAAAATGGCTTTCTGATCATCCCGGACAAACCTGGGATTGGCATCGAGTTAGCCGATGATGCCGCTGAGCGCTTTCCCTACAATCCTCCCAAGATTGTCACCCGCCGCCAAACTGATGGTTCTGTCATCGATCAATAACGCTTTGTGGCGCCAGTTTCGGTGTAAAATTTATTAGGTGATTTCTCAACTGTATGGCACTTACGCCATGCAGTTGAGAAATAAGACATTCCTTTGTTTCCTTCAATTTTGTTCTGAATAGCTGCTAATAAATTATTCGGTTTATTTTTGCCCCTAAAGGATGAGTTGATTCTATGGCAACGAAAAAACGCACCATGCGCACTGATGTTATGCCCATCCGGCCCCCGTGGCGTGGAACGATGACCGACCGCGAGCGCTTTAATAGGCAGATGCACTACCAGCCAGTTGACCGCTGTTTTAATATGGAGTTTGGTTACTGGGACGAGAACTTTCATGAATGGTCAGTGTTTGTTGAAAATGGCATTACCAACAATGCTGAGGCCGATATTTTCTTCAACTTCGACCCTATTCACGCTATCGGTGGCAATGTCTGGATGAGCCCATCCTTTGAGGAGCAGGTGGTAGAGGTTCGTGAAAATACCCGTGTGCTGATCAATCCGGATGGTCTTCTCGCCGAAGTTCCTCTCGATAAACACGATACAATTCCTCATTACCTGCGCTCGTCGATCGTTACCCCCGATGACTGGGCGAAGGTTAAAGCGGAACGCTTCCGCCTGGACGATCCAGAGCGTAACATTGACATCGAAAAGCTCAAGCAGCGTCATCCGGAGGACCGCGACTATCCATTAGGCGTCGGTACGGGTTCGATGATTGGCAAAGTTCGCGACATGCTGACCTTTGAAGGTTTGGCGTATGCCATTCATGATTACCCGGTTATGGTGGAAGATATGGTTGAAACGGCCTGCCAGTTAGTAGAGCAGGCGCTGGATCAGCTTCTTCCGCATTTCCAATTTGACTATGCCTCTGGCTGGGAGGATATTTGTTATAAATCAGGCCCTATTGTTAACCCCAAATGGTTCCACCGGGTAATTACGCCGCGTTACAAGCGCATCCATGAAAAGCTCAAGGCTAATGGCGTTGATATCTGGTATATTGACTGCGATGGTGACGTACGCTCCATCTTGCCGCATATGATGGAAGGCGGGATTAACTGCCTGTTTCCTTACGAAGTAAACTCCTGCACCCATCCAGCAGATCTGCTAAATGAATATGGAAAGGATCTGCGCATTATGGGCGGCTTTGACAAGATGGCCTTAGGGGCTGGACGTGAAGCCATCCACCGTTACATGGATACACTGGTTCCACTTGTAGAGCGTGGTGGGTACATTCCCTTCTGTGATCACCGCTGCCCCCCCAACGTCGATCCACAGGATTACCTATATTATCTAGATCTCAAAGAAGAATATTTTGGCTTGAAGTAACTACTGCTGATTATTTCGTGCGATGATTTACGTGGATGGTCTGCGTAACTACCACTACCTGACCGGGCGAGGCATACCTGGCTTATGGTGTCATTTGATAACCGACGGCGACCTGGAAGAGCTGCACAGCTTTGCTGAGCAGTTGGGCATTCCGCGCCGCCGTTTCCAAAACCATCCACGCCATCCTCACTATGATCTAATGCCTTCCTCGCGTTTGATGGCTGTGGCGCTCGGCGCGGTAGAAGTTACCACTGGCGAACTAGCGAAAATCCTTGCCCGGCGAGAGAGCCGGAATGGAATGAGATAAACTTTCTGTTTGGAAGTATGGAGGATCTAATGACGAGTAACATAAATGCTTTTAAACAAAATGCTCGCCTGGGCCGCGGCATCAATATGGGCAACATGCTTGAAGCGCCCCGCGATCGTTCGTGGGGTGAAATCCTTGAATTGAAGCTGGCGGATTTTCAGAAGATTAAAGATCAGGGCTTTGATTCGGTGCGTATTCCGACCCGCTGGTCTGACTATACTGCGCTTGAGGCGCCCTATCTCATCGAGCCGGATTTCTTCCAGTATGTTGATCAGGTTCTCCAGGCCGCCCTGAACGCCGGGCTAGCAGTGGTTTTGAATGTTCACCATTATGAGGAAATCTTTACCCACCATAAGGATCATCAAGAACGGTTGTTGGCGATGTGGGGCCAGATCGCCCGTCATTACCAGTCTTACGCGCCTGACCTGATGTTTGAAGTCCTCAACGAGCCGCATGGCGAACTGACCGCCAGCTTGTGGAACCCGCTGGTAAAAAGAGCCGTCCAGGTTATCCGCGCCGCCAATGCAGAGCGAACTGTTCTGGTCGGTCCTGGCGATTGGAATGCTATCAAGGGACTATCGGACTTTGAGCCGCCCGACGATCCCAATCTGATTCTGACTGTTCACTATTACCTGCCGATGCGCTTTACCCATCAAGGCGCGTACTGGGTGCAGGACAGTGATGCCTGGTTAGGAACCCCCTGGGAAGCGAGCCCAGAACAGAAGAAAGCCGTTAGCGATGACTTCGACTTTGCGCAGTCCTGGGCGCAGTCTCACAATTTGCCTGTTTACCTGGGAGAGTTCGGCGCCTACAGCCGAGCGGAGATGGAATCGCGCGCGCGCTGGACGGAGTTTGTGACGCGCCAGGCTGAGACTCGCGGGTGGAGCTGGGCTTACTGGGAGTTTTGTGCTGGCTTTGGAGCTTATGACCCCGAACGCCAGGTATGGCGTACCGCCTTGGTGAAAGCGCTGGTTCCCTGAAATCGCGATCATGAACAGCACAGCCCGCAGTGGATTGGTTGAAATCGCTGGGGGCTGTGTTCGTATAGGAGACGCTTACCGGCTGCGGATGCCAAAAACGCGATTCAGTAGATACCGCCGCAGTAGTAACAGCGGATTGACCAGAGAGAACCAGTAGGCTTTTGTTGATCCTGCTCGCACAGCATACCGGCTGGCGATCACGCTTTGGGTGGGGAAGATCGTTTTTAAAATAAGTTGAGCTTTGTTCTTGAGAGAACCGGCTGCGTGGAAATGCAGCAGCGTTTCGGTCATGGCGATATCGCGAACTGGGTTTTCTGGCAAAACCAGAATAGCCTGCCGGGCAAAATGTAAGTGAGCATCGTTGAAGTTCGCTGGCTTGACCGCGTCCAGTATCCCCTCCACTTGATCCAACCCCAACAGTTCTTTGGCTAACGTTAAAGTAATATAGAGAAATTCTTCTGCTTGCCACTCTTTTGCTCGCCGTGTTACTGTATCCCAATCCATTTTCTGTTGGTAGGAATGTACTGTTTCGGCAATATCGATCAGGTGCCGCAGGCGAATTAACGGGTGCTGAAAGCGGGTGCGATCATAGACCCCGGCGTGTATCGCCAGGTGCAGTAGCAGGTCTTCCGGAGAAAGGCAGTTAACCTCTTGCCCGGTTGTTTGACCAGGTCGGCTTCGCTCCCAGACGCCATCCATATCAACCGGTAGGTGGTAGCGCGGAGGGGCCAGATTCCAATGAACTTCAATTTCTACGTCTCGATTATTAAGTTGGTAGGGAACCAGGTGATGGTGTTTTTCGGGCAGATATTGATCCGTGAAGAACGAATGCCCTTTAGGAAGATAATCCAACCTTCGCAAAATCTGCCTGGTCTGATCCAAATCCTCTGGCTGGATGAGCAGGTCGATATCGCCACTTACCCGCAGCGCTGGGTCTGGGAAGATCGTTTCGCGCAGAAAGATACCCTTCAAAGGGATTATCCTGACTTCTGCCTGATTCAGCGTTTTTAGCAGCTTCCCAACCGCAAAATGCTGGCGCATCGTACGCAGCCGGGCTGCCTGGAAGTCTTTTTCCAACTTCTGCCATACCATTGGGGGAACCTGTGTAGAAGCCTCTAACGCCCGCAGATGGTAATACACCAGGGGAGAGATGGCGTGGCGTTTTGCCCCGGTCAGAAGAAAATTCCAGTCGAGCGGACCTGCTATTAGAAGCCGGAGTTCTTGTTCTTCTTCTTTAGATAGCTGGATTCGCGCGCACAGCAGGAGAAACCGGTTCTCTGCTGAGATGGTTTGTTCAACGTGTCTATGTCTATTCATCGTCTTATGATCCAGGCGAAAAGAAAGGCTTGCAGGGAAACCAGCTTCCGTATTCCCCAACAGCGCCGTAAGAAAAACATCCTTGCCATTAGCCAGGCGCAGCGCCGGCTGAGAGGTGTATCCAGGCGAAAGAAGCCTGTGGGCGTCTTTACACAGGTCACCTTTCCAATCATCTGTGCTAACGCCGCTGTTGGGTCCGCTTGCACCCGGTGATCTCCTGCCGAGAGGAATTGTCCCGCCGGTAGGATTCGCAGCAGGCGGTGGATCACCAGGCGGTCTGCTGCTCTCCATGCGATGATATCTCCGGCGCGAAGCTCTCGACAGTCATGTGAGAGGATCACGATGTCGCCGGGTTGCAGAATCGGGGCCATACTGCTTCCTTGAACCGCCAGCCGGCTCTGACGGTCTGCCTTTGCCCATACCTGCATGGTGGCTTCGATCCTGTTACTTTCTGGGCTGCCTTCAGTCATCATCACTACTTTGTGAGCATTGGTAAGAACTGGTAAAAGTTTTCTGTCGGGAACAGACGGGTAGCTGGGTCACCAAACAAGATATATGCCTCTAGCAGTTCCTGGTTGAGTCCCTGGCTGAAACCGAATAACTTGGCCTGAGTGGTTACTGTGCCGAGTGTCGCACTAGAAGATCTAAATACACTGTCATATAACCCGGCAAACAGCACTTTCTGATCGGTTGCTTTCGCCAGTGCCGATGGACTCCATACCCCAATTGCGCCGCCATTGGCTTTTCGCGTCAGTTCTTCGGCAATCGAGTAATCGACTTTAGGATGCGAGAAAAAGCCATTCAGGCAGGTTGCCGTGACCAGGAAGGGCAGCTTCTCACCATTTGTCAACAGGCTCACATCGCTAGTTTGGAATAGGCGAGTTTGATCAGGCCCCCACGTCCCCCACCGGTCAAAGTTACCATGGCCCACATAGGTCATCAGGAATACACCCTGGTTGTTAATCGCACTGATCATATCTTCAGTAGGGTCGCCGGGTGGGTAGTGGCTGACAAAGATTTGCTGGCTTTGGTAAGTGTCTGGTAGTTGGGCCAACCAGGCTTCGGCGTCACTTTCAAATGCTTCTTCATCGTCATCCGATACGTAGAGCGTATTCTTTCGCCAGTCTGCGTCCACGGGCCCGGCCTCGTACCCGATGATCTTTGCAACCATGGCTTGTACATCGCTGCGGTTGTTTGCTGGGAGACGCCCAATTGCCAGGTCAGGCAGTGCATCCTCTCCATCTACCTCCACATACCACATATCGCTGCTGGTTTCACCTACTTGATCTGTATCAAAAACGTGCGGTGGAATATAGATCGGTTTGCCCGTGTTAAAGCGGTTCAGGTAATCCAGGTGTCCATCCCCTACTAACAGAATATAAGCTGGGGCCGGCTGCTCCCAGTTGAAGTAAGCATAAGAAACAAAATCGCGGATGGCCTGTGGGGTAAAAACGCCGCCGTTAAACTCGTCATAAACATCACTGATTTTCACCACCTGCACGCGCATTCGCTGCTGTTTCCGCAGGTCGATTAAAGGAAGAATGTCCTCATAAAAGTCATCATAGGTGATAATAATTTCATCCGCGCCGTTCGCCGGATTCCTGAGATCCGAGGGGCTATCGGTAGTAATGGATATTGGTGTGCGGTACTGGTCGGTGGTCAGTGCCAGGTAGCGTGAAGCGGCAGTCGCTCTATCCTCAAAAACAGCTGTGTACCTGTCTACTGCTGATTGCTTTTCGATATTCAGTATCTGGCTTGGGTGGTTGGGGTTTGAAATATCGAAAATTGAAATATCCTGATTGCCAAAGCCCGCAACCCGAAATTGATACGCTCCATCGCCTGGCGTTCCAAAGGAAAGTTGATTGTTCAGCGCAGTATAGCCAGCCTGATAGTCGATTTCTAGCCAGTTTACATACAACCGGTTCACTACTGCCCCTGTGTCTGCGTCCGTCTTCACTGTCAGGCTGTTCACTCCTGGTTGTAATATACTGGGCGCAAAGGTGTCTGTTTGGGTATATACCAGTTTCCCGTCCCAGCGAGCTTCACTCACCAGAGTCCCATTAAGAACAGTCGAGTGTGGTGATCCGGGTCGAGCATGTCGTCCGTGAGACCCGCCATTTGCACCCGCAGAACCGCGCTGCCGCTGCTTGTGTCAAAGTCTGGCATTTGAAAACTCAGGCTGATGCTGGTAGGGGCCGTTAAAGCCTTGCTCCAATACCAGTGATCTTGCGCCTCGCGTCCAGGTGGGTTCGCCCAATAAACCGACTGTTTCAGTGCTTCTTCTGCATGAAGTACAGCCGGAAAGCGCGTTGAAACGCTGTATCCTTGCGTAGGGGCATCTTCACGTTGGGGCATCCGCAGCCCGGTCACTTCATCTGCGGTTAGCCAATAAACGTTCTGACGCGTAAAAGGGCCTGTCACAGCCTGACCATAAAAAAGAAGCGTATCATTGGGGCCAAAGCTGCCATCCTCCTGCCCCTGAACTCGGATCGCAATCTCTTTGCCCATGTTTGTCAGGTGAAGACCATCTGCTTTAATCTGTGCCAGATCCCATCCAGCCTTATCCAGGTCGTCACCGCTGATTTGGTAAATGCCATCCTCGGCGACGATCACCTTTAGGGCGGGCAGCCGTGAAGCGGCTTCACTTTGGTGGGAGACGTTATCGCCTTCGATGAGTGGAACTACTGCTTCTTTTGGATCGGCGTTTCTCGTCAAGTCTGTTTCCAGATGGTAGGTTAGCCGCACGCGTATGCGGGGGTAAAAGTGAGCTTGCCCATCTGCGTTTACTTGCAGGGGATAAAACTGCACCTGCGCCACCGGCTGCCCGCGCTGAATTCCGCTGAAACCAATTTGCGCTGCCTTCCCCAAAAGGCTGTTTGATTGCTGTACTGTTCGATCTGGTTCAGCACAGGGTGCTGGTTCAGTTTCTGTTTTCTCCCCAATGCATAAGTTTGTCTCTGGCAGTGCCTGGGCTGGGGTTTCCAGCACCTCTAACATCAAACCAGACAAAGATGGCACATTGACTAACGTCCCACGGGTGGGAATGGTAGGCTGTCCCTCTCGTTCCTGTAAGAACAGTCCTTGCGCGGTAAACAGATCACAAGGTTTTCCACCGGCGGCATGTTGCTGGCGCACCAGTTCAGCCGAGCGTAGTTCCAAAGTTACGCTGCCAGGCTGTTCGTCGATCACCATAATAGTAGATTCTTCAGGTATAGTCTGCGCCGCAGTGACGGAAATCGAATTTGTTGAAAGAATCAGGATAAGAACGAGAAAAACTTGAAGGCCAGAAATAATCTTTTTCATATTGTTTTGACTGTCTGCAGGATGAATTGAATCATTGTTTCTAGTTGTCCGACTCGTAGTTGATAACAGGTTAAGTTTGCAGCCAGCCTGGCGAATGCCAGGTAGAGCTGAGTTGAACTACCGCCAAAGTCTTCGCGCAGCAGCGCCGAATGCGGCCCGCCTTTGAAGGCTTTGAGCAGGTGTAGGGCTGCCTGAGATACACTCAGCGGTATCAGGCAAGGCGGCTGGGTAAAATCAGGTTGTTTTTCCGGTCCTCGTGAAACTTCGAAGAGTAAGATTTGATATTGTTGGCAGGCAGCCACAATTTTTGGTTCGATCTCTGGCAGCCTGCCTTTATCGAACGTGAGGCGAACCGCTGGGTATTGTTCTCCTCTGACAACTTGCTTTGCATAGATCCCTTTAATTGCGCATAGGCTTTCTAGCCATTTCGTTTCAACCCGATCGATCGTGAGGTAACACGTTTCCATCCGTGGGTCATCTGTCAGCGAAGTCTTTTCTTCATCTAAAACAAAAAGAAACTTTAGTGGGCAGGCTTCTCCTGCGCCACCCGGGATAAATTCTTCCACCGGAATGAAGTGCTTTTCACCTGTCCTCATCCCTGATTGGCGCACAGCCAGGCTGCGGGGGAAGGGGTGCAGCCAGTGATCTGTTATCCCAATTGCAGCGATATCATCAGACAGGCAGCCAAAACCACGTTTCAGCAGTGCCAGTGACAGCGTCGTCTTTCCCAGCCCGCTGCGTCCGGTGATCATCACACCCTGCTTATCGATTGTGTTTAGCGCCGCCGCGTGAATGAGAAAGTGGCTCCGCACCTGTGAAGTGGTAGCATTCAGAATCGCATTGTAGGCATAGTGATCCAGCGTTTCCGCATCCTGACCCAAATAGGTTTGGTGATCCAGTGTAATCGAGGGAGGAGAAGATTGTAACTGAATTGAAAAGGTCGGTAGATTTGGTCTTAGAAGGGTTTTAAACTGTCCATAAGCGCAGTCAAAGCGTTCTAAAAAGGCGAGTGAATCGCTCTCGAGTAGAAACTCATAGTCCAGGAACTGGTAGGCTGCTTTGATCATATATACTTTTGTGAGATCGGATTAAGATAACAAGAACGCCAGTCCCTCTAATGGGATAGGGGATCCTTTTGAGGAGACTGGCGTGATGAAGATGGCATGGTGTGGTTCGAGAATGAAAGCGTTTAACGATTTCAGCAGTGAGGGCAGAAAGAGAAAATGGCTTTTACCGGTTACTGTACTGACGGATACCAGAGTTGGGAAATGAAAAGTTCCCCTTCCGTTCGTATCGACATCTTCTAGCTTGTAGTAGTACGTCGTCCCCGGCTGTACATCTGCATCCAGATACTGGTAGTTGGCGTGTTCCGTCGGACCACCCTCGGCTGGGATCAGCATAGAGTTGATCTTCGTAAAACTACCATTCGGTGAGGAACTGCGCCACAGGTTAAACCCAGCATGATCGATTTCACTCAACGTCTCCCACTTTAGCAGAACGCCATTCGCCTGTGAGCTGGCACTGAATGAATTCAGGGTGACCAGCGTGTCTACGCCGCTGTCAGGAGTTTGATCGTCCGGTTCATTCGTGCCGTTATTAAGAAGATATAGGTTTTAAGAGGAGCGCTTGTGTTGATGCCTAAGCTGGTAAGGGGAATACGAAATTCATAAAATGATCCGTATCCAGACTGCGCTCCCGAATTCGGAATGATTTCCCAACTACTGTTATTATTGCATTGGAAAACTAACGTTACCCAAGTTGACACATATGAGCTTAGGTCTAAGTAGTTGAAGTATCTCAGGTACCGGTCATACTTTCCATCTCCATTATGTCCGGTTCCATCATCACAGCCATTGCTTGAGTTATTATCCGTATCAATGTAGACTTGAATTTCTATGCCTGGATCATGACTGGGCGGCTGAGAATAGGTATCAATGCGAAAGTAAGCATTCGCTTCATCAGCGGTAATCCATAATGCCTTGACATCTACATTGTTCGTGATATCAGGTTCATCAGGTTCAAGGGCGATTGTTGGACTTACATTTGCCCACTCTCCGCTTGTGTCTTCACCATCGACGTTAATCGTCTTGGCATAGACGGGAGAGGGGAAAATAAGTCCGAATATTAACGACTACTAGAATGGCAAAGTGAATGATGCGAGGGTTGTTATGCATCTTTGCCGATCTCCTCTATTTTCTACAGAATAGACATTGTATAAATTTGTTGCCATTGAGGAATTCTTCCTGATTTTTAGCAGAAGAACTTCAAATGATTTCACAGCTTTCTTGCGGTCTTCCTTTTGCTTGCTGCTTCGCAGCCTGTGCAAAAATCAGAATGCCGAACAGTTCGCGCCGCAAGTCACACAGTTCATCTGTGGCGTACATCGTGCCATATCGCAGCCAGATGCTTCCGGCGCAGTTCCCTTGACAGAAGTGCCGCCAGGGGCAGTCTCGGCAGGCTGCGATTTCATCGACGCGCTTTTCACAGGTAGCTATGAGATCTTTCAGCTTTCGTGAAGCCAGCGCCTGCTCGGGGGTAGTGTCGGCGATGTTCCCTAACCGAAAAGGCTCAGAATTAAATAAACCGCATGGATAAAAGTTTCCTTGCGTATCCACCAGCAGGTTGCGCCCTAACCCGCACCACAATCCCTGTTCAGGGGGTTCTAGTTCTAATCCTGATAATCCTTTCCTGATGAAAGGGTCACTGGGGGTACACTCCAGGTATAGATTATGATAAGCGGCAGTATACTGTTCCATGCTGGGATTCAACTCATCCCACATTTCAGCGGCGCGCCCCATTCGCTGCAAGGGAGTAAACCGGATACCAGTGATCCCATGCTGTTTCGCCAGTTCAATCATCTCTGAAAGGCGTTCAATGTTATGCTGCATCAATGTCAGGTTAAGGGCCAGTCGTCCGCCAATTCCATTTTCTTGCAAGGCTTCAATCCCGCGCCAGGCGCGCTCATAAGCTTGTTCTCCTCGGATTGCGTTATGGGAAGCAGTATCTGGCCCATCCAGGCTTACCTGTACACTGATCCCCATTTTTACCAGCTGCGCTGCGGTGGACTTACTCAACAGGGTGGCATTCGTTGCCAGGGTGGTAAATACCATCCCACTACTTTCTTCCAGCAATTCCAGTAATCCAGCGCGCAGCAGTGGCTCTCCTCCCGAAAAATGGACTCCTCTGGCGCCGGCTGCAACAGACCGATTTACCAGTGCTCGCACTTGTTCTAGCGCCGGCTGACCGCGTAGTGCAGGACCACTCATTACGCCGCAGTGTTTGCAGCTAAGGTTGCACTCCTCGTTCAGGTTTATCGATAACTGCCAACCTTTTGTTTGCGTAGGTGACCCAGTAGAATATGAATGCGTAGGGTGATGGATAAATCCGCTTTTTTGCAGCGCTTCCAGGCAAGCTTCTATATCTGATCGAATGATCTCAAGTGGCTGTCGCCATTGTCGCTCGAATGCTGCTGTGATCTCTGCCACAGTCTTTCGCCCATCGCACAAGCGCAAAACCTGCAATCCGGCTTCGTTCAAAAGCACCCAGCGTGGGATATCTGGATGCAGCACCAGATACTGCCCATTACGCTGTTCATGATAGAAACGAATTGGCGCTTGTGGACGTTCTCCATCTAACCACATTTTAGATTTGGTCCGAAATAATCTTTGATAAGGGGTCGAGTAAGGGGAAGGGAGAATCATCTGCACACATGAGTGACCCACCGAATGTACAGGCCTGAGCTGGGCCTAAAAAATCCAGAATCTCTTCTCCCCGATAGGTAATGACCATCGGTGGAACGTAACCTGGAGCTTCTTCTTCAATGTGTTCTTGTTTTGCAGTCTGGTTCGCTTGTGGTTCCATTAATATCTCCAGTAACTTGAGTTCTTCAACGGTATTAAAGTTCCTTCCGAAACCTTTATCCTTGAGCAGTGGACAGCGACAGTAAGTTTTGTTTAGCCATTTGTTGAATGACTTCACTGACTTCTTGTTCAACTTCTGGTCCGCTTGTACCTGAAAATTGTTTTCTGATCTGTTGTACAATCTCCTGCACACTGTACTGACCATTACACAATTCCCATACAAAGACTGCGGTTTGGTTAAAATACATGCACGGTATCTGCAATGGGGTCATAAACCAGGGTTTCTTGACCTGCTGGTTGAATCAATACGTCTGATCGATGTGTGGGCTTCGTTGTCATCGTTTCCATGAGATTCGACTTCTTCACCTTTCGGAGCTATACCCCCGCCAGCAAAAGGTTGCTCTAAAAAACAGTTTAATTCCAACAAAAAAGTAGTGGACTTTGTAATTATAACGAATATATCACCAATTTACAACTGATTTATGATTATTTTATGTATAACGTTCGTTGCAGTTTCATTGCTGCGGAATTTACAATTGAGTAGGAATAGTGGGAATGGATTAGGAATCAAAAAAGACCTGGCCGGATCATTGCTGAAGGCTTTCACTCCAGAAATATAGGTTTACTGGTTATGATTCTGAATTTCTTGTTGCTAGAGTCTCTGCAAGCTGTTCATAACTGATGCCGTGCCGGTGGGCAATGTCTCTGGCGTAACTCTGGCCCGCTGGTGGAGTTTGAGTGATTTTATAAGATCGCCTGACCATCTCTGCCTCGCTCTCACCAGTGTGCGCAAACTCAAGTCTGCGGCGGCGCTGCTGCTCCACTGCACGCGGTTTGGCCTGGACGGGCGTGTGCTATATTCCTCTGGCCACAGCAAGTTAAAGGTTTCTTCTGGTTTCTTCGCTTCCACAATATTACCTCCACTTTCAATCTCCCCCCACTTCGACACCCTCGCTGAGAAGTATACCCTTGCCTCCTGTTTCAATCAAATTCACTTCAATGCGGGATCCTAAGACTCCACTTTTGTGGATAGCACTGGCGCATGGCTGGCGCTAAACTTTTCTACTGCCAGCAGTGGCTGAACAGCCTGCTGGATGATGCCCTCGCTGAAAAGATGCTGCAAATAACCGCCGCTCAGAACATTTCCTATCGCCGCCATAATCATCCCCTGATCCAGCGCCAGCACGCAGCGCGCTACCTGCCCGGTCTGTACATTGACCGAGTTCCAGAACCCCCACTGCCCATAAATATCAAAGTCTTTGCGCAAGTTGTCCAGGTTCTGTATTGCAGCTTCTGGTGCAAATGGCATTGCTAAAAATGCGGCGTGCGGCGTGACGACACCATTTGTGAAGGTATGTTTCCTTTGTTGCGTTGTGGCGCAGTCCCCTAAAATATGGTCATTGTTCGATGAATACCCTCCCGGGTTCATTCCCAGCGCATACACCCCATACTCTCGATACCCTCCTGATGGGTTCATAGCAGGTGAGAATCCCCAGTAACCGTAACGCGCTTCCATCAAACCATGAATAATTTGTCCCTGGATGTACAAGGAATGATTAATTCCCCAACTCGCCGGCCCCCATTCCACCTCTGGCACGAACTGCGGGACCAACAACGCTTCGAACATGCTTCCGCCCCAGCTTGGCACAAGGTTCATTCCATAACAGGTGTAGTAACCTTCCTGTATATCCAGCTCACCGTAATTGGCGAACACGTTCGCGTGTTGGATACCCAATTTCACCCGGTCTAGTGAGAGCGGTAAGGTGCGCCACATGCGAAAGTAGTGAGAGGCTAGAAGATCCCCTTTTGCGATGCCTATATAGCTGGCAATGCGTGGCTCGGTATTCAGTGTGCCAAAATCAAACTCGGTATAACCAAATGGAAGATGGCTTCTAGCTTGCTCTGGCCAATATCCGCCATACAGAAGTCCACTGTCGGGATTGAGGAAGAAGCCAAAATTCATCGGCGTGAAGAGTGCCACTGCCTGTTCCCGTAGGTTGGGCACACCGTTCGCGACCATGATCAAAGCTGCTGCTAACCAGCCGTTATCCACGCTAGACAAAAATGGTTTGACCTTGCTGCCAGAGCCTGGCCATCGTTCCAGCTTTGTCCCGGTTTGCGGATCATACCAGTTGAAAAACATTCCGCTAGTTGGGTGTCGTTCAATGTTTGATAGAGTCCTGAGGGTTTGCTGGATTTGCTGCTGCGCTTCGCTCGCATCGATAATTTGCAGCTCACGTGCTGCCAAAGTACTCCACAGGTATGCGGCGATATTGCTGGGAGAGGTGTACAGCCCACGCTCACCTGCCGCTGTGAGATGATCGGCGGGGAAACCACAGGTAGAGGTTAAAGCCATAAAAGACTGCCAGGTATCGGCAGCGTACTGATATAGTGCCTGGGTCGGGATGGTTGAGTTCATGAGGCCTGGTTGATGTTTCTTGAAGGAGAATACTTTTATTCTACTACTATATTACTCCGATTACTGCCCTTGTTGGAATATCAGGGTTATCTTGCTTCCACCTGCTTCTGTACGTTCAATCTTGATCTGAACTTCCTCTGCGTCCCGCTGATAGCTCAACATGATTGCCTTTTCGGACTCTGCCGGGGCCTCCTTCTCAGCCCAATTTTGCTCAGAGAGTATGGCCAGGTAAAAAGCGATTATTTCATCCGTTCCAGATGGGCTTTCAAAAGAGGCGATCCCAGGCAGCCGAATGAATGTCTGGGCGTTCTCTGGCAGGGGTACATTGATTTCGCATCCAGCCACCGGCTCGATGGCGGTAGGTGCTGTCGCATCGACAACATAGTGAGCATTTACCATGCCCGTTCCTGTTCCAAAGAAAGGGTCTTCTCCAGACGCATTCATCGTCAGTTGGTTCAGCGTTTTGCTGAGCTTATCTTGCCAGAGATCGACACTCGCGTCTTTCCAACCGCCGATCAAAAAATTCTTACCGCTAAAGTGCATACTCGCTTTTCCGGATTTCTGCTCTTCTCCCAGGTAGCTTACGATACTGCTTAGATCCTGAAAGGGAATGAACGTTTCCGGGTAGATGAAGGTCGGGTCCAGCCCCAGGTTGTTAGGATACTGCACGCACTCATTGTCCGTTCCCTCGCCGATCATCCAGGTCGTTACCCCGTCGGTCACCATTCGTATATCGCCTGGGTTATGAGCCTGATCCACCCCCTCGATATGCAAGTTGATTTCTTGTAGGCCAGAAGACTTTTTTGTCCGAATCTGATAAAACCACTTCGTTGGCCCATTAAATTGAATCTCAAACTGATCTGAGTAAGCATCCATCTCTCCTCGGCTTAGTCCGTTCAACCTTGGTGGGTCAGTAGTTACAACTGATACGGTTGCGGTCGTTGTTCCAGCGCTGGAACAACTGGCTGTCAAGAAGACCAGTAAACAAGCGAGCTCGAGAAGTGCTGACTTTGTATTCATGGTTGAAATCTATGTCTCCGGGTGATTACGAGAACTTGTATGTTTGCATAAAGTTGGTCAAGCATGATTATATGGACAACTCGTTTCATTCTAGAGGAAAGATTCCTGGGTTTGGGGCGCCTTGCACTCTTGTAAGGATCCATGTAAAGGTTGGTTTGCTGCGGCTCTTTTCAACCCCCTCATACGTTATTGTTATTAGAAAGTTATCGCAGGACGATTATTTGGAACAAAGGAGTTTTCAATGACAAGAAAAGTGTTCGCCATAACAGGAATTCTGGTTCTTCTGCTGGTCTCACTCTTCACTTCGGTAGCCGCACAAAGTGGGACAGATCCTGAAGCAGCGCCGACGGTATCGCCAACGGATGACCTTACGAAAGCTGCCCCCCTGGCAGGGACCAAGTTCTTCACGCATCCAGTTGTGCAAATTCTAAGCGCTTACTTTGATCGGGAAAAACAAGAGACAGTAGTTCCGACGGACCCAAATACTCCCTCTGGAACGGAAACCCCTGTACCAACAGAAGAGGTTGAAACCAGCGAATTGGGGCTGGGCCCCGTCGGTGAGCAAATCGCTGCCTATCATGAAGCCGGAATGGGTTTTGGCGTGCTGGTGAAGATCTATGCCATGGCCGAAGCATCTGAGGCGGCCTGCGCAGCAATGCCTGCTGAAGGAGCCACCCCTGAAGGCGCTGTTCAAGAAGGAACCCCGGCGGAAACCGAATGCGTGCCCGTAACTGCCGAAGAACTGGTAACGGCCTTCAATTCGGGTACGGGAATGGGTGCGCTTTTCAAAGAATATGGCAAACCTGCCTTGCTGGGTGTGGGCCATGTAAAGCATGCGTTGAAGAATCAAGATCAGCAGACAACTGAAACGCTGGAATCCAGCGACGAATCCACCCAATCGGTAGATGCCCAGACTGATACGAAGGGGAAAAAGCCCGACAAAGAAAAACAGAACAATGGCAAGGGCGCGAACAACAAAAACAAGGATAAAGGAAAAGGCTCGAACAAGTAGCCAGCCTGCTCCCGAACGAAGTTGATCCAGCGCTCGATGTAATCCGTTGAAAGTCTTTTTATAAACGATGATTGTAAAACACGCGGATTACCCTGGTAATTCGTCGAGCACAGGCGGTTGTTTGTAAAGATATTCACGGCGAATTACTTAGTAAAGAAAAGGACTTTCTGGTTTGGCAAGCCCAGAAGGTCCTTTTCATTTTGTGACGCTGCGCTGATTTACCAGTTCACGATCAGGGTTGGCAGATAAAGAAACATTTTCCCTTTTGCCTCGGCTTTTGGAATCACCGCCTCGAGCGTGCTGAAGTGCGAAACCCCATTCGTATCTATATCTTCCAGCCGGTAGGAATAATTTTCGCCCGACTGCACACTTGTGTCTAGATAAGAATAGACTGCTCTCTCAGTTGGCCCACCTTCGGCTGTGATGAGGACTGGATTAATCTTCACGTATCCTTCACCTTTTGAAGTGCTGCGCCATATGCTAAAGCCTGCGTTATCCATCTCACTAAGTGTTTCCCACTCTAATAAAATACCATTATTCTTAGACGTAGCAGTGAAGGATCCCAGGCTGATTAACGTACTCGTGCCGCTGTCTGGCGCTTCGTCACCTGAATGGCCTGTCCCATCATCAAAGAGAACATATATTTGGACGGTTACGCTTGTGCTGGCAATCCCTAGTGCCTCTCTCGGTGCGCTAAATTCATAAAACTGGTTGCAATCTGTCAAACCTTCCACCTCTGGCACGGCTTCCCAGGTTTGATTGGCAGCGTTGCACCTATCGACCTCAGTTTTCCATTCTTTCGAGACCTTATGGTACCACAGCCGCCTGTCATAGTTTCCGTCGCCAGTGTGTCCCATTATATCGTCACAGCCGTTGCTCGCGCTGCTATCTGTATTTAGATAGATCTGAAGTTGCGCCTTTTGCTTGTCTGTCGGTGCGCCATAGGTATCTACTCGATAATAAGCATGCGTACTGTCGTAGGTCGCCCATACAGCCTTAATATCGACATCATCCTTGAAGCCCCTTTCGTCAGGGTCGTTGATGATTGGGGTCAGATCTATCCATTCTCCTCCTGTATCGACGCCATCGATCAAAATCGTTTTTGCGTAAGCAGGAGACGGTGTTATGAGGCTGGTAAGTAAGATGATGATAATGGCAGCATGCGCGGATCGAGCTTTTATATGCATATGAGCGTGTTCCTCTTTCGATGATCGAATAGCTTTTCACTGCTTACCTGGCTACTAGGAAGGCGATATCTTATCATTTTGTACCGCTTTTGTTGCAACTTTAATACCATCTACCTCTCATGAAATGCATTGATCTATTGAGATGGAAGGATTCGGGAACTTGAGGCCTTGCTTGTTTCGGATCGACAATGACTTATGAACCGGTAAGTAATTGAAAACAATAAGATCATGAATGCTGCAGCGCTGGTATCAAGCAAGACATCATTCAACCCAGCATGCCTGCCTGCCACAAACGTTTGATGGAACTCATCCGTCAATGCATACAGGGCGGTTGTGAGGATGGCGGTGATATGATTATGTTTGAAGTAGGGTAAAAATGCATAGAGTAAAGCCAGCCCTAAACTGCTGTAACCAATAAAATGTCCGACCTTAAGCCACTGGATCTTGATCTGACGGAGTGAAGGAATAGCTTTTACAGTGGTGTCTGCCCGAGAGGTCAGGGGTTTAACGTTTTGAGCCAAATCGACCCCAGGAATAGAGGAAAACCAGAAAATCAAGAGCATGAAAGTGACCGCAGGTGCAAATCGGAGCCATGTGGGGAGTCCTTGCCTTACTTTTTTTAAAGTTATCATTTCATTCAACCTGAAGTTTTAAGATTTGATAGTGACCCGTTTTGTGCTTTGGTTAATGTCTCTTTTGTCGTTGATGAGATACAGCAGTTGGCATAAAGTTGAATTGAAAGGCTCTCTGTTCTCGCTTGATTTGCATAGAAGGCGGAATAGGCTCAGAAAGACCTATTCCGCCATAATTCAAACTTTCATTAATCTATTGCTTACAGGCTTCCTACTTCATCCACGCTTGATAAGCTGCTACGATTTTTTCAACGTCTGGGATCAAAGCGCCATCTTGCCCGAGTGTTACCAGTTCGTTTTCAATTCCAATTTCGTAGAAGCTGACATCTTCTTGTGGAACTTCCTTCGCCATACAGGATAGATCAGCAACTTGCTTAGGGCTTAGATCGGTTACGATTGCTTTGTCAAACTGCTTGAACAAATCAGGCGCCTTTGTCAGAACATCTGCGCTCAGTACAGTACCTTGCTTTGCAGCGCCTTGATAAAGAGATTCTGACGCTTCAAGCGTGCCGCATCGCCGCCAGGTTTATAAGCCCGTACAAATTCGGTGGAAAGTTTGCCATCCAGTGTTTGTGTGCCAGCCGGGAACGTTACATCCTGGTCCGTAGTGATTTCTTCCGGCAGAGTCACTTCGACGCCGCCAATTGTATCGATCATTTCCTGAACATTATCCAGTTGAAGCGTGAAATACTGCTCTGGTTGGACTCCGAAGTTGTCGTATAAAGTCTGTGCAACCAGTTCGGTCGCCACTGTAATTTTGTGTTTATCAGCGCCGTTTGTCGCTTGCTTCTTATAATAGTAAGCTAGCCCCAAGCGTTCTTCAGGCCTATTCAGATCTTTCAAGCCATCTGTCTTTAACAGCATATCGCGAGGAAAAGCGACCACAACCATCTTCTTGTTCGAAAAATCGAATTTGACAATGCGTACTGCATCTGCGCCTAACGGCGGCACCCCTCCCGAAAAGTCCGCGCCAGTAAACAAGACCGTCATGGTTCCTGTGTTGCCGCAGGTTTCTGGCTGAGAGACTTTTTCTTGAGGCTGCAAAGCGGTGGGTGTGGCAGTGACGGCTTTGACTTGCAGGTTCATTGGCTCGGCAAGTGGGCGTTGTATAAACCCGGATGCCAGAATAATCCCTAAACCAAGTAAAGCCATAAAAAGTAAGACGGTTCCAACTTGAAGCAAGCGTTTCATCTTTTCTCCCTGAAAGCGGCTGTTCTTGCTGCAATGCGTAGTGATATTCGGTGTCCTTTGGGATCCGATTCGCTGCGAAAAAGATAGATAGGCTGGCAGCGCTCAATCTGACTCAAGGTCTTATTTGTCCCCCACGAGGTTCGTTTTTTGTCAATAAAATTAGCTGATACCTCTCATTATATAGCAGTTTCGTTTCGTACTAATACCTTTGTAAGGATTTTTACGTAGATTTTAAACCTGTTTCCTAACTTTATACGACTGAAAAAATATCACTGCCTTACCGGATGTTATTGCTAACAGGTATTTTTGCAAGTACTTCCTGAGTCTGGAGGCCTCTGTATCACAATTCCTGTAAAATGCTAACATCAGACTTTTCAGTAGATTGGTCTTATGTTCTGTGCTTCCCAATCTGAACAAAGGAGGATGGTAGTTACCATCAATACATATGGATACCGCTTATCGACATTTAGGCGTTTATAGTGACTTGGTGGATGAAGCCCGCCGGCAAATGCCTGTCTTTCCCCTGGCGCAGCCCGGCCCTGAAACACAGCGCAAAGTGCGAGAGGTGATGGGCTGGTGTGACCAGCCGGAAGCAGCTCAAGATGTGCGTGTGGAACGTTCATGGACCCAAGACGGGCTGGAAGGTGAAGAAGTTAGCTGGTCAGTAGGTTATGGGCCGCGCACGCACGCGTGGCTGTTAAAACCGCAAGGCGCGAAGCAGCCCCTGCCCGCTGTCCTGGCGCTCCATGACCATGGTGGTTTTAAGTACTATGGCAAAGAAAAAATTGCTGAAGGCCCGGACGCCCCTGAAATCTTTATGGAAAAGTTCCGCGAGCGATACTATGGGGGCCGGCCCTGGGTGAATGATCTGGCGAAAGAAGGTTTTGCCGTTCTGGTGCACGATACCTTCCTATGGGGCAGTCGAAAGTTCCCCCTTGAAGATATGAAAGCTGCCCTTTCTTTACAAATGCCAGATGAAGTTCGTCAATCTGCCTGGGAGGAGTACCGCCTACCTGAGGCCATTGCTGAATACAACTACTACACGGGCCAGCATGAACACCTCGTTTCAAAGTACTGCAATATTCTCGGCGCTGGCCTGCCGGGAGTTGTTTGCCACGAAGATCGAATCGCCCTCAATTACCTGCGCTCCCGTCCCGATGTGCAGGTGGATCAGGTTGCTTGCGCTGGCCTTTCGGGAGGCGGGAATCGGGCTGGCATGCTGCGCGCTACAGCTGCAGGATTGAAAGCAGCCGTAGTGGTTGGGCTCATGTCTACTTATGAGGGCCTGCTCGATCACAATATCGCCTCTCACACCTGGATGTTCTATCCCTTCGGCTGGGCGCGCTATGGTGACTGGCCCGATCTGGTGTCTTGCCAGGCACCAGCGCCCTTGCTGGTTCAGTATGATCGTGATGATACCCTCTTTACCTTCCAGGGGATGCAGGCGGCGCACGCTCGCCTTGCCGGTCATTATCAATTCGTCGGAGCCCCGGAGGCTTACACCGGGCAGTTCTATGCCGGCCCCCATAAGTTTGACCGTGAAATGCAGGCGGCTGCGTTCCAATGGCTGAAAAAGCAGTTGTGTTAGCTTTTATCGCATAAAAAGGGCCTGCGCGTCATCCAGCGCGCAGGCTCTTCGAAACGAAATTCCCACACGCTTTTGCACAACCGCGACATCTATAAGCTGAGTGATTTGTTCACGAAGTTCTCGTCTTCTTCTTGAGAGGGGATATAATCAAACTAAATTAATCGCATGATAGAATCCGCAAGTTGACCAGTCTGAAACCATATAGATTTTATCTTGCGATTTGTTGGGAAGGTATCGTGAGAACGTTTTAGGTATTCACCTGGACTCCCACCAGGGAAACCTTAAAGCGGTATATTGGTTTTATAGGCAAGTAAACAATAAATGCCGGCGAAGGGAGAGAGATCAATGGGTCGAGGCAGTAGTCAAAATGGTCAGAATAACGAATTTGTGCATGGATTAATGAAGGCCTGGCGGCGTGAGCAGGCCAGTCAGCGTATCTATCAGGCGTTGGCGCAGCGCGAAGCGGACCCCAACCGAAAAAAGGTTTTACATAAGTTAGCCGCTTCTGAACAAAAACATGGTGAGCAGTGGGCCACGCGTTTGCAGGAGCTAGGGGTAACCCTTCCAGAATATCGCGAGACGGTGGGGGAAAGGCTGTGGCGTTGGGTGCTGGTTCAGAGCGGCACTGAAAACGCTTTGCAGCGGATTGAGAGTGCCGAAGAAGATGATACTGCTTTTTATGAACAGCTTCTGGCTTCTGCGCCAGAACAAGCTGACCGGCAGGCAATCTCTAAAGCGATGCATGATGAACAAGTTCACCAGCAGGTAACCGGCCAGGTGTTGGCTGAACCTCCGCCACCTGAACATACCGGGCCACAAGGACGGCTGGATTATATTCTGGGTCGTGAGAAGTGGCACCACCGGGGCGGCGGTTGGATTGGTCAGGCTATTTACGGCGCAAATGATGGCCTGGGTTCCGTCTTTGGCATTGTTTCAGGTGTGGCTGGGGCGACGGCAGGAGGCCCGGCAGTATTAATCGCTGGATTAGCCGGGATGTTGGCGTCCGCTCTGTCGATGGGCTCAGGTGCTTATTTGGCGACCAAAACAGAACGCGAGGTATATGAGGCTGAAATCAACCGCGAGCAAAAAGAAATCAGCATGCACCCCGACGAAGAGGTTGAGGAACTATCGCTCTACTATCAACTGAAAGGCGTGCCAGAAGATGAAGCCGATGTATTAGCCAACCGTCTCATTGCTTCACCGGATCAGGCCTTAAAGGCACTCGCGAGTGAAGAACTCGGCCTGTCCGAGGATACCTTTCCAAATCCCTGGATTGAAGCCCTTTCGGCTTCGATCTCCACCGCCTTTGGAGCCTTTATTCCTATTCTTCCCTTTTTCTTCACGAGTGGTTACCCGGCTGTCATTGCTTCCTTTACCATTAGCACCCTGGCCCACTTTATCATTGGCGCTGCCAAAACGGTGGTCACAGGCCTCAGCCCCTGGAAATCTGGCTTAGAGATGATGCTGATTGGCCTGGGAGAAGCGCTCATTACCTACCTGTTAGGTATTTTGTTTGGCACGATGCTTGGTTAACTTGCCTTGCTACTATAAATATTACATTTTGTAATGTTTGGAAGGGTAGGGTTTCCCCTATGGGTAAGGGAGGAGTAGTCCGGCTGGTATTTTTTCATTCTGAAAATAAAATAAAGATCAGATAGCGAAATGCTTATAGAACGGACCTACTCCCTGCCACCGGGAAGCCCAGCCCAAAATAAAATCGCGGTGACTGTGGTCATTTTTCATCCGTTCAGGCGAATGCCAGGCACAATGGGGGCAAGTGACTGGCATCGTTCGTTTAATAATGCCAGTCACTTTTCCAATCCCTTTTTTATGCTGCCGTATAATCCTTCTCGTTGATCTCGATTTCCCTGCCTTCTAGCAGATGTAACCGGATCACCTGCTCCGTTACTTCTAAGGAAGCAGTGACATTTTGCACCGGGCAAGATTCGCCGGGGCGGGTGGGGTACAGCAGTGTCACCAGACGCACTGCCCCCGCTTTCTGCCACTCATAAACAGCTGTAGCGGTCGGCTCGTATTCTCCCTGCTGGTGGTTCTTGATTGCTTTCCAGCCCTGCCATATCGGGGCTTCCTGACCGCAAACCATCGAAAGGTTCAACCCCACTTGCGTAGCTGGCAGCAGGGTCAGGTTTGCCACTCCAGCATCAGCACTGCGCGAGCGGAGGCCATCCGTCTCTGTCATCTGCGAATTCAAATGCCACAGCCACTGATAGCTGTGCTGCTCAGTATCGCTGGGCGTTAGCCGGTCAATTACCAGCAGCATGGGGCCTAACGGCTCGATACCTTGTTTGATGAAAGTAACTTTGCGTTCATGCGTAATGGTCCGGTCCGCTTCTGGTCCATATCCTTCCTGGTAGGTACCCCTCACAGCATCATAGGCTTTTGTGATCACCATTTGCCCATCCGAAGGGTTTCGCACGTCGAAACCCTCTCGGTTGTAATGACTGCGCCGGTTCTGATCCTCCCCATCCACCCGCACAGTATTATGAGATCGAGAGGAAAGTACATACCGCCGCATCTCTGAGGCATCATAGGCATAATTGCCACCTTCAGTCAGAAGCAGCCGTCCATAGGCGTGTAGGAGGAGGTTGAGTTTATCTTCATGCTGGTGTCCATACCCAAAATGGCCCGCGTCCATTACAGCCCATACCCCATCCGGTTCCCATCTGTTCCGCATTACATAGTATCCAGCATACGGAAAAGCCAGAGAAGTTTGTTCTGGCGGCTGGCCCTCTGCGCCCTGCGTATACACCCACCGGAAGTCGGTTCGCTGCGGATAGTCTTCGACGGCGCTTTCCATTAGAGGGGCCACTTCCATCCAGCGCCCGTCATTCAAGTCAGGCAGTCTTCCATCCGGCATCATCATCTGGACGTTCACATTGTGCATCCGTTCCATGCTTTCCACGAATGCCGGTGGCACGGGTTCATCGTATGCTTTGCAAACATCAATCAGCCATTGGTAATTGATAATGTCAACCTGGTGGTAATTGGTAGAAAGTTCCACCTGCCAGCCATCCGGATAGATCTGCGCGTCCAGTTCTTCTACCATTCGATCAAGTGCATAACCCTTCCAGGCGTGCGCATCTTTGAACTGCGGGTACAGAATGCCGATTTGGGCTAACCCGTTCATTTCCATGATTAGCCAATTGCCGGTGCGGTGGAAGTACCGCAGCCGCCATCCATGCTCCCAAATCGATTTATACCAGTCAATCAAGACATCATCCGTGAAGTGTGGCGACTGGTAAAAGCTATGCAGCGCCCACTGCCATACCCCACCCATGCGAATACCCGCTTCAATCGTACGCCAGCAAAGGGTAGCGCCGCCTGATGCATTTTCTGGCGCCAAGGCTTGCTGCACCCAGCTTCGGAAGAAGTCTACAAATGCTTTTGCAAAGCGTTCCTCGCCGGTGGCGCGGTAGCGTTCAGCCAGGATGCCCCATTCCGGGTGGCGGCTGAGCTGCCAGGTCCATTCCTTATACTGATTGAAAGTTGGATTAATAAACCAATCCACTTTTCCTTCAAAGTGGTGCGCCGTACTGCATGAGATCAGCTCGCCTTGCAGAATGCGCTCTGCGGCTTGCTCTGCGGTTTCGAGGTCATGCATGAAGTGCGCCCCGCGAAACGTACGTTTAATCTGGAAGAAGCGTGCAGGCTGCAAGCTGCGCCGAACCTCAACAGCAAAAAGCCTGCGCGCCGTGGCATAGTCACCGCGCGCAGCAGCGGCTGGAATATCTTCCAATCCCGGTCGGGTCGCATCAACCTTTTGGAAAAAGGCAGCATCAGAGAGTTGGGGTCCAACCAATGTTGTAGTGTCCAAAGGTATTAGCCTTTCTACGATTATCCTGTTTGGAAATTTGACGAACAAAGGCGTGCGTAGTCTCTATTGTATGTCCAAACGGAAAAAGGAGCAGGCGCCTGGACTATCTATCATGGGTAGGCCGGCTGCTCTTATTAAGAATTCTAATGGGAAGAAATAGGTTAAAGGGTCGTTCGACTGAGGAACAAAGGGGCCGCAAGAAAAAGGTTACGCCTCAGGCAAACGCAAGCGGTAACCAGCTCCTCGGACCGTTTCGAACAGCTTATCTTCAAATGGATCATCGATCTTCCGCCGCAGCCGGCGAATATAAACGTCGATCACGTTAGAAGTCCCCTGATAGTCATAGCTCCAGATATGGTTTTCAGCCATGTCGCGTGTGATCAGCCGGTTTGGGTTGCGCATAAAATATTCCAGCAGGGCATACTCCTTGGCTGTCAAATCAATCGTTTGTTCGCCGCGTTTCACGAAGTGGGTTGCCGGGTCAAGTACCAGGTCGCCAATGCAAATCTGCCCCGATTTATCCTCCGATTCGCGTCGCATTAAAGCCCGCAGGCGAGCCAATAGTTCTTGAATCGCAAAGGGCTTCACCAGGTAGTCATCCGCACCGCTGTCCAATCCGGTCACCCGATCGTCGATCGCATCACGCGCCGTGAGCATCAAGACAGGGGTTTTAATACGCTTTTGCCGCAAACTGCGGCAAACCTCGAAACCATCCTTTTGCGGCAGCATCACATCTAGAACAACGGCATCATAATTTGTTAGTTCGGCTAATTCTTCGCCTTCAACACCATCATAAGCCACATCCACAGCATATCCCGCATCATCCAGGCTCAACTGAAGCGAGTGACTCAGACGGCGGTTATCTTCAACGAGTAAAACGCGCATTCTACACCTCCCATTCAACGCTTTGATCAGGGCAAAGGTTTACTTTTCTCGTTTCGGTATTCCCGCCCTTGACATTCATTATAGAGTGCAATGATGACTGATAGATGAATTAAGTATGAAATTTAATTTGAGTATTAACTTATTCATCTCTTTGTCATTAAAGAAATATATACTAATAACATTGATCTGATTGATAACAAGCGTAGGGGAGTACAGTGATATGAGTCCATCCAGAAAGACTTCATCCGCTTCAAGATCATCCCGAAAGAAAGGGCAAATGCCTGTCCGTCGTTGGAGCTGGCTGCCGGGGCCTATCATGGTAGTGGGGGGCATTCTAGTTTTGATCCTGATAGGATTGAGTGGTGGAACAGTTTACGCTCTCAATCTCGAAAATCATGATTCGTTTTGTGCTTCCTGTCACACCCAGCCTGAAACGGATTATGTAGCCCAGTCCTTACAGTCTACCCCTCAAACTTTGGCCGCTTTTCATGCCCAAAAGTCTGTAAACTGTATTGACTGTCACAGCGGCAGTGGCGTATTTGGGCGTGTGGTCGGTTTAGAGCAGGGCACACAGGATTTGGTCGCCTACATGAGCGGTAACTATCATGTCCCGGCAGTTACGACTTATCCCATTGAAGATCCATCCTGCTTGAAATGTCATCAAGATATTCTGGCTCGCCGTGACTTCAATAACCACTTCCATCTGTTCCTCGCCCGTTGGCAGAGCGTCGACGCGAATGCCGCTCAGTGTATAACATGCCACACTTCACACAGCAATGGCAGCGACAACCACGTCTTCTTGCAGAATGGTCCGGTGGAACACGCATGTGATGGTTGCCATCGAATGATTGGTGAGTAAGCTTTTCAATAAAGGTGCAGCATGGAATATCATCCTTTCCGAGCAATGAATACTGATATCCTCTTCGCGGCTGAGGGCGAAACGCAAAAGGTTCAGGAGGGGTTTCAACTGGCAGAAGAGCAGATGCGCCGCCATGAAGATCGTTTCACTCGCTTCTCTGAACAAAGTGAGTTAAGTGCGCTTAATCATTCTGCTGGAAACTGGTTCCGTGCTTCCTCAGAGATGTTTGAAGTCATTCAACTGGCCTATCGCTGTTTTTTGGACACCAATGGCCTGTTTAACCCAGGTGTGCTTCCCGCCTTAGAATGGGCTGGCTATGACCGCAGCATGGATGACTTGCGAAATCAGGGCGCGCTGGAAGAGCGCGCCTTCAGGCCGGTTTTGTTAACGGCCAGTTTTGGCGGTACGCGCTTCGACACAGCCAAACAATCCATTCGCCTGCCTTTAGGGGTGCGCATTGATCTGGGCGGTATTGCGAAAGGATGGATTGCCGAGCAAGCCGCCCGCCTGTTGAAAGCCTATGTCCGTTCTTGCGTGGTAGATGCAGGAGGCGATTTATTCCTGATCGGAACGCCGCAGGGCAGCCAGTCCTGGCGTGTCGCTTTAGAAAACCCTTTCCGGCCTGAAAATGACCTGGCTGTGTTGAATATTGGTCCTGGGGCCGTTGCCACTTCTACCACACTCAAGCGGCGGTGGAAGCAGGGGGGGCAGGAGCGCCATCATTTAATTGACCCGCGTACTGCCCTTCCGGCTGAAACAGCCTGGGTGAGTGTTACTGCGATCGCCGAACATGCTTACCTGGCAGAGGCGTTGGCTAAGGCATTGTTGATTGGTGGACAGCAGCGCGTAGCAGAACTGGTCGCGCGTTATCCACAGGTAGCCTTTATCACAGTGGATCATGAGGGGAAATTATGGGGCTCCGAAAACAGCCGCCAGTACTTAATGGTTGAGCCATAATTCCTCTTGACAATTTGTATACCGATCGGTATAATAGCCTTTATGGATAATCGTGAGGCTATTCTTAACAGCGCGCTGCCCCTCTTTGCCGCTCGTGGATATGATGCGGTGGGCGTGCAGGAGGTTGCTGAAACAGCCGGAATAACCAAACCTACCCTCTATCACTACTTTGGGAGCAAACAAGGGCTGCTGCGTGCGTTATTAGCGGTTTACAATGAGCCATTTCTCCAGCAAATTGAGCAGGCGGCTGCCTACGATGGCGACTTGCCCAAGACCCTGGAAACTTTGGGTCAGGCCTACTTTGATTACGCCAGGCGAAATCCGGTCTACTATCGTATGCATTTGTCGATGTATTTTGCGCCGCAAGACAGCGATGCGCATCAGATGGTCGCAGGTTGGAGCGAGTCGCAGTACCGGCTAGTAGAAACGATGTTCGCAGCCGCGGCTCAGAATCACGGCAATATGCTTGGGCGGCACAAACTGTATGCCGCTACCTATATTGGCACACTCAACACCTGTATTGGGATGTGGTTGAACGGCGCGATTGCGTTAGATCAGGCTTTGTTGAAGCGGGTGGTCGCTCAATTCCAGTACGGCATTTACTCATAGGCCTTGCAGAAAGAAGATCCGTGACGGGTGTATCGCTTATGCCCGCTCTTTTTTTGTCTTGCGATTATACCTACCGGTAGGTATGCAATGTGTAAAGGAGGTTAAAAGATGACGCCAGGTTGGATTAACCAAGCAGTTTTCTACCATATCTATCCCTTAGGGTTATGTGACGCCCCACGCCAGAATGATTTCCAATCCTCGCCTGTTCCGCGCCTAGAAAAACTAGTTTCCTGGTTAGATCATATTCAGGGCCTGGGGGCTAACGCTCTCTACCTGGGGCCGCTCTTTGAATCCAGTGTCCATGGTTATGACACAGCCAACTACTTTTTGGTCGATCGCCGGCTCGGTTCAGTGGAAACGCTGTCCGCTTTTTCGCAAGAAGTTCACCGGAGAGGCATGCGCCTTGTGTTGGATGGTGTCTTCAATCATGTTGGGCGTGACTTTTGGGCTTTTCGTGATCTTCAAGTCAATGGGTCGCACTCACCTTATGTGGGTTGGTTCCACCCATTAGACTTCAACCGCAGCAGTCCCTATGGCGACCCTTTCCACTATGAGGGTTGGAGTGGTCATTATGACCTGGTGAAGCTCAATCTTCATCACGCAGGTGTCCGTCAGCATCTCTTCGAGGCGCTGCGTTTTTGGATAGATCATTTTGCTATCGATGGTCTCCGCCTGGATGCTGCTGATCAAGTCGATCCATCTTTTCTATCTGACCTGGCTCAATATGCCCGCAGCCTGCGCAGTGACTTTTGGTTGATGGGGGAGATGGTGTTTGGGGATTATCGTAAGTTGGTCAATGCCGACATGCTCGACTCAGTCACCAATTACGAAGTCTACAAAAGTCTTTACTCCAGCCATGCGACCCTAAACTACTATGAAATCGCTTATGCCCTCAACCGTCAATTCGGTCCTGACGGCATCTATCGCGGTCAGATGCTCTACACCTTCGCCGATAATCACGATGTAAACCGGGTCGCCAGCAGCTTAAAAAGTGTTGACCAACTTTATCCGCTCTACTCCATGCTGTTTACACTGCCAGGAGTTCCTTCCATATATTATGGCAGCGAATGGGGGCTGGCAGATCAGCGCACGCAGCACAGTGATGAAGCCTTGCGCCCCTCGCTTGACATTAATCAGGCTGATGCGATGCCAGAGAAACCCCTGTCTCAGGCCATTTCTCGCCTGGCACAGGTTCGTCAAGCCAGTCCCGCTTTACGCTGTGGCGATTACACTCAACTTTATGTTGCCCACCAGCAGATGGCTTTCTTGCGTCGTTTCGATGGCGAGCAGGTGGTTGTGGCAGTGAACAATTCCGCTGAGTCCACCGACCTCGATCTGCGCCTGCCCATACAGACCGGGCGCCTGGTAGATCTTCTCAATCCAGGAGATACCTTTGAGATTTCAAATTATCAGGTTCATATAGATCCGCTTCCACCTCGCTGGGCTCGTGTTTTGCGAGTTGAATAAAGGTCCGGCCAAAAAAACGATTATGATGGTGAGGCCTGGGTAAGGGAAATGGCATGAAAAAACTTACAGTTTCCCTTACCCAGGCTTTTACTTTAAGAAAACGCCTCGCTTTTAGAGAAGAAAAGTAAGCCTGAAACTTTCTTTAAGTTTGCCTTAATGTTTTTCTGGCTATAATTACCTTTTGGTGGCATGTTTTGCCAGAGGAAATAAATAGGACGATAACCTGCTAACAGGAGGGGAACTTGCGGGTCTATCGCAAGGAGGTGAGAAAGTGAATAGAGACCAGCTCAATCGATCGTGATTGAATTGGATGTCTCTTTTTTTACGTTAATTGTTGTGCAAGTTGAAACAGTGAAGGAAAACCAAATTTATTAGTAAGAAGGATTTATGGCAGTCGTGGGTTATCCCACGCGTTAGATGAGAAAGATCTTTGGGTTTCTACCTGGTTTTAGTGAGAATAAGTGCAGTCTACTTTCTCGAAACCCTGGCAGATCCAAGAGTATGGAAATAAGACTTACTGGAGGGTTAACATTGGATGGTATGATTAACAGGAGACTTTTATGAGAGTCTCCCCGGAAACATCGAAAAATGGGACTGTTAAGGCTAATCATGTGCAGCAGCGTCAGATGAACAAGGTTATTTTAAAACAGTTACGGTCTGTATTAGGAGAGCAGCGCCACTTAATTATTGACACCATTATTCTTGGTGTGGTGGGCGCTCTGAGCGCGCAGTTATTTAACTGGATGCTGCATACCGCTTATCACTTTTTCCTAAACGGAATTGCAGGTTATTTTCCCCCAGGACTGCCAAATGAAGGTGGCAGCCTGACACCTGTGATTGGTCCGTTAGGTTACTTACTTATTCCGCTCAGTACAACGATTGGTGGTTTGATTTCTGGTGTTCTGGTATACACTTTTGCGCCAGAAGCTGAAGGTCACGGCACAGATTCGGCGGTGAAATCTTTCCATTTTAAGAAAGGTGAGATTCGGGCGAGAATTCCGCTGATTAAGATGTTCACATCAGCGATAACGATTGGTTCGGGTGGTGCTGCTGGGCGTGAAGGCCCTACCGCTCTAATCGCCGCTGGCATTGGCTCCATCTATGCCTCGTTTACCCATCGCACCGAACACGACCGCCGTCTGCTTACGTTGATCGGTATGTCTGCTGGTTTGGCAGCCATCTTCCGCTCGCCGATCGGCACGGCGCTCTTTGCAGTAGAAGTCCTCTACGGTGGAATGGAATTTGAGGCAGGGGCGTTGTTATATACGATGCTGGGCTCCGTTGTCGCTTACGCGATCAATGGGGTCTTTTCGGGTTACGAGCCATTATTCCTGATCCCGGCCAATCTCGCAACGCCAGGCTTTGTCGATTATTCCTGGTATATCCTGTTGGGAATTGGTTCAGGCCTGGTTGCCACATTGATCCCCGTGATCTTCTATGGCGTCCGCGATCTCTTCAATCTCATCCCTATTCCGCCTCATTTTAAGCCAGCGATTGGTGGCTTGTTAATGGGCTTGCTCGCGTTGGAAGTTCCTCAGGTGATTAGTGGTGGCTATGGTTGGATGCAGATGGCAATCGATGGTCTGATTCCAGCCAATCAACTGCTCATACTGACCTTCGCTATGGTGCTGGCTTTCTCACTGACCATTGGCTCTGGTGGCTCAGGTGGTGTCTTTGCGCCTAGTTTGTTTGTGGGCGCCATGTTCGGCGGCTTCTTTGCCCGTATAACCAACCATCCTTCGGCTGCTTTTGCGGTGGTGGGTATGGCGGCAGTTTTCTCAGGAGCAGCGCGTGTCCCTTTGGCGACCATGTTAATGGTGACCGAAATGACCGGCGGATATAAACTGTTGGTTCCGGCGGGCCTTGCTGTGATGCTCAGTTACCTGGTTCAAGAGGCGCTGTCGCGTCCGCTCAAGTATAAGAGCCTGTATGAAGCCCAGGTGCCGGTACGGCTTTCTTCACCCGCGCACCATCAAGAAGCCATCCGCAATGTGCTCCGTCTTCTCAGTACGTCCAACTTCTCTGTTCCCAATGATATTGATCATATCGATCTGCGTAATCTCTTAGTAGCTGGTATCCCGATCGATTTGCCCGACAACCGCCAGTTAGCCTTTGTTGCCCTAAGAACAGAGTGTCCATTGTTGGGGCAGCATGTTAAGGCGATCTTTACAAATGATTTAGAGGAAGTGATTGAGGTAATCGCCGTTGTAAGGAGCGGTCATCTTGTCATGCCGCATAACGATCCAGAACTCCAGACAGGAGATCGTTTGCTGGCGATCGTGACCCCAGAAGGCCGCCAGTTGCTGACCAAGTACAAAGTGCAGCGGGTGGATCTGGTAGAGCGAATTGAACAGTCGCGCAGCGAATTGATCAAAGAGGTCACGGTACCAGAAGAAGTTAAAGAGAAAGTGCCATAGTCTCTGCGGGCGAAACGTTCCTGGTCGTTTCATGTCAAAGGCGCAGCGTAGGTTGCGCCTTTTTCGTTTAAGGGTGATTACTGTGTTTCGCACGCGGGATCTTATTCCGTCCTTTGATAGGATAGAAAATATCTTAACTTGAGTACCTTCTTCGTTTTGGGATAGCTGTGGCATAATTTATTCGACATGTTATGATCCATCTTCCAAGCAGTTTATAAAATAATACTGAGCAGGTGCTTTGATGAAGCGATACTGGTATCAAGTTTCAAACATTGACTCTAGCATGAAAATTTATATCTTTATGTGGACCATGCTCGCTTTTTCAGTTTCTGGCCTGCAAGCTGTGCTTCTCAACCTGTACTTACTTCACCTCGGTTTTAATGCTGCCACCATCGGGCGCTTTCTTGCCGTTCCCCAGATTGTCTTTGGTGTCGTGGCGCTCCCGGCAGGCGTATTAGGTGCGCGTTTTGGTCCGCGTACCGGCTTGCTGACAGGAACAGCTGCGCTCTTTACCGGCTGGGTAGTTTTCTTGCTAAGTCAAAATCTATCCCCTGCCTGGATCAGTGTAGGGTTGATCATTGGTTTAAGCATCGCCTGGGCGGGACAAGCTTGTTTAATTGTGAATGGCGCGCCATACTTTATGTCCATCACCAGTGACACCGACCGCATTGTCTTTATTTCCCTTCAGCAGGCCGCACAGGCTGCCCTGGCGTTGGTCGGTGGTTTTACCGCCGGCGCGCTGCCAGGAATCCTTGTGAAGGTGTTTGGGAAAGGCCTCGCCGAGGCAGCGTACTACCATACCGTTCTGGGGTTGATTCCCGTGGCCTATTCACTGGCCTTCATTGCGCTCTTGCGGTCTCGTTCAGTAACCCTGCGGGTAGAAGCCGTCAGTGGCAGCGGTTTGACGGAACGAAAAAATTTCCCTTGGAGCGTCTTTGCCTTTTATCCCATTGCTGTTTTTCTGGTGATCGCTGGAGATTACGGTGTAAGAACTTTCTATAACCTTTATCTGGTGGATATCGGCATGTCCACGGGTCAGATTGGCATCCTCTACGGATTCGCCCAGCTTGCGCCGTTCATGTCCGCTTTACTGCTCCCCAGTATCATGAATCGTCTTGGCATTGGCATGACCTTCTGTACCGGGGCCCTCATGCTGTCCACCTTTATCATATTCCTGACGCTTTCGTCCAGCCTGCCTGTCGCTGCAGCCGGTCTGATATTGACTGCGCTCATGTCCACTGTGATGAATGCTACCCGCAGTCTGTTTGGTCAGCACCTTATTGAGCCTCACTGGCGCACGTTTATCGCGGCTGCCGGAACGATTTCCATGTCTTTAGGCTCCGCCAGTAGTTCTATTTTCGGCGGGTCCATCATCCCATTAATGGGCTTTCACAACCTGTTTCGCATCTGCGCAGTCCTGACCTTCCTGGCCGGGTCGATCACCCTGGTCTACTTACGAGTCACAGCCACGCGGGCGGAAAGAAAACTGGCAGCGCAAGGCCAGTGATCCCTCATCCCTTCTGTAAAAACCCCTTATATGAACTTTAGTTTTCGCTAAACAGAACAGCCGGAAAATCAATCCGGCGTCCCAGAACCTTAAAAACTGAGCCTAAAACTTGCCTCAAAGTTTCGTAACAGAGGCCAAAGCCTCAATTTTCGGTCGGCGAGCGAGAAAACCTTTGGGCAAATGGACTGTGACCGAAGCTTTTTTGCGAAGTTGCTCTGGCAAAGGGTAACTTTGCGGAAAAGGCTTCCCCATCAAAGTGCGGCGAAAACGCCCTGGCGTCCGTTTCGGCTGGCGATCCCAGAAACCGGTGGGCGCAACGGGAGCCGTAGCGGCCAAGAAACTCAGGATCGAACCCGCCAACAGCGCCAATTCAGGCAAACGCTGGATACTTTCATCGGCATGCACAAATTGACGGTGAGCCCCCACCATCTGCTTGGCAGCCAGTGGAATCTGTTCCACCGGCCAACGATCACGGTAGATCGCTGTGAGCGTAGCCGCCTTTAGTTTGAGCGGTGTTGCCAATACCCAGGGGGTTGTGTAGGTCGGATCGTAGATAGCATACACGTTGAAGGTTTTGGCCCGCTCATTAGGGGTCGCATTCGGCAAGACGAGCCCTTCCCAGATCTCCGCTTGCATCTCACGCCCATCTTCACGCCATGTTTCAACTCGGTCGGGAGCCGATTTGGCCAGGGTTTTGTCCTGATAGTGCCGCTCGAGAGGGCGAATGCGTTGCCCATACGTCGGTTTGCGCCCTTTCCCCAAATGCTCAGGGAGGTAATTGCGCCGTGCCGTAAAGTTAGTTGCCAGACGCACCACATAACGCTCAATCTTAGCCTCCTGTAAGTCACTGATTTTGACCCCAGCATCCACGACTGCGATTTCATCCTCACCTAACGTTTTGCCGACATGACCCAGCATGACGCTCCACAAACGGCTCTCACTGGGATCTTTGGGAATCACACGCTCAAAAGCACGTGGACAGGCAATTCGCTGTCCACCGATCTCGCCCACTTCACCCACGATCCCAAACACTACCGCAGGAAGGGCCCGTTGTGCACCCGGATGGTAGTGTTTACTCGGGCACTTGTGTAAAGCGGGTCGCCAAAAGGCGGTTGTGTCGATCACAATCACGCGATAGCCTTCATGTTGATGAACTTGCCAGCCAGACATCCCTGTGATCTGAACTTGCCAGAGCCTCAAGATCACGGCTGTTTGCCAAACGCCCCCTCTGAAAGCCGCCCAGGCTCGCCGAATGGCCTGGTCAGATAATCCACTGGCTTTTAGAGCTGGAAAAAGGGCCCCACGCTGGGGTAGCAAAGCTCCGCTGACCAGCATCCAGATAAATTGTAAAAGTGCAAGATTGGTTCCGATGGGTAGATCTTGGGTCAAGGCGACCAGTATTTTCATGGTATGATCGATGGCAGTAATGGGCTCACCTCATGGCGTTTTTGTTTGGCAAAACAAGCTTACCATGTTTCGGGCCCATTATCTTTTGCCCGGCTCTAATCAGTTAGCGAAAACTAAAGTATGAAGCAATTGCCAGAAACTGTGAAAATGGGACCAAAAGAAGGTAAAATATATGGGTTAAAGCCGCGCCCCACATCCTCGCTGGCAGGATGATCCTCAGATTAATGATGGCAGGAACCGCTGCCAGATAATCCCGTTGTTGGGTATTGGTCTTGATGAGGCTCGATTACAGGTAAAGGAGAGCGAAATAGAGACGGTAAGTGTCTCATCGATGTTGTTTTCAGGCTTGGATTGTGGCTGGGAAGTCAAGAGACAAGGATATATTATCTCGTCTGGAAAGAGCTGTAAAGAAACTGTTAATAGAACGAGAACATCTGCCAGCTGGTCGATCGCTTATAATGATAGCGGAATCCAGTTCTGGCAGGCTCTGTTGGCTGTGTCAGGCAGCCAGCATCGAATTTGCGAGCCGCAAACCAAAAGTGTAACAAGTTTTCCACTCCTGCGTTTAATAGGATAGACAATGCTGAGTTGGCAGTACGACGACGAGCAAACCATCAAAAAGGCGAAAAACGGAGACGCGGAAGCTTTTGGCGTACTGTACGAGCAATATGCCGAAATGATCTTTCGGTATGTATACTCGCACCTTGATAATCAGATGGATGCAGAAGACCTGACTGAAGAAATATTCTTCCGAGCCTGGAAAGCTCTACCCAAGTATGATGATCGTGGTTTGCCTTTCTCTGCCTTTTTATTCCGGTCTGCTCGGAATTCATTGATTGATTATTATCGTCAGCATAAAACCGTCCAGTCGTTAGAAGACCTGGATCTTGAATCAGGAGAGCCGGCTCCTGAAGAAATTGTAAATGGCCGGTTGGAAAACCATAAACTCAAACAGGTTTTGCAGGAGTTACGAGAGGATTATCGTTCTGTTTTAATTTTCCGGTTTCTCTCCGGGCTTTCACCCGAAGAAACAGCTCATGCAATGGAGCGCTCCGTAGGCGCCGTTCGTGTTCTTCAGCATCGCGCTTTGTCAGCTTTAAAGGATTTAATTGAGAGAGGTTCCCTTGGATAGTCAGGGAGAGCAGGAAATCAGCCAAATAATAGAGCAAAGCCTCGAATCGATCCTTTCAGGAGAGACGACGCTCGATGCCGTGTTGCGGCAGTATCCGGAATTGGCGGATATCCTGCGCGGTGAGTTGGAGAGCGCGCTTTGGTTAGTTTCACGCCAGCGTGCAGTTGCTCCGCGTCCCGGTTATATCGTAGCTTCGCGGAAGCGTTTGGTCGCGCGCATTCAGGAAGACGCAAAAGGAAGTAATGCCCGGCGCGCTTCCTTAGGGCTGGTCTTCCCTCGCAAACTCAGTTTTACTTTTGCTTCGCTGCTCGTCGTGTTTCTCTTGCTGCTTTTAGGTTCTACTGGCGTTGTTTCTGCTTCCCGCAGCGCGGTGCCTGGGGACCATCTCTACAGCGTCAAGCGCGCAGCCGAAAATGTCACCTATTCACTGACCTTTGACACTGAAAAACGCGCTGAACTCCAATTGGAGTACTCAAAACAGCGCTTGAATGAAGTTGAAACTTTAATATCGCGCGGCCGGTACGACAAAGTCGCCATTGCTCTGCATGACTACCAGGCTGAAGTGAAGCAGGCAGTCAACTTGCTTCAAAATGTCCATCCACAAACTGCTTCCCTGGAAGAGCAGCAGCAGTTGGCTGCGACGGTTCAAGGGCAGCTTCTCGCGCAGAGTCAGCAGCTTGAGAACTTGCTGACGGTTGCTCCTACTGAGACCCATAATGAGATCCGTGGAGCGCTGGTGACTTCAAACCAGGGTATCTCTACCGCGCAAGATGTGATTAAGAAGCTGCCAACACCTAACGGTTCGGTCACTCCTTCTACTTTCCCCACACCAACCTTGATGACTACGGTTAAAAATCCGATCGAAAGTGTTGTGCCAGGAGTGCTGTCAACGGTTACCCAACAACCTCCCGGAGTTATACTGCCCGGTGATACCCCGATTCCTGAAAGTACTGTAAAGCCGTCCGAGACTTCCCTGCCGTTGACTTCGCCAACCGCCACAACAACAGGAACGGAAACAAACACCGCAACCACCACGCCAATAGGAACTCCTGGCGTTTCGACTGATTTAAACCCCAGTGCAACGCCGATCCCGACTTCAGAAAAGAAGCCAACCCATACGCCCAAGCCCACCAACGAAAATCGGCCGACGAAACCAGTCCAACCTACGGATCCACCGAAGGCAGTCGAACCGACTGTGCAGCCAACCGATCCGCCCAAGCCCACCAACGATAACAGGCCAACGAAACAGGTCAAATCAACGGACCCGCCATTGGCAGTGGATCCTACCCAGCCACCAAAGGATAACGGAAACAATCCCCCGCCGAAACAGGATCCGCCCCCAGGCAATCCGACCGTGGAGGTACCTCCCAAAAAGGATCCGAACTCCTAAGGAGAAGAATACCCCACCAGGGCAAGACAAGGGATATCCTCCACCTCAGAACAACAAGTAACCGACATGGAAGTGTTGAGCATCAATCAAAGGGTTGCAGAACCTTTTTTGTGTTAAAAATTCCATTCATTCCAAATGAAAGAAAAGGTGATCTGACTGGCACGCCAGTAGATCACCTTTTTCGTTGAAAGGTTCTTGTAAGGTTTGTTTTGGGTAAATAAACAGTTAGGCTGTAACAAGAGGGAATGTATATTCGTTTTAGTAGATAGAAGTCATCGGCAGTCGTTATTTAAATTAACAGAGAGGCAGTGAGATATGCATAGCAGCTGGCAAAAAAGCTCACAAAAAGCACAAGGATTAGTCGAATTCGCGCTGGTACTCCCATTGTTGCTACTTGTTATCCTGGGCGTATTTGCTGTTGGGCATTTATTCTTTGTGTATTCCGCCACAGCCTCTGCCAGCCGTGAGGCTGCCCGTTATGGTTCGGCGGTTGGTATTTCAGGAAGTCAGGGACTGCTGCGATTTCAAGACTGCCAGGCTATTCGTTCCGCCGCAATGCGTGTGGGCTCCTATGCTGGCCTCCGCGAAGATCAAATCATTATCACGTACATCGACGACGATGGGAATGAGATCGGTCGTTGTAATGTCAATGCTGTCTCTATCACGCTCGCCGATCCCAATCGGGATGTTGCGCTAGGGGATCGCATTGTGATTCAAGTTACCACCGACTATGTTCCTCTGGTTCCGGTTGTCGATCTGCCTTCTTATCCAATCTCATCTCATTCTGCCCGCACTATTCTAAGAAATGTCGATGTTGGCACCGCTCCTGTAGCGATCAATCCAAACGCGCCTATCAAAAAGAACAGCCAGATCACTGTCTTGACTCATACTCCAGACCCTTCCTCGCTGAACCAGGATGTGACGATCGGTGTGACGGTGGCGCTGAATGGTTCTGGCAGCGGTACACCTACTGGGGATGTCGATATCACAACTGATGGTCCGGAATCCTGCACAATTACCTTGATGGGCGGTCAGGGAGATTGCGAAATGGCTTTTACTGCCCTGGGTGTTCGTCAGATTACAGCACAATACAATGGTGATACAGATTTCGCTGCCTCCACTACCGCTGCGAGTCATACCGTAACCAATGCTACAAAGATTACTCTAACAACCTCCTCCCCTACGGTCGATGCTTTCCAGGCGTTAACCATCACAGTTTCTGTGGAACCTGATCCTCCCGATCCATCATTAACTTCCTCACCAGACGGAGATGTGACGGTTACGCTCGCGGATGGCACCCCGATTTGCACTGTTGCAGCTAAGGACACTCCCAAGAACTGCATCTATTCCTTTAGCAGCGGTGGTGATCGAACCATTAACGCTGTCTATCCGGGAGATGGCATTTTCGGCCCTAGTTCGGCCAGTCTTGTTCAGCATGTTAAATCCAACTTTTTTGCGAACCTGACCGTCAAACCCCAAACAGGCACCGCTCGTGTTGGAGAAGCCGTCCGTGTTGAATTCTCGCTCATCCCATTGGCGCCCGCAAATGTGGCTGTGGGTGGTTCAGTGACGATAACAGACGGGTCAGGGAATTCCTGCACAGGCCTGGTAACGGACGGCTTTTGTATGTTCACCTTCAAGATGGCTGGCGATCGTACTTTGCTCGGAACGTATGGTGGAGACAGTAACTACAATCCGGCCACGGATAATGAGGTATATAGGGTGAGTAAAGGTTTGCTCGTCATCACGCCCAACTCGAACCCGGATCCTTCTGTGGCTGGGCAGGATGTAAAGTTTTTGTGGACCATCACCAAGCCTTCTCCATCCAGTGCGGCTTTCAATGGCAATGTTACGGTTACTGTCAATACCCTCACCGGAACCAAGACGTGCACTGCTGCTGGCACAGCCGGTTTCTGTTGGATCAAGTTCGACAGACCTGAGCAGGTGACGGCTACCTATACTTACAGTAACACCGATCCAAACTACACTGCGAACCCGGTTACGCTCAATCACTTGGTCGATTACAACTGTTCTCAGTCTGAAGCGATCATCTTTGATAAGCATGGTAATCAGGATCAGGTCCATGTGATCCTTCCGGCCCAGGCAGCAGATGTAAAGGTGAAAGGGATTGAATATAAATGGCCGAAGTCGCCCTCAGATGAAGACTCTTTCCTACAGCAGATCATCTTAAACCCAACCGAACTGACGAATAAAACCCCAGACTTCTTAGTATGGGACGGAACTGCCAGCACCCCGAATGATTTCGTTTCACCACCTAACTTCTCGGTTTGTGCGGCAGGCGCTGGTTGCACAAAGGTGTGGACCAGTCAGCCCGTGCTTACGTCAGAGAATGCCTACGATTTGATGTTTATCCTTTCACGCGGTTATATTCAACCGGAAATTTATACTGTGAAAGTTATTCTCGAAAATGATTCCTGTTACGCCTTTTCAAGGCCATATCAGAAATAAAAGTTATTTACAGTATAGGAGCCTGAGATATGAAAATGATGATGAAATCAAAACCTTTTTTATCCATTGTTCTTAGTGTCGTCATCTTGTGTGGCATATTAATGACCCCTGGAAGTGTACGTGCTGGTTCGTTTATTATTGTGTCAGCCGCCCCTCTCAATTCAACAGATGGCCCGGTTATTAACGATGGGATCTGCACCCTTCGTGAAGCCATCATCTCTGCCAATGAAAACCAGCCAGTGGGTGGCTGCGCGGCTGGCAGCGCTGGGGGTCAGGATGTCATTATGATCCCATCGGGTTTCGTTTATCTCTTTCAAAATGGAGATTCCGAAAACAGCGCTCGTACCGGTGATTTGGACATTACGGAGAGCGTGAGAATTATTGGCGCTGGGAAGACCTGGACGATCATCGATGCGCAAGACCTTAGCGACCGAGTCTTTCATATTTACAATGATCAGCCAGCTTCGAAAATCGTGAATGTTTACATCTCTGGTGTGACTATTCGCTATGCCAATCTTTCTGGTCTTGGTACCGCGGGATGGGGCGGTGGCATCTTTAACGATCATGGCAATCTGGAAGTTTGGAACAGTCTGATCACAGAAAACCATGCCGAGAATAACGGGGGCGGCATTGCCAACGCGGCTGGTGGGACGTTATTAGTTTCTGACACATCGCTAATCCTCAACACAGCTCAGAAGAACGGCGGCGGCATTTTTAACAAAGGCCGTGCCACCGTTCAAAATACACTTTTGTTCAGTAATCAGGCCAATTTTCGTGGCGGCGGCATTGATACCAATTCTTCACAGAGTGATTTCATTAAACTGATTAACGTCACGCTTACGAGTAACACAGCCCCGCTGAATATGGGGGGGGGAATGTTTGGAGATGCGCCCATCAGTATTTTGAACAGCACTTTTGTCGGTAACCCCGGAGGAGGCCTGGCTTCTTCTGGCAGTGGCTCTTACCGGAATACGATCTTTGCCCAGCGGACTGCCGCTGGCAAGAACTGCTCATTCGATTATCCCCAATCATTTGTCTCAGCTGGTCATAATCTCGAAGATCATGATGATTGTGGCATGCACGCTGTTGGAGATCAGGTGAATACCGATCCCAAGCTGCAGGATCTGTCTGATCAGGGCGGTTCCTCGCAGGTGTTTGCATTGGTGGAAGATAGCCCGGCGGTAGATGCTGGGGATAACAACGTATGTCCAAAAAATGACCAGCGAGGCATCTACTTTTTGCGTCCGGGCGGAGCAGGATGTGATATTGGCGCTTTTGAATATGATGCCAAAGTGATTGTTTTCCGCGTCTATCTCAGCGCCATTCGGCATCCGTAAAAGAGTTTCACATCTTAGGAGGGATAACAATGATGAAAAAATGGTTTCATGGTCGGCAGGGTGAAAAGGGTCAGAGTTTCGTCGAATTGGGTCTGAGTCTCGTGTTTCTGCTCATTCTGTTGGCAGCGGTAGTCGACCTGGGTTGGGCGTTCTTTACTCTGGTTGCTCTGCGCGACGCTGCTCAAGAAGCCGCCTCAGTCGGCTCCATTTGCCCGGGGAATGAGGCGAAGATTCGCGAGCGGTTGAAAGCCAGTGCTTCCACCCCCATTGATATGAACCGCGTTGAAGCGAATCGCGTGCAGATCCAGCTCTTGGATAAAAACAATAATAATACCAACACGCCGGTTTTAGGCGGCAGTGTAGAGGTGACCATCACCTACGATCACGAGATTGTCACGCCTTTTGTTGGATCATTTATTGGCGCACAATCCTATCCACTTGTCGTGACTGTCACAGATAAGATCCTGGCGACCGACTGTCGCATCCAATAATGGAGATCGTTCGTCAGGATATTTGTTTGTAATGTCAGAAAAGATTACGCCGCATCATGGAACAAAGGAGGTAGGAGCATGAACAATACAGGTCGTCAGTCCGAACGCGGCCAGGCGTTAGTACTCATCGTTTTGGCAGTGGTGGGTTTAATGGGATTCTCCGCGCTGGCTATTGACGGTGGCATGGTCTATGCCGAACGCCGTCGGGCTCAAAACGCTGCTGATACAGCATCTTTTGCGGCAGCTCTAGCAGTGCTCAATAGTGAAAACTACACCACCGCCGCGCTCAAACAGGCGCAGGTAAACGGCTTCGATAATATCGCTCCTACCGAAGTTAACGTCTACAACCCTCCTCAAAGTGGCCCTTACAGCACGCGGGCAGATAAAGATGCTTACTATCAGGTCATCATCTCAGCGGATGTAAAACCCATCTTCTCGCAGTTTGTGTTCGGTGGCACGCTGCGCTATACGGTTGAGGCTGTCGCTCATGCCAAGCCGGTTGCTTCTGTCATCCCAAGCGAGGCCATTTACGCTGCCAGCACCGATCAGTGCAATGCTTTATGGTTCTCAGGGAGTGGCTCTACCAGCGTGAAGGGGGCCGGAATATTTTCAAACTCAAGTCAAGTCGGGAATAAGAGTTGTTCCTCTGGAGTGCAGGCTGGCAGTAGCGGTGTTAAGATCGAGGGCGGTGGTATCCAGACCGTAGGCTCGTGGGTGAGTGACAAACCCGAGAAGGTGGATGTGGATGCCAGTTTCGGTGTTTCTCAAAATGTAGAACAGCGCATTATCGATCCTCTGCCTTTGCCGGATTGCAGTCTCCTCACTGCCAAAACCCAAAACGGCAGCACCATCACGCCTGGTATCTATTCGGGCTTAACTGTCCACTCCAGTTCTTTGACACTCCAGCCGGGTATGTACTGCCTGGATGGAGACATTGACATCAATGGAGGCGCGATCATTGGTGAAGGCGTTTTCCTCTACCTGCGTCATGGTAGCATATCGATTAACGGTAATCCTAACGTTTTATTAAAATCCTCTTTCACTTCCTTAAAAGATGGAAAAAATCAGGAGTGGAGTGGGATGCTCATCTATATGCCCGATTTAAATCAGGGTACCATCGATATCAAAGGAGATGCCGCTTCTACTTTCTGGGGAACGATTTATGCTCCTGGACCCTTTAGTGGTGGTTCTAAGTCTTCTAAATGCGAAATCCAGGGCAGCGCCGAGAGCTTTAACATTCGTACCCAGGTAATTTGTAACTCGGTGGGTATCACCGGCAATGCTAACGTGCTGATTACCTATGTCCCCGAAGAAAACTACCGACGGCCACCCAAGATTGAATTAATGCAGTAAGACTGGTTTTGATAAAAAACACGATCCCCCACTGTAATGAGGGGGATCGTGTTAGAAAAGCATCCAGTGGATGATCCTTCTTAGCATCTTGCAAGATCATCCTTTACTGCTTCATAGCTGTAAGATTAACTGCATCCGTTCTACACGAAACTCAGCCGGCTCCAGCCCCATCGCGGCCAGCACTTCTTCCGGTCGGCCTGTTGCCCCTTCACGCGCTGCCAGGCTCATATACAGCTTAGGGCCATCTTCCGCTGCCTGCACTTCCAGGATCTCGATCAGCGGGCGCAGATCGTACGCTTTCCCGCGCCGCTCGCGCGGCAAGCTGTCGGCTGCCAGCAGTTGTGCAGTCGCTTCTTTTAGTTTATGCTCATCTTGCCGGTCCAGCGCCTTTGCTGTATACACCGCTGTTACTACCTGGGTTTGCAGTGCGGGCGCGTTGAAAGCCACTTCTTCCGCGTGTTCAATCAGCAGTCCAGGCGGCGCGGCTGCCTGTGCCCGCGCTTGCAACTCGCCTGGTTCGATCACTTGTTCCAGCCATACATCCATCAACTCGCAGCGGCTGAGGAAGCCCAACGGCAGGGCGCTTGCCATATGCAGCCGTGGGTGCGGGCTGAAACCCTGACTATAAGCCATCGGCAGCCGCGCCCGGCGAAAAGTCCGCTCCCATACCAACTGCATATCCAGGTGACTCACGTAGCGCAGTTCCTGCCCTCTTTTGTAGATCATACGTATTCGTTGTACTGGCAAACCATTTTCAAGGCTCATTTGGCCTCCTGAAGGGCAGCCTGGGCAGCTTTTAGGCGTTTCAGGCGTCCCTTGATAGGGGGGCATTTCCAGGCTTCATCGGGCAGCGTCACCCGCATGTCGTTGAAAGTCGGTAAAATCCCGCAGGCGAAGCAGTTGTCGCGGCAGTCATCCCGCAGGTCACCCGTCAGACTGCGTTGGTACTCCTGCTTCAGGTAGCTCGGTCGTATGCCTGTGCTAATATGCGCCCACGGCAGCACTTCATCCAGCTCGCGCTGGCGGTGACTGTAGAAATATGGATCCATTTCACATTCTTCGAAGGCTTGCAGCCACAGGTCGAGTTTAAAATGCTCTTGCCAGGCATCGAACTTGCTGCCTGACTGCCATGCCCGGTAAATCACTTGCCCTGTCCGCCGGTCACCGCGTGATAACCAGGCTTCATGCAGCGTAACTTCAGGATCCATCCAGGTCAGTTTCAATCCCGGGTTCCGCAGGGCGTGTTTTAGAAAGTCCTGCTTTGCGCGAATTTGCTCTACCGAATTGCACGAAACCCACTGGAAGGGCGTGTTTGGCTTGGGAAGGAAGGTGCTCACCCCGGCATGTACTTTGGCCCGGTTGCCAACTCGTTTTCTTCCTTCTCGCAATACGGCAAAGCATAGGTCGACAATTGCCTGCACATCTTCCATCGTTTCTGATGGGTGCCCGACCATAAAGTACAGCTTGATTGTGGTCCATCCCCGGTCGAAGATCGCCCGGGCTGTTTCCAGCAGTTGTTCGGTGCTGATCGGTTTATTGATCGTCTGCCGCATCCGCTCTGTGGCAGCTTCAGGCGCCAGGGTAAAGCCTCCACCCGGGCGCAGGCCCTTGAGGTGGTCCATCAGATCCACTGAGAAAGACTCGATCCGCAGCGAGGGCAGAGAGATGGTTAGGTGCCGCTGGGCGAAGCGCTCAGTTACTTTCTGTACCAGTTCTTCGATATTTGTATAGTCTGACGAGGAAAGGGAAAGCAGCGCCACCTCTTCATAGCCCGTGCTGCGCAGGGCGTCATCGATCGCTGTCAGCACTTCTTCCACTGGTCGCTCACGCACTGGGCGCGTAATCATTCCGGCCTGGCAGAACCGGCAGCCGCGCGTACAGCCCCGCATAATCTCAATCGCTACCCGGTTTTGGACCACGTCGATTGATGGAACCAGGAACCGCGTAACGGGTGGGGGCAGCTGCCCTACCACGCGTTTCACGATGGGCAGGTGAGCTTCTTCTACCTGGGGGGTCACGCTTTGCACCGTGCCATCCTCGTGGTAACGAACCTGGTAAAGCGAAGGGACATACACCCCCGGAATTTGCGCCAGTCGCAGCAGCAGTGACTGGCGCTTCTCGCCGCTCGCTTTCCAGGCCTGGTGTGCATCCACTACTTCATGGATCACCTCTTCACCCTCGCCAATCACAAACGCATCGATGAAGGAGGACATAGGCTCCGGGTTGAAAGCAGCATGTCCTCCAGCGATCACCAGCGGGTGCTGTTCACTGCGCGCTTCGGCCAGGACAGGCAGCCCTGCCAGATCCAAAAGGTTGAGTACATTTGTGTACAGCGATTCGTAGGGCAGGGTGAAGGCCAGAATATCAAAATCGGCCAGCGCGTGTTTGCTCTCTAAACTATATAGTGGAATCTCACTGGCGCGCATTTCCGCTTCCATATCCGTCCAGGGAGCATAAGCGCGCTCAGCCAGCACATCACTGCGCCGATTAAGCAGATCATAAAAGATTGCCAGCGCCAGGTTCGGTAAGCCGATTTCATACACATCAGGAAAGATGAGCGCCACGCGGGTCTGCGTCTGTTCCCAGGCTTTGACTACCTGATTTAACTCACCACCCACATAGCGGCCTGGTTTCTGGACACGCAGCAAGATACGCTCCAGGCAGTGTTCAATTTCAGCAGGTTCAATCATTGACGATAAGATTCCTTTTTGCTTCGAAAGCAAGATTTGCGTGTAGATATACAGGGGCTGATTTTCGGATAAATTTAGAATTCAAATTAACTCGATATGTTCTTCGACCAGATCCAGGTTCGGCCAGTTGCGTTCCGCAAACGCCACTACTTGTTGCAGCAATCGCTGGTTCTGTCCCACGTCATTGCTGATGGTCACGCAGGTAATCACCGTATCCTGCCATACATCCTGCAAATCCATCTCAGCCGTCGCAACATTAAATTCCTTATGCAGCCTGGATAGGATCGGCTTAATATGGCTGCGTTTCTCTTTTAAGGAAGAACAGCCTGGAAGATGAAAGTGCAGGGTCAGCACTGCAATCGACATGGCGTTGGTTTCTTTAGCACATATCTCCCCAATGGTAGGGGCGTGTGAATACAATCATCCCGATCATTTATAGCGATAACGCTTTAGATCTTACAAGTTTGATCCTTAATGTATCATATATAATGTATCGGATACTGACTCCTCCGTCAACCCGCAGATTGACACCTTTCCGGTTGACGCATATCACAACTCTGTGAAGGGCAGTCATCTTGTTTTCTTATCACCAGTGCCTGCCTTCTTTACTCCGCTGATAAACTGGGAACCCCTGGCTTGGTGCCGGATAAACTCTTGCATTAAGCCTTTTCGCCGGGTACAATACAATGTCACTTTGTTGATCTCATAGGGACGGGCAGGAAAGAATATGGAAAAAGAAGAAGCTGTTGCCTATCAGGAAGCCCTGGATTATCTTTATCAGTTTGTTGATTATAGTCTGGTACGTAATTTCCGTAACTCCCCAGAAAAATTTGACTTGGGCCGAATGGAAGCGCTTCTCGATCTATTGGGCAATCCACACCGCAAATATCCCGTTGTCCATGTGGCTGGCACCAAAGGCAAAGGTTCTACCGCTGCGCTAATTTCTCGCAGTCTGCTGGCCGCCGGGCATAAAACTGGCTTTTATACTTCCCCTCACTTGCAGGATTTTACCGAACGCTTTCAGATCAACGGACAGCAAATTTCGCGCGGTGAGTTGGTCGACCAGGTAAATGTGCTCAAACCGAACGCGGAGAAATTGGAACGCATCACCTGGTTCGAGTTGACCACTGCCCTCGCCTTCCTTTGGTTTGAGCGTCAGAAGGTGGACATTGCTGTCATTGAAGTCGGTCTGGGTGGTCGTCTGGACGCCACCAATGTGGTCGATCCACTGATCTCAGTCATTACTTCGCTTTCAATGGATCATACCAGCATTTTAGGCGATACCCTCCCCAAGATTGCTTTTGAAAAAGCGGGGATTATCAAACCCGGCAAACCGGTTGTTTTATCACCCCAACGCGATGAAGCACGCAAGGTGATTGAACAGGTGGCTCAAGAGCGCCACAGTCCCCTGGTCGAAGTGGGACGGGACTACTTGTTTGTCCCCTGGTCTCACTCTCTGGATGGACAGACTTTCCTGGTCTGGCAGGCTGCTGATCAGGCCCGTATGGAAGAGTACATGAAGTCAGGTGGTCGTCAGACCTGGCAGCCTCTCCGCCTGAGTACGCCTTTGCTAGGGTATCATCAGGCTGAAAACGGTGTTACTGCCTATGCTGCCCTTCAGTTTGTCCGTCAGAGCGGTCTAAGTGTGCCTGATGAAGCCATCCGTACCGGTTTCGAGAATGTTTCCTGGCCTGGTCGCTTTGAACTCCTGCGCAGTGATCCGCCCTTGATCGTGGACTCTGCCCACAACCGTGATTCCGCTTTGCGCCTGCGCCAGGCCCTGGATGATTATTTACCCGGCAAACCCATTGTATTGATCTTCGGCGCTTCGGATGACAAAGATATTACCGGCATGTTCACTGAACTCCTGCCGCGTGTCCGTGAAGTCATCATGTCCCAATCCGTCCATCCGCGTGCCGCTGTGGTTGAAAAGCTAGCCAGTTTAGCGCAGCCTTTTGGCAAGCCGGTTCAAACCATTTTGCCAGTCGAAGATGCTTTAGAAGCGGCCCTGCGCTCAGCAGGGCAAGGTGCGGTCGTGCTGGCTACTGGAAGCCTGTTTATCGCGGCGGCTGTGCGTTCGGTATGGAAGGCGCGTACTGAACAGATGGCGGCGAACGAAGAAACTGTCAAAAGCGATTAATCGTTAGCCAGGTGAAATGAAATTAAGAATCAAAAGAGGAATATTTTTATGAAGGATGATTGGTCTCGATCAGAATTACCCGAGGATTATGCCTCCGGATTGCATCAACGCACCGAAGAACTGTACCGGATTCCGGACGCAGAACCCGATAGTGATGGTCTGATTGAGTGCCCCGTGTTTGTTATGCCCGACATGCTGGTGTATCCTCGCATGATCTCGCCTGTTTTTATTGAGCCTGGCCCCAATTTATTAGCCATTCAAGAATCTCAGATGGACGAGACCACAATGGTGGCCTTGGTGCAGCAAGATGCTGACCTGGACGATCCAGGCCCCAATGATTTTCTCCCCATCGGAGTTGAAATTGCGGTAGGCCGTTTGCTCAGCCTGGCGGATGGCAATAGTTCTGCACTTGTGCAAGGCCGCCGGCGGGTGGAGTTGGTTGAGTTTACCCAAATGGACCCCTACTACCGGGCTCGCGTTCGCCCCATTTACGAACCGGTGGAATTAGACCGTGAAAGCGAAGCGTTGATGCGCGCGGTACGCGACCTGTTCGAGCGCTGCGTGCAGCTCGACCGCAGTTTGCCAGATGAGGCCCACCTCTTCTCGATCAATATCCCTGAGCCGGGCTGGCTGGCAGATATGATCGCTACGGCCATCTCGCTGCCTTTTAAAGAGCGCCAGACCCTTCTGATGCTGCCTGATCCAATTGAGCGCTTGAAGCGTATTCAGTGGCTGCTGGCCCAGGAATTGGATGTGCTTCAGCTAGAAGACGAGATCCAAAATCGTGTTCAAAATGAGGTGGATCGCAGCCAGCGTGAGTTTTATCTGCGTGAACAGATGAAGGCGATCCAAAACGAACTGGGTGAAGGGGATGTTTGGGTGCGCGAGATCGCTGAGCTGCGTACCCGCATCGAAACGACCCACTTACCCGAGGAAGCCCAGGCCGCTGCCAATAAAGAAGTCGATCGGCTTATGCAGATGCCGTCCATGGCCCCCGAAGTAGGGATCATCCGTACCTATCTGGACTGGATCCTCGAACTGCCCTGGTCTGAAATGACCGAAGATAACCTGGATGTATCCCACGCTGCTAAGATTTTAAATCAAAACCACTATGGCCTCGGCCCGGCGAAGGATCGCATTCTGGAATATATTGCAGTTCGCAGCCTAAAACCGAAGCGTGCTCGTCAGCCTATTCTATGTTTCGTCGGCCCGCCTGGAACAGGGAAAACATCGTTAGGGCAGTCCATCGCTCAGGCTCTGGGACGAAAGTTTGTGCGCGTGTCATTAGGCGGCATGCGCGATGAAGCGGAAATTCGCGGGCACCGGCGCACCTATATCGGGGCGCTGCCTGGTCGTATCGTTCAAACCATTCGTCGCGCGGCGACGATCAATCCGCTCTTTATGCTGGATGAAATTGATAAGTTGGGGACAGATTTCCGCGGCGATCCTGCTGCCGCCCTGCTAGAAGTGCTCGATCCTGAGCAGAACAATGCTTTCTCAGATCATTACATGGAGATCCCCATCGATCTATCGAAGGTCATGTTTATCACGACGGCCAATTCACTCAACTCGATTCCCCCAGCCCTGTTGGATCGTATGGAAGTTATCGAGTTTCCCGGCTATATCGAAGAGGAAAAGCTGGAAATTGCCAATCGCTTTCTCATTCCTCGTCAGGTGGAAGAGAGCGGCTTGGAGGATAATGAGCTTCAGTTTAACGAGACTGCTATCCGGCGCATCGTTCGTGAATATACTTATGAAGCCGGGGTGCGCAACCTGGAGCGTGAAATTGGACGGATGTGCCGTAAAGTAGCCCGCTTGAAATCCGAAAAGAAACACTATCCCCATCGCCTGGGTCCGGCGCTGGTAGAACGCTTCTTAGGTCCGCCTCAGTTCTTCGAGACGGAAGCTGAGCGCCAGGATGAAATCGGAGTGGCGACCGCCATGGCATGGACAGAAAGCGGCGGAGAGATTATGCCGGTAGAAGTGCTCATTCTAGAGGGCAAAGGCTCCCTTCAGATCACTGGGCAGATTGGCGAAGTGATGCAAGAGTCAGCCCAGGCCGCCATGTCCTACCTGAAGTGGCATTCGCGTGATTTTGGTATGGATCCGGAAATTTATGAGGGCCTGGATGTGCATATCCACATCCCTGAAGGCGCCATCCCGAAGGATGGCCCTAGCGCGGGCATTACGATTGCTGCCGCCCTCATTTCAGCCTTCACTGAGCGTCGTGTTTATCGTGAGGTAGCCATGACCGGGGAAATTACGCTCCGGGGGCGTGTGCTGCCCGTTGGAGGGGTGCGCGAGAAGGTTTTGGCCGCCCATCGCTCTGGCCTGCGTACGGTTATTTTGCCTGAACGTAACAAGAAGGATTTGGTGGATGTGCCTAAGCGGGTGCTGGCAGATTTGAAGATTGTTCCAGTAACCAGTATGGATCAGGTGCTAGAAGTTGCGCTGCATCCTACCAGTACTGAGAAACCCGAATGGCTTCGTCGCCGTGCTCACCGGGAAGAAGAAGCCGAAGACATAAACGAGTAAATGATGGGCTTTTGTGTTGTTGGGCGCAGCGCCATCGCGCCCAACAACACAAAGTTTTATCATCTTTGGGAGGGGAAAGGGAAGCATAGGCTGGGCATTGTGCCTGGCCTTTTATGTTGTGAAGACCGCCTTAAGCAATACTTTCTTTCGAAACACTACTCTCGTGATTGTCGCTCGGAGCTGCCTGTTTTTCATTCTGTAGCATGCTGATGCCGTTGTGAACCTGGCTCAACACCCGTTCTAGTTCAGCCTCCAGACTCGAAAGCGTCTGCATCACGTATTCGTCGGCTGCGTGCTTGGTTTTTCCCATTTCTTCTTCTGCGCGAACCCGGGCGGCTTCCACGATCCCGTCTCGCTCGAGAATTTGCTCGCTCTTTTCCCGCGCGATAGCCAGGGTACGCGCCGCTTCTTCCTGGGCCTGCGCCAGAATTCGGTCACGTTGTGCCAGCAGCTGCTGTGCTTTTTTGATCTCTTCAGGAATTGATACGCGCATCTGATCGATAATATCAAGCATGCGCTCCTCGTTGACAATCACGCTGTGCGTGAAGGGAACAGGGCGGCTTTCGTTGAATAGCTCTTCCAGGCGATCCACTAAGTGAAGTATATCCATTCCATCCTCCGCGAAAACTCAAATGATAAAGTTGCAATCACTGTGCCAGTTCACAGTTTGAACCGCGTTTTAAGGGTTAATCGCGTAAAGAAGTCATGGGGACGACCTGTTGACCTTCCCCCAGTTCAAAGAAACGTCTCTCTAATGCTTGGGCAACCTGAGGCGGGACCATACTGCTGGTATCCCCACCCAGCGATGCGATTTCACGGACGGTAGTCGACGATAGAAACGTGTGTTCCTCACTGGTGATCAACGCCACAACTTCGATATCCGGCGAAAGCCGGTGGTTTGCCAGCGCCATACGAAACTCATGTTCGAAGTCTGAAAACACGCGCAGGCCGCGCACAATAACCTGCGCATCAATTTCTTTGCATACATCCACAGTCAAGCCGCTGTAGCCAATTATACGAATTTTGCGCTCACCTTTAAAGGTTTGCTTAACCAGTGAAAGCCTTTCTTCCGGGCTAAACAATAAGTTTTTGAGCGGACGGTCATACACTGCTACAACGAGCTCGTCGAACAGGCGCGAGGCCCGCTTGGCGATGTCAATATGCCCATAATGGATGGGATCAAAAGTGCCAGGAAAGACTGCACGTACCATGTTAACTGATATCTCCTCTACCCTCTCCCCAAAACTGTTCCAGTTTTTTGTTCAGCAGTTCATACTGGGAAGCGGATAAATCTGGATCTTTCTTGAAAAGAATTTGCGCCTGTTCGCGTGCTTTTTCGATTAAGCGGATATCTGTCAGGTTAGCCATCTTCAGCTCGGAGAAGCCCGCCTGACGGGTCCCCAGGAACTCCCCTGGGCCGCGCTGTTGCAAATCGCGTTCGGCCAGGATAAAGCCGTCGGTGGTTTCAGCCATCACGGCTAAACGCTCATTTTCCACCGCATCTTCATCGTCCGGAATCAGCAGGCAGTAGGACAAATCACTGCCTCGCCCAACCCGGCCGCGGAGCTGGTGTAGTTGGGCCAGGCCAAATCGATTTGCGCCTTCGATTAGCATCACAGTGGCGTTCGGCACATCGACTCCCACTTCAATGACCGTAGTAGATACCAAAACCTGGTATTCCTGGTCTCGGAAGCGCCGCATGACTTCGTCTTTTTCTTCAGGTTTCATGCGCCCGTGCAGCAGCCCTACCTGGAATTTAGGGAAGACGTCTTTTTGCAGGCGCTGCTGTTGTTCGACGGCAGCCAGGGCATCACCGTTTTCACCCTGTTCAACCAGTGGATAAATGATGAAAGCCTGATGTCCGTTATTGACCTGTGCTTCAATCAGGGTATAGGCCCGCTCACGTTCCACCGGGCGCAGCACATAAGTATCCACCGGCTGCCTGCCTGGCGGCATTTCGTCCATCACAGAAAGATCCAGGTCACCGTAGATCGTCAGTGCCAGAGAACGCGGGATAGGTGTAGCCGTCATCACCAGCAAGTGCGGGTTTTCGCCTTTGCTCCGTAGTGCAGAGCGCTGCGCCACACCAAAGCGGTGCTGCTCATCGATGACTGCGAGCTGCAGGCGTTGGAAGTTGATAGGCGCTTCAATCAGGGCGTGCGTCCCAATGACAACTTTGATTGTGCCGTCCTCTAATCCTTCACGAATTGCTTGTTTGTCACTCTCTGGCGTATCACCAATCAGCAGGCGAATTTCTTCCGGTTTAAGCAGCGCCTGGCTTTTTTCGCTTGGTTCTGTAAGCAGGTGAGAAAGGCTTCGGTAGTGCTGCTCTGCCAGGATACTGGTCGGTGCCATTATGGCCGCCTGCGCGCCGTTGCTGACGACCATACTCATTGCCAATGCAGCCACTACAGTTTTACCCGAGCCTACATCACCCTGTACTAGGCGCTCCATCGGGTGTCCAGAGGCCAGGTCAGCGCGAATATCAGTGAGTACATGCAGCTGCGCGCCGGTGAGTGGGAAAGGCAGGCGATCGATCTGTTCGTCTAACCAGTCTTGAGAGATTTCGAAGGTCTGAGCAGTAGCAGTTTGCCAGGTGCGCCGCATACGCAGCAAACCGAGCTGGAGTAAGAAAATTTCATCGAATGCCAGCCGCCATTGGGCAGCATCTAACATTTCTTGTGATTTAGGGAAGTGAGCATTGTAAATCGCTGTCGAAAGATCGGCCAGTTTGACAGCTTTCTGCACCTCGTTAGGGAGGTAATCTGGCAGGCGCGGCGCCCAGTAGGTTACCGCCTGGAACGCGATCCGCCGCAGCATTTTCTGAGTGACATTTGCGGTGAGTGAATAAACCGGAACAATGCGGTTGGTGTGCAGATGTTCCTGCTCGATCAACTCAACTTCCGGGTTGTTCATGCTGAGCCGTCCCAGATACTGCTCTACTTTCCCCGCAAGAACTAACTGCGTGCCTGGTGTAAACTTGTTCGCCAGCCAGGGTTGATTGAACCAGGTAACGCGCAAATAACCAGTTCCATCTCCAAGTACCGCTTCAGTAAGCTGGAGCTTGCCGCCATGGATAGGGCGGGTAACGATATTTTGGACAGTCCCCAGCACAGTGGTTTCTTCGCCAAATGCCAATCGGTTGATCGGCTTCATCTGGCTGTAATCATCGTAACGCCTGGGGAAGTAGTAGAGCAGATTCTCGATGTTTTTCAACCCCAGGTTGCTGAGCGCCTCTGCGTAATGGTTACCAACCCCAGAAAGAACGGTTAATGGAGCATCCAGACCCTGTAGATCAAACTGAGGTTCGCGCGCCGGCGATTGACGTTCGGGAGCGGTTACCACTTTTTCCGCTTCGCTGCTCGCAGAGGTGGCGTAACTGCGGGCATTGCGGGCGTGTCTGTTCTCGGTTGTGCTGCCTTCACCAACTGCCGAAGCGCCTTCTTCGCGTGGTGCACGATCTTGCGGACGCTGCCTTTCGGCACTGGCGCCGCTACGCGCTCTTGCTCCACGCGTCCCCGCATCGTGTTCTGGCGGTGGCGGGTTGGCTTCTGCCTCTAACAGGCAGTTTTGTAGTTGCGTTAGCACTTCAGGGCGGGCTTCCGGCTCCAGATCTGAATAGGTCTTCAATCCATTGACAATCGTTTGAATGACTTCTTCACTGAGCCGGTTAGTGCGCGCTTCGTTTTCCCACCAGGGTAATATCTTATCCAGGCCACCAACAATGGCCCGGTTATCGTACCCTCGTTCCACTTCGAGTTTAAAGAATTTTTGGAGCTTTTCAACGGAAGACAACATAGGATTATTTTACCGCAAACTATCGCAAACACCGCGAATGCCAGCAGGTGTTTTGAGAGAAATAAGGATCGATTATTTTTCATGGATCCCGGTTTTCAGGGAACTCATGAAGCGAGAACAACAAAGGCTTGCAGCATTCACTTCCCCCTTCATCCTTGAAGATGTACCTTTTCTATGGAGTTGGGCCGCGCCCTTCATTTCATAGAAAAACAATAATTGTAATCTTCCTAAAGAAGTGACAGAAAATGACTTTGCTTACCTGCCTTACCAGGCGTCTCTTGTATTGTTCTTTTCGACAACAACCAGACCAAGCGAGCGCGGGCCAAGCAGCGTTGCCAGAGGCAAGCTGATGGTTAATTCGCTAAAAGGTGTCTGAGGAAAGCAGTTTTGAACATGTTCTCGCATCAACCGTGCCTCATGAGTTACCGAAGGAGCACTTTGGATGAACGAGATATGATGAACATTATCGAACTCTAACACAAATTCTTGCATATAGTCAACCAGCCCGCGCGAGTTGCGTACTTTTTCAACCGCGCTGAGTTGGCCTTCTTCTAGCGTGAAAATGGGCATGATGCCCAACATTTCGCCTACAAATGCCTGGGCCTGGTCAAGGAAACCTGAATGATATAGATAAGACATGCCCGGAGTGCAGATCATCATGTAAGTATGTGGAATCAGGCTCCGTATCATGTGTTCAATTTCCTGCGGGGTCTTCTCTTCCGCCGCTGCTTCGGCGGCTGCCTGAACCAGCAGCCCCAGGCCGACTGAAGTGGTCTGCGAGTTGATCAAGGAAATATTTGCCCGTCCGCGAACCCGTTCAGCGGCCTTTTGGGCGTGATCAAACGCCGGGCTTAAACAGGCAGATGTGAAGATGGCGACCACATCAGAGTAATGCATACCCAGGTTGGTGAACAGATCCTGAAAGGTCTCAATCGAAGGGGTGTGTAGGCGCGGCAGCAGCGGATCATGCGCGGTAGAGGGGAGATCGGCGGCCCGCAGATCTTTACCTTCTGCGTAGACTTGACCATACACCTCAACATCAAACGGAATGACACGAATATCATTTCTGCCCGCGAATCCCAATTGTGGGAACTGGGCGGTGCTGTCTGTCAAAATACAAATCTTACCCATATTAAGCTTACTCAATTGCAATAATAAAGTGATAATGAGGCTGTCCGCCGTCGTGTAATTCAATTTCGTGAGAAGGATACTCCTCCCGAATATGATCCACGATGCGGTTTACTTCCTGCCGCGAAATGTTGCTCCCATAGAACAACGTGATTCGCTCACGATCTTCAGTGCCTGCCTTCTCCAACAGACCCATGCAGGCTTCTTCCACGGTAGCGGCTGCCATAATAAGCTTGCCATTGTGCAGTGCAATCGACTGCCCTTCTTGCACATCCACTCCGTTCAACTCCACGGTTCGGGTCGCTACAGTTACTTCCCCTGTCTCCACTTCCAGAAGCGCTTCGTTCATCTCTTTGACCTCCTGCTCCAGGTCGCCGTCCGGGTCGTGGCGTAGCATAGCAGAGAGGCCTTGTGGAACGCTAATACAGGGAACGACAAACACATCTTTTACAGTGACAGAAGCAGACTGTTGTGCAGCCAGGATAATATTCTTGTTATTTGGCAGGATCACGATCTTATCGGTGGATAAGTTCTCAATCGCGTGCAGAATTTCTTCTGTGCTCGGGTTCATGGTTTGGCCGCCTTCTACAATAGATGCCGCTCCCAGGCTGCCAAAGATGCGTGAAATGCCCGGCCCCGGTGAGACCGCTACGATCGCAATTTGCCCTGGTTCAACACTCGCCAGATTGAGCTTCGTGGCTTCGTTGTTTTGTTCCAGGTCTTCCATTTGCGCTTGCAGATTTTCGATGCTGACTTTCGTAATGGTTCCCAACTGCATGGTGTAGTCAATCGGCGCATACCGTTTCTCTGTAGCGACGTGGATATGCATCCGGTACATGCCATCCCCTTCGCCAATCTGGATGGATGTCCCAATTTCGGAAAGCTCAGCGTAGAATTTGTCCAGGTTGAGGGTTTGATCAGGGCGGAAATCCACTACGACTTCAAAGTCTTGTCCAGGCTCAATATCTTCCATTTCATCCATCTTCATCAATGAAAGTGGCTGGACAGACGCCAGCGGCGTTTCGAGGGAAAGGCCTTTCAGGTACCGCAGCATCCCTTCTAGAATAAAAAACAAGCCTTTGCCGCCCGAGTCGACGACGCCAGCTTGTTTAAGAATAGGGAGAAGTTCAGGGGTATATTTCACCGATTCATCAGCAGCGGCAACCACATATTCAAAAATAGAAACAATATCATCTGTTTGTGTCACAACGCGCTCTGATGCAGATGCGACATCTTTTGCCACTGTCAGAATGGTTCCTTCTACCGGGCGAACCACCCCTTTGTAAGCTGTATTGCGTGCTTCCGATAATGCTTGTACAAAATGCTTGGCTTCCATGGTTTCCATGCTATCTAGCCCACGAGCAAAACCGCGCCACAACTGCGAGAGAATAACGCCAGAGTTTCCACGTGCACCCATTAGCGCTCCCTGAGCGACGGAATGCGCCATCTTGCCGACGTTATGCTCGCCTGAACGGGCAATTTCGGCATAGGCGGCCTGCATGGTCAGAAGCATGTTTGTTCCAGTATCGCCATCCGGAACTGGAAAAACATTTAATGCATTGACGACCTGCTGGTTCGTGCGCAACCAGGTCATCCCGGCTTCAACCAGTTGCTTGAGGCCCTGACCGTCCAAACTGTTCACGTGAGCAAGGCTGCGGCCATCGGACATGGATGATACGGGGTGATCTACACTCATATGACTCCGATCCACCGAAGGTAAAAATAATTGCCTATCATAACACTAATCGGGGTTACTAATCCTCAATCCCCGGACATGAACGTTTACCTGGCTGACAGGTAAACCAAACACCTTTTCAACCTGGTAACGTACGTTATCAGATACACTACCCGCAACCGACTTGATACGCGTGCCATACTCAACAATAATAAACAAGTCGATCTGAATGTCTTTACCGTCAAATCGCACGTCAACCCCCAGGGTAGGGTCCTTTACGATCACCTGTGCCAGCCCTTCTGCGAAGTTCTTTGCGGTTAACCCAACCACCCCATACGACTGCAAGGCAGACTGGTAGGCAACCGTGGAGATTGCCCGGTAAGAGACGAAAATGTTTCCAAGTGGGTTATTTCCTTCTTTCATTCTCTGACCCTTCTTTTTTGTGTCCTTCCGTAAACGCTAAATGAAACCTTGTTTACAGAGCGGCTCTTAATGGCGGCGGTGCTTGAAATTGGCTACGTACTGTGGTAAAATCTCGGTTCGGTCTGCCTGATATTAATAAGACCAGGCTATTTTTAGCAATTATGATGTATGAAAGGATTCGAACAATGGCAAAGTGCGATCGGTGTGGCAAAACGACAACCTTTGGGAACAATCGCAGCTTCTCAATGCGTGCCACCAGCCGGACTTTCCGCCCCAACCTGCAGAAAGTGACCGTGCTTGAAAAAGGACGCCTGGTTCGCAAAACGCTCTGCACGAGCTGCATCCGAACTCTGGCCAAGACTGCGTAGATACTCACAAATCCTGATTAGACCCTTCTCTTTTATCTGACAAGAATCGCGGCGCTCGCCGTGATTTTTGTTTTAAGGTTCTCTCTTGTCCTGTGACAAGGACCTTGCTTTTACCACTTCACCTGGCCTAGAAACAGCCGGTTACCAATCAACTATTCAGCAGGCGCAGCCTCGCGGAGCGCCTGAATGCCGGCGGCAATGCCCTGCGGATATTTAAAAATAGCTGTGGCGGCCACAAAAACGCGCGCCCCAGCCTGGTAAGTGAGTGGCAGGGTTTCGTCGGTAATGCCACCATCCACCTGGATGAGGGTGTTTAAGCCTTTTCTTTCAATCATCTTTTTCACTTCCGCCACTTTTGTAACCGTTTCAGGAATAAACTCCTGTCCGGAATAGCCGGGGTTAACCGTCATCACCAGCACCATATCGGCCAGGGCCAGGGAGGGTTCAATGCAGACGGCAGGGGTGCCAGGGTTGAGAACTACCCCTGGGCGACAGCCTAGCTCTTGGATCTGCTGTAGCAGTCGATAAATGTGAGGCGTTGCTTCTACCTGTACGGATAACCGGTTGGCGCCAGCCTTAGCAAAGGATTCCACCAAATCGGCGGGGTTATCGACCATCAGGTGAACATCCAGCGGCAGGCGGGTGATGCGACGGCAGGTTTCGACAATAAAAGGTCCCATCGTCAGATTAGGGACGAAATGACCATCCATGACATCAATGTGAATCCAATCCACCCCGGCAGCTTCAGCCTCATGGATTTGTTCGGCCAGGCGGGAAAAGTCTGCGGATAGGATAGAGGAGGAAATTGTAATGCGCGCCATGGCGTTTGCTTTACCGTCCTGGTGGGTTAAGTGAAAGGTAAATATAAAGCCAGAAGGGGATCAAACCGCCAACTGCCAGCGTTGCGAACAATCCCAGGAGAATCGTCGGCCAGTCGATGTTAATCGCGTTCTCTTCTGGCTCTGAGGTCTCCATAGGGGGCATCGCCTGGGGTTTGGGTCGTGCCAGTGGTTGTGTCTGAACTGGCTGCGAGGCAGAAACCCGGGCAGCATTGGAGGGTGAAACCACAGTCGGCGCATACGGCTCTGGGGGACGCGCAAAATTATGCAGTACCCGCCCCATCTGATCCGCAGACCGGTAGCGCTGTGAAGGTTCTTTAGAAAGGATCTTGAGAATGACCTGTTCGAGTGTGGGGGGAATCTCGAAGTTGAAGCGGCGTGGTGGAACCGGGCGTGCTTCTTGATGCAGTCGCGCCAGTTCTTCTGGATCATCCGCTTGGAAGGGCAGTTGACCGGTGAGCATTTCATAGAGAATCACACCCAGCGAGTAAACATCTGAAGCCGGAGAGGGAGCTTGCCCTGCTGCCTGCTCTGGAGCAAAATACTGCGGTGATCCCCAAACAATCTCACTCTGTTCATCCGGTTGAATAGTGGACAGTGCGCGGGCAATGCCAAAATCGGTGACTTTCAGACGGTTATCGGGAGTCACCAACATATTGTGCGGCTTAACATCGCAGTGAATCAGGCCAGAACGATGCGCATAACCAATGCCTTCGCAGGCCTGTACAATCAGATCAATTGCCTCTGAAATGTTAAACCTGCCGCGCTGTTTAATAATGCTTTTCAGGTCAGTGCCTGGAACATATTCCATGACAATAAACAGGCGGCCCGCGTCGAAGCCAAAGTCATGCACCATCACAATATTGGGATGAGATAGGTTAGCTGCTGCGCGAGCTTCCTGCCGGAAACGCTCGCGGAAATCTTCATCTTCAGAAAAGTCTTGTCGGAGAATTTTAATAGCCACCGGACGTTCTAGCATCCGATCGTACGCGCGGTAGACAACCGCCATCCCCCCTGTTCCTAGCGTATGCAGGAGCTGATATCGGTCGTTTAACAGTGGTTTGATCGGTTCGCTTTTGTCCATAGCCCTGTCCGATTATATCATATATAATTGGCGCAAAGGAGAAGCTAACGATATGGGAAAACCGTTCCAGTACCTTCGCGATCATCCACTTTCATTGTTGTTGTTGGCGCTTCCCCTGGCATTAGCTGCGCGCTTTGCCGGTTGGTCGCAGTTTTCGGTTTTCCTGTTTTCGGCGGTTGGTGTAATCCCAATGGCTGGTTATATTGGTGAGGCAACCGAGGCCCTGTCAGAACATACTGGGCCAAAGATCGGTGGTTTGCTGAATGCTACTTTAGGCAATGCGGCAGAGTTAATCATCACCCTTGTAGCCATCCGAGCTGGCCTTCTCGAACTGGTAAAAGCTTCCATCACCGGTTCGATTCTGGGGAATCTCTTGTTGGTGATGGGCTTTGCAATGGTAGTAGGTGGTTCTCGGCATGGCATCCAGACTTTTGACCGCCGCCAGTCAGGGAATCATGCCATTTTGTTGACGCTGGCAGTGCTGGCACTGGTTATTCCTTCCCTGTTTGGACATTCTATGCTGGGAGAACAGGCCAGCTTTTCGATCGAGGTTGAAATCCTCAGCCTGGGTGTTTCAATCGTGATGATTGTGCTGTATGGGTTGGGAATCCTGTACAGCCTGCGCTCAATGGAAACGCCTCTCGGTTATGAGCCGGTCGAAGAAGAGCCGCAGGCGCCTCGTGAGGGTTGGAGCGTGCGAACCTCCATCATCGTTCTGGCGGTCTCTACATTAGGGGTGGTGGTTTTGAGCGAAATGCTGGTTGGGTCGGTGGAAAGTGTGGTGGAAGGACTGGGACTCTCAGAGTTCTTCCTGGGAATCATTCTGATCCCCATTGTCGGTAACGTGGCAGAGCATCTGGTAGCGGTGCAGGTCGCGGCCCGTAACCAAATGGATCTAAGCGTTGAGATTGCTATTTCATCTAGCTTGCAAATTGCCTTGTTTGTCGCCCCATTGCTGGTATTCATTAGCCTCGCGATGGGTAATCCACTAACGTTGATTTTTAACCAGTTTGAACTCCTTGCGCTGGGCGCGGGGGTGCTGATCGCTGCCCTGGTTTCTTCAGACGGTGAATCAAATTGGCTAGAAGGCGCTTCGTTACTGGCGGTTTATCTCATTCTTGGAATTGCTTTCTTTTTGCTGCCTCAGGTTTAATGTTCGTTTCGGTTGCCCGCCTGGCAGTCTAGACTAGAAAAAGGGAAATATGCTGCATTGGTTAATGAAACAGGTGAATGCGTGGGTGCTGCTGGCTGCGTTGGTGGTGGTTGGTGGGCTAGTTGCTTTACTGGTGCTGCTGGTGTACTACATGCCGCAGCCGGCTAAAGCGGAGGTTAACCCCGTGTTGACGATCATACCCGCGCCAACGATTACACCAACTTCGGCAGCGCCAACCGCTACACCGACTTTGACCCCTCCTGTTGAGGTGGATGGCATCAGCGTCGGTCGTTACGTGCAGATTTCAGGCACGGAAGGTGCGGGATTGCGCCTGCGCGAAGGCCCGGGTACCAATAAGGCGATGCGCTTTGTGGGTATGGATGCGGAAGTTTTTCTGGTAAAAGATGGGCCTCAAGAAGGGGATGGTTTTACCTGGTGGTATCTGGAAGCGCCTTATGATCCAAGCCGTAGTGGTTGGGCGGCGTCGAAATATCTAACGGTCATTAACCAACCTACAAACCCTTAGAAATCGAGGAATGAATATGCAGGTAACACCAACAGGAGTGACTGCCAACCGGCAGACGCGTGAAATGACAGTGACCTGGAGCGATGGTCATACCAGTGTTTATTCCTTTAGTTTGCTCAGAGCCGCTTGCCCTTGTGCCACCTGTCGCGGTGGGCACGAATATATGCGGGCCGAACCGGATGAATTTGTATATACAGCCGATTTACCAGATTCACCCAAAACGCGCATAAACAATGTGGAAGCAGTGGGCTCCTACGCGATTACGATCGGATGGGAAGATGGACACCACTTTGGCATTTACAACTGGCACTACCTGCGCGCCCTATGTCCTTGCGAGGAGTGCCGCGGGGTGAAATGAATTCTCAACAGGTTGGTTAAGAATAAAGAGGGCTGTCCTGATGTTCTTTTAGGACAGCCTTCTTCTTTAAGAATTGACTACTTTGATTTCCGGTTCAACAGCCACAGTAGCCCGCCCATCATCATGCCCAGTGCAGCCAGGCCAGCCGCCGCCTGTATAATCGTTTTTGGCTCCATCCCCGGCATAACAACCTTCCCATCTCCATAGCTGGCAAATAATTTGCCCCATGGGGTTTGCAAAGCTTCTTCCACGCGTTTGCGGCCCACAAATGGATACCAGTAAACATTGTGGTAAAAGTTGCTTGCAAAGTAACTCCAGGGAACGATTGGACTTTGCAGCAGCGGCTTTTCGAGCGGTTTCAACGGACCGTGATAAATCATCTTTTGCCCACGGGATGCAAAGGTATCTTCCTGAACAAATTGCCAGGGTCGTTCTTGCTCAATGTCGTAGCCGCAGATCTCAATCTGGCGTGGATCTCCAACCCCCAAACCCAGTTCATGCGACATACGAATAAAATCGATAGAGAGTGGATCAAAGCCCTGCAAGCGCGCCGAAACGGCGTCAATCGCAACCTGATCAGCAGAGGCCAGCAGAATATTCTTTTCATGCCAGCGCATCGCCCGTGGCCCCGGTCCATCTCCGGCAAAGGTGCCATCCATCAGGGCAAAAATGCCGGGATGGATTTCTTGTTAAATCATGAGCAGATCGACTAAAGTCTCATGAATAAGACTGTGGGTCCAGTGACGGTTGCGGTGCAGCAGTCCACCGAAGGCATTTTTCATCGCCCCAGTAATGGTCGTGAAAACGTGCGTCTTCACCGTCGGTAGATGCACGATATTCTTTCCAACCAGTTCCTTTGGAATGTAAACGCCATCTGGGTAGATTTTATCGAGTACCAGGAAGGGACGCCGTTTAAATTCGTAGCGCACCCATTCGAACTGTTGGTCATAAAGGTACAGGCATGGCACACCGAGTTGGTCTGTTACAAAGCGGTGTTTATTATTCGTTTCACCCACACTGGTATCCACTACAACGGTATCGTTATGAATGCCGATCAGGTCCTCGTAGCCAAACTTGCGCAGTGTGCGAATCGCCCCTTCCAACTGGTATGGGGTGCTGGAGCAGGCAGGGTACCAGGTTTGCCAGGAAATATTAATTTTCAACCCCGTAGGCACGCTCTTTGGCAGCGTCTCTTGAACGCCCGCTAACGCCATAACGTGTTCAATATCTTCTAAAATAGTGGCAGGCGAGGTTTTAACAACCGCCACTTTTCCTTTACCGGGAAAATCACTCATCGTCGTTACTCCTTGAGACCGTAGCACGAGCCAGTCGCTGCTACTTTACCATTATTGATCAAAGTGCTTCTGGCCTGAAGAGGTGCTTCTTTGAGGTTTGTTCGACGTTCAAAGAGCAGTCGTAAGCAGCCAATTCTCTAAACGGCGTTAATTCTCTTAGGGTTGAAACGCTCCAAGCTGGGACTGGATCTGCTGAGCGAGGTCGCGCGCGCGCTGCGGAGCAATCCCCACATAGCGGTCAACCTGCATCAGCGCTTCGATTTCTTCAGCAGGCAAATACTGATTAAGTACTGCATCCTGTCTGACCAGGCTGACCAGAGGGTTTGCCTGATTCTGGCGAACTGCCTGCCATGCAGTCATCGCGTGGTCGCGCAGCCGCTCGTGCATTTCTTGTCGATCCGCGCCAGCTTTCACCAGCGCCATTAACACGCGCTCTGTACTCGCAAAAGGCGCATAGATCGTCAGGTTCTGAGAAATGTTGTTCTCGTTAACACGTAAGCCTTGCAAAACGCGCGTTGCAGTGCGCAAGAGTTCATCACTAATCAGGAAGGCTTCTGGCAGCAGTGTCCGCCGGTTGGCGCTGTCATCCAGAGTCCGCTCCAGTAAGGAATGAGCTGCATTGTTCCACGCTACCGGCGGCATTTGCGCCAATGCGCGCGCCAGTGAATCGATCTTTTCGGCATTGATCGGGTTGCGCTTGAAAGGCATGGCCGAAGAGCCAACCTGCTTTTCGGCAAATGGCTCAGATAGCTCACCGATTGTAGGCGACTGAAGCAGTCGCAGATCAAAGGCAAACTTGTAGATGGAAGCTCCCATCCCAGAAAGCGCGCATAGCACCTGATAGTCTTGTTTGCGGGGGTAAGTCTGGGTGGTGACACGGTAGAAGGGTAAGTTGAGCATCTCAGACAATCGTTCCTCGAAACGCTCCATATTCTCCAGGCCGATCAACTCAGCATATGCTGCTCCTGTGCCAACTGCACCTTTAAACCCCTTTCCCTTAATTTCTGCCCGTACAGCGTGCAGATGCCGGTAATCTTCCCACAGGTCTTGCGCATACATTGCCAGGCGGTATCCCAGGGTGGAAGGCTCGGCAGGTTGGAGATGGGTAAAGGCGATAATCGGGGTATCCGCGTAGGTCATCATTTTATCGGCGAAGGCTTGCAGCAGCGCCTCCAGCTTGTTGAGCAGCAGATCGAGTCCCGCTCTTAGGCGCAGCGCGTCTGCGTTATCCTCGATATCCATCGAGGTGGCCCCCAGATGAAGAATGCCTCGCCCTAATGCGCTTTGCTCAGCATATGTCTTGAGTTCTGCCATTAAGTCATGGTGAATTTCAGCCTCGATTTCAAGTGCTCGCTCAATATCTACTTGCCCGGCGTGCTCAACCAGGTCTTTCACCTGCTCCTCACTGACCAGGCCAAACTCAGACTGCACCTGGGCCAGCGCCACCCAGATTTTTCGCCATAAGCGGCGCTTTTCAGTTTCACTCCACAGGCGGCGCATTTCTTCACTGGCATAGCGCCAGCTAAAAGGGGATAGATAGTGTTCAAACGCAGACATGCGGACTCCCAACTCGATACTTTCTCGATAGAATTATTCCGTAATGCGGAGCAGAATCATACCAGATTTTAAGCTTGTCTGAACAGGTAAAGTAAACCCCCCTTTGAAAACCATTCTGAAAGTTGAGCTTACAAAATTGGTATTTCAAGCAGACTTATTCACGTTAAAATGAGATAGGTTGGTTGCACTCCTTTCGCCCGAAATACATAATTTATCTGCCGTTTCGCAAGGAATAATGATCGATCCGAAAAACAAGGTTTGGGTGTTTGGACCGTAAAATCGTCTAAATAGAGTAAACATTTTTTGGATAGATTTTGAATCATTTATCAGATAAGCCTACGAAACCAAGTGAGGCATGTGCCAGGTTTCGTTATAAATTCAAGTAAGGTTTGTTTACTGCCAGGAGAGGGACTTTGGAAACGCATCGGATCACGCAAAGCTTTAACTCCGGGTCACTGCCAGAGAAACAACTCAACGCCAGTTCTATTCTTGTCAACCGCTATGCTGTTCAAGAGGTGATTGGAGTGGGCGGCATGGGGTCTGTTTATCGGGCCCGTGATTTGCATTTCCCCAACGTCTTAAAACTTGTTGCCGTAAAGGAAATGATCAATCAGGCGCCCGATCCAGTCGTGCGTCAGACTATTGTTCAAACCTTTGAACGCGAAGCCAATATCCTGGTGACGCTCAATCACCCTTCCATTCCGCACATTTTCGACTACTTCTCGCACGATGAACGCTCTTACCTGGTTTTAGAATATGTGCATGGGAAAGATTTAGAAGAACTGCTGAGTGAAACCCAGACCTTTTTTCAAGAAGAGCAGGTGATCGCCTGGGCCATTGAACTGTGCGATGTGCTTTCTTACCTTCATCAACACAAACCTGAACCGATCATCTTCCGTGACATTAAACCATCCAATGTGATGGTGAACCATAACAATCACATCGTACTGGTGGATTTTGGGATCGCCAAAATCTTCAAAGCGGGCCAAAGAGGAACCATGATTGGCACAGAGGGGTATTCTCCCCCAGAACAATATCGTGGAGATGCCTCACCTCAGGCTGATATTTATGCGCTCGGCGCCACCCTCCATCATTTGTTAACCTGCCAGGATCCGCGCCTGGAGCCTCCTTTCACTTTTGCGGACCGGCCTGTTCGAAAGACGAATCCCGCGGTTTCTCAAGAACTGGAAGCTGTGATTAATACTGCTTTGCAGTATAATCCGTCAGATCGCTTCCCCTCCGCAGAGGCAATGAAAGAAGCCTTGCTGATGGCTGCCCGGAAAACGGGCATCCTTTCTCGTATAAGCGCTGAACGCGCCGTAAGCCCCCTTAATAATAATTCGGTGAAGCCTATCTGGACGTTCAAATGCGAAGACGAAATTCGGGGTACTCCTACCGCGGACAATGGCACGATCTACGTAGGCGCATATGATAATAACCTGTATGCGCTCAGCGCAGTGAATGGGGACTTTTTGTGGAAGTTTCCAACCGAAGGAGGCATTGTTAGCCGTCCAACGGTATCTGATGGACAGGTTATCTTTGGATCAGAAGATGGGCGCTTACTCTCTGTGCTGGCCCGCACAGGCAAGTTATCCTGGACCTTCCCTGTGGATGCGCCGGTTCGTTCATCGCCTGTCGTAGCGGAAGGGCATGTCTTTTTTGGGGCAGATGATGGTTTTCTCCATGCCGTCAATATCATGGCAAACCGTCAGGCGTGGTTGTATGACACAGGCGGCACCGTCCGCTCCTCTCCGATGGTGGTCGGAGACTTAATTTACTTTGGTTCAGATGCAGGTGATTTCTTCTGTACCGACTTTCGTGGACAGGGGAAGTGGCGCTTTAAATGCAAGCGAGCCGTTATGTGTACGCCGTTGGTAGCGAAGGGTTATGTCTTCTTTACTTCACTTGATTCCACTCTCTATGCACTGGACGCAAAAGCTGGGTGGGCGGTCTGGCGCTTCCGTATGGGCAAAGGGTCTGTGTCATCGCCCTGTCTGGCTGAAAACCTGATTATCGTTGGTTCCGCCGATGGGTATCTCTACTGTGTAGACGCGGGCAGCGCCAGAGAAGCCTGGCGTTTCCAAACCGGACATCAGGTGAGCGGTTCACCTGTGGTTTATAAAGACTCAGTCTACTGCGGATCTGCTGACGGCAACCTTTACTGTTTAGAATATCGCACGGGGCGCTTGCGCTGGAAATTTAATACGGGTGGGCCCATTACCAGCAGCCCAATCGTGTATAATGATGTTTTATATGTTGGTTCTACCGATCACATTCTCTACGCACTGCTGCCCTGATGAGGAAGGTATAACGATTTATGGGGCCTCATCGACAAATGCTGGAGAAGTTTTCTTTGTATATGGCCTGATTCGTACCTTCAACAAAAGAGGGTTGTTTCCTACTTTTGAGAAGGTACGCTTGATCTCTCTTGGTTTTTAGGAGGCAGTTGGTGATTAGTTTCTTCCGAGATCTGTTTGGACACAAGTCACAAAAGGCGGAGCAAGTATCTGCTGCGGCTGCCGTCGAAACGGCCCCCTTATCTGAGGAGCAGCTTAAAACGGTTAGTAAACAACAGGTCAAGATGAACCCCTCGCAAGTTTTGATCGGTACGGCGCAGTCTGTTGGAATGCAGCGAGATCATAACGAAGACACCATGTTTTCCATGCAAGCAACTTTAGCGGACGGTAATAATGATTTGCCGTTCGGCATTTTTATGGTTGCAGACGGAATGGGGGGGCATCAAAATGGTGAAATTGCCAGTAGTACAGCCGCCCGCATTTTAAGTGAATATCTTCTCACCCGCTTCTATACGCCATTCTTAAAGGAGAAGTACGAGTCAGGCGAGAGCATTCACGAGATCTTTGAAAACGGCATCCTTGAGGCGCATCGTTCTGTCTTGCGGCAGGCTCCAGGGGGCGGTACAACGCTGACTGCCGCTCTGATGATTGGGGACCAGATCACCCTGGCTCATGTAGGCGATTCACGCGCCTACTTTCTCTACCCCGATGGCCGCATGCAAGCGATGACTCAGGATCATTCACTGGTGCGCCGTCTGCAAGATTTAGGCCAGATTGACGAAAAAGAAGCCAGTGTTCATCCTCAGCGCAACGTTCTATATCGGGCGCTTGGTCAAAGCGAACCTTTCCGCCCAGACATCAATACCCATACCGTTCCACGGCCAGGGTACATCCTGATTTGTAGTGATGGCTTATGGGGAACAATTGCTGAAAGTGAAATATACCGAGTTATCCAGACTGCTCCAAATCCTTCTATTGCCTGTCATCATTTGATCGAAGCCGCTAACTCAGCTGGTGGACCGGATAATATTAGTGCTGTTTTAGTGCAGTGTTTATAAACCCATCCTATGGGGTTAGATTACTACGCAGTCTTGGGGGTACCTTATAACGCAACCTCAGAAGAGGTTCGTGGGGCGTATTTTCAGCTTGCTCGGCAGCTTCATCCGGATATGAACCCCGATCCGCTGTCGCGAGAGCAGTTTCTGCTGGTTCAGCAAGCCTATGAGACGCTTTCTAATCAAGGTCGTCGCGCCCGGTATGATGCCAGTCTGCCACCTGAACTGAGAGTCGGGCCTGAGGTTGCCATCCACCTGAAGTATAGTCGTTCCGCTTTACCCAGGTTAGATGAACCCCAGCTGTTGTATGTGTTGATGGATCTGCTCTGTACGGCCGAGATAGATGAGAGCCAGATTCCTGCCAGTCACATTTGCCTGGCTTTGGATCGCTCAACTTCAATGCGGGGAGAGCGGATGGATATGGTGAAATCCAGCGCGCTCAACTTGCTGCAGCAGCTTCGCCCACAAGACTTGCTTTCGGTAGTTACCTTTAGTGACCGCGCTTCAGTGCTTGTTCCGCCTACCCGCGCTTCAGGGTTAAGCCGCTCTGACTTTCGCATTAACCTCTTGCAGACCAGTGGTGGAACAGAAGTCTATCAGGGGCTGCTGTTGGGAGTGGAACAGCTTCGAAAGACCAATCCCACATACCAGCGTCATCTGCTTTTGTTGACTGATGGGCATACTTACGGAGATGATGAAGCCTGCCTGGCGCTTGCCAAAGAGGTGGCTGGTGAAGGGATTTCGATCAGTGTATTGGGGATAGGGCAAGAGTGGAACGATGTCCTCATGGACCAACTGGCAGGCTTGAGCGGCGGAAATGCCGTTCTGATCTCTGCCGCGCGAGACCTCGATCACTTCATTGAACGTAAGTTGGGCCAGTTGGAACAGATCTACGCTCGTGGTGTGCACTTTGAGTTTGAAAGTGCTGCGGGCGTGAAGTTGAAGTATGCTTTTCGCCTGAATCCTGATACCGGTCCTTTGATGTTGGAATTGCCCATTCACCTGGGAAATATTCAGTACCGGAAGAGCATCAGTGTTTTATTGGAGTTTTTGCTGCCACCTCTACCACAGGTTCTAGATCCTTTTACCCTGACAAGAGGGCCGGTTTGGATGGAACTGCCTGGCCACAATGTGGCTAAAACCCGCTTGCTGGTAGATCTGCACCTACCGGTGGTAGAAAAAGCCAGTTCTGATACGCCCCCAGCTGTGCTGGTGGAAGCGATGTCTCGCTTGACGCTTTACCGGATGCAAGAAAAAGTCCGTGCAGAAGTAGGGGCTGGCGAGATTGAAAAAGCAACTCGCCACTTAAAATATCTGGCGACCCATCTCATTGCGCAGGGTGATCGTGAGTTGGCCCATATGGTTTTAGTTGAGGCAGAACATGTACAACAGACCCATCAATTTAGCACTGACGGCGCAAAACGTATAAAATATGGTACGCGCGCTTTGTTGTTACCTGCCGGTACGGAGCATACGTAAATGATTATCTGTCCAAACTGCCGAAATCAAGAATTAACGGGCGCCTTGTTTTGTAGTGAATGCGGCGCTTCTCTGGTTGTTGCTGAAGTGCCGACCACCCAGAATATTGGCCGCAGTCCTACGGGAACCTTATCCTTCCAAACCAAGCTCAAAACGCCGCCGGTTTCTGTTGTTCCGAGCAGTGCTGGTGATGCTGCTGTTTCGCTGCATCTGATCGAAAGCGGCCAGATTTTACACTTGAACGGGCAGTCGGAGTTTTCGGTAGGGCGTATCTCTGAAGGGCAACCCATTTTGCCAGATGTTGACCTTTCGGCCTACGAGGCCTATTCGCAAGGAGTCTCGCGCTTGCACGCGTCCTTTAAGGTAAACAGCCAGCGGATTTACATTACCGATTTAGGGTCATCGAATGGCACACGCGTCAACGGCCAGAAAATTGTGCCGAATGTCGATTACCCATTGAATCATGGCGATATTGTGGCCCTGGGGAAGTTTAAGATTCAGATCTTGATTCGTAAGTAGAATAGAGGAAAACGCGAATGCCCAGTATATTAATCCATGTTATGAATGAGGATCCGGTTGTTGGAGAAGTAGAGAACCTGCCTTGCCCTGGTGACGCCCTTGTGATTGTCAAAAATCCACGCCGGCGTGATGGGAAAGATCTGCACTACCTCGATGCCAATGTTTCGACAGTCATCTGGCCGGTTTCACGTATTAATTTCATTGAAGTGATGCCGACTGCCGAAGAGGAGGACATCATCAGTTTCGTTCGGGAGTAAGAACTTATGCCTGATGATACTTTCAAAAACTGGAACATATTGGTCGTTGATGATGAAGAGCGCATGGCGCGCTTTATCCGGCTGAATCTGGAGCATGATGGTTTCCAGGTGGTAGAGGCATATCGCGGGATGGAGGCGATTCGCGCACTGCGTGATGAAATGCCCGATCTGATTATCCTCGATGTGATGCTGCCTGATCTGGATGGTTTTGAGGTTTTGAAAATGATCCGAGAAATCAGCCATGTGCCAGTCATTATGCTGACTGCGAAAGGCGAGGAGGATGACCGGGTTCGTGGGTTGGAACTGGGGGCAGATGACTATGTCACCAAGCCTTTCAGCCCGCGTGAATTGGTCAGCCGGGTGCGGGCTGTCCTTCGCCGAACAGAAGCTGCTGGAACAGCCACTCGTGGGGAAGTGATCGAAGTGGATGACCGCTTGAAGATTGACTTTGGACGGCGTGAAGTGTGGGTCAATGGTGAATTGGTCAAGCTGCGCCCAACCGAATATCGCTTGCTGTATCACCTGGTGCAGAATGCGGGCTGGGTGGTCACCTATGACCAGCTTCTTTCCAAAGTTTGGGGCTATGAGTATCGTGACGAACCCCACTACGTGCGCTTATACATTAACTACCTGCGTCAGAAGTTAGAAGAAGATCCTTCTAACCCCAAATATATTCTGACAGAACGCGGCGTCGGGTACCGCTTCATTGATTACCGCCGCCAGAAGGAAGCCGAAACCAGCGAGGAATAATCCTCGGTCCAGATCTAATGAAAATTTTATACTCTACTTGCATGATTCTTATGCAAGTAGAGTATTCTTTAATTGCAATAATTTCGAATTGTCTGGTATGTGGGAGGAGAAATGTCGAATCGAACACAGACCGGGGCAGTTCGAGAGATGATAACCATGCGTGATTTTATGGACCCTATGTTTGACGAAATGTTTTCTCGCCAAATGGGTTTCAGTGAGGAGGTTGAAATGCCAGTCTATGGCTTTGTTTGCCCCACTTGTGGCACGCGCTTCGACGAGCGACTGTCGTTTCAGGAGGATGTGCATGAGGCCGTTTGCCCAAAGTGCCACAGCAGCGCGCGGCGAGTTTTTCGGCGCCTTCGGTGATTTTCAAGGGGAGTGGTTTCTACGTGACCGATCACCGCAAACCGTCCTCAAAAGAAAGTACTTAGGGGCCGTGGAAACGAAGAGGTAAAAGCACTGGAGCGTGCATTATTAAGGCTGCCTCTGGACTTTTTTAAATTTTACTGATATAAAATATCTAAATCAATATTGAAATTGTGTCGTATTAGACTTTGTTTTGGTAAGAGGGAGATTCAATGGTAGAGGAACCTGTACACGTAACCGATGCAGCTTTTGAAGAGACCGTTTTAAAGTCTGAGCTGCCAGTGATTGTCGACTTTTGGGCGCCCTGGTGTGGTCCCTGCCGCATGGTTGCTCCGGTACTCGATAAGATTGCCAAGGAACAGGCTGGTAAGCTGGTGATTGCCAAGGTGAACACCGATGAAAACCCGGAATGGGCCATGCGCTATGGGGTGCAGGGCATTCCGACCATGTTGTTCGTATCGGATGGCAAGATTGTCCATCGCCAGGTGGGCGCGCTGCCAGAGGGCATGCTGCGCGAAGTGCTCAACCAGTTCTTGGAAGTGGTAAACAATACTGAGAAATCTGGCGAGTCTGAAAGTAAGTAGTACTCGCAAGGGATGAAAAAAAGACGCCTGTTCAAAACGCAGGCGTCTTTTTGTATCTCGCTACTTCATTCGTAGTTTGATCGCCTGTGCCAGGCGTGCAATCCCCTCATTGATTTTCTCTGGTGTTGCGTTAGAGAAGTTTAAACGCATCGTATTATGCCCCCCGTCACACGGGAAGAAGGAATACCCAGGCACAAAAGCCACCTTTTGCTGCACCGCGTCTTGCAGCAGGTCTACGCTGCTCATGGTTTCAGGCAGCGTGGCCCATAGGAACAGGCCTCCTTTTGGGTGTGTCCACTGTACACCGTCTGGCATATGTTCTTCCAATGCTTCCAGCATCACATCTCGCCGTTCGTGATATACCTTGCAAATCGTATGCACATGCTCATCCAGGAAACCTCCATGCGCCACTTCATACCCTACAATCTGGTTAAAGGTAGCTGTATGGAGATCTGCGCCTTGCTTTGCGGTGACCATCTTACGAATGACTTCTGGCGGAGCGACTACCCACGCCAGGCGCAGGCCAGGCGCCAGTGTTTTTGAGAAGGTGCTTAGATAAATTACATTGCCAGTGTAACAGCCGTCGCCGTTGATCGGGTGAATTTTTTCATCTAACACGACAATCGAGGGGATATGCTCCCCTTCAAAGCGAAGCTGCCCGTAAGGATCATCTTCGACGATTGGAATGCCATAACGGTCCGCCAGTTCTACGATCTGTTTACGGCGTTCCAATAAAAGGGTGGAGCCAGTGGGGTTTTGGAAGTTGGGCAGCACATAAATGAATTTCGGACCAGTGCGAATGGCGGCTTCAAGTTCATCTGTAATCATGCCGTTCTCATCCGAAGGCACAGGCACATACTCGGCTCCGTACATATTCCAGGCCTGTAATGCCCCTAAATACGTGGGCAATTCAACCAAAATCTTGTCCCCCCGGTTGATGAAGATCTTACCGAGTAGATCGAGCGCTTGCTGTGAGCCAGAAGTGATGAGAACATTATCGGCATTGACATCGATGCCGTACCGGCAGGTATGCCGGGCGATCATCTCTCGCAGCGGCAAATATCCTTCCGTAGTTCCATACTGCAGCGCAGTCGCGCCATGCTCTCTTAGGACTTTTTCACAGGCTTTCTGAAACTGTTCGACCGGAAACACTTCCGGAGCAGGTAGCCCCCCAGCGAAAGAAATGATATCGGGTTTTTCAGTCAGCTTGAGAAGCTCGCGGATGGTGGAACTTTGCATGCGTTGCGTACGCTGAGCATATCGGTAATCCCACAGGGTTTGCATAGACTCTTACTCCTTTTTATTAGTGTTGGATACGGTTCTAGATATTCTCTGACGATTGCGAGATGAGGAACCGTCTACCTCCACTCCTGGCGAAGCACCGATACAATTTCGTTACCAGTAACGACAGGCATTGATCTTGCTTGTCGAGCTTCTGTCTCACCACAGAGGCTTTTTAGGGAGTAATGCCATGATCCATCCGATTTATTATTCCTTTAATGTGTTCAAAGTCACAACGGATCGTTTCGGATCGATTCTAATTCTAACATGAATGCAAGAGAAGAGACCCGCGGGCGCTGCGCCGCGGGTCTCTTCGGCCCCTTATAGTTTTGGGAACCGGCTGACGACGACTGCCGGAGTTGGAAGGGTCGTCCGGTCGCCTGGCTTTAGCTCAGCCGGAGCTTTGCCAGCCGCCTTAGGCGCGGACTGGTAGATAAAGACAGGCGAACCCTCCGCAGCTAGCTTCTGGTCAACCACCATTTGTCCAGTCAAGTATCCTTCCTGGTCGATGGCGCAGCTGGTCACACTTCCGACGACCCGGCCGCGTTGGTCGAGTACCGGGTCACCCAGGTGTGCCATTCGCACCCCTTTCTCATTGAACCGGAAGCGCACTACCTCTCTCTTACGGGCAGCCTCGCGCTCCATGAAGGCGTCTCGACCAATGAACCAGGGCTTATATACTTTAACATATGATCCGAACCCGGCTTCAGCGACGCCCAGACCCAGTTCTCCACTCATCTCATGCCCATACAGCGGCAGGCCCGCTTCTGTGCGCAGCGAGTCGCGCGCGCCCAGCCCGCAGGCTTTCAATCCTACCGGCGCGCCAGCTTCTAACAGGCGTTCCCATAAGGCTGGGGCCTGGTCAGGGTGAACGAACAATTCGAACGCCATCTTTTCGCCTGTGTAACCCGTCCGAGAGACAATCAGATCAAAGTCGCCTACCTTTGCGTCGCATAATTCAGTGCGCTTGAGCCCCATAATGCGTTTGCGATTCTGCGCGTCCACCCCCAGCGCTAACAAAATATCGCGTGAGCGCGGGCCTTGTAAGGCAATATCCACACGCATGTCAGCGCCTTCCTTCGGATCACGCAGGTTGCGCAGGATCACATTACGCCCAAAAGCACGCGCCCAGGGGCGCTGCCGGTCTACCAGCACTTCACCCTGCCGTACAGCGTTCAACCAGGCCCAATCCTTGTCGTCATTCGACGCGTTCACGACCACCAGGTACTTCTGGCTGTCGCGTCGGTAAACCAATGTATCGTCGATCACATTAGCATCTGGATCGAGGAAGTGAGTATAGACGGATTCGCCTACTGCGAGAGAAGCAATATCATTGCCGCAAACACTATCCAAAAAAGCTGCTGCGTCCGGACCTTCCGCCTGGTAAACTCCCATATGCGATACGTCAAACAGACCAGCCGCCTGGCGTGTCGCCAGGTGCTCTTCCATCACACCGCTGTACCAGACTGGCATTTCCCATCCAGCAAAGGGCACCATCTTCGCACCCATCTTGCGGTGCGTCTCATATAGAGATGTCTTGCGCATTTCTTCAGGTTCTTTTTCTTCCCAGGTAAACTCTGGTAGAGCCTCTCCCTTATCTGCTGCACTCTGGACGCCTACATAGTAAGGCTTACGCAGATCTTCGGGCTTGCCTTCGGCATTTGTAACAGGCTGCGCATTTGACTGAACGACCATAACCGGGCCGGGCAGTCGCCGGGTTACATCCGGATCAAACTTTACGTAGCCATCTGATAGATCACGCAGCCAGGCGGCCGCCAGACCAGCTTGCTGCGTGGATACGCTGAGACGGTAATGATCCACATCTAGATAGGTCAGCACGCCTTCGATAGCGCCTTTTGGCGTGTTCAAGCAGGTCTTTTGACTCTGACCAGGAGAGAGCGCCTCTACATTACTTGTGAAAGCATAGTTAGCAAAAGCGCGCGCGCTGTCGCTCCATAAGTCGAAGGCTGTCCAATCGTCGGCGTATCTGTCATCGGTGTAGAAGAAGTGAGGGTAACCGTGTTGGGCCGGTTCGAAGTCGATCCCGGCTTTTTCCGTCAGATCACGCACGCGCAGTTTCGCATGCTCCAGAACGATAAAGTCTACCTTTGCGCGCTGTGCCATACCCTTGCGCGTTTCTACAGAGTAGGGGATGGTTGCCTGTAATACGTCTGCGATAATATCCGCGACTTCCACCATCTCCGCTTCTTTCATTCCACGCTGCGTTAACCAGGGCGTGCCCAGGCGAATGCCTGAGGCATGTAGGGCGGTTTTGTCGCCTGGGATGGTGTTGCGGTTGACGACCAGACCAGCCACATCTAAAATGCGAGCTGCCATATCGCCAGAAAGTGTTGTGCCATCTGGCCCCTGGATAGACTTGCAGTCTAGGTTGGTCAGGTGGGTGTCTGTGCCGCCAAACACCATGTGAAAGCCGCGTTCGGACAGCCGGTCATTCAGCACTTTACAGTTCGCCACGATTTGCTGCTGAAGCTGCTTGAATTGTTCCGTCTGGGTCAGTTTGAAGGCGACCGCCATCGCTGCGAAGGCATGCACGTGCGGTCCGCCTTGCTCACCAGGAAACACCCCCCGGTCAACCTTGCGCGCCAGGGCGGCATCGCTGGTGATGATGCAAGCCCCACGCGGACCCGTTAAAGTCTTATGGGTAGTGAAGGTAATCACGTGTGCATAACCCACTGGCGAAGGCACTACGCCTGCTGCCACTAACCCGGCGATATGCGAGATATCCGCCATTAGAATGGCCCCCACCGAGTCGGCAATTGCCCGGAAGCGCGCCCAGTCTGGCACCCACGAGTAGGAGGAGTAGCCAGCGATGATGATCTTAGGCTTGCGCTCTCGTGCCAGGGCTTCCACGGCTTCGTAGTCAATCTTTTCTGTTGCTGGGTTTACATTATAGTGAACGGTGTTATACAGCTTTCCGGAGCGATTTACCGAAGAGCCGTGTGTCAGGTGCCCACCGTGCAGCAGATTCATGCCCATCAATGTATCGCCTGGAGTGAGCAGGGCCTGGTAAACAGCATTGTTAGCGGGTGCGCCCGAGAGCGGCTGCACATTCACATACAGCCGGTCAGCGGGGGTAGTCGGCGTGGCGAAGGCCTCCGCGCAGCGCCGGCGCGCCAGAGCTTCGATCGTATCCGCGTACTCAACACCCTTATAGTAGCGTGGGTCGGCGTAACGCCGGTAGTGGGCCAGTCGTTCGCTGTAGTTAAGAATTTCTTCTTCTGCCATGAAGCGGGTATCTTCATCCGGGTAGCCTTCTGCGTACAGGTTTTGGAAGGCGGAACCGAGCGCTTCACGCACAGCGAGAGGAGCGCTGCTTTCACTAGGAATAAGGATCAGCTTGCGATACTGGCGCTCGGCCTCCAGTTGTGTCAATTCATACACAGCCGGGTCAAGGTCGGCCAGTGAACCACGAAACAGGAAATCGGTCATAGAGAGAACTCCTTTGCTCTTTGTTTTCGAGTTCTGAGCAGAAATCAAGGTTAATCTTCATCACAGAGGTCAGGGTCGGTAGACTGGATGCCACTCCTGGAGTACATCATTTGTCAGGTTAACAGGGTTTGTGCCATCCGTATTCATCTGGTAAACATCCCAATTCCCATTCTGCTGCGAAACATATAGCAGATGTTTTCCATCCGGTGACCAGGACGGAAATTCATCACTGCTGGTGTCATTCGTGATTTGGGTTGTCTGTTTGGTTTCGAAGTTGTACAGGTAGATTTCTGAGTCGCCATCTCGGCCTGAAACAAAGGCCAGGTTTTTCCCATCTGGCGACCAGGCAGGCATTACGTCTCCAGCTTCATTGTGGGTGATATTCTCCTGTACCACACCATCCGCCGACATGACGTATATTTCCCAGTTGCCGTCTCGATCGCTGGCAAAAGCAATTTGATTTCCATCTGGCGACCAGCACGGCAGCCCATCGTCTCCGCCAGTTCCAGATAAGTTCAGCAGGTTGGACCCGTCCACATTGACCCGGTAAATTTCGTAGTTACCGTCCCGGTTTGTCGAAAAGGCAATCGACTTCCCATCTGGTGACCAGGCAGGCCAACCGTCATCTGCGGGGTCTACAATCAAAGGCGTGATTTCCTTCCGTTGTAGATCCATGATGGAAATATCATAATTACCGGTCCTCGAGGTAGCGTACGCCATGCGGTTTCCATCTGGCGACCAGCTTGACCACCAATCATCAAAGGGACTATTTGTGAGATTGAGGGTTTCATTCGTTTGTGTGTTGAGAAGATAGATCTCCGTATTCTCAACATTAACCGTATAACTAATTTCACCGTTATGCGAGCTGGGACTACAACTCACCAGCAGAATGACAGCCAGTAAAAGCAGAGCGACTCTCTTCATGCATTCCTTCTACTTCCATCCTCAAGGCCCGTCGGCAGTCAATCGATGGAAGATTTTGAAAGATATTCTCACTCCACAGAATTGGAACTTGGCTCTTTGGGAATACGGCAAAATTCAGAGAACCCAGAACGCTTCTGATGCGGGAGCAAGTATACCATTCTAAGCCTGCAACTGCTTGTTGATCCAATCGATCGAAAAGGCCAGTACCTCCTCTTTTTCAGGTTCATTATGCGTTTCATGGTAAAAGCCTTGCCACAGTTTCAATGTGACCAGCTCTTTTGGCGCGCGGGCCGCGAACTGCTGTACAGCTTCTACCGACACAAGCTGATCGCACGTGCCCACTACCAGCAGCAGTGGCAGCGGGAACCGCTCGGCGTGCGCCAAAATCCACTGCCCTTTTTCAACCAGGTCCAGCCCTAACTGTGCCGAAATGCGTGGATGAACGAACTGGTCCTGTTGGTATGCTTTCACGATTTCTTGGTCGTGTGACAGGTTATTCACATCCAGTCCATTTTCTGTTGTGAAGCCGGGCGACAGCCGTGAAAGGACTTTCGCCATTGTCTTTTTTAAGCCATTCAAAGAAGTGCCGGGCGCAACGCTGGGGCTGGTGGAAATGACTCCCTGAAGGCTGGGTCGCCGCTTGAGTGTATAGTAAAGAACCAGTTCACCGCCCAGGCTGTGCCCGTACAGGAAAACCGGAATATTCGGATGACGCTGCCTCATTTCGGCTATCGCTTGGTCAATTTCGACTAAAATATTATCGAAGGAAGTATGCCCGCGTGGCCCTTCAGAACGACCATGCCCTGGCAGGTCAAAGCCTAGTAGGTCCAGCCCGGCCTGGTTGAAGGCTTCGGCCACCTGTTGGTAGCGGTTGATGTGCTCGCCCAGGCCGTGTACCAGCACAACGCCTGCGCGCGGAGTCCCTTCCGTCACCCATTCCTGAGCGAAAATGGATTGGTTTTGCGAAGTTTGCCACGAGAACGAGGTGGGCTTCATGTATAACTCCTTGTTTGCTCGTTTTGATAATGAAAAGAATAGCAGAGAGTGGCTCGTAGGGCCCGAGTAAATTCCCCCTGAATCATTCCCACTTTTGTACTATATACCTGTTAGATAATAGATGCAAGCCTAAAATAGATCTGGAGGAGATGAGAATGGAAGATCAAACAACCGGCGTGCCCCGGCAGTCAGAGGCTAGTCCAGCCTCTGTTTCTAGCCCCGCTGCCCAGCCTGCCGCTTCAAGCGGTTGTTGGACGGTGGGGTTTGTGATCATTTTATCGGTTTGGGTTGTGTTGCTTTCGTTGATTAGCCAGTTGAGCACCTGGCTGTTGGATCAGCAAATCTTCGAGGGCTCACTTGAAATTGTGGATGTGCGGTGGGCAGTAGACCTGGGCTTTGCGCTGCTCGTGCTGATTCCCGCCTTTGTACTGTTTTTGAGTGTTCGTCAGGGACGAACCAAAGCCTACTACCGTGCAGTTTCGCTTGCGGCGCTGTTTGCGCTATTCCTGGCTCCGGTCCGTTTGGCCGGCATTACCGCTGCTTTGCTGGCCGCGGCGATTCAAATTGGCATGATCCTCCTGTTCCTGATCTTTCTGGCGCTCCTCTTTAATCGCCGTCAGGAGCGGGCGCGTTGGGCCTGGCGTGGGTTGGGCCTGGCGCTCCTCTTTGCTGTCCTCATCGGGTATCCCTGGTTGGCCTGGGGTGCGCTCGGTTCGTTGTGGGATACTTTCCTCAATTTGGCCGTGGCGTTGTTGTTTGGTATTGCTGCCTCACGGATCTTGCAGCCATCTCTTCGCGCTTTTCAAGTTGAAGAACATCCCGCACAGGAGACCTATCGCTTTGGATCGGCGCTCCTGGCAGGGGCCGCAGCTTTTCTGGTTTTGCTGGTTATGGTGTCCGGTTTGGGGGTAAACGGCAACCAGTATTTACTCACACTGGTGGTGCCCATTCTGGGCTGGGGATTGGCGGCTCTTTCTTACCGCTCGCGCAGTGCCGATGGGCGCCCGACGAGCAACTGGCCAGTTCTGGCGCTGCTGGTTGGTCTTGCTGTCTTTTGGCCGCTCGCGCTTATAGACCCCGATGAACTGGCGCTTGTCATTAACAGCGCTCCTGGTGAACTGGTTCAGTGGGCTTCTTTGGCGGGTTTTGTTTCGTTAGGCGTCGGTGTTGTTGTCTCACTCTTGTTGCTGTTGGTTCGCTTCTTGTTTTGGCCTTCCAACCCTGTGCGCGCATTGGCAGGCATAGCGGCGGTTCTGACCTGGGTGGGAGCGGCCGCGCTGTATGTATTCATTGGGCAGCCTGGTTTGTATGGCGAGCGGCTGTTTGTCATCTTGAAAGATCAGGCCGATCTCTCCAACGCCAGCCAGATTCCAGATGTAAACCAGCGGCGGCAGTTTGTCTACCAGACGCTTGTACAACACGCTGATTTGACTCAGGCTGGCTTGCGACAGTCTTTAGACCGTTTTGGCATTCCCTATCAAACCTATTACCTGGAAAACGCGCTGGAGATACAGGGTGGGCCGCTGGTGCACTGGTGGCTGACCAGCCGCCCAGAGGTGGATCGCGTTCTGAGCAGTCCTATCTTACGCCCGCTGCCTGCCCCGCTTCCTCCAAGTGAAGGCCCCGATGGTCCTCCTCATGAGACTTTATGGAATCTAACGATGATCGGTGCGGACCGCGTTTGGCAGGACTTTGGTGTGACGGGGCAGGGCATTATCATTGGCCAGTCGGACAGCGGCGTGCAGGGCGATCATCCTGAACTGGCTGATAGCTATCGCGGGCGTGATGGGCAGAATGACTACAACTGGTACGATCCCTGGAATCACACCCAGTTCCCCACCGACTTTGGTGGACATGGCACGCATACCCTCGGGACGGCCTTAGGCAATTATGTGGGGGTCGCCCCAGACGCGGAATGGATTGGATGTGTTAATCTGGCGCGTAACCTGGGCAATCCCGCTTATTACCTCAACTGCATGCAGTTTATGCTCGCGCCCTTCCCCCAAAATGGTGATCCCCTCCGTGATGGCAAGCCTACGCTTGGCGCGCAGGTCTTGAATAACTCCTGGGGCTGCCCAGTGGTAGAGGGCTGTGATCCTGATGCGCTCCAGCCTGCTGCTCAAGCTTTACGTTCGGCTGGCGTCTTTGTAGTGGTTTCCGCTGGTAATGAAGGCGCTGGAGGGTGTGGCAGCGTTAAGTCTCCCATTGCACTCTATAAATCCGTCTATTCGGTAGGAGCTGTCAATCAAGCGGGTTCCCTGGCTAGTTTTTCTAGTCTCGGGCCAGTAGAGGTGGATGGTAGTCTGCGCTTGAAGCCCGATATTGCCGCGCCGGGTGTGCAGATCCTTTCAGCCTATCCCCATAATTCATACGAGGTTGCCAGCGGTACCTCGATGGCAGGTCCACATGTGGTGGGCACGGTGGCTCTGATGTGGTCAGCCAACCCTGCTTTGGTTGGCGATATCGATCGTACTCAGGCCATTCTGGATGCCAGCGCCGATCCTTATCAAGGCCAACTGCCTGCCTGTGTACAGCCGGGCACGCCGAATAATGCAGTGGGGTACGGACTGCTGGATACCTATCGTGCTGTTCAAGCGGCGTTAGGAAAGTAATCCGGCAGGAAGTGCAGAAAGAACGGGACTGTCTGACCGGACAGTCCCGTTTTCTGAATTTCTATAGGGCATCAGTCTTGCGCTTACTTGAGCCAGACTCCCGTAAACGGTTCCAGTGTCAGAGTCACCTTGCCCTGTTGTACTACCGTTTGCTGGGTTCCTAACAGGTTATGCAGCACCTGATTTTCTTGCAATTTCAACCTTTCCACTGGTAGGATTAACTGCGTTTTGTCCGCGCTGGCGTTCATCACGACAAGCGTTTTTTCTTCTCCCAGCGTTCTTGCGAAGGCAAACGCCTTAGGTGTTTCTTGTGTGAACAGCCGCTGGTAATCTCCCTCGCGCATCTCTGGCAGGCTTCTTCGTTGAGCCGTCAGTGATTTAACCCATTCCCGCAAATCAGTATTCCATCGTCCTGATTCCCACGGAAAAGCCTTTCTGCAATCGGGGTCTTTACCGCCGGTCATCCCAATTTCGTCGCCATAGTAAACCGAGGGCGTACCTGGATAAGCAAACTGGAACAGCATGGCTAGCTTCAGCTTATTGAGATCCCCTCCCAGGAAAGTCAGTGCGCGTTCCGTATCATGACTGCTCAGTAAGTTCAGCATCGCATATCTGTTTTCATCGGGATACACAGTCAGCAGTTCCTCTATCCGTTCTCCAAACCGCGCGCTGGTAAGTTCACCGGTCAGGTACTGGAAAACAGCGGTCCGCAAAGGGTAATTCATCAGTCCATCAAAGTGACCGTCTCCTACCCAGCGTGGATTCACATCCCAAATTTCTCCTAACAAGTAGGCTTCTGTGTTGGCAGTCTTCACCACATGCCAGAACTCTGCCCAGAAACTGTCATCATCAATTTCATTCGGTACATCCAACCGCCAGCCATCTGCGCCCTGTTCAATCCAGTAGCGCGCTACTGAAAGCAGGTACTCCCGCACCTGCCGATTATCCGTATTAAACTTAGGCAGGCTTTTTATCTGCCACCAGGCCTGATAGCGTGTCGCTTCACCTGGTGAATACGCATTGACTGGGAAGCGCTTAATGTAAAACCAGTCCCGGTAAGGAGAATCTTTCTCGTTTTCCAGAACATCGTTGAATGCAAAGAATCCCCGTCCGCAGTGATTAAAGACTCCATCGAGGATAACGCGTATATTTGTACGATGAGCGGTTTCTACCAGGGCGTGAAAATCGTTCATGTCTCCCAGCATCGGCTCAATCCGAAAATAATCTGTAGTGTTATAACGGTGGGTAGAAGGCGACATAAAAATGGGATTGAGGTAAATTGCGTTGATTCCCAGATCAAGCAGATAGTCTATCTTCTGTAGAATGCCCTTCAAATCACCTCCCTGAAAGCCACGTATAGTGGGCTTAACACCCCATGGCTGCACATTCAGTGGATCATTTGTCGGGTCGCCATTTGCAAAGCGGTCAGGAAAAATCTGGTAGAACACGGCTTCTTTTACCCATTGTGGTACAGCCATATGAGTGTGCTCCTTGATCTAGGGAAGAATAGGGTTGTGAAAACGGGAGGAGGGCCAACGGCTCTGGAAAACTCAGCTTATCACTGTTGAGCGATGGTTTCTTTTACCGCTGCCAGCAACTTCTCAGGATTCTGCGCATAGCTATCCATCGGAATTTCCCCCTTAACCAGTTTCAGCAGTACTTCGTTCAAGGTTTGATTTACTGGCGTAGGTACCTTCAAGCGCTTACCGTAGCGGACAACTGCCCCATTCAGGTGATCTACTTCACTCTTGCCCCGTCCCAATTGCAGGTCAATATGGAAGGAGGGCATCTTGCTACCCCGACCCGATCCCAACGCGGGACGGAGAATCGGGCGGCTGAGGGCCGGCGGCAAGCTTGAGGCCACCAAGGCCAGCATTCGCACCGGTGTCGCTGGCAGATCGACGACTGGAATCCCCTGCGCGGACATCACGCGCAGAGTTCTCTTAATTGGTGCATTTCCATGTCAAATAAACCTGGATGAGCAAAGATTTCATTGGGAGGCATATCCAGAATGGCTGAAGAGGCATTCGCCAGCAGGTTCGTCAGCATCTTAGACCACTTCATGGCATGTGGATTGCTGTATGCCCGTGCGTGCAAACCAGCGCCATCCATGACCTCTACCAGGGCGGGTCCCAATGGATGGTTTACAGCCACTCCCACCCCCCGCAGCCGTTCGATGACTATTTCTCCAGGCCCTTTTCGGCCCACCGCTGTGGTGACAGTTCCAGCGATTACCCGCCCTTTTCCCAGCAGCGCGGCCAGTTGTCCTTCATTCTCAACGCCGTTTTGGAATGAAATAATCGGCGGCAGTGCGGCGTTGTAGGGTTTCAGGCTGTCGATTAACCCCTGGGTGTCATAAGCTTTGATCGCTAAAATGGCAGCATCGAACGGGCCGAGTGACAGGGCTGTGTCAATCGAATCGACTACCTGTGGTTGGTCCAGGTGACGGACTGAAGGTGTTATGCTTTTAGAGCTGGCTTGGCTGTCACCCTGGTCAATGCTAAGCCCCTGGCGGCGAACTACGTCCGCCACTTCTGGGCGCTCTACAAAGACCACTGTCTGTCCAGCAAGGGCCAGGCTTCCACCTAGATAGGTGCCTATTGCACCCACCCCGAAGCACAGAAAACGTAGTTGAGTTGTCATTCTTCCCACTGGCGGGCGCCGCGTAGAAAATCTTGCCCAGACATTGGTTTTTTGCCCGCTGGCTGCACTTCGTCCAGCGCCAGGCAGTCCTGCGCGGTGCCAATTGCTGGCAGGTTGCCCAGCAGGTAACGCTTCCCAGGGGTAGGGGATAGGCATGGTTCGACATGCGCCTGGTAGACTTTCAACATAACGTTTTGCCACGACAGGAAGGCTCCCGGCCAGGGTTGGAAGGCGCGTACGCGTCGTTCGAGTGCTTCGGCTGTTTCATTGAAGTCCAGTAGTCCCTCTTCCTTTGAAATCATCGCAGCATAAGTTGCCTGGCTTTCATCCTGCTCCTGCGGCGTAATCTCCCCCGACAGGTAGCCCGGCAGGGTTTCAACCAGCAGCGCCGCCCCAGTTTCTGCCAGCCGGTCGCTCAGGGTGCCAGCAGTATCCTCTGGCAAAATTTCAACCCGCTGTTGACGCAGAATTGGCCCGGTGTCGATGCCTGGGTCCATCTTCATGATCGTCACCCCTGTTTCCTGATCGCCATGTAGAATGGCTGCTTGAATGGGCGCGGCCCCACGCCAGCGTGGCAGAAACGAAGCATGGACATTGATGCAGCCGTACTGAGGTAGTTCAAGTACACTTTTTCGCAAAATTTGCCCAAAAGCGGTTACTACAATGAGATCTGGCGCCCAAGCTTGCAGGCGGGTCTTGGCCTCTGGCTCCTTCAGGCGCTCTGGCTGAATCGTTTCCAGATTTCAGTTCTTGCGCCAGTTCTTTAATGGGAGGAGGAGTCAGCACCCGTCCCCGCCCGGCAGGCCGGTCTGGCTGTGTCACAACCCCCACAACATTATAATGTTCCGCCAGCTTTCGCAAGGTTGGAACCGCAAAATCAGGTGATCCCATGAAGACGATTCGAATGCTCATGGCGCCAATTCTAGCATATTTAAATTTCAAAAATGAAATCTGCTCTGGATTGACCTTTCTGAAAATCTAGGTACAATGTATATACTATTAACTCTATTCAGTCCTGCGGAGGCGTCATGAATCAACAACCTTATCAACCCACTGATGTGACCAGCGATGATCGCCTGTGGGCATTACTAGCATATGTTTTGACCCCCATCGTTCCAGTGATCATCCTGCTCATGGAAGACAAGAAGAATCGGCCTTTCCTGAAAGCGCATAATGGCCAGGCTTTAGTGCTGGGCATTGGCGAGTGGATCATTAGCTTTGTTCTGAGCATTGTTAGTGCGGGTCTTCTGGGTTGTGTTGCATCCGTAGTTTTCCTTGCCATTAACATTTACTTTGGCGTGAAAGCTAATCGTGGTGAGGTCTTTGAAATCCCTGTGATTACCAACTTCGTACGTCAACAGGGCTGGTAAACATCCCACTCTGATTCGCATAACGTACGCACAGGGGAGTAATTCCCCTGTGCGTACGTTGTTTTTATTCCAGCCAGTTCATCGACGATCCATAGAACCAACTCCATTTCACACCGTGTACTCTTTAAGAAAGGTGTAAAATGGAAAACATGTTTGCGCCTGAAATCAAACAAAGGATTGAACAAGAGCTTGAAAGCGGGAAAAACGCCCGTCAACAGGGTTTGGAGGGCCGCGCCAGGGTCTGCGCGCGCCGCGCCGCCGGCGCTGCCGTAGGCGAGTACCTGCGCCAGCGGGGGCTTTCTGCGCCAGGCCCAGGAGCTGTGGAAGTGTTAACTTATCTGGCAAACCTACCGGCTTTACCGGATCAGGTGCGACAGACAGTCGATCATTTAGTGATGCGAGTGACTGAACAACATTCATTGCCCATAGAAGCAGATTTATTAGTGGAAGCACAGTGGCTGGCAGCGTGGTTGGAAGTGCATGCAGCCCAGTCACTGGAACAAAACACAAAACCACAGCAGGAGAAAAATGAAATGGCCGACTCGCAGCCAAAGATCATCATGTATGGAACCACATGGTGCTATGATACACGCCGGGCCCGTACCATTTTTGACCAGAATAATATACCGTATGAGTGGATCGACATTGATCAGGATCCGGAAGCGCGCAAACGCGTGGAGGAAATCAATCACGGTTTCCGCAGCGTGCCAACGATCCTATTCCCAGATGGCAGTATCTTAGTAGAGCCTTCGAATCAAGCGTTGAAGCACAAACTAGGCCTCGCTTGAGCATCCTTTTCGCTTTTTAACAGCAGTGGGCCTGGCAGTTACATGATGCCAGGCCCATTGTGTATGTTAACTGGGTTCATGCACCTGTACCACGGAGTTGGCGCATTAGCCACACTAAAACGACACCAGAAAGTAAAGAGAATGCCATCAACAGCAGGCTAAGCGCTGTGTTTTCGCGCTCCACGGTCATCGCTGGTGGTGAAGTAAGGCGGCTTTGCAGGTGCGTCACAAACTCTGGGCTGGGCTGAACAGGCTTCAGAGAAATCTTCAGCTGCTTTTCCAGGCTTTCGACGACTTCGGGGGCGGGTGTCCGAGAAGACGTAGCGGACATTTTTTATCTTTCCTCCTCAACAGGATAAGCAACAAGTCCAATTGCGCGCGGCCCAAGATTGGCTGCAACTGGGATGGCAAGATCGATCAAACAAGCTTTTTGGGTTTGAAACAAACCTTTCACCCTTTGCAAGATCTCTTGGGCCGTACTTGCATCTTCTGCATGAACAATGGCGATGTTCAAACAGCGATCACCAAATCGATTACGAACGTGCTGCACCACATGCTCCAAAGCGCGCTGGCGTGTGCGTACTTTCCCAACAACTTCAAGCAGTCCATCTTTCAACAAAATGATTGGCTTGACTTGCAAGGCTGAAGTGAATAAGTTTTGCAGTGCATTAATCCGTCCGTTAAGGTAAGCAAACTCCAGTGTATCAAGGGTGAAGATCACCACCATTTGCTGGCGAATGCTTTCCAGCCGTTCTAGAATTTCCTGAACAGAAGCGCCTGCCCGATCCATCAAGCGCGCTTCCCGAGCCATAAAACCTTGTACAGCAGAACCACCGCCCGAATCATAGACATAGATCTGGTAGTCACTGCTCAGTTCTTCAGCCGCTGCTTGCACGGTGGCAAAAGTCCCAGAAAGCTTGCGCGTAATGTGGATGGAGAGGATCGTATCCCCCTTCTCAGCAATCTGGCGATAAAACGCTGTAACCTGTCCGATGGAGGGCAGTGTCGTTTTAGGAATCATTCGCTTTTCTTTCACCAAGCGGTAGAAATCGTCGTGTTTGAAGTCGGAACCTTGAAGGTAGGTTTCATCTCCAAAGTTCACACGCAGTGGTAAAAGGTTAATTTGATATTCCTCTTCCCAATGGTTCGGCATATCTGCCGCACCATCCACGACGATTCGCATCATCCCTACTCCTGATCTTCTTTCTGCTCTCCATGACTGTTATTCAATTCGTCGCGCAAAGCAAGCAGCGTACGATGATAGAGACTTTTAATCGCGCCTTCACTGCGCATCATAATTACCCCAACTTCCGCGTTCGACATGCCCTCGACAAACTTAAGAATAAGAAGCTGCTGTCGGTCGGGCGGCATTTGCCGGATCACCTGTAAAAGGGCTTCCATTTCCTGGCTGTCGACCACGCGCGCTTCTGGTTGCAGCGATCGCTGCGGAAGCTGTGTATAGTCTTCCAGCGGGACTTCTTTGCGGCGGCTGTTATCACGATGCCAGTTCGCTACCAGATTGTGAGCAATACGGTACAACCACGCCGAAAATGGGACGCCACGGTTGTTGTAGTTTGGAATATGGTGCATCACTCGATAGAAAACCCGTGAAGTTAAGTCTTCTGCCTCGTTAGGGTTTCCTGTTCGGTAGTAAATATAGTTGTAAATACGGTTCACATACCGCTCATACAGCAACGAGAAAGCTTCTGTGTCTCCATCAGCGGCGCGGGTAATCGCCTCTTCTTCAGTGAGTTCAGACACGGTTTGCATTTCAGCTTCGTTTTCACTATGATTAACCCCATTAGGGGCGAAGGGTTTCTTCAATTTCCGACCTCGCGGAGAATGAACAGGGGATGGAGACCAGTTTCATGTTATTATACCAACAAGACCAGTGTTGACTGGATCAGGGGGAAACAATGGAGCCGGGTGAATGGAAGAGACACACGTACAAAAACCAGTTCGTTCAGAACGGTGGGTAATTCTAGCGATTATCGTCATGTTTCTGGTTACAGTGCCAGGGTTGTTTGCTCTGCCTGCCAACTGGATTTTATTTAATCCTGATGTGTATAAGCAAGAACTGAATACTCAGGAGATCTATCAGCGCTTCCCTCTCTTAGTGGGGGAGACCTTAGCCAACAGTGGAAACAACCTACTGCCAGGCAGCGGTGAAACCCTGCTGGCGGTCTTACAGCAAGCCAATTACCAGCAGCTCATTCGCCTCATTTTCCCTGAAAGCTGGGTACGCGCCCAGACAGAATCACTCATCGACCAGCTTTTCGCCTACTTGAACTTTAAGACGCCTGAGTTCCATTTACTGGTAGACTTCCGCTCTGTTAAAGAGCGCATCCAGGGCGAGCAGGAGCTGCAAATTGTTCAAACGATCGTCCAGGGCTTGCCGGTTTGCACCCAGCAAGATATCCTCAACTTTGCTCAACAGGCCCTGCAGGGTAAGTTAGATAACCTGCCGTTGTGCCGTCCACCCGATATGCTGCTCGGCCTGGCAAACAGTTTGGTGACCAGCATCCTACGCGCTTCAGTTTCCGCTGTGCCCGATCAGCTCGACCTCGCCAATGTCCTGCCGATGGGCATTGTGGGGGCGAACAGCGCGTTTCAGAATATTTTTCCGATCTACCACGCTTTTCGCCAGATTGGCCCCTGGCTGCCGTTGGTCTCACTCTTGCTGCTTACGATCATCCTCTGGCTCAGTTTGCGAACCTCGCGCGGTCCTCTCTTTTGGACGGGCCTGGCGCTGATGCTGCCCGGCTTTGTGGCGCTCGTAGTGACGCTGCTGCTGACTTTGTGGAGCAACCAGATTGCGCCTTTCCTGATCAGCCAGATTTTCTTCTCAAAGCTTGCCATCTTTGATATGCTGGTGCGTCTGCTTCAGCAGGTTGGCAACCATTTCTTGCTCTGGACGGGAATCATCAGTCTCGTTCTGACTTTAATGGGCATCGGCTTCATTCTCTGGTGGCTCTACCGGCTTCGCCATCCATCCGCACAGCCTGGTTAGCGCTCAGGTATTATGCCCATCACAGTACTTCCGCTGCCATTCATATAGTCTGTTCAAGGCCTCAATCGGTGAAAGCGAATTGACATCCAATCCTTTCAGTTCATTTAGCAGTGGATTGGTCTCTGGGAACAACGCCATCTGCTGCGGCATGCTCGCATTGATGCGTACTGCTTTGCCTGATGACGCTTCCAACTGCTGCAAAATCTCATTTGCGCGCTGAATGACGGGGCGCGGGATTCCTGCCAGTTGCGCCACATGAATCCCATAAGAGCGATCCGCGCCCCCGGGAATAATCTTGTGTAAGAAGACTACCTTACCATCTGCTTCGCTCACTGCCACGTTATAGTTACGCACGCCAGGCAGCAGCTCAGGGAGCTGCGTTAACTCGTGGTAGTGGGTGGCAAACAGGGTATGCGCGCGCAGGCGTGGGTGGTTGTGGATGTATTCAATCGCAGACCATGCGATGGAAACGCCGTCATAGGTGCTTGTGCCGCGCCCAATCTCATCCAAAATGAGTAAACTTCGTTCGGTGGCGTGGTGCAGAATATTCGCTGTTTCGATCATCTCCACCATAAAGGTTGATTGCCCTGCGTGGATTTCATCTTGCGCGCCAATGCGGGTAAAGATGCGGTCCACCAGCCCAATCTGGGCTGAATCAGCCGGGACGAAACTCCCCATCTGTGCCATTAACGCGATCAGCGCCACCTGTCGTAGGAAAGTACTCTTCCCGCTCATATTTGGGCCGGTAATCACCCGCACAATTTCACCGTCTTCAAACACTGCATCGTTGGGCACAAATCGCTCGCCGCCGCTCAGGCTCCGTTCTACCACCGGGTGACGTCCTTCTCGAATATCGAGCTTTTTGTCCAGGGTTAATTCCGGTCGGACATAGTTTCCTAGCGCCGCGGCTTCTGACAGCGAAGCCAACGTATCCAGTTCAGCCAGTGCCCGCGCCGTACTGAGCAGCAGGCGGCTCGCGCGTGAAAGCCGGTCGCACACTTCGCGGAATAATCTTCCTTCGATCTCTCGGATCCGATCTTCGGCATTCAACACCAGTGTCTCATACTCTTTCATTTCTGGTGTGATATAGCGCTCTGCATTAACCAGTGTTTGCTTTCGAATATACTCTTTTGGAACCAGCGTTGTGTTAGATCGCGTCACTTCTATGTAGTAACCGAACACTTTGTTGTAGCCCACTTTGAGAGACTTGATCCCCGTTCGTTCACGCTCCACGTTTTCCAGGTTAGCAATCCAGTCTCGTGCTTGCTGCGAAGCTTCGATCACGTTGTCTAGTTCCACCGCAAACCCGGCTCGAATAATCCCTGTGTTTTGCAGCGTAGCGGGTGGATCTTCTTCGATCGCCGTTTCTAGCAGTTCTAGCTCGCGCTGGCAGGGATGCATTCCCTTGAGGATCTGTTCGAGTGCTCCACCTTGTTCAGTGAATAACGCACTAACCTTCGGCTGCGATTGTAGAATACTGCGGATCGAAGCCAGATCCCGGGGCAAAGCGTGTCCTGAAAGCACACGGTTAGTCAGCCGTTCCAGGTCGCCCAAGGGATGCAGCGCCGCGCGCAGGGACGCGCGCAGCAGTCCATCATTCAGCAGATAAGCCACTGCTTCCTGGCGTTGGTGAATTTCATCCAGGTTCAACAAGGGTTTACTGACCCACTGCCGGATCATGCGCTTGCCCATTGGCGTCACCGTATAATCCAGCACGCTCAACAGGGAACCTTTCTCTTCTCCATTCCGCAGGGTTTCTGTCAGTTCCAGGTTGCGCCGTGTCGCAGCGTCCAGCACCATGAACTCATCTAACGAGTAGGTGGAAATGCCTGTTAGCAGTTTAAGGGCTGCCGGTTGGGTTTCTTGCAGGTACTGTAAGATTACCCCTGCCGCGCGGATCGCCTGCGGCAGGCCTCGCAGGCCAAAGCCATCCAGCGACTGCACCTGAAAATGTCTTAAAATCGCGTCCTGACAACGGGCTGGCTCAAAGCGCCAGTCTGTCCAGCGCGTCAGGTGTCCTGGCAAACCGTCCGCCAAGTGGAGCTGATCGGGCGCCAGCACTTCAGCCGGGTTCAGCCGGATCAGTTCCGATCGCAGCGCGCTTACAATATCCGCTGCATTCAGCTCTGTCACAGCAAATTCACCGGTGCTGATGTCCACGTAAGCAATCCCGGCGCGGTCATCTTGAATGACCACGCTGGTCAGGTAGTTGTTACGATCACCTTTGAGCAGCCCCGGCTCGATCACTGTGCCCGGTGTGACCACACGCACCACTTCTCGCGGGAAAAGCCCCTTTACGGGCTGCTCGCCCACCTGTTCGCAAATAGCAACGTGGTAACCCTTCTCGATCAATCGTGCCAGGTAATTTTCAACCGCGTGGTAAGGAATACCAGCCATTGGCACGCGCACGCCTTTAGCAACGTTGCGTCCGGTCAGAACCAGATCCAGCTCACGCGCAGCGGTTTCTGCATCCTCGTCAAAGGTTTCGTAAAAGTCACCTAGACGGAAGAATAAAATGGTGTCAGGATACTGTCGTTTAATATCTAAATACTGCTGCCGGATGGGGGTAGGATCATCACTCATGCTGCTCATTCTATGCTGTGCTGCTGATTTCGACAAGGGCTAAATTTCGATATCAAAAGGCTATCAAGATAGTTTGTTTTTTTTTACTGCCTGCTCTATAATAGATTTACGATATTCTTTCGGGAAGGAGTGAGCAAACATGTCTAGCGTTACGTATGATCACGTAACAAAGAAGTTTGGCGATTTTGTCGCCCTCAATGATCTCAATATTGCCATTGAGGATAAAGAATTTTTGGTGTTGGTAGGTCCTTCTGGGTGCGGCAAGACAACCGCGCTGCGCTGCCTGGCTGGTCTTGAAGAAATCTCGCTCGGACGGATTATTATTGGCGATCAAATCGTGAATGATGTTCCACCCAAAGATCGCGACATCGCCATGGTTTTCCAATCCTACGCGCTTTATCCACACATGACTGTGTTCGATAATATGGCCTTTGGTCTCAAATTGCGCAAAGTGCCCCGCGACGATATCCGCCGCCGTGTAGAAGAGGCTGCGCAGATTTTGGGTATTGAGGGCCTGCTCAAGCGCCGACCGCGTGAGCTGTCTGGTGGTCAACGTCAACGCGTAGCTGTGGGCCGCGCTATTGTTCGCGAACCGAAGGTCTTCCTGTTCGATGAACCGCTGTCCAACCTCGATGCAAAACTTCGCGTTCAAACCCGCGCTGAAATTAGTAAGCTTCACCAGCGTCTTCAAACCACCTTCATTTACGTGACCCATGATCAGATTGAAGCCATGACCATGGCGACTCGTATTGCGGTCATGAACAAGGGTGTCTTGCAGCAGTTGGACACACCCCAGAATCTCTATAACAACCCGCAGAACCTGTTTGTGGCCGGTTTCATTGGCTCTCCAGCCATGAACTTCTTCCCAGCTCACCTTCGCAAGGAGGGGAACAGCTTGGTGGTCGATAGCGGTAACTTCGCTGTCCATCTTCCTGAGGGAACACATCAGGAGTACATGAATTACGTGGACAAAGAAGTGATCTTCGGTATTCGCCCTGAAGATATTCACAACCCTCAGTTTACGCCGCCTGACATTCATGCCGAACCGGTGAAAGCTAAAGTGGATATCACGGAGTTAATGGGGAATGAAATCACCTTGTTCCTGATTAGCGGTAATAATAACTTTGTCGCTCGCGTTGACCCGCGCTCGCGCTATCAGATTGGTGAGGATGTTCAGGTGGTCTTCAACATGGATAACATTCACATGTTTGATCCCGCTGCCGACCGTGAAAACCCACCCGCCGTTCGTGTAGAAGCTCCTAGCCGGGCAGTTGCTTACTAATTCGCCAAACGTCTTTCTCTAATCAATAACAACTGCGGCCCGAACAGGGCCGCTTTTGTTGCCTGGTTTTGATAGATTAAAACCGGTAACGAATATCTACTGTCGGAACCAGCGGTGATTGACAAAAATTAACAGCAGAGCCCCCACAATTGCAAAAGCGCCCATCAGGATAAATCCGTCCCGCCAGAAGCGCAGTGGGAACAACCGGATCAGTGAGTCGGAGTAATTAAACAGCCAGGTATCGCCCTGGAAGAAAATCTCGTGAAAGCCGGTAAAGAGCGCATTGAAACTGATCGCTACCCCGAACAAAATCAAGATGATCAAGCCCAGCGTCAGCATACCCCCATAGGCCAACCCATGCCAGAAATCAGCCATCCACCTGCCTCGCCATGCCCAAATTGCCAGGCCTACCAGCACCACCAGCAGAATACGCCAGGCCACAAGCATCTGCTGCACAAGCACTTTTACATCATGCATATGGCTCAACTCCCGCTCATTATAAAGCGGGGTCCCGTTCGCCAGCTTTTGATTTGCCAGGAACGAAATATCGGAACTATTTAGCAAATATTCCAGTGAGACTCGTGAATAGTGCAGCCGGTCCGCAAGCGTAAAGCCGTATGGGTCAGCCGGAAAACCGGGCGAGCGGTACTCAATTTGCATATAGACCGGTGTAAACAACAGGAGAATGGCGGTCATCAACAAAAAAAACGGCACGATGACGGCCGTCAGCCCAGCCAGGAAACGGCGTAGTGTTGGGTTCACTGTAACTGCTCCATATCTCCAGACATAAGAAAATCGACAATCATGCTGTTTGTGATCCACTCGATCGGTGCCAGGTCGTCCGTAAACACCTGCCCACCTGTTTGGACGGGTTGCAGATTGTTCAGAGCCGTCTGCGCGGCATAAATCAGCAGTGGATTCGTCTCACTGTGTGCTTTCAAGTAAGCCAGGTTTTGCGCCAGGTTCTCTACCTGAGTAGGCTGCACGGTAGCATAAATGACGGAGTTAAAGGTATCTGGCACATCCATCACATAAACCGAAGGGAACACCGCCGCAATCGTGCTGCTGATGGCATTCACCAGCCGCCGGTCAGTCGGTCCGCGTCCCACGTTGATCACCATTACGCCGTCCTCAGTCAGGTGGGCATGTACTTCCTCAAAGAATTCACGTGTGGTCAGGTGCCAGGGAATATAGGGCGGACGGTAAGCATCCACGCTGATGATTTGATAGTGGCCCGTGCTGTGGTTCAACCCCCAGCGTCCATCCTGTACAATTACATTCAGGTTGGGCTGGTTCATATCAAAATACTTGTGCGCCACTTCCACAATCTGTGGATCAATCTCAAAACCATCTATCTGAATATTCTCGTAGGCGATGCTCGCTTGCCGGGCTGTGGTTCCGGCTGCCAGCCCCACGATTGCCATACTTTTTACCTGTGAAGGGTCGTACGGAGCAGGGTTAAAATAAGGCCCCGCCAGCACCTGTTCCCAGGGACCATAAAAGTTAATCTGGTTAGGGTTGTAGATAGAATGCATGCCCTGGCCTTCATTCAGCCGCAAGACCCGGGTCTGATCGTACTGAAGCACTTGAATATAGTTATAGGCTGATTCACCTTCATAGATCATTCCAACTGGCGCCTTATCGGTTCCACGCATCCCGATGATGCCAAATATGCCAATCACCACCGGCATCCACAAATAAATACTTGCAATGCGCCAGCCTGAAGTCATCCACAGGCCCGCCAGCGCCACCACCAGCATGATTCCTGCAATTACCAGAAAGGTACGGTATGTGCCGACCGTTGGGATCAGGATGAGCACGGGTAGAAAAGTGCCAATAAAGGAGCCCAACGTAGAAATCGCGTAGATGCGCCCCGAAACCGTCCCGGCTTTGCGTGCATCTTGCAGCGCCAGCCGGATCGCAAAAGGTGAAGCCGTTCCCAACAGCGAAATCGGGATGATGAACAGGATTAACACCGACACAAACGAACCAAACAGGATTCCCATTTGTAGTTCGTCAAAAGCATTCGCCGACATGCGCAGCACCGGGCGCGCCACGATTGGAACCAGCCCAATAAAGAAGGCCCCCCAAACCAGAATTTGATAGAAGGTGCGAAAGGAAGGTGAGCGGTCAGCCCAGTAACCGCCTAAAAAGTAACCCACAGTCAGGTAGATCAGAATCAGGCCAATAATACTGGCCCATACCAGGTTGCTGGCCCCAAAGAAATTCCCCAGCAAGCGCGAAGCGGCCATTTCAACCGCAAGTGAAGTCATGCCAGAGAAGAAAACGGTGAGATAAAGAGCCTTTTTTTCCATGATTGTACGTTTTGAACCTTATCTATTTCCGTTTATTCGGCAGCCAGTTTGAACCTGTCGAATGAAAGAGAACGATCCATTGAATGTAAGGACGCTGCATGTCGACAATTATACCTGAGGGACGTTGTATAATACCTCCAACATAGCTGGCTTCTGTGAGAATTCTTATGGTTTGTCAGAGGTATATGTTTTCCTCTTTTTCAACAAACTTCATCCTTCTCCCAGAAAACAAAAATGTGTCAAACGGTAATTCGTGTCCGCTCAATCAAAGAGAGACCACTGTGTTTGAAAAGCGCTGAAGTTGTTTTCGAATCCAACGTCTCACTTTTTGAGAAAGGATAATTAACTTGAAGGGCAGGGGAGAAATATGAAACTGGTCACAGTGGCAGAAATGCAGGCGATTGAACGCCAATCGAACGAGCAGGGCTGGACCTACGCTCAGATGATGGAAACAGCGGGGCAGGGTCTGGCTGAAGTGGTTGAATCATTCTTTGGATATGAAGAGCCGCGAGTCATTGTCGGTCTGGTGGGGTCAGGGAACAATGGCGGTGATACCTTAATTGCGTTGGAAACGCTGGCAAAGACGGGGTGGAAGGCCCGCGCTTATCTGGTGCGCCCGCGTGATGAAGCCGATCCTTTGCTGGAGCGTTTGCGCGCAGCCAATGGCGAGGTGGCTTCTGTAGAACAAGACACCGGCTATCAGACCCTGGATGACTGGTTGAGCGATTTGCTGGTGCTCTTAGACGGGATCTTGGGAACAGGGGTTCATCTTCCTTTAAAGGGCGAAGTGGCGCGGGTTTTGGATCATGTAAAAAATAATCCTAATCTGCCCTCTGTTGTAGCTGTAGATTGCCCATCTGGTGTTGATTCTGACAGCGGACAGGCCGCCGGTGAAGTGATTCCCGCCGATGTGACTGTTTGCATGGCTGCAATTAAAACCGGCCTTCTCAAATTCCCTGCCTTTGAACTGCTGGGGGAGATTGAGGTTGTCGAGATTGGCTTGCCGGAAGGGCTTCCTGCCTGGCAGGCGGTTCAGCGGCAGGTGGTTACTGAAGAATTAGTGCGCAGTTTCTTGCCAGAGCGTAAGCCCTATTCGCACAAAGGCACCTATGGCACAGTCGTCGTGGTGGCAGGCTCGGTCAACTTCACTGGCGCAGCGCTGTTATGTGCCCGTTCTGCTCACCGCATCGGGGCTGGCTTGTTACAGGTTGCCATTCCTGCTCCACTGCATCCTGCCCTGGCTGGTCAGTTTGCAGAGGCCACCTGGGTACTGCTCCCGCATGAAATGGGTGTCATTGCGGAAGGGGCCATGGATGTCTTGGCCCGCCATCTGGAGAAGGTAGATATTTTGTTATGGGGGCCAGGGTTTGGGGTAGAAGACGCTACTGCCGGGTTTGTGCGCCGGTTGGTTAAAGGGAAGGATATACAGGCCAGGCGCGGCTCAATTGGTTTTACCACTGTCTCTCAACCCACTGACCAGGAGGAAAGTTTGCACCTTCCGCCTATGGTCATCGATGCTGATGGATTGAAATTAATGGCTCGCGTGGAAGATTGGCCTCAATCTCTGCCTAAAACCGCAGTGCTGACGCCTCATCCCGGCGAGATGGCGATTCTGACTGGCAAAACCGTGCAAGAGATTCAGGCAGACCGCATTGGCACAGCCAGTCATTATGCCCAAGCGTGGGGCCATGTGGTCGTGCTGAAAGGTGCGCTGACCATCATTGCTGAACCGGGCGGTCAGGTAGCGCTCATTCCCGTCGCGACCTCGGCGCTTGCTCATGCTGGCACAGGAGATGTCCTGGCTGGCATGATCGCCGGCCTGCGGGCACAAGGCGCTGGTGCTTTTGAAGCTGCGGTGGCAGCCGCCTGGATCCACGCCCAGTGCGGTTTGCTGGCTGCCCAGCAAATGGGTCACGAAGCCTCGGTGCTGGCCGGAGACTTAATTGATGCCTTACCTGAAGTGCTTTCATGGGTATGGTGAAATTAGGGTATTAAATTATTCAGAGGACAATGCGTCTTACAATCGCACTGTCCTCTGAATAACTTTGTAGAGCAAAAAGCGGTAAGGGAATCTTAGGACTGGGTGGTATCTGTTGTTCCAGTCGTGTCGCCAGTTTCCTTGTTCCCACCCCGAATGTTCTCAACGGTATTCTGCACTTTGTTGCGCTGCTCTTCCAGCACAACCTGTCCGCGCCGGCTCAAATCTTCTGCATTCGTGCGAGCTTTCTGCGCCACTTCTTCTGCGCGCGAGCGAACCTGATTTGCGGTGTCACCCACCTGATCATAGGTGGTTTGTGCGGTTTCCGCTGCCTTATCGCGCAGTTCAATCGCCCGTTCGCGTAGATATTCTCGAGTTTCTTCACCGGATTGAGGGGCCATAATCAAAGAAACAGCCGCGCCGGTTAATCCCCCGATAATAAACCCGATCAGGAATGCTCCGAATTCATCACGTTCTGCCATTGTTTATCTCCTTTTAGGAAGTATGAATGAACCAATCACATAGCACCGAAAACGAACTGAGGCTGCCATGACTGGAATACTACGGTCGACGACCACCGGGCCGCACAAGGTCAAGGAATTGTTTAAGCCCTGCCAGGTACGAATTTAAGCGTATCACTGGCTCAGTCAGATTCGCGCTGATAAAGGTCGCTGTTCCACGAAGCGTATTCACTGTCTCGTTCGTAGATTGGATAATCGGCTTCAGTTCATTTTGCAGCAGATTAATGAGTGCCGCAAGCTGCACAATCAGGATGATTAATGCAACACCGATCACAAGCGACTCAAGCGCCATAAATATGATAAAAACGTCTCGGACTCGTGCAGTTGTTTCGACACTTGCTGTCAGTAACAGGACGACAGCGACGATGATCAGAATGACAATGACGATGGAAGCACCTATAATGATGGCAGTGCTTCTGGACGCCTGTCTGGATGTTGTTGCACTTCCTCCTGGTCCTCCACTTGAGGGTGGTGGTAGTGCTGGGACTTTTATGTTCTCTTCCATTTTTACTCCAATTATAGGCCTAATTGGATTTCTTGATTGTGGACGGGGGCTGCGTCAAGTTCCCAAGTAACACTTTGGAAATAATTGGGCGCAGCGGCGCTTCCAGGTTTCCCACTTCATTCTTTAGAAGCACCCATAAAAATTATATCACGGTGTTATAAAAATCACCTATAAAATTGATGGCTTTTCAGCATGAATTTGTAAGAAATCGCTGGATGATGGTGCAGGTGGATGGCTATGTAAGTTTATTGGGAAACTTTTCAGGCCAGACCACCTGCATCATCATTAAGCTGAACTTCAATGCAGCAGGAGTTGATCGACGGCTGCTGCCAGCTGCGCCAGAGTTCCTACCTGGAAGGTTCGCTCACAGTATGGAGCGTATTTCAGCATGTCCGAGTCACCCGTTCCCCATAACCCAAGCGGTTCAGGGTTTAACCAAATAGTGGCCCGGCTGCGCCGTGCAAGCCGTTGAAACAAATCCAGGCGAGGATCATTGAAGTTGTTGCGACCATCTCCCACAATAATCAGCGTACTACGGTGATCCACTGTGTCGAGATAATCGTGCGTGAAGTTTTCCAGGCTGTGCCCCAGGTCCGTGTTATAGTGGCCTGATGGCATCTTATACAAAATTTCGCGAACAGAATCACTGGTATCTCGCCCTTCCATGAAGGGCGTAATATACTCGATGTCATCAATGAACGCAAAGGCATGTGTTTTGCTAATCTGATCCTGAATGGCATATAACATGCTGAGCATCAGTTCTGAGATGTAGCGCATGGATGTGCTGATGTCACAGATCACGATCACCTTTGGTTTTTGGGTGCGGTCCCGGTGACGCAGTACAATAGGCACGCCATCATGTTTCAAATTGGTTCGCAGAGTCCCCTTTGGGTCCAACTGACCCGTTCGCGCCCGTTTTAGCCGCAGGGCCAGCCGGGTTCTCAGCGCAGCCGCCAGACGACGCACTTCCTTACGCAAGAAAACCATATCCTCTTCTGATAAGGATCGGAACGGTCGGTTTAAAGCACCCTCCGCGTCTTCATCGCGTGGTTTGTTCGTCATGTTCTTCGCGATTGCTTCTCCGGCATGCTGGCGTACCTGCTCTTGCATGGACTGCTGGTTGGCTTGCATCATCTGGCGTAAGCGATCCACCTGCTGCCGGTTCATGCCCATTTGCTTCAACATCTGCATCAACTCTTCAAGGGCTTTACGCACCTCTTTGAAGTTTAGCGCTTCTTCCATCTGGCGCGACAGCCAGTTTTGATAGCGCATGTCATTCATGCCTTCCATATTGACCATTTGGTCAAGCTGGTCGAGTTCTTGCTGTGAAAGTGGCTGCCCTTGAACGAGCTTTTCGAGCATCTGTCGCATCTGTTCAGTAAACTGCTTCAGGGCTTCCGCCAGCATCTGTGCGTCTTGTGGGCTCATCCCTTTCGTTGCATCCATCATCGGTGGGGGGGTGCTGGCCTGGAAGAACATGGGAAACAGCTTTTCAAATGTTTCCATATCCCTGGCTTCTTTGATCAGTGTGGTGCGCAGGCTGATGCGGAAAGCGTCGCGGTCGGCAATTCCCATTTCTTGAATTGCCTGGAAAGCGTCCGCACTTTCAGCCAGGCTGACGCGCACACCGTTTGATCTTAAAGCCGCGATAAACTGCGCAATCCTTTGATCCATTCATCACTCCTTCTTCTACCATTAACGAGGAACTTCTAACCATTCAGATTCCTCGCAAGACTTACTTGTTCTTTCAATTCCTTTAATTCTGCCAGCGAGGGGCAATGCCAAAGCCGCTGTCTTGACGACGGTTTTGAGAGGGAGTGTTAAACAACTGGCGCTTGGCGCGCTGCAAATCACTTTCGTGCTTCAGGAGTACGCTCAGGGTCGTTTCCAACGTTGCCTTATCGAGGTTGTCGGCGTTTAGCGCTACCAGAGCCTTCGCCCAGTCCAGTGTTTCACTGATGCTTGGAGACTTTCGCAAATCCATATTGCGCAAGTTTTGCACCAGTTCCACTGCCTGGCGAGCCAGCTTCGGAGAAAGCTCAGGCACCTTCAACCGTACCACTGCCAGTTCCTGCTCCATAGATGGGTAATCGATGAATAAATACAGGCAGCGCCGCTTTAACGCTTCACTCAGTTCGCGTGTATTGTTACTGGTAAGTACCACTAAAGGCCGGTGGATTGCTGTCAACGTACCTACTTCTGGCACACTCACCTGAAAATCACTCAATACTTCCAGTAAGAACGCTTCAAATTCAGCATCTGCGCGGTCGATTTCATCAATCAGCAGCACCGTGGGTTTTTCGCTTAAAATCGCCTTCAGCAGAGGACGCTGAAGCAGGAAGCGCATCGAGAAGAAGACATCTTCTTCATTACTCAGGCGATCCGCAGCCTCCTTCAATGTTGAGGAAGTGGCCAGCGTATCATGCAGTTTTTCCCGCAGGAGCTGTGTGTACAGGAGCTGCTTGGCGTACTCCCACTCGTAAAGCGCCTTTGTTTCATCGAGCCCTTCATAACACTGCAAGCGAATCAGTTCCCGCCCGGTTGCGCCGGCAATTGCTTTTGCTAGCTCTGTTTTACCGACCCCGGCGGGGCCTTCCGTCAGAACTGGCTTCCCCAGTTGCTGGCTTAAGTACATTACCGTAGCGATCTCGTCACCGGCAATATAATTCTGCTTGCTAAGGCCTTCCTTTAAATTTTCCGTTGTTTTAAAGTTGTTTTCCATTGTGATTGTCTCATCCTTATCTTTATAACCAATAATTGGTTATAAAACTAAATCCCCATAAGCGACGAGCCAAAAACCGGATGACAGGCGAAACGCTTACCGGGAAAGCTTTACCAATTAGGTATTATGCATCAGTATACTAAAGAATATAGGAGGATACTAGTATCCATGCATTATATTTACAGTTTCTGTATGTTCAGTTTGCATCTTTTGACGCTTAATGTTAAAATTACCTGTTGCGATACTCTACATTAAAGAAGACCCTTTTCGGATACTGATCGTTTCATTGTTGTTACTGTTTAGACTGCCCCAGTTGAGGGACAGATGGTGTAAGTTAGATACCCTCCACGAGTGCGGGAGTGACCACAGCCAGCCTATCAAGTTCGATCCCTATACTACTCTACTGTTGTCTAACCCCAGAATTTTGCCGTCTAAACGAATCGCATCCTGGAACCCGCAAGTTGACCAGTCTGAAAAAATCTGGATTTCCTCTTGTGATTTGTTTAGGCATTTGGGGACCTTCAGATCAGCCTATTCAAACGAGGATTGGTTGTGTTGGGAGCCTTAACGACAGGAGGGCTTACGCCAGGAGCAAAGGCCCTTTTCTGTCAGGATAGGCGATAACTGGCAAGCTTTGATGATCAACATCGCTGAGAAGAGATGGGGTAATATCAGGGAGAATTTTTATTCATGGAACAATCTTCGGCACCCTTTTTAATCGTAGGTTTAGGGAATCCAGGGCGCGAGTATCGCGAGACGCGTCACAATGTGGGCTTTATGCTCATTGATCGTATATGTAAAGAGTATAGCGTCTCACTATCTCGCGTGCAGTCAAAAGCGCTGGTGGGCCTGGGTTCATTAGAGGGTCAGCGCATCGTACTGGCAAAGCCGCAAACCTTCATGAATCTTTCGGGACAGGCCGTTAGTGCGTTAGTTCGTTTTTACAAAGTGCCTCTTCACCAGTTGTTGATCGCGCACGATGATTTGGATTTGCCGTTTGGAACCTTGCGCATCCGGCCGGGTGGGGGAGCCGGTGGGCAAAAAGGAGTCGCTTCAACCATCCAGCAGTTAGGCTCGCCGGATTTTGCCCGCCTGCGCATTGGAATTGGACGTCCACCAGGTCAGATGGATGCGGCCGCCTATGTGCTTCAGAAGTTCTTGAATGGTGAACTGTCTACGCTCGATCTGGTACTGGATAAAGCCGTCGCTGCTGCGCAAACCTTTTTGCGATCCGGGCTTGATCCTGCCATGAATCAGTACAACGGCAAGGTGGAAGAGCAGTGATAGTTTGAGAAGAATGCGTTGGCCTAGTGAGGTTTTTTGGTGATAGAAGAAATTCGTTCGCTTAAATCCTATCAAGATATCTTAGCAGATCTGTCCGCGGGGATGCTTCTCCCTGGGCTTTCTTTGCCGCGCGCTGCCCGCCTGCCGGTATTGGCAGCCCTTCGCGCAGATATGAACTGCCCGATCCTCCTCCTAACCGATCGATCTGATCGGGCTTTGACCTTGTTGGATGAGCTTTCGTTTTGGTCCCCCTCTGCCCCTCGTCAATACTTTCCAGAGCCAAATCCCTTATTCTATGAACAGGCCGCCTGGGGAACCCTTACCAGGCGTGACCGTTTGCATGCTTTGACCATGTTGGCTGCCTACCATTTGCCAGGAGCCGTAAAGCCACCGCAGCCACCCATTCTGGTTGCGTCCGTGCGTGCTTTAATGACACGGACGCTCCCCCGGCGTGATTTCATTAAGGCCACTCGCATCATCAAAGTAGGCCAGTTAATTACACCGGATAGTCTAATTCACACCTGGCTGGGTCTGGGGTATCAACCATCTGACACGGTTTTGGAACCCGGCCAGTTTTCCCATCGCGGTGGCATCCTGGATGTCTGGACGCCAGCCGACAGCGATCCCACGCGCATTGAGTTCTTTGGCGATGAGGTCGATACGCTCCGGGCTTTCAATCCAGCCACCCAACGGACAGCGCGCAGTCTGACCGAACTGCTGGTAACGCCTGCGCGTGAAGTGCTGCCTTCGAAGGCCGCTGGCATCGCACTGCCTGTTCTGGCGCATCTGTCAGCCGCTGGCGCCCCCGAGCGTTTGCCAACGGATGAAGTAGATGAGTTCTTCCTGCCAATGCTCCACTCTCAACACGCCAGCCTGTTAGATTACCTGCCGCAGCAGGCGGTTGTCCTTGTAGATGATCTCGAAATGCTGCAAACAGTGGCTGGAGAAATTGAAGAGCAGGCTGTCCGGCTCCGTCAGGAAAGTGTTGCTGAAGGTCTTCTGCCAGAAGACTTTCCCGTGCCTTATCTTACCTGGTCGGAACTGCAAGACAGTCTGAGCGGCCATACCTGGCTAGAACTGGGCCGTTCAACCGCCGCTGAACCTTCACCCTTAGCTGAGTTATTTACGCCTGGTCCGCGCTACGGTGGGCGTTTGAAGCCTTTCATGGATTACCTCCTTGAAAATGCCAGGATGGGCGACCAGCAGGTGATGGTCTCTCGCCAGATCATGCGCATGCGCGAGTTGTGGAACGAAGTGGAAGGAAGCGCGTCTGTCCGCCGCATGCCAGAATTTATGGAAGGCACGCTGAGTGAAGGCTGGGTGCTGGATTTACCTCAGGATGGTCGCTTACATCTTCTGACAGATAGTGAAGTCTTTGGCTGGGAGCGGCCGCTCCCACGTCATCGCCAGGGTACAACCGCTGCCGCGCCTGAATCGGAATATACTGATCTCAAGCCTGGGGATTGGGTCGTTCATATTGACTTTGGGATTGGGAAGTATGGGGGGCTTGTGCGCCGCACCCTGGATGGCGCCGAGCGTGAGTTCCTGGCGGTTGAGTATCAGGGTGGCGACCAGATCTTTGTGCCTGTCTACCAGGCCGACCGCCTTAGCCGCTATATTGGTCCCGGTGGCGAACCGCCTTCTCCAACGCGTCTGGGGAGTGGCGAGTGGAACAACGTCAAGCAGCGTGTACGCGAATCGGTTCAAGAGGTAGCGCAGGATCTGCTGGAACTGTATGCGAAACGCCATGTCGTTCAAGGCAATGCCTTTGGCGCCAATTCGGTCTGGCAGCAGGACTTGGAAGCCAGCTTTCCTTATATTGAAACGGAAGATCAGTTGCAAGCGATCACTGAAGTAAAGAAGGATATGGAAAACAGCCGTCCGATGGATCGCTTGTTGTGCGGTGATGTTGGCTATGGCAAAACAGAAGTGGCGCTGCGAGCCGCCTTCAAAGCGGTTATGGATGGCAAACAGGTTGCTATTCTGGTTCCTACCACCGTCCTCGCTCAGCAGCACTTCGAAACCTTTCGCCAGCGCCTGGCGCCATTCCCGGTTGAAGTCGAAATGTTGTCACGCTTCCGTTCTCAGAAACAGCAGGATCAAATTGTGAAACGCCTGGCTGAAGGCAGCATCGACATTATTATTGGCACTCACCGTCTGATTCAGCAGGATGTGACTTTCAAGGATCTGGGCCTGGTGATCATCGATGAAGAGCAGCGCTTTGGGGTCACTCACAAAGAGTTCTTCAAACGCTTGCGTACCGAAGTGGACGTTCTCACCATGACGGCCACTCCCATTCCGCGCACCCTCTACATGGCACTGACTGGGGTTCGCGATATTTCGCAGATCAACACCCCACCTGCCGAGCGTCTTCCTGTCGTCACCCACATCGGCCCTTATTCTCCCCGCCTGGCGCGTCAGGCGATCTTGCGTGAATTGGAGCGCGGCGGGCAGGTATTCTTCGTTCATAATCGCGTTCAAACCATCCGCGCTATGGAAAAACACCTCAATACGCTGGTCCCCGAGGCGAGAATTGGGGTAGCGCATGGACAGATGCCAGAAGATGAACTGTCTAAAGTCATGACCCGCTTTACACAGGGTGAGATTGATGTACTCCTTTGCACTTCGATCATTGAATCGGGTTTGGATATCCCCAACGCCAATACCTTGATCGTAGATCGCGGCGATACCTTCGGCCTGGCGCAGCTATATCAACTGCGTGGGCGTGTGGGGCGAGGGGCGCAGCGCGCCTATGCTTACTTCTTCCGCCATCGCAAGAAGTCTCCCACTCCTGAAGGTCAGGAGCGTTTGGAGGTAATTGCCGAGAATACGCAGTTGGGGGCTGGCTATTCCATTGCTATGCGTGATCTTGAGATGCGGGGCGCAGGTGAACTGCTTGGCACGCGCCAGAGCGGAGCGATTGCTTCCGTCGGTTTCCATCTTTACACCCGCATGTTATCGCATGCCGTACGTCAAATTCGCAATCTGACTGGAATGGCCGCTCCAGACGAACGGATTGCTCTAAAAGAGATGCATTTGCCGGTGAATGTTGACCTGCCCCTTGCGATTGGCATTCCTGTTGAGTATATTCCTGATCAGAATATGCGTCTGAAGCTCTATCGACGCCTGGCAGATGTGAAAGATGAACAGGAACTCCAGACAATGGAGGACGAGTTTATCGACCGGTTTGGTCCGCTGCCGAAGCCTGTGGATAATCTCTATTATCAGATGCGTGTCAAGCTTCGCGCAGAAACCGCTGGGATGGCCTCTGTCTCGTTAGAAAGTGATCAACTGGTGCTGCGTTACCCACCTCTGCCCGAAGGGGCTGCGCGCTCACTACCAAACGTGGGGCCGGGTGTGCGTTCTGGGAAAAATGCCTATTGGATTCCGGTCAGTACGGATGGGAATCAGAATTGGCGCGAGAGACTGCTTGAAGTATTAGCTGAGATTGTATCATCATGCCAACCATCTTATTAATTGAAGACGAACCGGATCTGGCCCGCGTTGTGCAGTCCTATCTCGAACAGGCTGGTATGACGGTGCGGGTCGAGGCGCGCGGTGATCGTGGTTTAGCGGCCTGGAACCAGCTGCGCCCTGACCTTGTTTTACTGGACTTAAATCTGCCTGGCCTCGATGGCCTGGACGTGGCGCGTGAAATTCGCCGGAAAGAGAATACGCCCATCATCATGGTCACGGCCCGCGCCGAAGAAACCGATCGCTTGATTGGCCTCGAACTGGGCGCAGATGATTATATTGTCAAGCCTTTCTCGCCTCGTGAGGTTGTAGCGCGTGTCCGGGCTGTGCTGCGGCGTGCCGGAGCCGCTCCCGCCAGTCCCCATCGAATCCAGTTAGAGGATCTGGAAGTTGACCTGGACGAGCACACAGTTCGCCGGGATGGGCAACCGGTCGAACTCACCCCCACTGAATTTACTTTGCTATCTACCCTCGCCTCACAACCGGGTCGTGTTTTTACCCGTTTGCAACTGTTAGAAACGCTCCAGGGCACGGCTTACGAAGGATATGAGCGCACGGTGGATGCCCATATTAAAAACTTGCGCGCCAAACTGGAACGGGACTCTCGTCAACCCCATTATGTCGAAACCGTCTTTGGGGTCGGGTATCGTTTTCACAAAGATTGAGACTGGAAGCCGATGAAACTTTTGCATCGCTTAATCCTTTCCTTCGTTCTGGTGGTGCTGATAGCCATTGCCAGCATGTTCTTCGTAACGCGCCAGGCAGCGGTGGGTGAAGTCCGGCTGTTCATGGCGCGGGGAGGAATGGTGGGCCTGGACCGGCTGGTCACGGATCTGGAGACTTACTACAACCAGTCCGGCTCGTGGCAGGGCGCAGCCGGTGTGCTCGATACTTTCCGAATGGGCATGGGGGCAGGCTATATGGGTGGGGCAGGTCAGGGGCGCGGTCAGGCAGGTGGACCTGGCGGCATGATGGGAGGTGTCCAGCATTTGCAGCTTGCAGATGCGCATGGCAATATCGTCGCCGATAATCAGTCCGCGCCTGTCGGGCAGTTTTCCAGCACAGAGTTTCAAAACGCGATCTCCTTAGCAGATAACCGCGGTCGGGTTGTCGGTTACCTGCTGGCTGAAGGTGCCGTAATTGAGAATCCCTATGCGGAAACCTTACTTCTAAATCGTTTGGTGCGGGCCAGTCTCATTTCGGCTGCTGTGGGTGGTGGCCTGGCTTTGTTACTGGCGCTGCTGCTTTCTTACCGCTTGCAGCGCCCCGTACACGATCTGACTCAAGCCGCCGCGCGGATGGCTGCTGGAGACTTACGCCAGCAGGTTAAGGTTCAGGGGCGCGATGAACTCGCTAACTTGGGGCAAGCCTTCAACCACATGGCCGCTTCCTTACAATTGGCGGAGCAAAATCGGCGTGCGATGACTGCCGATATTGCTCATGAACTGCGTACACCGATTGCTGTTCAGCGCGCGCTCCTGGAGGCGCTTCAGGATGGCATCTATCCCCTCACGGTAGAAAACTTGCAGCCTGTACTGCAAGGAACAGAACTGCTTACCCGCCTAGTGGAGGATTTGCGTACCTTGGCGCTGGCAGAAGCTGGTGAGCTGCGTCTGGAACGGTCACCCAAGTCGCTCCCTGCGCTTGTTCTCCAGGTAATGGATCGTTTCCGTCCAGATGCTGAAAATCATCAGGTGCAGTTTGTGATCGAGGATCATTCGCAGAATCGGGCTGACAAGGTGATGATTGATCCAGGGCGTGTAGAACAAATCCTGCACAACTTATTACAGCAATGCTTTGCGCTATACCCCCGCAGGAGGAGCAGTGCGGCTCGCATTGAACGTCGTCGATTCCACCGCCCGTTTGCAAGTTACTGACAGCGGACCGGGCATTCCGGCTGAGGCGCTGCCGCGGGTGTTCGAACGCTTTTATCGCGCTGACCATGCCCGCAGCCGCGAGCAAGGAGGAACTGGTTTGGGCCTGGCGATTGCACGCCAGTTAGCACTGGCGCACGGCGGGGATCTCATGGCTGCCAACTGCCCTGAAGGCGGGGCTGCCTTTACCCTCATCCTTCCCTTGAACTGATGGGTTAGCTACCAGTTTCCGTTTGCGACCATCTTCTCCAATTCCCATAGCGTCACGTCACAAATTGCGGTAAATTAGCATAAAATCATTACTTCTCATGTAGTTGATTTTTTATTGTTAACTTTTTAAATCGACATTCATGATAATATACAATTTTATCCAAATGGCTTATTTACTTCCCGCGCTAAGCAGGGTACAATCATTGTTAGAACAGATTTGCTAGGATGGGTCCTATGGAATTTCGACTGAATGCCCCTTACCAGCCGACAGGGGATCAACCTGAGGCGATTATAGAGCTAGTCAAGGGTGTAAAAGAGGGAATGCGCGAACAAGTTCTGCTGGGCGCTACTGGCACCGGCAAGACGTTCACGATTGCGAATGTCATCAACCAGATGCAGATGCCTGCCCTGGTAATGGCCCATAACAAGACCCTGGCGGCTCAACTCTATGCAGAGTTTAAAGAGTTTTTCCCCGATAATGCAGTGGAATTCTTCGTTTCGTACTACGATTATTATCAGCCAGAAGCGTACGTCCCGCAGCATGACCTGTATATCGAAAAAGAAACGCAGATTAACGAAGAGATCGACCGTTTGCGTTTAGCGGCGACCACCGCTCTCATGTCGCGCCGTGATGTCATCATCGTTGCATCTGTCTCCTGCATCTACGGCTTGGGCAGCCCAGAAGCCTATGGCAAAACAGTTGTCCACCTGGAGGTCGGCAGCCTCTATCGCCGGAATGCGCTTTTGCGACAGCTTGTCGAGAGTCAGTACCAGCGTAATGATGTAGATGTGCGTCCAGGCATCTTCCGTGTGCGTGGCGATACATTAGAAATCTTTCCTGCTTATGAAGATCATAAGGTCTTCCGCATCAGCTTCTTCGGGGATGAGATCGAGCGGATTATGGCGCTCAATCCCGTTACCGGTGAGGTGTATGATGAGCCGGATCAGGTAGATATCTTTCCGGCGAAACATTACATCACCGAGCAAGATCGTTTGAAGGAAGCGATCAACGATATTGAGCTTGAACTGGAAGGTCGCCTGCGTGATCTGCGTTCGAATGAGAAACTGTTGGAAGCCCAGCGCCTGGAGCAGCGCACGCGCTACGACCTTGAAATGCTGCGTGAGGTAGGCTACTGCTCAGGTATCGAGAACTACTCTCGTCATCTCGACCAGCGCGAGCCCGGCACTCCGCCCTGGACCCTCATGGATTATCTCCCATCAGAATACCTGCTGGTGATCGATGAATCCCATATGACAGTGCCGCAAGTCCGGGGAATGTACTTCGGTGACCGCTCGCGGAAACAGACCTTAACCGAGTACGGTTTCCGTCTGCCATCTGCTATGGATAACCGTCCTTTGACCTTTGACGAATTTGAACAACGCAAAGGCTACACAATCTATACTTCTGCCACACCCAGCGCCTACGAAATGAATCTGGCTAATCAAGTTGTCGAACAGATTATTCGCCCCACTGGTCTGGTCGACCCAGAGGTGGAAGTGCGTCCCACGCGTGGTCAGGTAGATGACCTGCTGAAGGAAATCCGCCAGCGTGTGGAAGTGGGGGAACGTGTCCTGGTGACCACCCTCACCAAGCGGATGGCAGAAGATCTCTCTGAATACTTGATGGAGTTGGGCATCAAGGTTCACTACCTGCATTCTGAGGTGGAAACCCTCGAGCGGGTGAGTATCTTGCGCGACTTGCGTCTCGGTGTTTTCGATGTTGTAGTGGGCATTAACCTCTTGCGTGAAGGGCTTGACCTGCCCGAAGTCTCTCTCGTGGCGATTTTGGATGCTGATAAACAAGGTTTCTTACGTTCTGCCACCGCGCTCATTCAAACCATTGGCCGCGCTGCGCGTCATTTGCATGGTCGTGTAGTCATGTATGCCGATGAGATTACGGATGCCATGCGGACAGCGATTGATGAAACGAATCGTAGGCGTCAGAAACAGGAGGATTACAATGAGGCCCATGGCATTCATCCAGTCAGCATCGTCAAAACGGTTCGTGACATTACCGAACGCCTGGGCATCGGTGCTCAAGCAGTAGCTGAAGGATCCGCCGGATACAGCACGGATCGGAAAGCGAGTAGTGGTATGCCAAAGTCAGAACTACAGCGCTTAATTGCTGAGTTAGAAAAGCAAATGAAGCAGTCGGCTAAAGACCTGGAGTTTGAAAAAGCGGCTGCGCTGCGCGATCAGATCTTCGAACTGAAAGCGATCCTGGTCGAGGAATCCGATATGTCCCCATTGCAAAGAGTGCGCTATCTTTCGGGCGAAGAGTAGTGAGCGCCGCACGTTAGCACGTTAGAATAACGCGTATAACAGAAAATCCCCTATGCTTTTTTTAGCAGGGGATTTTTTTTCACTAGTTCTTCGAATGTTCTTCACAACTTCTTCAAATCTTATTGCTAAGATAAGGCCGTAAGCTCAGAACGAACAAAACACATTACATACATTTGGAGGAAAAACATGAAACGTACTTGGATGATTGCTCTTGTGGTTGGCCTGATCGCCGTCTTCGGCGTTGTCAGTGTGGTGAGCGCCCAGCGCCCCACGCTACCTGCTCCTGGCGTGAATCCGGATGGCGGCTATGGCCCTGGTTGGATGATGGGCGATGGCTTTCAGCGCGGATTGGGTGGAGGCGGGATGATGGGCGGCCAGTTCGCTGATCAGGGTTACATGCAGGACTATATGCAGACGGCGCTGGCAGCGAAGCTGGGTCTCACGGTCGAAGCGTACCAGCAGAGCTGGGAAAGCGGTAAAACCTTCTGGGATCTGGCTGAAGAAAAAGGATATACCTTAGACGAAGCGCAGTCTCTAATGATCTCAGCCCGCAGTGAGGCGCTCGCTAAGATGGTAGCAGATGGCGTGCTTACTCAGGAACAGGCCGACTGGATGAATTCTCGCATGGGCCAAATGACCCCTGGTGCGGGCGGCTGTTTAGGCGGTGGAATGGGCGGCGGTTTCCGGGGTGGTCGCGGCGGCATGGGGCGGTGGGGCCAGGACGTATAAACCACTTCCTATCCTCTAGAATTTAAAAAAGGCAGCAGTTCACCGCTGCCTTTTTTCGTTCCCCATCTCTTGTAAGTGTCAGGTGGTACGGCGCACTTCAAAACGGCCAAATTCCCCTGTGGCTGGCTGCCAGTCTTTTTTCACCTCTGTCACAAATGCCATGCGTGGACCCGTACGCAGTTTGTCGAGCAGTCGCTCCAGTTTCTCGCGTTCTCCTTCAGCCAGCACTTCCACCTGCCCGTCATAGGTGTTACGCACCCAGCCCGCCAGACCCAATGTCTGCGCGTGTTCCATCACAAACATTCGGAAACCGACCCCCTGTACAGTGCCATCTACAAAGGCATGTAAACGGGTTGTATCATCTGCCATCAATTTTCCTCCTGAGAGGTTTTCTTAGCAGTTGTGTAGGGATAAAGCGCCAGGGAGGCCGGTATCATCAGCAGGATAGCCAGCAAGAGGTACGGTGAGAGATTGCTCAGCACCAGCATCCCCGTATTAATCCCCAATACTTCCTGCTTCCACTGATTTTCCAACTGACTGAGGGAGCGGTCATAAGCCGCAGATATGCCTTCCTCGCACCCCAGCCCATTCTGATACTGTCCAATTAAATCTTGTAGTCCAGAAGCCCCATATTTCTGGTAGAGAAATCGCACGAATGACTCTGACTCGGCATAGGCCAGAAACGCGCCAGATGCTTCTCTTGGAAAAACGCTGCACAGCGAATTGATTGTTAATAAATCCTGTGCCCGTGTGCCACTCAAAACCTGGCTGTACTCTGGGTTGGGGTACAGTTCTGCCAATGAAGCCATTCCTTCCATGAGCCAGACGGGCTGATGGCGGAAGTCACTCCCCACCACCTGGTACTGCAAAAGGTGCATAATCTCATGTGGAATCTGGCGTTCCAATTCCAGCTTTTGTTCTGGCCCATTTGGAATCGATATCAGAATCTGCCCCAGGTCAGGCGCGGCGTGTCCTGCTATCCAGGGCTGGTTGTCAACTTGCAGCGCGCTTTGCAGGTCCCTCGACGAGGTATAAACGTAGACCTGAATGGGAGTGGGGGGCTCCACCGCGAGAATGCTGTGCGCCTGCTCTAGTCCTTGTTGAGTCACGTTGAGCACTTCTTGCCCAAAGGCAGCATCTCGGCTGTACCAGTAGACCTGAAAACCGTTTTCTTCCCGCGTCTGCCAGTCAAAGCGGTTATCTTCATATTGGAACGAAAAGGTGGGGCTGGTGACAACCTGACCATCCTCCAGGGTGATTTGGTAGCGGTAAGTAACCTCTGAAAACGGCTGGAGCGCCAACTGCCGAACGTCAATGGTTTGTGAAATATGCTTTTCTTCATCAGGGGTAACTTTTTGCCAGACGGTTGGCTGTCCTTCCGGCGTAATAAACAAAAGCACCTCCTGCAAGTTCGCATCCGTTTGCAGTGTGGCTTGAAACAGGATTTGCTCACCAAAACGATAAGAAACCGCAGCGTCTTTCACCTCCACCTGTCCTTGCATCCAAGGTAGGTGTGCAGTGAGGTACAGCGGAAAAAGGCTCTGTCCAAGGAACATGAATGCTGCCAACCAATTGATCACAAGCGTTCTCCAGCATTTATTAAATCGATATAATCTTCGATGGTAAGGAATTCGCCGTGAATATCTTTACAAATAACCGCCTGTGCTCGACGAATTACCAGGGTAATCCGCGTGTTTTACAAACATCGTTTATAAAAAGACTTTCAGCGGATTCCATAACCACAAGGGCTTAATAATTATAAAACGGGTTTGCGAAATTCTGGTCTTTAATCTGCCTGGTTCGCAAATCGAGCGTCTTATACTGTCACTGTTGCAACAAGTACGCCAGGCAGCCCTGGCCCCCTTTCCCCTTTTGAAAGTAAAAGGGTGAGAACGATTGCTCTCACCCCATCTTTACATCATTTTGTAGAATTAAAACCAGTTCTTACCGGCGAGACTTCGAATCGTCGTCTTCCACTTCGCCATACTCGTCCGAATCGCCATCACTCATATTCCCCATAAAGTCGAACATCCCATATATGCCCATATCATTCGTAAAGTACAGGTTTTGCATCGCCTGTTCCATAAATTCGGCTTCTTCTTCGTCCTCTGTCTTTTCAACAAGATCTTCAAACACCTCGCGGACTTCCTCGCCTCCAATCTTCGAAAGCGCCCAGATAATCGCATTCCGCAGTTCAGTTTCCTGCAGGTCATCATCCAGCATCTTTAGCAGCGTCCGCTGGGCCGATGATAACTCCAGTTCACCCGCAGCGCGTACAGCTTCAGTCTGTACTTCTGTGTTTGGGTGACGCAGCATTCGGTTAACTTCTGGCGCCCAGGCTTCATCTGCAGAACGGCCCATCGCAAACAAGACACTCGAAAGCCACTTTGTATCTTCTCTCTGATAAGCTTCTCGCAGCAGTGGGGGGACTTCTGGCCTTCCTGAAAAGCCCATTGCCTCCAGGGCACGCCGTCGTACCAGTTCATCGTCGTTCCCTTTAATGACTTTCAGCAGACGGTTTTCGACCTGGCGCAGAATCTCTCCCGGGAGTTCCTCTAACTCACCCATATATACGAACTGCCCCAATGCGCCGGCAGCCGTAGCGCGCACATTAACATCTGGATCATCCAGCATTTTGAGAAACACTGACGCCAGGCTTGGGTCTTCGGCCTCCCACAGCACGCGAATAGCCGTTCTGCGCACGTGAGGGTCCTCATCTTGCAGTGCAAAACGGCCTAAACTTTCAAATGAAACCAGCGTGTCTGATTCAGCCAGGTTCTCCAGATCCTCGAGTAAAGCAAAGCGTCGTCTGGGATTAATCTGTGACCATACGGTCTTCAATGCCTCCAGATCAGTTCCTTCAAGATCCGAAAACTGGTGCAGGTAAGTAGGCGGGAAAACATTACTGTCATCTAGCAGGGCGGCCAACACCTGGTGAAAAGGGACGTTTTTTCTTTTGCCTTCGTTTTCCATATCGTTCATCTTCTCCATTTTCCTCGTTTATCGCAGGTTAATGGGATTCAGGATATCTTGAGTGGTCACGTAGATCATCAGTAGGATGAGCACGGTAAAACCAATCAGATGAATGACATTCTCATATTCAGCCGGCACACGACGGCGGAATAGGATTTCAGGCAGGACGAACAAAATACGTCCGCCATCTAGTGCCGGGATAGGCAGCAGATTGGTCAGGCCCAGAGCCACCGAGATGACTGCTAACAGGTTAATTGTATTTGGAGCAGGGGGTTCCTGGGGCGCTGCGGCTGCCATTTGCGCGTCTTGCTGCCGGGCCTCTTCAAAGAAGTTGAAGATGCCTACCGGTCCCACAAAACGACCCTCTTGCGCTGAAACCCTGCCTTGCACCAGGCGCACAGGCAGTTCAACAAACATCTTTGTTTGCTCATACGTCATTTGCGCTGCGACCGGCACGGCCTCAAACCAGTTTACCTGGCGAATTGGATTGCCCATCTCAATTCCTAGCGCACCCTCTCCAGCAGGCGGGTTGGTACGCGGAACAGCCGAGACACGCTGCGTTTTTCCATTGTGCTCAAAAGTGATCGTAACTTCCTGACCCAGGTTCTGTCCAATTACCTGGCTTAGCTCACTGCTGTTGATAATCGGCTCATCATTGATCTGGGTGATCAAGTCACCTGCTTCTATTCCCGCCGCCGCCGCAGGAGTGCCAGGGAGCACTTTCGCGATCAGCACTTTTCCTAAAACAGGCGCGCCAAAGTTGGCAAAGAGCAGGCTAAAGAGTAGAATACCGACCAGAATGTTCATCAACGGCCCACCCAGCAGAACACCTAATCGTGCCCATGGATTCGCCGCTGCCAGTCCGCCCGGTAAACTTGGATCATTTTCCCCTTTTGGGCGCACGAAGGCCCCAAATGGGATCCAGTTAAGGGTTACTTCTGTTTCTCGGAACTGAAACAGCTTCACCAGCCGTGGTGGAAAACCAAAACCAAACTCTTCAACCTCAACGTTGAACAGTTTTGACATTAAATAGTGACCGAGTTCATGTAGGAAGACCAGAAAACCAAAAGCTAGAATGAACTCAACAATCGTAAGTAAAAGTCGAAAAATTCCATTCATTGTAATGATAAAAATCCCCATACGTTCAAAAAAAGCGCGGTAGAGAAACCCCATCCCAGAGGTCCCGCGCAGTGGATAATCGGGTTTGTTTACTCTTAATTATACCTTGCTTTAAACCAGAATGGGAATTTGTACAGTCTTCACAAAATCTTGATCCCTTACCAGCACGCGAGTGGGTTAACTCATGGGTTACCCCGCCTTGCATCAGAACCTGCTTCTTCAATCAACCGGGCTGGACCACCTGGATTGGCTGTAAGCACCCGCTGAACCCCTGGCATATCTTCCAGTCTTCGTTTCACATCATCCGCTGCGGATGCTTCGCAAATGATGTGTACATTTGGCCCGGCATCCAGTGTATAAGCCGCCGGTAAACCTTCCTGCCGCCAGGCCTTCACTGCTTTCATCAGCGCCAGCGATGTTGGCTCCCAATAGAACAGTGGTGGGTATGAAGTCATCATCACCGCATGCATCAGGTTGCTGTCTTCCTCGATCATATCCGCTAATGCTGCAAAGTCACGTGTCAAAATAGCTCTTCGGCAGATGTCCATACGCCGTGGCGTATCCTTCACTCGCGCCGTTTGCAGTCTGCTGGAATCTGCAATTCCATGCCCTTCAGTTGACCCGACCGGCTTATGCCCGACTTCAAGTATGGCTACACAGTCCATCAAATGCCAGTGTTCAGCCGGGGCGATCGAGAATGCATAGGATTCTTCTTCACTACTGCTTGCCTGCCATTCGACAAATCCTCCTGGTACAGAGCGGCAGGCTGATCCTGATCCCCTACGCGCCAGTCGCGAGAGATCCGCTTCCGGAAGCCTCAAACCCGCGGCTCGGGTAGCTGCCAGTGCCAATGCTGCAAATGCGGCGGCTGAAGAAGCAATACCGGCGCCTATGGGGAAGTTATTCTCACTGATCACGCGCGCTGGTAGGGTAATTCCGGCCATCTGCCGTACCTGCTCCAAAAACAGGCTGACACGTTTCAATGCTGGACCAGTTTCAAAGCGTCCATTCAGAGTCAGTTGGTCACATTCAATCAATTCATCACAAGCCAGGTGAGGATCAAACGTCACCTGCGTTTGTGCAAACAACCCATCCAGGCTCATCGAAATTGAGCTGTTCGCAGGCAGCCGCAGATCCTGATCTCAATTCCCCCAATATTTAATAAAGGCAATGTTGGCACAGGCTTGGGCAGTTGCAGATACGAATGCCATGGAACTTCCTTTTCTCTGCGTGTTTCTGTCAAAACGACTACTGACCGAGGTTTTTTTATGTCCCCAACAAGTTCTCAGCAATCGTTAAGTTTCAATTTTTGTATGCTCTGCATTATAACGTACCTCTAAGAGCCGGAAGCACTCTGCGGATGAAGAGATGCCGCGGTAGCCTAGATTGGAACCCCTCGCCTGATTGGATATATTGGGATCGGTCAGATATCCACTATCTTTGCCTTAGCATGGTATCTCTGGTTGTTGTTAGCGATCCATCTGGCCGCGCAGCGTTATCCATCTGCACGTTTTAGCGTCTGGCTCAACCGATTAACAGGCTAACCAGTTCGAATAGCGCACCATGCGTCTTATTCTGTTGCTGAAAGGCGTTGTGTCTATCTGGCGATTATACAAAGGGTGGTATGCCAAGGCAGTTTCTGAAACGCCATTCTGAGTCAGAAAACTACTTCTCCAGCATCCAGGTTTTCAATGAAAAGGCGGATTTATTTCCCCTTGCCTAAAAGGACGCAGTACCATATGCTGTTTAATCATTAAAAGGAGTCACACCAAGTTCGAGCAACTGCTGTGTAAACAGGCAGAAGAACCTCATGAGAGGCGAGCCTGTTTGTGGCATTCCGTTTCGTCTGGTGACAATATGTTCCGTCAAACGTATTAACGTCTGGTTTTCTTCTTTGCCAATCAATTCAACTAATCCAAGGATGACAGGTTTTCGGGAGCCTGGTTCAGAAAGGATTAAGCGAAAGCTCTTGTGTTCTTCTGTATCCTTTTTTAATCGATCTGGTTCAGTGCTAAAAAGGCTTGCAAGCGCAACTGTTCCCAATACCGATTCTGCGTACTCTAATCCAATGGGAACCGAAAATTCAATAGGGTCCATTGTTTCGTGTCTCAACTCCTTCCTGTTTTATTATTTCCCCCAGTTTGAAATTTACAAATTAATTGTAACAGATACGCTATGAGAAGTGGTTATCCTATGAGGGAAATCCCTATTTGCTTGAGGGAGATTCCTCATTGCCGAACTCGGTCTTTTTTTAACTAAATCACCGTAAAAAAACAGGCCCAAAAACCAGTAGACGCTACGTGCAAGAGCCTGTACGAATGCATTTTTCAAAAATACATAACGTGCCCCATATGGTATAAAATAGGAGGGGGAACATATTTGTTATCTACGTCTACAAGGCGCATGGTCAAGGAGGATATTTCAGATGACCGGTTACTTTGGAAACATTGAACAAGAAACGTTAAAGAATGAAAATTTTCGGAAAGTCCTGTTTACAGGCAAGTACAGTCAGCTAGTCGTCATGACCCTCCAGGTAGGTGAAGAAATTGGCAATGAAGTGCATAACGAGATCGACCAATTCTTTCGAATCGAGGGTGGCGAGGCTAAGTTTGTGCTGAACAATTCCGAGGAACATATCGCCCGGGATGGGGATGCGGTGATTGTCCCTGCTGGAACATGGCATAACGTAATCAACAATTCTAAGTCTGAGAAGCTTCAGCTCTATACCGTTTACTCTCCCTCAGAACATCCTGCTGGCACAGTCCATAAGACCAAAGCCGAAGCAGATGCCGCCGAAAAGGAGCACCATCACTAAAAAGCTGCTCGCTGTTTCTTAATCTTTACATGCTTTCGCGCCTGGGCAGTTAAGGATAACTACCTGGGCGCGCTTTTTAAGCTTTATGTCAGGGCAGCTTCTTTTGTTCAGCCCGCTGCGTTTCTCGACTGAACTGTCCCACAAATAAGTTTATGACCGAAGTGGTATACTATGAGAAAACCGCTTGCGGCACCAGAGATCAGGGCTGCAACAGGGTTATGACGAAAGGACCGCATCGAGGGAATCAGTCCAGTTTCCGATGCTGAAATGGAACGCCAGGAAAATAGAGGAGGTATTGAAGATGACAGACGCGGTAGAAATCTGGAACAAACCGGAATCCGATGAGATATACATGATTGTCGGCTGGCGGCAGTGGGCTGATGCAGGTTCTGTTTCTTCTGGCCTTCCCCAATATCTGATTCAACTAAGCGCTGCGAAGAAGATTGGGCAGATACGCCCCGACGGTTTTTATATCTTTCAGGTTCCTGGGATGCACGATCTTATGCGTCCGGTGGTTAAGTTCAACAATGGTTATCCCGAATCGCTTCAAACGCAGCAGAACGAGTTTTACTATGCCGGAGATCGTCAGCGCGGTGTTGTGATTTTTATTGGTGATGAACCCCACTTGGATATTGAGCGTTATGTGGCTGCGTTATTAGAAGCGGCGAAGACCCTGGGGGTAAAACGCATTATCGGTTTGGGCGGGGTATATGGTGAACTGCCGTATGATAAAGAGCGAACAATTTCCTGTAATTACAGTTTGCCTGAGTTAAAAGCAGAGCTAAGCGACCTGGCTGTCACGCTGTCAGATTATCATGGTGGGGCCAGCATTGGATCTGTCGTCTGCCGCCGGTCTGGCGATCACAACATGGAATATATCGGTATGTATGCCCTGGTGCCAGCCTACGATTTTTCAATGGTAAGTCAAATCGGTAATACCATTCGTATAGAAAACGATTATATGGCCTGGTTAGGCATCATGCGGCGTGTTAACTACATGCTCAAACTGGGGGTTGACCTCTCACAGCTCGGACTGAAGAGTAAGCGGCTGCTTGAACTGGTCGAGTTTAAGATTGAGGAGCTGGATAGTTCTGCCCCGCAGTTAGGGGTGCGAGATTATATCCAGCGACTTTCAGAAGACTTTCAGGAGACGAATTTTGCTCCCCTGGATGATGTTTGGGAAGAAAATCTGCGCCGGCTGTTTGATAAATTCGAGTCAGATGAGCCATAAGCGGGGTGACTTAGCTCTTCCGCAAAGTAACGTTTAAGTGGTTTGCAGCCCGATCAAATACTTGTTGAATGATCACGCGCAAGCCGAGGTTTTGGCTGCCTTGTATCCGGTTCCATACTTCAGCAATTGCCGAGGTCAGGCGCTCCTCAATCATTCCCCACAACGGCACGACCGGAAAGGATCGCCCGATGATGAATGAAGCATAAACAGCCCGGTCTATATCCTTTGAGAGAAAAACAGGCTGTTGAGGGTCTGGAAGTCGGGCTGGGTACATAGCGATATGATGGGCATAATCTGATAGAACGGTGGGGCTGGTCAGGTACTTTATGAGTTCCAGGGCCAGCCTTTCCTTGTGCGACTGCCGCCAGATCACCAGGTTTGAACCACCGATGAAGGGAATGCCTGGCAAGAGTGTTACCCCCCAATTCGCCTTAATGACTGGGTTAGGCTCAAATGTGCGTGGAAGTAACCAGGGTCCGGCAATCATACATGCGGCTTGCCCATAATGAAAAGCATTGAAAATACCTTGCTGCTCCAGCATATCAATCCCTTCTTGTGGCAAGAACTGATAACATTGGAAGAAGTCGTGGATTCCTTCCATTGCTTCTGGCTGATTAAATAAGATTTGCTTACCATCCTCGCTGACAAAAGCACCTCCTCTTTGCCAGATGAAGCTTGCCAGGATGTGTAATTGCAAGTCCAGGTCGCGCCGTGTCGGCAGCCCAATGGGGAGCAGGTTACCATTTTCTCTCAGGCGGCGTAAAGTAGTGGTGAACTGCGAGAACGAGGTAAAAGCTTGCTGTTCATTAATGTTTGCCTGCCGCAGTAAGTCCCGCCGGTAATGCAAGATCATGGCTTCGCTGAGCCAGGGAATACTCCATGCGTTAGGGTTTCCCGGTAGGTAGCAGGTCTTCCAGGCCTGAGGCAAGAATTGATCAGGGGCGCCGATCTGTTCCATTTCCTCAGAAGGAAAGGGTCGCAGCGCGTTCATCGCAATCAGGTTGCTGACCCAGGTGTTCCCAATCTCTGATACATCCGGCCCGCGCAAATACAGCGCCATCCGAATGATTTCAGGCCAGGCAGCTTCCCAGGGGAGGATATTTAATTGCACATGCGTTTGAAACTGAGATTCAAATAATTCCAGAAGGACGCCAAGTACGTCTGCGGTTTGCGGTCCGCGCGACATCACTGACAGTCGAACTTCGTCCACCCTTACACTCTTTCTATGTCATCCCCCTAAAATAAATTGATTGAGTAAATTATAGCGCAAATGGACTGAAATCGTTTCATGCTTTCCGTAAATAGTCGACTAGCCGCAGGGCCAGGTCGGCATATTCGATTGCAGCTTCAGGCGTAAATGCAAAATCGGAGGCATGGACTGCTGCATTGCGTAAGTTGCGTAATTGATGGTAAATGGTGGAAGTATTATCATCAAGTATCCCAGCTTCTTCAAGTGCCTGCCCCAAAATCAGCGGGGCGCGCACTTCGCTGCTTTTCAAGTTAAGCCCGTGCTGTCGGCTGGCTTCGCTCGCGGCTTGCTCGAGTGGAATCCAGGCCTCCAATACCACTGCGCGCGGCGAAAGTGGCGCTAACTCTTTCCAGTGCGCATACATTTGGGTTTCGCTCTCCGTCAGAGATCTGTAAGGCGGTAGCTGGCGGCGCACTTCAAGTGCCAGGGCTTCCACTTGTCGGGAGAAGTCGATCTCCAGTGCTTGAAAGCGCAGGCGCTGGATCAGTGGGAATAAGGAGAGAATCGGCTGTTTCAGGATGAGGAAAAGGATGATCACCGTCACAGGCCAGGCAATGGCCTTAACAATTTCAGCAATAAACGTGAGCCCATCCATGTTTGCCCCTTGAACAATTCGCGGACTGACAACTGTTCCCCCTCCTTCTGTCATCATAAGTGTACCATAACCTGCTCGCGTCCTGGTCCTGTGACCAGGAGCGCACTGGACGTTATTACAGACTTTGAAAAATAGGTGTAATAAAATGCCTATTTTCTGCGAATATATACATAGAAGCATTCCTCACCAGGTTTTCCGAAGAGGAAAAAGAGTTTGATTAAGTATTGGGATAAAAAGATGTCTACGCCTGCCGGCTCAAAACTTTCTGAATTCAATTCGCTTGCCCTTCACTATCAGGATGAGGCTTATACCCTCGCTTACTATCTGCTCGGTAGTAATCGTCAGGCTGAAGAAGTGGTTCAAGGGGCTTTCTTGCAGGTTTACCAGCACGCGGGTGTTCGGCTGGACCACTTTCGTTTAGAGGTCCTGCAGCGCATTTTGATTGCTTGCCAGCAGCGTCAATCTTTGCGGTACTCGGATGGTGCAGCATCGGATGACCTGTGTCGGCAGTTACTCGACTTAGGAGCAGAAGAACGTTCCGCGCTGTTGTTGGTGGATTTGCTAGGACTCAACTATACAGAAGCAGCCCGGGTAATGGGCTGCTCCAAAAAGCAAACCGGGAAATGGTTGGCCCAGGCTCGTTTGAACCTTGGACAATCTTCGCATTCTTTACGAGCTACACTGTAACAGTGTAGGGAACCTTTTCAGGATTCTGACCTCTCCGCACCGGCTTCGTGAATTTCCACCCATCCTTCTGTGCCATCGACGATTACCACGGCATTCGTCCCGATGTGCTGAATTTCAATTCGGTCTACGCAGGGAATCTCAGCGATAATGCACCCGACTGCCGTGATTGTTTCACATTCTGCGTTGATAATCGCTGCTGGAGCTTTCCCGGCCTTCTTAAGGCGGTAAAGGGTATAAGACCCAACGGTTGAACCTTTTCCCGTAGGGAAAACCAGTATTTTCCCGCTGATAGATTGTCCTTCCAGTTCGTGCCCTTTTTCGACCACCACACCTGTTTCCGGGTCTATTCCGCCAAAGAAAGAAATCCCCATTCCTGTCACCAATGCCGGGCCTTTCACGCGTCCCTGGTATATTGTTCGTCCCCGCAGTTTCATTTCAATGCCTCATCGATAACTTCATCAAATGACAAAACCCGTGTCTTAAACTTGTTCTTAGCGTAGGCGTAGTAACAGGCTTTTGCACTGTCGGTTGCCAGTGCCTGAAAGCGTCCTTTGATGGGCGCTACGACACAGCAGGTGTCTGTGGCAAAGGTGGCTCCACTTTCTTTGATGATCTGCGTATAGCCCATTAAGTCGGCGATCTGGCGGGTTGGACGCGCTGTTGTAATCCAGAAAGTCTTCTTCACCCGCTGGCCTTTCAACCGTTCTGCCAGCCGTGCAATCTCTTGGATTGAGAGATGCGGGCAGCCTAATGAGACAAAGTCAATCTCCTCTGAAGTGGCATCACTCATCCTGCGCAGCGTCTCTTCGAGTTCCGCGGGTGAAATCGTCACCTGCTCATCGGGTGGGGTGAACGCTTCTGCCTCAGGCGTAATTCCCCGCATATGGAACAGGGCGGTTCCACCATATGTGGCAATGCTCGCGCAGAAAGACTTCAAGTTTTCCAGGCTGGCTGCATCGATCCCCACAATATACGGAATCTGTTTCTTACTTTCACCTGCCAGCCGTTCGCCAATCCATTTCCCCAGTGCGCCAAATCCCGCAGTTTCTTCCGGTGGGTTTTGAACCTTCACTGTAAGGGTAGGGCGGCGCATTTCAGTCAGGTGCAGTCCATAAGCTGGTGTAAAACCGGTCAGGGCTGCCGCGAGCGCGCTCGGTCCGCCCTCTCAATTCGTGCGTGCGCCCAGCACCGAATTGGCATAACACACCGCGCTGCTTTCTGCCCACGCGATATGCTCTCCAAAGTGGGGCACATTTCCTGTCAGGTAGGGCGTGCAGGTGCAGGTTGTAATGGCTCCCATCCGACCAAAGGCTTCGATCACTTGCTGCTGTTGAGCCGCAAATATTGGACTAATCCCCATTTCCTGCCAGTTTTCCACGTCCATTCCCGCCGGATTTAGCGTCGTCAGTACACTGGTTCGCCCGCCGCCTTCAGCCATTTCAGTCAGGAACTGTAACCCTGCCTCTCCCAGGTTATCGTAACTCACTCCGGCAATCTGCACAGAGGTCACTGGAATCATTTCGTCGGCTTCATAAATCGTTCCGAGGGTATATAGAATCTCCATTGCTTTGCGTGTCGAGCGTGCGTGTTTGCCTTCCAACATCTCTTGTTGCAGTGCTGTTAATTTCATCTCAGCCGCCTTGTTCTTTCTTACAGCCCAAACCGGCTGAGATCCACTTCTGGGAAGGGCGCCTTATCGAAAGACTTGCCCTGGCTTTCCAGCGGTTTGGTCAGGTCAAAGCCCACCCTTGTAGTCTTATGTGTGCCTGGCTCCGCGCTTGGGTCCAGACTGGAACCCGGCGCGCGATCCTTGACGATGAGATCCTCATCCCCCTGAAACCGCGTGGCAAAAGCCCACTCCACTTCCATTGGGTTATAGATGTCAATATCCTGATCGACTACAAACACATGCTTGCACGACTTGTGTCCCTCAAACGCCGCCTGGATGGCTTTTTTGCCATCCTCTTCATGCTGCTTGTCGATCTGCACAATGGCGTGCAGCCAGGAACATCCTCCTGGGTTAATGTTTACATCCAGGCAGCGCACCACTTCATTCACCTTGCGAAAAATGGTTGGCTCGCGTGGCATGCCCATTAATAACTTGTGCTCTAGCGCCCCAGGCAGCAGTGCGTGCCAGATCGCATCTTTGCGATGGGTAATTGCCTTGACCACGAACACAGGTTCTTGTCGTACCACATCGTAAGTTTCGGTTAAGTCGACAAACGGGCCTTCCGCATGGGTTCGTTCCAGGTAAACCGTTCCTTCGAGCACGAACTCGGTTTCCGCCGGAACCATCACATCCACTGTTCGAGCGCGCACCACCTGAAACGGTTCCAATGCGTTAGCAATCTCCAGTTCATTCACCCCGGTGTTTACCGAAGTAGCCGCCGCCGCTAAAATAGGGGGGGCGTTGCCAATGCAGACAGCTACATCTACCGCCTGCCAGTCTTGTAAGAACGTGTCGAAATCACGCGAGCGCACCACACGGACAGCCATCTCGTTTTTTGAAATCTGCATCATCCGGTGAAAGTCGACGTTTTGTCCCAGTTTGGGGTGATGCGCGATCACTACCCCCGAACTGATGTAGTTCCCGCCATCGTGTTCGCAGTGTCGCAGGATCGGTAGTTGGTCCAAGTCTGGATCCATCTCTACCACTTCCTGGCACGGCGCCTGCTCCACCTGTTCGGGAGGGCAGCGCCGGTCGATGGCAGCTGCCAGGGTGGGGATAATGCGTGCCACAGGAATCCCTAAGTAATCGGCAAAGGCGGCTTTACTGCAAAACAGGTTGCCTGCCACCCGAAAAGGAGATTCCTTTACCTGGTCAAACAGTACGGGCGCGGGTTCAATCTTTTTGAGCACTCCAGCAATTTCATATGTTTTGGAAATCGGCTCGTCCACGTGGCGCAGTACGCCGCCGCGGTCAAGTCTTTGCAGGTATTCTCTTAATGACATATCTTTCCCTTCAAAGCAAATCTAGGGGAATTGAATCACGAAAATCGCCAATCATTTTCACGCCAGATACCTCTTATTGTATTCGCTTCTCCAGCTTTGAGAAAGGGATCCCTCACCGGCGACTTCAGGCTTCTGTGTTAAAATTACATCGATTTACATGAACGTTTATTTTCTTAGGTTCTTTCGTTTTCTCGGACTGCGTGGGCAGTTTTACCTCCCAACCAGCACCGGTTCCTAAGGTACCTTTTCTTCCCCGGACGAGCAATGAAACCACTACTGGTATTTGATGGGGTCTCTTTCCATTATGCAGCGCGAGATGCTGAAGGTTCACCGCGTGTCAATCAAACCCAACCGCCTGCACTGCATAATATTTCGCTAACAATTCATGAAGGTGAGTTTGTTGCCATAGTAGGGGCAAACGGTTCTGGCAAAAGTACCTTCGCCCGCCTGGCAAGCGCGCTGCTTCTGCCCGATGAAGGCTCTGTCTGGGTGATGGGCCTCAACACGCGAGAAGACAGTCATCGCGCTCCTATCCACGCGAGCGTAGGATATGTTTTTCAGTTCCCCGAAGATCAAATTGTCGGCACTACGGTGGAAGAAGATGTGGCTTTTGGACCAGAAAACCTCGCCATGGATTCATTCGAGATTCGCCGCCGGGTAGAACAGTCTTTGCGCGAAGTGGGGCTCTGGGAGCAGCGTCATCGCCCTCCACATATGCTCTCAGCCGGGCAAACTCAGCGTTTAGCCCTGGCAGGTGTGCTCGCCATGCAGCCGCGCTGCATTCTTTTTGATGAAGCGTCCACCATGCTCGATCCTGGCGGCCGCCGGCAATTAATGGAGACCATGCAGCGCCTGAACCAGTCAGGCATGACGATCATTCAAATCACCCACTTTATGGAAGAGGCTGCCAGGGCCAGTCGGGTAATTGTTCTCCAGCAGGGGCGGGTCGCGCTGGATGGCAGACCTCAGCAGGTTTTTGCGGATGAACAGCGCCTGGCTTCTCTATCGCTCGATCTGCCGCCTGCTGCTCGGGCAGCGCAAGCGCTGCGTCAAGTATTGCCTCAACTTCCCGCTGATCTGCTGACTCTCCCCGCTCTGGAAGCTGCCCTGCCTGCCTGGGAGAAATCAGGGATACTGCAGCCTGTTCCTCCATCTTCCGCGGCGCCGTCCCCGGCTATGGTTCCCCCCTGGATCGAAGTTGAAAATCTTGGCTATGTCTACTTGCGTGGGACCCTCCTGGCACACCGCGCGCTCGAGAATGCAAACCTCAACGTGTTAGAAGGTCATGCGCATGGCTTATTAGGCCGAACAGGTTCAGGGAAATCCACTTTGTTACAGCACTTAAACGGCTTGCTGCATCCACAGGAAGGTCGGGTGCGCGTTGGTTCTTTTCAATTAAATGGCCCCAATCTGGATCGTCGTCAGGTAGTTCGACAGGTGGGTCTGGTCTTTCAAAATCCGGAAGCGCAGTTCTTTGAACATTATGTGGGAGATGAAGTTGCCTTTGGCCCACGTCAATTGCAGGTAGGCGTCTCTCCAGGGGAGACGCTGGCCGAGCGTGTGCGCTGGGCTATGGATCTAGTCGGCCTGGACTTTGCCAGTTATAAGGACCGCCCCTTGTTTGCCCTCAGCGGTGGTGAGCGCCGCAAAGTGGCTTTGGCATCCACCCTGGCGCTGCGCCCCTCCATTTTGCTGCTCGATGAACCGACCGCTGGCCTGGATCCCCGTTCCCGTCTTGAATTGATTGATAAGTTATCCGTCATGCAGGCCAGTGGACTGACGATTGTACTCTCTTCCCATCAAATGGAAGATATGGTCGCGCTGGCCCAGTCACTCACCGTTTTCGATGCCGGGCGCGATGTCTTTTCCGGTCCTGTAGAACAGGTCTTTTCACAGGTGGACTTGCTGCACCAACATGGCTTGGAACCGCCGATCGCTGCTCAACTTGCCGATCATTTATCTCGCTCTGGCTGGCCGATTCATCCTCAATTGATCCACTTGGGTCAGTTGACTTCCGCGATTGCGAGTTCGCTGCGGGAGGCCCAGGTATGAGCGAATTTGAGTTCATGCGTGATCTACCCTTTGGTCAATACCTGCCAGCCAATTCATACCTGCATCGCCTGGACCCACGCACACGCCTTCTGATCACCATTGCCCTGATCACGGCGTTAACCTTTGTGTCCAGTCCACCTGGGTTGTTGGTGGGTTTGGTGGGGATCTTCGCTGCCTGGGGATTCGCGCGCATCCCGGCTGGTCCAGTGCTGCGCGGCTGGCGCACTGCCCTTCCCTTCTTGCTGATCCTGGCTCTGCTGCAAGTCTTTTTCCGGGTTGGTCCTGATATCACGCCGCTGGTTCAGGTTCGGTCGTTGGTCATCTCGCTAGCGGATATTCTGGCAGGCGTCAAGTTGATCCTGCGCTTCACAGCACTCATTGCGCTCTTAGGGTTGGCTTCTTCTGTACTTTCGGCCTCCGATGTCATTGGTGGCCTGGAATCCCTGCTGCGCCCGCTCGCTGTCTTACATTTCCCTGTCCATGACTTTGTCATGGTGGTGCAAGTGACACTGCGCTTTTTCCCACTCCTCGCGCAGACCGCCGAACGGATTGCCAAAGCCCAGGCTTCGCGTGGCGCAGATTGGCGTTCTAGCGGCAATCTAGTACAGCGGGTTCGTCAGACGTTGCCGCTGATGATCCCATTGTTTGTCACCAGCCTGCGGCGGGCCGAAACCCTGGCGCTGGCGATGGATGCTCGGGCTTATGGCAGTGGCCCTCGCCGTACATCGATGATTGTGCTGCGCTTTCAGCGCCCCGATATCGTTGCACTGCTGGTTGTGGCTGGGCTGGTCGCCTTGATGGTTATCTTCTAAGAAAGCGTCTGAAAACTAGACAAAGAAGAAGCAGTCGGGCAAACTTGCCTGATGACCAAACCAAAACAAGCTTACCCGACTGATCTGAATGATACCGAATGGAAGATTGTAATGCAATACCTGCCACCCGAAGCGACTACCGGCCGACCGCGTGAACATGGCTGGCGTGCCATTCTCAATGGGATCTTTTATCTCCTGCGCACTGGCGGTTCGTGGCGCATGATGCCGCACGATCTGCCTCCGTGGAAAACGGTTTACCACTACTTTCGCTTGTGGCGCAAGGATGGTACCTGGGAAGCGCTGAACACGGCTTTGCGCACAGAAGTGCGGATCCAACAAGGTAAGGAACCCGATCCCAGTGCTGCGATTATCGATAGCCAATCGGTCAAAACCGCCGAAGGCGGAGAAGAACGCGGTTATGATGCGGGAAAGAAGGTGACCGGTCGAAAACGACATATTTTAGTTGACACCCTGGGATTGGTTCTGCTGGTGGTGGTCACCGCCGGTAATGTCCAGGATCGGGATGGGGCCAAGTTGCTGTTGCAGGCGCTGGTAGACCGCATTATCGGTTGGTGCCGTTTGCAGGTCTTCTGGGCCGATGGTGGCTACCGCGGTGGGCTGATTGACTGGGTCAAGCGCAGCTTTGGCTGGACCTTGCAGATAGTGGAAAAGCTGGGCGACCAGGTCGGTTTTCAAGTACTGCCCAAACGCTGGATTGTGGAGCGCACCTTTTCCTGGCTTAACCGCCCACGACGCTTGGGCAAGGATTATGAGCGCTTGCCGGAGACCAGCGAAGCCTTTATCTACGTTGCCATGATCCGTTTGATGCTCAGACGCTTGGCCATTTCTCATGCTTGAGTTTTCAGACGCTTTCTAAGACTTAAAAAGCAAAGAGGGGCCTGAGGTGTTGGCACCTTCGGCCCCTCTCGATGAAGTTTCTGCTTTTAAATGTTCGCGCCTTGCTTTCGCCCAACCTGGATTTGCCGTACTGCTGCTACCACTGACAGCACCAGGAAAGCCGAAACGCCAGCTTCCGGCAGCCCATTGGCGATGACAATCGGTCCCAAGGCCACCCAGGGCAGAAAACCCAGCAAACCAATCATGCCTAGCACCAGCGCTGTGTTTGTCAGGCTGCCCACCACACCTGCCACAACCAACCCGACCACAGGCCATCGTTTCAATCCAGCCCATGCCAGCCAGGCCACCGGGCCAATAAACAGGCGGGGTAAAACGGACAGCACCGGGTTGGTAAACCATACATCTGCCGGTCCGTTTGGCGCTACCGCTGCCTGAATCATGCTGAATAATCCGAAAATCAGGCCAATCAACAAGCCCACGATAGGTCCTTCTAGAATGGCTCCAATGATGACCGGGACATGCATAATGGTTAGCGAAATTCCGCCAAACCAGGGAATGAAGCCCCACCGGGTGAGTCCCAGGAAAACAGATATAGCACCTAAGATACCGGTAATCACAATTTTACGGGTGCGTTCTTGAGGCATCTAACCACTCCTCTCCTCAAACAGTATTTCGATGGATACGGCTCACGTCTATGATACGCTTTGAGATTATACCAGCAAGGGTTTTTAATCTTAATCGAATCAGACCCGCAGTTTGCGGGCCTGATTTATTGCATTCTCCATCGAATTGGAAAGGCTATATGCGCTTTTCATCGTATCGCTGTAAGGTTTGGCAGCGCGCTACAGATTTACTTTGTGATATTAATCGCAAACCAAACTTAAGTTAAGTGCATTTCGTCCTTCCAGGCAGATGACAATCATCAATGCGTTGTCCCCTTTTGCCCAATTTACCAATTTTTAAGGTTAATTCTTGCCCAAAAGCGAAACCATCTGAAACGGATGGGGTTTTGAAGGGTAATGAGCCTTACTCCAGGTAAATCCCGCGTCTAAGACGCATAATCCCCTGAATACGAATGGACGGTCTCAAAATGTATGGCCCCCCTGAAATCCAGCCAGACCGCCCAGATGATCTCTGCCATAGGAGGTAAGTTGGTATGACCCGAAACCAAAAAGAAAGTACGTCTGAGAAAAAATCCCCTATCAAGACGACGCCAATTGCTGTGATTGGTATGGGTTCCATTTTCCCTCAAGCTCGTACTGCCCAGGGTTACTGGGATAACATCTTGCGAAAGATCGACTGCGTGACCGATGTCCCCCCTTCACGTTGGAAAATTGAAGATTATTACGATCCTGATCCATCTACTCCGGATAAAACCTACTGCAAGCGCGGCGCCTTTATTCCCGACATCGACTTCGATCCGATGGAGTTTGGTCTGCCCCCGAACATCTTAGAAGTAACCGATGTTTCGCAGCTTCTGGCGCTGACAGTTGCCCGTGATGCATTGGAAGATGCCGGTTATGGTGAATCTCGCGAGTTTGATCGCGAGCATGTCGGCGTCGTTTTGGGTGTGGTTGGCATGTCGTCCAAGCTTTTCACCCCACTCATGAACCGCTTGCAGTACCCCATTTGGGAAAAAGTCTTGCGCAGCAGCGGCGTTTCCGCTGAAGATACCGCCAGGATTGTCGAGAAAATCAAGCTGGCTTATGTTGGCTGGGAAGAGAACGCCTTTCCTGGAGCCATCGGCAACGTGATTGCTGGGCGCATTTGCAACCGCTTCGACTTGGGAGGTGTCAACTGTGTGGTCGATGCGGCTTGTGCCAGTTCGCTGGCTGCCACGAAGATGGCGATTAGTGAACTGATCGAAGGCCGCGCCGATATGATGATCACCGGTGGCGTCGACGCCGATAACACCATTAACACCTATATGTGCTTTAGCAAGACGCCTGCTTTTTCAAAGAGTGACCGGGTTCGTACCTTTGACGCTCAATCGGATGGCATGATGGTTGGCGAGGGTCTGGGGATGATTGTGCTCAAGCGTTTGGAGGATGCTGAACGGGATGGCGACCGGATCTATGCGGTAATCAAAGGCATCGGCACTTCCAGTGATGGCCGTTTTAAGAGCATTTACGCGCCGCGCCCCTCCGGTCAAGCGAAGTCCCTACGCCGCGCTTATGAAGAAGCGGGCTTTGACATGCAGACAGTGGGCTTGATCGAAGCGCACGGCACTGGAACGATGGCTGGCGACCCGGCCGAATTCGAGGGCCTAAATGAGGTGTTCAGTGAGAATAATCCCCGCAAGCAGCATATTGCCCTGGGCAGCGTCAAATCGCAAATCGCGCACACCAAAGCTGCGGCGGGTGTTGCCAGCTTAATGAAAACCTCTCTGGCGCTGTACCACAAAGTGCTGCCGCCCACGATCAATGTTACCCGCCCTAATCCCAAGTTCAATATTGAAAATACGCCTTTCTACATCAATGCAGAAACGCGCCCCTGGATTCGCGCTAATAACGCGCCCCCACGCCGGGCAGGCGTCAGTTCTTTTGGTTTTGGCGGCACGAACTTTCATGTGGTGATGGAAGAACATGAACTTGATCATGAGGGTCCTTATCGCGTCAATCATGTTCCTCAGCCTGTGCTCCTGGCTGCTTCTGATCCTGCCCAACTGCTGAACGCCTGCCAGAATGAGCTGCAAACCCTTAAATCTTCTAACGGTTCACAGCACTTCAATGAACTGGTTCAGGTCAGCCGGGCGCTGGTGGCGCCGACCGCTTCAGCGCGCCTGGGCTTTGTAGCCGAAACCTCAGAAGAAGCCTGCCAAATGTTGGAAATTGCCATCCAATCTCTCCGCAGCCAGTCCCAGGCCGAATCCTGGGAACATCCCAAAGGGATTTTCTACCGCAAGTCTGGCCTGGAGACCAAAGGCAAAGTTGTGGCGCTGTTCTCCGGTCAGGGCTCGCAGTATTTGGAAATGGGCCGCGAACTCGCTGTGAACTTCCCGGTTCTGCGCCAGGTGTTTGGCTCGCTGGATGAACTCTTCGTTCAGGATGGCCTCGAACCGCTTTCGGCGCGTGTCTATCCTCGTCCCGTCTTTGACTCGAAAGACCAGGATCAGTTGTGTGAGACGTTACAGCGCACTGAACACGCTCAACCTTCCATCGGTGCTTTCAGTGTCAGTCTCTTCAAGCTCTTACAAATGGCTGGCTTTGCCCCTGACTTTGTCGCTGGGCACAGCTTCGGCGAACTGACCGCGCTTTGGGCTGCTGGGGTATTGGATGATCAGGACTATTACGCTCTCGCGAAAGCCCGTGGCAAGGCCATGTCTCCGCCTGAGGATCCCAGTTTTGACGCTGGTACCATGCTGGCTGTTAAAGGCGATGTGGATAAGATCCAGGCCCTACTGAAGGACGATCCTGAAGTTACTCTGGCTAACTGGAACTCCAATAATCAGGTCGTGATTGCGGGCTCAAAACCGGTTATTGCGCGCGCGAAGCAGATGCTGGCAGAACAGGGCTTTTCCACCATCCCACTGCCGGTGTCAGCCGCTTTCCACACGTCGCTGGTCGGGCATGCTCAGAGGCCGTTTGCGGCAGCCATTCAAGCCGCTCACTTTAATCAGCCCTCGATACCTGTCTATGCCAACGGCACCGCCCGTCCTCACGCCGGCGACCCCGAAGCAATTCGTCAGGCCCTGGCGGATCACATCCTCAACCCGGTCTTGTTCCGGGATGAAATCCAGAACATCTTCGCCGGTGGTGGTCGTATCTTCATCGAGGTGGGTCCGAAGAATGTTTTGACCAACCTGGTTGATAACATTCTCGAAGGCCAGCCTCACATTGCATTGGCGCTCAATGCGAGTGCGAAGAAAGATAGTGACCGCCAGCTGCGTGAAGCCGTGATGGCCTTGCGCGTGGTCGGTCTTCCGCTGGTTGATTTTGATCCATATCAGCAGACCCAGAAAGCGAAGATCCCTCGCAAACAAAGTCCCGTGACGGTTTCCCTTAACGCTGGTTATTACATTACCGAGAAGCGCCGCAAGGCCTATGAGGATGCCCTGAAGGATGGTTTCAAAATTCAGGCTGCTCAGTCTGCGCCCGCCCCGGTCCCGGTTCAACCACAAGTTTCCCCCATTCAGCCGCCGGTCGTTCCCCAACCTGAACAGGCTCCCACGCCGATACCGTCAGTCGACCTCTCGGTTGTCGAGCAACTTGTGACCGACTATCAGTCCCACGAAGCCGAAACAGTCCGGCTGCATGAGCAGTATTTACGCACCGAGGAAGAATATGCGCGTGCTTTCGCCCAACTGACTCAGTTGCAAACCGAGTTGGTCAGCAAGGGCAGCGCCGAACCGGGCCAACTTCAGGCGGTCTTGCCCTTGTTCGAAAGCCTGGAGCGCAGCATGACGCGCTTCCACGATCACCAGGCCGAGACCCTTCGCGTGCATCAGCGCTATCTGGAAGGTCAGGACCATTTCTCTCAATCCTTTACCGCCGGTTTGAATGCTGTCCAGACTGGAACATCTGCTCATTCTGCCCCACAAGCGCCCGTGTCAACAGCGCCCTCTCAACCGCATGTTGAGCCGCTGATTAAGTCTGTCGTGGTTGCTCCTATCAATGGAAATGGAAAAGGGAACGGTAATGGAAATGGGAATGGTTATCATAAACCGGCGAATGGTGGGTTTGTAACTTCGTCACCCGTAGTGGCGGTAAGCCCTGCGCCTGACCCTCGCCCTACCCCTGCTGCTGAAACGCAGCCCGCTGTTCCTGCTGCGGCGGCTGTTTTCGCCCTGGACTCAGTTCAACTCACCCAGGCGCTCTTGCAGATCGTTAGCGACAAGACCGGTTATCCGGTCGAAACCCTTGAGTTAGATATGGATATGGAAGCCGACCTCGGGATCAACTCGATTAAGCGGGTTGAGATCCTGGGCGCGATGCAGACCCAGTTCCCCCAACTGCCCAAAATCGAAACGAATATCCTGGCTGAACTGCGTACCCTCGGTCAGATTGTCGATCAGATGGGGACGGGCCTTCAACCTTCGGCGGTTCAGGTCAGCGCGGTTCAAGCGGCGCCTGCTGTCGTAACTGCGTCTGCCGCTTCTGTTCCCAACGGAGCGCCTTCTCTGGTTTCTGCCGTCAGCGTGGAACAGGTGACGGAAGCCCTGCTAAACATCGTCAGTGATAAGACCGGTTACCCGGTCGAAACGCTTGAACTGGATATGGATATGGAAGCTGACCTGGGCATTGACTCGATCAAGCGGGTCGAAATTCTGGGCGCGATGCAAACTCAGTTCCCTGATCTGCCCAAAGTCCAGCCCGAAGTGTTGGCCGAACTGCGTACTTTACGTCAGATCATTGACCATATGAGCGCCAGTGGGGAGTGTCCTTCGACGCCTACCCCTGCCGCTGCTCCTGAACCGGTCGCGCCCGCCCCGGTAGTCTTGGCGGCTGCTCCGATTGCGTCCCCATCTCCAGTGGGGGTTGGTGTTGAGATCCTGACGACTGCCCTTCTAGAGGTCGTCAGCGACAAGACCGGTTACCCGGTCGAAACGCTTGAACCGGATATGGATATGGAAGCCGACCTGGGCATCGACTCCATCAAGCGGGTTGAAATCCTGGGCGCCATACAAATCCAGTTCCCTGACCTGCCCAAACCAGCCGCCGAGGATCTGGCGGAACTGCGCACATTGCGCCAGATTGTCGAGTTCCTCAGTGACAATGCGCCTGCGGCTGCTCCTGCGCTAGAAGCGCATGAAGAGACTTTCTTGGAGCCTGTCAACCAGGGTGTTGATCAGGGCATCGTAATCCGTAAGATTTTGCCCCAGCCCAACTCGCTCGATTTTAATCTTCCGGAAGGTCATGTTTGTTTGCTCACGGATGATGGCACGCCGAATACACCGGCTCTGGCTCAAATCCTCTTAGAGCGCGGTTGGCCAGTGGTTGTCTTGCGCTTCCCCAGCCAGCTGGTTGCGTCAAATCAAATGCTTCCTCCTCAGGCCTCAGTGGTCACTATGAAAGATACCAGCGAGGCAAGCTTAAAAGATTGCCTGGCAGAAGTAGCCCACACTTACGGTTCTGTGGCTGTGTTAGTGCATCTTGCGCCTGCATCACATCCGGCTGAAGCGCCTTCGGTTGCCTTCCCTGAAACCGAAAAGTCGCTCATCAGGCTTGTTTTCCTCATGGCAAAGCATCTCAAAGCTTCCCTCAATGCTGCTGCTGAAAATGGACGGGCTGCCTTTGTGACGGTTACTCACCTGGATGGTGAATTTGGAGTGGGGCAGGGCACTGAATACGCCCCAATTGGTGGGGAACTCTTTGGCCTGGTGAAGACGCTGAATCTGGAATGGGAATCGGTCTTTTGTCGTGCGATTGATCTTATTCCGTCATTAGACACCGCTCAAGCAGTTAACTGCATTCTGGCTGAACTGCACGACCCCAACCGCCTGGTTACGGAAGTGGGTTACACCATGACTGAACGCTCTACGCTGGTCGTAGAATCGCTCGTGCCGGTGACGGGAGGCCGCCTATGAGTGGTAAGTCATTGGTCACGCAAGACGCGGTAGTCTTAGTCAGTGGTGGCGCTCGCGGCATCACGGCGAGCTGTGTGATTAAGCTGGCGGAACGTGTCCACTGCAAGTTTATTCTTCTCGGTCGTTCTCCTGCCGGTATGCCCGTGATCAACTTTGATCCTTCCGGCTGTGATGATCCCGAACTGAAGCGCCGTATTGCGTCGGATCTGTCTACCAAAGGTGAAAAACCCGCTCCGGCCCGTATACAAAAAGTTTTTTCTGCTATCCGCTCCAGTCAGGAGATTCAGTCTACGCTCCAGGCTGTGTCCAATGCCGGCGGGCAGGCTGCTTATGTTCAGGTCGATGTAACTGACGGCGAAGCGCTCCGTGAGCAAATTGCTGAGCCAGTCTCCCGCTTCGGTCAGGTAACTGGCATCATTCACGGCGCTGGCACGCTCATGGACAAGCTCATTGAAAAGAAATCCGAACTCGACTTTGAGACTGTCGTTTCACCCAAGGTAACCGGATTGGAAAATATGCTGAGCGCTGTGGAAATGCGCCGCCTTAACTTCCTGGTGCTGTTTTCATCGGTGGCTGGTTTCTTTGGCAACGTTGGACAGTCTGATTATGCCATCGCTAACGAGATTCTCAATAAGTCGGCTTATCTGATCAAACGCAAGTACCCGGATTGTCATGTCATTTCTTTCAACTGGGGCCCCTGGGATGCTGGCATGGTTACGCCTGAACTGAAGAAAGTATTTGAAGAACGCCATGTCGAGATCATTCCTACTGAAGTCGGCGCCAACTTGTTGGTTGAAGCCCTGACCGGCGGTAAAGACGAGCCGGTACAGGTCGTGGTGGGCGGCGTTCCTGTGCTTCCGGTGAGCCACATTGGTCCCGACCTGCACCAGTATCAGATCCGCCGTCGCTTGACTCTCGATGAAAACCCCTTCTTGTTCGATCATAAGATTGGCGAACATCCGGTGCTTCCTGCTACTTGTTCCGCCTCCTGGGTGGCCTACAGTTGTGAGCAGTTATATCCAGGCTACCGCTTTTTTAGCATCGAGAATTATCGTGTTCTCAAGGGCATTGTGTTCGATGAGAATTTGCCCGACGAACATGTCTTGGATTTGAAGGAAGTTGCTAAGTCGGATGAGAAAATCACGTTCGATGCGCTCATCTGGAGCAAGAATAAGAAGGACCGCGTCCAGTATCATTATGGTCTGCGTGTCAACCTGGTTAAAAGTATCCCTGAAGCGCCTGTTTCCACGCCACCGCAGTTGGTCCCCACTGAGTCGGACCAGGTGATTCCTGGGCAGGTCCTTTATGAGAATGGCACGCTTTTCCACGGGCCAAGTTTTCAGGGTGTCGAGCGTGTGCTCCATATCAGCCGAGGTAAGCTCATCATGCAGTGTGTACTGCCTCAGATAGCGGATCGCATTCAAGGTCAATTCCCGGTCTACACCAGCAACCCGTTTATCTACGACGCCATTGTGCAGAGTTTTTTGATCTGGGCCCAGTATTTCTACCAATCGCCCTGCTTGCCTTCGCGTTTGCAAAGTCTTGAACAGTTTTGCCCTATTCCCTTCGGTGCATCATATGTGGTGACAATGGATATCGTATCTCAGTCAGAGACCTCGGTGGTGGGCAATATCACGGTTCAAGATCCTCAGGGTAATCTGTTTGTCTATATCAAAGGGTTGGAAGGCACGATTAGCCCGCATCTCAACCGCCTTATTGGTCGGCATTCCAGTAGTAACACATAAAGGGACAGGACCATGCAGTCTGGTAATTTGAATCCAGAAGCCCTGACGATAATCGGCATGGCTGTCTCTTGGGGCGGATGCGAAACTCTTGATGACTTTGAGCGCATGATCTACGAAGGCACGCAGCATTTTGAGTTTGCTGAAGCGCCTCAAGTCTCGTTTGACGATGCATTAACAGCCTTAGATCGGGTTGTCAACCTGGCCTTGCTGGATGCTGGTCTGACGAATATGGGCTCTGCTCGCCTGGCAGTGCTCTTTGCCGCCGATGCTCCCTTGCGTTTTCATCCTGCTTGGGCTGTCTTGGTGGAAGATCTTTCTGATTCGGCGCTTCCTCTTGTGTCAGCGCTGGATCGCGCTCGTCAATTGTTAGCCAGTCGAACCGTAGATGCTGTCGTATTTGCTGCCGCTGGTTCAGAAGCTGGGTTAGAAGATCCTGTTTCGCTCCAAAGGGCCGATACCAGCCGTGCTATGGGTTTCGATCGTGATGTACATGGCTGGCGCTTAGGAAATGGGGCCGGGGCAGTCGTACTCTCTACCCTCCAGGCTGACAGAAACGCCGGCTATCGCGCCTATGCTGCCTTATGCGGCCAGGCATCTGTGCTGGCTCCGTCTTCCCCCTCCCTCAAAAGTGCCTTACCCCAACTCCCCGCGCTGGAGCAGGTTCGCAGTTGCTGCCGGATGGCCCTGGAGCAGAGCGGGGTCAGCCCAACTGAGGTTGGGTATGTGGAGGTGTTTGCGAGTGGTAGTGATAACCTGGATGGGGTGGAAATTGCCGGGCTTTGTCAGGTCTATCGCACCTCCCAGCCGGAATTAACCGCCGCGTTGGGTAGCGTGCAGGCGAACCTGGGGTATTTGTTCTCTGCCGCGGGCTTAGCTGCCCTGCTGCGCACTGCCCTATGTCTCTATCATCGTATTCTTCCAGCCGTCCCTGCCTGGACAGCTCCTAAGCTGCCCGCCCTTTGGCGCGGCGCTCCCTTTTATGCGCCCACCGACTCGCGCACCTGGTTTGCCCGTGAGGATGGGCCTGGACGTGTGGCCGCGGTCAGCACGCTGGGCTTGGGGGGGAGCTTTGCTCATCTTGTTCTGGCAGAAGTCGACTCACAGGCCAATAACCCTCCAGAACATTCCAGTGCTGCCCTGGCGTCAAGTGGTTTCCATTTGTTCCCGCTCGCAGCGGACTCTTTGGATGACCTGCTCGAGCAGTTGCAAACACTACATAGCACGTTGCCATACGCCAATGATTTGTTTGCAGCCGCTTCAAAGTGGCATGATCACCTCCGCGAACGCCACGCGGCTGCCCTGGCGGCTGCCATTGTCGGGCATAATCACGAAGAACTGCTGCGTGAGGTAGAATTGGCGATCAAGTCTATCCCCGCCGCATTTGATAAAGGCATAGAATGGCAGACGCCACTGGGCAGCTGTTTTACCCCTCAGCCAGTTGGTCGTTTGGGCCAGTTGGCCTTTGTCTACCCGGGCGCGTTCAATTCGTATCCGGGCGTCGCGCGCGATCTTTTCCGTCTCTTCCCCTGGCTGTTCAACCGCTCCGTTGGCCGTACCACTGATTTGGGGCGCGTCATTCGCGAACGACAACTTTACCCGCGCAGCCTTTCTGCCTTTGGCAAAGAGGAACAGTCCGCCCTCGAAGCACAGCTCATTAGCAATCCGGTTGCCATGCTCACCTCCGGCACCACAGTAGCGATCTTGTTCACTTACATTCTTCAGGAGGCCTTTAAGCTTCAACCCTCAGCCGCTTTTGGTTACAGTCTCGGTGAAAATTCGATGATGTTTGCAAGCGGGGTTTGGCAAGAAGGCGACCAGGTAACCGCTAATTTAGAATCTTCTCCCTTATTCCATAATCGTCTGGCGGGGCCGCAAAATGCCATTCGAGAGTATTGGGGCCTGCCCTCGTGTTCGCAAGCTTCCAGTGAGCCGCTGTGGAACAATTACCTTGTCATGGCGCCTGTGGAGACCGTGCAGCCGTTGATCGATCGAGAACCTCATGTTTTCCTGACGCATGTCAATACCCCTCGTCAGGTGGTCATTGGCGGCGATCCGGCAAGCTGCCAGCGCATCATTTCGACTCTGCGCTGTTCGTCGCTGCAAGCTCCTTTCGACTATGCCCTTCATTGTGCTGCCATCCGTTCCGAGTTCGATAGCCTGGCCCGGCTGCATGATTGGTCTGTAGATCGCAGCCCCAATCTGCGCATGTACTCCGCTGCTGAATACCAACCCTTGCGGTTCGATCCTCCCCAGGTGCGGCGGCATGAAATTGCCCGCCAGATTGCTCATATGTTATCCTCCCCACTTGACTTCCCTCGTCTCGTCAGGCAGGTTTATGAGGATGGGGCGCGTGTTTTTATCGAAGTCGGTGCAGGCAGCAACTGCGCGCGTTGGGTGGATGAAACCTTAAAGGGCTCTCCTCACCTGGCGCTTTCTGTGAACCGCCGCGGCACAGAGGATGTCACTTCACTGGTTCGCTTGATGGCGCGTCTGCACAGCCACTGCATCTCACTGGATCTATCCCCTCTTTACCGGCCTCAAGAAGAAAGAATCCGTTTATGAATGCTCCGGTGTTTCCGTTTCCTTCCCATCGTTTGCAAAAGCTGCTGCTCGAAGCCTCACAGCGCAGCAGTGAGTTGCACGATCAGTTTCTCCAGCATCGTCAAACTTCGCTGCACGGTTTGCAAAAACTGATTGAGGTACAGCTCCGTGGAGATCAACCTGCTCATCCGGCTCAGTTGGCTCAGGCTGCTCCCCCCCCGCTTTTTACAAGTGAACAACTGGATCAGTTTGGTACGGGCAAGCTCTCCAACTGTTTCGGGCCTTCCTTTGCAGCATATGATCAGCGTCGCATTCCCCGCATCCCAAATGGCGACCTGAAAATGATGGATCGTATCATCGCGATCTCTGGCAAGCCGTGTGACTTCGCTCATCCGGCTGAAGTGATCGTGGAGTATGATGTTCCTCAAAATGCCTGGTACTTGCGTGAAACAGTTTATCCTGAAATGCCGTTTTCCTTACTGATGGAAACAGCCTTGCAGCCTTGTGGCTTTCTCTCTGCCTTCCTTGACTTTATGCCCTGATGCCCAGCGAACACTTTTACTTCCGCAACCTCGATGGCAACCTGAAAGTGTTATCCCATCTGTCGCTGTGCGGAAAAACGATCCAGACGCGCGCCCGCCTGTTATCCAGTGTGGCGGGCAGCGGTACAGTGGTTCAAAAGTTTTCTTTCGAGCTTTCCTGTCAGGGACAGGTTTTCTGCGAGGGTGAATTTCTTTTTGGTTACTTTAACGCCAGTTCAATGGCTAATCAAATTGGTCTGGATGGCGGCGCACAGGTTTTACCCTGGTTCAAACAGCACGCAGCGCCTGAGGGGCGCTGGTTGGATTTGCCGCATCTCCAGCAGTCTGATCCCTCTCGTCCCTATGCTCATCTGGCGACTGAGCGGATGAGTTTTATCGACGACCTTTATTTAGAAGAAAAGGGCGGCAGGCATGGCCAAGGGTATCTGTATGCCAGTCGGGCTGTCAATCCGCAGGATTGGTTTTATCCTTTTCACTTTTACCAGGATCCAGTCATGCCGGGCTCGCTGGGCGTAGAAGCCATTCTTCAGGTCATGCAGGCCTATGCTCTTGTGTCGGGCTTTGCCGCCGACCTGCGTTCCCCTCGCTTTGGCGTGGCAGTGAATGCTCCGCCTTTTTCCTGGCGCTACCGTGGACAGATAACGACTAAACATCGCCTGATGGAACTGGAAGTCCATCTGACTGGCTTACAAAAACAGGTGGATCCATCTGGCGCGCCCCTGTACGTGCTGCTGGGCGATGCGAACTTATGGGTAGATGGTTTGCGTATTTATGAGGTCAAGAATGCTGCTGTAAGTGTTCTGGAAAGTTAAGGTGATGGAATGACTACAACGACTCACACACTTAAAAACGAACTCCAGGCGCTGCCAGATATATACCCCTGGCGGCAGGCCTGGCATGGCGCTGAAAATGAGATTGCTTTCCTTGAGGAGGATCTGCGTGCCCAACTGCTTTGCCTGGATCGGTTTGTCTATGTTTTGCGTGTAGGCAATCGAGTGGGCCTGGCGACGACCGGGCAAATGACTCCTCTTCAATTCGGAGAAACTGCCCCTGTCGAAGTGATTGCTGTCCTCTCGCCGTTACCAGCAGAGCGCCAGGGCAATCCAGCCTTTAATGCTTGTTACGGTACGCGCTATGCCTACTACGGTGGTGCGATGGCTAGCGCCATTGCTTCTGTGAATATGGTAGTTGCGCTGGGGCAGGCGGGTTTCTTGGGTTCTTTTGGCGCTGCTGGCCTGCCGCCCGCCCGGTTAGAAGCTGCCATTCAACAGGTTCAGCAGGCCCTGCCCGACGGCCCCTACGCTTTTAATCTGATCCATAGTCCGAGTGAATTGGCTCTTGAAAACCGGGCTGTAGATCTCTACTTACGCTACGGTGTTCACGTTGTAGAGGCTTCAGCATTTCTCGATCTTTCACCTAGCGTCGTGTATTATCGCGCTGCTGGCCTTTCGCTCGATCCTTCTGGCAGCATTCAGATCCAAAATCGAGTCATTGCCAAGATCTCGCGCCGCGAAGTGGCGACCCGCTTCATGCAGCCGGCCCCTGCGAACCTGTTAGCCCAGTTGGTGCAGGAAGGGAAGATTACAGAGCTGCAAGCGACCTTGGCGCAGCAGGTCCCGATGGCGGATGATATCACTGTTGAAGCCGATTCGGGCGGTCACACCGACAACCGCCCTTTGGTAGGCCTCATGCCTGCCATGCTTGCCCTGCGCGACGAGCTTCAGGAAAAGTATCATTTTGCACAGCCCGTGCGCGTAGGCGCGGCAGGGGGCATTTCGACCCCGGTTTCTGCTCTGGCAGCTTTTGCCATGGGCGCTGCTTTTATTGTCAGCGGAACGATCAACCAGGCCTGTATTGAGTCCGGCGCCTGTGAGTTTACCCGCGGCATTCTGGCAAAGGCTAGCATGGCAGATGTGATGATGGCCCCATCCGCTGATATGTTTGAGATGGGAGTCAAAGTTCAGGTTCTCAAGACCGGTACCATGTTCCCGCTGCGGGCTCAGAAGCTCTACGATCTCTACACCCGCTATGATTCCATTGAGCAAATTCCGACCGATGAACGAGAGAAGTTGGAACGGCAGGTCTTCAAGCGAAGTTTCGATTCGGTTTGGGAAGATACCGTCAAGTTCTTTACAGAACGCGATCCTGACCAAATTGCGCGGGCTAACAACAACCCGAAGCGCAAAATGGCGCTTATTTTCCGCTGGTATTTGGGCCTTTCCTCGCGTTGGTCTGCCAGTGGTGAAAAAGGACGTGAGCTGGACTATCAAATCTGGTGCGGTCCCTCCATTGGTCCATTCAACGACTGGACGCGTGATACCTACCTGGCGGAATCTGCCAATCGCCGTGTGGCAGACGTAGCGCTTCAGATCATGACAGGCAGTGCCTATCTGGCTCGTATTCAAAGTCTGCGCAACGCTGGCGTTCAGGTTCCCGCTCGCCTGACATCCTATTACCCACAGTCTGCCATGATTTGAGTGCCTTTTAGGTAAAGTTGATACCTTTTGATACCGATCTCAGGTTTTAATTGGATCGGATTGTTTATGTATGTACTCTTTTTTCTGCAAAGGGAAGACTCAGTCTTTTCCTTACAGAAAAAAACATGCGCAATCTTGCCTGAATCAGATCAGGCCAGGGTGCAGTCTATATTGATTTTTAATCTGCGCTCATGCAAAATGTAGAGGAGTGTTTGAACGAACATGAATGCTGAATCAAAACTGGATGACATGCGGAACAAAGCGCTCCTGGGCGGTGGTAAGTCTGCCATTGATAAGCAGCATGCCAAAGGGAAACGGACAGCCCGCGAACGAATTGAACTCTTGCTGGATAAAGATACTTTTATTGAAACGGATATGTTCGTCACTCACCGAGCGACGGGCTTTGGAATGGAAAAAAATCACCTTTTGACAGATGGCGTGGTCACAGGGTGGGGCAAAATTGATGGACGCACTGTCTATGTCTTTGCCCAGGATTTCACCGTCATGGGGGGTTCTTTAGGCGAAAGTCATGGTCAGAAGATCGTTAAATTAATGGATCTGGCCTATCAAAATGGAGCGCCTCTAATTGGCCTCAACGATTCCGGTGGCGCGCGCATTCAAGAGGGGGTGAGTTCACTCGCTGCTTATGGTGAGATCTTCTTCCGCAATACCCGCGCTTCAGGCGTTATTCCTCAGTTTTCGGTCATTCTAGGACCTTGTGCGGGTGGCGCGGTATATTCCCCTGGCATCACCGATTTCGTTTTCATGGCTGAGACCAGTTCGTATATGTTCATCACCGGACCAGAAGTGATTAAAGCCGTCACGCATGAAGAGGTCGACTTCGATACTCTGGGGAGCGCATCTGTCCATCATGAGAAAAGTGGCGTGGCCCATTTCACCGCACCCGATGAAGATGGTCTCCTGGTGCAGCTTCGCCAGTTGCTTTCGTACCTGCCTTCCAATAACCTGACCCCGCCGCCCTATGTTACCCCCAATGATGAGCCGCGCCGCCTGCTGCCTGAACTGGAAAATATCGTCCCATCTGACCCGCAGAGTCCTTACGATGTGCGCTCCGTGATCGAAGCCATCATGGATGATGGCGAATTTTTGGAGGTTCAGTCAGATTATGCCTGCAACCTGGTAGTTGGCTTTGCGCGTTTAGATGGTTATCCGGTAGGGGTGGTGGCAAATCAGCCTGATTACCTGGCGGGTGTGTTAGATATTAACGCTTCCGATAAAGGCGCTCGTTTTATCCGCTTCTGCAACTCCTTCCATATCCCGCTGGTGACGCTGGTAGATACCCCTGGTTTCCTGCCCGGCACAGAGCAAGAGCACAACGGCATTATCCGCCACGGCGCCAAACTGATCTACGCTTATGCTGAGGCTACCGTCCCGAAAGTGACGATTATTCTGCGCAAGGCTTATGGGGGCGCCTATATTGTGATGAGCTCTAAGCACTTGCGCTCTGACCTGAACTATGCCTGGCCGAATGCGGAAATTGCCGTGATGGGCCCAGAAGGGGCTGTTTCAATCGTCTTCCGCCGCGACATCGAGGCCGCGCCCGATCAAACCGCCGCCAAAGCTGAGAAGACCCTCCAGTATCGCCAGGAGCTGGCTAACCCTTACGTGGCTGCATCTCGTGGGTATCTGGATGATGTCCTTCATCCTGCTGAAAGCCGCCTGCGGCTGATCGCCGCCCTCGAAAGCCTGCGTGAAAAGCGCCAGTCCACGCCGCCGCGCAAGCATGGCAATATCCCCTTATAGGAGGCCCAACGATGAAAGTATTGGTTGCAAACCGGGGTGAAATTGCCTTGCGCGTCATGCGCACTTGCCGCGAGTTGGGCTTTCACTGTGTCGCCGTCTACTCCGATGCCGACTGCAACTCACTTCCCGTGCGCTATGCGGATGAAAGTGTTTATCTTGGCCCCACTTCAGCGGCAGAAAGCTATCTGAACATCTCTGCTGTTATGGAAGCTGCCCGCAAGTCTGGCGCGGATGCCATTCATCCAGGCTATGGTTTCCTTTCAGAAAATGAAGAATTTGCACGGGCTGTTGAAGAAGCTGGTTTCACTTTCATCGGTCCGCGCCCTGAGACAATTGCGCTCACCGGCGATAAGCTGGCTGCCCGGCGTATCGCCCGCGAAGCGGGTTTGCCGGTCTTGCCTGGCAAAGACGTCCCCATAGACGAAATTATTTCCGATGACGTGGCTGACCAGGTTACCTTCCCGGTGCTGATCAAAGCGGTTTCCGGCGGCGGTGGTCGTGGAATTCGCCTGGCGCGCAGCAAAGAAGAGATGCTGCAAATGGTCGCTGTTGCTCGCCAGGAAGCGCAGGCTGCCTTTGGCAACGACACAGTTTATCTCGAGCCGCTGGTGCAGCACGCGCGCCATATCGAAGTTCAAATCTTAGGGGATGGCAATGGCCATATCCTCTACCTGGGCGAACGCGAGTGTTCCATTCAACGCCGGCGTCAAAAGCTGATTGAAGAAGCTCCTGCGCCGGGTCTCAGTCTTTCGCAGCGCCATCATCTTTATGATGCCGCCCTTAAGCTGGCTGAAGCCCTTAACTACCGCAGCCTGGGCACTGTCGAGTTTCTGCTCGATCCACAGGGCCATTTCTACTTTATCGAAGTAAATCCACGTATCCAGGTAGAACACCCCGTCACCGAAATGGTCACCGGCATTGATCTGGTTCGCGCCCAGCTCTTGCTGGCTTCTGAAGGCAAACTGTCTTATACCCAGGATCAGATTCGCCTGAACGGTTGGGCAATCGAAGCGCGTGTATTAGCGGAAGATCCTGAACAAGACTTCTTACCCGTTACCGGCGAAGTATCCTATCTGCGTGAGCCAGGCGGTCCTGGCATAAGGGTGGACAGCGCTCTTTACTTGGGAATGCCAGTTACGGTAAACTATGATTCATTGATCGCGAAGGTGATCGCCTGGGGGGAAGACCGGCAAAGTGCAATTCGTCGCTTGCAGCGCGCGCTCAGCGAGTTTCAAATTAGTGGAATCCCCTCTGATACACAGTTCCTATCGCAGATCCTCGAAAGCGAGAGCTTTCAGGTAGGCCGGGCAGATACCACTTATCTCGAAGGCTTTCAGCTTTCACCGACGGTGGGAGAAGACCCCATCAGTCAAGAAGTCGCGATTGTAGCCGCCTTGTTTGCGCATAACCGCGAACAGGCTCGCACCCTGACTTCCCAATCTGCCAGCACCAATTTGTGGCGCATGGCGGCCTGGCGCGAGCAAATGCGGGGCGGAGAAATGTAAAAAATCGAAACGGAATCGCCGGTTGGGTGTTTTATCGTAAGTGATGCAATAACTCCAATAAAACATCCAACCAGTCGTCCGGTCAGCAAAAAGTCAAAACGCGGTGAGGCGTTTTGATCAGAAACGTCACGGACCAGGTCCACCGCACAGCATGAACTTCCGTGATGGTTTTCGCAGCAGCGCCCTGATGAGAGGTTTTCAAATGAGGGCTTGCAAGAAAGCGAATGGACGAACATCAAGTTCGCAAAGAGGAGTCCAGTATGGCTACATATAGGGTCAATGTTGGAAAACATGAATATGTGGTGGATGTATCCGATAACAAAGTCACTGTAGATGGAAAGCTTGTAGAAGCCAGTCTCACCCCACTAAATGATGGCGGCTTGTTCCTGTTGCGTCAAGAAAATCGAGCCCGAGAACTGCATGTTCGTCCCCAAGGTAACAGCGCATATGCCGTCATGGTCAATGGACGCCACATGGTCGCCCAGGTGGAAAAGGGGAATTCCCGAAGGCGTCAGGCTGTCGAGCAAAGCAGCGCCGGAACGCTTGTTGCTCCCATGCCTGGCATGGTTGTGAATGTTTTGGTCAAAGAAGGTCAGCGCGTCGACAGCGGTGAGCCTTTAGTAGTGCTTAAATCCATGAAAATGCAAATGCAGCTTCGCTCCCCCTTCTCAGGGCAGGTATCGAAGATTGCGGTTCAAAATAAAGTGCAGGTGGAGAAGGGTACGCTGCTGGTGCAGGTGGCCGGCGACTAACCTTTCACTATTTTATTAAAAACGAGAGCGGCTGCCTTTTCGGGGCAGCCGCTCTCGTTTAAGGAAAGCTAAATCATATCGCCCAGGTTAGTGCCCACATTGTGGGCACTAACAATCCACGAATGGTCCATAGGCACTTGTTTCCGTTTGCCAACAGCCGTATCTAAAGGTACTGCCGCTACCCTTCCATTCACGATAGCTACCATTACCCCAAACAGTCCTTGCCGGATCATTTCTACGCAAGCTGTTCCCAGGTTTGTCGCGAGCACGCGATCTGCTGAGGAGGGCGCGCCGCCGCGCAGCAAATGCCCTAAGATCGTAATTCGGGTCTCTAGCCCGGTAAACTTACCCAACCGGTTTGCCAGGTAGATGGTGTTCCCAGTTAGTTCGTTCTCGATTTTCTGCAGCTTTTGATCAATCTGGTCTGCTTCCTTATCCGGATGCAGCATATGATTAAATTCTCTCGATCGATTATAGAAATCGACTGTATCTTTTGATATGCCACCTTCTGAGACGGCCACAATGCTAAAGCGTCTACCTGACCGGTTCCGTTCTAGAATTGCTTCTGAGATCTGGTGAATATCGTAGGGGATTTCTGGGATGATGATAACATCTGCCCCACCTGCAATGCCAGACCCTAACGCCAACCAGCCAGCATATCGCCCCATCACTTCCACTAGAATGATCCGGTGATGGCTGTAAGCTGTGGAGTGCAGACGGTCAATCGCTTCTGTAGCGGTCCCCAGCGCTGTGTCAAACCCGATGCACACATCCGTTTGGGTTAGCTCGTTATCCACGCTTTTCGGCAGCGTGATCACATTCAATCCATGCTGCATCAAGTGATATGCGCTGTCTTGTGTTTCCACCCCACCAATGCAAACCAGCACGTCCAGCTTGTGCTTTTGATACGTTTTGATGGCGGCCTCTGTCATGTCTGAGCGTTCGCCCTGTATTACCGCCTCGTGAGGCACCACCCGGCTCGTCCCCAGGATTGTCCCGCCCAATGTCAAGATTTCCCGAGAGGGCTGGTTTAATCGTTTGATCCTGGATCAAACCTTGAAAACCATCCTGAAATGCAGTGATTTCCATCCCATATGCCCCAATCGCTGACTTACCAATCGCTCGAATAGCAGCGTTTAGGCCAGGGGCATCACTGCCGGCGGTCAAAATCCCAATCCTTTTTGTCATGTTTCAACCCTTCGTTCGTCGTATAATCACTGCCTACCGATAAAATTGTACGCGTAAGCGGTATAGATTACAACTCTCCGTGTGCTTGCATTGCCTCATACTTCTCCAGGTCCACTGAAGCGATATAGGGCAGGTTGCGTCCTTTCTCATCAATATCTAATCCATACCCTACCACAAAGTAGTCAGGGATTTCAAACCCGCAGTAATCAATGTCGATATCCACCTTGTGTTTGCTTACTTTATCCAGCAGCGCGCAAACTTTCAGGCTTTTGGGCTTGCGGTCCAACAGCAATTTACGCACTGTATGAATCGTGAAGCCTGAATCGATAATATCGTCGATTAAAATCACATCCCAGCCGTTTATATTCGTCTTGTGGTCCGAATCAATGCGCGCAAACCCCGTTGACTCTGCCCCAGCATACGAAGAAATCGACATAAAATCTAGCGTCATCGGACGGTGGATTTTCCGCATTAAATCAGTCAAGAACATGACACTGCCACGCAGCAGCCCCAGCAGCAGCAGTTTTTGAGAATCCTGATAGTCCTGGGTGATCCGCTCGCCCAGTTGGTTCACCCGCTTTTCAATCTCTTCCTGGGTAATTAAAACTTCGCCAATAAATGGGTAAGGGAACTTACCTGCTTGATTCATGCTTTTAAACGTTATCCTTTTTTTATCCGAGTATCTTCGCGCACCAAGTATACCAATTCAGCGCGACTTTTGTTGCTCGTATTGTTTTGAGTTAGGTTCAATTTACCCAAATGAAAGGTTCCCTGTAATGTCCCTGTAAGTTCATCCAGTTGACTTTCCTTTTTGTTGGTGATAAAGTTTATCTAAGTTCACCATAGAAATGCAATTCGGTCTCGGGTCTTGCCTGGCAGGCTCCGGGAACCAGGTAGCCAAAGGAGGTATGGGCTGGTACCTCCCGAGGCCCTGGATACTCGTTAAAGGTGATTTTATTTTCGAGAGGTTTGAGTTATGTCTTCTGAACAATCCCATAAACTCGTCCTGGTAAAAAAATATGCGTCCGGCGCTGAAGAGTGGTATTGCCCCGCTTGCCGCCGTCGTTTTGTTATGCAGTGGTCACCGGAATATCAGCGCGTGGTCCTGGAAGTTGGGGATGAGACTGCCATTCATAATACAGGGCGTGGTGCCATGATTGTTTATCGTCCCCAGACCGAGGACCCCTGGTTGGCGCCTTGGGAAGAGTGGATGGAAAAAGATGACTTTGAAAGTCGATGGAAAGAGTAATTTCTTATTTTTAAAGATATCTTTCAGATACATTATTGGTAGACCCCGGGTCAGTAGAGCAGCTAAAAGCTGCTCTACTACTTTAAGTGACAATCGTAATACCAATTCTAAGACTTCTATCAGTTTTGCTGAAAAGTGGTTGACGTGCCGTTAAACAGATGCTAAACTGAAAGTACCTTTTATCCGTATGCTTGTCCTTCTGTCCGTTTGTCCGTCCGAATTGAGTAGAAATGGATGGTTTGAATGGCAACAGTCCGAGAAATTGCAAGACAAGCGGGTGTGTCAAAAACGACTGTTTCGCTTGTGTTGAATAATCGAGACGGCGTGTCTGGTAGCATGCGGAAACGGGTTCTGGATGCTCTCAATTACCTCAACACGCTGAACGAAGCGCGCGTGGCAAATGAGATGGTCTCCAGTGCCGGTCTCACCTCGAGTGGCGCTTCTTCAAAAGTGGATTCTGAGGAAACGCATCTTTCCCTTCTTCTCCTTCATCCACCCAATATTCGCTCTTCTACCGTTTTCCATGAGATTCTGCGTGGCATTCAGGCGGCGGTTTCTCTTTACCATCTCCAGCTCAATGTAGCCTTGAATGATCCTGATCTGCTTGGCGATAATGTTGAAAATCTTTATTTTTCCAACTCTGTTTTACGTCCAAGTGGTGTCTTAGTCATCGGCGCGAAAACAGAAGAGCATGCGGTGCACCGCGCCCACCAGATGAATTTGCCAGTTGTGCTGGTCGGGCGAGATGCGAAAGCATACGGCGTCAACGGAGTCGGTCGAGATGAAATCTCCAGCGCTTTTAATGCTACACAGCACCTGATTGAAATGGGGCACCGTAATATTGCTTTCCTGGGTGGAAGCACGAAGTTTAGCTACACCTTAGAACGCCTGGCGGGTTATAAGCAGGCGCTCGACTCGAATGGGTTTCCAATCCAGGAAGATCGAATCCTACTTGGGTTCGATGAAAAAGTAGCCGCGAATTTCCTTCTTAACGCACCGGAAATCACCGCGGCTATTTTTGTTAACGAGCTGTTCGCAGTTCGCGTGATACCATTACTAAAGTTGGCTGGAAAGCACGTCCCTTGTAATTTATCTGTGGTAACATTTGATGACACCGAAATTTCACGTAACTTCGACCCACCTCTGACTGCTATTTCATACCCGTTTTTTCAGGAGGGATTTTGGGCGGTCAGGGTCCTGATGGAACAGATACGCCAGCCTTTAATTCTAAGCTGTCAGATTACACTGGGTTCAGTACTGGTAAAACGCGAGTCTTGCAAACCACCTAGACAGGTTCTACAGCAGGCTTGAAAAGACAAAAGTTTTTCCGCTATATCGTGTTGTTGAGGTCGCCTTCTTTTTCATCCCACAGGGTTTTGTCCATTCTGGCGCCTCGTTTGGAAGATAGTCTGGGTACCTTTCAATTTTTTAAGGCAATGAATGAGATCTCGCACCGTGGTGCAGATCCTTCACGAACTGTCCAATTTTGCCTTTAATTTTTAAACTCATAAAAGGACGATCAAAATGTCAGAGAGTTCAAACAACAAGCCCATCCTTCTCGATGTCAAAAACCTGAAGAAGCACTTCCCTATTCATCGGGGTTTTATTATTTCCAAGCTGGTTGGTTACGTGAAAGCTGTGGATGACGTTAGTTTTTATATTCGCGAAGGAGAAACCTTGGGGTTGGTCGGCGAAAGTGGTTGCGGTAAGTCGACAACCGGTCGGGTCCTTCTGCGAGCCTATGATCCAACTGGTGGAGAAGTATGGTTCCAGGATAATGACATGGGTCAGGTGAATGTTGCTGAACTCGATCGGCAAGAGTTAAAGCATTTGCGACAGAACATTCAAATGATTTTTCAGGACCCTTACTCTTCGCTGAACCCGCGCATGACCCTCTTGGAAATTGTTGGTGAACCACTCCTGGTGAACGGCATTGCCAAGGGGCAGGAACTGCAAGATCGGGTCGCTGAATTGCTCCGGGTCGTGGGGCTGCGCCCTGAATATATGACCCGTTATCCTCATGCTTTCTCGGGTGGGCAGCGTCAGCGCATTGGTGTTGCGCGCGCTTTAGCTCTCCATCCTCAGTTGGTTGTCTGCGATGAGCCAGTCTCCGCTCTGGATGTCTCCATTCAGGCTCAGACTCTCAATCTTCTGCAAGATCTTCAGCAAGACTTCGGCCTCACCTACCTCTTTATCTCTCATGACTTGAGCGTGGTGGAACATATTAGCGACCGGGTGGCTGTAATGTATGTTGGTAAACTCGTCGAGAACGCCCGTACCAACGAACTCTATGGCAATCCGCTTCATCCTTACACCGAGGCGCTTCTTTCTGCTGTTCCTCGCCCTGATCCACGCCGCCGGTCAGAACCCCTGGTATTGGAAGGAGATGTCGCCGATCCTGCCAATCCGCCTTCCGGCTGCTACTTCCACCCCCGCTGCAAGTACTGCATTGACATCTGCAAAACAGAGCCCCCTCACTTACGTGAAGTTTCTCCCGATCACTTCGTGAGCTGCCATCGCGCAGAGGAACTTTCGTTGTCCGGGATTGTGTCCATGGCTCGGAAGGTGGATGTGTAACCTGGCATAACAGCGATAAAGGTTCATCCGTTACGAAAGGAGGTGGTATCTTTCGCCCAAATGTCCGATTACTGGTTCCACTCAGTGGATATATTGTTTTGGATCGATAAGATCAATACGTTTTCATTATTGAGGAGGAAAGTCTATGATGCAAAAGCGCAAGTTGACTCGGCGCGAGTTTATTCGCCTGTCAGCCGTTGGAGCCGCCGGTGCTGTAGTGACTGCTTGTACCACCCCCGCAACACAGCAAGTCGCTGCCCCCACCTCGACTTCAGTACCAGAAGCAACCAAACCGGCCATTAATATCAATGCTACTGCTACTACTGGTCCTACGGCCACTCCGGTTGCCAAATTCAATGAAGCCCCCATGCTCGCCGACCTGGTTCAGGCTGGTAAACTCCCGTCGGTAGCGGAGCGCTTGCCCCAAAATCCGGGTGTGATGTTCCCGATTGAGCAAACGGGAACGTATGGTGGAGCCATTCGCCGTGGCTTTAAAGGTGTCTCGGATCGTTGGGGTCCCACAAAACTGCAGGATCGTGGTTTAGCCTGGTTTGATAAATCCCTGGCTATTCAGCCCCGCTTGCTCGAAATCTTGGGAAATTAACGAGGATGCCTCTGAGTGGACTCTCTACTTCCGCGCAGGCACCAAGTGGTCGGACGGAACAGATTTCACCACTGCTGATGTAAAGTGGTGGTTCGACAATGAAATCACCAACACCACCATCACCCCTTCGGTTAACCGCACTTGGGCCACTGGTACGCCGCCCAAGATAATGGAATTGGAAGCGGTTGACGACTATACCATCAAAGCAAAATTCGCTGATCCCAACCCTATGTTCATCTACAAGGTCACGCGTGCTACTCCAGCTACCCCTGGCTTCTATATGAAGAAGTACCACATGGACCTGACCGATGATAAGGCCGCTCTTGAAGCCGAGTACAAGGAAAAAGGGTTCACCGCTTGGGATCTTTACTATACGGACCGCAACAACTGGTTTAACAACCCCGATCGTCCTAGCCTGGGCCCATGGATTGCTGAGAACGACATTACCAACGAACTCTTCCTCATGACCCGCAATCCATACTTCTTCGCTACCGACCCAGAGGGCAATCAGTTACCGTACCTTGACAAAATCCAGCACCGTCTTTTCGAAACACCGGACGTGTTCAATCTTTGGATTGTCAATGGTGAAATTGACTTCCAGGCGCGCCATGTCACCTTCGGTGACTTCACGCTCTATAAAGAGAGTGAAGACCAGGGCGATTATCGCGTTCTGTTGGGCATCAATGCTAGCCACCTGGCCCTTCAGCCGAACGAGACCACCAAGAACGAAAAGGTGCGCGAGTTCTTCCAGAACCGCGATGTTCGCATCGCCATGAACCTGGCAATGAACCGCGAAGAAATGAACAGCCTGATCTGGAGCGATATGCTTGAGCCGCGCCAGTACAGCCCGCTCAAACTGTCTCCACAGTATTACGAGAAGGCTGCCAAGGCCTATATTGATTACGATCCTGATAAGGCCAATGAACTGTTAGATGTCGCTGGTTACGACAAGCGGGATGCCAATGGTCTTCGCCAGTGGAAAGATGGCTCGGGCCCTGTATCCTTCATTGTTGAAGGAACAGATGAAGCTGGCACGCCCAATGAGGATACCGTACAGTTGGCAGTGAAGTACCTGAATGATGTCGGCATTAAGGCCACCTACAAAGCTGTGGAGCGCTCATTGTTTGAAGAGCACCAGAAAGCCAACGACATCGAAGCTGCCTTCTGGGGTGGCGATCGCACCGTCCTTCCGTTGGTGCCAGAAGCGATCATCTTCCGTGGTGTCGCGACTGACCGACCGTGGGCGCTGGCCTGGGGCCTATACTACAACAATGGCGAAAGCGATCCCAATGGCGAGAAGCCACCTGCCGATCATTTCATCAATAAGATTTGGGACACCTGGGCGCAGCTTGCTGTTACCCCCGACGCCGACAAGCAGAATGAGATGTTCAATCAGATTTTGGACATCTGGGCCGAAGAAGTTCCGATGGTTGGTCTGTTAGGCGAAATGCCTGCTCCTGCTATCGCTAAGAGCACCTTCATCAACATCGTTCCGGGCTTCCCCATGGATGACACCACCGGTGATGAGAACGTTTACAACACCGAAACCTATTCTTGGACGGATCCTGAGAACCACATGCTCGCTTCGTAGTTTAGGAAACAAATTGTAAGAACTTGTCGAGTCGGCAGTCAACCGCTTACCTGGCAAGACCTGAGGGCGGGCCCTCATCATCACATCATGCCCGGTCCGCCCTCAGAAAAAGTAAGTCAGTCGTGAGAAGTTTCTTCTCGCTAACTAATAAGTCGGAGGTATTGAATGATCGGTTATATTCTGCGGCGTATTGGAATCATGATCCCAACCCTATTCGTGATTTCAGTCATTTCGTTCACGGTGATTCAACTGCCGCCAGGTGATTTCTTAACCTCGTATGTCGCTACGTTGCGAGCGCAAGGAGATGTGGTTGATGAATCTCAACTTACTGCTCTAAAGGAACGCTACGGGTTAGGGTTGCCGGTATACCAACAGTACTTCAAATGGATCGGCGGTATCTTCCTGCGTGGGGACTGGGGGCAGTCCATGGAATGGCAGAAACCGGTCAAGGATCTTATTTGGGAACGCATGGCCCTCACGGTTGCTCTCTCACTGACCGCGCTCATAGTAAGTTGGTTTGTCGCCATTCCATTGGGTGTGTTTTCAGCTACACACCAATATTCCATACCAGATTATCTTCTGACGTTCATCAGTTTCGTGGGGGTGGGTACACCAGGTTTTGTACTTGCCTTGTTGGTTATGTGGTTTGCGATGAGTCTGTTTGGATTGAACGTCGGGGGTTTGTTCTCAGAGCAGTTTATTAACCAGTCCTGGAGCCTTGCAAAGGTGGCGGATATGTTCAAGCACCTTTGGATCCCAGTTCTCATCCTGGCTTTAAACAGTACCGCGGGTGGTCTGCGTACCACACGCGCCAACTTGTTGGATGAGTTGAACAAACCTTACGTCGAAACCGCGCGGTCCAAAGGGATTTCTGAAAGTAGAGTTATTTGGAAGTACCCGGTTCGGGTCGCTCTGAATCCTTTCTTCAGCACCGTCGGTTGGGAATTAGCCAATCTAATTTCAGGCGCCACGCTGATCTCATTGGTGCTTAGTTTGCAAACAACTGGCCCCCTCATGCTGCGTGCGTTGATGTCCCAGGATATGTACCTCGCCGGCAGTTTCCTTTTGCTGCTCAGTTCGCTGACGGTCATTGGTACACTCGTTTCGGATGTCTTGCTGGCCTGGGTGGATCCACGTATTCGCCTTGCATAAAGAACGTTCTGAATTCGTTTGAAAGGAATAAAGATGAGCGAAATGACCAGCGAAACGCTTGATAATGAGTTAGATAATGAGTTATTCGAAAAGCCCGAAGAAGAGCAGATTTATGTCGCTCCACCCTGGAAATTAATGTGGTGGAAGTTTCGTAAGCATAAAGCTGCCCTGATCAGTGGGGTGGTCATCATCCTGCTGTACCTGGTGGCCATTTTCGCAGAGGCAGTGGCCCCTTACAACCCTGACAATTACTTCACTCAGTTCAAGCTGGCTCCACCTACTGGCGTCCACATCCGTGACGCGCAGGGGAATTTCCACACGCCCTTTGTCTATAAGATTGTTCAAAAGCGTGATCCAGAAACGCTTCGTATGAACTACTCCGAAGATACATCGACCATCTACCCCATCGGTTTGTTCGTGAAGGGCACCCCTTATAAGTTGTGGGGTTTAATCCCTGGGGATGTTCACCTCTTTGGTTTGAAGGTCGAACACGCTGAACAAGGCCTCTTCCTGGTAGGCGCAGATCGTCTCGGGCGTGACTTGTTCTCTCGTCTGTGCTTCGGCGCTCGTATTTCCCTTTCCATTGGTCTGATCGGTGTAGTGGTCAGTTTATTTCTTGGGATCATCATCGGCGGCATTTCGGGATATTATGGTGGTCAGCTCGATATCATGATCCAGCGCGTCATCGAATTCATTCGGTCTATTCCGCAGATCCCCTTATGGATGTCGTTGAGCGCTGCCCTTCCAGCAGATTGGCCGGTCATTCGGGTGTACTTAGGGATTACCGTTATTCTGTCCCTCATCAGTTGGACAGGTTTAGCCCGTGTGGTCCGGGGTCGTTTCCTGGCGCTGCGTGAGGAAGACTTCATTATGGCCGCCCGCTTGTGCGGTTCCAATGAAATACGCATCATTCTTCGCCATATGGTGCCCTCCTTCCTCAGCTACATTATCGCTAATCTCACCCTGGCCATTCCCGGTATGATTATTAGTGAAACGGGCCTGAGCTTCATCGGCCTGGGGCTGCGCGCCCCCGCAATCAGTTGGGGTGTCTTACTGCAAGAGGCCCAGAACTTGCGCTCGCTGGTTTTGGCGCCCTGGGTATTTGCCCCTGCTATTGCTGTTATTTTGACTGTTTTGGCCTTCAACTTCCTCGGTGATGGCCTGCGTGATGCAGCCGATCCTTATGCCCGATAGGAGAGATGTCGTGGATGACGATGTTTTAATCAAAGTCGAAGACCTTAAGACCTACTTTTTTCTGAATGAAGGAACTGTCCGGGCTGTCGATGGCGCTGACTTCCAGATTGAGCGCGGTAAGACGCTGGGTGTAGTAGGCGAAAGTGGTTGTGGCAAAAGCATTACAGCGCGCTCAATCATGCGCATTGTTGCCCATCCTGGTAAGATCGTAGCTGGACATATCTGGTTTCAGGGCCGGCCCGAAACCAGCAATGGAAACGGTGGCGCCTCTGAGTTAATCGACCTGACAACTCTAAAACCAGGTGGTGAGCGCGTTCGCAACATTCGCGGCGCGGAAATCTCAATGGTTTTCCAGGAACCGATGACCTCACTCAGCCCGGTACACTCCATTGGCAATCAGATTGGTGAGGTGATCAGCCTGCATCAAAACGTTTCTCAGGAAGAAGCGCGCAAGCGTGCGATCGACATGCTCGATAAAGTGGGTATGCCTCACCCTGGCCGTACCATTGACCGCTATGCTCACGAACTGTCCGGCGGTATGCGCCAGCGCGCCATGATCGCCATGGCCCTCTCGTGTCACCCCAGTTTGCTCATCGCTGATGAGCCCACGACTGCTTTGGATGTGACCACTGAAGCTCAGATCCTGACCTTGATGCGCAATCTGCAAAAAGAACTGGGAATGGCGATCATGTTCATTACCCATAACCTGGGTGTGATCGCGCAAATGGCCGATAACGTAGTGGTCATGTACATGGGTAAGGTGGTCGAAGAAGCGGATGTGGATTCGATCTTCTACAATCCCAAACATCCCTACACCAAAGCCTTACTCCAGTCCATCCCTCGCCTGGGTGAGAAGCAGCATGGCAAACGCCTGGCTTCCATCCGCGGCATGGTTCCAGACCCTTATTCCATTCCCAGGGGCTGCCCGTTCCATCCTCGCTGTAGTGAAATGATCCGCGGTGTGTGTGATGTGGAAACCCCTCAATATATTGAGGTTGAACCCGGCCACAAAGTGCGCTGCGTCTTGTATGCGCCAGACAGGTAACAGGTTCGGGATTCGATTGTCGAGTTTGGCCTTTTTCGCCAGTGGAAAAACGGGCAAAAAGGCCAAACTCGGCCTGTAGGCCAGTAGGCCAGGAATTGCACTTTTATTTATGAAAATATATTTACTGTTTCCACCCCAGTGGACCCCGGCGATGCCCCACCTGGCGCTGCCTACCCTCACAGCCTATTTGCGCAGCAAAGGTTTTACAGTTATTCAACGCGATCTAAACGCCGAGGTTTACGATTATTTCCTTTCTCGTGAACATCTTGAAACGGCTGTTGCCCATCTTCGTCAGGAGTATGGCCCAAACACCAGCCGTCATTCACTTCGACGGACCATGCCCAACCACGAGATCGTTCAATGGGCATTAGCCAATGGGCCAATGCTCGCCAGTCGGGTGGAGGGGGCAAAATCAGTTATTCGCAGCGAAGCCTTTTACGAAGGTCAGGCCAGCCTCGATGCTTTTCTGGTGCTTGCGCAGTCCTTACAGTTGGCTTCCCTACCTTATTATCCATCCGAACTTACCTGGACTGACTTTAGATCCTTCCATCCGGTTGATCAAAGCAACCAGTTGCTCAAGGCAGTTCGTGACCCGCAATTTAACCCATTCTTGGAATTTTTCCGCTCGCGCGTGCTTAAAGATATTGAGCGCGAGCGCCCAGATATTGTAGGTATTTCCATTCCCACTCAAGGCCAGATGTTGGCTGGGATGACTCTCGCTTCACTCATTAAAAAATCTGGCCTGCCTTGTCATGTTACCGTCGGCGGCCCCCACATCACCATGCTGCGTGAGCAGCTTCCTCGCGTTCCTCAGATCTTCAGCCTCATTGACAGTGCCGTGATTGGCGCCGGTGAAGTGCCCTTGCTCCGTGTGGCTCGTGCTTTAGAAGGCAATGACGATCTATCCGCCATCCCCAACCTCATCTATCGTGATCCATCTCAGAAAGAGAACAGTGGCGTTCGCGTAAACCAGGAAGATATTTCGATTAACCACGCCCACAAAACTGGCTCAGAGGATGATCCTGAAGATGACACCCCCGACTTTGATGGCCTGGATCTGAAGTACTACCTCACGCCCGAGCCGATTTTACCGTTGCTCACTGCCCACGGCTGTTATCATGGCAAGTGCGCCTTCTGTAATGTTGGGTATGGCTGGATAAACGATTATCGCCAGCTTCAAACGGAGCGCATCGTCGAACAGATGTTGGAGCTGAACCGCAAATATGGCGTCCGCCATATCTTCTTTGCGGATGAGGCTTTTACCACCCGCAACCTGCGCCACATGTCGAAGATCCTCATTGAGAAGAACAGTCCTGTCAACTGGTGCGGTTGTGTCCGCTTTGAACGGTCGCTCTCGAAAGAACTGCTCGATTCCCTTTCGCAGGCCGGCTGCCGCATGTTGTTGTTTGGCCTTGAAACTGCCTCCTCGCCGATCATCTCGCATATGGATAAAGGCACTGAGCTAGATACCATTAGCCGTGTCTTGCAGGAAGGCACCCAGGCTGGCATCTGGAACCATACTTTCTTCTTCTTTGGCTTTCCGGGCGAAACCCTCGAGAACGCGCAGGATACGGTCAACTTCATCTATTCTCACCAGCAAACCATTCACTCAGCTTCTCCTGGCACCTTCTTACTCGAGCGCTATTCCCCCGCGCATCTCTACCCCGATACCTTTGGTGTCAAGCGCATCATTGAAGACCCTACCCGCGACCTGGCTATCTACTTTGACTATGAAGTCAGCGCAGGAATGGATAACGAGATGGCTGAAACAGTGGTATCACATCTTATTGACGTTATCCCCGATAAGAAGTATGGTCAGTATTACATCACGGATCCTTACCGCCTGCTGTATGCCAGCCATCTTCACGAGCAGGGCAAGCCCTTACCACCCTGGCTCGTTCCAGAAGAATAGGCCAGCAAGTGGTATACGCTGCCTGATAAGTGGTTAAAGCCAGTCGCCACAAGAAACGTGTTTGATCGTTTTCGAAAATTGGGTTTAAAATCTCACTAAAACTGGTTTTGTTGGTTTGGGTGATGGCACTGCCCAAACCAATAGGCCTTTTTTTGAAAGATATTTCATCGTTGCTGCGTAACTATTTAGCATGGAGTGTGAGAGGATATGAACAGTAAGTTCCTGCTTAAAGCACTGGCAGTCGTAATGTGGATTTTTTCAAATCTGTTTGTAGGTCTGATTGGTTTCATGGGCCGTGGGTCATTTGTTCTGACGACGATGCTCATTTCCAAGAATGCTTACTTGCCCAGATTCCTTGATAAGGTCTTCATCGTTAGCTTTGGCATTTTTTGGCTGGGTTCTTGGATCTTCTTGGAACAGTATTATCAGGAAGGCGTAGAAGATAAAGAGCTTTTACCTCGCTTCATGCGCGTAACCGGCATTGAGTTGGTCGTGGCGTTTGTTGCGCAGGTGATTTCAACCTACTACAACACCCAACCACAGCAGCAGCTCATCCAGGCTATTCTGATTGCCGTTGCCCTGGTGCTTGGAATTTTCCTGATCCTGAGTTCCAATAAAATGTTCAAGGAAATTCGTCGTAAGAAAGGGCGCTGGGTTCGCAGAACTCATTCTGCCTGACATACGGGCTTCTACGTACTTCATACAAATAACCAAGATAGGTGTCTACATCCCAAGTCTTTACCATATCCTGGTTTTGCAGCGTGAATGCATCATTTTAAAGCCCTGCTGATTTCGGGCTTGATGGAGAACTTCTCGAAATCTGCCCCAGGCTGCTTTTTGCCGCTTGCGGGCAGCCAGACATAGGAGAGTTTACGCATATGGCATACACAGATCACTTGTCTCAGAAGGTAGAAGCTGGCAGGATTGTCAAACCCTGGTTAATCCTGGGTCCTTTCTATGAAGATCTTTCGGCCCGCGTGCAGGGCCTGTCGCTCTTTGAACGGCCCACCAGCACAGTAGGCCAGTCTGCTATGGTCGAGATTGTAGAGGAAGCTCACGCGCTCCTCAAGTCCCGGCCCTGTGAAGGTCAGCAAGCCAGCTTCCGTGGGAAACAGTCTCGCTGGAGTCTTGTTCGCAGCCCGGAAGAGTATCTTTCCTGGGGGACCTATAATATTTCGAATCACCTGGGAGCTGCCTTCCTCTCCACCCTCCTGAAGCCCGAAAAACCTGGCCTTCGCAAACTGCGCCTGTATAGTCGAATCGCTTTGCGCGCCATCGTGTCGATTAACGGTGATGAGGTCTTTGACACAGCCGCGCACCCTATGAGAAGCGTCGATGGGGTATATCAGTACCCCTTCGACGCCGATCTGGTACCGGGTGAAAATGTTGTGAACATTGCCCTGTTCCGCGTTGCGCGCATGGCCCAGGTTGGCCTGCGTCTCGAAGTCGAAGACAGCCCCGTTCAGGCGCGTGTTGTCCCGGATGATACCATTTCTCCTGCTGTCCGCCTGGCGGTTGAGGAAGAATTGGGCAGCATTCGCCTGACCCGCGACGTCTTCTACCCCGAACACGAAGTCGGTTTCCGCCTGGAAGCGTCCCCTGCTTGCGGTGATCCTGAAAGTGGCATCCATTTGCAGGTTCAGCTCCTGTCCGAAGATGGCCTGGTCTTGCGCGAAGTGCTCCCGCATGGCCCCGGCATGGTCACCCTTTGCAAAGGCGATGAATTGGAGGACGGCCATTACAGCATTCACAGCACCTGGTACGATCCAGCCGATGTTCCCCTTACCCAGGTCACTTTTAATATTAATAAACTTTCACCAGTCACCCCACCCGTCGGGTATGATCACACTCCTCAGCGGAAACAGACGGTCCTGGAGCATTACGCAGCCAACAAAGAGCGTGAGATTCACGGCATCTGGACGGAAGTTGCCCGGTATGCGCTGGGTCGCTACGATCAGATCGATGTCAGCGTCATCCGTTCTACTTGTGAGTTCATCAACGCTCGCAAGGACTGCGCTGACTTCGTCATCCAGGGTGTTTTACGCCTCATGTACTGGGAGCGCGAAGAGAGCCACTTAAGCACCGAAGTCAACGCCATGATGAAAGATACCATCCTCAACTTCAAGTATTGGGTGGATGAACCGGGCGACACAGTAATGTACATGGGCTCTGAGAACCACCGCTTCCTGTTCCATGTGGCTGAATGGATGGCGGGTCATCTCTTCCCCACCGAAGAGTTTACCAACAGCCGCCAGAACGGTCTCTATCACACCGCCAAGGCCTATGTCTATATCACCGAATGGCTCCGCCAGCGCGGTCGTTTTGGTTTTGACGAATGGCACTCCAACTCTTACTACCCCATTTGTGTGGCTCCCCTCCTGAACCTCTATGACTTTTCGACCAACGAGGGCTACTACAAACTGCGCCAGATGACCTCCGCCATTTTGGATGAGATGTTCCTCTTCATGGCTGCTGACAGCTTTGAAGGGATTTTTGGCGCCACGCATGGCCGCAGTTATGGTATTTACGTCAAGTACCCTGACTATGAAGGTACCAGCGCCCTCAACTGGCTCTACTACGGCACGGGCTCTCTCAGTAAAACCACCAGCGGCATGGCCCCGGTCTGTGCTGCTACCAGCACCTATCAAGTTCCTGAAATACTCTTCAAGATGGCCAATGATAAGACCGCCGTGATCGATGCGAAACGTCGCCAGGGCATTATCCGCACTTCTGCCCGCCACGCTGACTTTATCGTCTATCGCACGCCCGACTATATGATTTCAGGCTTGCAAGATCATCGCAAAGGGGAGTATGAGAGTTCTACCCACGTGGCACAGGTGACTTTAGGGAACAAAAACGTCATCTTCTGGTCCTGCCCTCACACCGTCGGTGAAGGCTCTGGTTTGCGCCCCGATTACTGGTCTGGCAGCACCACCCTCCCGCGAGTTATTCAGTACCGCAACGTCATGTCCCTCACCTGGCATCTCACCAAGTTCGCCTGGATGAGCCACTGCTTCTTTGAACAGGAAAAGTTCGATGAAGTGCGTTTCGATGGGAATTGGGCCTTTGCCCGCGTGGGCGATGGCTACGTCGGGATCTATTCTCAGAACGGCCTTCAGGTGGGAGACTACGGTCAGTATGCTGGGCGCGAGTTGATGTGCCGCGCTCAGGAAAATTCCTGGCTGGTAGAATGCGGCCGAAAAGCCGACTGGGGCTCCTTCGACGCCTTTGTACAGGCCCTTACTCAGGCCAGCATTCAAGTCAATGATGGCGTCATCACCTACGAATCGCCCTCCATCGGCCAGTTTGTCACTGGCTGGGAGGTTAAGCCTACTGTAGCGGGAGAGCCGGTTCAACTGCATGGTTATCCGCTCATCGACAGCCAGTGGGGCCACGCCGATTTTGGCTCCGGTGAGATGCACTTACAGTACGGCGATGAGGAGTTAGAACTCTGGTTTAACCAGTAACATCTTCACCTACCCGCCCAGTGTATGTGGCGTTACAGCCCATTCACTGGGCAAGGAAATCAACATCGAGGAGGACCTGAGAATGAAGAAAATTGTTGTAACCGGTGGAAGTGGGAAAGCAGGGCAGGTCGTGGTCCGCGATCTGCTTGATTATGGTTATGATGTGCTGAACCTGGATAATATCCCGCCCCCCAAATCCCAGGGCGTCTTCCGTCAGGCCGATCTGACCGACATGGGCCAGGTGCTGGAAGCCATGCAAGGCGCGGATGCTGTCGTACAGTTAGCCGCAATCCCAAACCCCGATCGTTTCACCGCTTCGGTGACCTTTGAAAATAATACCATGATCGCCTACAATGTTTTTTCAGCGGCGGTTATGTTGAAGATGCAAAAGGTCGTTTGGGCTTCCAGTGAAACCGTCTTAGGGCTGCCTTTTGATCGCGAACAGCCCGCCTATGCCCCCATTGATGAGCAGCATCCTCCTTATCCTGAAACGAGTTACGCCCTTTCGAAGCTGCTCACCGAAGTGATGGCCGAGCAAGTTCATCGCTGGAGCGGCATTCCCTTTGTTGGCCTGCGAATTTCCAATATTAAGATCCCTGAACAATATCAGGAATTCCCTTCTTACTGGTCGAATGCCAGGCTTCGTAAGTGGAACTTGTGGGGGTACGTGGATGCTCGCGATGTAGCGCAGGCCTGTCGTTTAGGGTTAGAGAAAGAGGTTCAGGGCGCTGAGGTCTATATCATTGCTGCCGCTGATACCGTCATAAATCGTCCCAGCCGCGACTTGCTGGCCGAAGTCTTCCCACAAGTTGAGCTGCGCAAAGAGGTTGGTGAGTACGAAACCCTCTTGTCGATCGACAAAGCCCGCGCGCAGCTTGGTTATGCCCCGAAGTACTCCTGGCGCGATCATATCAAGTAACTTAAGTGACCTGGATGGGTACGCTGCCATCTGATCCCACCCAGACTTTCAAAATAAGAGGAGTTGCTCCGAATGCCTGAAAATTATCTGGAATATCCACTCCACCAGGGATATATTCACAACTGGCTTGTTGCCGGCCCGCAGGCCATCTACGTGGAAGACCTGGAACGCTTCACCGGCCCAGAATATAAGCTGCAAATTGCGCGCCATTATCATCAGTCCGATTCCGGCATTACGGATCGCCCGGCTGAGCTTGCGCCACTTAAAGTGGGTGACTTTGAAGGGCGCTGGGAATATGTTCATACCCAAGATGATCACTTCGTCGATCTGACTGCCTTTTACCATATCTGTCATTACCTGCGCGCCTGGGCTTATGCCGAGGCCGTCAGTCCGGTGGAGAAGGAAATCACCCTTGTTTTGACCACCAATGGTCCGGCCGATTTGTGGCTGAACGGGGAGCATGTCCACCGCCAGGAGCATTTCCATCACCAGATCCCCTTCAGTGTGTCCTTCAAGGCTAACTTTAAAAAGGGGCCGAACACCCTTCTGATACGCTTCGAAGAAGTTGCTGCTCGCGAATGCCCCTATGCGATGGCTTTGCAAATCGAAGGGCTGCCAGAAAATCAAGAAGCCGGAGTACGTCTGGCAACCACTATCGAACCATTGTACCGCCGCCAGACCCTCGAAAAGGTCTTCGAAGCCGCCTTCACCAAACAAGATGTGTTTGTCTGGGATGAACAAGTCACCCTTTTCTGGCCTGAGGAAATGGAAGAATCCGCCAGTATCACCGTGCGCTTGCAGGCCCTCAATAATCGCATCTACTCCGAAACCAACCGCATGGGCGCCGCTCGTAATCGTGCTGAGCTTGGGCAGGCTGCCCAATTCCTCGAAGGGGATTACAACGCTGTCCTCATGCCTCGCCCGAAAGAGTACTACGAAGGCGGCATGAAGATCCAGCGTAAGATTCCCTTGCGCACCATCCGGAACCGTTACGCTCAGTCTCCGTACGGAACCTATGAAGAACGCCGCCTCGAAGCGCTGCAGGATGCCGCCACGCGCATAAATACCAATATCTTTTCCAGTATTGCCGAAATGGCGCTGGGGCGTTGGTCGCGTATAGATATACCTCAGATCCTCCAGACAATCGACAGCATCAATCACCGCGCAGATTGCAGTGACTTCTATCTGGTCGGTTTGCTTGGAATGAAGTATCGCTTTGAGAAAGATCCTTCCTTCCCGGAAGAGCTCAAACAGCCGCTCGAAGATTGTATTCTGAACTTCAAATATTGGAATGATGAGCCGGGCAGTGATGCCATGTGCTATACCACTGAGAATCACAGCATCCTCTTCCATACCTGTGAAGTCCTCGCTGGGCAGTTGTATCCTGATCGCGTTTTTACCAATAATGGTCAAACCGGTCGCTGGCATCAAGAGATGGGTGAAAAGCGTGCGCTTGGCTGGTTGCAAAAGCGGGCTGCGACCGGTTTTTTGGAGTGGGACTCGAACTGCTACTTTGAAGAAGATACCCTTGCCCTGACGCATCTCGCCGACCTGGCTGATGACCAGGATGTCTGGGAGATGGCTTCCATCATTCTGGACAAGATGCTCTTCACCATGGCGCTCAACTCATACAAGGGCATCTTTGGTTCCACGCACGGGCGCACTTATACTCCACTCATCAAAGGAGCTTACTTCGAATCGACCTCCGGTATCTCTCGTCTGGCCTGGGGTATGGGGGTCTTCAATAATCACATTCTAGGCACCGTCAGCCTGGCTTGCTCGCAGTATGAGCTTCCCCCGCTCATTGCCGAAATCGCAGCCTACTTGCCAGACGAAATGTGGAATCGCGAGCATCACGTTGGCACCGAAGAAGACTTCCGCAATTCCGGTTCCCGCGGCACAGGGGTAAACAAAGTAACCTACAAAACTCCCGATTATATGCTTAGTTCAGCTCAGGATTACAACCCCGGCCAACCTGGTTACCAGCAGCATATCTGGCAGGCTACTTTTGGTCCAGATGCTGTCGTCTTTACCACCCATCCCACCTGTGCCAGTGAAGAAGGCTCACATCGTCCAAACTTCTGGCATGGCAATGCCATTTTACCGCGTGTCGCCCAGTGGAAAGATGTCCTGGTCTCTGTTTATAACTTGCCCGAGTCAGATTGGATGGGTTTTACCCACGCCTACTTCCCAGTCTTTGCCTTTGATGAATACGTCCTCCGGGATGGCTGGGCCTTCGCCCGTAAGGGAGATGGCTATCTGGCGCTCACCGCTTCTCAGGGCATCGAGTTGCAAACCAGCGGTGACAATGCCTATCGCGAGCTGCGCGCCGCGGGCCTGCATAATGTCTGGCTGTGCCAGTTAGGCCGGGTAGCCCTGGATGGCACGTTTGCCGAGTTCCAGGAGAAAGTCCTCTCCAAGGCGCCCTCCTTTGATGATCTCTCCGTGCGTTTTGAAACCCTGCGTGATCAAACTCTGGCTTTTGCCTGGCAGGGTCCGCTTACACTGGATGGTCAGGAACAGCCCATCACCGGTTTTAAACACTATGAGAACCCCTTCTGTACGGTAGAACTAAACGCCTCGCAGATGGAAATCCAGCTTGATGATCAGGTGCTGCGCCTGGTCTTTGAGCAGCAAGAAGAAGGTGAGGAAGCATGAGTAACTTTACCCCCGTAAAAGAGAAAGGCCTCGAGCGCTGCCTGGTCGCCGCGAATCTTGACCCTGAACGGCTCCGCATTCACATTTCTGAAATTGAGCCTGGCACGCGCGCCCATCCCCCTCATACCCATGAGGGGGTCGAAGCCTTCTATATTCTAGAAGGCCAGGGTGAGTTAGAAATGGGGGAGGAGCGTCAAACCCTGCAAGCCAATGAAGCTATCGTGATTGACCCTTCCATTCTACATGGTTTGGTCAATACGGGCACAGCGAAAATGCGCTACATGGTCATCATCACAAAACCTTAGAGGTATCTCATGGAACAACAAAAAATACCCCTGGTGCTGCCTGAAAATTTTAACCCTGAAACCTTCATGCTGGCGAAGTACACAGAGAACGGGGTCTTTCACGAATCGCGGGCTGGAGCCGGGTTAGCTGATCGGTTGGTGGCAAATGGTACTCTCCAGGATCTGGAACTGGCAGAAAAGGTGCTGAATGTCGTCCTCAATGCTCAGGAGCGTCATCCTTCCGATGCCCACTACGGCAACTTCTTCTGGATGATCGAAGATGATGTTGTCTTTGATCTGAATGCAGTTGAGTTTAATCTGGAGCATCTCATTCCGATGATGATCCAGTATCGTGACCATCTCTCACCAGAGATGCAAGAGCGCGTACTGGATGCTGTTCGCCTGGGTTTGCAAGAAATCGAAAATCTTAACGTCCTGATTGCCTACTCCAACATTACGGTTCTCGATATCCTGAATACCTGTCTGGGTGGCGAACTGTTGGGTGATCCGCGCGTCGCTGCGCGAGGTTACCGCAAACTGGTGGAGTGGATGGCCTTCACCGATCAGAGCGGCATTCCTTTTGAATACAACAGTCCCACCTACACCTCGGTCATCATCCGGGCCCTCAAAGTTTTATCCTCCCTGGTGCAGGATCATGATACGCGCATCCGTGCGCGCACAGTTGCGGCGCGTCTTGGCTTAAGTGTCGGGCTGCATATTCATACCGGAACGGGCCGTTGGGCTGCTCCGCACAGCCGTGTTTACCATCCTACGGTGCTGTGCGAGCTGCCCCCCGAAGTGGAGATGGTGCATCAGTGGATCGATGAGGGCGCTCTCCCTTATTGGGCCGCTGATACGCTCACCTGCCGCCCAGACCAGTTTCAGGTGGTCGAAACGGCTTCTGCCGATCGCGAGCTGGGCATAACCACTTATCAAAGCCCTACCTTCGCCCTGGGTACCTCCGTTAAAAGAGGCTGGCGGTCAATCAGATGTCTCCATGGCCCACTATGTGCGCCCTGGCGCGGATCGCGCCGGCGTCTTTTATACGCGTTACCTTTTGAATGACAAATGGTTGGGTGACTTCTACCATCAAACCGACCGCACCAGTTCCCGCAACTTAATCGAAGAAGGGAATTTCTACGGCGTTCAACAGGGGCCTCGCGTCATTGGCCTTTACACCATAGGGCGAAATCCTGGCGCCATAACGAGCGCTAAAGCGGCTCTCATTTGGCCCGGTCGCAGTCTGGTGGATGAAATTTGGGTCGATGATACCCCTGTATCTTCCCTGCCCTTCGATGTTCATCCGGGTCAGGTGGTCGTCCTGGGCAGTGGGCAGGCCTGGTTTGCCATTCGTCCCCTCTCGCGCACAGACCTGGGCCGTGAAGCTCCCATTCGCCTGGTCGAGATGGAAGGGGATTTGGTGCTGGAGATCTACAATTACAAAGGCTCCAGAAAACCCTTCTGGGAACTGGGTTGGCCCGGCGCTTTCTACAAGGGCAAGCCCCAGTGCGGCTACTATCTCGAAGTAGCCGCGCGCGAGGCTTATCCCGATGGCGCTGCTTTTGCCCGCATCGTCGCCAGCGGCGCTTTCAAAGATGAGGCCCCGGCCCCCTTTGTCTATGCTGGCGACCAGCAGCGCCGCTGGTGTGTAGAATATACCCGCGATGATCAAACACTTGGGATCGAGGTTGATTTGAATGAGTGGCAGCTAAAGCGCCGCTGGACGCAATCTGGCGACCTCGATTGGCCAATGCTTGAATCACCCGTTGCGCGTGAAAACCGCACCGGGCAGGTTACGGTGGGTGGAGCCCATCTCACTTGCGGGCAGGCAGCTGGTTGGTTGTTTGCCTGCCCGGAAAAGCAGCGTTGGGTGGCGGCCTATCATGGCGTTCAGCCTGCCCCCCTTACCTTAGAACTGCCTGATGGGAAGGTCGAAGTCGATGCGATGGCTGCTGGGACTATCGTCTGGGATAAGGGTCAGGTAACAGTAGAAGCGGTCGGACTGCAAGGGCAGCCGCGAGTCACAGGCGGCGTGTTGCGTTCATAGTCGCAGTCTACTTCATGTTTTACCATTCAGAAAGCAGCGGTAACAATTTGCCCAGCTGGAGTGTGAGCGGTTATCTTATCACGCGCAGCACATCAAACAGTTTTTGGGCGAATGCCAATTCAGTCATTTCTGCCTGGCGTAAACCAGGCAGTTGACAAACATTACTCGTTTTAGTTCAAAAGGAGAGAGGTATATGTCGAAAGCCGTCAAAATTAGTGTGATCGGCGCGGGCAGTGCCCAGTTTTCACTCGGTTTGGTGAAAGACTTATGCCTGACAGAAGGTTTATCTGGAAGTCATATCTCCTTCATGGATAACCATGAAGGCCGCCTCGACATGATCTACAAGCTTGGTACGCGCTACGCACAGGAACATGGCGCGAACCTGACTTTTGACAAGACCATGAACCGTGAGGAATCGTTGCAGGGCGCGGATTTTGTCATTAACACCGCTTATGTCCTCGGACATGAGCATGAAGCCGAAATGCGTGATCTCGCCACACGCTATGGCTACTATCACCAGAGTGTCGGCATCCCCCACTACTATCAGTTTGCCCTCATGCTCTCGGTAGCCAAAGATATGGAACGCATTTGCCCCAATGCCTGGCTGATCCAGGTGGGCAATCCGGTCTTCTCTGGCTCCACCCTGATGACCCGCGAAACCAGCATCAAGGTCTGTGGTCTCTGCCACGGTCACTATGGCTATCGCGAAGTGGCCGATGTAATCGGTCTCGATCCAGATAAAGTCACCTGGCAGGCCCCTGGCCTCAACCATAATATCTGGATGACTGACTTCATATATGAAGGCAAAGATGCCTATCCCCTGATCGACGAATGGGTAGAGACCAGGGCCGAAGACTACTGGCGCACGCATGTTGCGAAGAGTACGCACGATGCCCAGATGTCACGTGGCGCCATTCACGAGTACCATCTCTATGGCCTCATGCCGATTGGCGATACGGTTCGCCGTGGTGGTTGGTGGTATCACACAGACATCGACACCAAGAAGCGCTGGTTTGGCGAGCCTTGGGGTGGCCCTGATACCCACCTGGCCCGCCCTTACTTTGTCAAAAACCTCAGTGAGCGCATCGCGGAAATGATCCGCATCGCCAATGACCCCAATGCCAGCGTGGTGGAGTTCGTCGGTACCACCAAGACGCGCGAACAGATCGTTCCGATTGTCGATGGTCTGGTTAATAACAACGAAGGCCAGTTCCAGGTCAACGTGCCGAACAAGGGCGCCCTCCCCGGCATTCCTGATGATGTCGTGGTCGAGGTGCCTGCCATCGTCAATATCAAGGGCATTACCCCCATGCGCGTCGATCCGCTCCCGCAGAAGGTCATGCTTGGTCACGTTCTGCCCGAATGGTTGGATATGGAGCGCGATCTCTACACCTTCAAGAACGGCGACCGCGCCTTCCTGCTGTACGACCTGCTCCAGAACCACCAGACCTGCTCCTACGATCAGGCGGTGGATCTGCTCAACGAGACATTGAAGATGGAGTTCCACCAGGAGTACAACGAGTACTTTGGTAAGAACATTGACAGCTTCTTCAACTGGCCGGCAAAGGGTCTATAAGTTTCTTATAAAAAAAGGAGGGCCTTTCGCGGGCCCTCCTTTTTTTGCCTTGTATGCAGATGGGGAACGGTGTTCTTCTGTCGCCGTTATGCCCATCAGCGTTAGAAAATGATTACCAGAAACAGGATAACCAGCGGAGCCAGCAGCAGCAAGACGCCGACGGTCACTACCAGCCCGATTGCCGTTCCGATCAGGCCGAAGACCAGGCCAATCAGCCCGCCGATAAGTCCAAACACCAGGCCAATAATTCCCCCAATCAAGTCGATAAGCAGCTTAAACAATTCCATTTTCGTATCCTCCTTTTTCCGTTTACAGAGCATTTGCTCTGAAGATCGTTACTGATGTGTTCTATATACATATACGGAAATGGTTCTGGTAAGTTGCAAAAACAGGGGAGTGTTTAGCACGATAGGTTCAGTAAACCTATAAAGCGCCGTTTTCTACCATCGCGAGATAGCTGAACTTTTCCTATACGGTTTTAAAACGATCCTTGTTGTCTCTTTATGATATTGTTCAATCTTCCTCAAAATGTTAAGATTCACAATATTTCACTCAAGAACCCGTCAATTACCTAGCATACAGGTTGACAGCGTCCTTGTGTTTTGTTACAAGTATATTAAGACATAGGTATGAAGATCGCCATTTCCTGGTAGAGCCCGAGTAGGAAGAAAATCGGGAGCCGGTTATCAAGATTGGTGTGGATCCGAATACGCTGTAGACGAAAAAAGAGAACAAGGCAGCTAACGTGAATGTTTAGGATAAGCACACATTTATTGGTGTGAATAAGGAGATTAGAGGTAGTAGAAATGAATACTGAACATCATGAGATGCATTTGGAAAAAGAACATCCTTCAGGGTTTGAAGAGTGGGTTTGCCCGGTATGTGGTCGAAAACTTTTGATGCGCTGGCCTCCAGACTACACCAAAGTCGTTGTAGAGCCTGGTAATGAGATGGCAACTCACAGCGCCGTGAAAGGGGGCCTGGAACTGCAAAATGCTCAGGTCAAGATGAATGAGCAGGCCGCCAGTCCAGTCGAGGAGGATGAACGCCTTGCGCCCTGGATTGAGGCCTTGAAGAACATCGACTTCTAACAATCACACTTTGATGAAAGAAAACCTCCTGCTCAGACAGTTCTGGCAGGAGGTTTCGGTTAGAAGATGAAGTTTACCCGTTTAGCTTTTCCCACAAAAAGTCATACGCCCGCCGTCCGCTAATCTGGTGCCGCCCTTCAAAAGTATCAACTTCCAGCGCGTCTTCCGCGCCAAACACACCATAGACTTGCTTCGCTCGTTCCAGACTCTCTTGCACTCCCTCTTGAGGGAAGATTGGGTCACGTGTACCGGTTTCTACCAGCATGGGGCGTGGGGCAATCAGTCCCACCAGGTCGTAAATTTCACCAAACCGAGATAACCCCGGGATATAGTTACAGGTGCAGTGGTGCATTCCAAAGATACTGTAGCGGAAGGAACAGAAGTAGCCGCTGACCACGCACGCCCGGATTCTTTCATCCAGGCAGGTGGAATAAAATGTATGCATCCCGCCGCCCGAAATTCCCATCGCGCCCAACCGCTGCGTGTCGGCGTCATCCCGCGTTTCCAGGTAATCCACCAGCTTAATGCCGTCAAACACACGCAGTCCCATTGCCGAGCCGCCCAGGTAAAACGCCAGCGCGGAGGTGTGATGGCAGGTGGATGGCGCCTGCTGACCAATGGTTGTGTTCAATCCCGAATAGTCATTCGTCCGCTCACCAAAGCATGAGATTTCCGGTGCGGCCACTAGAAAACCTCGCTTGCACAGCGCCACGCCAAAGTCCTTGTGGTACCCATCTGGCGTATCTCGTTCCGCGCCATCTTCCCACAGTCCCACAATATCCTTTACGCCATACCCATGTCCATGGAACGCGACGACAGTCGGCAGCGGCCCTACCTTCCCTTTCGGTTTCAAAATATACACCGGCATAACGGTGTAAGCCGAAGTATGCAGCAGAATCTTTTCGCGCACATAGTCGCCCTTGTCGACAGTTTCAATCACCTCTGGCGCGAATTCAGCTTCCGGCATATTCAAAAAACCAATCGATTCCCACAGCGCGCGGCGGGTCTTGTCTTGCCACAAACGCGCTTCTTCTTCCGTCCTGGCCTGAAACCGGTACTCAGCCCGATCAGGTTGGTAGAGTGCAAACAGGCCCGTTTGAGGTTGTAGTTCTTCGATTTCGCTGGGTTTCAAAACATGACTGGTCATCGTCTGTTCCTCTCAGGTTCGCTCGCTAGATCAAGCGCACAAGAAAAATGGAAGGGAAGAGTGCTGACGGCACCTCAGGCTGTGAGATGCCGTCAGGATTTACTTTTTCTTATTCTTTTTTTAGATACCGGTCAAACCACCCGCGGATAAAATTCAAACGCGCAATCCGCCGGTCCGTTCGTCCATTCCGCGACAGCCCATGGAACTCTTCGGGGAAGCGCACAAATTCCGTGTCCACGCCCTGCCGTTTGAGGGCCACGTACACTTGTTCGCTCTGTTCAATCGGGCAGCGGTGGTCATTTTCACTATGGATCACCAGGGTAGGGGTCTTTGCGTTGCCAATATATTTAATCGGCGAGCGATCCCAGAAGGCCTGCAGGTCTTCATACGGGGCCTTGTCGTTAATCAACTGTTGGAAGGTCCAGTTGAAATCGCTCGACCCCCACATGCTCACAAAGTTGCTCACACACCGCTGGCTGGCGGCTGCCTTGAAGCGGGAAGTTTGCCCAATAATCCATACCGTCATATATCCGCCGTAACTGCCGCCCGTCACGCCCATCCGCTTCGAGTTGATATACGGCAGCTTCTCCATGTAATCCACCCACGCCATCAGGTCTTCATAGTCGTGGATGCCCCATTCCCCTTGAATAGCTCCCGCGTGTTCCTCGCCGTAACCGCGCCCACCGCGTGGGTTGGTGAAGTACACCACGTACCCATTCGCCGCCAGGTAGTAGAATTCGTGCATGAAGAAATTGCCATACTGCGCTAGCGGCCCGCCGTGAATTTCAAGAATAGAGGGATACTGCTTTTGCGGGTCGAATCCAGGTGGTTTCAAGATCCACCCTGCAGGTCATTTCCCTGCGGGCCTTTAAACCACACCTCTTCCATTTCGCCCAAATCGATGGCATCCAGCAGGTCCTGGTTCATTTGCGTCAGTTGGCGTGCTGTCTGAGTTTGCATGTCCCGCACCCACAACTGGCCCGGGTCATCGATCTTCCCGTTGAAGTAGGCCATCTTCGAATGGTCGCGGTCAAAGCTGAAGCTGCCTACTGTACCACCTTCGCCGAGTACGGTTTGCAGGTTATTCCCCTGCTCGACCAATCGACATTACGAGTGAACTGCCGTGCAGTACCATTGGGAAGTAAATCCGCTCCCCATCCAGGGTCCAGGTCGGCGGCATGGTTTCCGCTTCACCCATATCGTTGATCGTCGATGCCGACACGTGCACGTCATAGCTTCCTGTCAGGTTGCAGGCTGCTCCCGATCCATCCGCTGGCACTACCCACAAATTCTGGTTGCGGTAGCTGATGCCGACGCCTTCTTGCGCATAGTAAGCCAACCAGATGCCGTCCGGCGAAAAGCTCGGCTGGGCCTTATTCCCCTGCGGCGTCTCAATCTTCCGCATCGTACCGCCTTCAGACGGCATTACATACAGGTCATCCCAGTCTGGGTTTTTGTCAGGGTTCTCCGACCGGTTAGAGACGAACACAATTTGCTTTCCGTCTGGCGACCAATCCGCCTGCTGTTCATCGTAGATGGCATGATCTGTCAACTGCTTTGCTTCACCATTCTCTGCGTTGACCAGCCACAGGTGCCAGCGTTCTTTGGGCAGGTAGCCAAACCCATCCAGCTTAAAATTCATGCGGTCATAGTGCCGCGCAACCGCGCCTAGCTTTTTCTTCTGTTCATCTTTTTCCCGTTCCAGCACTTCTGCGTCTGTCTTGCGCGCCACGCACAGCAGTTGTTTACCATCTGGCGACCAGACCAGGCTCTGGAAGGAGCCGTCCAGGTGGGTGAGGGGACGGGCTTCTCCGCCTGACAGCGGTAGCAGGTAGATCTGAGCCGCCTTTTCCTTGTCACCCCGGTTCGATAGAAATGCAATCTGGCTGCCGTCTGGAGACCAGCAGGGTTTTCCATCCACATGGTCACCGTATGTCAACTGCCGGGCAGGGCTTTGCCCATCAGTTGCCACAATCCATAGGTTGGTGTACTTCTTTTCTGTCTTTTGATCTACCCGCTGCACGGAATACACAACGTGCTGTCCACTGGGCGAAATCCGCGCGCCGCTCATGAGTTGAAACTGGTAAAGATCTTCAGCGGTAATGCTGCGTTTTTCTGTACGCTCCATGTTTCTCTCCACCTGTTCGTCTTAATATTAGGATAAATCGAGTATATCATACCCTCTGCTGCCACCTTATCGCGTCTTTTGCACCAATTGACAATTGCGCCCTGCACATTTCTGGCAGACAATGGGAAGACACATGATAAGCCCCGCCCGAAAGGTGACGAAGGGGTGTTTAAAGTTATAAGAGGTTAAGTTTCAATTAGAAAATGACTGCCTCATATGAAAAGACCCAATATTCTCCTGCTTTACACGGATCAGCAGCGGTGGGATGCCCTCCATTGTGCCGCGAACCCACACATTCATACGCCTCATCTTGACCGTCTGGCAGCTTCTGGCGTCATGTTTGAGAACGCCTTCTGTAACAGCCCCGTTTGCATGCCCAGCCGTCATAGTATGTTAAGCGGTCAGTATCCTTCGTCCATTGGCAGCACCTGCAACGGCATTGAAATGTCGCCGGAGATCTCCCACCCTCCAGAGTATTCTAAAAGGAGTGGGCTTTTATACAGCCAACATCGGCAAACTGCACTTCAAAAACCATTCCAATCGCGATCACCGTGAGCCGCATCCTGCCTACGGGTTTGACCAGCTTATCCTGTCAGATGAGCCTGGTTGTTATGATGACGCCTATATCAAGTGGGTCTCAGAGCAAGATCCTTCTCAGGTAGAAAACTGCCGTTGTTCAACGCCGCCTGCCTGGAAAGGCAAGCCCGTCCACAAACAACCTCGCAATACCCACGAACCTTACCTGTTTGAAGGCCCAGAGCATCTTACACATACCGCCTTTGTCGCCAGTGAAATTGTCGACTTTTTGCACGCGCATGATAGTCGCCAGCCTTTCTTTGCGATTGCCGGTTTCTATGCTCCTCATACGCCGCTCAACCCGCCTTCGCGTTTTGTCGATCTTTATGATCCTGCCAGCTTGCCGCTGCCCGGTATGAACGCGGGGGAAAATAAGTTGGGGTTATCCGATCTGGATTGGCAGCGTGTCAAGGCCTATTACTATGCTTTGGTCACCCACGTGGATGATCAGATTGGCCGCATTCTAGCTGCCCTCGAACAGTCGGGGTTGCAGGAGAATACCCTGGTCGTCTTTACTTCCGATCACGGCGAGCATCTCGGGGATCACGGTCTGGTTCAAAAGGGTCCACCAGGCTATGATAGTTGTGTCCACGTCCCGCTGATTTTTTCCTGGCCGGACCGCATTCCTTCCGGTCAGCGTCGTGCGAATTTGGTGGAAGCGGTCGACCTGGCGCCCACCCTCTTAGACTATGCCGGCGTTCAAGTCCCGCCTTTCTTTCAAGGTCAGTCCCTGCGCGAGTGTTTGCAGGGGCAGCCTTTCTCTCCACGCCAATCTGTCTTTATCGAGCATCGCCAGCCTTTCAGAATCTCCTGGAAAACCGTCCGCACCCATGACCATAAATATGCCCGTTCCAACACAGGTGAGGAGCGTCTTTATGACCTCCAGCGGGATCCGGGCGAGTTGTGTGATTACAGTTCCGATCCTGCTTATACAGGTCTCTTAAACAATATGCGCGTCCTGTTGCTTCAGCGTTGGTTCGAGGTGGAAAAGCAGTACCCGCTGCAAACTGGCGATTATTAAAGTTTGGTCTGTTTCAAGGAGCCTCTCATGCGTGTTTTGTTCATCGATATCGATACCCTTCGTCCCGATCACCTGGGCTGTTACGGCTACCACCGCGACACCAGCCCCAATATCGACCGCCTTGCCCGCCAGGGTGTCCGCTTTGAAAACTGTTATGTCACCGATGCCCCCTGCCTGCCGTCCCGCTCTGCGCTTTGGAGCGGTCGGACTGGTTTCCATACCGGCGTCATCAATCATGGCGGTGTTGCCGCCGATCCATTCATTGAGGGTCCTTCCCGCGGTTTCCGTGATGTCTATGATCGCACTGGCTGGATTCCGTCCTTGCGCCGCGCAGGGCTTCGCACCGTCACTGTTTCCCCCTTTGGTGAGCGTCATTCCGCCTGGTGGTGGTATGCTGGTTATAACGAGATCTACAACACAGGCAAAGGGGGCCTGGAAATTGCCGATGAGGTGACCCCATTGGCTCTCAAATGGATCGAAGAGAACGCCCAGAGCGATAACTGGTTCCTCCACGTAAATTATTGGGATCCCCACACGCCTTACCGCACCCCGGTTGAGTTTGGCAATCCCTTTGAAAAGGATCCTCTCCCTGAGTGGCTCACCGAAGAAGTCCGTCTGCGCGGCTGGAATGGCTATGGCCCCCACAGTCCGCAGGAGCCCCATGGTTATGGGACTGAACCCGGTTCCGATCAGGTGTCTCAGCGTTACCCGCGCGTCCCTCATCAGCTTGATTCGATGGATACTGTCAAGCAGTGGATCGATGGTTACGATACCGGGATCCGTTATGCCGATGAACATGCCGGGCGCTTGTTATCTGCGCTGGAACAGGCCGGTGTCCTGGAGGACACGATCATTATTGTCAGTTCTGACCACGGTGAAAATCAGGGCGAGTTGAACGTTTGGGGCGATCATCAAACCGCCGATCAGGTCACCTGCCGTATTCCGCTCATCATCCGCTGGCCCGGCCTCACCGATCAAGGTCGAGTTGACTCTGCCCTCTATCACCACTTTGATTGGGCTGCCACCCTCATCGAAATGGCCGGCGCGCAGGTTCCCGAAAACTGGGATGGCAAACCCTTCACAGAAGCTTTCCGTTCCGGTCAAGAACAGGGCCGCGATTACCTGGTGACGAGCCAGGGGGCCTGGGCTTGCCAGCGTGGGGTTCGCTTTGACCACGAAGATCAGTCCTATATCTGCCTGCGCACCTATCACGATGGTCACAAAATGCTGGAACCCATCATGCTCTTTAACCTCACCCAAGATCCGCACGAGCAGCATGATCTCAGCGCCAGCCGCCCCGATCTGGTTGATAAAGCCATGCGCCTCCTCGCAGATTGGGAGCGCCAGATGATGCTCACCAGCCGCAGTGATGTAGACCCCATGATGACCGTTCTGCGCGAGGGCGGCGCCTTCCACACCCGCGGCTACCTGCCCGCCTATCTCGAACGCCTGCGCGCCACTCACCGCTCCGAAAATGCCGATCGGCTGGCCAGTCTTCATCCAGATGAAGTTTTGTCCGAAAAACAATAAAACAACAAAACAAAGAACAAGGCGAATTGCAGTTTTTCTTCGTGATCTTCCAGGAGCGCTTGCTATGAACTTCCGCGAGATGAATTTACGTATCTTCCAGGGCCAGCCTGTGCCGCATCCACTCTTTCAACCCCGCATTGAGCCCTGGTATGACTGGCACAGGATCTTCAACTGCCTTCCTGCCAGCTACCAGTCCCTCAGTATGCGCGAGGTCTTCGACCGCTCGCGGCTCTCCATGCGCTACATGCACTACTACACCGGCATGCCCGATCCCGTCGAGCGTATCTTCACCCCCGAAGTCAGAGTCCGCGAGCATTATGAAGGCCGCCAGGGAACCGTGGTTTATGAAACCCCCTACGGTGATCTCATAGAAACCTTGAAACGAACGCCCGACGAGACCTGGCGCACGGTCGGCTTTCCCGTCAAAAACGCAGAGGACTTGCGCAAGCTGCGCTGGCTTTATGCCCGCATGCGTTACAGGTTCAATGAAACCGCTTTCGATGAGGGCAGCGCCTTTGTGGGCGAGCGCGGCGTCCCGCAGTTCTGGGTTCCCAAAAGCCCTTACCAGGCCCTGGCGCAGTGGTGGATGCGCCTCGAAGACCTCATCTATGCCCTGGTCGACTGCCGCCCTGAAGTTGAAGAAACCATGCGTCTCATCGACCAATCCTATGATGAGCTTTATACCCAGCTTACTGCCTCTGGTAAAGTTCAAATCATCAACTTCGGCGAAAACCTCCACGAACAGCTTTTATCGCCTCGCTACTTTGAGCGCTACCTGATTCCCTTCTACGAAAAGCGTTCCAATCAGCTCCGCGCTGCTGGCATCTTCACTCATGTGCACCTCGATGGCTACTTCCACACCCTCTTGAAATACCTCAGTTCGCTTCCCTTTGATGGCCTCGAGGCCCTCACCCCGCTTCCGCAGGGCGATGTCACCCTGGAAGAAATTAAAGAGCATATCGGCGATAAAATTATGCTGGATGGCATTCCTGCCGTTTACTTCACCTCCACTTATTCACGTGAAGAGGTTATGGAAACAGCCGAAAAAGTGGTCAAGCTCTTCCATCCCCGCCTCATCCTGGGCGTCTCTGATGAAGTCCCAGAGGGCGCGGATGAAGAAGCCATGAACCGCGTTCAAATGGTCGCGGACTGGTGTCTTACACAAACCGCATAAGGAAAACGATGTCACAACCTAATTTTGTTCTCATGATGACCGATACCCAGGCTACCAATGTGATTGGTTGCTACGGTCATCCCGAACTGCAAACGCCCAACATCGACAGTCTTGCTCAGACCGGCGTCAAGTTCAATCGCGCCTACACCACTTGCCCGGTTTGCACCCCTGCCCGCGCTGGCTTATTTACTGGCATTTATCCCCATACCTCTGGCCCCTGGACCAATAATCTCCCGCTCGGCGATAACATCAAAACGATGGGCCAGCGTTTTCAGGATGGTGGCTATCGTACCGCCTACATCGGCAAGTGGCATCTTGATGGTCATGACTACTTCGGCACGGGCATCTGTCCGCCCGGTTGGGAAGAGGAATACTGGTATGATGGCAAGCGCTATCTTCAAGAAATGAGTGATGCTGAAACCTTGATGTGGCGGCAGGAACTTAACAGCCTGGAAGATCTGCGCCGCCGTAACATTCAGGCCGGTTTTACCTGGGCCCACGGCATTTCGGACCGCGCCCTTCGTTTTCTCGAAACGCGTTCTGCCAGCCAGCCTTTCTTGATGGTTCTATCCTACGATGAGCCTCATCACCCCTTCACCTGCCCGCCCGAGTATGTCGAGAAGTTCCTCGACTATGATTATCCCCTTGGCCCAGCCGCCTTCGATTCCTTACAGGGCAAACCCGCGCACCAGCGAGAATGGGCCCGGGCTGCGAATGTCAATGTTGAGGATGGTACCGTCCGCCAGCCCATGTACTTCGGCTGCAACAGCTACACCGATGCCGAAATAGGTCGGGTGATCGATGCTGTCCATGCCATGTCGCCAGAGGATACTTACATCATCTTCACCTCCGATCATGGTGAAATGATGGGCGCTCACCGCTTGCGGGGTAAAGGCCCGGTCATGTACGAGGAAATAACCCACATTCCCCTGCTTATTGAGCAGCCAGGGGGGTCTGGCGCGGGGCGGCAGGTGGATACCGCTGTCAGTCATATTGATCTGCTGCCCACTATGCTCCAATTGAGCGGTCTCTCCAATCCACCCATCCTCGAAGGCGAGTTGATCATTCCTCTTCTCCAGGGCCAGGAACAGCCTGGTCGTGGCGTAGTCATGGAATTCAACCGCTATGAAATCGAACATGATTCCTGGGGCGGTTTTCAACCTGTCCGTAGTTACGTCAATGAGCGTTATAAATTGGTTCTCAACCTGCTTCATTCTGATGAACTATACGACTTGGAAAAAGATCCGGCTGAGATGAATAATCTGATTGATGACTTTAACAGTGTACAGATTCGCAACCAGCTCCATGACCGGCTGCTGGAGTGGATGTACCAGAAACGGGACCCCTTCCGCGGTCCGGTGTGGGAGCGGCGTGACTGGCGTTTTTCCCATCGCTACCAATGGAATGGCAGCTTCCGTCCGCGCCCCGCTGATGGCTACGCCCCTGAAGTGCGAGACTATGATACGGGTCTACCCACTGGTGGGGTCAAAGTGGAGTATGGCAATCGCAAGAAATAATTAGCCAGAGGATATAGATCCGGCTGAGGGTTGATTTCAGCCGGATCTATATCAAAACACAGCAACACGTCCACTGAAAGCGGTCTCACGTACCTCCAAAACAGCTATAATGTATACAAAGGAGGTACATAAATGCTGGAAAAGCTTGCTATACAAGTAACTGCTGAAACACTGGTCGCGGACGGAAAAGGGATTCTGGCTGCCGATGAGAGCTTTGGTTCCATTCAAAGGCGTTTCGATACGGTGACTGTGCCTTCCACCCCCGAAAATCGTCGTGCGTATCGTGAAATCTTTCTAACCACACCTGGGGTTGAAGACTATGTCAGTGGGGTCATCCTGTTTGATGAAACCCTCCGCCAGGAAAGTGAAGATGGTACGCCCTTCCCAGAAGTGCTGAACCACAAAGGCATCATCCCAGGCATCAAGGTCGATAAAGGCGCCAAACCGCTCGCGGGTTTTCCTTACGAAAAGATAACCGAAGGACTGGATGGTTTGCGCGAGCGCTTGATGGAGTACCGGGCCTTAGGTGCGCGGTTTGCCAAGTGGCGTGCTGTCTTTTCGATTACCCCTGGCACGCCCACGCCGTATGGCATTACCGCCAATGCCCATGTTCTGGCGCGTTATGCCATTCTTTGTCAGGAAGAGGGCCTCACGCCCATTGTCGAACCGGAAGTGCTTATGGATGGGGTCCATCATATTTCGGTTTGTGAAGAAGTGACAACGTCTGTGCTGAATTGTGTCTTTGAAGAACTGTACGATGCGCGTGTGATGTTAGAAGCCATTCTGCTCAAACCAAACATGATCATGCCCGGCGTCGATTTCCCTAAGCCGCCCACCCCTGAAGAAGTGGCTGTTGCGACCATTCGCACTTTGCGCCGCTCGGTTCCTTCGGCGGTGCCAGGCATCGTCTTTCTCTCTGGCGGGCAGAGCCCTGAAATGGCGACAGCGAACCTTAATGCCATGAATGCGATGGGCCCTCACCCTTGGACACTCAGCTTTTCATTCGGGCGCGCTCTGCAAGGGCCTTCACTACAGGCCTGGCATGGCGAGGCGAACAATGTTTCAGAAGCCCAACGCTTGTTTTATCATCGCGCTCGTCTAAACAGCGCCGCTGTCCGTGGCGAATATATGCCCCGAATGGAAACCGAAACCGCCTGATCTGTTTCAAGGAGTGACAGAATCTGTCTGTGCCATAACTTCCATCTGCCCTGGGAAGATTTCAACTGCCATTTCGCGGCAGTCAGTGCAGATTGTCTCCCCATCCGCATGGGCGGTCAGCGTTCCCTTTAGTGCAGTCACATGCACACGCTGAGATCGCAAAAAGCGCACTGCTGGGTGTGTTCCTTGCGTGCCTTTCATAAATCGTGGGAGCATCATTAAGATTGTCGCTCGGCTAACTTTACGAGCAATGCACAGGTCCAGAATCCCGTCGCTAATCGAACTGTCAGGGGTCATCAAGAAGCCGCCGCCCATCCGCCGCCCATTCATAATCGATATCATTAGGGCGGCCTGGGTCAGGCTTTCTCCATCACACTCAATGCGCACCGTTGGAGCCTGGAAGTAAAGCAGCAGGGTTCGTAAAGCTGCTACCATATAATTAAGAAACCCGTTCAGCCGTGTTTTGCTGGCCTGGATGTTCACAATCGCGTCGAAGCCAATCCCCACGCCGTTGCCAAAGAAGCGCTCGCCGTTCCTTAGTTGATCGCCATTTACTTTACCGATATCAATTTGTTTTGGCTTGCCAGTAGCGATTACCCTGCATCCTTCTTCCCACGCTGTTGAGAGTCCTGCGCCAAACGCAAAGTCATTTCCGCGGCCCACACAGATCACGCCTAGTCTGGCTTTTCCTAGTCCGGCTTGTTGGGCCAGCATCAACCCATTTAGCACTTCATTAACTGTTCCGTCGCCGCCTGCTGCGGCAATGACATCATACCCTTTTTCAGCCGCCGCTTTTGCCAGTTCACAGGCGTGTCCCGAGTACTCAGTGCGGACAAGATCAAAGGGAATCCCTTGGCGTTGTAGTTCGGCTTCAACCTTCGGAATGAGATACTGACCGGTCCCTTTCCCGGCTGCAGGGTTGGCAATGACTTTATATTTCATGATGGAGTAGCTGCCTCTTTAGAAACTTAATCGAGTGGATAACATAAGGAAGTGAGGACGCATTACGACTTCTTCTTTGTGTTGATAACCCCTTTATGCCTTTCTCGTTCTGTTCCTAAAGTGAGATGCTTTAAAAGAAAAACCAGCAGTGCTGCAAATGACACTGCTGGTTCCAATGGTTGGCTGTATTTAGATACGCTCAGGCGAAACCCACCTGATTCGCGCTTCGGGCGCTTAGCGACTTTACTTGTTGCTATCGTTGTGGTCCTCTTCGTCGAACAGATCATCCCCCTCATTGTCTTCATCGAAGTCCTCGTACATGAGATCATCTTCGTCGTCGTCAAGAAGATCTTCGAAATCCTCGTCCTCGTCGTCTTCATCATAGTCTTCGTCATGCACGTGACCATGTTCCAGTTCTTCGGCGGTCGCTTCGCGCAAATCCACAACTTTCACATCGAAGACTAATTCTTTCCCGGCAAGCGGATGGTTAAAGTCCAGCTTCACGCTGTCCGCAGAGATGTTTGCAATGGTCGCGCTCAGAACTTCCCCGGCATCGTTCTTGACTTCTAGTTCAGTCCCAACCTCCAACGGAATCTCGGCTGGAAACTCACTGCGCGGAACTTCGATGATATTCTCCGGTTCCAATTCGCCATATGCGTCAGCAGGTTTTACCAACACAGTCTTACTCTGACCAATCTTCATCCCGGCCAGTTCGCGTTCCAACCCGGGAATGATATTCTGATGGCCCTGCATGAACTGCAAGGGTTCATCACCTTCGGTCAAATCGACCACTTGCCCTTCGACGGTCAACGTATAGTCAAGGCTGACAACGACATCATCTTCAACAGCTTGGGGTTTGTTTTTCGTATCCAAGATTTCTTTCCCTCCTACGAATAAAACCGGCTGGCGTATCCAGCCAGCTTAGGATGGACTAGATTATAACATAGTGTCCAAATATTTATTAATCTTTCAGTCCCTTCAAGAGATACTCATACCCGGCGAACCATGTGATTAGATCGTGCTGATCGCCAACAAGTTCTTTTTCGCGTGCCAGGATATCATCAATCACATCGCAAATGGGCTGTTTGCCTTCCCAATTTTGCTTCAGAATATCGTCCTCACCCATTTCTTGCTGAACCGTCTCCAGTGTCAGGGCTGCGTAGTAGGTGTCATCCAGGTATCCCCAGGCCCCTGTCAAATCCTCTGAGATAATGTCCACTGGTATCAGGTAATAAGCGATTGCTACCAATACCAGCGGGCGCAGCCGTCCAGGCAGGTTAGGGTCTGCCAGAAGGTTGTTGAACAGATGGTAGAAGTCTGGCGCGAGTGTAATCACTTCCTTAAATTTTCCTTGGTAATTGCCAACTTCCTCGCGCATTTGTTGTTCAAAGTCGCCCATTGGTTTCCTCCTGGTGTGTTTCCTGTAATGGTCTCAATCATATCGCATTCAGTCCGAAAATTATAGGGGCGATCGGTATTAACAATAACCAGAGGGACGCCGTCCCTCTGGTTAAGTAGAGCCTTTTACAGTACGTCTCTTCGAATAAACTCCAATCCACCTGCGATCGCCATTAGAATCCCGCCGATGCTGCCGATGAGTACCAGGTCGAATGCAGGATTCTCCTCTATGAAGTTGTTCGCAATCATTGCTGGCATTGTCCACGGATAAAGTCCGTTCCATTCCGAATTGATCACCATTACAGCGACGACCGTCATCACCACCCCAACCGACATTGCCACCACAAAGCTGCGCCATCGGTTGCCGATCCAGGTATGGATAGACAGGATCAGCCACGAGCCCAGGTAAGTAAGCAGCGTGAACCACAGCAGGCGCAGCACCGGGATAGGCTGGTCGAAGCCATACTCAGGCTTCAGCAGCCGCAGCATGACACCTACCAGCAGGCCGAACCCGTCCAGGGCAATCATGCTCAACCCGATGATTGCCATTCCCATGACTTGTTTCGCAGCATAAACCGCCCATCGTGGCAGTGCCAGCGCAAACAGGTGCTTCCAATGGTCTCCAGTATGGTCCAGTCCGGCAATCAGAGCCGTTTCAAGTGTAATGAACAGGGGCTGCATCAAGATTGCCCAAAAAATCAGCGTTTGCTGCCCCAAAATCATCCAGGGATTGGCGTCTCCTAACGCGGTACTGATCCCTCTTTGATAGAAGAGAATGAACTGCAAGAGGGCAATTGTGAAGGGAGCGATAAACGCCAGCCAGAAAGCCAGGGTTCGCTTCAGTTTCAGCCCTTCCGCTGAAACTGCGCGCCCGAAGGCCAACAGGGGTGAAAGTCTCCGTTGGGACATCAAAGGGGAACAGGTACGCATATGATTCTCCTGTTGCTAGTCTCAGGTAGCTTGCTAAGCAGTTAAGTTGAGGAATATTTCTTCTAACGACGGTTGCGCCATGTGCAAGTGATATACATTCACCCGGGCTTGTACCAACTGAGCGTTTAACATGGCAATGTCTGATTCACCGTTGACGTTCACTACCAATCTGGGATGATGTTGCGGGCCGTTCTGCCCGTTATTTGACTGCACGCTCCAACCTGCTTTCTTGAGAATCCAGGATGCCTTCTCTGGTTGATCAACTCCCAGAATCAGGTGATCTTCCAATTGGGCTTGCAGTTCTGTGAGCGCCCCTTCAAACAGAAGCTGTCCCTTTTGAATTATTCCCACATGCGTTGCCATTTGTTCTACTTCATTCAAAAGGTGACTGGAGAGGAAAATAGTAATGCCGTGTTCCTCCGGCATACCGCAGATCAGTTCCCGCATTTCATGGATTCCTGCCGGGTCAAGTCCATTCGTTGGCTCATCCAGAATCAACAGGTCTGGCTCATTGAGCAGGGCTAGCGCCAGCCCCAGTCTTTGGCGCATCCCTAAGGAATACTGCCCAACGCGCCGGCGAGCCGCATCTTCTAGATGCACAATCTTCAAGACACGCGTGATTTGCCTGGAGGTTGCCCCGATCATCCGGCGGATGAGCTCCAGGTTTTCATAGCCAGTCAAGTGCGGGTAGAGTGAAGGGCTTTCTACCAGTGATCCGACGCTTTGCAGCAGCGTCATTCTTTGTCGCTTTAACGGTAGACCGCATAGGTATACCTCACCCTGAGAAGGACGAATCAGTCCCAGCAGCATCCGGATGGTTGTCGTCTTACCCGCTCCATTTGGCCCGAGAAAGCCGTAGATACTTCCCTTTGGAACATTGAGATTGAGTTGATCTACCGCCGTGATAGGCCCGAACCGGCGTGTCAGGTGATCCGTTGTAATCGTAATGGGTAAAGATGAAATACGCTGCATTGATTAAACCTCCTGTGTTGATCTCACAGGTTCAGTTTAACCAGCCCTTGTCAGTGCTTTATCGTTAGGTTGTCGCAAACTTGTCGCAAAAAGGGAAGAGGTTACTTACTGCTCAGACTTTGGCATCAGGATGCGAAAGCAGCTTCCTTGTCCTGGCGTGCTTGTCACCTGAACGCTGCCGTGCATGGCTTCGGTCAATTCTTTGACCAGTGCCAACCCCAGGCCTGCCCCGCTTCGTCTTTCGTCGCTGAGATAAGATTCTTCTGAGGTGGTCCCTCGATAAAACCGCTCCCAAATATGGGGCAGATCTTCGGGACCGATGCCCTCTCCTGTGTCTCGCACTTCAATGCATAGAAACGGCTTTTCTGGCTCTTCAGCAGCGGTGATCGCCACAATTCCCCCTGGTGGCGTGTGTCGAATCGCGTTCCACAAGAGATTCATCAGAACTTGATCCAGTCGACCAGGATCTGCCTGTGCCAGGGGGAGGGAAGCTGGAACATCAGCCACCACCTCCACCCGTCCCGAATGCCATGCCAGCGGCGCCACTGCTGCACCCCGTTGATGGATCAACTGTTGTATGTCTACTGGCCCTACCCGCAGCGTCAGATGATTGACTTCTGCCCGCGATAGTGTGAACAGATCATCAATCAGTGCTTGCAGTCTCAAAATTTCGCCATGCATCACTTCCAGGTCGGTGCGCAGTTCATCTGGCGGAGCGCCATTCCAACCTTCAACAGATGTTTCCAGGTAGCTGCGCAGGGTCGCGACTGGTGTTCGCAGTTCGTGGGACACATTTGCTACCAGTTCCCGCCGCGACTGCAGCAGTCCTTCTACCCGTTCGCGCTCATTCCGCAGTTCTTGCAGGGTGTGTTCCAGTGTTTCCGCCATCGCGTTAAAGTCCGACTGGAGCTGGGCGACTTCATCTTCCCCCTCTACCGGCACGCGCGCGCGGTAATCTCCATTTCGAAACCGCCGCGCGGTCTGCACTACGCCATCCAGACGGCGAGTTGTTCGCCGCGCAAAGATGTAAGAAAACAGCGCTGAAGGTGGCATGAGCACTGCCAGCGCAACTACCGTCATCACGCCCAACACACTCAGCAGTGGCAAAAGCGTTGTAAAAAGCTGGGAGGCAGCCGAAAAAATGGGTGAAGGCAAATCTGTCTGTGAAACGCGTTGCGAGTTGAGCATCACAATGCTGAAGAATACCAGCGTGAACACTGCCCCAATCAGCGCCACCATCATATGAGCGTGGGTGAGCGACCATACCAGGCTCTTCCGGCGCAGGTGATTCCAGAACCGCCATAGCGAGATACCGGGCCGAACCAGGCAGTAGACAACCCCACCGCTCACCAGGATGAAAATAGATCCAATCAAACCAAAATTGTTGTCGCGGAAAGGCTCTTCCCAATCCAGCAGCAGCGCCGGAAGCCATACTCCTACGATCAAAATCACTGAAAGGGCCGCTCCCCACAGCAGTTCCTGCCGGACGATCTTCTTCCAGGAGATTTCATTAAAGATACGCGTGCGCAGCGCCATCCATACTCCGGCGAGATAAGTGGTATAGAACACCGCATTTCGTAGAAAACTTGGCGTTACCCGGTCTCCGACCATCGCGACCAGATAAAGAGTGATGGCCGCAAACGCCCATGCTTCCAGCAGTGCGAACAATGCTGGTCGCGTTAGCCAGATACTTCGAAAGGTATCCCATAGGCGTCGTGCAAAGCCGACGAAAGCTGTCATTTTACTCCCACGGTTTCAGCCGGTAGCCTACACCCCACACTGTTTCGATTGCATCTCCCAGGCTGCCCATCTTCTTACGCAGCCGCAGAATAGCATTATCCACCGAGCGGTCTCCCGCCACATAATTGCCGTTCCACACCGCTTCCAGCAGGTAGGCGCGGCTAAAAGCTCGCCCAGGCGACTGCAGCAGCAAGTAGAGTAGATCGAATTCTGTACGGGTTAGTTCGAGTTCTTCTGCTTCCAATTTCGCCTGGTAGGCTTCGGGATCAAGGTGCAGTGGCCCATAATAGACTGGTCGATCTTTCGGCTTCCGATCAGCATTCAACATTTGCTGAACGTTCTCCACCCTTCGCAGCAGGGCTCGTACGCGTGCCAACAGTTCGCGCATACTGAACGGCTTGGTAAGATAATCATCTGCACCCACTTCCAATCCCAAAACTCGGTCGATCTCTTCATTGCGGGCTGTGAGCATAAGTACTGGCGTATAGGCGTGGGTGTGAATTTGTCGCAGCACCGAAAGTCCATCCATCCCTGGCAGCATCCAATCCAGAATCATCGCGTCCGGCTGCTTTTGGTCGTGCAGTTCCAGCGCTTGCTGCCCATTACTGGCGAACAGCACGTGGTAGCCTTCATTTTCAAGCTCCCGCTGGATAACGCGAGCCAGGTCTAGTGTATCTTCAACGAGCAGGATCGTAGCTGGCATCAGGCATACTCCGCTGATAGAGGAATGGTTATGTCGTGATTCACCTCATTATAACGGGAATTGGGCGATTTCCAGGTCTTGTCCATACCCGGCTACCCGGATACCCGGATACCCGGCTCTTCATCTTCTCTTTCGCTTAGTTGTCGGACAACTGCTAATTTACTTGCGTTTTCCTCTATCCAGGTCGATAATTAACCTCAGTAAAATAGATTTTCCTTGAAAGGAGCAAATATTAATGAGTGAAAAAACGCTCTCTGATCGCCGCATCACGCCGATTCCCTTGAAACGTCGTACCCCGGTGCCTTCTGATCTCAAAATTGCGCAGGAAGCACAAATGAAGCCGATCACCCAACTGGCTGAGGAACTCGGTTTGTTGCCAGAAGAGCTTGAGTTATATGGACCATATAAAGCTAAAGTGAAGCTTGAGGTTTTAGACCGGCTGAAAGATATCCCCGATGGTAAGTATATCGATGTGACTGCCATTACACCTACTCCCCTTGGCGAGGGGAAAACGACTACAACAGTCGGCCTCAGTCAAGCCCTCGGCGCGCATCTCGGTTATCGCGTGATGACCTGCATTCGTCAGCCCAGTCAGGGCCCTACCTTCGGGATTAAGGGGGCGCTGCAGGAGGCGGGTACAGCCAGGTGATTCCGATGGAGGAATTCAACCTGCACTTGACGGGCGACTTGCACGCCATTACCGCTGCCAATAATCTCATGGCTGCTGCCATTGATGCCCGTATCCTGCATGAAGCTACTCAAACGGATCAGCAGTTGTTTAACCGCCTCTTCCCGCCTGATAAGCAGGGCAACCGCCAGTTTGGGCTGGGGACGTTGGGCCGCCTGAAAAAACTAGGCATCGACAAGACGGATCCAAACGACCTGACCTCTGAGGAACGCAGCCGCCTGGTACGCCTTGATATCAATCCCAATACCATCACCTGGCGTCGTGTCGTCGATACGAATGACCGCTTCTTGCGTGAAATTACCATTGGCGAAGGGTCCAGTGAAAAAAACATGACGCGTCAGACGGGCTTCGATATCACCGTCGCGAGTGAGTTGATGGCGATTTTAGCCCTGACAACCAGCCTGGAAGACATGCGTGAGCGCATTGGCAAGATCGTGATTGGGGTCAGCCGCAGTGGTGAGGCTATCACTGCTGAAGATTTGGGTGTTGCTGGCGCTGTGACGGTCTTGATGAAAGATACCATCAAGCCGAACCTGATGCAGACTCTCGAAGGAACCCCTGTCTTCGTACATGCCGGCCCCTTTGCAAATATCGCTCACGGTAACAGTTCCATCATCGCTGACAAAATTGGTTTAAAGCTGGCAGACTTCGTTGTAACTGAATTGGGCTTCGGCGCGGATATCGGCATGGAAAAGTTCTTTGACATCAAGTGCCGTTACTCAGGGTTACAGCCGAGTGTGGTTGTACTGGTGGCAACCGTCCGCGCTCTGAAGATGCACGGCGGAGGCCCAAAAGTGGTAGCGGGGAAACCGCTCGATCCGACCTACACCGAAGAAAACCTCACTTTACTGCGCAAAGGTCTCGATAACCTGCTCCATCACATTCAGACCGCCCGCAAATTCGGCATTCCAGTTGTGGTCGCCATCAATCGCTTTTGGACCGATACGGATGCTGAAATGGCCCTGATCCGAAAGGTGGCTGTGGAAGAAGGCGGCGCGGAAGATGCGGTGGTTGCGCGCCACTGGGAACTGGGTGGTGAAGGGGCCGTGGATCTGGCGAAAGCTGTCGTGGCAGCTGCCAACAAACCCCGTGACTTCCACTTTCTGTACCCTCTGGACCTTCCCATCAAGGAGAAAATTGAGATCATCGCCCGCGAAGTATATGGCGCCGATGGTGTCGATTATTCTCCTGAAGCGGATGAACGTATTGCTGAATATACCCGCCTGGGCTTTAGCGATCTCCCCATCTGCATGGCAAAGACCCATCTTAGTATCAGCCATGATCCAAGTTTGAAAGGCGTTCCGACGGGATTCCGCATTCCTGTGCGTGATATTCGCGCTTCGGTAGGGGCGGGCTTCCTGTACCCATTACTCGGCGCGATGAGCACCATGCCCGGTCTGCCAACTCGGCCGGCTTTCTTTGATATTGATATTGAAATGGAAACGGGAAAAATCCTCGGTCTCTCCTAAACAAAAAGCGCCGGACTTGTACACCAGGTCCGGCGCTTTCTTGCTGTTGCTCTGAAGATATACGCTAATCGATTCGATCTTTCCGCTTGAGTCCATTCTCTAGGAAGTAAAACAAGATCAACGTAAACACCACAAACACCCCTACCGCCAGGAGTGGATTCACATTCCACAAGTCGGGCAGAACCACATTCCCCAGATTGGCCGTTGTTAGAAGCGAGGGCATTAACTGGGGATAGATCATTCCAAAGATCACTGACCCGGTGATCAACCCTAACATGCCTGAAAAGAGATAATCTAGTTTCCCTTCGCCGGACCCGGCGGCGCAAGTACCTGGTCAGTATCCGGTCAATGCCATCCCAATTCCAAAAATTACGCCGCCCAGCAGGTTGCCTACCAGGTAGGTGGCTGGCGCCCCTGGAAACTGAATCACACCCAGTTCGCGCATTCCGTAAAGGCCAATCGCTGCTGTGCAAAGCGCCGTCATCATAAACTTAATCACTGTTAAGTTGGTGAAGCGAAAAACGCCAACAATGGTGCTGTAGCGCGTCAGTCCGCCTTTGTTGAGGGCAAAACCAAACAGAATCCCCAGTCCAAGCGCAACCAGTAGCGAACTGCTCATATCAATACCTCTTCCGGAAGATAATCCAGGTGACTACAATCCCGGAGATGAACATCCCTGCCATAAACAAGAAAGCCGACGGCGCCAGCAGCATACCGCCTGAAATTGCCAACCCGCTCGTGCAGCCTCCTGCAATGCCCGCACCGATCTGCAGCAAGATCGCTCCGCCAAACCCGATCACAAAACGTCTCCAGCGCTGTGTGCCAAACACCTTTTTCCAGGTTGGGTCATTGTTCCAGTGCAGACCAAAAGTTCCACTGCTGACTGCACCCAGCATCCCACCCAAGAAAATACCTACCAACAGCGCAATCTCCCAGTTAAATCCTGGTGGCATGATGAACTTGAAGTAAATTCCCTTCCCCAATCCATCTGGTGCTGCTTTTTGCACCACGTTGCTGGCAATCGAAGCAATCGCAGAGGATGCGCCCAATAGGTGCTGTGCGAGCAGCACAGCCAGAATACAGGTGATGCCTAACAGCACGCCTGCCGCATACGGCGACCAGTGTTCTTTGCGAATTTGCTCGACCAGCCACCCGGTTCGCCGTTCGCTCTTTTGTGCCAGTCGGCGTTCGTTCCAGGTAACATAACTGCCCCCACCGATCACGCCGACGACCAGCAGCCCTGCCAGAATCAGGTTGCCAGTTTGATTGATGGGCTGCGCTGAAGCTTTCTTTCCATCCAAGGGGACCTGCTGACTCGCTGACTTTGGATCGACCTCGACTGGCTGCGCTCCTACAAAAGAGGACAGTGGGTTACGCTGTTGTACGGTTTGCAAACCAGTCTGATCGACGGTCACATTCAGGGTAGCGGCGTATGTATTCAGTCTGCTTTCTAGATCCTCTGCGTGGCATGCGCCGCATTGACCCGACATGGCTTTTAGTTGGGTAGTGACCCCAACGTGCGCCGCTTCGGCAGCCGAGGCATCACGTACGCCGCCATGACATGCATCACAGAAGTCGTATGCGGCGTGGTCACTGTGCCACACCCCCAGGGTACTGACTGTCGCCTGTTCTTGGGTTTCGTGACAGTTTTTACACGCTGAAAGGCTTTTACATTGAGCACTGGCGTTCTGGGCCGGCAGCGCAGCGATCATCATACCCAGTAAAAGAAGACTGCCCAATCCCACCAGCAGAATGGATTGCTGATGTTTCATAATCACTACCTGAAGAGAATAAGAACTGCATCGTTTCGGGTTTCACTCCAGTTTTGGATAGGAACCCCAAATCCTATTGATTATGATATTTACCTTCCCTTTGTGAAGTGTCTCTAATCACATTTCCCCCTGTGGAATGTCACACAAACTACGTTCACACGTTATAATTGTATGGTAGTTCTGTAGCAATCTGTACAAATACGATAAAAGTAGTGGAGGAGAGCATGGAACCTTTTGGTAAAGAAGCAGAACTTTGTTGATGTCGGCCAAAGGCTGAGGACTTTGCGCGAAGAACGTGGGATTTCAATGCGGGCGCTCGCCCGCCGAAGCGGTCTTTCGGCAAATGCATTGAGCATGATTGAGAGAGGACTGACTTCTCCCTCCGTTAGCACATTAAATAAACTGTCCAGCGCATTAGAGGTTCCGATCACGGCATTTTTCCGGCAGGAACCGGTTCGCGAGCAGATTGTTTTTCGCAAAGCCGCTGAACGCACTCGGGTGCCTTTCTTACGTGGAGTCATTGAGGGTCTTGGCGGTGAGTCCTTTACGGGACGAGTGGAAGCTTTCCTGCTGACGCTTGAAAGCGGCGGCAGTAGCGGCCCTCATGGCATGATCCATACCGGGCACGAGATGGTTTTCTGTCTGCGCGGAACCCTCGAGTATGAGGTGGATGAGCAGCGTTTCCTGATGGAGCCCGGCGATAGTTTGATTTTTGCCGCTCAACTTGTGCATCGCTGGCGCAATCCTGGTAATTCTTTGGTAAATGCCGTCATTGTGATTAGCGCCTTTGAAGATTTTGAGCGCCCTGGGGAATATCATTTGGCTTCAATGATTTCCGAGCTTGCTTCACAAGATTTTGAGGATTCCGAAGAACAACTAGAGGGGGAAAATGGGACTTACCAGGAGGACTCCTCTGGCGAAACGACGGAAGGTTCGTCTTACTATCCTGAAGAGAGTTAGCCTGTGAAGAATATGAATCATCTTTTACCGGTATCGACCGGCCAGAATATGGCCGGTCATTTGACCATTGCCGGGCATGACTTGGCTGATCTGGCGCGTACGTACGGGACGCCTTTATATCTCTATGACGGCGCAACACTCCGTTATCAAGTGCAAGCGCTGCGCTGCCAACTTTAAAGAGCGTTATTCCCACCCTTCTGAAATCACCTATGCGGCGAAAGCCTATTTTTCTCTCGGAATGGCGCGCCAGCTTGCCACGCTTGGAGTCGGGGTAGATGTCGTTAGCCTGGGAGAGTTGGCCGTTGCACGCCGTGCAGGGTTTTCGCCAGAAAAGGTTCATTTACACGGAAATAACAAATCCGCTGAAGAACTGTCGGCGGCGCTTGAGTGGGGCGTTCAATCGATTGTCATTGATAACCTGGAAGAACTTCACTTACTGGAGATGTTAGCTTCACAGCATCAGAAAGTGGCCCGAGTCTGGCTGCGCATTTCACCGGGTGTGGTGGTAGATACACACGCTTACTTGCAAACCTCGCATCTTACCAGTAAGTTTGGGCTGCCCCTTGCCGGTGATCAGGCTGCGCAGGCCATTCTTGCTGCCCAAAACAGCCCCTGGCTGCACCTGACCGGACTGCATACCCATCTCGGTTCCAATTTCTTTGAAGCAGAGCCGTATCAGCGTGCAATTGCTAGCCTGCTCTCTCTTGCTGAAGAAACTGGTTTTGTGCCGGAGGAAATCAGCCCGGGCGGTGGGTGGGGAGTGCCCTATCTTGCCGAGCAGTCTGAAAACAAGCCTGACCGCTGGATTGAAACGGTCACTGGCGCGATTTGCGAAGAATATAATCGCCACACCTGGCCCTTGCCCACCCTCGTGATTGAACCCGGTCGCTGGCTGGTTGCGCGCGCTGGCGTCGCACTTTACACGGTTGGCGTCACCAAAACGGCCGGAGATGGGACTCGTTTTGTGGCAGTTGATGGCGGCATGGCGGATAACCTTCGCCCGGCCCTCTACCAGTCACGCTACACGGCTCTACTGCCACTTCACCCCGACGACCCTCCCACTCAAACAGTGAATGTGGTCGGCAAGTTCTGTAAGTCGGGGGACCAGTTAATAACCGATGTTTTACTCCCGGAAACCCATCGTGGAGATTTGTTGCTCATGCCTGTAGCAGGTGCTTACCAGTTGAGCATGGCTTCAAACTACAACCTTGCTCCACGCCCGGCTGTCCTCTGGTTAGAATCAGAGGGTCTCACCGTACTTCAGCAGCGTGAGCTTCCTGAGATGAGCGGTTGGTGGATGGGCGAATAAAAAAAACCTCGCCAGTTGCGAGGTTCATTCCTTTGCAGTTAAACAGAGAGGTTTGCGATCAACCGACTGCAAACCTCTCTGTTGATGTTTAACCTTACAGATCCAACCACTGCGCGGCGGCGGCTGGTAAGTCGCGCATCGATCCGATCTTTACCTTGCAAGCAGGCAGCGATTCCAGGAAAGCCCGCCCATAACGCTTGCTCAGCAACCGCCGGTCAAGGATGGCGACTACCCCTCGATCCGACTGCTTGCGAATCAGGCGGCCAAATCCCTGCCGGAACCGCAGGATCGCTTCCGGTAGTTGATAATCGTTAAATGGGTCTTCAAAGGTTTCTGAGCGTGCAGCAATAATTGGGTCGCTTGGAACGTCAAAAGGCAGCTTAACCAATACCAGCACCGACAGCGCTTCACCTGGAATATCCACGCCTTCCCAGAATGAACGTGTTCCCAACAATACCGCCTTGTCTGCCTCCCGGAATGTTTCCAACAGCGTGTTAGGAGAAGCCCCTTCACCTTGTTCGTAGATCAGAATGCCAGCTTCTGCCAGGGCAGGGGCGATACTATTGGAGGTCCGCCGTAACTGCGCATAGGAAGTGAACAAGGCTAGCATGCGGCCTCCAGTCGTTTTGCTCAGCCGAATGATCGTCTGTTCTACTGCGCGCTGGTAGCCGTTAACATCATTTGGTTCTGGAATATCATTAAGCAGGTATAACAGCGCAGCATTTTCATAATCAAACGGTGAGCCTAACTGCATTTCTTCGGCGTCTTCGGCGTTTAGGCGGCTCCGCAGATAATCAAAACCTTCATTTGCCGTCAGTGTGGCTGAAGTCAAAACAACGCTCGACTTGCCATGCCACAAGTGTTTTTCCATCAGTGAGCCAATATGTAACGGCGCTACGTTGAGCGCCATCAGGTTATTGCCCGGTTGGATTTCAACCCAGTAAATATGTTCTGGCAGCGGGTTGGATACCAGCGCGTTCAAGTGCGCATCAGCTTCGGAGAGGCGTTGGTAAGCGTTCCCCAGGTTATCGATCGAAGCTTCCAGTTCCTCTAACTCGTTATCTTGCTGGCACGCCCCGCCTTTCCGGTGAATTTCAACCAGCAGGTTGAGCAGCATCTGACAGACTTGGTGCGTTTCATCCCACGCTATCTCCACATTGGTCCAAACTGGCAGGGTGCGTGTGGCATCTAAAATGCGTTCTTGCTGTCCATACCCACTCACCGGTCGTCCGTTGCGTTTCTCAGCCAGAAAATCATCCACCACCACAAAGAAATCCTTGAAGTGATGTTCCAACTGGAATAAAAGATCGGTAGCGCGTTGAATTGCCTGGTGAAAAGCCGCCATTTCAGAGGGCAGCAGCAGGTCTTGCAGGAGAGTCAGCAGGTAACCCAGAATACCGCTGGAAGTTCCGCCCAGTTCGCGCAGCAGCCGGATCATATCACCTTGTGTTACCCGAAAGCTGAGCGCGCTGGTCGTTGCGGCTTCCATGTGATGCCCCTCATCAATGATGAGGTAATCATAGTCTGGCAGTACCCGGCTGCCAGCCGCAATATCCGAGAGCAGCAGTGCGTGGTTGACAATCACTAAGTGCGCATTTTGCGCGGTTTGTCGTGCCCGATAAAAGGGACAATTGCCTGCGGTGCGGCTCTGGCAGTTTTCGGCCCGGCAGCCTTCATCGTCTGCCGAAAGCCGGTTCCAGATATCCCGCTCAGTGGGGCCATTTAAGTTGATTTCGCTGCGGTCCCCACTTTCGCTTTCTATCTGCCATACCAGAATTTTCGCCAATACCCGCATCTCGTCTACGGATACAGGTCCGCGCTGGCGCATTGATTCAAGTCTTCGCGGGCACAAGTAATTGGCCCGGCCTTTCAGCACGGTTGCGCGCAGTTCCAGGTCAAGCGCCTGGCATAGATCGGGGATGTCTTTCTTGATTAATTGATCTTGCAGATTAATCGTGTTCGTCGAAATGACCACACGCGTGTTGTTTTGAATCGCCCAGATTGCTGCGGGCACCAGGTACGCGAACGATTTTCCTGTGCCGGTTCCTGCTTCCACCATCAGATGCTGCCCTGTTGAGAAAGCGCGCGACACTGCCCGCAGCATTTCTACCTGTTGGCTGCGATACTCATACTCTTTGAAGTACCTGGAAAACGGCCCGCCGTGTTCCAGCATTGCCGTTAGCGTATCCTCATCCAGCGGCCTGGCTGGCTTGATAGGTTCCATCGTTTGGATGAAACGCTCGCGTCGCTGTCCCAGCATAGGGCCGTGGTCCTGTCTGGCTGCTTTCCGCGCCGACATAGGTTGGCGCATTTGTGTGTGCAAGATCTGGCCGAAAACCCAGCGTGCGCCCCAATCAAAGGCCTCACTCAGGCGCACAAACTCGGCAATCAGCCCCGTAGGCAGCTTCAGCCCGGTTTCGTACAACTGGTGGAAAATAGCATGGGTTACACGGGCATCATCGAGTGCTCGATGTGTCGCCGGAAGTAGCACATTGAGCCGCTGTCCGAGCGCTCCCAGGTTGTAACGACTGGCGGTTGGCATCAGCACCGACGCCAGTTCGTAAGTATCTATGACCGGGTTGTCGAGCAGTATGTTGTTTTTTTGCAGGAAGGAAAGATCAAACCGGACGTTATGCCCCAGGACTGGATCACTGCCGACGAAATCGGCAAACTCGTGAATCACAGCCTTTACCGGTGGCGCGTTTCGCACCATTTCATTATTGATTCCGGTCAGTTGGGTAATGAAGCTTGAGATGCTTTTGCCAGGATTGATCAGGGTGGACCATTCGCCCTCAACGCGTGAGCCAGAGAAACGAACCGCACCAATCTCGATGATGGCGTCACGCTGCGAATCAAGACCTGTCGTTTCAATATCCAGTGCGACGATTGAGGGCATAGGACGATTATACCATTCGTAAATTCCAGTTAAACGTTTTCTGGGGATATAATCATCTCATATTTGTAAATTCATCGGAGACTGCACAATGACCAATGATCTTCCCGATCCGCCTGCCAGTGTGCCCGCGCCGGATGGGCCTGTTGGGCAAAATATTCTGGCTGATATCTCATTCGGTACCGGAACCTGGGCCTGGGGTGATCGCCTCTATTGGGGGTTCGGGCGAGGATATGGCAAAGAGGATCTGCGCAAGGCCTTTGATGCTTCCCTGGCTGCTGGCATCCGTCTTTTTGATACTGCCGAAGTGTATGGGCAGGGTCAGTCAGAGTCGATGCTGGGTGAGTTTCTCGCACAGACCCCGGAAAGAGATCAAGCCATGGTGGCCACCAAGTTTATGCCCTTTCCCTGGCGCCTGACGCGGAGACGTCTGCTGCGCGCCCTGCGCGGCAGTTTAAAGCGCCTGGGGCTTTCTCAGGTGGATTTGTATCAGATCCATATGCCTTTGCCCCCAGTAAACGTTGAGACCTGGATGTCAGCGATGGTCGAAGCGGTACAGGCTGGCCTCACTCGCGCAGTTGGCGTCTCGAACTATGATATTAACCAGATGCGGCGCGCCTACGATACGCTCATTCGTGAAGGCATCTACCTTGCCAGTAATCAGGTGGAATACAACCTGCTCAACCGTAAGGTGGAGAAAGAAGGTCTTCTGAAGCAGTGCCAGGAACTGGACGTGCGCCTGATTGCCTACAGTCCCCTTGCTATGGGGCTGCTCACTGGTAAATATTCTCCTGAGAATCCCCCACACGGTATGCGGGCTGGGCGCTATGGCCGGCGAGTTCTCGAAAAGATGCCGCCTCTCATGACCCTTATGAATAAGATTGGGGCGGCCCATGCTGGCAAAACCCCTGCCCAGGTAGCGCTCAATTGGACCATCTGCAAAGGCACTTTACCCATCCCAGGCGCCAAAAACCAGCACCATGTCGAGCAGAATGCCGGCGCTTTAGGCTGGCGGTTGACTGAAGATGAAGTGGCAGCTTTAGATGAAGCCAGTGATCAGGTATTAGCTTGATCGAAATCATACCGAAAACCAACCTTTTCTTTTATAATCGGGGCTTATGGACGATAAACAGGTACAATTCCTCCCTTTCAACGCAATTAATGAATTTATGCTGTCTGATTATCGGCAGATTGTCATTCAAAATGTACTCAGCAGCTATGATCGCCTTCCAGGTGAGCGCCGTTCCGCTCTGAACAGCATCATCAAAAAGCGGGTACAGGTTCCGGGTTTCCGCAACAGCGTTCAAGCGCCTGCACTGGTCAAAGCCAGAGCTTCCGTTTCCGTCTTTGAGCGGCGTCCTGAGTATGTGGCCCAAATCCTCCAGGGTTGGTCTGAGTTAAGACCCGAACTGCGCCAGAAGGTTTATGATTTCCTCAAAGGTCGCGAGTGGGATCTCCTACCGCCAGAAGCGGACCGTACCAGGCTGCCCGGTTTTATGATCGTCTGGCCGGAAGGTGAAACCTATGATGTCTTAGGTGAAGCCTACAATCAGGCCTACCCAGATGATGAAGTCCAGGAAAACGACCTGCGCTTGATGATTGTCTGGCTGGCAAACCGCCTGCCCTACGACATGGACGAAGATGAAGCTGCGCCTGAGCAGGCTGCTGGCGAGCAGTAAAGTAGAAGTTTCAATCAAAAGGGGCCCCGACCAGGAGCCCCTTACTTCTTCTATTCAATAAACTCTAACTGCGTGTCTTCCTGTTCATTCCATTCCCCCGTTGATGTCACTTCTATACTTCCAAAGATCTCTGGCTGGTTAGCCTCCACGACTCGTCGCTTAATCAACTCCAACATGGCTAAAAAGGTCACCACAATTTCCAGCCGGTCACTACGCCGCTGCAAGAAGTGGTTAAACGAGGTTCTGCCATACTGCCGCAGGGCCTGTACAATGGAATGGATTTTCTCGCGGATCGTTACCCGCGGTGCAGATACTACCTGGCTCAGCGCAGGCAGATTAGGCTTGCTGAAGAAGACTTCTCGGGCGGTTCGAACCAGGTCCTCTAAGGTCACATGATCCAGGTCAAGCCGGGGCTCCACCTTCACAGCTGGGGGCGCGACCCGCAGGTGAGTCCGGTATCCTGCCGCTTCGCGTTCCGTTAAGGTCGCTGTCAATTCCTTAAAGCGCTTATACTGGATCAACTGCCGTGCGAGCGCCTCGCCGGGATCTTCTTCTTCTGTTGTTACGTTTATTTCTAGTGAAGGACGTGGCAGCAGCGCTGCTGACTTAATTTGCACCAGCCGCGCCGCGATCACCAGAAAACCGGATACTTCTGCCGGGTCAGAACTCCTCTGGTCACCGCCAGCCTCGTCCAGGTTTACCTGACCATCGCGATCACGCTCATTTTTTTGCATCATTCGCAGGTGCGCCAGGTACTGATCTGTCACTTGAGCGAGCGCCAGACTGGTAATATCCAGTTCAGCCCGTTCAATTAACTGCAAGAGCAGATCCAACGGCCCTTCATATACCGGCGTATTTACCCGGTAACCTTCCACCTGATGTACGGCAAGCTGAAGACTCACGTTGGCAATTATAGCAAAGAAAGTCGTATTTCACTGCTGAAAGCGATTATAATTTAGGCATGTCTGAAAAACGCTTAACGCACCTCGATGCAGCCGGACAGGCTCAGATGGTTGATGTAGGCGCTAAGCCGGATACAGAGCGTATAGCCATTGCTGGCGGAGAGGTATATCTTCGCTCTGAAACCGTCCATCTCATCCGCCAGGGATTGATGAAAAAGGGTGACGTATTGGCTGTAGCCAAAATAGCGGGGATTATGGCTGCCAAGCGCACATCTGATCTAATTCCATTATGCCATCCCATTCCCTTAACCCAGGTGGAGGTTGATCTCAAACTGGAAGATAATCTTCCTGGCGTCCAAATCACCGCCACAGCCCGTACCATTGGCAAAACTGGCGTTGAGATGGAAGCGCTAACTGCCGTTTCAGTCGCTGCCTTAACCGTATACGACATGGTGAAAGCGGTCGAAAAAACGGCTCACATTCAAAACATCCGCCTCATTGAAAAACACGGCGGTCGCAGTGGGGATGTGGTGAACGAGTAATGACGACCATTAAGATTTTATTCTTCGCAACCTTCAAAGATCGGGCAGGCGTCTCACATGCTGAGGTAGAGTTCCCGGGTGGGGCTACCGTGGCTGAACTCAAAACGCTGGTCGCGCAGCGCTATCCGGCTCTGGCTCCGCTGTTAGGTCACGCCTTGGTAGCTGTCAATCAGAATTATGCTTTTAATGAAGACCAGGTTCCCGCGGGGGCAGAAGTAGCTTTGTTTCCGCCTGTCAGCGGCGGGGCCGAAGGGCCAACCTCACAGGAGCCTCCAACTGTTTTGCACGTTACCCAAACAGTCATCGATCTCGATGATCTCATCACGCAAATTACCTTACCTACTACTGGCGCTGCTTGCATGTTTACCGGCATGGTGCGCGGCGTCACACGGCGCGGTGCGCCTCATGAAACCACTTATCTCGAATACGAGGCTTATGTACCAATGGCCGAATCGAAAATGGCCCAGGTCGCCCTCGAAATTCGCCAGCGTTGGCCTTCCGTCGAAGGGATTGCCATTGTCCAGCGCATTGGTCACCTGGATGCTGGTACGCCTACCGTACTCATTGCCTGTACCGCTGCCCATCGTGACACGGGAGTTTTCGATGCCGCCCGCTATGGCATTGATCGCCTGAAAGAAATTGTGCCTATCTGGAAAAAAGAGGTGGGTCGGACGGGCGAAGAATGGATTGAAGGTGACTACTATCCCCAACAAGGAGACTGATCAGCATTTGCCTGCGCCCATTGTTCGCTGCACGATGTGTCACCAACCCTACCCAGAAACGGGAGTCCCTTTTGTCTGCCCGTGTTGTGGTGGCGTTTTTGACTTCGATGCTCCCTTTGTGTTCAATTCTGGCTGCATCGAACGCGACTTGCCCGGCATTTGGCGTTATCGCCATGCTTTTGCCCTGCCAGAGTCCGCCCCTGTTGTCAGCTTAGGGGAGGGAAATACCCCCTTGGTGACTTTGCAGCAAAATGGACACCCTGCCTGGCTCAAGCTCGACTCGCTCAATCCCACCGGCTCGTACAAGGATCGCGGCAGTGCAGTTTTGTTAAGCAATCTTTTAGCGCGGGACGTTCACAGCGCGATTGAAGATTCGTCCGGCAATGCAGGCGCCTCTTTCGCGGCTTATGCTGCTAGGGCAGGCCTGAATGCGCGCGTTTATGTTCCCGGCTATGCTGCTGGTCCGAAACGCAGTCAGATCGAGGCCTATGGCGCAGAATTGGTTCAGGTTCCCGGTCCGCGTTCTGCCGCCGCTGAAGCTGTTCTCACAGAAGCCAGGCAGGGTGGAGTATATGCCAGCCATGCTTACCTTCCCTTTGGTTTGGCTGGGGTTGCCAGTCTGGCTTATGAACTTTGGGAGCAGTTAGGCAGCGCTCCCGGCACTGTCATTGCACCGGTGGGGCATGGCGGCTTGCTCCTGGGCATTGTTCGTGGCTTTGCAGCTTTACAACACGCCGGTCTGATCGCCACACCGCCATACTATGTCGGTGTACAGGCACGGGCCTGTGCGCCCGTCTGGGCCGGTTTTACGGGTGGTTTGCAGGCCATGCAGGCCGCTGAAGAAGGCGCTACAGCTGCCGAAGGGGTGCGTGTCCGCCGGCCTGTTCGAGGCGAGGCGCTCTTGCAGGAAATTCCGCCCCGGGCCGGTACCTTTCTGGCGATAGAGGAAGAGTCGATCCTTCCCGCTTATCGTGACCTGGCCCAGCACGGTATTCACGTCGAACCCACTTCTGCGCTGGCCTGGAGCGCGTATCAAAACATTATTGGGAAAGTTCCCGAACCGGTTGTACTGATCATGACTGGGGCGGGGTTAAAATATCAAATCACATCATAAAGAAGAACTGATGGAACGCCAGCCGCTCGGTCCCTGGAGTTTCCCAATGGGCCAAATCGGGCGGCTCGCGCTCCCTGAGTTCTGGGAGGTACGTGTGGAAAACAACCGTTTTCAACTCGAATCGCCGCATGACTTTGCGCGGCGCGTAGATTTGCCGTTCAATGATTCTTTGCTCCTCAGCCGGGCTTTAACCCATCGTTCTTACCTTAATGAACATAGCGAAGCAATAGAAGATAATGAGCGCCTGGAATTTTTAGGGGATGCTGTGCTCGACTTTGTCGTCGGGGCCTGGTTGTACAACCGCTATCCTGAAATGCCCGAAGGCGACCTCACCCGCATGCGCTCCGCTCTGGTTTACACCGAGCAGTTGGCAGAGTTTGGCCGCCAGATTGGTTTGGGCAATGCCATGCGCCTCGGCCGTGGAGAATCTCAGGCGGGAGGGCGCGATCGTTCTGCCCTGCTCTGTGACACTTTTGAAGCAGTGATTGGCGCACTGTATCTAAATTCGGGGATCGATGCTGTGCTTCGTTTCATTTCCCCCTTGTTAGATGAAGCCGCTGATGAAATTCTGGTGTCTCACAAGACGGAAGACCCCAAGAGCCTGTTCCAGGAGTGGGCTCAGTCGGAAGGCTTTACTGCCCCTCAGTACATCACCCGCAATGCCGTCGGCCCCGATCACTCTAAAGTGTTTGAGGTAGACGCCATTGTTAACGGCCAGGTGTATGGCACTGGGTCGGGTCACAGCAAACAGGCTGCAGCCAAAGCTGCCGCGCGCGCAGCGCTGCGCCAGTTAGGACTGTTCAGTGACTGACACTTCCTGGTGACACTGCGTATGTCCCCTCGTTTGAAATCTCTCGAACTGCACGGTTATAAAACCTTTGCGAGCCGGACCCTCTTTGAGTTTCCAGGACAGGTAACGGCTATCGTTGGCCCGAATGGTTCTGGAAAGTCGAATATTGCCGATTCCTTGCGTTGGGTGTTAGGCGAGCAGTCTTATTCGCTCCTGCGAGGTCGTAAGACCGAGGACATGATCTTCGCCGGTTCTGAAAATCGCCCGCGCGCTGGAATGGCTTCGGCTACCATTACCTTTGCCAATGAAGATGGCTGGCTGCCCATCGACTTTACAGAGGTTTCCATTACTCGTCGGGCATACCGTGATGGGCAGAATGAATACCTGCTCAACGGTCAAAAAGTACGCTTGAGAGAAATCTCCGAACTTCTGACAAGGTCTGGCCTTGCCGAGCGTACCTACACCATCATTGGGCAGGGCCTGGTCGATGCGGCCCTTGCCCTCAAGCCTGAGGAGCGCCGCCGCTTTTTTGAAGAAGCTGCTGGTATCGGTCTCTATCGCTCCCGTCGGGATGAAGCCCTGGGCCGCTTAGATACCACCCTTCACAATCTCGAACGGGTGTTGGATATATTAAGCGAGTTAGAGCCTCGATTGCGCAGCCTTGAAAAACAGGCCCGCCGCGCCCAAGAATACGAGCGTATTCGCGCTGATCTGCATTTGCTGCTGCGTGATTGGTATGGGTATCACTGGCATCGTACTCAACAAGACCTGATCCACGCGCGCGATGTCCTTCACATTCAAGAAGATCATCTGGAGCAGTCCCGTATGCGTCAGGCTGAGGTCGAAGCTGGCCTGAGTGAGCATCGTAGTCAACTGCGCGAACTCCGTGCTGCCTTAAACGATTGGCACGCTCGTTCAGCTGAGTTCCATACCCAATGGGAAAAGGTCAGTCGTAGTTTGGCGGTGATGGATGAACGTCGCAGTGCCCTGGTGAACCAGCAGCAGGGCTTACAAAATGACCTTAACCGCCTGGAAGAAGAGCACAAGGCACGCCAGGAACGCCTTCAAGCGATGTTAGAAGAACGGGATCGTTTTCAAGAAGAGGTTGAAGATGCGCAGGCTCAGGTTGCTGCTGCTCGAAAGAAGCTCCAAGGACGCCAGGCGGAGCGCGCTCGTGTCGAACAGCAGTTGCGTGAGTCGCGTCGTGCGCTGGTATCCGGTGAAACCGCCCAGGTACAGCGCAAAGCCCATCAAAATGAGCTTTCCAACCGGGTTGAGGCGCTCCACAAGAACAAGCAGACGCTCACACAGGCGCTTGCCAATGATGCTCAAGCCCTTCAGCAGGCCCAATCGAAGTTTGATGCCCAACAGCAGCAGCGCCAACAGGCCGAATCTGACCAAAGAAAAGCTGAAGCAGTCCTGCTCGAACAGCGTCGCCAGGCTAGTGATCTTGAGTCGCGCCGCAAACTGCTGCAGGATGAACGTACCCGTTTTGAGGCTGAACGCACCCGCCAGACGGCACAGCTAGAGGTGTTGGAACAGGCAGAGCGCTCACTGAGCGGTCTTGCCAATGGCGCCAAGTTCTTGCTGCAAGAAGCCCGCCAAGGCCGCTTAAAAGGGCGCTATCAGGCATTGAGCAATCAACTGATTGTTCCTGCTCAATTCGAGGCCGCCATTGCTGCGGTATTGGGAGAATATCTGGACAGCGTGCTGGTGGAGAATGGGACTGACCCCGAAAATGCTGTCCAGGCGCTTGCCAAAGGGGCAAAGGGGCGCGCTATCTTACTGCCGTTAGATCATACGCGCTTGTCTGGTGATCTGCCTCCCCTCGACGATCCTGATTGTTTCGGTATTGCCGCCCATCTTGTTCAGGTTCCACAAACGCTTGCCTCTGCCGTCGAGCTTCTTCTTGGGCAGGTAGTGGTTGTTCGTGACCGTCCGGCTGCTCATCGTCTGGTAACCCAGATACCAGCAGAGGCCCGTGTAGTTACATTGCAAGGGGAGGTCTTTTTTGGCAGCGGCGTTATTGTTGCCGGTCAGGATAACCATAACAGTGCAATCAGTCGTCCGCGCCGCATGAAGGAACTTAAAGAGGCGGTCGCTGAAGCTGATCTGCGTGTAAAGGATGTCCAGCAGCGCCTGCAAGCGTTGGAAGACCAGCTCAGCCAGTTACGCGCCAAAGAGCGTGAACTGGATACGGTTCTGCGTACTGCCAATCAGGCGCTCAGCCGGGCGAACCAGTCCCATCAGCAGGCAGTCTTGGAAGTGGAGCAGGTTCGCCAGCGCCACGAGTTTCAGAATCGCCAGCTTGCTGGAATCGATGGGCAGATCCAGCACGCTGAACAGGAGCTTCAACAGGGCCAGGCTGAGATGGGTAAGAATAGTGAAAAGATCCGCGCACTAAATGAGCAGATTCGCGAGCATAACCAGGCCTTGGGTCGTCTACCCTTAGATGAACTGCAAGCCCAGGAAGTGCATTGGAATACTGCTTCTGCTGTCTCCAGCCGCGCATTGAAAGATGCTGACCGGCGCCTCACCGAGCAGCGCGAAGCGTTAAAGTCAGCTCGCCGTCAGATGGACGGAGTCAACCAGCGTCTCGTATCGAGTCGCTCAAACCTGGCCCAGTTGGAAAGGGATCAAGGCCTCCAGCATCAGCAGGAAGAAGACCTCAGTCGTGAGATCGAGGATCTCCGTCAGCAAATTGAGCCAGCCGAAAAGCGCATGGAGGAAATGGAGAAAGACTACAATGAGCAGCAGGCTGTTCTCACCGCGGCTCAACAGTCTCTCTCAGTTGCCGACCGTCACGTTTCTCAGGCCCAGCTTGAGTTTGGCCGCATCCGCGAATCACTCAAATCCTTGCGCCGTCGTATTGAAGATGATTTTGGAGTGGTCGCCTTCGAATATAATCCTGAGGCTGCCAGTCCTACTCCGCTGCCCCTTGAAGGAATGGTTGAACAGCTTCCTGATCTGACGGAACTCTCTCCCAGCGTCGAAGAAAATATTAATCGCCAGCGCGCGCTCCTGCGCCGTATCGGTCCCATCAACCCAGAAGTGCAGAATGAATACCGTTCGGTCAAAGAGCGTTACGAATTCCTCACTGCTCAGGTTGCTGATTTGAAACAGGCCGATGCTGACCTGCGCGAGGTGGTAACCGAATTAGACGAGTTGATGCGTCGCGAGTTCCGTAAAACTTTTGACGCCGTCGCGATTGAGTTCCGTGGAATCTTTACCCGCCTCTTTGGGGGTGGATCGGCGCGCCTGATTCTCAGCGATGAGGAAAACCCAACCGAAGCCGGTATCGATATTGAAGCTCGTCTGCCTGGTCGCCGCGAGCAAGGCCTTTCCCTCCTTTCAGGCGGCGAGCGCAGTCTGACTGCTGTTGCCCTGGTTTGCGCCTTGCTGAAAGTGTCTCCCACGCCATTCTGCGTGATGGATGAGGTGGATGCTATGTTGGATGAGGCCAATGTTGGCCGTTTTCGTGATCTGCTGCAAGAGCTCAGCGCGCAAACCCAGTTTATTCTGGTCACCCATAACCGCAATACAGTTCAGGCTGCCAATGTCATTTATGGGGTAACCATGGGCCGCGATTCTTCCAGTCAGGTGATTAGCCTGCGGTTGGATGAGATTAGCGAAGAAATGGTGCGCTAATACCAATAGCTTTCAACATAAAAATCCTCTGGTCAATCTACCAGAGGATTTTTATATAACTTGTTTCGATATTAGTCTGAAAAACGTGGTTCGTTTGTTTGGAGGGGCGCAGCCCTTTCGAGCAAACGAACCATGTTATAAAGCATTACTAGGGCGCTGTGGGCAGCGACTGCTGGGGTAGAGGAACGCTCTGCTGGCCTGCCGCCTCTAGTTCAGGTGGCACGGTCGGTACAGTAGGCACAACCTGTATCCAGCGATCGAAAGTCTTTACATTCAGTTCCTTCTTTTTCGCATCCAGCCAGTCACTGAAGACTTTCTGTTTTGACTGATCCAGTTGTGAAGAAGTAAGCGGGCGATTTTCGTGCCCAAGCACCTAAATCACATGCCAGCCAAAGGTGGTTTGAACCGGCTTGCTGATTTCACCGACCTTCAGGCTGAAGGCTGCATGGGCGAAGGGAGTCACCATGGTGTCGCGGGTGAACCATCCCAAATCGCCGCCGTTGCCACTGTTGCTGCTATCTTGCGATAGTTCTTTCGCAATTGCGGCAAAGTCTTCTCCTGCATTCAACCGTTCGATCACCTTGTTCGCTTCTTCTTCGGTTGGCACGAGAATATGGCGCGCCCACACCTGCTCTTGTACGTCAGGAACGTCTTTCGTCAGTTCGTTATATACCTTATCCCGCAAGACCTGCGCTTTAACAAGCTGGCGCAGCTCATCCTGAGTGAAATTAATCTCTTTCAAACTCGCTACGTAATTATCTAAGTTTTGCGTGAAACCTTCTTGCGTATAAGGCGTCGACGTTGGCAAGGGGGTCCAGGTGACTTCCGGCGTGGCGGTCACATTTGCGGTAGGCGTAGCGGTTTCTGCTGCCAGGGTAGGGGTCGCAGGGTTTTCAGTGGGGGTGAGCGCTTCTGTGGGCGCTTGCGTTTCAGTCGGCGTAGCAGTAGGCGGAACTAACGCAAGCTGGGTTGGCGAAAGCGTTGCTGTAGAGTACGGGGTGGGGGTAACTGTAGGCGTCGGCGTGCCGTTTGCGTAATACCCAAAAAATTCTTCCACTGCCGAGTTCAACTCCGCGTCCGACACAGTAATTCCCATCTTTGGCGCTTCCTGGGCGATCACCGCATCTTCGACCATCCGGTCCAGGGCCTGCTGACCAATTCCGGTCGGGTCTGCCAGTTGGGTTTGGATTTGCTGAATATAAGAACCAAAGAACTGTTAAGTCATTGGGTCACTTGCGAAGTAACTCAACTGCTCAATCAACCGGTAGCGTAAATATCGCACCTGCGTCTGAAACGACTGTGTTGTAATAACTTCACTGCCAACCTGCGCAACAGGCTTTGCTCGTTGAAGCACCAGTTGATCCAATAAACCATAAAACACTACCCCGAGAACCAGTACCACAACAACGATGGTGCCAATGATGAGATAGCGCCGTTGTATACGTTCCTTCTCCATCCGGGCCAGATGCTTTTTTGTTGGCGATATAGGCGTTGGCTGTTTTGCCATGGGCGACCTCTAGATATTTAAATAGTGGGGCATAGGCTCTTTGCCTTATGCCCCACATTTAATTACAAATGGGTTTAATACTCCCCAACTTCTCCAGAAAAACTGAACGGCAGGAGTGCCAGGTGCCGGGCGCGCTTGATGGCTGTCGCCAGTTCGCGTTGGTGCTTGGCGCAAGTGCCAGTTTGACGGCGTGGGCGAATCTTACCATCTTCAGTAACAAAGCGGCGCAGTGCATCGCCCTGCTTATAATCGATTTGTGCATTTTTGTCTGCACAGAATTGGCAGATCTTCGGACGGGAACTATACCGCCGGTAAGAGCCCTGCCCGCTCTCATTCATCGAATCATCACTCATAGGGTCTTACTCCAACGAACAACTAAAATGGATATTCATCTTCAACTTGTGGATCTTCATCTGCTATTGGCGCTTCAGAAGACTGAGTGCTGCCACTTTCTCGCCGGTCGCCAAGGATCATCATTTCATTCGCGACAATTTCAATGCTGGTGTGCTTAACACCTTCACTGTCTTCCCATCTCCGGGTTTGCAGCCGTCCTTCAATATAGACTTGCTGCCCCTTGCTAAGATACTGCTTGCAGATCTCAGCAAGGTTCCCCCAGGTCACCACGTTAAACCATTCGGTTTCTGTGTGACGCTCACCATCCGTGCTGCTCCAGGTTCGACTGGTCGCTACGGTAAAGGTTGTGACAGGCTTGCCAGAGGGTGTATAGCGCATTTCAGGGTCGCGTCCCAGGTGACCAATGACCATTACTTTGTTCAATCCTCGGCTCATTTTATGCTCCTTGTCTAACGACCCAGTGGTTTTAAGCTCAGTCTTGCGCTTTCGGTAAACTCATAGATACAATGATTACTGCTTGCTGATAATCGAGAAGCGCATCACGGGTTCTAAGAACCGCATGTTGCGTTCGAGTTCAGCGGTAAAGGTGGGGTCAAAATGTGTTTCCATATACACATATTGTCCTTCACGTTGCTTGCGAATCTGGTATGCCATTCGGCGCCTGCCCCAGATATCCACGTTGTCAACGCCACCACCAGAGTCACTTACCCAACTCTGGACACGATCAATCACACCTTTCAGACCATTCTCGTCTAAATCAGGATTGACGATAAAAACTACCTCATAGTTACGCATGTGGGAACCTCCTTTCCACGGGATTGTCCTCTGACATCACCGTTGGGACACAGAGAACGGAAAGTAAAACGAATAAGGGTTTATGCACATAGTTTAACATACTCTAGATATTTTGGGTAGGTCGATTGTCACGCGTTTGTATTTTCTTAGTCACTTTTAAGTTGATAGCGATGTTTCTGGAGAGGGTATAATTCTTTACGTTACATTGCTTGCCTGAAATTTACGATATGCTTTACGATAACCGGGTCTTGGAGTGCCTTGCGGTGGTCTGGGGCTTATTGGAGAGGGTATAGAAATATGGAGCGTGACATAGTGGATCAGACCCGAGATGCAGCCCCGCGTTGGTGGTTGTCGCTTCTCCGCCTGGCAGAAAATCTCCTCGATCTTCTTTTTCGCCCGGTAGAAGGCGGCCTGGCTTCGGTCATCAGTGTGCTTTGGCTGGCGGGTTTATTTGGCTTCGGCATCTACTTGTGGGGCATCTTTTTCAGTTGGGGCAATATTTCTTTTGACTTTCTCGATTGGGCCGAAGTCACCGGGCCGCGATATGCTGTGCTGCAAGATGCCGCTCGTCAGGGTCAGCTTCCCCTTCATGTCACCGATACTACTGCGCTGCGTGGTGTGACGGATCGTTTTCTGGCGATTGCCGATACACCTTTCTCCCCGCAGTTCCTTCTGCTGCGTTGGATGGAAATGGGCCAGTTTATCTTTTATGATACGCTTCTGTTTTATGGTCTCGGTTTCTTAGGACTGTTTTTCATCTTTCGGAAATATCGCCTATCCCTGTTTTCGTTCACGGTTCTTTTCTTCCTGTTTAACTTTAATGGGCATATCACCGCTCACCTCGCTGTAGGTCACGCCAACTGGGTGGGTTACTTCCTGCTGCCCTTCTTTGCCCTGTCGGTCTTTCATCTTATCGAAACGCGCCGGGGGAGTTGGCGCTGGGTTTTGGGCCTGAGCCTGACTCTGCTTGTCATCTTACTGCAAGGCCATTTCCATCTTTATCTTTGGTGCCTGATGTTTCTGGCCTTACTGGCGCTTCTCAACTGGCGCCTGATCAAACCGATGGCCCTCGCCGGGTTATCTACCCTTCTGGTCAGTCTGCCGCGCCTCTTACCGCCTACCCTTGCCCTTGAGGGCGTTCAGCAGGATTACCTGGGCGGCTTTGCTTCCATCACCCATCTTCTTTCTAGCCTGATCACCCTTAATGATCCTGATCGCGCCATTCACCCTGCTTCCATCCTGTTCATGCCCAACGCCTGGGAGTTGGACTTCTTTATTGGCTTTCTTGGCGCCGTGATTGTTTTTTACTTTGGCGTCTACCTCGCCTTAAAGCGCAATCCTTCCCGCTCCTCACTTGCAGTGCAGATTCTGGTTCCTTCGTTGATCCTGGCGGTTTTTTCCATTGGCGAAATTTTCTCGGATGTGATCCGTGTTTTTACCTTTCCCCCCTTAACCGGCGAGCGTGTTACCTCGCGTATCTTGAGTCTCCCCCTGGTTCTGGTGATGACTCTGGGCGTCATTGTTCTGCAAAGAGAACTTAACCGTCGTCATTGGCTGCCGCTGGTCCAGTTAGTGTCCCTCGGCTTGGTTTACGTTCTCTACCAGGATCTTAACCAGCACCTGCGCGCCTGGCGCGTCCGTTATCTCGATGGTCTGGTAAATCTGTTCCCCAAGATGCCTTTTGACCCTTCGCGCCATACCATCGCCATCCATCCAGACCCCGTTTACACCACCATGCTTCTTGGTGGTCTGGCGGTTGCCCTTCTGACCTTGCTGGGGCTAATCGCCCTCACGTTGCGTGAATCCCGGCTCCGTAGCGCCCGGTAGCTTCTTTCGTTATCCCCTAATCTGTCCGGTCAGATCCTGCGCCTGATGCACTTTTCCTTCTCTAATCAATTTTCGCGCCGCATCCAATCCTCGTGGAACATTCCACAAAATCACCCCACGCACGCGTCCTTGCTCCGTGTAATACATCACCCCTTTCTGGAAGGGCTCCTGCCAGTCATAAATGACTTCCAATCGCGGATCCAGCAGCCCGACTGCATCGTAGCTAATATCAAAAATGGTCGAGTAAACACTGGGGAGACCCTCATAAGAACCGGGCTGGCCTGCCATCCCTTGTCCGGCCAACATCCCGGTCAGGTTCGTGTTTTCTTCGTGCTCCACACGCACCCACTGTCTAAAAACGGTGCTGTAAAAGGAGATGACATCTCCAGCCGCGAAAATATTGGGGTCACTGCTTTGCATGGACTCATTCACGCGAATGCCATTGTCGACTTCCAGTCCCGCCTGTTCAGCCAGTTCCACGCTCGGCCTTATCCCTAACCCTGCCACCACGCTGTCGGCGCGTTCGACTTCTCCGGTGGTCAGTCGCACTGTCACCCCTTCCTCATCTTGCTCAATCGACTCTACCATCCGCCCGTTTCGAACATCGACCCCTCGCTCGCGATACACCTGATTCAGATACTGTGAAACTTCAAATGGCAGCACTCTTGCTCCAATACCTTCCTCCGGAAAGATCATGCTCGTCATCTTCCCCTGGCTTGCCAGCACGGCCGCCATCTCTGATCCAATGAACCCGCCCCCAATCACAACAAAACGTTGTCCCACTTCCATTAATGCGCGCAGACGGCGGTAATCTGCCAGCGTGCGGTAGTAAATAACCCGGTTACCCGTCTCACCCGCTGTTTCAGATCCAATCTGGATAGGCCTGCCGCCTGTCGCAAGCAGCAGGCGGTCATACGTATATTCCTCATTCTGGTCATCGATGACTCGCTGCTGGGCTGTATCAAGCTGGATCGCTCTACGCCCTAAGTAAATGTCGACGCCCAGGTCAGCCGTCCGCCGCCAGATGCGCGCGAGCGGCGTTCGTTTCCATAAGCCCTTCGATAGAGGGGGACGGTTGTAAGGTGGATCTTCTTCTTTTCCAATCAATCCAATTGTGCCCTGCTCGTCCACCTGTCGAATCCCGCGCGCGGCAGCGTCGGCTGCCATTCCCCCGCCAATCAGCAGGTAAGGGTAATGTTTCGCCACGTTTACTGGCTCTCCGCGATATAGTGCAGCAAAGCCCGCGTTAGCAAGGTGTCGGCAGTGGCTCGGTGGGCGTTAGGTAGGATAATCTTACTATGCTTCCCAGCCGCGTCCAGCGAATGATACTTGTAAGAACGCCGCTGACTATCCCACTCCCCACGGTACTCTGCGTACAGTTTCAGCAGGTCGAAGGTCGTAAACTTTTCTTTCCACGGCAGGTTGTAGCGTCCGTGTGATTGCTGCATCATCCGCATATCGAACTCTTCATTGTAGAAGACGATCAAGCGTCCAAACAAAACACTCCGGATCTGCGGCCAGATCACCGGCCAGGCGCGGGCATTTTGCACATCTTCGTTTGTGATGCCATGTACGCGAGTCGAATCGGGTGGGATAGGCTGGCTTGGTTTCACCAACGACTCCAGCAGTACGCTGCCGTCATCATCGACAATCGATATTTCGATAATTTCATCCGACCGGTTCAATCCAGTTGTCTCAGTGTCTACGTAAACAGGCCGGGCAGCACAAACTTTGCGAGCCACTTCAATTGCTCGTTGTCGTGTCAGAGATTGGTTTAACATCCTTTTTCCTGTTGATAAACTAGGGTAAAGTCCACAGTGATATTTCGTCTAGCTTCACCGTGAATCCAGGGGTGTCGTTCGCGGATACAAAAGCACCAAGATATCCTTGGTTTGGGAAGGTGCTGTCAGTTACCTCTTGCAGCAAGATACCATTAGCATAGACGCCAATCTTGTCACCTTTCACCATCACTCCCAACCGGTTAGTTTGATTAGCCCCTTTTTGGATAGCGGCGTTTTCAGTAAGGTCAATAAGGGTCTTGCCCGAACCATCCTCAAAATTACGGGCGTGCAAACTATAGCGTCCATCGCAGGTAACCCCATAAAAATATCCCGCATTTGCATTCGGCGCCCGGAAAACGACTCCATAAAAGTCAGCTCCTGAGCAGCTTTGTGGAATAAATACCCCTTCCAGATAGAAGTTTTGGGGCTGGTTGTTGTAGGTGAGCGACCATCCAATCCACCCGTTGGCGTTCACGCCAGTCAACAGCAGGGCGCTGTCTGCATGCGCTACGCGCGTGTTGTCATTCTCGTACAGATAAAATGACTTGCTGGTATCCAATGTGTCCGTCCAGCTAGGCTCACCCAGGGTTAGCTTTGGATCTTGCGAGGCCAGTGTTGCGGTTGGGGCAACCGTTTCTGTAGCAGCCAGGGCCGTAGGTGTAGCGGTCGTAGCCGTAGCCGTCGTGGTCGTCTCTGCCAGCGGGGTGCTGGTGGCTGTTTCTGTTTGCGGCGTATCGCTGGGAGCCACGGTGGGGGTTGCCACTCCTTCAGCAAGTGTAGCGGTGGCTGTGGGCATTGTGGTCAGCAGTTGCGCCACCTGAGTTGCAACTGCGTCGGCGGTAGGCGTAGAAACCTCAGGTTGAGGGGTGCTGCACGCAGAAAGTAGCAAGATGGCGAGCAGAGTCGTCATGAATTTTTTAATCATTCAATCTACTCCTTGTAGTTGATGAACGTTGTCTTATTATAGCCAGAAAATCATTCTGGAATACCTTTGTAAAAACGATATCGGCCCGAATCGGTTAAAATGACAGGATAATGAGTGAAGAAAAACGTTACCTTGCCTTTTACAAACCATTTAACGTGCTTTCTGCTTTTACCGATGAGGAGGGGCACGATACCCTGAAAGCTTACATTGATGTTCCTGATGTATACCCCGCTGGTCGGCTGGACCTGGATAGCGAAGGACTCCTGCTTCTGACCAATGATGGCCCGCTCGCTCACCGTCTGACCGATCCGCGCTTCAACCATCCGAAGACCTATCTGGTTCAAGTGGAAGGTGAAGTCACGCCTGAGGCGCTCGCCGCATTAGAGCAGGGGGTTGAAATCAAAGGCGGCTACCAGACGCGCCAGAGTCAGGCTGTTCAGATCCCACCACCTGATCTTCCGCCTCGATCCAAACCGGTTACCCCACATGGTCCCACCGCCTGGCTGCGGCTGGTCTTGCGTGAAGGCAAGAAGCGCCAGGTTCGCCACATGACAGCAGTGGTCGGCTTGCCCACCCTGCGTCTGGTTCGTACTGCCATTGGCGCCATCACGCTGGGCGAACTTCAGCCGGGGCAGTGGCGTTTTCTGACCCCGGCTGAAGTGAAATCATTGAGGCAGTTAGTCGAACAGCCTTCGCGCAGGCGGCCTAAGGCTGGTGGAAGGTCTGGAGGGTCGCGAGGTAATGCTCCGGGATCCCAATATCGAAGCGGCGGCCGTCGACGACCAGGCCGGTAAAACCGTCTAGTTGGCGCAGCTTATCCAGCGCGCTGGTCAATTGAAACTCGCCCCGCTCGCGCACATTGTTCCGAATGTTCATCTCCAAAAAGTCGAACAGTTCTGGTTTGATGATGTATTGACCAAACACGGTCAAATACTCACTTCCGGGGAGGTTGGGCACGCGCAGGTTGGTTTGCGCGTAATCCACAGTGGGTTTCTCAGCAAACTCGGTAATACTAAGCACTTTTTCGTCTTCCAGCCAGACGCCCGTTACGACGCCAAAGCTGGCAATTTCTTCTTCGGGGGTCCGTTTCAAACCTACCACACTCGATCCATATTGATGATAGGCATCTACCATTTGCTGGGCACAGGAAACTTTTGCATTAGAGCGATAAATGTGATCACCCAGCATCAGGAGGAAGGGTTCATCTCCGATCGCTTCGCGCGCGCTGAATACTGCGTGCCCAAAACCTTCCTGGTTGCGCTGGATAATATACTTCACCCGCTGCCCCATTTCCAGAATGCGCCGTGAATATTCCTGAAAGTGAGGTGGAAGCTTATTAAAGTTCTCGATGGAGATTTGCTTGGTGAAGAAGGACTGGAAGTCGTCCAGGTCTTCTTCCTGGACAATGATATGAACCTCCTCAATCCCTGCTTCGATGGCTTCTTCCACAATCAACAGAATCGCTGGTTTCGTAATCCCATCTCGATCCACCACTGGGAACAGTTCTTTCTTCGTCGCTTTCGTGGCTGGGAACAACCGCGTACCAAAACCTGCCGCTGGGATTACCGCTTTACGTACATTGGGTCCGGCTTTGATCGTTAAGCGAAGCCCGGGGATATGAAAGTCACGTTCCAGAACTTCGATGATGGCTTCCTGGTCTTCAGCGCTTTTTGCCAGGAATTGTGCGGTTCCATCTCCTTGTGAGCCCACACCCTTCCCACCCCAAATATAGGGGCGCAGCGCATCATGGTTGAGTACTTTGTGCAGGACGGGGGCGGTTAATTCTTCTGGACAGACCGGCGTCGCGTAACTGTCAAAATAGCTTTGCGCTTCCACCATAATCTTTCCCAACTGTTCTGGGCAAGAATCTTGAAGCGACGAAATTGCATTGTGAATGATTTCTTTATTGATTGGGCCTAACAGCCGTTGAACATTCTGTTCCGCTTCATTCTCCGCGACTGGGTAGCAGCGATTGAGCCGGTTCAAAATCTCCATCGTATCTTTATGGGCTTGCAAATCCACGATGACGAAGTGGAAATCTTGCTTCACCTGAAGCTCTTTCGTCTCCAGCCGGTCTCCATCAAAAGTCATCAGCACCGGACGGTTGCCAAATGCGCAGCCCTGATCCATCCTCCCGCAGCGGGATGGTGTGGTTATTTCGCCGTGATAGGCCAGTTCCATCTCACCACGTACGGTTAATTTGAGATCATAGATACGGTTAAACGCGCGTGCTGTTAGCACGCTAATCGCCGCGCTAGACGACAACCCTTTTTTGATGGGTAAGTCCGTTTTATAGTTATGGATGACCAGCCCGCGAACGTGGTAATTGGTCAGAACCTGATAGGCCACACCCGCAGCATAACTGAAAAACCCCCCTTTTTGGGCTTCTTCCAGTAGTGTTTCGGGCCGCATTGGAATTTCATATGGCCCGCATTGTTCACCATCCTGTGTGGTAGAGGTGATCACCAGCGCATTAGGATGAGGTTCTACTTCTGCGTAAATGCCCTGGTTGGTTCCACAAATCAAGGCATAGCCTTTCTCGATCTCAGCATTCATGCGCCGGTAGCCGCCAGCCCAGTCAGAATGCTCGCCCAGTAAACAGATTCGCCCTGGTACAAATAGTTTCACAGTTCCCTCCTGTGGGGATAAAATCAATGCCATAAGTTTAAAGTCTGCACCCTGAACGGCGCAGCATTACCCCCATTCTTAAGAATGACATCCGAATAGGTTTTGAAGAATAGAAAACGTGCCTTTTCCTTATGGATACTGCCAGCCGAAAGCCCAACTCGGCGGCAGCCCCCTGAAATACATTGATAAAAGGTATTTTAAGTGCAAGAGAGAAATAATGCAACAGTCTGAGGGATTGGTTGGTATAATTCGGGTGTCGGGAATGAAGACTTACATTATTAATCTCGAAAGTCATGATGATTTTTTATCAACCCGCGATAAAATTTCCTGGAGCAAAGCCAGACGGGTCTTATTAATCTGGCCGGCTCATGAGCGAGTTTTAGAAAGGCGTGTTGATCTATTGCTGCTTCTACGGCACAGCCAACAGGTGGGTGCCCAGTTAGCGATCGTTACGCGTCAGGCGAGTGTGCGCACCAACGCGCGCGAGTTGGGCATTTCCGTTTTTAAGAACATGGTACAGGCCCAAAAGTCCACTTGGTGCGTTCCATCAGAACATCATCTCGGTGCGCTTGCCGGACGGCCTGCTTTGCGCAACCCGCAGGAGCTGCGCGCGCTCCGGTCACAGTTTGATGCCCGCCCACTTGCAAATATTTGGCTGCGCCTGGCAGTCTTTCTGGTTGGGCTGTTAGCGTGCTTGGCGCTGCTCTTTTTCTTCTTGCCAGGCGCCCGGATCGAACTCAGCCCACTTCAACAAAGCCAGCAGTTAACGCTGGAAATAAGAACCTCGTCAAAAATCACTGCGCCAAATCTATCTGGCACAGTTCCAGCTTATACGCTACAAACGGTGGTGGAGGATCATCAAGAAGTTGTCAGCTCTGGTCGCTCACGTACACCTGATAAGGCTGCTTCAGGCCAGGTGATGCTTACCAATCTCACTGATCAACCCGTCACGGTTCCTGTGGAGAGCGTCCTGCTGACTTTGACCGACCCACCCCTTCGCTTCCTCACGACGCAGTCTGTCGAAGTGCCTGCTGAGGTGAATGCCTCAGTGAATGTGCCGGTTCGTGCGGCGGTGCCTGGGCAAGCAGGCAATGTATCATCCGGGCAGATTCAGGCCATGCAAGGGCTTGTAGGAATGCATGTGACGGTTGAAAACCTGGATGATCTGTCTGGTGGGAGTGACCGCAGTAGTCCCATCCCAACCGAGCAAGACTTTCTTGCGCTGCGCGAGCAGCTTCTTGCTCAACTTCGCTTGTCAGCCTTACAGGAAATGCAAACACGTTTGGGCGCTGATCAACGTTTGCTTTCGCAAGCGCTCAAAGTACAAAGTATTCTTGAAGAAGAACGTCAGCCGCCCGAAGGGCAGCCTGCCGACCGGTTGCAGCTGCGTATGCGCGTCGAGTTTCAGGGCTGGTACGTCAAAGAACAAGATTTACAATCTGTGGCCCAAACTGCATTGAATGCTAACCTCGGCCCTGGCTTTCGCCCGGTGCCCCAGTCGCTTCAAATTTCGTTCTTAGAAGATCCCATAATCGACAGCGCTGGAAGTGCTGAGTGGCGGGTGTCGGCAGCGCGCGAGGTGGAAACAACCTGGGCAGAGGATCAGGCTGCCCATATCATTCTTGGGCGAGATCCTGGCGATGCTGTCAGGCTGCTCCGCTCCAATCTGTCTTTATCCGCTGATCCGCAGATTACCTTATTCCCTTCCTGGTGGGGACGTTTGCCCTTCTTGCCGTTCCGGATTGAGATGGTGCATTCATGAATGGACGCGTCCTGGCCGTTGATCCGGGTGTAAAGCGGTTAGGGATTGCGCTCAGTGACCCCACCGGTACAATTGCCAGCCCGTTGATGGTGGTAAAACATGTTTCCAGAGCATCAGACGCGGCAGCGATTGTCCGCCTGGCTGAGGAACGTGAGGCTGTGCGAATTGTGATTGGAGAGGCCTTAGATATCGAAGGCAATCCTACCCCGCAGGCGCGCCACGCAGAACGCCTGGCAGATGCCGTCCGCTCTCTAACCCAACTGCCCGTCGAGCTTTGGGATGAAAGCGGTAGTACCCAGGCCGCGCGTGCATCTCGAATTGCGATGGGCGTTTCTCGCCGGAAAAGGAGTGGGCACCTGGATGAAATCGCGGCAGCCGTGATCTTACAATCTTATCTGGATGCACACGAAGAAAGAGGTTCAGATTCATCTGCATCATCCATGCAGACGGAGTAAAAGGGTGCCAATGGAGCATATCAACCGAACACAACCCATGAAGCGGAAGAAAAATGGAGACCGGCGCAGCTTCTCCTTTGCGCGTTTGCTGTTCATCGCCTTTTTTCTGCTGCTGTGTCTGGTCCTCGTAGGGGCCGCTGTGGCAGTTGTCCAATTACCCTCAATAGCAGCTCGTGATTACGGCCCACCCAGCCCATCACTTTCCTTGCAGCAGCGCGTTCTATATTCTGTTCGGCTGTTATCCAACCGCGAAAGCTTGCTGATTCCTTTAGACCCATCTGGCACTCCACGTTCCTTTCAGGTGGAACTGGGCGAGTCGGTCAATTCCATTGCGTTCCGGCTTGAAAATGAGCTCTTTATTCCCAATGCGGATGCATTTCGAACCTACCTGGTCTATTCTGGCCTCGACACGGGCGTTCAGGCTGGCCAATATCAAATCAGCCCGGCAATGACGACGATTGAAATTGCGCATAAACTACAAGATCCTATCCCGGCCGAGGTTGATTTTAATATTTTACCTGGCTGGCGCGCAGAAGAAATCGCCGCCGCTCTTCCTACTTCTGGTCTTCAGATCAGTCCCGAAGCCTTTTTGGATGTTGTTCGCCACCCACCTGCCGGAATCATTCCTGCCGGTTTTCCTGAATTGGACTCGTTGGAAGGCTTCTTCATGCCAGGGGCTTACCATGTAAAGCGCGATATTTCTGCTGAAGCATTAGTTGCCTTGTTTATCCATCGCTTTGATGAATCCGTTAGTTCCGACCTGCGCCAGGGCTTCGCAAATCAGGGGCTGGATCTGTTACAGGCCGTCACCCTTGCTTCGATTGTTCAGCGCGAAGCTGTCATTGAGGATGAGCAGCCTCTCATCGCTTCGGTTTTCTTTAACCGTCTGAATAATGGCATGAGGTTGGAAAGCGATCCGACGGTTCAGTACGCTCTGGGGTACGATCCAGTTCAGCAGGATTGGTGGAAAAACCCGCTCACTTCAGATGATCTTCAGACCGATTCCCGCTATAATACCTATGTCTATCCTGGATTGCCCCCGGGGCCAATTAGTAATCCAGGCATTGAATCGCTGCGTTCGGTAGCTTATCCCGCCCAAACAGGCTATTTCTACTTCCGGGCTCAGTGTAATGGATCAGGACGACACTCGTTCTCGGTGACATATTCAGAACATCTCAATAACGCTTGTCCCTGAAAGCGGCTAAGGAGGATTACAATGACCATCTTGGGGATTGATGTAGGTGGGTCTGGGATTAAAGGCGCTCCCGTAAATTTGGAAACTGGAGATTTAGTATCTGACCGTTTTCGATTGCCCACGCCCGAAAATGCGAAACCGGATGATGTGGCTGAAACCATCGCTGCTGTAGTTCAACATTTTGAATGGAACGGGCCGCTTGGTATTGGTTTTCCGGCTGTTGTTCGCAATGGTGTCGTATATACGGCTGCCAATATTGATGATAGTTGGATTGAAATGAATGCTGAACGGCTCATTTCAGACGCCACTGGTTGCGCCAGTTATATGCTCAACGACGCTGATGCAGCCGGTTTGGCTGAGATGCGCTTTGGTGTAGGGGAGCAGCGCCAGAAAGGGGTGGTCATTTTAATCACCATTGGTACTGGATTGGGAACCGCAATTTTTGTAGATGGAAAACTGGTGCCCAACACCGAGTTAGGTCATCTAAAGATGAAGGGCAAAGATGCGGAAAAACGCGCCTCTGATGCCGCTCGTCAGGATAAAGATATGTCTTGGGAAAAATGGGCCAAACGACTGAATAAGTATCTGCACTACCTGGAAAATCTCTTTTGGCCCAATTTATTCGTGTTAGGCGGCGGGGTGAGTAAAGAATCCCAGAACTTCTTGCCGCTGCTGGATCTCCGCACTGAGGTCGTTCCGGCGAAACTTTTGAATCAGGCTGGTATTGTTGGCGCTGCGCTTTATGCTGGTATGCGTACGGGCCAGGAATAAAATTCATTTACAACAAAATAAGGGCTGTCCGGATGTTATTTTCCAGGCAGCCCTTGTTTTTAATTGAGTCTCACTTATCCGCCGCCGGTTCCTTCTCCGGCAATGCCGCCTTCCGTGAGCGCGCGCAAATTGGTCAGCGCGTTTCGCACTTCTTCTTCACAAACCAATCGCGCACCATCCCGGTGATGCAGTTCGCCCTGCTCAACTTTTTCCAGAGCCACCTCCAGAATCGTCAGGTCGCGCTGGATCGCTTCCTTTACCAGCGCCGCCCCAGCACTGTAACCAATCAGCGGGTTAAGGGCGGTGACAACAATCGCGTTGCGCGCCAGCCAGCCTTCTGCCTTTTCGCGATTAGCCTGAATGCCTGTTACGCACTTATCTGTAAAGGCATTGATCGCACCAATCGAAACTTGCATCATTTCAAACAGATTGTGAGCGATAATCGGCATCATCACGTTCAACTCGAGTTGTCCTGCCTGCCCTGCCAGGGTGACGGTTGTGTCGTCGCCCATCACATGGTACATCGCCATATTGAGCATCTCCGCCAGGACGGGGTTGACTTTCCCTGGCATAATGCTCGATCCCGGTTGAACCGCCGGCAGGCGAATTTCATTCAATCCTGTGGATGGACCAGAGGCCAGCAGGCGAAAATCGTTCGCAACCCGAGTCAGGGTCACTGCCAGAGTCCTTATGCTGCCAGAAAAGTCCACCATATCCGCCACCGACTGCATACTTTCAAACAAATTGTCCGACCCGTGTAGCTTCAGCCCGCTGATCTTGGCAAGCGTTTGGATCATTCGTCGATGATATTCGGGATGAGCGTTCAGGCCGGTTCCTGTTGCCGTTCCGCCAATCCCCAAACGACGCAGGCTCTCCGCGGAACGTTCAATTCGTTCGCCATCACGCGCCACCGCGCGGGCGTAGGCCCCAAACTCTTGCCCTAACCGGACCGGTACCGCATCTTGTAAGTGAGTCCGCCCCGACTTTACAATATCATCAAACGCGTCTGATTTTTCATTGAGTGCATCCGCCAGGTGATGAACTGCTTTCAGGTATTCATCCAGCCGCCATAGTGTCCCCAGGCGAATGGCAGTCGGAATGGTATCGTTCGTGGATTGGGACATGTTTACATGATCGTTCGGATGAACCTGGTAGGCTCCCAGTTTCCCCCCTAAGATTTGTGTTGCCCGGTTCGCAACCACCTCGTTCGTGTTCATGTTATGACTGGTCCCTGCACCGGCCTGGAAGGGATCTACCACAAACTGGTCGTCCCACTTGCCTTCCATCACTTCAGTCGCCGCCTGGATAATCGCATGTGCGATCTGTGGGTCCAGCAGCCCCAGGTCACGGTTAACCTCTGCGGCGGCCCGTTTAATCAGCGCCATCGACCAGATGAAAGCCCGGTAGGGCCTCAGCCCTGAAATGGGAAAGTTGAACACCGCCCGCTGCGTCTGTGCGCCGTAAAGAGCACTTGCGGGTACTTTTATATCGCCCAGTGAGTCGTGTTCTGTGCGCTGACTGACCGGCGTTGCTTGCGTTCTGTTTTCTGTCACCTTTGCCTCCCTTACTGTGACGGTCTTTGAAACAAATAAGGTGTTTCTTACGGCTGTCGACAGCCGTAAGAAACACCTTAAAAAATCATCCATCCACAGCCATCAGGCTATTAATCCGCGGCGTTATACCCCGGGCCATCCTGATAATAATCTCCATTGAAAGGAATATCTGGTGTCAAGTCGACAACTTCACCAGCCTCCAGGGTTCGAACAGCCGTCAAGTGAACCGGTTCACCCTCGTGATTAGCGCCATCATATTCTTCGTTGTAACCTTCCGTGCCGACCGGCTGCGAAAGTTGTTCACCACCTTTGGCCTTATAAGCAGAAGGTACTTCATCTTCTGGGAAGATCGCGGCAAATGGGCATTCCGGCACGCAAGCGCCGCAGTCAATACAGGTGTCAGGATCGATATAATACCAGGGCCATTCTTCTTGGGGCTTGCCTGGTACAATGCACTCGACAGGGCATACCGTTACGCAGCCGCCGTCGCGCAAGCACAGGCTGGTGATAATGTAAGTCATGGTTTCCTCCGTATGGTTGATGAGTTAAGCGCCTGGAAAGCGCTTTCATTTTTCTTGCGCCTATCTAAAATTGCAAGCTGACGCAAACCCAAGATTGTCACACGCTTGCTTTCTTTACAATTATAATTGTTTTTTCCCTTTTCAAGGAAAAATCCTACTTTGTAACAGGTGAATTTTGATCCGTTTACAGATTGTACGAATCAAGATGCTCTTTGTCAATAAAGGTATCCACCGATTCATGAAAGCTAACTCCAAAACCACTCACTTTTCTCCCCTTCTTGTTCTGTTTTTGGGTATTCTTGCAGTCTCAACTGCCTCCATCTTTATCCGCTTTGCCCAAAAAGAAGCCTCTTCTATTGTGATAGCAGCCTATCGCCTTTCACTGGCGACCTTGCTGCTCTTGCCAGTTGCTTTACGTTCCTCGCGGCATGAGCTTGTCCATCTTCGCTCTCGGCAGATCATTCTCATCCTTCTTTCAGGCGTGTTTTTGGCTTTTCACTTTGCCACCTGGATCACCTCTCTGGAATACACAACTGTTGCCAGTTCCGTTGTACTGGTGACTACCACACCGCTTTGGGTAGGAATCTTTTCGCCCCTGATCCTTCGTGAGCGTCTTGCCCGGTTTGTCGCCATGGGTTTAGTCGTGGCGCTCTTGGGAGGGATCTTAGTAGGTATGAGTGAATCTTGCACCCTTAGCACTTTAGGCTTTGCCTGTCCTCCGCTTTCAACCTTTGCTCAGGGCAGCACCTTTTGGGGCAATTTCCTGGCTTTATCTGGGGCGATTTTTGCCGCGGCCTATTTGCTGGTAGGGCGCAGTCTTCGTCCGACCCTTTCTCTCATTGCTTACATCAGCACAGTTTATGGGGTGGCTGCTGTTGCGCTGGTTGCTATGGCGATCTTCTCTGGTCAGCCTTTATTCGGTTTTTCTCCGTGGGTTTATCTGGCTTTCCTTGCGCTGGCTGTGTTCCCCCAGCTTCTGGGGCACAGCTCATTTAACTATGGCTTGCGTTACCTGTCAGCGGCGCTGGTTTCAGTTGCACTTCTTGGTGAGCCAATTGGTTCCACCATTTTGGCATTCATCATCCTCAAAGAAGTCCCCACCGCCTTAGAAGTGGTCGGGGGAGTAGTAATTCTTGTGGGAATATATATTGCCACCCGTGGTCAGGAGCAAGCCTCCTAACTGGAATCTCTTCCTAAGCAGTCATCCAGAGGAATCACAAGGGGCTGCCTCAACGCGAGAGACAGCCCCTCTATTCTTCGCGCAAAGCCCGCAAAACCGCTAATCTTTCTTCTCCATCTCCATCGCTTCTTCTTCTGGTTCGGGCATTCGTCCGTATAGAAAACTCATTTCTCGCATCTGGCTGATCAGTTCATCATTCGAGAGAACATCCCCGTCCATGCGCCAGGTCCAGTTGCCATAGGGTCGCCCTGGCATATTCATACGCGCTTCACTGCCCAGGCGAAGGAAGTCTTGCATCGGAGCGAGGGTCATGACTGCCACCGAGGACCAGATGGCTCGGATCATATCCCACGAAATATCTGCCCCAGGTCGAGCCATATAGCGGCGCGCAAAGTCTTTTTCCTTCTCTGGCGCTGATCGGTACCAGCCCACAGAAGTATCGTTGTCATGGGTGCCGGTATAGGCGACACAGACTTCTGGATAGTTGTGCGGCAGGAATGGATGGTCAGGTTCGCCTGTAAAGGCAAAATGAAGCACCTTCATTCCTGGCAAGCCAAGCGTTTCTCGTAGTTCAATAACGTCTGGCGTGATCTCGCCCAGATCTTCCGCGATGATGGGTAGTCCGCCCAACGCTGCTTCAATGGCCCTAAACAGATCCTCTCCTGGTCCGCTTACCCATCGGCCTTGTTCCGCGGTTGTCATGCCAGCCGGGACTTCCCAATAACCAGCAAATCCACGGAAGTGGTCAACACGCAGAATATCAACTACCTTTAATGTGTATCGCACGCGTTCAATCCACCAGGCATATCCACTTTCCTGGTGTACGTCCCACCGGTACAACGGGTTTCCCCACAACTGCCCGGTAGGAGAGAAGTAGTCTGGGGGAACGCCCGCTACAACAGTTGGCTTTCCTTCTTGATCCAGGTAAAACAGTTCAGGATGTGCCCAGACTTCAGCGCTGTCGTAAGCGACAAAGATGGGAATATCCCCAATAATTCGAATCCCTTTCTCGTTCGCATATGCCCTTAAGGCCTGCCACTGTCGGAAGAAAAGGAACTGGAGGAATTTATACCGTTGAATGGCTTCCGAATTCTCACGGTGAAACTTCATGATTTCTTCCGTGTCTCGGTTGCGCAGCGCTTTCGGCCAGTTATCCCACGAAACGCCCCCCTCTGATTCTTTGATCGCCATAAACAGCGCGTAATCTTCTAACCAGTAGGCCTCATTTGTCTGAAAGTGAGCAAACTCTGCCTTCAGTTCCTTCGAATCTGTTTCTAGGTAATGCTTGAAGGCTCGGTCAAGCAGCTTTAATTTCCATTGGATGACATCACCATATTCCACCCGGTTTGTTGGAAACTCGGGCCGGTCCCTCAAATCGGCCCCTGTTAGCAGGTCATCTTCGAGTAGCAGTGCCGGGTTGATTAGATATGGGTTACCAGCAAAGGCAGAGAATGACTGGTAAGGTGAATCACCATATCCGGTTGGACCGAGCGGCAGCATCTGCCACAGGCTGCATCCACTCTTTTTTAGAAAGTTGACCCAGCGATAGGCCTCTGGACCCAGGTCGCCGATCCCATCGGGTCCGGGCAGACTGGTAGGATGTAGAATGACGCCAGAGGATCTAGTAAACTTCATTCGGCAGTCTCCGTGTCTGAATATGCATCCCCGTTCGAATTAATTCTCCAGTGAAGTCTTGGACGGCAACATCGACTCCAATCGTTGCGCCGGGCTGCACGACGATATTCGGCGGTAGAACGGCATTCTTGCCAATCATTGGAATGCAAAGCTCTTCATTTTGGCCTTCGCCAATCATGCACTCATCTCCAACACATACCACTTTATCCAGGATGGCGCGTTCGAGATGGCAGTTCTTTCCAATCGCTGTATCGGTCAATAAAATAGATTCTTTTACTACCGTCCCCGACATGACATGCACTCCAGGTGAAAGGACACTGCGGATAATGGTTGCTCCGGGTTCAACGACACAACCATGTGAGATCAGGCTGTCTTCAACCGTCGCTCCCCGCATGATTCTGGCTGGCGGCCTTTCTTCCGTACGGGTGTGAATAATCCAGTTGCGGTTGTAGAGATCCAGGGCAGGTGGGTTATCAAGCAGATCCATGTGCGCCTGCCAGTAGGAGTTCACCGTCCCAACATCTACCCAGTAACCCTGATATGGATACGCAACGACACGCGCTCCAGCATGAAGCAGAGTGGGGAGAATGTCTTTCCCAAAATCGTGCGATGAGTTTTGTCTAAGATGATCATCCCACAGGACCCGGTCAAGCACCTCTCGGTTGAACAAGTAGATGCCCATGTTTGCCAGGTTAGAGGGCGGTTGAGCAGGTTTTTCGACAAAGGATGTTACCCGATTCATCGGGTCTACCCCTACAATCCCAAAGCGAGGGGCTTCATCATATGGCACCTGAATAGTTGCCATTGTTAAATCTGCCTGATGATCCAGATGGAACTGGATCATGGACTCATAATTCATGGTGTAAACATGATCCCCAGACAGAATTAAGATCAAATCAGGGTCGCCTCGCCGTAAAAAGGTAAAGTTTTGCTGAACAGCATCCGCAGTGCCTACAAACCAGCTGGCGGCGCGCGATCGATAGGGGGTATAGATGCGCACTCCACCCGTAAAGTCACGGTTCAAGTCCCACGGTCCTCCTGCCCCAATATGTTCGATCAAGGAGTGAGGTCGGTACTGAGCGACAATCATCACATCAAACAAGTTGGAATTCACGCAGTTCGACAGTGGAAAGTCAATGATGCGGTACTTGCCGGCGAAAGGAACTGCCGGTTTCGTTCTTTTCGCTGTTAAGACCCCCAGGCGGGTTCCTTCACCACCTGCCAGAATGACAGATCGGACTTTCATTTAGGCACCTCCCGCAACTTAAGATAGATTTGGGCATAGGTTTGGGCAGATCTTTCCCACGAAAAATCTTGCTGCATACCGAATTGTTGGCGCGCCTGCCACCCTTCACGATCTGCATAGGCAGCCATTGCTCGCCGTAAGGCCGCCGCCAATGCTTCGGGTGTCGATTCTTCAAACAGAAAACCGGTGCTGTTTTCAGGGGTTTGCTGGTCTTTTACCGTGTCGCGCAGCCCACCGGTAGACCGGGCTACCGGCACGCACCCATAGCGCATACTGATCATTTGCGCTAGTCCGCAGGGTTCGTAGCGCGAAGGCATCATTAATACGTCACCTCCACCATACATTCGCCTTGCAAGCTGTGTATCGAAACGGATCACTGCCCGCACCCGGTAGGGAAACTCAGCTTCCAACTGCCGTACTGCTGCCTCCAGGCCAGGATCGCCGTTCCCCAACAAGATCGCTTGCCAGGGCAGTCCTGCCACCTGTCGCAATCCATCCAATGCCAGATCAACCCCTTTTTGCCAGTCCATTCGACTGATTAAAATCATCAGTGGCAGATCCAGGTTCGGCGGCAGTGACATTTCACGGATCAACGCCTGTTTATTGATAATCCGCTGATCCAGAACGCTCTGATCGAAGGTTTCGGCTAAAGCAGAGTCACTGGATGGATCCCAGGTCGTTTCATCCAGTCCGTTCAAGATGCCCGTCACGCTGTCAGCCCTGTTTTGCAAGAAGTCCTGTAGACCGCAGCCAAACTCAGGGGTCATAATTTCACGGGCGTAAGTGGGAGAGACCGTAGTGATCTGGTCGGCGCTGGCCAGGCCCATTGGCAGCGGCTGATAAGCCCCCCATTCTGGCAGCCGGTCATCCTCTAACGGTGGAATGCTGAAGTACTGTAACGCTTCTTCAGTTCCGGCCCCCATAAAGGGCAGGTTGTGGACGGTGAGAATGGAACGCGTATGGGCGAAGAAGGGATCTTCTTCCCGGCGTAGTTTTAAAGCATATACGGCAATCGCTGTATGCCAGTCGTGGGCATGGAGAATATCAGGCTTCCAGTTAAGCTTGCGGGCCAGTTCTAAAATCGCCAGCGAAAAGAAAGTGTATTTTTCGCCGTCTTTACGCGTGTTTAGACTATAAACCGGCGCGTCTTTCGCGATAGGTTCACCGGCAATGAGATACACTGGCAGATCATCGACATGGGTTAAATAGGCTTGCGCTGGCATTTCGCCCTCAGAATAGGGCACAGTAAACGACACAGCAGGTTCAATATTTTTTTGTCGAGTTGTAATAGCCGAATGAAAGGGGATAGCCAGCCTTACATCCAGACGATATCCCTCAGTCTGTTCCGACTTCAAGGCCCGGAGTGCTCTAGGCAGTGAACCAGTCACATCTCCCAGGCCGCCTACTTTGATTAAGGGGTCGGCTTCGGCAGCGACAAACAAGATTCGAAGAGTTTTGGAAGGGTCCTCATTGGATGCAGAAACGTTAATATGCGCCACCGTGGCTGTCCCTCCTCTTGAAAAGCTGGAAACACTGGCCCCTGGTCTAATCAAGGGCCAGGACGACTATAGGTTTACCATTTCAATATAATCATTTGAGGTCGCTTCTGCAAGTGAAGCGCCCAAGAATTCAACCAGTTCAGTTGTTAGTTGACCTTTGTGTCGTGCATCCTGGCGGCTCCAGGTTCGACTCTTGATCTCTAAAAACTTCCCCAGTTCCGGTTTTTGAATAGTATCAATATTGATGAAGAACTCGGTGTTTTTGTATCGAACCAGGAAGCGCAGCCTGTCTTTTTCCACTTCGAATGAAGAACTGGGCCTGAAATACTCACGATAGAAGCGCAGGCTGTGGATTGCGGGGGCAAAGTAGCGGCTGCGAGATAACACCACTTGTTGGGCATAACCCGATTCGCGCTCACCAATCAGGGTCAGTCTGGCTCGCACGTTGGTAACCTGATCGTCTTGGCCAATGAAGTAATCTTCCCTGAAGCGTAGATGTCCCTGATCCAGATCCTCAAAGGAGAAATACGTATCATATTCGCGGTAGTGGCGTTTACGAACAATTTGAATCTCAGGTTTCTTAAGAGCATCAAGGATAGGCTGTAAATCGGTAATACGCACCTTGGCCTGGATTTCGAAGCTCTCTTCCTCCATCGCTCCGCCGATCGCAATTAGCTTTAAAAGAACGGATTGCTCCCGTTCCATCAGGAACTGGTCAATTTGTTTCGCATAGCCTTGTGCCTGTTGCATTAGTTCGTCTGCATTCAGAGTCAGCAGCCGCTGATCACGCATCAACCATTGTCCGTTTACCATCACGTCGGTTACGTCAGTAGATTTCGCCGCGTAAACCACTTGAGCATAAGTTCCGTTCGTATCGTGTTCAAAGCGTGGGGAGTTGTGTAAGGTGTTCAGATCAACAAGAATTAGATCAGCTCGTTTCCCAGGTTCTAATGAGCCGGTCAGATCTCCAATATGCATCGCCTGTGCCCCCAGCCGGGTCGCCATCAAAAGGGCAGTTGGAGCAGGTAGGGCAGTGGGGTCGCCGCTGCCGCCTTTCGCCAGGAGCGCCGCCAGCCGTACTTCCTCAAACATATCCAGATCATTGTTCGAGGCAGGCCCATCGGTGCCAATTCCTACATTCAGGCCTAGTTCCAGCATGCGTTTTATCGGCGCAATTCCCGAAGCCAGCTTGAGGTTAGAAGATGGATTATGGGAAACACCAGCATTGGAATGCAGCAGTGTTCGCATTTCACCTTCATCGATATGTACACAATGTGCTGCCAGCACTTTTGCTTCGAGTACGCCCTGTTTCTTTACAAATGGAATGACGGGCATCCCTTCTTCGCGGCGCATCGTCTCGACTTCTTGCTGCGTTTCAGCCAGATGGGTATGCAGAGGTACATCGAATTCAATCGCCAAAGCCGCCGTATCGTGCAGAATTTGTTCAGTACAGGTGTAAGGCGCGTGGGGCGCTACAGAAGGGACCACAAGCGGGTGCCCTTTCCAGCGCTGAATGAAATCACGCGCAGCGGCCATCAATTCTTCGTAGTACTTGGCATCAGGACTGGGAAATTTTAACACGGTCTGGCTGCATACAGCCCGCATTCCAGCTTCAACCACTGCCTTCGCAACATCTTCCTCAAAGTAATACATATCCGCAAAAGAGGTAATGCCGCTGCAAATCATTTCCGCGCAGGCCAACAGAGTCCCCAGGCGCACAAACTCGGGCGACACAAACTCTCGCTCGACCGGCATCATATATCCCATCAGCCATACATCCAGCCGCAGGTCATCTGCCAGACCGCGCAGCAGTGTCATTGCCGCGTGTGTGTGAGCGTTGACGAGACCCGGCATAAGCACTTTGCCACCACAGTCAAATTCTTGTGCGGCTGTATAGGCCTGTCTTATATCATCTTCCGGACCAACTGCCACGATGCTGTCGCCTCGAATGGCAACTGCCCCAGGTTCATACTGGGTAAGTTGTTCGTCCATCGTCAAGATGTTCGCGTTGATTAATAAAAGGTCTACAGGTTCCGTTTTCATTTCAGTGGATCTTTGTTTGTCCTTCCATCATGGCCCGCCGCAAGACTTCTAGCCCGTTGTTAATCGACCACGCGTTTGAAAGCGCTCTTTCCCCGCCATAGGAGCGGTTCACTTCATAGGTCTTTTCAGGTGTAATAACCACCACGTACAACATGTGCCGTTCTGAAGTATGCTGCAAGCTGATGCCTAAAGCGGTATTGGTTTTATGTTCTTGCCGCCAGCTTTCTGTACGCTGGCGTAAATCTTGAGCATCACATGGCTCACTTATGCTCTGGATATTTTCCTCTGGAAACTGATACCGGGCGAGGCGCTTTTTTAGACTGTCTCCCAGGCCGCAGCTCAACATGGCCGCCGACCAGGTTCGTTGTTGCAGCTCCCCAAGTACTGTTTCTTCCAGCGTTTCCTCATCTGTTCCGAAAAGTCCTTCCTGCACGCGCTCGCGGACTTTTTCTTCCATCTCTGAGATCATCGCGTCGGCCATTTCAACCGATTCAGCCTTCGCTGTAATCCGAATATCTACCTGCCCGGGGTGTGCCAGTAGTCCCACTGTTGGGTTTGCATTCGTTTCCAGGTCGCCAATCCATTCGTCAACTGTCGATTCGCCCACGCCTGCCACGTGTAGCACGCGTGCTTTAATGGTTCCTTTTAACTGAAAGCGCTGCCGCAAATAAGGCAGCACTGCGTTTTCCATCAGGTACTGCATTTCGCGCGGCACCCCTGGCAGGCTGATGATGGAGTAGGTTTCTCCTTCAGCGATGAAGGAAGGCGCCGTCCCCACTGGATTTTCAACGGGAATAGATCCCTTTGGAATCCAGGCCTGCCGCCGGTTGTTTTCCGAAGGGTGCCGTCCATACCGGCTAAACCGGGTCTGAATTTGTTCCCAGAGTTCAGGGCGAAACTCAGTTTCTACGCCGAGCGCCCTGGCAATCGCATTGCGGGTTGGGTCATCAACAGTAGGTCCCAGTCCCCCTGTGGTGATCACAATATTACAGCGCTGCATGGCCTCACGAATGACCTGAGCGATACGTTCTTCGTTATCTCCAATAATGGTTGTCCGGTATAAATCAACCCCCAGATCGCGTAGAAAACGGGCCAGGTAGTGCGTGTTTGTATCCTGGATCTCACCAAGTAACAATTCAGTTCCAATTGCAATGATTTCAGCCGATGGCATAGGGAAGGTAACCTTTAATTGAGCTGAGTGAGTGTTGTGCCCTGCTGTGTTATAGCAGAGACAGGAAAAACCTCAGGAGGGCTGTAAAAATTGTGCGGTTGATATTCAGGATAAGGTACAATTGGTCAGTTTTCGAAAAGAAATCCAAACTTTTTCAAGTAGCCCCTCCTGATTGAAACAAGTTTAGCACGATTTGAAAAAAAATCATAGCAAACCAGGTTGTGTAAGAACTGCTAAGGTGGGCGAGGAGTCGGATTGGCACAGACACGGAAACAGCGCTTGGGGCACTGGGGTGAAATCGTTGCGTCTCACTTCTTAGAAAAACAAGGGTATCAGCTTTTAGGACAAAATATCCGTACTTCCTATGGCGAGATAGACCTTATTGTCAGCCATTCAGGTTGTCTTGTTTTTGTTGAAGTAAAGACGCGAACCAATATGCGCTTTGGTTACCCAGAAGAAGCGGTTACTGCCCGCAAACTGGAGCATATGATTGCTGCTGCTCAGGCTTATGTTGCCCAGCACCCAGAGCTAGATGTTCAACACTGGCAAATTGATGTTATCGCCATTCAGGGCCAGCCGGGAGATCGCGTTGAAGATGTCCAAATCGAACATTTTGAAAATATCGGATCTTAACCTACCCGCTCCGCTGGTTTTGCTGGTGGGCCCCACTGTGGTTGGAAAAACAGAAATTGCACTCCTCCTCGCGGAGCGCTTGGGGGCTGAGATTATCTCGGCTGATTCGCGCTTATTCTATCGAGGAATGGATATTGGAACGGCCAAACCTGTTCCCGAAGAACTGGCGCGCGTGCCGCATCACTTGATTGATGTTGCCGATCCGGATGAAATCTGGAGTCTGGCAGTTTTTCAAAATGCTGCCCGGCGTGTTGTTGCAGAAGTTCAGGGGCGCGATAGGCTGCCCTTTCTAGTGGGTGGAACCGGTCAATATATTCGGGCCGTTGTGGAAAGCTGGGAAATTCCACCACAAGAACCAGATTTCGCTTTGCGCGAAGTCCTGGAACGCTGGGCCACTGAAGTCGGAGCGCAGGGATTGCACGATCGTCTTTCTATCTTGGACCCCGAAGCAGCAAGTAATATCGATGCGCCTAATGTGCGCCGTACTGTCCGCGCTTTAGAAGTCATCCTGCGAACCGGGCAGCGTTTCTCACAGCAGCGCCAGCGCTCTGCCTCACCCTACTCGCGCTTGATGATTGGCCTCAAGCGCCCGCGGGCAGAACTTTATCAGCGTGTAGATCAACGCATTGAAGCAATGCTTTCTGCTGGGTTTGTGGATGAAGTCAGCGCTTTATTAAACAAGGGTTACGCTCCTGACCTGCCCACGCTCTCCGCTATCGGGTATCGTGAGATCGTGGCTTATTTACAAGGCCGGATGACGCTTGAAGAGGCCGTAGTGCAGATGAAACGTTTGACCCGTCGCTATGTTCGCCAGCAGGCAAACTGGTTTAATGAGCGTGATCCCAGTATTCACTGGTTTGAGGTTGGCCCCAATACCGCTGACCAGATCGAGCAGTTCATTCGCTCTGGAGAAGGGTGGCTCTTGCCGGAGATGTAGCCAGGAAAAAGGGCCACATCTCTGATAAAATCCATAAAAATAAAAAGCAAATACGAGGTGTTAGGTGGGCCAGCGTCCTTGGCTAAAGCACTATGATCCGGGTGTTCCCAAATCAATCCAATATCCTGATGTTCCTGTTTTTCATTTCCTTGAAGCAGTTGCTGAAAAATATCCTGACCGCCCCTGTACCATCTTTCAAGAGGATCCTGTCCAGTATCAGGTAATAAATCGCTTAATCGACCGTCTGGCTGCTGGTCTGGAACAGATGGGGGTGCAGAAAGGGGATCGAGTAGGCATTATGATGCCCAATATTCCCCAATTTGTATTGACTTACTATGCCATCCTTAAAGTGGGTGGGGTAGTAGTGGCGATGAACCCGCACTACAAACAACGCGAGCTGGAATATCAGGTGCGAGATGCTGGCATACACATCCTCTTTGCTCTCGATACCTTCAGCAGCCTGTTACAATCAGTGCGCGCGCAAACGGACCTGAGAACCTTAATTTTGACCAATCTTCAGGATGCCTTTCAACTACGCCACTGGAGCGAATCGACTGATTCAGTCAGTTCACTTTCGCCGCAGCCTGCCGGTGATTTCTGGCTGCGTGACATAGTCCTTGCGCAGCCGCCGGATGCAAAGCCCTCTGTTCAGGTTTCCACAGAGGATGTCGCCGTTTTCCAATACAGCGGTGGTACCACAGGAACCCCTAAAGCAGCCATTGCGACGCATCACAATCTGGTTGCCAACTCACTCCAGTTTCGCCATTGGTTGATCGGGTTGGAGGATGGCCACGAAACGACCCTCATGGCAATTCCCATGTATCATGTCTATGGGATGGTGGTCGGAATGAGCGTCAGCATTTTACTTGGCGCTGCAATGGTTCTAATCCCCGATCCACGTAATCTCTCCGACATGCTGCGCAATATCCAAAAGTACAATGCCAGTTTCTTCCCAGGTGTGCCTACTTTATATGCGCTCATTAACCGTGATCCAGAGGTTCAAGCGGGGAAGTATGATCTTCATTCTATTCAGGCTTGTATATCCGGTTCTGCCCCTCTTCTAAATGAGATTAAGGAGCGTTTTGAGAGCCTGACCGGAGCGCATTTGATGGAGGGTTATGGCCTTTCTGAAGCACCCACCGCAACTCACTGTAACCCAATGTTTGGTGAGAAGCGTACAGGTTCTATCGGACTTCCCCTGCCTGATGTCGAATGTCGTATCGTTAGTCTGGAAGATGGGTATACTGACCTGCCGCCGGGCGAAGCTGGAGAATTGATCCTCCGTGGTCCTCAGGTGATGAAAGGGTATCATCATCAGCCGGAAGAGACCCTTAGTGTCTTGCGTTCGGGCTGGCTGTATACAGGCGACATCGCCCGAATGGACTCTGATGGTTACTTCTTTATCATTGACCGTAAAAAAGACTTGATTAAAGTGAGCGGCTTTCAAGTGTGGCCGCGTGAGGTGGAAGAAGTGATTGCCAGTCATCCCAAAGTGCTTGAAGTCAGTGTGGCCGGCATTCCAGACCCAATCCGCGGTGAAGCGCCGAAAGCATGGGTGGTTTTGAAGCCCGGCGAAACCATGTCATCCGATGAAGTCCGCTCCTTATGTGAAGAAGCGCTGGTATATTATAAAATCCCGGTAGAAGTTGCGTTCCGCGAAAGCCTGCCGCGTACTACCGTGGGGAAGGTGCTGCGGCGAGAGTTGGTGCGCCAGCACAGGATGCTAGAATAAGCACAATAAACACCGGGACAGTGCTCATTGCGCTGCCCCGGTGTTTATTTAGACCTCATAAAATATCGAGCTGAGTTTCAATCCAGCTCGATTTTTGATTTCATCTGTCTAAACTAATCGCAGCACATGAAATCCACATCGTTTTACTCAGCAGTTATGCGAGTCTCATCGTACGATTTGTTTAGTTATTGGTTACCAGCACTGGCGTGCTTCTGCGCTCAGTCACCGGCGACGGGAAGAGTTTTTCAAACTCATCGCGTGAGATCGTTTCAACCTCAAGTAAGCGCTGGGCGACGCGGTCCAGAGCGTCCCGATGTTCGCGGATCACCGCACGCGCCCGGTCGTAGGCTTCATTCACCAGCCGGCGTACCTCGCGGTCGATCTGTTCCGCCACCGCTTCCGAATAATCGCGCTGTTCCGAAATCTCACGGCCCAGGAAGATCAACTCTTCCTTTTGTCCATAAACCATCGGTCCAAGCTGTTCGCTCATTCCCAGGCGGGTCACCATGTTGCGGGCCATCTGGGTAACACGCTCAATGTCATTGGATGCGCCAGAGGTAATATCGTCGAAAACCAGTTCCTCCGCTGCACGTCCACCGAGCAGACCAACCAGGTCTGCCAGCATCTTTTTGCGAGGCATGAGCGTCCGATCCTCTTCCGGCAGAGCCAATGTGTAACCACCAGCCATACCGCGCGCAATAATGGATACCTTCTGCACCGGATCTGATTCCGGCAAGCTGTGCATGACAACCGCATGACCAGCTTCATGGTAAGCCACAATCCGCTTCTCATCTTCGCTAATCAGGCGGCTCTTCCGTTCTGGCCCTGCGATCACGCGTTCAATCGCTTCTTCAAACTCTGGCTGTCCCACCACCTTCTTATTGCGGCGAGCGGCTAAAATAGCGGCTTCATTCACCAGGTTTTCCAGGTCAGCCCCAACAAATCCAGGTGTTGAACGCGCCAGCACACTCAGGTCCACATCAGGAGAAAGGGGTTTGCCCTTTACATGGACCTTCAAGATGGCTTCGCGTCCGCGCATATCCGGGCGGTCGAGCACCACGCGGCGGTCAAAACGGCCTGGGCGCAGCAGTGCTGGGTCCAGAATGTCAGGACGGTTGGTGGCTGCCATGATAATAATGTTGGTGTCGGTATCGAAACCGTCCATTTCAACCAGCAATTGGTTCAAAGTCTGCTCGCGTTCGTCGTGGCTGCCGCCCAAACCAGCACCGCGCTGGCGACCAACAGCATCAATTTCATCTACGAACACAATACAGGGCGAATGCCGCTTGGCCTGATCAAACAAATCGCGGACACGGCTGGCGCCAACACCGACGAACATTTCAACAAACTCAGAACCAGAGATCGAGAAGAAAGGCACTCCAGCTTCACCAGATACCGCTTTGGCAATGAGTGTTTTACCTGTACCCGGAGGGCCAACCAACAGCACACCCTTGGGAATGCGTGCCCCCAATTGGATAAACTTCTGCGGTTCTCGCAAGAACTCTACAACTTCTTTGAGTTCTTCTTTAGCCTCTTCTGCACCGGCAACATCCTCAAACGAAACTGTGGGGTGGTCGCCGCTAAACATACGAGCGCGCGACTTGCCAAACGACATCGCTGCGTTGTTGCTGCCCTGTGCCTGGCGGAAGATGAAGAAGAATACGCCACCTAGCAGTAAGAAAGGCAGTAAATAACCTAGCGCCGTAATAATGCCGATCCATGCACTCGGTGGTCGAATATCGATTTTGATCTTATCTGGTGACATTTGCGAGGGTTCTACACCCAGGTTTAATAACTGCTGTACCAGGGTCGCCGTCGATTCGATCGTCGATTCCTTCTGCGTGCCGTTTTGCATGATCACCCGGATGCGATTTTCATCCTCTGTAATCTTTGCAACTTGACCGCTTTGTACTAACGAAGCAACTTCATTAATGGATAGTGTTTCCTGACTGCCGCTAGACTGGGAGAAGTTGTATACCAGCATTGCGATAATAGCAATAAACAGCAGCAGGTAAATAATGTACGACTGGTTACGTGAATTCACAAAAGCCTCCTAAGATCACTCCATCTCCCTTCCTTAGGCAATGATCTCATTTCTTCATTATCATTCTTTACATCAAGATTATACCAATCCTTAAATATCGAATCTAGTTATTAGGTAAAGAATCATTCGAATCTAATCAAACTCTTATAAAGTTTTTCACCCTTTTCCCCCTGTCTTTTGGATTACCTCGATGAATTGTCGCACGTGTGTCTGATCATGGGTAACAATAAAGCTTATTAACTCTTTCAGTTGAGTAGGACCAAAAATGGCATGTCGCGCCGAAAGCCGCCAGGCTGCTTGCGGCAGCTCTTCGATCTGTCGTACCAGCCGCATGCGCGCTTCGATAAAAGCACGAAGAGCTTCCGGACCACTTTGCTTACAATAGTCTCTTTCTTTTGCCCAACTATCACTGTCAATCCCAGGTAGGAATGGGTTTTCAACCGTGACCATTTGTTCAATTCGATGAATATTGATTTCCTGGTCAACATCTCGTAGGTGACATAGAATTTCTGTCAGGCTCCATTCTTCTGGTTCAGGGCGTTCAGACCACTGATATTCATCAAGGTCGCGTGTCAGGGTTTCCAAAGCTGCCGGAGTGGACTTCAATACTGCCAGCATCCCCTCAGGATGAATGATCTCGTTTTTGATTTTTGCAGCGTCTACTTCCTGGATCCACTTCGCGGCATCTTCCATCGAACCCTTTGCGCTCATCACAGGCAATCCCGCGGGCAGTGAATCGGTTTGATCTGTTACCCAAAATCCTGGAATACCTAGTTTTGCTGCTGGCATCAGATCATCTTCCAGACTGTTGCCAATCATCACTGCCGGTTGGTCAGGCCAGCCGGCCTGCGCCAGGATTTCGGCAAAGTAAGCCGGGTTGGGCTTCGCAAAATGAAACCGTTCATACGCTGTGATTAACGAAAAATGCACATCACCCATTCCCGACCAGTTAATCCGGTGTAAGATCGCTTTCATGGGGAACAGTGGGTTCGTTGCTACCACCAGCGTATGTCCCTGCGCACTGGCTTGTTGAATCATCTTTTGGGCTTCAACGCGCGGCTGGGTGAGCGTCTGGAGTTCCGGAAAAACCTCATCATAAAACTGCTCCAACGCGCTCCGGAGTTCCTCTTTTGTCTTGCCAATCGATGGGTAAAAGGCTTCGTCGAACGACTGCTCAAGGCTGCGTTCAGCAGTATTATTTTCCACCATTTTTTGTGTCGCTGTCAATAACTGTTGAACCATTTGATCTGGCGCTACAAAAGTCATCAGGTGTTTCCCTAAAAGTTTTAAGTAACCAGGCAAAAACGTGTTGATCGGGTTCACCAGCAGCGTATCATCCAGGTCGAGCAGCAGTGTCAGAGCCATTTCCCTTGTCCTCTCAATTTAAAACCCCTGTCCCCAATGTTGGGGACAGGGAAAGGTATAAAGGCAAAGTGCGGAATGTGTGAACTTGAAGCATTCCGATAAATTTCAAATGAGTAAAACAATCCTAAACGCGTGTGACGTATGCACCATTGCGAGTGTCAATCCGAATGACATCCCCTTCATTAACAAAACTGGGAACATCTACTGTCTGTCCGGTTTCAACAACCACTCGCTTGGTGACACCCGTAGCAGTGTCGCCGCGCACCGCTACGTCAGCCTGAACCACTTGAAGATCCACTGAAGTGGGCAGTTCGACATCTAAAGGCTCGACTTCATAGAGCGTCAGTTTGACTTCCATGCCCTCTTTCAAGAAACCTGTAGAGTCTCCCAAAACTTCCTTTTGAACTGGCGTCTGTTCATAAGTAGTGGTATCCATAAAGTAGTAAAGGTCGCCATCATTGTACAGATACTGAACGTTGTGATAATCGAGGTGAATATCCTGCACTCGTTCGCCCGACTGAAACGTTTTTTCAAGTGTAGTGCCTGTTCGAATGTTGCGTGCCTTAATTCGGATAATAGCATTGCCGCGGCCCGGTTTGTGGTGTGTATATTCCAACACGCGAAAAAGGCTGCCATCTAATTCGAAAATCACGCCTTTTCGCAAATCATTTACATCAATCATAACAGCTTGCCTCATAGAAGAATTTTGATCATTTCTGACCGATGAATTATAGCAAAGGGCCGATTATGTGACAAGATGAACTTATAAGGAATGCACGCTTTTCTTAAAGTCGAAAAGGGTTGAAAAAAACGACCTTCTTGGGTAAATTGTAGGCTCCTACACCAACAAACACCAAAGAAGGTCACTATGGAGTCTAGCACAAAAGAAACCCAGACGGAACAGACCGCGCAGGCGGAAGGCAAAATCATCAATATTCACCACCTGTTGAGTTATTTACGGCAAGTGAAAGATGGACGCAAACGGCGCGGGAAGCGCTATCCGTTGGAAATCGTCCTGATCCTCTTCATCTTGGGCAAACTGTGTGGGCAAAACAAGGTCTCCGGGATCGCGGATTGGGCGCAACAACACAGTGCATACTTGATCGGGGCCTTGGGATTGAAATACAAACGGTTACCCCATCACAGCACCTACCGGCGGGTACTGGCAGAAGAGGTGGACGGGGAGGATTTGGAACGCATCCTGGGGGAATACTTGGCCCAGCTGCCCCGGCATGGACAAGATACGGTGATTGCCATTGATGGCAAGACCGTCCGAGGCACCATCACCGCCGAAGATCCGTTTGGTTTGCATCTGTTAGCGGCTTATCTACCGGGCGAAGGGATCGTATTGATGCAAATGGTGGTAGAAAAGGAGAAGGAAAACGAGATTGTGGTGGCTCCAAAGCTGTTGGCCTGTCTGGATTTGCGCAATAAAGTGGTGATCGGCGATGCGATGCAGACCCAGCGCAAGTTATCGCTTCAAATCGTGGCAGCGGGAGGTGATTTTGTGTGGGTCGTCAAGGATAACCAAGCCAATACGCGTCAGGCAATCGAGCAGTTGTTCGCCCCTGAGCCAGCACGCCCCGGTTTTGGCTGTCCGCCGATGGATTTTCGCAGTGATAAGACCACTGAAAAGCAAGCCGGACGCATTGAAGAACGCACCCTCACGACCAGCAGCCTCTTGAACGACTATCTGGATTGGCCCCACTTGAGCCAGGTGTTCAAACTGGAGCGTCGAGTTACTTTCCTTTCCACCGGGCTCGTCGAAACCGAAATCCAATATGGCCTGACCAGCCTGACCGCTCAAGAAGCTGACCCCAAACGGCTATTGACCATCGTGCGCAGTGAATGGGGGATTGAGAACGGGCTGCATTATCGCCGCGATGTGACCTTTCAGGAAGACCAAACCCGCATGACTGTGAAATCGATGGGGCGGGTGATGGCGACCATCAATAATCTGGTCATTAGTTTGATCAATCACCAGGGCTATAAAAACCATGCCCACGCTCGTAGGGTCTTTAACGCCTGCCCTGCTAAAGCGTTAGCCCTCATTTGCGGACTTTAAGAAAGGCGTGATAAGGAATGATCCGGCAGAGACTTACACCACCGGATCATTCCTTGCTCAGTAAAGCTGGGTTTTCCGCTTAGGTGCTTCTTTCAGCGCCTTTATCCCACGCTGGGCTCAATCAAGCCATAAGTCCCGTCACGCCGCCGGTAGAGCACATTGATGGCGTTTGTGTTGGCATTGAAGAATACAAAGAAATTCTCATGCCCTAATTGGCTCATCTGTTCAATTGCCTCAGCCTCATCCATCGGGGCCAGGGTAAAAGTTTTGCGCCGGGCAATGACCGGAGCTTCTTCGGCCTCTTCCTCAACAACAAGAGGAATTTCTGGGGCTACCGCAGAACTGGGCTTGCCGTCACCTCGTCCGCGGACACGCTTGCCCTTAAAGCGCTCAATTTTGCGCTGCATCTTGTCCAAAGCCTGGTCAATGGCTGTGAATATATCCTCCGAACGTTCTTCCGTCCGTAGAATATAACCACGTCCGCGAATCGTAACTTGTGCAACTTGTCGGTCTGAGGGGTTTCGAGCAGATTTCTGGTAAGCGAGGTCAACCCGAGTTTCGACGATATCATCAAGAAAACGGTCGAGTTTCGAAATTTTCTTGTTGACATACTCGCTGATTCGCTCGGTCATTTCCATATTTTTCGGAAAAATTGCGACCTCGAGAGCCATAGGTACACCTCCATTTAGATATGAGTGGGTATAGGCTGATCATCTGCATCCGCCTGCAAAACGGCTCTGGCGGAGAGTCATTCCATAAACAGCAGATGCACCAGCCGAAGTAAGCGCCTGCGCGCAGGCGTAGATTGTTGAGCCAGTGGTTGAAACATCATCAATGACCAGGACGGTTTTCCCTCTCACCTGGTCTGGACAGGCTTGAAAAGCACTTTGAACATTTTTCTGGCGTTCCCTGGCATTTAAACCAACTTGCGACTGTGTTTCACGAGTGCGTTTCAGTACACGCGAGTGGTATGTCTTACCAGTAGCCAGCGCTAGGGGAAGAGCCAACAGCCCCGCCTGATTGTATCCCCAATTCTTCCGGCGCTTAATGCTGAGCGGAACGGGCACGATCAGGTCAACATTCCATCTTAAATGATTATATAACTCAATGAGGTGTTTGGAAAGAGCTTCACCCAATCCAATATCCCCCTGATACTTGAGGCGGTGAATTGCCTTGCGCAGTGTACCTTCGTAAATCCCCCAGGAACGAAGTTCTTCATAAACAGGCGGCTGGGTCTGGCAGTCTGAGCAGAGGTCTGGCGTGTTTTGTGGCTGTCCACAGCGTGGGCAGAGGTTATGTGGAACAGAAAGAACCTTTTCCTCACAGGCAGAACACCATCGCTCTCCTGGTTGTTCACATCCACCACAGATAGGGGGAAAGACCCAATCTACTCCACACCACAAGAGATGATAAGCAAAATAGGCAGGATGTGCCTGGCCTGCCGTTTGCATAAGTATTTCTCCTCCTCGATTTGAGCTTAAAACATGTCTGCGAGTGCGGATTTCATTAACCGCAGCGCGGCAGGGGTCATCAGCGTTACCATCAGGGAGGGGAAGATCAGCATCGCCATAGGAACGAGCATCTTTACCGGGGCTTTGTGGGCTTCCTCTTCAGCGAGCTGGCGGCGTTTGACCCGCATCTGATCCGACTGAATTCGCAGCACTTTGGCCATACTCACACCCAACTGCTCGCTTTGAATCACGGCGGCCACAAAGCTGGTCATTTCTGGCAGCCCCAGGCGATCGGCCATATCGCGTAAGGCTTCCCGCCGCACTTTGCCAAGTTGGATTTCCTGAATCACGCGCGCAAAGGAGAGCGACAGTTCAGATTCCCACTTCTCGCTTACTTTCGCCATTGCCGCATCAAAGCCTAACCCTGCTTCTACGCAGATGGTTAGTAGATCCAATGCGTCAGGCATTGCCTTGCGCACATCTTTTTGACGCTTAGAAATCTTGCTTGAAATCCATAGCTGAGGGAAAAAGAAGCCTAACACCGTGCCGCCGACGGTGAACAGGATCTTTTGGCCTAGTGCAAAGCTCCCTTTGCCCACACTGAAGACCAGCAGCAGCAGACCACCAATGACCACCGCCATAATGAACTGAATGGCGAGGAACATGGTAGGGTCAAGTTTTGCTGGTGTACCTGCCATCTCAAGTTTTTTAGCAATCGATTGCATGGCATTTTGCGGCGTGAATCGAATAGCCAGTTCACCCAGCTTACGCGCTACTGGAAAGATAACGCGCTCCGAGAATGGAAGGGAAAGCTCAATTTTCTCCAGGTCCACCTGCACACCACGCTGATTAAATTCTTCCAGGCGCGACATTAACTCGCGATCATTGTAGGAACCCGGATTGCGTAAGCCGATATAGATTAAAACAGCCGCAACTGCAATGACAAGGACAGCCAGACCTACCAGCAGCAGTGTTGGATTACCCATGCAAGTTTCTCCTTGCGGTTAGACTTCAATGTCACCGATCTTGTTCATCACCACATAACCGGCAATGATCAAAGCACCTGAACAAGCCAGAGCAATGTATCCGCAGGGCAGATTTGCATTATTCTCTGGCTTAAAAAACTCCATCATGTATTCCCGGTTCATCACGTAGAGAATGCCCATCACCAAAACGGGCATCATAGCGAGAAAACGACCAGAATACATTACCTGGGTAGTCAAAACGCGGATCTCACCTTTGATTCGCACACGTTCGCGAATGGTATAAGAGATGGTATCCATAATTTCTGCCAGGTTACCACCTACTTCGCGTTGAACGTTAATGGCAGTCACCACCAGGTCCAGATCTTCACTGGGAATACGGCGCAGCAAATTATCCAGCGATTGCTGCATGGACACCCCGAGCTGCATTTCCTGTACTACCCGCCTGAACTCATCACTAATTGGGGATGGTAATTCTTTGCTGACAGCTTCCATGGCTTGCATCGTTGAGTACCCTGCCCGTAAACCATTCACCATCAGGTTAAGCATGTCACCTAACTGATCGTTAAACCGCACCAAACGACGTGACTGTTGTGTGTTTACGTAGAACCGCGGCAAGAACAAGCCAATCACAGCCCCAATCAAGCCGGAAAGCAGAGTCTGGCCGCCGATGAACCACATCACAAACCCTAATCCGAAAGCCGCGATCAACATCAGGGCGATAAACTCACCCGGTTTTAATTTTAGATCTGCTCTTGCCAGGTCGCGCGAGAGTTTATCGCCAAATGAAGAGTGGGTAACACGTTCATTTAGCCAATCTGTCATCGGTGTCGCAGCCGCCCGCTTTTCTTCTTCCGTAGGCAGGCTTCCCGAGCCGGCATATCGCCCCAGTCGCTGCTCAACCTCAGATCGCTCACTGGTCAAAGATACAACGATCCCAACAAGCAGGATGACGACACCCAGGCCGGCCCCTCCGATTAGTAGCATTGTCATCATGTCCATGGCTTCGTCTTCTTTCCTAAACTCAGAATCTTCGATTCCGGTCTCCGATACCGAAGATGGACGGCGAAAGATGAATATTAGCGGCTTCGATCCGGTCCATGAACCTGGGTCGCAGCCCAGTAGGTCGCAGTCTGCCGACGATTTTTTCATTTTCATATCCCATCTGTTCAAACACGAACAGATCAGTGGTTGTGATGACATCCCCTTCCATGCCTGATACTTCCGTAACGTTTACCACTTTACGAGTGCCATCACGCATGCGCTCCTGATGCACAATTACATCGACCGCAGAAGAGATTTGTTCTCGAATAGCGCGTACAGGTAATTCCATTCCTGCCATCAGGGTCATCGTTTCGAGACGCGCCAGTGTATCGCGAGGACTGTTAGAGTGTGCTGTGGTCATTGACCCATCGTGACCTGTATTCATCGCTTGCAGCATATCCAGGGCTTCGTCACCACGGCACTCGCCAACCACAATCCGGTCGGGACGCATACGCAGTGCATTGATCACCAGGTCGCGGATCGAGATCGCACCTTTTCCTTCAATGTTTGCGGGTCGCGATTCCAACGTAACGACGTGCTCTTGTCGTAGTTGAAGTTCAGCCGCATTTTCAACCGTCAGAATACGCTCATCACTGGGAATGAATCCTGACAGGATATTCAACAGAGTCGTTTTCCCCGAACCAGTACCGCCCGAAACAATAATATTCATGCGCGCACTAACACAGGCTTTCAAAAACTCCACTGCTTCTGGCGTGATCGATCCGAACTGGACCAATTGTTCAATCGTAATGGGTTTCTTGGAAAACTTACGAATGGTCAAAAGGGGACCCACCAGCGAAATGGGTGGAATGACGGCATTTACGCGCGATCCATCTGGTAAGCGTGCATCCACATAAGGGCTGGATTCATCGATACGGCGCCCGAGAGGGGATACGATCCGTTCAATAATCCGCAAAACATGATCGTTGCTTTCAAAAGTGACTGGGGCCCGGTACAGTCGACCGCTCCGTTCCACATAAATATTTTTGGCCCCATTGACCATAATTTCTGTAACAGATTCGTCATCTAACAGCAGTTGAAGTGGCCCAAAGCCTAAAATTTCAGCCGCAATTTGATCCAGCATCCTCGCCCGTTCAGGTCGAGAGAGGACAATGTTCTCTTCCGAAAGAATTTGTTCAAATAGTTCCTGAATCGTCTTTCGAACATCCTGTGATCTGGCGTCTGTGTTTGGGTCCAGCTCAGAAAGCAGTTTATTCTGAACCTTCGTTTTCAGATCTAGTTGGGTCGAGGGAATGCTGGGGGCCGCAACGCGCCTTGATGGCATACTGGAAGTGTTGTTTCCGTCGCTGCTGCCTCCACTGGAAGAAGATGAAGAACCTGGGTTGCCCCCTTGTAAACGTTTTAGAATAGACATGCAGTCCTCGTTTCCCTGTTTGAAATGCTTTTGTGAGGTTGTTCAGCTCTCTAAATTAAGCTTTAGCGAGTGCTTCCTGCTCGTTTTTTTCAATTCGTTCTCGAACCAGGCCTGCCAGCGCAAGAACACTCTTGCCAATGGGTTGGCTACGGTTACTGTCAAGCAAAAACGGGACCCCTCGGTTCACTGAATTACTAGCTACTTTTTCATCAAGCGGAATAGCCTGAACGATCTCCTGGTGCAGGCTTTCGCCTACCCGTTCTGGTGTAATCGCAATTCGCTTATCAAAGCGGTTCATGATGAACATCACCCGATTGCGCTTAATTCCAGAAGCATCCGCCAGCGCAAGAAACAGGTTGGAGTTTTTGATAGAGGGAATATCTTGTGTCGTCACCAGGACGATTAAATCAGAGACATCCAGCGCCGCTTGCACCGCTTCAGTCAGTTGAGAGGCGGTATCTACGATAATAAAGTGATAGATCTGGCGTAGATAAGTCAGCAGCTTTGAAAACTGTTCGCCGCTAATCTTGTCAGCCATTTCTGGGCGCGGAGGCGCTGCCAATAAATCAATACCAGAAGCCCGGTTATTCACCATCACTTCTTGCACGATGTCAGGATCTAGTTCATCTACGCGTGGGGCCAGGTCGAGTACGGTGTTCTTGCCTTGTTCATTCAAGAAAACAGCAATGTCTCCATACTGCAAGTTACCATCCACCAGGGCTACTTTGTTTTCGTTTTCGTGGAGTGCAATTGCAAGATTCACGGCAACAGTAGTTCGTCCTGTTCCCCCTTTGGGGCTGTACACAACAATAATCTTGCCTTGTGTGGCCGACATTCCACTGCTTGCTGGCATTCCTTCTGCTTGCATGGCTTGAAAAGTTGGGACAGCCTTTTTCCTTTCCTCGTGCGCCATGGCCCCTGCACGCCGGACTGCATCTGTTAATTCGTCAATCATCGGGGGTTTCGTTAGGAAGTCTCGCGCCCCAGCCAACATGGCCCGCCGCATATAACTTGGGTCACTTTGTACAGATAGAATCACAACCTGAATAAACGGAGATCTGCGTTTGATCTCCTGCGTTGCGGTGATTCCATCCATATCTGGCATGTTAATGTCCATGATGATTACGTCTGGCTTCGTCTGCTGTGCCAGGTCAATGGCCTCGCGTCCAGTACGAGCTGCTCCAACAACCTCAATATTGTTATCGAATTGCAGCATCCGCCGGATGTTCTCACGAGTCTCAGCAATATCGTCGACGATAATCACACGAACTTTTTCTTGTGCAGGCATACACACTCCCTATAAATGTCCAAACTTAATAAATCCGATGAGGTGTTGACCAGAGAGGACGCCGAGCTTTCCTGGTGAATTTTGCTTAACCAGAAATGTAATCACTTTGTGCGGCTCCATTCGTTGGGGCCACACAAAGTGACTAAGCATTATCTTTATTGACCTGCAGGAGCAGGCGGCAGTGACTGAATGGGTACGCCTGTTTCTGGGAAGGGCGCAATTGCGCTGGGAGCAGAATCAATCCGGGGTTCAACCCCATAAGGCAGCTTCGCCGGATTCGGGATAGCATACTGATCGAGTACAAACTGCAAGGTAACGGCTTCGGTTGGGTTGCGCTGATCATCCCCTGCGCTGCGCATCACCAGGTTAAGCCGTGCGCCGGTCATCATCAGGTAGTTAAGGGTGACTGCATCTTGCGGATTCACGATAATTGTGATCACGTCTGGAGTCTGGACTTCCGCTGCCTGCGTTTCTGTCGGTTGGTCAGGGGCTGCTGGGGTGGGTTGTGCTTGTTGGGTTTGCGTCTGTCCAAAAATGCCCATCTGTCCAAAAATGCCCATTTGTAGAACCACTGCATCATGGATCAACGTTTGGCTAACCAGCCGCGGCCGTTGGCCTTCAGAAGGAATGGCATAAACGCCGACGCCTAAGGTAGGGTCCAACTCCGCCCGGCCAATAATGCCGGTGCCTAAAGTAGCCGTGCCCGTGGTGGCGTTTTCTGCCTCACCAGGAACGGTGACGCTTTCTGACAGGTTCGGCAGCTTGGTCTGGAAACTTTGATCAAGGTCAACTAACAGTAAGGATGTGATCACATTCACATGATCGCCTGGCTGTAGCCCGTAAGAAACGGACGACAGTTTGCTTACCGGGACCGAAATGGCAACCATGCCACGTGGAATCTCGAAAGCAGGCATCGATCCTTCTTCCGTGATTAACAAGGCGTCGGTTAGCGGCATATGCGGCTTGAGATCGTAACGGGCGCGTGCGCCAACTACTTCTTCAACCGTGTTATAGAAAGTGCCTTCAACCAGGTCTTTCTTTGGGATCGGCACCAAAGCCACAACACTTTCATTGATTTCTGCCCCACGTGAGATGGGCTGAGTGGACATAACGATATACGCCACAGGTTCAACGGCAGTGGGGGTGTTGAGCGGTACGGTATCACCATTTGTCATTGGATCTGGCTTCATCATGTTTTGAAAGCGTAGAACAGCCCACGCTAACACGACAAGCAAGATCAGGATTAAGGCAATGAAGATAAATGCCCGCCCGCGGCGGCGTCCAGTAGCCATGTAGTGCCTCCTGAGAGGAATAAGTATTATTGGTTTGCACAGGGACGTACGACGAACAAATTATACGTCTATGTTATACGGGTTCGCGACGGCTGTGCTGAACAAAACTGTAAAGAGACATGAAAAATGCGTTAAGTGTAAAATTATTTTGTGTAATGGATGCGCTTACATCACAAAAGAAGGCCCTGAATGAAGCCAGGGCCTTCTTTTGTTTGTTCGATATACAGGGTACCGTGGATGGGTTAGATGCCGTTCACGATATTCGAGAAGATGTTGCCAATCGCTGGTCCGAGGAGAGCTAAGATAACAATTACGACAACGGCTACTAAAACAAGAATTAAAGCATATTCAACTAAACCCTGACCTTTTTCTTTCGGAGCGAATAACATTGTGTTTTCACCTCCTTCCTTGTTCTAGACTGTTTTGTCAAAACTGAACTTAAATATTATTATAAACGGGCCAATTTAAATTACAATAGCTTTACCTTACAGGAAGTTTACAGAGAAATTACTAATATATAACTATTTGATGACCATTTTTAGCACAATTGCAACCTTTTTGGCGCATTCTACGTATATTGTTCAGAAGCCTGTTTCAGGCTATAATTCAACCTGATGATGATCTCCATTGAATGGACTAGGGTTGGGCAATCGAACAAGGAGTCAAAATGAGTGATATCTTAGACCGTATCCGTGAAGAGCAGGATGTCTTTGGGAAACTTCTCAGCAAAGTCCCTGGCTTTAACGGCTATGTTGACCGCGAAACGCGCCGTTCAGCAGATAAACTGCTTCGCGAAACTGTCGCTGCGCGCTACGAAGAACAGTGGCGGCGTATCTCATCCTTACAGCGCGACTTGATTAGCCAGGGCGGCATTGCCTATGTCGATGACCTGGAGGCCGCATCCATCAAGCTCCGCCAGTTTATTGATCGAATCAGCCGGGCTCCTTATGGATACGCCGGGCTCTTTGATGCTATTAAAGTCCGTTCAGAAGAGTTGGAACAGCTTTACCAGTATGACCTCTGGCTGCTTAGTCTGGTGGATGAAATTGGCCGTGCGATAGATAATGTCGAAGCATCTTTGGGAACAGACGGCTTACCGGCATCCATTCGCCACCTGACAGGCCTTGCCCAGGAAAGCGTAGAAGCCTACGAAAAACGTTCCCAGGCGATTTTGGGCGGCGCGGAATCACAGGCTACGCGTTAGTCTTAATCAGAATCGGTCCAGATAAATACCCTGTATTGGGGATAGATTCTCAGTACCTACCGGGGTTTCCAGTCCGAGGATGAGTGAGGGAACAGTAAAATGGCACGAATTTTTGATGTTGTCGAATATCCCAGCGAGATGCTGGATGAAATAGTTCACCGTTTTCCTGAAACTGGCGTAGCCGATTTGCGCATGGGCTCGCAGGTGATTGTGCGCGAGGCACAGCGCGCGGTATTCTTCCGAGATGGTCGTGCGTTGGATGTTCTTGGCCCTGGCCGGCATACCATCACCACTGCCAACGTTCCGATCCTGACGGATCTGATAGGCCGCGCTTTTGAAAATCGCACGCCCTTCACCGCAGAAATATACTTTGTCTCCATGCGTGAGTTCGCTGATCACAAGTGGGGCACCCCTCAGCCCATCATCGTCCGCAACCCTGGCATGGGTTTGGGCGTTGCCTTGCTGCAGGGCTTTGGTTCCTACAGCTTCCAGGTCAATGATGCCCAGCAGTTTGTCACCCAAATTGTCGGTTCGCAGGGTGTTTACCGCACCGCCGATATTGAAAACCGCCTCCGCACCATGCTGCTTTCTAAGCTGCAAGATCTCTTAGGCGAAACCACTGCCCGCAGCAGTGTCGTTGAACTGATTGGTCTGACGGAAGAATTAGGCGCAGGGGTTCGTGCGAAAGCACAAGACGACTTCGCTGCCATTGGCCTGGTCCTCAAGTCTTTCTACATCGCAAATCTAAAGCCTTACGAAAAGTCGGCGGAAGAACTGCGCGCGATGGGTATGCTCGACATGCAAACCTACACCCAACTCCAGGCCGCGGATGCCCTCCGTGATGCGGCGCAAAACCCCAGCGGCGGCGCTGGTCTCACTGCTGGCATTGGCGCTGGAATGGGGCTTGGCAACGTTATTTCGAGTTCCTTACAGGGAATGACCGGACCAGGCGCGAACCAGCAGCCTGGGCAGGCCAACGCTGCCCCCAATGCCTCTTCTGGCGGCGTACCAGATATCATGACCCCCTCCGAAGCGGCGAATATCTTGCGCGTGTCTGAAGAAGATGTGGTTGCGGCCATCCAAGCGGGCGACTTGAAAGCTCGCAAAATTGGCAGCGCTTACCGCATCAGCCGTGAGGCGCTGGAGCAGTTCCTCAAAGGCTAATCCAAACGCGTAAATGTGTGCCAATCGCAGCCCGGTGCAACTCTGTTTTGCGCCGGGCTGTTGTTTTCCTACCGAACCAGTAGGAATTTAGTGTACATTAGGAATTTAGTATATAATCACTTTGGCGACGTTGTATAGAACAACACACCAAGGAATGGGGACACAAATGAATTTACATGAGTATCAGTCGAAACAGATTTTTTCAAAATACGGCATCCCAATTCCCCATGGACGCGTAGCCAGCACTGCTGGAGACGCCAGGCATATTGCAGAAGAGTTGGGTGGCCGGATCGTGATTAAGTCCCAGGTTTTAGTTGGCGGACGCGGGAAGGCGGGTGGCATCCGGCTTGCTAAATCTCCGAAAGAAGCGGAAGATCTAGCAACTATGCTGCTTGGGATGGAAATCAAGGGACTGCCTGTTCGCAAAGTGTTGGTGGATGAGGCAGTGGGAATCGTTAAAGAGATTTACCTAGGTATCACCAATGACCGCGCTGCGCGCCGTCCAGTGATGATGGCGTCTGCAGCCGGTGGGGTAGATATTGAGGAAGTCGCGGCCAACACGCCCGAAAAGATCATCAAGATTCAGATTGATCCGCTGCTTGGTTTGCGAGATTATCAGGCGCGTGATATCGCCGTAAGTATCGATCTGCCCCGTGAACACTGGCGCTCCTTTAATGAGATTGCCCACGGCTTGTGGCAAACCTATCGAGAGAGCGATGCTACCCTCGCGGAAATTAATCCGCTGGTTATTACCTCAGATGATCGCCTGTTGGCTTTAGATGGCAAGATGATTGTCGATGACAATGCGCTCTTCCGCCATCCTGACCTTAACGAAATGCGCGACCTTGCGGCAGAGGATCCGTTGGAAGTTGAAGCCCGCAAGTACGGGCTCTCTTATATCAACCTCGATGGAAATGTAGGCTGTATGGTCAACGGCGCTGGTCTGGCGATGGCGACCATGGATATCATCAAGCTGTGTGGTGGAGAACCAGCTAACTTTTTGGATATCGGTGGCGGCGCGAGTTCTGAGAAAGTCGCTGCAGCGCTGCGAATCATCCTGGAAGACAAAAAGGTGAAGGCCGTTCTCTTTAATATCTTTGGCGGTATCACCCGCTGTGATGAAGTGGCGCGTGGTGTTCTCAGTGCTTTATCTGAAGTGAATACCCAGGTGCCAATGGTGGCGCGCCTGGTTGGAACGAACTCCGAAGAGGGCCTGCGTCTTCTGGCAGATGCCAATATGATCACGGCTCAGTCTCTGGTCGATGCAGCTCAAAAAGCAGTAGCGATTGCTGACGGTGAAGACGTTCAAGGAGCCAGATCATGAGTATCTTAATCGGTAAAAACACCCGCCTGTTAGTTCAGGGGATTACCGGGCATGAAGGCCGGTTTCACACAGAACAAATGGTTCAATATGGAACCAACGTCGTCGCTGGGATGACCCCAGGCAAGGGCGGCGAATGGGTGATGGATGGTAAGGTGCCGGTGTTTGATACAGTCAAGACGGCTGTGGAGACCACAGGGGCAAATGCCAGTGTCATCTTCGTTCCGGCGCGCGGCGCCCCCGATGCCCTTCTGGAAGCCGCAGATGCGGGCATTCCCTTGCTCATCTGCATCACCGAAGGAGTGCCGGTGCAGGATATGATGCGGGTTCGCAGTTACTTAGATCAGAAAAAGGTTCGCCTCATTGGCCCCAACTGTCCCGGTGTGCTGACACCCGGTGAAGCCAAAGCTGGCATTATTCCGAATGATATCTCCATTCCAGGCAATGTAGGTGTTGTCTCGCGTTCAGGCACCCTCACTTATGAGGTGCTCTATGCGCTCAAGCAGCATGGCATGGGGGCCAGCACTTGCGTGGGCATTGGCGGAGACCCGGTCAACGGTACCAGTTTCATCGATGTGCTGGAAATGTTCGAAGCGGATCTGCATACCGATAAGGTGATTCTGATTGGCGAAATTGGTGGGAGTGATGAAGAGCGAGCTGCTGAGTTTATCTCACAGCATATGACCAAGCCGGTCGCTGCCTTCATCGCTGGTCAGTCGGCTCCTCCAGGAAAACGTATGGGGCACGCGGGCGCCATCATTGAAGGTCATGCCGGAACTGCTGCCGACAAAGTTAAGGCTCTCCAGGCTGCTGGTGTGCGCATCGCGCGCAATCCTGAAGAAATTCCAGATTTACTTTCTTAATCGATTCGATAGGCCGCTGGAAGGATCACAGTAAACGCCAGGCGTCTTCATATCACCGTTGGGTTTGCTGTTCTATCAAAACATAAAGTAACTGTTGCATAAGTTTCTATCTTTAAACAAAAGAACGCGGCAGATTACCTGTCGCGTTCTGGCGTTCTATATCCTTAGAAAAATAGTTGCTACTTCTTTACACCTTCGACGTAGGTAACCGCGTCATTCACCGTACGAATGCCGCGAGCATCTTCATCCGAAATCGTCACATTAAACTTTTCGCACAGCCCATCAATCAGGAAGAACTGATCCATCGAATTTGCCTTCAGATCCTCAACAAATCGAGTCTCAGGTTTAATGTCGCTCCCATCGATCTTTAGCACGTCGACAACGACGGCCTTAACTTCCTCAAACGTGTCACTCATGGATTACCTCCTGGGATAAATTCACAAAGCCGAATAAACGAATTGTAACGTTCCTCTTCCATCTGTCAAGGCAGAAATGAATGCGAAACCATAAGCATCAATAGAAAGTGAATATCTCGTACAAACCCTATACGCCTCTTTCTGCCTGACTTATACAATCGTGAATTTTGGTATACTGTAGATGCTTACTGGCTTCACCTTTTTTAAAAGTCAGGTCAGTCGGTAATTTTACCTTCTTAGAGTGTGGAATGGCATCTGATTCGCTCATCACTTCTCGCAAATCCGACCACATCCGTATTAATCTGGAAGAAGACGTCCGTTCTTCCATAACGACAGGCCTTGAAAATTACCATTTTATTCATGAGGCCCTACCAGAACTGGATCTCGATCAAGTAGACCTATCGCAGACCTTATTCAAGAAACATCTTCGTGCCCCTATTCTCATTTCGTCTATGACGGGTGGCACAGGTGAAGCGACTCAGATCAATCGTGTTCTGGCAGAAGCGGCTCAAGAGGCGGGCATTGCGATGGGTGTAGGCTCTCAACGGGCAGCTTTAGAAGAGCAGCAAACCACTGATACCTTTCAGGTGCGGCAGGTTGCTCCTGATATCCTCTTGTTTGCGAACCTGGGCGCCGTTCAGTTAAATTATGGTTACACTGTTGACCACTGCCGGCGTGCTGTGGAAATGATCGAAGCCGATGCCTTGATCCTGCACTTGAACCCCTTGCAAGAGGCTATCCAACCCGAAGGGGATGTCTGTTTTTCAGGCCTTGTGGATAAAATCGCAGCGGTTTGCAGCGCGCTTCCGGTTCCCGTGATTGCGAAAGAAGTGGGTTGGGGGATTTCAGAAAAGGCCGCCCGGCTTCTGGCTGATGCTGGCGTAGCTGCAATTGATGTGGCGGGTGCAGGCGGGACTTCCTGGTCCCAGGTGGAAATGCATCGTACCCAAGATGAGACTCTTGCTCGCATCGCGGCTGCTTTTCGAGGCTGGGGCATTCCCACCGCTGAATCAATCCAGATGGTGCGTAAAGCCGCCCCGGAGGTCAAAGTCTTTGCTTCAGGGGGGATACATAACGGTGTTGATATTGCCAAAAGTATCGCTTTGGGGGCCTGCCTCGGAGGAATGGCTGGACCGTTCCTTAAGGCAGCCGTGCAGTCTTTAGAGGTGACCATTCAGACGATCTCTGAGATTCGCCGTGAGCTTCAAATCTGCATGTTTGCGGCTGGGGCCGCGAATCTCACTGCCCTCCAGCAAACGCCGCTGCGAAAAACCAGCGCAAGGTGATCTATGGATCTTCAGACCTACGCACAAGAAATGCGTTCTGCCATCGAGTGTGACCTTCAACAAGTCATTGATCAAGCTGTTCCTGCTGAGTATCCAGATTTACGGGCTATGCTCACTTACCATATGGGGTGGGAGGGCGAAGGGGCAGGCCCGGAAGCGCAAGGAAAACGTATTCGTCCCTTGCTTGTTCTGCTCAGCAGCGAGGCGGCGGGTGGCACATGGCGGCAGGCGCTTCCTGCGGCTTCCGCAGTGGAACTGCTTCACAATTTTTCACTCGTCCATGACGATGTTCAAGATAATAGTCCTGTTCGTCGCAGCCGCGCCACGGTTTGGGTGAAGTGGGGCGTCCCTCAGGCGATTAATGCTGGCGACACCTTATTTACTGTTGCTTTTCTAACCCTCCAGCGCCTGGTCGAAACGATTCCTGCTCCCCAGGTCATTCAGGCCAACCGCGTTTTGCAAAAAACCTGCCTGTACCTCACTCAGGGCCAGTATCTGGATCTTTCTTATAAATCGCGCCGGTCCCTTCCATTAGAAGCCTACTGGCCCATGGTCGGCGGCAAGACTTCTGCATTATTGAGCTGCTGCACTGAACTGGGAGCGTTGGTGGCTGGGGTTCAACCAGTGCGCCAAAAAGCGTTTGGCGAATATGGCTACACATTAGGCCTGGCTTTCCAGGTGTTGGATGACTGGTTAGGAATCTGGGGAGATGTGGCCCTGACCGGAAAATCGGTCGAAAGCGATCTGGCTTCTGGCAAAAAAACCCTGCCAGTATTGTATGGTTTATCTCAAAATGGGCATTTCGCGCAGCGCTGGCAGCAGGGGAATGTCACGCCAGAAGAAGTGCCTGACCTGGCCCAAATGCTGCGCGAGGAGGGCGCCTATGATTACACCCTCACAACTGCACAGCGTCTGACGGATAAGGCGCTGGATACCCTCAATCAGGTGGTTGAGGAGAATGATGCAGCTTACGCGTTAGTGACTCTGACGCGCCAGCTTCTGCAGCGGAAGTATTAGCTTTACAACCATATCTTTGCCATCTGGCAACCTTTGCATGCACAACTACATACACTTATTCGATCAACATTACATTCAGTGTGATATAATCCGTCTAGGTGTAAACATGAAGTGCAATGCCCGGCCCTCATTGGCTGGGTATTTTTTGACCCGATGGGTGGCGTTTAAGTTCGGGGACGTTGATAGAACGCACAGTGAACTTATCGGGCTTTAGCTTTTTCAGGAGAAGTAGGAGAGAACCATGGCAGATCAAACAAAAAGCTCAGTTTACGATGCTGCTGCGCTGTTGCCAGGTCCTGGCATTGACCAGGATACGGTGCAGGATAGTGTCTACGAGATCATAAAAGCTTTTGGGGAAAACCCTGAACGCGAGGGATTGCAGCGCACTCCAGAACGTGTGGCGCGCATGTATGAAGAGTTGTTAGCAGGATACCGGACTGACCCGATCGCGATGGTAAACGATGCCCTCTTTGAGGTTGAGTATGATGAGATGGTCATCGTCCGCGATATTGAGTTTTACAGTTTATGCGAGCATCATATGCTGCCGTTTATTGGCCGCGCGCATGTGGCCTATATTCCCCGCGGTAAGGTGATTGGTCTTTCCAAAATTCCGCGGATTGTCGATATGTTTGCCCGGCGTTTACAGGTGCAGGAACGCATGACGCGTCAGGTTGCGGATTTCGTTAATGAGTTGATACATCCACAAGGGGTTGCTGTGGTTATGGAGGCCCTTCACCTCTGTTCGATGATGCGCGGAGTTCGCAAACACGACGCGCGTATGACCACTTCTACCATGTTGGGGGTCTTTCGTACGGGCCTGGCGACGCGCATGGAGTTCCTTGACAATATCTCTCGCAGTGCAGAGCCGCTGCATTTCTAACTGTTTGCCTGTTTATTGAGTAGACCCTTTGCTTTATCTGTAAAAACAAGGTCTCGGCCTGAGCGAAACTCAGATCCGGGACCTTGTTATGCAGGACCGTCACCCGCGCAGGTCAAAAAGCGAGTTCTGATCGTAGAACAGCCCGATCGTGCTGATGCAGAGTCTGTGCCACTTCTCGCAGGCTTTGACCACTTTCGGGATGGCGCAGCTCTGGCAGCAGTTCCGAAAACGGTAGGGCCAGGTAAACCTGCCGCCACAGGGCCGGGTCGAGAACCTGCTGATCGAAAATGATAATATCCAGGTCAATCGTGCGTGGCGCGTTCTTATCATCTGAGCGCACCCGCCCCAACTGGCTTTCAATCGCCGCCAGCACTTTCGTTTTGAGTGTCTCTGCTGTAAGAGGCGTCCATAGCGCGACGGCCATATTTAGAAAGTCAGGCCCGTCGCTCCCGACCGCGGTCGTTTCCCAACAAGATGAAAGCGCTGTCACCTGGGTTTGTTCGCGCAGCAGTTCTACGGCTTTCTGCAAATGGGTCGTTGGGTCAATGTTTGATCCCAGGCAGAGATAGGCCTGATGCCTTCCTTCAGCTTTATTCTGATTCTGAAACGTATCCTTCTCGGAAGCGTTCAATTTCAACTCCCACAGAACGGGAGAAGCGTACCGCGCCTGGCTTTTCCACCCGCATACGCACTCCCTGCACGCCCTTAGCTTCCAGGCACAGCTTCGCCAGATCGCTGGCCAGCGCCTCAACAGTACGTCGTTCCACCTTTTCAGCATGAGCCATCAGCATCTTCGCAATTTTGCTGTAATCGACACAGTCTGAAATCGCATCGCTCTCGGCTGCTTTCGTAACATCCGTATATAACACAACATTAATCAAAATATCCTGCGCTCGTTCCCGCTCGCGGTCTGTAATCCCAATCACTCCCCTTACCAACAAATCCTTAATCAAAATCTGATCCATTTGTCTCTCCTCTGCATCTGCAAAATTCAATGCTGCCTGTTCTGAAAGCTGTGCGGCTTGTGCCGCATTGAATTATATTTTACAGATGCTTAGATGAGGTGTCGCCCCCCATCCAGATGCAGAATTTCACCGGTAATATATTCCGGGCCGTCTAATAGAAACAGGAGCGCCTGGCCCACTTCATCCAGCCGCGCCCAACGCTTTACAGGGATGCTTTCCAGAATCCCGGTAGTATCCGTCCCATCACTCGGCGGTAGGATCGCCCCCAGTGCCAGTCCATTGACCAGCACTTTTGGCGCAAACGCCACAGCCAATGACTGCGTCATAGCGATCAGGGCCGCTTTGCTGATCGTGTAAGGGAAGTGATCTTCTGCTGGTCGCAATGCGCGCCAGTCAACAACGTTCACAATTCGCCGAGAAGGGCCCGCTTCCGAACAGCAATCGGCAAACGCACGCGAGATGAGAAAAGGTGCAGTAAGGTTAATATTCAAATGACGCTGCCAATCGGCAAGGGAAGTTTCCGCTGGTTCCAGCGGTTCAAAAATGGCTGCATTATTTACCACTGCGTATAGTTGTGAGAGCGTGGCGGCTTGTTTGATCAACTTTTCAGCTTCTTCTGGCTGGCTAAAGTCAGCCTGCACGATCCAGGCCCGCACACCGCTCTGTTCCACCTCACTGGCTGTCTGTTGGGCTTGTTTAGGGGAATGCGCATGGTGTAAGATCACGTTCCCCCCGGCGCGTGCTACCGCCAGGGCCAGGTAGCGCCCAATCCGGCGTGCGCCACCCGTAATGAGAACCGTCTTCCCTTTAAGAGACATGCTCACCCTCCTGAACAGGAATGCGCCCTAAGCGCTTTCCTACCTGCCATAAACTCACTGCCAGCACGAACCAGGCGATCACTTGCGTCATCCGTACCCGTTCCAACAGAAGCACACTGTCGCCGCGAAAAGCTTCCAGGAACATGCGCGCAGCCGCGTTGAGCGCAAGAAATATCCAGAACCGCAGTCCAGCCTGTTTTTCCCACAGCAACAAGCGTCCCTGTTTGCGGATAATCATACTTCCCGGCCATACTGCTGCCGCAATCAGCACCGCCGCCACAGTTTCATAGAATTGTGTTGGCTGGCGGCGCTCCCCCCATAACTCAATTCCCCAGGGCACAGTCGTCGGAGCGCCAAAAGCATCCCCAGAAGCGATATGTGCGAGTCCCAGGGCTATCCCGATTACAGCGAATAGAGTAGTCAGCGCATCCAGGGTGGGCCACAGTGCCAGGTGCTTGCGTTGTCCATAGATCAACGCTGCCAGCAGTGCCGCCAGCAAGCCCCCTTGCGTATCGAACATCTGCGGACGCGGCGTCAACAGAGCGAGTGGATTAGCGGCAAAAGCCGAGGGATAACGCGCCGCATACACCAGCCGGGCGCCTATAATCCCAGATATCAGGGTGATCAGGGTCAGGTTGTAGAGAGTGTCAGGGTTCACCTGGAAGCGCAGGGCATGTTTTTCAGTGAGTTCCAGTCCCAACCAGAATCCCAGCAGCAGGAGTAGCGGCGGTAGGGGTAAGGCCAGCGGTCCAAGTTGAAGGATGGGGAGCATTTTACTGGCCCTCTTTGAGCAAACGCTCTACCTGTGATCGCAGCAGTGCCTCTGACATCGGACCACCGACCACCACTTCCTGAATGATGCCACTTGGCGCAATAAAGTAAGATGTGGGCAGGGCCCGTGTATCATACTGATGTGAGGTCGTCCCGCTGCGGTCGAACAGGACGGGGAAGGTGAGTCCATGAGACTGCATAAATTGGAGCGCTTCCGTTTCCCCATCCTGGTAGGTGGTGTTAACCGCTAATACGACAAACCCTTGCGCGGCATACGCCTGGTAAACCTGTTCCATTGCAGGCATTTCTGCCTGACAGGGTGGGCACCAACTGGCCCAGAAATTAAGCAGAACAGGTCTCCCTTGCAGGTCACTCAATCGTAAGGAGTTCCCGGCTGTATCTTGCAGTTCAAAGTCTGGGGCCAGAAAACCCTGGCGCGGCGCGGGAATCTTACCGTTGGTGGTGCTGCCAGGCGCTGGCATCGAGAACGCGATCCACGCCGCGCTCAAAGCGAGAATGGCCCCACTGAAAAGAGCCCAATAGTGATTCGTGCGGTTCATATATATCCATTATAAGAGAACTTTCGCCCAAACAGTACAGATTCTGCGCGCCAGTTAAGATTATGCCTTGCCAGATAGAAGACACCGGTGGCCCTCAATCTCTATTTGAGTTTGCCTTTTTAGGGAGAGTTTTTTCGTCCGAGGGTGAGGTTTCGCCCATCAGCATAGACTGATGTGAGGAGCGCTTCTCTCGTTCCTGAATCAATTCCCCCAGCCGCAAACGAAGTTTGACAGGTCCAAAGGGCTTTCAAACCTTTCTAGTAGCAATCAGCCTTGTGGGCGCTTCTTCCCACAAGGCTGGACCAGTTTCTCAAGTAGCTGGGAACTTGAAAGAATGCTGGCGCGCCGCAAACAACAGTCGGCTATAGTCCGACGACCAGAATGTCGAACGAACCGATCAGTGCGGCTACCCCAAACAAAAGGAAAAAAGTGCCAATCAATACGGCCGTGAGGCTCTCTTTCGAGCGCCACTCTAACAGGGTTTCATGCGGCCGGTCGGGGTTGTAGTAAACGGTTACATGGCTTCCAGAGCGGTAGCTGGAGACAATTTCCTCTGCCTTCCGTTTTCCATAATCGCTCCCATTGATGCTCACGCGCCGCCCTGTAAAAGCGGCTTCCGCAAGCCGATACTGGTACTCGACTACTGGCTCATAGGTGTAGGATAGGTTACCCTTTACATCCCAACTGCGGTGTTCGCGAACAAATGCTTTGGTTACCATGCCGTATGTGGAGTTCCATCCCTGGCGCGCTTTCCGAGCTTTATAGATCTGGAGCGCATTATAAAACAGCCCACCACTGATAAACAGGTAAAAGCAGCCTGCAATCAGCGGGATAAAGATGAAGATGAAGTCCGGTTTTCCCATGATACTATCCTGTCCCCTCTCGTAACTCAATAAGATAATATAGATAAATATAGTACCTTTTGATCCAAAAAACAACACCTCTATTTGCATTGATCTGTTATTTACATCTGTTCGTGGTACAGTTCACTGCTGTTGCGGCCTGTTCGAGGAGGGCCGGAACTGTTTCGGCTGGATGTGCGATAATTGGAGTCGTAAAAATTACCCGCTTAGGAGTTTTAACGCTCATGCCTGTTCCAATGGTTACCAAACAGCTTTTTCGAGCCGATGACCTGCGCGAGTTTATGATCCAGGTGCTCACCCAGGCTGGGGCCGCGCCGATTGATGCCCATATCACTGCTGATGTTTTGCTGGCGGCCGATATGCGCGGCGTAGAGTCGCACGGTATAATCCGCCTCTTTCCCTACTATGCTCATCGCCTGCGCTCCGGTCTCATTAACCCTACCCCACACATGAACGTACTGAGTGAGTCACCTGCCGCGCTGACTCTCGATGGAGATAATGGTCTGGGCCATCCTACGGCTTACCGTGCGATGCAGCATTGCATCGATAAAGCCGAGCAGAGCGGCGCTGCCGTGGTTACAGTCCGCCACTCCAACCACTTCGGTATCGCCGGTTACTACGCCATGATGGCCCTCCCTTACGATATGATCGGCCTGAGCTTCACAAACGCCAGCTCGTTGGTGGCCCCCACGTATGGGCGTACAGCCGTCCTGGGCACCAATCCGATTGCTGTGGCTGCGCCTTCCGGGCAAGAACGCCCCTACGTGCTGGATATGGCAACCAGTATTGTTCCGGTTGGCAAGATTACTGTTTACGAGAGAGCCGGACTGGAAATCCCCTACGGTTGGGGCATCGACAGGAATGGTGAAGTGAGTACAGACCCAACCAAAGTTTTCCCCGATGGCGCTCTTATGCCCCTGGGTGGCACCGACGAGATGCGTGGCTATAAAGGTTATGGGTTGGCTTTGCTGGTTGAGATCTTGTGCGGCGTACTGGCGGGTGCCGCTTTTGGGAACCAGGTCGATCCAGACGACAAGCAGTTTGTTTCTCACATTGGGCACTGCTTTATGGCGCTGCGTACCGATGCCTTTCGTCCGCTGGTGGATTTCAAGCGGGATATGGACACCCTTATTCGCCAGTTGAAAGAGGCTCCGAAAGCCGTCGGCCATGACCGCATCTATATTCATGGCGAAAAGGAATTCGAGCGCACTGAGCGTAGCCAGCGTGAAGGCGTTCCCCTGCTGCCCAAGGTGGTTCGAAGCCTCATCGAAGATGGACGTGAAGCGGGTATTCCCTTTGACCTTCCTATGTTGGGTGAGGTGCAGGAAATTGAAGCCTAAATGTTTTCTAACTGGATCAATATCGTTATAATAAAGCGGTCGGAACCCTTGTAAGGAGTGAATAACAAGTGAAACATGACCAGGGAACATTCACAGGCGTAGGGGGCTTGTCTTTGTTTTACCAATCCTGGCAGCCTGACCAGGCTGCTCAAGCAGTACTCGTCATTGTCCACGGGGCAGGGGATCACAGCGGTCGTTATTCCCGGGTGGTGCAGCCCATGCTTGAAAACGATATTGCGGTTTATGCTTTCGATATGCGCGGCTATGGGCGCTCAGAGGGCCGGCGAGGGCATATTAATGCCTGGGCTGAGTATCATGATGACCTGCAAGCTTTCCTCTCGCTTGTGACCGCGCAGCAGCCCCGCTTGCCAGTCTTTGCCTTCGGCTACAGTCTGGGAGCCCAAGTCTTGTTAGAGTATGCCCTGCGTTCGCCCGATGGTTTGAGCGGTGTCCTTCTCAGCGGCACGCCTATTGAACCGGCTGGCGTGGGCAGTCCGTTGCAAATCAAGCTGGCGCGCGTACTCTCTCGCTACTGGCCCACCTTCTCGATTTCGTTGAACCTAGATATCAAGGGGGTTACACGCGATATGGAGGTTTTGGAAGAACTCCTCCAGGACCCGCTTCACCACGATCGCGTGACGGCTCGTTGGGGCACAGAGGCGATGCAAACCGCGGACTGGGTCAGCAGTCACGCGGATCAACTCTGTCTGCCTGTTTTCTTTATTCACGGTGAATCTGATCCCTTCAACCTTCCTGCTGGTGTGCAGCGTTATTATGAGCAGGTCCCCATCTCCGATAAGGCCATTAAGATTTATCCCGGCTGCATGCACGAAACACACAACGATCTCGACTCGCAGTTGGTGATAAATGATATGCTCGCCTGGCTGATATCCCATATCCAGTCTGAAACCGGCGAGTTGAGTGCGCCTGTCACCGCTTGGAATGGGCGGAAACCTAGTTCAAAGTCGAAGAAATATCAAGAATAGACCTTTCAGCCGCTGTGCTATAATCCCACAAAGTTCATCTGCGCGGATGAAGGGAGTGGTTCGTGGCTTCTGAATTCGTTGTTTCTCCACAAGAAATAGACTGTGCCTGCCGGGGCAAACTGCCCCCATTAGTATGCACAGGTCTGGAACTCTTTAATGCCGGAGAGTACTTTGATGCTCATGAGGCCCTGGAACTGGCATGGCGTGCGGAAGTCGGTCCCGTTCGCGAGCTGTATCGTGGCATTTTACAAATCGCGGTAGCTTACTATCACCTCTTGCGGGGCAATTACCCGGGTGCGGTCAAGATGTTTCTTCGTTCACGTACCTGGTTAGCGCCCTTTCCTGATTACTGCTGCGGGGTTAACCTGGCCCGTTTTCGTGCGGATTATTCCCGCGTGGAAGCCGCTCTGCTTCGTGCTGGGCCAGATGGCCTGTCTAACTTTGATTCCAGTCTCTTAAAACCTGTTCAATATGAAGTCCCTGAGGAACATGCATGACTCCTGACCTGCCTTTTCAAAACCGCGTTGCTCTGGTTACAGGTTCCGGGCGTGGCATTGGCAAAGCCATTGCGCTGCGTCTGGCCCATGCTGGGGCAGACCTTGTCATCAACTATCATCGTAACCAGGCCCCGGCTGAAGAGGTGGCTTGCCAGGTGCGTGATATGGGCCGCCGCGCGCTCGTGGTCCGCGCCAATGTTTCTAAGCCTGAAGATATCGATCTTCTGTTTGAGACCACCGATAAAGAATTCGATGGACTCGATATCTTCATCAACAATGCGGCCTCAGGCTTCAACCGTCCAGCGCTTCAGCAAAAGGTGACTGGCTGGGACTGGACCATGGACGTGAATGCGCGCGCTTTTCTGTTTGCTGCCCAACGCGCTGTTCCACTGATGGAAAAACGCGGCGGTGGCAGCATGGTCGCCATTTCTTCGCCGGGTTCAATTCGCGTGCTGCCCGATTATGTCGCGGTAGGTGCCAGTAAGGCCGCTCTGGAAGCGTTAGTTCGCTATCTGGCGGTGGAGTTGGCTTCGCGTCAGATCGTGGTGAACGCTGTTTCTCCCAGCCTGGTTGAAACGGACGCGCTCAAGCATTTCGCTTCGTTGGGTGACCCTGAAGTCATCACGAATGCGGTTGCCAATACGCCTGCCGGGCGGTTGGTCACGCCTGAGGATGTCGCCGAAGTAGTAGCCTTCCTGTGTTCCTCGTCTGCCTGGATGATTCTGGGGTCAGGTGATTGTGGTCGATGGGGGTTTTACGTTAAGAGTTCCGGGATAACCTGGCTGAACTTGCGCTGAAGAAACATGTTTTAAAGGCGTTGTGGGGGAAAAGTTTATCCTTTGGAATAAAAATGGGGACTGCCTTGATTTTTGAAGCAGTCCCCACCATTGTACTTACGTATCCTTACCGTTCACCGTTCGATTAATACCGCCCGCGTGGGCGCGCCATCAGATCCACCCAACTTCATCGGCAGGCAGTACAGTTCATACCGTCCGGCTGGCACTTTCGAAAGATCGGCCCCCTCCAACACAATCAGGCTTGCTCCCAACAGGATTTCATGTGTTGGGCGGCTTTCATGGTAGGGCGCCACCGACAGGTAATCGATGCCCACCAGCTTCACCCCCTGTTTCACCAGGTAATCTGCCCCATCTGGACTGACCGCTACAAACTCTGTTTGAAATTCTGGGTCCTGGCGTGTCCAGAACCGCGAGTTGCTTGTCTTGAGTAGTAGCCGTTCCGTTCCTATTTCGATCCCGACTTTTTGCAGTGCCTCTGCCGTGATGAGGGTCACATCTTCAGGTAGTTCGACCACCTGCGCCGGGCCAATCAGCACGTCCAGGGATAAATCTTCGATCGTTTTCCCTTCACGTAAGAAGTGGTAGGGCGCATCCACATGCGTTCCGGCGTGTACACTGGTCGCAAGCCGCGACACATTGTTGTTCGCGCCGTCTTCCATCTTCGAGAGCCGTTCCAGCACTACCTGTGGGTCGCCAGGCCATACGGCTAAGCGGGGGGTTACCGTCAGTGTAATATCATAGATTTTCATATTGTCCTCTTTCGAATGGTTTATTTACCAACCTGCTGCTGAAAATATCTCGCTTAAAAACTGGGCGTGTTCTTCTGGTGTCATGGGACGCGGGCGGGCGTAATCTTCCAACATGGCTGTGAGCAGCTCTGTGCTGATATGTCGCCCATCGTAAAATACGTGACGGTCGATAAACTCGCGTCGTGTGCCCTGCACCGGAATATCCATCTGGTCGAAGAACAGATTCCCCAGCCCATAATGAATAAACGCGCCGTTATAAAACGCCATGTACTGCGGGTAGTGCGCTTGGCTTCCACTGACCAGCACCGCTCCGGCGTCGACCATCGCCTTGAAGTCCCGCTCCTGCTCTGGGGAGGGATCAAACACGTAGCGCTCGAAGTACTGGAAAGTGACGATGGGGAGATACCCATCTGCCCGTAGCTGGCGCACGCTTTCTGCCATGCTGTTCAGGTCGCACGGCGCGACCCCGGGCAGGTCATTGGTGGCCCAAACGCCAGACGGGCCAACCGGGTTGCACCCTAAAAAAGCAAAGCGATTGCCGTTGTGTTCTACCAACGCTGGCTTGCGGGCTTCTTCCAGATTCGCTCCGCCCGCGAAAATAGTCCAACCTCGTTCATTATACAGGTCCAGAGAATAGCTGAACGCCTTCCGGCCCCAGTCGTTATTATGATTTCCACTCAATTCAACGATATCTGTGCCGATGTAATCTAGCAGTTCAATATACTCAGGCCGGCTGCAAAACATGACGCTGCTGTCGTTGGGATTCTGAAGCGGGCATTCCGGGTTGAAAGATACTTCATTGCTGATGTGGGTCAGGTCCGCATTGAGCAGCCAGTCCCGAATATCTTGCCCTGGGAAGGTGGTGCCCTTGGTATCCATCTCATAGCCAGTCGCGCGTGTTAGCGCGGTCACGCCTGTCATCACCAAAGTCGTCATCCTGGTCGGGTCCCGGTTCACTGCCGGAAAAATATTCCCCCCTGTACCAAGCTGGTCGTTCAGCAGGCGCAGCACATCCACTTCTCCGCTGATCCCAAACCAGATTGTAAGAGGATAGTCTTTCAGGTTCAAGGCTTTGTCCAGCGGTGAAAGCCCATTCACGCGCAGCACCTTCCAGCGCGGCTCAATCTTCTCAAAAGGGATGATCGCCCAGGCCGGACGACTGTTCCAGGCCGTTTCGATCAGATCCGCGTCTGCTACCTCTTGCACGCCGATCTCTGCTGCCGGGCCCCATAAAGCGGTGAAAGCCGCGTGTGTACTGGCTGTCATCAGCAGCGGTTTTCCACCAAAAGTGGCGGAAGGCTGGCCTTGCCAGGCTTGCTGCACTTCTTGCAGACTCACCTCATCCGTTATGGTTGGGTAGGGGGCCACCAGTGCATACACCCAGGTCGTTTGAATGGCGTTTCCGCCCCGGATCGCTCCAACTGCCAGGTTAGCCGTTTCAGCATTCTCTGCCAGTCGCGCGCCATTTGGCAGGTGCATTTTGGCTTTCATGGCCTCTGGTAGGGTCTGATCCATCCAGACGACCAGTTCTTGCACTGGCTCTGGTGTGGGGCTGGGCGCGGTAGTGGGGGTAACTGTGATGGTGGGCGTGAGGGTAGGCAGCATTGGCTGAAACGGTGTTCGCGTCGGTGCGACCAGGAACGGAAAAACCTGGCTGACTTTGCTTGGAATCTGTGTGGGTATGCCTCCCGAACACCCACTGACTAGCAAAAGCATCAGCAGCAGGATGAGTGCCAGCCGCGGGTGAATCGGGCGGTGATGGTCTTGCCGGTCTGTGGTCACGTGCTCGGTTTTCATGGTTCCTCTCCCCTCGTCAAACCCGTATGAAACGCCTGGGTTTAATTTCCATCCCAGTTTGATAAATCAAAAATAGCTGTTAAGAAGGTCTCGCGCTCGGTAGGCGTCATCGGGCGCGGGCGGGCATAATCTTCCAACAGCGCTGTTAGCAGTTCCACCCCCAGGTAGTGCCCATCATAGAAAACGTGCCGGTCAATAAACTCCTGGCGGGTTTCCAGCAGATCCATCTGGTCAAAAAACAGGTTCCCCAGTCCGTAGTGAACGAAATTCTCATCGGTAAAGGTCATCGTTTGTGGGTAGTGTGACTGGCTGCCGCTGACGATCACTGCCCCCGCCTGGGCCATGCGCCGGAAGTCTGGCAGGCGTTGAGCTACCGCTGGCTTGTATCCGTCCGTCTCGATTCCTTGAAAAGTCACCACCGGTAAATAGCCTGCATCGCGCAGCTGCCGAATGTCGTTTTCCATCTTCTCCAGGTCGCACGGCGCTGAACCGGGTTTATCCTTTGTGGCCCATACCGATTCTGGCCCTGCTGGGCTGCATCCCAAAAACACCAGCCGGTTCCCGTTATGCGTTACATAAAGCGGCTGGAGCGAATCCTGTAAGTCTTTGCCGCCCCCAAACATCTTCCAACCGCGCGCCTGGTACATCGCCAGCGTATCCAGGAAGGGTTTTGTTCCCCAATCCAGAATATGGTTGCCGGTCAGTTCCACGATATCGGTTCCTACATCTTCCAGCAAACCAATATAAGCCGGGTTGCTGCAAAAACGCATATCACGCCGCCCCGGTCCAGGAGGCGGGCATTCCGGGTTGAAAGATACTTCATTGCTGATGTGGGTTAGATCCGCATTGACCAGCCACTCGCGGATATCCTGTGCTGGGTAGGTCACGCCCTCACGCTCCATCGTTTCGGCTGTCTGCCGCGATAGTGCCGTCACGCCGGTCATTACCAGCACGGTCAGTTTGTTCGGGTCGCGGTTGGTGGGAAGGCTCCACCTTTCAGACGCGGTCATCTGTTCAAACGCTTGCTGCGCCTCCATCTGTCCCTGTAAGGCGAACGACACTGCCAGCGGGTACCGGGCTGCATCAAAAGTCTTTTCGAGCGGCGATTGTCCATCCACACCCAGCACCTTCCAGCGCGGTTCGATTGCTTCAAATGGCACAATCGCCCAGCCTGAGTTTTCTTGCCAGGCCATATCCAGCAGTTGATCGGCAGGCACTTCTTGCACTGCGCCCGCTTTGGCGTCCCCCCACACTGTTTGCAAGACCTGGTAGGTCTCCGGGCTCATCAACAGCGGCTTTCTGTCAAACGGAACGCTGGCTTTCCCCTGCCAGACCTGCCGGATGTCTTCTCCATTTACTTCGTCCAATGGAGTAGGGAACGGGACCACTAATGCGTATATCCACGTTGCTTCCGCGACTTTGTCATTCAGGCTGGCGGAATCTATTATGGCTTCCAGCCGCAGGTTTGCTGCTGCCCGCTCTTTTGTAAGATGAATTGCCGCGGGCAGTTGAAGTGCCTGAGACAACCTCTCAGGTAGTTTAGGAGAAACCCACAGATTCACGATGAACGGTGGAGCAGGGGTTGGGGTCGCTGGAACGGCGCTTGCTGTAGATCTGGCGGCTGTCTGGGTAGCCACAGCGGGCTGGGGCGGGCTGGTTTGGCTCGTCTCGATGCGAGCAGCCTGTCCGCTGTTAGCGGAGCCGCATCCGCTGATGAGACTCAGAAGCAGGATGATGGATGCCAGCTTCAACCACAATGTATGCTGCAAACACTCCTCCTGAGAATACAAAAAAGTTATGAGCTTTGGCACGCGCCTTTTCTCACAGCCCACGCTTAGGGTTATTATACTTTCACCCTTGCCGTTTCAGCGAGAGGGTTCGCGCGGGCAATATTTTCTCATCAGGTATAATATTTGCTCAACCTTCGACATCCTGATAGCTCTTGAGAGGGAAACAGACTACAATTTCTACTGGCAGTCGAGGTTTGGTCTGCCATTTTTGGTAGGTACAGGAAGTTTTAACACGTGGAGCTTGCTGCTCCCGTTGGATTGTAACGAGAAGGAGGTGGAGCCTCAATGCGCGAAGTAGCTGTACTCGGAATTGGGATGACCTCAGCAGAGGAACAATGGGATAAATCACTGCGCGAACTGGCGGGTGACGCTGTGCTGACTGCCATGCAAGATGCCCACGTGGAGCATGTAGATGCAGTTTACGTAGGTAATATGATTTCAGGCGCAGCCAGCCATCAGCAGCATCTGGGCGCTTATGTGGCAGACTGGGTCGGGATGCGCTTTTCAGAGGCGCTCAAAATCGAGGCGGCTTGCGGTTCAGGTTCGGCTGCATTCCGCACGGCTTTTATGGCGGTCGCCTCTGGCGCGGTTGACAGCGCCGTCGCGGTTGGAGTTGAGAAAATGACTGACTCTCCAGGGGATGAGATTACTTCTCACCTGGCAACCGCCGCAGACGCCGACTGGGAAGCCGATATGGGCCTTTCGTTTGTGGCCCTCAATGCGCTTATGATGCAGCGTTATATGCACGAGTACGGTTGGAAGCATGAGCATTTCGCGCCTTTTTCAATAAATGCCCATGCGAATGCCATCCATAACCCGTATGCCCGCTTCCACGAGCCGCTCACCGAAGCCCAATACCAACGCGCGCCTATGGTGTCTGATCCCATTAACTTGATGGATGCCTCGCCCATGTGTGATGGTTCCGCCGCTGCGATCCTGGTTCCAGCCGAAATGCTGCGCGCCGCCTCCAGCGCTCCGCTGATTCGGGTCGCGGCCTCGACTGCCGCGACCGATACCATTTCGGTTCACAACCGGCGTGATCCGATCTGGTTGAGCGCAGCCGAGCGTTCTTCACACGATGCTTACCAACAGGCTGGTGTGCGTCCTCAGGATATTCAAGTTTTCGAGGCGCACGATGCCTTCACCATTATGGCGGCCCTTTCTCTCGAAGCCTGTGGTTTTGCTGAGCGGGGTCAGGGGCCGCGTCTGGCGCTGGAAGGTCAGATCTGTCCCGGTGGGTGCATTCCGATTTCTACGCGCGGCGGCCTTAAGGCGCGTGGTCATCCGGTCGGCGCGACGGGCATGTACCAGATCGTCGAGGTGATTCAGCAGCTGCGCGGCGAGGCGGGCGCCACTCAGGTAGCGGACGCTCGCGTGGGCATGGCGCAGAATATCGGCGGCAGTGGCTCGAATATTCTTACCCACATCTTGAAACGGGAAGACTAACCTGCCTAGGCTGTTTTTACGGTTCTGGTCGCTCAGGATTCTACAGAATGAGGGCGCTGTTATCGTGCCCCCATTTTTTTATCAATCAACCATTTTTCAGGATGGATATTAGATATAATATCTCAGCAAAGGGTGACTGGTGGGAATGCCGGGTGCTCCCAGAAGGGAATCGAGGCAGAGATTACCATCTTCAAGAGCGGTCGCTTTGGGGGAAGGCGGGCTCATAATTGCTAGAAATGATAAGGGATATGTTGCTGACGCAAGAAAAAGTGCTTCACTACCGTTCAGAAACCTTCTATACCCAGCCGGGCAGGCGCTTGAAAACCGTTGATGAAGCCGTCGATTTTGTTAACAAGCGCGGTTTTATCTTTTTTTGGCCTGTGAAAAACATCGTGATGCCCAGTTTGTGGGCCGCGGTTGCCGGGGATCGTCCCGTTCCAGATGAACATGATGATCCAGGCCATATCACCTGGGATTGGAAAGATCGCATGTTAGGGAAGCACCGTTGGTACTACGGGCGCGTGCTGCGCAAGCGCAATACCATCATTTCAATGGATCTGCTGCCAAACTTCTATGCGTTATCCCCCAATTACGGCGACCCGGACGAAGATTATCTAATCGATTATGAGCAGGGACGGTTAACCCAGGGCGCGAAACAGCTCTATGAGGCTTTGCTGAATGAAGGCCCTCAAGATACAATTGCGCTCCGTAAGGCGGCGCGTCTGACGAACAGTAATTCGGAATTCAATCACGCCCTGGATGAACTGCAAACCACCTTTCGGGTGCTGCCGGTTGGGGTCAGTCAGGCGGGCGCCTGGCACTACGCCTTCATTTACGATATTGTCACTCATCATCTCCCGGATCTTTCTGAGCAGGCTCATCCAATTAGCGAATATCAGGCCCGCCGTACGCTCATTACCACTTATCTTGACTCGGTTGGGGCTGCCCAAATGAGAGATTTGACTCGTTTATTTGGCTGGCAGCCGCCCATCCTGGAACGAGAGTTAAACAAGCTGGAAGAACAAGGCCAGTTGCACAGCGGCGTGACCATTGATGGCCTGAAAGGAGAGTGGTTCGTCAGCACAAAGCTGTGTTCGAATGGATGGGGTAGCAGGGGGGGATAGATCCTGCTGTAAACCTGAATACTTTCCAGAGGGGGATAGGAGAACCAACAGGTATAATATGTATAACTTTGAACAATATTATTTACGTTAAAGGAGCCAGTGAGTATGCAATTTCACATTTCCCGGCAGGCTCGGGACCGCTATCAGTTTGACCAGGCCCTTTTTGAGCTGAGCGGAAATGCCCTCCTGGCAGATTTTCGTGCTTCCAGGGCTTTTGCGCAAAAGATGAATCAGCAGCGTGATCTGGTGAATAACCCTGAACAGGCAGTACAAGCAGGTTCCATTAATGCAATGGGTCTGATTGACGAAATTTTGCACTATGTCTTTCGCCAGTACCGTCAGCAGGAAAATCCGCAGGCTGCCGCTCAGGCGCTGAACTGGTTGAAAGAAAAAGTAGGCAAGCGCGAAGTCGAAAAAGTTCTGGTTTTGTTTGCTACTGAATTTCCTCCCGTGGAAGTTTACCAGGGGAAAGTATCACTGGCTGAATACTACGAAGGAAGCACCGAAGGCGTCCCAAATGAGCAGGTCTTGCTCGAAGAGATGCTCATGCTTTGGGTTACCAATAAAAATCCTGCTTCTGAACGATTTCAAGAACTGTTCAGCGATGAGCGCCTTTCTACCGATTCGGCCTATCCGCAGGTGATGGCGGAGTTACATCACTTTTTTGATACGCAGCCTCCCTTTGGCCCTGAACAGCAGAACTTGGTGGATATGCTGCGCAGCCCGGCAGTCGCCATTCCTTATTCGCTTTTTGGTCAGCTCGATTATATTCGCGAGCGTTGGGCAGAACTTTTAGGCACGTATCTGCGCCGCTTGCTGTCCAGCCTGGACCTCATCCGCGAGGAGGAAGCCCAGCGAGGTGTTTTCGGGGGGGGGGTGGGCCAGGGCCAGTCATGGTGCCTGTCTACGATGCGATGGCGCGTGAATACGAAGCCGAAAATTTCAGTCCAGATCGAGAATGGATGCCCCGCCTGGTGCTGATTGCCAAAAATACCTATGTCTGGCTGGATCAGCTCACGCAAACTTATAATCGCCCTGTTCAACGCCTGGATCAGATCCCAGATGAAGAGTTGGAGAAGTTAGCGCGTTGGGGATTCACAGGATTATGGCTGATTGGCTTGTGGGAACGCAGTCGCGCTTCGGCACAGATCAAGCAGTTGATGGGCAACCCCGAGGCGATCGCTTCTGCCTATTCCCTCTTTGATTACCGCATAGCGGACGATTTGGGGGGCGAGGAAGCTTACAATACCTTGCGAGATCGGGCCTGGAAGTATGGCATTCGCCTGGCAAGTGATATGGTTCCGAACCATATGGGCATCGACTCAAACTGGGTGGTTGAGCATCCTGAATGGTTTGTTGCTCTCGACGAGCCTCCCTATCCACTTTACAGCTTCAATGGCCCCGATCTTTCGAATGATGATCGCGCCAGTATTTACCTCGAAGATCATTACTATGATCGCACCGACGCCGCGGTAGTCTTCAAACATGTCGATCGTCGTAATGGTCGTGACCGCTATATTTATCATGGCAATGATGGTACCAGCATGCCCTGGAACGATACCGCCCAGTTAAACTATCTGGAAGCGCAGGTGCGTGAGGCCGTCATTCAAACTATTCTTTCTGTTGCCCGGCGTTTCCCTATCATTCGCTTTGATGCCGCCATGACCCTGGCAAAGATGCACTACCAGCGCTTGTGGTTCCCACTCCCCGGCAGTGGTGGCGCCATTCCTTCGCGCGCCGAACACAGTCTCACTCAGGAAGAGTTCGACGCCCTGCTGCCAGTGGAATTCTGGCGTGAGGTGGTGGAACGCGTGGCGCAAGAAGTGCCGGATACCCTTTTGCTGGCAGAAGCCTTCTGGATGATGGAAGGTTACTTTGTGCGTACTCTCGGTATGCACCGCGTTTACAACAGCGCTTTCATGAATTCACTGCGCAACGAGGAAAATGCTAAGTACCGCCAGATTATGAAGACCACTCTCGAATTCGACCCCGAGATCCTCAAGCGCTATGTAAACTTCATGAATAATCCAGATGAACGCACCGCTGTGGATCAGTTTGGGAAAGGCGATAAGTATTTCGGCATCTGTGTGTTGATGGCGACCATGCCCGGCTTACCGATGTTCGGCCACGGGCAGATCGAAGGCTATTCCGAGAAATACGGGATGGAGTTTCGCCGCGCCTACTGGGGAGAACAACCCGACCCCGAACTGGTCGAGCGTCATCAACGTGAAATTTTCCCGCTGCTGCATCGCCGTTCATTATATGCGGGCGTCGATAACTTCCTCCTGTATGATTTCTTCACCCCTGAGGGAAATGTAGACGAAGATGTCTTTGCTTATTCGAATGGGCTAGGAGATGAGCATAGTCTGGTGGTATACAACAACCGCCTCTCCAATACCCGTGGATGGATTCGTACTTCGGCGGGCTATGCCGTCAAAGGCCCAGATGGGGAGCGCTTTATTATGCAGCGTACCCTTGGCGAAGGCCTTAACCTTCATTCTGATCCCAGCGCTTTTTGCGTCTTCCGGGATCAAGTCAATGGACTGGAGTTTGTTCGCCCCAGCCAGGAAATCATCGAAAAAGGTATTTTCCAAAGCTTAGGCGGCTATGAGCATCATGTATATCTCGACTTCCGTGAAATAAAGGATGATTCTTGGAACTCTTACCGCCGCTTAAGCGAGTATCTGTCGGGGCGCGGGGTGCCGAGCATCCATACCGCCTTACAAGAACTGCTCTTGCAGCCCGTCATTGCGCCCTTCCGCGAGCTTGTCAATCCTGGGTATTTCCAGTTCCTCCTGGATTTCCCGCCTGAAAGACTCCGAATCCCTTCTCCCGTCCAGCGTGCTGGAGGAAGCTCAGCACAAAGTAGCCCATCTGATGGATGGCATTGAACGGATGATTGGCACGGTTAAGAACCGTGAGGTCTTCCAACGCTCAGTCCGCTCGAACTTGCGGGTAGTCCTTTCAATGCCTACGCTGGAAGAGCGTTATCCTTTCCCTGGTTCCAAGAAATATGCTCAGGCTGTGCAGTACTTACAGTCAGGCCTGGAGAAGGCTGGGGATCAGCGCTGGATCTTGTTGTTTGGTTGGGTATTCATGCACGAACTGGGCAAGCTGAGCCAGTTAGATGATTTTCAAGAAGTTACGAACAGTTGGGTCAACGAGTGGCAGTTCAGTCGTGTTTTGCAGGAGACAGCCCAGACGATGGGAGTCACACCGGATGCTGCCGAAGAAATTTCCAGCCTGCTAAAAATTCTCACCGATGAACAGTGCTGGTTTGATGAATTCGGTTCTCAGCCGCTGCCCGAAATGCTGAACGAATGGCTGAGCAACACCGATATTCAGCGTTATCTCAACATCAATCGTTATGAAGAGATGCTCTGGTTTAATCAGGAGCGCTTCGAATCCTTTGTCTGGTGGATGACTATGCTGGCTGTTTTCCAATCGCTCACCGGCGCCAAAGCCAGCACCTCTCTCCTGGCAGAGCGTTTGCTCCTGACCCACGAGATGGCCCAAAAACTGCTAAAAGCTGAGAAGTCATCCGGCTTTCAAGTTGGGAAACTGGTCAAAGCTTTGAAGAAGTAAGTACATCAAAAGGAGTTTGCGGATCTGCACCGCAAACTCCTTTTGAGTTACCAGTTCTTGCGCGCTCAATTCAGGTGCTGTCGGAAAACACCGTCCGCGTGCAGCCCGGTTCTCAGGCTTTGCACTTGATGCAGCACCTTTTCAGCCATGGGCGCAAGGTCTAATCCGGTCGCTATCTCGGTCAGCCATATTGCCTGAGCCGCATAGGAGACGTTATTCCGAGGCTCAATCCGGTCGAAGTCGTTGAAAAACCAGCCGCAAGAAGTAAAAATTCGCTGGCGCTCATACTGTGCCCGCAGTAGATAGCCTAGCTTCTCAATCTCTGCTCCGTCCAGAGCCTGATCGATGTGTTCCTGCAAGAAAGTTTCCAGCGGTTCCGTCCCCTGCACCACGTGGATAAAATCATTGCGAAGCTGCCACGGATCTACTTTGTAGCATGATAGTTTCTCCAGATACTGTAGATTAATCGCATCCCCGATCTGGTTGAGCGCTTCTCGCAGCGGCGACTTCCACGCGTTGTTCGAAGTGCAGCCACACGAACCCATCCAGCGCGTCACCCCGTGGTGACAGCTCCAGGATGTCTTTTGCCGGATGTGAATTTCGTGTTCCAGAGGGTGCTGCTTCAGCCACAACGCTGGGAAGGTGTTTTCAACTGGATGAGCAGATAAGGCCCCATCCATTAGATAAGATAGGAACTTGTCACGGAAAGGCTGGTGGTGCCCATAAAGCTCGCCATCCGATGCCACCATCACCAGCTGCGGCTCCACGGCCCGTCCTTTGTGCAGGCGATACTTCGGCAGCAGCGCTTCCAGGACAAATCGGTCCGCATTGACCGTCGCCCCTGGGTCAAAGCTGATCCGCGTGCTGAGATCCTGATTGTAGAAAAAGACGGCTATTTCTCGCTGGTTGGGCAGCGGCACCCGGTAGGGATGGGTGCCGTCCAGGTCGTTGGTATCCGCCTGCCAGGGAGCCAGCAGGGTAAACTGAATGCCGCACTCCGCCAGCACTGAAAGCGTCTCATCATCTGCGGCTGTTTCGGGCAGCCACATGCCTAACGGCTGATGACCAAATCGAAATTCAAAATCAGCAATTCCCCAACGAACCTGGGTAACTTTGTCTTCACGCTGCGCCAGTGGCAAAATGGTATGGTTGTAGCACTGCGCCATCCCATTGCCGACTCCATGCCTCGCCAGGTTTTCCTGATCCTGTTCAACAATTCGTTTCAGCGTTTCAGGGTCGTGTACCGCCATCCATTCCATTAAGGTCGGCCCAATATTAAAACTAATCTTGCGGAAGTTTTCTAATTGAGCATTTGGCCGGTAGCACTGCGAGTTAATGCGCTCGTTCCAATTTCGATAAGGCGCCGCGCCTGGTTCGAGCGGGACTTCACCCGTCACGGGGTCCTCACGGGGAGGTTGGTAGAAATGCCCATGAACACAAAATGCAAGGTTGCTCATCTTGTAAAACACCTATGTGTTAGCAAAGTGTGTTTTCTTCAGGTTTTCACGGGTAAGGTAGCCCAATTGTCGGCTAAATCTTACCGGCATTAGCCCAAACAGGCGTGGTAATGTATCTAACTCGCATGTCCGGTCAGCCGCCAGATAATCCTGCCAGAAAACGGATAAAGGAAAATTCGCCATACTGCTCTCCAGGTATACCGCTAAAATGCGCAGATAGGCCGGTGAAATCGGCACAATCAAACGCTTAAATCGCAGTTCGGCTGCAACGGTTTCCACCACCTGGCGGAACGTCAGGTACTCGGGCCCGCCAATGGAAAAAACACGATTCGCAGTGGAAGGATCATCTAACGCCAGAGTCAGGCAGACCACCAGGTCTTCTACCCACAGCGGTTGGATGATGGTGCTTCCGTTCCCCGGCATCAGAAAGATGCCCGGCGATATTTTCAACAAACGGGCAATTGCTGTCGTAAACCGGTCACTGGGTCCAAACACTAATCCAGAGCGGAAGATCGAATATTTAACGCCGCTGTTGATGACATATTTTTCAGCAATTGCCTTTGCCTTCAATACAGGGTATGCCGAAGCCCGGTCTGCGCCTAAATGACTGAGGTAGAAGAAACGCTCTACCCCCGCATCTGCGGCCACTTCAGCGACTTTTTGAGTGCCTTCTATATCCACACCCATCAAGTCTGCCTGGCTGCCTTGGCGTTCAGAACTTGCCAGGTGGTAAACCACGTCTACCCCTTTCATCGCTGAACGCAGCCCGCGTTCATCTTTTAATCCACAAACCACGGCTTCAACAGGAATGCCGCGCGGCAAGTTTGGTGAAACGGGCGAAGGCCGCAGCAGTGTGCGGACCTGTTGCCCCATGGCAACCAGATGCCGGATGAGGACTTGCCCAACGAAACCTGTTCCACCTGTGACGAGAATCATACAAGCAAATTATAGCAGAGGACGGCCAAACCGGAGGCGTTGGCACGTTTCTTGCTACTTGATTGGATAACCAACCGGGGCTGCCCGGCAAGGAGCGAATTTCGACAACAAAATGCCCATGCCATCTACAAACACCCTCTCCTCTTCCCCATATCTTTCCTCACTCTCCAGCGAGCGCCGCTTTGGTCTGCACTATTATCCCGACACACTCCACTACCGAGAAGCAGATCTTGCCTCCTGGTTGCCGGCCCTTCAATCACTCAAGACCGCCTGGCTGGTGCTGCATTCCGAACTGGATCGGGCCATTCCAGAATACTTCTTACACGGCTTGAAGCAGGCTGGTATTGAGCCGATTATCCACTTTCAGCCGTCGCTCGACAGCATGCTTGACATGCGTGAAGTGCGTACGCTGCTTCAAGTCTATGCCCGTTGGGGGCTGCGCTACGTGATCTTCTACGACCGGCCAAATCAGCGCGCTTCTTGGGCCGCGACAGGTTGGGCCCAGCAAGACCTGGTCGAACGTTTCCTCGATCGCTTCATCCCGGTCGCTTCCCTGGCTGCCCAAATGGGTCTGACACCCGTCTTCGCGCCCCTCGAACCCGGCGGAAACTACTGGGATACCGCTTTCCTGCGCACTGCATTGCAAGCCATTGAGCGCCGCAAACAGGTACACCTGCTGCAGAACCTGGCCTTATCTGCCTATGCCTGGAGCCACAGTCGCTCATTAGATTGGGGGGTAGGGGGTCCAGAGCGTTGGCCCCAGGCCCGCCCCTATCTGACTCCTGCCGGTAGTCAAGATCAGCGCAGTTTCCGCATTTTCGACTGGTATCAGGCTGTGGCGCAGACTGTGCTGCATCATCCCTGCCCTGTCATTTTGTTGCAAGCTGGGTGCCCGGTTGACCCGCGTGCTGCCCTTTCTGGGGCGAACCCCGATCCTTCTGAGGAAGAGACTTATACCACAAATTGTCTCAATATTGCGCGCTTACTCTCGTCTGACCCAGTCACTCAGCCGCCGGTCATGGACCCCTTGATTCCCGGTAATCCGTTGGAACCCGTTTCTTCTCAAGTCATTGCCTGTAACTTCTGGCTGCTGTCCGCCGGCCCATCCAGTCCTTTTCACCGTCAGGCCTGGTTTCAAGATCAAGATCAGCCTCGCCCGGTCGTTGCTGCTCTGCGTGAGCAGCTCGCGCAGCAACTGGCTGCCAGGCAAGCCCTGTTTACCCCCGATGCTTCCAGAGGCGATGATCGTCATCCTATCCACCACTACTTACTTCTTCCTGGCTTTGAGTGGGGTATTCCCGATTGGTATCTGGAAGTCATCCGTCCTTACGTGAAAAAGCATCGCCCCACCGTCGGCTTTTCCATCGCAGAAGCGCAGTTAGCAGTCCGGGTGACGGTAGTTGGAAACTCACCCAGCTTTTCAGATGAGATGCTCGCGAATTTGCGCCAATCTGGCTGCCAGGTGGAGCAAATTAACGGCGATGGCACGACTATTGCAACATTATTGTCAGAGAGGTAAACCAACATGACCCTGCAAACAATTTCTAAACCTGTTCATCATACGCCGATCGAAACCCACAAACCTGTTATTAAGATCATGGGGTTGGGTGGGGGCGGTTCAAACGCCATCAACCGGTTAATTGAATTGGGGCTGCAAGATGTTGAGTTCATTGCTGCCAACACCGACATTCAGGCTCTGCGGAATAGTATGGCCCCTCATAAGATTCAACTTGGCCCAAACCTCACGCGTGGTCTTGGATCGGGCGGTAATCCAAAAATTGGCGAAGCCGCTGCCGAAGAAAGCCATCGTGATATCGCCGCCGCTCTCTCTGGCGCGGATATGGTTTTCCTGACAGCCGGTATGGGGGGCGGTACGGGTACGGGTTCCATCGCTGTCGCTTCGCGCATCGCGCGTATGGTCGGTGCGGTGACAGTAGCCGTGGTCACCATGCCTTTCTCCTTTGAGATGGGCCGTCGCCAGAAGAACGCTCGCGAAGGCCTGATTAACTTGCAGCCGTACACCGACACCCTCATTACCGTTCCCAATGATCGCTTGCTCCAGGTGGCTCCGCGCAACCTGACTCTTGACCTGGCTTTTCAGCTTGCCGATGATGTTCTGCGCCAGGGGATTCAGGGGATTGCGGAACTGGTTACCCAAACCGGCCTGATTAACGTTGACTTTGCTCACATTCGCCAGGTCATCCAAAAAGGAGGGGGCGCATTAATGTCCATTGGTATTGGGGAAGGCGAAAACCAGGCCCTTAAAGCAGTTGAACAAGCCCTCCATCACCCTTTGCTAGAATCGATTAGCATCGACAGCGCCAATGGCATCATTGCCAACTTCACTGGCGGAAGGCACTTAAGCTTTCTAGAAGTAATGGAAGCCATGAATAAGCTTCAATCCCTCACCAATGATCAGGCGGAAATTATCCCCGGGGTCATGCACGACTCGCGCATGGATGACCGAACACAGGTCATCCTGGTCATCACCGGGTTAGGAGCTACCGGCATCGAAGCGCCCGTTGCTGCCCCGAAGGCCAAACCCGAACCGGTGGCCCAGGCGGTTGCTCCGGTCGGACCTGTCCTGCGTTCAGTCTCAACCAATCCGGTTGAAACGATTTCCGTTCCACGCACGGGCATGCCGGTTCCGCCTTCCATCGAGATTTCTGCCGTCACACCTGCCGATATTGACATTCCTGCCTTTATGCGCCGTCGTGTTCACTGATCCTTCTACCAACCTGGCTGAGCTGCTCAACTTATGGACCCGCACATTCTAACAAACGTATGTAATCAGATATACCGGCGTTTCCCCGAAGTCTCGGGCGTAAAACCGAAAATTCAGAACTCGTCCTGAATCAAACCTCTTACTGATTTTCCGCGCCCAGCGAAAGACTGCCGATGGTCATGCCATTCCATTATCAGTACGGGCTGTGGTGACGCCGGGTGGCAAGATTGTCCGGGTAACGACTTCACGCTAAACGATAGCGGTACCTTTAGAAAAGACCACTTTTTAAACTTGATAGGGAGATACCATGAAACCAAATTTCTTTCAGCGCCTTGAACTCTGGTTTTGGGATTGGGCCATCCAAACGCTCAGCCGCTCCACCCTCACGCGTTCCTGCTTGCGGAATGCCTACCAGTTCGTGACCTATAAACCAGTTTTTCTTTCAAGTTTACTGATTGGCGGTAGTGGTATGGTCGGTTTGCTCAGCGGATATTTGTTTCGTGTCTTAACGTTAGCGGTGAGGTAATCGTGATGTGGAAATTGTGCAAGAACGCGCTGGTGCTGTTCCTGCTCCTGATTTTATTATGGAGCCCTTTGGAACAGGCCCAGGCAGCAAAAGGACTTCCTGGCTCGCCGGAGTTTGGTTTCGGTGTTACCTTCTTTGCCAGCAGCCCGCTCCAGGAGGAAGCTCTCAGCCTTGCTGCGGATTTACGGCCCGACTGGCTGTATGTGCCCGTTTCCTGGGAAACCTGCCAGCCTACTTCCTCTCAGCAGCCTGTCTTCTCAGCGCTCGACAATGTCACTTCTTTTGCGGCCCAGCATGGTATACCCCTTGTATTCAGCATTTCCAATGCGCCTGCCTGGGCTCGCACCAGGCAGGGCCCAGATTCCCTGCAAGCGGCTCAATTTGTCAAACGATTGGTGCAGCGTTATCCGGGTCAAGTTCAGGCCATTGAGTTGTTCCCACGGGCCAACACCATCGCAGGTTGGGGCGCTCAACCCGATCCTCGCGCCTATCTCAACCTGTACCGTCAGGTAGGCGAAGCTGTTCAGGCAAAGCAAACTGGCCTCATCCTGGTCGCCGCCGGGCTTCAACCCCTGGCTGCCCCGTCGCCCACTGGAGAAATGGACGATCTGGCCTTTTTGCAAGGGCTGTATGATGCTGGTACGCGCAATGAATTCCCGGTGATCAGCATGCAGTACGCGCAGCTTACTGGCGAGCCGTTAGACCTGACTTCCACCGGGGAACATCGCGTGTTGCGCCATTATGAAGAGGTTCGCCAGATCATGGTCAATAACCATCATTCAGATGGCCTCATCTGGATCACCCGCCTCAGCCTACCCAATGGTTCGATCAACACCCGTGAATCTGCCCTAAGCAGTGACCTCGATCGCCAGTCGCGCTGGCTTCAGCAGGCCGCTCTCCAGATCCGTTCGCAGCTGTATATCGGCGCGGCTTTTATGGTCAGTCTAAATCTGGCGGACGACCCTTCTCTCACAGCTTTGCTTTATCCTGGCGGACAGCATCCTTTTTCCCCCAGCTTTAAAGAGATCCTGAGTCAGAACCAGTTCGGAATGAGTGAGTTCATGACCGGTAAACCGAAAGAGGGTAGCTTAGAGAAACAGCGTTAGAAGATGAGTTTGGGGAGACGGATTAAAATACTGAAGCTCTGGATGAGGGGGGCATCCAGAGCTTCAGTGTCTTCATTGTAACAGAAAATCCAAAGTTGTCAATAAGATTTCATAACTTTTAATCTAATTATTAACAAAGCCCAGTTCTATGACTGCCTTGTGATATGATTCCTGTGACTACTTTCACGATACAACCATTATCTTACACAGCCGAGCTTGTTTTGGAAAGGAAGATTGCATGGAAGCAAAATTGGATGATCTAATCAAACAAATGACACTTGAAGAAAAAGCAGCGCTTTGCTCAGGTGCGGATTCCTGGCATACCCGTATAGTTGATCGTCTCGGCATTCCTGCCGTTCGGATGACGGATGGCCCGCATGGTGTCCGCCGTCCTTATGAAGATGATCACGGTAATGTCCCGGCGACTTGCTATCCAACTGCTTCGGCGATGGCAGCGACCTGGAATGTGGATCTCATCCAGGAAGTTGCTGTTGCCCTCGGAGAAGAAACGAAGTCGAAGGGCTGCGATATTCTCCTAGGCCCGGCGGTGAATATTCACCGCGCGCCTTTGTGCGGACGTAACTTTGAATACTTCTCCGAAGATCCATATCTGGCCGCCCGCATGGCTGTGGCTTATATCCTGGGCTTGCAGAGTCAAAATGTAGGCGCTTCCATCAAGCACTATGCCTGCAATAATTCAGAATTTGAACGGACGACCATGAGTTCTGATTTAGAGGAGCGCGCCCTGCGGGAAATCTACCTCCCGGCATTCAAAGCTGCCGTTGAAGAAGCGGACCCCTGGACGGTCATGTGCTCTTATAACAAGATTAATGGTACCTGGGCCTCTGAAAATCCCTATCTGCTCACTGAGATTTTGAAAAATGAGTGGGGTTTCCAGGGTTTTGTGGTCTCAGACTGGGGGGCAGTACATAATCGCATTCTTGCCTCTACCGCTGGTCTGGACCTGGAAATGCCCGGTCTCGGCGATCTTCCTGTAGAAATCCTGGTCAACGCCGTTCAAACGGGCGCCGTCAGTGAAGCGACTCTCGATGAAATCGCCCGCCGCATTTTGCGCGTGGTCTTCAAGGCTCGCTCTGATGGTCAGGAACGCCAGCTAAACTCGCAAGCCGGCGATACGCCTGAGCATCATCGTCTCGCGCGCGCCGCAGAAGCGGAAGCCATCGTGCTTTTGAAAAATGAAGGCGCTGTTCTGCCGCTGCAAGAAGGGAAAGTACGCTCGTTGGCAGTCTTCGGACCGAATGCGGCTGTGGCGCGTATTCAAGGAGGCGGTAGTGCTCAGGTCAATCCCTACTATACGGTTGCCCCGCTGGATGCCATTCGCCGTCGCGCTGGTAGCAATATCCGCGTAGAATATGCCCAGGGCTGTAAGAACAATATCACGCCCCCCATGTTAGACGCCCAGCATGTTCTCTTGCATGGCAGCGACAGTCAGCATGGTTTCCAGGTTCAGTACTTCACCAATGACCAGTTTACAGGTCAACCCTGGTTAACACGCGAAGAAGACGCTGTCCGATTCGTCCCTCGCAGTCTGCCCCTCAACACACTCGGAGAGGATGTTCAACTCTCCTCACGCTGGCATGGCGTTTTTGTCGCGCCAGTTTCCGGTGACTATACTTTCAGCCTCACCGCCGGTGGGCAAAGCCGGTTGCTTATCGATGGCGAACTGGTGGTCGATCACTGGAACGATCCCAATTTAGAGCAGCTTATCTCCGTCTGGCCGTTTTTACCCAAGCAGGGCACGATTTCTCTCCAAGCCGGGCAGTCTTACGACCTCGTCGTTGACTTCCTTGGACGCAGTCGGATGTCCGCTGGGTATGAAATCCCGCTCGCAGAGGATGAAGATCAGCGCGTAACGACCATGGCTTCTCGCGCCGATGTGGCTCTGGTCTTTGTCGGCACCACCGCTGAGCATGAAACGGAAGGCCGCGACCGTCCTGACTGGGATCTGCCAGGTGAGCAGGTCGCGTTGATTCGCCGGGTAGCTGCCGCTAACCCGCGTACAGTGGTTGTGATGAATAACGGCGCGCCCGTCGAAATGGCCAGTTGGATTAAGTCTGTCTCGGGTGTGGTGGAAGCCTGGTTTGGGGGTCAAGAAGTGGGGAATGCCATTGTCGACGTTCTGTTTGGTGATGTTAATCCGTCCGGGAAGCTCCCCGAAACCCTGCCGCGTTTCTATCAGGATAATCCTTCTTACATCAACTATCCGGGTGAAAACGGTCATTTATTGTATGGCGAAGGCATCTTTGTTGGCTATCGTTACTATGATGTCAAAGACATTGAGCCGCTGTTCCCCTTTGGCTATGGCCTCTCGTACACCAGCTTTGAATACGCCAACCTCAAGTTAAGCGCTTCAAAGTTGCAGCCGGAGAGCAGCCTGGAAGTGCGCCTGGATGTCCGCAACACTGGCTCTCGCCCGGGCAAAGAGGTCGTGCAGCTCTACGTGCGCGATCCGCAGTCTCGCCTGGTGCGCCCGCCCAAAGAGTTGAAAGGCTTCCGCAAAGTGGACCTGGCCCCTGGTGAAACCAAAACCATTTCCTTTACACTCACCACAAAAGACCTATCCTACTACGACCCGGCCCAGCCCGGTTGGGTGGCTGAACCCGGTGAGTTTGAAGTGCTCCTTGGCAGTTCCTCGCGTGATATTCGCGCCCGTGCCCGTTTTACCTTGCAAGGAGCGCAGCCCCAGCGCCCGCGCTTCAGCGGCGAGACTCCCCTCTCTGTCTTGATGGCAAATGAACAGGCTCGCCTGGTGCTGGAGAAACACATGCCAGATCTGCTTCGCCATCCACAGTTCCAACGCTCGCTGCGGACAACCCTGAATCGGATTTCCGCATCCTTTATGGAGCTGCTGCCCGCTGAGCGAGTTCAAGTCATCCTGACTGAATTAGCGAAGATTGAGTAAGCGAGTTTTAGCGTTTTACGAAGCGGTATATTAATAAGCTGGCGTGGGTGGTTTGCGCAGGACGCGCAGCATCCACGCCAGAATCAATACCGCTGCTGCCTGGTCAACCACCAGCACAACCATCAACACCTGCGGTCCGCTGGATTCAAAAAACTGTCCCACCACCAACGGCAGAATTAAGCTGCCCAAACTGGCGCCGACCGAAAACCAGCCCGTCACCTTCCCTGTGACGGCCATACTTTTTCCAGCCAGGGAGATCGTGGTTGGAAAAAGCGACGCCAGCGAGAATCCCAACCCGGCAGCGCCTATCCAGATCGTGAGTGGGTTGCCGGGAAACAGCAGGATCAGTCCCAGGCTGGCAAGGCTCCCAACCAAATCTGCCCATAACATCGTGGCTGGTTTCAGCCGCATCGCCAGTGGGATCGAGACCAGCCGTCCTCCGGTCAGCGCTCCCCAAAAGACCGAGGTCAGGTAGGCTGCTCCGGTGGTGCTGGCCAGGTTTAACTGCAATGCATAGGTATATATCCAGCCGCCAAAACAATTGGATGCACCCGAGTAGCAGAACAGAAACAGCGAGACTAACACCACTGGCAGTACCCATCCGTTTTTGTCCGCCTGGTTCGTTTTCGCCTGCGCTTGTACTGGAGTGCGAGATTCTAACGTCGGCGAAGGCAGCCGCAACAGCCAGGGAGCGGGCAGCAGTACCAGGATGGCGAGGATCCAGTACGCCCAGTGAATCCTGCCGCTGATCAGCAAAGACTGCGCCACGATAATCGGCGCGATAAAAGTCCCGATCCCAAAGAAAAAGTGCAGGCCATTCATAAAGGGTCCAGAGTTCGGCCCATGAATCCACACCAGCAGCGCATTCCCACCTACGTTGATCGCTCCCTGTGCAAGGCCCAGGATCAACGTGATCGCAATCAGCAGCCAGAGCGCGGGCACTACCGGCGTCAGCACCAGCGCCAGGGCCATCAACGCTGTAAAAGCGACCAGCAGGCGGTGCCCCGACAGCTTGTCATACAGCCCTCCTGACCAAAGCGAGCCCATCATACTGCCCGCTGAACGGGCGACAAACAGGAAGCTGATTGCTTTGAGATCAGCTCCGGTGTTTTCTGCTAGGCCTGGCAGGGTAGGGCCAAGCGCCGCCATCGTTAAGCCATAGGCGATAAATAACGCATAATAATATAGGGTGGTAGTGATCCGGCTTTTTCGACTTGGGGAAGCGGGAAAGGGAGCAGGTGCGGCGGTAGCAGGTTGCGGCATAGGGAATCCTCTGCGTGCAATCATACCCGATTTTGTTCGAAATCTAGTCTCTGTTTTGTGGGAGCCAATCGCATATAATTTGAGTATGTTTCAGTCCCGCCGCTTTTTGTTCCTTCAGACTCGCCTGCTCGTTGGCGGCGATACTTTTGGGGCTGGTGAGCTGCCAGTCTCTCCAGCCGCAGCCATCTGTTACGCCCAGGCTGCCAATCGTCACGCCATCACGACCGCCCACCCAAACTCCATTGCCTTCACTTACCCCCACGCTGACGCCTTTGCCGACGATCATACCCACAGTCACCGCCACGCCGCAGCCGGAAGGCTGTATGGCTCCTCCCAAAGATTACACCCGGGTAGAAGTCAATGGTTGGGTGCTTAATAAACGCACAGTCGCAATGTTGGCGCATGCTGCTGAATTATACGGGGGCGAGTTGGAAATTACGGGCTACGCCATTACCCAGGGCAGTTATCACGATAACGGCGCGGCTAGCTTTGGCACACACCTGGGCGGCGGCGCGGTCGATCTGTCTGTCATGCGCACCGGCACCTATCAGGTGGTCTGGGACGATATCGATCCACTCATTCATGCGCTTCGGGTTGCTGGTTTCGCTGCCTGGCTGCGCGACCTGGACGAGCTTTATCCCGGTTCTCCCATCCACATTCACGCCATCGCCGTTGGCGATCGAGAATTGTCCCAGGCCGCGCAAGATCAGCTAACGGCTCCTTACGGCTATTTTAACGGCTTTACTGGCATTCCTTATGATCCAACTTCCCCCGACCGGCACGGCGGCCCCATCCTCTGCCAGTGGATGATTGACCTGGGATACCGCGGCCTCTCTACACCAGCGGCTTCTCCAACTCCCTGAGCGAACAGCCTTACCTGGTTTTTATACCCCCTTACGAATTTGAGAAGTTACTTTATATAGACTTTAGTTGTAACTTCTTCCTAACCTATATAAAATAAGATGGTACAAGGGAGCCGCGAATGCCTTATTAAGGCAGCAGCGCCCCTTATTTGTTGTTACTTATCTCGCACTTCTTTGGGAGTGATTTATGCAAATGGAACAGTTCTTGAGCTTACCGGTAAATGCTGTAGCTCAAATCGTGCGCGCCGCAGGCCCAAAGGTGTGTGTTTTTCCTGTCAATGGAACGCGGCGCTGGTTTCTTCTCGAATGCCCCCCCGAAACCTGGCAAGGCAAAGACTTTCTTTCCGCCTATCATGAAATGAGTGTCAGACGCCAGTTTGAAATCTACCGTCTCTTTTTCGATCACGGGATCGACACACTGGTGATGCCCCTCTTTGGCCCTGACCTGTTGGAGCGTGGCCCCGAATATGCCGAAGCAATGGTCAACGCCCTCGCAGAAGTGGCTTCTGGGCCTGCCTTTTTGGATTTTTACCGTCAAAATGGGATCCGGGTCCGCTTTTACGGGGATTACCGCAAGTACTTTCAGAACACGCCCTACGCCTGGGCCGCCGATGTTTTTGATCAGGTGAGTGAGCTAACTGCTGGTCATAACCGCTGTCGCCTGCTCTACGGCGTGTTTGGACATGATGCCGCCGAAACGGTTGCTGAGCTTTCCGTCCAGCATCATGCTCAGCATCACAGCCTGCCAGATAAGCGTAAGCTTGTCGAGTTGTACTATGGTGAATATATTCCCCCGGTGAACCTCTTCATCGGCTTTGACCGCTTCAGCGCTTTCGATATGCCGCTTATTTCCACGGGAAACGAAGACCTCTACTTTACTGTCAGTCCATCTTTTTACATCACCGAAAAACAGCTTCGCCAGATCTTGTTCGATCATCTTTTTGCGCGCCGTATCGAAGAACAGGACTACGAGCAGTTGATTCCGCCGGCGGTTGCGCGCATGCGCCAGTTTTATCAGCGCAACCAGGATCGTACTTTGGGCGTCGGTTGTGTCCGGGATGGCTTTTGGTATCCTCAAACCGGTGTGATCCTTCCAGATCAATTTGAAACCAATTCAGGAGTAGATGCATGAACTTGCAGCGTAGCTTGCATCAACTGCTGGTGAATTGGATCCCAGGCCAGGTGATGCCAACCGCCTATGATACCGCCTGGGTTGCGCGTCTGGGGGAGATCAATTCCGCAATGAGCAATGCTGCTTTGCACTGGATCTGTAATCACCAACTGCCAGATGGTAGTTGGGGTGCGCCTGAGCCGATGTACTATCATGACCGGGTCATCAGCACGTTGGCTGCTATGACGGCCCTTTGCCGTCGGGGACGCCGCGCCAGTGACCGCAAACAGATCGAGATGGGCCTGTGTGCTTTAGAGCGTATTGCAGGCGGGGCTACTCGCGGGTTGATGGCTGACCCGAATGGGGCCACTGCTGGCTTTGAATCTATTGTGCCCACCCTCGTCGCCGAAGCCGAACAGTTGGGCATCCTGGAACATCAGGGCGACCGGATCTTAGGACGCTTGTCTCGCCTGCGTGCTGCCAAACTTGCACGCTTAAACGGGCGTGTCATCAACCGCTTCATTACGCTTGCTTTTTCTGCTGAAATGGCCGGTCCAGATCTTCTCCACTTGCTGGACCTGGACAATCTGCAAGAAAAGAACGGTTCGATTGCCTATAATCCTTCCTCCACGGCTTACTATGCCCTCCACATACGCCCCGGTGATCCTGCCGCCCTAAAATATCTGGAGAGCGTGATCCACGAGGATGGCGGTGCGCCGATCGCCGCGCCTTTCGATGTCTATGAACGGGCCTGGGTTCTTTGGAATATCGCCCTGACCGGCTCTCTCAATTCACAAACTCTCCACCTTTGCCAGCCCCACCTGAAATACCTCCAGGCTGCCTGGCAGTCTAAAAAAGGCGCCGGGTTTGGTACAGGCTACTCCATCCAGGATGGAGACGATACCAGTCTGGTATGCTCTGTTTTTCATCAGTTTGGCCTGCCTGTTGATCTCGACGCTGTCTTCCGCTACGAAGAGGAGCAGCAGTTCCGCTGCTTTGATCTGGAAGTAAACCCCTCCACCAGCACCAATGTTCACTTCTTAGATATCTTCCATCGTCTAGGGTTTGACCGCCAGCACCCGGCTGTGCAAAAAATCCTGAAGTTTCTTCACAGTACCCAGGTAGATGGTAGTTACTGGTTTGATAAGTGGCATACTTCGCCCTACTACACCTCAGCCCATGCTGTCATTGCCTGCGTCTTATATGATCCCTCCCTGGCTGAGTCGGCTGTTCAGTGGATTCTGAATAACCAGAATGAAGATGGCTCCTGGGGATATTACGCCCCTACGGCTGAAGAAACCGCCTATGCCCTCCAGGCGCTGGCAATTTGGCGTCAGCACGGCGGCGATGTATCCCGTAAGGTCTTTCGAAAGGGTCAGGTCTGGCTTGAAGATCATATGAGGCCCCCTTACCCGGCGCTGTGGATTGCTAAAACACTTTACTATTCTGAATGGGTGATTCAATCCGAAATCCTGAGCGCTTTGCTGCTTTGTGACCAAATCTAATCGAGAGGGGTAGGATGAATCTGAAAAGATTCTATCAACACCTGGAGATCCCGGCTGTCGGCGGCCCCGAAATGGCCCGCCGTCGAAAGCTTTTAAACATCCTGATCTTCGGCGTTGGCGTAATCGGCCTGGTCATGATTGTGTTGACCGGTCTCATTTCTATTCTGGATCTAAATATCGGCAGCCTTGAAGCGCTGTATGGTATTGGGGCCATTGTCATTTTTGCCGCATTTCTTCTCTATTACATCAACCAGCGCATCTCTCCTGAAGCAGCCGGTCTCATTTTTCTTCTCTTGTTTTCAGCCCTCTTGCCTTTTAGTGATACCCCTGCTGAAGTGGCTGATGGGCAATCCTTATTTGTCTTCACCATCCCCATCATCATGTCCAGTGTCCTCCTCAGGCCCTACACCAGCTTCATCTTTGCCTCCATCAGCAGCCTGGAAGTGATCGGGATTGCCCTCTACATTCACATTTTCCCCAATGTTCCCGCGATTGCCGGGTACTATATGGTGGCGCTCATCTCCTGGCTGTCGGCCCACAGCCTGGAAGATGCCCTCAACGCGCTGATTGTGATCAACCGCGAGTTAGACAAGCGTGTTGCAGATCGAACCCGCGAGCTTTCCGATGCCCTACAGCGCGTCCGTGTAGAGGCCGGTAAGACCCAATCCATTCTCGAAAGCATTGCAGACGGTGTCGTTGTGTTTGATAATACCAATCACGCCATTGTCACCAACCCTGCCATAGAACCCCTGCTCGGTTATAAACCTGGTGAACTGCTGGGCCAAAAGGTGGAGCGCCTGCTGGGGGCCTCCGGGCTTACCGAGCGTGAGCGCCAGGCCGCCCTGGCCCTGTTAAAAGAACCGGCTCCCGAAAACGTCAAAATGCAGTGGGGTCAAAAAACGCTTGCCATGAACGCCGCGCTTGTTCGCGACGCTGGTGGTGAGGTGATCGGTAAAGTCGCTGTGTTTCACGACTTCACCCGTGAAGCCGAAGTGGACCGGATGAAAAATGAGTTTTTGGCGATGGTTTCGCACGAACTGCGTACGCCTCTTAATTCCGTTCTCGGCTACACCGAAATGCTGAAAGAAGGTGTTTATGGGAATCTCTTAGAAAAACAAGTCACGCCCATCGAGCGCATCATTGCCAACACCCGCCGTTTGTTGTCTATCGTCAATGACTTGCTGGATCAGGCCCAGATTGAAGCGGGAAAAGTCGCTTTCCGTTGGCGTTCCCTCAACCCCAATGAACTGCTGGAGCATCTCACCGCTGTCATGGAGTTGATTGTTCATGCCAAAGGCTTGACGCTGCTCACCAGCATTTCGGACGATATGCCCGCCTCTTTCCTAGGTGATCCCCAGCGCCTGAATCAAGTCCTCGTTAACCTGGTGAGCAATGCAGTTAAGTTCACGGATCAGGGTTCCATCCAGGTGCGCATTTTTCGTGCAAGCGCCACGCACTGGGGCATTGAAGTGTCCGATACCGGTGTGGGCATTCCCTTCGAAGCCCAAAAATACATCTTTGAGCCTTTCCGTCAGGTCAATATGGAGGTCACCCGTCAGCATGGTGGCATTGGCCTGGGGCTATCTATTGTGAAGCGCCTGGTCAACCTCATGCAGGGTGAAATTGACCTGAAGAGCCAGGCGGGCCAGGGCAGCACATTTACCATTCTGTTGCCTTTGCAGCCATCCCAGTCACTAGTCGATCAAAAGGAGAAGGACCCTAATGAGTAATCAACCGTTGGCTTTAATCATTGAGGACGATGCCGATTTGTCGTTCATTTTTGCAGAGGCCTTGCGCGCTGCTGGCTTTTGCACAGAAGTGGTGCGTGATGGAAAAGACGCCGTGCCGCAGTTAGAAGCGCTGAAACCGAAGGTCGTCATCCTGGACTTGCACCTTCCGCATGTTGCCGGTACCGACATCTTGAAACAGATCCGCGCTTCCGACACACTCAACACGGCCCGCGTCGTCGTGACGACTGCTGATGCCCGCCTCGCCGAGCAAACCGATCACCTGGCCGACTTTGTCCTCATCAAACCCATCAGTTTCAGCCTCCTGCGTGACCTGACTGCCCGCCTCTGGAAGGATCGTCCGTCTGTGCAGACCCCCGGTATGGTTTAATTCTGCTGGTTTGTACCGCTGACGAAAAAACGGCTCCGGAAGTTACCTCCCGAAGCCGCCTGGGTTGCTGTGCTGTTCGTGCTTACTTATCGCCCTTTTGCGAAACGGTCCCAATCCCCGTGATGTTCTTGCTCACCTGGGGATTGCCGTAATATTCCACCCCTCCCCCGCCGCTGATAATAATGTCCAGGTTATCGGTTGCCCATACTACCACCCGCCCCAGACCGGTGATGGTCACATCTGCATTCATTGACCGTAGATCTTTGCCTTCATAGTTACCGGCTCCACTCAGAGTAACCTTGATGTCGTTGACCTGCCCGTCAGCTTTGAAGTTGCCGGCTCCGCTCACGTTGATCGCTGCCCGGTTAGCCGTCAGGTTGTTGATGTTGACGTTCCCCGTACCACTGATTCCAACATTCAACCGGTCCGCCTGGATGCTGTCAGAGTGAATATTGCTCACACCCAGTGTTTGCAGTTCGCTAATGTTCCGCATCGTCAGGTAAAACTTAATTGGCTTGGTCGGTACTACCGATTTTTTCTCATAGCTGATGAAAAGTGTGCCGTCACGCACTTCTGTTTTAATGTTCGACAGCACATTGTCTTCCGCTTCGATCGCCAGTGCATCTTCGTTTCCCTGCGTCAGGGTAACATCCCCAATTCCACTCAGGGAGAGTTTGTCAAAGCCGCTCACCAGCCGGTCTTCACGGATGACGTTGCCAGAGCCGCTTTGGATGTTTAAGTTAAGATTGAAGTTGCATGCCCCAAACAGTAGTGCCGTCAGGACAAGTGCAACAAACCAGGTTTTTTTATTCATCGTGAAATCAGCCTTTCGAAATTCATGTAGTGCTTTTCTAAGATTGCTTTATAGATTATGTAGAAGCGGTACAGCCGCACGTATTCCATTAACAGGCGTTGATATTAAGGTATACGGCTGTCCGCCGAAGAAGTTGCGGGAATTCTGGCTAAAGTATATCGCATTTGGCCCTTGTCTCCATGAGAAATCTACTATACTAGTTTCAATAACGCTTATCTGGAGAGATCACCCATTAAAAAGTTGTCTCTATTGAAAACAAAAGCGGGACATCGAGAATTAGGAAATGGTCAGGAGAGAAATCGAATATGGATGAAATTCGTTGGGGCATCATCGGCTGTGGCGATGTAACCGAGGCCAAAAGCGGCCCGGCATTTAACCGTATCGAACATTCTTCGTTGGTAGCTGTCATGCGCCGGAATGCTGAAAAGGCTCAGGATTACGCCCGCCGGCATGGGGTGCCTCGCTGGTACGATGATGCCGACCAGCTGATCCACGATCCAGAAGTTAACGCCATTTATATCGCCACGCCGCCCGATTCACACGCCGAATATACGCTGCGCGCTGCTCAGGCTGGCAAACCCGTCTATGTAGAAAAACCGATGGCTCGTACCGGGCAGGAGTGTCAGGCGATGATCGCTGCGTGCCAAAAGGCGGAGGTACCCCTCTTTGTCGCCTACTACCGGCGCTGCCTGCCTGCTTTCCTGAAAGTCAAAGAACTGTTGCAAAGCGGGGCAGTGGGTCAGGTTCGGCTGATCTCACTACGCCTCTACCATCCTGTTCACCCCGATGATCTGAATCCACAACACTTGCCCTGGCGCGTCAATCCTGAGATTTCCGGAGCGGGCTACTTCTATGATCTCGCTTCCCACCAGCTCGATTATCTTGACTACATCTTCGGCCCAATCCAGTCTGCCTTTGGGCAAAAAGCGAATCAGGCTGGCTTATACCCGGCTGAAGATGTGATCTGCGCCAGTTGGGCGCACCAATCGGGCGTTTTGGGCAGCGGAACCTGGTGTTTCACCGTATCACCCGAGCAGAAGCTCGATAAGGCTGAAGTGATTGGCAGTCAAGGCCGCATCACTTTTTCTTTTTTTGAGACCCTTCCTGTCCGTTTGGAAACGCCTGCTGGTGTACAAGAATTTAACTTCCCCCGACAGGATCCCATTCAGCAGCCGCTGATTCAAACGGTTGTAGATGATCTGCGCGGCATGGGAACCAGCCCCAGTACAGGCGTGAGTGCTGCCCGCACCAATCGGGTTATGGAAGATATTCTAAGGAGGGAACCATGCGAGTCGTAGTCATTGGCGGAACGGGCCATGTCGGTACATACCTGGTACCAGGATTGGTTCAGGCCGGGCATGAAGTCCTGGTGATCAGCCGCAACAGCCGCGATCCTTACCAACCTCACGGCGCCTGGGGAGAGGTTGAACTGATTGAGATGGATCGTACCCGAGAAGAAGCTGAAGGCGTATTTGGTGAAAAGATAGCCGGTTTGCGCCCCGATGTAGTCGTTGACATGATCTGCTTCAAGCTCGAAAGCGCCTGCCAGATCGTAGATGCCCTGCGCGGTCAGGTACAACACTTCTTGCACTGTGGCTCCATTTGGGTTCATGGTCCCAGCGTGCAGGTCCCCACCACCGAAGAGCAGCCCCGCCGTCCATTCGGGGAGTATGGCGTTCAAAAGGCCGCCATCGAAGCCTACCTGCTGAAAGAGGCTCGTCTCAATGGCTTCCCGGCGACCATTCTTCACCCCGGTCATATTGTGGGTCCTGGCTGGGCGCCTTTAAACCCTGCCGGGCATTTTGATACCCAGGTTTTCGCCGGTCTGGCGCGCGGTGAAACGCTCGTCCTGCCCAACCTGGGCATGGAAACCGTCCATCACGTACACGCCGATGATGTCGCTCAGGCCTTCATGCAGGCCCTTGCCAATCGTTCCAATGCGCTTGGCGAAAGCTTCCATGTCGTTTCTCCGGCAGCCCTCACCTTGCGCGGTTATGCCGAATCGATGTCTGCCTGGTTTGGTGAACCCGCCCGCCTCGAATACTTGCCCTGGGAGCAGTGGCGCGAGACGCTCTCCCCAGAGAAGGCCTCCCAAACCTGGGATCACATCGCCCATAGTCCTAACTGTAGCATTGCCAAAGCCCAGCGCCTGCTCGGCTACAACCCGCGTTACAGCTCCCTGCAAGCTGTGCAGGAAGCTGTTCGTTGGTTAATTGATCAACATGAAATTCAAATCTGAGAATCTGTCCAAAACCATCTTGCACGTTCAGCAAAGAGCCCATATATAAACAAGGCGTTTGGATCGATACGAGTCAGTCTTCAGCCTTGGGAAGCGTGAGAGGAAGGGAGCGTGAAGAAAAAGCGCGCGCCCCTTCCTCTTTCGCTTTCTACCCGAATCTGACCCCCATGTGCCTCAATGACGCCCCGTGCAATTGCCAGGCCCAACCCGGCTCCACCGGTCATCCGGTTCCGTGACTTTTCACCTCGGTAAAACCGTTCAAACACATATGCCAGATCTTCTGGCTTAATCCCTTCACCGTTGTCCTGAACTTCAATCATAACGCCTTCTGGCGTGCGCGCAGCGCAGATATAAACCTGCCCGCCTGAAGGGGTATGCCGCAGCGCATTCCCAACCAGGTTGGTCAGCACGCGGCCCATTCGCTGTGTGTCCATCCATATCGGGTCAATTCCTGTCTCCACGTGTCCGGTCAGAGTCACTTCTTGTTGTTTTGCCAGTGCTGAAAAATTTTCGATGGTATCTGAAATCAAGTCCCGGACCGATCCAGGCTCCATATGAAGATTCAGTCCACCCGCGTCCATCTGTGCCATTTCAAACAGGTCGTCAATGAGAACCGATAGGGAACGAATATCGCGTTGGGCCGTTTTCAAATATCGCTGCACGGTTTCGGGATCTTCGACCACGCCATCAGCCAGGGCCTCTAAAATGGCCCGGATAGAGGTCAGGGGTGTTCGCAAATCATGACTTACCCAGGCGATCAAGTCGCGCCGCAGGGTTTCCAGTTCTTTCTGTTTTTGGTTGGCAGCTTCTAACTGCGCCGCCATTTCATTAAAAGACGCTGCCAGGGCTGCCATTTCATCACGCCCATCGTCGTGAATGCGTGTCTCAAAGCTGCCTGTTGCCAGTCTGCGTGCTGCCCGGCTGATTATCACAATTCGTTCGGTCAGAGCGGCTGAGAAGAAAAATCCTAATGACATGGCAATCCCGCTGGCAAAAGCCAGCAGCACCGATGCCAGCATGAGATCATGTGTGCTGGCGAACATCATGATTGCGATAATACCCACATTCAGGAACACCAGCAGTCCAGCTAGCGCATAGCCAATCATTAACCCCCAGCGAATGCTCGGAGACTGCCGGATCCATCCCATCCGGTAGGCCCCATAAGCCACAAACACGGAAATCAGTGCCGTCAGGCTCATCAACTGAACCATCAAACGCAAATCTTTGACGGAGGGCTGCATCAACAGGTAAAACAATCCCAGTCCAACTGCGAATGCCAATAGTGGCCCGCGCAGAAATCGCAGGAAATTAATGGGCTTGGGTTGAGTGAGTGTTTCGTTTATCTTTTCCATCAGGGTTCAAACTTGTATCCTACTCCCCATACGGTCACAAGGTGTCTTGGGTTCGCTGGGTCAGGCTCGATTTTTTCGCGCAGCCGCCGGATATGCACAGTCACGGTGCCTGGGTCAATATAATCTGCCAGTCCCCACACCCTTTCTAACAGTTGATCGCGTGAGAATACTTGCCGTGGGTGGCGCACCATCATCAGCAGCAGGTCAAACTCGCGAGCCGTGACAGTCTTTTCTTCGCCGTCTACCATCACCAGCCGCTTTTTAGGATCCACCTGAATTTCACCTGTACTGATCACGCTTTCTTCTTCTTGTGGGGCAGAGCGCACTCGCCGCAGCACTGCCCTTGCCCGGCTGACCAGTTCTTGTGGGCTAAACGGCTTTACCACGTAGTCATCAGCCCCCATCTCTAACCCGGCGATCCGGTCCGTTTCAGCGCTGCGCGCGGTCAACATAATGATCGGTACGTCGCTGCGTTCGCGCAGCCACCGCGTGATTTCCCACCCATCTACGCCCGGCAGCATCAGGTCCAGAATCACCAGCATCGGCAGATTCTTCTCCAGGGCTGTCATGGCTTCTTTGCCATCGTTAACCACCACTACCTGGTAACCGGCCCGCCGCAAGTATAGACTGACCACTTCGCCTACGCTGGGTTCATCTTCGACGATCAGAATGTCTTTTTCAATTTCCATTGGTCAGCCTCTTTCCCCCGAATACGTTTCATGCTTCCTTTTGCATTCCCTCAATCTTCTTATTCACCACCACTCGTCCAGGCTTTCCACTTTTAATCGGCTTACTCGCGGGGCGCAGCCGCGCCACATGCTGCCCAACCACTGCCAGCCGCTTGCGAATGGGTTTTATCCGCGCGATCAGCAGCAGGGCTACCACGCCTCCCGCCAGGAGGGGTCTCACAACATCGCCATGCAGTCGCAGGACATCTCCTTTCACCACCCACGCAAAGTGAATCACCACTAAAACGTTAATCAGGTAAACCGCCTGGTGCAGCCGCTTCCAGTTCTTTTTCATGTGCACCACGAACCACCGGATGGAAGTCACCGCTACGGGCAGCAGCAGGAGAAATGAGGCCAACCCAACCAGAACATAGCGTTTCTGCGCCAGGTCCGCGATCATCATCTGCACATTGAACTGGTAATCGATGCCCGTAAAAATAAACAGATGAATTGCGGCGTACATGAATCCATACAGCCCCAGTGGACGCCGCAGCTTTAGCAGTACCGCGATTCGGGTCAGTGTGTAGAGCGGCGTACACGCCAGCGACAGGATCAACAGGATGATGGCTGTGTCGCCCGTCCGTTGGGTAGCTGCCTGGATCGGGTTAAACGTCAGGTGATTCGTTTTAGCCGCCCAAATCAACATCGCCAGCGGAATCCACGCTCCAATATGAACCAATATTTGGAACCAGGTAAAGTGTGGCTTTCGACGAGTCATTAATAATAAATCCCCAGGTCCATTCCATTATAGAGCGAACTGACTTCTTCTTCATACCCGTTAAACATCAGTGTTTCCCGCCGTCCGGTTTCCCCAATCCGCCGTTCGCTCGCCTGTGACCAGCGCGGGTGCGGTACGTTCGGGTTGACATTGGCATAAAAACCATATTCCATAGGGGCCGCCGTGGACCACAGCGTCGGCGGTTGTTCAGCTACTAAATCAATCTTCACAATGGCTTTGATGCTCTTTAACCCATATTTCCAGGGAACCGCCAGGCGCAGGGGGGCCCCATTTTGCGGCAGCAGATCTTTCCCATACATGCCGGTCACCAGCAGGGCCAGGTCATTCATTGCTTCATCAATCCGCAGTCCCTCGGTATAAGGCCAGGAATAAAAGCCATCCTTTTGCCCCGGCATTCGATCGGAATCATTCAGAGTTTGGAATGCCACATACTTCGCGTCCCCGGTCGGTTCTACCTCTTTTAACAGTTGCGCCAGCGGAAAGCCAACCCACGGAATCACCATTGACCACGCTTCTACACATCGCAGCCGGTAAATGCGCTCTTCAGGTGGGAACTTTTTGATCAGTTCTTCAACGCCATAGGTTTTTGGCTTGTTGACCATTCCACCCACTTCCACTTCCCATGGCGAAGTCTGAAAGCCTGCCGATAGCGGTGCTACGCCTTCCTTGCTGGTTGTGAATTCATAATAATTGTTGTAATGCGTAATTTCCTCGTATGTATTGAGCGGATTTCCCAGTTCATCCGTTTTGGCGGATACCAGTCCTTCCACTTCTGTCTGGCTAACCATCGTCGGCGCGGGTCCTTGGGCTGTAGGCGTGCAGGCTGCCAGCAGCGCGCCAGCGCCGGCTAAACCAGCTATCTGCATAAACTTGCGCCGGTTCAAATATACCTGCTCAGGTGTGATCTCCGATGATGGGATCGGTTTCATTTTCTTATACATGCTCTATATCCTCCATAAATCTCTCTGTTGGGCGGTTTTCTGCCAAAATAGGGCGCCTCGGTTAGCTGTTCTTCCAGCGTAACCGTTTATTGTGTCTCGTAAGGTTCATCCAGCAAGATCTGAATAGCTTGCTCGATTTCATCTCGGGAGCCTTCGCCAATATGAACGAAGCGGATCTTCCCCTGTTTGTCGATCAAGAATAGGGTCGGCCAATAGCGAGTGTGGTAAGCGCTCCAGGTTTCTCCATCGTTATCCTGTGCTACTGGATAATCAATCTCCAACTGCTGCACAGCCTCTTTCAAATTCTCCAGATCCTTTTCGTAGCGAAACTCTGGATAATGATTGCCGATTACCACCAGGCCTTCCTCTTTGTACTTGCCATACCATTCCCTCAACGAGGAAATCATATTGCGGCAGTTTATTCAACCAAACGTCCACATATCGATCAAAACCACCTTGCCCCGCAGGTCTTCCAACCGCAGCGCTTGATCGGTGTTTAACCATACCTTGTTCGCAAGCTCGGGTGCATCCCCGAGGTCTTTCAATGCGCCGGTCCCTACGCTGTCGACTGGAACGGCTTGTTGTTCCCGACCGCTTGTGGGGCTGCAGCCAGCCAGGAGGAAAATCACCAACAGCCACCTAATCCACTTCATTAATCCTCCCTCGTTTCTACCTCAAAGTCAAGAATGCGCTAAATGCGCCCTGCTTAGTCTTGATTACTTTGATCATAACAGAAGGATATTAAAAAAATCCAAATAAACTATTACGAATATATTACGGGATAAAAGAACCGCCCCTGCAAGGACTGTTTCCCTTGCAGGGGCGGTGAACGTTCTTCAATGACTATTTTTCATAGGTTTGACATGGAAAGGATTGCCACCCTGGCCCATAAAGTGTTTAGCGTATCATTCCGATGAACGTTCCCTGTGCCAGCAGGGTTTCACCACTGCCATCGCGGTGGATCTTTGCGATGCTGCTGTTGTTCAGCCCTGACTGGTCATTCTTTGTAAAGAGAAGGCTGTCGTTATCGAGCCAGGTATTCAAGTAATCATATCCATTGTCGACGCTGGCAATCGCTTCCGGCGCTGCGCTCAGATCTGCCGGGCCCACCACAATCTTTCCGCTCTCGTTGTCTGGGTTGCCCTTAGCAATTGCGTAGGCGATCCATTTTCCATCTGGCGAAAAGCGAACGCTGCCTGCCGCGCCTTGCTCTGCTAGAACGGGCAGCGTGGTCTCTGCGGAACTGTTCAGGTTTCGCAGAACAATCTGTGATCCATTCGGCCCGCAGTTGAACGCGACCACGTTCAGGTCTAGGCGATACTCGTCTAAGCACAATCCGTGCATTTCCTCGGCTGGTACCAGCGTGACGAACTGGCTGTTGGACGGGTCGTAGCTGTATAGAGCGTTGTGTCCACCGAAGAGAATGTAGCCGCCAAAACCAACCGGGGTGCGGTCAAACAGCAGCTTGCCATCCGCCGTCCATTCAAGCGGCACGAACAAGAAAGCTGGCGACTGGTCAGTGTTGTAAGTGGCGATCTGGTGAGCGTTGCTGCCATCCATATTCGCCAGCCATAATTCGCTTTTGGCTGGGGTTTCATTGAAAAAACCATTTGACCAGGCAATCTGAGTTTCGTCCGGTGAAATGGAGAACCCATACAAGCTCTGGTAAGAGAACAGATTCATGATCTGCACACCCTCATCATTGGTGCGGTAAAGGGCATGGTCGATATTAGAGATGTAGTAAACGTTCTCTCCCACCACTTCCGTATTATTGGGTGCTGAGTAGTCCAGCCCAGGCGCGCCATAGCGGAACATCAGGGTGCCTTCCAGGTCATACCCCTGAAACTCTTTCTGCTCAGGGAGAAAAACCACAAATCCTTTATAGGCTGAAGGTGTTTCAGGAGCGGTCGTTGGGGTAGGCGTATCGCTGGGGGCGGGTTGAACTGTATTCGTTGGCGCCGCTTCAGTCGCTGGCGCAGCCGTGGTAGCAGTCGCTTCGGTCACTGGAGCAGCTGTGGCGGTGACTGCTTGCGTGGCTGGCGCCGAGACAGTACTCGTAGCGGGAGTGCCTGGTAAGGCAGTAGGTACAATTTCACAGGCGCTGGCAAAGAAAGCCAGGGTCAGCAAGCTGACGGCTGAAAGGAGTTTCAGCAGGGGTAGTTTGTGCGGAAAATCAAATCGTTTCATTTTTTCAAACCCTTAATACGAAGCGCAAAAAGAGATTACTTAGCGCAGTGCGCTTTTCCAAATAAAAGACGTTGCCGGGTTCGATCTGGTTCCCAAAAGTGAGCAAACTCGATTGATTAACATCAAATTCGTTGGCTTTCTTACTCGTCCAGTTGATAACTAAAGTAAGGATTGGCGCACGGACTTCCCCATGCTGCATGAATTTGCCGTGTCGTTAGATCAATCACCAGTGAGATGATCGTCTTTTCCCGCGCCAGTGGGTTGTCTACTTCACCTTCATGTCTACAGATTGCGTCTGGGCGGTTGATATGGTCGCGCTGAATCGCCTGTAGCGTGTTTACCGTATGCGCCGGGGTCAAATTCAACAGCCTTTGTGCCCTGAAGAAGCGTACCCGCGTACTGATCAGTTCTTCCGGCTCGCTCTCAATTTCACACATCCTTGGGTCTAGATAATGGTTGGCATGTACCAACCAGCCCTCATGTGTCGAAAGCAGAGCAAACCTTCGTGCTGAGACTTCCAGGTTATACATCTCACCACTCTCATGGATCAGCAGGTGGTTGTACCCTGCTGCCCGGTGTGGGACCAGCGCCCTGTGAATTGCTTCTCCTGGAGTACGGGCCGCCAAAACAGCCCTGGAGACAATCACCCGTGGAATACCAATTCGGCTGTCTGTCGGATGCACTAAATCGCAGCACTGCGCCATGCCGCAGGCGTTCAGTCCGATATTTGGCAGCAGCGCGCCATAAGAAAACGCTAGAAACGGCGGCTCATCATCTGGTCGAGCATGTACCATATAGACATCTTCTTCATCTTCTGGCAGCCAGTCTTCGTTATGCGCCGCTAAAACGTGTTCATTTGCTGTCCGCTGCTGGTTAACAGCCATACTTGTACACTTCGTCAGATGCAGGGCATCCATTGTCACCGCTTCCATCGCGTTGACCACTGCTACATCATCAAACCGCACATTCGCCCCTGCCGCAATCCCTTGAAGTTCTTCCACATATTGTGGGAATCGTTCTTCTGCAAAAGGGATATATTTGCGCGCCTGAATAGCAGCTCCATCCCAGGTCAGTTGTAGCTGGTCAAAAGCGTCATGAATTAATACACGCGCGTTCTCGATACTGTGTTTAATCTGCTCCCGGCACGCCTCACCAATTTGGCATCCCATTTGATGATGGGAGCCATAAACTTGAATAAAAGGAATTTGTCTTGCAGCCATTCATACTCCTAAAAATAAAAAAGATCCAATTCATTCTAACGGTTGCGCCTTGCCAATGTCAAACAAAAGCGATTCAACTCACTCCCTTGACCATCCGAAAATTATGATTAAACTTTGAACCTGGATACGGGTCAGGTTCCGCATTCATCATTTCCAGAAAGATAGCATTCAAGAATAGGAGTTATTTGTATGCCAAACAAGCAGCATCCTTCTTACCTTTCCGCCAAGTTAGAAATGCGGTCCTGCCCAGAAAAAGGGGGCAGGGGTGTTTTCACCTGCCAGCCTCTCGCTGCCGGTGAGGTTTTGGCGGTATGGGGTGGAGTGATTGTGCCAGGGCCCCGCCTGTCTGAGTATCCAGAGTATGTCCGGACGCATGGGTTGCAGGTGGAAGACGATCTTTTCCTTCTTCCGCTCACCGAAGATGATCCATCCGATTGCTTCAACCACTCCTGCAATCCCAACGCGGGCCTTAACGGGCAGATTAGCCTGGTCGCCATGCGTGCCATTGCCGTTGGTGAAGAGATTTGCTTCGACTATGCCATGAGCGACAGCAACCCTTATGATGAATTTGACTGTGGCTGCGGTGCGCCCAATTGCCGTGGTCGGATCACTGCTGATGACTGGCAGCGTCCTGACCTCCAATCCCGCTACCGTGGCTACTTTTCACCCTACCTTCAGCGCCGTATCGACGCCCTGGACAGATAAATCCTTACTTCTCATCAAAAAGGCTCCTGTCCTGGGTGTAGTCTACCCAATGGAGCCTTTTTGATTCGTGCACTTTTTTACAGGTTCTCCGTGCACTCCTTTTCTGTTACAACATCCTCAGGGCTAGAGATATTCTAATCCTATCCGAACCTTAACAATCGAAAAGTCTTCTTGCAGCAGCCTGCGATCAGAAAAAATCATTAAAAAACAACAAAACAACAAAACAACAAAACAACTCTTGGCTGCTTCAAGGGTCCAGGTGAGCCCCATCTTTTTCTGATAGCTATCTATCGGTAAAAAAAACAGGTTACGGTCACCGTAACCTGTGCGCGGAGAAAATAGCGCGCCTGCCGAGACTCGAACTCGGGCTCCCACCTCCGGAGGGTGATGTGATGTCCACTTCACTACAGGCGCAGAATGTTCGTGCAGGGCCTATTTTACCACGTGTCAGCCGGGTTGAAAATAGCAAAACAACCAGCATTCTCACTGCGCGAAGGATCCATTTACTGCATCAGCGCTAAAAACCGGTCAAGTGTATAGAGTGCTGCCTGCGCCGGTGGCGATACTTCGGGTAAAAACAAATCAAAAGTGTGTTCCGTTTGCGGCAGTTCCAGGTAAACCACTGGCACACCAGCCTGTTGTAGTTTTCGATAAAGTCTGCGCGCTGCCGAAACCGGCATCAGGTAATCATGTTCTCCCTGCAGGATCAACGTAGCTGGACAGTTTGGCCCTGTATAGCTCAGGGGCGAGAGCAGCATATACTGCTCAGGGGTTTCCTCTGGACTGCCGCCCAGCAGTTTGTCCATTGCCGTTTCAATGCCCATTTCGAGCAGTTGTGCATTTTCTAACATATAATCCTGCATGGCTTGTGTCTCAGTTCCTTTTAACCAGGCTGCCGCGGCAGCCACGCGCTGTCCCACCACGCTGTTCAATACCTCACGCGAGCCCCCTTTGCAGTGCTTTTGTCCATCCGCTATCGAGATCAGCTTGTTATACAACGCGCGTAGATCGACCACACCATAGTAAGAAACCACCGCGCGCACCTTCAGATCGATACCCTTTAATTCAGTAGGGGTCAAAGTTGGGTTTTGTGGAGTATAAGCTGCCAGCATTGCCAGCAGTCCTCCCGCCGAGCCGCCTGCCAGAACAATCCGTTCCGGGTCAACCTGATACTGTTCAGCGTTTCTCTTCATCCAGTCCACCGCTCGCCGCGCATCGCCTTGCAGCGTGAGCAGGTCCACCTGCGGAGCCAGGCGGTAATCCACATCCATCACCACATGTCCCTGGTTTGCCAGGTGCCTGAAGAAAGACCGGGTCCCAAAATCCTTATGACTGGTAAAAAAACCGCCTCCATGAAAGTAAAGCACTGCCACACCACTTGCCCTCTCGGCTTCGGGCGGCTGCCATAAGTCACACCGCAAAGGCTCTCTACCTTCTGGAAACCGCCAGAAGACAAGATCACGTTCCCAGTGTGGCGCGCTCCCGTTTGAAACGCGCCACTGCCATCGTCTTGGCAGCATCCGAGCTTGTTCTTGTTGGGTCAGCTTTCGCTTCAACCTGTGCTTCCACTCTGGACCAAATGCCGCTGTGAAATGCGGATTGGCACCAGTTACCTCTTGGATATAATGTAGGGAGAGTAACCCGCCTACGAACCCGGTCAGAGCCGCTACAGGAGTCCTTACCACCAGGGCCATGCCTGTACTGGCTGCTCCCAAGACCACCAGGTAAGATGCTAACGCCTCCGCTATCGACTTCAAAGTTCGCAGTGCCATTTGGCGTGGGGTTCGTACGCGCAGCCAATGTACCCCACCCATAATTAAGGAAAGTAACGCCAGCCCCCAGGTAGTCCTTCTTGCCCACTTTTTCATCGCGTTCACCCCTTCTTTCTATCCTTCAGTTTACCACCTTCATTAAATGGGAGAACTGCTCGACAAATGGGAGAACTGCTCGACGAAGAAGGTTAAAACCCGCGCCAGTGGTAAAATAAATTAAATAACGTGCGTACGCCGTGGGGTGTATGGCAGTATCTTTCATATGGGGAAATCATTACATACCATTATTGAGGATTGAACATGCAAGAAACAAAAGAACTTCAAAATCTCGCAATCAATACCATCCGTTTTCTGTCTGCCGATGGAGTCCAGCAGGCCAAGTCTGGTCATCCAGGCTTGCCAATGGGCACGGCTCCTATTGCCTACACCATCTGGACGCGCTATCTTCGTCATAATCCGGCTAACCCGAACTGGGCCAATCGTGACCGCTTCATTCTTTCGGGCGGGCATGGTTCCATGCTGCTCTACAGCCTGCTCTATCTTACAGGTTACGATCTGCCTTTAGAGGAATTAAAAGCGCTTCCGTCAGTGGGGCAGCAAGACCCCCGGTCATCCGGAATACGGCCTGACCCCTGGCGTCGAAACCACTACGGGGCCTTTGGGCCAGGGTTTTGCCAACGGCGTCGGAATGGCAGTTGCAGAAGCGCACCTGGCAAAACTTTTCAACCGCCCAGGCCATGAGATCATTAATCACTACACTTACGCCATTGTCACCGATGGCGACCTGATGGAAGGCGTTACTTCAGAAGCAGCTTCCCTGGCGGGGCACCTCCAGCTTGGCAAGCTTATTTACTTCTATGATGACAACCGTATTTCGATCGAAGGTTCGACCGAACTGGCTTTCACAGAAGATCGTGCTAAGCGCTTCGAAGCTTATGGTTGGCAGGTGCTGTCCATCGAGGACGGCCTCGATGTTAACGCCATTGATGCCGCCATTCGTAAGGCCCAGCAAGATCCGCGCCCCTCACTCATCGTCACCCGCACCATCATTGGCTATGGTTTGCCCACGCGCGCGGGCACGAGCAAAGCCCACGGCGAAGCCCCCGGAGATGTGGAATTGGACGGCGCTAAGGAAAAGTTGGGGTGGCCTAAAGAACCTCGTTTCTATGTTCCCGATCAATCGCTCGCTTTCTTCCGTGAGGCTGTGGATTGTGGCGTAGAAGAGGAAACTGCCTGGCAGGCCAAAATGGAAGCGTATCGCGCTGAGTATCCTGAACTGGCGGCTGAATTGGAGCGCCGCCTGGCGGGTCTGCTTCCTGAGAATTGGGACGAGGATTTGCCTGAGTTCCCCGCTGATGAAAAGGGTATTGCTACTCGTTCTGCTTCTGGGAAAGTGCTCAACGTACTGGCAAAGCACGTTCCTGAACTCGTCGGCGGTTCAGCCGACCTTTCGCCCTCGACCAATACCTGGATGCAGGATTACACGGACTTCCAGAAAGATACGCCAGAAGGTCGCAACTTCCACTTTGGAGTCCGCGAGCATGGCATGGGCTCCATCGTGAATGGGATGTCGTATCATGGTGGCGTTATTCCTTTTGGGGCCACCTTTATGGTTTTCGCCGATTACATGCGCCCGCCGGTTCGAATCGCAGCGCTTTCACATCTTGGTTCGATCTGGGTCTTTACTCACGATAGCATCGGTGTTGGCGAGGATGGTCCCACTCACCAGCCGGTGGAGCACCTCGCTTCTCTGCGCGCCATTCCGAACTTACTGGTGATCCGCCCCGGCGACGCGAATGAAGTTCGTGAAGCCTGGAAAGTGGCGGTTGCCAATCGTCACCGCCCAACCGCTCTGGCGCTGACTCGCCAGAATGTGCAGATTCTCGATCGCTCAATCTATGCATCTGCCAGCGGTCTTGAGAAAGGGGCTTATGTGTTAGCAGACCTGGGTGAGGGCCAGCCGCAGATCATCTTGATGGCTACTGGTTCTGAGCTTCCTCTGGTGGTGGAAGCCGGTCAGCGCCTGGCAGAAGAGGGCGTCAGTGTTCGCCTGGTTTCATTCCCTTGTTGGGAACTGTTTGCCGAGCAGGATGCCGAATATCGTGACTCGGTGTTGCTGCCCCAGCTTAATTTGCGCCTGGCAGTTGAAGCGGGTGTCACGATGGGTTGGGAACACTGGGTAGGCGCTCAGGGTCGCATCTTAGGCCTTGATCGCTATGGAGCTTCTGCCCCTGGCAATATTGCCTTCGAAAACCTCGGCTTCAGCGTTGAGCATGTTTTGCAGATGGCACGCGAGATGCTGGCGGTGAAGGAATAAAGATCTCGGTTGTTGGGGCGTTCTGTTCCAATAACCGTGTTTTATCCAAAAAGGAGCAGGTATGAGGGTTGCAGTTGCTTGTGATCATGCAGGCTTTCCGCTGAAAGATGATGTTATTAATGCTGTGCGCGAATTAGGCCACGAACCGATTGACTTAGGCACCTTCAGTACAGATCCGGTAGATTATCCCGATTATGCTGAGAAGCTGGGCTGTGCAATTGTAGATGGGCGCGCCCAGCGAGGTGTGCTAGTGTGCGGTTCTGGGGTAGGAGCTTGCATTGCGGCCAATAAGGTGGATGGTATCTATGCTGGCCTCTGTCACGATGTATATTCAGCGCATCAAGGTGTTGAACATGATGATATGAATGTACTTTGTCTGGGCGCGCGCATTATCGGGCCAGCCCTTGTGCGTGAGTTGGTGAAAGCCTTTTTATCGGCTTCATTTTCCGAAGAAGAACGCCATCGCCGCCGTGTAGCGAAAACGCGCGAGCTGGAACAGAAGAGGACCACCACCTGTTAAAGTCAAAGATGCGTAGGGACAGTTGGCCCATTACGCGACAATGGGTGCCTGAGTCCGGATTGGATTGAACCTGGAGGGAAATATGAACACAATCCAGAAATTGCATGAAGTCGGGCAGTCGCTGTGGTATGACAATATCCAGCGGCGTTTATTGGAAAGTGGTGAATTAGAAGGGATGATCCGCCGGGGCGAAATCCGCGGCGTCACTTCTAACCCATCTATTTTCCACAATGCTATCGCTAATTCCAGGGACTATGATGCCAGCCTGATTCCGATGGCCTGGTCAGGTTGGAATGCTGAACAGATCTTTTATCAACTGGCGGTGGAAGATATCCGTGCCGCTGCTGATCTTTTCCGCCCACTGTATCAGGAGACGAACGGTGGAGATGGCTACGTCAGCCTTGAAGTCAGTCCATACCTGGCAAATAACACGGAAAAGACCATCTCTGAGGCGAAACGGCTCTGGGAGAAGGTTCATCGTCCTAACCTGATGATCAAGATCCCTGCCACGAAAGAGGGCGTTCCCGCCATTACTGAGGCGATTGCGGCTGGCATCAATGTCAATGTTACCCTGATCTTCTCACTAGAACGTTATAAAGAGGTCATGGAAGCCTACCAGAAGGGTCTGGAGCAGCGTGTCGCCTCTGGCTTGCCCGTTGGGTCTATTGCTTCTGTAGCGTCGTTCTTCGTATCGCGTGTGGATACGAAGGTCGATGGACGCTTGGAGGAGATCATCCGCAAAGAAGGGCCTCGTGCTGAACAGGCTGCCCAATTACTAGGGAAGGCTGCCGTTGCCAATGCGCGTCTGGCCTATGAACTCTTCTTAGAGATCTTTGGAACGCAGCGTTTCCAGAAGTTGAAAGCAGAAGGTGCTCGCTTGCAGCGCCCCTTATGGGCCTCCACAAGTACCAAGAACCCTGCTTACAGTGACGTCAAGTATGTTGAGGAATTAATCGGCCCAGACACGGTGGATACCGTTCCACCTCAAACGCTGCAAGCCTTCCTCGATCATGGTGAGGTTCGTCCCACTATTCAGGAGAATCTCGGTGAAATGCACCAGGCAATCACCGATCTGGAGGGCTTGGGCGTTTCAATGGATCAGGTGACGCAAGAGCTAGAAGAAGAAGGTGTCAAAGCCTTCTCAGATGCCTTCACTGCCCTTTTAGTAGCGATTGAAGAGCGTCGCAAGACTGCCGTTGCTGAGCTGGGGCCTTTGCAGAAACCAGTCGCTGAGCGTGTTGAAAAGTTAGCCGGTGCTGATACTTCCCGCCGCTTATGGGCCCACGATCCAACCCTTTGGACAGAAGACCCTGCCGGTCAGGCTGAGGTTCGCAAGCGCATGGGCTGGTTGGAAGCGCCAGAATCCAGCCGCTCGATGGTTGCTGACCTCAATCGTTTTGTCAAAGAGTGCCAGGCCGCGGGATACACCCACGCTTTATTGATGGGCATGGGCGGCTCTTCGCTTGCCCCCGAAGTGATGGCAGAAACCTTTGGCGCACGCGAGGTCAATGGAAAGTCAGGTCTGGAACTAATTATCCTCGATTCCACGGACCCTTCTCAGGTCCGTTCTGCTGCCCGCTGGTCGCCCCTGGAAAACACCCTGTATATTGTTTCCAGCAAGTCGGGGACCACCAGCGAAGTGAACGCCTACCTTGACTACTTCTGGTCTCGTGCTCGCCGCCGCCTGGGAGACCGGGCCGCGGAGCACTTCATTGCCATTACCGATCCGGGCACGCCGCTTGAAAAACTCGCTCGTGAGCATAAATTCCGCCATGTTTTCCTGGCAGATCCGAACGTCGGTGGACGCTTCTCGGCACTCACTGCCTTTGGCCTCGTTCCTGCTGCCTTGCTCGGGGTGAACGTTGAACTGCTCCTCCATCGTGCAGCCTGGATGGCTGCTCAGTGCGTGCCCGACGTACCCCCAGGTCGCAACCCGGGCCTGGTGCTGGGGGCTGTGATGGGTGAAGCCTATACCCAGGGCCGTGATAAATTAACGTTCCTGGCCGATCCACAGATCCAGACCTTCGGCGCCTGGCTGGAGCAGTTAATTGCCGAAAGCAGCGGGAAACAGGGCAAAGGTATTGTCCCTATTGATATGGAACCGTCCCTGCCTGCTAAGAAATATGGTGATGATCGTCTCTTTGTTTACTTACGTTTTGGCGGTGATCATGAAAACCGCGTCCAGCAAATTCGCGCCGCCGGTCAGCCTGTGTTTACCCTCACCTTCCAGGATGCTTATGATCTGGGCGCTGAATTCTTCCGATGGGAAGTAGCGGTTGCTGTAGCCTGTGCTATTTTGGGCGTTAACAGTTTCGACCAGCCCGATGTGCAGGATAACAAAGATCGCACGCATCACAAGGTCACGGCTTTTAAGGAAACTCGTAATCTGGATGAGGGTCAGGCGATTTGGGAAGGGGCGGGTGGCCGCGTGTATGGCTGGAACTTCCCTGGACTGAATGGAGCCAGAACCCTGTCTGATGTCGTTCGCATCTTTTTAGAGCAAGCTCACGACGACGATTATATTGCCATCAACGCTTATGTGCCGCGCAACCCTCGCACTACCAGCCGCTTGCAGCAGCTTCGTTCTCAGATTTTAAAGCAAACTGGTCAGGCCACCACGCTCGGTTTTGGCCCGCGCTTCTTGCATTCCACCGGGCAGTTGCACAAGGGCGGCGCGAATAATGGTCTGTTCTTGCAAATCACGCAGCGTCCTTCCAATGATCTGGAAATCCCAGGCCAGAAAATGACCTTTGGTACATTAGAGCGTGCTCAGGCTTTGGGAGACTTGGAAGCGCTGCTCGTCCGTGGCAAGCGCGCCATTCGCATCCATCTTGTAGATGGTGAACTAAAGGATCTCATTCCATAGAGAAGCCTGTTCCGCGATAGCTGTTGAATAAAAATCTTGCACGCCAACCCGGGTTGGCGTGCAAAGATTTTTTTCTTTCCTTTATTCTTGTAAATTAGGCCTGCTGTGCGAAAGCTTGTTGGGCCAGGGCTACGCCCCCTAACACACCCGCCCGGTTAGCCAGCCCCGGTGGGACAATATATTCGTCAATCCGATCCAGAATGCTTGGGGATTGAACATACCCCTTCAGTAGATTGAGTGTCTCTGTTCGAATCATCGGGAAAAGATGGCCCTGCTGCATGACACCGCCGCCCAGGATAATGCGCTGGGGAGAGAGCGTGCAGATCAGGTTATTCAAAGCCAGGGCGATATAACCTGCTTCCAGTTGCCAGGCCGGATGATCAGGCGGCAGCTGGTCGCCGGGCTTTCCCCACCGTGCCTGAATTGCAGGTCCACAGGCCAGGCCTTCAAAACAGTCCCCGTGATATGGGCAGTGCCCGGGGTAAGGATCTGTAACCGTATCATGCGGAACGCGAATATGGCCCATTTCTGGATGAATGAGCCCGTGCAGCGGTTTGCCATGGAAAACCCCGCCACCGCCGATCCCTGTGCCAATCGTCAAGTAGAGAAAATCCGTTAACCCCTGTGCTGCTCCCCATACGCCTTCACCGACCGCTGCCGCGTTTACATCCGTATCGATCGCAACCGGAACCCCAAACGCTTCTTGGAGAGGCCTTACCACCGGGGTGTTGATCCAACCAGGCTTAGGCGTGGTTGTGATATAGCCAAAGCTTGGAGACTCGGGCGCCGGGTCAATCGGCCCGAAACAGGCTATTCCAATTGCCGCGATGGGTTGTGGCAGAAGCTGATTCTGTTCTTCAAAGAAAGCAATGGTTCGTCCCAACGTCTCTTTTGGTGTTGTGGTGGGAAAGCGTTCTTCAGCCAGCACTTTCTTGCCTTGATCTGTTACCACGCAAACAAATTTTGTACCGCCGGCTTCGATTCCGCCGAAGTAATTCATCGTTTTGCTCCAGTTGCAGAGAGTTTTAAGGTTGAAACCAGCAATTTAATGATAGCATAGCTTGGAAGAAGAAATGTCTGCACAAGTCACTCGCAAGTCAATGAAAGAACTGCTTGCCAGCCGCCAGCAGGTCGAACACTGCAAGCGGCTGTGATTGTGTGCTGGTAGGTAGTATAATCGTTTCTTACCAAGATAGCATGTCTTTGTCATTTAGTATCATTTTTTTCCCTGTACAGATTTTTTTGTGCAGGAGGGCTTTATCCTGTGTTCGTTCATAAAAGAGGGAATGATGGATATCTTTGAGAAGTGTTTTAATTACACCCTGGCTAAACAAGCAATAAAAGAAGGATATTATCCTTACTTTATCCCCCTGACTGAGACGGAAGGGACTGAGGTGATTTATCGTGGTCATCGTTTGATCATGTGTGGTTCAAACAACTACCTCGGTCTCACCACTCATCCAAAAGTTCGCGAGGCGGCTTGTCAGGCAGTGGAGCGTTACGGCACCAGTTGTACTGGGTCTCGCTTCTTAAACGGCACCCTGGAAATGCACGAACAGCTTGAAAGTGAGTTGGCTGAATGGGTCGGAAAAGAGGCTGCCCTGGTATTTTCAACAGGTATGCAGGCCAATCTGGGAGCGATCAGTGCTTTGGCAGGGCGGGGTGACTATGTCATTTTGGATAAAGATGACCATGCCAGTATTGTCGATGGCGCCCGCCTGAGCTATGGTGACATCCAGCGTTTCCGCCACAATGATATGGAGCACTTTGAGCGTGTCTTGCAGAGCTTGCCGGAAAAAGCAGGCAAGCTGGTGGTGGTGGATGGTCTGTTCAGCATGGAAGGGGATCTCGCCCCGCTGCCAGATATGCTGCCCATCATTGAAAAGTATGGTGCGCGCCTGATGGTAGATGATGCTCACGGCATGGGCGTGTTGGGTGGTGGGCGAGGTACTTCCGCTCATTATGGCCTGAATGGTGAAGTAGACCTCATCATGTCCACCTTCAGCAAGTCGTTTGCTTCATTAGGTGGTTTCGTTGCTGGAAAAGAAGAAGTCATCCATTACATTAAACACTACGCGCGTTCCTTAATCTTCAGTGCCAGCATTCCCCCTGCCAATGCCGCCGCGGCTCTGGCAGCGCTGCAAATTATGCGTGAAGAGCCAGATCGTATCGCTCGAGTAAACGCCATTGGTGAGAAGATGCGTAATAGCTTCCATGCTATGGGCTTCAACACGGGCCACTCGGTTACCCCTGTGATTCCGATCATCATTGGGGATGATCAGAAAACCTTCCTCACCTGGCGGCTGCTCTTCGAAAATGGCGTTTTCGTCAACCCCGTCATTTCACCGGCTGTGGCGCAGGGGCATCAGTTGCTGCGCACCAGTTATATGGCTACCCATACTGACGAGCAGTTAGACTGTGTGCTCGAAATTTTTGAGCGCGTGGGTCATCAGGTTGGCCTGATCTAATTTTAATTGATTAAGTGACTTGGGTCATTTGGAGGGAACATGCTCTCCAAACAACCCAAGTTTTTTTATTAACCTGGAAATGCCTTCACCTCGGTTTGATGCACAAAAACAGTCTGGGTGGGGAAGGCAAACTCGATTTGCTTTTCATTAAACTGCCTGAAGAGTTCCAGGTTAATCGCCTGCTGCGTATCCATATAAATCAGGTAGTCTGGGCTGTCTACAAAATAAACCACCTCAAAGTTGAGCGCAGAATCGCCTAACGCTTTGAAGTGCGCTCGGTCAAAAGTAACCTTCTCGTGCTGGCAGATAACCTCACGCAGCATTTCAGGCAGGAAAGCCAGCTTTTCCCAGGAGGTGTCATAACTCACGCTAATCGTAAAAGCCACCCGGCGCCGCTCCATCCGCTTATAGTTTCGAATGCGGCTGTTCAGTAAATCAGAGTTTGAAAAGATGAGCTGTTCCCCAGAAAGGCTGCGCACGCGTGTGCTTTTTAAACCAATATGCTCTACCGATCCTGTCATTTCGCCTACATTGATAAAATCACCAATCACGAATGGTTTATCGAGTGTAATTGACAGCGAGGCGAACAGGTCGCCCAGGATGCTCTGAACCGCCAGAGCCACAGCCACCCCGGTGACTCCCAGGCTGGCGACCAGGGTGCTCACCTCAATCCCAGGTATGTTATCCAGGATCAGCAGGAACAATAGGCTCCAGAAGCCAATGCGGGCGATCAGCCCTAAACCACCCAGGTTAGTGGCATTGTTATTGTTGCGTTCCAACTCTTGTCGAATGCGGTGATTGACCCAGAAATTAATCAGCCCGGTTCCCCAAAAGCCTATCTGCAAAAGGACAACCGTAATAATGGCCGTTTTAAAAATATCCCGCGTTTCGCCTTTTATGGATAAGAACAGCAGGCTCATATACATGGACAGGCCTAATATAAACCAGATACGGGTGCGAATGAGCACTCCAGCCATAAAGTTTTCAAATGCGTTGCGCATCTGTAACTCTTTAACAATAAAATGTTGTGTCAGGATTTTTTTTAGAAAGACAAGCAGCAGAAAGATTAACAGGCAGGAGCCAATCGCCAGGGACCACTGGTAAAGTGTATCTCCTAAGAAATAATACTCTTCTAAAAACGCCATTCAAACATTCTCCGAAAGGTTCAAAATGATTGCGATCTTCTCTTTTACCATAACCTACAAAGATTGCCAACCTTACCGTTAAATTACCATGCTTCTGACCTTGAGGCTTTTCCTTTCTTGTTATATACTCTTGCACCGCAACCTGATGGTTGCAATAAGGATTCGAGGGACGGGATGATGGAACCAGTCGTTTATCTGTTTGACTTAGATGGTGTGCTTGTCCAACCTGGTGGCTACCGGGAAGCGGTACGAGCGACAGTAAATTACTTTGCTCGCCAGTTAGGTTTCTCTAACCTCGCCCCTGATGACGAAACCATTGCAATCTTTGAAGCGCAGGGCGTGACCTGCGAATGGGATATGATTCCTATTCTGCTCGCTGTTTTGCTTGAAACAGCAGTTTCTACTGTGAGCGAAACTAGCCATCTTCCCTCACTCGGGGCTGCCGCAGAATGGATGAGAGCGCATTCAGTCCAGTTATCGGAAGTCAATTACGCCCCTGTATTACGCCGCTTGAGCCCTTACCTGGTTGTAGGCGAAGCTCCCGTTGAATCTTTGCTTAGACTGTCACGAACAGATCAGGGACGCGCCTTGTTTCCAAATTTGTCGGGGCAGGGAGTGCTTCGTGAACTCTTCGCGTATTCGCGTAAACCCGCCCTTTCGCGGACCACGCATATCTTCCAAACCTATGTCCTCGGCAACCAGGTATTTACCCAATCGATCGGGCTATCTACAGAGATAGAAACGGAGTCCTATCTGGCTTGTTACGACCAGCCCTTGCTGCTGCCTTCCACTCGAGATCAACTGCTGCGTTTACAGTCGCAGGCTCGCCTGCACATGGTTGCCTACACCGCCCGTCCCTCGCTTCCGCTGATCGAGTCTGAAGAACCCCTGGCTGTTTACACGCCTGAAGCAGAAATGGCGCTTCAATTGGTGGGTCTGGATGAGATTCCCTTAGTAGGTTCCGGACAGATGGGAGAAGCAGCCTGGCATTTGGGTGAACCAGAAGACCGGCTGACCAAGCCCGCCCCTTATCACGCGCTGGCAGCAGTTGTCGCTGCCCTTACGAAGGATCGCCTTGCATCACTCAACTGGGTCCAGCAGGCCTTTCGCTTCTTTGAGGAGGGAGGGCCAAAACCTACTCAAGAACTGGGATCTGGCTTGCTGCCTGACCGTCTACATCTGCACATCTTTGAGGACTCTCCTACCGGCTTGTCTGGCGGTAGAGAAGCTGCTCGTATGCTCGCTGAGTTAGGCGTTGAGGTTTCGTTAAACCTTTGGGGAGTCTCAAGCCATGCCGAAAAAGTGGAAGCTCTCCTCTCCACTGGCGCTCAGGTATATCCTGATATCAATCAGGCTATCGCGGCAGCGCAGGAAAGCCAGTAGTGTTTTAAGCAAAACGCCAAAAAAGCTTTTGCATACGACCCCCTCGAGTAGATGTTTTGCCCCAGGAATTCGCCGGACGGAAAACTTTTTGGCGAAGATGTTTTCGGCGAACTACCTAGAACCAACCTCGCTTCTTAAAAAAGATCAGCATTCCAATTGGGATCACGAGAAATATAACCCAGACCATCAGGTAACCATATCGCCAGTGTAGTTCGGGCATGAAGTCGAAGTTCATGCCATATACGCCTGCCACAAAGGACAGCGGCAGGAAAATCGTAGAAACCACCGTCAGTGCTTTCATCACTTCATTCAAGCGCAGGGAGGTCGAGTTTAGATAGATATCCATCGAGCCGCTCACAACATCCCGCAGCGCCTCGATCATATCCTGAAAGCGCACGAGATGATCATAAATATCCCGGTAATAAATCTGGCTTTGGTGGTCGATCATCTTGAATTCATCCCGGCTCAGGCGGTTCATCACCTCGCGCTGTGGTGAGATCACCCGGCGCAAGAACATCAGTGAGTGCTTAATTTCCATTAGCCGCTCCAGCAGTTTTGGCAGTGGCTTTTCCAACACCTGGTCTTCCAACCATTCCAGTTCATCGTCCATTTTATCCAACACCGGCATGTACTCATCTACGACAGCATCCAGAATGCCGTGTGATAAAAAGTCCGGACCATTCTCCAATAGGCGCTCGTCTCGTTCCAGCCGCTGCCAGACGCTGTTCACTGGTGGCATATTCTCTTCCTGAAACAGCGTAACCAGAAAATGATCTGCCAGGAAGAAGTTGATTTCCATCGTTTCAATTAAGGTATAGTTTTCTTGTCCGCGCAGGGCATGCGCGATAATAAACAAATAACTGCCGAAGTCATCTACCTTCGGCGTTTGATAGCCAGTGTTCAGACAGTCTTCAATTGCCAGGGGATGAAAGTGGAATAGATTTTGCAAGATCGAGATCGAACTCAGCCTCGGTCGGATGCTCCAGGCTGACCCACAACATTCCTTGCGTATCTTTCAACGCTTCCTTCATCTCGGGTAGGGAAAGGTCGGTCTCTTTCTCCCCCAAGTGATTAATGAAGATAGACCGAATCATATCTGTGCTGCCAACCTTCTTGCCAGAAATTTAGGAAAAGTATACCATGAGCCTTCTTTCCGAATAATCCCTAAAGTCTTTACGATTCCCAGGCTGCCTTTACAAATTCTGTTATGATTAAAACCGTACCGTTCAGCCAATAGTCAATTGGCAGAACCATGATACAAAACAACGATATAGGAGGAAGCCGTGACGGAAAACAACATCCAGACGATCATGGAAAAGATCATTCAGTCGTTCCAGCCAGAACGGGCCGCGGGTGTAGATGCCACTATTCAGTTTCATCTCACCGGTGACCAGGGTGGAGATTGGTATGCAGTTATTCGCGATAAAAAACTTGCGGTTGAACAAGGGACGATTCCCGATCCCAGGTTATCTCTTTCGGCCAACACACAGGATATCCTTAACGTGTTCAATGGGAAACTCAACCCCATGATGGCTTATATGCAGGGCAAAGTGCAGGTGAAGGGGGATATGAACCTGGCGATGCGGCTGGCGGATATGTTCAAACCCCCATCTCATTAATCGTCATACCCTGTTCAAAGACGAATACTTTTCAATTAGAAGACAAGGGCTTCCCGGTCGGCAGGAACGATGTGAGTTTCCATCATCGTTCAAACCGTAAGATGCCCTTGTTCCTTGTCAGGTAAAACAAAAGAGCTTTCTTAGCATTCAAGCTAAAAAAGCTCTCAAACTTAATTCCTTTAGAAACGACTAGTAAAGGCCCCAATCTCCGCCCAGACCCTCTTCCATCATCGAGAAGTCCCACATTTCCATTCCCAGGTCGATATGGGTTGGCATTTTGAGGGCTTCTTCTGCTTTCTGGCGGGTAGTCTCGAGCATTGCCGGGCCATACGGACAGAAGGGTGTTGTCAAGATCATCTTAACAACGGCGCTGTCATCTTCAACGATCACATTCCGTACCAGTCCCAGTTGAATAATATTCAAACCAATTTCAGGGTCGACAACTTCCTTGAGTGATTCCATCAAGGGTTCCACAAGTTTTGGATTTGTACTCTCAATTTCCCAAATCGGACGATTCGTTCCAGCTGTTTCACTCATATTACTTCTCCGCAGATGAATCCATTTCAGAGATCACATAGGTGCAGTGTGTATCACCCCGTAAGATACAATTTATCTTTTGCGCGGGGATTGAAAGAACCTCTGAAATCAAGGTTTGATCGACTGTACAAACTTCAGGGTGCGACTGTCCCACGTGGTAGTAAGGGCAGGAGATTTCATGGATCAAATAGTCATCTCCCTGCCGTTCCCACTCTACCGAAAATCCCTCCTGAGCCAGCAGCGTCTTGATAAACTCCAGTTTTTCTTCAACTGAAAGCAGCTTGATCTGTTCTGCATAATCAGCAGCAATGTCGGCCGCCATTTGCGTAAACATATTGTTGATTGCCGCCGGGGGTAGGGCTTCTTTCATTTGATCTAAAAGCCGGTTCGTCAGGCGCAAATAGCGCGTGGGGAACCGTTCCAGGCCTTTTTCAGTGAGGGAATATACCAGACGTGGGCGTCCGACACCGTGACGTTCTTCCTCAGCCGCAACCAAACCATCCGCCTGTAAACTTGTCAGATGATGACGCACCGAAATAGCATTGATATCCACAGCCGCAGCCAAATCGATAATGGTTGAGTGAGGATGGTTTAACAGGGTTTGGAGAATTCGTTCACGTGTACTTTTCATAGTCAATTGTGTCCAAAATTACTTTGATTCCGGTACCGACAAAATTCCGATCTGTTTGGTAGTATATCATAGTGCCCGGAAATTTGTCAATATATTAGATTTTTATCGTAAATATCTCTCTAGATGATAAAAATTATTCGCCTGTAAATATAAAAAAACCAGGCAAAAAGCCTGGCTTCCCAATGAATTACAGGAGAAAAGGATTTATGAAACAGCGGCAGCAGAAGCGAAAAGCTTCTTTCTAGCCTCTGCTCTGGTAATTCTTCGCCGTCTTCAAAATGACCTCTGCGCACTTTTTACAGCTTGGCACGGCGCGCAGCCGGACCGCTTTCTTAAAACCACGGCGATGCACGATCACATCTCCGGCGCCATAAAATCGCTGCAAACCTGAAAACTTACATACTGCATTATGAATTTCATCCAGTGGAATCAACTCTTCCTTCTGTTTAACCCCATCGTAAAGATGACCAGCCGCCGGTTTGTGAGCACATAAGTGGTTGCGCCTGATTGGAAAATCATTTGCAGGCTTGGAAAAGCCAGAAGAGCAAACAGCACGCCAACAATGATCATTTCCATGGGACCAACGTGAAAAATGACCGAGAACAGGGCGCCCAATACGGCCATGCCGATCAACGTTATGTTTTCAAACGTCACAATGGCTGGTAAAATCATCGGCCGCGTTTCCAAGAGAATACGCTCTTTATTAGTAGGTTCAGGGGGAATCATCGAAAGGGTAGTTTCGCTCACAATGCTTCTCTCTAGAGTTACGCCAACTCGCACGTCGCATACGGATTATTTTGAGTTGGAGTGTCAAAAACGACAGAACGACAAGTTAAATAGGTTTACATAGAACAGCAGGTAGAAGGATACGTGATAATCCTCGAAATGTCAACAATATGAGAAAACTCAATCACTTATAATTTATAAGATATTTATAGTAAATATTGACCGATCCTGGTCACTATGATATAATTCTCTCAGTGTGGGATTATACAAGATTATTATCATAAGTATTGACATAAATCCTGCCGCATGCTAAACTGAATATGCCTTAATGAGGGTAAACAGATAGCATTTATGAAATAAACAAGAAGTGCCTCAGCCGGTGGCTGTACAGGCGCTTTTACAAAAGTAAGTAATACTGATTCTTTAATAAGGAGTTCTGCATCTATGTCAGAGCTGGTAATTCGCAATCTTCACGTGAGCATTGAAGGCAAAGAGATCCTTAAGGGTCTTGACCTGACCATCGGACAGGGTGAGGTACATGCCCTCATGGGTCCCAACGGAACTGGTAAATCAACCCTGGCCTATGCCTTGATGGGTCATCCTTCCTATGAAGTGACGGAAGGGGAGATCTTGTTTAAAGGCCAGAACATTCTCGACCTTAAACCGGATGAGCGCGCTCGTTTGGGCGTTTTCCTTGCTTTTCAGTACCCGGTTTCAATTCCTGGCGTCACCGTCGCTAATTTCCTGCGCACTGCCCTCAATGCTCGTCGGCGGGCTGAAAACCCTGAAGATAAGGGCCTTCCCATCCCCGAGTTTCGTCGCGTGATGAAAGAGCGGATGGATCATCTGAAGATGGATAATTCTTTTGCAGGGCGCTATCTGAATGAAGGTTTCTCGGGTGGTGAAAAGAAGCGCGCCGAGATCCTCCAGATGGCTATGCTCAAACCAGAGATTGCCGTTTTGGATGAAACCGATTCGGGCCTCGATATTGATGCCCTTCGCATCGTATCTGAAGGTGTGAATGCACTGCGCGGCCCCGATTTGGGTGTTTTGGTAATTACCCACTATCAGCGCATCCTCAATTACATTACGCCCGACTTTGTTCATGTCATGCTCAATGGGCGGATTGTAGAATTGGGTGGCCCTGATCTCGCTTTGCACCTGGAAGAACACGGTTACGATTGGGTGCGCGAAAAGTACGAATCAGTCACTCCCTAAGAGGGATGGATATTTCAATGCTAGGAAAGCAAATGCTTGAACTCCCAGGAGGTGTTTATGGGTGCCAAATCTGAAACTGAAATTTTAGATGGAATTGGGGATTATCGCTTTGGTTTTAGCAATCCCGATTCTTATGTGTTTAAAACGCGTAAGGGGCTCGACAAAGATGTCGTGATACAGATCTCTGAGATGAAGGGCGAGCCGCAGTGGATGTTGGATTTCCGTTTGAAGGCCCTCGCGCACTTCCAGCAGCGTCCAACCCCAACCTGGGGCGCGGACCTTGCTCATCTTAATCTGGATGAAATCTACTATTATGTCAAGCCGACTGAATCAGAAGGTCGCTCTTGGGACGATGTTCCTAGCGATATTAAGTCGACATTCGATCGTCTTGGCATTCCTGAGGCTGAGCAGAAATTCTTGTCAGGCGTTGGCGCTCAGTATGAATCGGAGATGGTTTACCACAGCATTCAGGAACACCTCGAGAAGCAGGGCGTAATCTTCCTGAGCATTGAAGAAGGTCTGCGCCAGCATCCTGACCTGTTCAAGGAATATTTCGGCACCGTCATCCCGATTGAAGATAATAAATTCGCTGCTCTCAACAGCGCTGTTTGGTCTGGTGGTTCCTTCGTCTACGTGCCAAAGGGCGTGAAGGTGGATTTGCCGCTCCAGGCCTACTTCCGTTTGAACTTAGCCAATATTGGTCAATTTGAACGCAGCCTGATTATCGCTGACGAAGGCGCTCAAGTGCATTATGTGGAAGGCTGCACCGCTCCTCAATATACAACCGACTCATTCCATAGCGGCGTAATTGAGATTGTGGTGAAGAAGGGCGCTCGCGTTCGCTACTCTACCATCCAGAACTGGTCCAATAATGTCTATAACCTGGTAACGCAGCGTGCCATCGTGCATGAACACGGTACGATGGAGTGGGTGGATGCCAACCTGGGTTCTAAAGTGACCATGAAGTACCCCTCTTGCTATTTGATGGGCGAGGGTGCCCGTGGTGAGATTCTCTCCATGGCCTTTGCTGGCCCTGGGCAGCACCAGGACGCGGGCGGTAAAGTCATTCACTTTGCTCCCCACACCTCCAGCAAGATTACCTCCAAGTCCATTAGCAAAGGGGGTGGACGGGCTTCCTATCGTGGGTTGCTCAAGGTATATAAAGGCGCGAATGATGTGAAATCCAATGTGGTGTGTGATGCACTCCTGCTGGATCCAAAGTCGCGCTCCGATACCTACCCCTATATTGAAATTGATGAAGAGGATGTAACCATCGGTCACGAAGCTTCGGTTTCAAAAGTCGGTGAAGAACAGCTCTTCTATCTGATGAGCCGCGGCCTGACGGAAGAAGAGGCGACCACTATGGTGGTTTCGGGCTTCATCGAGCCGCTGGTGAAAGAGCTTCCAATGGAGTACGCGGTTGAGATGAACCGCCTCATCCAGCTGCAGATGGAAGGCTCCATCGGGTAAATGAAAGATTAGCTTTGAGCAGCGGAGGAGCCAGAAACATGCCCTCCGCTGCTTTTCGAACGGCTGTTATGTTTCTTGAATATGACAGCATCATGGAAATGAACATGCCTGTCGTTCTCAGAGGATAGATTACTCTATGAATGAAACACCTCGAACGCGCGTCGTAACGCGGACAAGACGAACTGAAACCCCTGCTGCTCCCCGCGATTTTGCCTTTACGCAAGATCAAATCCGGCTCCAGGGGATGAGTGAAGCGGTGAAGGCCTATCGCCAAAATGCCTGGGAAGTCTTTCAACAGGCTACCATCCCAACCCCGAAGCTTGAGGCCTGGCGTCGGACTGATTTGCGTGGTTTACATGCCGATACGTTCCATCTTCCTGAACAAGAGGCCTATCAAAACCTACCGAAAGCACCCGATGCATTGCTCCAGCCGCTGATTGGTCAAGAGCATGGTGGTCAGGTGGTCCTGATGGCTGGCGGTTCGCGCTTGCACCTTGCACAAGAGTTGGTGGATCAAGGCGTTGTGTTCACCGATCTGCGCACTGCGGAAAAAGAACATCCCGAAATTTTAGACCGTGTCATTGGCAAGGTTGTCAAGCCTTCTGATGGCAAGTTCGCTGCTCTGGCAGGCGCTTTTGCGCAGAACGGGATTTTGTTGTATGTTCCGCGCGGCGTAGTGGTCGAGCAGCCACTGCACAGCTTGCTGTGGGGTCCTGGCGCTGGTCTGGCGCATGTGTCCCATATCCTCGTCTGGCTCGAAGAAGGCGCTACGGTCACTTATGTGCATGAGGCAGCCTCCTCCAATGGTGAGGGCCAAACTGTTCATGCTGGGATTGCTGAACTGCATGTGGGTCCGAATGCGAACCTGCGTTTTGTCGAGTTGCAGTCCTGGGGTGAAAATGTGTGGAATTTTACGCACGAACGGGCCGAAGTAGACCGCGATGGCAACCTAGATTGGATCTTTGGCACGATCGGCAGTCATCTAACCAAGAACTTCTCTGAACTCAACCTGATTGGGCGGGGCAGCACTGGTCGTATGTCTGGCTTCTACTTTACCGACCACGACCAGCATTTGGATAACGATACACAACAGAATCACCTTGCTGAGAATACGACCAGCGATCTGTTGTTCAAGGGCGCTTTGCTTCAAGAAAGTCGTTCTGTCTGGCAAGGGATGATTTACGTGGCTCCTGGGGCACAGAAGACGGATGGTTATCAGGCCAACCGCAACCTCGTTCTGAGCCGCAAGGCCCGCGCCGACTCTATCCCGGGTCTCGAAATTCTGGCCGACGACGTGCGCTGCACGCACGGCGCTACAGTTGGGAAGATTGACCAGGACCAGGTTTTCTATCTGAAATCGCGTGGCATTCCAGAAAAAGAGGCGGAGCGTCTGATTGTAGAAGGCTTCTTTGATCCGATCATGCAGCGCATTCCCTTTGAAGGCGTGCGTAATCGCTTCCATCAGGCCATTCAAGATAAGATGATTGCGTTTGAAGAAGAGTAGCTTCTAAAAACAAACGGCTGAATCACAAGGGTTGATCAGGCGGCCGCGGCACAGTGATGAGATGCGCGGCCGCCTCATAACGTCTGAAATTCACCGTTATTGATTTGTGCTATAATTTTTAGGATTAACGGATCGAGTCTTTAACCTGTTCTGCTCAGGAGAAAGATATGGCACCGGTATCCTATATGAAAGAACCAGATCCCGAATACTCCTACGAAGTGGGAGATATCGTGGAGGTGTACTGCGATCACGAGAAAGGCGGTCAGCGCGTGCGCGGTTGGCTTAAAGGGATCGTTGTGCAGGTGGATTCGAAAATGGTCGCCGTTCAGTTCCGAACCAATGTTTTCCTGACAGATGGGTGGATGGTCCCAGATCACATCCTCTGGTATCCCGTTACATCGCCTCACATCCGCTTCCCAGAACGTAAGGCTAACCGTTCGGGAATGCAGGCGGAAGATAAAGAGTATTGATTCGTATGGAACAGACAATTCTGACGACAACGGATATCGCCAACCTCCGCAAAGATTTCCCAATCCTTGAAAGGGAAGTTCGCCCGGGAGTTAAGCTGGTTTACCTTGATTCAACGGCTAGTTCTCAGAAACCGCTGCAAGTAATCCAGGCGATGGATGATTATTACCGTACTTCGAATGCTAACATTCATCGGGGTGTGCATACCCTGGCAGAAGAAGCTACAGCCCAGTATGAAGGCGCCCGTCAGCGCATTGCAGCCTTTATCGGTGCTAGCAGTCCTCAAGAGATCGTCTTTACCCGTAATGCCACTGAAGCCATTAACCTGGTAGCTTTTACCTGGGGACGGAAAAACCTTCAGGCAGGCGATGTTATTATCTTGACGGAAATGGAGCATCACTCTAATTTGGTGCCCTGGCAGATGCTTGCTGCCGAACGAGACCTCCGTCTGGAGTTCGTTCCAGTGAACGAAGCCTATTTGTTCGACATGGATGCCTACCGCCAGTTGCTGGAGTTGAAACCAAAGCTGGTGAGTTTTGCGCACATGTCGAATGTATTGGGGACCATTACCCCCGCCAAGGAAATTATTCGACTGGCTCATCAGGCAGGCGCGCTTGCCATGATCGATGGTGCTCAGTCGGTACCGCACTTCTCTGTCAATGTGCAGGATTTGGATGTAGACTTTATGGCCTTCTCTGCCCATAAGATGGTGGGGCCGACGGGCATAGGAGCGCTTTACGCCAAACGAGCTTTGCTTGAGGCAATGCCGCCCTTCATGGGTGGCGGCGATATGATTAAAAAAGTCAGCCTGCGCTCGTTTACCCCCAACGATGTGCCGCACAAGTTTGAGGCTGGCACGCCTGCCATCGCTGAAGCCGTCGGGTTTGGCGCTGCCGTAGATTACCTCACTTCAGTCGGCATGGACAATATCGCCGCACACGAGCAGGAAATTACGCGCTATGCAGTAAATCGCTTGAGCGAAGTTCCTGGCCTTCACATGATTGGCCCATCCACTGAGCATAAAGGTGGCGTGATTTCATTTGCGATGGATGTTGCCCATCCCCATGATGTCGCTCAAATCCTCGACACAGAAGGAGTTGCTGTGCGGGCGGGTCACCATTGTGCGATGCCGCTTCACCAGAAGTATAATCTTCCGGCGACCACGCGTGCTAGTTTTTATCTCTACAACACCCAAGAAGAAGTTGACCGCTTGCTCAAAGCCCTTGAGAAGGTCAACCGCCTTTTTGGATAGTCACGAAGTGAACCAGGTAAAAAAGGAATTTCTTTTCGATGCCCCTTCCCGTGGGGCATCGAAAGCGAATAGGCTAGAGTGAGTTTATGGACGACTTATATCGAGAAATTATCATCGAGCGCTACAAGTCACCTCAGTACAAAGGTGAGTTGAATCCGCACGATATCAGCTTTGAAGATGAAAACCCGCTCTGTGGCGATCATATTCGGATTGACTTGCGCGTTAACGATGAAGGTAAGGTCACTGAGGCGGGTTTTTCAGGTCATGGTTGTGCCATATCACAGGCTTCCGCTGATTTACTGCTGGAGTCGGTGATCGGCAAACAGGTGGATGAAATCAAGCAGCTTTCAAAGCAGGATGTCCTCGACCTGCTCGGCATCGAGTTGGGTCCCGTGCGCCTGAAGTGTGCCCTGTTGTCTCTCAAAGTGCTGAAGGGGGGCGTTTATGGCCTGGGCGAAGGCGAAGCGAGCGAGCATTTGTTGGAGGAATAGGCTTACATGGCGGAACAGAAAGTAGACCTCACAAAATACGAATTCGTCCAGGTAGTTGAGGAAAGCGAATTGCAGTCTGGGGAGCGCATTTTGGTCGAAGTGGATGAGCAGCCGATTGCGATTTTCAACGTGGATGGCAAGTACTATGCGATTGGAGATGTTTGTACCCACGATGATGGCCCCTTAGGGGATGGCGAGTTGGAGGGCTACCAGATCATTTGCCCCCGGCACGGCGCTCGTTTTGATATCCGCTCTGGCAAAGTGATCACTTTGCCGGCTGTGGTAGATACGCCCTGGTATCCAGTTCGCGTTGAAAGCGGTTGGGTGGAAGTGGGTATGCCCACCGAGTAGCTTTGATTATTAAAGGATTGAGGGGCTCGTTTTCATCTTGCTTGCGAAAACGGGCCCCTCAAGTTTTTTAACAACCGCACCGAAACACACCGACGATGCGCAGGATATCAAATCCCTCGGCGTAGGGTCTTTCTGCCAGAGCCCCATGGCGGATCATGGTGGAGCGGGTGATATTTGGATCAAAATAATACTTACTGGCATACGTCTTATATTCTGCCAGTGCCCGAATCTTGCATTCTACGTCTTCCTCTGCCACTTCCACCAGAAAATTAGGGAAGAATCCATAACTGCTGCGTAGCACATCATATCCCAGTACCGAGGTTCCTCGAAAGGCGCGCAGCGCCTCTTCCGTGATCGTTCCATGGTCCTGGTGAATATCTGCTTTGGTATGGACAAATACAATTTCTGGCTGGAAGGTTTTATTTAATTGGATCATGTATTCCAGTATTTCCTGGCGGAGTTCTGGAAAGCGTCGTGTCTCAAACTGCCCCATAATGACGTTTTGCTTGGGCACGCCCAACACCGACATACTACAGTAATGCTCACTGACCAGACTGGTAAGCAGCGGGTTCTTTTGGTTGTCAGAAAGCGTCACGCACAGCACTTCGGTTTGCGGAAGAATGTGGGAGATAAGCGCTCCGCACCCCAACTCAATATCATCTGGGTGCGCGCCAATAAACAAAACCCGACGCCCAAAGAAAGTTAAGTCCTTGTTCATAGTCACTTACTTCGTTGCCAGGAATCCGCCAACCACTTTCTTCATAACCAATTGGCCTTCTTCTTTCATCCGTTTTTCTGCTGCTTTCGCAATCTGATCCATGACCTTATTAAAGTCATCCTTGCCTTCGAACAATCCGCTCCAGAGTTTGCGATCTTCAGAAAGCGAAGCCTGGGTATATGCCAGGAAAGGCTCCACGCTCTCAAAGGTCAGTGGATTTTCAAAGATGTGGACTTCCACCTTCGAGAACAGCTTTTCGACCGCCGCGTAGATTTCAGTGCTGTAGCGTGAGGATCCCGGCATCGGCGGGATCGGCTTGTGAGTCGCTTCTCGGATAATATCGTAAAACAGTTGTTTGTTTTGAGGCATAGGGCCGGTGGTGAAGAGCCGTCCGCCTGTTTTGAGTACCCGGTGCATCTCGGAAATGGTATAGGGAATGTTTTCCGCGTAGTAGATGGCAAAGCAGCAAGAGACCAGGTCAAACTGCTGGTCATCATAGGGGAAACGCTGGTTGAAGTTTAGCTCACCAAAATGAACCCGGTTGCCAATCTTGGCGTTGTTTTCACGAGCCTGCCCCAGCAGTTCTTTTGAGACGTCACCGCCGTGAATTTCTGCTTCACCCTTTAGATAATGGAAGTAAGAGAAGCATTGTTTCCCGGAACCGCAGCCGACATCCAGGATCTTAATTCCTGGTTGAATTTGAAGCAGGTCTAACATCCATTGGTCAATGTCGCGCGCGCCATATTTCCCGTGGATATCGATGCGTGTTTGCAGATCGCTGGTTGTTTCCTGATACTCAATTTTCATGTTTCCTCGCAGAGTGAAGAAATTTGGGTAAGTATAATCGAAACCTAACAGATTCGAGGCAGCATCTCGCCTGTTAGCAGGTCGAGAATACGGGTTCCGCCAATGAGTGTGCGCAGCAGCACTCTTCCTGCTGAAATCAGCCTGTACCACTCCGATGCGTGTAGCCATCGAGCCGTATGAGCTGCTGTGCATGGCTTCCAGAGCTGCCTCAGATTCATCTTCAGGCACAATCACAATCACTTTGCCTTCATTTGCTACGTAAAGGGGATCAAATCCCAGCATTTCGCAGGCCGCTTGAACTGCTGGCTGCACCGGAATCGCTTCTTCTTCCAGCCAGATGCTCACCTGGCTCTGGACAGCAATCTCGTTGAGTGTCGTTGCCAGCCCTCCTCGGGTAGGGTCGCGTAGCACATGCACGTGCGGAGCTGCCGCCAGGATGGCCTGGATGAGGTGGTTTAAAGGCGCTACATCCGATTGGATGTCGGTTTCAAAGCCCAGTTCACCGCGCGCTTGCAGGACTGCGATTCCATGGTCGCCCATTGTGCCAGAGATCAACACCACGTCACCCGGTTTCGCCTCGGCCCCTCCAATCGGTTGACCCGCTGGTTTCCAACCTATTCCTGTCGTGTTGACGAACAGACCATCCACCTTACCACGCTCGGCGACTTTAGTATCGCCAGCCACAAATACAATCCCAGCTTCTGCCGCAGCCTGTTCCATCGAGGTCGCTACGCGTTCCAGTATCACGACGGGCAGGCCCTCTTCCAGAATAAACCCGGCGGTCAGATACAATGGAATCGCACCAGACATGCTCACATCATTGACCGTGCCGCATACCGCCAGCTTGCCAATATCACCACCGGGGAAGAACAGCGGGGTCACAATATGCGAATCGGTTGACACTGCCAGCGTGCCTTGCAGACCGGCTTCTGCAATTAATTTGAGACTGGCAAAATCATTTCCGGCTTGCAGCGCAGGGCTGTTGAGATGAGGGAAGAAGACCCGCGCGATTAGCTCTTGTGTCATGCGTCCGCCGCTGCCATGCCCCAGCATAATCTGTTCATGGTGTGCTAGGGGCAGGGGGCAAACCGGGCCTTCAAAATTGGGAGGAGGGTTGTTCATTGTGAAGATTGCGCTCCTATCAAAACCAGTGATCGAGCTTCGGTTTTGAGTACAAATCAAACTCAGTGAACTCGGGCGCGCTAGTTGCGTCCATAACGGTAAAAGGCTGCACAGGCCCCTTCAGAGGAAACCATCGGAGCCCCCAATGGATGTTCAGGCGAGCAGTTCACGCTAAATGCCGGGCAGTCAGTAGGTTTCTTCCACCCTTGCATGATTTGTCCGGCAATACATACCGGCAACTCTTGTGTCTGAATATGCCCCACTTCGAAGCGCTGTTCGGCATCGAAGGCGCATAGTTCCGGACGTAGTCCCCAGCCGCTCTGTGAGATCGTGCCAATCCCACGCCAGTTGCGGTCAATTGGCTGAAAAACGCGCTGGATCATGTTCTGGGCTGCCCGGTTCCCTTCAAAGGTCACTGCCCGAGCATAGCCATTCTGAACGTCTACCTGGCCTTTTTCCAGCATTCGTACGGTCATCAAGATCCCCTGCACCAGGTCCAGTGGTTCGAACCCGGTGACCGTCATGGGCACGCCATACTTCTGAGCGATGGGTGGGTATTCCCAATACCCCATCACGGCGCAGACATGGCCTGCCGCCAGGAAGCCTTGCACTCGATTGTGAGGTGAACTCAGGATAGCGTGCATTGCGGGGGGCACGCACACGTGCGATACCAGCACTGAATAATTCTGCAGCCCCAGTGCCTGGGCTTGCAGCACGCTCATCGCATTGGCTGGCGCTGTTGTCTCAAAGCCAATCGCGAAGAAAACCACTTGCTTATCCGCGTTTTCCTGCGCCAGCCGGACTGCATCCAGCGGAGAGTATACCACGCGCACCTGCCCACCTTGCGCTCGTATATGGAAGAGATCCTGCTTAGATCCCGGCACGCGCAGCATATCCCCAAAGGAACAGAAGATCACGTCCGGGCGCGCCGCGATTTCCAGGGCGCGGTCAATCTGTTCCAGCGGTGTAACACATACCGGGCAGCCCGGCCCATGCACCAGCTCGATCTCTTTCGGCAGCAGTTGGTCTAACCCGTAGCGCATAATGGCGTGCGTCTGCCCGCCGCAGATTTCCATCAGTACCCAGGGACGGGTAACGGTACGCCGGATCTCTTCGATGACGCCTTTTACCAGTTCCCCATCCCGAAACTCATTAACAAATCGCATGGCTGTTCGCCTTTATCTAGCTGCCCTGAACTGCTTCACTTCCAGTCAATGCGCTCAGGTCAGGGTCATCTTCCAACAGCGAAATTTCGCGCAGCAGTTGTAGGGTCGTCTGTGCCTCTTCTTCGCTCAGTAAGTTTAGCGCAAACCCGGCATGAACAATCGTGTAATCGCCTACATTTGCTTCAGGCAGAGTTTCAATGCAGGCCTCGCGTAGTACGCCTCCAAAGTCGATTTTGCACATTCGCAGGCCACCGTTGGTATAAATCTCAGTAATTTTTCCGGGAACTCCCAGGCACATTGCTTCCTCCATGGTTCAAGCTGTCAATATTCGCTCAATTGTCCGTTTTTATCCCTGCTGGCTGGCAGCGACCATCACCTGCCCTAACGCAATACAACCGTCGTTGGTGGGTGTCTTCCTGTAAATCAACACGCGGAAGTTCTCCTGCCGCAGCCGCTGAACGACCCGTTCCAGTAAGTATTTATTCTGCCACACTCCGCCGCTCAATGCGACCATCTGGCAGCCTTGCTCTGACCTGATCTGACGGCACCATTCCACTGCCAGGTGGGCGACGCTGTTATGAAAACGTGCGGACAGCACCGGAAGCGCCGCGCCCGCCTTCCAATCTGCCAGCAGCGCCAGCCAGAGCGGAGCCGGGTTGGCCGCCTTTTCCTCCATCTCGAAAGAGTAGGCTTGCTGTTCGTCAGGGTCAGCCAGCGCTTCCAGTTCAATTGCTGCCTGCCCTTCATAGGTCGCTTTCTGCCGTACCCCGATCAATGCCGCCACTGCGTCAAACAGCCGTCCCATGCTTGAAGTCACAGGCGTATTCAGCTTCAGCGCTAACTGAGCTTTTAATACTGTCCGTTCTTCCGCGCATAGTTCTTGCATGGGGGGCAGGTCGGGGTCCCACGCAATGCCTGCCTGCCATAAGTGCGCCAACGCCATACGGGCCGGTTTGCGCACTGCCTGGTCGCCGCCTGGAAGCGGTGTATACGCCAGGTGGAACCGCCTCTGGTAGCCCTGATAGCCGCCAACCAGTACTTCACCACCCCAGATAGCTCCATCCGTCCCGTAGCCCGTCCCATCAAAGCACAGGCCAATAACGGTTTCGGTTTCGTTCCAGCCATTGTCCGCTAAGCAGGCTGCCAGGTGTGCGTGGTGGTGCTGTACTTCTATCAGTGGCAGTCCTTCTGCTTGCGCCCGTTGGCGGGCGTAGCGCGTTGCCAGATAATCTGGGTGTAAGTCACACGCAATCCGTTCCGGCTGCACCCGGAACAGCTGCTCATAATGCCGGATGCCTTCCTCAAACGAACGCAAGGTTTCGTAGTTTTCCAAATCACCAATATGGTGACTCAGGAACGCGTATTGATCCTGTGCCAGACAGAAGGTATTCTTCAACTCCGCCCCAGTCGCCAGGGTAGGCCTGACTCTCCCCGGCAGTGACAGCGAGTCTGGCGCGTATCCGCGCGCCCGGCGCAGGATGTAAGGCTGGTCATTCACCATGATGCTGTTCACCGAGTTCATCTACCCGCATGTAGATGGGGCGGTCGTGCAGCAAGAATCCGTCTGCCAGCGGTCCCAGCCGTTGGCGGGCATCTTCGTCTTCATAAGCGATCGGCTCTTCGCTCAGATTGGCGCTGGTCATCACCAGCACTTCCGGGAAACCTTCCGCCGGTTCTAACAAGAGCAGGTGCAGAGGGGTGTACGGCAGCATAAAACCGAGCTGCTTCAGCCCGGGCGCGCACGCTTCTGCCACCGTCGATTCATCCTTGCGCTTTAGCAGCACGATTGGGGCTTGCCGAGATGTCAGTAGATCAGCTTCCGCTTCGGAGACTTCACACTGTTTGCGGATTGTCTCCAGGTTGTACGCCATGAGTGCAAAGGGCTTGTCGCTCCGCTTTTTCCTCCGGCGCAGTTCTGCGACTGCCTTTGGATCTGTGGCATCACATGCCAGATGAAAGCCGCCTAATCCTTTGACCGCCAGAATTTTCCCATCCGTTAGCCACTCCCGCGCGGTTTGAAGGGCCTCTTCGCGTGCTGCCAGTTGTTCCCCATCTGCCTCGAACCAGATATGCGGCCCGCACTTTGCGCAAGCTACAGGCTGCGCGTGGAAGCGCCGGTTGTGCGGATTCTCATATTCTTCCCGGCAGTCTGGACACAGCTCAAAGGATGCCATAGTCGTGTTGGACCGGTCGTAAGGAATATCCTTAATAAGGCTAAAGCGCGGACCACAGTTCGTGCAGTTGATAAACGGGTAGCGGTAGCGGGCGTTTGTAGGCTCGAACAACTCTCGGCGGCAGTCGGGGCAGATTGCCACATCCGGCGAAATGGGCACATAAGCGCCCGTTTGCGCCTGGCTTTCCAGAATCTCGAATTTTTCATACCCATTTGGCTTGCAGGGCTCTACCCGCAAATCGTCGATCCGCGATAGAGGCGGTGGGGCTAACTTCAGACGCTCCACAAACAGATCCAGTTCAGTCGGGCTGCCGTTAATCTCAATTTCCACGCCGCCGGAAGTATTCTTCACCCAGCCCACCAGGCGAAGCTGCTCCGCCAGGTTATAGATAAATGGGCGGAATCCTACTCCTTGTACGATTCCGCGCACCCAGATTCGACAAGCAGACCGCTTTTCGTTGTGGTCATTCGCCTGTTGGTCGCCCACTTCGTGCCCCATATCTTTCTTATGCCGCTTTTCTAACCGCCGCGACCTTTGCTTTTAACCAGTCTGCCCAGGCGTCCGCGCCTTCACCTGTGGTGCACGAGATGGGGAAGGTTACCAGATTCGGGTTGAGCATTTCAACGCCCTGCCGGAAATAATCCATGTTGAACTGTACGTAGGGTGTCAGATCAACCTTGTTGATGATCAACACATCCACCCCACGGTAAATTGCCGGGTACTTATAAGGCTTATCGTCGCCTTCTGGAATGCTGGCAATCAGGACATTCAGGTGTGTGCCCAGGTTGAACGCTGCCGGGCAGATCAAATTGCCCACATTCTCGACAATCAATAGATCCAATTCATTCAAGGGCATCTGCTGCAAGCCATCCCGCAGCATAACTGCGTCCAGGTGGCAGTCACCGCCTGTGTTGATCTGCACAGCCGGCATTCCCGCTGCCATCACTTTGTCTGCGTCAATCGTTACTGGGGCAGTGTCACCCTCTACTACGCCAATTCGGTATGCTGGCGTTAGGGCTTTTATCGTCGTCAGGATAAAACTGGTTTTGCCTGCACCGGGCGATGCCATCAGGTTAATCGAAAGTACGTTATTTGCATCTAACAAGGAACGATTCATTGCGGCTACCTGATCATTCGCGCTTAAGATTCTTTCAATAATCGGTACACGAGAAGATGATGTCATTTTTTGCGCTCCGCTCTACTTCTCTATTTCCATACTGTCTAACCAAAATTGATCGCCCGATGTCACTTTCACGCGCACACTCTGACAGTGTGGGCAGGGGGTCAAATCGCTCTCTAGAGCATATTCCTTATTGCAGTCCAGGCAAATCATCTTTGCTGGCACGCGCTGGAAGTGCAGCGTTGACCCTTCACAAGGCGTATTCTGCGCGATGATCTCCCAGTAAAACTGAACGGAATCATCTACAATGCTCGATAGTCGCCCAATGACTAAATACAGGTCGGTCACTCGTTTCGCTTCAACCTGTTCGGCGTGTTTCAGTGCAATATCTAAGATGCTCTCTGTCACTGCGAGTTCATGCATGGGCCCTATTATAACCTCAATAATCTACCATCAAGATACAAATACTCGTTTGTGTGCACGCAAAAGTTGTCAAACGGCTAAGGGAAGGGTGTCCCATTCACCGCTCAACCAGGCAGCCCGGGCTTTCGCTGTACGAATAGCGCCATCGGTGGTCCATTGTGCACCGGATTTACGCAGACGCTGGACAACGATCTGTTTGCAAGCGCTTTCAATGGTGCCACTGCCAATGGCATACCCAGCTGCGCGGAAACGGGCATAGTCCATGCGCGGTTCATTATTGACAAAGTAAGCGATTTCCGGCAACACCTTGGGCTGCCAGGGCACCAGTTCTTGGCAAGAGCGGATCACCTCCTGCACCTGACCGTTCCAGAGGGCTTCCTTGGCCTCTGCCAGCCAGGCCTGGCGTTCCTCGGCTTGCGGGAAGGCAATCGCAGCAATCTTCTCCAGATGCTCGGTGGCGTGATACCAATCGACAATTTGCACGGCCTGCGGATAATACTGCTTGACCAGGTTCCAGATCCAGACCGCGCCATCGCATACAAAAACCAGCTCGGGGGCAAAATCAGCCAGCACCCGGCAACCGGTGGCCCAGACGAGCTGACCGAACTTTTTTGCTTCCTCTAAATCACAGTAATAACGCAAGTTTTTGGCCCGAAATACCTGTTGTTCGCGATCATACTTGTCCCGTTGGCGGTGCGAACGCTGGGACGGAGGAACCGCTTCCAGCTCATACCAGCAGCCCACCTTGAGATCTCGAAAAGCTTCTTCCCGTTGGGCTTTCTCTTCCGGACAGCGCGGCTCAATCCGGGTCTTGGCAGCATCGATGGAGCCATACAACCGCTGGGGCGCCCGACTGGCGCTCTGCAAGCGAGCTTGTAACCACGCTTCATCCTGGCTGTTGGCCTTCCACGCCTTTTCCTGAGCCTGACGCTGTGCGCCGCGCGCTTCGGTGGCGCTGCGGATCGTATTCTCCGATACGCGGAACAACAAATACTTCTCCAACCACCGCTGCCCTTGCTCGAAGGCCAGTTCAATCCCGCCCAAGGCTAACAACTCTGCCAGCCCGGCACTGGCCCCGCCCGGTTTTAGACCTAACTTTCGATCCAGCGGCGCTTGCCCTTTCCCGCAACTACAGCCTGCATAGTAGCTCCGGCGATACTGCACCCGCCCAAACACGCTCAACAGGCTGGCTTCCCGCTCTCGTTGATACACCATTTCCCCGCCGCACGCACAGGCGATCTTCGCCACTTCTGGAGTCGATAATCCGCTCAGATACTGCCCCAAAGCCGCCGCCCCTACCTGGCGCAAAAGCTCGCGCATCTGTATCTCGATCTCGCCGATCCCTTGATTGACCCCGCTGGTTTCCAGCGTCTCTTTCATCACGCTCACCACCAGGCCTGCAATCGCCGTGATCTTTTCTGTGGTATAGTCCATTTCAGAGTGCCTCCTGTTCGATTTGGTTTGTCGCAACCCATATCTTACTTGGTTGGCACTCTTTTTGCTCCCTGACAACTTTTGCGTGCACACACTCGTTTTGAAACCTTGTTAATTAAACGTCAGGCACGCGGTGCGTGCCCTCAGCCTTCTACCCAGCCTTGTTGGTGATGGTGGTCCATAATCCCATGAAGGGCATGAACAAACCATTCAAAACCCGGTTTTACATGTGGCTGCTAAACCATTCCGGTGCCTTCTGGAATGGAATGTGCGATCAGGTCGAGCAAGTGCACGCGTGTCGTCAGCAGCCGGTTGGCGACCACGTTTGCCAGTCTCCGCATGATCACATAACCCAAATCGTGATCTTCTTCGCATAACTGTTCCAACAGTTTGCTTTGAAAGCTTACCAGAGTAGAGCGCTGCGTGGCGCGCACGCTGGCGGTACGCTGTCGTACGATAGGAGTCAGGCTCGACCAGCCAATTACATCTAAGGCCTCTGCCGTATAAAATGACATCTGTCCGCGTGTTGGAACTTCAATTTCCAGCACAACCTGGCCTTCCAAAAGGATAAAGAGAAAATCTTCCCGGTCACCTTCTTTAAACAACATATCGCCGGGCGCCAGCTCATGCAGTGAGGCAATTCCCGCTAACTGGTCAAGATGTTGTTGTTCCAGTTCCATAAACCATGGTATGCGGTGCAAGATTTTGGGTAGATCGGCCTGATTATTCATTACTTCCTCTCTCAAACAAGGCACAAGGCAATTACCCTTTTTTATCACTGATGGGGCACTGCGGTAAGTGCTGTCCGTCACGCACCTAATCGTAGATTGTCACCAAGAATGATGATAAGCCACACCTAAATAATCCACTATTTCCTCACCCCCGATTCGATATCAGAAAGGCATAAAAGCATGTAAAATAATCTCCTATCAACTTACTTGTGGAGAAGGAATGAACGACGAGGCATTCATCGATGCCCCATTACCTCCCGCCATGGCCCTAAAAGCCGAGGAATTGGGCGTTAAAAAAGTAAATTTACCGGTTTCCAAGATGTTTGCATTAGGGGTGTTGGCTGGGGCTTTTATTGCGATTGGCGCGATTTTCACCACAGTGGTTAGCGTTGGGGGAATTGCCGCCGAAGCCTCCGATGGATCCGTCTTTTTCTCTACAGCTTTACCCTACGGGCTGGTGCGCCTGCTGAGTGGACTGGTGTTTTCAATCGGCCTGATCCTGGTGGTGGTGGGTGGTGCAGAGCTGTTCACAGGCAATAATCTCATTGTCATGGCTTTTTCCAACCGTCGTGTCACCCTGGGACAGTTGCTAAACAACTGGGTGGTAGTATATCTCGGTAATTTTGTAGGCGCTTTTCTCACGGCGCTGCTGATGTTTGCTACCCGGCAGTACACCTTTAATAATGGGGCCGTCGGAGCGAATATTCTTGCCATTGGCGAATTCAAAACCAGCCTCGGTTTTCTACAAGCAGTCGCCTTAGGCATGATGTGCAATTCGCTGGTTTGTCTCGCGGTCTGGCTGGTTTACAGCGCCCGGACGACTACGGATAAAATTCTTGCTATCATACCTCCTATCACGGCTTTTGTGGCGGCTGGCTTCGAACATTCTATTGCCAACATGTATTTCATCCCAATTGCCCTCTTTGTGAAGCAGTGGGGCGATCCTGCTTTCTTTCAAGCAATTGGTCGTATCCCCGCCGACTTTCCACATCTCACCTGGGGCGGCTTTCTGGTTGCCAATCTGTTGCCAGTGACGCTTGGCAATATCCTTGGCGGCTCGCTCATGGTAGGTCTGGTTTACTGGTTCGTGTACTTGCACCGTGCCTCGAAAGACTGTTAATCAGCGCGTTCGCTAACCCCAATCCGGAATCAAAAACCTCGTGCTCTCAGACTTGCAAAGCACGAGGTTTTTTTAGATAGGTGCTTCCTGTTTCACTGCCTAAGCTGGCTGTGCTTCCGTTTCGGCCTCATGCATCGGGCAGGTGCCTGTTGGGCATACCTTCAGTCGAATATGGGCTTCCACTTCCGCCCGGAAGTGATTCAAAATATCGCGCAGCGGCGTTCCCGCGGTTTGTCCTAACCCACAATTTGAAAGAATGGAGAGATTTTCGCTCAATGAACTCAGCTCATCCAGATCTTTCATTTCGCCCTGTCCTTCCGTAATCCGTTTCAGGATCTGATAAGCCCGCTGTGTGCCGATCCGGCAGGGCGTGCACTTCCCGCAGCTTTCTTTCCGGAAGAAGTTGATCAACACTTTCGCCAGGTCAACGACACAGGTCTCTTCATCACAAACCAGCAGCGCCCCAGAACCAAGCGATACGCCCGCTTTGTTGTAAGAGTCGAAGTCCATCGGTGTATCTTGCAGCGATGACGGAATGATCGAGCCACTTGATCCGCCCGTCTGGGCCAGCTTAAACGTCGCGCCGTTCTTCATTCCCTTCGCGTAAATCGCGATTACTTCGCGCAGCGTAATCCCCATCGGAACTTCAATCAGCCCGGTCACGTTGACATTCCCCAGGATGGTGTAGGTTTTTGTTCCTGGGCTGCTTGGCGTACCAAAGCTGCGATACCAATCGGCGCCGTGGCGCAAGATCGCCGGTACATTGGCCAGTGTTTCAACGTTGTTAATCAGTGTAGGCTTATTCCACAAACCGTTGGTGGTCGGGTAGGGCGGGCGCGAGCGCGGCTCGCCGCGTTTACCTTCGATTGATTCTAACAGGGCGGTTTCTTCACCACAGATATAAGCCCCAGCGCCAGTGTGAATGTGAATATCGAAGCTGAAGTCGCTGCCAAAGATGTTCTCCCCCAAGATTCCCATCTGGCGCGCCTGTTCGATGGCGGTTTGCAGCCGCTGCTGTGCCAGGTAATACTCACCCCGCACATAGATGTAACCTTCATCCGCTCCCACGGAATAACCCGCGATTGCCATCGCTTCGACAATGCTGTGCGGATCGCCTTCCAGGACCAACCGGTCTTTAAACGTCCCCGGTTCGCTTTCATCTGCGTTGCAGACCACATACTTCTTCTCGCTCTGCGTCTTCGCGACAAAGCTCCACTTCAATCCTGTGGGGAATCCAGCTCCACCCCGTCCGCGCAGCCCAGAGCGGGTGATTTCCGCGACTACATCCACCGGGCTCATTTCAGTCAAGACCTTGCCCAGGGCCGCATAACCATCATGGACAATATAGTCTTCAATCGAACTGGGGTCCGTCAAACCGGCCCGCTCGAGTACAATCCGCTGCTCAGCCGGTAAGGTTCCTTTGCGCGCCGATAGCCAGGCAATCCGCCCGCTCAGTTCGCGTGTCGATGCTTGCAGTCCAGCTGCCACCCGGCCTTTATACAGATGTTCTTCCACAAGGAAGTGAACATCTTCCGGGAGAACTGGGCCGTAAATGACCGCTTCTGGGTAGACAATCACCATAGGGATTGCGTCATGCCGCCCAATATCGCCGACCATCGAGATGCTGATTTCATCTTGCAGCCCAAAGGTCTGAACCTCTTCTTGCAGCCGCTGGAAGACTTCCTGTGCGCCGCGCTCGATGCTTTTCGGGTCGCTGGAAACCAGGACCATAGATCGATAGGTTTTCATGTAGCCCTCCTTTACTGGTACTTTGCGAGAATTTCAGGGATTTGGGCAGGGCTTACATTGCCATACATTTCGTCATCAATAACGACGACCGGGCCAACACCGCAAACGCCCAGGCAGCTAACTGTCATCAACGTCCATTTGCCGTCTTCGCTGGTTTCGCCAGACTTCAGATGCAGGCTGTCTTGCAGCGCCTGCCATACCTCGCGTCCACCAACCACATGACAGGGCGCGCTCTCGCAAAACTGAATAACGTGTTCGCCCATCTTTTTCGTCGAAAGCATATGGTAAAAGGTCGCCACAGAAAACACTTTGCTCGCAGGAAGATGCAGCAACCGCCCAACTTCTTCAAGGGCTTCTGTTGGCAAGTAGCCAATCGTTCGATTAACTTCACTTAAAATGGGAATTAATTCTTCCCGCGCTGCGCCATGATGCTCAACAGCTGCCAGAACCGCCTCGCGTGTTGCATTCCCGTTCTTTTGGATCGTGGTCATGCTCCGCTCCATTTCCTACTTCGATAAATTCCTGTCTTATAGAGGTTAAGTGCTTGCATCATCACAGAGGCCCAAACAATCAGGATCGAAGAGCTTGCCAGAAAACGATCAATAAAAGGTTTTCGATCAGTTCCCGTTATAGATGGCTTCCTAGTTGATGACGATTGCGTTAAAGTTACAAACCTGCATACAAATCCCACATCGTACGCACAGGTCTGAGTCGATCTCGTGCGGTTTGCGGCGTTCGCCGGTGATAGCGCCAACTGGGCAGTTGCGCGAGCAAACGGTGCAGCCTGTGCATACCTCGGGCAGAATATCATATTCAATGAGTGCGCGGCAAGTCTTTGCCGGGCAGCGCTTTTCATGAATGTGCGCTTCGTACTCATCCCGGAAGAACTTCAGCGTGCTGATCACCGGGGTAGGTGCGCCCTGGCCCAGACCGCATAGACTGGTGGATTGAATCTGGTGGCAAAGCTCTTCTAGCCGCTCAATGTCATCTGGTTCGCCTTTGCCGTCACAAATCCGGGTCAGGATTTCCAGAATACGCCGGGTGCCGACGCGGCAGGGTACACACTTGCCACAGCTTTCTTCTTGCGTAAATTCCATGAAGAAGCGCGCAATGTCTACCATACAGGTTTCATCGTCCATCACCACCAGGCCGCCCGATCCCATCATCGATCCAGCCTTGGCTAGCGATTCGTAATCTACCGGCAGATCCAGATACTCAGCTGGCAAGCAGCCACCCATTGGACCGCCCGTCTGGATTGCCTTGAAGCCCTTGTCACCTTTAATCCCGCCGCCAACATCATATACGATCTCGTGCAGGGTAATCCCCAGAGGCACTTCGATTAAGCCGGTGTGTTTCACATCACCTGCCAGAGCGAAGGTCTTGGTGCCTTTGCTGCGTTCGGTGCCCATCCCCGCAAACCATTCTGGCCCGCGCAGGATAATCTGCGGTACATTTGCATAGGTCTCTACGTTATTGTTGTTGGTTGGTTTGCCCCATAGACCCTTTACAGAAGGGAAGGGGGGGCGCGGGCGTGGCTCGCCGCGTTTGCCTTCAATCGAGGCAATCAGGGCAGTCTCTTCACCACATACGAAGGCGCCTGCCCCCTGGCGGACTTCAAGATCAAAGGAGAAACCAGAACCCAGGATGTTTTCACCCAGGAAGCCAAAATCGCGGGCCTGTTGAATAGCAATGTTCAGGTGCTTGACAGCCACAGGATACTCAGCGCGGCAGTAGATAAATCCTCGGCTGGCGCCGATGATGTAACCGGCGATGATCATGCCTTCCAGCACCGAGTGCGGATCGCCTTCCAATACACGCCGGTTCATGAACGCGCCCGGGTCGCCTTCATCGGCATTACAGGTCAGGTACTTTGGACTGTCAGGCACCTCACGTGTCAACTGCCACTTTTTCGGAGCCGAGAACCCGGCCCCACCGCGCCCACGCAGACCGGAGCGAAACATCACTTCCAGTGTTTGCTCGGGAGTCAGCTCTGTCAGGACCTTTCCCAGCGCCATATAGCCATCTTCGGCAATGTAATCTTCAATATTCAACGGGTCAATCTTACCGCAGTTGCGCAGCACAACCCGTACTTCCTTCGGTTGAGGTGCGCCTAGTTCTTCATCCGCAAACACCCGTTCTTGCGCCAGGAACTTCTGCACCACGCGCCCCTTCAAGAAATGCTCCTCAACCAGATAAGGAACATCGTCAGCGCTCAGCTGCGCGTAATGAACACCTTCGGGATAAACCACCAGGTCGGGGCCCTGCTGAACAGGATCGCCCAGGCGCGAAGTCTCCAGCACCTGGACTTCGTCGATCAATCCTTGCTCCACCAGTTCATCGTGCAAAGCATCGATTAGCTGATATGCACCGCGGCTTAAGCACTCCGGATCAACAGATACCAGTACATGTGAGCGATAAAAAGCCATTTTTCCACCTTCCAGGTGTATTCCAATCTTTCAAACGATCCGAGAATAGCATGATACAAAAAAAGGATAAAAGGACTTCTTATTCCCGGATCGACTCTTTCAAAAATCGTGAACGAGCAGTTTCGAGCCGAATGGTTAGATTAACCTTCGATCACATAGGCCTTGACGGGCTGGCTGCCAACCACATGCTCTTGCATAATCTGGTGGGCTGCATCAGGAGTTACTTTGCCATAGGTAACCTGCGTACTTTCACCGACAGTCACCTGCACAATTGGTTCAAACGAATCCATGCCCAGGTTGCCTGTCTGCCGGACGACTACGTCGCTCAGGTTCTCCTGCTCAATGAATTGTAAGATGGCTTTGAGTGTTTCGCGCGCACCGGCGGCAATTCCAACCGTTCCCATGCCGACCACAATCTGCACCTGTCCGGAGGCACTCTTCACCCGGCGTTTTTGAAGCGCTTCTTCGCGCAGTCTTCGCAAATCTTCCAGTGACTTAACTTTATCCACCATTTTAATTTCTCCTAATGACGATATCAGGTCTTGTTTCAGATGATGCTTTTACGTTCGCCACGCCTGTTTCCAGAAGCTCTCTCAAGTATCCGAGTACTTCAGGTTCGGTCAGTGGAAGATCTTCTAGTACTTCCTTAATCGGCGCGTCGTCAAACTCAAACTTGCTTTCATCTACTTGATAGCAAAAAATCCAATGCACTTCTGGCGACCCAATCAACAGGGTCAGGATGGTCGAGACCAGATTTCCTAAAGGCATCCGGTCAATATGGCTGTGTTGAAATTCCACTTCGACACGGGTACCCTGCCCGACAACAGAACGGATGACCAGTGAGCCGTTGCAAGCTTCTGCCGCCGCCTTCAACAGCGGGATCCCCAGGCCAACCTTGCGGGTTGTTCGGCTGGTCACAAAGGGGTCGATTACTCGCGCGACCATTTCGGCGTCCATTCCTATACCGTCATCTTCCACCGTCATTCGTAGCCGGTCGGATATGCTGTTCTCTTCTACAACAATTTTGATCGTGTGGGCTTTCGCCGACACGCTGTTCTCAGCAATATCCAACAGGTGCAACGCCAGTTCTCTCAAGCTCGTTTGCCGCGCTTACGCGGCCCTCCCGTGAGTAACGCCAGGGGTGGCAGATAGGGTCCCACCTTACTTGTCAGACTCTTTATTCTGCACTGGGCGGAATAACTGCGGCAGCTTGTTAGGGGGCACCCGTCCATGACTTTCTTCATCAATCACAATCACGGGCGCCTGGCTGCACGCGCCTACGCAGCGGCACAACTCCAGCGTAATCGCGCCATCTTTTGTGGTTTGCCCAGGCCCCACGCCCAGCACTTGCTTTGCTTTTTCAATCAACTGCGGCATACCGCCTACATAACAGGCTGTGCCCATGCAGAACTTGATCGTGTGCCGCCCGCGTGGGGTAGTTGTGAAGAAAGAATAAAAAGAAACGACTCCGTGAACCTTGCTGGCGGGAATATGCAAATGATCAGCAATATACTGCTGCATTGGTTCTGAAATATAACCGACCTGATTTTGAATTTCGTTCAAAATCACCATTAAGCTGCCCTGGAGATCACTATTTTCATTCAAAATCTTGCCAATAGTGGCTTTCAGTTCAGGGTCAAGCAGGGTATCGGCTGTTGAAATGGTTTCAATTTCATTGAGCATCGTGAAAGCTCCCAATAAAAAGTAACATCTGGTTACTAAGTTCTTGTATTGTGATTGAATTCACAAATCTTCTGTCAAAAATTACGTAGCACACTGGCTCGGAATCTACATGAGTTTACTCGCCAGGTGAAAGAATGGTCAATTACCAAATGTCATCATTCGGAATGAGGGTTGTCAACAATGATGGGCGTGTACCACGCTGCATACAGCTACGTAGGACACTTCCCACTTCATGCAGTATTCCCAGGCTTTCTAGTATTTTTGCCAGCCTCACGCACAGTAAACCGCCGTCCATCGACTTCTTGGACTGCTTTACGGATTTCACGAATGCTCGGCTGGGCAATCTGCCAGAGAGTTGTTCCAAGAAAACCATCTAAGTAGTGTACATCGCCATTTTGAATGAGCGGATAAGCGGCGGCTTGCGGAATCTGTTGTCTCGCTTCGCTCACCGTGATATGTCTCGATATTTCCAGAACTTCCACTGGAAAGTCTGTAGGCACCAGTCCTAGTATGGAAATCAACCCAAACGCTTGCCGGTTGATGTGTGCTGGGATCAGCAGTCCTTCCATGCGGTCCACCTGCTCCCACGCCTGCCGCAGCGATACCTCCGCAGAGGTTAGCAGCAGCCGCTCTTCGCGCTGGATGAAGTCCCCGGTTTCATCCACCACAAACTGTTCGCCAAAGAATTCCGGGTTGTTCTGAACGTCCGGCATGTGCTGATCTACCCAGCCTTGAAACGCGCGCGCCTGTTCAAGGGTATCAAACAAGCACAAAGCGTGGACTTCTTCCCGGCTCTGTAGTTCCATCCCGGGTAGCACAATCAAGCCACTGCCCAAAGCTGCCTGCTGAACTGCACCTATGTTGGCTGTCGCATTATGGTCAGTAATGGCGATAAGCTGAATACCGCGCTCCACCGCTTCTTCAACGATCAGTGGCGGGATCATCTCAACCCCTGCACACGGCGAAAGTACCGTATGAACATGCAGGTCAGCCCGAAACGAATTCAAAGAAGTCTCCTCACCCAGGACGCTGTGATCTTACTCCGCCCGCAGGCCCATTTCCCATAACTTGCCAGTTACATAGAAAGACTGCCGCGGTGTAGAAAGCAAGATAACGCCTTCCTGGTTCGCTTTAAGAATGGTATCCGGGTCAGGTATGGCCCCTTCGGTGATAATGACTGCGCACAAGTCCAGCAGCGCCGCGACCGCCACAATATTGGTGTGAGCTTGCAGTGTCACCCAAATGCCCTGTCTGGTTGCGTTTGCCATTACACAGCTTAATAGATCAGAAGTATATCCAGCCGTAGGGATGAACTCAGAAAAATCCTGAGTTTCGGTTAGAGGGGTAAGCTCCAGCTTCTCAATCACTTCGCTCAGCGTCATTCCGGCAGTTCTCCTTTTCGATGTTGGGGTTTCCTGGTTTGGTAAGGAAGATCTTCATCCGCAGGCGCGTGCCTTTTCCCCAGGTCGATTCAAGCTGCATGTTGTCAACACATCGCTGGATGTTTACCAGGCCCATGCCTGCCCCAAAGCCCAGTTCGCGTACTTCTTCTGTGGCAGTGGAGTAACCAGGTCGTAAAGCCAGGTGAACATCCTCAATGCCTGGGCCATCGTCATAGGCATCCATCGTGATCTGGTGGGGTTCAATCTCCACCCGCATAATACCGCCGTTGGTGGTGTGGATGATCAGGTTCATCTCTGCCTCGTACGCTGCGATCCCACAGCGGCGAGCGATCTGTGGGTTGGCTCCAAGCCGCAGCAGCGCGCGCTTGATGCAGCTTGAGGCAGATCCGCCTTGCGTAAAATCTCCCTGCTTAATGGTGTAACGTAAAATCAGGCTGGTACGATCGGAAACGATATCTTCAAACAAGTGGCTGGCGCGGTAGCGGCGCAGTTCTTCAGCTTGATAATCACGCTGCAAGGCTTTCAAGAGCCCCATCGTGATATCACCTTTTGTCAAAATGCCGATTGGATGATCATTTTCATCCAACACCGGCAGCCGCCCGTGCCGCGTATTGACAAACAACTTCAGTGCTTCTACAACTGGATCGGTGCTGTGTACCGTTACCAGGTTGCGTGACATAAAATGCTCTACGGTTAAATCGAGTTGAATTCATCGTTAAGCAGCGGATTAAGTCTTCCAGGCTGATAACCCCCACCAGATGCTGGTTCGCCACCACAGGAGCGCCCGAAATACGCGCAGATCGAAACGCTTCAAGGGCTTCCGACATAGGCGTATCGGGTGCCAGCGCGATTAATTCATTCGTCATTACCTCGCGCACCCTTAAATTCATAAGCCAGTTCTTCAGCACGGGTAATGCCTGCAACTTCTTTATCTGTAAAGTTCCGACCTGGAAGGAAACCGTCTTGATTCATGAACGCCTCAGAAGCAGCTACTCCTCACATTCACAAGAGCCATTTTGCATTGGCTCTTCAAGGCTTGCCAACCCTGCGCTGTGCAGTCGACCGCACACTTCAAACATACCATAGGGGGTAGAGATGAGCGGAAGACTTTCTTCATTCGCCAGGCGAATCGTTTCCATTGGCGGGTGTTTGCCTCGAACCAGAACAATAGCTGCCACATCCGACATTTGGGCCGTGCGAACTACCTGTGGATTGCACAAGCCAGTCAGCAGTACAGCTTCGGGTTGGATTGAAGCCAGGACATCACTCATTAAGTCTGCCCCAAAACCGCCCTTAATGTCGCGGTTCAGATTACCGGGCGTCGTAATAAGTGTTCCATCAATAATTTGAATTAAATCCCGGATCTTCATATGCCTCTATCAACAAAACAAATAATGTGGAACAACACGCGGGTATTGTACCTTGTTTGATTAGTTTAAGGTATAGACAACCATTTGGAAAGTAACATATTTCACAAAGTTTAAGTCTTTTCGTCGTTGCGCTTATTGGAATCGTAATAAATCCTTCTTTCCTCCAGGCATATTGTTTTCAACGATCCCAGTAACCCTGCCGAAGAACAGGACTGCTGTTCGCAGGATTGGCTGGAATATGTTAAAATCTTCCTCAGGCAGCGAAAAAATTTGAATTGATTCACGGACGGCAATTTATGAAGACAATTATCCCTTCCGTTAAGGGCACCCGCGATTTTTATCCTGAAGATATGTCTAACCGTAACTACCTGCTGAGTAAAATCCGCAAGGTATCAGAGGCTTATGGGTATCAAGAATATGATGCTCCATTTTTAGAAAAGCTGGAACTCTATGCCGCGAAGTCGGGCGAAGAACTGGTAAATCAGCAGTCCTACGTCTTCAAAGATCGGGGTGGGGAAGAGCTTACCTTGCGCCCCGAACTGACTCCTTCGTTAGCACGGATGGTAGCACAGCGTGAAAAAGAGCTTACTTATCCCCTGCGCTGGTGGTCATTTGGCCCCTTCTGGCGCTACGAGCGGCCCCAAAAAGGCCGCACCCGCGAATTCTTCCAGTGGAACATTGACCTGATCGGCATGAACAGTCCAGAAGTGGATGCCGAAATCATCGCCATCGGTTGTGACTTCCTCAAAGAAGTCGGTCTGGGGCCGGATAAAGTGCGTGTCGCAGTTAACAGCCGCCGCTTGATGGAATCGGAACTCAGCGCCTTGGGCATTGATCCTTCCATGCGTGAATCAGTCTTCCGCGTGATTGATCGCCAGGAGAAACTCTCAGCGGGGGAGTGGAAAGAATTTGCCCTCTCTACTGGCCTGACGGCAGAACAGTTTGAAGGCCTCAAGCGTATGTTGTCCAATCCAGACCTGTGGCAAAAGTCAGATGAGTTGCGCCGTGCCATGGCTGTCTTGGAGCGCATGGGCCTTCAAGATTATATTGAATTTGATGCAAAGATCATTCGGGGGCTCACTTATTACACCACCATTGTCTTCGAAGCCATCGACCGCGATGGTGGGCGCTCCATTTTTGGGGGTGGGCACTACGATAATCTGGTCAGTGACATGGGCGGCGAAGCTACCCCTGGTGTGGGCTTTGCGATGGGCGATGTGATGATCTCCATCCTCTTGCAAAAATACGGTCTCCTGCCCGAGATTAAGCGCGTACCAGCCGATATTCTGGTCACCATGTTTGATGATGATGCTTTGCTCGATTCGTTCGCGCTTTCCGCGCAGCTTCGTCAGGCCGGGATGAATGTCCTCGTTTATCCTGAAGCCATTCGCCTGCAAAAACAGCTCAAGTATGCTGACCGTGTAGGCGTTCGTTATGTGCTGATTGCTGGCCCGGATGAGCGTGCTGCCGGGCAGATCACTGTGAAGGATCTCCAAACTCGCAGTCAGCAGACCGTCAGCCGTCAGGAAATTGCTTCCGTTTTACGACAAATGCTTGCGGAAGTTGAAACTGTGTGATAGAATTTTGCCTCGAATGGTGGTTAAGGGCTGTAACCGCCGCGTGGTGCCTGTAGCTCAATGGCAGAGCGCCTCACTGTGGATGAGGAGGCTGTGGGTTCGAAACCCATCAGGCACCCCTTAACAGACAAAACATGCAGAACACCCCTGAGTCACCGGACTCAGGGGTGTTCTGCATGAAAGATGACTAGAACTGCGCCTGATGCTTCATTTTGGACAATGAACGCTAATCTTTAATTCAGATACAATTACATAACAATCCCGATCCATCAAGGAAATGAACCTTATGCCATACCAGCGCATTGTATGTTTTAAGTTCAAAGCAGGAACATCCGAAGAAGCTATCCAGCAGCATATGGCCGACTTTGCCGCCATGCAAACCGGCATTCCGCAGATCCAGGAATACCGCGGGGGTGGCACTCATCCTGGAGACTATAACCGTCCTCCCGACTACGACACCATGCACTACATGACCTTTGCCAGTCTGGAAGATATCGACATCTACTTCAATCACCCCGTTCACAAGCACTTTATCGAACGCAACCGTTCTATCTGGGACAATGTACTTGTCTTAAATTCGGATATCGATGCTTGAAAGAAAAGAGACCGGCAGCATTAGCGCCGGTCTCCGTGTTCTAAATCTCACCGTCCATCGCCCGCCGGACAGCCTTCTCAATGATGTTCTCCGCCTTTCCTTTTTTCACCATCCCAGGCGTAAAGCGCAGCACCATCCAGCCTAAGATCTGGGCTTCGTTATACTTCTCGCAGTCCGCCTCATACCCTTTGCCGCGCACGTGCCGTCCATCAGTCCAGATCCCCCCTTCGATCTCAACTGCGATCAGCAAAGTTGGCCAGGCCAGATCAAAACGCCACTTGCGCCGCTTGTGGAACATGAACTCTCTTTGGGGTTTGGGCAGGCCAGCCATTTGTAACTGAAAAGCCAGCATCTCTGAATAATCGAACTGCCCGGCAGATGTTTTCGAAGCCATACCTCTATTATAGAACACAAATTCTGAATGTGTGCCCTTTAAAAACCGAGACCAGCCGGAGGGCTGGTCCCGCGCATTATTCAAAACCATCTTTCCGGTTACAACTCCCGCTGCACAATATAGTGCGCCATGTCTTCCAGGGCATAGCGCTCTGGGCTGTCAGGCAGCTCGCGCAGGCTTTCTAACCCCCGCTCTACATATTGTACGGCTTCCGCGTGACTCTGGCGGATCGCCTCACTCTTGCGGATGGCATTCACCAGCCGTACCGCCCGTTCTTCACTGTCCAGGCACTCGCCCTTCAGCAAATACTGGATATCTGGGTCATTTGGGTGCTCATCCACGTAGTGCAGCGCGGGTAGGGTCACAATGCCCTGGCGCAGGTCGTTGCCAACAGGTTTCCCGACTGTACTCTGCTCGCCCGTGAAGTCCAGAATATCATCCACAATCTGGAAGGCCATTCCAATTTCATAACCAAACCGGCGCATTGCTTCGACTGTTTGATCGCCAGCCGGGCTGACCAGCGCCGCGCATTGTGCTGAAGTCTCAAACAGAGAAGCCGTCTTAGCGTAAATGCGCTTCAAATAGCTGTCTCGATCTGCTTTACAGCGCGTGCCTAGCAGTTGAGCAATTTCACCGTCAACAATCACCGTCAGCGTGCGTGAAAATAGCTTCATCACGCGCACAGAGTCCGTTTCTGCCGCCATCTTAGCAGCCCGTGCAAACACAAAATCGCCAGTCAGCACCGTCGCGCCCGGCGACCAACGGGAATTGAGAGTTGGCATTCCACGCCGCAGCAGAGAACCGTCAATCAGGTCATCGTGTACGAGGGTGGCGGTGTGCAGCAGCTCAATTGCCGCAGCCAGCGTGAGCAGCTTTTCTTGTGGTGCGCCCAGCATTTTACCGGTCAAAATCGTAAGCGCCGGGCGGATGCGCTTCCCACCCGCTGAAATTAATAGTTCAAGCGCGGCCTTCAGGTCAGCGTGATACTCCTCTGCCTGAGTGCGCATAATGGCTTCAACAGCCTGAATATCTTCCTGAACAGGGGCAATAAAAGAAACAGCGTTCAAAAGGCAACTCCCCAATGAAATAACGCGTCAGCATTCATCCAGGCGGCCTCAGTCACGGTCTTCAGTGGCAGTTGGTGAAGTTCGGCAACTTTCTCTGCCACCAGCGCTACATACGCCGGTTCATTACGCCGCCCACGATAAGGGTGCGGGGTAAGAAAAGGCGCGTCGGTTTCGATCAAAATATGATCGAGCGGCAGCTCAGAAACAAGTTTCTGACGCTCAGGTGCATTCTTAAACGTGACCGGGCCGCTGATACCAATAAAGAAGCCCTGTGCAATCGCTTGCTGGGCTGTGGTCAGATCTCCATCATACGAGTGGAGCACGCCTGGGTGTCTGGCGAGCGCGGAATGTCTCTCTGTTAGCCGGGTTTGCCATGCTGAAAGTTCAGTCCACAGGTCATCCAATAATTTACGATTGTGAATAACGACCGGCAAACCAACTTCCGCCGCCAGCTCGATTTGCTTGCGAAAAATGTCCCGCTGCAAAGCGCGTGGGGATCGGTCCCGGTAGTAATCCAGACCGATCTCCCCAACCGCTTTCACTTTTGGATGCTGAATCAGGTCGCGCAGCGCTGGCAGGGTATTCTCGTTCCAGCTACTGGCATTCCCAGGATGCACGCCTACTGCGGCGTACAAGTTCGGGTAGCGCTCTGCCAGCGCTACCGCCTGGCGGCTGGTCTCGATATCAATTCCTGGAATGAGAATGCGTTCCAGGCCCTGCTCCCAGGCCCGCTCAAGAATTGCTGGCAAGTCGGGTTGGAACTGGTCCAGGTTGAGATGGCAGTGAGTGTCAGTCAGGCGGACCACAGTTTATGCTAACCCCGCGATGCGCAGTCCATCTTGCAGGATGTCTTGAACCCGGTCCCCATGGGTTGTTTCGGTATAGACTCGCAAGATCGGTTCTGTTCCCGAGAAGCGAACCAGCAGCCAGCCGCCATCTTCCAGGTCGAACCTGAATCCGTCCATCGTGTTTAGGCCGGTCACTTTCAACCCGCCAATTGTCTTTGGTTTGGCATTCAGGATCATCTGCTCGCGCTTCTTCCGATCTCCATTAAAGCTGCGGTCAATCCGGTCATAGTAGTGCGGGCCAACTTTATCAAATAACTTCTGCAGCAGTTCAGACGGCTTGGCTTTGAGCTTCACCATCATATCCAGGAAGTATAAACCTGCCAGAATGCCATCCCGTTCGGGCACGTTCCCGCGGAAAGCGTACCCACCTGATTCTTCGCCGCCGATCATAGCGTTCGTTTCCAGCATCTTGGGGGCCACGTACTTAAAGCCCACGCCGGTTTCGTAGACCGGAACATCATAAATCTTTCCCAGTTTATTCAACATACTGGTTGTCGATAGTGTCTTCACAATCGGACCGCGCTCGCCCCGCACTTCCAGCAGGTAGTACGCCATTAGGCCGTATACTTCCAGTTGATTAATCAAACGCCCGGTCTCGTCACCGATTCCGGCCCGGTCAGCATCGCCGTCCGTAATCAGCAGCACATCCGCACCCAGCTCGACTGTAGTTTGAAGGCCCACATTCACATTCGGTGGAATAGGTTCAGGGCGTGCCATTTCAGGAAAGATCGGGTTGCGCTCCGCGTGGATTTCAATCACTTCGGTTTTCGAACCAGACAGCAGTCGTGTAAACCATCCCGCGCCGTTCCCCCACATTGCATCCACCACAATCTTTAACCCAGCGTCGCGCAGGGGTTCGAGGTCAATCAGCGCGTGCAGATGTTCAATATAGTCGGGCGCCGGATCAAAGCGGACGATCTTCCCCTGCTCCAGGGCATCTTTTGCTGGCAGGCGCAGCACATCATCTGCCGTTTCCGGGATTCCATTTTCGATCTCTTTCAACCCTTCCGGATCAATCGCGCCTCCAAACTCATTGCGGACTTTAAATCCATTGTCGCTGGGTGGGTTGTGCGAGGCGGTGATATTAACCGCCCCTGCCGCTTGTTGTGCAATTACCGCGTAAGAGATGACCGGGGTGGGGGTGGGTCCATCGGTCAAGAAAACCTGAAACTCATTTGCTGCCAGCACTTCAGCCACAGCAAGTGCAAAACTCTCGGACTGGAAGCGTTTGTCGTAACCCACAACAATCTTCGCTCCCTTTTTCCCGTGGTTGTTCATGTAGGAGGCAAAACCCTGAGCGCACCGGCGTACATTATCAAATGTATAATTCTCAGCGATTTCCCCTCTCCAACCATCGGTGCCAAATCTTATTTTGTAAGACGACATACTGCCTCCATAATGTGAGATTTGTAACGATTTATGTTATTATATCAAGGGATGACATAAGAGGAAAGTTTTTAGACAAGCTTGAACGTGCTATAATCACATCTTAGTTTTCCATCTGATTTTGAAGATCAAGGCGCTTGTCGGCCCTGGTTTTCAAAGTCTTGTGTTTTCAAAGGTTGAAGGAGGGTAAGATGAGCGCAACAGCCAGGGTATATCTCGATTATGCAGCGACCACGCCGGTGGATGACCGTGTGCTTCAGGCCATGCTGCCGTATTTTCGAGAAGTCTTTGGCAACCCATCCTCCGTTCATCTGTTCGGCCAGCAGGCCGAAGAAGCCCTTGAAAATGCCCGGCAGACTGTTGCTGAGCTGCTGAATGCCCAACCAGAAGAGATCCTCTTTACCGGCTGCGGCACAGAAAGCGATAACCTCGCGCTGCGCGGCGTAGCGCTGGCCCAGGCCAACATAGTCGCCGCCATATCCTCATCAGCCCGGTGGAACATCACGCCGTAGAACATACTGCTCACCAGTTGGCTGAGTTAGAAGGCTTTGAAGTTGAACACTTACCCGTGGACGAGTATGGTCAGGTAGACCCCGCCGCGGTGACGCGTGCCATCCGCTCAGATACTGCCCTGGTTTCAGTTATCTATGCTAATAATGAAATTGGCACCATCAACCCTATCTTGCAAAATAGTCACAATTTGCCGCCAAAAGGGAATCCCTTTCCATTCGGATGCGGTGCAAGGTGCGGCTCACCTGTCCATGAATGTTGCTGCTGACCATCTGGATCTTTTATCCTTAGGCGCGCATAAGTTTTACGGTCCGAAAGGGGTGGGGGTTTTGTATGTACGCAAAGGGACTCCCATTGTACCGGCCCAGACCGGCGGCAAGCAGGAAAATGCCCTGCGGGCTGGCACGCAAAAACATTACCCTACATTGTCGGCCTGACAGAAGCTTTCCGTCTGGCTCAAGAGAATGTAGAAGAACACGCCCCATCATTCTATCCCCCTACGCGACCGGATCATTGGTCAGGTATTGGAAGAAATTGTACGAGTTTGGTTTCATCTGGGCCATCAGTTATCTCGGCACTTTTCTTCCTCATCTCTATTTTAAATCCGGCATTATAGATCCAATTTTTAATTACTTCATTTTCCTTGGAATCTATTTTATGTTTCTGGATGTTCGTGGAGAAGTTTGGAAAAACAAGTTTGTATATCCTTCGCTGGCTGGACTTTTCATCGGTTTGGCCACTTTGACGAAAGGGCCGGTGGGCTTGCTCGTTTTCTTGCTTACGTTCTTTGTTTATTTTGTTTTTAGCCGGTTCAAAAATTTTCCCGGCATTAAAAAGATTCTTCTTTTTATTTTCTTTTTCACCATTATTTGTTTGCTCTGGTTTGGGCAGGAAATAATCAACAACGGATTTTGGTTTTTAAAAGAATTTCTGGCCTACCAGGCGGATCTTTTCTTGCATCCTGTTGCCAGTCATGGTGAACCCTGGTATTATCACTTTGTGGTTGTATTTATTGGTTGCTTTCCTATTTCAATCATTGCGCTGCCGGTTATTGCAGGCAAAAAAATGGAAATCGAAAAAGAATTTTTGCGGTTGATGAAAATTCTTTTTTGGACGGTGATGATTCTGTTTAGCATTACCACAACTAAGATTGTCCATTACTCTTCGCTTACTTATATGCCTTTAGCGTTTATGGCTACCTGTTATCTCGACTGGTTGTTAGTAAACAAACAAAAAATGAAGATTTCTCTTTTGGTGTTGATTGCGTTTATGGGATTTGTATTTTCATTTTTGCTGGCTGCGCTTCCTTACGTCGCTAATCATCATCAACTCATTCTTCCTTATTTAAAAGATCCGTTTGCTGCAGCAAGTTTGAATGTGAATGTGCACTGGAGCGGATTCGAGAGCTTTATCGGTATTTTTTATTTTATACTTGTAATAGTTGCTGTTATATTGTTTTATCAAAAGAAAAACAGGATTGCAACTCTCTTTCTTTTTTACTCAACAGCGTCTGTTCTCTTTGTTTATTTGCTGGCCGTGGTTCCTAAAATCGAAAGATATTCTCAAGGCCCGGCGATAGATTTTTACCAAACCCTGCAAGGAAAAGCTGTGTACGTTTGGCCAATCGGTTTTAAAAGTTACGCTCAATATTTTTATGCAAAAAAACCTGCCTTCCCGGTTTATGGAGAGGCAGATGAACAATTTTTATTAAAAGGAGATATTAAAAAACCAGCGTATTTCGTAGTCAAGGTTACCAACATCGGGTTTGATTCAACCTGTAATAATTGCATGTTAATAAAACAGGAAGGCGGGTTTAAATTTTATAAAAGAGAGCCTGTCGAAAAATGAATTTTTATCAGGCTACAGCCTTATTCACCAAATCCGCAGCTTCACTCAACAAAATAGCAGATTGAACTTTCAAACCGCTTTTATCAATAAGGTCCTTAGCGACTTCTGCATTCGTTCCCTGTAAACGAACAATGATTGGAATGTCGATATTTCCGATAGATTGATATGCGTCTATAACACCCTGCGCCACGCGATCGCAACGAACGATGCCACCAAAAATATTAATCAGGATCGCTTTTACTTTTGGATCTTTTAAAATAATTCTGAAACCTGCTTCTACTGTTTGAGCGTTTGCGGTTCCGCCCACGTCAAGAAAGTTGGCGGGTTCTCCCCCACTCAGTTTTATCATGTCCATCGTCGCCATCGCAAGTCCGGCGCCGTTTACCATACAACCAACATTGCCGTCAAGCTTTACAAAATTCAAATTGTATTTTGCCGCTTCCACTTCTGTAGGATCTTCTTCACTGATGTCGCGCAATGCAGCAATATCAGGATGACGCATCAGCGCATTGTCATCAATATTCATTTTACAATCAACCGCAATAATTTTTCCATCGCTTGTTTTAAACATCGGATTTATTTCAAGCATACTGCAATCAAGACCAACAAAAGCGTTATATAAGTTCGTTACGAACTTCACGCAATTCTTAAAAGAAGTTCCACTTAAGCCCAGGTTAAACGCAATTTTTCTTGCCTGGAAAGGTTGCACGGAACCTCCGGAATGTATCCATTCTTTAAAGATTTTTTCCGGTGTACTGTGCGCCACATCTTCAATGTTTACGCCACCTTCGGTGCTGTACATTATTACATTTTTGCCTTTCGATCTGTCCATTAAAATTGATAAATAAAATTCTTTCACAGGTTCTGCACCTTCGTAATAAACATCCTGTGCAACTAAAATCTTATTCACTACTTTTCCTGCTTCGCCTGTTTGCACGGTTACCAACGTTCCACCTAAAATATTTTGAGCAATTCTTTTTACATCTTCCAGGCTTTTCGCTACCGCCACACCTTTTTGATCTGTTCCTCTAATCGTTCCTTTTCCTCTTCCTCCTGCATGTATTTGCGCCTTTATCACCGCAAACTTGCTACCATACTGACTATTAATATAACGGTATGCATCTTCAGCTTCTGAAACGGTGTTGCACGCAATACCTTCCTGAACGGGAACATTGTATTTTTTCAATAATTCTTTTGCCTGGTATTCATGTAAATTCATAGAGAAAAATTTTTCGCGAAGATAAAGTGTAAAAATTTAATTGAGTTATGAAGAATGATAGAAAGGTTGATCCTTAGCTTTGGAGTGACTTATTTTTCGCCTGCTATTTTCAAAATTTTATCCTCAAGTTCCGTTGAAATTCTAAAGTTTGTCTCCTTTATTTTTAAAATTAATGGTTTTATTGACGTAATAATTCCGGCAAATTTTGCTTGGACAATTATTCCCAATGTCCCTGTTATAGCTATTCCGGTTTTTTGGGCAAATATTCTTCCTTTTAAATCATCAATAATTAGTAAAGAATTTCTGAATTCTTTCGCGAGTGTAATTGCGCTTGCTTCGCCTTTATCAACAAATTTTTCAATATAAAGCTGTAAAGTTTTATCTGAGTTGGGCAAAGTTTTGATCCAGGAAGGGAGCCGGGATCCAAATTCAGTGGCTACTTCAGGAGTGACATTTATTGTTCCGAATAATTTCCTTAAAAGTTCAAGTTTACCGATTTTATCAAGAAGAATTAAACAACTTGCATCAGCGATGATAATTCTTTGCATTCAAGATATCGTTTTCCAATTCTGATTCAGAATAATTAAATATCGAAACATCATATTTTGAAAGCAATTCCATAAATTCACGCTTTGTGTATCCCGCCATATCTGAAGCTTGTCCTAGCGATAAAGAACCTTTCTCATAAAGTTTTGCTGCAAGAAATGTTTTAGCTTCTTTTTCATCAAGATTTACAGAATCAGGTATTTCAATCGTCAAAGTCTTCATTTTTCAAATTTACATAATTTTATCTTGTAAACATAAGGACTCTAATTGTCAATATATACCAACATCCTGTGCTGCCTTCATTTAACTTGAAGGAAAAGTTTTCAGTGATAATGACGTCAAAAACTAAATTGGATTAACTTTCCCTTCATGAAACGACTTTCTTTTTTTTTAGTTTCTTCATTTTTCCTTGTTTTCGTGCAATAGTTCAAAACATATTATTCTACCTGAAAGAAAGCAACGTCGCTATTACCGGAAATCAATTTTACAAAAGCGTATTTGCAGCAAGTGAACACGATAGAGAATTGCTGGCAAAAAATGAAATTCTTTCAGGAAATATCCCGCCTTTTTTAAGAAAATTGGTGAAGATTGAAACTCATATCACGACAAGCGATGGAAAAATTATTCATGCTTATTATTTTGTAATGCCCGACTACCTGTCGATTGGTTCAAATACAGATTTTGCAAGAGTTCCGCTTACACCCATGACTGCACAGGAAATTGCAGACAGCTTACATTGCTTTTTGCCAACAAGAAAAATGGTAAACGATATTTATAAAGCTGCAAAAATAAAATTGGAACCTGTACCGATGTATGCATTTCGGGATAGTGCTGTAACGATGTATCAGCATAATCTTATCATAGAAGGCCAGAGAAAATTGAGGAAAGGCCTGATCGCCGGAATTAAAAAAGATGTAGTTATAACAGGAATGCTTACACGCAGTTTAAAACCAAATCGTGTTGCAATTTATGGTTGGCAGAAATCTGATGGTCAGCCAATTCAACCTTTATATACCGGACATGTTAATTGGTATGTTGATTACAGTCACGGTATAAGACTGGTTTACAGAACAATTTATGTAAACGGAAAACCAATGGATTATATCGATGTTTTGAAAAGTGAAGAATTGAAACGTCTTTTATGTGATGAGGAATTCTGTGATTGTTACAGGTACAACACAAGCGATACCATACCATAAGCTGGAAAAAATATTAAGGAAACTGTAGCGTAAACGCAGTTCCCTCTCCCACCACAGAATGCACGTTGATACTGCCTTTGTGAAGCATCATGATTTGTTTACACAAACTTAATCCTATGCCGCTTCCGGTTTTCTTTGTGCTGAAAAAAGGAATGAAAATATTTTCCAGAACATCTTTAGGAATTCCGCTGCCATTATCCGCGACTTTTATAATGACTTTATTACTGTTGTTTATCATGGCGGATAAAATGATCATTGCACCCTCCTTATCTTTCAAAGCTTCTTTTGCATTTACCACAAGATTGATCAACACCTGTTCAATAAGGCTTGGATCCACTTCTACTGTAAGTCCCGGATCCTTCAGGACAATATCCATTTCGATATTTTTTTGCTGAAGCGTTGGTTCCATTAGCTGGTACAGGTTTTCAAAAAGATCTCTAACGTAGACTTTCTTAAGATTTGGTTTAATGATCTTATTCAAATTTCTGTAGGTCTCTGCAAATTTCAGCAATCCTTCACTGCGCCTTTTGATCGTCTCAATTCCGATTTCAAGATCGTGCACTGCGCCATCACTGTTATCGAGATAAGGCATTGATTTGTGAAGTCGATTTTTCAATGTGTCTGCCAAAGATGAAATCGGAGCAACAGAATTCATGATCTCGTGCGTCATCACGCTCAACAATTTCTGCCACGCTTTTGATTCGGTTTCATCCAATGCTTCATTAATATTTTGGAAAGCGATAAGCATAAATCTGTTTCCATCAGTTTGAAAAGCTGTTCCGGAAAGCAGAACTTTAAAAGAGCGGTTGTCAAGATGAACAATAGCGATTTTACTTTCCGCCGGTTTCAAAGTAATCACTTCGCCATACAAATCTTTCTCCCTTTTCATCAAAGAATGTATCGTCTTTAAATAAGGAAGATTCAACATTTTCTTGAGCGATTCGTTCATCCAGATTATTTCGCCGGTATCAATATTGAAAGACATGATTCCGGTATCCACGAGCTCCAATATTTTTTGCAAATATTGAAAAGAGGTTTCCTTTTCTTTTGAAATTTCCTGGAAAGCAGCCGCAATTTGGTTAAATCCTTCGCGTAATGCTCGCAACTCAAGAGGCGCTTTTTTTACACTGAAATGCCTCGAGAAATCGCGATAGCGAATTGATTCAACAAACTGCTCTAACTCTCTTTGCGCCTTAAAATGATAGCGATAAAACTCTATTAATTGATAAAGAATTAAGGGCAAAAGCAAAACCAGGTAATTATAATTCGCGCTTACAAATAAATAAGAGCCAACCATCAGCGAAAAAAAAAGCAGTAGTATCCTGATGAAAATTTTAAACTCGATACGTTTCAACATGTAGAAATGTTTTTGGCGAAATTAAACGGTTAAATATCATATTTACTTAACCTTCTGTACAATGCAGTTCTTGTGAGACCCAGTTCCCTGGCGGCTTTGCTGATGTTGCCATTGTGTTTTTCTATCACTCTCAAGATGGTGTTTTTCTCCACCGTACCCAGGTTCAAATCTTTTGGTTCTTCTTCTTTTTCCGGTACGGATTCCAATGGAGAAAAAATAAGATCATCAGCACAAAGTGTATCGCCTTCCAGCATAATTACCGCACGCTCCATTGTATATTGCAACTCGCGTACGTTTCCCGGAAAATGATATTGCTTCAATTTTGCAATTGCTTTTTCATCAAATTCCAATTGCGCTTTCATATATTTTTTGGCGTACACATTTGCGAAATGTTTGGCAAGCAAAATAATATCGTCTCCCCTTTTTCTTAAAGGAGGAACCATAATTTCAACGGTATTGATTCTGTAAATGAGATCTTTCCGAAACCGATTTTCATTTGCCAATTCTGACAGAGGTAAATTGGTAGCGCAAATTAAGCGAATATCAACGCTAACAGGTGCGTTGCTTCCGAGTCTTATCACTTGGCGGTTTTGTAAAACACTTAAAAGTTTTGACTGTTGTTGTAAAGTTATATTCCCAATTTCATCAAGAAACAAAGTACCTCCATTCGCGGCTTCAAAGCGACCTTCCCTGTCTTCACCCGCACCGGTGAAAGCGCCTTTTTTATGGCCAAATAATTCGCTTTCAAAAAGGGATTCTGTCAGCGCACCAACGTCTACTTTTATAAAAGGTTTTTTAGCACGAAGGGAATTTTGATGAATCGCTTTTGCAATTAAATCTTTCCCGGTTCCGTTTTCGCCGAGCACAAGAATGTTTGCATCTGTAGGCGCAATTTTTTCAATCTTAAAAAAGATGTCTTTCATGGCCTCGGAATTTCCAAGAAGTTCTTTTCCAATAACAGAAGAATCTCCGCCGGTTCTTTCTTCTGCAGGCTTTCCTTTTGCCTTCAATGTCTTTTTTATGCAATCAATCAGCTTTTCATTATGCCATGGCTTTACCATAAAATCAGAAGCACTTTCTTTCAATGATCTTACCGCAAGATCTATATCTCCATAAGCTGTAATCATTATGACATCAGCATTTGAGCCAAACTCACGGATTTTTTTTAACCAAAAAAGTCCTTCATTTCCTGTGTTGATCGAACTGTTGTAATTCATGTCCAGTAAAATCAAATCAACAGGATATTTGGACAAAAGGTTCCGGATATTTTCAGGATTTTTTTCCGTAATAACTTCTTTTACCTCGGGTCTTAAAAGCAATTTCACTGCGGTTAAAACATCCGTATCATCATCAATAATCAATACTGTCGCATTTTTTGCATTCATTATTCAACATGGTTTTGTAAGAGAAATAAAGCAGAAATCTAAGCTATTTGTTCGTTTACTGTAAACGTTTTGTTCGTCTTGCAGCGTAATTAAAAGTAACAAAAATCCAATAACTCACCTGCAAGAATTGCAATTTTAAAAATAATTTTTCACACAATCTCACTAATATTTTTAAAACAGCTACATCTGTTTCAAAAGCGGATAATGATTGTATCATAAGCGAACACTCCTTTTCAGAAGCAGTTTTTGATCTTATTGAAAAACAAAGAGTTATGTTTTGGCACGTCTTTGTACTAATAGATAAACAGAATAACAAAAAAGGTTTTCAAAAAAAATGTAACAAAACAGAATTGAGAACCGTCATAAAAAAATTAAACACAAAATTTTAAAACCTAAGATCATGAAACTTCAATCAAACAACTTGTTGGAAAATCTAACAAAAGGAGAATTAAAAATTCTGTCAACAGAAATTAAAGAAACTGTAGCAAAAGATTACAAGAAAGAAAAGAAAAGAATTTTTAGCGCTGCAGAATTTTGGGATATCCAACGTCGTAAAAGAAATCTTTACACAAAAAGATTTGCCTTCTAAAAAAGAAAAAATTATAAACCCTTAAAAAATTAAAGTCATGAAATTTGAATCTAACAACCTGCTTCAAAATCTAACAATAGAAGAATTAAATATTCTTACAGCAGAAGTAAAAGAAACAGTAGCGAAAAGTTTCAAAAAAGAAAAGAAAAGAATTTTCAGTGCTGCTGAGCTTTGGGACATTCAACGTCGCAGAAAAAGCATGATGGTAAGGAGAATGATGTTCTAAAAAACCTTGCGTTTTCCCTACTAAATCCCTGTATCAAAAATGAACGACAATTGTATCAAAACCGAACACTACCTGGAAACAAATTTTTATAACTAATTGAAATACAGTAGCATAAATAATGGCATGCCATTTAGGTTACTTATAAAGAAAAAAACAACTAACCAAACAAAAGTTTCTCAACGTCAACAAAAAATTAAAATGGACAGAGTCATTGAAAAAAAGAAATGGTCACGAAAAAGGATCTTAACTATCACCGGAATAGTGGCCATTATAGTCTTGATAACTGCAAGCTATTATTTCACTTCCGGAAAGAGCAAACTGAATGTTGATACAGACAGGATCACCATCAGCGAAGTTAAGAACGGCACTTTCCAGGAAATTATTCCGGTGAACGGAGTGGTGCTTCCACTTACAACAATTTACCTGGATGCCGTAGAAGGCGGACGTGTTGAAGAAAAATATGTTGATGATGGAGCGATGATGAAAAAAGGACAACCAATATTAAAATTATCAAATACGGATTTGCAATTAGCTCTTGTAACTCAAAAAACTGACGTATATAATTTGCTTACACAAATGCAGATTTCTAAAAATGCTGCTGAACAAAATACAGTGAACAAACTGAACCAAATGACAGATGTGGAAAGCGAATTGAAGGAAGCGAAACGCATCTATGATTTGGATAAGTATTTATATGATAAAAAAGCGATAGGCTCGCAGGAATATCAAAAAGCAAAAAACGATTATGAGTATTATCTGCAAAAGAAAAAGCTTACACAACAAATATTACAACAAGATTCTACCTCTACCGAACAACAGGTGAAACAGGCAAGACAGCTGTACCAGGGATCTCAAAACGCACTAAATGTGATGCAGGAAAAAGTGGGCGACTTGATCGTACGTGCTCCTATTGATGGCCAACTTACTTCACTTGATGCCGAGATTGGCGAATCTAAAAATAAAGGAGAACGTCTTGGACAAATTGATGTGATGGATGGATACAAAGTGAGAGTAGATATCGATGAACACTACATTTCAAGGATTTTTAACGGGCTTCGTGGAACTTTCGATTTCAATAATAAAACCTATACTTTAGAAATAAAGAAAGTTTTTACTCAAGTAAACAACGGACGTTTCCAGGTTGATATGGAATTTGTAGGACCTGTTCCTGATGGTATTCGCCGCGGACAAACACTCCAGATAAGACTTGCACTGAGTGCCGAAAGAAAAGCTTTGCTTTTACCAAAAGGTGGTTTCTACCAGCAGACCGGCGGCAACTGGATTTTCAAAGTGAGCAGTGATGGAAAAACAGCGTATAGAACAGATATCCAATTAGGCCTGCAGAATCCGGATTATTATGAAGTGCTTGAAGGTTTAAAACCGGGCGACAAAGTAATCACCAGCAGCTATGATAGTTACGGAGACATGCAGGAATTGGTTTTGAAAAATCAATAATAAAAAACATAAAAAGATGAAAAAGATACTTCAAACAAAAGTGCTCGTCATTGTCCTTGTTCTTCTCTATTTAGTTTTAGTGAGGTGCAATGTAAAAGCGAAATCGGTTTGTAGTATCGAAAAACAAAAGACAACTACAGAGACTAAACTTGTTCCATGCGAAAAACCTTCATCTGAAATTTTTCCGACAAGAGACCTGCTTATAAAAATTTAAAAGATCAATTAAAAAAAAACAAAAACAATGATAAAAATTACCAACCTCGAAAAGATCTACCGCACTGAAGAAGTAGAAACTGTTGCCTTAAACAAGCTTTCGTTCAATGTAAGAGAAGGCGAATTTGTAGCTGTCATGGGCCCTTCCGGCTGTGGCAAATCAACCTTACTGAATATCCTGGGTTTATTGGATGATCCGGACAGTGGAAGCTTTTTATTCAATGGAATTGAAGTAGCTGATTTCAATGAAAGAAAAAGAGCTGATCTGCGCAAACGCAATATTGGCTTTGTGTTCCAGAGTTTTAATCTTATTGATGAATTGACTGTTTTTGAAAACGTGGAGCTGCCGCTTATTTATCTCGGTGTAAAAGCTGACGAAAGAAAAAGGCGCGTAGAAGAAGTTCTGGAAAAAGTTCAAATCATGCACAGGAAGCATCACTACCCGCAACAATTATCTGGTGGTCAGCAACAACGTGTGGCAGTTGCCAGGGCTGTTGTTAATAAACCAAAATTAATTCTTGCGGATGAACCTACAGGAAACCTCGATTCATCAAACGGTAATGAAGTAATGCAATTGTTGATAGAATTAAATGAGCAAGGAACTACGATCATCATGGTAACGCACAGTGAACATGATGCAAGCTACAGCCATCGCATCATTCGTATGCTTGACGGACAAACAGTCACCGAAAATATTTTGGTGTAATAATTCGTGATTAGCTAATAAGCTAATGTGCCAATGCAAAGCTTCAAAATAAAAAGTGACACTAAATGTTTGTTTACTGTTTACATCTGATCAACTATACGGTCACGGTAAACGAAATTGAGAACTAAGAACTAAGAACTAAAAAAATGTTTAGAAATTATCTTAAAACGACATTTAGAAATCTTTGGAAAAATAAAGGATATACTTTTCTTAATATTTTTGGTCTGGCAATCGGAATTGTCTGTGCAGCATTGATTTTTCTGTGGGTGGAAGATGAATTAACTTTCAATAATTATTTTCCTGACAAAGAAAATCTGTACAAGATAAAGGATCAGCAAACCTACGATGGTAACACATTCACGTTCGATGCGACTCCGGGTCCTTTGGCAAAAGGAATTAAGGAAGAAATACCGGGAATTAAAAATACAGCGCGTACAACCTGGGGCAATCAATCTTTATTTTCCATCGGCGATAAGGATATTTATGAGACCGGTTTGTTTGTGGATTCTTCTTTTTTGTCGATGTTCAAACTTTCGTTTTTAAAAGGTAATCCCGCCGGCGCTTTTAATGAATTGCATTCCATGGTCATCAGTAAAAAAATGGCTGAGAAATTTTTTGAATCAACCGATGTTATTGGCAAATCATTGAAAGTGGATGATAAACAAGCTTATGTTATAGGTGGTGTTTTTGACGATCTTCCTGAAAATGTTTCATTCAAATTTGACTGGTTGGCGCCTTTTAAAATATTTGAAGAACAAAATCAATGGTTGCAAAATTGGGGAAGTAATGGAATAGTTACTTATGTCGAAACGGCTCCAAATGCAAACATTACTTCTATCAACAAAAAACTACACAATTATCTGGATTCAAAAGGTTCTGGTTTCAATGCAAAATTTTCTATTTATCCAATGAGCCGCTGGAGACTTTACGACCGTTTTGATCCAAGTGGAAACGAAAAAGAAGGAAGTATAAAATATGTTCACCTGTTCAGTCTTATCGCGTGGATCATTCTGATTATCGCATGTATCAATTTTATGAATCTTGCTACTGCACGATCTGAACAAAGAGCGCGGGAAGTAGGTGTAAGAAAAGTTTTAGGCGCAAGAAAAGGAAAATTGATCGGGCAGTTTATGGGTGAGGCGGTGATAATGGCTTTGCTTTCCGCATTGGTTGCTCTTGCTATTATATCTGCAGCTATTCCTGCTTTCAATTCTCTTGTGGAAAAACAATTATCTCTTCACATAACCAATCCCGTTCATATTTTAGTTTTGCTTTCTATTGCTTTGATTTGTGGATTGCTCGCCGGCAGTTATCCTGCCTTTTATCTTTCATCTTTTAATCCTGTAACGGTATTGAAAGGCTTGAAAATAAAAACCGGTGGAAGTGCAGGTTTCATCAGGAAAGGATTAGTGGTACTGCAATTCTCGATCTCAATTATTTTAATTATCAGCACGATACTTATTTACCAACAGATCAATCATGTAAAGTCGCGGGATCTTGGATATAATAAAGACAACCTGATCTATTTACAATTACAGGGCAAGATGAAAGAGCATTTTGATGCAATTAAAAATGATTTGACGGGAACCGGGTTGATCAAAAATGCTACACTAAGTAACAGCATGGTATTAAACCTTGGCAGCAATACAGGAGATTTTACATGGCCTGGCAAAGATCCTCACAAGGAAGTTTTAATAACCATTGAAGGTGTAAGCCCTGAATACATTTCTACAATGGGCATGAAGTTAAAATCAGGACGTGATTTTTATCCCGATTTAAAAATGGACAGTGGCAACGTGATCATCAATGAAACGATGGCAAAACTTTTAAAGACGAAAAATGCAGTAGGAACAGTAATTTCAGGCCAGGGACAAAATCTTACCGTCATTGGTGTTATAAACGATTTTGTGTACAATGATATGTATAGTCAGAGCGCTCCTTTAATAATATATCCTGACACTTCGAATACGAATGTGTTAACCATTCGCCTAAAGGCAACTTCAGATTTAACCTCATCTCTTGCAAAGATTGGAACGATAATAAAATCAAATAATCCGGGATTTCCGTTTGAATACAAATTTGTGGATCAGCAGTTTGAGCAATTGTTTAAAACAGAAACATTGATCGGAAAATTAGCAAGTGTATTTGCTATTCTTGCCATCGTGATTTCATGTTTGGGATTGTTTGGACTTTCTGCCTACACTGCTGAGCGACGTACAAAAGAAATTGGTATCCGAAAGGTTCTTGGCGCAAGCGTGCGCGGTATAACAGGACTACTTTCAAAAGATTTTCTGATACTTGTTACGATTTCCTGCCTGATCGCATTTCCTGTTGCATGGTGGGCGATGACAGAATGGCTAAAAGATTATAAATACCGCATACATATTGAATGGTGGGTGTTTGCAGGTGCAGGCGTTCTCGCATTAATCATTGCATTGATAACTATCAGTTTCCAGGCGATCAAAGCAGCGATGGCCAATCCTGTGAAGAGTTTGAGAAGTGAGTAGTTATTAGCTAATGTGCTAATTAGCTGATTAGCTAATGAATGACGATAGCTATCGAAAGTGAAATGAAAAAGTTAGTTGTTTGTTTATTTACTGTTCTGAAATTTACAACATAACGGTAATGGAGAGACGAAACTACCCAACTACGAACTACGAACTATGAACTACGAACTAAAAACTATTTCCAATGTTTAAAAATTATTTCAAAGCGGCGTGGCGGAATCTTCAGCATAACAAAAGTTATTCTGTTATAAATATAGCAGGGCTTGGTGTTGCAATAGCTGCATGCCTTTTGATTAGTTTGTTTGTAAACAACGAAAAAAATTTTGATAAAAACATTCCGGATAGGAATAATAAGTACCGCTTACTTGAATATATGCATTATGAGGGCGCTGCTCCACAACTTACCGCTGCTATCGGCGCACCTATAGTGCCTTTTTTAAAGGAAAACTATTCTGAAATTAAAAATTATACACGTGTATTTCCAGCCACTCCGGATATCTACCCTTCAGTTACATTGGAATATAACGGCAAAAAATTTACATCAAATGAAATAGCTTGTGCAGATACTTCATTTGACAAAACGTTTGGAAATAAAATAATCCAGGGTACTAAAGAAAATTTTCTACGTACTAAAAATAGTATTGTTCTCACTCAAAGCTTAGCTTATAAAATCTTTGGTAAAACCCCGGCAGTTGGTAAGCAACTGATAGTAAATACAGGCGATAGTACTGGGATATTATATGCAATAAGTAATGTCATAGCCGACATGCCAGAAACTTCCCATTTACAGATCGATGCATTGCTCCCTTTCCCGAAACATATTGTAAATGGCCTTGAAGATAATTATGGAGTTTTGCTTGGACCAACTTACCTGCAATTGGAACCTGGCGTGAATATTAAAAGTTTGCAGGCGAAGTTTACGAGTACAATAAATACAAAACATACCGGCATTGATATGCGCCTGCAACCTCTAGAGGATGTTCATTCCAATTCAAGGGATATCAGTTACGACTATTATAATTACAAAAGAATTGATGGTAAGTATATCAACATTTTTCTCATAATAGCCATCGCTATTTTCCTTATAGCGTGTATTAATTTTATTAATCTTTCCATTGCAAAAGCTGCTTACCGTGGTAAAGAAATCGCGACAAAAAAAATTGTTGGTGCCAGTCGTTTTCAAATCATAATGCAAGTTTTGACAGAAACTTTTCTTGCCGTGTTTTTTGCAATTGCCTTAGCCATCATATTGGCAACGATTTTTCTCCCCTACCTCAATGATCTTTTAAATCGCAATCTCGATTTGAGTTTATTGTATCAATCAAGTGTTATTGAATTTTATATTTTACTGCTTTTTGCCACTACAGTTCTTGCCGGGCTTTATCCTGCATGGCTGATCTCATCTTCAAAAATTAAAAGCATTTTAGAAAATAAAAATCTGGCCGGACAATCAGGATCTTTGCTTCGAAATATTTTAGTAACAGGTCAATTTACCATTACAGTCATTTTTATTATCAGCCTTATTGTTATAACAAAGCAGTTGAAGTTTTTACAAAATAAGGATTTAGGTTATTCTTATAACCAGGTAATAAAGATTCCTTTAGATGTGCAAGCTGCTGGAAAATTGTCGGTGTTACGAACTGAGTTAGCAAAAATTAAAGGTGTGCAAGATATTACTTCCGGAAATTTAGAGTTGGGTGCAAATGGCGCGTTATATGGAATTAATTACATGGCCACAAACGGAGAGCGGCAAAACATATCGGTTAATTTCGAAAACGTTAGTCCCGGCTATGTAGATTTTTTTGGAATGAAAATTCTTGAAGGAAACGATTTTACAAAAGATAATAAAGAAAATCAATACCTGGTAAACGAAACTCTTGCAAAACAAATTGGATATGCTAACCCGATCGGGAAAGAAATTAACCTGGCAGGAGGCTGGCCTCCCGGACAAATTGCCGGAGTAGTAAAAGATTTTAATTATAGTTCGCTACATACAAAGATAGAACCGCTTATTATTGGAGATTTTGATATGCCTTTCTTTCAAAAACAGCTTTATATAAAATTATCTACCGCTGATATTTCTAAAACTCTGCAACAAGTGATAGCCAGAACCCGATCAATTTCGGGAAATAATAATATCAGTTATGTGTTCCTGGATGAAACGTTTAAACAGCTCTACAGTTCAGAAAGACAAACTGAAATTATAATTGCGGTTGTAGGTGGACTAGCCATGATCATTGCAGGGTTGGGATTACTAAGTATAGCTTCCTTTGTTATTTTAAAAAGAACGAAAGAAATTGGAATTCGAAAAATATTAGGAGCATCAGGTTTCAAGATTGCTACTATGTTATCAAAAGATTTTCTAAGCCTGGTATTTATTGCAATTCTCATTGCATTTCCGTTAGCATGGTGGGCAATGAACAAATGGCTTCAAAGTTTTGCATATAGAATTGATATTAGCTGGTGGATGTTTTTAATTGCAGGTATTACCGCCATTTTTATTGCATTGATAACTATCAGTTTCCAGGCAATCAAAGCAGCCACAGCCAACCCGGTAAACAGTTTGAGAAGCGAGTGATTAACTAATGTGAAAATGTGCTAATGTGATAATGTGAAGATGTGATAATAAAAAAAGGAATTACTTGTTGATTTACTAACGGTGACAGGTAAACGAAG